>CAVQDV010000001.1:0-4981 GCA_963711375.1 uncultured Gammaproteobacteria bacterium
ATCAATGGCACTACCTTAAGGGACAGAAAAAATGTAAGTATATGATTTAACGTTGAAATCAGTTTCCAATTTTATTATGATTAGTTTCGCAAAAAGCCACCAAATAAAAAAGGAAACTGACAAGTGGATTATAAACGGCAATGCGAAATAGTACAAATTGAAAAATACAAAAAAGCATTACTCAACGGCGATAGCGATATTTCGTTAACAGCCATTTTAGGTTCAGAGGGGTGTCAAGACATTATCGGCAAGTGCCGGGAATTTCGCGACCGAATATATCCCCCGCTCAAAACGATATTTACATTTATTAGGCAAGTTCTGAACCCTGACAAGTCTTGTAAAAAAGCAGTTGCAGGGATTATAGCCGAACAATTAGCCACGAATAAACAAGCGGCCAGTTCCAATACTGGCCCTTATTGCAAAGCAAGGAAACGTTTACCAGAGGCTGCGGTACGGGAATTAGTAAAAGAAGTTGGCAAATCGTCTGCAAAAAAAGCGTGTCATAGATGGAAGCCCTATGGTCGGGAGCTAAAGGTGTTTGACGGCAGCACTGCAAAAATGTCAGACACTCAAGAAAATCAAAAAGCTTTTCCACAACACAGTAATCAAAAAAAAGGCGCTGGTTTTCCTATTACACGCTTTATGGTTGTGATGTCGCTTACGGTTGGCACAGTGCTGGATTACGCAGTAGGCGCATATAAGGGCAAAGGTACAGGCGAACATTCATTGCTTAGGGGTATTTTTGATTGTATAGAAGAAGGAGATATTGCATTAGGTGATCGCTATTTCCCCAGTTTTTTTGTTATGGCGGATATACAAGCGATTGGCGCTGATGGTATTTTTCGTGGCCAAAGCCAAAGACACTATGATTTTCGTGCAGGTGAACGTCTGAATAAAAATGATCATCTTGTGTATTGGAAAAAACCGCAGAAACCAGAATGGATGGATCAAAAACAGTATGCCGCATACCCAGATCAAATACGAATCAGAGAATTCAAAGTAGCTGGAAAAATTTACGTTACGACATTTTTGGATGAAAAAAAGTATCATAAAAAAGAACTTGCCAAAATATATGAAATGAGATGGCATGTGGAAATTAATCTGAAGAGCGTCAAGGCGATTATGAACATGGATATGCTATCCTGCAAAAGTCCTGATATGGTGCGAAAAGAAATAGGAATACATTTCTTAGCATATAATTTTATCAGGGTGATTATAGCGGAGGCATGTGCCAAACATGGCGCCATCCCTTGGCAAGTGAGCTTCAAAGGCGCCGTGCAACTGATTAATGAGTTTGTTCCATATTTTTTAAATTCTAGCGCAAATAGGAATAAAATGATGTATTCAGAACTGCTGAAACGAGCGGTAAAAAATAAAATTGGCAACAGACCCGGGAGAATTGAACCGCGCGTAATCAAGCTCAGACAGAAGCCATTTCCCACATTGAACAAGCCAAGAATTGTTGAGAAAAAGAGATTAATAAGGAAAATGGAAAAAATGATTTCAAGAAATGCTTACGCTTAAGGTAGCGCCATTGGTCTATCTAATCTTAGTCTACTATTTCATCAAAACTATGAGTTTAGAGTACCGCTTAATGTACTTCTAGTGTTGCATTTTCGCACGAACCGGCCTAGTACCCTTTATTGTTCAATATTACCAGCCTTTATTAAAGCGCGGCCTGAAAATCAAGCTGACGCAGAACCTTAAATCAGCGTTCCCGCCCAGAGCAAGTCATATGCGCGAGAATTAACTAAATAAATCTAGCAAATGCGTATTATTCAACGGCCCATGGTGTTTTTCGCTTGAAGAGGAATTGTTATGGTTATATTGTCCTCTTTTTCTTCAAACTGCCAATCTTTACACATTTCCTGTGCTGACAAAAATTCTCTAACATTTAAAAACCAAAAAACTCCGCGATGAGTATTTAAATCAAAAGTTTCCTCTTTATTCTCAAAGTGTTTTTTTGCTTCGGTTAAAAACATGTTACGTGATGCAGAAAAGTCAGCGTTGGTTAGATCAATAATATTTGATTGATTTGCTGATTTCATTGGCGCAGGTAAAACCGGCACGAAAGCTTGCCGAGGAAGGCTTGTATTCCACATTGCATGGATATTTTCCGAAGTAACTTTTTTCTTCTTGTTAGGCGATTTACTAGAAGGTGCTTCGGAACTTATCGCTTGTCCACGAAGAATGCTATTCATATATTTATCATAATCGTCATTGTAATCGTCACTATAATCACCACCGTCGGATCGCCATCGTTGAGAAGTTTGTTTCTTTGGAGGTTCTCTATTTTCCTCATTTTGTGCTTGACATTTAAGAAGTGGATCACGAGTTACGTTCCAACATTTCTTATACATTTCATCACGAAATGTATCGTCACTTCTCTCGTTAGTATTCTTTTTCTTTTGTGGAGGATCTAGAAAATCCAGGATTGATGGATATGTATCTTGGATATATGTTTCTTGTGTTTCGTTTTCCTTTTCATTACGAGAAGGTATCTCAACTGGAGGTTGATGGCCTTGTTGCGTATGAATAAAATCACACACCCTGTCTGTAAGTTCATTAAGCAGATCATTGGTGAAATATATGCTGAAATCGATATCAGGGCTGATGATTTTAGAAAGATAGGGTATTACTTTTTTATTATTCATCCATAAGTTGATATCATTCTGATGGTCGATAAAATAATCCATAAGCTTATCATCACGTGTAAGGATAAATTGGTCCATTTGTCGTGAAAGAAACGAGGATAGTTTTTCAGCAGCCATACATTCGTTGAATGCTTCCCGAACTTGTTTCAGCCAATCAACAATTTGAGCTTCATGTATATATAAATAAGCATTCTTAAATAGGGTCAGATCATTCTGCAATCTAGTGAAGACACGCTCTTTATAAATATTAAATTCTTCCGCTACATTTTTTAAATTAATTTTTATTTCGGGAATAATCCATTCCTTGACGAATCTCTGAAACTCACCTTGATAATTCTTATAAAAATTTTGACATTTGGTTTTGGTAGGCCTTAGAGGACGATTTGGAAAAGGAAATTTTTGATAATTCTCCCGTGCAAACAACTTCATCAGATCACTTCTCTCTCCGCTTTCAGCGGGACTTTTTGCAGGATTATATTTTTCAGTTGCCTCATTGAATACTAAAGAAGAAGTGGGTGTAAATTCCATCTCTTTCTCATTAAATACATTATTTTGATTTTCCTCAATAAACTGTAGACTATCGCTTGCAATTTGATCTGCGACGGAATGTTCTGAATAGGAGAACGCCATTGGAACAGCCGCAACTGATGAAAGAACTCCATTTGTTGGTTTTTTGTTTGGATTATAAAGGCGATCATATTGTTCTAAAAAGTCTGTCCAGAAGGGTTTTAGGCTAATTAGATTTTGCTTTTCAGGATCGCTATCTTCTTTGCGATCGAGGAGAAAAAAATAATTATAGAACAATTTATGATGCTCGTTTAGAAGGCGACTCGTCATGTGAAATATTTTCGTTTGATAGCTAGAAATCCGGTGGTTTTTAATATTTAGTTTTGTTTCAAGCACTTTATAATCGATGTCTTTAAGGTTAAAAAATTCATAGATTAGTTTTTGTGTGGATATGATAAGAGGTCTGTACTGAGCGAACATTTCTTCCTGAGACACTTTAAATCGTTTTGTTCGTATCGCATAAAGCGGAGGCATGCTAGGTTTATTATGAAAACCAGAAAAATCTATATTTTTGAGTAGCAAAAATTGATCCCAAAGTGATGAATTTTCTAAGCTAATTTTACGTTGATTAACCACAAGTTCCCTGCGCCAAGATTCTAATTCAGATTTGATCGCGGAGCGCCGTTCCACAAAATTTAAAAGTTGTTCATTTTGATTTACATTGGTATTATAGAATGGATTATTAAAATCAGCACTTTTAAACTTGCTGACAGCTAAGGCATCTCCCAGGACTTCTTCAGAAAATATAATTGGGTTGATTTTTAAATGATCAAATATTATTCTCATGATTTTCAGTACAATCGCACGAGTGAGCATAGCATTTTCTTCTGTTATTTTATTATTGTCACCGCCATCGAGTATTTGGGCATCATAGTATGAACGAATAGTATTAGATTCTGCGATATCGGATGGCCCCTCACGACTAACCAAAGATGTATTATTTAGCACCGCAGAAGTAGGCGTGACTTCCATCTCAAAAAATGATAGTGAACTTTCAATGGGCTGATCGTTAACCTCATTTTGTTTTTCGATCAATGGATTCGAGTGGCCTAACAAATCCATTTGAATTTCTTCGACCGAAGGAGAAGAAAATGGATTGGATTGGCTTAACACCATTTGAATTTCTTCGATCGAAAGAGAAGAAGTTTTATTTGAATCTGGATTGAGAAATCTGTATCGTGTTAAAAAATCCTGCAAAAATGGTTCTATTTTTTCCTTCACCTGTGGAGAAATTTCTTCTACTGGGTAAGACTTGGTAAAGTAGGAATAAAGACTGATATGGATCTTAGTTTTAGCCATCTCAGAAGCTATACGCTCATTTCTATACTCCCTAAAGGTTCGCATTAAAAACCAAGTACCCAATTTTCTGTAAAAATCGTTTGGTATCATTTTCGTGAAGAATAAAAATTTATCAATAAGATTACGTCCTAATGAGTAAAGTTGATCGTCTCCGTTTAGACGAATTTCGACACTATTATTGGAATTTAGATTGCTTTTCATATTTTATCCCCCCCAAAAACATAATAAAACTACCATTATCTTATCAGTTTTCTAACTTCTTTTAAAGATGGGGTTCGACCACTAATTTTTCTTTGATGGGGTTCTAAGCCCTAGAACCCCGAAAATTTTGATCAAAAAGAATTCAATTATTAACGGTAACTTTAATCTAACTTGATTTTTGAGATTATTTTGTCCAAATCAATCCCTGCAGTAGGTTTCGCCTTTATTATTTTGGTCGGTTCTATGAAAAGGTTGATTAA
>CAVQDV010000002.1:0-107185 GCA_963711375.1 uncultured Gammaproteobacteria bacterium
GAACAGAATAGAGCATGATGCGCACTTTTCCGGACTTCACGTTAGCTTTGGGGTATAAGACTTTCGGGTCGCTTCGATTCAAGAGTTAAGATGTTGAAGTGTGAGTGATCAAGTGAAGGCAGAATCCCTCATTGGGCAAAACCGTGTAAACTTTAGTTGCCTGAATATGCTCAATATCAAGCATTTTGATGAATTCAATAGGTGTTATTTTTGAAAGTCCCTTGCAAAATGAGAGCTGCAAAAATAAACCCTCATCAGAATTAAAGTTGACTAATTTTCACTTCGATTGACCACAAACCTAGCTCTAGGACCTAGTCATAAGCAGAACATAAATTATATTTATAAAGATTTTAACTTTATTAATTTTACAATTGACAATATTAAGTTTTGATGTAGTATATGAAAAGTCACTACTCGGATTACCCCTGCGAATGCTGGGCATGTCCAAAACTATAAAGGAGATAAAAATGCGCTATGACGATTACTTATGCGTTCACGGAAATGGACTTGCCACGATGTGCACCTGCTGCATTCTCACAGTAAAGGCTGACAAAAATAAAGCAGAAATTTGGAAGAATTCAGAGCCGAACCTACCCAACAATCAGACCGAACAAAATTCAAGCGCTTTTTGTCAAAAACTGGATTTGGCTTCGAAGGATGCTCCTTCATCTCAATCTGGCCCAAAGAATTACAAATAAAAATCTATTGGGGAAAATAAATGGGAAAAATCATTACACAGTGTCCTTCTTGCGAAAGCTCAAAAGTGCATGTCGCTAAAATGGAATGTGAAAATTGCAACACCAAATTTGAGGGGGTTTTCGATGTCCCATCCTTGCTAAAATTCTCAGATACCGATTTGCAATTTATTTTGGACTTTGTGAAGTGTTCGGGGAGTTTGAAGGAAATGGCTACTCAACAAAACGTATCTTATCCCACCTTAAGAAATCGGTTAAATACTTTAATTGAGGCTATAGAAAAACTCGAAATTAAAAAGAAAGGGTCTAAAACGGAAATACTACAACTGCTCGAAGAGGGTAAAATTTCCGCTGCAGACGCGGCAAAAATGTTAAAGAAATTATGAGGTCAACCATGAACGATGAAACTCTACGATTAAGCAATATGCTAAAGGAAAAGAAGATAACACAGAATGATTATCGGCTACTATCTGAAGCCCTTAATAAAAAATCTTTTTGCAGCGAAATAGAAAGCTCAGTATTTTTTAACCCCTTCCAAAAAATAGCTGGATTTAAGGCCCTTTTAATTGGCCTGGTCATCATGCTAGTGATGAGCATTGTAGGGATTTATGGAAAACTTTATTTTGATGGTCTTTTATCTTCCTCCTGGGCTATGGATATGAAAACCAATTATCCCCCTTCGTTTTTATTACTGATGTATCAAAACATTGTAAATGTCACTGTTTTAGCGTTATTATTTCTACTTTTTTCTAAAATTTTTGGGAAAAAGAAAATAAGGATTATCGATTTTTTTGGCACAGTAGCATTTTCACGCTACCCCTATCTTATTTTAGCCACTCTATTCTGGATTTCCCAACTCCTCGATCCTTCCTTATGGCAAGCCTATTTATCGCGTCCCGTTGAGCTCCATTTTAACATCATAAACTCCTTAATGGCCTTAGCCTTTATTGTGTGTTATTGGTGGCAATTACTGACTTATTTTTTTGCATTGAAAGTTTCATCTGGACTCGATGGAAAAAAACTATGGATTAGCTTTATTATTTCAGCGGCGGCTGGAGAACTTATCGCCATGCATATTGGTCGAATTTTTTTATATGTCTAAGCCCAATATAAATATTTAAAAAATAATAACCTTAAAGAAACATTATCAGGAGATACAAATGCGTTCAATCGAAGACACTATTCCTATGCCCCCACTCGCCGCGACTTTGCCTGCAAGACCAGGTATTCCATTAACGGTAGAAGCATTACTTGGTATTCCAGATGAAGAGGCAACAAGCATTAGAATGGAATGGCTAAATAATGATTCCATTATTCTCAACGCGACATCGAAGACTCTGCCTAATAGCAGATGGATTGAATTACTCAACGTTCATACGGGAAATCGCCAATTTCTTGCTGATGGATCTTATCCGGTTCCCTCGCCGGATGGAAAATGGATTGCCTTTATTAAAGATGGTGAAGTCGATAAACAATTGTGGCTGGTGAAAAGCGATGGCACAGAAATGCATCCTCTATCTAAAGTTCAGGGCGGCCTATCTGGTATTTATCCTCATTTCTATGAATATTCGTGGTCCCATGACTCTAACGATATTGTATTAAAGCACCAAGCCTGGGTAGATCCATGGAAAAGTTCAGGAAGGCCCAATAGCATTATCGAAATCATTGATGTTGCCTCTGGAAAATCTCGAGAAATGGCTTCTCTTGATGGTGCAGTACGAAATGTCACCTTTTTTCATCACAGTGAAAAATTGCTTTTTATGCGAGTGCGAATTGGACAATTTTATAATGAAATGAATGATTATGCTTGGATTCAAACGCTAAGTTTACTCGATGGAAAAATCGACACGCTTACCTCATTTAATGGAACCCAGCAGTTCCTTTATCCTGAGATTTCACCCGATGACAAAAATATTGCGTTTTTATACGACCCAGATTTCCCCAATTTTACCTATATTACTAGTATAGGATTAGTGAGTATGGCTCAAATAAATTCTACGAAACCGACAGAAATCAAAAGGCTTACCAAAGAAATGAAGTTCCGGCATCTTGTGTGGTCGAAGGATAGCCAAACTATTTATACCGACCGAAATTGTGGCGCTTATAATCAAATTAATTCCGTCGATATTCAAACAGGATTAACAACCCAGCTGACGTATTCGTCTTCAAACATCACTCAATATCGACTTTCACCGGATGGAAAACAATTGGCCTAGATCGCCAAGGACGCGCATGGAAATCAAATATTAAGGATGGCAACAAACAGAGGTGAAAATATTCGTGATGTTTTTACATTTCGGACTGCAGATGACAAGTTAGGACTGAGTGAGGTGCGAGAAATTGCCTGGGACACTGTAAATTACTCAGAAAAAATGCGCGGATTATTGATCATGCCCTTAAATTATCAGCCTCAAAAACCTTATCCCCTTATTGTGGATATTCATGGTGGAGGATCTGGCGCGGAAATTTTTATGAGAGGAGGCATTCTGATGAAAACCCCCCTCGAATGGCAATTCTGGGCCGCAAAAGGCTATGTAGTATTTATTCCCGAATTTCGCTCATCGGCTGCGTTTGGGTCGCTCGCCATTCGACGAGACGACATTGAAGATTGTAATATAGTTGAATGCGACATCGTTGATATTGAATCCGGGAATCAGCATTTAATTGCAGAAGGCATAGTTGATGAAAAACGGATGGCCATTATCGGACACAGCGCTGGGGCAAGACGCGCAAACTGGCTAACGGTTTCAAGACATCAATTTAAAGCCGTAGTCTCGAAAGATGGTTGGGCTGATGAGATGATTGTAACGACGATCTTTCCAAGCACTCGATTTCAATCCATGATGGGTGGCTCCCCACTAAAGGCCCCTCATAATTATTTGAAGAATTCAGCCTTTTTTCATTCGCGCGGAGCTACAACCCCGACTTTATTTTTAATGGGAGACCCAGAATTAGGCGGAATAGATCCTTTTGATACCGTCCTCTTATTGCATAAAGCATTAAAACAACAAAGCATCGAAACAGAATATGTAAAATACGTTGATGGCCATTGTTTTCAAAAGCCTGAAAATTTAAAAGATGCGCTTGAGCGATGTGAAAAATGGATTGATCGACATCTTAATTTTGAACTAATAGAAAAATCCACAAAAATGAATAGTTCTGAAAACCTGAAATTTGCACTTCTGACATCGCCGTTACACCAAGGAAATTTAGGTAATTCAACTGAAAAAAAAGAGGATTCAAAACAGTTGCTTGAAAACTCATCGAAAAAATTTTAAATATAACGAAATTAACTAAGGAGATAAATACAACTTTAATGACAATGATGCTTAGAGCCACCTCTTGCGCAGAGCGATTCGTTTAGGGAATCCTATTCATCGTCTACCGAATCCAGCCATTTTTGAAATTCTGGATCAAAATAAAATTTTGCCCATGCATCCGGGACACTCCATCTTTCCAAGTAATCATTTTGTTCCTTACCATCAAGCGAATCATAATAGGGCTTCCAAACATAATGAAACCAAATCTCACCACCTTGACGCCAAAACGGATCTCCTGGGGGATAGCCAGAATACAGGATCCATGGGGGGGAAATTTCCTTACTCTCAAAAATAGCACCAGAAGATTCATGGCTTCGTTTGCACCATTTTCTGAAAAATCCTATGAATATTTTCATCTTCCGTTCCGTTCGAAGCATTTTAACTCAATCAGGAAATCATAGAGCGGTGGGGAGTTTACCGACTCCCTGATGGATTTTTTTCAAGCTTACACGTAGCCATCGAGCGATACAAGATAAAGTGGCAAACCCGACGTTAGCAAAATTCATCACTGAAGAGCCATGAGCCTTATCAGCAGCATAGCTCATCGACACTGCTGCCGCATTTGCCATGACTATTGATATTCTAAAATAACAAATCATGACGGGAATAAATATTATTAGCAAAGCTGACAGGTTGAAAAAAGCCAATATCAGCATCATGATACTGCCCAGCAAGGCACTGGGAGACCTTGTAAAATCTTTTCTTTTATTCACCTATAAACCCTTGAAGCTCTTGGCCCCTTATCAACAAGACGAAGGGATCACCGGCCTCTAATTTATCCAATAGAGGCTTAAGTTAAATATGCTTCGCGAATTAAAAAATCCGTCGTTTCAAACCTACAAGGAGCTACGCTCTGAAATTGACCGACCTGCTTTTGATCAAGACCCAGATTTTGCTTGGCTGCATAGCCGAGTGTTGCCATGCTAGATAATCCTTGTTTTAAACACATTGATGATATCGCCGAAATTAGTGCCCATTATTTTAAAAACATAAATCTGCATTTTTTCGGGCATATTTCAGTATATCCCAATGGTGAATTTTCATTTCTGTGCACGGGCCATGATTGACCAAGAGCTTCTTTTGCCGATCTGAAAATACCCCCAGCTGGTTTTACTATTTAAGATCAAATAACCGATAGAAAAGTGAATAAAAATCGATTAAAATTGGATGCCTTAACAAAATTATGGATTTCTTGATCGAACGGCGGTGGCAAGTCCACGTCGAATCATGAATTCAACATCATGATTCGCGTTTATATAAGTCATTCTAATATGAGGAAAGCGTTCTGAAAAAATGCGAAAGATTTCATCCACAAATCCCTGCCCCACTAATCGAACACCGATAAAGTCAAACCTTATGCCATTAAATTTTTCAAGGTTTCTTAATATCCGCTTAGCTTGGGATCGAGAAATAAGAGTTTCATCTCCGAAAGTAGACATTTTAACCAAAATATCGGTTTTATCAAAAGCAAAGTCTTCGCCTTGATATCGATTAAAAATTTCCAATAAATTTTGTCCGCTATTTTTATGGATTCGCATAATAAGCTTTGAACCCACCATTTTTCCAGGAACCTGTTCAAGACCCCAGTCATCTTCTTTATTGTTACGAATATAGTGTAAATTATTGGCATAGATTTCGAAGATATCCATTGCTCTTGAAGAGAAAAAGAGACCCTCTCCAGTGTGATTACGTGGATCAGTCGTCATCTTGCCTTTACTAAGTTGCAAGGCACTTTCTCGGATATCATCTAATTTAAAATAATCGTAAAGATTTTTAAATATCCCAATTCCGTTATCTTGAATTGTGATTATTACATCCTTTTTTTCAAAACTAATGCTGGCCTGTATTTTAGTACCTTGGGAATGATCAATGGCATTATTAAATATTTCAGTAAATGCATAAACGCAGATGTTCTGAATTTCGTTACTTTGAGTCAACAAGACGGGTTCAAAGTCATTTTTAAACACATCAAATTCAGATAATGTTGGCTGAATTCGATAAGAATGCCTTCGATTCTGATTTTTGCTCAAGTAGTAAGTAATATCACGAGTTGTGCCGGCTTTCACCAAAATATTGTCAACCAATAGTTTAGACAAGTGCCTATGAATCGTAGTCCGAGTAACCTTGAAATGCTTCGCCGCCACAGCCACAATATCATGGGGATGTTGGGTCACCCGCCATTCAATGTATTTCAGTATTTTTTCAGCTTGATTGATCATTATTTATAACCAGTTATTAATTACATTATAACTCATTATAAACACTCTTTTGGCTTTTTACAACTCGTGCGTTTTCTCGCGAATTTTTCCCAGCAAAGATGAGCCCAAGATGGGCGTTCTGATAGAAAAAATTAGAAAGTCGTGATATTCATTTATTATCTACCAGGCGTATCGGGTATTCATGAGTTTATGCGGATTTTTTTATTGCTGCCATTGCTACATTGACTTTTGAATCTAGGGGTCTTTTTAAGTATTTGCATGCCATTTGTCCGACTTCAATGAGTGAATTTAAATCTATCGAGGTCTCGATACCTAATCCGTTTAATAATTAAATGACATCTTCCGTGGCGACATTTCCCGTGGCACCCGGTGCATTGGGACAGCCGCCTAAACCTCCTACGGCACTTTCAATGGTAGAAATACCCATTTCAAGGCCTGCGTAAATATTCGCAATAGCCTGACCGTAAGTGTTATGAAAATGCATCGCTAATGTATCAACCGGAATATTTTCATCCGTGCAGCAACTTATTAAACGCTTGATTTTTTCAGGTGTACCAAAACCATTACTATCGCCTAAACTTATTTCATGGCAACCCATAACCAATAATTTTTTTGCGATAGTGGCCACTACTGTTGGATCGATAGGGCCTTCATAGGGACATTCGATCACCGTTGAAATTCCCCCACGGACTTTTATTTCATGTTTTTTTGCCATTTCAATTATGGGCTGAAATCGTTCTAAACTTTCTTCTATCGTGCAATTAATATTCGCTTTTGTGAAACTAGCAGAAGCCGCTGTAAACACGGTAATTTCTTTTGCTTCTGCTGCTAGGGCATCGTTAAACCCGTGCATATTCGGTACTAAACTGATATAACGTACGCCAGAGGCCTGTGGAATTTTACGATAGACTTCCACTGTATCTTTAAGTGCGGGAATCATTTTTGGAGACACAAAGGCGCCGACTTCTAGTGCATGAATTCCCGTTTTTAAAAGGCGATTTATTAAATCGACTCTAAAATCCACCGGAATTTCGCGCTTTAATCCTTCAATTCCATCGCGAACCGAAACCTCAATAATTGTCACTTTTTTGGGAAGAGCCACCATTAATATCCTGCGGCTTTATAGGGACCGCAACCTTTCTTGTACACTAAAAATACGCGTTCAAATGACATTATTTCCGCGCCAGATTCATCATAGCAATAACCCGCTGCCTGAATTATTCCCTGTTCAGGTCGAGAATGTGAATCTCGTTTACTGATTATTTTGGATTTCACTCGAATCCGTTCATTGGGAAAAATTTCTCGATTTAATTTCATTTTAGTCCAAGCCAGATTAGCGACCACTCTGCCAAAAGTTCTCGCCGTACAGGCTGTCACCGCTCCGATAAGATAGGCTTCTGAAACCGGGCAATGAACCGCATACTGGGGGTCACACGGATTTTGAAAATACTGTTGATGAAATTTCTCATCAATATATTTTGGGTTCCATTCCAGTGATCGGAGAGCATGTTGTTGAGCCTCCTCGGGTGAAATAATTTTTGATGGTGCATGTTTGTAAACTTCGTTTGGAAGAAGATCTTCAAAATAAAGGCCGACTTGCTCTTTTAATCCACCATCATTTTCGATGTGGAAAGCCGAAAATTTTTCGTCCCTTAGATTATAATCAAATTTTTCCTGGGAATAATAAGGATGATGCCCTTTCTTATAAACACGAATCCGATACTGCACTTTAGTGACCGTTTTCCCATTTTGATTAATACCGCGTGTTTCAACGAATAATTCACCGCAATTATCCGTATTGTCGCTATTAGCGGATACTATTTCCGTTTCAGCATATAAGGTATCTCCTCCAAAAACTGGAGCAACCATGGCAATGCTTTCAAAAACAGTAATACGGTCTTTTCGAGCAAAGGTTTTCCAGGTGGATCCTAAGACTTTTTGCAATGTGAGTGTGCTCACTCCCAAGCAATGCTTCCATTCAGTTTGTGCCGCATAATGCTCATCGTAGTGTAACTGTGCTGAATTCAAAGTATCTAAAGCTTCATCCTTGTTATCCTGCTGGGAAATTGTCGCACCGGGTCTATGACGAAAAATTTGCCCCTGATTAAAATCCTCAAAATCCAAGCCAAAAGTTTCTTGGTAGGTATTCTCAGCGATTTTTGCATAGGCGACAAACATCTTATTTTCCTCCGCTCAGCAATCCCATAATTTTGGCGGCTTCCGTTAACGCATCGCGAAATTTGGGATGCGCTAAATTAATTAAGGTTTTCGCACGATTATGATTAGACATGCCAGACAAGTTAGCACAACCAAATTCTGTCACCACATAATGCACGTCGGTTCGTGCGGTGGTGACAATATTATTCAGTTTTGGCACTATTTTAGAAATTTCTTCCCCCTTCGCCGTGGAATGCGCCGCTAAAAAACTTTTTCCACCTTGGGATGCACTCGCTCCACGCACAAAATCCACTTGTCCACCCGTCCCTGTTTTTTGCTTCCACTCCACCGATTCGGAAGCTACTTGACCAAACAAATCAATTTCAATAAAGGAATTAACCGAAATCATATTATCGAGTCGCGCAATAATACTGGCATTATTGACGTATGAAGCGGGGTAACACAGAATGGAAGGATTATTATTCATCACCCGATAATGCTCGGCCGAAGGCAACATGGCGACATTAAAAACGGTATGATGACGATTAATATTTTTATATTTATTGGTCACATTTCCATTTAGAATTAATTCAATTTGAGAGGCAGAAAGTAATTCAGTATGAATACCGAGATCATTTTTTTGTAGAAGAAAATCTCCAACGGCGGCGGGAACGCCACCGATACCCAATTGGATACAGGCTCGATCCGAAATATAATCAACAATGTGTTGAGCAATTTTTCGATCGACTTCATTGGGATCTTTGCGGGGTAAAAGCAGCAAATCACTATCATTTTCAACCACGGCATCCACATCGCTCAGATGAATAATGCCATCACCAAACGTGCGTGGAAAATTCGTATTCACTTCAACAATAATTTTTTTGGCTTCACGTGCGGCTGGAATTGAAAAACTGCCATCTAAGCCAAAACTAAAAAATCCATGCTCATCCATGGGGGAAACTTGAAACATGTGTAAATCAGGCCTCCCATATTGCGTGAGAAAACCTTCACCAAATCGACTAAAATGCCCAGGAATGTATTCCGGGTATTGTATCGCATCGCGATGCGCCTGTGCGGTTTTTAATAAGGTCCCGATTTCGCCGCCAATAAACGGCAATATTAAATGAATGGATTTTAAAACGGCGGGGTCATTAAAAAAAGAAACCACTTTCGCCGAACTTCGAAATAAATAGGTATCTACACACTGCGGAAAAAAACCGGCTTTAGCGGCATTTGCATAGGCTTGAGTCAAGGCAACCGGCGTTGCGCCAAAGCACCCAAATGTAACAAATTTAACGTCTTTTGCTAGGCTTTCTATCGCTTTTTCAGGAGTGCTTAGTTTTGACTGATAGAGCGCTTGAATATTTTTCGGGGAAAATGGGAAATTTTTCATTCCTATTGTTCTCCTTCAGTGAATATTTTTACTCTGGCTAACAATTCTTCGCATTTTTTCACAATAGGGATATCGAGCATTTTGCCCTTATATTCGCAGGCATAACCCTGTGCTTCTTGGTAGGTCTTCACAATGGCTTTTGCTTCCTCGATTTCTTCTGGTGTTGGGGACAATATTTCAACAATAGTCTGAAGTTGATTGGGATGAATGGCAACCTTTGTCGAGAAGCCTAAATCTTTTACTTGCCGGGTCTCTTTGCGCAATCCCTCATCATCATGAAAATTAAGATAGGGAACATCCCAGGCCGGTTTATGAGCATAATGCGCGGCTTGTACAATTCGGGATCGATAAGCAATAGTACTAGCGAAATCGAGTTTTACTCCAAGGTCTACCGACAAATCGCCACCTCCAAATGCGATGGCCGCAACGCGAAAATGTGAGGCAATTTCGTGGGCGTATTGCATGCCATACGCCGTTTCAATTAATGCCACAAATGGAATTTGACTTAATTTTGGGCCGCCCAATAATTCGGTGTATAATTCTATTTCTTGGAGATTTTGCACTTTTGGTAAAAAAATAGCATCCAGCGGTATCGGCGCCTCAATTAAGGCAGCAAGATCCTTGAGGCCTGGCAATGTTGAAATGGCATTGATTCGAATGGCCGTCATCATGGGATGATTGGTGGGTACTCGTTTGTTTTTCTGCAAATATTCTAGCAATACTCGACGTGCATCATCCTTAGCAGCTAAGGGGACGGCATCCTCAAGGTCCAGAACAACACCATCTGCGTATTTAAAACCACCTGCTTTTTCATATCGATCCGTTCGATTGGCTGGCGTAAACAGAACCGTTCGACATAAATAGGGTGACATAGTTTGCATAGCCAACTTCCTTTGGAATGAAAAACTGGCTATATTCTCAGAGATTTTGCGATTAAACGCAATCAAAAATAGCTTAAAATGCTTTTGTGGCTTCTGCTGTGGGCAGAGTTTAAAGCGTTTTCAAAATTCCTTCCAACACTTCCTTAGGCGTGTGCGTTAAAATTTCGCTTGCATTCACGTCATCAACCGTAATCGAATTCCCTGCATCCCAAAAAAGCACACGCTGATCCGGCATTGGGTCCCACGTTATCTCTTCAGAAGCCGTAATTAAGCTTTTTTCGATGTCCATCTTAAATTTTTCTTTTTGCTCCGAGGATAATTTTTGAAAAATTTTCTGGAGAAAAACAACTCCAGATTGATGATCACATTCATGTTGAATAACATGAGCGGCAAACCCACTAAATATCTCATGATGATGCCTACCCTGTTCATCGTCGAATTTAATTTCGACTGAAGAAAATCGGGGAACCTGCCCCGCCATGCATCCAGTAACGCTCAAACAACTTTCTCCAAATTGAGGATAAAAAACGTCGCCAAATAATTTAATAATCCGAGGATTCACCATCACGGTAACATTCGGAATCACTCGTTCTGGATAATTTTTACGAGCCCACTCGCGACAGGCTTCATCATTGCTTCCGATTAAAATGACTTGGAGGGGGGTTTTTATGGAAAGACATTGATTCGAGGAAATACCAACAGCTCTCGTCTCCACTAATAATTGATTCATTAAAGAAATATCTTTTTTAAGCTGAGAAATATGTTGTGAAGAATGCCAATCCACCGCCATCGGTATTCGATGCAAAACGGTATTTCCAATGATTCGAATTTTTGAAAATGCTGGCATAAAAGAGACTCCCTATCAGCGCTTCCCGCTTGGAAGAGCTTCGTGTTTATTACTGCATCGTGCTGTGTTAATGTGCGTCCTGCCTTTTTATCTGCTTACTCAAACCGTTCAAACAATAATCTGGCCAAGAATGTATTCTCCTCTTTTAAAACGCAAGGACAAAGCGTTTCTCTACGACTCCTTTTCATCACGGACACTGATGTGATGTAAAAGCCATTCAACATCATCAGGCGATTCAACGTGGATAATAACCTTACCAGCCCCGCTGTTATTCAATTTCACACTCACGTTGGAGGAAAATCGTTTTGAAAGTTCTCTCGACCAATACTCATATTTATCGGCGTAGTAATATTTTCGGGGATCTGTTTGAACACTATTTTGAAGACTAGGGGATTGCTTCATATATTGGCTTAGCTTTTCCACATTCCTCACGGTCAGATTTTCCGCCACAATTTTCTCGGCCAATCGAATTTGTTCCTCGGGTGCTAAGATCAACAGTGCCCTTGCATGCCCCATTTCAAGAGCACCCGCTTCTAGCAATTTTTTAACCGGCTCACTCAAGGACAATAAACGAATGGCATTGGTAATGGACGAACGCGACTTTCCGAGCATTTGGGCAATATCCACATGATTCATTTGAAATTCATGATGAAAGCGTTCATAGGCCATTGCCTCTTCTACCGGATTTAAATTCTCTCGCTGAATATTTTCTATCAGCGCGAAGGCCAAGGCTACATTATCGGCTACCTCGCGAACCAGCGCAGGAATGTGAGTCAATTCAGCTAATTTTGCAGCCCGCCATCGACGTTCCCCTGCTATAATTTCGAATTGATTTCCAACCTGCCTTACCACGATGGGTTGGAGAAGACCCTGAGATTTAATGGAAGCGCTGAGTTCTGTCAGACTGGAATCACTAATGCTTCTTCGAGGTTGAAATTTTCCTGGAATAATCGATTGAAGCGATAACTGTTGAAGTGAAGAAACTGATAAATTCGCTTCTTTCGCTAAACTGCTGAGACTTCTTAGTCCCTTTAATCCTTTTAGCTCGATACTTGACATTGCACCATCCTTTAAAATCCCGTAAATGTCACCCCCTCCTGTAAATGTCACTCCTTGTGGGTTCAACTCTTCCTGTAAACGTCACTTTTGCCCCTGTAAACGGCGCTTTCGACCCCGTAAACGTCACTCCCTGTCCTGTAAATGTCACCAAAAAATATTTATCTACCTGAAAGCATTAAAAAAATTTAAGACTAAACAACAAATAAATATATTAAAAATTAAAACACGTTGTGTTTATCTTGTAAATAAGAAATTTTAATAAATTATTGTATTTTCATAAAAAGGTGGTTAAATTAGAATAACTGTGAAATTTCAACTTCTAGGGAAATAAACTATGTTGGATACTCAAATTAATCCCTACGGGACGGAACAACCCGAACTATTAATGGACAAATTTTATCAAGCCGGCAATGAAATGCTTTTAACCTTGAGAAATTTTGTGACAAGTCCTGATAAACGAAAAAGACCCAGAACCTGGGGTGCAACGGAAGCCGCCAAAATGGTGGGAGTTTCCGATCCCACGTTTCGAAAATTACAGGACACAAACCCGAATATTCCTGGCATTTTAGCTGAAACTTCTAGCAATGGCCGAAAGGTAAAAAAATATACGCTTTCTGCCATTAATGCGCTACGTGAGAAAGCGAATACTCGTTATGTCAGGCCAGTAGGCGCTCGTCCACTAACCATTGCCGTTTCCAATTTAAAGGGTGGTGTTGGAAAAACGGAAACTACCGTCGATTTAGGAAAAAAGTTTGCCATAGAAGGTTTACGCGCCCTTCTCCTGGATTTTGATGCACAGGGTTCAGCCACGCTTCTCAGTTCAGGACTTATTCCAGATCTTGAACTGCGTTATGAAGATACCATTACCAATTGTTTAATTTCCGATCCCAGCAATATTCGGAAAGTCATTTTAAAAACCCATTTTGATGGCTTTGATATTATTCCAGCCAATTTGGCGATCCAAGATTGCGATTTAATGTTGCCCAATGAAAAAGAAAACAATCATGAACGTTTAGGTTCCTCATTTATGCGATTATCCGAATCTTTAAAAATTATTAAAAACGATTATGATGTTATTTTAATTGATTGTGGGCCTAATTTGGGTTTACTGACTTTAAATGCGATTATTGCTTGTGATGGCATGATTATCCCAATTCCGCCCAGCATGAACGATTATTCAAGCTTTATCATGTACACGGCGACCTTGCGGAACATGTTCAGAGAACTTTCGACGAAAAAATTAGAATATCTGAGAATTTTGTTATCAAAGCACACGGGAAGTAATGAAGCCTTACAAATGGAAAGCATGATGCGAGAGCAATTTGGCCGGTATATTTTAACCAATCACATGTGTGAAACGGTTGAAGTTTCTAAAGCGGCCAATGAGATTGGAACCATTTATGATGTCTCCAAGCCACGGGGAAGTCGGGAGGCTCATCGTAGGGCTCTGCAACATCTGGATGATGTGAATATGGAAATCATTAATAACTTTAAAGAAATTTGGCGTAAGCAAGCCAGCCTAAAAGCGGGAGAAAGTAATGGACAATAGCAAAAGGAATATTCACAATTCTGGTCCCCTAGGAATGTTGGTAAAGACCGGCCAAGTGAAACGAATCGATCATCCTCTAGAAGAAAAAGAGGCTGATCTTAGCTTACAAACGCCACAACATAAAACACCGGCGCCCTATTTTAAAACGGCATCTGGTATTGAATTTGTCGAACACGAGTTGATTTATATTGATCCGAGAGAATGTGAGCCTTGGAAATACGCCAATCGACAGGATCAGGAACTTGGTGATATGGATGAGCTCATTGAGTCGATAAAAACCAACAAACAATTACAACCGGCGCTCATCAGAAAACACCCTAACCCGCATGATCAAATCCGATATGAAATAATATTTGGCCGAAGACGACATTTGGCTTGTTTGAAATTGGGGATTCCGTTTCTGGCCATCCGTAAAGAAATTCCGAATGCCCAGGAGGCCATTGCTTCGCAAGATGCGGAAAATAAATTCAGAAAGGACGTCAGTTATTATTCAAATGCGATGCTCTATCAGCGTATTCTGAAAGATGGCATTTTTAAAACCGATAAAGAATTAGCGGATAAGCTCAGAATGTCGGCTTCCAGTTTAAATGAGTTGTTGGCGTTTGCCAAAATTCCGGAACATATCATTAAAAAAATTCCCAATGTGCATCGCTTATCCAAAAGTTTTGCCGTAAAAATCCAGATGCTTTCAAATAAATCCGTTAAGCATGAGACAATTCTTTCGGATTTAGCACCCAACATTGGCGAATCTATTAACTCCCCTGCCCGTCTTGAAAAAATCGTATTCAATAAGATTGAAAATAATGAGGCTATTCCGCCAAAAACCGAAAGTAAGCCATACAAGCTGAGTAATGGTAAGAAGCTATTTACCTTCAAATATGATCAACGTGGGATGCCCTGCATTGTGTTTAACCCACAGGAGATTCCGTTCATTAACATGGAAACCCTTTGCGATGCGATTAAACACACTATCGAAGGTATCAGGTCGAAAAATGGATACCAGAATTAGGTGAAAATTCGGATATCCGAATTCGGATATCCGAATTTTACGGTTCACACTGAATGGATGCACATATGGAAATTAGTACAGTACAAGAAAAACGTTCTGAGCTCAAAAAGCATGTGAATGCCATTCATTGCTCTAATAACCTGTCCTTAATGCAAAGAAAGCTATTTAATGCCTTACTGTTTAATGCGTATCCCGAGCTGCCGCATCGATCTCAGTTTCAGATCACCAGTAAGGAGCTCTGTCGGTTAATTGGATTCAATAGTAATGATTATGCAAGACTCAAAAATGCGCTGAAAGGGCTTATGTCTATCGTTATTGAGTGGGATGTTTTAGATAGGGCCGATGAAAAGGACTCATGGAAGGCCAGTACTATCTTAGCGTCGGTTGAGTTAAAGAATGGCCTTTGCTCCTATGAATACAGCCAAGTGATGAGTCAATATCTTTACCAACCTGAAATTTATGGCCGCATTAACATTGAGTTGGTGGCAAAGTTTAAATCCAGTTATGCCTTAGCCTTATATGAAAATTGCATTCGCTACCAAAACTTGCCTCAAACTCCCTGGTTTCCAATAGCGGTATTCAGGCCATTGATGGGCGTTGAAGAGGGAAAATACAAAGAGTTTAAAGCCTTTAAACGCCGAGTGCTGGATATTGCTATAGACGAAGTCAATAACATTTCACCCATCAAGATCGTTCCGGAAATTGATAGAAGAAATCAGTCCGTTACTCGAGTTCGTTTCCTGCTGGATAAGAATGGGCCTATTGATGCGGCTAAGCTTATGGTTGATCAGACCGTTTCTTCAGACGTCAAGACTTCTTTAATTGAGGTTTTTGGCTTCTCAGACGAAAAAGTGAAAGATATATTGGGTCAATACGAAGTAAATTATGTGAGAGAAAAAATTGATCAAATCCGATCGTCGAAGAGTTTCTTGTCGGGAAAAATTGAAGGCGTGGCGGGTTACTTAATTGACTCGCTTCGCCATGACTACAAAGCCAATAAATCCAGTAAAACTCTTGTTGCTGAGTTACGTTTAAAAAAGGTTCTCGAAGAAAAGGCTGAAGAGAGCCATGAAGAAGACTTGAAAAATCGTTATTCCCTCTATGTGAATAAGAAAATCCAAACTTACCTTTCAGGACTCACTGAACAACAGACAGGGGATTTAAAAGCGGAATTTGAACTCAAGGTGGTCAAAGAGAATGCCGTTTTGCATAAATGGTATATCAAACATGGACTGGATCACCCTGGAACTAAGGCCAGTTTCAACACATTTGTTCGAACTGTTGGAGGTCACTTCATTGGGGAGATTTTGTCCTTTGAATCGTTCATCCAGTTTCTAAAAGACTTTAATGAATAGAGAACCCATTCTCAATTTTCTAAACCCATCCAATGGTCGCTTTGCAGATCGATCTCTGCTTCACCGAGGCTGGTTTCATTTTAATTTTACCATTAAAGCAAGTGCCAGCCGCCCCAACGGCGTTCATAGACTTTCTAGTTTTAATCATTAGAGAACTCATCTTGGCTCATTATTGTGGGATTGTCTCCTAAAAAAAAGCTCGAATCAGCTAGGTTTGCCACGCATTGCATTTTTTTTATAAAACAATCCAGTGAATTTGAAACCAATCTGATCGCGCTGATAGGAAAAAATAGTGCTGGGACGTACTAGGGGTGACGTTTACAGGATATTTTTCAGGAGTTCCGCTATGTGCATAGTCAAGTAGAACCGTAAAAAAATCCCTCCCGGTTAAATCCAATATGGATAACGGGTCATATACCATCCTTGAGCACTTAGCTTGATACCAAACACATCGACAACGTTATTTAAAAACCTTTATAGGCCAATCTGCTATTCGTGGTTATTTCCGTAAAAATACGCACAAGTTGTCCGTTCGATTTATAAAAATGCGTGCCCCAAACTCGCTAACGTGGCTGCCCCTACCAAGGTAAGAGCCCACAGGAACTGCTACGAGGTCACGCAATCGTAATTGTTAGCATCAGCTTCTGTCGCTTGCAAGGATTTTATTTCATACAGCACACCCTGTTGTACACAGGATCTCAATCGGCCTGCCAGCTTTCTGGCTATCGCCACAATAGCTCTCTTACCTCCCCTTGTACTGGCAATGCGGTTATAGGCTTCTTTTAATACAGAATCCTGTTGAATAGCAATCCAGGCTGATTCAACAAACATATGACGAAGCACTGCTCGTCCCTGACGACTCATGTGGCCTTGACGAACGCGTTCGCCAGATGAATATTCAACTGGTGTAAATCCCAAGTAATTAAATAATTTTTTTTCGTTCGTAAATTGACTCATATCCCCGAGCTCATCTTTCAACTTTAATGCTGTGATATCCCCAATTCCCGGCGCACTTTTGTAGATAGATAAAAGCGCTTTTTCCTTATCCGTTTGCATTTCCATTAGTTCACGCTCTATTTTTTTTAAATCCTCTGTAAATCTTAACCATTGATCAGAATAGTGCCTTAACGAGTAATAATAGCCCATTGGATAATTTAATTCTTTCACCTGTTCTACTTTTTTTCCAAGCCACGTTTTGCATAATATTGTATCGTCGTCCATTTTAATTAATCCTTGAGTAAATAATAATCCTTTAATTTTTTGCCCGACTTGATGTCGAAGCTTAACGATATTATTCCTCAATCGGGAGGCACTACGTTTTGCTTCTTGTTCAAGACTAGGAATATAAATACACTTCAAGCGCCCGGCCGCTAATTGCACCGCTATTTTTTTAGCATCTCGCTTGTCGGTTTTTACGCGATCTCTTGTTGCCACCTCTATCGAACCTGGATGAATGACTCGGTTTTTTATTCCGGCTTTTAGCAGCTCCCGATGAAGGTGGAACCCCGAAAATCCTGCTTCGTAGGCGGATTCAACCTGAGCATTTACAAAACAATTTTGAATATAATTAATTAACGTCGCTGGGTCGGCCGGCATCGTATCTTTTTTAATCACTTCACCCTCGCAAACGCTAACACAGGCGTACGTTTTTTTGTGTACATCTATGCCTAGATAAACTGTTTTTCCAGTATAATCGTATTTCCCCATGAGTTCTCTCCTTGTAGGTTGTTTGAAGTAAACGCAAGTTTACTCGGAGGGATTCTCTTGGGGTACCTCTAATGCAACATAGCAACTCGCTTCAGCGGGAACTCCTTCCTGGTTTTAACGCTGGCGCGGTGGGAGACCCACCGCTGGCGCCTAGGGGGAGCCTTGCTCCCCCTAGGGACCCCCAGCTTTTTGCAGCAATTCCCGCTTTAGCGGGAATTGCTGGATATTTTTAAAATTCTTCATTTGGGAGTGACATTTACGGGATACTGAAATCAATGCCCTGGTCAGAGGAAAATATGAGCAAACAGATCTTTTTTAGTACGATCTTTTTTGTTTTTTCGGAAAATTCAGCAATAATGTCAGTATCAGCCTTTGATTTAATCGATAAAATTACCTGAAGGGGTGACATTTACAGGATGGGGGTGACGTCTACAGGATGAAATAAAGAGACTCATTTAAATAAAATAGCTCAATAATTCAAACTAAAGCGGGAATTGCTACAAAAAGCTGACGTCCTAGGGGGAGCAAGGCTCACTGCCATTGAATTAAGGATATCTGATACCCGATCGCTAAATTTTCAGAAGCTGATTCTGAAGCTTGTGTTTTAGGGGAATGCCTTAATTCAATGGCAGTGGAGCAAGGCTCCCCCTAGGCGCCAGCGGGCATCCCCACCGCGCCAGCGTTAATGCCAGGAAGGAGTTCCCGCTTAAGCGGGAACTCCTGAAAATAGCTTAGGTTTAGCAGTATAGCTTAGGATGTCAAAATTGTTTCACGTAGAACACGAGCTTAGTGCCATAAGTTTATTGCTTGCGTAGATGTCAACTGGAAAGTATGCTAGCCTTAATTCGATTTACAAACTAAACGTGAGTTTATAGCGTGTCAGATAATGGGAAAATAGAAAAAATGCGTAAGGCGGGTCAATTAACGGCCCAGGTATTAGAGGCCGTCAGCGAATTTATTAAACCCGGCTTAACCACCTTAGAGCTCGATGCTTTTTGCGAAAATTTTATTGTTAATACACTAAAGGCCATTCCAGGCAGCAAAGGACAATATGGTTATCCATTTACGATCAATACCTCTCTCAATAATGTTGTTTGCCACGGAATGCCCAATGATAAACCGCTTAAGAGTGGTGATATCGTCAATGTGGATGTGACAGTGATATCTGAGGGTCATTACGGCGATAGTAGTAAAATGTTTTGCATCGGAAAAGTTGCTCCCCATGCCTTAAGGCTAGTGAACGTCACGCAGGAATGTCTTTATAAGGGAATAATGGCCGTCAAACCAGGAGCTACATTAGGCGACATTGGTCATGCTATTCAAACTCATGCGGAAAAAAATCATTACACAGTGGTACGAGAATATTGTGGTCATGGCATTGGAACGAAAATGCACGAAGATCCCCAGGTTTTGCATTGGGGTAAAAAGGACACGGGTGTAGTGCTAAAGCCGGGTATGACTTTCACTATCGAACCTATGATTAATCAAGGGAAGCGGGATGTAAAGGTGCTACAGGATGGTTGGAGTGTGGTGACGCGGGACAGGTCATTGTCCGCACAGTGGGAGCACACAATTTTAGTGACCGAAACCGGATTTGAAATTTTAACCCTGCGAAAGGAAGAGCAGGCGCTTGTTGAGCAATACTCGGAACGGTCATAAATAGTACATCCCTCTCTCCTATTCATCCACGAGCCAAACGATATTTTTGTTCTTTTTTTCCCTAGGACATTAAAAAAATTGAGCAATAGAGTCGCTATTCCTGAGTTTTTTTAATGTACTATCACAAAAAAAACTAAGTCCTGGTCACGTAAAGCTCACTCCACTTTGGATTTTTCCATGTATAACAATTGGAGATAGAGCATTTCGGTAAGCGGCATAGAAACCTTATGTTTTTTCGCTATCTGTAGGGCATTGTGAAAAATGGCTCGCAGTTCCATTGGTCTTTTGGCATCATAATCATCTTTCAGGCTTGGATAGCTTTTTTCCATATTTTTAAAGGCCTCAAATTTTTGGAGACGAGACTCGTAAAAATCATCGGGTATGGTAGCGCCACATTTTTTTGCAGCACATATAACTTCTATTGTGATTATTTTTAGCAAATCAAAACTTGGGGCGCTTTCAACAAGCTCCCGAGTGCTAGCATTTAGCACCACCGAGAGCCCGCTGCTGGGTATGTTAGCCATCAGTTTCTTCCATTTTATCGTAGAAAGATGCGCTGAAGCCACGCTGTCTAGTCCGGCCATTTTAAAATCTTCCGCGATTTCAGTGGCCCTTTCTGAAACCTCTTTTCGCGCATCATCCGTGTAATACTGAGCCCATTCAAAGGTCTTAAAACCAAAATGCTTAATCGTTCCAGGTGAAATTTTCGTGACT
The DNA here is from genome assembly GCA_963711375.1 of uncultured Gammaproteobacteria bacterium. Classification (GTDB taxonomy): domain Bacteria; phylum Pseudomonadota; class Gammaproteobacteria; order Coxiellales; family Coxiellaceae; genus CAVQDV01. The sequence continues at coordinate 20,565 of CAVQDV010000002.1, forward strand.
TTCAGAATACAACTTCCACCGACAATTTTTTCCGGTTCAACAAATGCCGCTATTTCATCTTCGATTCCGATTCCATTTTGAAGCAGGACAACGGTAGTCTTCGCATGGAGAAGGTCAAGCAATGCATTTTTTAAAATGGCATTTTCAGTGGTTTTTAGCGTAATTAAGACCACATCGCAGCGAGGCATGCTGTTGATATCGGGATAGACTTTTACAGGAGCGGAAATGATCTTATTATTTTCGATAATACTGAGCCCATTTTTTTGAACATATGAATAGTCGCTTCGCAATAAACAATGGACATCAAATCCGGCTTGATACAATTTCACGGCGCAATATCCACCTACAGCTCCAGTGCCAATAATGGCATAAGATTTTTTCTTTTTCACTGAACCTCCTTAGAAAGCGATTTTGAAAAGCTTTTCTGCAAGCTTTTTCTATTTCTTAAAATTCGTATATATATCTATAATATAAAGAACTTCAATTTTACCATTTTTCTAGTATGGTTCGAACCTAGTTTAATTTTTGGGTATTTTTAAATGACGGCAGACGCATTTCGTTCCGGGAATAATAAAGTGCTTAATTCAGTGGGAAGCGAAGGTTTGGAATTTTTAATGGAAACGCATACCACCGTATTGATGGCCTCTGCAATGAGTTTATTGTCGGGTTGTCGGAATATTTTCTGTTTGAAGAGCATTTTAATACGCCCGGAAAGTTCGAGAGAGGAGGTCACATAAAATAGCTCGTTCGCTCGAAGAGGCGCTCTCAGACTCATATCAACATGAGCGAGCACAAGGTTGTAACCTATTTTATTCCAGACTTCCCAATCCACACCTTTTTCATGAAGCATCTTCAATCGTGCATGATCAAAATAATGCAAATAATTGGCATTATTGACGATATTTTGAATATCAAGCTCATAACTGCGTACTTCAGAATGCCACACAGAATCCTGGGTATGGTTGATGGGCAAATTTTCCTTAAGCCAGCCAGCGATGGCTGATGTGGCGTTGAGCAACTCAGTGCTTCCGTCAGGTCGAGAAAGGATGTGATCAGCGTTTTTGATTATTTGTATTGATTTTGCGGGTGAAATGGCTTCTCGGTAAATTGATTCAGCATTCTCGCGAGAAAAATCCTGATCGCCTGCCATGCAAAAGAGAGATCCCTCATAATGTTTAATAGAAGCTAATGGATGGTGGCTTAATAAAGCGTCATAGAAGGCTCTTCCAATTCTAATGTTTCGCCATGGCAATTCTATTTCGATAAAATCCTGACACTGACGTAAATCATCCATTATTTTTTGGCCCAAGAAAGTCGTAAAATCCTGCTTTAAATTTAACGCAGGGGATAATAGCGCTAGTGCTCGGCATGGCACTTGGTTTGCGACGAGCATGGCTATTGCCGCACCAAGACTGAAACCAACCATTCCCACAGAGTGCCTATTGACGTAGGGGAGTTGAGATAGATAGTCGAAGGCGGCCAATGCGTCTTCAAGCATCGTATCCATTGAAGCGTTTTCAGTTAGGCCATCACTTTCGCCAAATCCCCGAAAATCAATTCTCAAGCAGACGATATTTTTTTCAATCAATAGCGAAGACATCGCCGTAAAAACAGAGTTCACTTCATTTTTATCGGTCCCAAATCCGTGTAAAAGTAGGGTAGCGGATAGAAGCTCTGCATGCGCTTCAACGTGATCAGGAAGCGATAATATTCCGATGAGACTGTTATTGATACGTATTTTTTGGTCGACCATGGTTTTCCTTTTTACTTCAATATTCCATACGAGATTTTCATAATTTTGCCCTACTTTACTCGAAATTTTTGTATTCGTCCAACATCGATTAGAGTAGCATTCCGTGTAAGGCCAAAGCGCGCCAAGCAGACGACGCGAGGCTTTAACGTGGTGACCCGAAGCTTTGCTCAAAAAGAAAACAATTGATGGAGAAATTATGAGAGGCCTAAAAAACCAATTTTTAAAGATTTAGCAAAATATTATGATTTAACATATTCCTAGAAAGAATACAAAAATGAAGCGACCAAGATAAAATCGCTAATCAAAAAAAATAAAAAATCTTGAGGAAATGATTTACTTGAAATTGCTTGTGGAACCGGAAAACACATTTTACTGAGCGACACGAATTGGCTATTTTCGACACCAATAATGTCCTTGAAATAATGAATAAATATGGGTTAAAGGCTCATTTTTTGAAAATGGGCTGATGAAGGATCGTGGCTTGTATATTGGTAAAATGAGAATTCACTGATCGTGGATTACAGGCTCGACAATGATAGATGAAGAAATTATATAAAAGCGCACAATGAATTTATATTGCGCTAATAATGTTTAAGGAGAGCAAATGACAAAAGTCACTTACGATGTTATCGGAAAAACCTATGACACCACTCGCAAACCAGATGGTGAAATCGTAGCAAGTCTTAAAGAATTATTGGCACTCAAATTAAATGGCCGTTGTTTGGATATTGGCTGTGGATCTGGTAATTATACCGGTACCTTAGCCCAGCAGGATCTAGAGATTGAAGGCATTGATCTTTCTGATGAAATGCTAAAAAAAGCGAGAAAAAAATACCCCAATATCATTTTTCATCAGGGCGATGCAAAGGCATTAGCATTTAAAAATAATTCTTATGATGGCGCAACCTGCATACTGGCTACGCATCATATTGGTGATAATGGCCAACTGTTTAAAGAGGCCTTCCGCATTATTCGAGAAGGGCGGTTTGTTACTTTTACCGCTACACGAGAACAAATGCGGGGATATTGGCTTTGTCACTATTTCCCTATCATGATGGAAAATGCCATAAATAAAATGGCTAGTTTTGAAGAATTACAATTAGATTTGGAGCAAGCTGGATTTAACAATATTAGAAAATTGCCTTTTTTTGTGACGAATCAGCTTCAAGATCTTTTTTTACAGTCTGGAAAATATCGCCCAGAAATATATTTAGACCCTATGGTTCGTCAAGGCATTTCATCATTTCACCTTTCTGTCGACCCGGAAGAGCTAAAGCTTGGATTGAATCAATTAAAGTCTGATATTAAAACAGGAAAAATTCAAGAAGTTATCGAGAATTATGAAAATGATTTAGGGGATTATCTTTTTTTAGTCGCTGAGAAATGATGTACAATAAATAATATTTCGTCTCCCTGCGAGCTAGGACTTCGTACTCATAGCTCTCCATTTAACGCATATACAATCCGCCATTCACATCAACTGTTTCGCCCGTCATAAATTCATTATCGATTAACATGGCAACAACCTTCGCAATATGATCGGGTTCACCTATTCTTTTTAAAGGTGTCATTGCAATTACTTCTTGCATTTTTGCATCGGGTGTTACTCCTTCATGAAATGGCGTTTGAATAACACCTGGCGCAATACCATTAACACGAATCTGTGGCGCTAAATCTCTTGCAAGACTACGCGTGAAAACATCAATTGCACCTTTTGTCGCGGCATACACAGGGCCAACAGTTCCACCACTACGAATAATCGCTGAGCTGATATTGATTACACAAGCATTTTCTCTCTGTTGCAATAATGGGGCGCATAATGCAGATAAATACATAACAGAAAAAGTATTGAGTCTGAATAATGTTTCGAGAAAATCCCATGTAATATCAGATGTATTATGCTGTTTAATCAAAGCACCGGCGTTATTGATTAAAACATCTAATTTACCAAATTTTTGTTTCACAAAATTTACAACCGTATTGCATCCTTCTTCAGAAGCCAAATCGGATTGAATTAAATGTGCATTTCCGCCTAACTTATTGACCGCTTCAGAAACCTTCTCTGCTTCACTTTTGGATGAGTTGTAGTGAATGATGATTTGATTTCCCGGTGCTAAATATATTGCCGTAGCAGCACCAATCCCAGTGCTAGCACCTGTAATTAAGATTACTTTTCCTTTTGGGTCAACTGACTTCATCTTTGTTTCCTTCATCATTTTAGAGAGACAAAATAATCCATTTAATTATCTCATGATATAACACTCTAGTGTTTAAATATATTAGTAAAGAACACTTTCCCCTTCACGCAGATCTAGAACTTCGTATCCGCTATTTGTGACGGCCACCACATGTTCCCAAAAGCAGGCGAGTGCATTATTTTGCATCACCATAGTTGTCATGGAATTGTTAAGTCTTTTCCCCGTTCCATCTCCGGTGCAAATAGCAGGCTCGATGGTGATAGTCATTCCCTCTTCAAGAATATGGCCAGTATAAGGGGTTGCATCATAAAAAGGGATGAGCAAACCTTCACAGTGAACGCGGCCTATGCTGTGTGCTGTCATGCCAGGAATTCGGACCATGGAAAATCCCTGTTTTTCGACATAGTTTTGAACGGCGCTACTGATCGTTCCAATATGTACACCGGGTTTTACCAGTTTTATTCCTATCCACATCGCTTCATAGGCGACGGCTAATAATCGTCTAGCTAAAGAAGAGGTTTCGTTCCCAATGATCCACATTTTAGCGGTATCCGCACAAAACCCCCCTTTTTTAAGACTTACATCAATCCCAAATATTTCGCCTATTTTTAGGGGGGCATCATCGACTTCACCGAAGCCCAAAATGTGATTTCGCGAATAAGAAATAGTTTGTATGGTATTTCTATTGTTACCTTCTAAATCGGATCGATCGATTTCAGCATGATATTTATTTACAATTAAATCATAAACAATTTTATCCAGCTCACGAGTGGTCACTCCTGGTTTAACATATTCATTTAGGTCCGTGAGAATGTTAGCCGCAATCTTTCCGGCTTCCCGCATTTTTTGAATTTCTTCGGGATTTTTAAGAGTGTAAAGTTCATTTTTATTCATTTGATCAAGAATGATTTCGCTCATATAAAAACCTCTCTAGCTAAGGCAATTGTACATCAAAATGGAAAAATGATAATGCTGAGAATTGTGAATAATTTATTTCTAAATGAGAAATAATTCTAATCGAAAGCGTTCTAGTCGGCAAGTTTGAAGGCGAGGTTCAGTAAGGTACTGATGGCTTCACTTGTTGCAGCAATAAAATCACAAAGAGGGCTGTGCTGAATAAATGCCCCGAACTTTTTCCTCCAATGAGAATTTTTTTGGACTTTAGACAATAATGATTCTGTAACAATATCCTAACATTGCAAGATCTTAAAAAAAATCCTCAAGTGTAATTTGGTTGGCGACCAGTTCATCAGAATAGGTATTTTTCAACAAGCCGGAGACAGTTATTATTGTCAAAAATATTTGTTTTTTACAATTTGTTTTTTCACGAAAAATATCAATTTTATTTCCTAAAATTGTTGCATACTGTTTTGTGATGCGAAAGGGGTGCTTGGAATATTTTATTTCAATAATATTTATAACGCCATCGTCTCGGTCAACTAACAAATCAATTTGTGTGCCATGATCTTTACTGTCTTTTGCTTGATAGCGCCAAGTACCAATCGTATAGCCAACCTTAATATCAAGCGCTTTAGTGATATCTGCGATATGTTTATAACAAAATGCTTCAAACGCATAGCCCGCCCAATTGTTCCAAGCGGGTGTTTGTGATTTTGACTGCCAATATTGTGTAGATTCTGTAATCAACTTTATATGACTTCGAGCTGGCTTAATCCATTTTAAATAAAATAAAGTATATTCATCGATAACGCGGTAGTAGATTCCTTTTTTTGCATTGCCATAAGGAATAAAACTAATGATAAACCCGGCCTCTTCAAGCTCTTCAAGTCTTCGGGTAAATGTGCCGCCTGAGTGAGAATATTTTAGTTTAGCTAAAAGAGTTTCTTGATCAATTCCATACAGATTTTTTTCGATTGATTCAATTATCTCAATATGTGCTTGAGATCCAGAAAATAATGAAGCATATAAACGAGAAAATTCGCGGTATAGTAAACTGTCAGCCGTGAAGCACATGTTATTAATATTATTAACCGCTGAACTTCCTTTTTTAATGTCGTCCAGATAGAAAGGAATACCACCCATCACCATGTAAAGATCCAAAATTTGAAGGTGGGTGAGCTTGATATGCTTGTGAAGAAGAAATTGTGTGGTTTCTCTTATATTAAAAGGACGTAAGGGTATTTGGCCAGTAATGCGATTGTGCAAGCCACCCTTTGCGTTAATGAGATTTTCCAGCATCCAAGAGGCAGCGGATCCACAAACAATAAGTTTTAACTTTTTTCTATAGCTCCAATTCGTGTTCCAAATGTGATCCAACGTTTCTATGAATCCAGATTTCTGCGTAGCTAGCCAAGGTAATTCATCAAAAAATAATATGATTGTTTTATTCTTATTGTGCTGGTCGAGAGAGCGCGTTATCATTTCGAAAGCTTCGTTCCAACTATGAGGTGCTTGTATGGCAAAAGGAGCTTTAAAAGTAGCCTCAATTGCTCTCGTGAATAGATCGAGCTGGTCCTTCAAGGATCCCTTTTGTTTACCGGTTACTTCAAATTTTAATCCGCCATTTTGATCAATGATGTGTTTAATAATGTGAGTTTTTCCAACACGACGTCTTCCATAAACTGCGATAAATTCAGCTTTATTTGATTTTAAATAAGATTTTAGTTTGTCCTGTTCTGACTTGCGACCGACAGTAAATGGAGTCATGCTCACCTCTTGAGCAGAGTCTATCACATAGATTCCGCTGAGTATAGGTCTAATAAACTCAGCGGAATCTTGGTTTTAGATTAGATTTCGCTGAGTATAGGATCATTCAGAGCAATCCACAAGAGAACGTGGTATACGTGACTACAGGTGCTCAGGGTTCTAGGCGGCAAGTTTGACAGTTTGAATCTGTGGTCGATCGATTTGATACAACGAATAGGTCAAGATCACTATATTTATGTAGGCCACCAACGATCGACGATTCGTATAGACCCAAAGCATGTGGATTTTAGGTGTCGGGTTCCATCAGACCACTGTTCTTCCAATGCTTGCACCGCCATCAACAAATATAGCCTTTGGTTGTAACCGGAAATATGCCATTTGTTTTCTCAAGCAAATGAATGCGTTAACAGCAGTTGATTTAAAGAGATGGGCACAATTTATCTGCCTGGGAGGTGAATATGGTTATCTTTTTTTAGTCGCTGAGAAATGTGAATAATTTATTTTTATATGGGAAATAGTGTTCATCCAAAGCCTTCTAGTTGGCAAGCTTGATAATTTGGTTAGTTTCTGTAAGCGATCTAAGTAAAGCTATTGGTTCAGTAATCTTGCGTGCCATCCTCCTGGCTTACAAAAATCTCTTGTTTCGATCTGTATTTTGGGATTTAACCGCTTGCCACTTGCTGAGATAACAGAATATACTCCTTCCGAAACAAATTACTGAGAGATAACATGAGACCCAACCAGATTAAAGCCTACCTGCGATTGCTTTGCCTTGATCAAGAATTGCCATCTCTATCCTATTTGCGTAAACTACAACGTAGACATATAGAGACGATCCCTCATGAAAATGTTAATGCCATTTACAATTTTCCAACTTCATTTAATTTAGATCATCTATTAAAAAAATACAAGGAAGAAAATCGTGGCGGCATGTGTTTTGAATTAAATTATTCATTTTGTGCCTTGCTTAAGGAGTTAGGTTTTGAAGCTCGACTCGTCCTCTGTGAGGTTAATGCCTATGAGCTTAATCAAGAAAATAATGCTTATCCAACGCATCCCATTATAGTGGTTGAGATTGATGGATCCTCTTGCCTTGTGGATGCAGGATGGTGCGACTCCTATCGGGAACCATTATCTTTAAAGGGTGAAATTTACAAAGACCACTCAGGGATGTACCGTGTTCTTGAAAAAAATACTCATGAATTTACTATGCAGAAATGGCTTTCTGAAAATAAAGGAGAAGCCAATGATTATAAATGGCATGATCAATTTAGTTTTACCTACAATAGAGAGGAAGCGTATGTGAAAACGTTTCCATCTATTTTTTTAGCTGCAAATGCCTATACGCACTGTGCTCCAAAATATTTATTTTCATGGAAATTTAAATTCACCCGTGTTACACCAAATGGTCATTTATCATTATGGGATGATGTGGTTTTTAATCGTGTGAATGAAGAGAAATCACGGAAAGTACTAACAGTTTCAAGACCAGATTTTCTGAAAAATGATTTACATTTGCTGAAGCGAATTGCTGACCACTGTAAAAAATTGAAACGTACTGTTAGCATGACGTTTTTTGAGGCAAGAATAAAGAATGACCTTTTACAATTAGCAAAAAATAATAAGCGCGTACCTAGTATTTTTAATTTAGATAATTACCTATTTAAAATAAAAGCCAAGAAGCTGCTTTTAGGCTCTCTTTCATATGATGATCAATTGTTTTATCTTAATGAAATTTTTCTAGCGCATGTTAAAACAATACCATTTCAAAATTTTGAACTTCTGAAAATCAGTCGACAACATCCCGTGTCTAGAGAGTCTTTACTGTTTGAGACATTTCCTAAAATAATGACGGTCCAAAACGGAGGTTTTTGTTTTCAAACATCGGCATTGCTTTATACCGCTCTAAAAAGGCTTGGATTTGATGCGCACTGTTCGCTTGCAAAAGTGTTAGCCGGGAGAGAAGTGGGTTCACCAGAAGCCCTAGACCTGCCAGAGACGCACCTTATTGTTGTTATCAAAATTAATCAGCAACGTTATTTGCTTGATCCTGGCCTAGTATCTTCTGGGAAACGATCTGCTTTTTTAATTACAGAGGAAGGCGAACCCGTGCAAGAGGGGAGTTATCAATTTAAATTGAGTCGACACCCAAATTTTCAAGATTTATTTGTTTTTCAGGCTTTTCGAAATGAAAAATGGTTCACCGTTTTGCAATCCCGTTTAAGCGAATCCACACTCGTCCAGTGCCAAGAAAAATTGTGTCATCTTGAACGATTTCCTAAACCACTCCGAGTTCGTGACTCCTTAATTGTCGTCTACATTGCTACAAATCTTGGATTTAAAACATTTTCTTGGGACGCTCAACAAGAACGTTTGATTTACACAATTGAGGAGAATGGGGTTCCCCAAAAAATGGCCCTTGAAAGTTTTTCCGAAGGATGCGAAGTACTCTCTAAGGAATTTGGTATTACTCATATTAGTGAGGGCACATTAAAAAGCTACTGTTCAAATTTATGTTTGCCGAGGCCTAAAAAAGCGTGGACCGTAGATTTCCCTTTGGATGAAAATGAGCTTAATCAAATGTCAGAAAATTTGTCGCGGCGCCAATTACAACCATAAGCGACAAATCAGGATAGTAACATTGGTTTTCAAGGCAAATTAACAATACTGGAGTTGAAAATGCGAAATTCTGTTAAATTAGGTAAAAATGGTCCGCTGGTTTCTAGGGTGGGTTTTGGTTGCATGGGGATGTCGGGAACTTATGATGCTGATCGTAACGACGCTGAATCCATCAAAACAATTCGGGCTGCATATGAAGCTGGAATAAACCTTTTTGATACGGCAGATATTTACGGTGAAGGGCATAGCGAAACTTTACTAGGGAAGGCTCTTTTTGAATCTCTACAAAAAAAGCGAAATAGCATCATTATTGCTACAAAATGCGGATTTGTTTCAATTCCAGATGGTGGATTTTATATTGATGTCTCGCCGAAGCACATTTTAGAATCCTGTCAAAATTCATTAACTCGTTTAGGTGTCGATTATATTGATTTGTATTATTTGCATCGCTTACCTAAAGGCGGAATTGATGAACTGCGGAATAGTCTGGATGCGCTTATTTCCTTGCTAAAAGAAGGTAAAATTAAGCACGTTGGCCTATCTGAGGCGGACGCAAAAAGTATCCGTTTCGCGCATCAATACTTTATTGAAAAAGGACTTCCTGAGGCTTTTATTGCCGTGCAATCTGAATTCAGCATTTTTGTGCAAGAACCTTTAAAGAATAACGTATTTATAACGTGCTATGAGTTAGGTTTAAGTTTTATTCCTTTTAGTCCTTTGTGTCGAGGGATGTTAACAGAAAAAATGCAGGCTGAAATAAAATTTGATCAGGGTGATTTTCGTCTTGAATTGCCAATGTTTCAAGGAGAAAATTTTAAAGCTAATCTCGCTATTCGTGATAAATTAGCTCAGTTCGCTGTCACAAAAAATTGTACTTTGCCACAATTGGGACTGGCATGGCTGATGGCGCAGGGAGAAAATATAATTCCAATTCCAGGGACAAAACATATTGATAATTTAAACAATAATCTAGGGTCACTTTCGGTGGAATTGATCCCTGAAGATTTGAGCAATATTCAGAAAATTATGAAATGCGAAATTATTAAAGGCACACGATATCCTTGGGATTTGTTTGCCTTAATGAATATTGAATCCGCTGAACCCCAATCAGTAGACAACAACGATTCTGAACTTGTTTTACAAGCTGAGTTTAATTAAAAATGTTAAATATAGGAATCATAGGCCCAGGTCGAATTTCTGAAAAACATGCCGCATCGATTCTCGTGATTTCAAATGCCCAATTATGGAGCGTTGCAGGGCGTACCCTTGAAAGCGCCAAAAAATTTTCTGAAAAATATCAGGCTCATAAAGCCTATGACAGTATTCAAGAAATGCTTGGTGATCCCCATTTACATGCTGTGATTTTAGCTACCCCTGATAATCTCCATGCGGAGCAAGTAATTTTAGCCGCTAGAGCGGGGAAAGCGATTTTAGTTGAAAAACCCTTATGCACTTCTATCCAGTCTTGTCAGGAAATATCGGCTGAAATAAAAAAACATCCCGTACCGATAAGCATAAACTATCATCTCAGATGGCATCATGGATTTAGATTGGTCGCTAAAAAAGCACATAATAATGAACTTGGAAAAATACAGACATTAAAACTTCAGTGGGGAATAAATTATATTGCTCAAGCTAAGTGGCATCTCGATTCCAATTTTGAAGGGTGGTGCAGCATTGGGATTCTGGGGACACATTTAGTCGATTTAGCTCGGTGGATTTTAATTCCGACCTGTGGTGATATTGTCAATCAAAGCAGCAAGGTAACGTATAGGCCAAACACAAAAATAGATGAAAAGGCTTCTATTTTACTAGAATTTGAATCTGGCGCTAAGGCTGAATTATTGTGCTCGCTAGTTTCTGATGAGCCATTGCAGATTGAAATTATAGCCGAAAATAAAAATGTGTGTGGCACAGATTTAGCAGGGCCTCAGGAAAATCGAGAAATATTCATTGGCGATCAAATTTTTAATTGTCCAAAGGCGGATTTATATACCCTCCAATTACAAAATTTTGTATCTTCAATTATTGAAAATCGTCCCATGGAAGTGAGTCTTGAGGATGGGCTGAAGAATGTTCAATGCTTGTTGGCAATGCACTTGTAGCCTACCAGTAAATGCGTGCAGATTGTGTAGTCTTGCAAGCGTTGTTTGTATGTTGGCGCAAGCAAACAAAAAATGATTCAAAAGCCTCTATAACTTCGTGTTTTTTTTCGATCCAAGGAAAATGCCCAGCCCCTTCAATTTTTTTGAGTGTAATATTTTGGCGATGGAACTGTTTCGCTTTTTCAAAAAGAGAGAAGGGAGTAATAAAATCGTGGCTACTCCCTAGGATCAGAGTGGGCACTTTCTGCGGTATCCATTTAGCTTCGAAATTAATTTCTATGGCTTTATTCTGCCACCAAGCGGCGGCAAAATAATTAAAAGGCAGGCTATCAAGCAATATTTTCCCTTTTTCCAAAAAATCTTCAGTGAAATAATAGGGAGAACAGGCCAGTAAAGCGGCTTTAAATGTGCTAGGATTTGGATTATTTCGAAAATCATCTAAAGACAATTCAAAAGAGGGGAGTTTATTTTCTTTAGCACATTTTTGCGCTTCTTCGAACCAAAGACAGGGGGTTGAATTTAAAATAATGAATCCTTCTAAAAGATGTTCGAGTTCTTTAAAAAGTAATGGGAACATCCCACTAAATGAATGCCCAACATAAATGGGATTTTCAAAAGTCTTAATGCAATCTTGAAAGCAGGAATCCCATTTTTCAAAATCATAGGTTTCATTGGAATGTCGATTTTCTCCATTTTCTGGAAAATCTATCAACCAAAAATTTCCAGGAAGTTCCAGAACTTCAATTAGGTCTTTAAAATAAATAGAATCAGCCCCAGGCCCACCCGGCACAAAAATCCAATTCAAAACTCTATCACTTGCGTTAACTCGAATTAAGCGGTAACGCGTTTTATTCTTATCCAGAAATTGGCAGATGGGTTTCACGTGATTTCCTTTATTGCTGCATCAAAAATTCGCCAATTGATGATTTTTATCGCACTCCTTTTCTAAAATATGACAAATGAATTTATTGAGACTCATATTTTCGCGCTCTGCAGCTAAGGCAACGAGTTCGTGGAGTTTATGGCCCGTGCGAATATTGAAAGAGCCTTTAAAGGGCTTCTCAGGGGTGATTTCTTCTTTTTCGCACAATTGCAGATAATCATCTACTGCTTCTTCAAAGGACATTTTAATGCCGGCGGCATCACTAGCCTCATAAGATACGAGCGCTTTTATAAATTCCAATTTCCCATAAAAAATCAGTGCATCCGCATCGTAATGCACAGAGCCATAATAGCCTTTGTATTTCACCATATCTTTCATAATTGGCCTCTTTTTTTTAAAGTCTCCGTAAGTTGTTTTATGATATATTCCTTCAAAATTGGTTTTGGGTGCGGTTTATGCAATGTTATTGGCTCATATTCTGCGTGCATAAATCGCACCCGAGAACCGCTTGTTTTGCCCGCCTGAGTTTCCTTGTACCCCAATCCCATGAGAAACTTTGTTAGCTCTGTCCAGGTAAAGTCTTTTGGTTTTGAAAGAAAACGCACCTTAAGTTTATCCACCTGTGTCATCGTTAAAGCAACCCTCATTTTTAACCTACTAAGATAAGATAGCAAAAATGAGTCTGAAAAGCAACTAACTTTAGTTGCTTTTATAGGGAGGGTGCCTCAATAGCACTAAAAACGCCAAAAGTGCACAGACAGTAAAGATCAGGGGTTTTACCAAAATGAATATTTCCGCCCATAATTTTTTTCAAGTATTCATGGAGGTGATAAAAATTGAATTTTCACTTTAATACGACTTTCTTAAGCGAAAACAACCTTGTGAAGCGCTTTTGGTTTCGATATTATCCAGCGATTAAAGTGGAGAACAAGTATGAAACGTGGGCATTTAATTCTTATTAATGGCGGATCGAGCGCGGGCAAATCTTCCACTTGTCGCGTATTTCAGGGGCTGACGGATGAACCTTATGTTCATTTAGGGATCGATCAGTTTTGGTATGCTATTCCTCCAAAACAATTGCAAATTGCAAATGCTGAACCCCGATATTATCGAACACAAACTTATTATGAAAATGACAAACCCTATTTTCAGATTATGCCTGGTCCTTTGTTGGACGAAGTAATTTACGGAAGTTATAAAGCCATCGCCAGTTATCTGGAATTGGGAATAAATGTAATTTCCGATCAATTATTTTGGAAGCCAAAATGGTTTCGGGTGGCCCTGGATACTTTTAATTCTTATTCAGTTTTTTTTGTAGGATTAATTGTGTCAGATGATGAAGGCGCACGGAGAGAACAACAACGTAGTCAAGGTGGCGCTCAACATTCAAAACAGGAAAATCGCCCAGATGGTTGGAACCGTTGCTCCTCATTAATCACGCATAAAAATATGGTCTATGATTTTGAAATTGATAATACCAAACTCAGTATTAATGAGACGGCACAGCAATTGCTGTTGGCTGTTAAAAATTGCAAAAATCCTACCGCCTTTAAAAATCTTTATTGTCAGGAAAATCTGACGGCGATTAGTCTAACAAAAAATGCGGGAAATTCTGATGATACGTAATCATGGCAAAAACCCTCATTATTCAATGATGAGTTTGTGATGCTTAAGAATCTACGTTCAGTAGACTTTGATGTTAAAAACCAGTATCTTAAACCGAAAATAGGGCCTGATGGCTGGCAGAAGTTAAAGCCATCGTAATTGAGAGCAGAGTAAAATTTTTGGAGAAGTGGAATGAGCACTTTAGCTGTTAAATTTGATGATCATGCCCTCGACGTGAGCTTCCCAAAGACGTCCTTGCGCTTTGTATTGGCCGATGGCCGAGAAATTTCGGCGCCCTTAGAGTAGTCCAAGTCTTCGTGATGCCACTGATAGCGACCGGAATGAATGGCGTTTTATTGGTAATGGCATTGGCGTATCGCTGTTAATACGCTTATGAGCGGTCGCGACTAAATGCCCTACAAGGAAAAAAATGAAAAATAATTTTACACTTTATACCACACCCATTTCAGCTAATGGTCGTAAAGTATTGGCATTAACACATCATTTGCAATTATCTCCTGAAGTAAAAATCGTTAATGTTTATACCGGTGAAGGGCAACACTCGGATTATCTCGCTATTAATCCATTCGGTAAAATTCCAACCTTAGTTGAAGGCGATTTTATACTTTGGGAATCCAATGCAATATTACAATATATTGCTGATAGCTACGGTAAATATCAATTGTCGTCATGTGACTCGAAATTACGTGCTGATATTTCTCGCTGGATGTTTTGGGAATCCTCCCACTGGCAACCTGCTATTTCAATAGTATTGGCAGGTGTGGTAGGCCATGCATTAGTGCCGCATTTAGTGCCTGCTCCAGCTACGGATCCCGATTGGCAGAATCCCGCATTTCTGTTGCATGTAGGTTATCTTAATCAATATTTAGGAGTCCATTCATTTCTTGTAAACGATGCATTAACCGTCGCTGATTTTTCTGTCGCTGGGATGATGACTTATTTTCGCTTCGGAAAATTTCCATTTGATAATTATCCGAATATCACTCGATGGTACGACCGCATAGAGTCACTTGAAGCATGGAAAAGTACTGAAGCCACTATTTGGCAATCATGAATTAGTTCGGCTAATTTTGCATCAAAAATTGATGGAGAGGTTTCATAAACTATTGAAGGCTTAGCTAGTTGCAGCTATGAAATCACAAATTGCAGCAATTCCTGCTTTAATGGGAATTGCCGGTCTTTTCCCAGCGGCAATTACAAATCATTTATATTTTAGGGCGAAGCCTTGATTAAATTTTTCCAAGTAAATATCCGCGGTTGTCCCACTAGCATCCGCCAGCGTGGCGTCTGCACCACTTTGCAGAAGTAACAGAATTAAGTCACAATTTCCAATTTTAGCCGCATGATGAATTGCCGCTTTTTTCTCAACGCCAACCTGTTCATTAATCTGGATAGCGAGGGGTTCTTTGAAGTGCAGCAAGACTTTTGCAGTGGATACAGCTAAGGCATGTGTCTGAACGGTGCAAATTCTTCTTAAAGCCTGTGAATAGTAGCGATTATTAATCGAGTCCCAAAAGGGCTTCATCTTGTGCTCTGGATCGATTTTCTTCAAGCGCTCCATCAAACGCTCGTGTGCGTCCCCGGTAACCGTGACAGGAGATTGCACTCGTTTAGAGGGGGTGCTTGTAATGGTAAGACGTGTATACTTCTTGTGATCAACAATTTCTCCAGTTTTAGTAAATAACTCTGGAGTCGCTCCACACTTTTCCCAATAGTCTCCACAGTAATCAAAGCCGAGCATTTGACCTTTCAGGATTTTTCGAGAGGCAACAAGAACTTTGACGGGAATGCCATCAATTGAATAAATTCTTCGGTCAACATTCTCGATAGCAATGCTAGCTTTAATCTCTGGTGAGGCAAATTTTATAGTATCAAACTCCGACTGCGTATACTTAGGATTCTGGAGCCTTTTCATGGTGTTTTTAGCTAAATAAACCCTGTAGTTGTCTGTTAGCAAACCCTCTTTTTTTAATTCCTCGAGTGGCTTACGGCAAAATTTTGCAAGAAAGTCATTATCTTGGAACTTTTTAAGCAGGTCACGCTCTTCTTGGTCAAGATCAATAGGTAAATGCGCCATTAATCCTGCCATACACCGGACATTTTGTGCAGAGACGATAAAGTCGTCCTGAATTATCTGACAGTAATAGTCAGGCTCATCTTTTTTAGCTTCAATAGTTGTTAATTCCCCAGAATAAAGGCAGAGCACGGCACCTTCCTCAAAATCTTGAGTGGCAATAACGCAATGCCCTATTTTTTGGTTCATCCATACAATACCCAATCCTGAAACCCCATTTTCCCTGAGTTTTTTTATACCTCGCTCAAACTTTTCTAAATCAAGACAATTTTTCGGCTTCACTTGGAAACGATGGTTTTGCTTGTCATATTCCTCGGGGTCCATAAGAATCGATTCGGTAAAGTACTTACATCCCAATTTTTTTTTGAGCTCTTCTACAGTGAGATAACTGAGCTCTCCGCCTAGTTTAGCAAAATAGGGAATCATACCCGCTCTTGGAATTCTGATAATCTCACGCACTCTATACCCCCATTGAAATGAGCAAATGATATACGCACTCAGGCCCATATGAGTCAAGTTTTTTGTAGCAGTTCCCAGAATCAAGATCTTTTTCAACTCGTCTGAAATAGGTGTATTCTGTGACAGGCTTAAATCCAAACTTTGGGTAAAACTCTAAAACGGATTCCATTAAAAAACGACACAAATTTTGATTTCGATAATTGTCATCTGTCATGACGGTTCCGATTTGAATATATCGTTTGTGATCGCCCAGAATGTTAAAATCTATAGTATTCACAGATATATTAGCGATAGCGGTCTCTTCGTCAAATAGAGTGTAGGGTATATATTTTTCATTCCAATACCCTAATTGATACCAGTCTTCAAACGAAATGCCAAATACCTTTTTTGCTAAATTATTGAATGCGGCTCTGTATAAGTCTTGACTTCGATATCCAATTAAAAATGTATATTCTTTATTTGCTATGCTTACTTTCATTAATAGTCTCAATATTTTATTTCAGGAAAATGTTAGAAGCTCTTCAGAGCTGAATAAGATATCTTTTTTCCCTGAGGCTTATATTTTTTAATTTGGTATGATTGTCATAAACTTTGTCAAGGTGCAGACCTAACTTCTCATAAAATCGGCAAGCTGGTAGATTTGTCGCAAGCAGTTTGATGCAAATACATTCATAATTTTCAGCCTTAATAATTTTTTCGGCTTCTCGGTAAATCAACTCACCATATCCCTTTCCGCGAGCATTCGAATCAAAATAGATGCAGATTATTTCCGCAGTTTTAATGCCCTTAAGTTCTGCATCATCGCAGGGGCCAAAATAGACGAAACCCAGTACTTTTTGGGAATCTTCAAAAACTAAAGCGCGATAAATGGGATCATTGAGATGCTTTTGCCAACGCTGATTAAATTCTTCGGAAGATAATGAATTGAGATAATCATCCGGAATAAGTCCTTTATAGACCGTCTTCCAGGCCGAATAATGAATATTCGCAATGGCATCTGCATCACTTAATCTGGCGGTTCTGATTTTCATAAGTTAGCGGAAATGCTAGCAATAGCCTCTCTAGCTGTCAATCAAAATCTCGCTGAATATCGCCTGTTTACACTTGCTTTGACGAGTTCACCTCTGTAATATCCTACCGAGAAAAAACCCGGGGTTGTAACTAAATTAATAAGCATGAGGTGGAAGTTGTGAGAAATAAAGCAGCCGAGGAAAATGCTAAGCAAAATTCAAGACAAGTTTTTCTCGCGAATTTCAAAAAAAACTTTCTTTTGGCACTGGGCACCGTTCCATTCGAAGGTATGGCATTACATCGAATATTATATATGCATGCACATCCTAAAGTTAAACCCCTAAGCTACGCCGATACTTTAAAAGAAATTGGGCTCAATGGACTTTTTGCAGGCCTGATGACTAGAGCCACCTATTGTTTAACCGGAAATTTTGCAACCCTTGAAGGCATGCGTTATTTTGGCTCAGACTTTCAAGGACTTTTTTTGACAGCTTTGGCAAAAAATTCGATTTTACCACTATTTCTGGCGAGCAATGCTCGTCAAATTAATTATAATTGGCCACAAACATTTCATTATGTTGCTAAAGGCGTTGTAAACCCGGTATTTCACTTCTCATTTTGTTTTAGAAATCTAGTGGCTAATTTCTGTTTAGCGCCTGGATTGAAAGTAAGAGACAAAACCTATGAAAAAATGAATGAATCAAATACACAGATTCCAATGCTCCTTGGTTTTGGTACCTCGGTTCTTGCATCAGCAGTCATAAATTCGTTTTTAAAACCCTTTTTCACAGGGGTCGACACTTATTCGCTAAAAATGCGTTACCTGACAGCCCTTAGAACTCCTGCCATGCTCCCATTGCTGCTGCGTGAAAGTGCCTCGCTAGGCTTAATATTTTTCAACACTTCTCCGAAAAAAGCAGGCTCGAAAGAAGAAAATCTCGAAAATGGAAAAATCAATTTAAAGTTTTAACTGAAACTATGGTCTAACATAAAGAGAAAACTTTCCCATTCGAAAACAATTTGAATATTCATCTGGAGAACCTAGTCGCCGGAGTCTTGGCCAATGACCAAAAATTTAAAATGTGAATAAAGCAAAGCCCCTTATTTAAATAAAAAATCACTCACCTTGAAGGTATTCTAGCGAATTTTTCATTTCGCTTAAAATTAATTTTGTTAGTGGCTCAAAATTTTGAGATTCGTCTGCTATGCCAAGAGCCGCCATATATTTTGAGCGATTTTTCATATTAATGACCGTCCAATGGTAACCACCGGAAACCAATAAAAAATTCATTAAAAAACGTGCCATTCGTCCATTTCCATCCATATAAGGATGAATAAACACAAAAATATAATGCATTAACACAGCGGCTACGCCCAAGTGACTTTCCTTCTGCACACATTCAAAAAGTGCATACATGCAGTCACCAACAGCATTATAGTGGGGTGGCGCATGACGCGAATTTCTGATGAAAACTTGATTATTGCGATAACCAAATAAATGCTTTTTTTCAATGATGCCGGCATGCGCGCAGGGTGCAAATAAACTGGTATACCAATCTTGATGATCACTCTCAATAACCTCACCTGCCAGTTCACCAGCAAACACTCGATTAAGGCTTATTTTAACGGCATTAAACGCTTCATAGTAACCTCGTGCCGCCAATGCATTTTTTATGTTCTGATCATCTTGATTACCTTCTGGGTTCCAGTGATTATTCTTGACCTTAAGAATTAATTCTGGAGTTACTCGATAGCCCTCAATGGATAATGAATTATAAGCATCATGCTCATAAATAAGATCAATTTCATGCAAATATTTTCGGGGAGATTCAGTAATGCCTGGAGGATTTGGCATGAATGTTTCTACTTGATTTCGCGCACTTTGCCATAATGCTTTAATGCGATTCGCATAGGGTGAGCGATCTCGGTTTTTTCCCAGTAGCGGTTCTTCGGTTTGGAAAGGATTAACATGATTGAGCTTCATTCCTGCCATAGTCAGTTCGTTATGGAGTGCTTTTGCCATAGTTTGATCACCAATAAATTCATACGCACCGATTAATCGATTTGCTGCAGTGATCAAATTATTTTTAATGAGGAACTTTGCCATCGAGTCAGTATTACGCACCATTCGCAGTGCAATTTCGACTTCTTGTGGCTGGCTTTGAAAGTATTTGGGTGTCATCCGACATAAGGCCTGTGGTAAAGAGAATACTTGCAAACCTTTAAGGACTTCTTTTTGCTCGGGGATATTTTTAGGATCAGCATAGATTAATAATGAAGTATTATAGAGTAAAGAAATGGGCTCCCCGCCACCATGTGGTGCAATCACGATAATCTGCCGCGGGATGAGGGGTTTATCAACGTGCAGTTCTAATGAATTTTCGGCCGACAAGCAGTATTGATCTTGATAACGACTTTGCAGGTAAATACGGGCAAAATCCCAGAAATTGGTATACCAGGAAGTGGAGTCGCCGGTCGCTACGTCTGGGCGAACGATCATGTACCAGCCTTTAATTATTTCTTGCAACCAACCAGTGCGTTGCAGCAATTCACGATCCTTTCGATCAATATCGGCGCTTACTACGATGTCTGCGCCATTTTTGTCGGCAACTTTACGTACTCTGGCTAACGCAGCCCCGATATTTTCATGGATTGATGGCATTTATAGCCCCTTAACTTTACTTTTATGTTTATATTAACCTTACTATTATGTTTATGCAAACCTTATTATTCTGTATTCCCGAAAAGCTTTCTTGCTTGGGGTGGAGGGGAATAAGGCCTGTCTAAGCATGCGATAGGGCGGGACTCACGAGCATTCGAATCAAATAGGTCTAATAATCATACTCCCGGGCGATCCTAAGACAGAAAAATAGTAAGGTGAGATTAGGATTTGTGTTTAAGCGCTCATTTTTTCTTTAAACAGCTCTAAATCTACGATGGTGTCATAGCCTACATTAAATGTGTCCTTTTCTTTTCCCATCTTAATGTTACGCAGATTAAAGCTCTTTAATTGAGTTAAATCCGATAAATGTGTGCCGCCGCAAGGGTATTTTTTGTCTCGGCCAATTTTTACAAATCGCATTCCCTGCTTATCTTCGCTAACTTCCACAAGAAGAGAGGTATTTTTTATTGTTGCCAATCGTTGTTTTACTATATTTTCAAGAGTGTTTTTCTCGGGTAATGAATGTCCATTTAACTGCTCGGTAATTTTAGCCTGACCAGGAAAATGATTGCCGGAAGGGTGCGTATAACCCATTTCTTCTAAAACCATTCCAATAATGTGGCCCATCGAATGGGAAGTAGCATTATTCGCCCGTTTTTCGACATTTACTTTGCACAGAACAATAGTATTGATGGGAACAACATTGATGTTATTCGCCTCAATATAATGATTAATTTGAGTCTTGTCCGTCATATCCACGTAAACACCTGTCACATGAAATGCGCCAATAGTGCCAGTATCAGAGGGCTGTCCACCACCTTGTGGATGAAAAATAGTTTCAGCAAGCCGTACGAAAATTCCTTTGTCATCTTGGGCAACTGAACATAATTGCGTCATATGATGCAAGCGATAAGTTGATGTCATATACAGTTTTTTA
Source organism: uncultured Gammaproteobacteria bacterium (assembly GCA_963711375.1). GTDB lineage: Bacteria > Pseudomonadota > Gammaproteobacteria > Coxiellales > Coxiellaceae > CAVQDV01. Next base: position 41,559 of record CAVQDV010000002.1, read on the forward strand.
GTGGAATTCATATGGGGGCTCCTATTCATCTTTGCATACTTCATTGATTAAACGAATGAGTAATGGTAGCGTAAGCCATCCCATTCGATCAAGTAATCATGAAAAAAACGACACAACATTCCAAAGCGGCCTTAGTTTGGATAATGCAGATTCTGAATGAACTCGACATCCCCTACCAAATTGCTGGTGGGCTTGCGGCAAAAGCTTATGGCGCTAGCCGGTCTTTGAATGACATCGACATTGATATTCCTGAAGATAAATTTGAAATTCTGAAAGAAAAAGTGTCTGAATTTATTATTTTTGGTCCATCCCATTTTAAAGATGAATATTGGGATTTATTGCTAATGACTTTGAATTATCAAGGTCAAGAAATTGATTTATCCGGCGCCCATGAGGTAAAAGTATTTAATAAATCGACTGGAAAGTGGCACAATTTTGCTACTGATTTTTCAAGAACAGTCCCCATGGAAATATTTGGCTTAAACATACCAGTCATTCGACGAGAGGAATTAGTAGCGTATAAAAAAATCTTGGCGCGTGAAGTGGATATTTCAGATATTAATGAAATTGAAAATGCCATCTTGCCCATTAAAGTAAGGTACTAAAAACTCCTATGATCGAATTATTTTTGAAAGGGCTGATAATCGGATTTGCCATAGCCGCACCCGTTGGGCCTATTGGTATACTGTGTATTCAGCGATCACTGCATGAGGGCTTCAAAATTGGGCTGATGACAGGCCTTGGCGCTGCACTGGCAGACGGCACTTATGGATTAATGGCGGGTTTTAGTTTAACCGCCGTATCGTCTTTATTAATTAGCCATCAATTTTGGATACGAATAATGGGCGGAATTTTTTTGTTGTACCTTGGCATTACATTAATGAAAGCCAGCCCAAAAAAAAATTCTTTGCAAGAGAAAGTAGACCGATCTCCCTGGCATGCTTGTGCTACAACATTTTTATTAACTTTGGCGAATCCAGCCACTATTTTGTCATTTATTGCCGTATTTGCAGGATTAGGTTTAGGCACGATTCATCCAGATTATATTCATGCGGTGATTCTTGTTATTGGCATCATACTGGGATCAGCAATGTGGTGGCTGCTCTTAAGCGCAAGTACGGCACTTATTTTTCATCGGTTTATAAGCCTATCTTTAATGCGAATTATTAATTGGATTTCCGGCGGCATTATGTTGCTCTTCGGTCTATTTGCCTTAAAGGTGCTGCTATGAGCTCACTAAAGTTTGAAACACTCAAAGAAAAAGATCTGGAACGTCTTTTTGAGTGGTTTCAAGAGCCGATCATTAATCGGTGGTACGCGAGAAATCAAGAATGGTCTCTTGATGATATAAAGAAGAAATATCTGCCAAGAATCGATGGAAAAGAAAATGTTCCGAGTTTTATTGTTTTCATAGAAGATCGACCGATTGGATTTATTCAATATTATTTACTTACTGAGAATTTTCCAGAGGGGATTGAAAACCAAAATAACCCTTTGTTTAAGAAATTTGACTCGGAAGACATGGTTGGAATTGATCTATTTATCGCTGAAAAAATGAATCGTAACAAAGGTCTTGGTTTAGAAATTCTGACCCTTTTTATTGGTAAATTTTTAGCTGATAAATTTAAAGTGATTATTGTCGATCCAGATAAAAAAAATAGCCAAGCCATAAAATTTTATTTGAAATCTGGATTTGAGATAACAGAGTACAGCGAAAATCAAAAGCATATTGTAATGACAAGAGTATTTGATCAATTTTAAAGTATGAATTGCTAGAAAATAAGAATGCGGCAATCGGGTAAGTTTTGATTTAGTCGCGTGCTTCAAATTTCGATTTCTCCTGTTTCGGAAATTGAAATTAATATTTCCGGGGTTCCCCAATTTTTACCTAATGGTGAGGGGCAGAGCTCACAATATTGACTATTTTTTCTTTGTGAGAAATTAGAGATTTCCAGAAATCGAAAAGTAGAGTCCGTTTGTTGCCGAATAAAAAAGCATGGCTTTGAGTTTCATTCAAGCATGCTGGTAAGCCCAAGGAAATTATTTTTTGTAAATCGACAATATAATCAGGTTCTTTATCTTGCAAACGTAATTTATGCACTATTTTACGATCCTTTAAATTACTTGAGGGGAAGAAGCCAAATTTTTGATAAAGAGGCTTAGCGGAATCCGTAAATAAAATCCATTCGGTCACTTTTTCTAATTTTGGGTGCTTGAAAATATGTTCCATCAAAAGGCTTGCAATACCTTGTTTTCGACAAGATTCATCTACTGCGACATCCCATAGTGAAGCAAAATTATTTTTGTTTGTGCAAACACGTGCAAAAGCCACGATTTTATTTTCTCTCGTAGCAATAAAACAAAAGGAGTTCTTTAATATAAGCTCGAAAACTTCTTGAGATGAGTTTTGCCTCCAATAAGCATTTTTCTTGAGCAATAAGAAGGCTTCCTTAGATTGCTCTTCAGAAAGACGGTCACTAATAACAAGCTCTTTAGGCTCCGTCGCTACAAAAGTAAAATGGCCTTTTGGACGAATCATAATTTCATCTTCGATGTCAGTGCCTTTTCCTTGATCGAAGTGAAATTTAAGAGCAATTTCTTTTAAATTTAGAGGCACATCTAAAATAAATCTAAATTCAAGTTTTCTAACGGAACTCGGAAATTTTATCAAAAATTTGAGCAGAACTTCACCCAATTTTCGCCCATTGGGAAATACATGATTGACATGATCATTATGCACTTCGATGTGTGTAATACAAGAGACATCAACTTGATCAGTGACGAGTCGTGCATTACCAACTGGAAGATCATTTTTAAAAATTGATACGTCAATATCGTCTTGATCGGTTTTAACCCTCAATTCGTAAGCATCGCCAAGAGCCCAAATGGCGTTATTGTTTCTCACTGGAATGACCTCACTATTGAATTAAATTTTCGCCATTTTAAATTAGCTTGCCGCTATCATCAAGACTTTCTAGTCATTACTAGCAATTTTTGGGTCGCCGCTAAGTGAATTGCTTGGGCAGAGGCAAATTAAATCTTGCGTAGGGATCAAAAAATTTCCTGAGTATAATGCTTATATTGCGAAGCCTTTAAGGGCATTCAACGTTGCCACTCAATAAATCAGAAAATCCATTTACGATTTTATCAGCTTGACGAAGTTGATCTCGATTATGCGTTGTTAAAAGGGCAATGACAAACATACCCGCTTTTTTAGCGGCGTTTACTCCATGGGGAGAGTCTTCTATTACAACACATTTGAAGGGGGGAACTTTTAAACGCTCAGCGGCGAGTAGATAACCTTCTGGTGAAGGTTTCCCATTTTGGACATTATCTGCCGTGATGATGGTGTGAAAATAAGGCATTAATTTACCACCATTTAATTTAACAAGTGCAGAGTTGATTTTTTTTGTTGAGGCTCCACTACAAATCGCTAGCGATTTTTTTGAGTTTAAAAGAAAATTAATATAAAGATCCGCATCGGAAATCAGAGGTAAGTCAACTTTATCGTTAAGAATTTCCGTATAGAATGCGATTTTTCTTTCAATAAACAATTCAATTTCAGAAAGAGAAGCATTCAAACCTTTATTTTTCAATAATTTTGGAAAAATTTCTTTATCTGATAATCCAATATATTTTCCCATATATTCAGGGTGAGAAATAGTTAAGCCGATTTCATTTAAAACATGAGAATAAGCCTCAAAATGAATTGGCTCACTATCTAAAATCACCCCATCAAAATCAAAAATGACTGCTTCAAACATAAAAGAGCTTTAACGATTCTTGAGGGGTTGGAATTGTTCGTCAACTGCAACCTGGTAGCCAGTGACAAGCTTATTCGTTTCATTGGCTTTGCCAATTACAGCTTGCAATTCCTGAAACATGGCCTCAGTCATCCCTTTTTTAAAGGCCGAAGTAGTATGCGAAGCAATGCAATACTGACAATTGTTTGTCACGCTTACCGCGATATAAATGAGTTCTTTGGTGAGTGGATCGAGTGCGCCAGGGCCCATGATTTTCTTGAGACTCTCCCAGGTGCGCTTAAGCATTTCGGGATCGTGAGCGATGGCCTTCCAGAAATTGTTAATCCAATCCGTCTTGCGCGTGGCCATGATGTCATCATAAATTTCGTGAACTTCCGGGCTCGCATCTTGGTATTCTATCAGTCCAAATGTTGCCATTGAATTCTCCAAGTGTAAACGTGAAAATGAGGTGGAAACGTTAGCAAAAATCAGTAATCAGCACAAGCGAAAAGATATTCACGGGGCTCATGATAAGTATTTGAAAGCTTTACTGCAATAAGGCTTATCCATTGAGTTATTCTTCGTTTTTAATGGCTACACCCTTGATACTTGGGCGGACAATGGCCGGAACACCGCGTATGCTTTGTCTGCTTATTTCCTCGAATTTAAATCCTGAATTTATAATTGCTTCTTCCGTTTGGCGCGCTAAGTGGCATCCACAAGCTATTATTTTCCAAATAGGCTGAAGTCTCAATTGCCACTTTAGACGTTTAGGATTATTACTAGCAGCGACATGCTCAATAAAAATAAGCTTTCCTCTTGGTTTCAAAATACGATGAATTTCGGATAATGCTTTTTTTAAGTCTTTAACTGAGCATAGCACTAAGGTGCTTACGACAGAATCGCAAGAAGCATCAGGGAGCGGAATCGATTCCGCACTACAATTTAAAACCTCAATTTTAGGCTGGTTTTTGGCTGTTATTTTCTCCTGCATTTTAGCACGCATTCTAGCATCCGGCTCAACGAGGAAAAGATGTTCTATTGCATCAGGATAATGATTTAAATTTAGACCTGTTCCAGATCCGATTTCTAAAACATCACCAGACAAATGACTAAGCAGGGCCTTGCGCCAATCTTGCAGACATTTTGCTTCGGCATCTTGCATTATTTTGTCATAGTATTTGGCCATCAACCACGAAAAAAAAGACATAATAACTCTTCCATATTAATCCTCTTTAATGTGAGCAGCAATTTTCTCAATGCCTAGATTTCTGGTGAAGAGTCTTCTAAAGGAATACGATTCCCAGAATCAGAGGATAATTAAAATTAAAGTAGTTTGATGGGGATTGTTCCAAAACTCTTTACCCATACTTTCCACATCATTTATCAAATGAGCAATAAAACATCTGAATTCCACGTTATGCTCTCAGGGCTTAATCTACACTCAAGCACTTTGAATGTCGAGGCTTCAGAGTAGAATTTTTGGGCAGGACCATCCTCTTGTTTCTCAAAATTTTATTCATTTAAAATAATCATCAGATATTTTCTTAAACCTTCACTGGCGGCTCGAGTGATATGTCCTTGTCCGCTGGTATCTTCAGCTAATAGAATATCGCCTTCATTAAAAATGCGTTTACTACCATCGCCAATTTCAATTTCCATGGAGCCTTGTAGCATAATAATATATTGTCGGAATGGCGGATTATGCCAGGGGGTGTCTTTCAGGTCTTCAATTTCCCCAAACATTACGCTACTCACGGCTGATGAGTCGGTTGTTTTCCCAAATTCGGCTTTTTTAAGTGGCATTTCCAGATCTTGAAAATGTGATTTTTTGTCAAGTCCAGTAAATAATCGTGTTAATTTCACGCCTTATTCTCCTTTACTTAGTTACTACATATTTGGCCTAATCATATCTCTGTTTGTCCTTTCCTGCTAGCAGATAAGCCTTAGAGCCGGGTTTTAGGTATCACTGGCATTGACAGGTATATACATCATTGCTAGCATTTGGCCTTAAAACCCATATTCCAAGGAAATAAAATGAAACAATATTTAGCTATTTTTGCTGTTTTTTTAGCTCCTTCCATCAGTTTGGCTGCTGGCCAATCCGAAAATACTAGCTTGCATTATACAAACCAGCGTGGATCTGAACTTACTATCACCCTTCACAAAGAATCTAGAAATGCAGGGACAGTGACGGGTACGTTTAAAACTGCAGTTGCCGGTAAAGACTGTCAGCGTGCTGTGGGGAAATCCGAATCCGTCACCGGCTTTTATGCAGGAAATGCGATTACCTTAAGTATCAGCTATCCGCACTGTGGATCTGCTGTCGCAATTGTGGGAAATTTTGATAAGAAAAATAATATTGAAACCATGTGGATGCTCGCAAAACAAGGTCGTGATAGTGATGGCGAAAATTGGAATAATCGCCTAGTCGGCTACGACAAATATCAAATTATTCCTAAATGATTGTATTACTGCCTTACGATCCAAAATGGAAAGGATTGTTTGAAGAAGAGAAATTAAACATTCAGGCTTCTCTGGGTGATATTGTCGCTAATATTGAGCATATTGGTAGCACGGCCATTCCAGGTATTCACGCAAAGCCTGTTATTGATATACTCATTGGTGTTAATGATTTAGATTCTTTTACTGAAGAGCACATTAAAAAGCTTAATGTATTGGGATATTATTACCAGCCTCTGTTTGAAAATGAATTTCCAAACCGGCGCTATTTTTTCAAAAATAATGAGTCTGGAAATCGAACGCATCAAATTCATTTGGTGAATTATCCTTCTTCGTGGTGGATTCGTCATATTTTGTTTCGAGACTATATGAGAGCTTATCCAAAAGCGGCGCTCGATTATGAAAAACATAAATTTGTTTTAGCAAATGAACTTGAAGATACGCTGAGCTATGCCAAAGCGAAAACGAATTTTTGTGAAGGCATTTTTCAGCGAGCCTTTTTTGATTTTAACATTCATCGCCCTGCTGTCATCACCGATCGTCTTTATGGCTATATTCCACAAATAGCTTGTTTTGAGGTGTATAAAGCAATGTTTCAGGATCCCGATTTTGTTCGGTGTTTTGGGATTAAGCTCAATGATGAAAAAATAGAATCTATCTTAAAACGAGATTCTACCTATTGGGATGCTTTTCGATTTGGTCCCTATGTTTGGTTTGAAAAAGAGACACATGAGTTTGTAGGGGAGGGCGGTTTAAATCATACCTTCGTTGAAGGTAAGCCTGAAATTGAACTCACCTATTCACTTTCAAAAAAATATTGGGGAAAAGGTTTTGCCTTTGAAATAGGGCGGCAGGCAATTAAGGAGGCCTTTACAATGCTTGGACTTGATCATCTGGTTTGTTTTACCATGCCAAGCAATACGCAATCGCTGCGCGTCATGGAAAAACTCGGTTTTGCTTATGTTAAAGAGTTCACTCATGCTGATTTACCCCATGTTTTAATGAGGCTGTCCAATATTAACTAAAAAATATTTTAATGTAAGGAAAAAGCGTAATGACTATTCTAGATATTAAAAACTTAAAATGTATTGATCTCACGCATACTTTGTCTCCCAATATTCCACATTGGAGCGGTAGCTGTGGTTTTTCACTTAAATCTGTTTGCGATTATTCTGATTCCACTCAGGGTACTGCGTTTCGCGTTCAGTCTATCGAAATGTCTGCGGGCATAGGAACGCATATGGATGCTCCCGCACATTGCATTCCTGGTGGCGCTGACATTGCAAGGCTTCCAATTGAGCAACTCATTGCCTCTTGTGTGGTCATCGATGTCTCAGCAAAAGCGCATGAAAGCTACCAGATCATAGCTGATGATATTCAAGATTTTGAGGAGAAATATGGCGATATTTCTAAAAATTCTTTTGTGATTTTTCGAACGGGGTGGGATCAATTTTGGAACGCTCCGGAAAAATATCGCAACCATTTGCGATTCCCAACCATTTCCGCGCAGGCTGCCGAATGGCTGCTTTTAAGGGAGATTGTGGGACTTGGTATTGATACGTTGAGCCCTGATAATGGCGCTGATGGTTTCCCAGTGCATGAATTAATTTTAGGAGCAGGTAAATACATAGTTGAAAACGTTGCAAATGCTGGGCTAATTCCACCTGTTGGTGCGTATACTGTTGCATTACCCATTAAAATCGGAAAAGGCACAGAGGCTCCCATTCGTTTAGTTGCAATGGTACCGGGTCTGCTAGTGGTTTAGGTAAGAGGTTTAAAAAAATGCCTGTTGATGAAAATAAATATCGTATTGTAGCGGTTGATGACAGTTATCACGATACGGGCTGTGTTTATGTGAAAATCCAACGGGTGGGACATAGCCAAACGTTTAATCGACCAGTCAAAGAACTCTATCAAAAAGAATGGCTGGAGGCTTTCTCGAAAGAAGATGTAGCTCATATTGCGGCACTTTTTACCGCCGAGCATACCCATAATTTATCGCTCATCAAAAAATTTCCACTAAAAAATTCTTCTACCAAGGCTAGTATTGTCATTGTGGGTATTTTATTTACGGCATTTTTAATTTTGTCTAACTTAACGGCTTTTAAATTAGTGCAATATGCTGGGCTGATATTTCCTGCTGGGCTTATATTTTTTCCCATCACGTATATTTTCGATGATATTTTAACCGAAGTGTATGGTTTTAAAGTGAGTAGAAGAGTGATCTGGACAGCTTTAGTAGCGAATGCGATTATCGTGTTGGGAACCTTAGCCACTATTTACTTAAATCCTGCACCTTATTGGCATGATCAAGGTGCTTACGCGTTAATTTATCAGGCGGTCCCTCGGGTTCTCATTGCGTCGATGTTTGGCTATCTTGTTGGAGAATTTACGAATTCCATAATTTTAGCAAAATTAAAAATACTAACTTCAGGACGTTATTTCTGGCTAAGAGCGATATCCAGCACGGCCATCGGTGTTGGTATTGATACGGTTATTTTCATTCACATCGCGTTTCTATTGACCGTGCCTTACTATCTCATTTGGAAAATTATATTGAGTATGTATTTTTTTAAGGTCCTCTATGAAACGCTCGCACTGCCCATTACTTTTAAACTCTCTCAGTATTTAAAACGTAAAGATAATGTTGATCACTATGACCTCGAAACAAAATTTAATCCTTTTTCCGTGGCCGTAGATTGAAGGCGATAAGGATAGTCTAGCTCGCAAAATTGTCATACTGTTGGAGCCATTTAGAAATGTCCTCCTCTTAGCCACTTAGAAATGTCCTCTTGAGGCAGGTCATCGCCCATTCTACGACACTTAGTTTTTGGGAGCAAAACTACGTGTTTCCAATGCAAATGAGCCTCAAAATCCTGTTTTGGGCTCTGGACCTTCTTCCTCAAAAAAATATTTATACTGTTGCTGTATTTAAATGGGCCGTCTGTGGGCGAAGGGAGGGCAAGCTGGTGATAACCTCGTGGAGAATGTATTCCATTATCCATCAGGTTATCACTGGCTTGTCCTCGCTTCGTCCACAGACACCTTTTTCTTACGAAATTGAATACTTCAATAAGAGCCTGGCTTGAGGTAAATTTTTAGATGCTGGGATTTTATTTACCACCAGACTTCGCCACGGATGCGATGCACTGGGTTTTCTGGATTTATTCGCATTTATATTTTTGTCGAAAATCGCATTCAGCTCTTTTTCATCAACCACTTTTGGCCTTTTTTCGTTTCTACTAAATTCTTTGTATTCCAATTTTTCATTTTTATAGAGAATATCAATTTTGCTATCGAGTGCTTTGCAAACCGTAATAGTCGCTTGCTGAAGTCTTCGTCCTTTTCCTTGGTTTTGAATTTGATAAATTTTTCCATTGAAAGAAATTTCTAAATTCTTCGTGACTTTCCTTTCTTCTTGCTCGCTCAGAATATAATTTAATTCTTCTGGAGTTCGGGTATTTGGACTAAATAAGCTTTGCTTTTCTCTCGCTGCTTGTGCAAAGCGTTGATTGTGCTTTTTCCTGTATTTTTCTTCTAGAAATTTATTTGCAGCATCAATGTCACTGATATTTTCTAAACGTAATTCCTTCGTCAGTCGATCCTGTAGGGTTTTATTGGCACGTTCTACTCGACCTTTTGCTTGTGGCGAGCGCGCGTTAATAAGATCTATCCTCAATTCTTCACAGGCGCGTCCAAACTGCGTTTGCGCTTCTGGATCATCGCATTGATTCACTCGAAATATTCCGTGGCGATCACTATAAAAACCCAACGGGATTCCGTACTTTTCAATGGTATGCAAAAGACCCCGAAAATACGCGAAAGTCGTCTCCGTTTTTTCAAAGTGCAAATACAAAATTTCACTCGTGGCATCATCGATAAAAACAATTAAGCAGCATTTTGGTCCTCGACTTTCGAACCAATCGTGCGGCGAGCCATCAATTTGAATTAATTCGCCAAAGCAAGCTCGTCGTTCTCTTTGTTGATGGATAGTTTTTATTTTTTGTCGGGCAGGCTTCCAATAACCTTCTTCAATTAGCAAAAGACGCAGAGTTTCTTTGCCAATTTTAATTTGATTTTTTTCCAATAATATCTCAGCCATGAAGGTTGGGCCAAACCCCAAATAAGCACTGGATGCTAGCCCAATTATTTGCGATCGCGTGGACTCCGGTATTCTGCGATTACTCATCTTGCCTCGACCTTTATGGAGTAAACCTTTGCTTTCTTCCTGCCTATAGGCTTTGCATAGCCGCCTTATTTGGCGCGTACTCAAAGCCAATTTCTTCGCCGCTTGCGTTTGTTTTAGCGACCCTTCGCAGGTACCTTGAATCACCCTATCTCGTTCAATATCTTTTTGACTCATTAGCAATCGTCCCCCTGAGTTCATGTTCGGCCTCCTACCGTTTGCTACCTGAGAACTACGATAACATCGCTTCCACAAGTGGCTTTTTAAGGGGACATTTCTAAATGGCTGGAAGAGGACATTTCTACTTGGCCGCTACACGCAAAATTGTCATACTTGACAATGACAATTATACAAACTAAATTAGCTTAAATTCACTAGGGGTGCCGCAAGGCTGAGATAGACCCTTTGAACCTGAACGGGGTAAGGCCTGCGGAGGGAATGTGAAGTCGCCAGATTTTTCCGGCTATTTTTACTTTTTTTCGCTCCTGCTCCGTAAAAATTATGGAGCGTTTCACATGTTGGTTGATCGATTTTTACAAGTGCCACTTACTGGTTCTCAAAAAAAATATTTACACGGAAATCAGAATCCCGATCTTCGGATTGCCCTGCGAGAAATTTGCCTCAGTAATGGTCAATTTTTCGAGGTATATGACACCTCTGGGGCTTATACCGATCCTTTAATTTCGATCGATATCAATCAGGGCCTTCCGAATATTCGTGCTGAATCGATTGCCTATTGCGAAGATACTGAACTTTATGTGGGCCGTGAAATTTTACCAAAAGATAATGGTTATCGAGAAAAGAAAAATCAGGATTTTCCGCAGGCATTGCAGCGCCAACCCAGGCGAGCGAAATCTAAAAAAGCCATAACCCAACTGCACTATGCAAAAGTTGGGATCATTACACCTGAGATGGAATACGTGGCAATTCGTGAAAAGCAAAGTCCAGATTTTGTTCGACGGGAAATCGCAGAAGGCCGGGCCATTATTCCGGCGAATATTAATCATGTGGAGCTTGAGCCCATGATTATTGGCCGCCATTTTTTGACGAAAATTAATGCTAATATTGGAAATTCGCCGATAAATTCCTCGATTGAAGAAGAAGTTGAAAAATTGATTTGGGCCATTCGTTGGGGGGCTGATACCGTAATGGATTTGTCAACGGGCAAAAATATTCACACAACTCGAGATTATATTGTTCGCAATTCCCCTGTTCCCATCGGGACGGTTCCACTTTATCAGGCCCTTGAAAAAGTGGATGGTATAGCGGAAAACTTAAATTGGGAAATTTTTCGGGACACGTTGATTGAGCAAGCTGAACAAGGAGTGGATTATTTTACGATTCATGCGGGTGTATTACTGCGTTATATTCAATTAACCACGAAACGCGTTACTGGAATTGTTTCTCGTGGCGGATCGATTATGGCTAAATGGTGTTTAACGCATCATCAAGAAAATTTTCTGTATACGCATTTTGAAGAAATTTGCGAAATTATGCGCGCTTATGATGTAAGTTTTTCATTGGGTGATGGATTACGTCCGGGATCCATTGCTGATGCAAATGATGAAGCCCAATTTGCCGAATTAAAAACGTTCGGTGAATTAACGCAAATTGCTTGGAATCAAGATGTGCAAGTCATGATAGAAGGACCTGGCCATGTCCCCATGCATTTATTAAAAGAAAATATGGATAAGCAATTAGAACTCTGTTTTGAAGCGCCATTTTATACACTGGGGCCGCTCGCTACGGATATTGCGCCTGGCTATGATCACATTACGAGTGCCATTGGTGCAGCCATGATGGGATGGTATGGTGTTGCACTCTTGTGCTATGTCACTCCCAAAGAACATTTGGGTTTGCCGAATAAAGAGGATGTGAAACAGGGAATTATTGCCTATAAAATTGCGGCACATGCCGCCGATTTAGCGAAGGGACATCCTGAGGCACAATGGCGCGATGATGCTTTATCTCAAGCTCGATTTGAATTTCGTTGGGAAGATCAGTTTAATTTATCCTTGGATCCCGATACGGCTCGTGCATCTTCATGATGAAACATTGCCGCAAGAATCCGCAAAAACCGCCGATTTTTGCTCTATGTGTGGGCCGAAATTTTGTTCGATGAAAATAAGTCACGACATACGTCAACGCGAAGTTCAAAAATTATGATGAAAGCCGGTATTATAGGCGATGGAATTATGGGCCAATTAATTGCATTTTCACTTGAAAATGCGGGATGGAAAGTTTCCTTATTTGGTCTCGAAAATCCCAACAATTGTAGCCAAGCCGCAGCTGGATTACTCACACCGGTTTCAGAACAAGAAAAAAATGATTTATTAATATTTGAACTTGGCATGGAGTCGCTTAGTGTTCACTGGCCTACTATTCTAGAGAAATTAGGTGGGAAAATTTATTTCAAGCAATTGGGAAGCTTAATAGTGTCTCACCCTCGTGATCAAAACGATTTAAAACGGTTTTTGCGCCCAATAACTGAAAAACTGGATGCAAAAAATTATCAAGTATTGAATGAATCGGATATTCGCCAGCTTGAGCCAGATCTCTCAAATTTTCAGTCTGGTTTTTATTTTCCTTTTGAAGGTCAGATTGATAATCAAGAATTATTAAAAAAAATGGCAGAATATTTCGTAAAGAGGGATGTTAAATATACTAAAAGTACTGTGGTCAATGATGCGGTTTATTTGAAAGATAAATCCGGGACCTACAAGCATTTTGATTTTATGTTTGATTGTCGAGGGCTAGAGGCTCACGATATTTTTGAAAATCTCCGCGGTGTCCGAGGGGAATTAATTTGGTTGCATGCCCCGGGAGTTTCCATCAAGCGACCGATTCGACTTTTGCATCCACGATACAATTTATACGTAGTTCCAAGGCCAAATAATATTTTCATTATCGGAGCGAGTGAAATTGAATCCGAGGATAATAGCCCAATTTCCGTACGCACAACACTCGAATTATTAACCGCCGCGTATTCCATCCACCCGGGTTTTCTCGAAGCCCGTATTCTAAAAACGCTTACACAGTGTCGACCGACTCTCAGCGACAACTTGCCGAAAATAAAATACGCCGATAATTGGCTTAGTATTAATGGATTGTATCGGCATGGTTTTTTAATAGCTCCTGCATTAGCCGCCGAGGCGATGCGCTGGATGCAATACGGAATATCGGGTGTTCATTATCCACAATTATTTCAACAGCAGGAGAACGTGGCGTGATTTCAATAGAATTGAGCAATAAAATACTTGAAATCTCAAATCATTCCTCGCTATTGGAGCTTCTCGAGCAACAGGGATTGAGTCACAACGCTTATGCCGTGGCACTCAATGGGCGATTTATTCCGCTAGGGGATCATGGGAATACGATTTTGCAGCAGCATGATGTTATTGAGATTGTTGTTCCGATGCAGGGGGGATAAACGATGTGGACACTAGCAGACAAAAATATTAACAGTCGTTTCTTATTGGGGACTGCACAATATCCCTCCTTAGACATCCTGCGAAATTCTATTATTCACGCAGAAACGGATGTTATTACGCTTTCCCTGAAACGACAATCTCACCATGAAAAACGTGAAAATGTTTTTTGGAATGCTATAAAAAAATTAAACTGTCATCTGCTTCCGAACACGGCTGGTTGCCGCACAGCAGAGGAGGCCATCACCACCGCAGAAATGGCGCGTGAAATATTTCAAACCACTTGGATTAAATTAGAAGTCATTGGCGATGAATATAACCTTCAACCGGATCCTATTGAATTAATAAAAGCCTCGAAAATTCTGTGTGAAAAAGGCTTTACTGTCTTTCCTTATTGCACCGACGATTTAGTCCTCTGCCAACGTTTACGGAATGTGGGCTGTAAAATATTAATGCCTTGGGCCTCACCGATTGGATCCGGTATGGGCCCTATTAATTTGCATGCATTAGAAACACTGCGCCATCGTTTACCAGAAATCGTACTGATAATTGATGCCGGAATTGGAAAACCCTCTCATGCCACTCAAGTGATGGAATTGGGTTATGACGCTGTTTTACTGAACAGCGCTGTTTCGCTGGCCCGTGATCCGGTTCAGATGGCCGGAGCCTTTCGTGATGGTATTCGTGCTGGCCGTGCCGCTTTTGAAGCCGGTATTATCCCGGAAAGAAATATGGCTCATCCTAGCACCACCTTATTAGACACTCCTTTTTGGCATCAAGAGAAAATAGTATGACAGCAAAAATCGCATGGACCATCGCAGGGTCAGATTCAGGAGGCTCAGCTGGCATCCAAAATGATGGGCTCACGTTTCATCATCTCGGCGTTCAGACCTGTTCGGTAATCAGTGCCATTACATCACAAAACATCGATGAAATTCGGAGTATTTTTTATTTGAATGCCGAAAGCATTGCCTCACAAATTCATGCACTCGCACAACAAATGCCACCAAATGCAATTAAAATTGGGATGCTGGGAAATGCTCCGGCTATCAATATTCTCAATAATTTTTTGGAATCGTATACGGGTTACATCGTGTTAGATCCTTTGCTAGCGTCTTCCTCCGGGTGTAACTTATTTGAAGGGGATCTCGAGGATTATTTATCTGAGCTCAGGAAATTATTTAAATTCGTGGATGTGTTGACTCCCAATCTTAGCGAAGCTGAGAAAATATCTGGGCATTTTATTCAGTCGCATGACGATATGAAAAAAGCGGCAGAAATTATTTTATCGCTGGGTGCTAAAAGTATTTTGATAAAAGGAGGGCATTTTCAAGGCGATAAATTCAGCCAAGATTATTGGACAAATGGTTCAGATCACTTTTGGCTTTCGAAAGAACGTCTGAAAAAAAAGAATTGTCGAGGAACGGGCTGCGCACTTTCTTCTGCCATTGCGGCGAGCTTAGCGTTGGAATATGGTATCAAGGATTCCATAGTAATCGCGAAAATGTATGTTAACCGAGGAATTCGTTTGTCGCATTCTGGAAGTACATTCTCCGCACAGTTTTTTCATGGTGGATGGCCAGAGGAACAACTAGATCTTCCCTACTTATCCCCGCATCCAATTAAAAATTCACCTCATCAATTTAATTCACTGACTCATAAATCCATCGGGCTTTATCCCATTGTGGACAGCCTTGAATGGCTAAAGAAATTATTAGCGCTTGGTGTAAAAACGTTGCAATTACGAGTAAAAAATAAATTAAGCAACGCGTTGGAACAGGACATTATTGAAAGTATTCGACTCGCGAAAGAATATCAGGCCATATTATTTATTAATGATTATTGGGAATTAGCCCTCAAACATGGTGCCTATGGCGTTCATTTAGGGCAGGGTGATTTGGTTCATGCAGATCTCAATAAAATTCGAGAAGCCGGTTTACGTTTAGGACTGAGTACGCACTGCTATTATGAAGTGGCCCGAGCCCATGCCTTAAATCCCTCCTATATAGCCTGCGGCCCTATTTTTTTCACCACAAGCAAAAAAATGCCATTTTTGCCACAAGGTGTTGAAAAACTCAGACGATGGCGACGAACATTAAATTACCCACTCGTGGCCATTGGTGGCATTAATTCGGAAAATTTGGATGAAATTCTCGAGACAAACGTCGATGGTATCGCAATAATGTCGGCCATTACTCAACATAAACAAGCAAATGAGATTACAAAAAAATTCTTAAAACGGGTAAATGAGTCAATCTGTAAACAAAACGATGAGCGCTTCATTGAATAACGCTTATTCTGAAAACCTATTCGCTTGGTAAAAACCATTTCTTTATTTTTCTCGATGGAAAATATTTCAAATATCATATTTTTATCGGGATTGTCTTGGAAGCAGACTTTTTTTGCAACTGGGCATGGCGCTTTTGGAAATCATCCTGAAATTGCTACCTACGATTGGCGTAAAATTTGCTGGAAGGACTGGAATACTGCAAAAATTAATGGTAATTTGTGACTACTCTGTAAGTAATATGCACAACAATATAAGGATTCAAATCATGTTAAATCCTAGAGCCATTCGTTCGATTATGTTTACCCCCGCTTTACGACTGGATCGTTTTCACCAGATTTTTGGATCTTTTTCTGATTTATGTCTATTGGATTGTGAAGACTCTGTAAGTGTGGTTGATAAAGAAGAGGCCAGAAAAAATCTTTATGTATATTTAGAACAATCAAAAGTAGTCAATAAACCCATGGGAGTGCGAGTTAATGGGCTGAATACGGCTGATGGTAAGGCCGATATATTGGCTCTAAAAAATTGCAGAAACCTACCAGACTATATTGTTATTCCTAAAGTTGAGACCGGACGAGATATTATTTCTGTTGTGGATGAGTTGGATTGTCGTGCAAGAGGTACTCAAATTATCGCGTTAATAGAAAATATTAAAGGGGTACAAAATGTGGAAAAAATTGCAGCCGCTTCTCCTGATTTAGCGGCACTCATGTTTGGTGCTGCTGATTACACTCGAAGTATTGAAGGAGAGATTTGCTGGGACACGCTTCTGTTTCCTAGAACGATGATTATTCATGCCGCTTGCAACAATAATATTGGTGCGATCGACACGCCGTATTTTGATATGCAAGACCTCGACGGTCTCAGAAATGATTGTAAGCGTGTCAAGAACTTGGGATTTACAGGACGTTGTGTAATACATCCCTCTCAAGTTTCCGTTATTAATGAAATGTTTTCATATTCATCCTTGGATCTTGAACAAGCAAAACGTATCGTAACGGCTGCGCGCTTAAATAAAGGCAATATTTGTCGCGTTGATGGAAAAATGGTAGGCACTGCTATTATTCAAAAAGCGTTTGATGTTTTGAAAAGTCATGAATTGGCTGAGCTCAATCACAATAATTAAGGACGATGATATGGGACAAATCACACAATCAATCATATACCAATCGCCTGGAGAAAACGGACAATTGCGTTCAATTCAGCATGAACTAGGCGATCTTCAAGATTCAGAGTTAATGATAAAAGTTTCTGCTGCTGGACTTAATAGAGCAGATCTTTTACAGAGACAGGGAATTTATAAAGTCCCTGCTGGAGAAACCGAAGTACCTGGAGTTGAGATTGTTGGTGTAGTGGTGGCAAGAGGCCTAGCCGCTAAAAATATAAATCTGGGTAGTCGAGTCTGCGGTGTAGTCAGTGGCGGCGGATTTTCAGAATATTGCGCATTAGATAGTAGAATGGCGATCAATGTTCCTAAAATATGGTCTGATATTGAGGGTGCCGCTTTTCCAGAAGCCGCATTAACTGCGAATCAGGCATTAATTCATTTAGGAGAAGTAAAGTCTGGAGACCAAGTGGTGATTCATGCTGCTTCAAGTGGCGTGGGAACGATGCTGGTAACGATGGGAAAAGCGCTCGGTGCGAAGATTATTTGTACAACAACGTCTCAAAACAAAGTACAGCCACTCTATGACATAGGCGCAGATATTGTGATAGCTGGGAAAGGAGTGGATTTTGCCGAATCTGTTTTAGAAATAACAGAAGGGAGAGGTGCTGATGTTGTGATAGATTTTTTAGCAGGCCATTATTTTAATAACAATGTACTGGCGCTTAAGGCCGGTGGTAGATTGGTTATGGCGGGTATTCTTGATGATCATCAAAGTCACGTAAATTGGATTCCTCTAATTAATAAACGAATCAGTGTTCATCCCCTTTCTCTCAGGATGAAACCCTTATCTGAAAAACGATTGGTGACCTCTAATTTTTTAAATCGATGGTGGGATGGCTGTGCTTATGGAAGACTTCGTCCGATTATTCACGCTCAGTTTTCTGTATCTGATTTAGATGTTGCTCTGAAACAAATGTTAAAAAATCAACACGTAGGTAAAATAGTGATTACTATGCAAAAAGAATGTAATTTCTAAATATGAATTTTTAAAAGATAGGCCGTGTTTCATGCATCAATACAAACAATTTTTACTGGATAAATTACTTCTAAAAAGTAATAGCGCGATCAATATTATTCCCGTTTGTGACCATTATGCTGGCACTGAGCGCTCAATACAAAAATCATTATTATTTCAGAATAAATTCGGGTCAGCTCTAGATCTTACTCTCGATTTTGAAGATGGGAGTGCTATGGGTGATGAAGAATATCAGCGTACGTTGATAAATGACACTTTAAACAACCAACATAATATTCATGGGCGAGTTGGCGTCCGTATTCATAGTGTAGAAACACTTCATTGGCAGCTAGATGTGGACGCCGTAATAACTAAAAAAGGAAATTTACCAGCCTTTATTAATATACCCAAGGTACAAAGAATTGAAGAAATTAAAAAGGTCGATTTTTATATTAAGCAAAGATTATCAACTCATGGTCGAAAGTCAAATATCCCGATTCATATCATGTTGGAGGATGCACCGGCTATCTCTCGAGCTCATGATTTAGTAAATTGTGGCATGGTGGAATGCTGCAGTTTTGGTTTGTTAGATTTTGTGAGTTCCTTCGGAGGAGCAATTCCTGCCAGTGCCATGCACAGCCCAGCTCAATTTGAACATCCACTGGTAAGGGAAGCCAAAATTAAACTTGCTTTTGCTTGTCATGCAGCTGGTGTGATACCCTCTCATTCGATAACAGTCGATATCGGGGATCCAGAGCAGGCCTATCAGGATGCGCGCCGAGCTCGAGAAGAATTCGGGTATTTGAGAATGTGGAGTATTCACCCCTCTCAAATTGAGCCAATTATTAGTGCTTTTCAATATAGCCAAGAGGAACTTGAAGAAGCGATAGTAATTTTGGAGCAGGCTTTAAAAATAAATCTAGCGCCGATTCTGTTTAAAGGAAAAATGCATGATAGAGCATCATATCGTTTCTTTTGGATAAAAATTCGAAGAGCTTTATTAAATGAAGATGCATTTTCAAAGGAACTAGAACGGTTATTAGAAAAATTATTAATATTAAATTAATTATTGAAACACCGAATATGAAATGAGTCAGATTATGAAAATGGAAAATATGACCTATATAACTACCCCAATTTATTATGTAAATGATGATCCCCATATTGGACATATATATACTACAATCAGTGCAGATGTGTTAGCTCGGTTTTTTCGATTAATTGGCCAGACTACTTATCTATTAACGGGTACAGATGAACATGCTCTAAAAGTGGTTGAGGCCGCTAAAGCAAATGGTATGACGCCAACGGATTGGGCCCAAAGTAAGGCACTTGTTTTTGCAGAGGCGTTTAATCAGTATGGTATTCAATACACCGATTTTATCAGAACGAGTGACGAAAGGCATATTCAACAAGTTCAAAAAAGAGTGAAAGATTTTTTGGATTCCGGAGATATTTATTTTGGTAATTATGAGGGTTGGTATGATAAAGGCCAAGAAGAATATATCTCTGACCAGCGGGCAGAAGCTAATCATTATTTGTCGCCGATCAATAAAAAACCTTTGGTCCGACGCCAAGAATCATGCTTATATTTTAGGTTGTCAAAATATTCTGAGGATGTGAAAAATCTTATTTTAAATGACACTTTGAAAATTAGACCAGTGTCACGCCGCCAGGAAATCTTAGCCAGGATTCGGGATGGTATTAATGACATTCCGTGTTCTAGACCTCGTGTTGAAAATTGGGGCGTTGCTGTTCCAGGCTACGAAGATCAAACGGTTTATGTTTGGATTGATGCCCTCCTTAATTATCTCACGGCAGTAGATTCAGATCTTAACAGAGAGTTTTGGCCACCAAAAATTCAAATTATAGGAAAAGACATTCTTTGGTTTCATGCACTTATTTGGCCAGCTATGTTGTTGGCTTTGCAAAAAATTCCCCATAAAAAAAATGAATGGATTGAGTTGCCTGAAATTATCAGAGCTCATGGATTTTGGATATGTGATGGGGAAAAAATGTCTAAAAGTCTTGGTAATTTTATTTCTCTATCCGTTTTAAACACTTATTCTGAAATCTATGGCCGAGATTCAATAAGATTTTTTCTGATGTTTGCAGGTCCAAATGAGGGCAGTGATGCTGATTTTAGCGAAGAACGATTACATGAAACATATACTTCTTTACTGGCAAATACCCTTGGAAATTCTTGTTCACGCGTACTTGCCATGATTTCAAAATATTGCGAAGCCAAAATCCCGAATGCTTTGGTGAAAAGTGATTTTCCTGTTGAGCAGGTCATGGAAGCGGTAAAAAGCGCTTGTACTTCCGCAACAGAAGGTGAGTTTCCGACATTAATAACGGAGGCTTTAAAAATTGTTAGATTAACGGATGCATTTATTCAAAACCGTCAACCCTTTCAGTTGATCAAAGATCCTTCTAAAGTTCTTGAAGTTCAAGCTATTTTGCATGATTGTCTCGAAGCTCTTCGCTTAGCTTCAGTGCTTTTGTGGCCAATAATGCCTGAGCGTATGCAGAATTTTTGGAATGCTATTTCGTTTGATAAAAAAATGGAAAGTTTAATGAATGGTGGCTTAGTGGAGTCTAAGGATATTTTGCAATGGGGACAGTTAGCGGTTGGGACTTCAGTAGCTAAATTAAATGCCCTATTTCCTCGTATCGAATTGCCCAACGTGCTTAATGTTCAACGATAATAAACTGGGGTACAGAATGCGATTAAAAGGCAGTAACGTTTTTATAACCGGCGGTAGCAGCGGAATCGGCTTTGCTCTAGTAAAAGGTTTTCTTGAAGAAGGCGCGAATGTTGCGTTTACCTATCGAAAAGAAGATTCGCTTAAACGATCTCATGTACAAGAGCTTTTAAATCAATACCCAGAGGTTTATCCTATACCCTCCGATTTTTCAAATTCTATAGATGCTGAAAACCTTCTCAATAATATGGCTGAGAAATTTGGGACTCCTATTAATGTGTTAATTAATAATGCCGCTGCATTTTCTCGAGCCACATTCCTTGAGACAACGAGAAACAGTTTAACAGAGATACTCAATGTTAATCTCGTTACTCCTTTTGTTCTAATTTCAGCTTTCGCAAAAATGTTAATTGCCTCTAACCAACCGGGTAGTATTATCAATATATCTTCACTTAGTGCGACGATGGCGAGAAGCAAAATGGCCGCTTATCAAGCCTCAAAAGCCGGGCTAGAAATGTTATCAACAAGTGCGGCCTATGAACTTGCACCCTACAATATTCGTTCAAACATAATTGCCCCAGGTCTAACTGAAACTCCCGCTAATGAAGAGCAAAGAAAAACGAAAGCAGAAATCTGGGCAGAACGATCGGCTTTAATACCTTTAGGAAGAGCTGGGGTACCGCAGGATTTTATTGGTGCTGCAGTTTACCTTGCTTCTTTGGAAGCTCGTTGGGTTACTGGGGCAAAGATTATTATTGACGGTGGGATGAGTTCCTTTTAATTCTTCAAAAAAAATGGCGACAAAGTCTATGAATCAATATCAGAACTTGAGCAGAATGATCACATTGAGCGAAGATTCATGGACTACCGCGAGCGAAAATAATTTGGTTGATTTAGCGGTGCGGCATCTGGAGGCGCCTTTTATGCAAGCTAATGGTCAAAATTTCGTTAATATGTGTTCCTGTTCTTATTTGGGGTGGGATCGACATCCTGCAATTCTAGAAGGGGCCATTAATGCCATTCGACAATCTGGGACCTTACATCTTACTACAGCACGTTGCCGGTTATTTTTGGATTTATTAGGGGAATTTGAGGAGAAATTAAGCGAACATTTTCAGGCAACTGCCGTTGCTTATAATTCTTGCGCGGCAGCAAGTTCAGCGGCATTGCCGTTACTGGCTTCAGGTGTTTTAACAAAAAACATCAAACCAGTCATGGCTTTTGATAAATTCGCCCATTTTTCGCTTGCTCACATGAAGCCACTTTGCGCTGATGAAACACAGATTATCACGATCGACAATAATGATATGCAAACGCTTGAAATGCTTTGTCGGAAACATGCTCAAGTGGCCTATGTTTCGGATGCAACTTACAGTATTAAAGGATTTTCAAATCTCAAAGAATTAAAATCATTACAAGCGCAATATGGGCTTTTTCTTTATTTGGATGATTCTCATGGTTTAACAATAAACGGTGAGCTGGGACAGGGAGTTGCAATGGAAATGCTAGGGCCACCGAATGAATTGACATTGATTGTAGCATCTTTGGCAAAAGCATTTGGTTCTTCGGGCGGGGCACTTTTCTCGGGCAACAAACAGATTAAAAAATTATTGGTTCGATATGGTAATGCCTGGTCTCAATATCTTAATTCAGCAAGTATTGGCGGTGGAATTTCTTCTTTGGATTTACATAAATCTCAAGAACTTTCTATAGCGCAAAGTTCATGGCGTGACAATTTGGCTTTATTTGACAGTTGCTTTAACACAGTCAATCGTTGTGAACTGAGTCCTATTCGTGTGATTAACATTAAAACCCCATCAGCGGCTGTTAAAGCAGCCAAGCGCTTAATGGATGCCGGTTATTATACTTCTGCCGTATTTTTTCCGGTAGTGCCCAAAAATTCAGCGGGTCTTAGGATTATGCCACGAGCCGATATTAGAAAAGAAACGATGCAAGAGTTTTGCACTTTAGCACAGGAAATATGTGCAGATGATCTCTTATGAAAGAAAAAATTATTTTAGAAAAATTCTCCAACAATCGGCACAAACTTTTTAATAATATTTTGGAACCATCCTCTCATGCATTGCTACGCCATGTTGAAATGAAAGGAATTCACGTGGTTGATCTGGGCTGTGGAGAAGGGGCATTGACCTTGTTCATGTGTCAATTAGTTGGGGCAGATGGCCGTGTGACGGCGGTCGATAAAGACGAAGTAAAGTTGAAGCGACTATATGAAAAAGCTAAAAAGTCAGGAATCAATAACCTTGTGATCTTACATGCTGATGCGACTGTAGCATTACAAAAAATTGATAACGTCGATATGGTTTACTCTCGTTTTTTCTTGATGCATATTTCTGATCCTGTCGCGATGCTGTCTCAGATATTCCAGTGTATAAAACGAGATGCTTGTATCGTTTTAGAAGAGCCTGTACTGAGCGCAAGCCTTGATTTTCCAAAGACAAATTTTTGGGTAAAAGCAATTTTTGCCTATGAAAAACTTTGTGAGCAAACAGGCATAAATCCGAATTATGGTCTTCATCTGATACGAGATCTGCAATCAGTAGAATTTAAGATACATTTTGCGCAACAAATACAGCCAATCATTAGCGCTGAATTAGCGCAGGAATATAGTAAATATGCCATTTATTCTCATCAAAAAGATTACTTAATTTCCGGAGTACTAAACGAAACTGAGTATAATTCTTTACTCAAAACAATTGAACAGCATCCCATCAAGAAAATTGACTATTGTGGTTTTCATGGAGTAATGCAAGTGGTATGTGGTAAAATTCGTGCGCTTGATGATTTTTTTACACATTCACAACTTCAAGATTTATAAAAATAAAATGGGTAGGGGGAAAATTGAATCGTCAGCCAATACATTCCGATAAAGCAGTGTTGATTATTGGTTCAGGGCCTTGTGGAATAGCGGTTGCAGACACGTTGCGATCCCAGGGGGTTAGCAGTATTGTCTTTGAAGCGGGTCCACTTCCTATTATTCATGATGGTATAAGTTATCGTAATATGGAAGAGTATCGTCAACAATTAAAAGCCTACTTATTCGTCAATGACGATGAGTGGAGATATGAAACTAATTCAAAAGATTTTGACTGGATTAGGGTCAGAGCTGCTGGGGGAAGAACACTTCGCTGGAATGGTTGGCTAGCTCACCCTAGGAAAGAGAATTTTATTTCAGCTGAAAGCCAGGAATGGCAGTGGCCATTTACGGAATTGGAACTTGAAAAACTGTTAACACGATCCAAAAAATGGTTGAATGGTCAGGCAAGTTTTTTGGCATCTAGATATGTTAATTTAAAAAATCAACTGGGTTGTGTTGTCTTACCAAAAGCAGCTGCAATGGCTGAAAATTTAATTCGACCATTTTGTTCGCTGGACCGTTTATCTTGGTCTGCCTATAATTCGCAAACTTCAGCACAAATTCGTCTAGAGGATCGTGTTATTGTCACGAGTATTCTGTGTGGTCGTGATGGCGTTGAGGGTGTTGAATATATTGATTGCCGAACGCGAGTAGCGCATCGCATTAAAGCTCGAGTGGTTATTCTTAGTGCATCTACAATTGAAACTACACGTATTTTATTATGTTCAGAATTAAATCGCAGTGAGGCTTATACCAAAATTGGTAAAGGATATACAGATCATATTGCAGCCAGCTATCTGGCTATTTTACCTGATAAATTTAAAGGTGATAAAATCGCCAGCCCCTTAGCGCGTGGTGCTACAATACCCAATCCACTTAATTCTCATCGAAGTCTTTTGCAACGGGGAGGGTTTAGCATTGAATTACATGGTCCTAATCCAGCCGAAATATATGAACCAGAGGTACTTGCCGTAGCAGGTCTTGATGCAGTTAAAGACGCAGATGTTTCTTGCATTAGCGTGAACGCCATTGGTGAGCTCTGTTCTTCGCCGAGACGTTATGTTGGCATTTCTGATCAAGTGGATAGCCTTGGTCGTAAAATACCTAAAATTTCTCTTGAATGGGATGAAGAAGTAAAAGCGCTTGTCTTTTCGATGGAAGCTGAAGCCAAACGGGTAGCAACTGAATTAGCTGGAACGCATGGGCATGCTGTAAAGGTCCGAGAAACGTTAACGCTTGGCGGAACTGGGACCTCTCATGAAGCCAGCACCTGTCAGATTGGAATCGATGCAAATCATTCTGTCGTCGATCGAGATGGACAGGTTCATGGCATAAAAGGTTTATTTATAGCTGATGCTTCGCTGTTGCCTTCAGGGTTGGATTGTCACCCAACACTTACCATAGTGAGTTTAGCATTAAATACCGCAGATGGTGTAATTCGCTCCCTAATGATGTAGAGATAAATATTAATTAATAAAAGGAAGAATAAAAATGAATATCTATTCGATTCAACAAATCGTAGCCCTAGCAAAATTTACCTCTCCTATTTACAAGGAATTATATGCCGATATTGAACCTACCACACCGTTTGATGAGCTTCCAATTCTTACCAATGAACGATTAATGGATATTGTTCATGCTAAGCGTCCTGACTTCGTTTTTGCGGATGGAAATACCCATGGGTTGATTTTTGAATCCTCTGCATCAACCGGTAAGCCCAAAGTGACTCTTTGGGGGAGAGATGAGTGGGAAACTTCAATGCGAATATTGGCTACTTATCATTGGCGAAATGGCTTGTTGAAAGACAATGATCGAGTTTCTAATTTGTGTGCCAGTCCCTATCTTTCTTATCGGATTGTGCACAGTGTGATTGAAAATTATCCTGGCAAATGCTCTGAAATACCTGTGGGTTGTGAAATGGAATTTTCGGAATTAAACGATATCGTTATGAAGTATGAGTCTAATGTTTTAGCGGGAATAAATTCAACATTTTTGGGTCTTGCAATGGACCTCTTAGATCGGGGAATTCAAAATAAACGGGTCGAGAGAATTCTGGCCGGTGGGGAACTGCTCTATGGTAAACAACGCGAAGTAATACAACTGGCCTTCCCAAATGTCACCATGGTTTCTTTTTTATTTGGCACAACGGAAAGTGGTATTATCGGATTCAGTCATTTGGATGATCAACTTGATGTTTTTAGACCATTTCCCGGAGTCAGTATCGTGGAGATTATCGATGAAAAAACCAATAAAAAAATTACAACCCCAGGTCAAGTAGGTAAATGCGTGGTTACTTCATTACTACGGGTAGCCGCTCCGGCTATCCGTATTGATACTGGTGATTATGCTGAGTGGGTGGATAACATGGATAGTAATTCACCCTGTTTTAGAGTGCTTGGAAGAAAATTTCCTTTTAATCATAGCATCAATAACGCCCAGTTTAGTGAGACAGACATTTGGGCTTTAATTAAATATGTAGAGGATCATATCCCTATTACAAAATTACAGGTTGAACTGCATCACGATTCGATAGAAGTGGTATACGCCTTACTCGATGGGAATAAACATGATCCTAAAATTGTTGAGGCAGCCATAAACCAAGGAATTTATAATAGGGTGCCTATTTTACATGACTCCGCCATTACACTAAAAATGCGTTTAGAAAATTTCTCTCATTTTATTGGAGCTACTCGAAAGAAAGGCCGGCTTATCAAAGATTGCCGCACACCCAGCGGTTCGGCGTTTATCAATGCCGTATCACAGGATGGTGCAACTCAATAATTGGCTACAACAACTTTTTTTCTCGCGTTTTGGTCTATGGGCCAATAGGGTGAAAGGGTTATTGATCATCGCTAAATCATTTTGAGTGTCTGCTTGTTCATCAATTTCCTGGGCTTCGATTACATTTTTTGCTGTCAGGTTTTGAATAAAGGCTTGCACATAAGCGGGGGGTAAGGTATTTAACACGATTCGATATTTTTCAAATAAGGCTTGTCGAATATAGTCATTTCCATTTAAGCGTAAGGCCATGAAACGGTTTTGAATGTCAATAACATTACCCGTAATGGCAAAAAATTTGGAAATGATTGCTCCTGAAATGACCCAACCCAGAATAGCGTGTTGCAGAGTAGGGTCAGAAAAGAGGTCGATCACAACTTTGGATCGGCCTGAAAATGCCAATATAGTGAAGGCATAGGCAATGAATAAAAAAACAAGCGTTGTTTTCGGGTGATTAATGAAAGCAGGATTTAGATTATTAATACCATAAAGTTTGTTGGTAATAAAGGTGTAAATTGTGGAAACCAAGGTAGTCGAAAATAAAAATTCCAGGAAATAGGTTGGTAATGTAGTGATTAATCCAATTAACCCTGAAAAAAATCTAGGGATCGAAAAATTCTTGATCATACCTTCATAAGTTAAATAGGTGGTAACGACTTCCCAAGATAAAGGCAACAAGAAACCCAATACTTTGCTACTGCTATGAAGCCCATAAAAAAAAATTTTAGGGTGGGCCTGTCGAATTCGATAGGTTGGTAAAAATTGCACTCCAGCATTATAAAATTCCATAATAATAGGTTCAAGATTTTCCAACGTGAGCGGTGTTTCGCTGAAAGCGCTTTTGTGGACCCCATATTCTAAAAAGGCAAGAATAAGATCTCTTTGCTCTCGCAAGTGTGGAAGTTTTCGGTATCGAATTATATCGTTATATATTTGTCGAAATAAAATATTAAAACTGGCTGAATTCGTAGAGATGTCGAGAAATAGTGAAAATGGTAACATCCAGGGAGAATTGTATCTTAAAGTAATTAATGCCCCTGGTACAGCGGATCCAACGCCTAATATAATTGAGGATAGAGTAATGACTAATTCTGGGGCTCGATTTGTTTTTGGATTGCTGCGAATAAGGCCGATATAATCAAAAAAGTTGCGTACTGACCAGACGCTCACAGATCCCAGAGCTACATAGATGCTAATTCCATAAGCCACGCCTAAATAAGGGTTTGAGGCAAATTGATACGCTGGAATGATATAAGGAACACCCGCGTTAACCGAAAGCAGATAACAAACACCTTTCGAGAGATCAACATACCAGGGGCTTTGATGAGGTTTGATTGTTTGATTATAAATAGTTTGCAATTGTCTAAAGACACGTGTGGAAAGTTCGTCAAGTTCGACTGTGTTTTGATAACCGCTCTCATTGGTTTGATCGAGATCAATAGATTGATTACGCATGTTCTTCCCTAGATTATGTAAAACGAGAAACTGTAACAAATCTTGCGGAATTAATACACTTGTATTTTAAGACGACAAGTCTCTTCTTTTGTATGGGCTGTAGCTGAATTTCGGGGGCAGTGTATTCTCTGAATTAAATGGGTACTTCATGCTTCGAGGCGATGATGTTAAGAATCTCAGTGAGATGATGAAATACTTTATTTTCAGCAATCCATCGTAAAATTTCCATATTTTCTAATTTATGTAACACCCTGGCATTCGCCCCACATAGATAGACTTTGACACTTCTTTTATGATAGTGCTCGAGCAATTCATTAAAAGTTTCGAGACCAGTCATGTCCATAAAAGGCACTTCTTTAAGCTGAAAAATAATGATTTTTGGATCCTCGTGAGTGGTGGCTAGCGCATGCTCTATTTTTTCGGCCACTCCAAAAAAGAAGGGACCTTGAATCGTGTATACCATAACGCCCGGGGGTAAAATGCGCTTTTCCAATTCGGCTAACTCGCGTTGCAGAACTTCTGGCTTTTGCTCCTCGACGATGACCGATTGGTGCATTCGAGCCACAAAAAATAGCATGGCGAGAAGCACTCCAACATTGACGGCGACGACTAAATTCGTAAACACCGTTAATAAAAAAGTGACCACTAAAATCAATACATCATAACGCGGAGCGCGTTTAATAATGCGAATAACATGCGGGACATCGCTCATATTGTAGGAAACAACAAATAAAATCGCAGCTAGTGTGCATAGGGGAATATCAGAGGCTAATGGTGCTAATAATAGAAGTATGAGCACCAAAAGGAGGGAGTGAACAATCGCCGCAATGGGGCTATTTCCGCCATTTCGAATATTCGTTGCAGTGCGCGCAATTGCGCCGGTTGCCGCGAAACCACCAAAAAGCGGGGCGATAATATTCGCTAGGCCTTGTCCGATTAATTCCTGGTTTGAATTATGTCGAGTGCCAGCCATGCCATCGGCAGCGGCGGCCGAGAGCAGGGATTCGATGGCACCCAATAAAGCTATGGTAAATGCCGGACCAATTAATTCCAGAGTCTGGCCAAATGATTTTAACGGAATGTGAAAAGAGGGTAATTGCTGAGCGATTCCACCAAACGCACTGCCGAGTGTAGCCACATTTTTAAAATGAAAATAAGACTGTAATGCCGTAACGACGAGCATCGCAACTAAGGGGCCTGGAACGCGTCTTAAAAGTCGAGGGGTTATCAGCACCAAAAAAATACTAAGAGCAGCCAAGCTGGTCGTCGTGAAGTTAAAATATGGCAAGGCTTGAGTGAGCAGAATTATTTTTTGATAAAAAACGGCATTTAATGGAATATGCACGGATAATCCAAAAAAATCCTTCCACTCTCCAACAAAAATAATAACCCCAATTCCACCCGTAAATCCTACGATGACAGGATCGGGAATAAATTTAATGACATTACCAAGCTTCACAAAGCCCATAAAAAGCAGAATAAAACCCGCCATGATGCAAGCCACTTGTAGACCACTTATACCATAATGCGCCGTGACGCTGGCAAGAATAACGATAAAGGCGCCCGTTGGGCCGGCGATCTGTACACGGCTTCCACCAAAAAGACCCACTACTAATGCAGCAATCATCGCCGTGTAAAGACCCTGTTCTGGCTTTACGCCAGACGCAATCGCAAAGGCCATTGCCAGGGGTAGTGCTACGATACCCACAATTAATCCAGCCACGATATTGGGCCACCAATTTTTGTATTTTAATAAGCCAGCGCGATAGGCCTCAACAATTGTGATCATTTATTTTCTCGGGGTTTTTTATCGGGAATTTTTACTTCAAAAGGTAGACCTTTGGCTAAGCAAATTTGAGTATAAAAAAGCCGTATTGCTTCTGCTGAAGAAAGGCCAACTTTCTGCAGTATTTTTTCTGCCTGGGCTTTAAGCTCAGGTTCTATGCGGGTATTAATGGTGGCGTCCTTAAAGGGCATGAGTTTATTCCTCGTTTCGGATTGTATAACACATGTTACACAAATTATCAACGACGCGGATCCTTAATGTCAAACCAAAATGAAAATCGTTGACAGCTGAGAAAGACGCACGAATCGAAAAAATGGCCCAAGAGCTCGTGAAAAAAATAAATGGCATTCAAACGCCACGGAATTGATTGATGAAATTCGCTTCTCTCTTTTATGCCCCACTACCTACACGCAAGCGGGAAATGATTTTTTAAAAAACTCAACACTCTTGTAAAATGCTTTCGAGAGGGTCGTTGGGCGCTCGCCATAGCTAAACACAAAAAAGCCTAAGCTGAATTGAAGAAATTTAATCAATCACAAATGCAGGCGAAAAATTCATCGATAGGGGAGGGCAGCTAATGAACGCGCCACCCAGCCGAGAAATAATTCAACCCATCAGGCAATTTGTAGCGCGATATCGAACCACTGGTCGCCTGAAATTACCACATCAAGAATGGGAACAATTTTCTGGGTTTTTTCAAAAGCAAAAAGTACTTGAAATTATCACCGTTTTTAGTGCAAGATAAATACCCAAAGCCTCTTGATTTTAGGTTCTGCGCCTTGTTCTTTTTTTCGCTCTAGTTTAAAAAAATGTCGACAATGTCCCAGACATCTAAAATCAAAAGGCTTTGGGTATACGGCAGCCGTTCTAGAAAAAATCAAATTTTGAAAAAATAGCCTTGATTAATCAGAAAAGGAATTTACACAAGTGAGAATAGTAACGATGTCAAAAGTATCCATATCACGTCTAGACATATTAAAAGCGCAAGCAGCCAAATTGGCCGTGCAGATTCAAACCACTGAGGGCTGTCTTAAAACAAGCGAAGGTAAACAAGAAATGCGTCGTAAAATTTTGATTGGCTCTTACTCACTTGAAGAGACCAGAAAAAATAATATCCTAGTAAAGCGTAAAGCTACAATACTTAAGTTCTTAAATTGCGATGGCGAAAAAGCCTTGTATGAATAATATAATGCCAAATTACGAGGTCATCATTATCGGCGGTGGACCAACCGGGGTAGCATTAGGCATAGAGCTGGGTCTTCACGATATCAAGACATTAATTCTTGAAAAATATGCTTCTCCTTTAATCTCACCTCGTGCCCAACTAATCAATGCGAGATCAATGGAATTTTTCATGCGCTGGAAGTTGGATTCTGTGCTAAAAGAAAAACAAATATCTTCGACGGCTTTTCCGAACCAAGGCGTCTGGTGCTCAAAATTGAACGGTGAAATCTACGCCGTTAGCAGATCCAATGATTGCTTGCATGATGCTTTATCACCCCAAAGAAATGTTCGTATTCCCCTTTGGATTACTGAAACCGTACTGAGAAATAAATTAAAGGATTTTTCATCAGTAACGTATTTGACGGAACATGAAGCGATGGATATTCATTTCGAAGAAAATCACGTTATTGTCAACGCAAAAAATAATGACAAGCTACACGTCTGTACATCAAAATTTTTAGTCGGTTGCGATGGGGTTAATAGCCTTGTACGAAAGAGAGCCGAAATTTCTTTCAAAAAGCTAGCGCCAACAAAACGCGTGATCAGCATTGTATTTGAGGCTCCTGAAATTGAAAAAGTTATTACCGTGACAAAGGGAAGTCTTTTTTTTCTGATGGATAATGAATTCCCCAGTGCTATTGGTTCCATCGATCCCAATAA
This sequence comes from uncultured Gammaproteobacteria bacterium, assembly GCA_963711375.1. Classification (GTDB taxonomy): domain Bacteria; phylum Pseudomonadota; class Gammaproteobacteria; order Coxiellales; family Coxiellaceae; genus CAVQDV01. Next base: position 73,278 of record CAVQDV010000002.1, read on the forward strand.
AGGACTTTGGTATGCGCAAATTATTTATACGGGCGATGCTAAGACGATTGAAGAAATCGACCTTGTTCAACTGCTTGATGAGATATCCGGAGTTAATTTTCCTAAAAAAATTATTCGAGCCCATTTTTGGGATATGCAAATTCAACTGGCGGAACACTTTGCAAAGGATAATCGTATTTTTTTAGTGGGTGATAGCGCACATGGATTTGTTCCGACGGGCGCACTTGGATTAAATACTGGTTTTGGGGACGTGGTAAATTTAGGATGGAAATTAGCGGCTGTATTAAAGCATCAAACTCCAAAAAAAGCCCTTGGTACTTACCAAATCGAAAGACTTCCTATTTGTCTCCGTAATTTAGAAATAGCTCAACGAAATGCTGACGAATTATCCTCAGTAAGAAAAAAATTCCCATCAAAGCAGGAAGCTGGGAACTTTGCAAAGGCTAATTCAGCGCTGGCAAAGCAATTTTCGAGATCCATAGGAGCGACAATGGGCTATGCCTATTTTAATTCCTTTTTTATTTGTTTGAATGAGGGCCAGGATACGACATCGATGCCGGATGGTGAGTATCATTCAAAAGCAAGTCCCGGGTATTTTTTGCCGCATGTGGCGATTGATGAGCAGCAGTCGATTTATTGCGTCTTATCCCCGACAAACTGGACTTTGCTAGTTTCAGGAATGGCCGATTCAACCACCATAAACCGATGCAAAGAAAAATTTAGAAGGTATAATATCGAATTGGATATATTGAATTTGAGGGAAAATACGTATCCTCCAAAATATCTTTTGATTAGGCCAGATTGGCATATTGCTTATGCCAAGGAAGACTTAAATGAAGATTTTTTTATTTTCATTGAAAACATTTTTGGTCAAGGGGAATAATGGAAACGATTGAAAACGAGTATTGTCTGAATTTCTTATATTCAGCATAATGCCTTACCCAGCGCCTACAATGCGCTTCATCTCTCTAAAAAATCAATACTCCCTTGGAGAATTGTTGATTCATTTGGAGTTAAATTCCGCTAAGTGAGTTTCTCTTGTGCTTTTTTAGAAAAAAGTTGAAGAAATTTGCAATAAAGGTTTAGGCGCTAGGCTTTTTTAATCCTAGTGTTACCATTCGGATGATCCATCATCCAAGAGTTTTTTAAAGCAATGAAAGGAATTGAATTTAATCTGTCATTCTGCCTCTTGCAGAAATTCAATTTTTACCTTAGATTAAAGATCCAATAAATTCTGTGGACAAGAAGATGAGAAAAGAATCGAAAAACCCCCTGCTGAAAATCCCTGAGACTGTCATAAACTATAGTGAGCTTGTGCCAGGCGATTTTTTACTTGTACGACATGATCCATTAGGAATTTTTAAACATATTTGTGTAGTGGCTGAGAGCCAATGCGACGGGGTTAATAATCGAATTCATGCGGCTGGTTTATCCAAAGTTACGGGTTTGATTGTTTCACCCATGTTTAGCCATGAAGAGCTTAAGAAAGCCAACAGTACTGTAGCGGTTGTTAGAATTCTTGATGAAAAGATTCGCAAAAATTTTCTCGCGATTCTTGTAAATTGGGTTTCTTGGGCCGTTTCATATGATTTTAAACGCTTCAACAATTTATGTAATAAGCTTAGTGAATTTTATAACACTGAATTTAATCCTGAAACGAAAACTTGCCCTAATATGAATGAGATGCCTGTTGAAAAAATCAGCCATGCTCTTTCTGAATGCGCTAAACTTTTTCGTATTGAAGACGCTATCAAGTATGCGCAGAGAAGGGAGGTAAGTCCTATAAGACCTAAAGAAAATCTCAAAGATGAACGAGGTTTTTCTTGTAGTATGTCTATGATCGCTGCGTTGCAAGCAGCCTATGTGATGGAAAAAGTTACTCCCGTGAACGACAAGTGGTGCTCTAATAGGAATGTATTTTTTAAACCACCACCATTAGAGGAGGCACTCGAAAATCGCAAGGCTTCTTTAGAAGAATATAAAGATGAAAATGAATATAAAAATGTGCTGATAAATCTTATTCCAGAGGAACTTCGTCTACCGCCCAAGTTTACAGATTGTGATTTATTGATGTGGAGTATTTATAAGGGGAATTCCTTAAAAATTCTTGGAAAATTTAGCGCTCCGGACGATCATTTATTCATTCATAAAAATGAAATGGAAGAAGAAATCTTAAAGGCTAAGAAAACTGGCCAAGAGAAAAAAGAGGAATTCAGGGGGAAAGTATTTGGAAAATGAGGACCCTTGACGTAAAGAATAACACATGCGATATTTCCAACCCTGATAAATCTGCATAATTTAGTGGCATAAAAATGAAGATTTTAACAAGAAAAGGCCCATGATTAAACTCAGTGATCTTGGGCTTAACATGCTGACAAATAATTTTTGTACTCTTGTGCCCTTAATTTATTGCAAAATCAGTCTTGCTGAAAAGAAACTGGATATTGGTTGGACATGGTTTGCCAAAAGTCATCAGCGATCGCCACTTAATACCAATTGCAAGTTGCTTTTACCAAACCGCTGTTTTGCGATTGGGAGCAAATTTTGTTGTCGTTTGCAGCTGTTTCTCGCCCAAGAAAAATCCCAGCTAGATGGGGCGGTGAAGCAATTGCAAAGAACAATAGGTTGAAATGCAGATAGTTATCGGCATAATCAATGCATAAAATATTGATCGATAAATGGGAACGTGGTAAAACCACATCAACTGTCAAAAGCAGCGTTAATATTCTTTTACTAATGGAGGATCGATGAGATTATTTACAGACAGACAAAAAGAACGTGCCGCACTTGAAACCATACGAGACCAGAACACTCCAGAGCCTTTGAAAACCTATCAAAGCTGGGTCCGTGAAAACGATCACGACCTATATGTATTACATAATTTGTATGGATGGCCGAAAGTAGAGGCCAATGGATTCCTTGTGATAGGTAGCCGCATGATTTCAAAACTTCAGCAAGCAGAAGCATGGGGTAAGGCGTTTTCAAATAATACGTCTGTGGCAAATTCTGACGCAAATGCTGCTTCTACGTGGGTTCCCGGGCTATAGAATTTTGTAGATTAAATTAAGGAAATTGGGTAAACATGCGGGGAAATTGCAAAGTAGATCGGCGAAAAATATTTTTAAATCAGTTTGTGATAGCCATGTTGAGTTTGGCTGATACAGAAAAGGGGCAAATATGTAATTTGACCCAAAATGTGAATTCACGTCAGCAACCACTGATACACTGGCAAGACCGTCACCGTTTGATGTTGCGAAAGCACAATAGTTTCAGTCTCATTCAGCGTCAAAATTAGGCCATTTTTAATGCCGAGTTCGGTCATTGCTGTCGTGAGTGCTGTTAATTCGCGTTGGCGCGTTTTTTCATTGGTTACTGATTCGCAGACTTGTATGAGATGAGTAATTTTTTTTCCTTCTTGTACAAGAAAATCAATTTCGAGATTATTCGCTGTACGATAATAAAAAATAAGCTCGTAGCGACGCCGTAATTCTAAAAATACGACATTTTCCAAGTATTTTTCTGTATTTCTACTAAATTGGATGCTCATCGCATGTACGAGGCCTGTGTCAATGGCATACACTTTTTTTTGCGAAATGGTCTGCTGCAAAATGGAATACGCATAGCTGTCAATAGCGAGAATTAAATAGGAATTTTCTAAATAATGGATGTAATTTTTTACGGTATTTACACTTCCTAAATTCAATACATTTTTAAGCTTGGTGTAGGAAATTAAAGTGCCAATGTTACTTATCAAATACAGGGCTAATTCACGAAATGGACGAATGGCGTGGATTTCATATCGGACAATAATATCTTTGTATATTATATTTTCGTAAAGTGTCGTCAAAATATGGGGCAATCGATACGTGACATATTCTGGTATCCCTCCAAACTGCATATATTCATTGAATTGTTTTTTTAGAAGAGCGCGCTCACTCGTGATTAAAAAACTATTTTCGTTGTATTTCATCTGATGATAATTTAGGAATTCTTTAAAAGAGTAGGGAAATAATTCAACCTGAATGTGTCGCCCGGTTAATTTAGTTCCCAATTCCTTGCTGAGCAATGAGGCATTAGACCCGGTGATAACAAATTTAAATTTTCCCTTCTGAAGTCTTCGTACGAAACGTTCCCATTCAGGGATATTCTGGATTTCATCGAGGAAAAATATGGATCGTTCGCCATACAGCTCTATCATGATTTCATGCAGCGCATTAAAATCTTGTACGGTAAAACCGACTAGCCGTTCATCCTCGAGGTTAAAATAATAGACGTCCCAGTTGTATTCATTTCTGATGAGCTGCAGCAGAAGTGTGGATTTTCCGGCGCGTCTTAGCCCTGTGATGACAAGCGCATGGGGGATGGGCAGATGCGTTATTAGCTCGGCGTACTTATCGCGCTGTACGCCACTATCTTCGGCCATTAAGTCCTTTTTCTGCTCTAATATAAGGCTCTTTAGCAGTTGTTTATCGAACATTTCGGTCTCCTATCATTGGCAATGATAGGATATGAAGCCTTTTCTGTCAATGTAAATGACAGGTTATTAAGCCAAATCTGTCAAACTGAATGATAATGTGGAGAATCTAGCGCACAGTGCAAGAATCGTTGGTTAACTCTTTGAATTATTCGTCAGCATTTCAAAAAGCCGTAAATAACCCTTCCAATATTAATTAATATTTTTATGTAATTATATTAAAGTCAATAATCACATCAGCTGCTAGCCCATTGCCTAAATATTTAGAATCGATAATAAAAATATCTAGGGTGAAGGCTAATCCTTCGGTCCCCCTATATTTTGAATATTCATTAACCGTATTGTTCAAAACATTCGTAGTGAGAGAATAAAGAATTCATTTTCTGGTTTAATTTTAAAATAATTTACCGCATTATTTTTTTATTTAAAATATCACTGATGAAATCCTTTTTGGCATCGGTATATTTTTCTCGGTCATATTGATGGTTTTTGGCCAAGCTTTTCTTTATAGTTTCGTATTGTCGAGCCGTTTCTGGATGAGCGCGCAAATAATTGCGAAAGAGTAATTTGTCTTTCCAGTGATGAGAATCGGGTAAAACAATATGAACATGATGCGTTCTACCCTCACCATAAGGCGGCATTTCTTTCACAAAAAATAATCGAGTTTCATCGGGATTTTCAGACCAAAATTCATATCCCATTTTTTGTAAAATTGGAACTGCTATTAATTTGGCGATTGCTATAGATTGTACAGCCATTTGAAGATCAATAATGGGTTTTGCCGATAGGCCTGGAACCGCCGTACTACCCACATGTTCGATGTCTAAAATAAATTCCGTCGGAAAAGTCTGTCGAATTGTATCGATTTCTTGTTCTGCTTGCTCAGGCCATTCGGAATTATAGGGCATGAGTTCGATGCAATCTTTTTCGAGGAGATCAGGATTATCGCGAATATAATCCTCATAGGTGATTGCCCAATGTTCATGTCCGCACCAAACTCCCTGAATTTTTAAATAGCGAGGAGCAAAACCTTCATAATGAAATTTATTTCGTTTGACCAGATGAATTGAATTTTTATTTTCCGGCTGAATATTGGCTTCAATTCGATGCAGTTTCAACACTTCAAAAGCGTATTTTAAAACAAGCTTTAATCCTTCGCTCATCAGCCCTTGATTTTGAAAACCTGAAAATGCATAAAATCCCAGGAAAGCGCTTTGAAATGCTTCCCGAATAATAATATTACTAATGGTAAAAACGCCTGCTATTTTCCCTTCTTTTAACAGGACAAAACTTCTTTCACCTTCGATTTTCGATTTTTGAATATATTTTTGAAATTCTTCAGAGCTTGTCGGAGCCTTTACCCAAGGAAAATGCAAATCTAGGCTGCGCAAAGCTGCCTCTAAAAATTGGGATTCATCTTCTAATTGTGGTTCTCGTATCGTGATCATTAATTATTTACCTCTGGCAATCGACATAAAATTTCATGCGGCCCAACAGCATCGAGCGCTGTCATTACCAGGCCCATATCCCAGCGACATTCCCATGCAACCCAGCCCTATCGCCGAAAGCAGTGGTCCATTTTTCCCCACATTTTAAAAATATCGACCTTTTTCGCTAAGGGCATTATACAGCAATTCTAATTTTCATTTCCAGGGGGTAAATTTTGTCTCTATTCTGAAAAATTCCTAAAGAACGCCAAGTTAGAACTTCGAATCGCGCCAATGTAACCCATAGGAAATCCGATAATTTTTTTAGTGACTTTTGGTTAATGTGGTATAATATTTGATCTAAGCCCATTTTAATGCCGCAACTAAAGATCAGGCATTTACTTTTTCTCAACATGCCCTAATTTTGATGAAGATTTCTTGGAAAGGTTATTCTCCAGAATTTCACTAGCAGTTAATCCATTGCCGGCCTTAATAGAATCATTCGCTCCATTAGCAATCAGAAGGTCATAAGCCAGTTTATTTCCTTTTCCTGCAGCAATATGCAAGGCGTTTACTTTATCCGCACCGGCTGTTTCATTGATATCAATTGTTAATTTATCTTTATATTCCAGTATTAATTCTGATAGTTCCAATGCAACTGGATCTTTACTGGTACATGCACAGCGTAAAGCTTTTCCATAATTTCGATTCGTAATTGCATCAAAAAAAGCCTTAAAATCAGCATATCTATTTGTAGCAATATGAACTGCCCTACACTCAAGCCTTTGGTGAAATCTAAAAGTTATTTGGACAGCTGAGAGCGTTGTACTTGGAACGAGTGGCTGGGCCTCCTGACCAACTTGTGCCACTAATAGTTGCAGTTGTTTGTTATTAATTAATATTGGATTTCTTACTAAATTTTTGAAAATCATATTCCAATGAGGGTAATCCGTTTCGCGAATTTTTAATATAAAGTCACGAACCGTGGTAATCATGTGCACATTGCAATTTTGAGGTAATGTTGCACCAATCGCAACTTTACCTTGCAAAATCTCTGGAAAAATAAATTCAAATTTATGTCCTGTGCCTGCGCCATATTGAAGCAACAATTTAACAATTTTTGCATTATTTTTAGAGGGATTTTCTCGATAATTATCTAACGCTAAAGTTAATGCCGTAGCTCCTTCAGCTTTGTATAGATAAAGTCGATCTGAACGAAATTTCCGTAAACCACAAATGGCTATAAGATCCGCATTATTTTCTAACAACAGTTTTAATTTGTCATAATTACCATTATTAATTACGGCAGATATTGGAAAAAAACCCCAGGCTAGCCTTTCTTGCCATTTTTGCATATTTGGAATATTAACGTTAGCTCCGGCATTTAATAACATCTGCATGACTTCAACTGAACTTGATAAAGTGGCAGTAATAAATATTGTATGTCCGTTAGTACAATGATGGTTGATCCACACAGAAATCTCCTGATTCTGTGCGATGAAATTTTTCACTACATCCTGATCATTTGCCAATATGAGCGCTTGCAATTCATCTTGTTTTGATTTAGTGACTGGTTCTTTTGGCTTTAGCCAAATATCTTCTAACCTTTTATATATATCGGCTAAGACTGGAGAGCTCGGAAAGTGTGATCGAATGCCATTGATACGATTAAAATCAGCGCCAGCATTCGTCACAATTTGCATTGCAGCAAAAGCATTTGTGATAAATAAATCTATACCATTCAATCCCCACCCACCTTCAAAAAAAAGAGTTGTATTAACAGATCGTCTAATTTCATTAATTGCATTGTAAATTAACTGTTTTACATTTTCAAAGGGATTTAGAGTTTGATTGAACGGACAAAAAAGTGCCAAGCTAATCAACATATAAACCTGATCAACATCAGATATTTTTTCGTATTTGTGAAGAAGCTTTCTTTCACAATTTTTATGAACAATATTTCGAATTGACGACAAATCCGGCATTTTTTCGCTCATTCGAAGCAATGTTGATTCTAAATTAGCTTGCCCTTGACAGATTTTCCATAATGCTTCAATGGAATCTAAAACTTCTACACAAATTTCATGTTTAAAGAAAAATTGTTGTAACTTTTCACGATATAAATTTAGAGAGAATGCACTGCAAAATAAAAGTGTTGTAATATTATGATCATTTTTGGATTTATCTAAAATATCATCTATATAAATTTCTGCGACTGATATAATAATGTCAACTTGCGCATTGGTTATGCCATAATCCAATTTATTACGTTGCGCTACCAAAGCATCAATTTTACGATTAAGCTCGGCTATTGTTGACCTATCGCCAGCCTCAATTTCACAAAGTTGAATTAATTTATCGGTTATAATTCTCAAATTTTGGATGTCAATAATAATAACGAAACCTTTTTCAATTCTTACATCCTCAAAAGTGCTATTAGCAAAATCGATGAAATCACTTTTTCGAGAAACTGATGCATTAGAAGGCGAAAATCCAATCATAACGAGGCCCGGAAGATGGCTCGTCTCTGAAGCTATAATTGAGCTAACATGTTCATTAGAAAGTGCTAAGGCGAGCTGTCTCATGGGGGTTCCTCAATAATTAAACACAAATAATTTCTGGTTCTTATGTAAGCCGAATCAAATTCGTTGAATTTTACTAAAATATCTAGGTGATTGCTACCTTCCTTCGAGAATGCCCTAGAAACAGCGGAATCTGGAACCCAAATCCTGTCTCGATGCCGTTTCTATGCTGCTTTTTTTGCCGCTCCTGGTCATGCATTACCAGGTTCTGAAAAAGCCCTTCCACCCGCCGAGCCAGAATTCTTATAGCGTGGTGACGCAAGAGGTCCAGAAATTTTTGATAAGGGAACGGAGAGAATTATGCGCCCAGTGAAAAAAATTAAAATAGCTATCGTTGGTGCCGGTGGTAAAATTGGGAAAAGAGTGTTGGAAGCACTCTGGGGACAAGCGAATGAATTTCCTCTGTTTTTGTCATATTTTATTCACATTTTTATTATAAAATCTAAGAGGTCCAAGAGTGCGAATAATGAACCCATTTATTAAGGAGCAACAATGCGAAGACCCGCACAGGCACAGCGAAAAAATACGCCATTAACGCCAGAACAAAAAAAATCCGTCCTAAAGCAAATGTATAAAAAGTCTAAATCTCCGGAAAATAAAAAAGACATCCTGATACAATTATACAACGACGTTAAAGCGAATAATTCATTTGGGTATCCGCCTATTTTGGTGGATATGATCAAAAATTTATTAAGTGACGATAATATAGCCGATGCATCCGTAAATGAAATTCTAAAAAAACACGCACGTGTAGCTGGAATTGAAGACGCAATAAATTTTAGTAGCCACAGCCTGCGCAGAGGATTAGCGACCACCGCCAGCCGAGATGGCGTTTCTTTGCCCGCGATTATGCGCCAAGGTCGCTGGAAGCAAGTCGGTACCGTCATGGAATATATTGAAGCCGCCCAACGTTTTGAAGAAAATGCGGCGGGCCTAGTGTTGCAAAAATTACCCAACAAAGAATCAGTAGAATGAAACAAATGCGCCCTAAACCGTGATTAGACGCAAAAAATAGGGCCCAAGCGTTAACCGGAGCCCATGATTAGCTAAGATATTGCCCATAAAGCCTGTTTAGCCCAAACGAGTGAAACTTTCCGCCGAATATGTGCGCCGACCCAATAATAAGGTTTACAGAAACACAATAGTATCGATTTTCTTAAAATCGCCCAGGATGAGGCAAAGCAATCATCCGGGTTGAATCAATGGTAATTTCGGTATTATTTTGTGATGATTCGGGCATTAGAGGGCGATCCACATGTAATGCAAATAGTGCATTCATATTCTGACTCAATTCCGTTTGCGCTAATTTTAATTTTTCTTGCTCTAAAGCCAATACGTTAAAATTTTCGAAATAAAATGGTGCCACTTCCAGGCCCCTAATGATAACAGGGATGCTCAATGCTGTTTGAGCTTTCACACCATATCGCGATGCAATACCTTCATCTAATAGAATATTAAATGCTGCTATTAATGGAATTTCTGTGCAAATTGCTTGAATAACATCCGTCACCGCTTTTGCAGGCACATGAGAAGAACCCGAGTCCATCCCAGGATATTTTGGATTACGTTGTAAGTCAGATACAGTTTTACCAAAAGAGCGGGTTTCTTCTATTGCTTTTTCAACAGCTTCAAAAAGGGATTCATCCCAATTAGGGATTTTTCCGTCAATTCTTAAAGTACTTTTTAATAAAAACAGATGATTATTGTGAAAACCAACAATATGTGCCTCAATTCTTTTTGGATCAATATTTCCATCACAAAAAATACGATTCGCTAATAAATATTTAAATCGCATCGTATCAATATGGCCGCCAATTCCAACAACCTTATGCTTAGGCAGTTCTCTTCTTGCAAGCTCTGTCATCATATCCACTTGATTAGTGATCATATACACAACAGCATTGGGAGCAAATTTAGCTATATTCCCACAGATATTTTTAATCATAGGAAAATTAACGACTGATTGTACTAGCCTTCCTGTGTTATCTTTTAACGCTAATTCATCTTTTGTTGCTTCATCTGGCCATAATCCAGCAGTAATAAAAATTACATCCGAAGCTTCAAGCATCTCAGGTTTATCTGTCAAAATTGTTTTTATAGGCGATTGCCCAGGATTTCCAAACATTTTTTCGGAGTTTGCCACACTGTAATCTAAAAAAAATCCAAAAATATTTCTTGGCAAAGTATTTAAAGCCACAACCTGTTCAATATTTGGAAATTCACTCGCTTGCCCCCAGAGCGCTTCCAACACTCTTTTCCCAATTTTACCGCCGGCACCAACGATAGCTATTTTAATCTTTTTCATTGGACGCATAATTCTCTTCTTTCAGTTAAAATTAGGGGAAAAAATTCAAGCGATAATGAGCTCAAGCGCCCAAATGGGCTGTAAATTAGCACAAAATAGATAAAGCTTGTTTTCATTCATATTTTAAATTTTGGATCTTTTTCTAATACTCGAGCAGCCCTTTGTTGTTCCTCAAAATCAAAAATATAATCCTCTAATTCTTCTGGAATAATACCATCTTCTGATTCCCAAATTTTTTGGTTCAAGCTTGGGGTAGATGAAATAAATAATCCCGCTATATATTTAAGTGGCTTAACGGTTTGATTAAGTTCACTGATAGCAAAACTTAATTTAATAACTTTATTGGGAAATGAGACACAATTAAAGCCCTTTGTTTTCCCAACATTAATAAATTCATCTTCTGATTTGAAACTTTGCTTGCCTTTTGCCAATTCAATTTCGATCTCACCATTACCCTTCTGTTCTAAAGGTACAATTCCAATTTGAGTGCCGCCTGCAGAAACAACAAGTGCAAGTTTTCCATTTGTGAGATGCATAAAAAAGTACGTTCCCATAGGTTTCCCATAGAGCTGTTTCGCTTGGTGGGTGTAATTGTGCTCGAAATCCGTATTATTAATCAGATTCTTTTGAATTCTCATCCCGGGCCTCTTAACAAGTTAAAGTCTAATATACTTAATAGTGCCAAATTCTAGGACAAATCCTCGACCCTTTCAAGGATTTCATGGGCTTTCATGTGATCTTATTTAAAAAATTGATTCAGCAATCTTAATCTCCACGCTCCTCTGACAACAAAAAAGAAGCAATATGCGGTATGCTAGGAAAATCTAAATCACTTATATTAATATCATCTCAAGAGTCATCATAAATTAACTCTATTTATAAATTCGGCTACGGCCGGCACCGCGGCACCAGAAATTCCCCTTTCCTCGGGTGCGGGGAGTCGAGCAAAAAGCTGGCTTAAATCACGCACATCAGCCTGGGACTCTATTAAGCCTGCTGCAGGAGCTGGAGAAAAAGTAACTCCCAAGGCCTGACAAAGTGCCGCTAGAACTTGCTTGGTTTGATGTAGATCAGCAGCTAATGCCGCTTGATTTTGCACGGTTGCTTTAAGTACCTCAATTTCATTGCTGAGTTGCGCTGCCATTACGGCTTGATTTTGAACTGTCTCCGAAAGCTTATCCACGGTTTCCAACTGCGTTTCTACGATGTTTTGAGTGACTTTCATTTGCTCCTCAGCAATGGGGAGTGGCTACTCGACTTTTTAGCGATGGCAGTTGCACTTAGAGGTTGAATTCGCGGGCCCATTCAATCGAAAAAGTCCAGTAGATTTTACTACTGGACTTTATGTTTTAATTTGGTGGTGGCATTTTGCAAGCCATTTCATATCTTTAAAAACCCACTGACTCAGATGATTGCATCAATTTATCTTTTTTATTTTAATACCATAGATGATGTTGGCGCTTCTTGGAAGCATTCGGGCAGTTGAATTTTTTTAAATTCTGAAGAATTATCGAACTTCAAGCCATGCTGACTTTCACCTCGTCCAAAAAAAGAAAAAGAGTCTGTATTTTTTTCAACAAGTAATTCAAAATTTGCCCCACCAAAAACCTGATAAATTTCTTTTAAATCTTTTGGTGTTTCAACAAAAGTAATACTTTTTTCCGCATTATAAATTGAGTGAATCTCATTAAGGAGCAGCCCTCGGGTAGTTTCGGCAAATAAGGGTTCCGAATATTTATTTTCCCCGATAATTTGTAGGTATAATTCGTTTTTTAGTGAAATAGATCTGATTTTGGTAAATTGAGGAATTGGCATGAAAATAAATGTTTCTTGAAAATTTCTAGGACGGCAAATGGCAAGTATGGGTGATCCATCTGGCTTTTCACCCAGCAAAATGCCAACATGGTTTCCACTTAAAATTTTCTTAATATTAAAAAATTCATCTGGAATTTCTAGAATTAAGCCCTGATAATCGTCTTCTCCTGTAGCAGTCAAAATAAATTTTCCTTTTGCATTTTTTCCCAAAATAAAAGTAAGCGATCCTTCTGCGGCAACCTGAATAATGCTTGCAAATTCTTTTGGGATTTGGAAAAGTTTAAATTGATCAAAGGGCGGGCCTGTTTCTAATAATCCCAGTTGAGCATGATTCCTAAGGCCAACCCCTAGTATGATATCTTTTCCTTCTCTATTAATTCCATGAATAATAGTGGTTTGGTGTCCAAGAGTAACATTGATAATCCGCACTAAATCCGGTAAATTTACCCACTCAAAACAAGGCCCAAAAATATCTTGATTTTCTTCAATTTTTGTTTGCATTGAACGTCCTAGTGCGCCTTCAGTGTTAAGCCCAGCTGTCGCCAGAGCCGGTTTATTGTTTGCATCGATCCCATAAACCGCAACGTGTGTGAAGCTAGCTTTAACACATATGTCTTTTAAAAATCCAGGCAAGGGTGCTCGAAAAAAATCCTTATGTGCTTCAGTATTTCCACTTCCATGCCCTCCGCAAAAATTTTTTCCGGCAGTAAAAATATGATCTGAATTAGACCTCCAAAGATAAATTTCGAATCCACTAATCTCGATCGAAACTGGATTTTTAGTGTTATCAAAATTTTTAAAAAGTCTCATTTCCTTTATCAAACCTCCTTAGCATTACGGTTATCTATTGCGCAAAAACCTAACATAGAATTTATCTTTGACCTATCCGTATTTTCTACTTAGTCGCAGTCTCGCTAGTACCCGACTAGCCCTGGATCGCCAAATTTTATCAAAGTTACCGAGCTAAAGCACATTTTTCACTCAAACTTTGGCCAATGGGTTCATTAAATCTTGCCTTTTTGCGATGATTGGTTTTTACTTCCCATGCGGCTCCTTGGGTTACCCAAGGTTATGGAGGCTTATATGAGATTTTTCTTTTCAGCATCACGCAATTTTGAGTTTACGTGGAACAACGCAAACAAAACAGATTGGCAGATTATCAGGAGATTTTTTATTGCCGCTTATGTTAATGCTTATGCCTATATTTACAAAGACGGGCAGACTGGCGAAGACCCATTAGAAATGGATGATCAATGGAAAAATCGAGCGCAAGTGGTCATCGATAAGTCGATAAAAAAAGCCAAAGATTTTGGTTTTGAAGCCTTAACGGTGGATATATTTTCACCGCTCCAATATTTTTACAAAATTAATTTTGAAGAAGATGAAAAAATCTTGTCCTCCTGTTTGAAGAACGACACGATGAAAAAAGCCGAGAGTATTCTCCAATACATAAAGCATCTATTGACATTGATTTATTACTTTGAGGATTCCTACAATGGAGAAAAGGCTGCAATTGAACAGGCGGGATTAGAAGGTGGGTTTCCAATTCAGTATGTTCTAGCCCGTTTACATGATCGGCCGATTGCTTTTATATCCTGCGTTCAAAATTATAAATCGGGACGCGTAAATTTGCGTTGGGTGAATATGTCGCCTGGTTTTCAAGGCGAGGGCCTGGGTCGTCGGATGTTGGAAGAAGTAATGAAACGTTATCCCCATTCCACAGGCCTGGAATTATACACAAGAAAATTAAATAAAGGCGCAATGCATTTCTATCCAAGCTGTGGTCTTCCAGCAGAAGAAACGATTTATGGATCATTGTTGGAGTTAAGCATGCCAGAGCGCGTTGGGGTGTGGCTCTCTGAAAAAGGAATATTTCCGCCGGATGATGATTTGATTACAGCCCATTACGATACTTACATTGGTTTTCAAGGAAAATTAACAAAAAGGAAATTGTCAGATTCTGAAGATAAAAAAGATTCAGTGTTACGGATGTGAGGCAAGAGAAAAAAACGAGCCCATATTAGGCGGCTAACAGTTCAAGTCCATTCCGATCAACTAAATTCAGGAGCTTGAGTGCCAGTCCACCCGGCTTTTTTTGTCCTTGTTCCCATTTCTGAATTGTTGATGGGCTCGTATTCAAATAAGCAGCAAATACCGCTTGGCTTGCTTTATTGCGTTTACGAATCCGCCTAATTTGCGTGGGTGTGAAATGTTTTATGGGCGGTAAGCACATGGCGTCAAACTCGCGCATCGTTTGTTCATCCATGACGCCTGATTCATAGAAATCTTTTGCAGTTTCGTGGATAACTTCTGCTAAACTTTTACTCATGATGTTTTACCTCGATCAATTTATTCTCTTTAAGCAAAATTTTGAGCTTTACCTCTGTATAATGCAACATCTCATTCGCCAATAATTTCGCTGCCTTTAATTCTTCTCCGCTCAAATTTTCTTTTACATTTTTGGCATAACCAAATATAAAGAATGCTTTTTCGGCCGTCGCATAGGCAAGAACCGTTCGCGCACCACCGCGCTTGCCTCTTCCCAGCAAAGGCAGCCGTTTTTTATAAACATTGCCCCCGAGGTTTGCCTCAAAAAGCCCCTGCTCCATTTCCTGAACAGCGTCCATCAATACCTTATCAGACACACCCTCTTTACGGGCCCACCGGTCGAATAGTCTGATTTTGAATATGCGCACGAAGGCCCCTGATTTGAGTATAGCACTAAGTGCTATGATTTCAACATAGCAGCAGCCAAATGTCAATGTTTGTCGGTAAAAATTGTTTAATTTTCTGCCGTTTTTAGCAGTAATTAACTGATCTCATTTGCCTTGGGATTAGTCAGTCGGTAGCCCTGAACGATCCACGGAAAATATCGCGGTACGTAACATGAAACATTTCCTCCTGAAGGAAGCAACTCCTACTTCTTTGGTGTATAGCCCTGTATTGAGCTATAATCGACAGAAGTTGCCTAAATTTGAATACTATTCATTGTTTACTTCTACTTCTGGAGAATATTTACCTCGAATGACACTGCTTGGGACTCTCTGATTGGGGTTCTGTGGAAGAACCGACAAAAGTGGCCGGTTTTTAAATTACTCCTAAAATTACATGGACTTGCGAAGCCGCTTTTCCAGCAGTTCTATCAGCCCATCAAAATCAATGCTGCCTTCCTGGTCTCTAAAATGATACCGGCCCGTGAAAAGGATATGCTGCCAAGCTACTGGCGATATCTTGCTCATTCTCGCCTACTGCCGCGCACAATCGCTGGTACACCTTAGCGGTCTTCTCATAGGATACCTTACCGGATCGCAAGTGAATCATGTGCCTTTGCAGCCTGAAGGCAAGAAACGATGCGCTCTATAGTGATTTTTTTCCGAAATAAATGGTTATGGTTGAGCCTATCACAATAATTATGGCTCCAATTGAGGTGACTTCACTGGGAACATGATCCCAAATAATCCAATCTAATAGACCGCCAAAAATAACCATAAAAAATAGTAAGGGCGATATCAGTCGCACCGGTGCGGTGACATAAGCGCATGTGGCAAACACTTGATAAAGTGTTCCAAAAACACCTATTCCCAACAGTAATAAGCAGATATTCGGAGTAGGAGTTTGCCATTGCCCAATTGCAACAACACCACTGACGAGTGTACTGTAAGCGTTCAGCCAATTACATCTACCAAAGCTAATTAAATCCCCGCATGCTATTCGCTCCGAAAATAACAAGGAGCAAATTAATGCCAAAGATTAATGAAGAAAAGCGCGAGCGTTGGAAAGCCATTCTCAAAGAGCAAGAAATAAGCGGGCTATCTCGCCAAGCATTTTGCAAAAATCAAAATATACCCTTCTCGAATTTCGCTTATTATCAAAATATTTTTCGAAAGCAAAAGCACCCAAACTCTACGGGCACCTTTTCACCGGTAAATGTCTCAAAACTATCTAGTCCACAAGAAATTCGCGTGGTGTTGCCGAATGGATTTCAGTGCTTATTCCCCTGCAACGTGGAAATAAATCAAGTTAAAGAATTGGTGAGGACACTTTTATTATGCTGATGCCAAATGATCTGAAAATATATTTTTATACAGAGCCGGTAGACATGAGAAAATCCATCGATACACTTTGTATCCTGGTCTCTGACGTTTTAAAAATGAATCCTACGGATGGAAATTTATTCCTATTTCGAAGCAGAAGCGGGAATAAATTAAAAGCTTTATACTATGAAACTAATTGCTTTACGCTTTGGTATAGACGACTTGAGAAGGGGCGTTTTGTTTTTCTGAAAGATGCCCATGGACAAATAGAAATGACTCGAGAACATTTTAATTGGCTTTTAGCGAGCGATAAGTATTCTCGGCTCGAGGCTATGGAGCCCAGTCAAATCGCGAATTTTAGCTAAATTTTTTGAATAAAAATCTCGAAAAAATTAGGATCATCTGATATATTACGCGAATGAAAATTGATATTCAAAACCTGCCCGATTCACCTGATTTGTTGCGCGAAATGATCATTGAATTAAGTGAATACAAAGAAAAGTACGAACAGTTGGAAGACTATAAGAAGAAATACGAGCAACTGAAAGACTATAAGAAAAAATATGAGCAGTTAGTTGAAGCGCTTCGTTTAGCCAAGCAAGAACGTTTTGCACCATCGTCTGAGAAAAATATTTTCCAAACGGATTTTTTTGATGAGCCTGGAACCGAATTACCTGAGGCTGTAAAAGAGCAGCTTGCTGAAGAAGTTGAGGTTCAATCGCATAAGCGTAAAAAACATCCTATTCGGACGCCCCTTCCCGAATTTTTGCCTCGCGAAATTATTCTACATGACCTTAAGGACGAAGAAGAAATCTGCCATTGTGGCGAACATTTGGTGCGGATTGGCGAAGAAATTAGTGAGCAATTAAAATATATCCCAGCAAAAATTAGCGTTATCCAGCACGTTAGACCAAAATATGCCTGCAAACCTTGCGAAGAAAATGTCAAAATTGCACCGATGCCTTTATTGCTTCTCCCGAAAAGCATAGCTACTCCAGAATTAGTGGCCAACACTATTATTACAAAATATTGTGATCATATTCCGTTGTATCGACAGGAATCCATTTGGTCTCGCATAGGGGTGGAAATGCCGAGAAGCAGTCTATGCGGATGGATTTTAAAAACATCGGAATTATGCGAGCCACTCGTAAAATGGCTTCAAAAATTAATTATTGCTTATGATTACGCGCAAGCCGACGAAACTACTGTGCAAGTGCTTAATGAAAAAGGTCGAGAAAACACAGCGAAATCTTACATGTGGTGTTATCGTGGTGGCGGCGAAAAAATTTGTGTCGTTTACGAATATCAAGAAACCCGGGCTGGAGCTCATGCCAAGAAATTTCTAACCGATTTTAAAGGATATTTACAAAGCGATGCTTATTCAGGTTACCTCTGGGCAAATGACGAGAAAAAAATTATACGCGTGGGTTGCCATGCTCATGCTCGACGTCCATTTGCTGAGTTAGCGAAGCTTTCAAAAACACCTGGGCTTGCTGTGGAAGCGCTCAAATTTTATCGAAAATTATATGCTATTGAAAAAGAAGCTCGCGAAAATAATTTTTCATTAGAAAGGCGCCATGAAATTCGAAAGGAAAAATCGGTCCCAATATTAGAGGCATTTAAACAGTGGCTTGATCATCATCTTGTTAAAACATCCGATCAAGGAAAAATAGGAAAGGCTATCCGTTATTGTTTAACAAATTGGAATGAGTTGACGAATTATTTAAAAGACGGTCGAATTGAAATCGATAATAATCTTATTGAAAATGCCATTCGACCCTTTGCTCTTGGCAGGAAAAATTGGCTGTTTTCTGGAAGTTCAGCAGGTGCGAAAGCGGGTGCAATTTTTTATTCTTTGATTGAAACGTGCAAGGCGAACGGAGTGGAGCCTTATAAATATTTTTGTGCGATGTTAAATCGTATTCGAAGCTGTAAATCCGACGAGGATTACCGAAAGTTATTGCCACAATTTATTGAACTCTAAAAGTCTTTTGAGGGCATGTACTTGCCCAAACGCTTACATAGAATCTAATAAATCGTCTATTTTGTATGAAAAGCTATTAAATCGAGAATTAGATATTATCATCACGTCTAAGTCTGCTGAAAGTCACCCTGATCTCACTAGCCACCTACTTTACCAAGAACCCGTTATCGGTATCTATAATTATAGGTTAAGGAAAAAGCTGAAAAAAAATGATGAATTAAAAAGTTTGATTTCTCATCAAGTGGGTTATGTGGAATTTCTTCCTGCACTAACACTCGGCATTGAAATGAAGCGATATTTTTATCGTTTAAATGCACTTCCTCTGACTCAGATAAAAACGGACTCTGCTAAAAATGCGATCAAGTTAGTGAATGACTTACCGGTTTGGGGAATTGGAATCCCATTTTTAATGAGCTTACTCAGATCGCAGATCGAGAACATCAGGTATTTTCCTTTATCAGAGCCTCTCGTGTACAGTGCTTGGCATCTGATTTATCGCAAAGACCAAAGTGAAAAACCTGCTGGAATTATCGAGAAGATATTTAAAAAATTAATGACAACCTCAAGTTTTTAGTGGTTGCGTGGAAGAACCGACAAATGTGCCCATTTGTTTATGTTGATCTCAATCGTGACCGCTCATTAGCGTATTAACAGCGATATCCTCGTCGATCTTAGGCCAATGCACGCCGATGCCATTACCAATGAAACGCCAGTCATTACGATCACTATCAGCGGCATCGCGAAGGCTTGGAAACCATTCCAGGGGTGCTGATATTTCTCGACCATCGGCCAATACAAAGCGCAAAGACGTTTTGGTAAAGCTCACATCAATGGCATGATCATCAAATTTAACTGCTAAAGTGCTCATTCCACTTCTCCAAAAATTTTACACGGTTCTCAATCACAATAGCCCTGACTTCCGTCAGGTCATGGCTTCTAAAGCCATAAGAGCTAGCCAGGTTCACCGGGTCCAGCCAGAATTTAGCCACTTTCTCCCCAAATTCCACATGGATATGGGGTGGTTCGTTTCCTTCTAAACTAAAGAAGAAAAAGCGATATCCCTTGATTCTCAGTACTGTCGGCATAATTGTGCCGCATCCTTTTCAGTTAAGTCTAGCTCTATTGACGGCTATTTTGCCAGTCCAAAAAAACGACCGTTTAATTGGACCACCTGCATTGAATTTTAGAGGTATCAAAACGCCCCATTTTCGGTTTAAGATACTGGTTTTTGAAATCAAAGTCTACTGAATTGGTGGATTTTTAAGTATCGCGAACTCACTACCGAAATACAGGAGGTTTTGTCATGAAAATTGGATATGCTAGGGTTAGCACACGCGAGCAAAATCTCGATATGCAGGTCATCGCCCTTGAAGAGGCGTGTTGCGAAAAAATTTACGAAGAAAAGGTCAGCGGCGTTAAAGTAGATCGCCCCATTTTAAATAATTTAATTAAGCAGCTGCGTCCAGGCGACGTGCTCGTTATTTGGAAATTAGATCGCCTAGGTCGATCGCTTAAAAATTTAATTGAATTGGTTCAGCAATTAATGGAAAAAAATATTGGTCTATGCAGCTTAAATGATCCCATCGACACCACCAACCCACAGGGTCGATTAATTTTTAATATTTTCGCATCGCTTGCTGAATTTGAACGCGATGTAATTCGTGAGCGTACACAAGCGGGATTAAGCGCTGCACGAGCGCGCGGACGTCGAGGTGGCAGACCCAGAGGATTAGCGAAAGCCTCTGAAGCCACCGCCTGTGCGGCAGAAACCTTGTATAAAGAAAAAAAATTATCGGTGGTGGATATCTGCAAAAAATTATCCATCTCAAAAAGTACGCTGTACAAATATCTGCGGCACCGAAACGTTCCGATTACGTATTACCAAACAGTTTCCCCGTAGAAAATGAGCAATAAAGAAAGGCTGAATTTATTAACTGATGCCGAAGTTGCGGATCTGTATTCTCGCCCGGAATTTAACGATGAAGAAAGGGACTATTTTTTTACGCTCAATAGGGAAGAGCACCATTTATTAAAAAAATACACAAGCCTTAAATCGAAAGTATTTTTAATATTACAAATGGGCTACTTCAAGGCGATACAGCAGTTTTATAAGTTCTCATTGGATGAAGTCAAAGTGGATGTGAATTTCATTCTTAAAAAACATTATTCATCTGAAAAGATAAGGCGAATCAGCGGTGCTATATGGAAGGAGAATTATGGCGAACAAAAATTCGATGTTTTGAAAATGTACGGCTATCGTGAGTGGTCCGATGCTCTTAAAGAAGCGATCATCGATCGGCTTGAGAAGCTCATTCGCCTTCACCCCAAAGGAAATGACACCCTACGCGAATTATTTATTTTCCTCGAAAACGAGAAAATAACGTTCCTATCCTATCGAACAATTCAAGATTTATTCACGCAAGTGTTCAAAACAGAACGCGATCGACTTGAAAAAATAGTGCGCTAAAGCTCGAGGTCAAAAAAGCGGAGCAAATTAAAGAATTATATCACTTATGCAAAACGCTGATTTCCTCGCTACAGCTCTCCAATAATGCCGTTCGCTATTATGGCTCGCTGGCGGAGGAGTACACCCCATCCCGAGTGCGAAAATTAAAAAAATCGCAGCGCTGGCTGCACATGCTGTGCTTTATTTTTAATCGCTACCAAGAATTCATGGATAATCTGATCACCAGCTTTATGTATCACCTACGCGCGTTCCTGAATGAAGGAAAAAAATATGCCGATGAAAAAGAGGCGGAATTTATAAAGGGACTTATGCTTGAAATGCCAAACCTAGGAGAATTTTTGATTTGGTTTTCAAGCAAAGAGGTTAAGCCCAATTTAACCAGCGAACAATATAGACAGCTTGGATTCGACATTTTATCCAAAGAAAAGCAAATAGCCATTGCTGATTTAATTTGGGGAGTGGGTTTTGATAAAAAAACCGAGAAATGGAAATATTATGAGTCTCAAGCTAGGCGCATTGCGATGTACTTCCGCCCCATTTTACTGGCCGTTGATGTGGATTTTCATAAAAAAGATGCCTTAATTGCACAATTAATTAAATCGCTACGCGATTATTGTATATCTGAAGAACCTCTTTCAAAGTTTCCGGAATCCCTTTCCTCGGCATTACTCGATAAGATGCCAAAATCCGCGCTTGAATTATTAAAATCCACTCGTGAATCAGAAGAAATAAGCTCAACGAGATTCGAGTTTTATATTTATGAAAAAATGTACCATCAATTCGATCGGGGTAGGCTTTTTTGCAATGACAGTGTTTCGTATTGCGATTTAGATTATGATTTAGTTCCGGATTCGATGGTGGATAAGGCCATGGAAATTTGTGAAGAGCTCGGATATAAAAAGATTCCCGTCTATTGCGATGGACGCTTGGATCAAGCCTTATCAGCTTTAGAGGAGGCCTGGAATCAAACGAATAAAAATATTGATGAGGGCAAAAATAAAAGCATTAAAATTGAGACCGATGATAAAGGGAACGTGACCTGGAAATTGACCTATGATGCTGATGAGTCGGAAAAAGTCACGTTTTTTGATGAATTACCGAAAAAGGACATCGCCGATGTTTTTAAATGTATGGGGGACTACCTTAGAATTTGGGGATTATTTGAAAGTCAAAAAGACAAGTATGTAAAACACAGGCATCCCAGCCCACTTGCATTAATCGCCTGCGTATTGGCCGAAGCCTTTGGATTTGGCATAGAAAAAATGTCGCAAATGTCAAATATCGATTACAATCATCTTCGCACTATCGATGAAAATTTTATGTACGCAGAAAATTTAAAATTAGTGAACAATGGCTTTGGTGATTTCACTCATGGTTTACCGGTCTCTCGCACATGGGATCTGATCGAGAACACCATCGTTTCAGACGCAGATGGTCAGAAATACGCAACCAGTCGCCACACCATTCAATCGCGTTATTCTTCAAAGTATTTTGGGACCTGTAAGGGAATTTCGATTTACTCGCTGACCGGAAATCACATTTCAATTAACGCAAAATGCATCGGTCCAAACGAGCATGAAAGCCATCACCTATACGATGTGATTTATAACAATAAAACGAATATCCCGATTGATATGATGACGGGCGATGGGCACTCCATTAATCAAACCAGTTTTGTGACGCTGGATTCAATTGATGTTGAATTTATGCCGAGCATTAAGAATATTCGCATGGAGGCCGAAAAACTTCACTCTGTAAATAATCCTGATCAATATCATGGTCTGATAAAACCATCCGGTAAAATTAATAAGCCGCTCATAAAATCAGAAAAACGCGGCATCATCCGTATTTTATTGTCGCTTTTACTGCAGCAAAATACTCAGGCGGTGATTATTAGAAAATTAGCGTCGCATAAGCGTTACAACCGATTACAAGCGGCGTTTTGGGAGTATAATAAAATTTTCAAAAGTACGCATGTGCTGAATTTAATTAACGATGAGAGCAAGCGTAAAATAATAAAGACGGCTCGTAACCGAACGGAATCCTATCACCAGTTTCATCGGATGGTCCGAAAGGTTTTCGATGGCGCTTTTAAAGGGCGGAAAATTATTTCGAATGCGACCAGCGTTCAAGCCTCCAGATTGGTAACCAATTGCGTCATCGCTTATAATGCGATGATCCTGGATAAGGTGTACCAGCGCTTATATGTGGCGGTAGACGAGAAAAAAGCCAAGACGATGATGAGCAAGATATCACCTGTAGCTTGGCAGCATATCCTTTTCACGGGCCGGTATCATTTTAGAGACCAGGAGGGCAGCATTGATTTTGATGGGCTGATCGAACTGCTGGAAAAGCGGCTTCGCAAGTCCATGTAATTTCAGGAGTAATTTAAAAACCGGCCACTTTTGTCGGTTCTTCCACGCGACCCCATTTAGAACAGATGCTGCGCTGGGGATCATTACCCAATATTTATACCTGCGAATCGGATCGTGAAAAGCAGGATTTTTTACAGGCTTATGCGCATACTTATTTGAAAGAGGAAATAGCAGTAGAACAAACGGTTCGACAACTCGATCCGTTTCGACGTTTCCTCGAAGTGGCCGCGCAATGCAATGGAAATATTCTGAATTATGCCAATATCGCGCGAGACGTAGGAGTTGATAGTAAAACAGTTAAAGCCTATTACGGCATATTAGAAGACACGTTGATTGGATTTTTTTTAGAGCCATTTCATAATTCTTTTCGAAAGCGACTTAGCCTTAAGCCAAAATTTTATTTTTTTGATCCGGGTGTAGTTCGTGCATTAGCGCGTTTAACATCCATACCTCTGGCTCCTCAAACCATGGCTTATGGCATGGCATTTGAGCACTTTATTATCTTGGAATGTTTTCGATTAGCGGCCTATTATCATCGAGAATTTCGTTTTAGTTATCTTAGAACTCCGAGTGATGCAGAAATCGACCTCATCGTAGAAAGACCTGGAAAACCGCTACTTTGCATTGAAATTAAAAGTGCTACAATGATTTCACCGCAAAGCCTTCGGTCTTTTATTGATCTCACAAAAGATTTACCTGACTCGGAAGCGATTTGTTTATGCAATGAAAAATACATCAAACAAATCGAGCATGTGACAGTGTTCCCATGGCAGTTGGGAATTAAAGAATATTTTTTGCCAGAATAAGATTAAACGCAGGCTAGTTGCCGCTTCTCTATTAGTTTAAAACATCCCATTGGTATTGGCCGTCTTCGAGGGAATAGATTGTATAACATCCCAGTGCTCAACAATTTTAGCATTCTTTAGTTTAAAAATATCAATGATCGCCCGTCCTTTTGTTCCAGGTACTCGCACAGAGTGCACTTGTAAAATAACATAGTTTCCATCAGTAAAAACTCTCTTAATTTCACTGTGGGATTGAGGAAAGTTGAGTTTTAAAAAAGTAATGAAATTTTTTAAGCCCGTTTGTCCATCGGCCACTGCGGGATTATGTTGAGTATACCTCGTTCCTAAATATTGAGAAGCCAAATCAAAATTTTTTTGATTAAGTGCCGCGTTGTAAAACTCTAGAACAGTTTTTTTATTTTGTTCAGCGAGGGAGGGTATTGTTCCATAGGCCAATGAGGCTAAAAACGTTAAAATAAGCCCAAAAATAAGAGATGTGATTTTCATAGTATACCTCTAAGTAAACCAATAGTGATGGTGAATCTTCTAATAGTCAAGCAAATTCATCCATAATCCGATGTGCTTCTCAAACAGCCGGATATAATAATCTTAGATGAGGAAGGCTCTGCTTCCACGCACCTTAGAAAACACCACCGTCCAACAATTGGTAAAACTATCCGACTAGCTTTGTAAAATAGAAGATTCCCATGGTATTCGATCAACGTCACATTCAATGGAAAATTTATCTGTAAAGGTCCTGATATTTTAGGCTGGCAATGCACGAGTAATAATGGCAAGATACTTTAAAGCCGCGGATTTAGCTGCCTTATCCATTTAGTGCAATTTCTAAATTTGAGACCATAAGAAGTGAGGATTAATTGATTTGAATAAGCAAACATTTTCTACCGGCACCATTTGGGAAGAGCTTGCTGGATTTTCACGTGCTGTGCGCGTTGGTAATCATATCTTTGTTTCAGGCACCACTGCAACTGGGCCAAATGGAATTATAGGCAAGTCTGATCCTGAAAAACAAATGCACTTCATACTTGACAGAATTGAAGAAGCCCTTTTGAAATTAGGTGGAAAATTAAATGATGTCGTGCGTACGCGAATTTATGTCAATGATATTTCTGATTGGGAAACTGTTGCAAAAATACATGGCGCTAAATTCAGTAAAATTAAACCCGCCAATACTTTGGTCCAGGCAAAATTAGTAGGTGAATGTTTAGTAGAAGTAGAGGCTGAAGCTATCATCATGCATACAGCACCTTATGTTAAATGAACTACTAAAAAATTAGGAATTGAACCAAGCCTAAATTATTTCTTTTAGGCCTAATAATTGCTTGTCATTGCTTTCTATGTACAAGGGATTCGTGACTCAATTTTGATTGAAGAACGAATTGTTTGCAGAAACCTCCCCATTCATAAGGAGGATGGAAGCGCATATTGTATTTTAAAAATTTTCCTTTAAACTGGTTCCGGTCTTGAAAGACCTACCGGCGGGCAGTCGGGAACTTAAGCCTTCGGAGTTTGCCTTAAGCGCCATATACAAACAGGAACCAGTAGGGACCGTGCACCCTCGGGAATTAGTCCTTTAGGATGTCAAAAAATGAAAAGATTTTTTAAATTTCTCATCTCCGGTTTTCTGTTAACGCTTGGAACTATGGCAAGCGCAGAACAGCCAACAGATTCCCCCTATTATCGCGCGGGAAATTGGGTATATATTTCTGGGCAAGTTGCGATTAATCCTGCCACAGGGGAAATTATTAACGATAATCTAACCGATCAAGTCGATCAAATTTTTAAAAATTTAAAAGCAAGCGCTGAAAATGCTGGTGGGAGTTTGAAAAATATTGTTAAGTTAACGGTTTACATGAAGGATATCAACAAAACCTTTCCTATCGTAAAAGCGACAATTCCAAAATATTTTAAACCACCTTATCCGGCAAGGACGCCTATTGGCGATGTTAAAATTGGCAATCGTATGCTATTGGAAATTGATGCCATCATGTATCTTCCGAAAAAGAGGCGCTGACAAGCATGTCGGCTATGGTTTTCTTCCTCTCCACCTCTGTTGATCATGCCAAGCATGTGTTAGGCTGCTCTCTATGAAAACTTTTTCTCTTTATTATTGCGATATTTTTTATCTCCATGGCATATGCCGGCCATGATGAGGAAGCCGCCAAAGACGCCGTCCAAATGGAGCACAAGAAGAAAGTCAAAAAGTAAATCAAATAAATGAAAAAAATTTAGATTTTATCAAACTTTCACAAAATCAAATCGTAGAAAGGTTTCGTACCGAATATCTTGAGTTTGCACTTTCCAGTGCAGGAAAAAATTGGATAACTGCGCCCAAAATAAGGCAATTGATTGGAGAAGCATGTCGAGGTGATGCTTTTCGACAGCGCCCGCCGCCTGTCGTTGGTTTTGACCCAGATAAAGAGGGTAATCATAAAATTTTAATAATTGTAGCAGCTCCTTCTAATGAGAATCTTGTAAAAGGCTTTCTGTTGGAATTTATTAAATCAAATTTTATCAAAGTAGATGAAGGTAATTATCTATTTAAATTCGTGTGTGATATTTTGAAAATTGATTTTACTCCATTCAATGTAGAGAATCCTGCTGAAATAAAAGCAAGTGACAACTTGAGTCAATTAAAAGACGCTGCGAAAATAATGGCTAGTGGCTCGGTTCAGAGATTAATGAGTCCACGTCAATTAGATGCCCCCAAGAAAGAAAAAAATGATGATGATGATTCTGAGGACACTGGATTTATTCCTAATACATTCCTCTAAGAAATTTGGCAGATTGGGGGGACTTCACTCAACGGAGTAAGCCTTCCTCTCCCCATAGTCTGGAACCTCAATTTCACGCTGAAGTTGGTAATACGCTCATATGCGTGCGTCTAAATATCGATAAGATCGATAACAAAATCCTTAGCAGGAGAGATTCAGGAATGTATTGGCCAGGTACAACTGGTATCATATATTTTAACTGAGGATTAAAAATGAAAGCACACATCTTACTTTTAAAAGAAAATCGAGCCGGGGAAAAACGCGTGGCCTTGGTCCCGGATGAAATTCAAAAACTGGTGGTGCTGGGTCATCACGTTTTTGTTGAGCATGAGGCAGGAAAAGCGGCTGGTTTTCCCGACCAAGAATACAAAAATGCTGGGGCAATAATTCGCTTTCATTCCGAAGAAAGTGTGGAATCTTATAAGAAATTATTTGAGCACATCGATATTCTCGTCCGAGCAAAACGGCCTGAACGTAATCGTGAAATTCTAGAAAATGCGGCCTTGAGACCCGGGATGATTATGATTGGCGCACTGGATCCTTTCGAAAATAATGCGCTACACATGGAAGAATATAAGCGAGCCAGAATAATTGCACATAGCATCGATCAGCTTGATCTTAAGTCGGATGACCCAATGAATCTCCTCTCACAAATGAGCAAAATTGCTGGAAAATTTGCTTTATTGGATGCCATTCAAAAGCACAAATCGACAGTTCATAACGCTCTAATTATCGGCTATGGCAGGGTCGGACAGGCGGCTTTTCAGGAAGCTACATTGAAAAAATTAAATATAACCGTCGTGTTGCGCAATCAACAAAATGCAAAAAGTCTGAGGGAGGCTTCCGCCAAAACAATTGTTCTTAATGACAACTTGGATTTAATTGGACTGCAAAAAATTGTTGAAAATGCTGCAGTCAATGCCGATATCGTCATCACTAGCATAAGAAAATCCCGGAAAAAAGCCCCTATTTTGATTCCCACCACAACTCTGCAAAAAATGAAAAAAGGTTCAGTGATAGTCGACATGGCTTTATCAGAAGGGGGCAATGTGGAAGGGAGTCAATCCGATACCACGTTAACTTTAGGTAACGGTGTACTGGTTACCAATGTCAGTGGTTATCCAAAAGCAACGCCCCATGAATCCAGCCTATTATGGAGTAAAGTCACTTTTCTGTTTATAGAATCATTAAAAAAATTCCCCAAGCATTGACAAGATAAATTCGTTGAGCTTCTGCAAAATATTGGATGCACAGAGAGTTATTTTTTTAACGCTCAAAAAGAGTGCGACTTTATTGTGCATGATTCTAAAAATCCGATCGCTATTCAGGCCTGCTACCAGCTTACGCCGGAAAACCGATCGAGAGAAATGGCTAGCCTTATAGCCGCCATGGAAAAACTCTCTATTCCAACAGGCGTTATTATTACTTACGATAATGAAGAATAACTTGCGGACAATGTTGAAGCGATCCCTTTTTGGAAATATTTTTCATTGAAATAGAATGGTAATTTAATCTTGACCTGTTATTTTTCTATAAGTAATTTGACTGACTTTGCGAACATCAACATCTCCAAACTCAAGGTGAGTGTAGCAAAAACATATTGAAAGTCGGAGCCCCCGCATTCCCGTGATGTAAAAGGCATCCAGAAAAAATCTAGACTAAACAATGAGGTTACATGCCCTACAAGTTCCGACAATTTCTATCGGTTTATCGGATAAAATGAAATGGTATTCACCAGACAAATTTTTTGCAGCCTTTTCTAGCGATTTGGATCGCACTTCTTGTGATTGCCCACATTTCTCACACAGTAAAAAGTGTGCCTGGTGCGATTCATCAGGAATATCGCAAGCGGCGTAAGAACTCCTGCTCGCCAATCGATGAATGAGATGCTGTTTTTGTAAAAAATCGAGTGCCCGGTAGATGGTCATCGACTCTGTTTTAGGGTTTATTTCTCGAAACAAGTGTAGCAATTCATAAGCTGTTAAATTTTCTTCTTGACTGTAGATCAAGGAAAGAAGCGTTTTTCTGATCGAAGTAAGTTGAGCGCCGCTCTGTTCACAAAGTTGCTTAGCTTTTTTCAGGCGTTTTTCAATCGAGGCTGTCATTATTTGTCCTGGGTTAAGAGGCCTAAAATAGTTTATCCAATCTGTTGCAACATAACAATATTGCGTTGAAACAAACCAAGCTACCTTCAACTCTTTAGGAGATTGAAATGAAAGTTAGAATCATACCGGCTGGCATGATTCTTTCTAGTGGGGCATTTGCTGGTTCGATGGTCGAAATACCCGTCAACCACATGGCTATTTTAAATAAAAATGGCAAGCATGGCCATGATAATAAGCCCTGATATCATAAAAAAGAATTCTTTCTTGCTGCTACAATGCCTAATTAAAAAAGTACGGTCTAAACCATGTAACGTACCAAAATAAATGAAAGTTCCAGCGGCGAGTGAACTAACAATAGGGATTAAAAGAATATCTTTTTGGCTCGTTGCTGAGATCCAAGAGCCAGAAAAAATGCCAAGTGGCGTCATGACGGCGAAAAAAATAAATGTCATTATTCGACTTTTTAAACCGAGTGTGCTTCGATTCAGATTAATGGACAAAGCAAATCCCACAACGCCTTTATGAGTTAGGATGGCCATAAAAATAATCACTGCAGTTGCAAAGCTAGCAGAAAGACCGATCGCTGTTCCTTCCAAAACAGAATGAATTGAAAGTAGGATTACTGTTAATAGTGCGATGCTCGATAATTGTGGGATAGAGTAGCGGTGTTTTAAATAAGCATTAATATGTTCTAATAAAAGCAATAGTAAAAAGCCACTCCCGGCAATAATAAACGCAAGGGGATAATAATAACCCGCATTACTAAAATCGCGAGTCGCCGTAGGCAACATATGCAGTAGTCCTGCTCCCAAAAATACTCCGGAAGCAAAAGATTCGCCGATAGGAAAATCAAATTTCACCCCATGCCGGGATAGCCTCAAAAAGTAACACCAGTGACTATTTTTCGTCCACTACCCCATTTGAATCGCTAAGTTTTTCCCATTCCTCTTGTTTAAATAATTGTAAAACGATGGCCTGCTGATATTGAAAATCTTGCAAATTTCCTCCACCGTAATTTTCTGCTCGTCGTAATAGTTCAGCATCTTTTTTATTTCATCGGATTTTAGTAAAGGCGGTCGTCCACCAAAGCGTCCACGAGCCCGCGCTGCTTTCAAGCCAGCGTTGGTGCGCTCCTTGATAAGGTCACGCTCAAATTCCGCTAATGCGCTGAAAATATGAAAGATTAGCTTGCCACCACTCGTGGTTGTGTCGATGTTTTCTTGCAAACTTTTGAACCCAATACCACGTTCGTTGAGCATTTTTATCGTTTCAATCAGATGCTGAATTGAGCGCCCCAAACGATCCAATTTCCATACCACCAACACATCCTTTTCCCTCAGGTGCGTGAGGGCTTCATCCAATCCAACCCGCGCGGTTTTAACGCCGCTGGCAATGTCGTGAAATATCTGTTCGCAACCTTCATTTTTAAGCGCATCCTCCTGCATACGTAAATGTTGATCCGCAGTCGAAACGCGCGCATAACCGATTTTCATTGCCAGTTTCCTTAGGTGAAAGAGCAAAATTGTACAGTAACTCGATGAAATGAGAAAGATCATTAATATTGATTTTTAGATGGCTATTTAAACAGCGATTTGATCTAATAACGCCCGCATTTTCGAAAAGAATCTCACGTTCAATAAACGAACGTTTTATAGACGCTTTTAAAATTAACTCAACTTTGGTGAAAACAGATGACATCCATTTATAAAACCGCCTATCCCTATTACAGCGACAAGAAAAAAATCTCAGAAGATGTCCTTGCTCAAGATTACGAGCTGAGCTCTTCTGAGATCACGATGGTAAAAAAACGAACGAAAAACGATATCGATGCGCAATTGTGTTTTGGCGTCATGTTGATAGTTTTTAAAAATCTCAATTATTTTCCTGAATTAAACATTATCCCGCCGGAAATTATTCAGTGTGTGCGTGGGCAATTAAAAATACCCAGCGCACAATTTGATACCCTTCATAAAATGACTTTTTCGCGCAACAAAAAACACATATATAAGTATTATGGTATTACCCCATGGAAGCAGGATCGCGTGCAAGATTTCGCTGAAAAAATCGCAATGGAATCATCCAAAACGCACAATTATCCTGCGGACATTATTAATATTGTGCTGGAGGCTCTTAAGAAAAAATACTATGAATTCCCTGCGTTTAAACAATTAGATAAAATTGTGCGTCTAGCACGAAACACGATCAATCAACAATTATTTGATGATGCCTATGATTCATTATCGCAAAAGCAAATCGAACAGTTTGATAGCATGCTCGAAACCACGGATGAGTATCAACGCAGCAGTTTTAACGAACTAAAATCACTTCCCAAAAATCCCACCATTACCCATTTTCGTGAATTATTAAAACATCATGATTGGCTTGTTGAATTTGGTGACACGCGGAAACATCTAAAGCATATCGTGCCCCTTAAATTATCGCAATTTTCTGAGCAAGCGCGATCGCTGGATGCGAGTGATTTGAAGGATTTTGCAAAACCGAAACGGTACGCCCTGATGTTATCTTTAATTGGTAAAGCGCAAATCCGCGCAAAAGATGCGCTGGTCATTACCTTTTGTAAAACGATTTTTAAAGTGCATAGTGATGGCAAGCAAAAACTTGAAAATTTGCGAGAATTATCTCGTACAAGAACTCAAGAATTATTGGGTATTTTCTCAGAGGTTTTAGGGGTTGTGAAAAAATCATTGCGCAGCGTCATCAATAAAATCAATGGCCACGGCGGCACTGAGCTACTACAGGTAGATTGCGATCAAGCCGTTGCCATTAACAGCAATAATTATTTTCCTTTTCTTCTGGATTTTTTAAAAGGGAAAAGAGAAACGCTATTACAACTTCTGCAAACATTAGATATTCGCTCCAGTACACAACACGACCTGCTTTTAAAAGCGGTTAAATATATTTTGGATAACCAAGACTCATCGGCTGAATATTTACCTGATGAGATCGATTTATCGTTTGCCACCGATCAATGGCAAAAATTGATCGTCAAAACAAAAAATAAACAGCGGGTTTTTCATCACCGATATCTTGAAATATGCGTATTCACTTATGTGGCCCAAGAATTGCGGACAAAAGATTTATTTATTGTTGGTGGTGACTCGTATGCGGATCACAGGGGGGAACTGGTGCCCTGGACGGAATGCCAAAAAATGGTAGACGAATATTGTGAAAAAACAAATCTGGCCAATAGCGGAATAGAGTGTGTTAAGCAATTAAAAGAAAAGCTCACCACCAAAATAAAAGAAGTGGATGAGGCTTATTCAAGCATAAAAGAATTTTCAATCGATAAATCTGGCACGCCGATATTGCACAAACGAGGCCCAAAAAGAAAACCCAGCAGCGCTGTGTGGCTTGAAAAAGAGATAAAAAAACGCATAAAAGAGCGTAATTTGATCGATGTATTTTGCAGCAGCCATTTTTATTGTGATTGGGCGGGTGTGTTCGGACCCATCTCAGGTGATGCCCCTAAAATTAAAAATCCTATCGAGGGTTATATTCAAACTACTTTTGCCTATGCCACACGATTGGGTCCAACACAAACGGCGCAGCACGTTCGAGGTTCAGCCAGTGCACACACCTTATCATGGATCAACAGACGTCACGTCACATCTGAAATGCTGGATAAAGCCAGGGAGAAATTAATTAATTTGTACAAGCAATTTAAATTAACCAAATCATGGGGACATGGAAAATCAGTGGCGGGTGATGGCACTCTTGAAGAGTTACGAATGCAAAATCTCTTTGGCGAATTTCACTTTCGGTATCGGAAAAAGGGTGGCATTGCTTATCATCACGTTGCCGACAATTACATCCTATTATTTTCGACATTTATGCAGTGTGGTGTGTGGGAAGCGGTTGAAATTATCGAAGGATTGTTAAAAAACAATTCTGAAGTTCAACCGGATATTATTCATGGTGATACTCAGGCGCAATCAACCGTTGTCTTTGCATTAGCCCATTTATTGGGCTTTAAATTAATGCCGCGTATTCGAAACTGGAAAGACGTGAAATTATTTAAGCCCACCAAAAATATAAAGTGTAAAAATATCGATGGCTTATTCAGCGATACGATCGATTGGGATCTCATTGAAACGCACTGGCAGGATATGATGCAGGTGGTGTTGTCAATTCACAAAGGAAAAATGAGCTCATCAAAATTGTTGAGAAAGCTCGGCAATTACAGCAAGAAAAATCGTTTATACCAGGCCTTTCAAGAATTAGGGTACGTGATCAGAACCTTATTTTTATTGGAGTATATTTCCGACGTCGAACTCCGCGAAATAATTACTGCGCAAACCAATAAAGTGGAAGAGTATAATGGATTTAGTGATTGGTGTTCATTTGGAAGTGAAATATTGGTCGCCAGTAATGATGAAGATGAAATGGAAAAAGCGGTAAAATATAACGGTATCCTGACCAATGCAGTGATGTTGCAAAACGTTTCCGATATGACAGAAATCATTGCGCAGCTTATTGACGAGGGCCACAAAATCACGCAAGAGGATATGTCATATCTGTGCCCCTATTTGACTAGCCATTTAAAGCGGTTCGGGGATATCGTGATGGATTTTACCAATATTCCAAGAAGCGTGGAGGCAAATCGCAGAAAAGTACTATTTTAAATGTTCAAATACCCATATGGATTTTTATACACTTTCGCGCCTATCTTGGCATGGATGAAATGGAAGGGTGGACAAAAAATAGTCACTGGTGTTACTTTTTGAGGCTATCCCGGCATG
>CAVQDV010000003.1:0-79523 GCA_963711375.1 uncultured Gammaproteobacteria bacterium
GCACTGAAATAAAAGTGGTACATATTTTTGAATATACTTGAAATTTTGGTTGAATTTTTGCCACAACTCTATTGAGCTAAATCAGAGACTCAATCAATTTGGCTTGAAGATAACATCATCAGACCTATTGGCCGTTCTAGAGAGCTTCGAGTCTGATAGCTCAAATAACTCGTCAGATCAAGCTACATCATGGTAGAGCAGAATTCCCTATCTGAAATTTGGACCTACCTATATAAATTCGACAGAGATGTAATCCAGAGATTGTATACAAAACCAGCTCCGGTGTATAAAACTTTATGGGGCAAAGCCTTCACAATTTTCTAACACATTCGTAGTCCCTTCCTTTTGCACTGGGTTTTGAAATAGTCCTTGTTTGGTTAAATTTTTAATCGCTTTAGATTCAGAATCAGAAAAAGATTTTGGCACAGTATTTTTTGACCATGTCCTATTCCATAAATTTTTTAGACCCAGCCCGATATTGCCTGGAATTTGAATTAAATTGTGTAACCCTTCTGCTAATACAGCAGATTCTAACTGCTCAAAAGCTAGCTGTTGACCGAAAATTGCTTTTCCATAATTTCCTTGCGCAAATGAATCAATTGCCTGCTGCAAATCTTGATAAGACTGATCATAAACCGGATCAACGACTTCTTGACTATAAGTCAAGGTATCCACAATCCCAGCCCCCAAAAACACCCATCCGATAGGCCCTGCTGAGCTTCCGGCAACATATTCTAATGAAAGCCCAAAAACAACATCACCTGCAGTATTTGCCAAAGCATCTTCAACTAAATTGCCATCCATGCCTTTCTGCCAGGATGATACTAAATTAAACGTAAATGAAATTAGAAGTCCCTTACTTCCAAGATAAGTTTTTAATAAGCCATTCTCAAAAGTATCTGCATTTGACAATAAGTTAATAATTCCCGCTTCATACTGGGGGCCTAAGTTCTCAATAACCTTGGACCACCCAGCTTCTGTGCCCGCTTTTAGAACTTGCAATAGGGCGTCTGAAACCCGCTCTGAAAGTTCACGTTCTACTGCGCTTGAAACAGCTCCATTTTCTTTCATCTCTTCTGATGCCTTAAGCAAAACCGTCTGGAATGCGAGTTCCTTTTCAGGTGAGTCAAAAGAAATATTTTTCAAAGCGTCCTCAAATACTTCTTGTGTGATTGATTGAGATAAATCAACTTCATTTTTTTCTTTTTGAATTTTTTTTATTTCTACTTCCTGGTTTTCTACCGATTTTAATTCGGTTGGATCATGTTCCTCAAGATTATTTTTTATGGGGTACAGGGATTTCGATAGTTTTTTAATTCCTTCGCGAATATTTTTTTTCGATTCTTGAAGATAAACTTTATTAATAATAGGAATATCAATATTAAGATTAAATTTTTGATCCTCTGTAACATGTCGACCGTCTCGACTTTGAGTTTGAATTTCACCAATCAATTCTTTAATATCAGTATGTGTTCCCTTTTCCCCATAAATCACAGATTTTTGCTCAGCCTTATAGTTTTGATAGTCGAGAGTTAGAGTAGCCGTTGAAATTGCTTTTTCACCTGCTACATTCGTTGGCATTTTATCGGACGTTATACGCTCTACATCATTAATATTAAAACTAACGCCAACACCGGTATAATGTTCCTCATCATGTAACGTAGTGCTTTCCACTTTGTCTGCCGAAAAATTATTCACGCCACCCGTCTCGATTTTTCCGCCTTCCGTGTAAAGCGTGCCAACTTTTACCACACGCCCATCAGTATTGATTCCCTCTTTAACATAAATACCACTGTGAGCATTCGTAATTTTGGAAGTGCCCTTCCCTGAAGAACAAGAAACTTGGCCAGAAGAACTCGCAGAAAATGATTCGTTTTTTATCTCACTCACATCTTGTTTACCACGGACAATTAGGATTTCTGTCTCAGCATCCAATGTCTTTGTATTAATATGGGCACAATCAAGTTCAACTTTTTTCATAGCTCCACCTTGATAATGTAATTTCATATTTTCTCCAGCAGACAAGGTAGCATTAACATGCGTTGTTGAAGAAGTCTGCGTCTTTGTATAAGAAAAACCAGCCTCTTGAACTTGGCCTGTAGGTGTTACGCTAACATGAACACTTTCGGTTTTTTGCTTACTAGATGATTCTAAAGGAGCTCCTTGGGCAAGAATTTCTTTCGTATTTGCATCGAAGGATTTCCCAGCAGCAACCTTTACCCCATTTTCTAAATCAATTCCTTCGCCAGCTACAAGTTTAACATTACCACCACGATCCACTCCTCCTTGACTTTGAGTTTGATATTTTATTTTTGTATCCTGTTTAGTCATCGATAACTTTATCGAAGGTGAAAAACCACCGGCTCCACCGAGCCCATAGCGAGCCATTAATTCTTCGTCAAGTGCTCCATTTGCTAAACCGCGCATAGCATTATTTGTGGTATTGTATAAATCAATTCCTAAATTGGCGGCATTGCTGAGAGTTTCAGCTACATGTTGGCTTTGAGAAAGAGAATTTATCTTGGCCAGTGTTGCATCCTCTGCAGAAAATGCATCCCATAAATTACCGCTATTTTTAGCCGCATTCCATGCGCCCATGCCCAAAAAAGAAACGCCAAAAGACTGAGATTTTTCATGTACAGAATGATTCAGAATATCAACACCAAACATAATCCGTTTTCCAGCGTTTATTTCCAAATCTCCTTCGCCGATAAAATAGGCGCCGCGGGCATCAACATTTCCTTCTGCTGAATGAATTCGTGTCACACCATTATCAGCAAACAACACAGGGCTTGCGTTTTCATGAATTTCTTTTCGCTTCTTTTTATTTAGGCCCCAAAAGCTAGATTTTGATTTGTGACGACGGTCTTGAGTTTTGAGGCTAAATAATTTCACATCCCCTTTGGCATACATGTCGGTACCACCTGGAGAAGAAAATCTCCCAGCAACAGATGTAATTTCGCCCTCACCCGACCGCACAATATTCCTCCCATTTCCGGAATGCACAACACTGCCTTTAACCGTGGTCGTTGTTTCAATAACATGCTGTTTTGAAAAACCAAAATATTTATTCTTCTTTTTATCCTTGGAAATATAGGTATGATATCTGGCCTTAAAATCAACTCCTTTTTCGCCTTCAATGTAATTATCACCACTGCTAATAAAATCGGAGGCTTCTGAAAACACATGTCCTTTAGCTTTGACAAATAAGCCTAACCCATCGGTCGTTTCACCTTTTCCACCTGAAATTAGACCAGGATCAAACTCCTTCACAACATCATGCTTTCCCTGGTAGGTTATTTCATTACATAGGTTAAGTACATCACCGGCAGATACAATTTGCAAATAGTCGCCTGCGCGTATCACTCCTCCATGATTTTCAACATCATTTGTTGTAGCCTCAAGAAATGTTTTACTTCGTCCATTAATGATTCCGGCATCACCGACTCGGTAATGCTTATTTGAGCTAGCAGCCTTGGAACCGGCTGTAATATTTTTTATGCCAGCGGCCGTAACTGAAACGACATCGCCATTGAGTGTTCCGCCCCAATTATAATAGTTACCAATGGCATCAAAATGAATTTGGCCTTCTGAATACACCAGATTATTTGTATGAATATTCTTTGCAGAATTTATATACACACTCTTGGCGTGTGTCTCATGACTTAGGCTAACATCACCCTCTGAAGAAATAAATGAGAGATTCTTATTATGGTCATACTTAGCTCCATACTGAATGTCCTTTGCTTTTAAGGTGATATCGCAATTACGATAAATTTTTTGATTCGAATGAAAACTATCGAGAGTTGAATGGACTAAGCGATCGCTAAAATAATATTTTTCATAATCTCCTGTTCCGGCAATAAAACTCTCTGAATCTGAAAAATGTTCAATATCAAAGTGTCCCGTGTCTAGTGAACCAGACCCATTTAACGTTGCCTTAGTCGCGTAGACATAAAATAAATTTTCGGTTTCAGATCCTTCCGGCAGATTAATTTTATTAATATTCCCTGAGTGTTTGTAATATTTTCCAACAAAAAAAACTTCTCCCTCGTAACGTAAATCGCTGGCATCTTTTATATATTCTGCTTCAAAAAACGTATCTTTTATTGTTTCTCGGGCAGCCGCGGTAAAATGGAGTTTTTTAAGTTTAGAAAAATGAGACTGGTCTAGATTAAGTTTTCCATCCGATTTCAGACTCTCACCTTGATAATTTACTTTATTCCAAGAGTAATCTGCTTTCTCAGAAATATGATTATGATCGATTTTTATATCAAACTCACTCAAGGACAACTTACCGGACATCTCTCCTTTTTCGGCCTTAAATTCCCCGTAAGTTAGGGCAAAGTCTGCGCTGTTTTCTACTATAAATGTCTTAACTTTGCCATCAGAGCCGTTTGATGCAATACCTTTAACCTGAGTATAATCACCTCCTTGCAGTTTCCCTGCTAACACAACTTTCTCTGCTATAACGCTATAAATATGCTTTGGTTTAAATTCTGTCGTTGGTGCTGGAACAGAATCCTCTGTGCTCGATTTTGTTTCACTCGGAGTTTTCAATGGAAAAAAGAGTTCAGTTTCTGGTGTAACAGCACCATTCACTATACTATCTTTGGCATGTGTCACAGTTTCGGCATTAATGCTAACTGAATTTTGATAATCCAATTTACCAGCATGCTCATAGTCTTTCGTTTTAACTTGTACAGTATCAAAAAATAACATGGCATCCCGCTTGCTATGAAAGTGATCAGTGTAATCAAAAAGGACATTCTCAGCATCAACTTTCCCAACCGTGTCGAATTTAGTCCCAAGCATTTGAAGATTTAAAAAACTAGATGAAGATGAGTTTTTGTCGGAAAAATTATCGATGTTAACCAAACCATTTTTCAAATTTAGCTCTCCCAGTTGAGAAAAATTTCCTAGCTCAACCTTAACTCCATTCCCAGAAACTTCTCCACACTCGGCATTCTTCATGGAGTTGGCTTTTATCTTAAAGTGATTTAGACCAGTCATATTACCCGAGTTGACAATGCTATTGGCTAAAAATGCAGAGTCGCTACCGCCTGAGTAGCCCACATTATTAAGGAAATGAGTATTAATCGTATGACCAAATAAAGAACTTTCAATTCCCGTATTTAAATGTACATAGTTTGATTTATTGGCGTTAAATGCCAAGCTTGTACCAGAATTTACGAGTAATAAACTGGTATCGGTATAATTTCCTCCCAAAATTCCAGTCGCTTCTGTAGCCATTTTTTTCCAATCAAAAATTTTACTCTCTAAATTTTTAAAGGAATAATTTTCAAATCTCAAGGCTTCTGTATATAAATTTGACAAATATGAATGGTTTTTCTCTACTTCGGAGATAGATCCCTGATAAGTGCCTAATGCATTTGCAGCAAACATGGCAGCACTTTTAACCTGGCAAATAAGTGGCACCCACTCATGCCGACGAGGCGATTTTAAGAAATCCCAATCATATTTTTGAAACATGTCATAGAGGCTGAAACCTGTTTTAACAAGTCCGGGAATCATAAAAGCTAAATTTAATAGGTTGATATAGTTAGGTAAAGCTCTTGATAAAAGGCTTTTAGAGAAAGAAATTAAATTTGAACCTGAAAAAATATATTTGAGATCCGCCGTGAAATTGGGGGCATTGAGACCAGCATTGAGAGAAAACAAGCTATCATTTACATAATTATTTGCAAATATAAATCCTCCGTTTACACTAAAAAAACCAGAGCTAGAGAAATTCTTCTTAACATAGACTCGACCAAGCAAGTTAAAAAAATTGCTATGAACGGTCATGCTATCACTTTCGATTGATCCAAAATTTAAAACCGCATCATCAAAGCCAAGGAAAATCGATTTTTTTGCAGTTAAAGAACCTTGATTGTTAAATGTCACACCATTTGCATGAAAATCCCCACTTAAATCAATTTGGCCCAAATTCTCTATTGTGTCAGAACATAAAATCAAATCGTCCCCGATTATTTTACTCTCTTCGGCGATATTAATTTTTGAACCCCCACTGATCTGTGGAGTTGCTTTAACATCTTTTCCATCGATTCGAATCTTTTTAGAATGAGAATTTAAATCACCCTGAAGGCCTAATTTTTCTGCTTTTAAACCAGAATTACCTTTAAGGGATGTATTGGACTGAGGCCACATATTCATTTGCTCAATTGCCTGTAAGTGAGCATCCTCTGCCTCGATTACACCAATAGAGTTAATTTCGTTAGAAAATAAGGTGCTGTCTTTGATTATCGATTTTCCACTCTCAGCAATTGTTGCGAATTTTTTCGAGTCCACTTTAGACCGATCCAAAATATTAAATTGATCATAAATCGATAACTCTTCAGTTGAAAGGATGCTTTGACAGATTTCAGCACGACCCAGCGATAGAAATTTTCCTGTTTTTATAGTGGAATAGTGGCTTTTTAAATCCGATGTCTTCTCAGTGATTAATGCCGAACTAGCCACAACAACACTTCCTCCCTTCAAAGATAAGCGGCCTCCATGATAAAGTTCCTCTGTTTGCAAACTTGCCTTCTCACTCAAAATGATATCGGTTTCACGAGAAAGAGTAGTTCTCTTAATTTTTGCAACGCTTGCTTTTAATGTAAGGCTGGAATTTTTCTGTAATAGATTATCGGCATCAATTATTGAATATTCAGAAATCAGATTCGATTCATTCCAAATCCGTGTCGCACAAATGGAGCTAAAGTTATAGAGATGCAATTGAGCCCCATCATCATTATGCATTTGATTTGGCGTAATAAATCGTGCATTATTTAAATCGATCTGGCCTTCAATGTTGTGACTTATATTATCTTTACTCAGGCCGACCAAAAAAGAAGTATCCAGCTTGACATGCTTGCGTTGAGATATTATCTTCGAAACAAGCCTGCTTTTAGTAAAATTTAATGCGCTTTCAGGTGCCCCACCTTCCAATATCAAAAAATCTGAATTAGATAAACAGTTATTCACTATTCCGCCTTCGCTATCAAAGCAAATAAAACTGGCTCTTAATCTAACATCATCAATATCTAGAAACATTTGAAGACGAATTTCATTTGCATATAATTTCACTTTTCTAAGGAAAGCACCGTTTGCAAGGGCAATTAAATTTTTAGCTTCAATTTTAACGTTTTCAATTTTGGCGCTCGAATGATAACATTTTAAGCTATTACAATAAATTTCTGAATTTTTAATTTCATTGAAACCATTTAAACTGAAATTATTTTGTATTGTGGATATACTGTTGTTTGATTTATATTGAGCATTATCATAAACCAAAAAATTATAATCCGATATGAGTTCTGAATGGTTATTTATTGAAAAAAGCCCAGAAAAGGTGTGTCCATTAGAAACGCTACAATGAGTTTCGTCTAATGAAAAACATCCACCGCGCATATCAAAATCTTTAACTGAAAAAACAGAATTTTTTATGTCTGTTTCTGCCTTGTCATGATGTCGAAATGCTTTCTGAACCTTAAGATCTGATTGAACTACATTTAAGATTCCCTCTTGCTCCAAAACGTCTACTTCATTGAAGGTATTTTTCTCAATTATTTCTCCGCGGTTCCGCAATGTCGTCGCATCAAAAAAAATGTTTTCAAACTCAACAAGAGTTTTGTCCGAGATGCTAAATACATTGTCAACCATAAACTCAGAGGCGGAATGATCCGCAGCGTGAATAATCCGAAACTGAGTATCACCCTGAACTTCACAACCCCCAACGTGAATATAATTTTTACCCAATAATTGCAAAGTTGTTTCAGCGTCTTCACTACCAATATTCAAAATATTACACGCCAAAAAAGTCTCATCACGAACTAGAAATTCACCAATAATTTCACTTTCATAAGCTACCAATCGTAATTTATTGGTAATAGTTTTGGCACCTTTTGACTGCTGGAAAGCTTGAGTAGTAATGTCATATTGATTTTTTACAATCACACTTGAATCTTGCGTCAATAATTCTGCATTAATTGATAAATTTTCTGCCTTGATTGGAGCGCAAAATTCAAGACCCTCAGAAACATCTAATCTGACATCCCCTTTGCAGTTAATCCCACTTAAAAAGCACGCCGCTTCGGCAAACACTGAAATTGAAGAATCCAACTGACATTTTCCATTTATACAGATTGGCCCAGCCGATTTGATGACACAAGATTCCGCCTCAATATCTGTAAAGATATTCACTTGCTTTTCAGTAAAGATTTTTATCGTTAATTGACCCTCTGAAGAAAATACTTCGGCAATTTTCTCATTTCCATCGAAAAAATTTCTATGATTTCCATGCGATATTGAAATGTCTGAAAAATTGTACTCAAGGTTTTTATCGAGACATATGTTCTGTTCATCTCCAAATTTTTTTAAAGGAACTTTAAGAAATTCCACTTCCATATTGATCAAGTTAGGTATCAAAATGCTGTTTCTTGTCATTGTTCTTTCCTAATTAATGTTTAATACCACCATGGTCTTGATTGGCCTCAACCCTTTGTTCCTCACCATCATCATTGACTGCTCTGTGCCGACGAGAATTCAGTTTTGCCCCTTTCGCAAAGAACCGTTGCCCATTTTGTGCAGCCAAGCTTGAAGGTGAGCTTTTATTTTGGCTCTCTATTTTCTTTTCTACATTTGTTAGGCGATCCTCAATCTCTTCATCACGCTTAGTTTGTGCCATAATCTGAGAAT
The DNA here is from genome assembly GCA_963711375.1 of uncultured Gammaproteobacteria bacterium. GTDB lineage: Bacteria > Pseudomonadota > Gammaproteobacteria > Coxiellales > Coxiellaceae > CAVQDV01. The sequence goes on from CAVQDV010000003.1 coordinate 8,704, forward strand.
TAATTTGTCTGTCGTTTTCTCCATTTTTTTTCTCCAAAATTCCAATTTGTGCATTCAAGCTATTAACCTGTGCTTGGAGCGCTTCATTTTTCTCAAGGTTTCCCTTGGTTTTTAGGGCCTCATCAACAGTATTACCATCTTGTTGCATAGCAACAGCCTGGGCATGCAGAGCCCCACGAGCTTGAGTAGAAAAAACATCAATCTGAGAATTAATTTGTCTGTCGTTTTCTCTATTTTTTTTCTCCAAAATCCCAATTTGTACATTCAAGCTATTAACCTGTGCTTGGAGCGCTTCATTTTTCTCAAGGTTTCCCTTGGTTTTTAGGGCCTCATCAACAGTATTACCATCTTGTTGCATAGCAACAGCCTGGGCATGCAGAGCCCCACGAGCTTGAGCAGAGAAAACATCACGGGCCCCTTGGTCGTAAAAAATTTTTCCACTCCCTGAAATGAGTGCTAAAACACCACCTCCAATACCTAGGCCAGTACCAAGAATCTCTATTGTGTCAATTGCAATATCAGGTGAAACCTTTCCGACAATTTCAAGAACACTCGGCGCTCCAGCCCATATCCCAATTCCCACGGCGGCAATCACTAACCCAACCATAGCGATTTTCCCCAAATTTTTACTAATCCAAAACCACATAAAATTTCTCCTATAATTTATTCATTCCAGGCAAGACTAAGCTTGCATCGGTGCTCACTAACGAATAGACGGATGAATGCTGATAAAAATCTTTTTGATAATCATCAAAAACATGCATAACCTTTTCATGATAATTTATTCTCTCTGACTGCAATTTTTCGATTTCAGCTACTTCGTTTACTTCTGCTGATAATATTGGATACCCCGAAAGTAAACTCAGCAATTCATGTAACCTCGCTTGATCTGTCTCGCAAGGTGCTTTATTAAAAAAAGGGACCTTGCATAATAATTTTGGGCTTTCTTGGTTTGTGTTCGCTTTAGTGGATTGCTCAAGTTCTATTTTGCGAACTTCCATATCCTGGCGCATCGTCTTTAAGGATTGCTGAATGATTTTAATTTCATCCTGCTGCTTGGCAGATATCAAACGATAATTTTCGAAAGATTGTGAAAGTTCCTTCAATTTAGATGGGCTTCGATTTTGGAAACCATTCTCTTTAATTGAACAAAAATTTAATCCCTTTTTCCTGATAAAAACACACCCAACAGCTGCGAATAAAAAAGCAAAACCTGCAAGCTTCCAAATTGTGCCTATATCTCCTTTTATCAAGTTCATAGACATTGTCAAATCTGTTTTTAATAAATTCTCAAGTCTCATTTCTTTCTAGCTCCCATTTGAATGTTATTGGAGGGAAAGCGTATCAAGACACTAAGACATCGCCTACTGTCATTTTGACAGTATTGAAACTGAAGGAAACAAAGAGGGCTATGAAGGAGGAAAGCGGAAGCAAAATCATCTCATTATGACAATACTGAAGTAATACCCCGAATAATGCTTGCATTAACGCACTGAGCACCATCACCAAAAATGTGGTCATCCCAACAATAGAGGCAAAATTCACTGAAGTTGTTGTATGTAAAATTTGAGGATAAATAAGGGTTTGTGCGCTCGCTAAAAACCCCAAAGTAATGAACAAAATCGTTAAAAACCAATAGGATAATTCAAAATTAAAAAAAATAAGCAGGGCTAGAAAGAACATCAAGGCTGGTGCTAAAAGCATTATTGATTTACGAGTTTTCTGACTTTGGGAAAGCCAGCCGATGAGCGGGCAACCCAACATGAGTCCCAAAAACATTAGAGAAAGTAAAAAACCCGCGTTTTCCCTCGTTAAGTGATAACATTGGACCAGATAGATATTGCCCCATAAACTGCCTAAAAATAAGATAGGGGCATTAACCAAACTGGCGTAAAAACCACACAAGTATAAATTCTTATTCTTCAGATATCCCTTAAACCCAAGGGGTGATGAAGAATTCTTGATTTTAAAGCCTGGTTTAACATCTAATTTTTTTCGATAGGCTATTAACCCTAGACAAATTATCAAGCCCAAAATAAAATCGACCAAAAAAGCATAATGTAGCCCAAAATCATCTACCAAATGGATAAAAGGTGCTTGCCCACTCATTCCAAAAAAAATTACTAATGCCGATATTATTCCCATCATCAATGAAAAGTGCTGATAATAAAATACCGATACGAAGCGCATGCAACAAACAAAGGAAAAGCTATAGCCCAAGCCCGTTAAAATTCTGGCTATTACGAGAAAATGGAAAGACTGTGTGAATAAAAAAAACATTGCACCTAACAAAGAAATGAAGGAAGCGAAAATAACCAGATTTTTGATAGAATGATTATTTAACATTATTCCTGCCAGTAAAAAAAATACTCCCGCCGAAAGAAAAAATGCAGATGATAAGGAACTTATTTCAAAAGGAGAAAATTGATAGGTGCTGATTAATAATTGACTAATTGAATTTAATATTGTATCTTGGAAAAAAGAATGCGAGAAAAATAGAACTAAAAATAGTATCGCAGGAAAAGAATTAAATTTTCTTTCATTAATCAGGTTATTTGAAGCCATTGCTGGACTCAAAAAGGTTTAGAAGTTGAGTTCGACTATAGCATTCCAACCGTCTCATCGCGTTATAAAGGTAGGATTTTGTTGTTCTGGGAGTCAATTTCAAAATGCCAGCAATTTCTTTAATAGATTTTCCTTTATATAAAAACATTAATATCTGATACTCCTGTTTAGTCACATACCCATTATTGTGGTCTTCTAATATGTAATACCGATCAACTGGGGTATTCTTTAAAAATTCTTTTTCTTTTTCAGAAAAATTAGTTATTACGCCAGTCCCTGTTAATTCGTAAGCGGTTTATAACCGCCATTCTTTCGAATTAAATTTTCATCTGACATAGTGTTTTAATCCTAAACGAGATGGAGACACCGATGGCAGAGCTGGAATATAAAATCCTAGAAAATACAAATAAAAACAAATCTGAATCATTTTGGCGGCAACATCATGAGGCTTGCATAATGAGTGGATTGAGTCGATCTAAATATTGCCGTCAGCATCAACTTGTCTATTATCAATTTTTATACTGGTGCCGAAAATTCGATTCACGCGCCGTATCGAAAAATGAAGATTCTTCAGCCGAAAAAGATTTTTTACGCGTGCAATTTAAATTAGAAGAATCATCCATTTCACATACCATCGCACTGTGCACTCTGGAGATCGACAAGCATCATCGACTTTTAATTCACACAGCGAATGCCATTGAGCTTGTGCTGAGTGCGCTGAGAAGACGCTCATGTTGATCGGATTTAATCAACCCATCTGGCTATATCAGCAGCCGATTGATTTCAGGAAACAGATTGACGGTTTGGTGATATTGGTGGCGGGCCAACTCAATCTTAATCCGACCTCTGGCCAGCTCTTTATTTTTCGCAATCGGCAATCGAATAAAATTAAATTATTGTGGTGGGATAATAACGGATTTTGGCTATTCTACAAACGCATTGAGAAAGGCCGCTTTAAGTTGCCAAAGATCAGCGATGCTTCGATTAATTTATCGAAGGATCAACTCAGTGTTTTGTTGGCTGGACTAAATTTTATGGAACAAAAATACTTCGAGCCTGTGACCGCGAAACATTTTTTTTGATCATAATATTTCCGAGAAAGTGTGTAAAAAAACCTGTTATTTCTAGAATATTTTGCTATAATGCTCAACGAATTTAACAGGAAAAATAAATGGGTTATTCCGTCATCATTAAAGAGCATGAAGACAAGATAAAGGCGCTTTCGGAAAGTTTTCATCTCGCATTGGAGGAGCTAAAACAAACAAAAGCCGAATTAAAATTATACCAAGCAAAATTCGACCAATCTTCACAGGCCTATAATCAATTATTATCTGCTTTTAAACAATCTCAGCGCCGCGTATTTGGCACGAGCTCTGAACGCTTCCTTGATAATTGTCCTGCTCAAGGCGATTTTTTTTCTACGATTCAACCGAAAGCATATCCACCTATTGATGACGATGAACCAGACCCTAATCCCCCGATAAATATCAAGAGCAAAAAACGCAAAAAAAAGAACAAAGACTTCGCCAAAAATCTGCCCCGCCGGGAAGTGATTATTCCGGCTAAAGAAAGAATGGAAGGCGATCATTTTTTACGATATGAAATCACCGAGCTTTTTAATTATATCCCTCCTGTTTATGAAATCATCGTGCAAAAGCGGGAAATCATCGTTCGAAAAAATCAAACGAACAATATTGCAACGATTATTACTGCACCAAATCCACCGCGGTTTTTGCCTCAAACAAAAGTCACGGAATCTTTTTTAGCGCACATCATTGTGGGCAAGCTCTATGATCGTCAGCCTTTGTATCATCAAGAAAAGAAATTCAAACAGCGTTTTGATTTTATTTGTCCGCGTAACAAATTAGCGCGCTGGACGATTCAAAGCGCCAAGCGATTGCAACCGATCGTGAATCTTTTGCGCGATGAAGTGTTTGATTATGATATTGCCGGATGCGATCCCACGCACTTACAAGTGCTCAATGAACCTGGACGAAGAGCCGAACAAAAATCCTATCTTTATAGCATCCGAGGAGGGCCGCCGGAACGCCTAGTGAATTTATTCGAATATAATGCAGCAGAACACAAAGATTTTCTAGCTGATTGGTTTTCGGGTTACTCGGGTTATTTGCAAGTGGATGGCCAGAATATTTTTGAGTCTTTTTTGCAAGAGAAAAATATTCAGCTTGTGTTTTGTAATTCACACGCGCGCAGAAAATTTGAGCCCATTGCTCAAGCCGCAAAACAACCGGGGCTAGCGAATCAAATCATGCAATATTATCGCGCTATTTATAAAATCGAAAGGGAGGCTAAGAAAAGAAAGCTTAATCCTCGACAACGATATGCGCTGCGGCAAGAAAAAACCAAGCCCATTATGGAGAATATGTTTGCTTGGATGAAAGAAGTTGGCCCAACGACATTGCCTCAATCCCCCTTGGGAAAAGCGTTTCACTACGCTTTAACTCGAGAAAAAGGCTTAACATTATGTTTAGAAGATGGGCGCTTGGAAATCGATTCTAATTTAATTGAACAGCAAAATAAGAATTTTGCCTTAGCTCGAAATAATTTTATGTTTTCGTATTCTGTCGACGGCGCTCACGCGCTTGGTGTTCATATGAGTTTAATCTTCACTGCGTTAGCCCATGGGCTAGATCCTTATCATTATTACGTTCGTATTATGCAAGAAATTCCAAATTGTGAAAAAATTGAAGATTACGAAAAGTTATTGCCGTGGAATATATCGCTTTCTAGTGCCGTTCTTCTGCGTCAGAAAGCGGCATAAATTAACTTGAAGGAATTTTTATGAGTGATCTTTTAAATCGAATTGCATTAATTGAAAATGTGATGAGCCAGCCATTATCAAATGCGGCAAAAGTAATGAAATCCTTGGGTCAATTTTCTGGCTTGGTTCTATCGGATTTGTCGCACAAGGTAAGAAATAAACTTGAAAGCGAGCTCCTGGAGCTGAACCATATCGTCACCAAGAATAACATCAAGGCCAATGATGATTTTAGCAAAATGAACAAAAAAGATCTTAAATGCATGATAGAAATTCTGAGCAAACTTTGCCATGAATTAAAAGGGATGGTTTGATTTCCAGGATGGGGTTTATAAACCGCTTACGTTAATTCTTGACCAGGTAGAGAAATTTTATTTTTTTCTGCAGCCCGAATAAGGCCTTGTGCCTTTTCTTTGAAGTAAAAATAAAAATGCTCCAAAATTTCAATCTTATTTAAATAAAAGTCCAGCACATCAAAATTACCTCTATTAGTTGCGACCCCAATGATTTCATAATGCGTTTTGTGATTTTTAACAATATTCAACCAATAATCCGCATTGAATGACTCGCGTGCTGTTATGATCTGCTTTTCTGGAATACCAAGCTCCTGCAAATTAAGATAATGTCCGGATTTTAATGATGAGAAATCCACCTGAGGAACGACATATTTTTCAATATGAAAATGCTCTATCCAATCTGCGCGGTTACTTAAGGTCCAATAACTATTATCTTTGTAAGCCCTTGTGTAAATGAAGGTATTTATATTGAAACAATCGAATAATGGCCGACATATCTCATCCATCTCTTGAGCAGAGACTATGGATAGTAGTTTCTTCAGATCGTTATTTGACATGACATTCCATTTAGCAATCACATTGCGTCAGATTCTACCTCTATAAAAGCAGTTAGCCTAGAGAATTTGAGCATTTATTGCTCAAAATCTAAGCCTAGCAGTAAGAGGCATCGCTCTTCGGTTGCAAAAATTACCAACAAAACTTTTTTCAAGGTCGGATTTCCCTGTAAATATGTCCCAATAATATCGCCCGTACACTTTAACGTGAATAGAACCATATTCAGAACTCGATTGAATCTAATTTATATAATGGACCAGAGCTGTTGGCAGCTTTGACCTATCTGTTTGAAAAACCAAAATACAACAGAGAAATAGATACTAAAAATAAAATCCCGGCCACGAAACGCAGATAGATAGGATGAAGCAACACTTTACCCATTAATTTACCAAATAATTCAGGTAAATAAACGCGTACGATACCATTTATTAATGCAAACCAGGCAACCAAAGTAATTATCAGCGTCCAATTCCTTGTCCAAACGTTATGACAGACTACTAAAATGGCACCCACTACTAGAAGTACTATGCCTGAGAAAAAGACGTAAAATTCATTATTAGCAAATTCCGATATCATATTCAAGAAAATACGAGGACGGGTAAGTGCTGTCATGCTCATTACCAACATGACAATACCAATGGTTTGGGCTAAAAAAATTGAAGTATGCATAATAAAATCCTTTTGTTGTTCCTAAGGCCCTATTCTACCATTACTTTGGGCTTAAATTAAACCTTGCTACTCTTGCTTTTTTATGCGCTTTCATATTGTATGTTGGCTTCATCTAGAACTCATTTTATAATTCATATAGAATATTTTCAAATATTCAATAATAAAGTTGAAATGCAGATTAAGGACAATGCCTCAAATGAATAATGATATTTCTGTAGATATCGTCATAATCGGAGCAGGCACTGCAGGGATTTCAGCATTTAAAGAAGCCAGTAAAGTAACCCAAAAAATCATATTAATTGATCATGGGCCTCTGGGGACGACTTGTTCTCGAGTTGGGTGCATGCCCTCCAAAGCACTCATTCAAGCTGCCAATTATTTTCATGATAGAATTCATTTTGCAGAATTAGGCATTAGTGGCTCCAATCAATTAAAAATTAATATTCCATCTGTTATGAATCATGTTAGAAAATTGCGTGATCATTTTACTTTCGACACTATAAAATATCTTGAATCTTTGGGTAAGCAATTTATTAAAGGAAATGTCGAATTTTGTGATGTAAATGTATTGCTAGTTAACCAAAAAAAAATTAAAGCTAAAAATATCATTATTGCAACGGGCACTTCCACAAAAATACCTAATGAATGGCAATTAACTGATCACCTAATATTAACTAATGAAAATTTATTTGAACAAGAAAATTTCCTAGAAAAAATTTCTGTTATCGGGGCCGGCCCCTTAGGACTCGAGCTGGGGCAAGTTTTGAGTCGATTGGGGATAAGAATTAATATTTTCAATTCACATGAATTTATTGGAAAAATAAGTGATCCCGTTGTTAATGATCGTGCGATACACATTTTTCAAAATGAATTTCCATTGTACTTAAATCGAAAAGCGATTGTTGAAAAAAATGAAAATTTAATTCACGTTCGGAGTGGTAATGATGTCCTAGTGTCTGATCAAATTTTAGCAGCCCTTGGTAATCGTCCAAATTTTGAAAAATTAAATTTGGAAAAATTGGGAATTAAATTTAATGAAAAAAAAATACCTTTTTATGATCAGGAAACCTTGAAAATCGATCAATGTCCAATTTACCTTGCCGGGGATGTAAGAGGTTCGAGACCCCTACTCCACGAAGCCTATGATGATGGTCGAATTGCAGGATATAATGCAGTTCGAGAGCATAATCATCATTTTATTCGCCAAACACCGCTAATGATTACTTTCACACAACCCAACATTGCAGTCATTGGAAAATCTTTTAAAGACTTACAAAATCAAGAAATTATTATTGGTGAAGTAAATTTTGAAAATCAAGGCCGTGCCAAAATTATGCTTAAAAACAGTGGTGTCTTAAGAATTTATGCCGATAAAAAAGGTAAACTGCTGGGCTCAGAAATGATTGCTCCAGCAGGAGAACATCTAGCACACATGATCGCTTTTGCAATACAACAAAATATGACGGTTTTTGATTTCTTAAAAACGCCGTTCTACCATCCAACTGTTGAAGAAGGAATGCGAACTGCTCTTAAAAATTTAGCGAAGCAAGCTAGTACATCACCTCACTAATCAAAACAAATCACTGCACACGAATTAAGCCACCTTTTGCTTTGGAACTTTCGCTCCTTTTTTTCGAGCCTTTGACAAACCAATGGCAACAGCCTGCTTACGGCTTTTTACTTTTTTAAGCTTGGTGCCACTATGAGCCTTACCGAGCTTAAAACGATGCATTTCTTTTTTTACTTCTTTTTGTGCCGATTTACCATATTTTTTAGTTCTTTCAGTCATACACTCCCCCGCTTACTTCCTACTAATAATTATAGCAGTTTGAGTGATTACTTCCACAATAATTCCTTCTCTTATATGACCGTTTAGGCTTAATAAAACAATTTTGACGCCATATTGCCTTGATGGCAGTCATTTCTTTATAGGTTTTTCGTGCGGGTTCAAGTGCGGCTTCCAAGCGCGTTTCATTTGTAAGCGGTTTATAACCCCCGTTCTTTCAAATTAAATTTTCATCTGACATAGTATTTTCATCTTAACCGAGATGGAGACAACCATGACAGAACCAGAAAATAAAAATCAAAAAAACACGAATAAAAATGAACCCGAACCCTTGTGGCGGCGACATTATGAGGCTTGCAAAATAAGCGGATTAAGCCGAGCAAAATATTGTCGTCAGCATCAACTTGTTTATTATCAATTTGCATACTGGAGTCGAAAATTCGATTCACGCGCCGTATCGAAAAATGAATATTCCTCAGGCGAAAAAGATTTTTTACGTGTGCAATTTCAATCAGAAGAATCATCTAGTTCGCACACTCGTGCGTTGTGCACACTGGAAATCGACAAACATCATCGACTTTTAATTCACACAGTGAATGCCATTGAGCTCGTATTGAATGCACTGAGAAAACGCGCATGCTAATAGGATTTAATCAACCGATCTGGCTTTATCAACTGCCGATTGATTTCAGGAAGCAGATTGACGGTTTGGTGGTATTAGTGGCGGATCAATTAAATCTGAATCCGACCTCTGGGCAACTCTTTATTTTCCGTAACCGCCAATCGAATAAAATTAAATTGCTGTGGTGGGATAATAACGGATTTTGGCTGTTCTACAAGCGCATTGAGAAAGGCCGTTTTAAGCTGCCAAAGATCAGCGATGCTTCGATTAATTTATCGAAGGATCACTCAGTGTTTTGTTGGCGGGACTCAATTTTATGGAACAAAAATACTTCGAGCATGTGACCGCGAAACATTTTTTTTGATCATAATATTTCGAAAAATATGTGTAAAAACCCTGTTATTTCTAGGATATTTTGCTATAATGCAAAATGAATTTAACAGGGAAAACAAATGGATTATTCTGCCATCATTAAGAAGCATGAAGCCAAGATAAAAGAGCTTTCTGAAGGTTTTCTTTGGGCTCTGGAAGAATTAAAAAAAACACAAGCAGAATTAGCACGAACCCAAGTCGAATTAAAATTATACCGAGCGAAATTTGAACAATCTTCGCAGGCCTATAATCAATTATTGTTTGCTTTCAAACAATCTCAGCGCCATGTATTTGGCGCAAGCTCTGAACGCTTCCTCGATAATTCTCCTAGTCAAGGCGATTTTTTTTCTACGATTGCGCCGAAATCGTTTTCACAAATCGATGATGATAAGCCAGACCCTAATCCCCCGAAAAAGACCAAAAATAAAAAACGCAAAAAGAAGAGCAAAGACTTCACCAGAAATCTGCCACATCGTGAGGTGATTATTCCGGCTAAAGAAAAAATAGAAGGTGATCAATTTTTACGATATGAAATCACCGAGCTTTTTAATTATATTCCTCCCGTTTATGAAATCATCGTGCAAAAACGGGAAATTATCGTTCGAAAAAATCAAACAAATAATACTGCAACGATCATTACTGCGCCAAATCCGCTGCGTTTTTTGCCTCAAACAAAAGTTACAGAATCTTTTTTAGCACACGTTATTGTGGGTAAACTTTATGATCGCCAGCCTTTGTATCATCAAGAAAAGAAATTCAAACAGCGGTTTGATTTTATTTGTCCGCGCAATAAATTAGCGCGCTGGACAATCCAAAGTGCTGAACGGCTTCAACCGATTGTGAATCTTTTACGCGATGAAGTATTTAATTATGATATTGCCGGATGCGACCCTACGCACTTGCAAGTGCTTAATGAACCTGGACGAAAAGCCGAACAAAAATCCTATCTTTATAGTATCCGAGGTGGGCCGCCGGAACGCTTAGTGAATTTATTTGAATATAATGCCGAAGAACACAAAGATTTTTTAGTCGACTGGTTCTCGGGTTACTCGGGTTATTTGCAAGTAGATGGTCAAAATATTTTTGAGTCTTTTTTGCAGGAAAAAAATATTCAGCTGGTATTTTGTAATTCACATGCGCGCAGAAAATTTGAGCCCATTGCTCAAACGGCAAAACAACCGGGGCTAGCAAATCAAATTATGCAATATTATCGCGCTATTTATAAAATCGAACGAGAAGCCAAGGATAGGAAGCTTAATTTTTTACAGCGATATGCGCTGCGACAAGAAAAAACCAAGCCAATTATGGAAACTATGTTTGCCTGGATGAAAGAAGTTGGACCTACGACATTGCCGCAATCTCCTTTGGGTAAAGCATTTCACTACGCTCTAACTCGAGAAAAGAGCTTAACATTATGTTTAGAAGATGGGCGCTTGGAAATCGATTCTAATTTAGTTGAGCAGCAAAATAAAAATTTTGCTTTAGCTCGAAATAATTTTATGTTTTCGTATTCTGTCGACGGCGCTCATGCGCTTGGCGTACATATGAGTTTAATCTTCACTGCATTAGCACATGGGCTAGACCCTTATCATTATTACGTTCATATTATGCATGAAATTCCCAATTGCGCTAAGATTGAAGAGTATGAAAATTTGCTGCCGTGGAATATTTCACCTTCTAGTGTTAGTCTCGTGCATCAAAAAGCAGCATAATTTAACTTAAAGGAATTTTTATGAATGATCTTTTAAATCGAATTGCATTAATTGAAAGCGTGATGAGCCAACCATTATCGAATTCAGAAAAACTAACGAAATCCTTTGGTCAATTTTCTGGCTTGGTTCTCTCTGATTTACCGCAGAAGATAAGAAATAAACTTGAAAACGCAATGCTTCGGCTAAACCATATTATTAGCAAAAATAATATAAAAACCAGTGATGACTATGCCAAAATGAATCAGAAAGATCTTAAAAGTATAATTGAGATTTTGAGCCAACTTTGCTATGAATTAAAAGGGATGATTATTAAAGAATTGGTTTGATTTCCAGTATGGGGCATATAAACCGCTAAACGCTGTGGCGGCTTGCTGGAAGGGACTTTCGCTGCAGATTGATTTGGATAATAGCACCCCATGCCGGGATAGCCTCAAAAAATAGTCACTGGTGTTACTTTTTGAGGCTATCCCGGCATGGGGTGTGATGGGTATACCAAAAAGCGCTCGATTAAGTCCACGCTGCTCGATGGGTTCTGTAAGACCCATGGGCACAACCAGTCTGGCCGCAAAGAGAACGCCTGCTCCAAATCCAAAATTCCAACATTCTCTCGGGCTTAGCCGTTGTGCCTATTGGCAGAAAGTCGAATAACGAGGTGCACCGACTCAACAACAGAAGCAACAACCCGCGACCAAAATATTGCAAGATTTGCAATATTGCAAATCTTGGTATATACTTATCTGTATATCATGGAACGTCCAATTTAGTAACAAAGCCGGAAAGCAAGCGCTTTTTTTAAGTAAACGTGCGCTTCTAGCGTTACAATCGCTTGTTGAGGATTTAACGGTCCTTGGGCCCTATCCTGGCAAGCATTGGCCAAACTATGGGCCCTTGAGTGGCAAAAAAATGAAGATAAACGACATTGCCACCTAATTAAGGGAAAGCCAACCTATGTTTGTTGTTGAGAAGTGTTAAATAAAAAAAATAAATTAATCGAGGTCTATTATGTCGGCACACATGAAAAAGCACCATATTGAGTCAGAAAGAAATTACGTGCGTCTGCAACATGCGGGAAAAGTGTATCAGTTTCCAGTAAAGGTAGCTGAAAAATATCTTGTTAGTGATGTTATCAATGAGCCGCCCCTCTCGCCCGAAACAATTTTCGCCGAAATTAATAAAAAATATACAAAGCCCGGCGCCCTCTTGCGTGGAATTCGTGCCAGAGAAAATTTAACTCAAATTGAAATGGCCAAAAAACTAAAGGTGACCCAATCCGATATTTCCCAAATGGAAAATGGGGCACGCCGAATTGGCCGTAGCGTTGCCATGCGCATTCAAAAATTATTTGGCATGAGTTACCGGTCGTTTTTATCGTAGAATAGAGGGAATCTAATTGTGATTTTAAAGGAAGCGGCTGAATTTTCACCGAGCCATGGCGCACTGATCAGCGCGCCTATTAAACATCACTTTTTATTTTTAATTTCTCAAAAATTCTCAATTGTTCAAAGTTGGCCATTAATTAAATGCTTTCGTCATAGACCATAGAACGTTACTAACCATGCCCCCGAAAAGGCTTCCTATGTGAGGCATTCTCTTCAACGGGTACTATAACATCACCATCCCTACCTCGTTTTTCACCATGACTAAGAACTTCTTTCTTTTTTGGGGGAATATATGGTGAATTTGCTCTTGAAGAATGCTCATCCCTACTGTCTGAGAAAAATCTACTATTTTTCCCAGTTGACGCCGATTTTACAGGAACATTATCATGTTTTTTCTTCTCTGGCAGAGGTTCGGTAACAGCAAGGAGCTTTGGACTATTTTCAGGCGCCGGCGAAAAAAGCGATTGCTCATCGGGCTCTGGTAGTTTTGGAAGAAACCCAGGCTGCTCCTCAACATGCTCGGATTTTTTCTTCTGATGTTTCTTTTTTGGTTTAATTTTAGGCTGATCAAATAAACGGGCCGTACTTTCTTTCAACTCAGAAATTCTTCGAGGACTAGTCGTGAAAGTGTTGTCATGTTGGGCAGATTCGAAAAATCCTGTCTTACTAATGTCTACCATAAATGTACTTGTTGCTCCACGAGGTTTACCAATATACAAGGGTACAGATTTTTCTTTCAGCTCTCTAAATTGATTGTTATCCAGTTTACGCTTACTTTTATGGGTAAGATCCTCAAAAATTCTGATAGCATGCTTTGTGTCGGGTTCTTTTTTAACAAGATTAAATTTAATCTGTGTAACATCATCCACATCGCTTCGCACATCAAAATGGAAATATTTTTCCGTTGCTTTTAAACTAAAAGCATCGCTCGATCTTACTCTACCTGGCTTATACCAATGATCCCTCCCTGGTTTTGAATCAGAAATAATATCTCGCTTAACGATTTTTTTTATGCCCCTAATAAATACTAAATCCGATAAAAATGCATGAACTGCAAGCCTAGCTTCATCTGCTATGCGCGGAAATTCTGATTGCTGTTTATCCGTAAGAACTGAATACTGAGTACCCTTTAAAATTATTTTCGAAAGCTCAGCGTTCAAATCATAGAACAATGCCAAATTATCCGTCACTCTTGATCTCTGATCATTTTCAAAGATATAGCGCTCACTATTTTCATTTATTTTTTCTAATTTCTTTTTGATGGCTCCCAGTTTTTGCTGCAGAAATCTGAGATCGAGCATAGTAGAGCTTAGAGCATTTATACTATCGAGCAGAGGACGTACATTGGCAGGCGCATGCCCTGAATAGGGAGCCAAATGATAATGTATTTGAGAATAAGAATCTTCAGAAGATTCGCTAAATTTTTTTGCATATTCAAGCAGTGCATCGAGTGAAGCAAGCTCTTTTGGGAAATCTTCATCTAATCCAACACCATCAATTTTGATGCTAAACACTTGATGCTCTTTTAATGTGTCTATTAATTTTTTAACATCTATTTTAGCTGAGCCCTTCAGAATGCCACTGGCTTCTTTAATGCTAGCCTCAAGCGCTCCCTGAACCATTTCACTGCTTATCACTTTGTGTCGACTAATCTGAATTAGAGCAAATAGTTTTTTCCCAATATCCACCTGACTGACATATTGATCGCCACATCTTTCAATCCAAGCTGCGGGAACAGGCTGCTCACCAGCAGTTTGAATAGCATCACTAAATTCTACCTTTTGCATTTTTTTAATATAGTGAACATAGCTGCATTTCATTAACAAAAAGGCCTTGTCATCACCACTGAGCGCTTTCTTAGTATAGGCTCCACTCAAACTCCCTCCAGCAAGAGGAGCATCAACTTCAAAATCAAAGTGAACCCCCAACTCCTTACGCAATACATTGTGATCAGTGATTATCACAATATCATTTTCCGGTTTACGTCGACGAATTTTTTTAAAATGCACTTTCTTTTCTATTTTAAGAACATCTACGACGGGTTTATTTTTCAGGGTATTAAAACCTTCTCCTAAAGAGGCCAAATTTTTTTCTCTCATTGTGCTTACTCCTTATTAAAAACGTGTATGATATTATTGGAAAAAAAATAGATAGATTCGATAGTGACGAAATTTGAAATTTTATGGCAAGATTTTAGATAATCTAAGATCTGTTGATCATAAATACTAGTATTCTTATAGTCATTTCTCTTTTTCAAAAACACCTTGCCTATTATAAGGATAAATTGAAAAACAAAGATTTCTTAGAAAATTAAAAGATTTTAAATTTTCTAATTGATTTTATTATATCCGAAAAAAATTTTTAATTCAAGAATTCTTGAAAATATTCTCTGAAACATTAATCCTACGTTTACAAAAATGTAACATTTTTTGATTATAAGTTATTTAGTTTTGAACCATTTTTTCTGAAATTAAAATATTTTGCTTTGAGAAGATTCCACAAAACACCTTATAAAAAAGCACTTTCTATCGAACATAATCAGAGCGTGCGAACACAAAATGAAGCTAAAAATGCTGAGCAAGAAGATATAAGTAAAAAATAGGTTGTGTTCCTCTAACGATCCTTTGACAGAAGCTTGCTTTATTCGATCTTCACAAAATAATTCAAAATAGGGTGAATCACTTTTTAATTTTAAGTGCCAGAAATAAGCGGTTGTGAAATACTTTTTACTGGCTGCAAGGGAAGCGGTTCAATTTCTACCAACCCGTGACGGACTGATAAGCGCGCCAATTCAACATCATTTTTTATTTTTAATTTCTCAAAAATTCGGTAGCGATGACTATTGACTGTTTTTGGGCTGACTTGTAATTTATCGGCGATTTCTGAAGCATCCATTCCTTCTGAAATACAACGCGCGACGTCCAGTTCTCGATTCGAAAGCACATCCATGGGTGAGGCGTGATCATTATCAATTCGCTTTAACACCAATTGGCTGGCAATTTTTGAATTCAGATATCGTTGGCCTGTAGACACTATTTGAATGGCACGAATCATTTCATCCTTAGAAGCAGACTTCAGAATGCACCCTGCAGCGCCTATTTGTAGAAGACGCGTTATGTAGACATCATTTTCATAAGCTGTAACTACTAATATTTTAATATCAGGATACAACTCTCTTAATTGGAGCGTGGCATCAAAACCGTTCATGCCCGGCATTTGAATATCCATCAAGACGACATCAGGTTTCAGTTCTTGGCAAAAGTTGATGGCCGTTGAACCATCGTTTGCTTCCCCAATGACACTCATTCCTGGGATATCGCCCAAGATTTGCCGTAAAGCCACTCGGACCAAGGCATGATCGTCAACGATTAATATTTTGATCATAGCGCCTCTTTGGGTTTTTTATTTGGCAGAGAGTCTAGCATGAAAAACTCCCTACCAAAATAAAATTAATTATTCGATGATTACAAACGAGGACTTAAGGCAGAGGTTTCCTCTTGATTTTCCGACTGATTAAATTGAAGAAGAAAAGCATTCAATTTTTCTTTTAGCTTAAAGACAAGGTTTTCGTACGAATTAAATAAATTCCATTTGACACTTTTATTTTTTTCGGGACTAAAAAAGTTCAAAAATTGAAGCGCTTCCTTAATCATTAAAACTTTTTTATCTTCTGATAGGTTTCGATCGTGCCGAACAAGATGTTCAATTATTTCAGCACAACGATAGTGAGATAAAAAATAAGAAGAATTTTGATTTAGTTTTTCTTCCGATGGCAGTTCGAAGCGAATTTTATTTATAGCAATTTTATAGCCCTCTAAGGCCAGCTGAAAGCGTCGAGATGAGCGATTTTCACCTGCTTCTTTTACAGTTTGAACCCAAGGGCAAGTTGACTGAAAACTACGGTAGATATGCGCCTCCACTGCGATTAGCAGTAACTTAAATTCTGGAGACGCACTTAACAAAAGAGTATCTATTTTCGAAGTAATTATTCTCTTACCTTCTTCTTTAGTATCCGGATTTAAATCCAAGAAATAATATGTCAAAAAATGTGAAATAAATTTCTCAATACCACTCCTAATTCTAGAACTTGCAGGTTCATCACTATCCATCATGAGAGCAATTAGCCGAAATAATTCGGACAAAAAACATACCTTGATAGAGCTTTTAAGGATTTTGGTTTTTAGCAATGAAAATTTGGAATATTCGAAGTTTGATTTAATAAAATGATATTCATCAAGACGACAAGACATCAAAATGTTCAACGTAGATTCGACAATCTCGAGATATTTTGGATCTTTTGTTGTAATACAGTGCTCGGAAGCCAGTTTCCCAATATTCAATAATAATTCATTAATCGGCTGATATTCGGTCATTGTAACTTGTGTGATTTGCTTAGATAAGCTCAATTTTTCGTTTTCCCTCAGATTATTTTTGTCGAGAAGGTTGAGCTTTCTTTCTAAAAATACTTCTATTTTTTGCTTGTGAGGTTGCAAAAGCACGAAGGCCTCAGAAAACCGATTTGACCATGCATATAGTCTTGATAATAACAATGTGGCATCGAAGGATAAATTCGCATTATTCTCGATAATTCGATTTAATGTTTGCTCATCTTCGAATGAAATCCTATCGGATTCTGAATCAAAATCTTTATCAATTTTCAAAATAATGGCTTGGTCAATTCGATTTTGTGCACGACCATATAGCCTCTCATCTGGTGTTAAGTGCGACATCGCATTTTCTGATAAGCGCCATTCCCTCTCGGCTTGAATCAAGGCATCCATAGTATGAATACGCACTTGCTGATTGGAAAATATCGGATTTTCTAATTTTTCAGGTTTAGGTATTTTTTGGAAATATTGAATAGCGATGCCATAATTTCGATGAGAAAAATAATCTTCACCTAATTGAAAATAGTATTTGGCTGGTGAAATATACGCACCGAGATTAGCCACATTTCTAGAAACTGACGAATAGAGGCTAATTGCATAACTTGCCACCCAATTTTTTACCTTTCCACACGGCACTTCAGCGCTTTGAAACAAATTTTCCGCAAATTTTGAGCCTATTTTCAAACTGGCAAAATATAAAAACAAATTTCCTGCTGAATACAGCATCCCCTTACCAACTATATCCCCTAAGAATGGCGCAGTAGTTTCTAAAACTGCAGGAATGGTTTCAGTGGAAAACCAGTATACTAATCCAGCTGTAAAGGCAATTTTCGGAATATTATGTTTCTCAACTGTCATAGGCGTGCGCATAGACTTATCCTTAATTAAATCAAGAGGCCAAAATCTAACACAATGCCTACCTCAATCCAAATTTTAAAGCCATTCTGAACATAAGAAACAAATCTCTCGCCTTAAGGCTGGATTAAGGGACTATTTTTTAAACAATTTATCTCCCATTTTATTCATGAAATGATATAGTACAGGAAAAATATATTCACGAAATCCAGTAAACAGATAGGAAATCCATGAGAAAGAAAAGCGAAAAGCAGCTCTTAGCTTCCCAAATTGTGGCAGATGCCGGTACTGGGATTTTTATTATCGGGTTAAACGCTGCTTCCGTATATGTGAAAAGTCCAATAAGTCCTGATAATTTAGACTCAGGACTCAATCACTTATTAAACGCTGCAAAAAATCTTGTTTCTCTTGTAGGACAAGGAGATGTTGCTCAAGATTCCTGGAATTTTTTATGCAATAGTGCCAACCATATTATTGATAGTTTTTTTCCAATTTTGAAGTCCACAGAATCTTCCAGTAAAGTTATTCCATGGAAACCAATACCTTTTTCTATTTTGCTCGAACAAAACAATATCCTAAGCGTTGATCGACAGCCTAAAAGAGTTTTAAATTTTCTTGATCTCCAGACTGATGTATTGGTTTCTATCTCTAGAAAATATTTAAGCTGTCGGGACTTTTCACACTTGAGACAAACATGCAAAATTTTGTATAAAAATAAGCGGATTAGTAAAGCCTTTGATCGCAAAGCAATTAATTGTGACTATGGGTGGAAGAATTGGGTCAAAAATAATTATCGCAGTTTTGCTATTGATTTATCTTTAGAAGACGATGAGTGTTCTAATACTATGATTTGGATGTGTTGCATATACATTAGAAGATCCAACCATCCAATGAAAATGGACCTATTAAAAGAGATTTATACTCGATTGGTTCTTCAAAATCCAATAACAGATGAAAAAGGCTGGATGCAGACATATCGCAGCGTACTTGGAAACTGTGATTTCAAGGCTGACTTAGTAAAAAGCATTAACAAAGCTATGTGGGCTTGGAATTGCGTGGAATTGGGTGATAATATCCAGCTTCTTCCACTGATTGAACGCCTTCTAGAACGTACCGCGCCATCAGCAAAATTCAAAGTATATTATCAGGACCGGATTCCTCACTGTTTATTGCCAGAACATTTTGCTTATCTTGCGGCTATTCCAATTGCATTTGCAGGGGTATTCACCTTCCTTGAAGAAAGGGGAATAAACAACAGGTTAATGGGTAATTCTATTTTTAGGAGATTAGGCTTTACAATGTTTACATTGTTTGCTCCTGACTCTGCGGGTAAAGTATATGCTCGACTTAAATCTTACCTCTATACCTCTCATCATCGAAATAAAGCCTTGGAATTACAGGCAACCTTGCAAAAATCAGCAAATGAAAATGATGATAAGTCAGATGAAAAGAATGAGCAAAATAATTTTACTTATGGTAACTAAACTTGTCTTTCATTTAGAATAAAGAAAATATGAATGGGTAACAGCCAAATCTTTTAGTTCTTAACCCCACTAACGAAAAGCAACATTCTTTAAAACCTGGAATATCGGCAGTTCTCATCCTATCTCTCAACTCCTTTAAAACACCTACACCTTTACAAATGTTTCTGAAAAAAATTAGAGCGAAGGATGAAAAGAAGGACATAAATCGAGAAACCGGCTAGAAAAAATATCAATAATGTCCTAAAGGGCGTTTACTTTGACCTGAAAACAGGTACAATTCTGTCATTTAAATCAGAAGGAAGGGATTATGAGAGCACTCTCAGTGAAAGAAAAACTAAAACTCCACGTGGGTAAAGCGGTTATTTATGGCACATTAGGACCAGAACTTTTTTCGGAGTTATTTAGAACAGTTGATGGAAATCGCGCGATACAACTTTTATCCCTGCAAATTTTTGCTGCAGAAGCGCCTGATTTAGCTGGCCAGGTGATGGCCGGAATCTTTTCGGGATTAGATTATGCTAGTCACCTTGTACGTCTCAATCCCACTAGTGACGCTATGGATATTATGGAGCTTAACAGGATCGACTATAGCTCATACGAACAAGGATCAACATCAGCAGAAGAAATGCCCCGGACAGATTTAAATGAAGGCGGGGATGAACTGATTGAGAAAATTCAATTAAATCGCCCTTCTAGCTGCTTCCAAGCTTCTGTAATAATCTCTAAAATATTTGCGGGAATCCTCACTGAAGACATTATTATTAATAATTCCTTGATGAACGCTATTGCTGTTTACCACATCGCCCTTTATTTTTATTTAAAAGGACAAATAACCCAGGACGCAGCCAACCTGATGATTTACATTTTAGGCGGCGCGAATGTTGCTCTGGATATTACCTGCAATAATTTTTTGTCATTGAAAGATGGAATTCATTCTGTAGATTTTTGGGTCGATTTTAAAAATTCTGCATTTAACGATGTTTTTAAACACAACAAGAAAGCTGGAATCATGGCGGCATCAAAAGTATTCGTCAATCACAGCTTTAATGGGGCTGTTCACTATTTGATAACTAAGCAATTTTTTTGGGGCGTACTACCCTTTGCTTCAGTATGGGAAGTTTCCGATAGCACTTCTGAATACATCGCCTATGCCAGCGCCATCACTGCTTTTATTGCCTTCACCTTGTTAAAAACCAATAATGTTTTTGAAAATTTCCGCAGACCCTTTCTTATTTCACTAGACTACAAACCTGAGTATCGATACGACTATGAGCGAATATTGGATGAAGATCGCCAAAACATTTGGAAAAATTTAAAACGAAGTGAAAAAATAAAAATGATGTTGCACCCGGCGACCCTTGGTTTAATTAGGGGATCTACCATTGGTTATATTACTTATACGCTTTTCCATTATTTTATTGCAGGATCTTTTCCTGGAGTTCTTCCTGAGATTACTTCCTCTTTGGTTGCCCTGATCCCCTCAATCACCCTACTCGCTCATGCAATTATTACGGAGAAAGAGCATGCTCTAAATGTAAAATCTTTAGAAAATGCGGAATCTGGGGGGCAGGATAAATTTGGGCTTCGCACTCAACTTACCACTCTTTTATTGAACGTTGGTAGCCAAACGATTCGAGGGCTAATTGGAATGTTGGCCATCCACCAGATGTTGGGATCTACGATTGGGGATCGACTAGCGACAGTACTTGGCCTTGGCTTTGCCACCGAGGTAGCTTTGGGTGGGGGATTGTTTTTTCAAAAGAAAATACTTCCTCAGGTGGATAGCAAGATAGAAGATACTAAAGTCGTTCTTACTAAACTAGGAGGCTTAGTCTGCACTCGACGAAAACCAGGGTATGCAAAAATCCATGACGAGGCAGTCAATGAGGATCTATTTGAAGAAAAAGGATGCTGCCGAAAAGGTTGTGGATTCTAAAATCTCCAATAACTCTCTCAGCAAAAATACGCTTGAACTTGTGAAAAAGAGGGAATAGACTCGCTTGAGAATCGCACAATAAGTGCTCAAACTAACCGACCAGTACACATAAGTCATATAAAAGGGAGCGTTCAAAATTGAGACATTCACTGCCAGACCTTGCGCCACTTTCACTTGAAATTTCCGTTTCGGAGGCCTTTTGCACAATCCACCCTAACTTTGTTCCCAAGGATGATATAAATGATGTGAGGTCTCCAATAGGTTCTGTTCGGTCAAATAAGCCACCAGAAATTGCCACTGTCTCAATTTTTTCCATTAATAGTCACGTGACAATGGCTAAGTACTATTCACTGGGTAAATTGCAAGCCTTTTTAAAAGGGCTGAAAATGTACAATCTTTGTTTTACTGATATTAGTGAGAAAGTAAAGTCCGGTGAAAAAGAAGGCTTCTTTTCTCTGAAACGCTACCTATCCATTTTGAATGGATTGTCACAGAAAACGTATTGGGGCGCTGTGAATGTTGTCCATTCCAATGCGTCAGTAAATATCGATAAAATCAAAGAACAATGGTTTGAACTGGTGCGCCGTAGTTTACTAAGTACAGACAATATCCAAATGCTTTTTAATGCCCAAGCTTTACTCACTCTTCAACGCTTAGCAAAACAGGCCATTTCTCAACTAAAGTGGCGTATGCTGGGAGGAACTCAAGAATTAAAGCAAATTTGTGAGCAATTTATTCAAGCCCTTGAGCCATATGCTAGTGCTGAAAAACAAGTAAAAGAAAAACTAAAACTCTCTCAGGATGCTTTGGCTCGCCTCACTATATCAATTGAATCTAAAGATACTCGCCATGACGACGTCTGCTATCATGTAGCACATAAAATAAATGCCGCCGTTCAACTAACAAGTTTTTTCTCGGATAAAGATGCTGAAGCATCCACTGGCGATGAAACGATTAACCGCCCAATTCATAAAATGAATAATGACGAAAAGAAAAGAGTGGCTAAGGAGTTTTTATCAAAACCTCATTATAACGGAATGACACCAAAATCATTTTCTAACCTAATTAATATTGTTGAAACCTATGGAGAAAATGCTGAAAAATCGACTCTTTATCAATTCAAAATCTTTGATGAAGATTATGGTAATCTGAAAACTATTAACCGAGACCGAGGTCAAAATCGTCTTGTGATACCAAAAGACCTTGGAGCTTTTATCCCAAAATTCAGTTTTTTACCCGGCCTTTTTAAGGATATTGCGTCCCGTTATGCGTTCTTCAAAGATAAGCATTGGCTTATCCATATCATGAAAGAAGGGATCCAAAAATATTTGGCCCCTTCTCATGAGGATCTTATGAATGCGGATTCTTTTCAACGGATTCTTGTGTTGGAAAAATTTATAAAAGAGGAGCTTCATGAAATCCAATCACGCTTTAGTTCACTTAAAGGTTGGCATCGAAAATCTCGCGCATTGCTGACAGAATGGCAAAAGATGGTTTCTGGGGTTCACGAAAAAATAGTAGAGGCAAAAGAAAATTATAAGAAATGCCAAGATGAAGCTCTCGTTGAACATTTAGAAGATGACCTTGTCGATGATCTGCAAAATACTTCAACAAATGAACTTAATTCAGTTGATAAAGAAATCCTTAGCAATAATAAATCTCGACACACTTTATCGACAAAAGAAGATCTTCTCTTAACCAATTGCTCTTCGATCTTTTTTTCAAAATCTTGTGCTGCCGTTAAAGCCAGTGACATTAGCGAAATATTAATAGCTTTTCGTAATGCATATTTATCTAAAAAACCGGGTGAAAAAACCTCATTTTTTTATGAAAGGTGCCGCAAAACTTCTAATGAGCGCTTAACTGATATTGTCGATCACTTTGAAAAATTATCAAACTTAGATTGGGTTGAGTTCAATGGTGCAAAATTAGAAAATATCTTCAAAGATATGGACCTTTTAGTTGAAATAATAAAATTTGTCACACAAAAACCTTTAATCACAGAAGACTCTCAAATCGCACACAAACCTCGAAAAGCATTTAAGGATAAAAAAGAACGCCTGGAGTCATTAGTCGAGCGAATTTTCACGAATCAACTGGTAATCCTGTGCCAAAAAATAATATCCTATGCCGAAAGTGATACTTTACCCCCCGAGATTAAGAATTCATATGAAACCCTGATTGATACAATTAAGGATTGCATCTACAATTATAAAATTCCATTGGTACAAAACAATTATGAGCTCTTACTAAAAGATCTGAAAGATCCTGAAAATAATCGCCATGTCATTCAAGCCACTGCTACTGCGTTAATTACATGCATCGAAGAACAACAAAGCCGTTCTACAGCTTATCAGCGCTCCTGGACAGAGAATGAAACTGGACCTCAATTCTCGTCGATATCGCCAATCACTCTAACCTCTGGGATGACACAATGCGCCCAGTAACTCTCGAAGGTTTTAGAACAGCATTACTGGAATCCGTCGATGACTTTCTTCGAGAGATCTCAATGGAAAAAGCTATTGAAATCCAAAAAGGTAATGACAAAACACTTTCACCATTGATAGACGAGTTAAGATCAACCATCCGAAAACCTGAAACTTCAATCTTTCTCTTCATAAGTATTAAGGATTTTATTAAGTATCGCCTAGGCGGATTTTCGGGCTGGTTCCCCCTTTGTAGCGAATGCCAACTAAAAGCCAAAATAAAGCTGGTATTAAAAGAAGAACAATTTTCACTGCGTGCCTTAGCAACGAAAGAATTATCAGAGAAAAATACCACAATTTTACAGAAAGAAAATGAAATTGATGAACTCAAAAAAACCATTTCAATTCATCAACCAGGTGGCAAAGAAAAGGAAGAAATGTCATCGGATGACCTCCAAGAAAAAGTCGTTATCAATCCTAATTCCAAAGAAATAAAACCGTATGTCGATTTCCAAGAAAAAAAATTCGAGTCGCTTAAAAAAATTAATACCGGGCTTGAAAATGATTTTCAACAGTTAAAAACTACTCTTGCTCAAAAAGAGGCTGAAATGGCCTTGATCATAAAAGAAAGAGATGAACTACAAAATAGAGTAGGCATATTAACAATTGAAGTTGAGTCTAAAAATCAGCGAATTGAGGAGCTTGAAAGAGCTCCGGCTCAGCAGCCTGTTATTCAAGTACAAGCGCATGTAAAAAGAAAAGCTGCGAGGCCTCCAGAGCGCCTAACAGGTGGAGTATTTGGAATGGGACCGAATTGAATACCTAAAGATATTTAGGGTTCAATATGACTGCGAAGGAGTTTGAATGGGGGATAGTAAAATAATTTCCGAGATAAATGACGATACCAAGCTAATTAGATTTTTAGACAAAAATGGAGCTGAGAAATCCATTGGAACGATAGGGTATGGCTCAATAATCTGTACCTTCCACTATGGAACTTTAAAGCATTATAAAAATAGTAAAACTAATGCCGGCGATTCAAGTGAGGGCTCAATTAATATTAATTTGGGGGGGCAAATTGGGTATGACAAAACAGTACAAAATGCACTTGTTTCTTGTTGGTCTATTTGGGACGGTAAAGATGATCCTTGGATTGCCTTTGAAAATAGCTCTTTTACCCAAAAAAAGGAGAATATTTGCGCTATTGTTTCTACAGTAGGAAAGGTAAAGAGTATTCATGAACAAATCGTCGAGCTAAACCAAAAAATATTGGGTGATCGTTACAAAGAAATAGTTCTGGATAGTCGTCATGGCCCTATAGAATACTTTCCGAATGAAATAGGAATTCCTATAACGAGATTTGAACAGATTGATGATCCAAAAAGTCATGAGCTGCTAGAGAGAACTTTCCGCAATATTTTTTTCAAACGCGATAAAGATGAGAGGGGTCAAATATACTACTGCAACGAGAAAGAATATCGATTCGCGACGCTTTTGGGATTAAAGCAATTTTTTGGAAGTGGCATGGATATAGCATTGAGTGCAGAAAACGCCATTTTGCGCGATTATGAATTAACATTAGTAAACGGTATTCACTATATTGATCACGTGCACTTACGAGGTCAGGACGAAGAAATAGAAACAGCCTGCATCGCTTGTGGAATAACTCTATCTACATCATCACTTCCAAAAAGCCTCGGACAAACTCAAGTTAGAGTACCTCTCTGAGCAATTATATTTAGCAGTGCTCTACTTGAGGAAGCAACCACAAATGAACAAACACCCTGCTCTACCGCCTACCCAAAAGGTAAATTGAGCTTTTAAGAAATCCATCCCCAAAAAAATCCTAGAGTGTGGCCGCTTTTTCGTTTTTTCCAACCTACCAAACCAACCTCCCTTTCCAATAACTCTGAAGCGCTTAGTTTGTTGACTGTTAACTTGGCGCGGCATAAATTAATTACTAATTGAACATTTTAGCTGTCTTTTAGGTAGTTCCTCTTCACCTAAAAAAATTATTTTTCCTTCATTCCAAAAAAAATCACATTTTGACCGACCAATCTCCTTTTTTAATTTATCGACCATTCTGGAACTTGGGATAAATTTAGTGACCCACTGATCAGTTGGCAAGCTCTACTGTGGCTTCATGTTCGCAATATATATTTCGTATATTTTAAGTATATTTCTTAAAAAAGCTCGAAACAGGTCGATCAAAATGTGTTTTTTATCTTGTTAAGGTGATTTTTGCCTCTTACAAACAAAGTTGTCCGGAGCTCCGGACAAAAGCATTATTTGAATTCTCAAATAAAAAATGGGGAAAAGCACATTCTGACCGACTTACTAAAATGACAGATTTCACTTTATCTAGAGCTCCGGATGGATCTGATGCATTTTTGTGAAATACTCCAAAACAATGTGTTTTACCACTTCTGCCCTTAATTTTTCGTTTGCTGATGAAGGATTAGTCGGTCAGAACGAGATTTTTCTTCCATCACCTCAATCGCACTATATTCTGTCCGGATCTCTGGACATTTATCGAAAGGTTTTACTTAGCTGTCCATGAGCAATAGGAGAGTTAAAACATCCCTTCCCACCAAAGTAACATTGACCTAACTGCATATTTCGCTAACACTCGATCCGTCTGAGGTTGGCTGGCGATGCTGCGTTTGGATTTAGAGTCAGAGTGGCAAAATCAGGTTGATCGGGTGCTGGCGGAATCGCCGATCGGATGTTAGCGGTATTAGCGATCGAGTTTTACTTGGAGGTGTGTTCGGATGCGAACGGAATATCCAACTTAACTCTGTATCCGGAGCTCCGGACAAGCAATTTCTGGTTTTTCTAAAGACTTTTTCAGAAGCAGGGGAATAAACACATTCTGACCGACCTGTGGGTTTATGCACAAATACATTGTCCAGAACTCCGGATAACTCAAGTAAATCACAACTCAAAAAAACCCGGTTCATTTAGCACGCTTTTATCATCTCTCCGAGGTTCTAGATAGCCAATTTCAAGCTATAGATTATGTCCCACGTGAAACATGTAAATGCAGATTTCATTTCAAAAACACTAACATTGAGCATAAAATTTATCCGGAGCTCCGGACTACCCTGCTATCTTTGGTTGACCTCCTAAAGGACTGATTCCCGAGGGCGCACGGTCCTTTCTGGTTCCTGTTTCAACGTGATGCTTAGTCTCCACTCCGAAGGCTAAACTTCCTGACTGCCTGCCAACAGGTCTCACTAGACAGGAACCAGTTTAAAGGTAAAATTTTTTTATTTGCAATATGCGCTTTCATCTTCCCCATGAATGAGGAGGTTTTATCGCGCATGTGATAAAAGGTTCATTTACACAGCCAAGGAATGGTCATCTTCTTATTCGATAGACCGCAGCTTAGACACTTGTAAAAGCAGTCTATTTGGATGTGCTTTTTGGCCTGAAATGCTTTAAGTTTCAATTAAACTATCTGGAGTTCCGGATAGACTTGCAGGGCTCTACTCACTGTCCCACTTGAAACAGGACAGTACGAACATTGATGACCATCAATTGGATAATATCCCAGATTGTCCGGAGCTCCGGACGCCTAGCTAAAGGATTTTTTCAGCTGCATTGGAACAAATGGAATAAGCACATTCTGACCGACCATTAAAAAATTATTCCCTGAATTAATCCGGAACTCTGGATAAGGGCACTTTACCAAAACCATTTACGGAAAATTTAAAAATAAATGGCGAAAGTATTAAAGAACACGGGATAGAGACTTCGTCCGGAGCTCCGGACAGATAGACATGCAATTTTTGTTTAGACGCACTGGAATAGAGTGGAGAAAGCACATGCTAACTGCGCATCAGAAAATTAACCGGAGTACCGGATAAGGTAAGTTTTCTATGAATCCCGCGAAAACTTTTAAAAAATACAGCCCAGTCCAAATAGAACGCTACACTCAGATATCGTCCGGAGCTCCAGACACATGGGCTTTGAAAACTTGTCAACAAGCGCCCAAGTGGATTTAAATACCACATTCTGAGCGACCAACATAAATTAACCATCGAACTAATCCGGAGTTCCGGATAATGCTACCTGTTCTTAGAAGCCCGGAGAAAACGTAAAACGAAATACATTCACAATAGATGGCCGATGCATACTGAGTCCGGAGCTCTGGACAGGTCACCACAGAAGCTTTATTGACGCGCAATGGAATGAGAAATAACGACATCCTGATCGACTATCGGAAAATTATTATCAGAATCAGTCCGGAGACCCGGACAATGGGGAAGCTTATACAACTCTCACAAACAACATAAAACTGGCTATGATTTCCTTACTATTGAATCCAAATTTAGCGTATCGTCCGGAGGTCCAGACTTAGAGTTACAGGCAAACAATTATTCAAGCTCAATAGAAAAAATGTAAATAAACACATTCTGACCGACCGTTCGTAAAGCAATCCGGACTTCCGGACAATTTCTACTATTCCTTAATGATCATTAAAACTTTGAAAATATAGTTTATCATCCAAAATGGTAATAGAAATTCCCCTTAAATCCGAAGATGCGGACAAATTACTGACTCAAAAAAGCACATTCTGACCGGCTATCCAAAAAAAAACAAGCTCTGTGGATATGTGGATAAGTTACCGAAATTTACCACATTCAGACCGACCAGAAATCACATAATGAACATCCCAAATACGCATTCTGGCCGACCAGAAATCACATTCTGAGCGACATAATATAATAATATATAACTACAACTGATTTTAACTTGCGTGTGGATATGTGGATTTACTTTAACTCCACATATCCACACGCAGGAATATTGCAATATTTAAAAAAATTTGTTAATTTAAGAAATATCAAGTGCACATTGCAAGATAGGGAGATAAAATGCGCGCCTCTCAATTATTTAAACAGCTTTATGAAAATGCTGCAAGATCACTTAGCATGTTCCAAGAAACGGCACTCACACCGCACAGCAAAAAAGAATTGAAAGAGTGGGGCATCACCGATGCAGCGAGCATGATAAAACGATCGCCGCAGCAAATTCGAACACTCGAAGAACAGAATAAAATCCCAAAAGCTCGAACGGTTATGAAAGGCAAAAGAGAGGAGAGAGTCTACTCATTGCAAGAAATTAATCGCCTTCGCGATTATTTTGGCACGCGAAAATCAAAACCCTCAAGCGCACCACCGGCCATCATTTCTGTAGTAAACTTCAAAGGTGGCGCAACCAAAAGTACTACTGCCATTAATCTATCCCAATATTTTTCTTTAAAGGGCTATAAGGTTTTGCTTATCGATGGCGATAGCCAGGGATCTTCTACGCAAATGTTTGGGTATATCCCCGACAAAGATGTCAAACCGAGTCAAACGCTACTGAATATTCTCATCGGGAAATCCAGTGATATAAACGAATTGATAACGCCAACACATTGGGATGGTATCGATATTATTCGATCAAACTTGAGCTTATTCAATGCGGAATTAATCATTCCGGCGCAAGTCGCGGATTACTCCTCAAAGACAGGGAATCAGTTGCTATTCTATACCCGATTGCACCTGGCTTTAGAAAAAATACAGAATAATTACGATATGATTATTTTCGATGCACCTCCTTCCCTCGGGATGGTGACCATGAATATCTTATATGCCTCAAACTGCGTACTCATTCCAATGCCGCCCTATGTGGTCGACTACGCAAGCACGGTGCAATTTCTCAATATGGTTTATGAAACCTTCGAACGCCTCCCCAATTTATCCTACTCATTTGTGCGAATATTATTGAGTCGTTATAAAAACGCCTCAATTCCAGCGAAAGAAATCGAGGATCTTGCCAGACAATTTTTAGGCCAGCACGTCATGTCAAATTACATGATCGAGTCCGAAGCGGTTTCAAAAGCGGCCTCAAACTTGAAAACGATCTATGAAGCAGAACCCCATCGAAATGAACAACGCACCTATTCTCGCGCAATAGAGTATTTTGATCGCGTCGGGAATGAACTGGAGACCTTAATTAAAATAATGTGGGATCGCAGTTCGGAAACCAACAAAAATTCAACGCACAAGGTAGCCGATCATGTCTAGGAGCAAACCAAAATCAGCAATGGCTGCCTTGATCGAAAGTGGAATCTCTTCGATGATGATTGACGCCGAAGTAGGCTTATCGGAAAGAGAATCCGTTCTTGAACCAAAACCCAATGCTCATTTTCCCGCTGAGAATGTAGCGGATCTTCATATCATTACCTTAAATCCAGATGATTGTAGTCTGTGGGAGTATTACGATAGGCCTGAAAGTGAGTTGGGTGATATCGAGGCTTTGGCTAACTCTATGCGTGAAAATGGGCAACAAGAGCCTATTCTAGTCCGACCCACGCAAAGTACCAATAAAACAAAATATGAAGTCATTTTTGGAAATCGCCGATGGCGCGCTGCGAAACTAGCAAATATTTCATTAACGGCAATCGTAAAAAATCTTACCGATCAGAAAGCCGCTCTTTGCCAGAAAGAAGAGAATGAAAATCGAAAAGATCTTAGCGATTATGCCCGAGCTCTTAGTTATCGAAAATTGATCGAGCGAGGGATTTTTGCTTCCGAAAGTGAATTATGTCAAAAAATGTCGGTGAGTAAAAAAACTATCAATGATGTTATGGCGTTTTTACGCGTACCCGATGTTCTAAAAAATAAAATACCTAATTTTTCCACTATTTCACGTGTGACAGCCACTAAACTGGCCTTGCTTTCTAAGGATGAAAAGACGCTTGAAATTTTAATCGAACATGCCCAGAAAATTGGTGAAAAAATATTGAATTCCAACAATATTGAAAAATTTATTGCCACTTATTCCCGTGACCCACAAATAAAGGAAAGCCCTTCGTCTATGATAATACAGGATCGAAAGGGTAGGGGAGTCGTTGCCATTAAGTCGTATATCAGTGGTGCAGTTCTTATCAACTTAGATAAACGGTTGGCAAACAAATTGAGCATCGATACGATAAAAGAGCACATGGAAGCATTATTACAAAAGGTAATGGATTAAACATTGAAAGGATTAAGCGAATGGACGCAGAATTATTTTTACCCTATATAGTGGATGCAAAACGCATCATTCCCAATGATTTAATTCGATCTTCTTTGTTTACGATCTCAAATCACAGGCAAAAAAGAGACTATCTTAGCGATAAAATGTTATTTACCTTCGGCCAAACCGAAATTAATTATCGTGGAGAAGAATTGCGCCAAGACGATGAAGATGTTTGGTTGCAACTTATTTATTTAGCTTCTCAGAATCAAAATTCATCGGTTGAATTTATGCCCTACACCTTTTTATCTGAGATCGGATGGCCTGGCCGATCACAATACCGCGATAAATTAAAAGAATGTTTAGAGAGAATGACGGCTACTAACCTTGGCATTAAAAATAAAGAGCATAAGGCAGGTTTGTCGATATCCTTGGTCAGGAAATTTTCGTGGCGCGATGATGTTGGTGATCCCATAAAAAAATGGCGGGTATGGCTTGAGCCTGAAATATTAAGGCTTTTTGAGAATCAAAATTATTCAAAACTGGAATGGGAACAACGCAAAAAACTCAACCCGCTTGCTAAATGGTTACACGCCTATTATACCTCGCATCATGAACCTTACCCCGTTAGTGTGCCTACACTCATGAAAGCCTGTGGTTCCAAAACAAAAACACTAAAACATTTTAAGCCTATGCTGAGAGAGGCAATGGTTGACTTAGTTCAAGTGAAATTATTGCGAGACTTTTTTATTGATGCCAAAAATATTTTACATGTTAAAAAATGTCATCGTCATATTATGAGACGGGATGCTATAGATGTCCTCTGATATAACATCGATTTCATCGGGTTTGGATGCAATCTTTAAAGCGAAAAATCTCGACGTTTCTACTCGCGAGCGCAAGCAAATTTCCTATATTTCCGTGGATGAATTAAAACCCTCAAGCGTTCAGCCTCGGAAAAATTTTGATCCTATCAAAATGGAAGAATTGTCAGAAAGTATTTTGCAAAATGGAATATTACAACCCCTTATCGTTCGAAAAAACGGCGAGCATTTTGAAATTATCGCAGGAGAGCGACGATGGCGCGCTTCGAAAAAATTGGCATTAACAGAAGTTCCAGTCATTGTTGAAAATGTTGATGATAATACGGCTTTGGCGTATGCCTTAATTGAGAATATTCAACGAGAAAATTTAAATGTTGTGGAAGAAGCGAGAACTTATCAAAAGCTCATTCATGATCTACAGATCTCACATGATGAAGTGGCTCATCGAGTTGGAAAATCACGGCCCTTTATTTCAAATTATTTGCGTTTATTAGCATTAAACGCAGATGTACTTCAGATGCTGGAAACAGATAAAATTAGCATGGGTCATGCCAGAGCTTTGTTAACCTTGTCGCCAGAAAGGCAATATCTCATGGCACAGGAAATTATAGAAAAAGGGTTATCCGTGAGAGATGTCGAAAAAAAATCTCAGGAAATAAAACATCCTTCTCCTAGCGAAACCCCAGATCCCGTTTCAAAAGGTAAATCCAATTACTGGTCATCGGTGCTATCTAAAAAAATTTCTGCTAAGGTTAGCGTTAAGTTAAATCAAAAAGGCTCTGGAAAAGTGATTATTCATGTGGATTCGCCAGACGAGGTTGAGTGGCTAGTGCAAAATATTTGTCTCAAAGAGCATTTCAACGATTAACTCAATTTCGCGTTATCGCTCGGAATAGGTTAGAACTTTACAAAAAAATCAAGTCATTGCTGATTTGGGTTAACTAGAAAAATGGTGGGATTGAATTTCTCTATGAAACAAAAGTCTATTATGGGCATATTTAAACGAGTTTCATTCTAAGTTTTGTCAAAAGCATTATACTCTGGCAGAGAAAATAATGGTCACAAATACAATGACTCAGGTATTAGCAAAATATGAACCTTTATCAAATCAAACTTTTACCTCTGAAAGAAATGAGGGCCATCAATTTAACTGTGGAGGGCCTTGGTCTCCGGGTTCGTCCTCTCGTTTAAATTTTTTTTCTAATTCTTTTGATTCATTATCTTTTCCCTTCTCCATAAAAAGACCTCCCTCTGGAGAAGATCGTTTTAAACTTTGTGAAATGCTGGTTGTTTTTTTACCTTGAAATTGGGACAGAAATTTCTGCTTTGCGGTTTGAGGCACGGGTTTAGCATCTGGAAAAAATTCAAGAATCATTGTTTGAAAGTTGTAGGCGGCGTTATTATAAATATCCATGCGCTCGTCAGGCCTGAGCCATAATAGTATTTCTCGGAATTTTTCTCGCAGAAGATTGGACTGAACTTTATTACCAATATGCCGAGTGAAGTTGGCAAAATCCAGGATGAGATGTTTTTTTAATGGAGCATCAGCGCTTATATTGCAGGTTGCGATATCAGTGCATCCGGAAGAGTTAATAATAATATTTTTTTTAGGAAAATTTTTTACAAGAAATTCTTGGAATATTATTGGTTCAAACCCTTTAGCTGAAAGAAATGCGGCTAGGTTGAGTGTGTAATGTTTAATTGGAGTTTGAATTTCTTGTTTAGTTTCTATTTTGTAGTTATCTCTGGATATGGATCGGTCGAACATTCTATCGCTTTGGCTTTCATATGCAAGCGCCGCTTCATACCCTTCGTCGTCGTATTTAGTGTCAACGACCTTATAGCTGATTTCAATTTTTGTATCGATGGTCCAGTATTCACCACCATCCGTTACATCAAGCTCTTGTAAGAGTTTAGTCAGCTGGGTAGTAAAAATAAACATAAAATATACTCCTATAGTGTTTATATCTCCGGAATTTTAAATCCCTGAAGTCAAAAAATCAAATCATTTATCAAATACCCAGTCTTAGAATCTCAAATTAAAAAGGCGTATAAAAAATACCAATCTCTGTGAATTTAAACCAGTCTGAAATTTTTCGCGTGAATCAGAATCCTATTTTGTGTCAGTTTAATGCCTTTTTCAGTTTGAAAAGAATTTATAACCTCATTCAAAGCATCGGTATCAAGAGCAGCACTATAATTTCGAATGGTAGGCGTAAACGATAAGAGCTGCTTTAGTCCCTCTTCAGAATAGTAGGTGTCCCAAAAACCATTTCGAATGGATACCGTATCAAAAAAGGTTGAAAAATCGTCATAGCATAGTTTGAGATACTCATCTTTTTGATACTCGATGAACTGGCCTCTCCATCCTTCCTCGTCAGAACCAAAAAGTAATTTAAAATCTTTTTTATCTTCACATCCGATGTATTCAACAATGCACATTCCATTTGGTTTTAATACCCGCTTGATTTCAGAGGCATCCCAGCGAGACAAAATGCTGCTAATAACATCAATGCTATGATCGGGGAAGGGTAATTTTTCAGCTTTACCCTCTACGAACCGTATATTGTTTATATCTTGCTTTTTAGCATTTTTGGCAGCAGCCTCTAGCATACTTTGGCTGGGATCAAGCCCAATGACTTCTTCGAAATATTTTGCCAAGGGAAGTATTTTAAATGCGGTTCCACAGCCAATATCCAGAAGCTTTTTTTCTTTCGAAGCATGAATTTTGATTTCTTCAAATAGGTCCCAGGGTCTTGGCGTTTCGGAATCATCGAGTCCTCGCAATAAGGCTGAATCATACTGAACCTCATACATGCGTCTATTTTTTATTTTTAATAACATAGTCTACAAGAGTTAAAAAAATTATAATTTTGCCATGATTTTTGGCGCCGTTTGTTTTGCGTAATTCGAATTCAATTCTTTTACGTTGGTCACTTCTTCAAAGAGCGTAAGAACTTGGTAGAAACTTTCCGCTCCTTCTCGACCAATAATGGGGATGGTATTTCTCATAAATTTATCTTTTACATCCTCAGTTGATAATAAATTGAGAGGGCTTCCTTTAGGGTCTTTTATTCGAAGAGAATATTTTTTCCCCTGCGATGTAGTTACGTTTACAATACAGCCGTTCTTTTTAGGGAATTCATGATTCGCCTCTTCATCCTCATAAACGGAAATTCTTTTTGCCAAATTGATAATCCGTTCATCTGATAAAGCTTCTTTTGTGTAAGCCCACATTCCTGGTGACGCATTGATTAATGACAAGGCTAATGTAAAACTTGTGCTAAATTGCGCACCTAATTCATCTTCTGGAACCATTATTTTACCAGCGTGTGAAATGGAAAATTTACTATATCCGACGGTGACCGACTCGATATCCTTGGCAGATAAGCTATTATTTTTACAGATTTCTAAAAATACTTGGATGGCAGGGTGGATCAAATAACAGCAGTTGAAAGGTTTAAACATGAGTGTAGCGAGCATGAATCTTTCGCCAATCTGATCAAACAATCTTTCTGGGTAAGCTTTTCCTCTTCCAAAAACTTCCCAAAGGCCTTTTTTGCCTTCTATTATTGTTAATGGGCCGGTTAATCCTTCTTTTGCTAGAAGAGCGGCTTCTAATCCTGCTCTTGCACCTAGTCCTGTATGTATCCTCTTTACTGAGCCGCCGGAGATAGTGTACTCCACTAATCCCCCTGCATAGCTGCCACAAATACCCAAGGCATTTGTTAATTGAGTTTTATTTAACCCGAGTAATAGGCCGCAAGCAATGGCAGCGCCAAAAGGACCTACGGTTGGTGGAGTATGATGTCCACCTTCAATACAAGCCGGGCATAAGGAATGTGCCAACCTTAGCATGACTTCCATACCGATGATAATCGCTTTTAAAACGACTACTCCTGGTAGATTCAGCTCTTCTCCAATCGCAATGGCAGCGGGTATAACCACACTTCCTGGATGAGTTTGAGCTTCTTGATGGCTGTCATCAAAATCTTGAGCATGCGCAAAAGAGCTATTAATAAAGGCGGCTTGAGTTGGGGAAAGCTCGTCACCATACCGAGTTATGGTGCTAGATCCGCTACTTTTATTATAAACTTTTTCTGTTTTATAAATCGCTTTGCTCCATGGAAATTCGCTACCGCCGATTTGCAATCCATATTGGTCAATAATGGCCTGTATGGCCATTTTTACAACGGGCTCAGGTATCTCTTGTTGGAAAGCCTTGATAGCATATTCAGCTAATTTTGAAGAAATGCTCATATTTTCTCCCTTAAAAAATAAGTTGTTTTTATCGCGCATTTAATGTACACCTTCATTCTGATGATTGCCATATGAAAAATTCATAGGCATAATAAACATATAAAATCATTTTTTACTTAAAAAGTTAGAATATGTTAGCATATATATTCAGCTCAAAAAAGCAAACTTTTACTTTGGAAACCTGAAATGAAGCAAGTATGGAAGACTATCATAGCTACCTTGAAGGAAGCTTATAAAAATGCCTTTGGATCCGCACCGTTCCATATTATCGGCAGAGATTCCGATAATTTAACGAAGAATGCAACATTTTCTATTAAAGCAAAACGTATCCCAACGATTTCTAAGCTAACGACAAAAGAAATAATGTTTGATGATCGCTATTTATGTGGCTTATCCGCGAGTGATCGGAAACAGATTGAAGTACAGTACTTATTAGAAATTAGGCAGCCTCGCGCTTATATTGAAGAATACCCACTGAGTCCAAATAAAAATAATCAATTCATTTTCAAAATACTGTTAATTGAAGATAAAAAGATAGTATGTGGCAGTGCCGCGTATTTTATTGAAGATAATCAGGAAATTTTATCCATGCTTCGTCCGAAGGATGTTGTGAAAATATCTTTAGAGTATTATTTGGAATGTTATGGAGAAATTGCATCCAATAATTTAATTGGCGGAACAAAAACGAACGTACATTATTTAAAATGAGTCATATCGATAGACGAGTTCAAGAACAATTTAAATACTACGTATTTTTATCGGTTTTATATGCTATTTTAATGGTTACTGCGCAAGCCGTTGCATACCGATTGTTACAATTAGGCCCTTTTTTAGAACCAGGGGGTATTTTTATTTTCCCTGCGACATTTGCCGTCAGTGATGTCATTGCAGAAGTCTACGGCCCGACCCTAGCAAGAAGGAGCATCTATATCGCCCTATTTGCCCAAGCGTTTTATAGTTTAATTCCTATGGGTGTAAATGCCTTGCCTCATCCTGCGACATGGCACCACACAGATGCCTATCTCCTAGTCTTCGGATCTTCATGGCTTGTTTTTATCTCAAATTTGGTTGCTGTCATGACCGGAATGATTTTAAACACTCAAATTATCGGTAAGACTAAATTAATAGCTCGCGGAAAATGGTTTTCGTTGAGAAGTTTATTTTCTAGCGCAATTGGTGAATTTGTTTTGACAGGTATCATTGTATTGATCGCGCTGGTTCCAGTTGAGGGAATTAATTCTGGTTCAAAACTATTTATTAACATGTTTCTTTTTAAATTAGGATTTTCATTTTTGGCTGTTTTTCCCGCTAGTTTGATGGTGATTGTGTTCAAGAAACTGGATGGCGTCGATGTATACGAGGAAAATATTTCATTAAATCCTATGAGTCAGTTCTTTAAAAGGAATGAGAATAAAACGGTTAATTTGATTGATTTTCTGGAAAACAAAAGGAAGAAAGAGGCTGGCCTATAATATCTTGTCTTGAGCTAGAAAAAATTGATTGCAATTTTTATTCTGATGACTAAGAATTAAATATAATTCGCTTTAGCTTGAATTAATATACCAAGAATTTGAAACTTCCCTTTCTCTAATCGCACTGGACCACTTTCTGAAAACGTAGGATTAATTGTTCTTGCATACATGTCAGGGCCGTCGATCAAAATTTGGCGAAATTGGGGAAGATCTTTGCCATGAAACAATAAAACAGCATAATCCTTATTTTTGGGAGTACGGTTTGGGTCAAAAATTAATATGGTGCCTTCTGAGAATTTTGGTTCTAAGGTTTCATCGGTTGCAAGGACCGCAAAGATTTCTTCAGTAATGCCAATATCGGTGAATACATAGTTAGCAGAGTGTTGTGCTTTGACGGTTTCAATATTCTTTGGCCAATTTATCACCTGGTTTAGATTAATAATTGGGACTTTATCCCAGTTTTTAAAATTTGGTTGATATCCAGAAATTTCATCGGGAACAGGCTCAGCACCGATCAATTGATTTGCTGTAATCTCAAAAAATTCAGCAATTTTTATTATAGAATCTAAAGTAGGGTTGCTATCCGGGTCCGTGCACATTCTTTTTATAGTGGTATTGGCGAGCCCAGTATTTTTGCTGAGCTGGTTTATATTAATATTTGTTTTGTCCATTAACTTATTAAGAACGTCCATGAGCTGTGCCTTGTCGCCTTTAGTTTTAGCAATGCTTACTACTTTTGTCATTAGCCTTCGCCTTATAAAATGTTGAACATTTATGTTTATTGTCAATTATTTAAGGTGAAGTTGCAACTTTAAAGTATTTGGCCCCCGTTTTTCACCTTCTTAAAACAATATCGTAACATAAAAGTTAATTCAAAGCAAAATAATTAACATAAATAGTTTACAAAATAAATACATAAAGCTACTATGGTTCAAAAGTAGCTTTTAAAAGTTACTATAGTTTCTCCGCACACATTAATTTAGCCCCATAAGGGAAAAAGATTAATCTGACTCCAGGGTGCTGGAAAAAAGATAGAGAATAGGAGGTTATTTTCATGGATTATGATTTGGATTTGACGCTAAGACAAATGCGTCAACTGGATACAACAGGGAATATAGTGCCTCATTCCTGGTATAAAGCAGTTACTTTTCAAAATGGCAAACTGGACTTGTTGGGTATGATGATTTTGGCCGAGATAGTTTATTGGTATCGGCCTACTGAAGTTCGAGATCAGTACACCGGAAAGCTCGTCGAGTATCGCAAAAAATTCAAAGGCGATATGCTGCAGCGAAATTACAAATCCTTTGCAAATCAATTCGGGGTTAGTTCCCGCCAAGCTATGGATGCCATCAGTCGCTTAGAAAAAAATGGTTTTGTCATAAAAGAGGTGAGGAATGTTCGAACTCAAACCGTCACTCTGGGCAATGTGTTATTTCTCGCACCGAATATTGAAAAGCTTTTAAGTTTACAAACTGAAACGACAAACATTAATCCAATAGATCCATATGGCAGCGATGACGAGGAGGGTGGTGACCTTACATCTGCTGGGGACCCCCCTTATACGTTTGAACGTATAAGCTCCTACGATGAAACGTATAAGCTTATGCAATCCAACGTAGGAGCTCCTACGTTTGAACGTAGGACATATACAGAGAATACTACAGAGATTTCTCCAGAGATTAAAAAAACAGCAGCAGAGATAAAACCCGAAGTTGAAAAAATTGCTGGCGCTGCTGGTTTTAAAAAAAATAGTTCAGGGACTTTGCTAGCCATCCCGAGCGCAGTATGTGCATTAGAAAAAAAATTAGCAGAAATAAAACGAAACTCTGGAATCACTCCAGCACCTTGTGAACTCAGTGACTTTAATCCGCAAAGTGAGTTACGCAAAAAAAACCCAGCGTTCCAAGCTACTGCGTTAGGACTTGAGAATTCATATCGTCCCAACTCTCAACGTAGGCAAGGGGCAGAATTCAGAAACAGCACGAGAAATGTGGAATTCAAAGCCATTCCGGAAAATAATACGCAAAAGTCAATCCACGCCTCAGAGCTTGCGTTAAAAACAGCAGAAAGGAATTTTCCTCAAATGCTTATCGAAAAATCGCTTACTGTTTTGCAAGAAGCGCAAGTAGTAAAAACCGCAGAGGAGATGGTGAAGCGTCTATGGCATCCAGATGCCAAGCAATTGATCGACGAAATTCGTTTTTCACTTTTGTGCTCAAATAGTTTTACCCAAGCAGGAAATGATTTTTTTAAAAAATTGAACACCATTGTGAAATGTATTCGAGAAGGTCGTTGGACACGTCCCGTGAAATTGGCTGAAAAGGAATTGAAAAAGTCTACAAAAATTGAGCAATCTTATAAAATCAAGCAACAGGAACTGGAAGGTGAGTGCGCCCATTGGAAATATCGTGCCGATTTTTTTCTAGAAAAAAATAATCCAGAGCAAATGCGCGTTGCCATCTCAGAGCATAAAAAAGCACTAGCCCAGCTAACTGAGTTTAAGAATGCACAAACCCACCCAAATAGGCATTTTTTAGGAGAGGGCGCGTAATGTATGCAGATCTGAGCCAAGCTCGTATTCAACCCATTAAACAATTTCTGGAGAAATATCGACAAGAAGGGCGGCTAATTCTACCTAAAGCAGAAAGAGAAAAATTAACATCTCTTTTTCAAGAGCAAACCAATATTCGTATCGATTTTACTCAAAATACACCCTTCAGTTTTATGGAAATTTTAACCGCCGCGACTTGGTTTGTGACAGAGGAATATTCCTTTCGAGCCGAGGTGCTTGGGTTATCAGTCAATACCATTAAAAGCAATGAAAGAAGAGTTAAAATTAAATTGGGTTTCAGCCGAAATGCCCACGCCTACTTTTGGTTTGTTGATAAAAGAATCATACAAATGAAATTTTAAGAATATTGGAAGATCCATAAAAAAGGAGTACTAATGCTGAGAATATTAACGTGGTTAAAGGGGCTTCGAGGCCCAATAGGGATAATATTTTTGTTTATTTTTTCCGTTTTAAAAATGGCCTTTCAGATTGTACGCTTCTTCTTCCGAATGACACTATTATTTTTAATGTTCCTGCTTTTATTTGTGTTGGCTTTTTAGGTGAATTTTTTTAAAAAATT
Organism: uncultured Gammaproteobacteria bacterium; assembly: GCA_963711375.1. Classification (GTDB taxonomy): domain Bacteria; phylum Pseudomonadota; class Gammaproteobacteria; order Coxiellales; family Coxiellaceae; genus CAVQDV01. The sequence goes on from CAVQDV010000003.1 coordinate 49,226, forward strand.
TCACTTTTGACACCCTGAGGGCGACATACAAGTGAAAAAATAGGGTGTAGTCTTAAGTTCAGCAATACGAAAAAGGACTGACCATGACTACCTACACAATTGATTTACCGGATGCCATGCAGGAATGCTTGATAAGCAAATCGCGGGAAAACTTTCGCGAATTGAGCCAAGAAATTCTGTATCGCCTCAATCAAGCCTTAAAAATGGATCGGCATATTTCAGAAAATGAAATTGGCCTTTTTAAAATATTGTCCGAAATTCGAGACAAGCACACTGAAGAAGAAAATGAAAACCGCGATATTTTTAGAATGCATCCGGAGTTTTCTGAGATTCTTAATTAATGTTGAACAAATGACTATGGAAAAAGGAGGAGAATTAAATGGATGGATTTAGATTAGCCAGCATCTTACAAGCCTTGATTAATTTGCTGAGCTCGGATGTTGCTCGAATTATTTTTGTGTTGTCCATCATTGGGGTGGGATATATGTGGCTATTTTTGGGTCGTCTACCAAAGGGAGCCGCAATCAGTGCCATTATCGGCATAGGGATAGTTTTTAGCGCACCCTTTATCGCACAGCAACTCGGTATCGGTGGGTAAACGATGAGCGAACAATTACGATATAGCCCAATTTTCACAGGTCTAACAAGACCCGCGATGATGCTGGGCGTCACGCTGGAATATATGAGTATTTGCGCGATGGCCGCCCTGTGCTTATTTATTTTAGCAGACAATCCTTTTTATCTGGCAACGTATATTCCACTGCATATGGTGGGTTGGCTATTGTGCAAGATCGACCCTAATATTTTTCGAATTTTAATGAAACGCGTGGATTGTGCTTATTCGCCGAATAAAAAAATATGGGGATGCCCAAGCTATGAACCGTTCTGAAGCGGCATTAAAATCTGTTTATAAAGAAGTAGGAATTTCTAGCCGAATGCCTATCACGCATTTGAACTCACCAAGCGTTTTTGAATGCACGAACGGAAGGTTAGGCAGCGTGATTAAACTGGAAGGCGTTACTTTTGATACAGAACGCGAATGCGTATTAAATCAATACAAATTGACCTGGCATCGAACCCTCACGGGCCTCGATGAAAAATTTTGCGTCTATGTAACCGTTCATCGACATAAAGAAAATATCGATTTAGAAGGGAAATTTAGAGATTTTTTTTCAAGAGATCTCAATGCGCAATACCATCGACAATTTAAGAACCGCTCGATGTACATAAACGATATTTATTTCACTTTAATTTATAAAGGCATTACGACCGGAAAAGCCGGAAAAAGTTTACATTTTATGAATCGGTTCAAGAATAAAACCATTAAAAGCGCACGCGAAGCGAGCCGGATTGAACAAATGAAGCAATTAGACTCAGCCGTGTCACAACTAATGACTTCTTTATCGACCTTTAAGCCCCAATTATTGGGATCAGAGGACCGGGATAATCACAGTGAATTGCTGCATTTCCTTGGTTTATTTCCAAATGGCGGAGAGCCCTATCAATACAACCAAGTGTCTATTGCACCTGCCATTGCAAAAAATATTGAGGAAACCTTGAAGGCCGAGAGTCGTTACCCCTATGGAAATATTTCATCTTATTTAGCTAGAAAACGCTTATTTTTTGGTAAAAATATTCAATTCCAAGGGGCAACAGAAGAAGACACACATTTTGGCGCTATTTTAACGATTAAACGCTATGGCATCGAAACCGCTAGCATCATGTTAGATTCTCTATTGCATTTAGATTGCGATTTTATCAGTACCAACTCCTACGCAATCGAGTCAAACGATGTGGCGCTCCACCACATTGGGCGACATGTGATTAAAATGCAAAACGTGAATGATCCGGCGGTTTCGCAACGCCATGCGATTGAAGAGGCTCGAGACCAAATCGCCAGTGGATTAATCTCCATGGGCTATCATCACAACACCGTTTTATTATTAGCAAAAACACAAATTGAGCTCGAGAAGGTAATACCTAAAGCATTGCAGTGTTATGCGGATGCTGGATTTGTAGGGGTAAAAGAGACAATTGGACAAGAACCCGCATTTTGGGCGCAAATACCAGGCAATTTAAAATATATTGCACGATCCAGTTTAATCACTTCAGAAAATTTTGTTGATTTTGCACCACTGCACAATTTCAAAACGGGATTTCGAGACGCCAATCATTTAGGTTCAGCTGCCACACTCTTAGAAACGCCATCAAAAACTCCGTATTTTTTTAATTTTCATGTGAAAGGGTCTCGCGATAATCCCGCGAAAGGTCATACTTTAATTATCGGCGGAAATGGCTGCGGTAAAACTGCACTGATGTGCTTCATGGATGCCCAGCTAGGCCGCTATGGCGGTGATGCGTTTTTCTTTGATCGTGATCGAAGTGCCGAAATTTATGTACGAGCGTGCGGAGGAATTTATTCGATTCTTTCGCCCGATTTTCCCGATGAAACCTGTTTTAATCCATTTCAACTCACGGACACTTCGAGCAATCGTCAATTTAATCGAGAATGGTTAACACAATTGTGTAAAAACGATGGAGAACTCGAATTAGACGCTGATCTCATCGAGCAATTAAAAAACTGCGTCGATTATGCCTACGATCATTTATCGCATAGTCATCGGACTTTGTCGAATGCCACTCATATTTTGCCGATTACATTTTCAAGATGGTCCAATTTGCGTCGTTGGCTAAAATCGGATGGAAAAAATTCAGAGGGAGATTACGCCTATATTTTTGACAATGTTGAAGATCGATTACAATTACACCACAAAATGGGCTTTGATTTGACGCATTTCATGAATAATGAACCCAGTCACATCCGAACAGCCTTGATGATGTATTTGTGTCATCGCATTGAGTTAGGGATGAATGGTCAGCTAGTTCGAATTTATTTTGACGAAGGCTGGCAGAATTTGAGAGATGCTTATTGGAAAACCAAATTCGAGTCGTGGTTGCCGACTTTACGAAAGAAAAATGCTTTTATCGTCATTACGACTCAATCGCCATCAACCGTGATTGCTTCGCCGATTCGATCGATGATGCTCGACAATGTGGCGACCCAATTATTTTTTGCTAATCCGCAAGCCAATTCCGAAGATTACATGGATGGCTTTAAATTAACGGAATCTGAATTTCAAGCGATTTCGAAAAATTCCCCAGAATCCAGACTTTTTTTGGTGAAGCAAGAACACGATTCAAGCCTCTGCCGCTTGAATTTAGGACATTTACCCGAAATGCTAGCGATTTTATCCGGCAATACCCAAACCGTGCTTTTATTAGATGAAATCCGTGCTGAGGTGGGAGATGCCCCACAGGATTGGCTGCCGATATTTCATGAAAGGCGCAAGGAATTAAGAGCATGAAGATCAGAAAAATAATAAAAGGGACTTTTCCAGACCTCTCAGATTTATGTTGGAGAGTGCCCTCTCCCCCGATAAAACTAGCATTAATCCTATTCGCCCTTTATGCCAGTCCAAGTCTTGCTATCCCAGTTGAAGATTTTGGTGCGTACATTCACATGGCACAAGAATTATCGCAATTAGAAAAAGAATATCAGGTATTAAAGGACGCTTATAAAAACGCACAAGATCAATTGGAGCAACAAAAAAATTTAGTAACGAACTCCCAAGGGCATTATGGTTTTGGGTCACTACAAGACGGGCAGGGGGACCTTAACAATCGAGAATGGTCACCCAATAGCTGGGATGCGGCCTTAAAGGGATTATCGGGTGGAAACGCTGAACGCTATAATCAATTGCTCACAGAATATCGAAAAAATCACCAAACGCTAATGCCACAAGATTATAAAAAAGGCGCCAGTGAGGCTTCCTCTGAACTATATGAGCAGCAAATTAAAACCAATCAGGCGGCCAGTGTTAATGCCACTTACGCCTTTAACGATATCGAGCAGTCTTTAAAAAATGTGCATGAATTAGCCCGTCAAATCGAAAGTTCTCCGAATACGAAGGCTTCGATGGATTTGAATGCACGATTAATGGCGGAAGTCGCTTACATTCAAATTCAAGAATTAAAGATGCAGGCCTTGCTGAATGAACAAATGGCTCAACGAAATTCAGATCAAATTTCAGCAGAAACGCAAAGTGCGAAATTTAATCGGTTGCCGGATGAATTGTAAAAAAAGAGGAATTAATGAATCACTGCCGAATGAGAGGTTCTTCGCTTCGCTCAAAATGACAAGCGCTCAGGCCATCCTAAACGAAGTGATGGATTATCATGCCCTGGCCAAAAAATAAAAAAAGGAAAACAAAATGAAAACTACAATTTTTTATTCAAGTATTTTGACCCTGCTGCTGTTAAGCGGCTGCGCTAAACCCATTCTAAAAGCACCATGCCCTAATTATGGGAATTCGTGCAGTAGAACCCCAATAAATAGTTGGGACTATCAACAATGATAAAAAGGAGAATCCAAATGAAAACCAAATTATTTTTAATGGCCGCTGCCTGTGGAGTGGTATTAAGCTTAGGGGCTTGCTCGAAAAGTGCGCCAAATCCCTTGAAAACCGTCGACAGTGAACACACGGGAACCTTTTTGGTGAGAGCCAGTATTTACGGTGAAGATAAATTAAATATGCCAGAAAATAGGCATCGACAGGCCTTTTTACGTTGCATGCAGGGTATTGAGACTTCTTCAACTTGCAATAAATTATATGTGTACATGGTCGAATATGCCAAAAAAGATCCTGATTTTAGATCGCTCACAGTGTCTGATTTAAAAGAATTAAAAGGCTCACCCGAATGGCGTGAGATACGGAAAAATTATAATGAATATGGCATGTAAGGAACTTCAAATTTCATTGAAAAGGGAAACTCAATAATGGCCATTTGGTACAGCAACGTGATTGATAGCTTTTTCTCACAAGCGCTCAATCCCATTTTGCATAATTTTGTATACAACGCTTACACCATTTTGGCCAACCATTTGAAATATCCCTTAGGTTTGGCTGTGATTTTGTACATTACACTCATGGGCACATCAATCATGATGGGTTGGACGAAACTGTCCATTAATGTGTTTGTTAAAAGTGCTATCAAAATAGCGTTAATTTATACCTTCGCTCTAAATTGGGGAATCTTCAGTCAATGGATTGTGACGGGGATTCAAGGCAGTGCTGAACAATTGGGTAATTGGTTGCTGAGTGCTACACCGATTCATATTCCACAATTAGGTGGATCTGGCATCGAGGGCGCTCTGCAAAGTGTGCTAACTGAAGTGGTGCGGCTTTCACAATGGATTTTTGATCAAGGCTCTTGGCATGAGCTCGGTCCCTGTATTAGTGCCTATTTTTTGCTGATTTTTGGAAGTGCGGTGGTGGTCGTAGGATTTTTCGAGATTGTACTAGCGAAAATTATGCTCGCGATTTTATTTGCAACCGCACCGCTTTTCATCAGTTTTACGCTATTTGAAAAAACACATTCATTCTTTGATCGATGGCTGGGGCAAATCATCGGTTTTTCGTTTCTGATGATTTTTGTCATGGTGGTCTTGGCGCTCTCAATGAGTTTTATGCAGTGGGCTATCGGTGACAGCTATAACCAACATGGTGGCACGGTGACGATGCTGGGTTTTATTCCGGTCATGTTGGTGGGCATTTTAGGGGTGGGATTAGTGATTAAAGTTTCACATATGGCTCAATCTTTAGGTGGAGCTGTCTCTACGGTTTCAGGACAGCAGTTTATTGCAGGAGCTGTGGGAGGATTTGTGGGCGGTGCACTCGCCATTAATCGAATGGGTGAGAAAAAATCTGATGACAATAAGTCTGATAATAATAAAAATTCGAAAGATAAAAAATCTTCGGAAAAAAAGGAGGCTCTATCTAATTGGCGAACCATACTGTGGAGAAGAAACGTACAATGAATGCATTCAAAAAAATGATGGCTTGGTTAATGCAGAATATGAACAATAAGGGAGATAAAGCTGCTATGGAAAAAATACCGCAATCGGAGTCTTACTTTCAACAGGCTCGAAGTTGGGCAGATGATATTTACACGAGTGTTATCACCTCTCGAAATCGGTGGCGAGCGCTGTGCCTGTATGTGCTTTTACCTATCACATTTTTATTTCTGGTGATGATCGGCTTTTTAATTCCCATACAACATATTCAGCCTTTCCTGATTAATCATTATGAAAATGGACTCGTCACGGTTGAGTCCACGGGTATTAGTCATGGCCCAAAAATCGTGCTGAAATTGAGAGTGATATCGTTCGTTACGTGGTCAATCGAGAATCCTATAGTGCGGCTAGTTATCCCGAACAATATTCTTTGGTGAATTTCTCTCAGAAAATTCGATATCTGATGAGTACGTAAAGGCGCAAAGCAGCCAAAATAAAAAGTCTCCCATTAATACACTTGGGGAAAAAGGATATCGAAGTGTGCAAATTTCAAGTCTTATTTTTCTGGATAATGTCAAGAAAGAAAAGTAATCATCACAATCTAGCCCAGGTGAATTTCACGATTATTAATCACGATAAAGAGACGGGCAATACCCAGTCAATCCCACTCTCCGCAATAATCTCATGGGAATATCGAGCAAAACCAAAAATCCCGAAGAAGCATGGCAAAATTGGGATGGCTTCGACGTCACCCATTACGAAATCCAACAACAAACCGTTTTAGACGAACAGGAGACATGAAATGCAAAAATTAACATTTTAAAAAGAATATCTCAATGTTAGAATCAACAAAATAAATTCTTAAACCCGGCTTTCGAGAAAAGATTATCCGAAGGGGCCATGGCAAAATATCTGAGACAACGGGATTAAGAGATCCAATGCGATCAATATCACTTGTAATTTTTGGCTTAATTTCAGCGGGATTTTTCTCGTCGTCTGCAATGGCATTGGAAAGTCCTCGATCGCTAGCCGACGGATTCACGCATCGAAGTTGTCAATTATGAAAAAAATAATGTGGTGCCCATTTACGGGAGTACATTTATCTCTACCCAAATAATTTTAGGCTCGAATGAAAAGGTGGTGGATGTACAAGGTGGTGATGCGGCGGCATGGACCATCAGCATTAATCAGTCTTTGGCGAATATTATTAATATTAAACCCACGATTGTTGATTCTCACTCGGATTTAAGTGTCGTCAGCATGGACGATCAAAGTCACCGCCGATATTATCGATTTGAATTAATCAGCCAGGCCCTGAATGCAAAGGCGCACAACGAAACCTACGCCATCCAGTTTGTTTATCCTGAAGATGAAAAAGCAAAACTCATCGCGAAACTTAATTATTCAAAATTGGAGAAAAAAGCATTTTAAGCGCCTATAAAAATCCGGAATTTTACAATTGGAATTACAGTTTTCACGGTTCGCATTCCATTTTGCCCTTGCACGTATTCGATGATGGAAAGTTCACCTATCTCCAGCTGCGTCAAAACCAAGCGTTCCCGGCATTTTTGCCGTGAATAACAGGGCGGGCGAGGAGTCAGTCGTGAATTATCGGCGTGTTGGGGATTATTTAGTTATTCAGGAAGTGGCTCCGCAGTTTACCCTTACGAGATGGTAAATATGCTGTGGCAAGTATCTTTAACGACCAAGTGATTTCACACGTAAAATAGCCAGTAGAAAATTAAAGAGGAACCGAAGATGGAATAATGCAGATGAAATACTATGAGCCGTAGATACGATCTCGCAGGTAAAAAATGATCAGAAAATATGAATGGCCCAAGGGATCAAGCGATGATATGGCTTGTTATTGGGGCGTTGGTGGTGTTAATCATTGGGTTTGCATTTTTCACATCGAGATAAAGCCTCAGCAGAAGCGCCCATCTCCGGAAGTCTACTCAAAAAAATGATCTAAAGCAGAGATTCAAGAAAATATGGCGTTACTTGACATAAACAAAATGCCCAGATGAAGACGCAGAGACAGTGCTTCAACAAAAGTTTCTGAACCCGCCAGTTTCTACGGAATATTTAGCGCGACAAAATGCTCCTACGAGCATGTATCGTGGCACTGCGCCTCAACAGGCTGTGTGATTCCAATACGACCTCCACTACAAGCGCTACCTTTGCTGGTCAAAGTACTTTTGATCAATTTGGAAATCAAAACACCGGAGCTTCGACCGTTTTTGCAACACGCGTTGCTCATCCCTCCTATTCCATCGTTAGCGGCGAATTTTTACATGCGGTTTTAGAAACGGCCATTCAGTCCGATTTACCGGGCATGGTGCGCGCCATCATTTCAAAACCGGTTTATGCCTATACGGGTGACACAGCTTTAATCCCTGCCGGCAGTCGATTAATCGGGCAATATTCTTCGACAGTTTTACAAGGGCAAAATCGAGTATTTGTGATTTGGAATCGAGTCATCTTACCGAATGGAGTGAGCGCTCAGTTAAACAGCCCAGGCGTTGATCCACTGGGCGTGGCAGGGCAGGGCGCGGATAATGTGAATACGCATTTTTTTGCGCGTTTTGGGGAGGCGAGTTTACTGTCAATCATGGGTGCGGCGGCGGCAAATTATGGCGTTCATCCGGAAGACCAATATAATTCGAGTGCTTCCTATCGGATGGCGATGTCACAGTCTTTTCAGCAGTCTGCACAACAATCTTTAGAAAATTCCTTGCCGATGCAGCCGACGATCACTATTCATCAAGGTGCGGAAATTAATGTGTTTGTCGCTCGAGACATTGATTTTTATCCGGTGTTTTCAGAGTCTAAAAAATCATGAGTCATTATGCGCCACATGCGGAGGGTCTATTAGCACCCCTCAAGCCATGGTTCGAAGATCCCGCCGTCAATGAGATTTTGTTGAATAAACCTGAAGAAATTTATGTGGAAAAAAACGGAAAACTTACGGCCCATACTATTCCCGAATATCATGAGCGAAGGCTTTCTATGTTATTTCAATTAATCGCGAACGAAAATCAGCAGGAATTAACAGCACAAAAACCTTTACTTTCTGGCAGTATTTTTGATGGTGCTCGAGTTCAATTAGTATTACCACCCACTTCGAAAAATTATACTTTGTCGATTCGTCGTAACGTTGTGCATCATTTCACATTAGATCATTATCAGGACAATAATTTTTATGCTAAGGCAAAATCCTTCGATGTAAGAGAAGATCATATTGCGCATTTGCCCCAAGAAGAGAAAACTTTACTTGAATTATACCAACAAAATAAATGGGACGAATTTATACGCCAGGCTATTTTGAATCGAAAAAACATAGTCATTTCTGGAGGAACGTCGAGTGGAAAAACCACCTTTTTAAATGCTTGTTTGCGCCACATTCCGATGGAAGAGCGACTCATTATTTTAGAAGACACTCGAGAAGTGCAGACTCCACATCAAAATCAAGTCAATTTGCTGGCTTCAAAAGGGGATCAAGGTTTGGCAAAAGTCTCGATGCAGGATTTAGTGCAGTGTTGTCTGCGTCTTCGACCCGATCGAATCATTATGGGCGAAATTCGGGGTAAGGAAATTCTCGACTTTGTTTCAGCGTGCAGCACTGGACATGAAGGATCGATTACCAGTATTCACGCGAATAATCCTCGGGTAGCGTTCATGCGGATGACGCAGATGTATAAATTAAACGCTGTGCCGTCGATGAGTGATGAAGATATTTTGCGCGAACTCAAAGAAGTCGTCGATATTATTGTGCAGATTGCGAAAACACCAGAAGGACGAAAAGTACAGAGCATTTACTACAAGTATGGTCATCATCATTGAGTAGAGGATAGGGGAAAATGCGAAGAAATTTTATTTTGGATAACATAAAAAATCCACTGCTCATTCTAGCGGGAATTTTAACTTTGATTTTACTGTTGGAAACAACTAGTACGCTATCATCCGATATAGTGGGTTTATCTTCTCGAGTATACCCATGGACTTTATTTACCTTAATAGGGGAAGGATTTTTATTACCAAACATTGTAGCTCTATTGATGGTATTCAGTTTTGCTTATGGCTTATATGCTTGTTGGAGGGGTGGGGCGCAACGTGTCATAGGCTTATATTTCATTTGTGGAGTTTTTGGTTTCATTGCAGCAAATTGGGCTGCCGTAGTGCTTTTCAAACAATGGCAACACGTCAATATAAGCGCGACACCCGAAATGAGCTATACCTTGTTGCATTTTCTAGTCACAAATGGAACGGCCTATCATCATTTTATGGCCTGTCTTTTCCTTTCTTATGCGGTATTAATTTTATTATTCTGCGGAAAATTTCTATTTAAGAAAGCGTGTGGTAAAAACCCCTTGGGTAATGCCCATTTTTCGGATGCCTTTGAAGTCCAAAAATCTGGCCTCTTTGCTGAGGAGGGTATAGTACTTGGAAAAGCCTTTGGAAAGACATTAAAGCTGCCTGGATTTGAGAGTGTCTTGGTGACAGCGCCCACGGGTGGAGGGAAGACGACGAGCATTGCGATTCCTAATTTAATCGAGTGGAAAGGTTCTGGTATATTCAACGATTTAAAGGGCGAGCTATTTGAGAAAACTGCAAAATATCGAGGGAAAATGCTGGGAAATACTTGTTATCGATTTTCACCAACGGATCTGAATTTAAATACCCATCGTTACAATCCCTTTCATTATGTGAGTTCAAATCCCAATTTAAGTATTCGAGATTTGCAATTAATCGCTGAAGTGCTGATTCCAGCCGAACGTGTCGATGGGGGTTTCTGGTACACTTCCTCACGTGAGATTTTTTTAATGCTGTCACTGTATTTGTTCGAAATGGAAGGAATGGCTACATTGGCAGAAATTCACGATCATTCTAAAAAAGAAGACTTTTTCGGCTGGCTAAAATCCATGGTGGAACATGGGACAATTAAGAGCAAAATATTTAATCAATGCGCCAATTCATTATTAAACTCTGACGCTGAAAAAACCCAAAAAAACATTCTCAAAGATTTTCATTCGCGTATGAATTTATTAATGGATCCCATGATTCGCCACGCCACCAGTGGTAATGATTTTGATCTACGAGAAATTCGCCGAAAGAAAATGAGTATTTACATCCACATTCAAGACAGCGATAAGCAGCGGTTAAGACCAATTTTAACCTTATTTTGGGCGCAATTTATTCATCTGATGACAGAAAAAGAGCCGAATATAAAGGAAGAACCCTTCTCGGTTTTAGCACTATTAGATGAATTTGGAAACATGGCAGCTATTGAAAAACTCAAAGAGGGAATGTCATTTTTTAGAAGTTACCGAATTCGCGCCATTGTGATCGTCCAGTATCTGGCACAAGTTGTGGCTGCCTATGGGCAACATGGGGCTAAAGGATTTTTAAACGCAAAAGTAAAAATCGCCTTCGCTCTGAACGATATGCAAGATGCCCATTTCTTTTCCGAAAGCCTAGGCAAAAAAACCATCGAAGTGGCTTCCCATAGTTCAAGCTACGGCAGGCATCATTCTTCATCAAAAAACAGAAGCATTCAAGCACATCCCTTGATGACACCAGATGAAATCATGTCCATGGACCCAGATTCAGAAATCATACTACTCGAAGCAAGGCCACCAATTAAAGCAAAAAAATGTCCATGGTATCAGCAGCAGAGTTATAAACGGTCACTGAGCGACGAAAAAAGAAGACTTTAATTCTGGTTAAGTGAAAATTATTCTTTGATATTTCCAAAAAAAATGGCCTTATTATTCTTATTTAAAAGAATATTAAGGCCGCACATGGAGCACTCAATCAAGATACTGGAGCACGATTGAATTGTCTACCATTATGTTTGTCAAAATTAAATAAATCTAGAAACTCACTAGAAATTTAGAATCCTAGATTAGAACAGAATTTTTAAATATTATTTTATCTCAGAAGAGTGGATATTTTCAGATTGACATAACAAAGCCAAATCACAAGCAGGGACGGTGTTATGTAAAATAAAAAAAGAGGATTTGAAAACCAAATCGTAGCGGCTACTGGAACCACCGCACAGAATACCGACATAAAAATAAGATAAACATAAATAAACATGAGACCCCCAATAATTATTTAATCACCAATCCAGCTCATTATACGAGAATTCGGTCCCTTTTCTTGCCTACACATTATAGCATTTTTAAAAAAATTAAAATGGCTTTGCTCATTGAGAAAGCTACAAAGGTAGACAAAAAATGCGAAATCCAGTGCAACTTATTGAATAATCAGCCGTAAAAAGGCGAAAAAATGGGATTGAACTTTTTTAGAACAGTACTATAATCTGATCTGAAGAAAGATTGATATGTGTTTTATAAAAATTGTAATGGAATAATGGAAGTGGTTATGAGTATCAAAAGAAAGAGAATTGTCGGCGTGTTTTGTTCCCAAAATATCTTAACAATCACCTTAGATCCTTTTGCAATTTTTAAATTTGATTTACTTTAGGTCATGAAATTTTTTTGGAAGAAATATGATGTTCAAAAGATTTATGAAACATCCTTTAGCAATAACACTCATCGGGGCCACAGTGATAGGTCTTGTAGGGTATGTGCGATCTGACTATTTTGCATTTCAAGAAAAAATCTTACAAGGCTTTCAAGAATTGCAAAATGCTGTCGACAGTCAAATTTTTTTAGATGAATCCGCTTATAAATTTTGTAGTGTGTATCGAGTTACTTCTTGTTCCATTTGCTCTTGTTTTCACGAGCAAGACGAATATAAAATTCTTAGTGACATGTCATCTAAGTTTTTGACAACTACAATTCACATCCGTAAGATGGGAAAATTTCTTCCTTACAGCACATTTCTAAGTCTTTATAAGTTCTCTTGTTGGCAGAATTCACTGATGTCTTACCCTTCTTCTATTTGTGGGGCAAAAATGCTGAAAACGCCAAGACAAATGGATATGTGGCGGAATGAAATAATGATTGAAGTAGAAAAAGATCGAGAAAAATATCAACACTTTGGTTATGCGATAAAACAATATTACTATTATATTACCTCAAACAAAATTTATGAACAATACCCCAGAACTGGTTGCCCAAAATTTCAAAATGAATATTCAAAGAATGCAAAGAGGGCTGGTTCTTAACTAATCCCCTGAATTTTCTGCAGCTAAATAAAAAAGAGTTAGAATTGTAGCTGAAATAGCGCTAAGTATCATCCATGAAAAACTCGAATGTTCACCCATTGTTAATTCTCTGCTTAGAAAAACCGTTATGAAGGTGATTACCAAAGAAGAAATGAGGAAATTTATAATGTATACAGCTAGAAAGTTAATATAATTTTGCATATAGCTACCAATTTTTTAAGTCGTGTCTAGTTATTGAAGTTTACCTTATAAAAGGCGCCCAAAATAAAAGGGGCACCTTCTGAAGTATTTAGTTGCACCGCGTCAGTCGTACTCATGAGCACCAGGCTGCTTGAGCCCGAATTTTTTTAAAAACAAATTTCAAAAATTTCATATTTTCTCTCCTGTTCATTTTTCTAAATTGGCGGGTATTAACCCCCCTATTTTTAAAGCAATTTCATGTTTCCTTATAGACTCTTAGAGGTGCCCAATATAGAAAGGGCACCTTCTGAAGTCTTTAGTTTATCCTCGCCAGTTGCACTATGCGCACCAAGCCGCTTGAGCCCTAATTTTTTTAAATAATTTCAAAAATTTCATGCTTTCTCTCCTTTTTATTTTTTAAACTGGGATCTAAGATCCCTCCCTTCATGCCCTTACTTGCCAAAGCAAGTAAGGGCAAATTCAATTACTGGCTGCCACAACGATTGCTAAGCTTCCAGTCAATGGCATTACCGATTGTTGCTAACTACAGAATGCCGGTGAGGCTTTTATTTTTCTTAACCAATTTTTAAAAAATTGCATCTCTTTTCTCCGTTTGATTTGTTCCTTGATAGGGCTTAAGTCTATCGCCAATTTTGTTTCAGCAGCCAGTGACTTATTTCCCCTGTTTATTTTGCCACCTTAAAGAGCCTATTAAATAAAATAATAAAAAGCCTTTTTACCGAAATTCTAACCGCATAGATAGGTGTTCCAAACTCTAATTGGTAGAGTTTCTGAGTTTGAGACTCAAATAATTTTACTAATTTCCCCATGGATTCTGGGTCAGCGTCATCCGTATGAGGGTTGTGGTGCAAGAAGGCGCCAAACACAGAGCTGCAAAAATCCATATAATCCCGAGTATGTAAAACGTGGGCATGCCAGACTTCATCGATATCGTATGAAGGTGGGAGTTCGTAAGCGTGCCCATATTTTTTCTTCAAAAAAAGGAAATTTCTATATTGAGCGCAGGCCTCTTTGGCCTGACTTAGTGGCCATTTGTCTATTTTCACCAAGCGCTTAATGACCGCACTAAAATCAGAAGAATCAATCAGAGATCTAGCTTGGTCAAGCGAAGATTCTGCTGGGATAGACTCAGTTATTGGATCTGAAACACTCATTGTACTCATCACGCTATAGCTCCTTTCAATTCGGGATAGATACCATAGCTAGGTAGAATGGTCAAGAAGTGCTTTTTTAAGGGATAGAAGGCAGCTTTAAACCACCCCTAGAAGAGGGGCGGGTAAGATAAAATTAACAGATTCCGGGCAATTTTACCCTCCTCTGTCCAAATACTGGATTCAGTAATGTCAGAGGCTTTTCCACCTGATTGCTTGCCGGGCCCGCTATTCTACATGATAGGTAAAGCGAAAATAGAAGTATCGTCCTATAATCACAACAAAAGATGCCATTATGTAGAATATTGCTGGGATAATTAAAAAAATAATGAAAATTTACGTAACAATGAAAGTGAATCGACGATTGATGATCGCAAGCTACTCTTGCCTCTTGTTGATCGAATTGCAAATACCTTTTTCCCTCCCTGTTGTTGTGAACACTATTTTCTGATTACTTGGCTGTATATGACCAAGCCAATCCGATTAACCCAATAATCATGCCTAACATTGAAATGTATACGATTATCATATTCATACTCTTACCCCTGTTTGATATCTTTATTATTGCTTTTTGTGTTTGTGGTATAAGGATTATTAAGCTGCTTAAATTTAATCTCCAGATTTTCTTGACATAAGACTTTTTCAAATTTTAACATAACCACACCTTAGCCTCCGCACTTTAATTATAGCAAATCAAACCATTAAAACATGGTACCAAGTTTAGCCTAAAAAACATTAGATTACAAAACTAGACCATGCCAGAATTCGAATTTAGAGCGTTTTTTTGAGATTTCTTATATTAGAAAATGGGAATAAAACTAGTTTTCTGACGCTAATCGATTGAAATACAAGGACCTTGCGGTTGAAAAAAAACATGGAACAAAGCGATTGCTGATTTTCAATGAAAACGACAATAATATGACATAAAAAATATATCTAAATGCTATAATGAAATGACGAAATTCATACATAATGAAGGGGGATGGCTATGAAAAAAAACAATCAGAATTTTTGGGGAGAAGCTTTGCAAAGAATTGGGATCATAATTGCGATGGGCTTTACCTTTTTGAGCTTTACCATAATTACGATTTTTAATAAAGATTATTCGGGAGCGTCTATCCTCCTTTATTTGCCACCATTTTTAGGATTATTATTCATGGTTTGGCAAGCGGCCTATATAAAAAAATTTAGCCGAAATAGTGAAGAATCCGATGACAAAAAAATGGAAAATAAAAAAGAAAATGAAGAGGATAATTGAGAAGAGTATTGAATCAAAAATCGGCCAAAAAATTAAGATCTCACTTGAGTTATTATTTGTAATAAAGTCCTTTGATTTGATAAGTGAAAAACTCTTTAAATATGAATATTTATATTTCGAAATAATAAATTGGCGATTATTATCGATCTATGCCTCGTGATTTTTTATTATTAATTGCGTTTTCCATCGCTTTACCTAAGTTGGGGGCCAGCTCTTTAATGAGCTGAAAAGTAGAGATCCCAACAATTTTCCGTGCTAAATCTTCCATTGAATGTGACGTTGATCTAATGCTATGGGAGTCGTCGTTTTCACAGAGCTGGTCGTATAGTTTTACAAATTGTTGGACGATAGGGTTTTCGTGGGTGCGTAGAAGATCAAATTCTTTTTGATACTCCGGACGCTTCCAGTCAATGGGTTTTGATTTTTCAAGATTTTTATTTTGATTTTCCAGTTCTTTCCTTTGTGACAGGGCTCTAACGTTCAAATGAACGAGGAGGGCTTGTTTGTCCTCAGTGACTAATTCCCCATTTTGTAGGCGATCATAAATCGCCGGAAAACCCCCGCGCTCACTAAAATCACTCATATCCATTCCCTTCAGATTATGGATATTTTCCTTAATTTCAGGGTGATTTATCGCTTGATATGCGAATTTATCAATGGATTTTGCTTGAGAGATGACAGCCTGCGTTAATTTTTGCTCCGCATGATAATCGAGATCTTGTGTCTTGTGACTCGCTTTTAAGAGAGTAATGTACTTCAAACCCATGTCAAGGTATCGACGCAAGACATTCTGCATCGACATTTTCTGAATTTCCGATAGTTCAATCGATTTAGGACCAAGATTCGCCGAGTTTAATTTTTCTGATGATTTTTCCAATTCTGCTAAAGTCGTTTTAATTTCTTTTTCATTACGCTCTTTAGTCATGGCCGCCTTATATAAAATGGCTTTATCCAGGTCTTTTTTAACCTGCTCCACACCCTGAGTTTTCAGAGCATCATTAAAGTCCCATTTCTTCTGATCATCCGGTTTTTCGGGTTCTGCAACCCAGACATTAATTCCTTTTTGCGCTAGGATTTTTGCCGCACGTTCAACGCTCTTTGCTGTGCCAGAACCGGGACCATCATTATCAGCACAAATTAAAATATCGGGGCTTTTTGCTTTTAAAGGAACTTTATCGAAATTCGAAACGCCAAAGGTCACGTACACTTTCCAATCGGGATGAGCTTCTGCTACGCTCAGAGCCGTTTCAGGCCCTTCCGCAAAGGCTATTTTGCCTCCCGGTAAGCCCGGATTAATCATCGCACCTTCTCCAATTAATCCACGGGATAACTTGGCATTATTTCCCAAGGGCGCTTTTTTCGCAGTGGTGGGGTCAAGGAAGATCGCCTGAACACCCGTGACAGTATTTTTTTCATCGCGCGCCGCCAAAACCAGTGCCGGATAAATATCTCCCGTCATCCAATTTTTTAAATTCGGATGAAAACGGAAAGTCTTATCAAACAGCGGATTTTGAATGCCACGGTGTTCTCGTAAATATCGCTCAGCGATACTGCCTTCAATCGGTTTCGTGGCATTAAAAATCGCCTGCGCTTTTTGAATTTTCTGAAGTGTGAAGGCATCCAAATCAGGAGAAGTTTGTTTTTGAGCCGGAGTGGGTGTCGACGAAACATAATGGGAATAACCCCCGATAAAACGGGTCGCTTCCTCTAATATATCTTTAAATTGAGAGGCGCCCATTGCATGGCCAATTAAGGTGAGCATGTCCCCACCTTCACTCGTTTGAAAATCGCGCCATAATCCCTGTTTTTGTCCATGAACCGTTACAACTAAACTGCCCTTATTCGCTCCGTAACGCCAAGTACCACCGTTGCGTGCCTTGGGATCCCCCAAATATCGCAGAGCCACTTCTTCTGCACGTGCATTTAAATCCTCACGCAAACGCTTCACATCGATTTTCTGATAGTTCGTTTTTATCTCGGGGAGCGTTCTAATATCCTCCGAGGATTTCTCCCGTATTTTGTTTGTATCCATTTTATTTAAGGTCGCTTTTTCCTGGAGATGCGTTTTCAAAATCGATAAACTTTTTACTTGTTTAATCAAGGTATTTTTATGTAATCCAAAATTGTCTAGGGCATAATGTAAGCTTTCTGGCTTATTAAATCGACCGACTTTTTGGAAATAATTAGCTTGCTCTACTGCCGTAAAAGCCTTTTGCAGCGAATCGAGATCGGCCGATGCGCTTGAATTCCGATAGACCTCGCGCGTGCAGCGCACCACTTCTTGATACGCCACTTGACCTTGTTCCACAGCGGCTAGACGGTCGGCGTGATGCGTCTGCTGCTTCAGTAAATTATCAATTTTCAAACCTTCGGAATAACAAAATTCTCCGAGAAAATCAGGATCAATCGCATTCGTGGAAGACACCAAGCGCCAGGCTAAATAATCCCTTTTTGCAAAAAGATGCGCCACCCGCGCAGAATTTTCAACCGATAAAGGATCCTTAACAGCATCTTCTTTTAATCGAGAAAAGATTTTTCCCGCTGTTTGATTGGCTAATCGATAGCGATCACTTAATCGATAGATGGATTTTGCTTCAATACCCGCCGATTCAAAAAATTTCTGATTTTCAATAACACGAGCGTCTCGATTAATGGCTTTCCAATCCAGCCCATTTTTTAGCACAAAACCGTGATGTGCTTTTGGATCGGAAATAATCGCATAGGCTTCAGTTGCCCGAGTTATAAAATCGCCGGCTTTCTGATAATTATCTACATTTTCTCGACATTGATGTTTATAGGCTTGCGGCTCTAAATCATCCAAATTAATGTTAAAATAATCGAGCCCCGCTTGAAAAAGCGCGGGATTTTTAAATACGTCAGCAGCAAATTGATCTCGTATTTTGGTATAACGATCCACATAGGCGTCTGCCGTGGCATAAAGTTGATTTTTATCCCAATTTGCCGCTTCTTTGCTCTCAATTAATTCTCTCCAGGCCGTGCCATGAGCACGCTTGGCTTCAACATAGGATTCCACAGCCTTAAATCCCAGACGATCCACTAAGTCGAGCTTTCGATAATTATCATAACGCTCAAAGCGCTTAGCATCCGCACAAATCGCAAACCAAATTTCCTTGGTATTCATTTTTAAGCCAATCACAGAGCCGTGATGGGCCTTCGTATTTTGCTTAATTTCGTGGGCTAATTGCATCCGCGTTTTAAGATCCCCACAGCTTAATGCACGATGATAGTGCAAAACCCGTTCATGTTGTTCATGACGCATCGCGTTCTGCGTTAATTTATCCCAACGCGCTTGCGTTTTTTGGATGTCATTCACCGTGGGAGTTTCACCGAAGCGAGGTGCTGCGATTCCTATTTGATAAAAATCCAATGCTTTATCGTAGCGTGCACGATTATTCAGAATTTCATGAGCTAAATGATTACGTTCTAAGCTTAATTTTTCGATGCGTTCAACCTCCTCATGTTTGAGTACTGTCGATGGGGAACTGCTTCCAAATTCCAAGGGAGGAATATTTGTTCGAACATTCTCTGATTTACAAATTGTACCTAGATTTTCAGATTCAATTTGATGAGAAGGGCTTGAGGATTTTTCCGAAGTATCGATTAACGGCGCATCCCGCATCACATTGTTTGCATTTTGTAGAGTGGCGGACCACCAGGCACCAATTTCTCGAGCCGTCGTTTGATAAAGCTCCACCTTCGTAAATGCCTCACATTCTTCTTCGGTTAATGTGGCCAATAGCTCTCGCCTTGAATGATTCAAGGCCTGCGCATTTAATTCACGAACATCACAACCCACACTCTGCAAATACGAATAATGTTCCTTAATATTTCGGGCAATTTCAGTGGCCAATCGATCTCGATCCAAAATCGCCTCCGTTTTACCGATTTCAACATATCGCCTAACACGATCCGCACATCGATGTTGATCTGAGTATTTTTCAAGCTTTTTTAATTCCAGCGAGTGAGCCTCAATGGCTTCTTCATAGTGCAAAGGATTTTGCATAATTTTAAACGCGAGTTCATTTCTCTCAGCAACGCTCGCTTGATAAGCTAAATATTCAGCTGTCCCCGAAATGATTTTAAAAGCTTCTTTTTCATAATTAATTTTATCAAAACCTAAGAAGGCTAATGTCCCTTCGAGTTTATTCCAGTTGGCGCCAACAGCCGCATTGGCATCGCTAAAAGCGGCGACTAGTCGAGCATCTTCTCGACGTAAGCTAATTTTTTTCGCTACTTTTAAAGCACGAATCGTTTCAGCGAGACGTTGGTTATAACCCTCTGGGTCAATTAATTGTTCAACTTGAGTAGACAATGTCGTCGAGAAATATTTTTAAACGTTCCGCTAAATGCGTGGGCAGAAGCTTTAATAATCCACTCGTATCTATGCCGCGACGTTCTGCAAAAGCCAGGGGAAAATCCAGCACGCTATCTTTCATGCCATAGCGTGCTAAATTTTCTGTTAATTTTTCGAAATTTTTATGCGTGTGATGATCAGCATACAGGTGGCAGGATTTTCGATGACGAGTGAGCGCCACATAAGTCAGATGTCGAACCCAGCGCCAACCGCCCGCAAAAACAAAGGTAAAATTCGCCGTCATTCCTTGCACCTTATGAATCGTGGAAGCATAACCATGTGAAAAATGCGAATATTTTTTGGGATCGATTCGCACGCTGTTGTTCGTGCCATCCAGTTGGACCGTAAACGAGGTCACAAGACCAGATTCTGTAAAATCCACTGACTCGATCGTTCCCAGCCGACCATTTGAAATTCCTTGCTGGTGATCATTTTTCAAAAATAATATTCGATCGCCTTGGGAAATATTAATGGTTCCATTTTTAGAATTAACGCTGTAACCTTCTGCAATTTCACCTTGAGCCACACGCGCGGCGCGCAATAATTGATTCAGCACGTGAACATCTTTATTGCGATGCGCCATCACCAAATAATTACACAGGTCCATTCCGGGAGGTGCTGGCGTTGTCGGAATTTCTTCCCCCCAAAATGGATGAATCTTCGGTGGAAGTACAAAATCAGTGCCATTTTTAGCGCGTAAGGTCGCCCAATCTTGAACCAAACGTGCCATGGCTTCGGCGTCTGTATTTTCAAAATGCACACAGCCTTTTGCTTCATAGGCGGATAATCCCTCAGCTACACGTCCAGCCGAAAAGGCGACAGTGGCTTCTCGCTGCCATGGCTCTTCCTGACGATACACCGTTTGAATTTCCGCAAAGCCTAGGCGCTCTAATAGGGCTCTGAAACTCGCTCCAGGCCCAACCGGCTGAATTTGAGCGTGATCGCCCACGAGCACCAATTTGGCATTGGCTTCATTCACCGCTTTGAGCACGGCCATCATGGAAACACTATCCGTCATGCCCGCTTCATCCATCACGATCACATCTTTTGAAGTAAGCACTAAAATTCCCTCAGAAATTGAATATCGAAATGACTCGATAGTACGACTGGAAATGCCAACATCTTTTCTCAATCCATCCGAAGCAATTCCCGACAAGGCGACTCCCTGCACCGATAATCCCTGCGCTTCCCACACAGCCTTTGCCGCACCCAAAGAAAAACTTTTTCCGGTTCCCGCACGGCCCACAATGCAGCTCAAAGAATGGGTTCCGAGAATGTGTTTAACCGCGGCCATTTGTTCTTCTGTTAAGGTTTTTCCAAGGTCACGTTGATGCTGATCCAAAATGGTTTGAATTCGCTTTGGTGTAATTTTTAAATGACGCCGGTCACGCAAAATATCCGCAGTGGTTTGAATTTCATTTTCCAAATCCAGCATACGACGCGTGGTGAATCGATCTCGACCATCATCTCCAGGTCCTAAAGGAATCATTTCCGGTGAGGCCTTTACCTGAATCAGCGCCTTGGCGAGCTCTTCAGCATTTTTTGTGGTGTCAGAAATGGCTTTTGCGATGGTGACTTCGGTAAATACGGAATCAAAATGTTCGATGGATGTTAGAATTTTCGCGATGCCTTCAGGAGTGGAGGCATCAATGTTCGATGAATTTATTGTGTTCGCAACGTTAGCCGAGGGAGAATTTGAACCCAGCAACAAATTGGCTTGGGCAAGAATGGCAGAGAAGGGCGCTTGCGACTCCGGATTTTCTGTATTCTGTACGCCAAATAATTCGGGAGCATTTTCGGAATTTAAGAGTGAACTGGCCAATATTCCTTTTTGTGCGAGAGACATTTCATTATGCCCAAAGGCCTGCACGTCAGCCTGAGAAAAATTCTGATCGCCATTTTTTTCCTCAATGGAAAATTTTCCTTGATCATTAATATAACGGCCGAGCTCCTGTCCTAATTGTTGCGCCGTAAACGATTCTCTTTCATACGACAGTTTGTCAAAGAGAATTCCAGGATTCTCAGAAATGCGATTAAGATTTTCACGGCGAATCTCATTCGCTTCTTGCATGATATTCGTTTGAATACCGCGACGATCCATATCGGTAACGGCTTTACCCTGATGGACCGTTGGGATTAATTTAATCCCCTGTTCTTCGTAAGAACGATGATCGATTTTGGCGTCATGTTGATGCATTCTCAAATGAAAATTGGTGTACTCCGCCCATTTGCTTCGCCATTCGACCAACAACTCTTTTTGATCCCACTCGCGAACTTTGTAACCAAAGCCATTTTCCTTTAATTCGCGCATCGTAAGGAGAACATGGACGTGTGGATTTCCTTTATCCCAATGCACGTTCCAGTCCGCGATCATGCCGCGCAAAATGAATTGGTCTTTGATATATTCGCGCGCCAATAAAATGTTTTGCTCTAGGGTGAGCTCCATGGGTAGGGCAAATTCAATTTCGCGAGCGAGCTGGGAGTTTTTTAGTTTTTCGTTTACTTCAACAAGGTTCCAAAGTTTTTCGGCCGATCCAGATGGGTCCGTGCGATGAAGCTCAACGAGTTCTTTTGCCCAGGCGGGTGAATTATCCGGGATTATCAATTCGCTATGAACGACATGTTCCTTTTTTAAATAGTTCCATTCTTTTTCTCCTTGTTCGTCAAAGAGCTTAGCACCACGACGATATGCCGCCGAGGCAATGACATTTTTGCCGGCGGATCGTTTGATAATTTTCGCATGAAGGTGATAAATCGCCATAATGTTTAATCCTAACAAAAAAATGCACGTGGCGATAGCCGCGTATAAGTGCGCACTTCTTCGCCAGTGGGGCATAGGGTCGCTTCGCTCCAGGGTGCCTCGCTTTGCTCGCAGTATTTTATTTTCATGAATCTCTTGCTACAATGCTATGCAATTTTTAAAACAAGGTTAATGGAATAAGCAGAAAGGGAATTCACACAACTTGGAGTACAGAAAATGAGCAAATCATCAATATCGCGTTTAGAAAAATTAAAAGCGCAACAAGCCAAACTAGCCGCGCAGATTCAAGCCACTGAAGCTCGTCTTAAAACAACCGAACGCAAGCAAGAAACACGTCGTAAAATCTTAGTAGGCTCGTATTACCTCGAAGAAGCCAGAAAAAATAAAGAGCTCGAGGCCCTCAAAAAAACCATGGATACCTACTTAACTCGTGATAGCGACCGTGCCTTATTTAAATTATCGGAAACGCTAAATGTAATCCCGAGGAACTAAGAATGAAAATATCGTTGAAGCACCAAGCCATCGAGAAAAAAAATAGTGCTGCCTGTTCGGTAATCGAACATAATCTCAATGACGAAAAGCTAGATATCGCCATAGCGAAAATATTAGGTCGATATCCGGATGCGCGTCGTGTGGTCAATCAAAAGTGCTGTGAGTTGGCCTATGTATCTCAGGGGGAAGGGAAGGTAGTAATCGAGAACGAAGAATATAAAATATCCGCTGGCGATGTAGTCTTAATTGAGGCAGGGGAAAAATATTATTGGGAAGGAAGCCTGCAACTCATTATGACTTGCAGGCCGGCCTGGACTTCAGATCAGCATCAGTTAATCGATTAATAATAGACGCAAATTGGATAAAATTAAATTATAAAGTTTCGAATTTAAAAATGCTGGAAACAGACCCGCTTCAATTTCAGCTAACGAAAAAGGATATAGAGATTAATATAAATTGATTTATGGGGTCTGTGGGTAAACCGGCAAAGGTGGCCGGTTCTTCCACATCCCCACTATGGGATCGGTTTACATTGTTTGGTAGCTTTCTGAAGTTGAAGCTTATTGCTTCTGAAGCACCTTAGGGTTGTAATACAACACGGGCACCGTTTGCTTGAATAACACTTTTCACATGACTCATATGAAACTATCTCTTATGCCTTTGCACAACTACCGGAAAACTTTAGCACTCAGTTTTAATCGCTGCCTTGCATGTGGCTACTATCCACATATTATTATCGATTCAACTCGACTATACTCAAAACGAGTTAATGTGAAAATAATTATAAATAGGCCTTACAATTCTGCCGTTGATTTTGGCCTATATTAGGGGAGATTTTCTTTGAGTGAGAAGATAGAATTAAAAAAAACTGAAAATGGCTATTATTTTCCTGTAGAGAACGCTCACTATGTTTCAGGATTTGATCGAAGTTTTTTTCTCAAAATTACTTCCCTAAATATAAAGCGTCAATTTCTATTTAATCCTTATTTCAGTGGGGAAGAAGATTATAACAAAAACTTAGAGTTCTTTTTTTATGGAGAGGCAGAGTTACAACATGATGTTGAAACAGAATTAGAAGATGATTTTGGGGTAACAGTTATCGGATCTCTAGAGCAGAAAGTAATAAATTTTCGTCTTAACATTCTAGATATCGACAGTCAAATTGAGGAAGATGCGTTTACTTCATATTTCGAAAATAAAAAATCACCTAGAGGTCGATACACCGCAACGATGGGTTTTTTTAAAAAAGAAAATGATCAATTTAATCATGATGGTTGGTGTATTGACCTTTATATTACAAAAGAATTGTTGTCGATTTTAATGGATAGTGTAATATCAGAAAGATTCGAATCTTTAGAGATAAGGACCCGTTTTAAAAACCTCTATATATATTCTTACGATCAACCTAAGCCCCCTTCCTGGGGAATAACATGGTTTTTGCTTCCGAGCGAGAAGGGTGACCCCAGGTTTCCGCAAGTAGCGAAAGGTTTTTTAGAGTCATGTACTATTTTAGAAAAATCAATAAAACATAATCCAATCAATCCTTCTGCTTTAACCTCTCAAGAACATCAAAAAATATTACAACCAATTTATAATTTAATTTCCAATATCCAAAAGGATTTATTTCAGCTTTTGAAGCAAATAAAATGGTTACTGATATTAATATTAATAGGGATCGCAATTTTGATTAAATAAATTTGCATTCGAAAATTGAAACCCTATCGATAAAATGTGAGAATTCAAAAAAAACGTCCCGTAGGGAATTCTATTGGACTTTCCGACAAAATCGGCTAGGGAGGGCATTGTGGAACCTATACATTTATCTTGGATTTGGTTAGTCTTAACATTAGCAATATCCGTTTATGAACAAAGCCACTTCTTTGCTTTCAATGGTTTCAGGAAGGCTCATGATTCTTTTTTTGTCAATTATTGGAGTTGTTTCAATTATTTTTTTTAATTCCTCATCTTTTAACCATTCACTATTCCAAATTATTACATTTTGATTTCCTGAGACTAATTTAGAAAGTTTATTTTCATAAGAAATTTCTAATTTTGCCGGCAAAGTAATTCGCTGTAACCAAAGCTCTAAATGCTCTGTATTAGGAATATTTGAAAACTTTTTAATTATTTTTTCTATTACATCTTTTTTAATTTCTTTTTCATCAAAGAATTTAAAAAATTCAGACAGGATTGAAACAATAATCGGGTAAGATATTGGATTTTTGAAAGCAATATCGGTAAGAATGCTAATAATCGGCTTTAACTGATCAATTTGTTTAAAATTTTTATTTCTTTTTATTCTAATAAAATATTTATTCAAAGCTTTTATAAGACTTCCAGAATTAGGATGCTGTAATGACAGCTCATAAATAATTAATAAATACTTCTGAATATCTTTATTTTCTTGCTTTTGACATATCCAATAAAGTTTATCTTTTTTTATCGCGCCTCTTATAACCTGCTCACACGCTTCTGTTTTATTTTTGTTCATCTTTAAGCCCAACTCTAGTAGGACTTCTGATAATAATTTTATAATTTTTTTTGCATCTTGCTGGTTATTCGTGAAAATACGATAATCATCTCGATAACGAATAATCTGGTAATCATCAATTGTTCCATTTATTCTGCAGGCAAGCTGTAAATCAGCATATCCGAGGACCATTTCAGCAATAAAATCCATGAGAACCGATCCCTGAGGAATACCATTTGTTTGGCCATGGGACATATCTTGAATGTAATTATCAATTATATTTCCAATTAATTTCTTGTCATTACGATTTTTCTTTGCATAAGCCTTTTCGTGAAGAGCCCAAGCAATTGAATGAGTATAAATCGAGGCGTAGCATTCTGCGATATCCGTTTTAATTAAAAACGAATAGTCTAAAGCTAACTCTATAGATTTTTGTTCAATTTCATGCCACCAAGAAGATATCTTGTGCTCTTTATCTGAGTATCCATCTATAGATTCTCTAGGCAGACTATAACATGTTATACATTTTTCCTTAGAAAATTCCTCAAAGCGGGATTGAATCAGCTTCCAGTTTTCTTTCTCTGTAATTTTGTGAATTAAAGATACATATAGGACTGGGTGAATTAATTCAAGTTGGCGCCAAGCAAATTGCCCATCCTTATTATTTAATATCTTATGGTTCACATCGTCATATTTTCGAGGTACTGGCTTACACTTATTAATACTTTTACCTCTTAATTTTTGATTAAGTTTATTTAATATTTTATCAAATTTAAAATACCCTGGTAAATCAAAATTCGAATAGCTTCCCGGCTTCAAAAAAAAAGCAACCGCTTCTTCATCAGTAAAATTAAGAACACACCTTCCCTTCGATTTGGAATTTAAACTGCTTTTATTCAGCATCACTCATCTCCATGCCAATTAGATAATGCGTTGATTATATCAAAAGAAGTGGGGAAAGGATATTTTTTGATGACACCAGAATATTGCGCTTAACTTATTTTGGTGCCAAGTGATATATTTTGGGGAAATTACTATTCGTTTAAGGTGTGCTGATTTATGATGCCAGATATTTTCGATAGGGGTTCTTGTGCAATTGTTGAAACTGGCTAGTTTTATTTTTGCCACTTGCAGAAATTCAATTTTTACCTTAGATTAAGGGTCCAACAAATTCTGAGGACAAGAAGATGCGAAAAGAATCGAACCCCCTGCTGAAAATCCCTGAGACTGTAATAAACTATAGTGAGCTTGTGCCAGGTGATATTTTATTTGTACGTGATGAGCGATTTAGTTTTTTTAAACATATTTGTGTAGTGGCTGCGAGCCAATGCGACGGGGTTTATAATCGAATTCATACGGCTGGTTTAGGTAAGGTTAAGGGTTTGATAGTTTCACCCATGTTTAGTCATGAGCAGCTTGAGAATGCAAGCAGTACTGTAGTTATTGTTAGAATTCCTGATCAAAAGATT
The DNA here is from genome assembly GCA_963711375.1 of uncultured Gammaproteobacteria bacterium. Lineage (GTDB taxonomy): Bacteria > Pseudomonadota > Gammaproteobacteria > Coxiellales > Coxiellaceae > CAVQDV01. Next base: position 76,392 of record CAVQDV010000003.1, read on the forward strand.
CGCACTAATTTTCTCGCTATTCTTGAAAATTGGGTGTCTTGGGATGTTTCATATGATTCGCAACGTGTTAAACAATTATCCGACAAGCTTACTGAATTTTATGAAACCGAATTTAATTCTGAAACGAAAACTTGCCCAGATATGAATAAGATGCCTGTTGAAAAAATCAGCCATGCTCTTTCTGAATGCGCTAGACTTTTTCGTATTGAAGACACTATCAAATATGCGCAGAGAAGAGAAGTAAGTCCTGTAAAACCCAAAGAAAATCTTAAAGATGAACGAGGTTTTTCTTGTAGTATGTCTATGATCGCTGCGTTGCAAACAGCCTATGTCATGGAAAACGTCACTCCCGTGAACAACAAGTGGTGTTCTAATAGGAATGCATTATTTACAAAACCACTATTCGAGGCACTCAAAAATCAGGATGCTTCTTTAGAGGTATATAAAAATGTGCTCATTAATCTTATTCCAGAGGAACTACGCCTACCTCCCAACTTGACGGATTGCGATTTATTGATAAGGAGTATTTTTAAGGGAAATTCCTTGAAAATTCTCGGAAAATTTAGCGCTCCGGGCGATCATTTATTGATTCATAAAAATGAAATTGAAGAAGCAATATTAAAGGCTAAGAAAACTGGCCAAGAGAAAAAAGAGGAATTCAGGGGGAAAGTATTTGGAAAATGATGATCCTTTTTGCCTTTCCCATGGCTAAATTTTAAATATAGCCGAGTAGCCACCCCATCTGAAACTTCACATATTACGCTTGACGTAAAGAATAATACGTGCTATATTTCCAACTATGATAAGGCATTTCAAATGTAAAGAAACGGAGGCCCTATATAATGGAGAATTCGTTAAAAAATGGCACTCTTTCCGCCGTCAGGCTGAAAAGAGGCTTCAAATATTGGATCAGGCAACTTGTGTGGAAGATCTAAAAAATCTTCCCAGCAATCGATTTGAAGCCCTCCTTGGTGATCGGAAAGGCCAAGATAGCATACGAATTAATTTGAAATGGCGCGCGTGTTTTCGTTGGATTAAAAATGAGGCACATGATGTTGAATAAATGTGGAGGTGAAAATCATGTCAAGCAATAAAATGAGACCCATACATCCCGGGGAAATACTGCGTGAAGAACTGGATGCCATCGAAATGTCGGCAAATGCATTTGCTGCTCGATTGTTTGTGCCAACTAACCGTATCACAGGGATTTTAAATGGGCAACGCTCGATTTCTGCGGATACCGCGATTCGATTATCGCGATTTTTTGGAACAACGCCAGAATTTTGGCTAAATCTCCAGCAAGACTACGATCTCAAAATTGCATTAAAAAGTACCGGCAAAAAAATTGAGCATGATGTCGAACCGTATGATAAAGCAGCGTAATTTAATGGCGCCAACATGAAGATTTTAATTTAGGATAAGGCCCATGATTAAACCCTGTGATCTTGAGCTTTACAAGTTGACAAATAATTTTTGTACTCTTGTGCCGTTAATTTATGATCATTGTAACGATCTGATTGAAGCCGCCTCTGATGGTGAACTTTGGAATTTACAGTACGTAAGTATCCCTAAACCAGAGGCAATGAAAGCTGAAATAAAGCGTAGATTGGATTTAATGCACGAGGGCAGTATGCTGCCATTTTCTGTTATTCACAATGACACAAAAAAAGTCGTTGGAATGACAACTTATTGCAAAATTAGTCTTGCAGAAAGGAAACTGGATATTGGTTGGACATGGTATGCCAAAAGTCATCAGCGAACGCCACTTAATACCAATTGCAAGTTGCTGTTATTAGCTTACGCATTCGAGACAATTGGAATTGAAACCGTTTATTTTAAAGTTCATGTTAAAAATTTGCAGAGCCAAAGAGCTGTTGTGCGACTAGGAGCAAGTTTTGTTGGTGTAATAAAAAACTACCAGACAATACCAGGAAATAAACCTCAGAATTATAATCACTATTGTATTAAGGTAGCGGATTGGCCAAAAATTAAAGAAAATTTAATATCTCGTACCTATCCGACTATTTTTCACACGGAGCTATGATTACGCTTGGTCGACCAGGTGCCCCCAAATTGGGAAGAAAAAATCCATTTATCTTCCCTAGAGGGATTGTTGCTTGTCGAGATTAGTATTGCTTTTACTAGCATTTTAGTTTTTACTTCAATCGGCCCCCTTGGTTTCTTTGAGTTAGGGATAGCCCAAAGTTTTCTTCTTGGGGGCCATTTTATTTTTGGCCCTTAAAATTTGTTTGATTTGAAAAACCTGTTAATTTTTTGAATTTCCCCTGTTTTTGTCATATTTTATTCACATTTTTATTGTAAAATCTAGGAGGTCCAAGAGTTTGAATAATGGACCCATTTATTAAGGAGCAACGATGCGAAGACCTGCACAAGCACAACGAAAAAATACGCCATTAACGCCAGAACAAAAAAAATCTGTCCTAGAGCAAATGTATAAAAAATCAAAATATCTTGAAAATCAAAATGACATCCTGATACAATTATACAACGATATTAAAGAGAATAATTCATTTGGGTATCCGCCTATTTTGGTGGATATGATCAAAAATTTATTCGGCCCTTACCAACATTTTGACTCAGAAACACTTAATGAAGGCTATGATAAACTGATCACGGATTATCTTAGGGAAAATGGTATACGACTTTTTCAAGAAAGTTGTAAGTCTCCTGAATGGGAAAACGGTAAAATTCATTTACTTTCAGAAAAATTTAGCCTTAAGTATGAAATGGCCCACACGGTTAAATTTGTCATCCGGTCTGGAAAAATTATATGGCAGCTTTTTTGGGATGGTCAAGTGGTGTTTCCAAGGCATAAGTTTTCACAAAAGGAATACTTAGGTGTCTTACAAATGACATTACCTGATTTTCATGAACTCAAAATCTCAGGAAAACGCAAACCCAAGCTTATTCATCCTCTGGGAGAATTTTTAGAAAAAAATCACCAAGGTGATGTGGAGTTGGTGAGAAGGGATCGAAGCCCAAGAAAAGGGAAAACTAGAAATCATTCGGACCCTGATCTCTGTCATATTTGCACATGGGATGTTGGCGAATATGACAAATTAGGCTTACATAAAAAATCGAGTCACGCGGGGAATAACGAAAAAAATTACA
>CAVQDV010000004.1:0-80472 GCA_963711375.1 uncultured Gammaproteobacteria bacterium
ATTGCTGTGGAGAAGATCGTCCTTTGGACTTAGATCATATTCCTGCAAAAAGTTTATTGAAAAAAATGCAAAAAGTATACCCCGAGATGTCTGATGAATTTGAAGGTGGTCTAGGTTACGTGATCGCCATTCCGAAGGTTCAACATGAATTCATTAGCGCGAGTTACAAAATTAAAGCCCAGAATCGTGATTTGGTTAAAGAATCACAGAATCCTGGTCAAGCATTATTAACTGACATTCGCGCTTATTTTAAGTATTACGAAGACAGCAATCAATTGTCGTTAAAAATATTGGGTGCTTTTCGCTACCTCTATCGAAAGAATGTGCAAAGATTCGAAGATTTTTCTTGCCAAGAGCTTGATAAACTTTTTTTGCGCGCTATTTCCTTTTATTTAAATGCGGGCCAGGAAGATAAACTGGCTATTCGACCTAAAAATGAACCAATAAACCGTCGTGGCGCAGCATTATTCCAGGAAGATGATTCCTCAGAAAAAGACACCAGGAGTTTTAGTAATAGAAATAATGCCCCAAGAGGAAAAAAATAGTCAAAAAAAATCATAGCAGCATTGCTTAAACCAGATCTGAACTGGCCATGAAAGTGCTACAAAATTCCCCCGACTGACTAATCCCAAGGCAAATGAGATCAGTTGATTACTGCTAAAAACGGCAGTAAATTAAACAATTTTTACCGACAAACATTGACATTTGGCTGCTGCCATGTTGAAATCATAGCACTTAGTGCTATACTCAAATCAGGGGCCTTCGTGCGCATATTCAAAATCAGACTATTCGACCGGTGGGCCCGTAAAGAGGGTGTTTCAGATAAGGTATTGATGGACGCTGTTCAGGAAATGGAGCAGGGGCTTTTTGAGGCAAACCTCGGGGGCAATGTTTATAAAAAACGGCTGCCTTTGCTGGGAAGAGGCAAGCGCGGTGGTGCGCGAACGGTTCTTGCCTATGCGACTGCCGAAAAAGCATTCTTTATATTTGGTTATGCCAAAAATGTAAAAGAAAATTTGAGCGGAGAAGAATTAAAGGCAGCGAAATTATTGGCGAATGAGATGTTGCATTATTCAGAGGTAAAGCTCAAAATTTTGCTTAAAGAGAATAAATTGATCGAGGTAAAACATCATGAGTAAAAGTTTAGCAGAAGTTATCCACGAAACTGCAAAAGATTTCTATGAATCAGGCGTCATGGATGAACAAACGATGCGCGAGTTTGACGCCATGTGCTTACCGCCCATAAAACATTTCACACCCACGCAAATTAGGCGAATTCGTAAACGCAATAAAGCAAGCCAAGCGGTATTTGCTGCTTATCTGAATACGAGCCCATCAACAATTCAGAAATGGGAACAAGGGCAAAAAAAGCCGGGTGGACTGGCACTCAAGCTCCTGAATTTAGTTGATCGGAATGGACTTGAACTTTTGGCAGCCTAATATGGGCTCGTCTCTGTAAAAATGATTCAACAGCATTAGCATCTACTTTGTCACATTTTTGTCATATTGTTATTGTAAACTTGGCCAAATAACATGAAGCCGCTTCCGGAAGTTCATGGCGGCTGTTTTTGCCGTATTCAAAAAAACGATAAGCGTATTTTTTATGAGAGTCAAACAGTCTAATTCAGAATCAAATGACTCCTCCAGCAATTCTTGGCTTGCCTTTGTTAGAGTCACGAAATTTAAAAGCATCCGCTGTTAACAGAAAAAATTATTGATATAGGAGTGAGCAATGACAAGGGAAACTGTGGAAGAAACCATCAAAAAAGTTATTGAGGACATGCAAACAAAAGAGAACTTTAGAATTGCGATAGAACATAATAAAAAGGTTCGGATAATAAATACTAAAGTTCAAGGCGGTTGGATCCATAGGACAGAGCCTGAGGATGAAATCCGAGATCTTGAAAAAATACTCACCAAAGAGCAAAAGTTAGCATCCTTAGCAATTTCTCTCCTAAATCGGAATATTGATATAAATAACGAACGAGACCTCCAACTAGGCGAAGATACAGTGCGATTTTTGAAAACAGATCATTTGGGCAAGTGTAATGACCTGGATAATTCAATCGAAATTTATAGGAATATAGTTGCACCAATTCAAAAGGATTATAACAAACGAATTTTTTGGTTACGAAGCTTAGATCAAGTTGCGCTTGGTGCCACAGCGCTTTCCAATCCTTATATTCGAGGACTAGCAAATGCATATGGAGCTGGGCGAACCATCTCAGGTGATTGGTTGGAGAAACAGCTTAAGCTTGATATCCCCAGCCAATATTATGGGCAAATAATGGATTTTATAGAGAAAAAAGAACTTAATCCCATGTTTCGTATTGGGTATTCAGTTAAATTAGACGCTATGGGAGTAGAGCTTAAGCCTGAACACGTGCTGATAAAAACAAAATTTCTTTCTAATGTTGTAGAGGCCGCTCAGAATAATGATAAAAATAATCGTGACCTCCTTCCGCAAGAAATAATAGATGCAATAAAAAAACCAAAAGGACATTTTGAGGCTGGGAAACAGCAAGCAGAAGCATCATGGGAAATCAGTAAAGAGTACCAACGGGCTTATGATAAAACCAAAGAAATTCATCGATATGTAGATCCTAATGATGTATCTCATCAAAACACGTTCTGGGACACCTTATCGTTTCCTAAAACTGGATTTATAGACATTATAAATCCGGATAACGCCATCCATTTTCTGGCAGAAGCAGAGAAAATCTATAAGCGGAAGCGGACTATCTATGATTTTGCAGAAAAAACAGCTTCGCAAGCATTTTTTTCGACAGTGATGGGACCAGGACTAAAAGGAATAGCGACTGAGGCCCTTCTAGAAGGGATCAATTTAACGGGAGGTTATTCTGAGTGGCTTAGAGATTGGGTGATTCCCCCTATGGATGATTTATGGAAAAATTTTTCGGATAAATATAAAAACGATCCGGATGTAATATTAAAAGTAGCCAATGACCCCCGTTTAACTTTGGGACGATCAACTAGACTTTTTTTTGAATATCAAGCTGGCAAGCAAACCTTAGATGCTGAGGAGCGGAGTAAAGCCGTTCCAGCTGCAGAGAAAATAACAAAAAAAGTTTATAAAAAAAACCCAGAAAAAATTGCAGAATTTATGACTGGGAAACTCACAAAGGAGGAATTTTCAAAATTTATTACTCAAAGTGTAAAGGAGGAGCTCAAGAAGGTCCGTCTTAATTTAAATTCAGGAGCATTTGAAAACTGGGCTGAAGGAATAACTGCAAGAGTAGAAGATATTGCGGCCCAATCAAAAGAGGCATTGGATTCAATTGAAAAATTTCAAAATCAGACAATAGAAACCGATCCACGTGAATTAAAAAAAGAAAGACTTGAATATATACAGGGAGAAATTAATGGCGCAGTAAAAGGATTTCAATTATTAGGTCAAGTGGGTCGACTGATGGACTCGCCAGTGCTGGTGGATATTGCCAGATTGGGTCAAGGTGTGGGCAATGTCATCAGTAGTGTTGTTAGTTTGCAACAAATTATTATAAACGCTGCCGGCCCGTTAGCAATTGCGGGTGGGGGCTTCGGAATTGCGATTGCCCTATTAAGCTTAGTGTTTTCGGGGAGTGGTCAAGCCGCGCCTGATCCAATTATCACGGTGGTTATACCGAAACTTAATGAGATTGTGAAAAAACTTTCCGTAGTCATTAGCAATGTCAATTTTATTGATTATAAAAATGATATATACCAACATGAAACTGTACGAAGTTTTGCAAAGGTTGGTGCTTATCTAAGTGAAATTCATAGTTCAACTCGTCAAATCTCAGTTGATCTTGTGAATTTTAGAAATGAGCTTAGAAATATACAAATCGACAATCTCCATTCAATGTACCGCTCTGCCATTCAGGCTGTGCAGGATGCAAAGCTTGCTCCAATAGTTCCACAAGAATTTCGTACAGCTCGGAATAATCTTTTCCAGTTGGTGTTGGATATTCCTAGACATGCACTCCTAACTTCTTCCAAAGTAAGTCTTTACTCCGAAGGAAAGTTGAATCTACACGAAACTATGTTAGAGCTTTCAAGAGGTTTTCAAAAAAACTTTGGTATATTATTTCAGCTATCGAATGATATTCAACTTGCTAAAAAGCATGAAATTAATTTTAATCTGGATCATCAGGCGCTAGATCCTGAGAGGAAGTATATTTTTAGTATAAATGTACCGGCCTATTATACCGCGACACAGTTGTTCATCGAGTATTTAACTACGGTTGATTGGGATACGATAAAAAAGGCTTATAACAATGACGTTAATCCAATTGATCAATTAAGAAAAAAAATAGATGAAATGATCGATATGGGAAGTAAAATGGCTGGCAATATCGATAAAATGTCGCAAAGCTATTTACTTGAATTTTTGTTTGAAAAGTATGAGTATTCTCGTGGAAAATTCGTTGAAAATCTCGTTCCAGATTTTAATAAATATAGAAATAATTTATATCGACTGGATACAATTCCCATGATCTCAGAGCTCAGGCAGTGTTCTACAAAAATTGATTCTATTCAGCCGCCAAAGGTAGCTAAAATTGAAGCTTATTGTGATTTAAGTGGTTTTAGAGGATTTTCTCCAAAAGTAATTCGTTTTGAAGGAGAGAGGTATAAGGGTTTTGTTGAATTAGTCCAGAGTAAGAGACTTCTTTATTATGGCGACTCTCAGAGGCCCGAGCTTGGTAAAATCCTCTATGGTTTCTTCAATCCCCGCATGTCTGTTTTTTCGTGTAGCGGATATGGTTTTGTTAAGGAAACTAGCAAAGAGCTCGATAAAATTATTAATGAAAAAAAAGAAGAAATCAATTATGCATTTGGCAATCTAACATTAGCTTACGATAGAGCAAAAGGACTTTCAATATACGATTTCGATAGTGAATTTCCTTCCCCTTATTCATTAATATTCCATCCAGATAAAAGCAACCATCCTCTACATCAGCTTTGTTTACCAAGTGCTTTATGGCCTAAATCATATGGACATCCAATGTCATATGGGTATCCAGTGTCATATTTGCATCTAATGTCACTGCCATACGGAAACTTCAGGGAACTTCATCGACCTTTTATTATTGCTGAGTATCTTCATATTGGGACAATGAGACATGAGTATAGCACGCATGAGCCATTCTCAATTAAAACCTATTTTACGATTAATGTTAATCAAGAAAAGCTTAAAAATACAGTTATCTCTACCGAGGTATGCGGCAAATTTAATCTTTCTTGGCCATGCGCTCCAGAAAGCAACACTTTAATTTCACATTTTCAGTTTAATGAACTTGCTCATTTCACCTTTGATGAAAATTTACGTTCTGGGAGGTTCAAGTCTCTTGAAAAGCCTGATCTTTTCGGGCGAGTGTCTCACTCTGACAGCTCCTTTCTTGTAGCAGATGAATATCCATCAATATTGTCAGTTTGGCCTTTTTTTGGACCAGAAAAGCAAATGATTTCAACAGACCTCATAAAAATACCGTCAAAATTAATTGATTTCTGGGTTAAAAATACAGAAGAAAACGATCTAAAATTTTTTTATGAGCAAATCCTTAGAGATAATCCGGAAAGATCCTTAGAATTACGTAACTCCATCAAAGAAATGGATGCGTATTCTCTGTTGATTAGAGCTTATTCTTCATTAAGCATGATTAAAGGTGATAATGTTAAGGCTTTTTTTGATCAAGAAGAATTTCTTTGGGACAAGAAAAAGTTAAGTGAAGTGGGGATAAAAGAAAAGCTTTTTCCAGAAGCCTTGACGAGTCGCATGGAAAAGGATTGGGTGAAAATAAAAAGCTACCGTGACTGTTTTTTCGAGATCATGGAAGATAATAAAACAATTAAACCAGAAAATTCTACTAAGAATAAAAACATGTGTTCAGGGTTTGAGAAACCGCTAGTGGGCAACCTCTTGTTAAATGCTACATTATTAAGCCTAGAAAGTTTTAGAGCCATTTGTGATAGTATTTCTGATGATCTAAACGATGAGACCTCAACTAACAAAAAGGAGCAGATGCCTAAAACGGATGAATTTCAAAAAATGGTGAAAACCGAAAAACCGAAGTCTCAGGAAAAAAATGAAAAGCATCGTGTACCAAAACGAGAGCCTGATAGTTCGCATACAGGCGCTGAATACGAATGTCGTGATGGGGAAGAATGTGCGAAAGTGAAAGGTAAAAATAGTTTTTATGATAGTCCAGAACAAGAAACAGATGAACCAGCAGCAGAAAAACCTAAAGAAACAAAGCATAGGCATAAAGTTGAGGGTGAAATTTGTACTGATGATGAAGAGGATGAGCGTGATGCTGATCATCCTGATGAGTCGGATACTCGCAGAAAAGCACCCAACACGTGCAAAAAATTACTCAGTATTGATTTATCGGATGGACATGAAGATATAGTTTATGAAGAATTAGATCCAATTATAGATTTTCCTCCGGGTACTGAAAATGCTCCATCAATAATTTCTTCAATGTCTATTGAACAAGAAACTGTGAATCAGGTTGAACCAATGCCAAAAATTGCGGTTGCAAGCGCTGCATCTTCGTTACGTCCTGTAGGAGTCATTACTCCTTTCGTAACAGGTTTACAATTTCTCCGACAAGGATATGAACATTTTTTTTCAAAGTCGGATGAATTTACTCAGAGAAATAAGCGGCCATACAATGCTACCAGTTGTGCTTTTGAACCGGAGTTTGACGTAGAAAAGGGTGGATTTATTTTTACCTGTTATGCTTACAATGATACAAAGCCCGTGGGTTATGTAAAATTTTTTAATGCACCAGAATTTTGTGCTTCAGAAGATAAATCTCAATATAATATTGTTGAAATGGATGGTATTTTTACACAGGCTAGAATCAATCCAGAAAAAGCACCTCTTTGTTCTGCATTGCCGCTGACGTTTTATGACAGAGCTTGTGATGCCAGTAAATTTGGAGCTTTGCAAGGTGGTTTACGAGGCATGACTGAAGTTGTCGAAACCAATCTCCTTAAGTTTGGCCACAGCCCTAAAAAGGCATGGATGGTTTCTAATGGGATTTACTATAGCAGTGCGTTTACTATTAATTTCGTGAGTTACCAATTTCAACAAGATTATCTCACTTCTGGGGTGCTAGCATTAAAAGATATCGCTACATTAGCGGCCTTTTCATTTGCATTCAATACGGTTTCAAAAGGACTGCAATGGGGCGCTCGTCATCTTTCTGAAAGTGGGTGGAATATACCAAGTGGCTTTGTTTCATCTGTAGCGAATGTCGCCTCTTTGTTACCGTTTGCATATCAAACTTATCAGGACCCAAAAATTGCACCCATAAGCATGACTTCAGGTCTTGCAGCAAATGTCGCGACTGTAAAGAGCGCGGGATTAATAGGAAAAATGTTTTCGTTTTTTAGTGCTCGTTCGGACAATGATCAATCCGCACCTGTTGGTCCCGGTGTCACCCAAGCTGCTACCAGCAATTCCATTGGGAGTCCAATGTAGAGGCACTACACAAATGTTCCCTAGGGCTCAGGGTCATCTTGAGAAGTGCCGCATTTTGTGAGAATTTTGATTATTGTACGGATTAAGGAGCAAAAAGCGGCCCCTATAATTTGCCGAATGATCCATTTTGTCGTAAAATCGCTGATATTATTGGTTTGTATATATTGGAAGTTTAGAGAGATAAAATGCCACTCACTTTGAAAGAGCAACTCGACTACGTCTCTAAGAAGCACCACAATGCCATTGTTATAGAGACTGATCCTCTTGAGCAGCTATTAAATATTTCCTATTTTTCTTATCAAAAAATAACGGCTTCGGGCGATTACTCCGTTATTTGTAATAATCCTGAGTTCGCTGATTTTTACTTGGAAAAAAAGTTTTACGCCCTTGATCCTTACCTAGTGGCTCCAAGTCGTTACAGTGAGGGTAAACATATTCATTTCATCAGCCCCAAGCTTCCAGATCTTGATGAAGGCTTGGCAAAGATTTTTAAAGGCGTTCATAGAAAATTTTACTTTTCTGAATCTATTCTTATCATCCATAAAAGCTACGATTTTTACGAGATATATTGTTTTTCTTTTCGCAATAGCAATAAGCCATTAATGCCATTCTATTTAAATCAAATTGGATTACTCGAACGTTTTATTACTAATTTTAAAAAACACCATCGCACATTATTGGAGAATATAAACGACGCGACGGTAAATATCGCCGAAATTCGGGGTGAAGATTTCAATCTTCTGCAGCCAAACTACCACGTAATGGATCATGATATCGTTGATTCTTTTTTAGAAGCCTATTCACCAGAAGAACTTAGGCTGAAAGGTCGATTAAAAAACTTAACCCATAGAGAAGAAGAATGCTTATATTGGATGATCGAAGGGAAAACGGCCGCTGAAACTGGCAAAATATTGGGAATTTCAAAACGTACTGTTGAAGTTTATCGAGACAAATGCCGTGACAAACTTGGCTCACACTACAGCTTTACCAATTTATGCTATTTAATAGGTAAATTCGACTTATTTTGATAGGGATTGAAAGTGTTTCTGGGATTATTCTACGTACATATACTTATTGACTTCATGAGCCTATTTGGGCTTACTGGGCGCATATGAAATAAACGCCCCTTATGGAGTCATTTGTATGCGACGAAAAATAAAAATTGAAAACTTGTTGGATGACATACGCCACCGAACCATAAAATTTATAGACCAGTCAAGAACAAGAGATCAATCAGAGGGCGTGGCACATGAAATGCACATTTCACTCGATGCAAAAGATCCTGATGGCATACATGAAAAATTTGATTTAAACGAGGGTGTAAATGAATTTTTAGAAAACAATACTCACAAAATTCTATTATTGACGGGCAATTCGGGTTGTGGAAAAACTTCCTTTGCGCAAAATTTGGTTCGAGAGAAGTGCGAACGCTATATGAAAGGAAACCCCATTTATTTATGGGTCCCATTATTAACCCTAAAAAATCCACAGAATGAATTATTCCAAATGCATTTAACAAAAAATCTCTTTCTGTCCGATTATGAAATTTTGGATCTACAAAAAAGCGCTGAAACGTTTATTTTGGTTCTTGATGGCTATGATGAACTCAATATAGCTAGTAATTTATATACCGGAAATAACTTAGGACCGCTTTGCAAGAAGGTTATTTTTACCTGCCGAGATGAGTATCTGAAAGGAGGCCATAAGCAACAATGCTTTATGTCTTCTGATACAGAGGAAGCATTATTAGAATTTCGATTATTGCCCTTTGACAACGAGAAAAAAAATCAGTATTTGATGAACTATTGTCACTCGAAAAAGTCGAAATGGAGTCTGCAGGAATACGAAGAGGCTCTAAATAAATTCCCTGAACTCGATGAAATGACTACTAATCCCTTTATTTTTAGTATGGTTGTTCAAAGCTTACCTGAGATTGTGGCGAAATATGCCGATGGACATCCTGAAAGAAAACGTATCAGTCTAACTCGTCATGAGATTTACGATACCTTTATGAGGCAATGGGGTGGCTATGAGAAGTGACACGAAACTGCCTAAAATGACCATTCCGCTTATCAGAAAGATGCAATTTTAGCCTATAAATTCAGGCTTAATTCACTTTTCCTTCGCTGGGCCCTGATGTTCCAGCAGCTCAACATCAATATATTTTCTAGTGATGCGACTGAACTATGACCAGCGTCATCACGCATATGTATGCGCTCAACCCCATAAGGGGTGATTCTACATGGAGCTGATGAAAAGTGCTTAAAAAAACTAAATTTGAAGGTCATCGCTTCTATACTGCATTCACCAGGATTTCAAAGAATATTACCATCTATGCTTTCTTAAATGTGAGTAGTCGTAAACCAAAGCCAATTAAAACAGTCCCCGTCATTTTTTGCTGAATATTTAATGCAATTGGATGTGCTGAGATCCATTTTTTTATACTCCCAAAAAAGCAGGCAACTATAATATTCACGATCGTACCCGAGAAGGTAAAAATAATCCCCAAAATTAGCAATTGAGTGCTCATTGATAAGTAAAAAATTGGAGAAACAAATTGGGGTAAAAATGCAAGAAAAAAAAGCACAACCTTTGGGTTGAGTACATTGGTAAAACAGCCCTTTAAATAGGATTTTTTCCACGAAATAATATTATCATTTCTATTTATCTCGAGGACGCTAGATTTCGATTTTAGTAGCGAAGTCACGCCCAAATATATCAAATAACAGGCACCTGCATACTTCACAATCAAAAATGCAGAAGAGGATTTAACTAATAATGAAGAAAGACCAACAGTAACAGCAAATATGTGAACAAAACACCCCGTTCCAACTCCTAAGGCGGCAGCTAGGCCAAATCGTTTACCGTGGTTAACGCTTTGGCTTGCGACCAACAGCATATCCGGTCCAGGTAATAAATTAATTGTAAGTACAGCAACCATATAAAGAAGAAGATGGTGCATCATTGAATTTTCTCCTGTCAGGAACTGAGTATATGATAAGCTAGTTGCAAATAAATGTGAAACATTTTAGCCGGACCCTACAATTTGAGTGACATCGATGGGTATCTTGGCATATTTTATGCAGAAATGAGATTTTTGGACCACACCTTAACCCACCATTCATTTTTTTCCAAAAAAATTGCCAAGAAAAGCACCGGTTAATTAATTATATGTGGCGATCATAAAAACCTCATCAGCAGAATAGAGGTTTTTTACGGTCGCTGCTACTTCGACATCCAAAGTTTTCTCATATAAATTGCGAGCAAAATTGTCTGCTCTAGTTGTAACTATTACTGCCTTTAAAGTCGAAGATTGTCTTGCCAAATATTCCCTAACAAATTCTAACGAACGTTTAATCAGTTCGGAACCAATTTTGTTCCCTTGAAATTTTTGCAGAACGGCTATTTGTTCCAGCTCAATAACAGACTCTTTTCTAAAGCCACTTTTCTGTACCCATTGAATATATCCTACAACTTGTTTCTTTTCGTCTGTGGCAACATACATCATAATTCTTGGGAAAGCATTAAAATTACAACGGACCCACTTCGTCGATGCACATTGTCTGATAAAAGCTTCGCTATGAATTCTCGCAACTGAAACAATATCATTTTTAGTCATTGATTTAATTTCAATCATGGCTATTTCTCCGGAAACTTAAAAAAAACCTCTGAAAATCAGAGTTGGAATCAACGTCCACCCATTATTTTTATGATAGACTAAGCATATTGACCAAATCACCCTTCATTGTCAAATATGTCACAGCCAGAACCTATTAGCCTTACTCCTCCTAGGGCGCGTATCATATCGATTTCATCATATTAATCGACTCCGCAAGTTTCACCACATCAATCTGCATTGCCTCCTCTTCTTCAAATATATAGAAGCCATAGAGATTAATGTTGACCCAGGCAACCGGTGATATGTATTTGAGCTGCTCAATCAATCTTTTATTTCCTTCTTTTTGCAAGTTTTCGAGCAAAGTATTTAACAATTGCGCATTGTAATAGATCATGCAGTTTGCCACCAAACGCGCGCATTCATTCCACATCTCAATTTCTTGAGTGTTTTTGCCGCGAAATTTTTGGCCGTGAACATTCGCAATAGCACGGCGTAATTTATGATAGGCTTCGCCACGATTTAATGCGCGCCGTACGTTTTTCCGCATTATAACGTCATCAATGAATTTTAGCATGTAAATGCTCATGAGAACTCGATCATATTCCCAGAGTGCTTCCTTGGTTTTATTTGTGCGTTTATGTGAGCTCAATTTACTGACAATCAGATGTTGCGATGTTTCGCCCAGTAAAAGCGACGCGATAATTCGTTGGATGTTATCCCATTCACTTTTAATTTTCTTTTTATTTGCCTGAATGGCGGGTTTAGTTAATAGATCTTCGTACTGCTTTAATGAATTAAATCCACAGAGTTGTTCGGCCTTATGATTAATTCGTTTGAAATGTGGAGCAAATTGTTTGTCGATAAAGTCTAGAAAGGCGAAGTTGACCTGATTAATGGAATGGCCGTCACCAGACAACCAATTAATATTAATTTCACTCGTGATATTGTACAAAATATCAAATAAAAAATGGCTCTCATGTTGATTGGCGCTTATTATCTTGGTGTTCACCGGAATATGATTGGCGCAAAGGGTGTAAGCAACGACGCCTTTATTGACGCCAAAATATTTGGAAGAGTAACGGGCAATAAATGAATGCAGCCGAGTTTCAAATTTTTGCCCATCGACACTCCCATGAATGTAGTCATCATGAATATTCCAACTCTTAAAAATAGGCAAATCAGCGATAGCATTTGTAATCGTGTCGTTGGCATCTTGAAGCGTTTCCAGACGCATAAAATTTTTCATTTGGGTATACATGCGCTGATAATCAAGATCACTGCTCTGCGCCATTTTATAAATTCCAAGATTGGTGGCGTTTGCAATAATGCACGCCATCATGGCGATGGGGTCTAGCGAATCCTTCGAATCATAGGGCTTTATGTGTGTGAAAGCACTCATAAAATTGCAGTGTTTTTGCGAAAATTGTAAAACGTTCGCGATACTGATCTGTGGGATTTGCTTAAAAACTGGGTGATTTTCTTTGTCGGCAGTATCAGGGTAGGGCAGGGTGAAAGTAACTTCATCACCTTCTTTTTTAATTTTGATGTCTTTATTCTCACCGTTTTCTATCCGTTCATTCACCATTTTAAATAATTTTTCCAGTGTTTTTTCATAGTCATCGAGCAGTTGATCAATCGGTGTTAATAATTTTTTATTGCCGAGTTTCTTGAGCAATCTTGTTTTATCATGCCACTGTTTATCGGAGACTAAGTGAGAAGATAAGCTTTTAAAAGAAATGGAATTCTCAAGATACACATGGCCGGTTTCGATTTGCTCGAAAACCAACTGATAAATCATGAATTCGTATTTCGCCATATCCAGGACATTTTCTTTTATTAAATGAGTCATCCAGCTTTTGGGTATGCATTTCGTCGGCGCACTTTTAACAAGGGATTTTCGTTCAGGCGATGGTAATTGGAAATAGTTTTTTAGGAACTCAATGGCCTCTATTAAGCTTTTTTGATTTTGATCGGCGGTGAACTCGAGCACTTTGAAAATGGGACGAATATTATCGGCAATTTTCTTTTTAAGTTTTACGATTTCATCCCACTTGGTTTCGTGGAAGTCAAATAGAATCCCCATTAAATAATCAGCCACCATGTTAAATTTTCCTTTTTTCACGTACTTTCTCGCTCGTTTTCGGATGTTTCCAAAGGATTCCTTGTCTGATATTTTTTCATCATCAAAAAAACGAAAAATAATCGCCGCATTTTTGGTGTCATCGTTAATTTCAAGCTTATCATCAAAGATTTTATCTCTAGCATTTGTGGTTGCTTCGGATTTAAATTTTTCAAGATAGTGAATGAAGCTGATGGTTAAATTATCGTGTATTTTCTGATGCCGATAATACGCGTAACACAGAACATAAATCGCTTGCTTCGTTGACGATAATTTTTTGAGATTGCTGACAGGATAGTGTTCGGCGAGGCTCGCGTAGTAGTAAATGTTTTGATTGGTGAGATTCATTTTTGGTAAAGCGGTCTTTGCCATGTTGTACAGTATTTCGTGATTAATAAGTTTCTTGATTTCAGATTTAATTTCCTTTTGTCTGAAACTTTGTGGATCTTTTTTTAATGCCGTTAGTACGTATTCATTTTCATCTTTCTGGACCATGTTCTCAATGAATTTCCAGTCTTTATGAGCCAGATATTTTTTCAGCATATCGCCTAAGCGTTTTTCTTCAGAAATAATGGCGTTACCAATTAGATCTTGAATGGTGGAGTAGCCCAGCAACATCAATTTTTCTTCTTTGCAGTAGCAGAGTATCTCATGAAATAAATAAACAGGATTGCTACTCAGCCGTGATTTAGTTTCAAGAATTTTTCGAAGATTTTCCTGTATGATTGATTTGTCTGTTTGAAAACCAAGCATCTCTGAAATTACCGCCTGATTCGTGTGGCGTGTTTGTTTTGATATTGTTTTAACATTTAATTTTGTATTTTTAAAATATTCCTGTAGAATGTAGTCGACATCCTGTTTTATTTCATCAAACGTGAAATTGAAAAATTGTGATGTGGCTTTGAAAAAGCCGAGCTGTAAAATAAAGTGGACTCTTGAAGCCAGTGACCCGCGTTCTGACATGGCTTTGTATTCTTTCTGGCTGAGAGCAAAATAGATCATCTGTTCGTTGGCGTTAAAGGATGGAAGGTCATACAGTTCGTTGATTTCGGATTTAGAAAGGATTTTTATTCTTTGCGTTGTCATTAGGGACGCCTCATTTTTGGTTGAAACTATCCCTGATGTACGCTAAACTAACTTCTGTCTAGCCTGTAATGGTTATTACAGGTACCGAACCTTAACAAAAATTATGAACACAATCAACCCAATTCCAAGCCCTTTTTTTGATGGTCTGCAGCCTATGTTGGTCAATGAAGACTATCGCCCTAAGGCCACCAAAGCGTTCAAGCAGGATTATGAGCTCGCTAAAAAGTTCTTACTCAGTTACCGTGGTAGCCTAGACACTTTTAATTCTTATCGACGAGATATCGAACGTTTTTTGCAATGGTGCCAACTCATCGCCAATAAAAACGTTAAGCAGATTCGGCGCGAAGAATTCGAAGCCTTTTTGGAATTTTGTCAAAAACCGCCTAAATCATGGATTGCCACAACAGTTGAAAATCGTTTTATTGAAAAAGACGGTAAGAAAATACCCAATAAAAAATGGCGCCCATTCGTCGTAAAAATTTCAAAAACGGATACGAAATTCGGTAACAAGCCTGATAAAAAAAATTATGAATTATCTGAAAAGGCATTTAAGGCATTATTTGCCATTGTCGGCAGCTTCTATAATTATTTAATTCAGGAAGAATATACCTCTATCAATCCAACCCTATTTATTCGACAAAAAAGCAAATATTTTAGAAAACACCAAACTGCAACACCGGTTCGTCGATTATCCGAATTACAATGGGGCTACGTAATTGAAACTGCTGAAATGATGGCAAAAGAGGATGGGCAACATGCAAGAACCTTGTTTATCATGAATGCCCTATATGGAATGTATTTGCGAATTTCAGAATTGGTAGCAAAAGAACGTTGGTCGCCAACGATGGGTAATTTTCATCGCGATGCGGATGGCTTGTGGTGGTTTTTAACGGTTGGTAAAGGTAATAAAGAGCGAAGAATATCCGTCAGTAATGCTATGTTGACTGCATTAAAAGAATATCGAAAATCATTAAAGCTCACTCCCCTTCCCTCACCCAATGAAAAAACGCCTTTATTTACATCACAACAAACGAATGAACCGTTAAAAAATACGCGTTATATTCGAGTATTGGTGCAGGCGTGTTTTGATCGTGCGTGTGAACGATTAATTGAGGACAATCAAAAGGAGGAAGCCGATCAGTTGGCGAATGCAACAGTTCACTGGCTTCGGCACACGGGGATTTCAGATGATGTGAAAACGAGACCTCGTGAGCATGTGCGTGATGACGCTGGCCATAGCTCAGGTGCAATAACCGACAAATACATTGATGTTGAGCTACGGGAACGCCATGGCTCAGCGAAGAAAAAGCGAATTAAGCCTGTATTTCTAGGCTAAAATTGAATGTTGCTTATAAGCGGATTGGTCATTTTAGGCAGTTTCGTGTCACTTCTCATAGTCACCCCAAGAGGAAAAAAATAGTCAAAAAAAATCATAGCAGCATTGCTTAAACCAGATCTGAACTGGCCATGAAAGTGCTACAAAACTCCCCCGACTGACTAATCCCAAGGCAAATGAGATCAGTTGATTACTGCTAAAAACAGCAGAAAATTAAACAATTTTTACCAACAAACATTGACATTTGGCTGCTGCCATGTTGAAATCATAGCACTTAGTGCTATACTCAAATCAGGGGCCTTCGTGCGCATATTCAAAATCAGACTATTCGACCGGTGGGCCAGTAAAGAGGGTGTTTCAGATAAGGTATTGATGAACGCTGTTCAGGAAATGGAGCAGGGGCTTTTTGAGGCAAACCTCGGGGGCAATGTTTATAAAAAACGGCTGCCTTTGCTGGGAAGAGGCAAGCGCGGTGGTGCGCGAACGGTTCTTGCCTATGCGACGGCCGAAAAAGCATTCTTTATATTTGGTTATGCCAAAAATGTAAAAGAAAATTTGAGCGGAGAAGAATTAAAGGCAGCAAAGTTATTGGCGAATGAGATGTTGCATTATTCAGAGCTAAAGCTCAAAATTTTGCTTAAAGAGAATAAATTGATCGAGGTAAAACATCATGAGTAAAAGTTTAGCAGAAGTTATCCACGAAACTGCAAAAGATTTCTATGAATCAGGCGTCATGGATGAACAAACGATGCGCGAGTTTGACGCTATGTGCTTACCGCCCATAAAACATTTCACACCCACGCAAATTAGGCGAATTCGTAAACGCAATAAAGCAAGCCAAGCGGTATTTGCTGCTTATTTGAATACGAGCCCATCAACAATTCAGAAATGGGAACAAGGGCAAAAAAAGCCAGGCGGACTGGCACTCAAGCTCCTGAATTTAGTTGATCGGAATGGACTTGAACTTTTGGCAGCCTAATATGGGCTCGTCTCTGTAAAAATGACTCAGCAGCCCTAGGCACCTACTTTGTCACATTTTTGTCATATTTTTATTGTAAACTTGGCCAAATAACATGAAGCCGCTTCCGGAAGTTCATGGCGGCTGTTTTTGCCGTATTCAAAAAAACGATAAGCGTATTTTTTATAAGAGTTAAACAGTCTAATTCAGAATCAAATGACTTCTCGAGCAATTCTAGGCTTGCTTTTGTTAGAGTCACGAAATTTAAAAGCCTGTGCTGTTAACAGAAGAAATTATTGATATAGGAGTGAGCAATGACAAGGGAAACTGCGGAAGAAACCATCAAAAAAGTTATTGAGGACATGCAAAAAAAAGAAGTCTTCAAAAAAGCAGTAGAGTTTAAACAAAAAATTCGTAGTATGACGGATGAGGCACTCAAAAATGGACTAGATGATTCGACGGCACAGTTTTTTCTACAACAAGTTACCTCTCTTGAAGAAAATCTACCCAAGGAGCAGAAGATAGCATTGTTAGCGATGAGTGGTGCTCGCTCTATTTTAGGTCGAGAAGTTAATATAAATAACAGTCGAGATCTAAGTCTAAGCCAAGATTATATGAATTTTTTGGTAACAGATGATTTGAGTAAAGGTAGCAACCTGTATGATGCCATTGAAATATATAGGAACATAGTTCTACCAATCAAACGGAGGAATGAAGCATGGTCTTCTACCCTACGAACCTTGGATCTTACTTCGATTAGTGTTGAGGGGCTTGGCGCAGTTGCGTTTATCAATCCCTATATTCTAGGATTAGCAGTTACATGGGGAGTCGGACGAACCGTGACAGGCACTTGGTTAGAAACGCAGCTTAAGCATGAGATTCCAAGCAAATATTATATCCAAATATCAGATTTTATAGACCAAGAACCCAATCCGCTCTTTCGTATTGGTTATGTTGATAAATTAGATGCCATGGGGATAAAGCTTAAGCCCGAACATGCGGCGAAAAGGAGATCTGTATATCAAAATGCTCTAAAGACTGCCGCAGATAAAAATAGTAATAATAATCGTGATCCCCTTCCGCAAGAAATAATTGATGTTATAAAGGGTAGGGTTAAAAAAAATAAGTTCAATCCTGGGGCAGATCGTAAAAAAACAGAGGGTGTTCATAATCAAAAAAAATCAGATAATATTCATTCGAAAAGCAAGAACTCTCAACCATCAAAAAAACCAGAAGGACATTTTGAGGCTGGGAAACAGCAAGCAGAAGAGGGAAAACCACTGAAGCCTGAAAAAGAAACAGAGCCATTCACCCAAGGCAAGGAGGAGTGGCTTGTTAATTTCGCACAAAAGGAGTTTGAGACTCTGGAGCAGAAAGTAGATGAACTGCATAATTTTTTAAAAGACGAAAAAAAAGAAAGAACCGACAAAGAGAACAAGCTTAACGACCAAAATAATCTAGTATATAAGGTAGAAGTTGCTCTTCGTGGTGCAGAACTAGCCTCTAATTTTGCGCAATTCTTATTAGGCGATACTAATCCAGAAGCTGCCAAAAAGCTTGGACAGATCTCAGGGCTCCTCATTTCTTTAGGTTCGGCAGTTGCAACAATCATTTCAGGAGGTACTGCTCTGGGTGTAATCGCCGTTTTTAACGCATTATTTTCTGCCGGAAAAGTCAACGATTCAGCTTCAGAATATATACTCTCCAAACTTTTGCCTATCGTTAATCGTATTGAAGAAAAAACAACCATGTTGATTACAATGGCAGATTTTAGTAACTTTAAGATGGATGTTCACCATAAGGATACTCTCCGAAATCTGGCGAGAATGAGCGGATATTTAGTAAAAATTGATCGCACAACGAACCAGCATTCAATAGATATGACAAATTTTAGAAATGAAGTACGACAGGATGCTTCAGAACAGGAATTCTTGAAGTATAGTGAAACTGAGATTATTGTTGAAAACTCAAAATCTTTTAAAACAGAATCAACAAAATTTGTGGATAATTTTAATAATATTTTACATTTAATCTATAATGTTCCAAAACTATCAGTGCTAACCTCAATAAATACCAAATTTTATACGGATGAAAAACTTAATCTTAGTGAAATAAAGGGTCGTGTTTCACAAAATCTTCAAAATAGTATTGGCTTGTTATTTTCGTTGGCAAAAAAGATTCATGATGACCAAAAACTTGATTCAAATTTAGAGTTGAGGGACGTCATTAATTTGCCAGCCTATTATGATGGCGTGCGTTTGCTAATTGATTATCTTTTGGCGGTGGATTGGGACATAATTAAAAATGCCTATCTCCAAAATGTCGACCCCACTAATGATATTATAAAAAAATTAGATAAGGTGATTTCGGTGGGTGAGAGCATGGCCAGCAATATTGATAATTTAGTTCAATCCCCTGCCGTTTTTAAGGATTTATTCGATAAATACCAAGAATATCATCAAGATGTGATGAATATTATGATCGAAGACTTTGAGAAACATGAAAAAGAACAATATCAAGTTAGTACGCTTAATCTAGTGGGTGAACTTCTAGGATATTCTGAAAACATAAACAAAATTACCGCTCCAAAAGTGTACAAAAAAAAACAACTTACACATTGCTCCCCTTCTATTAGGATGAGTGAATCTTGTTTTCAGTATCTATTCGTTGCTGTAGAGCATGATGATAAAATAAATGACTTTATCAGCGAAAAAAAACAGAAAATAAAAGAAAAATTTTCTGCTTTAATAGATAGGGCCAAGGCGATGGACGGCACTATTCTTGACGACGGTTCATCATTTACTTTTTCCCGAATGTTTGAAAACCAGAAGCTTCCTTCCCTACTTTTTTCACATATAATGTATCCTGATGCAAAAAATGGACCAAAACACAGGATTTCATTACCACTTCCATTGCCTATCACTATGGTATATCCATGGAACACATGGGGAGAGAGGGCAGGGACTTGGACAAACCAAGGTTTATTTAAACACTATGGTGTTTTTGTAGCTGCTGAATCCATGCGTATTGGAATAATTCGCCATGAATACAGTACGCATGGGCCCTTGCTTTGGAATGTATATTTTAATACTACGATTAATTCCAGAGAGGAGAAAATTTTATTTTCCTCGATGAAATTTCCTGATTATCATGACATTACTTTTGACCATGAATTGCGTAGAGATCCTACGAATACCAATCGTTTTAATATTTCGGAAGATTACCCCTCCATTTTGTCAATTTGGCCTGTAGAAAAGCATGATGACTCTTTAGTCGAAACGCTTACTCAGGAGTTTAAAACAGAAAGTGCTGATCGAGTAAAGGGATTGATTGAACAGAAAAAAAGTGAAGTTGTTAATTCTTTTTATCAAAAAATTCAAGGGAAAAATCCGGAAATAAATCTCTCTTTGTTAGAAGCTATCCAGAAAATGGATTTTTATTCTTTGATGATTAAAGCCTATTCATCATTAATTATGATCCGAAATGATGGAAGTAAGCTTTTTTTTAATCAAGAAAAATATTTATGGGATGAAAAAAAATTACGTGACGTAATGTCTAGCGATAAACAACCGACACCAAAAGAGTTGGTGAGTCATTTGCGCGATGATTTAAAGAAGATACAAAAATATAGTGACTGTTTTTCTGAAATTACTGGACTTCACAAAGAGGGGGCCTCTCAAAAAGAGTTTGGAAAACATTCTGATCAAAATGGATGTCCTGAATTCGGGAAACCCATTATCGGCAATTTCTTGTTAGAGGCTACATTATTAAAGCTAAAAAGTATTAGGACTGTTTACCTTACCCCGGAACCTGTTTTTGATTTTCCTTACGAAGAATATGTTTTGCCAAAACGAGAGCCTGACATTAATAATTTTGATTCCACTTTTGAGTGCGAGTTTACTGAGGACAAAAGGTTCTCTGAAATAAAAAATAAAAGTAAAATTGACGATGCTCAAAAGGAAAATATTCAAAAAGAAGAACCAAACGAACCACTCCCTCCTCACACTAAGTGCACATGCGTAAATAATGGTTCTGGTACTTGCGGTGTTGAAGAGGATGAATTTGATGATTCTATTTGTAGAACGATCAAAGAACCCGTTAAGAATAATCCAAATGAAAAATCTAAGCCACTCAAGCAATCGTCTTCAGCAAGCCGGCCTATTTCTTTTTTGACCGCTCCCTTGGCATGGTTCGAAGCAGCCAAAGATTTTGTCCAATACACTTTCAATCATCAGGCTTCTCAGAGAGTGAATTCAGGAATGAATGAAACTCAGCATAGGGTTCCATTGGCAGAACAAGAAATTAATGAGGCAACAATAATTACTGAAGTTGCATACGATATACTTGCATCCATTAGGACTGAAAATGAAGATGAATTTGATCACTCTATTCCTGACACTAACACAGCCAAAAAACTCATTCGAATTGATGTATCAAATGAAAATCTAGAGACAGCACCAAAAGTAGTACTTGTGAGCGCTGCATCTTCGTTTCAGCCTGAAAAAATTATCACCTCTTTAACAACAGCTCCCTGGTTTTTTTCAGGGTCAGATGAGTTTGCTCAGAAAAATAAGCGGCCATACAATGCTACCAGTTGTGCTTTTGAACCGGAGTTTGACAGTGAAAAGGGTGGATTTATTTTTACCTGTTATGCCTACAATGATACAAAGCCCGTGGGTTATGTAAAATTTTTTAATGCACCAGAATTTTGTGCTTCAGAAGATAAATCTCAATATAATATTGTTGAAATGGATGGTATTTTTACACAGGCTAGAATCAATCCAGAAAAAGCACCTCTTTGTTCTGCATTGCCGCTGACGTTTTATGACAGAGCTTGTGATGCCAGTAAATTTGGAGCCTTGCAAGGTGGTTTACGAGGCATGACTGAAGTTGTCGAAACCAATCTCCTTAAGTTTGGCCACAGCCCTAAAAAGGCATGGATGGTGTCTAATGGGATTTACTATAGTAGTGCGTTTACTATTAATTTCGTGAGTTACCAAATTCAACAAGATTATCTCACTTCTGGGGTGCTAGCATTAAAAGATATCGCCACATTAGCGGCCTTTTCATTTGCATTCAATACGGTTTCAAAAGGACTGCAATGGGGCGCTCGTCATCTTTCTGAAAGTGGGTGGAATATAACAAGTGGTTTTGTTTCATCTGTAGCGAATGTCGCCTCTTTGTTACCGTTTGCATATCAAACTTATCAGGACCCAAAAATTGCACCCATAAGCATGACTTCAGGTCTTGCAGCAAATGTGGCGACGGTAAAGAGCGCGGGATTAATGGGAAAAATGTTTTCGTTTTTTAGTGCTCGCTCGGACAATGATCAATCCGCACCTGTTGGTCCCGGTGTCACCCAAGCTGCTACCAGCAATTCCATTGGGAGTCCAATGTAGAGGCACTACACAAATGTTCCCTAGGGCTCAGGGTCATCTTGAGAAGTGCCGCATTTTGTGAGAATTTTGATTATTGTACGGATTAAGGAGCAAAAAGCGGCCCCTATAATTTGCCGAATGATCCATTTTGTCGTAAAATCGCTGATATTATTGGTTTGTATATATTGGAAGTTTAGAGGGATAAAATGCCACTCACTTTGAAAGAGCAACTCGACTACGTCTCTAAGAAGCACCACAATGCCATTGTTATAGAGACTGATCCCCTTGAGCAGCTATTAAATATTTCCTATTTTTCTTATCAAAAAATAACGGCTTCGGGCGATTACTCCGTTATTTGTAATAATCCTGAGTTCGCTGATTTTTACTTGGAAAAAAAGTTTTACGCCCTTGATCCTTACCTAGTGGCTCCAAGTCGTTACAGTGAGGGTAAACATATTCATTTCATCAGCCCCAAGCTTCCAGATCTTGATGAAGGCTTGGCAAAGATTTTTAAAGGCGTTCATAGAAAATTTTACTTTTCTGAATCTATTCTTATCATCCATAAAAGCTACGATTTTTACGAGATATATTGTTTTTCTTTTCGCAATAGCAATAAGCCATTAATGCCATTCTATTTAAATCAAATTGGATTACTCGAACGTTTTATTACTAATTTTAAAAAACACCATCGCACATTATTGGAGAATATAAACGACGCGACGGTAAATATCGCCGAAATTCGGGGTGAAGATTTCAATCTTCTGCAGCCAAACTACCACGTAATGGATCATGATATCGTTGATTCTTTTTTAGAAGCCTATTCACCAGAAGAACTTAGGCTGAAAGGTCGATTAAAAAACTTAACCCATAGAGAAGAAGAATGCTTATATTGGATGATCGAAGGGAAAACGGCCGCTGAAACTGGCAAAATATTGGGAATTTCAAAACGTACTGTTGAAGTTTATCGAGACAAATGCCGTGACAAACTTGGCTCACACTACAGCTTTACCAATTTATGCTATTTAATAGGTAAATTCGACTTATTTTGATAGGGATTGAAAGTGTTTCTGGGATTATTCTACGTACATATACTTATTGACTTCATGAGCCTATTTGGGCTTACTGGGCGCATATGAAATAAACGCCCCTTATGGAGTCATTTGTATGCGACGAAAAATAAAAATTGAAAACTTGTTGGATGACATACGCCACCGAACCATAAAATTTATAGACCAGTCAAGAACAAGAGATCAATCAGAGGGCGTGGCACATGAAATGCACATTTCACTCGATGCAAAAGATCCTGATGGCATACATGAAAAATTTGATTTAAACGAGGGTGTAAATGAATTTTTAGAAAACAATACTCACAAAATTCTATTATTGACGGGCAATTCGGGTTGTGGAAAAACTTCCTTTGCGCAAAATTTGGTTCGAGAGAAGTGCGAACGCTATATGAAAGGAAACCCCATTTATTTATGGGTCCCATTATTAACCCTAAAAAATCCACAGAATGAATTATTCCAAATGCATTTAACAAAAAATCTCTTTCTGTCCGATTATGAAATTTTGGATCTACAAAAAAGCGCTGCAACGTTTATTTTGGTTCTTGATGGCTATGATGAACTCAATATAGCTAGTAATTTATATACCGGAAATAACTTAGGACCGCTTTGCAAGAAGGTTATTTTTACCTGCCGAGATGAGTATCTGAAAGGAGGCCATAAGCAACAATGCTTTATGTCTTCTGATACAGAGGAAGCATTATTAGAATTTCGATTATTGCCCTTTGACAACGAGAAAAAAAATCAGTATTTGATGAACTATTGTCACTCGAAAAAGTCGAAATGGAGTCTGCAGGAATACGAAGAGGCTCTAAATAAATTCCCTGAACTCGATGAAATGACTACTAATCCCTTTATTTTTAGTATGGTTGTTCAAAGCTTACCTGAGATTGTGGCGAAATATGCCGATGGACATCCTGAAAGAAAACGTATCAGTCTAACTCGTCATGAGATTTACGATACCTTTATGAGGCAATGGTTTGAGCGACGCGAATCTAAATTGAGCAAAGAGTGTGATAAATATCGAGAAATTCTAATAAAAAGCTCTTATGTCAAAAAACTGATTGCGCGCCATGGGCTTAATTTGAAGGCTTTGAAATCCTCGGCTTGTGTTATTGATGGTGATAGGGGTTTACGTTTTGCTGATTTATTTGCCTATCATACTGAAAAACTGGCTCGTGCCATGTTCAAGCGGCATACCTATGAAATCCATTATGATCCTGAAAATAAGCTTGAAAAAGGCCGATACGTATCGAATAGCCTTATTGAATCTTCCAATAATGAGAAGCCAATTATGGGATGGGAGGCTCGTTTTTTTAATGGAGCAGAAGACCCAGCCCTAAATATTTTATTAAGTGCCTGCCCTTTAATTCCACTCGGCCCAAATCACTACAGCTTTAGACACAAATCTTTATTAGAATTTTTCGCCGCTAAATATTTATTTAATGGTGCACTTTTGCATTCTTGGGTTTTGGCAGGACGAAATTTAAATATTTCTGGCCTTCTCGAGGAAGTTGATACGGTGAGAATGCTGGCAGAACGTGTTCGAAATCAAGCTGAATTTGAAAAAGCTTTAAGGGCAGTAATTGAGCTTTCTAAGTCTGAACCCAGCGTTTGGCGAGCAGCAGCCAATGCCATTATGATTTTAAATGAGGCTGGGCTTAGCTTCAGCGGTGAGAATTTTCGACGCATTCGCATTGGTGGGGTTGATGAAAATAAAAGAGCTTGGGGAGCCAATTTATGGGGGGCTATTTTAGATTCTGTGGATTTGCGTGAGGCCGATCTGCGCTATGTTAATTTGACGAATGCCTGGCTTAATAACGCAAATTTGGATGGGGCTTGTATGGATGGAGTTGAACTTGGAGTTCGACCTTATCTTGAGTGTAAAATTTCAAACGGGGCAAATCTATCTCATTGCTCTCCTGATGGGAAATGGCTGTTGGCGAAGGAGTCCGATGGCCTACAAATTTATGAATTTCAATCGAATGAAATTAAAATACGCAAAAAAATAAAATTGCCAGAAAAATTTATTGGAGAAATTTCCTTCAGTCCAAATCATCAATGGATTGCCATTAGTCATCGAAAGGGCGCCTGCTTAAGTATGATTAAATTAACGTCGGGGATTCGAATTGATTCGCTTGAATATGAGGATTTTGAATTATGCGGTAAGAGGCGAGCATTTAGAGATTCTGTTCCTTTTACTGACAGTATTAATTTCGCTCACAATCCAGAATCTCCTCTATCCCAATGGGATTACAGCAGGATGCTTGTTTCTAAAAAACACCGCGACGAGCTTTCACGTGATCCAAAATTACCTTCATGGACACAAACTCTAGTGAAGCGGGTCAGCGCCTTAAGTTTTTCCCCCGATTCAAAATATCTTACCGCCAGCTGGGAGGAAAGCGTTTACGTTTGGAGTATCCCACCTAATGGTATAAAAATTCCTCTCCCTTATATACCGACTGCCATAGGAAAAGTGACTTGTTTGGCTTTTACCGCAGATGCCGAGCATCTTATTGTGGGGGATAATGAAGGATTTATTTATGTTTGGAAAATTTCTGCGTTCGACAAAGCATTAGAAGACGTCTCCTTAGAAGCTAAACAGAATTGGGAAATTGAAGAAAAAATAATTCACCCGGTAGAAAATATCGGTGTGGCTGCGACAAAATTTTTAGTGGCTTTAAAAGATAAAATCCATATCTGCGAAATGAATGGAAATCGATTAAACTTACTTCGTACTTTAAATAAAGTAATTCTGCTTAAGCAGATGAAATTGAGTCCTGATTGGAAATGGTTAGCTTCTTTTTCTCCTAATTCCTCAACTATTGTTCTTTACAACCTAGAGTATGGGCTTTTGGAATGTATGTTAGAAGGGCATACAGGGAATATCATCAATATTATTTTTGACTCAACTAAAAATCTACTTATTTCATTTGGATGGGATAAGACGGTTCGACATTGGGATTTAAGCCCCGATCGCCTGAAAAACTTAAGCGCGAAAAAAATGCGTGAAATGTCCTCTATTCTCGAGCTTAATTCAAATCAGACAATACTGGCAGCAGCTGATTTTAGAAATATTATTTTACGAGAAACCTCATCTGGAAAGATTTTTAGAATTTTAAGTGAGCATGAGCGAGCTATTTCCTCTATCGCTTTTAATCCCAATAATTCTGATCAACTTGTTTCAGGAGATGAGAGTGGTACTGTTTATATTTGGGATATTCAATTAGGTAATAAAAATTTGCTTTACAAGCATTATTTGCCAGTAAAAGGAATTACTTTTAATCAGCTTGGCAGAAATATTGCTATCAATTATGAGGATCAAGCCTATATATTTTCCGTAAATGAAAAGCCTTTTGCATTCGTGTTTGATGATAGTTATTTTGGCCTGGAACAAGATAGAAAGTTTAGCAGTATTGCCTGGCATCCCGATAATACCTCAATCGCTTTTGGAGGTCCTAATGGAAATATTAGCTTAGCATTTTTAAATGATTCTGATTCTCAGCGTATGGCGCACCTAGAAAGTAAGGCACCTCTTCCAGATACCTATAGTGCCTTTTTTCCCGGAAGGCCTCATCGCAAAGGGGGATGGATAGAATGGGAGGAAGGAAAGTCACCACCGCCAGGCTTCTCTTTGGGTCGCCACAAAGTAAATAAACCCTTATTTCCAAAAATTTCGAGCATTTCTTTTCATCCAGAAGGAAAATATCTGGCTGGAGGCGGCCAAAATGGAGAAATTTATATCTGGGATGTTTTATCGTTGACATTAATAAAGACCCTGAAGCATACCTCTGCAATCTTAAAAGTTGCTTTTAATTCGGATGGAACTTGCCTGGCTTCTCTAGCGGAAAACTCTAGCATTGTGCACTTATGGAATGCTTCGAGTTGGACAAATTTAAAGGGTATCTCAATACGTAATTACTGTATAGAGGATTTTTTGTGGTCAGCAAAAATTGGGATGTCGATGGCTAGTAATGGTGGGATTTGGATGTGGAAACTTGCTCAAACTGAAAATGATTTTCTTCCACAATTATTATGGAAAACTGGAAATGCCACATTAAGTAGCGATTCCATGCAACTGAAAAAAGTGACAGGGCTCAGTGAGCAAAATTATCAAGTTCTGAATCAATGCAGTCTTTTTACAGTCAAAGGAAGGCCTTCTGATAAAATTTCGGCCGAAATAATAGAGCACCGAAATTCTCAGATCCATATTCCCAAAGGGGAGATTCGTTTCGATCGGCACGTTATTAATCAAGATCGTTGGCTTATTTTTTTAGTTCGAGAGAAAAAACCTCTCTTAGAGCTTACGCAGGATCATACCTGGTTGCTTATATTAGGGCTTGATGAGAATAATCACACCGTCATTAAAGAGCTGCATTTTTACTTAAATGCTCATGCGACTTCTTGTCTTGGGCTAGCTGGAAAAGGAACTGCTGTGGTAAAAGATAGGTCGCCCTGGGACTTAAAAATGCAAGTGAAATCTGGTAATTTAATTGCACATGCCTGGGAATTAAAACCAAAGAAAGCAGAAGACCTAATTGACGAAGTCCTCCATTTTCCAGAGAGAAATTATTTAATATCTGGGAAAACACCTGGTCTTTTGGGCCCACCCTCTTTAAACTGTGTCTCCTTTTGCCTGGAAACATTGGAAAATATTGATCTTAAGATTCCTCCAGATCACAGCGATTCTGCATTTTCTGAATTTTTTGCAACGATAAAGGGTTTTTTGGCTGTCCTTCCAAAACGATATTTGCTGGAAGAAAATGAATTCAATAAAGCCAATGGGGGTAAGTGCGTTATGATGTAAAATAATATGTCGTTCTTAATGCCTATAAAAAATTATTTAATTTCACAGGAGAAAATAATATGCGTAGTTATATTGATAATAGCTTTATGTTGGAAGAGGACAGTTGGATTCTATCTATTCTTCGTAGAAAAGAAGCCACTCATGCCTTTTTAATTCTCGAAGGCTTAGATGTTAATGGTGGACGTGAAGTTTTTCGTTTTGATTTGGGTTACAAGGAAATCAATGGGATTCATGATGAAAAATATTATCAAATCAATGAAAGGGCTTTAAATGATGAAGAGAGTTTACGATGGTTGCTAGCTCAAGCAGACGCCAAAAATTTTGCCTTTCAATCTTTTCGAATTGAAGGTGATAATGCTGAAAAAAGGAAAAATGATTTTTTAAATGAAGTAAGACAAGATATGTGCGATTGTCGTGATCGAAGTCTTATTTATGTAAGATATGGAAATAAAAATTCCGCTTTAGGTGGCTTTTTTGGGAATGGGGTAGCTAGTGTTAGTGGTCAATCCACTCAACAAGCTTCTGTTGTTGCAAATTTGTCTTCATCAAAGAGCAACAGCATTGATGCTTTGCTTCAGCAAGGTCATAGCTGTTTGAGCTGGGCTGTTGAAAAGATGAAGCACACTTTCCCAAACTACAATGAAAACGTGTTGGGCAAATTTTTTATTAGCGTTCCTGGATTAGAATTACCTGAAAATAAAGGTTCTTGCATGATTCTTTGAGAAGAGTTGGAGTACCCAAATCTCGTTAACCGAGGCTTGGGCTACTTGCCAATAGGTGTGCCAGGGCCTTTATGGCTTGCTTGTATACGCGTACCGTGCCGCACCTCCGTCGTTTCATTCCCACATCTAGTATCACTTGACCCGGCGTTGCTTTAATTTACCGCTGAATTGTACAAAATGTCTTTGATTTTCAAACAAAATACCCTATAATCATATTTGAAATCCAGGCATAAAATACTTCAAACAACCCTGAATTTTATGCAAAAATAAGGAGATCCATATGAAACGCTTAGTAAACAAGTACTTATCTGACTGGCGCGTTAGTAGGACTCGTAAGCCTCTTTTGATGCGTGGTGCCCGTCAGGTCGGCAAAACGCATGCTGTGAGAAAGCTTGGTGAAGCTTTTGAGCATATTCTTGAGATCAACTTTGAAAAAAAACCCGAACTTTGTAATGTGTTTGAAAAAGACCTTGACCCAAAACGCATCCTGATCGCTTTAACCGCGGTATTTAAACAAGCCATTATTCCTGGAAAAACCTTACTGTTTTTTGATGAAGTACAAGCCTGCCCAAAAGCTATTATTGCTTTACGGTATTTTTACGAAGAGTTGCCCGAACTCCATGTGGTGGCGGCTGGTTCTCTACTGGATTTTGCGATTGAACAAGTGGGTTTGCCGGTAGGACGCGTATCATTTTGCTATGTTTATCCTGTTTCATTTATGGAATATTTAGTCGCAACAGGGCATACACAATTATTTGAAATGATCCTGAATCATCCTACCGAGCAACCTATGGAGGACTTAATTCATAAAAAATTATTTGATTTATTGGGGGAATACATGTTGCTAGGTGGCATGCCCGAAATTATTAAGGAATGGATTCAGCACCGAGATTTTGTAGCTTGCTCTGAATTACAGCATAATATTATCGGCGCATATCGTGAAGATTTTCCAAAATATGCAAAAAAAGTCCAAATTAAATATGTGGAAGCCTTATTTAATCAAATCCCCCATATGATCGGTGAAGTATTCAAATTCAGTCGAGTCCAAGGTGATTATCAAAAACGTGAACTTGAGCCCGCTTTACAGTTACTCATTAAAGCCGGAATTGTTCACAAAATTGAACAGACTTCGGGAAATGGATTTCCGCTTGGGGCAAACGTGAATTTAAATAGATATAAATTAATTTTTTTAGATATGGCATTAGCGCAAGCGATGCTTGGAATACAAATAGAGGATTGGTTGCTTGATCCCTTAAATGCTTTTGTGAA
Source organism: uncultured Gammaproteobacteria bacterium (assembly GCA_963711375.1). Classification (GTDB taxonomy): domain Bacteria; phylum Pseudomonadota; class Gammaproteobacteria; order Coxiellales; family Coxiellaceae; genus CAVQDV01. The sequence goes on from CAVQDV010000004.1 coordinate 29,848, forward strand.
TAAGGGAATGCTAGCAGAATCTTTTGTTGGACAAGAATTCTTGTCCTATGCTCCCTGCCATATAAAAGAAAAACTGTATTATTGGCATCGGGAAGAACGAGGAAGCATTGCAGAAGTAGACTTTATAAAACAAATTAATGAACATATTATTCCGGCGGAGGTTAAAGGTGGTAAGGGAACCACTTTAAAAAGTCTACATCTATTTTTAGAAAATCACGCGCATTCACCCTACGGAATACGATTTTCAACACTTAATTATTCAATAATGGATAAATTACATTCTTATCCTCTGTATGCGATTTCAGGCTTTTTAGCAAAAAATCACCCCGAGATGTTGGATAAACTAAGTTCGCTTTTATAGAGAAGTCCAGTAGTAAAATCTACTGGACTTTTGGCATCTGCTCCATTTACTTCCTCTCCTTCGCTGCATCCGAGCTAGAATTTAAGTAGTTAATAAAGTGGGAGACGGCCTGCTTCCACGAGCTTGATGGAAGTAAAGCAGTGGGAGTCGATGCGGTCACGAAAAGTCACTATGGTGAACGACTAGCGGAGAACATTAATGAGTTAGTTTCCAGTATGAAGCGCATGGGCTACCGACCGGGACCCGTACGAGAAGCACGAATTCCAAAGGAAGGAAAACCCGGTGCGACAAGACCACTGGGAATTAGTAATTTCGAAGATAAGCTGGTCCAGAAGATGGTGCAGAACGTTCTTGGAAGTATTTATGAGCCTATTTTTCTCGACTGTTCTTATGGATTCAGACGAGAAAGAGGCTGCCATGATGCGGTGAAAGCACTGCACAGTTTTTAGTTGCATAATGGTGAGTAATCCCCAATGAACTTATTTAGTTTTGATTTTTCAAATGTTTTCATACGATAGCAATTGAAGGTGGCCCACTTGACAGATCATTTATTTGTTACTACAATTAGAAAATGACAATTGATTTCGATCCGAAAAAGTCAGAAAAGAATGCTCGTGAGCGAGATCTATCATTTGAAAAAATAGAAGGGTTTGACTGGGAGACAGCACTTTATATCGAAGATGATCGAAAAGCATACCCAGAACGACGATTTGTGGCTTCTGGGTTGATTGGGGAGCGGGTCCATATAGTTTGTTTCACTCCCATCGAAGGCGGGGTGCGAATTATCAGTTTTCGTAAAGCAAATTCACGCGAGGTAAAACGTTATGAAGAAGAAACTACTAACCAATAAATCTGGGCATGTACGAGAGTTAAAAAAAGAAGATTTTCGTGCTATGCGTCCTGCCAGTGAGGTTTTACCCGAAAAACTATTATCTGTGCTTCCGAAGCGTAAACGAGGTGAACGTGGCCCGCAGAAAACTCCTACAAAAATTTCTGTGACCCTACGTTATAGCATTGAGGTATTGAAATATTTTAAGAGTACTGGACAAGGTTGGCAGACACGCATGGATAGCGTGCTTAAAGGGTATGTTAAGCGTCATCAGAAATCTCCAAAAACTTCATCGCATCATTCGAAACACTAAAATTGATTGCGGAATCGGATGAATAAAATGCCGATTTATCGAGTATTTTGAAATAAATTTTATTTAATCATGCAGGAAAAACTACTGGATTATTTAGAATCGGCACTCTACATCATTAAAGGAGAAAATGATTGAAAGAGGTAGTGCCATTGTAGCCTGGCATCGACATCAAGCAATACTTCATATTTTTCTAGCCTAACTACCTGACCTGCATTTCGACTCTTACATCCGATTTTTCACTTATACCTCTGGTCATGCCTCTAAGAATTTCAGCTGCCTTTTCTAGAGAAGGAATTGAATTAATATGTACTTTTCCAACAGTTTGATAAAATAAAATGGTGAAATCATTTCGCCCACGCAAGTATTTACTAAATAACGTATGAGTGAAACCAGCCGTTTTAGGCTCTTTCTTCTTACAAGTTTCAATACAGGTTGCGAGACTTGTTTGAACCGAAATATCGGTATATCGCAATTCAAGTGACATCATCTCAACGGTGTTAGGCTTAGTTCCAACGCGCGTAAATTCCTGCCAGTCTAAATTAACAAGCTTGTTAATTTCAGCTAATAGTGATGCTTGAGCTGTTGTTAGTCTGGACTCAGGTGAAATAAGAGAATCGCCTTTCTTGTCCACCAATAATTCCTTGGGTGGGGCAAGAGGAAGTGAATTGCTAATTTGCGCGCGGATCGCAATTCTATTACGGATCAGCCAACTTTCATCATGACCATCGTTAGTTTTTTCGAAAAGGGACTCCAATAAAGCCGCCTTAAACCATCCCTCATGTTCACGATCCGAACATTTTTCTTCTTTATGATATAAAAAATGGCCTTCAAGATCCTCCAATGCACTACGTTCTTTTCGCGTCAATGCTGAAAAATCTAGGTTCGACTGAAGCAAACGTTTTATGCAGGGAATTAAAGCAGCATCTTCGGTTATAATTTCTTCAATTATTCCTTTGACCGGCAAAAGATAATAACGAAATGCATAATCTGACGTGATATTGCCAAGTTCTGAGCCAAATAATGAGAGGGGCTTGCTCGATGCTTGATAATTTGAACTGGCAATCTGTATCCGGCGTTTTACGGTGACTCCATTATCATGGTGCCGCCCATTTATTCCGATCAGAGATGCAGCTGTTACTCCAAATTGATCTTTTAAATCCCAACGCGCACCATAACGAGCCAACAAGGCAACCATCTCATCTGAGGCCATAGCAAATGCATTATGCATAGCACTGGAGCCCCAAAACAAGTTTGGATCTGCTCGGTATTCTAATAAAAGTTGTGCTATTTCTAATTTATTTGTATAGCTAGCGCTGTCAAGAGGCCTATCGCCAAACCAGCTTGCTATGTGCGGATTCGAACCTAATGAGAGCAATAATTTTACCAAATCTGGGCGGCCTGGTATAAGGCGAACAGCAAGAAATAACGGCGTGTGTCCGTAACCATCTTGAGCGTTAATATCAATTGTTGGGTCGCTGAGCAGCAGTTCCACTTCAGCATAATCCCCACCTTTAACCGCTTTATGAAGCCTTAGATTTTGAGCTGGGACATCATGACATTTTTCGGTGTCTTGATAAAATGACTGTAACTGATCTTTATAAAGATCGAAATACGCTAAGAAATTTTTTTCATCAGCTGCTGAGATGTAATTATGCTCTTGTAAAAGAGCGGCAAGTTGTTTTACAAAAATAGGAGAATCAAAAAATTGTCGAAAAGGAAATCCAAACCCTTTTCCACCATCTACAGAACCAAATGGAATATAGCCGAACTTGCTCTCGATTAAATTTAATAATGTCTTACTTGTTTCCCGACTCCAGCCTGCTTTATACATAAAATAAATGGAAAAATGAGGTACAAAATGATTGTCATCTTTAGAATACACCATGGAGTGTAATTTAGATCTGGAGCTAAATTCAAAAGCTGGTACGTCTAAACGGAAGGATCGCATTTTTAACCTCTTATATGCCTATAGATTATTATTTCAGTAGTCTATATAAATGATTCCTTCTCGTCAAATGAAAGTCTATTCCAATGCAAAATGGGCCTGAGGAGATAAGCTCTTTCCAATGCAAATGAGCCTGAAAAAGGATCAAAAAAGGGCCATCTAAGCCAACATCGTTCAAACTATAGGAACTATGATCTATATGAACGACCAGACGCTAGATAGCCCCAGCGCTATCGAATCATTTTTGGTGGGTGCAGGCAAGGTTGAATTGTCAGTACCCAAGGAAAAACGCTACAAGTGGATTGCCAAAATCCTGAAACAGACGAATTATTTCCGGCTCTCAAAGGGCGGAAAATCGACGATACGCACTTACTTGGAAAGGGGAAGTGGGTATTCGCGAACGCAATTAACGCGTCTGATCCATCAGTATCGCAAGAAGAAATGGATTGGGAAAAAAGATCCTGTGCGAAACAAATTCCCACGCCATTATACATTCCAAGATATTTTGTTATTAGCCAAGACGGATGAGGCTCACCAGACATTGAGCGGACATACCACCAAAAAATTATTTGAGCGAGCGTATTGCATTTACAAGGATAAGAATTATGAACGCTTATCTAAAATTTCAATTTCGCATATTTATAATCTTCGTCAAAGTACGACGTATCAGCGGCAGCGAAGGCATTTTGAAAAAACAAACCCGAGAGCAATCAACATAGGCGTACGACGTAAACCAAAGCCAAATGGAATGCCAGGCTATATTCGAATCGACACAGTGCATCAGGGTGACGAGGACAAACAAAAAGGGGTTTATCACATTAACGCGGTGGATGAAGTGACACAATTTGAAGTGATATTTAGCGTTGAAAAAATCTCGGAGCAATATTTAATTCCTGTTTTGGAGGCTCTATTAGAAGCATTTCCTTTTAAAATTTACGAATTTCACAGCGATAATGGTTCTGAGTACATTAATTACGATGTCGCCAAGCTGCTTAATAAATTGCATGTGGAATTTACAAAATCACGTGCAAAACACAGTAATGATAATGCGCTTGCCGAATCCAAAAATGGGTCGATTGTGCGCAAGGTTCTGGGATACATGCACATACCACAAAAATACGCGCCATTGATTAAGGAGTCTGTCGATAACGTATGACCAAGCTGATGGATAACCTGGGCGCAGCAAGCTGCGCCCGAGGTTACCCACAGCTGTGCTCACACGTTACCGACAGACGGCTTTAAAAGCACAAGCAAAATAAGTGATTTTTGATTCTGGAGTTTTTGCTACCTAGGCCAGTAAATCCCAAGTACTTTTGCCAAGCTTTGTGTCTGGAAAATCACTAAATACTGTAATTTCTTTATTTTCAGAATTTAAATGATAAGCGAGTTTACGAATCGATCTAACTTGTTGGCTATCACCAAAAAAAACGTGAACATTAGGAGTGCCCTTAAAACGATGTCCCATTCCGTAGGCCATATGACCAAGTGCATTTAAAAGCCTATTTAAAGCAATCTCAGTATTTAATATTAAAACAAGAGTAGCTTTCGGATTAGCACCCATTCTATTTTCCCCTTGATCAGTCAACCGTTTTATTTCTCGACAAGGCTAAGTTGTCGGAATGAATAGCCAAAAGGCTATCATTATAGCCTAATAAAATGGCCTGTAAATAATTCTATTAATAGAAATATTATGCACTTTGAAAAAGTTGGCAAAACAAAATAATGGCTCGCCCGGAATGGACGGCCAGTTATTTCTGAAATCAAAAGCTAGTGATTCAGAAAACAGCTGTAAAATAGCACTTTAAACCTACTTTATATTGAAATAGGTAAAAAAATTTGACAACTCCTGAGGTTTTTGTATAGAATGGGCACACTATGAATTCAACAACTTTTCTCAACAGATTAGCGTTTACCCCCCTTCCCCCTCCCGGCGTATAATTCCTATTTTTAATTTTTAGACCAACTAAGTCTTGCTTAGCTGGGTTCCAAATTATTTAAATGCTTAAATTACCCTTTTTAAGCATCGGGGGAATAATGAATATTTTAAATCATAAAATTTGTGTCATCAAAATTGGCTCTGCCTTAGTCGTCAATAACGATGGAGGTTTAAATCAGCATTGGCTCGAAGCATTAGTTGAAGATGTGATAATGCTAAGATTGACTGGGCTTCAAGTTATTTTGGTTTCATCGGGAGCTATTGCATCTGGCAAGTTGAAGCTTGGTTTAACGCAAAATAATGCTGCAATCTCTTTAGAAATAAAACAAGCTGCTTCTGCGATTGGTCAAGTACAACTGTTACAAATGTATCAAAGTATATTCGATAATCATGGAATTCTTGGTGCACAACTTTTGTTGACGGCTGATGACTGTGAATATGAAAATCGATTTATTCAGTTAAAAAGCACCCTTAATACACTTTTGTCCATCGGAATAATTCCGATTATAAATGAAAATGATTCTGTAGCTACAAAACAAAATAAATATGGTAATAATGATCAGCTTTCAGCTCGAATCGCGGAATTAATTCAAGCGGATGTATTGTTTCTATTATCGGATATCGATGGGCTTTATTCTGATGATCCTAAAATAAATCCAGAGGCTGAATTTATTCCAATAGTGGATTCATTGAGCCCTGAAATATTATCAATGGGCAAGGGTACAACCACCCCTCACGGGACTGGTGGGATGAAAACCAAGATCCAGGCAGCAAAAATAGCCATGGAATCTGGTTGCCATTTACTCATTATAAGAGGCAACCATCTTAGACCAATTAAGCATTACTTAGATACAAAAAAAGGCACTTGGTTTATAGGCCAAAAACGTCCTGAATGTTTCGACTTAACGCGTGATGCGCAACAGACTATACTTCAAAAAAATGAGGTGTGCTATGACAATTGATAAACCATTACATCCCGGTGAAATCATCAATGAAATTATCATTGAGGGCGCTGGCCTATCTGTGGCTGAAGCTTCGAAAAGACTCGATGTTAATCGCACGACTTTATCCAAGCTTATCAATGGGCATGCGGGAATTAGCCCTGATATGGCGCTTCGATTATCCAAGTTTTTTCCGAATACCGATATTAAATTTTGGTTGGATCTTCAACGTGATTACGATATTTGGCTTATTCAGAAGCATCAAAATAAAATTCACGTTAAAGCCTTTGATTAGGTGGCTAAATCAACTGAGTTTAATTTAATTATGCATTTTCTAAACGCACAAAAATAGTCCAGTAGGAAAAACTACTGGACTATGTTCACCGTTTTGAAAATGTAACATGGAATCTAGCTACTCATCTTGATTAAATTTTATATACTCTTTTTGAATCTCTTTTAATTTTTCTGTCATTCCTAAACCAAAGCAATTATTCATATGATCCATCATCTCTAAAAATATTCTAAACACAAAATCAAAGGCAGCATCATTTCGGAATTCTATATAATCATCTTGCTCTAAATGACCTTGTTTTCGAAAATATTCTGTAAAATCGTTTGCGTGAACATTTCTTGAAAAATTTCGGTACATGATTTGATATTCACCCATTTTATTGTATTTACGCGATATATTTTCAATACTGTCAAGAGGAAACCCATGTTTTTTAATTTTGCCTAAATTAGAACCGTGTTTTTCTTTAAGCTGTTTTAAGTCTCCAAGTATTTCAGTGAAATTATGGTCGGGCATGCTCTTGTCCTGCTCTAATGCATTCTTCTCTCTAATCAATACTATCGTTTCGACTACAAAGAGTGCAGCTTCTTCTTGAGAAGAGGAGAGCATAATAGAAATAAAGTGTATATACTTTAAATAGGTTTCAAATAAAACCCTAATCAATGCTTGACTACATTCATCTAAATCGTTTTTATGTAACTGAATTATTCCATCAACTAAATCAATCGCTTTTTCAAAAAACCATGCTAAAATAGACGAAGGGAGATCGGGTTTGTATTGATGAATAAATGATAAATAACCTACCCTAGATAAGCATTTTATTTTTTGAATCAGGAAAAAGATTTTTTCCGAATTTATGTCGATATCCTCACTTATCCTTTGTCTATGTTCTTTCAAAATTTCTGCTTGATCCTTGTGTGCCAAAGGTTTCTCGAAATCTCTAATATCAAACGGTGGCCATTCTTCATATTGTGGAAGATCATCGGTAATTTCAAACCAGGGGGCTTTGGATCCAACAAAGATATTCATCATTGGACGATTTCTTGGATCTTGATTTAAGCCACCAATCGGTAACCCAATAGAATCTGGATCATCATCATAGGTACTTATTAAACACGACCCACAAATAGAACAGAATGATTTCGTAACATGCTCTGAAGAGAGATATTTTGATAAATGTTCCTGACCCTTGATCCATTTAAAGTTTTTAGTTTCTACGGTTGCTCTGGTGCGAAATGCAGCCCCATGCCATCTTCTGCATTTTGAGCAATGACAATTTACAATTGCCCCTAATTCACCATTAATCTCATAAGCAATTGCACCGCAAAGACATTCCCCAGTTAATTTTTTCATTTCATCTCACCTTACTTAAATTTTTAATCCGATTTCTTGATGGGTCATAAATAATTAATATCGTCAAAACCACTAAAATTGAAAAAATATTCGTGAGATTCGATACCAACTGCCAATTGGTATCCATGGTAGGTCCCCAATAAATTAAAGACAAAGGCAAAGTCCAAAAAGTCATCCACAGAAAAACCCGTCTAAACAATGTCCTTTTAATCGGAAGTAATAAATACATTTTAATGAGCTCATATCGATAAAAGCGATATAACCCTAATCCGACAATTACAATGCTAGGAATAAAAATCCACAGCGGCGAAATATTAAGTCCCTGGATAAATTCTCCAATATCACCCATTACAAAAGTTCGATTCAAATAAGAAAACATTTCCATCAAATTAATACTAGCCAACCAAAAAAATAGACTTAATAAGAGGTTGTTTCGTTTTATGAAATTCCAATTTAGAAATAAAATTGAAACAATAAATAAAATAAATGTCGAAAAAATTCCACTAATTCCTATAAGAGCTTCTTGAACACCATGCCCTGAAGACAAAATTCTGGCATAATCCACAGCCTCAGAAACGGGTACTAAATACCAACTTCCGTACTGGATATCAAAAGGAGACGACTTATAGCCAAAAATCCATGCCATAGTAGCATGTGCATATTCATGTGTTAAAATGGCAAGATAGAAAGTCAAAATAATACTGAACATCGTAATAAAAAGAATTTTTAAATTTTTTAAATTCACTTCAATTCCTCATGACTATTGGTATTTCAATCCAATTGAATGTCTAATGCAGCGCCTAAAACTCAAACAGGACCTTCACTGCGCTATCCGAAAACTGCCTACCAGCCTCAATATATTCAATCACGGTTTTGGTGGAACGCCAACGTCCATGTTTTTGGATGGCTGGCATTGAGGCACCTAATCTTGCAGCTTCTGTGGCAAATCCTCTTCGGACTGAATGGCTGCTGATTTGTGATGCGTTTGGTAAACTTACTTCATTTGCCAATTCCATAATAATCAAATTCCAATAGCGCGAGCTGATTTCTTTTTCATTTATTTTGCTGGATTTTGAAATTCGGCGAAAAATTGGGCCGGTCCATTGAGCGCTCGCTTGGCGCCAATCGATCAGGGCTCTTACTGGACATCGCTTATCATCACCAAATGGAATCACGCAATGACTGCCCTCCCCGCTTTGATCAGTTTTACTTCGGGGCACAAGGACGATCATACCATCACTTTCGAATTTCACTTGTTCCCATTTTAAAGCCACAAGCTCGGAGCGTCGGAAGGCGCCGAAATAGCCTACTAATAATAGGGCTTTATTTCGGATCGATAAGGGAGTTGGCTTTTTATTTAAATGCTCAATGATCTGGTCTAGATCCTTTAATCGCAATGCGGCGGCTTGTTGTTTGGGTTGGCCATGTAATCTGGCTATTCCACTTAGGGTTTTATTGACGAGGGGTGCAGCTGTTGGATCTGGGTGGCCTTTCAGTCTGTGCCATTGACGGAGAGCTGTTAACCTTCGCTTCAATGTTCTGGGATTAAAATGCTCCGCGCATTTTCGTAGATAGGCCTCAAGCACTTCTGGGCTTGTTGGCAATTTGCCGCCTTCTTTCAGAAAATGTTCGATATCACTTTGATAAGCCCGCCGAGTGTTGTCACTAGTAGCCGCATGTATGTAACGAGATTCCCAGCCATCAAGTGACTGCGAACCTGTTTCTATTAAGGCCTGATCATCCATTTTGCTTGTCGCTCCCTGTTTTCATATCTCGTGACTCAATGATCACGAAATTATCAAAATTTACATAGAGTTCAATTTTATCACATTACTGTCCATAATCTCCAAAATGGACAGTAATAGAAATTTGAAAAAGATCGCAAAAATATAGCGGCGGCTGGTGGGCCGCCGACTATTCAAAATTAAGGAATCTATAAATTATATCATTCTGAGTCGGAGTCAGAATTTGTCAAAGAAGGTGATTCTTGTTCTTTCTTCTCTTTATCGGCACCAGAAGCCTCCTGATAGCTTGAATCTTTCCAAAGACTCTGAGCAATTATTGCTAATGCAATACCTTCAGCCTTCTGTGTTTCTGGATCTTCAATTTTCAGGATTTCTGCCGCTCGGCGTGAAATATAATCATCAGTTTCCTGTTTACGCACAGTAGCCAGTTGAAGCTTCATAGACTCCGAGATAACGGGCTTAGAGTCACCAGAAGCCTCCTGATAGCTTGAATCTTTCCAAAGACTCTGAGCAATTATTGCTAATGCAATACCTTCAGCCTTCTGTGTTTCTGGATCTTCAATTTTCAGGATTTCTGCCGCTCGGCGTGAAATATAATCATCAGTTTCCTGTTTACGCACCGCAGCAAGCTTTTTGGATTCTTCAAGTGATACTCCACAATTATCGTCAGAACTTCTCATTTTTTTACCTCATTAATAACTTATTTGCCTGAAAAAGGAAGTCCCGTAGCTTCACACTAACCTGGATTTCCTTCGCTTAAGATGAGCAGTATAACCCGCGAATATTAAGGAAATATTAAAGTGCGCAACGAGGCGCAAATATTCCAGGGCGGTTCAGTAGAATGGCTGGATCACTCCAGCCAAACCCTGATCAGAACCGGACGTGCAGTTTTCCCGCATCCGGCTCCCGAAAGTGCTAATATTCAGCAGTGCGAAACATGGATGTCGTTTTGATATACTGCGGAAAATTCATTCGTTTCAAAAGATTTCCAAAGCTTTTCCAGTTTATTTTACGCTTGCCGCCTTTACGATTTACCCAAACAAATAATGCACGCCTACTCCACTGAATAAACGTACTAACCTGCTTTTGGTTATCCGAAATAGCGTGGTAGTTTCCCCACCCAATCACTACTCGTTTCACTCGCTGAATTACGACATGTGTCTTTTCATGGAGACTGCGTTTGAGATGCTGTCGCAAGTTGACAAGCTTCTTGGCTATTCGGTCAGCGCGGCTTTTATATTTTAGCCGCCACTTTCCTGATCTGCTTTGTCCCCAATAACAAGTAAATCCTAAGAATTTATATGTTTTGAGGCGCTCGCCATTTGTTTTGGCTTCTCTCGCGTGTGCCGCTCCGGATTTAATCACACTCGATTTATCCGCGTGCAATTTTAATCCGAATTTGTCCAGTCGCTTTGGTAATACTTTATAAAACCGCTTCGCGTCTTCCTCGTACTGAAATACAAACACCATATCATCTGCAAACCTTATCATTTCTGCTTTCCCATTTAAGTGGTCGAGTCTTGTTCTTTCGAACCAACTATCCACCGCATAGTGCAGATAAATATTTGACAAGATTGGCGAGATAATTGACCCGGTGGGCACTCCAATTTTATTGAGCTCAGCCTTTCCGTTCACCAAAATTGGTGCACGAATTAACTTCTCAAGTAATTTCAGAAATTTCCTATCCGCAATCTTTTCTCGCAAAATTCCCTGCAAATTTGCATGCGGGATGCTGCTAAAATATTGGGAGAGATCAATTTCTACTGTTGCGCCTCTCGGATAGCTGCTGCTGTGTTTCATTAACGCCCTCAGTGCGTCGTGCGCATTTATTCCTTCTCTGTACCCGTAGGAGCACGGAAGAAATAATGGTTCATAGATTTTCGTGAGAATTTGCGACACCGCCCTCTGTACGATTTTGTCTTCAAAACAAGTAATCGCCAGCGGCCTTGTGCTGCCGTCTTCTTTTGGAATTTCTACCATACACGCTGCCTTAGGCTTGTACGCGTTTCTGCGAAGTTTCGCATGAAGATCAATTAAATTTTCATCGAGATTTTCACCGTAGATTTTCTTCGTGACTTCATCGATACCGACTGCCTTGCCTCCATCGAGCTGTCGATAACATTCGCGCAGCAAATCCAGATCGATCACGTGCCAAACATTATTGAACACCGTATCCGGTCTGAAAATTGCTCGTCTGCCTATACCTTCGAGTTTCGTTGTCTTTTGATTTGTGCTCACTGATTGTAGCTTCATTTAAGTCTCCCTCTCCGGTTATCACTCTCTGCCAGCCCTTCGTTCCACGAAAGTTACTTCGCTTCATCGCTACTATGACTGGCTCCGACGCCCACCGTCCTTCGTCACAATCTTGCGGTTCAAGCCGCTTGAATTTTGACTACTGCTATCCTTGCAGAGATCAGTGGGTTCTCCCAAGTTCCTGACACATCTCTACTAACTCGCCAACGCCTTCGACCCCGGTGAGAAACATTTCTACTCCCGCTTTATTGCAGAAATGTTTATTGCTTGCTTGGTGCAATAACCCTTCAGCTCTCACAAAATACTTTATTTCGAGGTTATTTCACGTTCACCCTATGCGTATCGGGTTTCGGCTCGAAAGTTTCGCTGTCTACGCTTCACTGCTTTCGTTACCTGCGGCAGCGCAAGACTCGCTATGCAGTGCGATCGGTGTCGCTTCTGCAGCAGGACTTTCACCTGCAAGACATGCCAAGCTTTGCTTGGCGCACATTGCACCAAAGTTCAAAATCCAACCACTTTCTTTAGATATCGGGTACTTAGGGCGGCTTCCAGACGTTTCATCCCAACTCCAAAATTTGAAGATTTTTCCTCTTCCAAAAGCTTTAAAACAATTTTCCGCATTATTGCTAAATTTTGGTCCGCATTCCCTCGATAAATTGGGCAGTCATCTTCATTTAGTCCCACATCTAATTTCCAATGAAGATTATTTTCTATAGACCAATGTTCACGAATAGCTTGGCACATTTTGAGATGTTTATTATAAGGAAGAGAGGTAAGATAATATCGAGTTGATTCTTCTATGACATCTTTTGGGAGGTGGCGCTTACTCTTTACTCGAATAATGGCTGTTAAATCTCGCCAATCCTTTTTATAGGAATGTAGATACATCATGGGCAGTATTGTATATTCACGTTCCTCTATTCTGCCGTGACCGTAATCTTTAGTTTTATGTTTTTTGTAGACCATTCCCTTGAAATTTTCCTCTTCTGCGCACATGAACATTCGATCTACTTTTCGGTAAAAGCGCTTGTGATTCTCTTTTAGTGCTAAGACGTAATGAGCCCTTTTTTCTCGGATTAAATTAGCAATTCCTCTTTGTGTACCAATCGAATCGGTAGTAATTATACAGCCTTGGGGATTTAATTTTTTTATTAAAATTGGAATCCCAGTTATTTCATTTGATTTTTCTGGTGTTTTTACGCAACCTAATGTGGTATTAAGGCGGGGCGAGAAAGCATTTACAATATGGCTGGCTTTTTTGTCACCATTTTTATGGGAAGATCCACGCAAAGTTTTTCCATCAATGTTAATGATGTCGTACATCATGAGTTTGCAAATCAGAAAAATCCATTCTCTAAAACATTCTTCAAAACTTTCTGGATCCATTATTGCGAAAATTCGAGCAAACGTATAATAGCTAGGGATTCCACAATCCAAATTAATGAACTGACTCAAAAAACGTTTACGTTTTTTTCCAAAAAGTTCAATGGCTTTCCAATTATCATAGCCACAAAGTAATGCACATAAAATAATAACCATAATAGTAAATAGTGGATATTTACACCGGCCTTTTACTCGGGGGTCTTTGATTTTAAAAAAACAATTGAAGAGGGATTGATATCTAAGTGATTTGCGCGTAACTTTTGCCATGATCAAGCTCCTTGTTAAGTGTTCCTTAATCTACGTTGCCCAACGTAGGAGCTTGATTTTTTAATGTATTTTTCCTCAGCTGTCCAGTCTGCCTATTAATTTACCTTGTGATTTGAGTTCAACTTTTGAACTTTGATGCAATGTGCGCCAAGCAAAGCTTGGCATGTCTTGCAGGTGAAAGTCCTGCTGCAGAAGCGACACCGATCGCACTGCATAGCGAGTCTTGCGCTGCCGCAGGTAACGAAAGCAGTGAAGCGTAGACAGCGAAACTTTCGAGCCGAAACCCGATACGCATAGGGTGAACGTGAAATAACCTCGAAATAAAGTATTTTGTGAGAGCTGAAGGGTTATTGCACCAAGCAAGCAATAAACATTTCTGCAATAAAGCGGGAGTAGAAATGTTTCTCACCGGGGTCGAAGGCGTTGGCGAGTTAGTAGAGATGTGTCAGGAACTTGGGAGAACCCACTGATCTCTGCAAGGATAGCAGTAGTCAAAATTCAAGCGGCTTGAACCGCAAGATTGTGACGAAGGACGGTGGGCGTCGGAGCCAGTCATAGTAGCGATGAAGCGAAGTAACTTTCGTGGAACGAAGGGCTGGCAGAGAGTGATAACCGGAGAGGGAGACTTAAATGAAGCTACAATCAGTGAGCACAAATCAAAAGACAACGAAACTCGAAGGTATAGGCAGACGAGCAATTTTCAGACCGGATACGGTGTTCAATAATGTTTGGCACGTGATCGATCTGGATTTGCTGCGCGAATGTTATCGACAGCTCGATGGAGGCAAGGCAGTCGGTATCGATGAAGTCACGAAGAAAATCTACGGTGAAAATCTCGATGAAAATTTAATTGATCTTCATGCGAAACTTCGCAGAAACGCGTACAAGCCTAAGGCAGCGTGTATGGTAGAAATTCCAAAAGAAGACGGCAGCACAAGGCCGCTGGCGATTACTTGTTTTGAAGACAAAATCGTACAGAGGGCGGTGTCGCAAATTCTCACGAAAATCTATGAACCATTATTTCTTCCGTGCTCCTACGGGTACAGAGAAGGAATAAATGCGCACGACGCACTGAGGGCGTTAATGAAACACAGCAGCAGCTATCCGAGAGGCGCAACAGTAGAAATTGATCTCTCCCAATATTTTAGCAGCATCCCGCATGCAAATTTGCAGGGAATTTTGCGAGAAAAGATTGCGGATAGGAAATTTCTGAAATTACTTGAGAAGTTAATTCGTGCACCAATTTTGGTGAACGGAAAGGCTGAGCTCAATAAAATTGGAGTGCCCACCGGGTCAATTATCTCGCCAATCTTGTCAAATATTTATCTGCACTATGCGGTGGATAGTTGGTTCGAAAGAACAAGACTCGACCACTTAAATGGGAAAGCAGAAATGATAAGGTTTGCAGATGATATGGTGTTTGTATTTCAGTACGAGGAAGACGCGAAGCGGTTTTATAAAGTATTACCAAAGCGACTGGACAAATTCGGATTAAAATTGCACGCGGATAAATCGAGTGTGATTAAATCCGGAGCGGCACACGCGAGAGAAGCCAAAACAAATGGCGAGCGCCTCAAAACATATAAATTCTTAGGATTTACTTGTTATTGGGGACAAAGCAGATCAGGAAAGTGGCGGCTAAAATATAAAAGCCGCGCTGACCGAATAGCCAAGAAGCTTGTCAACTTGCGACAGCATCTCAAACGCAGTCTCCATGAAAAGACACATGTCGTAATTCAGCGAGTGAAACGAGTAGTGATTGGGTGGGGAAACTACCACGCTATTTCGGATAACCAAAAGCAGGTTAGTACGTTTATTCAGTGGAGTAGGCGTGCATTATTTGTTTGGGTAAATCGTAAAGGCGGCAAGCGTAAAATAAACTGGAAAAGCTTTGGAAATCTTTTGAAACGAATGAATTTTCCGCAGTATATCAAAACGACATCCATGTTTCGCACTGCTGAATATTAGCACTTTCGGGAGCCGGATGCGGGAAAACTGCACGTCCGGTTCTGATCAGGGTTTGGCTGGAGTGATCCAGCCATTCTACTGAACCGCCCTGAAAACCGATTAATTTTGGCAAATACCTGAAGAACTGCTATCTTGTGAGCCGTTTTAATGCTCTAAAACTTATTTAAAAACAAATAGTTTTAGATATATTGACGCGTGGTGCGCAACGGACTATACTTTAAGTGTGATAAAGAGTTGGAAACATAAAGGATTGCGCAACTTCTATGAGACTGGCAGTACAGCCGGAATCATGGCAAAGCACGCTCGCAGGCTGAAAGTTCTCTTACAGGTGCTGGATGCGGCTAATGCCCCTGAGCAAGTAAATCTACCAGGCTTTGGTTTCCATCCATTAAAAGGCAAGCTTAAAGGCTTTTATGCAATAACAGTAAACGGAAATTGGCGAATCATATTTCAGTTCGAAGGCGAAGACGCCATATTAGTAAATTATTTAGATTATCATTAAGTGAGGTGCGCTATGACGATTCATGAACCATTACATCCCGGCGAAATTATTAACGAAATTTTAATTGAAGGCGCTGGTCTAACCGTAACCGATGCTGCAAAAAGGCTCGACGTGAATCGCACGACTTTATCTAGGCTTCTCAATGGTCATGCCGGAGTTAGTGCTGACATGGCGCTACGATTCTCGAAGCTTTTTCCCAATACCGATATCGCTTTTTGGCTGAATCTCCAGCGTGATTACGATATTTGGCTGGTTAAGAAGCGTCAAAATAAAATTCATGTTACCGCTCTAGATAAGGCTGCCTAAATTTTAATGAGCTTGCTGCGAGTCGTTTTGATTAAAATAATAATTTTAAAAAAAATAAATACGACACATATACTGTCGTCACAAAACCTAAAAATATAAGAGCTCTTTGAATATTCAGGACCCATAATGGCCATCGCCTAGTAAGCAGGACATCTACCTTTTTCGCAAAACCATCATCTGACCTTACATAGGAATCAATTTGGTCAAATCGTAGCGAAGGCCCATAAATATATGTGATTATGATTTGCTGACTTGGCAAAAGTCGCTCAATAGCTATTTCTTCTCCGACATTTGGTATCTTGAGAACTTTAGTTTCAGTAGGAGGATACACAGAAATCATATTTTCAACATTCACCGCTAGTGGGGTGTGTCCAACACGAACGTTTGTCGCAGGCTTACGCCCAACATTCCTTATAACCACTGAATGGCTAAAAATATCAATAAATCTATTTTCTTGCTCAATCTTTATTTTTCCTGCACCTATGTGCCCATAATAAGTAATAAGGCTCGATTTGCTCTCAAAAATTCTATTAAGAAATATGCCAATCAATAAAGTGATAGTTGATACGATGATAGTAATTAATATTGCTGACATATTCTTATTCCTTTAGATTTTTCGGGGTCTCAGGCTATGCATTTCGCCCTCAAAGTTCGTCACATATTCGACACACCAACTACTCCATTTTTGGATTTTCCGTAACCGACTGATTTACATGGTGCCGGGGCTCGGAATCGAACCGCGGACCTACTGATTACGAAACATAATGGATTGAATTATAGCAACAAAGTAGGATCAACCACAACACACAGATTCAAGGATTACCGAGAAATAACGTCAGTGGCTTGAGGTGATTTACGGCGGTGTGTTGCCTCTGAGTGTCCCAAAATTGGCTACCGATTAACTAAGGAGCGCGGCAATTCGTTAGCGCAAAGCGTCAACCCAACAGCCTACCATCAAATGCTTCACTTACTTAATTTCGCTCGTAATTTTAATATATGAAAAATCTACAAACCGGTCAAACTCAATTATTCTATCCAAGCAATACCCCGCATAATAATTACCAACTTGAAAATTTAAAAGATTAACAAGGCAGCACTGGACTTTCGGAGAGAGACTATCAAACCAATTCGGATCAATCACCATATTATCATTATTAAGGAAAAAGTAGGTTAACAAATAATTAATCAATTTTACTGACTTGATAGAAGCTAACGAATTTAGAAAATTTTTATGAGCATTATTATGCAAGGTTGGTGCAGTAGAAAGAATTATGTACGACATGCTTTTCAGAGTGATTAAATTGTAAATAAATCCAAGCTGCCTTCCATTCTGTCCTTGAATCACATTAGCACAGGGATCAACCAACGGAAATATTATCCCAGTTGTCAATATTGGGATTTTTGACACCTCTATTACAAGATAGCTCAAGCCTGTATCTTTAATTTTTTTCAGCTGATCATAGAGAAATTTGTGATCCCTGAGCTCCTTATTTTCAGCCATGCGTGCTTTTTTAAAATGGTCTGACTTTGTATATCCCCTCCTATCAAGGCCACCCAAATCCTCAGAGCTAACTCTGGAAAAAAATTGATAAATACATTTTTTTTGGTAATACTCTCTACATAAGGCTCGAAACGTAATATCATATATTTGGTTATATGCTCCATCGAAGCTAGTTTTCTCAAACGAAGAAAATAACACTTCGTCATGATGCTTACAAAATCCCGTTATAACAGTAGCTTTGTTAATTCCCGTCAACCTAAGCTCATATAAACCTTTTTTGTTATAGCTTGAGAAAATGGGAAAATATACATTCCCAGAATTCCCTAAATTTCTGATATATTTGTCACTTATGGTATGCGCGCGAATAATGTCACCTTTGCAAGATTTCACATCGTAGGACATGCAATATTTTTTATTAAAAAAATATTTTTTTGCCAAATAGTCATGATCAGCCAAACATTTTTCCAATTCCTCATCTGTAATAGAATTAGTAGCGTCCATTTCAACCGATCCCTAAGAACTTGTTCTTTAACTTAGATATGGCCATTTATTAGTACCACATATTTTATTTTCCGTTTGCCCTCTTTATTTTACATCAGGGCTGAGCGCGCGCCTATAAATAATCTAGTAGTTTGTCCTACTGGCTTTTCTGCCCCCGTCATGCAGCGGGTGATATTTTCCAAATTGTTTTATTTTGTAAATTCAGATTTTATTAATTTTCCGTCGAAAATGTTTATTGTGCATTTGTATCCAGCAAAATTTCCAACATCGATGCTTTTGTCCGAAAAATTATTTCGATAGAAGTTTGTATACGCATCTGTAGGCCCAACCTCGGGATTCTCCCCTAACCAAATTAATTCTTCTTGTAGCGAATATGCCTCCAAGTTATGAGCAACTTCATTTGTAGGGTACTGCATATAATCGAATATTATTAAAATTTTATTATCACACAATGTAATGCCAATTATATCGTGCTTGACTTTCCATACAGTTCCCGCAAAATTGATATGGTTTCCGTGATAAAAAAGATACTTATTGGGAATTGTACTTACAGATTTTAACAGGGCACTGACATCATCATGATAGGAATCCCCAGAATTAAATGATGCGTCGCAAGTGATTTGGGCAATTTGATGGAATTTGTCAAGAGTTCCTTCTAAGCCAGATAAATATCTTAAAGCATTGTATCTAGCCAAATAACTTTTATCTGTTAATGCTCTGCATAATAAAAATTTAGCTTTTTGATCATTTATTTGTCCAAGGGCAATTATTGCATCAATTTTTCTAAATTCGTCCGTATGATTCAAGAGCATACCAATTATTCCAATTACTCTTTCATCTTTGTGAATTCTCCATAAGGCTAAACCACAACTTGGGATAATAGATACATGGCAATTGGGGAAAATGCTTTTTAAGTATTTAGTGGATTTTTTAGATTTTAAAACACCTACACACTCAAAAATAAATGGATCTTTATTTTTTAAATTATCAATTAATATTTTTTCTGCTAGATTTTTTTCATAGCCATTAAGGCAAAGTAAACTCTCAATATCTGGGCCATCCCTCCAATTGTTTTTTCGGTTTCCAAATACACTTTCATAAAATAATTTAAATTTCGATGATCTCTTTGATAGATTAATTAAATTGTTACTACTTTTTTTGAAGAAATTCAGAATATTAAACATTATTTTACCCAATTTATGATTCTGCTAAAATTTTAATGTAGTTTGACTCCCAAACTCATTGCAAACATTTAGACTCCTATAACAACATCTTTTCCAGCTTCAAAAGCAAAAAGCAAATAGAAGGAATTAGGACTCAACACTATATCATGCATATGTCAATCCCATCATTCGGCCATATTCAGTGATTCAAAAATTATCCTTAACTTTTGAACAGCAGCTATAACATCCTTGAGAAGTTTTTCAGAATTCTCAATTAGGGAACCGTTTGGAGTCTCCCAGGAACCATGCGCCTTCCCTTTTGCTCTTTTTATTTGAAGATCATTTAAGACACTATGAATTTGAGGTATAATTTTCTCATTATCGGTAGTTTTGAGAATAAACTTTATCAATCCAAGTGTTCTTAATGGTTGTGCATTCTTTTTTTTGTATTGATCCTCATCATAACCGTAATGTTTGGCGATTTTTTTTAGCGCATCTAATCTAAAACCTTCAATTACAGTATTTGAAAGTATAATAATAAAATCATGCCACTGATTGGTGTTTTCAGTTTTAAGATAAAATAAACCGTTTGATGCAATCTGCCAACTACCACCTTTAGGTAACCAAATCGGGCCAATGTCGTCTCCTAGCTTGATATTTCCTAAGTCATGAAGTTCTCGTCTCAAAGTATTTAACTCTGATGGCTCGGAAAATTGACCCATAAAGTCAGTTTGATTTGCCCTTTCTGAAATTTCGCCATTAGGTTTTTCATTATGCTGCTTCCAATGAAGCTGTTCTTTGTAAGGCAATCTACTGAGATATATTGCATACGTATGAACTTGGTTGTATTCGTTAATGTCATAGGTTTTAAGGTGCCATCCTCCGCGACAAGTTATGCTACGTTCTTCAAGATTATATTTATCCGGCTGATCCTTATATTTATCTAGGACCTCTGCATTAAAAAAAATAGGGCTTATTTCATATGGTAAATCATTTTTTATAAAATAATCTGAAAAGTTTTTTGGATCGATTGAATAATTTTCAATAACTTTATTATTTTTCAAATCATAAATAATAAAACCAGCATATTGGTCAACTTTTTCCTCATAATCCAAAAGTAAATAAGAATGTTCATCGTCTGACTCCGTTTCTTGAACTTTCACACCTCTGAATTCAGAGTATTGGATCTTTTCTTTTCCTAGGGTTTGTACTCTATAACGCCCTTTGAATTTATTAAATTCAACTGTTTTAGACTCAATTTCACCCTTGCCAAATATTGAATCGTCCAAAAGTCTACTGAATAAAAAATAGCGGGCTAAACCCCATTTTCCAAGATTCATGAGTCTATTGAGATCGGATCTTCTGATTAATACTAATTTAACACCATCAGAATCGATTATTTTCATTTTCTCGATTTCTTCACCCATATTGCTCATAGAGCAGTATGAATTTTTGTTTGTAGACCAATGAAGGTCTAACAGATGAGTGATAAGCTGATTAGGCTCAATATACCCTTCCTTCCCTCTAGGTCTTCCAAAATAATTCCGGTGAAAATACAGGGGTACTTCTGAATCATCAAAATTCCCATTTTCTCCCCAGTATGGTTCAAGCCAAAATTCGTCTCGATTTCCTACAACGCTATATGCTATCGAATCATTATAACTGCATTTTTCATGAAGGAAGTTATCTAATACCTCTTCAATTTTCGTAATTGGATATAGTACAGAACTCATCCAATACCCTCCAAAACCCTCAGTCGAAACCTCCAAAACAACCCATTCCTCAAAGTCTTCAAAAATGAAATCCCAATTCTTAGATGTCATCGCTTCATTTGAGGGATTATTAAGATGAAATCTAGTTATCTCTTTTACAGAACGAATTAATTTTTTAATATTTGCATCTATCATTTTCTTTATTCCATGGTTACGAAAAATAGAAGATTTATCGATTATTAATATTAATACTCTTTTAGTTTAACCAATTTAATTTTTTAAAAATTAAATAAAACTTTCACTGCGCTATCTGAAAACTGCCGCCCTGCCTCAATATACTCAACTACTGTGCTCGTAGATTTCCACCGCCCATGCCTCTTAATCGCCACCATTGAGGCACCCAGTCGTGCCGCTTCCGTCGCTACCCCACGCCTAAGTGAATGGCTGCTGATTTGATCAGCATTGAGCAAGCCTGCATTTTTAGCGAGTTGGCGAATCAAGCGATTCCATGAGGTGCCGCTGATGGCCGCTTTTGTAATGGTACCAGTTTTGGAAAGTCGTCGAAAAATTGGACCTTCCCATTGTCCGCTTGCTTGGCGCCAATCGATAAGCGCTCGTACTGGACATCGCTTATCATCACCAAATGGAATAATACATCGCTCCCCTTCCCTGGCTTGATCGGTTTTGCTTCTGGTCAGATGAATGATCATCCCATCACTGACAAAACTCACCTGTTCCCAGTTGAGTGATACTAATTCTGAACGACGGAAAGCGCCAAAATATCCTAACAATAAGAGAGCACGATTACGGATATTAATTTTACTGGGTGACTTATTGAGATATTCGACGATTTGATCTAAATCTTTTAATCGAAGCGCTGAGGCCTGACGCTTAGGTCGCCCATGTAGTCGAGCAATGCCTTTGAGGGTTTTGTAAACTACAGGGTTATCCGTTGGGTCGGGTTGCTTTTGGAGTCGGTGCCATTGACGCAATGCAGTGAGTCTTCTTTTTAATGTTCTGGGATTGTAGTGATCGGCACAGTCTCGCAAATATTGCTCCACCAATTCTGGCGTTGCTGGCAGTGCACCACCCTGTTTCAAAAAAGCTTTGATATCTTTTTGATACGCAATCCGTGTGTTGTCACTGCTGGCTGCCTCTATATAAGGTGAGTGCCATTCCGTTAATAACACTTCATGACTGGATTGCTTGGGGGGTTCTTGCCCGATTTCGATGCTGTCGCTCCCTATTTTCACAACTCATACTCCATTAATCATATTTTGGACGATATTTACGCGGGAGTCTATTTTATCACATTATGTTCGGTAATCTCCAAAATGGACAGTTATAGAAAATTGAAAAAGATCGCAAAAATATAGCGGCGGCTAGTGGGCCGCCGACTACTCAAAATCAAGGAATCTATAAATTATATCATTCAGAGTCGGAGTCAGATTTTGTCAAAGAAGGTGATTGGTGTTCTTTCTGCTCTTTATCGGCAACAGAAGCCTCCTGATGGCTTGAATCTTTCCAAAGGTTCTGTGCAATTAATGCTAATGCAAAACCTTCAGCCTTCTGTGTTTCTGGATCTTCAATTTTCAGGATTTCTGCCACTCGGCGTGAAATATAATCATCAGTTTCCTGTTTACGCACAGCAGCCCGAAGCTTCATAGGCTCCGAGATAACAGGCCTAGAGCCCCCAAATGATCTTGGATTGGCCTCTTCGACCGCTCTGTCAAATTCGGTAGGTTCGCAGGGGGGATTAGTAGTTTTATAGCCTTTTTCTTGAAGCAAAACCGCTAATTGGCAAAGTGCTTCGTAGGTTTTAATGAATTCAAAACCACGATCACCATTTAGGAAACAAACTAAAGCTTTATTGTTATCATCAAAGTCCCCAGATTCTCTGTGGGAATCTTTAAAATTTTTCATCCAGAGATCAAACTTTTCAGCAGCAAGCTTTATGGATTCTTCAAGTGATACTCCACAATTATTGTCAAATCTTCTCATTTTTTTACCTCATTAATAACTTATTTGCCTGAAGAAGGAAGTCCCGTAGCTTCACACTAACCTGGATTTCCTTCGCTTAAGATGAGCAGTATAACCCGCGAATATTAAGGAAATATTAAAGTGCGCAACGAGGCGCAAATATTTCTGCCAGGATGGCAGAAATGAGCACTAGCAGATGAAAGTTCTGCGCCAAAAGCGGTGACCCGCCGCATTGGGTACCAAGTCTTGAGCTAGTTGGGGGTAACCCCGCTGGTTAAGCGTAGACAGGGAGATAATAGGCCGTAAGCCGCCAGGTTGAAGTGATTGAGCCCCGAAAAATCCATTATTGGGAGGGTTGATGCTGTCTTAATAGCAGAAGACGAAATTAGTTGTGACGGTAATGGGCAGTCACGATTGACCTCTCCGGGGTCAGAGAGCATGGCATGTTAGATCCTGCAGGCTCTAACAGGGAAAGCAGTACGGACTAACAAGGCGACAAAAGCGAGGAAGTTCGGAAGGCTTGCAGGAAGTCAGATGGGTCGTAGTACCGATGAAGCGAGTCGAGAGATCGTGGAGGAAAGGACCCTGGGCAAGTTCAACCTTAAAGAGGAGACGTCAATGGAACCATCAGAGTTTCAAGAAACGACGGCAACGAAATTAGAAAGGATAGCGTGGCTATCGTCGAGAAATCCAAATAAAGAATGGCATCAGTTGATGCATCATCTTAATGAGGAATCTTTGACGGCCTGCTTCCACGAGCTTGATGGAAGTAAAGCGGTGGGAGTCGATGCGGTCACGAAAAGTCACTGTGGTGAACGACTAGCGGAGAACATTAATGAGTTAGTTTCCAGTATGAAGCGCATGGGCTACCGACCGGGACCCGTACGAGAAGTACGAATTCCAAAGGAAGGAAAACCCGGAGCGACAAGACCACTGGGAATTAGTAATTTTGAAGATAAGCTGGTCCAGAAGATGGTGCAGAAAGTTCTTGAAAGTATTTATGAGCCTATTTTTCTCGACTGTTCTTATGGATTCAGACGAGGAAGAGGCTGCCATGATGCGGTGAGAGCCCTGCACTATTATTTATTGCTAACGAAGTGGAAACAGTAATCGATGTTGATTTAGAAAATTTCTTCGGCACCATTGATCACAAATTAGTGGAAGGAATATTACGCGAGAAAATCAAAGACCAAAAATTTATGCGATATATAATTCGGCTATTTAAAGCCGGAGTATTATCCAAAAATGAATTTAGGGTTGACGATGAAGGAGTGCCCCAAGGATCGGTGTGCAGTCCAATAATAGCGAATATATTTTCACATTACGTAATTGATGAATGGTTTGAGGAAGTGGTTAAAGGACATTGCAAAGGCAAAGTTGAGCTGTTTCGGTATGCGGATGATCTGGTGGTATGCTGCCAATATCAGAAAGATGCCCAGCGAATTAGATCTGCACTGACCTTACGTCTCGCAAAATACAAGCTGAAATTAAATGAGGATAAAACATGAAATGTTCCATTCTCTAAGCAACGTTTCAGTCAAGGCGAGAAACAAGGCGCATTTGATTTTCTAGGATTTTCCTTTTATTTAGGACGTTCTAGAAAAGATGTGCCGGTACCGAAGCTTCGCACGAGCGGCAAACGCCTGCGATCGAAGCTGAAGAACGTAAATGTCTGGGCAAAAATGGTTCGAAATAAACATTGCCTGCGACAAATATGGAAAATGTTTTGCATTAAATTACAGGGACACATCCGATATTACGGAGTGTCGAGTAATTATCAAGGTGTTCAACGTTTCCGACATGAGTCGAGGAAAATAATGTTTAAATGGCTTAATCGACGAAGCCAAAGCGTTCATTTAATTGGGACAAATTCCTATTAATTGAAGCGCAGTTTCCATCACCAGAAGCGAAGATTTACCACAAACTTTTCTGATCATAGAAACGTGAATGGACTTGTCTTGAGCCCATTGCCTTAATAGGGCACGATGCGGTTCTAACGAGGGGCCGGCCGCGCAAGCGGCTGGTCTACTCACTTTTATGAGTTCAATTTTTGTATAGAATTGCGTCACATTAAAGGTAACTTTAGGGGGTTCTGAAAAAGAGGCAAAAACCCTACGTTGACTCATATTTATGGTAACCGAAGCAAATTGTGGAGGAATAAGCAATGAGCCAACGAAAAATCAATGAGTTCGAGAGCTTTCAGCGTATGTATGGGTATACCAAAAGGCGCTCGATTAAGTCCAAGCTGCTCGATAGGTTCTGTAAGACCCATGGGCACAACCAGTCTGGCCGCAAAAAGAACGCCTGCTCAAAATCCAAAATTCCAACATTCTCTCGGGCTTAGACGTTGTGCCTATTGGCAGATAGTCGAATAACAAGGCGCACCGACTCAACAACAGAAGAACAACCTGCGACCAACATATTGCAAGAATTGCAATATTGCAAATCTTGGTATATACTTATCTGTATGTCATGGAACGTCCAATTTAGTAACAAAGCCGGAAAGCAAGCGCCTTTTTTAAGTAAACGTGCGCTTCTAGCGTTACAATCGCTTGTTGAGGATTTAACAGTCTTTGGGCCCTATCCTGGCAAGCATTGGCCGAACTATGGGCCCTTGAGTGGCAAAAAAAATGAAGATAAACGACATTGCCACCTAATTAAGGGGAAGCCAACCTATGTTTGTTGTTGGGAAGTGTTAAATAAAAAAAATAAATTAATCGAGGTCTATTATGTCGGCACACATGAAAAAGCACCATATTGAGTCAGAAAGAAATTACGTGCGTCTGCAACATGCGGGAAAAGTGTATCAGTTTCCAGTAAAGGTAGCTGAAAAATATCTTATTAGTGATGTTATCAATGAGCCGCCCCTCTCGCCCGAAACAATTTTCGCCGAAATTAATAAAAAATATACAAAGCCCGGCGCCCTCTTGCGTGGAATTCGTGCCAGAGAAAATTTAACTCAAATTGAAATGGCCAAAAAACTAAAGGTGACCCAATCCGATATTTCCCAAATGGAAAATGGGGCACGCCGAATTGGCCGTAGCGTTGCCATGCGCATTCAAAAATTATTTGGCATGAGTTACCGGTCGTTTTTATCGTAGAATGGGCTAATCAACTTTTGATTTTAAGTGCCAGAAATAAGCTGTTGTGGAATACTTTTTACTGGCTTCAATGGAAGCGGTTCAATTTCTACCAACCCGTGACGGACTGATAAGCGCGCCAATTCAACATCATTTTTTATTTTTAATTTCTCAAAAATTCGGTAGCGATGACTATTGACTGTTTTTGGGCTGACTTGTAATTTATCGGCGATTTCTGAAGCATCCATTCCTTCTGAAATACAACGTGCGACATCCAGTTCTCGATTCGAAAGCACATCCATGGGTGAGGCGTGATCATTATCAATTCGCTTTAACACCAATTGGCTGGCAATTTTTGAATTCAGATATCGTTGGCCTGTAGACACTATTTGAATGGCACGAATCATTTCATCCTTAGAAGCAGACTTCAGAATGCACCCTGCAGCGCCTATTTGTAGAAGACGCGTTATGTAGACATCATTTTCATAAGCTGTGACTACTAATATTTTAATATCAGGATACAACTCTCTTAATTGGAGCGTGGCATCAAAACCGTTCATGCCCGGCATTTGAATATCCATCAGGACGACATCAGGTTTCAGTTCTTGGCAAAAGTTGATGGCCGTTGAACCATCGTTTGCTTCCCCAATGACACTCATTCCTGGGATATCGCCCAAGATTTGCCGTAAAGCCACTCGGACCAAGGCATGATCGTCAACGATTAATATTTTGATCATAGCGCCTCTTTGGGTTTCTTATTTGGCAGAGAGTCTAGCATAAAAAACCCCCTACCAAAATAAAATTAATTATTCGATTATTACAAACGAGGATTTAAGGCAGAGGTTTCCTCTTGATTTTCCGACTGATTAAATGGAAGTGGAAAAGCATTCAATTTTACTTTTAGATTAAACACAAGGTTTTCGTACGAATTAAATAAATTCCCTTTGACACTTTTATTTTTTTCGGGATTAAAAAAGTTCAAAAATTGAAGCGCTTCCTTAATCATTAAAACTTTTTTATCTTCTGATAGGTTTCGATCGTGCCGAACAAGATGTTCAATTATTTCAGCACAACGATAGTGAGATAAAAAATAAGAGGAATTTTGATTTAGTTTTTCTTCCGATGGCAGTTCGAAGCGAATTTTATATATGGCAATTTTATAGCCCTCTAAGGCCAGCTGAAAGCGTCGAGATGAGCGATTTTCACCTGCTTCTTTTACAGTTTGAATCCAAGGACAAGTTGACTGAAAACTACGGTAGATATGCGCCTCCACTGCGATTAGCAGTAACTTAAATTCTGGAGACGCACTTAACAAAAGAGTATCTATTTTCGAAGTAATTATTCTCTTACCTTCTTCTTTAGTATCCGGATTTAAATCCAAGAAATAATATGTCAAAAAATGTGAAATAAATTTCTCAATACCACTCCTAATTCTAGAACTTGCAGGTTCATCACTATCCATCATGAGAGCAATTAGCCGAAATAATTCGGACAAAAAACATACCTTGATAGAGCTTTTAAGGATTTTGGTTTTTAGCAATGAAAATTTGGAATATTCGAAGTTTGATTTAATAAAATGATATTCATCAAGACGACAAGACATCAAAATGTTCAACGTAGATTCGACAATCTCGAGATATTTTGGATCTTTTGTTGTAATACAGTGCTCGGAAGCCAGTTTCCCAATATTCAATAATAATTCATTAATCGGCTGATATTCGGTCATTGTAACTTGTGTGATTTGCTTAGATAAGCTCAATTTTTCGTTTTCCCTCAGATTATTTTTGTCGAGAAGGTTGAGCTTTCTTTCTAAAAATACTTCTATTTTTTGCTTGTGAGGTTGCAAAAGCACGAAGGCCTCAGAAAACCGATTTGACCATGCATATAGTCTTGATAATAACAATGTGGCATCGAAGGATAAATTCGCATTATTCTCGATAATTCGATTTAATGTTTGCTCATCTTCGAATGAAATCCTATCGGATTCTGAATCAAAATCTTTATCAATTTTCAAAATAATGGCTTGGTCAATTCGATTTTGTGCACGACCATATAGCCTCTCATCTGGTGTTAAGTGCGACATCGCATTTTCTGATAAGCGCCATTCCCTCTCGGCTTGAATCAAGGCATCCATAGTATGAATACGCACTTGCTGATTGGAAAATATCGGATTTTCTAATTTTTCAGGTTTAGGTATTTTTTGGAAATATTGAATAGCGATGCCATAATTTCGATGAGAAAAATAATCTTCACCTAATTGAAAATAGTATTTGGCTGGTGAAATATACGCACCGAGATTAGCCACATTTCTAGAAACTGACGAATAGAGGCTAATTGCATAACTTGCCACCCAATTTTTTACCTTTCCACACGGCACTTCAGCGCTTTGAAACAAATTTTCCGCATATTTTGAGCCTATTTTCATACTGGCAAAATATAAAAACAAATTTCCTGCTGAATACAGCATCCCCTTACCAACTATATCCCCTAAGAATGGCGCAGTAGTTTCTAAAACTGCAGGAATGGTTTCAGTGGAAAACCAGTATACTAATCCAGCTGTAAAGGCAATTTTCGGAATATTATGTTTCTCAACTGTCATAGGCGTGCGCATAGACTTATCCTTAATTAAATCAAGAGGCCAAAATCTAACACAATGCCTACCTCAATCCAAATTTTAAAGCCATTCTGAACATAAGAAACAAATCTCTCGCCTTAAGGCTGGATTAAGGGACTATTTTTTAAACAATTTATCTCCCATTTTATTCATGAAATGATATAGTACAACTAAAATATATTCACGAAATCCAGTAAACAGATAGGAAATCCATGAGAAAGAAAAGCGAAAAGCAGCTCTTAGCTTCCAAAATTGTGGCAGATGCCGGTACTGGGATTTTTATTATCGGGTTAAACGCTGCTTCCGTATATGTGAAAAGTCCAATAAGCCCTGATAGTTTAGACTCAGGACTCAACCACTTATTAAACGCTGCAAAAAATCTTGTTTCTCTTGTAGGACAAGGAGATGTTGCTCAAGATTCCTGGAATTTTTTATGCAATAGTGCCAACCATATTATTGATAGTTTTTTTCCAATTTTGAAGTCCACGGAATCTTCCAGTAAAGTTATTCCATGGAAACCAATACCTTTTTCTGTTTTGCTCGAACAAAACAATATCCTAAGCGTTGATCGCCAGCCTAAAAGAGTTTTAAATTTTCTTGATCTCCAGACTGATGTTTTGGTTTCTCTCTCTAGAAAATATTTAAGCTGTCGGGACTTTTCACACTTGAGACAAACATGCAAAACTTTGTATAAAAATAAGCGGATTAGTAAAGCCTTTGATCGCAAAGCAATTAATTGTGACTATGGGTGGAAGAATTGGGTCAAAAATAATTATCGCAGTTTTGCTTTTGATTTATCTTTAGAAGACGATGAGTGTTCTAATACTATGATTTGGATGTGTTGCATATACATTAGAAGATCCAACCATCCAATGAAAATGGACCTATTAAAAGAGATTTATACTCGATTGGTTCTTCAAAATCCAATAACAGATGAAAAAGGCTGGATGCAGACATATCGCAGCGTACTTGGAAACTGTGATTTCAAGGCTCAATTAGTAAAAAGTATTAACAATGCTATGTGGACTTGGAATTGCGTGGAATTGGGTGATAATATCCAGCTTCTTCCACTGATTGAACGCCTTCTAGAACGTACCGCGCCATTAGCAACATTCAAAGTATATTATCAGGACCGGATTCCTCCCTGTTTATTGCCAGAACATTTTGCTTATCTTGCGGCTATTCCAATTGCATTTGCAGGGGTATTCATCTTCCTTGAAGAAAGGGGAACAAACAATAGGTTAATGGGTAATTCTATTTTTAGGGGATTAGGCTTTACAATGTTTACATTGTTTGCTCCTGACTCTGCGGGTAAAGTATATGCTCGACTTAAATCTTACCTCTATACCTCTCATCATCGAAATAAAGCCTTGGAATTACAGGCAACCTTGCAAAAATCAGCAAATGAAAATGACGATAAGTCAGATGAAAAGAATGAGCAAAATAATTTTACTTATGGTAACTAAACTTGTCTTTCATTTAGAATAAAGAAAATATGAATGGGTAACAGCCAAATCTTTTAGTTCTTAACCCCACTAACGAAAAGCAACATTCTTTAAAACCTGGAATATCGGCAGTTCTCATCCTATCTCTCAACTCCTTTAAAACACCTACACCTTTACAAATGTTTCTGAAAAAAATTAGAGCGAAGGATGAAAAGAAGGACATAAATCGAGAAACCGGCTAGAAAAAATATCAATAATGTCCTAAAGGGCGTTTACTTTGACCTGAAAACAGGTACAATTCTGTCATTTAAATCAGAAGGAAGGGATTATGAGAGCACTCTCAGCGAAAGAAAAACTAAAACTCCACGTGGGTAAAGCGGTTATTTATGGCACATTAGGACCAGAACTTTTTTCGGAGTTATTTAGAACAGTTGATGGAAATCGCGCGATACAACTTTTATCCCTGCAAATTTTTGCTGCAGAAGCGCCTGATTTAGCTGGCCAGGTGATGGCCGGAATCTTTTCGGGATTAGATTATGCTAGTCACCTTGTACGTCTCAATCCCACTAGTGACGCTATGGATATTATGGAGCTTAACAGGATCGACTATAGCTCATACGAACAAGGATCAACATCAGCAGAAGAAATGCCCCGGACAGATTTAAATGAAGGCGGGGATGAACTGATTGAGAAAATTCAATTAAATCGCCCTTCTAGCTGCTTCCAAGCTTCTGTAATAATCTCTAAAATATTTGCGGGAATCCTCACTGAAGACATTATTATTAATAATTCCTTGATGAACGCTATTGCTGTTTACCACATCGCCCTTTATTTTTATTTAAAAGGACAAATAACCCAGGACGCAGCCAACCTGATGATTTACATTTTAGGCGGCGCGAATGTTGCTCTGGATATTACCTGCAATAATTTTTTGTCATTGAAAGATGGAATTCATTCTGTAGATTTGTGGGTCGATTTTAAAAATTCTGCATTTTACGATGTTTTTAAACACAACAAGAAAGCTGGAATCATGGCGGCATCAAAAGTATTCGTCAATCACAGCTTTAATGGGGCTGTTCACTATTTGATAACTAAGCAATTTTTTTGGGGCGTACTACCCTTTGCTTCAGTATGGGAAGTTTCCGATAGCACTTCTGAATACATCGCCTATGCCAGCGCCATCACTGCTTTTATTGCCTTCACCTTGTTAAAAACCAATAATGTTTTTGAAAATTTCCGCAGACCCTTTCTTATTTCACTAGACTACAAACCTGAGTATCGATACGACTATGAGCGAATATTGGATGAAGATCGCCAAAACATTTGGAAAAATTTAAAACGAAGTGAAAAAATAAAAATGATGTTGCACCCGGCGACCCTTGGTTTAATTAGGGGATCTACCATTGGTTATATTACTTATACGCTTTTCCATTATTTTATTGCAGGATCTTTTCCTGGAGTTCTTCCTGAGATTACTTCCTCTTTGGTTGCCCTGATCCCCTCAATCACCCTACTCGCTCATGCAATTATTACGGAGAAAGAGCATGCTCTAAATGTAAAATCTTTAGAAAATGCGGAATCAGGGGGGCAGGATAAATTTGGGCTTCGCACTCAACTTACCACTCTTTTATTGAACGTTGGTAGCCAAACGATTCGAGGGCTAATTGGAATGTTGGCCATCCACCAGATGTTGGGATCTACGATTGGGGATCGACTAGCGACAGTACTTGGCCTTGGCTTTGCCACCGAGGTAGCTTTGGGTGGGGGATTGTTTTTTCAAAAGAAAATACTTCCTCAGGTGGATAGCAAGATAGAAGATACTAAAGTCGTTCTTACTAAACTAGGAGGTTTAGTCTGCACTCGACGAAAACCAGGGTATGCAAAAATCCATGACGAGGCAGTCAATGAGGATCTATTTGAAGAAAAAGGATGCTGCCGAAAAGGTTGTGGATTCTAAAATCTCCAATAACTCTCTCAGCAAAAATACGCTTGAACTTGTGAAAAAGAGGGAATAGACTCGCTTGAGAATCGCACAATAAGTGCTCAAACTAACCGACCAGTACACATAAGTCATATAAAAGGGAGCGTTCAAAATTGAGACATTCACTGCCAGACCTTGCGCCACTTTCACTTGAAATTTCCGTTTCGGAGGCCTTTTGCACAATCCACCCTAACTTTGTTCCCAAGGATGATATAAATGATGTGAGGTCTCCAATAGGTTCTGTTCGGTCAAATAAGCCACCAGAAATTGCCACTGTCTCAATTTTTTCCATTAATAGTCACGTGACAATGGCTAAGTACTATTCACTGGGTAAATTGCAAGCCTTTTTAAAAGGGCTGAAAATGTACAATCTTTGTTTTACTGATATTAGTGAGAAAGTAAAGTCCGGTGAAAAAGAAGGCTTCTTTTCTCTGAAACGCTACCTATCCATTTTGAATGGATTGTCACAGAAAACGTATTGGGGCGCTGTGAATGTTGTCCATTCCAATGCGTCAGTAAATATCGATAAAATCAAAGAACAATGGTTTGAACTGGTGCGCCGTAGTTTACTAAGTACAGACAATATCCAAATGCTTTTTAATGCCCAAGCTTTACTCACTCTTCAACGCTTAGCAAAACAGGCCATTTCTCAACTAAAGTGGCGTATGCTGGGAGGAACTCAAGAATTAAAGCAAATTTGTGAGCAATTTATTCAAGCCCTTGAGCCATATGCTAGTGCTGAAAAACAAGTAAAAGAAAAACTAAAACTCTCTCAGGATGCTTTGGCTCGCCTCACTATATCAATTGAATCTAAAGATACTCGCCATGACGACGTCTGCTATCATGTAGCACATAAAATAAATGCCGCCGTTCCACTAACAAGTTTTTTCTCGGATAAAGATGCTGAAGCATCCACTGGCGATGAAACGATTAACCGCCCAATTCATAAAATGAATAATGAAGAAAAGAAAAGAGTGGCTAAGGAGTTTTTATCAAAACCTCATTATAACGGAATGACACCAAAATCATTTTCTAACCTAATTAATATTGTTGAAACCTATGGAGAAAATGCTGAAAAATCGACTCTTTATCAATTCAAAATCTTTGATGAAGATTATGGTAATCTGAAAACTATTAACCGAGATCTAGGTCAAAATCGTCTTGTGATACCAAAAGACCTTGGAGCTTTTATCCCAAAATTCAGTTTTTTACCCAGCCTATTTAAGGATATTGCGTCCCGTTTTGCGTTCTTTAAAGATAAGCATTGGCTTATCCATATCATGAAAGAAGGAATCCAAAAATATTTGGCCCCTTCTCATGAGGATCTTATGAATGCGGATTCTTTTCAACGGATTCTTGTATTGGAAAAATTTATAAAAGAGGAGATCGACGAAATCCAATCTCGCATGACCTCTCTTAAAAGTTGGCACCAAAAATCTCGCAAATTACTTACTGAGTGGAAAGGAATGGTATCTACTGTTCACAGCGATTTAGTCGCCTTTAAAAAGCCTTATGAGGAGTCCCCTGCACAAGAGGCAATCATTGTACAGTCAGAGCAGAATTTTGAAAACATCCTACCCAATAACTCCAAAAACACCCCAATTTTCTCCAAAAAAGAAAAAAGGAAACCCACTGAGATTTCATTTTCAGTTGTGGAAAAGCGCATATTAAATGCTTGTACTCAAATATATCAGGCGACTTCTTGTGATTCACTCGACGTGACCTTGTTTGATGACGTTTTAAATACCTTTTACCAGGCGTATTTCTTAGAAGAAGATGAAACTCCTGCTTCTTCATTTCATAGGGCTTGCCGAAAAGAAGCGAATGAGATGTTTAAATACATTGCGATCCATTTTGAAAACTCTTCTAAAAAGGATCTCACCGCTCTAGGTGATCTGGATTTACAAAACATTTTCTCTCAACTAGACCTATTCGCCAAGGTGGTGAAAGTCATTAGGAAGCATCCACGAAAGTCATTCTCCGAAGCGCAATATCGTCGGTTTGAAACTATTGGTGAACAGGCATTTATGAACCAACTCATTTCCATCTGTAAGAGTGTTGAATCGCTGACAAAGGATCACCAATTTAGAATGGATGCTATTCTTCCTCACCAAAGACTATTAGAGGCAATAAAAAAATATGCACAATCTTACGAAATTCACGCCCCAATAGTGCAAGATTGTGAATTTCTGTTGGAGAAGAAATTGTCTGATTGCAATCGTAATATAATTGAGGCTCGTTTTTCTTCCGTTCGCGAAATGATTGAAGAAAGAAAAGCTTTACTACATGAAAAAATTTCTAATTTGCAGCCTGGAACTTTGTACTCACCGCGAACTTGTCGAGCTCAATCGCTTATTACAAATCCTTCCAACATTAATAATGAGACTCAAGAATGCGTTCTGTAATCTTAGAAGATTTTCAAAATGCTTTATTGGAAAGCGTAGATGATTTTTTAAAAAAAACTTTGCAGCAAAAATCTTTGAATAATATCTACGAGCTTGGGAAACAATTTTCTAAAGCTATTCAGACCTTAAAATCAGTCATTCGGGCAGCAGATGATCCAATTTCACTTCACATTAATACAATGGGTTTTCTTACCTACAAGCTTGGGGGTCTTTCCGGATTGCTTCCTTGGTGTAATGAATATAAGTTGAAATCCAGCATAAATGCAATACTTAATGAGGAAAACTATTCAATTTTTCCTTAGCAAAGGCTTGTTTGTTGGAAAAAGATAAAATCATCTCAGCAAAACAACAAGAAATTGAAGAATTAAAAAAACAATTATCTAGCGAGCCTTTAAAAGAAAAAGAAGATGCTTTCCAAACTGAAAAATTAGTGGAAACTGTAAAAAATGAGTCTAGAAGTGATAAGCAAAATTATGCTGAAGCCCTTCGCGAAAAAGAATTTTTGAAAATTATATCCAAAAATTCAGAACTTGAAGAGAACTTGCAAAAGTTGATCGCTTGTGTTACTCAGATTACCGAAGAAAAACTTGGTCTTGAAAACAAATACCATGCAGCAATGGAGCAAATTTTGGCTCAAAATAAACGGATCGATGCCTTAGAGCTACGTGAAGGTAGGCAGCCAATAATTCAAAATCAAGTTCCTGAAAAAATAAAGATAGCCAAGCCAGCAGAACGCTTAACCCGTGGCGTATTTGGGATGGGATCGGATTAATAAAGAAATATGAATATTTTAAAAACTAAATCCTGGCGCTGATGTCACACATTAGCAAAGAATGCAGCGATATCCTGTGAAAGTTACTTTGTCCTAAGAGGCTTAAACAGATATAGGGAAACGCCTAAAATCATGAGGATAAATTATATTAAAATTTCTCGAATCTAGCAAAATTGGCATATCCCACTATACTTAAAAAGAGCCCACTAAAATAAAGGGGGTAAATTTTGCAAACATTTTTGTAAAACACTCTTCTCGGTGATATTTCAAAATGTATTTGGTGTGCTAGGTGGGCGGGGATATATAGCTTGTGGGGCAAGAGCCCCCAACCTGTGAAGGTGGTTATGAAGTGTTTTCAGGTGCACTTTCATGTAAGAAAAGAACACATTGGGGTTACCATGAACTTATATGAATTCGAGACTGAAAACATCGCTCCCCTCAGTTTTCTAGGCTAAAAAGACACTTGCATGCATAATGAACAAAAAACTTAGCCATTTTTTTCTTCATTGGGGGCCCGTATTGTCCTAAGTTTTTGCTTGATGTCTTCAAACCATTCTTCGCGAAGAATACTGTAATAAACGGAATCTCGTCGATACCCATCAGGCAATAACATGCTGGATCGAAGAACGCCTTCTTTTTTTGCGCCCAATTTTTCAATGGCTTTTTGAGATCGAATATTCCGGACATCCGTTTTTAGCTGTACCCGGTTAAATTCAAGGGTTTCAAAAACGTGCTGTAACAGCAGATATTTGCATTCAGAATTAATGCTGGCATTCCAATAGTTGGGATTTAGCCATGTACTACCAATTTCTAGAGAACGATTTTTTTTATCAATTTCAAGATATCTCGTGCTACCAATTATTGTGTTCGATGAGGAAAAAATAGTAAAAGGAATTTGATTATTTTTATTTAAGCCATCTCTCATCCAGGTTAAAACATCACCTTTAGATTGAAAGGGTTTCCATGGCAACCACGTCCAAATTTCTTTCGGTTGAGCGGCCTTAAATAATCCATCGGCATGCGTAAGACTCATGGGCACTATTGAAATATTTTCTCCCCGAAAGATCTCTGGAATTGGGATAATGCGAACAGAAGACCGATTACTATCTCTGAAAGCATTGATCCAAGAAAATACAGAGTCATACCCATTTTTCAGAGCCTCTTCGATCGTCTCACCATCCGACATGCAGCCAGGTAAATCTGGAAATTCAATTAAATATCCACTGCCCTCTTCTTTTGATAAGGGACGAATGGTAAAAGGATAATCAAATATTTTTTCTTTTTCGATTTTCTTCATATTTGTCTCAAAATTTCGTTATTCTTTTTTCGAACAATTTAATCGGTTTGTCACACAGGCGTCTGTTTCATATTTTTGAAAGATTTG
Source organism: uncultured Gammaproteobacteria bacterium (assembly GCA_963711375.1). Taxonomy (GTDB): domain Bacteria; phylum Pseudomonadota; class Gammaproteobacteria; order Coxiellales; family Coxiellaceae; genus CAVQDV01. Next base: position 66,777 of record CAVQDV010000004.1, read on the forward strand.
TATATCACCATAATTTAATGTCCAGAGGCTCGACGCGATTTAAGTGCGGTACCGCTCTTTGTTTTTGATTTGCTCGGCTCAGCATTCATCGGGATAACCGCGACAACAGATTCCCACGGAACACTGATACCGCCATCTTTAGCTTTAGTGACCAGCCCAATCAGTTCCATCATTTTTGTATCGTGGTGAACATTTTTATAATCTCGCTTAAGTAAGCCAGCGAGTTTACGAATACTAATTTTCTTTTCATGACGCACCATTCGTAACAATTCAAGTCTCTTTGGCGTTAAGGTTTTCAATAAAGTTTCAGCACTTTCAAAATAAAGGCGATCATCAGACACCTCCTTATCTCCGGTTTCAAGATCATGCCAAGCCTCAATGAATTCCTGCGCCGCCTGCTCTTTCGACCCCACTTTAGCTTTAATAACTCGTTTCATTTCTTGCCTCCACTATGTGTTGCCTTAATATCATCTAGAAAATCTTCAATTAACCTTTTGACACTGGTAAATTCATATCGATACTCATCCTCTCCAAGATGCTTATGATCACTTTTCCCTAGCTCATTATCGTATCTGACTAAACATTCCCCTTTTGCATTGCCATGGTACAGCCGATATTTTAAACCATGCGCCCTCTCGGCATCCTTTTTAGGCAATTGCCATATCACCATCTCTGTGATGGATCCATCATCATCTAAGATTTTTCGATAGAATAGTTTCCTTGCCTTCATATGGTTAATTATACCATATGGTATCAAAATATCAAATTCTCACTTCAGCAAGACATCAGAAACTGGTTCACACTCCCGATTCTAAATGGGGCATTTGACCAAGCCTAGCGCATGAATCCGTAAACAAAATTTCCCAGCAGTTAGTTGTTGGGCAAACTAGGCAAAACCCGAGACCGACTCAAATGCCATACTAAATCCTAGAAGCATCACCTGAGAAATAGATACTCTGACAAACTCGAAGGAGATGTTCTCTTGCCTTAGGATTCAGGCACAATTTCTGGTTGCTACAATAACGCTACTCTTGCTATTCTTAAGCATCAAAACCTAATGGACACCTCATGATTGAAGGCAGCGAGATCACCAGTGAAGACGCCCAGATAACACTAGCAGAAGCCCCTAAAGGCCATGAATGGGAGGCGCCCATAGCCCTGACCGAGGAGCAAATCTCGCAACTCCCCTACCCTGCTGACGCCTTCCCGTCGATCATTCGAAACGCTGTCAATACCTATCAAAAATACGGTCAGCAACCCTTATCCTTAGTCTCCTGTAGCGCACTAGCCAATGTGTCATTGGCCTGCCAAAGCATGGCCAATGTCGCGCGTGATGCTTTACTTGTTAGCCCTATTTCTTTATTTTTTATTGTCATCGCGAATTCCGGTGAACGAAAAACAGCGGCGGATTATGCATTCAGTAAAGCCACCCGTGAATGGCAACAAAAAACGCGAGAAAGAATCGAACCACAAATTAAAGTTGCACAAGCGATGCACCAAGCTTGGAAAACAACAAAAGACGGCCTATTTTCAAAAATTCGACGCTCTGCCACCGTTTCCGAAGCTGAAGCACTCAGTGAAATTCTCATCGATTTAACTCAAAATGAGCCCCATATCCCGCTACTTCCGATTTTATTTTTTGAAGACGCTACCCAGGAAGCCCTCGCCTCTCACCTAGCACAGGGTTGGCCAAGCGCTTCTTTATGGAGCGATGAAGGCGGTATTGTGGTCGGCAGCCACAGCATGCAAAATAGCGCGACAAAATTTATTGCCCTACTTAATCGTCTGTGGGATGGGAAACCGTTCTTCTAAACCTATTCAAACCTACCCATAGGTAGCTTTGATGTTAGATTCCTGCTTCATCGAGGATGGTTTCACCTTGATTTTACAATCAAGGCCAGAGCCTTCCTCTCCGCGGGCTTTCACGGTGGAACTCACCGCATAATTTTTTAAATTGATCGCTGCATTCACATCACGATCTAAAGTAGTATGACAATCGTCACACGTCAATTCTCGATCAGACAAGCGCAATTTTTCATTTTTATAACCGCAGTAAGAACAGAGTTTACTGCTAGGATAAAAGCGATCGGCTACTACCACCACAGCCCCTCGCCATTCCGCTTTGTATTCCAACTGTCGACGAAATTCAAAAAATCCCATGTCTGCAATCGAACGAGATAAGCAGTGATTTTTCATCATGCCTTTTACATTTAAATTCTCTATGCCAATCGTATGAAATCGTCTTGTTAAATCCGTGCTTAAATGATGCAAGGCATTTTGTCGAATATTGTTAATTCTCGCATGAAGTTTGGCTAATGCCATTTTCGCTTTTTTACGATTATTCGACCCTTTTTCCTTTCGACTTAAGCGACGGGACAAACGTTTTAATCGCTTGAGCAAATGCTTTAGTGGTCTTGGGCCTGGAACGGCAGGCTCCCCCGTTGAAAGCGTTGCCAGCGCAGAGATTCCTAAATCCACACCCACGGCCCCTTGATTTTCGGCTTTGCTTAGGTGTGAATTATCCTCGGTTTCCACGCTGATACTGGCAAACCATCGATCAGCACGACGAGAAATCGTCGCCGATAGTATTTTTCCAGTAAATCTTAACGTTTCACGCATGCGCACCCAGCCTAATTTCGGAATGCGAATGCGTGAACCGTTCACCGCAAATTGATCGTTCGTTAAACTAAAGCGATCGTCCCGACCTTTTTTTCTAAACGTTGGATAATCGGCTCTTTTTTGGAAAAAATTTTTAAAGGCAAGACCTAATTGAATAATCGCCATCTGCGGCGCATTTTTGCTTACTTCTGACATCCATGGAAAATCCCTAGATTTAATTGCGTTTAATTGTCTTCTTAGTGAAAATTGGGAAGGTATAGCTTTCGTGGGATCGAGTTTGTGCGCCTCGTATTGTTTACTCCATTCGTTTAATGCCCAATTATAGGCAAATCGTGCAACGCCAGCCGCGCGAGAAAAATAAGTCGCTTGCTTATTATTTGGATTTAACGCTATTTTATGGGAAATTAGCATCCTGAATCTTCCACGGCTTTTTTGACTCCTTCAATTAATTTTTGATTTTTTCGAGAACGACTGCCATACAATCTTGCACTAAAAACGGTGATAATTTCAAGTACGTCTTTTGCTAAATCTTCTTCAAATGTGCTGTCTTCACCTTCGTTTAAAATAATGACTTCGACTTTTTTGGCTTGGCAAATAGCAAACACTAATTCTGCGCCAAAACGCAAAAGACGATCTTTATGTGTTAACACAAGACGCCCAATTTTATTTTCAATAATTTCATTTAATAAACGCTTCAATCCTTTTTTGTAATAGTTCATTCCAGACCCAAGGTCGGATAATATTTCAAAAGTCCAACCTTGTTTTGCGCAGTACATTTCCAGCACTTTTTTTTGTCTTTCTAAATCTTTTTTTTGATCAAAGCTGGATACTCGCGCATAAGCTATTGTGCGACGTGTATCTTTTGCTGAATGAAATCGTTCTGGTTGAAGTTCCTGGGGATTGTAACGTCTATGCCCATTTTTGGTATGAATGGGCGTAATTTTCCCTTCCTGCTCCCATCGACGCAGAGTGCTAATCGAAACACCTAGTAATTTCGCGGCTTGGCCTATTGCTATTAATCTATCTATATTGAGTAGATTAAATCAGATTTAGGTAGATTTCAAGTTAGCAGTAACAAACCCTTTATCGCCCATCGGAAAACCACACAAAGTTTCACCATTTCCAATCGTCGACTGACGGTGAGTTTAATGATGCAACCCTTAATATTAGAACAAATGTTAGCAAAAAATGACGGAATTTCTCGTCAAAGTGGATTTTTAGCACGCAGCCTAATTGCTCGGCCAAAAAGTACGATGGGTCAACGGTTTTATCAGGCGCCCTCCTCTACCTCATTGGTCGATATTCATCAATTTCACGATCGCTTAATTGAATGTTTGGATGAGTCTCTTCTTTTGGATAGAAAGGGCTGCAATGATATCCCAACCCTCACATTATCGAGTGCCGCAAAAGCCACCTGGATAAGATTTTTTAATCATGTCGAAACGGGTCTGACGCATTCCACTCAGTGGGAATCCATCAAAGATTTTGCCAGTAAATCCGCTGAAAATGCCGCAAGGCTGGCGGCTTTATTTCACCTCTTTGAAGGTAAAACCGGGGAAATTACTGTAGCAGGAATCGAACAAGCCATCGAAATAATTCGCTGGCATTTATTGGAGACCAAAAATATTCTGGGCGAAACCCCAAAAACGAACCGGCATCCCGACGCCATTAAATTATTACAGTGGATACAAGCAAAGGGCTTGCAACAAACATCCGCACGATATTTACAGCAATACAGCCCCATTCGTGATAAAGAGCGATTAAAAAATTCTATCGATATTTTAATTCAGTCTAATTATTTAAAAGAAAGCAGCCATGATGGCAGACCAATTTTAATGGTAAATCCCGCCTCTTTTTCATAGTCCCACTGTACCCATCCACTTCAACATCATCCATAGCACACAAAAGGGGGGTAATTTCCTTAAGACTAGATTAACTGGCTATTTTTTAGGCAATTTATCTGGACTTTTCTCAAGATCATGATACGATGCCTACATAAAGAGAGGCAAAATGAAATGAGATTGTATTATGCATTAGCTGGCAGCGAAGAAGAGAGTCTTGCTTTTAATATATTAAGCTACCTACCTCCCAGCAGAGGATATTATGAATTTGATCGAGGAGTTTCTTTTCACTCAAAAGAAGACAGAGAGCAATCCGTGCATTGGATGGCTAATTTCCTAAGAGAAAGTTTTAACATTCCTAAATATAAGGAATATTCTTGGTTAGCCCAGAAAATGACTGCTCATGTTATTTCTGATCTGCTGTTCAAAATAGTTTATTCTGAAAATCCCCCTCCAGGATGTCCCATCAAATATACTTGTATTGACTCTAATTCTAAGATTCGCCATTACGTAATACAGTACTTTGAGCCCGCCGATAAAGATGAAGCCTTTAAAGACGATCTTCGTTTTGCATTCTATGTCAGTATAATATCTGGCTTTTTAAGATCAAAAACCAAAAAACCCGTTGCATTACCTTCAGCGATTTTCAAAACACAAGAACAACATGAACGACTCAATAGCCGTAACTCTATTACGAAAGAAAATGCCGATGAAGTTGAATTAGAAACATTTTCAAAATCCCCTAAATAAAAAATGATAAGACAATAAAAAAATATAAATCCGAACGAATGTGCAAAATTACTGAGTCATGCGATATCTACAAAAATTAATGAGGAAACTAAAATGAGATTCATATATAGTATAATTAAAAGTGCTGAAGAAAAGATTGCCTACGATGTATTAACTTCTGACCTTGAGAAAGAGATTGAGGGGAAAACAAAGGTAATGTTCAGCTTTGATACATCCAACGATAGAGAAAAAACTGTAGAATGGCTCTCAAAGGCATTTAAAGGTATGTTGAATATTCCTGCCTATAAAAAATTACCTTTTCTTGGGGAGCAAGGCTCTCAAGCGGCATTTGACAAGGCATTATCCCAATTCTTGTTTCGCCTGGCGACATCCGCACGTGGGTTCCGACCCCCTCTGCAATATTGCATTTATCAGGAAAATAATCACGATGGTTATCGTGGAGTTGAAGAACCTTCTATTGCGAAGTTTTACTATATTCGTCCCCATGGATATGTGGAGGCGAATAAGGATAGCGAACCTGAGGTTATCGATATTTTAAAAGAAAGTATTTCAATTTTCTTGAAAAAAAATTTCCCCGAACTTTACGAACCAAATTTAGCCAAAAAAAGAGCCATCACAGTGATGTGCATGCAAAGATTTGGGAATTCAATTTTTAAAACACTACCAAAAGACATAGCCACCACTATTGCGAAACAAGTGAAAGATGAAAGCCCGGAATATCGCCGCCCTTAGACAATTAAAAAATGGCCACTTAATGGAGCTTTATAGAAACTGGCGGATTAATCTCCATTGAAAAATACCCTTTATAATTTTTATGAAATCCGCTCAAGCAAAATTTCATCTTCAAGAATCATGATCATTTTCGATTTTTCTTCGCAGCTACTTGCTACATTTGCTACAAACTACCTTATGCCGATTGTCCTTTTAAATGGGTTAAACTTTTTCAAATAATAGTACCCGCCCTACCCCACAATGACCTGAATTGGATAAATTAGAGAACATATTAGGGAACTAATTAGGGTACAATTTTAATTCATAACCACCAATAGGAAATCATATTAGGAAACTTATTAGAGGACATAATAGAGAACAACTTAGAGAACATTTTATTGAAAGTTGAGTTACACTTACTCATATTTAGGGGACAGATTAGAGAACAATTTAAAAAAATTGAATGCATTTCTAGTGTTCTAAACACTTAAATTAGGGAACACATTAGGGGACAAAAATAATTCTTAAAATTTAAAATCTTTTTAATCAAGTTATTATAATAATTTCAAAAAAGTATGCTGTATAAATCCCATTGAAGTTTTTATAGGCCTTAGGGAACATAATAGAGAACGTATTAGGGGACAAAATAAAATTCTAAAGCATACTTAGAGAACATATCAGAGGACAACTTAGGGTACTATATAGGGAACGAATTAGGGAACAATCAAAATAATTATCAGAAATAGTTTGCCGTATTAGGGAACGTATTAGATAACATATTGGGGGACAAATTAGGGTACACAAACTCATTATATTCTATGGACTCCTATAATAAGAAAGGTTGAAGTGAAAAGTTAAAATACAAAATCCTTCAACCATCACAAGAAATGAATATCTGCAACAAACCCTCGTTTAAGGCCAAGGACTACCAAAGCTGCGACCAGGTGCCACTTTGTGGTCCGGTCTCCAACCTTAGCAAAAAGGCACCAAATCTATTCATTGGCTGACTTCTATCTTGCCGAACTATTCAAATATTAATAGATGCTTCATTATATATGCACTAATTTTTTTCTCAAAAATACTATAAAAATTATAATTTGTAACATAAATGAAACAAAAAATATTCCAAAAAGATGTGTTAACGAAACTGCTGGAATATGGCTGATAATTCCTGTTCCTATCGCACCAATCAATAGAGCGGCAGATGTAAAAAGTGCGGTTGCAATTCCCGCCGCCGCCTTGGTAAGGTGAAGACAAGCTGAAAATATATTGATAAAAATAAATCCATTTGCAAAACCAATTAAAGCAATTGGTAATATCAATGTTATTAGATTAAATATGTTGTAAATTGAGAAAAATAATTCAAGCATAATCGCAAAAAACAACAATGCAAAACCAAACTGAACTAATTTATTCGTAGAGAAATGCTTAAGCATTATCCTGTTTGTTAACGTTCCTAAAAGATAACCACAGCTCACAAGCAGTGCGCTGTTGCCATATGCAATGGCTGTTCTATGAAAGACGTTTTCAATAATAAATGCACCAGTTGTGGTATAAACTAGCAATTGAAATTCAGAAATACCGCTAATTAAAAATCCGGAAATAAAAGCATTCTGCTCTAAAATCGTTTTATAATGGCCGATAATATTTTTAATCGAAAATTTTACAGCAGATTTCTGGCTTTCATCGACCAATAACATAAAAATAGTCATTAAAAGAAATGATACCACACCATAAGCAATGAAATTTGCTTTCCATCCAAAATGATATTGCAATAATCCGCCAAAAAAAGGTGCGACTATCGGTCCAATGCCAAAAGCCAATGAAGAGTACAGCATTACAACCTTGAATTGATGGCCTGTGTAATTATCAATAATGATAGTTCGACATCCTATTGAAAGCGCGGAAACAGAAAATCCTTGAAGTAATCTAACAAAAAGCAAGCCTTCCATTGAGTGACATGCAAGAGCAAAAAAACTTGATGTGGTATATATCAAGAATCCTACAAAAATAACCGGCTTTCTGCCAAAAACATCCAGCACGTTTCCAAAGACAATACACCCTATCGAAAATCCAAATAATGAAATTGTAATTGTGTTCTTGGCATCTGAAATAGGTGCTGAGAAATAAGCTGCTATTGCTGGAAGTGATGGCGCATGCAAATCAAATGTTATCCCAGAAAGAAAATTTAACAAGGGAATTATAACGATCAAGACACCAAGATATTTTTCAGGTGAAGTTTTAATCACAGCTCTTTTAAATATGCTTTCCATTCTTTAAACCGAGTAAATTTTGTGCGGTAACAAAAACGACCGTTTATATTACCTGAACATCAAATTCATTTTGGTTAGAAATATAGGTCAATTAATGGTAATTAAAACGGTTAAAAATTCAGAGTTATACAACTTGCTTCTCTGATATGGGTTACGTTACCATCCCTGCCTTCTTTAATCAATCGGAATGAATTTATGCTAATTGGATATGCTCGCGTATCAACTGCTGATCAATATTTGGGCATGCAAGAAGATGCTCTAAAAGGCGCTGGCTGTGAAGATATTTTTAAAGATATTGTGAGCGGCGCTAAAACCTCGCGGCCAGGTCTACATGCTGCGATATCGCATTTGCGAAAAGGCGACACATTGGTTGTGTGGAGACTGGATCGTTTGGGGCGATCGCTTGCACACCTCATTGAAACCGTAAAGGAATTAAATGACAAAGGTATTGGTTTTAAAAGTTTGCAAGAAAATATCGACACTACTACCAGTGGCGGACAATTAATTTTTCACATTTTCGGAGCGCTTGCGCAATTTGAACGTGAATTAATTCGTGAGCGCACACAAGCGGGATTAAAAGCAGCGCGCGTACGCGGTCGCATGGGTGGAAGACCCGTGCAGTTAAACACACAAGAAATTAAAAAGCTTACAAAGCACTATGATAAAGGCGATTTATCAGTAATGGAAATTTGCAAATTGTTTAATATTACAAAACCAACACTATATCGCTATTTGAAGAATGAAAATCGGAAAAAAGTTAAAGCAATACAGTGATAAAAAAGCCATATGGGTAATGACAATATTTTTAACCTTAGCGATGATGAACTAACGCTCGGTCAAGCCAAAAACTCAGACAAAAACAGGCTGGGTTTTGCGATACTTTTGAAATATTTCCAATTAGAAAGTCACTATCCAAAGCATTTAAAATATATCGATAGCTTGATGATAAATTGCATCGCCAATCAATTAAATGTTCCAGCATCATGCATTGATGATTTTGATTGGGAAGGCCGGAGCACCAAAAGATTTCGCACGGAAATTCGCAATCTACTTGGATATAAAAAAGCAACCCTTGGTGATGTTGACAAACTAAAAGAGTGGCTCATTGAAAATGTGTTCCTAAATAATGTAAGAAAGTCACAGCGAATTGAACATGCGTATGAATATTTTAGAACGCAAAGAATAGAGCCATTTACCTCAAAAGAGCTCACACGCCATATTCAATCAGCCCATCAATTATTTGATTCAATTTATATTGAATTATCTGATAAAACAAAAAAGATGATGGATTCGTTATTGATTGATGATTCCGAAATAGACGATGATGAGCAAGATAATAATGAATTTGAAATTAGATTTAGGCATTTAAAGCAAGATATTCCTGGTGCGAAATTAAAAAATGTAGCACTTGCAATACAAAAAGTTAATCACCTAAAGAAATTATATTTGCCAAATGCATTATTATCTAATCTTTCTGCGAAATTGATAAATAAATATTATACGCGCGTGCTAACTAAACACCCGCTTAATATTAGAAGGCATAACCCAAATATTCGATACGGAATATTTTCTTTGTTTTGTTATTTTCGCTCACAGCTCCTCACCGATAGCTTGGCTGATTTATTAATGCAGCTAATACATAAAATTCGAACATCGTCGGAAAATTTTGTCGATAAAAAAATACTCTCGGAAGTAAAGCGTGTTAATGGTAAATTCGACATCTTGTGCCTGCTTTCCATGATCTCAATAGAAAAGCCCTCGGGCATTATTCAAGAAGAAATTTACCCAACAGTCCCAAAAGAAACTCTGAGCGAAATTATTAAAGAGCATAATTCAAAAGGAAAATGGTACGAACAACAAGTGCATAAAAAAATGTATTCAATGTACTCACACGCCCACAGAACAATATTATTAACGCTACTTGAGGGGTTTGTATTTGAAACAAATATAAACGAGAGCAAGCCATTATTAGAAGCTATCAAAATAATAATTGAAAATCGTGATTCATCTGACCGCTATTATCAGAAAAAAGTTTTGGCTCCAATTAAAAATGTAATTTCAAGTGAATGGGATGGATTGGTTATTTTTAATGAGAACGGCAGCAAAAAAACCCATCGTATTAATTATGAGATTGCTGTTTTACAAGAACTTCGAAGACAGCTTGGTTGTAAAATGATTTGGATTGAAGGTGCCTTGCGCTATAGAAATCCACACGATGATTTACCTAAGGATTTCGAAGAGAAGCGTGAGCATTATTATAATTTATTGGGCCTACCGATTCATGCCCGTGATTTTATTGAGCCACGGAAAAAACAATTGCACGAAAGCTTGAAGGCATTAAATAATAATATTTTGACAAACGAGAAGGTTGAAATTACTGATAAAAATGGTGGCCACATAAAAATATCACCTTATGATCCACAAGCGGAGCCACCTAATATAAAGAAATTACACGTGGAGATTAAAAAAGAATATGGAACCATTAGTTTAATTGACGTGCTGAAAGAATCTGAACTTGATATTGGGCTTACCAGAAAATTTCATTCATCTGCAACCCGAGAAAATCTATCGAGAGAAACATTACAATTTCGATTATTGTTGTGTTTTTATGGTATTGGTACAAATACAGGACTAAAATGCATTAGTGCTTCAAATGACGATGTGAAGTACGCAGATTTAAAATACGTCAAACGTCGATATATTACTGTTGAAGCCGTTAGACAAGCAATCGTCGAGGTTATTAATAAAAATCTTGAAACTCGCGATCCGCGCATATGGGGGATTGCAACAACCGGTGTTGCATGCGATTCCAAAAAAATAAGTCTATGGGATCAGAATTTAATGGTGGAATTTCATGCACGGTACAAAGGTCGTGGCGTGATGGTATATTGGCATGTTGAGAAAAAAGCCCTGTGTATTTATTCTCAATTAAAAACGTGCTCATCATCAGAAGTTGGATCAATGATTAAAGGCATATTGGATCATTGCACGAAGATGGAAATTAATAAAGCTTATATGGATACACACGGACAAAGTACACTTGGATTTGGTATCGGAGAATTATTAGGTTTTGATTTATTGCCAAGACTTAAAAATATCCATGAGCAGAAATTATATTACCCATCTGCGAGTAAAAAAAGTGGGTATCAAAATTTAGAAAAAATATTAAAAGACTCTATTGATTGGAAATTAATTGAAAATCATTACGATGAAGTCGTTAAGTATGCGGTGGCATTAAAAATCGGAACGATGGAACCCGATGTTTTTGTGAAGCGATTTAGTAGTGATAATTACCAACATCCAATATACAAAACCATTGTTGAAATTGGAAAAATCGGAAAAACCAATTTCTTGTGTCCTTATTTAATGATCGAGGAATTACGAATTGAAGTACACGAAGCACAAAATGTTGTTGAACGTCTCAACAGCATCATGGGATTTATTTTTTATGGTAAACTCGGCGAAATATCCACAAATATCAGACGCGATCAGGAGTTAGCAATTGTATGCCTCCATTTACTGCAAGCATGTATGGCATACGGCAACACGGTCATTTTTCAGAGTATTTTATCGCGACCAGAATGGCGGGATGTTCTAACGCCGGAAGATAAACGCGCTCTGAACGTGCTGTTTCATTCACATCTTAACCCATATGGGCTTTTCCCTTTGGATTTGAGTACACGGCTTGGAATTACGGTGGAAAATTCTGCAGTTTTAGGTGAGAATCAAGCGATTGAGGTTATCAAAGAAGAAGAGTTTGTGTAGTTTATTGCGCGGTCAATATCGAAGTGGCACCTGGTCGCAGCTTCGGTAGTCCTGGGCCCTTTTGGATTGTTTATTGAGCGGACACCATTCTGAAAAATATTATCTAAAATTAAAAGAGCGTGGTGCTTGTGTTTCTAAAATTACTCTACGGGGACAGTGCCATCATACTATGCTACTTCGCGGAGCTATTGATGATGTTGAAGATCCTGCTGCGGTCATCGCTAACATTATGACGGAAATATAAAACGCTTCTATCATTTGGTAAGACCGAGCGCCGGTATTTCTGGCTTATCAAAATTATACTCAACAACTTTTCGAGCATGCTTGAAATAACTTGAATCACGTACAATCAATGCAGTAATTAGTATGATTAATTCCGTTGGTAATATGTTTAGTTTATTGAAGTTATCAGGCTCGCGAATATTATGTCTGATCGCTTGCCCCATTATTCTTGCCGCTCTTCTGAGTCTCGAATATTGCATTAAATTTTTTAAGACGAGACTTGCCATTACATAGTCTCTTTTTTCATTGTAAATATTGCGGTACCAAAAAGTCTGCGTAATTGCCGACGCTAAGGGACGATCTTTAAAGCGCACATGGTGAATGCCTCCAATTCTATGTACGAGATCTACAGTTGATTCATCTTGAATACCTAAATCACCGATAACATCTGTAGAGTTACATTCCCAGCCACGTAGTCTCAAAAATAGACCTTTCGCAACATCATTATGGGTTGCAGACTCATAAAATTCAGGATCAAATTCAACTATGTTCTTTACCATAGAAGTTAATATTACATTAACTGTATCTGTTGATTCACAGTGAACTACATTACACCTTTTCATGTCATCAACATAATAACGAACAAATACTCGCATTTGACTCTACCTCTCTCAGCAATCGTTCACCCAGGCTTTCCATAAAAAAGCCCGACCATTCTAGGTGGCCACATATGGAAACTTATATGGACTCGTCCCTATTGTAAAGAATAATTTCTCGCTAATTCACCCCATGCCGGGATAGCCTCAAAAAATAGTCACTGGTGTTACTTTTTGAGGCTATCCCGGCATGGGGTGAATAAGCTGCCCATTTGGCGCTCAAGCTCTGGGGTTGACCAACAATTCTTCGCCGCCTCTATTTCGTAAAAGGCTCGAACGGGCTCGCGCGATTCCCGCATCAATATTCGGTAATGAGTCCAGCTTAAATTGGGGTTGAATGTATTCATATTCAATTCGTCACGAGGCTCGTGACAAATTCGATCTTGATAGGACAAATAAAATTGACGCATGTATTTTAAATTTGTAGCCCCAAATCCCTTACCATAAAACATAGTAAGTTTCTTAGAAAGGATTTCCAGTAAGGAACCGCCGTACGATGCACGCTTTTGGCCTTCCTGCTCTTCGTCAACAATCCGTCGCCCTATTTTCCAATAAGCGATGGTCATTTCAGCATTAACCGAAGTCACCACATGCTTTCTGGCCTCTTCGATATACGAGCCTATGTCCGAAAAGCAGTGATCAAGGCCTTTAGAAACTAGTATCGTGTTTGTCATGGCTCAACTCCCTCTTCAGCTAGAATTCGTCACGAGGCTAGTGACGAATCTTCCCATTACAAATCAATCAGTTATAACTGAACCCAGTATGCCACCCATTGGACTATTTTGTCAATACTAGTTTATATACTTTTTAAATACATATATATGTTTTATATTTGTTTTGCTGAATATAACCATATTCA
>CAVQDV010000005.1:0-2918952 GCA_963711375.1 uncultured Gammaproteobacteria bacterium
CCACTAAATCCGAAAGAGCTAATCGCCGCACGGCGAACTCGTTCGCTTCTTGGCCAAGGTTCATTTTCTGTGGTGATTTTGAAGGGAAAATTTAAATGTATGCGTGAATTTAATTTTTTTAAATGCAAATTCTTTGGAATTACATCATGCTGTAAGGCCAGAATTACTTTAATTACACTCGCAATCCCTGCGGCACCTTCCAAATGCCCAATATTCGTTTTTACAGAGCCTAATTTAAGCAAATTCGAGCTATCTCGTACACCGTAAGCCTTACGTATGGCGCTCACCTCAATGGGATCCCCAAGGCGCGTGCCAGTTCCATGAGCCTCAAGATAGTCGATGTCTGCACCTTTTAATTTCGCTTTTTCGAGAACACTTCGCATCAAGGTTTCTTGAGCTTCAGCATTTGGCACGGCAAATCGCTTAGTGGAACCATCGTGATTAACACCGCTGGCGTCAATCACAGCCAAAATCGTATTTCCATCTCGTTTAGCATCACTCAGGCGTTTTAAAATAATGATGCCGCAACCCTCACCACGCGCATAACCATCCGCACTAGCGTCGAAAGTTTTACATCGACCATCACGGGAGAGCATTCCGGCTTTAGAAAAAGCAATGCTTATGTCGGGTTTTACCATGACATTAACACCGCCAGCCAAGGCCAAGTCCGCATCCCGATTTCTCAAACTCTCGCAAGCTTGATTAATGGCCACTAATGAAGACGAACAGGCCGTATCGATTGCAAAATTGGGTCCATGAAAGCCGAAGAAAAATGAAATTCTGCCTGTCGCCGTGCTGGAAGTGTTCCCAGTCACAGCATAGGAATACATAATATCAGGATCATTTTTAGACATGAGTAAATCAGAATATTCGTGAGAACAGATGCCAACAAATACACCGGTCAAGCTGTTTTTTAAGGATTCTGGCGCTATACCGGTGGACAGAATGGCTTCATAGCTCACTTCCAATAATAAGCGATGCTGCGGATCCAAATACTCAGCCTGTGGGGGACTTATGCCAAAAAAATCTGCATCAAATTCACTAAGATCAATATCTAAAAAACCCCCGAGCTTTGTCAACATTTTACTGGGGGCTAAAGGATCCGGATCATAATACTGCTCAGCCTCCCAACGGCTAGAAGGCACTTCAACAATGGCATCACCACCACGCTCGAGTAATTTCCAAAATTCCTGGATATTATCAGCCCCACCAGGAAAACGGCAACCCATCCCAATTACCGCGATGGGTTCAGAAGGTGCATCAACTAACGCATCTCGCAAGGGCTCTTCATCGTTTACTTTATTGTTCATAGCATGAGGTGTCCTTACCTTTTACTTGAATACCGACACTCCGTTCTTTTGGGGCTATTACTTAGAAATTATAGCATATGGCTGGTTAACGCTAAATATAGAGCAGTAATTCCCGCTAAAGCGGGAATTACTACAAAAAGCTGGGGGTCCTCAGGGGGAGCAAGGCTCTCCCTGAGCGCCAGCGGTGGGTTTCCCACCGCGCCAGCGTTAAAACCAGGAAGGAGTTCCCGCTTTAGCGGGAACTCCTGAACATAGAGTTAGCTAGAGAAGAGGAGGAACTTAATTTCCGGCTATGGTCATATTTTCGATTAAAATGGAGCCGGTGAGGACATTGCCTCGGTGATCGATGTCGTTGCCTACGGCAACTATTTGAGAGAACATGTCTTTGAGATTGCCCGAGACGGTAATTTCAAAAACCGGGAATTGAATTTCGCCATTTTCTACCCAAAAACCCGAGGCCCCTCGCGAATAATCGCCAGTAATTAATTTCACGCCTTGACCCATAAGTTCAGTGATCAATAATCCACGATCCATTTTTTTCAGCAATTCTTTAAAATTCAAACCGCTATCCGTGATACCTAAATTATAAACACCACCAGAATTTCCAGTGCCTTTTAAATTTAATTTTCGAGCAGAATAGGTGCCTAACACATAGCTGACTAATTCCCCATTTTGAATATAATGCCGATCTTCGGTGCGAACACCATCGGTGTCATAGGGCGCGCTACCCAATCCAGTTAATAAATGGGGCCTTTGATAAATATTAATAAAATCCGGGAAAACCTTGGTATTAATTCGATTTAATAAAAAAGAACTTTCACGATATAAATTACCGCCACTCACGGCACCGATAAAGGCGCCCAATATTCCTTTTGCGACGTCCGCTTGAAAAATCACAGGGCAGGACTGAGTATCAATTTTACGGGCACCTAAACGCGACAGGGCTTTTTGAGCGGCGCGTTTTCCAATTTCAGAAATAGGGTCTAAATGCCCCGGTATCCGTGAATTACTATAATCAGAATCTCGCTGTTTTTCGCCTTTTTCTTCGGCCACCAGGCTGCAACTAATTGAGTGAGAAGTGCTGGAATAATAGCCTAAAAAATTGTCGGTATTAGCAAATAATCGAGTCGTTTCGAAAGAGTTGACCGAAGCGCCTTCTGAATCTTGAATTCTAGGATCTAAAGCGCGTGCATTTAATTCGCATTCAATGGCCATTTGAATGGCATCGGAAGTGGTAATGGACCAAGGATGATAGAGTTCAAGATCGGGATAATTTCTCGCAAGATCTTCAGAATCGGCCAAACCAGCAAAGGGATCAACACCCGTAAATTGCGCAATGGAATAAGCTTTTTCCACCGTCGCTTCAACCGAGCTCTTCGAAAAATCTGTAGAGCTGGCAGAACCCGTACGATTTTGCACATAGACTGTGAGGGCCAACCCTTTTTCTAAAATATGTTCGACATTTTCGACATCACCCGCCCGAGCAGAAACTGAAAAACCCTTGTCCCTCTGCATCGCAATATCTGCCGTCGCCCCTTTTTGCTGGGCTAATTTTAAGGCATATTCAGCCGCCTGAATCATTTCATTCGAATCTTGGGTTAATTGCACTTAATGAGTTCCTTGTTGATCCGATTTAAAAGCTCGCTTCTTTTTTGCTTCCATGAAAGGAGGATGCACGACTTTCACAAAGGTTGAAGGGAGACGGGTTAAAGCGATTTCTAATACCTGATCAATCCATCGCACAGGATGAATTTTCATTTTCTCCGTCACTTCTTTCGGAATTTCCTTGAGATCTTTAAAGTTTTCCTCAGGGATAATGACATCTTTAATTCCACCCCTTAGGGCGGCTAATAATTTTTCTTTCAAGCCCCCAATCGGCAGCACTTCACCACGGAGTGTAATTTCTCCCGTCATGGCCACATCGGCACGCACCGGTAGTTTCGTGATGGCAGAAACCAAAACCGTGCACATTCCAACACCTGCACTCGGACCATCTTTAGGGGTAGCACCTTCGGGAACATGAATGTGAAAATCATGTTCTTGGAAGAATTGATCATCAAGACCAAACATATCAATCCGACTGCGAACCACGGTCATGGCTGCATTTATCGATTCTTGCATGACAGTGCCCAGACTTCCGGTGTAGAGGGATTTTCCTTTTCCACCCACTACCTGTGCTTCAATGCGTAATAATTCTCCTCCGACTTCAGTCCACGCCAAACCGGTAACTTGTCCCACTTCATCATTCGCCTCAGCCAGGCCAAATCGAAATCGTGGCACACCCAAATATTTTTCGATATTTCGATGCGAAATATGGTAGGTTTTTTCGGCCGCCGGCGTTTTTCTCTTCACGGCTTCTTTCACCACCTTACGACATAATTTTGAAATTTCCCGCTCCAAATTACGCACACCCGCTTCTCGGGTATAGCGTTGAATAATCTCTCGCACCGCGGATTCTGAAACCGTTAATTCATTTTTGCGCAATCCAGAAGCTTCCATTTGTCTTGAAATTAAATATTTTTCGGCAATATGATATTTTTCGTCCTCGGTGTAACCGGCTAAACGAATGACTTCCATACGATCTAATAAAGGCGCTGGAATATTCAAACTGTTCGCGGTCGCAATAAACATCACATCCGATAAATCATAATCCACTTCTAAATAATGATCGTTGAATTTATTATTTTGCTCAGGATCTAATACTTCTAACAATGCGGAAGCTGGATCGCCACGAAAATCCATGGCCATTTTATCCACTTCATCCAGCATAAATAAGGGATTTCGAACTTTTGCCTTCATCATTTTTTGAATAATTTTACCGGGCATCGCACCGATATATGTACGACGGTGACCACGAATTTCAGCTTCATCTCGAACCCCACCTAAGGAAATTCGAATAAATTTACGGCCAGTGGCATTGGCAATCGATTGGCCCAAAGATGTTTTACCAACACCAGGGGGACCCACCAAACATAAAATAGGACCCTTTAATTTTCGAACTCGCTGCTGAACCGCAAGATATTCTAAAATTCGTCTCTTTCACTTCTTTTAGCCCATAATGATCGGCATCTAAAATTTTCTCTGCGCTTAAGATATCTTCATTGACTTTACTGAATGTTTTTTCCAGGGCACTCGCAACCAAAGCCTCAAGATAATTCCGCACTACGGTCGCTTCGGCAGACATGGCTGGCATTATTTTTAATTTGCTCACTTCTTGCATAGCTTTTTCATGCGCCTCTTTTGGCATATGAGCTTCTTTGATATTTTTCACGAGCTGATGAAATTTCATCGGAGCACCGCCCTCTTCGCCTAACTCACCTAATTCTTGTTGAATGGCTTTTATTTTTTCGCTTAAATAATACTGGCGCTGACTTTTTTCCACTTGTTGCTTCACGCGTCCTTGAACGCGCTTATCGACATCAATTATTTCAAGCTCTTGAATCAATAATTTTTGCAATAATTCTAAGCGTTCCTGGATAGGAATGGTTTCGAGAATGTGTTGGCGTGAATCAATTTTAATGGTCATGTGCGCGGCAACAGTATCGGCCAATCGACCACGGATCTTCTATGCTCGCTAATGAGACTAATAATTCCGGCGGAATTTTTTTATTGGCTTTAACAAGTGCCTCAAATTGCGATAT
The DNA here is from genome assembly GCA_963711375.1 of uncultured Gammaproteobacteria bacterium. Taxonomy (GTDB): domain Bacteria; phylum Pseudomonadota; class Gammaproteobacteria; order Coxiellales; family Coxiellaceae; genus CAVQDV01. Next base: position 4,952 of record CAVQDV010000005.1, read on the forward strand.
AACACCGCGCATCATTCCTTCAATTTCACCAGCCGGTTCGGGCTCAGCGTCATCAATCATTTCGATAATGGCGCGAGATAACTTGGTCGTTTTTAATAAATTGGATGAGTTTAGCACGTCTTGCACCTTCCACTAAGACTTTCACGGTGCCATCGGGTAGGCGCAGCAATTGTAAAATCGTCGCCAGCGTACCAATTCGGTAAAGATCTTCTTCTTTTGGTGTGTCGACGGCAGCTTCTTTTTGAGCCAGCAAAAAAACTTGCTTATCTTCAGCCATCGCCTCTTCTAAGGATCGAATCGAGTCGGCACGTCCAACAAATAAAGGAATAACCATATGCGGAAAAACCACAACATCACGCAATGGTAAGAGTGGATAATTTTTTTCTTTTTCATTTTCCTTAGGCATTGGCTTCCCCTTTATTTATAAATTATGCCGCACTTTCTTTTTGATCGTTCTCATAAATGTACAAAGGATTGGCCTCCCCTTTAACTACGTTCTCATCGATCACCACTTTTCTTAAGCCTGGAATAGAGGGTAATTCGTACATGAGATCGAGCAAGGTATTTTCGACAATAGAACGCAATCCTCGCGCACCCGATTTGCGTTTGAGTGCTTGAAGCGCAATTTCGCGAAGTGCCTTTTCACGGAAATTAATTTCGACACCTTCCAATTCAAATAATTTTGCATATTGCTTGGTAAGCGCATTTTTCGGCTCGGATAAAATTCGCACCAAGGCTTCTTCATCCAATTCATCCAAAACCGCAACAACCGGTAGTCGACCAATAAATTCAGGAATTAATCCAAATTTAATTAAATCTTCTGGTTGAACTTGGCGCATTAATTCTGTGTAGACCACGGACTTTTCTTCGTTTTTCACTTGGGCCGAAAATCCAATTCCGGTTTGTTCGGTTCGACCTTGAATAATTTTATCCAAATCGAGCAAAAGCACCACCGCAAATAAATAAAATATTGGAAGTATCCACATGCAAATATTCTTGCTGCGGATGTTTACGTCCACCTTGTGGAGGAATAGCCGCAACGGTGCCCTCAATTAATTTAAGCAGCGCTTGTTGAACGCCTTCGCCTGATACGTCACGTGTTAAGGATGGGCTGTCGGATTTACGCGAAATTTTATCAATTTCGTCGATGTAAATAATTCCGGTTTGAGCTTTTTCGACATCGTAATTGCATTTTTGCAGTAATTTTTGGATGATATTTTCAACATCTTCACCCACATAGCCTGCTTCCGTTAAAGTCGTGGCATCGGCTATCGCAAAAGGCACATTTAAAATTCGAGCTAAGGTTTCTGCCAATAGGGTTTTACCCGATCCGGTAGGACCAATCAGTAAAATATTACTTTTTGCAATTTCAACATCGTCTTTGCTCTTGTGACGAAGCCTTTTGTAGTGATTGTAAACGGAAACCGAAAGCACCTTTTTCGCATAGTTTTGACCAACGACATATTGATCCAACTGCTTGTGAATTTCTTGAGGTTTGGGTAATTTGGCCTGATCCCCTAGGGTGGCCTGAGCCATTTCTTCTTCGCGAATAATATCATTACAGAGGGCCACGCACTCATTACAAACGAACACGGATGGACCCGCAATTAGCTTTTGAACCTCATGCTGGCTCTTCCCGCAGAAGGAGCAATACAGCGTTTGTGCTTTATCTTGACTCATATGGACCTCATAGTATACCGATACTAGGGTAATATGGGGGCAAAAACCACCACTTCAATACCCTTATTATAGTTGAGAAATCCTAATCCCGGTGCGTAAAGATCGAATCAATCAGACCATAGGCCTTAGCTTGCTCAGGATGCATGAAGTTATCCCGGTTGGTGTCTCTCTCGATAATGTCCATCGGCTGGCCTGTGTGTTTGGCCAACAAATGATTTAACAAGTCCCCAACGCGCTTGGTTTCTGCCGCATGAATCTGAATATCGGTATTCTGGCCCTGAAAGCCGCCCAACACTTGATGAATCATCACGGTGGAGTGGGGTAGGCAGTGACGCTTTCCCGCGGCGCCACCGGCCAGTAAAAAGGCTCCAGCGCTAGCCGCCTGACCAATGCAAAGGGTGCTGACATCTGGCTTAATAAATTGCATCGTGTCGTAGATCGCTAAAGCCGCCGAAACAGCCCCGCCAGGAGAATTGATATAAAGTGAGATATCTTTATTGGGATTTTCGGATTCCAAAAAAAGCAACTGTGCAATAATCAAATTCGCCATGTTTTCTTCGACAGGACCCACCATAAAAATAATGCGTTCTTTTAAAAGCCGCGAATAAATATCATAAGCGCGCTCACCCCGTGAGCTTTGCTCTACCACCATCGGAACTAAATAACTCATAATTCATCACCTCCTTGTTGAACCCACTCTACGAAGGCTTCGTAATTGAGTGGTTTTTCTTGAATCTTAGCATTTTCAAGCAATTTGGCGATAGCCTGCTCTTCTAATACCAAGGATTCAATTTGGTTAATTAAGTTTTCATTTTGATAATACATTTCGACGATCTGGTCTGCGTTTGGATAGGCCTTCGCCATTTCTTTTACTTTTTCGCGAACTTTTTCCACATCAGCTTTTATTTCATTCATGCGGATCACTTCGCCCACTAAAAGGCCTAATGAAACGCGTTTATTCGCCTGTTCTTGAAAAGGCTCACTCGGCAAATCGATGTGCGGCAATTCTTTTTTACCCTGCTGCATGGCCATTTGGCTACGTGCCATATTTTGTAAATTGGCAATTTCGGATTTAATTAAGGCCTCTGGAATTTCAATGGCATTCAGGGAGAGTAATTTTTCAAAAACTTGAGCCTTAAATTTATTCTCTACCAATTGCTCCAGTTCTTTTTGCATGCTTTTTTTCACATGATCTTTAAAATCTTCTGCAGACTTATCAGCAAACCCAACTTTTTTCAAAAATTCTTCATCGATTGGCGGTAACAGAGGTTCCTTCACTTCATGAAGCGTAATTTTAAAGATAGCTTCTTTTCCAGCTAAATCTTGAACGGGATATTTTTCCGGGAAATTCACTTTGATATCAAATTTATCGCCAGGATTTTTCCCCACTATGCCCTCTTCAAATCCAGGAATCATTTGCTTGGAACCCAGTTCTAATTCAAAATGCTCTGCTTTTCCGCCCTCAAAGGCCTTATCATCAACAAATCCTTCAAAGTCGATTTTGACCTTGTCACCGTCTTTTGAGGCGCGAGTAACGGAAGTCCACTCGGCATGTTTGGCGCGAATTTTATCGACCACTTTATCCAAGTCATCTGCTGCAATTTCAGAAACGATTTTTTCAAACGAAACGCCATCGAAATCCTTTAAGCTAATTTCAGGATAGACTTCAAAAGTAGCTTCGTATTCAAAATCCTCATTGGGGACAAGCGGTTTTGGGTTCACTTGAGGCTGGCCAGCCATTTTCAGATCGTGCTGCTTAAGCGCCCCATCAAAGCTTTCCTGCATGAGATCACCGGCTAATTCTTGGCATATGGCCTTGGTGTAACGACCCTCAATAACATCCATTGGCGCTTTGCCAGGACGAAAGCCTTTAATGGAAGCGGTTTTGGCTACCTTTTTCAGCTTTTCTTGATAAGCCTTTGCAACCTGTTCTTTCTCGACTGTGATCTTTAAACGTCGTTGTAAACCGGATAATTTCTCAATAACTACTTGCATGTGAATTCCTCAAATGATTAATGGTGCGAGAGGAGAGACTCGAACTCTCACAGGTTACCCCACTGGAACCTAAATCCAGCGCGTCTACCAGTTTCGCCACTCTCGCAAGCGAGCTATTGAACACTATATTTACCTCCGACTCAAGAGGAGGAGAAAGAGTTTCCATTCTAAATTCTGAGAAAGTCTGGAAATTATTTGTTTATATACTATATTTTCTTTAGACAAATTGGATTAAGGGGTGGTCGCCATGTTGAATAAAAAAGGCTTATTAATGATCAGTGTTTCGGCTTTCTTGCTTACAACTGTCGCCTATTCTACTCCCAATACCACCTCTCCTCCCGACCCTCCCTATCTCGAACTTACGGTATCAGACCCCGTATATGGTTGGACCCATACTTACACGCGACTCGTTACTGTGAATGAAAGAATGTCAAATAGGCTTTGTAATCTTTGGATGTCAAAAACTTCCGACAATTTGAAGTTTACTTTGGTTCTACCCCCTGGACAAAATAGGACTTATCAGTTGACTCTTAAGTCATCAGCGGGCGTGACTTTTAGCGCAACGACTTTCAACCTAAATCCTCAAACCACATTTATATTTATTTGGGCAAAATTACCTAAGGGAGCCAAACCATCAACACCCTGCCCTACGGCTGTATCTTTGGCCGTGGGAATCACAAGAACAAATTAGAAAATACAAAGTAATTTCGTGAATTCCCCTCTACCTACAATTGACTTGAGATTGTATGAATTTTAATCAGGTTTAACTTTTTAAATTAGATATGGTAATGTATTTGCGAAGTCAGCATTTGGCTTCTAAGGAACTTTATTCATGAGGAATTAAAAAAATGCAATTTAAGAAAACGCTTATTCTCTCGGCTTCTGTAATTACACTTGGATTTTCGATCACTGCTCTTGCAGACAATTTCACTTGCCCTACTGAATTTAAAAAAAATGACAAGGGCATTTGGTATTCTGATCAGCAACCCGGCTGGCAATCCACTGCAAAATTAGATGATAAAGTAACGATAGAGGGTAAAAATTTTGGTGGCGCGGTATTCTCACCCGCCCACAAAAGAATTGCTTGTGTTTATCGTTCCAGCGACGATAAGTGGGTGGCTTTTGTTTCAGACCAAAATGCTAAAATCGAAGTCAATAAGGACATAAAAGATGATTCCGGCAAGGATTCTGCGTGGAAATTCAGCGATGAACACAAAGATTATGCCTGCGGAAAACCTTCAGTGACCGATCTGAAAAATTGTCAGTTCACCTTCCCAAAAAGTTAAACCTTTCCCTTCGCTCAAAATCAATGCGGGAGAATTCCAATTCTCCCCCAATTGATTTATTGGGTGAGATTTTTCTGTATCCAACTTTTGAAATTGGGATCATCGATAAAATAGTGACCACGCAGAGGGGACCGACCTATTAGTAATTTGCGTGCAAGTGTACGTGTAGCAGATTGTATTTTGGCAACGGGTAACTCTGTCATTCCTAATTTTTTAGAAAATTTATTTCTGGTTTTTTCACTGAATATTTCTCCACCATCTTCCGCGATTTCGATCAAAATTAACTGCTCTACCAAGGAACAATTCTCCCACATTTGCTCGAAAGCTCTGTCATTTAATATATCCGACAGTAACTCCGTTTTGGCTTCTTTGATGGCCATATTTGGATTTAGTGCCAGTCGCTCCACCAATGAGCGGGCAAGCTGTGGGACTTTTTCCATCTCCAAAAAAACTTCCCATAAGACATCCAAATCCAGTGTGCGCTGAGTAGCCTTCTGAAAAATATTACCTAAATGATCCGTAAATTCTCTACCCAGCTCTGGAAATGGGAGATTTTGCCCAAAGTGAAAAAAAGGGGCTGTGCTCTCGGAAAACATCCGTCTAAGTCCATCGCGCGATGATCCCGTAAAAATAGTTTTCACGTTATCTTTATGCATATCTAATGCCGTCCGCAATCCGGCAATAAATTCATCATTTTTTTTGTTTTGCGCAAGCGTTTGCACCTCATCCATTAGAAAAAGTATTTTGCCTTGCTTTGCTAGCGCGCCAATTATTTTTTTAGGCTCCATTTTCACTTTTTTCTTAGGACCCAATTCAATGCCAGCCTTGAAACCCGCTGCACCACCCGTAATTTTTTTTATCCGGCTCAATACTCCCTTTACCTGTGATCTGTTGTTTTCGGCAAAGTCAGCAATAGCTTGGGTGAATTCACTTTTTGCCTTTATACCAGTATCTAAAAAGCTAAAATAAAAAGTACGCCATCCTCTTTTTTCGGCAAGCGGTTGAATATCTTTCCTTAAAAATTCCGTTTTCCCCATTCGACGGGGGGCAAAAAAGACCAAGGCATTGGACATACCCGATTCGAACATCCCCAGCACCTGCTGAGCTAGTGCTTTTCGATGATAATGCCATATATCTTTGCTCATAAGCCCCCCAATTAGATTGCTTTAGATTACAAAAGTCTAATTAGATTATCAATAGCTAATTTGAACTAATTTGCCCAACGGTAGTTCATCCTGGAAGGCTCTTCCAGGATGAACTATCGCGCAAAGGCGATCCACGAACTAGGAATGCCGAAGCACAAAAGCGGCGATTTCTCGGCTTATTTTTGCCGCGGCTCGGTTTGTGGCTAAGACGCCCGAATAAGGATTATTTTCTGGGGCTCTTGAGAGCTGCACAAAACGGCGGCTGGCTAGCACTTGGCCGGTTTGGGAGTTTGTTAGCGTTGCTTGCATGACCAAGCGAACCACACTGGTGGGTTGATAAAAGTCTTGCTCTAGTGCTAATAAATTTACAGTCAAAATATAATTCGTATTGCCAGAATAAGGCGGCGTTACCACCGCACGAAAATAGCCACGATTTCGAATGCTTTGCGCAATCATAGGCATCAGCATTTGTGATGGCGGAGCCACCCAGCGATTCGTGGCAAATGAGCGCAATTTATAAGGTATTTGTACATAAATCATTTTCGAAGTGTCGTAACCGGAGCTCGCTGTGGGAGTTGCCACCAACAAGGTTTTATTCGTTCTTGAAACAGGACGATTGGCTTGCAAGGCTTGTCCACTAATCACATAACTCGAAATATCCGGCACTTTTGCAGGGCCGCAGGAACTTAACGCGGCTGCAACAAATAAAATAAAAATAATTCTAATGGTGAACACGATTATTCTCCTGGTCCCTTAGGCGCGGGTGCTTTACCACGAATCAGCATAGAAGGATTTTGCTCAAGCTGATCCGTGAGTTGATTCACACTCTGTGCGGCATGCGACAAATTTTGTATCGCCGTTTGTGCCGATGGCATAATTTGATTCGAGAAATTCTGCACAGCCACTTTACCACCGGCAAACGTAGCCCTAGCCTCTTTCGCTGCATCGCTTACATTTTTGACGGCCGCCGGTAAACTTTCACTAGCTTTTGCCGTATTTTTCAATGTCTTTTTAAGTGACACTATGGACTCATCCAAATTTTTGGAATTATCGGCAAAGGTCTTGGTAATTTTCCGAATATTTTCCAAGCTTTCTGTTATGGACTTTTGATTTTTCTCATCCAATAATTTATTAATGGAGGCCCCAATTTTTTTAATGCTTTTGGTAACCTCTGGTAGCACTTCACTGATCTGAACCAAAAAAGATGGGTGAGTTGGAATAATCGCATATTTTTCACCAGGCTCTGGTTGCAACAAGGGCGCATCAACAGCCGTGGTTTTTAAACCCACATACATCACGCCCGTAATGCCTTGCAATTGCAATACGGCAACCGTGCTCGTTGTAATTGGCGTTCCCACTTCTATACGCAAAATAATTTTTACGAGTTGGGCATTTTGCGGATCCAATTCGATGGCCTTCACAAAACCCACCGGCACCCCATTATAACGGATAGGACTTTGAACCGCTAAACCCGTTACATTTTCATTCACATATAACAAATAGGTTTTATAAGCTTTTTCATTTCGCATGGTGGAAAGCCACAAAAAAATCAATACCATCGCAATGCTCAAGGCAACGACAAAAACACCCACTACGGTATAATTGACTTTAGACTCCACCTTCACTACCCCTTTCTAGTTTTTCACGCACCTTAAATCGTGGGCCACTAAAATAATCACGAATCAGGCGATGCTCATGCTTTATTATTTCAGGCATAGGCATCGCTGCCAAGACTTTTCCTTCACCAAGAAAAACCACTCGGTCAGGAACGCGCCACAGAGTGTCGATATCGTGAGTGACCATCACAAAGGTTATACCCAAATTGTCCCTTAAATTTAAGATCAATTCGTCGAGTTCATCGGAGCTGTGGGGATCAAGACCCGCAGTTGGTTCATCCAGGAAAATAAGCTCCGGATCCAGGGCGATGGCTCGAGCCATTGCCGCGCGTTTTCGCATTCCGCCGCTTAACTCCGAGGGACGCTTCGCCCCTGCTGCAATCTCAAGACCCGACAATGAAAGTTTTAAAGTGGCAATTTCTTTTTGAGAAGAAACCGATAAATGCGTGTAATGCTCAATCGGAAACATCACATTTTCGAGGACAGAAAGGGAACTGAACAAAGCTCCACTCTGAAACATAACGCCCCATCGCGCTCGAATGCTTTCTTCTTCTTTATAGGAGCATTTCAAAATATTTAGCCCAAAAACTTTTATTTCCCCTTCGGTTTGACGTTGCAGCATTAAAATCGTTCGAAGTAAGGTGGTTTTTCCACAACCGCTGGCACCAATAATCGCGATAATTTCGCCGCGCTTGACATCGAGATTAACACCATCGTGCACCCAATGTCCGCCCAAATAATTGCGCAAATTTTTAATTTCAATAATATTGTCTGGCTCATCCGCCATACTTAATATCCCATCTCGTTAAAAATTACAGAAAAGGCAGCATCGGCGATGATAATTAAAAATATTGCTTGAACAGCCGCTTTTGTGGTTTTGTAACCAACACTTTCTGCACTCATTTCAACTTGAAGTCCTTGGAAACAGCCAACCCCTGCAATAATCATTGCATAAAAAGGCGCTTTTATAAGCCCCAAAATATATTGTTTTAATTCCACGGCATACTGAAATCGATCTAAAAAAGCGTAAAAACCTATGTGGAGCATGTTATTCGACATGACCATGCTCCCTAATATTCCAAACACATCCGCCCACACCACTAATAAGGGCAAAGCAATTAAAATGCCGAATATACGAGGCAAAACGAGACGTTCGACGGGTGATAAGCCCATGGCACGCATGGCATCGATTTCTTCATTCACTTTCATGGTACCAATTAAAGCAGCAAAAGAAGTGCTAGTTCTTCCGGCAACAATAATCGCAGTTATTAAAGGTCCGAATTCCCGCAAAATGGCGATGCCTGTGACATCCACAATAAAAATATCTGCTCCATAGACTTTTAGTTGATCCGCTAATTGATAAGCCAATACCACACCGATTAAAAATGACATTAGGGCAACAATCGGCAAGGCTTGGTAACCCGTGACGTCAACGGAGTTTAAGGTAGCACGCCATTGAATTTTTCTTGGTTGTTTTACAGAAGCATAAAAGCTTAGAGCGACTTCTCCTATAAACCTAATAAAATATAAGGTCTGTAAATATTTATCATAGGCCCAGCGCCCGACCACGTAAAAAGGATCTTTACTTTCAGAAATTACTGGCGAACTTTCCAATTTTTCTTCTTGTTGTTTGACTAGGTTAAATAAATTTTGCTGGTGTTTTTTCAAGCCCAGAATAGTAATTTCACCTTCTGGCTGAATTTTTTTGGCAATTATTTGGAGAATTAAAGCACCAGCGCTGTCGAGCTCGATAATGCCGCTGCCATCGATTTGTTTGATTTTATGATGTTCAAGGAGTTCATTAACCCGATTTTCGGCCTTTGACAAAGAACGTGCGATCCAAGGGCCCTGGCATATCAGCGTACCATTCTCAATAGCAAGCGAAGCTTCAGACATATTTTATATCCAGGTTCTGGGACAGCAGTCACCATTTTGCCATTAAAATCAAGTAGAAAGCAATGAATTTTCTATTTTCTGGTTAAAGTTTATTGATGTCTATATCCTTTAAAAGTTCTATGGCCTGACGATACCCCTCTTCAATTACATTTTTGTATTCCTTAAAATCCATCAAACCATAATTTCCAAGATTTAATAAAAATGAAAAATCAGCTTGATCTGCTTGTGCCAGTTGGTGCTGCAATTGATTTAAAATCATGGTGCGCATTAAAATGGTATCAATACGAGGCACATGCATTTTTTTCGCATAAGGATTTAATTTATTACTAAGCACCTGCCAACCGGATAATGTATCAGCAACAATAGTCGATTTATATCTGTCGCTTTCCATCAGCACCAAGGATGCTATCACTTTTCCGGCGTTAAACTTTTTATTCATAATATCGACCGGCAAATTATTCAGAACAGCACCATCGACTAATAAATCGCCCTTTTTAAAAACGGGTGGATAAATTCCAGGTAATGAAATACTAGCACGTAAGGCTTCCCAAAGCGGGCCAGTGTCAAACACAACGATTTCATTTTTAGTAATATTGGATGCGATGCTAAACATTCGAGTGCGTAATTCTTCAATCCGTCGAGTCCCGAAAATATTTTTCAAAACGCGAACTAAGCTGCGTCCAGTGGTTAATGACACGTAGGGAAAAGTGATATCAAAACGACTTCCGCTGCTCAAAAATTGATTACAGAGTCGCTCAATTTCATGCGAACCACAACCCATCGCATAAGCACCGGCAATTAAAGATCCCGCACTAGTGCCACCAATAATATCAATCGGAATTTTGGCTTGCTCCAGAGCACGAATAACACCAACATGCGCTAAACCTCTTGCCCCGCCGCCACTTAATACCAGTCCGATACTATTTCCAGTAATGAGCCGGACAATGCGAGCAATATCATCGACATTTTCAGCATCGACATGAAAATAATCGTTTATTTCATGCTTTCGGATCCATTCATAAACATCGACAAATGAATCTGTCACCGTTTTGTGTCTTAATATTAAACTCACACGGCTGCTAATCGATTTTTGACGCAGGATTTTATCTTCTATTTCGCTAGATGCACTTGAAACCGATTGACCATCTTTAATGATATAGAGAACATCCGCTTGCCGCGTGCAAAGTTCCGTCCAATGACTATAAGTAGAATCCGCTTGGTAAAGAACATAACGATACTTATTTTCCTGATCATTTAAGAATCGTAGTAATTTTTCAAATTTTTCCGATTCATTAATGATATTTTGAATATTGCCAATCGAGGCCTCAGCCAATTCTTTCGTAATAAGAAGCGTTTTATCTGATTTCCCTAGCACCTCTGCCAGCTTAGTAATAAGCTGAATGCTTGGGGCACTATCCTGTAGGGGTATAAACGCCACCGTGCTGACATTCTTGCTGGTTTTTCCTCTCGCCGCAACTTTTAACAATCGTTCGATGCAAGCTTTAGCCATATTCAAGCCTGATTCAGGATGAACGTTCACAAATTTGTAATAATTCTTTTTACTTAATTTAATGAGAACCGTGTCTCGTATGGCTTTAACAGTAGCGGTTCTAGGCTTATCAACTAAAATTGCAATTTCGCCAACCGCTTCCCTTGCACCGACTTCCGAAATAGCTTCTTCGTTTTCCTTGTCAGCATGTAAAAAGACTCGCAAACGGCCATGGACGACGACAAACATATCATCCCCGAGATCACCTTCATGAAGAAGAGTTTCCTGCCCTCTCAAGTACACCGGCTCAAAATCTTCAACCAGGGTTTTCAAAGCGGATTTATTAAGATCCTTAAAAAACTCAACGGAACTTAAAAATTCAATCAAATCCGGTTTGGAGGGTAAAAGATCCATCGCGCGCAAGCATCCTTATTTCAAGCACTATCGCCATTATAGCAAAGCTTTCTGTTATACCCAAATTAGGCTAAGTTTCAGCTATTCGCGCTAAAGCGGGAACTCCTGCAAGAACTATTTGCTTTCTTCGCTTATCGTGACGGACTTAATAACGACGTCTTCGACTGGAACATCCTGATAACCTTTGAGGCTCGTAGTTTGTACAGCCTTAATTTTATCGACTACATCTTGCCCCGCAATAACTTCACCAAAGACACAATAACCCCAACCGGATTCTGTTTTGGATTTAAAATTTAAAAAATCATTGTCTTTGACGTTGATAAAAAACTGACTGGAGGCGGAGTGGGGATTGCTCGTTCTGGCCATCGCAAGAGTTCCAACTTTATTAGCACCACCTTTATCGGCCTCATTTTCAATAGGAGAATTTGTGGATTTCTGAACGAGGCCTGGTTCAAAACCACCGCCCTGAATCATAAAGCCATTAATGACGCGATGAAAAATTGTGCCATTGTAGTGTCCAGATTTTGCGTACTGAAGAAAATTTTCAGCTGTTTTTGGAGTGTTTTTGGTATCGAGTTTAATTTCGATGTCACCCATGTTGGTATGCAGTGTAATCATAGCTTGTCTCCTGTTTCGAGTTGGTGGTACTTTATCAGAAGTTCCCGCTAAAGCGGAAACTTCTTCCTGGTATTAACGCTGGCGCGGTGGGGAACCCACCGCTGGCGCTTTGGTGGAGCCTTGCTCCCCCTAAGAACCCCCAGCTTTTTGCAGCAATTCCTGCTAACGCAGGAATTGCTGTACTTTATCAGAAGTTCCAGCTAGAGGGCAGGATTTTTAACAGCAATTCCCGCTAAGGTGGGAACTCCTGAATTTTTAACACACGAGGGGTTAACAATGGATATGTCGAAATTCTTTGCTAAGGTTCTGGGAATCTATTTCCTCATCGTAAGCACCAGCATGCTCTCGAACATGCCTCAGTTTATGATTGATGTAAATAATTTAATTAATGATGCGCCACTCATGTTTGTTACCGGTTTTTTCACTTTGATTTTAGGAATAATCATGGTGGTCTCCCATAATATTTGGCAATGGAATTGGCGACTTCTTGTTACCTTACTGGCTTGGCTAACACTGCTGAAAGGTTCTAGCCTTATTTCTTATCCACAATTGATCGACAAAATGAGTCTCAATTTTATGCAAAACACTGCCGTGGCATATTCTTCAGTTATGTTCGATTTCGTACTGGGAGTAATCCTAACGTATTTTGGATTTAAGCAAGAAGCAAAGAAAAATGAAACTTGATTCCAAACATGTTCTTGGATATACCTTTTTATTGCTGGCCCAACTCATGGTCGGTATTTCGATTGTCAGCGCCAAATCGCTTCTGGAAAACATTCCGGCAATTACCCTTTTAGCCATTCGGTTTACTTTGGCTTTTTTATTTTTAATGGGCTTTCATTTCGTTTCAAGCAAAGAGACAATAGCGCCTCTAAAAAATCTATCTCGTCGCGATTGGTTTTTTATTATTGCACAAGCCCTATGTGCTGGTGCGTTTTTTAATATTTTTCTCCTGTTAGGCCTGCATTACACCAGCGCTAGCGTGGCAGGAATCATCATGAGCGCCCTCCCTGCGATAATTGTTATTTTCTCAATACTATTTTTAAAGGAAAGCATCACCTTCTCGACAATGTTATGCATTGGATTTGCTGTTTTAGGGCTAGTGGTCATAAACGCTAGCCATCTTAGTGGCCAAGCCTCGCAAAATTTGTTGGGAGATTTATTAATATTAATCTCATTAATTCCCGAAGCCGCCTATTACGTTCTTTCCAAATACCATGGAAATAAATTACCTATTTTCCTCGTATCGGCCTTAATGAACGGCATTAATATTCCCGTATTTTTATTGATTTTGTTATTCCAACACAGCAGCATATCATTGCAGATGTTGTGGAGTCATTTATTACTGCTCTTTGTAATAGGTGCCAGTTCCGCCTTGTTTTATGTATTTTGGATTTCAGGCTCTAAACACATTCATGGCAGCTCAGCGGGATTAACTACGGCGTTTATGCCCATTGGTACCTTATTCATTGCCTGGGTATTTTTAAGTGAAAAAATATCAATACTACAATTAGTCGGAATGCTTTTTGTCATTCTTTCCATCGTTATGAATGCCGCAAAACAATTTATTTTATCGAAAAAATATCATCTATCCCCCTAATCAGCGAGCTTAACACCCAAAAGTGCAATTAACGCATGACAAGATCGAGAAAATTATCTATACTCTCGCCCCATATCTAAGGGGAACACTATGAAAAAATATTCAACAATTTTATCGCTTTCATTACTCAGTTTATTTGGTAGCACTGCTTATGCCGCACATCGACATGTAGTAGGTCTCCAGGGTCCTTGGATGACCGGACCTTTGTTAGCCCCATCGGGTTCAGCGGTTCCCGTGAACAATTTCAACGTCGAATTTTATACCTTTTATACCCCTAGCTTTGGTTCCTACTCGAATTCTTGGCAATTTGCTCGCGCTCCCAAAACCCTTTCTACTAATATGACGACTTTAATTTCCTATGGTCTCGTCAAAAATATTGATATTGAGGCCATAGTTCCTTACAACTTTAACTCGAGAAGCGGTCAATATGCCTCTAGTTATGGCGATTTAAGCTTTGATGTGGGCTTTCAATTTATGGAAGGTACAGTTAAAGACTGGAAACCCAGTATGCGCTTGATGTTGGCAGAGACTATTCCATCAGGCCGTTTCAATAATTTAGATCCCCTACTTAATGGCGCAGATTCATTTGGTGGTGGTGCCTATCTAACGACCATGACTTTAATCATTCAAAAACTGCGCGAACTCTCAAATGGTCATTTTTTAAGCACACGTTTAGCTCTAGGCTATACCCTTCCGAGTGATGTCAGTGTACGCAATATTAATGCTTATGGCGGCGCTATTGGGACGAATGGTGTTGTGAGCTTGGGAAGTCGATTTACTGCCGATTTAGCCTTTGAGTATACATTGACTCAGCACTGGGTTCCCGCGGTCGACATTTTTTATGCCAATGGGGCTGCAAGTAGTTTTAGTGGGACGGCTGGGTTGTTGCCCTCAGGCTTAGCAGCGCCAAATTCTTCCCCATCCTCCGCTTCGATAAGCCTTGCTCCCGCTTTGGAATATAATTTTAATTCCCGCGTTGGTATTATCGCCGGAACTTGGTTTACTGTCACAGGAAGAAATAGTGGCCAGTTTTCTGCTGTCGTTGGCGCGCTTAATGTTTATTATTAACCAGCAATTCCCGCTTCAGCGGGAATTGCTGGTTATTAGCCTGACAATAATTTCAATTTTGGCAAAAGCTTAGTCATCACTTCTGTGCTGAGAGCTTGGCAATATTGGCTAAGCGAGTCATCAAATCCAATGACTTCACCGGCCATTGAAATCTCTATTTTTTTACGCTTGATCGAGGTCTCCAATCGTTCCGCTAAGTTCTTACTATTCCCAACAGCCTCTGCGCACTCTAACAGGGCCAAGGCCTGTATAGGCTGGATAATTACCCCATTACCTAATATCTCACTAGGTAAGGCACGTTCTTGCCATTCATCAATGATCAATTTCAATATTCGTTCTAAACTTGGGCTGATAAACGATTTGGAATCGTTGATAGTAATCTTATTTTTTTGAGCGTAGGGAGAAAGTATTCCTCCCGCAACTAAAAAAATTACATTACGAATTATTTCCCCTTCGTCATGCTTTCCTGCCGCAACCTCATTCATTATTTCACGGATCGACATTGAACCCTTCTGCATTAAGGCTCGCACCTTCTGAATAAAATCTTCATTAAAAGTAATGATGCCGCGAGGAACTTTAATTTTATTGCTTATTTGATTAGCATCGTCTATACAGCCCACGATTATTTCTTGCATATTTTCGAAAATAGCCGTTTTATTAAGAATATGCTCTCCTCTCACAAAAACATCTCGTCGAAAACGTTTATTCATCGCAAAATCACTGCATAATTGACGCTGACGCGAAGCGGTAAGTGCATTAATCGCATTATTGGAATTATTATCAAGCTCCAGCATGGGATGATTATCAACCAAGGTCGCGCTACCTAAAAAATATAGGCCAAGCTCTTGCATCTGATCTGCTATATCAACCGAATAAAAAATCTCCCACGCACTGTTCAAAAATTCATGCGCCAAATAATGACCGGATTCTTTTAGCATGGAATCCAAGGCTAGGCGAGCGGGTGGATTTGTCTTAAAATAAGCAGAATTTTCGCTCATTTGATGCAATTTTTTTAGTGCCTTCTCAGAACGTTCGGCCGCATCACCCTGCTCCGTTTCTGAAAGCTCCACCAATAATTTTCGTATTGGCAGCTCAACCAAACACCCCGGAAAACAATTATAACTAATGTAAACCATTCCCCCCTTCTTTAATTTTTTATCAATAATATTGAGTATCGCCTGACGGGACTCATGCTCAACCCAACTATAAACACCGTGTAAAACAATAAAGTCAAAATCCGGAAGATTTCGGGTCAGCAAGTTTTCAAATGGGTCTTCATAAAAAATAAGATTATTAATTTGGCACTTTTTAGCGATGCTCTTCGCTTTTTCGATATGCAAAGGATTAAAATCACAAGCGTGAAAATCCGCATTTGGAAAAGCAGCAGCATTTGTTATAACAGAATGTCCGAATCCACATCCTAGCTCTAAATAAGTGAAGGATTGATTAAGATCAATTGGATGCCCACCGTTTGTAACGGCAACATAATTAAGCCAAACGGGGGAAAGTTCTTTGTAAAACTTATCGGCGTAAGTGGTATCGCTAACATAGCCTTTTAATGATAAGGAATTTTTCATTATCATATTGCACCGGTAAACACTTCTATCACAAACATGCTACAAAAATTACCTATTTCAAAAGCCCAATCCTCAATCACGCCAGACCTTTCAAATGGGGCATGAATAAGAAAATGAACTTGCATATTGACCTCCGATTAGGTAAGTAAAATAAATTTGAACAGTTTAAACACTTTAAGACGATCTGGTTCGAAACGCAACACACAAAATAAAATAGCTCAAGTCTGGAATAATCCCTATGCTTATTGAGTGAAAAAAGGAGATCGCGCATCCTTAGAATGATTTTCCATTACAGTAGGGACTGAGTAATCCCTAACTACAGTGTGATGCTCGCATCTGAAGGGCTCGGTATTAAGATATTTTCTTTATTGGGTTTCAACATAAGTGGACGTCGGAGTCGGAACAGAATTTCTCGCAATCTTTTATTGATTGGCTGAGAATAGAATTTTGCAATTCCGCCTGCAAGAAGTGCTGATGCAAGAAAAAATACAGCCATCCAAAGAAGTTTGGTGTAATTCCCAAGTGATTCAGGGCCACAAATTTCTTTCATAAACGCCAAAATAATAATGTGAAATAAATACAATTCATAGCTGTTTTTACCGAACCATCTAATGATCTTAGCTATTATGTTCGTTGAATTTTTTGGAGGAAAGCCTTCTCTGCTCGCCGTAATGAGTAATATTGCCGTACCTATTGCCATTAATGAAAAGCCAAAAACCACATTCTGCATAATCCCAGAATATAGATAAACTGAGACCAGCAATAATCCAGCAGCATATTGTGAAATAGTTCCAATCCATTTTCTGAATTGTATTTTTCTTGCAATCATTGCCGCGCAACAGCCGATAGCAATGGCATCAAAACAAGAAAGATAGCCATAGACCGCTACAGTTTCATTATGATCGTAATGATTTCTGTATATCGGAGCGATGACCATAAGAGCAATCAGGAAAAGAGCGATGAGTCGTGTTTTTTTGAATATCAAACATACTATCGGGAACGCAATGTAAAATATCTCTTCAACGGATAGAGACCAAAGAATATTTAGACAATAATTGAAATAGCCCATTTTTGCCATTAACACATTATGCCAAAAAGTCATAATCTAAAATACGGCAAGAGAAAGAGATACGCTATTTTCCTTATTTTCAAAAATCGGTATATGAAGGAAATTAAAAAGAACGATCAGGCTTAACACTAAAATCAAGCATGGCATAATCCTGGAAAACCGGTAAATATAGAAGCCTAGTAAATCGATTTTCCCAAACGATGCATATCGCTCAAGCGTGGTCGAAGTAATAAGAAAACCAGAGATCACGAAAAACATTGTGACACCGTAATTCCCATTACTTGCAATCCTTTTGATAAAATCAAGGGAAAAAATATTGCTGAGAGCACTTTGGTCTATGTGATAAGCCAGGTTAAAATGCAAAACCAGAACAGCCAAAATAGCGAGACCTCTCAGCAAATCGATACGCGGATTCCGATAATTGGGCTGAATCATGTTTGATCTTTGGCTGTTTTTCATGTCCACTATGATACTCTTCGAACCTTAAGGGAGCATTAAGGCACAGAAATTTTTTTGCACTGAAAAAATGAATCTTAAAAGAAATTTCATTAAAATCAAATAGGTATTCCATCATTCATCAGCCCAATATGCTCGTGAAAAATCTGGCACCATTCTATTCTCCATGAATTCCATTATAGAAATCTCACAAAAGCGGCTTTTGGCTATTTTGTGAGTTTACATCCTAACTTCGCTTTTATAGCAGATCAAAAGGCTGTTTGTGTCGATGAAAATAAAAGCACTTTTAAGATACAATATAACTTTCGACGACATAATAGTGATTACCAAGGGAATAAATAGAATAGTAACCAGGATATGAAGCCCCTTCTTTTGAGCTTTCTTTGCGGGCCCAAATTTCGCTTATTTCCGTAGCCTTGCCCTGATGGAAATGATTGCCATCGCCCGATATTATTGCTTTTCGCGACATCCATTCGGAAGATTGTTTAGGGAATTTAATCTCATCACTTTCATCGTAAACAATATAGATATCAGCATCCATCGCGAACTCTCCATACCTCGACAGAAAGAAAATACCTTGGCGAGGGCCTTTGTCATTCGGCAATTTTGCGAGTTCTTTTACATATGTGCTCCGTAATGTATAGAAATGCATTCGTTCTGCGAATGGTTTTATGGCTAAATCTAAGTAAAAATAATTAAAAATGGCAATTAATGGTAATATAACTGCAAGGATCATCATTCGAAATCGTATACCTCGGTGTGGAAGCACCATCGAAATAAGCAAACCAATAGCGAAAAGAAGCGACGAGCCCGCCAAGAAATAAAAAAATAACCAAAAAAAATCATAAGTAGAGGGAAACTTGGAAAACCAGTATAAAAAGTCTAGTAGAGGGAATAAAATACACAGTCCAAGCGCATAGCACCCCAGTAGCCGGGGGTATTTTTTGATGAATCGGTTGGGTAGCGGCGAAGTGGTGTTTTCAGGTTTCATGCTATCATTTCACTCATTCTAATTTTCATTTTAGCCGCTAATTATAGATTACCACTTGATCATGTCAATAGGTGGGCCCTAACAGCCGACCAGCAAAACGACTCATAGCCGCTTGCGCATTTCTCGGATCGTCAGCCGCTAAATTCAATAATTCTAGAGAAATCGTGTTTACTCCTAAATCTTGCCACCTGGCAATATGATTTTCATGGGCAACGTCGAAGGGATCTAAAAAACCCATCATTACAGCCCCATCTGGAAGCAATTTATTTTCTAATTTTTCGCGCACTTTATTAGGACGTTTTACTCGTAAAATTAAATAATTAGGCGGAAAACCTTCTAACATGGGTAATTAAAGGATCATTTAATTCAACACCAATTTTCGTCATGTCCACCTCTATTTAATATATAATCAGTCACTGCTTCACAATGACTAGCCAAGTTAAAATTCGCTAATTTGACATTAATTTTTGAAGATTAAGATATACCTTTTAATGACCAGCATTACAACAAAAAGCGAGATTCTTGAGGGGCTAATGGACATACTAGCCTCAGCCCAAAGCAGCATTGAAGGAGCTCAAACGACCCCGATAGGGATAAAATCTTCCCTTTAATGGTTAAAAATAGTACAATCCTGGAGGTAATTGGCAAGGCGATGAAAAACAACAAGTTAAAGAGATAGTTATGCGAGATCGACAAAGAACAATAAGTTTGAATATAAAAGCAAGCGCCACCACCATCAATGAAACGGTTCACAATGCCACAAAAGGTATAACGATTCACCCTGAATTGGAAACCCCTGAAAATATTCGGGCTCCCGAAGTCTATAAGCGATTTCAAAATTTAGAAGCAAAAGAAAAGTTCCGTCATGAGTTACTTTCCCAATTAAACCAATCATGGACCGAGCAGTTCGGAATAGAGGATGCCCTACAATTAAAAAATCAGTTTAGTGCTCTGGCTCAAACTATGGATGATACTGGCGCACTCATTATCGGTGATTTAATTGATAAATCGGAATTTTCAAAATTGGTCAAACACTATGACAAAATGTTAGCTGAATTTGGTAGTAAAAGTTGGATTCATTCTTATATTAATCTCGCAAATCACCCTGATTTTCTAAGTAACCAAGAGTTTAGTGATGCTTTTTTACATCCCTTGCTGATAGCGCTTATTTCCTTTCGTATTGGCGGAGCAATTCGTATTGTAGATGGCCGAGGTAAAAATGCGGAGCCTATTTCAGTACTTGCTCAAGATAATATGTTGCATATTGATAATACACCATTTAATGATGAATATAAGATTCTTGTTAAATGGGAAAAAGGAAAAGCTAGCGGTCCGAATGGGCAGAATTTCGTTTTTTTACCCGGCACACATAAAGGTGCCCGTAATTGTTTAAAAGACAGTGCGAATAAAGTTTGGTCGTCTGAAAATGCTTCTATTTTTATTACAGAAGAAAATGTCGAAAAATTATTTAAGATGCAAAAAAAATTACTGGGATCAGAGAATCCCGTTGTAGTAGAAGCACATCATGCCAGCAAACCACTTTCGACAGCTTTTTCTGCTGGATCGCTGGTGCATCATCGATACCGTACGCTCAAAGGTTGTTCGCGCAGTTGCGTCATTATTGCATTTCAACGTGCTGGTGATAATCCAGGTCAATTTATGGCACCAGAGCATGTAGAAAAATTTTCCAAAAAGGGTGATGTCACCAGCTATTTATTTGGTTATCAGTGCAAAGAAACTGAATCCAATTTTATTAATGCATTAGTAGAGCAGTCGCGAAAAATTGCCGGTAAATTATTTGAATTAAAGGACGAAGCTTGTAGTGCAGAAATTGTTCCGCAACAAGTTAAAGAACTTTCAAAATCTGAAATGGAACAATGGATGGAGTTATCGACCAGTGCCCCCACAGTTGAAAACGTAAAGATGACAGCAGGAGATTATTTACAGTTAGGCGTAACGCTACCTGAAAAGGAGTTTTGTTCACTCCTCGTAAAAATGATGATGTATGATAAACACGGTCCCTTAGATTTGATTCTTTACAGTGACAATCATGAGGAAATTCGTAAGTGGGCACGTAATCGTATTCGAGAAATGCGAATCGATCGTTTGGTAGAACGCCTTAAATTGCGCGTGTCCGATGTTGAGCAGCCTGGTATGGATAAATTACTGACACCACAACAGTTAAAAGACACATCAAATAAATTAATCAATTTACTGGATGCAATACCTACCGAAATTATGAATAAAATTAATTTAGATAAAGATGAAACAATTTCAGGAACAGACGCTTATCGTTCATTGCGTCAGCTTATTAATGATTTAGGCGAATCGGTCATGCGCTGTGTAAGTCGCCAAGGATTTTTATCAACCAGCCTCTTTTTATTTTGGACATGTGATGAATTGTCTAAATTTCAAGGTGGTCAATCCGCAGAGCTTCAACAAATCGGTCAGAAATTATTGAATCATTATTTGTCAATGGCGATTGTTATAACGCTAAAATTCGCGCTCGACAAAAATTTATGTACAAGTGTTAAAGCCTTATATAATGGTGAATTTGGTTTGTTCACTGATTATTACAAGGCAAGCATCATAGAGAATCGTCACCAAGATGCGAGCTCACAGCATGAATATGATAAGCAATTTGGTTTAATCATCAGCAATTGACTTCCTTAGCTCGAAAATACGGATTCCCGAGGGCGCACGGTCCCTACTGTTTCCTGCCCCTTCAAGCAGCTGAGTAAAGCTTTTCGCTTTTTAAACAATTTAATTCTTTTTCGCTTAGCTTATCCTGCAAAAAATCAACAACTTCTTTAAAACTTGCAATAGCCAAGGTTTGAATGTTGAATTCTTTTAATTTCTTTATCGCTGATAAATCTCGATACGCACTAACGATGCAATAATTTACAATTCCTCCTTTTGCCCTTATTTTCTGAGCAGATTCAATGATAGTCCCGCCGGTTGAAGTCATATCATCAATTATAACAATTTCTTTACTGATATCGCCGTAGATATCTTGTTTTGTGCCGTGTTCCAAAGGGTTTGATTTAACAACCACAATATCTACATTAGCATATGTGCTTATCGCGCCAGCAATAATTGGGCTCATAATGGAGTCCACGACTGCAATTTGAAAATCAGTCAAAACGGTTTTAATTTTCGCAGTAAATGCTTTTGCAACTACTAACAGGAATTCAGACTTGGTAAGAAATTGACGATGGTTGAGGTAGATATGACTTCGCTTACCTGATCTCAATTCAAAAGGCTCATCCTTAATCAAAAATGCGCCAGTTTCATAGACGGCATCTATGTATTGTTTTTTTAAATCGTCAAATTTCATGTCATTTTCTCCTTAAATTTTTAAAAAGTCTATTTCTACTGAAGAAAAATGTCAATAAAAATGACAGTTTCAAAACAAACTTGAAGAAATGTCATATTTTTTGTGTCATAATGCTGCACTTTGATCGCTCAAGGAGTCGTTCAGTGGACAAAATTTCATCCGAAAAATTGATGGCAATAGGCTTATCTGAAAAAGAAGCTTTAATCTATTTGACGACACTGGAGCATGGCGTATCATCGATTGTTCAGTTATCGCAAATGACCGGTATTAAACGAAGCACCGTTTATACTGTTTTAGATCGCCTAATAAGTCAGGGACTCATCCACACAGAAACCGTCGGTGTAAAAAAAAATTATGCAGCAGAAGACCCTGAAAAATTAAAGGATTTATTAGATAACAAGCAAATTATGCTCGATGAAATGTTGCCGGAATTGTCTGCCATGTTTCAGCAATTGAAGGGCAGCGATAGTTTTATTAAACATTTCCATGGAATTTCTGGGGTTAGAACTGTTTATCGACAATTACTATCAGAATTGAAACCCAACGATGAATATTTTGTGATTTCTGATGTGGAGAAGTGGTTAAAAATGGATGAAAAATTTTTCCGCCAGTATTTACGAAGAAGAGCGAAATTACAGCTAGACATTCGCGTTATTTTGCAAAGCACACAGCAAGCAAAAGAACATTTTGGCCACCAAAGTGAATATAATTTTAAAGTAAAATTGATTTCGAAGCATGTTAACCTGACTTCCACAATCGTGATAGTTCCACACAAAATAATTTTCACTCAAACAGTCAGCCCTTATTTATCCATTGTTGTAGAAAATAAAAGTCTCGTTCAAACTCATCAAGCCATTTTCCAGATACTCTGGAACAGTTGAACGTCTGATTCCCGCATCACTTTTATCACATGCCAATTGTTAAAGCTTTTGTTAACATTTGGAACATGACAAAATTGACGGCCAATCCGTTCAAATTCAGCAATCCCGACGAGGAGGACTGCTTTGAAGACCATAAGGTTTGGGATTCTTCTAAATTTATAGCTTCTTTGGATCAGGGATTAAGGCTCTGCACATGTAATGCTCATCCATATCTTTTTCGAAATGCATATAATCAAGCTTGTCTTTGCCCCAATAACCGCCCCACTTCCAGCCATGTTTCGCAAAAATGGCCACCACCTTTTCATTGATCATGCCTTCATGTTGCAAATTTCTATCAAAATATTTTCTGCCTTTTTCTGGCTCTATTTTATTGTTAGCAACCACGGCAGGATTGTAGACAGGATTAATGTCCATCGCAACGCCGTAACTGTGAGGTGAAAATTTACCGGGACTTTGGTCATCAAAACGGCACAAAAACCCATAAGTGTCATCATCTTCGGAGGATTTCCAATCAATCGCGAGCCAATCATTTTGTTTAGATGAATAAACAGAAGGCAAGACCATTTTTTCAATTGGAAATTTAATTTGATACAACTCTTGGAAAATTTGCAGGGTTTCCCCAGCCAAAATATTTAATATAATAAAATGTCCTTGATGAGGTTTATGATCAAAACCCCAATAATTTACCGTGAGATAACTCATACTTTTTAAAGGTAGAGGGCAGGCATCGTGCCAACTATGACCTTGCATTTTTGTAGCAATATCTGGGGGAATCGATTCAATCGTTCCCCGAAAACCTTCTTGGGCATAGGTAAAATTTGTAAAAAATCCAAATAATATTACTATTAAGAAGACGTATCTTTGCTTTAAATTGCTCATGGATTCTCCTCATTGACACTTTATATACGTCTATTTTGGGCTTCGAATTTTTGTAAACTGAGCTCAATATAAAAATCCTTTTCACTGGTAGCGACAAATTTTTTGTAACCTTCTGGATCAACAAAAGGAATTTTAGCGTCTTTTTTAATTAAGGCATATTTTTCTTTAAGACCGAAATAACTTCCATGGGCTCCCAGGAAAATATCACATGGCAATGATTTTAATGTTTGCCACTGTTGCTCATAATCCTGCGCGATTTTAGGATAAGCCGAATTTTGAATCAACTTGAAACCAGGATTTACATAAGGGCCACCAACGATCACTACATTATAAATTATGTCTTTTTCGCTTACCTTCATCGTCCAAGTCGTGCAGCCTTTTGTATGGCCCGCCGTGAGGTGTGCAACAAGCGTGGTATTTCCGAGTTTTACTTGGTCTCCATCGTGCAACACTCGATCCACTTTCACAGGCTGGTAACGCTGAGTTAGGTCATTGCCGTACTGAAAATCCGCTTTCCCTCCTGATTCTATTACAGGAACATCCGGAGCCATCACCATATACGTTGCGCCAGTTTCCTTTTTAATTAAGGCGCTTCCGCCTGCATGATCGGAATGCGCATGGCTGATCAAAAGAATTTTAGTGTCCTTAAATTTAAATCCGAGCTTTTCAATGTTCGCCTTAATCATAGGAACATCCTTCTCGGAATCACTGTTGATAAGAATATTGCCCTTAGGCGTCACGATTAAATAATTTGCCGCATAGCTGTTACCAACCCAATAGAGATTTCCAGCTATCCGAAATGGAGGAATCGGTTTACTTGAATCAGAATTAGCCTCAGCAAACTGCCAAGGACAAGCCAATGATAAAATTAAAAGGAGGAAATGACATAATTTCTTAAATTGCATGGCTACCTCGCAATGTTTTTAATTCTCATTTGTTTACCATTACTTGCTTTATTTTAAAGACTTTCTCAAAATATTGAAAGCCTTCGAAGCTAACATAGGCCTCCATTTTTTGGAATAACTCCACCAAGCGCTCACCATATTCGTCACGGATTTTTTGATTTCCCCTCGCAATTTCAAGTTCATTCGCCAGCGTCAGTTCGCAGAATGAAGATAGCGCAGCCTTTGTGGGTAAATAAATTTCTCCCGTAAATCGATCCCGATAGGAAGGAGCACTCTGATGGATAATTTCAGCATAGGTGTATGTTCGATCACAGGCAGAATAGAAATAAACAAGCGCTTCGGCTTCAGCGCCAATAATATCAACAATCTCTTTTCGGCGATCTAAGCTCACCAACTGTTCTGGAAATCCCGAAGTGCCATAGATAGCGTGATAAAGCCCTGCTAGGCAAATAAAATCTGCATTTCCCCAGCTTTTGAGAAGAAAATAGGTACCTTTAAGATGTTCAGCCAAATCACCATTTGTATGGGCTAGCTCTTTGGCGCCTAAATTCATCAATTTTGTTAAAGCATCTTCGAATAAATTCATAGTGTCCTCGAGTTACAAGATACCCGTAGCGTTTCAGTATCCAAAACAGAATTTCACGTGTCCGCAACAGGGAAAGTTGCTAGCTTAACTCTTGCACCGAAATGAGACAAGGCCCCTTTGCGTCTATATGGGCAGATCAAAAGAAAGTCTTGATCGGACAAAAAATCTCATCGAGACCATCGCTAAAACCCTAGCACATTTAAGAGGTAAAACTAAAATGAAAGATGAAGAATTGTATTACGGATTTGATTCCGAAAAGCAGAAAGCCCATGAGAAAAATTTAGTGGAAAAAGGAATTGTCACGAAAGAATTTCTCGATGAGTGTAATAAGAAAGTTAAAAACTGGAGTGATGAAGAGAAAAATGCCTTTATTCATGATATGGAGAGGATAATGAAGGGTCTTATTGCGGAAATTGGAAAAAACGCACCCTCATCGGATATCGTTCAAAATTTAGTTCAAGAACATTTTATTTGGCTACAGCGCACATGGAATCCTAGCAAAGAAAAATATATCGGACTGATTGAATTATATCAGACACCAGAATTTAGAAAGTTCTATGATGACCGACATCCTCAATTATTGGAATTTTTTATCGAAGCAATGAAAGTATACGCTAAGCGAGAATTTTCATAAGCCCTAACTCCCTGCTTGCAATTCTGCAGGCGGGGGACCCTCAAATAGCCGCAAGGACTCGTTTCGTTCGTTTCGAGCATCTGTAATCCCCGATTCCAGGGCCATATGGGAATATTTAGATGCCGCATTTCTACCGCATTTATTGCCTGAAAATCCCATTCAATGTGCAGAACACCGAGCTTGGATAGGTTTTGCAGATGATCTTGCGCAAGAGATATCCCAATTTGTGAAGCAGGGCAAAATAATAACAGGCGATCAGACTCGTTTGAATTTTTTATTTAATATTCTTAATGAAAAAGTTAAAGGCCCCTATTTTTTTTGGGATATTTTAAGCATGGTCGATATTACCTTGATCTCGCATATTTTATGGATTTATGCTTTGGACCAGCGAGTGTTACCAAGCCCCATCATTTGCCAATATCCCAATGTCGCCTCATGGCTGACAAGTCTGAAAAAACGCCCCTCATTAATTGAAACGATGGGAGAAAATTTTTCTGAACATTTTGTGGCTCTATTGCAACGATATGACTTGCTTTCCGGTCGGTAGAATTTAAATTTTCAAGGCTTCTTATTCAAAAGCCTAGTCAAGCGATAAAAAAACTCATCTATTTCGAGTCACTGTACAGCAGCCACTCCACCATCAACAATTAAATCTAAGCCATGCACAGTTCTTGAATCTTCAGATGCAAGAAAGACTGCAGCGCCAGCAAGATCTTCAGGTTGCATCACATGATCACCAGATGGTGTTGGCTTTATTTGCTGCATAAAATTAGGATCATTACGAAAATCTTGATTCATGGGAGTTGCCGTAAAACCTGGAGTAATAAGATTAATATTAATGCCGAAACTAGCAAGTTCAGACACCATAGATTTTGCCAATGCTAATATTCCACCTTTACTAGCAGAATAAGCAGCGGCGCCACCTACTCCACGTATCGCAGCCAGTGAGGAAATAAAAATAATTTTTCCATAATGCTGCTTTTTCATATAAGGCACCACTGCTTGAGAAATCAAAAATGCGCCTTTAAGATTGGTATTCATAACAAAATCCCAATCTTCAAGGCTATGGTCTTCGAAATTTTTAAATACTAAAGTCCCTGCATTATTAACGAGAATATCGATACGTTTATATTGCCTAATAACATGTTGAACAAGATTCTTAACGGCTTCTGGATTTACAATATCACAGGACATCGCTTCCGCTGAACCACCTTCCTGTTTAATTTTATTGGCTAATTCAATCGCTTTTTCTGGCTGGTTTTTGTTAACAATAATTACCGTCGCGCCTTCTCGAGCATAGGCACGACAAATTGCAGCACCAATCCCTCGCGATCCGCCGGTAACTATGGCAATTTTATTTTTTAATTTCATTTGGTTTATCCCCCAGATCAAAGAATTCTTTCCTAAACTTATCCGCGTTTCTCATAACGCAACTGCAAATCCACCCCTCTTTCCCCCATGCCAGGACTTGAAGATAGCTTAATATCTTCTTTAATGCGAGAATCTTATCAGATTGTAGAAGGAAGCTCCATTTTTTCCACAATCATCAAGTACAATTCGTATAATTTTTCGAATTTTTGGCAAGGTTTTCTCTTCAAACCACCGATTTTTATGCAGCCAAATATTATTTAATGGCGAGGGATGCGGAAAAGGTATAAAACGCGGTAAATATTCTTCCCAAGCCTGAATAGTTTCTGTGAGTGATTTTTTTCGAGAATTTTTTAAATAAGAATTCACCGCGTAACTTCCAACCAATAAAATGCACTCAATTTTTGGCATATTTTCAAGCAATTTTTCATGCCAAAGTGGAAAACATTCTTTTCTGGGAGGAAGATCGCCTGTTTTCCCCTTGCCTGGATAACAAAATCCCATGGGCATTATCGCGACTATACTTTCATCATAGAAAATTTCTTTTGGTATTCCTATCCACTCACGCAATCGTTCACCACTCGCATCATTCCAGGGAATTCCCGTCTGATGCACTTTCAAACCTGGCGCCTGCCCAATAATAAGCAATCTGGCTTCAGGATGCACTTGAATGGTTGGTCTGGGCTCTAAAGGCAATGCTGCTTCACAAGCTTTGCATTGGCGCACCTGCTCGAGCAGGCGTGAAAAGCTTGTTTGTTTCATGTTAGAAAACCTCTTGATTTCGTCGAATCATACAGTTTCTTCACATAATTTCAAATCTTGTTTTATTGTCAACCTAAGCACCTCGAGGCCTAAAATGTTGCAAGATTGCTTGCTTTTGAATGCGACTCAAGAGAAATAACGAGGCAATGTCTAACTGTTGCGGCCGTTCTAAGTCAGTATTCTGAAAATTCATTTTTTTATTATTTCTCAGGAACTCCCGTTTAAGAGAGAACCGCTGATTATTTCTACTTGTCTCTAGCAGGCGAATGCCCCGATTAGAGTAACCACATCTGTCCGGGTTTGTCCGGGTTTGTCCGGGTAGACTACATTAGTCCACCTACCCAAACTTTAAGAAATTTATTTCAATCAAGAAAAAATTTGATCCAAATAATCTATTTATTAATAAATTCTATTCTCAATACTTCACCCTTCCTTAGGATGCTTTCAAATTAAATTAGCTGCGATAAAAATGTAAGCAGCGGTGCAATCACTGGCTCTTTGTAATCGAAACAATCTTTATCAACATAAGGTAAATTTAAAACTAACTGAAAAGCGTGTGGTACGGAAATTTCTTTTTTAAAATAGTAAAGATTTTTATTGAGGGTATGATTATTTGAATTTTTTACTTCCACCATAAACCAAGGCTCGTTATCTCGGGTCACTAAAAAATCAACTTCCCTCTGCTCTTTGTCGCGCAAATAATATAATCCCATTTCACCAAAACCATGATCCGTCCAGTAATGCACGGCTTTATGTAAATGGCATGCAACAAAGTTTTCTACTCGAGCCCCTGGATCTTTAATTTCAGCCCAATCCCACAAATATACTTTTGGCTCTTTAACCAAGGATCGTTTCACATTTTTGGACCAAGGTCTTACCCTAAAAATATAATAAAATTCTTCTAAAATATTTAGCCATCTACTCACAGTATCAACCGATACTCGTATTGCTTTAGCGAGGGAGGAATAATTCAATTGTTGTCCCGCCTGCTCTCTAAGCAAAGTAGCTAACATCTCAATATGCGGTATATCTTGCACCTGCTTCAAATCCCGAATTTCTTCGGAAAATAATTGTCGCCGTCGAAGTTGATGCCATTGTCTTGAAAACCGTTCATTATTTTTAATAAAAGGATCGGGGTAACCCCCTAATTGGAACAAACGATCAAGCTCACTTTTTCCAAGCGATTTTGGAGAATAAATAAGTTCACTGGACAAAGGACGCTGCAGAAGCTCTGAAATTGATAAGGGATGAATCCTATAAAGTAAATACCGCCCCATCAGGCTATCGCCGCCTTTTTGATAGATATTAAGTTTTGCGCTTCCAGTTACTAGAATATTAATCTTTGACTTATATTGATCGTAAAAACCTTTAAGAAAATTTTTCCAATGTTTATATTTATGAAATTCATCTAAAATAAGCAAGGGTTTATTATTTTGAATTCGATTAACACCCAAAGTATTTAAAATAGCATCCTCACCCCGTAAAATGATTTGACGATCTTTTTCAGCATCAAAATTCAAATAACTAACGGTCTCGGTCTTCGAACTTATTACTTTAGACAAGGTTGTTTTACCAACCTGCCTTGGACCAGCTAAAAATAGCATTTGGTCATTTTCTTTAAAGTGCTGTTCAATGATGGGCTCGTAGATTCGTTTCATTCTCTTCTTCCTCTTTTGTCTATTATACGACATATCGTATAAAAGTCAAGACTGTATTACGATATCAAGTAAAATAGTCCATTATATTTCATTAATAATCAATAATATATATAATAACTTAAAGATTTAGTGCATTACTTCTTACGAGAAACTGAGTGAACGGTCTCACGCCTATTTTATGTTTCCGGCAGATGAAAATCCAGAGGAATGTCCGATACTGATAATAAATTTAATATCGCTCATAACTGCAAAGCCTTAAATCAAATTTAAAATATACTGCAAAAGTACCCATTTTAGGGTATGATTGCAGTATATAATCAAATAAAAAGGGCTTATGAAAAACCAAAAACCTACTGAAAGCCAGGGTAAGCGCCTATTACAACAATTGCTTATGAACGGTAAACGCATATTCAACATGCAAGATGCTGTGTCAGCGGCTACCACGGAGAAAATACCTCATCTTCAGCTCAGAAAGATACTGTCAAATTTAGCAAAGCATGGGCGAGTCCTTAGGCTTCGACGCGGTTTATATGTCATTAATGAGGTATTGAATGAACAAGCCGATATTCATCCATTCGCTATATCAGCTTGCCTGATTCAACCCTCAGCCATAAGTCACTGGTCTGCATTACAGCATCATGGCCTAACTGACCAAATACCTCTAAATGTCATGGCGTCAACACCTAGCAAGGTTGTCACTCCTTCGATGCGTGAAAAAAAAGCACATAAATCAAACTTTAAGCATGCTTGGAAAATTGGTGATGTTTACTACGAATATGTTAGCGTCCAAGAAAAACATTTTTTTGGTATTGAACAAATTTGGTTGGACGAATATTTTCAAATATCGATTACTGACAAAGAACGTACTTTACTTGATGTATTTATTTATCCTAAAATGTTCGGCGGCATGGGTGAAGCCTTAGGCATATTAGATAATTCACTTGCCACAATTGATATTAAAAAACTGGTTGATTACGCTATTCAGTACGATAAAAAATCAGTCGCTAAACGCTTAGGATGGGCGCTGGAGTATTTTGGCGTATCAGTTAAAAAAATCGATAGACTCTTAAAGGTTCCGATTCATTATTACTGCCGACTTGATTCTTCAGCGCCAGCAACTGGACCCTGCGATAAACGCTGGATGATTCAAAATAATTTATTAAAGTAAAAAGCAATGAAAACATTACGAATAAAAATCAAAGATCAATGTAAACTTAAAAAATTACGATCTGATATCGTTGAAAAAGACTATGCATTGAGTTATGTTTTGGCAGGAATTGCAAAGCAGGAAAAACTTGCTCATTCACTCATATTCAAAGGTGGTACTGCATTAAAAAAGATGTATTTTGGAGATTATCGTTTTTCAGTTGACCTGGATTTCTCAACATTAAATGCACCAAAAAAACAGGCATTAGAAAACGCATTGCAGGACGCGATGTACACATCCAGCAAGCTTTTATCCAATTATGGTCCTTTTGAAATTAAATTAAATCGTTATCCAGAACGCGAGCCTCATCCAGATGGACAGGAAGCATTCAACATTTATGTGAAATTCCCATGGCATAGATCCGCACTATGCACAATTAAAGTAGAAGTTACACATGACGAGCCAGTCATTTTAACACCCGAATATAAGCCTATTTTACACGGGTATGACGAAACACTAGAGTGTACGCTCGCCTGCTACCCTATTGAAGAAATTATTGCCGAAAAATTGCGTGCATTACTGCAGACACACCAAAGGCTTGTTACACGAGGATGGAACAAACCTAGAGCACGAGATTATTATGATTTATGGAGCGTTTTAAACACTTACAGTTCTGCTGTTGATCGCGCCAGATTAATTGAAATGCTCGATAAAAAATGTAAGCATCGTGAAGTTTCGTACGAAACTATTGATGATTTTTTTACGCCTGAATTGGTAAAGGAAGCTCAGCAGCATTGGCAACCTACCCTAGGAAATTTGATCGCTGGGCTGCCCGAGTGCGATCAGGTGCTAAAAGAAACGAAAATGCTGATTAAGAATATCGTCTTTTGTTGAGTTCATTTTATTTCCCCACAATCCATCTTGCTTCGATGCTAATAAAACAGTGCTGAGCCATTCGAACCGTCGAGGATTGAATCCCCTCAAAAGGGCGACCATCAAAGGAATGAAATGGAGAAAAATAGTCAAAGGTTAAGCTTTAATCCCTCGTGCGATGCTATAAATCCTAACTTTTTATAAAATTCTAATGCATCCGGGCGTTTTTTGTCAGTGCTTAATTGTAGCACGTGACAGCCTAATTCTTGCGCTTTGGAAATGACCCACTCGATCATGAGCTTGCCAATCCCCTGTCCTCGATAAGCAGCGTCAACTCGGACCCCTTCAATTTGAGCGCGCTTTCCACCTTGATAAGTTAAATACGTGATGATTGTCAGCTGCAGAGTGCCAATGATTTTATTTCCGTCTTCAGCCACCAAAAGGTAATTATTTTTATCTGAATCGATTTCTGAAAATGCCAAATAGTATTGCTCTGGTAAAGGCTCTTGATAAACTTCCCGCTGTTTTCCTAATGGATCTTCGGCCAATAATTTTACGATTCCTGGCACATCATGACGCAAAGCTTTTCGAATTTTGATCTTCTTCACATTTTTATACCTCAAAAGATAATCAAGAATCTTTCATCTACCGAAATTTCACCTGAACTCAAAATATCATTTGCACGACACGCTGATTGAACAACTGAGGGTAGTCGAATAAAAAAATTTGATCACAAAGAATCGGGCTGGTCAATTGCTATTGGCGCCAATAAGCTCAACTAGGCCTCGGGATGCCCCGCCAAACCCATTTTATGTTTCCGGACAATGGGATATAATCGAATATGAGCGATTCCCGGCGGGAACAGCTACCAACTGTACAGAAACAACACGGAAGGGGTTATTGAAATGCGCTATTTTACCAGACTGTTCTTAAAACTTTTTATTTTATTCTTTATCACTTTAAGCATAGCATTTGCTGATAAAGCTACCTCGGTTCCTATATTAGTTTATCATGTTCTAAATCCAAGCATTCCTAGCAGTATGACCATCACTCCCGGAAGGTTTGAATCACAAATAAAGTGGTTAAAAGAGAATGGTTATACGGTAATCCCCCTAAAACAGCTAGTAAGTTATATGCAAGGCAAAAATGTTGCACTGCCCGCAAAGCCCATTGTCATAACAGCGGATGATGGCTGGAAATCGGATTATACTTATATGTACCCTATCGCTCGAAAATATAATATTCCGATTACCTTGTTTATCTATCCAGGAACCATTTCGCAGGGAAAAAATGCGTTAACTTGGGATCAAATAAAAGAATTAATGAAAAGTGGATTATTTGATATTCAATCCCATACCTTAACTCACCCCAATTTTAAGCAAGCCAAAAAACACATGTCGCTAGTGAATTATGAAAAAATGGTTCATAGAGAATTATTTAATTCAAAGAAAATTTTAGAAGATAAACTCGGTATAAAGATTGATTTCTTAGCCTGGCCTTTTGGTATTTACGATGCCTACTTAGAACAACAAGCGGCCAAAGCGGGGTATAACATGGCATTTACGATTGATTTTCGTAATGCTTCTCGAATATATCGTTCTGAGGCTCAACCTCGATATATGATTATAGAACAACAAAATATGAACATGTTCGCCACCATCGTAAAAGGGAGAGCTCAAGGCTCAATCAATAAAAGGGCTTTGGCAATTAACAAATAGAATTTGAGAGATCCTGTTCAAAATATGTTTCGCTGATGCCACAATTTGGCGCACAAGTGGCCAGCCAAACTTAGGTGCTTCATTGCCTAATAATTTTTCAGAAATTTTCTCCTGTGAAGTTTTCACAGGTTTAAATTTCAAATTTCTTGTAGGCGGCATCGGGTATTGGAATAACTTTCTTATAAGCAGCACGATTTAAAAAGAAGCCATAGCCCACAAAATCAATTTTAAATGGCTCAGGTGCTTGCACAGACACTAATTTAAGTTGCTGGTATATCATTTGCTTAATCCAAGCTGACTGCTCTGCACTGTATCCTCTCGTTAAAAAATCACGGGAAGATTCAACACTTGTCCATCTGAGCTTTTCGGAAATGTGATAAGAAGGTTTTTCGCCACCAATCCACTGTAACTCAAACAAAGTTTCCATTATATTTTGCATAGTCGCTGTTTTCTTTGCGTCTATTTCCAAAATCTCTTTTCCAAAAAATTCTGGGAATAACTCAAAATACTCTTTCATTAAAGCGGTATCTTGCAAAAAATCCCAAAAGCTTGCTTTCAACTTGTTGGAATTAAGCTGTAAAGTGACGGTAGCAAAAGGGCTGCGGCCACTGTCCATTTTGTTGGCTTTAAATTTTTGCAAGCCCCTGTCCTCAACACTCGCCCAAATTGCATTTATCCCCTGATTTTGATCAAAATGGATATCCATACTGTGAGTTATTGTCATCTTATCCTGAGCAAACGCAAATTGTTTTCTTTTTGAATCTGTTGAGATTGAGAAAAGTGCTGGGCCATCCAAATCAATGGTCATATTGAGGTAGCTGTACTCCGATAATTGCGGAGCATAGGCATAAAGCGTGAGAAATTTAACGGCATCGTAGCTTTCATTCGTGGGCAAACGGAAAGTAATCGACTCCCCGGTCAGCAACTTATGTAGCTCGATAGACTGATTTAAAAAACTAACACTAGCATAAGCCGTTTCACCATAAAAATTTTGTGCCAAAATCATGTTGTCCGATAGTCTCCACGTGTATCGATCTTCAGCAAGCCATCGACTGATGACATTATTTTGGTCTTTCGCAATTTTTATGGCTTCTTGAACATCTTGAGTTGCTTGAATGGGCTGCAGCCGTTTCACTAAGGCGTTCTCACCCGCTGGAAAAGACCATAGTCTGTAAGCACTCAGAGAGACTTGAGATAAATATTGTAAACGCGTTACTTGAATGGACTTTTGGTAAGAACGTTGCTCAGGAGACCATTCGGCGACCTCTGAATCACTTGCCGAAAGATTATAAACTAATTCTCCTATCCGTTTTTGATCAAATTGCTGCGTTATTTTATCCCAGATTTCTATTTGAGCGAGTAAGGTCTCTTCAATTTCATTATAGGTAGATACTAAGGCTTCACTTCCTGGAATGGAGGAAAATGTTTTTTTTGCATCTTCTATAACGGAGGTTAATTTATTTTTGAAGTCGAGTTTTGCAACAGACAATTGGAATGTGGATTTATCTTTTAAGGCAGACTCTCCTTGTTGTAAAAATGGTTTAAAATCATTTTCAATAAAATCCGATTTATATTGTTGCGTGCTTGTAGTCAGCGTATCCAATTTCGTTGCTGTTTCTTGCGAGGACTTAATTGCATCATCGACGAGCTGAATCTTGTCTTCATAATTGCTCTTAGTGTTAATATACGTGGTAACGCCGCTTAAGATAGTAGAACCAACTTTGATACCCGTAGCCACATATCGCTCTATTCTCTGCTGTTTAAAGAGGGCTTCTTGTTGATCTAGAGATTGCGAATAATTATTGAGCTGTGTTTGCTTTCTTACATCACTCACCATATCGCCTTGCCTTTTTAGTTCTTCAACTTCAGCTCGCCGAACATCGGTATATTGGCTATATTTGCTTTGGTAGTAGGGCATTCTGACATCTTCGTTCTGTGCAATTTCAGCGAACTCTTTATTCAGAACTTTAAGCCTTGCTATAGCTCCCTCTCGATTTGCTCGGGGAGTGCTCATGATAATGAACTGATTCAATCCAACGCGCTCCACTTCCTTATCTCTTAGCTCTTCATATTCCCCTTTAAGTTTGCCACCTACACCAGCAAGGCTATCTAGATTAAGGTTGTTTAAAGCCATTTTTCGTTGATCAAAAGTCACCCCGTCAATACCAGGTAACAAATATTCTGCACTATAATTGTTTTTGAGTGCTTGCATACTCCTATCTTGCGTGATTTTAGCATTGAGCTGAGCAATGGAAATTTCCGTCGCCTCTTTTGAACCCGCTAAACCTTGAATAGAGTTTGTGAGGCCCGATATCACGGGAGCCGCACCAACAAGAGTTTCAGCAACCGATAATGTCGAAGATAAAATGCCCAAGGCTAGCTGAGAGGTCATTTCTGCTCTTAATTGCTCTTTTTTTCCTAGCATCTCTTTTTGATATTCTTGTTCATGTTCTTTTAACTTATCAATTTCATTGAGTATATTGCCAATGGCTTGAGAAGACATATCCAGAGAGTGAGCAACACGTTCTTGCAAAGCAGAAACCTGCTCTTTAGCTCCCGTCACTTGCTTGTCAATATCGTCACTAAATTGCTTAAAAAACGCCTCTTTTTTATCAGCAACTTTAATTTCTTCTGTCTCTCCTAGCACCACATCCATCGTTTTGCTTAAGGCTTCTAAGTTGACTACTCGATTTCCATTTAAATGGCCGCCATTTTGTCGCTCAATTAGAAAATTAAGCTTTTCCGAAATTCCAAATAAAATAAATTGCCACTGCGAGATATGGGATTTTTTCTGATCAAAGCTTTGAATTACCGACTGCAAATGCTGATAGACTGGAATTATTCTTTCTAGATATTGTTCTTCTTCGTCAAAATCCAAGGCTCTAGCTTCTGAATTATTGAGTGTTCTTAAAACGGTAAAGGCCAACTCAACCGTGAGAGTGACTTCTGATAAAATGGGTTTCCAAAGCGCTGAATTTATTTGAACTGCAAAATACAGCAAGTATTCCGCCATGGCTTCATTGGCAGCTACGAGGTTTGATACCTGCAAGGCCTCCCCTTTCTTACCGGGCTCTCCTTTACCACCCACGGGTCCTGGAAGACCAGGCGCAGCCTCTTTTCCAGCCCCTAAGCCTTGTGCCAACTCCTCTGCCAATTTTGGGTATTGATCCCAAATGTCATTAAATTTATCGCCATTCGCGTCATCGTGAAGATTGCCATCGCCATCATACCACTTGTCTCCAAAGTATTGTTCAACGACTGTAGCGTGTGCAACTATACCACCGGGCGCAAGTCTGGTGGTGAGGCTTGATACCTCTAATCCTCTGTGTCCACCGTGGCCGGGTATACCAGCCGCCCCAGGTGCGCCAGGGTTGCCCGCTTGCCCATGATGGCCGTCGAGACACTCTAGAATAATTTGTTTAGAGAGAGATGCTAGACCTAAAACTTGAATACTCCCCGCTTTGCTACCCAAACCAGCATTACCGCCAGAAGCCGCATCACCTCCAGCAAAACCGTTCTTACCTGGATTACCTTCATATAACTTAAAAGTCACAGAGCTCGTGGAATCAGTAAAGGCTAGCTTTAGATCTTGCTTGGGAGTATCGATTGTTGCAGGTTCTCCAGCTATACCCGCTCCGCCCGGAGCACCATCGCCGCCTTGTTGTCCATTGCCACCATTAGCGCCAGACGCTTTTAATGAGAGCTTGCCTGCACCATTCATCGTATTCGCCGCAATCAGGAGACTGCCCGCCGTGCTAGCATCAAAACCAGAAGCGCCTTGCGAACCAGCATGACCCTTGCCATCTTTATCTTGTCCCTTTCCGGAGGGAGCCTGTTCCGCATCAACACTCCGACCAGCAACTGCGCTAACATTAATAAAATGATCTTCTGTGCAGGAGATCTCCTCACTCACAATAACCAGATGCTTTCCTCTAAACAAAGGCTCTTCAATGTCACAATCGATGATTAAATTTCCCAAGGCAACAATATCGAGTCGATTGATTTTCTCACCAAGATGACTTTTGCCGTAGTTGACCAAATCAGATAATAAAGCCTTATCATTATAGCAAGTCACCTTGACTACACCTTTTGCAAGATCAGGTCGGACTTGTATTGGGTCTACTAAAGTGACATTAAGGGCTTCCTTAAGAGCTGTAATTTCTTTATTTTGTTCAAATATATCCAATAATTCACCCAGGCGGTTCTGATTGGGAGGGGAAAGCTTTATCACCTTTCTAAGCTCCGCAATATTGGGAGCCCCACTGCTCACCCATTGTTTAATTTGAGCTAATGAGCCACTTAATTCTTTCCTAAGCACTCTTTCAGTTAAAAGAGATTTCAAATCACGCGAGGACAAATCAATAATTTTAGTGCGAATCGCGGTTTGCAATTGCTTCTCATGATCCGAAAAAGTATTAACAATAGCTGAATCTATTTTTATGCTTTGAGCCTCACCAAAATACTCTACTAATCGAATCAATTTTTCGACGAGTGTGAAAATGATTTCTTTTCTTGGCCACAAACGTGCATCACTTGTCATTAAAAATCGCTTGAGGCCCGCTTGATCAGACAAGTTCGCACTTAATTCCAACAAAGTTTGCAAGCCTGAACTCAAATTATTTAAATCAGGGACCGATGTCCGCGAGTTAAGGGCATCTTGATAGGTAATCAGAAATTCATCATTGTAAATTTGCAACTGCTGCTTTAAAGATTCTTTTTTTAAGCTGATGCTACTTCGAAGGGCCAATAATGCATTTTCTGATAAACCCAATTTTATATTATTACGATCACTAATTTCCTTAAATGCGTTGAAACTTTCTAAAATCAGCGAACGCTCTGCTACATTTAGTGGATCGCAAAAACGAATGAGTCCCGCTTGTGATAATATCGTTTTCAAAAAACCTTTCAAAGCTTCATCCGGAATTTGATTTTGTATTAATTCCAATTTTTTGATCGTTTGATCGATCAAGGCACCTTGGGGCACTTTGGTGATGAACACCTGAAAAGAGTCTAAATTCTTGGCGTAGTCAGGAAACATTTCAGTAAAGTGCAGAGCTACTTTCATCAAGCCCGTATTTCGGCTATCGGAATGAATAGACTGATAAGAGATGAGCAACACAATGCCTTTCAGCGCTTTAACCTTCTGTAGAATCTCCTTTAAAACTAGAGCCCCAGAAATTTCATATTCCGGGCCTCGATTATCTCGAAAACCAGGAGAATCGCAGAGTGAAAAAAGCTTATCAGCGATATCAACCACTTGTGGGAACAGGGTATGGGATAAAGCTGAGTCTCCTATCGTGGCCGGAGGATTTTCTGCCTCAATCGTGACAGTGCCTGTATCCTTGTCAATATGCGCGCTCATTTTGCAGCCGTATAAATAATCTACAACTGTGCTCTTACCAACACCACTCTCGCCCAGAAAAACGACTACGGATTTTTCCGCTAGACTTTTATACTGAAGGCTCGAAATACCTTCGGCAACTTTAGCATCTATGCTGTCAATTAGATCATCTTTGCTTGAATCAACTCGTGACATGTGAATTCTCCTCAGGGTTTAAAAGAAGTTTGATAATCGTGAAAAACGTGCTCAATTTCATCGAGCGATATCGGTAATATGGCTGGATTTGCCAGCTGGGCGTTTGCAAGTACACTGCCATCAGCACCTTGAGCACCTGTTGCAGCAAATGTTCGGGTTGGGCCATTTGTCGGAGGCGAGTTGCCTCCTTGAAGGTAGGTATACTCCCCACTAACTTCAAAGGTGTGCACAGCAAATTTATTATGATAATCATAATTACCGATGTAGCCCCTAAACCAATCCGTTTCAAACTGACTTCCTGCCTTAATCGCTAGAATGTCATAACCATTCTGCCCACCGCGGCCACCGGGTCCACCTGAGCCAGGTTTTCCATCTGGGCCTTTCCCACCATTGCTGGCAGCAGAGATAAGATTTCGTAAATTCAGTGGTCTCGTAAAAACAGTACCTTTATGACCACCTGGGCCACCTTGGCCTGCAAGACCACCAGGCTCGCCAGGACCACCAGGACTCCCAGCACTTCCACGAACCAGCTTATCGTGTGCTTGCAGCATCAAAATCAAATCGCCCATTCCACCTGGTTCCGCCGCATCTGAACCATCTTTACCTTGGCTCCCTTTGTCTCCATTTCTACCATTTGTTCCCGAGCCGCCTGAGCTGCCATTTGCAAATAAATGAAGAGGGTAACCTATGATTTCCGTAGTTGTTATTAGATGGATATTTCCAGCGCTTTTTCCCGCCAAGGCCCGATTTTCACCGGGAATCTCTTTTTGCTCGAGTGCTTTTCCACTCACATCGATTTTCAAATTCTCTTTTGTTACCTCCAGCTGAGCGGCGGCCATGACCAGGTTTTTTCCGCCCATCAAGGTGTTCTGAAGATTGTCGTCGACAATGAGGGTACCCGATGCCAGTAACCACAAAGCTTCAAACTTAAATTGATGCTTGAACGGATCCAAAGCGAGCAAAACCTGAGAAAGAGCTAAATTTTGAGCATTCGCTCGGATCGTAATCACTTTAGCGGAAATGTCCATTGCCGTTTCTGGATAGGAAAAGGGCTTCTCGAGGTACTGGCGAAATGCAGCTCGTAATTCAGATTCGCCATTGGATTTAATCGAAAAAAGATTATCGGTCAGATTCTGAAACTGGATACTTACTTCTTGAGTAAAGTATGGTTTAAGTTCATTTATTATATTCCTCAAGCCTTCTTGGCGATCAAAGTAGTTTTGCATTTTAGTACGAATAAGCCACACTTGATTTTGAATGGGCTTCGAAGCGAGTAAGCGGCGTAAATCCAAGGCATACAATTTTACGCTGTACATGTCGATATTTTGCAAACACCGCGTGAAATCATGGTTAAAATTTTCGATGGAGGCATCCATTATTTTAGGCTTTAGATTATCTTCTCCTAGAAAGTGTCTCAGGCTGTCAAGAATATTGAGCTGATCACGCAGTTTCGCAGAAGCTTCTTTCAGCGTGCCTCTAGCAGGACCGAAATGCATAGATAGACTAAATAAGGACTGAATAAAAAAGCCTTTACCTAAATCGTCCAGGGTTTTTCTGACGTCTATGATCTCTTTTTTTAGTGCGCTTAATTTTTCTATACTTTGTTTAGAGTTTTCGATTTCATTGGCTAAATTTTCACTGTAGGATTTTCTCAAGTCATCAACCAGGTCAGAGATATTCTGGTCACTTTGATCAATTAATTTCTGCAGAATTAACTGAGAATCTTGTGAAATAGGGTAGCTAAATGCCTGCTTAGTTTCAAGCACTGGCTTGAGCTTGCTAATCGCATCTAAAAGTATTTGTCGACATTCAACATTGTTTTTTCCTGTCGCGTTTACTGGTTTAATGGGATCACAAAATTTGATGCTTCCCCCTTCATTCGCCAAGAGCTCATCAAACAACCAGCTGATACGACTTATATCAATAAGGGCTCCTGTGCCCGCTTGAGGTTGCGTTAATTCCTGATAACGTTTTGTGAGCAAGTTAAAAATCTGTTTTTCTGTACGCGGATCTTTGTCTGTTTTAGTGACCACAAATAAAAAAGAAGCCTTATAATTGTTCTTATCAGGAATAAGTCTATTTAATTGTTCAAACGTGCTAAGCAATTTAGGAAGCCGAGGGTCAATGAGATCCTCTTTTTGAATTAATACAACAACCCCATGGATTTCTTTGGCATATTCAAATATTGAACTTAAGGTATAAGCCGCACAAATATCGTATTTTGGACCACGATTATCTCCAAAACCAGCGGTATCACAAAAAAGAATCTTTTGATCAATTTTCGATTTCACAATATTAGGATATAAAGTTTTTGACTGGGCGCCATCCCCAATTTCAACAACGGGGTCTTTCGCTCCAATCTGAAAATCACCCGTAGTTTTATCTTCCAGGCCATACATTTCACAGCCCGATAAAAAATCTATTGCCGTACTTTTCCCAGCACCCGTAGGCCCTAAAAACAAAACAATTTTCTGGTCCGTGGCTTTTAAAACCTCTTCTTTCCCTTTATGAATTAGCAGCATAGTTTCTGAAAGTAAACTCGAATCTATTTTTGTATCTTTAT
This sequence comes from uncultured Gammaproteobacteria bacterium, assembly GCA_963711375.1. Lineage (GTDB taxonomy): Bacteria > Pseudomonadota > Gammaproteobacteria > Coxiellales > Coxiellaceae > CAVQDV01. The sequence continues at coordinate 46,699 of CAVQDV010000005.1, forward strand.
CCAAGCCACTTGGAACGGAAATGTCAAATACAGTAGTACTTCTCATAATAGCCCTCTTTCTAGAAAATATGTTTCCAGCTAACGTAACATAAAGATATGAAGAAAATATGACATGTATGGCGCAATGGCAATCTTACTTTAGGAAATTTGATGCGGGGCTGTCCGAGTGCGATCGGGTGCTAAAAGAAACAAAAATGTTGATTATCTCTGTACCGCTGAGGGCATATTTATCTACGAATTTGAATCGAATTAATCATCTTGTTATAACGACCCCAATGAAATTGCAATTTTTGTTTGTCTCCGGTAGCTTCAATGGCGTAGGCGTTGACCAATTGCCCATTGACAACCAAGGAGGTGCCAACAAAAATTCCCGGTGTTTCGGACGATACAAAATGGCCAATACATTGGTAAGCTTTAGTAGCGTGAATATGGATGTATTTGCATCCCTGCATTTTCAATACTGACTTGTAATCATTTTTGATAATAATTTTCATTGGTATTGGAAGTAATGAAAAAATTTTAGGAGTTATTTTTCGATTTTTGATAAGCACAAGAAAATAGTCACCGTCCATCATCCAATAATATTTTCCCGATATGAATCTAACCGCGGTAAAAGAAGGATCTTCCGTATCAGCGATAGAAACCTCAGTTAAATCGGGAACACTGACTGATAATTGCTTGTCAGCAGAATAATAGCGGCCATTATTTATCTGACCACCTAAAGAAGCATAGGCGCTACTTGCCAAACAACACAGGAGGACAGCTGGGATACGTAAATGATACCTATTCATATGATACGACCTCTCTTCACATTAGATACCCGGATGCTAACATGGGACTCTTAGAGGCACAACCTGGTATCGGTTGGTGCTGGTACTTATCCAAAAAACCAGCGTAGAATATAGGCCTAATAAAATTGGCTTCCTCACAGGGTTTCTTTATAACTTTTGTGCATTTTCAAGCGTTGATCGCTTAATTCAGTTTCAAGACTCCCCCTCTAACTCTTCCCAGCGGGCATAGGCGGCTTCTAATTTTGCCTGAGTCAATTCAGACTGTTTTTGAAGCATTTCTACATGCTCGCTAGATTGTTGATAAAAATTGGGCTCGGCCATTTTCGCGTATAAATCGGCCTGTTGTTGCTCCAACATTTCAATTTGCTTCATAATTTTTTCCAGCTCTTTTGCTTTCTGCCTAGCTTCATGGGTACTACTAACAGTCCATTTTGTTTCTTGTATATTTGATTGCTTGACAGGTTTATCAAGCTTAACAAAATCATGCTGGCGTAAATAATCGTCGTATCCACCACTGTATTTGTGCACATGACCATCACCCGGTAAAACATAAGTACGCGTTACTAGATTATTTAGAAATTCACGATCATGACTCACCAAAAGCAAGGTGCCCTTATATTCACCGAGCTTTTCTTCTAGTAATTCTAGAGTTTCAATATCAAGATCATTGGTCGGTTCATCGAGAATCAATACATTACTGGGAATTAAAAAAAGTTTTGCTAATAAGGCACGATTACGCTCACCACCCGATAAATTTTTTATGGGTGAACGTGCAGCCTCAGGACTAAATAAAAAATCTTGTAGATAAGCAATTATATGCTTATTCTGCGTGCCTATAGTCACACTCTCTCTTCCACCCGCTACATTTTCAGCTAAAGATTTATCAAGCTCTAATTCTTGATGCCGCTGATCAAAATAGGCGATCTCGAGATTACTTCCTTGTTTTACGGTTCCTGATGTGGGCTGTATTTTGCCCAAGAGCAAATTAATTAACGTAGATTTACCCGAGCCGTTATCGCCTATAATCCCAATTTTTTCGCCACGAATAATGATAGATGAGAAGGACTTTATAATTATTTTTTCTGCATAAGAAAGACTGACATTATTTATTTCAAAAACTTGTTTGCCAGAAGCCTGCATAATTTGCTCTGAAAATTGTGCGGTTCCAATGCGCTTTCGTCTGGCTGAATATTCTTCACGCATTTTCTTTAACGCACGAACACGGCCTTCATTGCGTGTGCGACGCGCTTTAATACCTTGCCGGATCCAAACCTCTTCTTGTGATAAGCGCTTATCAAATAGCGCGTTGGCTTTTTCTTCTGCCGCGTATAATGCTTCTTTATGACGCATAAAGCCATGATAATGCCCGCTCCACGAGATTAACTGCCCATTGTCAATATTGATAATTTTTGTCGAAACGGCTTGCATGAGATTTCGATCATGGGAAATAAAAATAACGGTCTTATCATAATTGCTTAAAAATTTTTCCAATCGCAAAATAGCGCTTATATCTAAATGGTTAGTCGGTTCATCCAGTAATAAGACATCTGGTGATGCAACAATCGTTTTTGCCAGTAACACCTGACGCTTTAAGCCGCCAGATAATGATGGAAAATAACTCTCACCCTTTAATTGAAATTGTGAAAGGACCGCCTCTACCCGATGATTCACTTCCCATGGCTCAAAATTAGAGTCATTAAGCCCGCTCTTCACAAGCTCATAAACAGTCGCATCAATATCTTCTGGTATGGTTTGGTCGAGCATTGCGACTTGGCAATTGGCCTGTTTTTCTATAATACCCTCATCCAATGCAGAGTCATCTATTAACAACTTTAGTAATGTGCTTTTACCCGCGCCGTTACGCCCAATAATAGCAACACGGTCACCTTGATTGATAACAGCATTGCCAGCAGTAACGAGTGGAGGACCGCCGTGGCTATAAGATATGTTTCTGATGCGAATTTGTGACATAGTAATCGGTGTCAAATCTTGACTTCATACATTTACAGTTTGTGTAGCCAGACCATTGTAACCTTAAGTGCTAGCGCTTAATAGTCCTTTGATCTTAGATTTTAAATACTGCCGACCCTTTGTTTATACCCAAGGCGTCATTGTTCTTAATTAGATAAATAATCACTGAATCTCCATGATAATTGATTTCACATCTCGGTAGCATGCCAACTTTCTCGGCAACACGAATTGATGGCTTGTTTCCAGTCTGAATAATAGAAATTAATTGTGGTAAATGAAGTTTGTTAAAAGCAAATTCTTTTACAGCCATTGCGGCTTCTGTCGCAATTTTCTTATTCCAACTCGATCGCGACAATCGATAACCAAGCTCGACAAAATCTTCACCATCTATTGTTTGATCGATCAATCCACAAAAACCAATAAATTCGCCACTATCTTTTTCAATTATCGCAAAAAGGCTATAATTTTTTCTAGAATAACTCTCGATAAAGCTTTTAACACGTTGCTCAACTTTTTCGTAGCTTTGGGGGCCTCCACCAATATATCTCATCACCTCAGGGTCCGCAGAAATCTCGGCCAAGTACTTCGCATCATCGAGAATAAAAGGGCGCAATATTAAGCGATCAGTTTCAATTAGTTTTTCTGTAATCACTTTTATCCTCTCCCAAACCAATAAAATTAAAAACGAGACTTATAACACGCCTTTACTTAAAATACACCGAGTTTTTTTCAATCTGTCAAACCAAAATGAAAACTTCCCTTTTTCCATCGCTTTAACCTCACTTCTTTCTTGCCCTACGCTAACCGGCTTGACCCACCTGGGCTTAATCTGAAAAAGATTAAACTGCCACTTTTAAAAAGCAAAAGCCGTGGACAATACTTATTGAATTAGTGATATTTTCTGGGCCGTGCAGGGACCGACACTACAACCCGCTGATTAAGAGTCTTAAACCCCTAAAAGCAGTATGCTATAAATCAATACCTTGCGATGCACCACAAACTCAAAAACAGTCTCACACAGTTTCAAACACACCCACTCAAGTCTCATTTGGCGAAAAAATGACTACACCAATTCTGCCAATTTGAATTCCGAGCTCACTTCCTCTATAATCTTACTAGTAAGAATTAGGAGAAAGCCATGAGCTCACTTAGCACAACAAGAATGTCCTCAAAAGGGCAAATCGTAATCCCTGAAGAAATTCGGATCAGTATGGATCTTCATTCTGGCGACCAATTCATTGCAGTCGCCGAAAATGACGTAGTCATATTAAAAAAACTTTTTAAGCCCTCTTCTCAGGAATTTTCAAGTTTAATATCTCAAGCAAGAAAGACTGCTAAAAAGGCAGGCCTAACTAAAAAGTCCCTCACTTCAGCTATCAAAGAAGTTCGAAAGAAACGATGATGAAAGCCATTGTCGATACAAATGTCTTCATGTCTGGAATTTTTTGGGCTGGACCTCCTGCGAAAATATTACAAGCCTGGAATGAAAAGAAGTTTGAGATTGTTCTCTCAAAAGAAATTTTAGAAGAATACATGCGCGTGGGAAATGTTCTGGCGAGAAAATATGAGGGAGTTAATCTAGATCCTTTTTTTGAGCTCTTAGTCATTCGCGCAAACATTTACGATATCCCACCATGGCGCAAATCAGTTTGCCGAGATCCAAACGATGAAATGTTCATATCCTGTGCTGTCGCAACTAATACTAAAATTATTATTAGCGGAGACAAGGATTTACTGGAAATTTCAGGCCACGAAGGAATACAAGTGCTGAAACCAAAAAATTTTATGGATACTTATCTTTAATGCTTGCATTATTTGCATCTTTTAGAAAGAATCCTGGGCCCTCTTTCAACAAAAAATGAAGCAGGGTCAAGTCTTTGTTTAGTCAAAAACTACTTTAAATGTCTTAATGATTTTGGCCGAACAAAGACTACTTTAAATACCTTGATGACTTTGGCTAAACAAAGACTTGACCCCGCCAGCTTCTTTAATAGAATTAGAAAAAATAAGCATTGCGGCAGCCAATGGGCTTAAGGAATCTCAGATTGCAGAATTAAAGAAGTCTGATGATCACATAGTAGGCTGTATTCAAAGTGAATACTTTAATGAGTTGAAGCTTAAGACGCTACTAAATGATCAAGTTAATAATTTAAGTTCATCTGATGATGACAGGGAAAATGAAGGCGAGGTTGAAGAGGAGGAGTCAGAGGAAGGGAATCATCAAACTTCGTTACAGTCACCGAAATAATGCTGAAAAATGCGAACAGTGACTAGAACACAGGCCTGCCCTCCTTTGCCCAAACAAATGAAGCTTTTCTCCGAATATGTCAGGCGACCTTAGGCATTGATGTTTGAAAATGTGAGTTCTTTCTTAACAATGGATTTTTTCGTATCTAGATTAGGACTGCTTTTTGAGCGTCTTTCTTCAAAAACCCCAATTTTTTTGGGGGATTGCCGATTTTGAAGTCTACTTTTTAACAGGATTTGACATTGAATAGAAGGATGATCTGTTTTGTCGGGTGTTTCTCCATTTAGAGTCACAAAATTTAAGGTGCTTGGTTGTAGGACTCTTACTCGATCGTCTTTAGTGAGGGATACGACCTGCATAAAATAAGTGTGCTCTTTTCTCCCCGAAGAAGGCGGCGATACATAACTTTTTTCTTGATTACCTCCCAGAGAAGGGCATGAGTGTTGTTGGATGGGTTTTTTATAATTAGTGTCTCCAAGATAAGCAATCACAAGGACACCCTCTTTTTTTCTCTTTTCTGCATAATCGCGAATAAATTTATCAGTTTTTTTGCAGATTGGTACAGAGCCAACAAAGTCATTGGGAATGTGAACAGCAATTACAGAAAACATTTGTTCGTCAACTGTCGAAAACATTATTTCAGTCACCGCAAAAGATTTCCCCTTTTCGTGGTGTATTATAGTTTTCTGAAATGAAATGATTTGTTGTACGTCAGTTCGTAAATAAAAATGCATGTATTGTCTAGTATCTTTACGCCCGTTTTGCCCATCAATGTAAAATTTATTTAATACATAATGATATTTTTTTCCGGAACCACACTGGGCCTCAAATTTTTCTGGCATGTGTTCTCTCGAACCCTCCATGACTGGAACGCAATGCGCCGGTTCTTTATTTTTCAGGATTTCGGAGAAAGCGTTTGCATAGCTTTTTTGTGAGGTATAACTTATATTTTTGGCTAATTCATTTTGAATATTTTTATCGACAGTTCCTTTTACCTCACTGTTGAAAAGTAGCCCTTTCTTAAGTCCGTCGTGAAAACCCTTATAGTGCTGTGCTGCTGCCTCTAAAGATATTACGCTGATAATAACGGCATCTTTCCACTTTTCTAGGTCATCATTTGCATCTTCAGTGGTATTGCGGTCTGCAGGTTTAATTGGGTTGGATGTTCTTTTTTTATCAAAAAAAGTGCTATTGGATCTCGCTAATCTTTTACCTGCTGCAATATCCTCTGTTGAACCCGGATCCTCTTCCTCATATTCTAGGTTTTCCGTGGGTGTTTCTTCCGAATCATCTTCAGCGTCATCAAAATGATCATCTACGAGCTCAGGCTTGGGTAAATCATTCTTAATCGATACTTCTTTTTTAGCATTATCCCCTTTTTTTGACCTCATATTTCACTCCAATTATATTGTGTTTTATCCAATGTTAGCACAAAAATATTAAAATTCTATTGATATGTGTCATCCGGTGCGCTTCCCCTCAAGAATTTCATCTTAATTTGGCATTGAATTAGCTTGATTTTGAGACAAACAGGTTTTTCGCTTTTAAAAATTCGGCGTTACCGAACTCGTGCAGCCGAGCGATATCGATACGATGAGGAAGTAAATCCCGTACCGCAATTTCATTTTTTCGAAGAGCGTGGATTTGCATGAGCACATAGTGCAAATACGTGCGGGGATCAAAGACTTGACCCCGCCAGCCAGGCATGCAGGCTTACTCCTATGGGGAACAACTTCAATCAATGCCGAAGGGTAAATGTTCCCAGAAAAGCTTCCCAAGCCTAACTAATAGCCTACAACCAAAGGAATTGGGATCAAGGCCCATTTGTAAAAAATTGGGGAGACGGCATCGATCCGACACCGATAAGTGCGTAAACTTGCCCATGCTGCAGTCTCCCTGATCGCCAAATCAAGGGGTTATTGTAACCCTTGAGACTGTCGCACTTCTAATTAGAATTCACAAAACTGAAAAACTGTCTCATATAGTCTCAAATGGGTTTATCACAGTCTCAGTTGGTGACAAAATCACTACACCTTGAAATATATCGATACCCGATATATAATTATAACATGATAAGGAATTTCAAATCCGGTTTAGCCGAGGACATTTTTAATGGGACAAACAGTCGGCAGTCCAGGAAGCTCGCATTGGAGCTGCACGGAAAAGCTCACCGACTCTTAGACCAAATCCATGCGGCTACTCAGATTGAAACGCTGAAGGTACCTCCCAGTAATAATCTGGAAAAATTGGAAGGCATCTTAAAAGGGTTCTGGAGTATTCGGATAAACATTAAATGGCGAATTATTTTCCGATGGGAAGATGGCGATGCCAGTGATGTTGATATTGTAGACTATCATTAACGGAGAGATAAAAATGTTACCAAGCAATCGAGCACCAACACATCCAGGCGAAATGCTACTAAAAGAATTTTTAGAGCCAAATAGCATCACGCAAAAAGCTTTTTCAGAACACCTAGGTTGGTCTTATGCGCGCCTTAATGAAATCATTAATGGCAAAAGAGGTCTTTCCGCTGATTCTGCACTCTCCATTGCTGAGGCTTTTAAAATGGAAGCAGAGTTTTGGTTGAATCTCCAACGTGACTGGGAACTGTGGCACGCCTACAAACACCACAAAACCGTGAAGCCTCTTAAAAAGGCGGCTTAGTCATAGAAATCCTGTTATATACTGATAAATTTCACCGACTAGCCCATTATTATTGGCTGAGCAACTGAAAAGGCTTTTAGAAAAAACGATGGATGAGAATTTATTTAAAAGAGTATTCGACTTGAGTGATGAGTCTAAAAAATTCAAACATGATGAATTCTCTCGTGCTCATAGCATCTCTTTCAAACCCACCGAAATAAAAAAAATTCGTGAGAATCATGATCTAACTCTAAAACAATTTTCTCAGCTTTTTTCCATAAGTACAGCCAGGCTTCAAGCATGGGAATCCGGTGATCAAAAACCCGAAAATGCTGAACTTATATTACTTACTCTTTTTAGCGAAAATAAAAATAATATGAGCTTGGGAAATCTATTACCCCATGAGCTCGATGAGTTTATCTTAAAGAAAACACCGACGAAGGTTCGAAATAGATATGTTAAAGCTAAATGCCACTTCTGTAAATCTCTAAAGCTCGTTTTTCTAGATCCTGAAATGGCTTTTATTCGACTTGTAGCAGCTGAAGAAGAGCTTGTTGTTGGAATCTTTGAGACACTTAAATTAAAATTTTCCAATATCAAGTTTTCCAAAAAAGATCATCACGTAAAAATGGCACTTGCTCCGATTCTGCGATCGCATACCTGGAAATAATATAAAATAATTTATCAAATCTCGTGCGCAAGCAAGAAATAAAATTTATTACGCAGAAGATGGGGGATCTTATATACTTTGCAGCAGTGAAACGCATATTAAGATATTTCAAGAAGCGTTGCGAAACCTGTGTTGGGCTTTGGCAATATTAAATGATGATAGCATCCCCTCACAAAATTATAAAATGATTAACGATATAATAGCTGTATACCAGAAAATTCTAGAAGATGGTGGCTATCTCAAAAAAATCCCTTAATGTACCATGCCAGAAGAGCAAAAAAACAAATAAGACGTGTGATATCAAGAAATCAATGACAAATAAATTTCACAGAAAAGGAGAAGCTGGGTCAAGTCTTTGTTTAGTCAAAAACTGCTTTAAATGCTTTGATGATTTTGGCTAAACAAAGACTTGACCCCGCAAGCCTATTCAAAGAAAAATCTCCTTCGTGGTGGAAAGTTAGCATTTTAAATAAGGAGAAAAAGCTTAGCCTAGCATTAATACAAATTTCACTATATACTTTTTTCAGGAGATATCAAATGATTGAGTACAAATTTTATTACTGGGATGTACCATTTCGAGGGAATTTTATCCAAATTTTTTTAGAAGAAGTAAATGCTGACTATGAAAGGCATAATGCAGAGGAGATTTACCCGAATAAAAGCATTGAAATTATCAATCCAGGTATGGCGCCACCCTATCTTTACGACTGCAAATCAAAAAAATTTTTTACACAAATGCCGGCAATACTCATGTATTTAGGAAAAAAATATGATTATCTTCCTAAAAAACCTGAAAAACTAACATTAGCTTTAACGATTATCTTGAATTGCAACGATATTCTAACTGAAATCACGCGATTTAATGGCGAGCAAATGTGGAAGAAGACAGACTGGAATCATTTTCGTCAAAATCGTTTATCTCGATGGATGAAAATATTTGAAAAAATTGGGGCGCAAAACAAACTTCACTCTGACAAGGGATTTTTATTAGGCTCAACTATTTCTGTTGCAGATATAGCAGCCACCGCTCTTTTTGGTACGCTTATTTTCAGCTTTCCTAAACTGAAAAATGACTTACTTAAGCATGCACCCCATATTGCAAACCTATGCAAAAGAATCGAAGCAAAACCATCTATAAAACGTTTTCTTGAAAAACAAAGAAAAGAATACGGAAACTCATATTGCGGTGGGCAAATCGAAGCTTCTATAAGAGAAATGCTTGAATAATCAGGAGTTCCCGCTTTAGCGAGAACTCCTTCCTAGTATTAACGGGGCAGCAGTGGAGAACCCAGCGCTGCGGCTGACGATTGGGGGCAGCATTTGGCCCATAATTAATCCCAAAGCTGGCTCTTTAGCCATTTCTTTTAATTTCTGCATTTACGCAATAGCTTTGGCGGAAAATCCCAAAAATCCTTATGTGAAAGAAGATATTGAGACTTTATGAAAGAAATACCAACCTAACTATCATGATTCCCCGGATGAGGTTTATCGAAAGTATTTTATGCTGAAAGCTATTGTAGCTCCCGGAACAAGCTTGGGACTTGTCATCTCCGCACTCTGGTATTTAGGAAATGAAAATGTTTCAGAAAACACTATTAAAATAATAAAAAACCGCTTAACAAAAAAAGAATTTCATGAAATAGTAAAGGCCACCCACCACATGCCAGCGTGGATGGCGGGCCCCCTCTTACCGCAGACACTTTTGGATAGCCAGCAGCCCAAAACTTTGCCCAGGCATCACAATATTTAGCTCTACCCCAATTAAGGAGGCATCTTAATCCAATATGAACTGGGCCGTGCGGGGCCCCTAAAAAATTTCTGGAAAATACCAACCCTTTTAATATTCCCTTAAGAATCTGTTGGTATAGTGGTGAGCATAGAAAGAGGACTCCTAGCGTGAATAATGCAATAAAGCAAAATCCTTCGTTTCAGTCGTATAGCGACGTGAAAAGTATTACTCAGACTTTCAATCAGCATGCTGAATTGAAATATTTTTGGTTTGGGCGAATATATCCGAATGGCGAATTTTTTGGTTTGGCTAGCGATCATCAATGGCCAGAAGATTATTTTCTTGAGCAAAACCAATTACCGGCTACCGCAACGAATTATGATGCTGTCCGCTCTGGAATTTATCTTCCCTCCTTCGATCAAGATCAGGAATTTGGATGGGTTGACGGCACCATCGGCTTGATTAAAGAAAAATATAGTATCGTAGATCCCCTGCTCTTCATTAAAAAACACGACCACTTCAATGAGGCTGTATTATTTTCGCTTGAAAATAATAATTCGCATGCTTTTTACATGGAAAATTTAGATCTCTTTGAAAATTTTATATTCTATTTTAAAGATCGCGCAAACAAACTCATCGATAAGGCCAGCAAGAATTTAGTGCGCCTCGAGGGATATGATTATGCGACAAATGATTCGGCATTATTGAACGCAGACTCTAAAATTACCCACAAGCTATCCCCTAATAAATATTATTTGCAGCACAAGGGTATCGATATCCCTGTAACCGCAAAAGAATATTACTGCTTATCGCGGCTCGCGCACGGTCAGCAATTCAAAAGCATCGCGCAAGAATTGAGACTCTCTGCAAGAACAATTGAGACTCATTTTGAGCGCATCAAGAAAAAGCTTAATCTTTCAACCCGCGAAGAACTTGCGGCAGTTTATTGGAATAATAAAATTTAGAGGCACTATGTTTGAAAATCCCTGCTTCCAATACATTGATGACATCGCCAAAGTTACCGGGCAGTATTTTAAAGATATGAACCTGCATTTTTTTGGGCATATTACAGTTTATCCGGATGGGAAATATTCTTTTCTGTGCTCAGGGCATGATTGGCCTAGAGCACATTTTTCCGACCAAAAAATACCGCCAGCTGGGTTTACCATTTATGATAAAATTGTAGATTCCGTTATTTTTCCGAGCATGGATAAAGGAAGTGATTTTGGCTGGACAGATGAGGTTACTATTGAATCCAAAGAACGCTTTGGAATTTTAAATCCCATGATCATCATGAGAAAATATGAGGATCATTATCAAGGATTTTTCTTTGATTTACATTGCGAAAATGTCTACGAAAAATACGTCAATCACTTCGATTTATTTGAAAAATTTACACATTACCATAAAGACGCCTCCAGAAAGATGATCGAAAAGGCCAGTAAAAATCCTTTGATGGTCGATCCGCAATATATTCCTCAAAAAATTGCGCTTCCTGATCTGGAATTAGGCGCGTCATTTTTAGGCGAAACTAACAATCAACGTCAACCAAAAAAATATTTTTTACGTCACAACAATATTGATGTCCCGCTGAGTCCAAAAGAATATTACTCCTTATCTTTATTGGCTCATGGTCGCCAATTCAAAAGCATCGCTGAAGAATTAAAGGTATCAACGAGGACGATTGAAACTCACTTTGAACGCATCAAAAAAAAGCTGAATCTCTCCAATCGTGAAGAAATAGCGGCCGTTTACTGGAAAAGTCGAATTTTACTTGGGAATCCCCTCAGAGGGGATTGTGCAGCCTAAAAAAGACTTTGCTTAATGTCTCATCCAGAACTATAGTAACTCATTTTGAGCGTATCAAGAAAAAACTAGGCCTCTCCAATCGCGAAGAAATCGCTACTGTGCATTGGAATAGCCGGACTATGCTCGGGAAACTAGCCATATAAATTTTATCCGTAAAAATACCGGATATTTATGGTTTATGTAATCTGCTAAGTTGGCGCCTTCAAGATCACAATATAGTAAGAGGTCACTATTATGCGAAAGATTAATAATAGCGAATATACCGATATCCGAGTTGCAGGATTAGAAAGAGATGCTTTTGTTGAAAAATTTCGTGAAAATAAATCCGCAAAACATGTATATGTAGGTAATCAGAGTTTTATGGACAAAAGAGGTGCCGTTGACACCATAGGATTCAGAAAATAAATTTAAAAGTTTTGCCAGGCCTATGAGGCTGAAAACTTTGGAGAAAACAAATCATGCGTGAAATCCAAATCAAAGAGTGGCCTGAGGAAAAATCTGAGCCAGTGGATCTAATAGTATTTTCCTGTGATAAAGATGGCGCATTTTCTAATAATTTTACAGTAAAGCTGCGTAAGCTAGCTAGTATCCAGCTTATTTCTGAAGTGAAATCCGGTGGAAAACCTAATTTTGATCTGATGATGAAATTATTGAAAGGTTGCTTGTCTGATGACGTGGAGAAAAAAATATTATATGAAACAAATCGGGTTTTCATGAAGCAAATGCTCGACTATTGCATGCAAAAAACCAAACACGTCATCATAATCAATGGATCCAATAATCAAGCCTACGATACTGACTTAAAAAATCGCGAAGATCCAAATTCTAATTATCAATCTTTAAAGGGGACTGCTTCAGAAAATTCTGTTCGATATACCAGCTCTGCCTCTTGCTTTAGCATTATTTCTTGGATAGCCGAATGGTTTCAAACTGAGCTTGATAAAAATATTATTTGTGAGCTTTATAAATACACGTTGACGGATACACTAAATCATCATCCGCATGGCTATTGCTTTGATGAAATTTTAAGGTATTTGGCGAAGCCTCATAAATTTCCTAACATGTTATCAAAAATTCCTAGGCATTTTCCATCAGTTTTATTTGAAAGTAAATTGCCATTGGTTCTTATGCACGTCCAGTTATTAGAGAAGAAAAATCCTGGGAAAAATATAGAATATTGGCATGTTGATGATCGCGATGACATCGTGTTTGACTTAGCTTGGTTTTTTGAGTTCTGCCCAGAATTAATCCCGCTAAGAATAAATATAAAATTTCAGCTGTACTGTGTTTTCTACAATGGCTCCATTGATACTAATTCAGAACCCTTTGATGAGGAAAAAGTAGAGATTTATGTTGCAAATTCGAACGATAAACGTACTGAATTTATTAATGATGCTTACCAGAAAGTAAAAATCCCTCCATTGCCTACTATTGTAGGCTGTGGTAAAGCTATACCAAATATTGAAGAACTGCTGCGGGACACACAATTTTGCAGCCTACTTGAAAAGCTCTTTTGCCGAATTAAACTTACCAAAGATGCAAACGATGCAAAGGTTATCCAGTACAAAGAGACGCTTTTTACATTTATCAAAAAAAGTTTTCCCTCAAAAAATGAAGAAGAAATTAAAGCCTTAGAGCCAGAAAATATTGAGGATAATCGTTCAGGATTGGGGTATAAATAGCCGAGAAAGCGTGATCGCCTTCACCTCTCTAATATCCAGCTTAGGCGTGACTTTCTTTGCCAATGCTTTATATTTAAGGCGTGCAAAAATGAGAATTCGCTAATCTCAAAATGGGAAATATAAAGGCGCCTGGGTAAATGGGTGGTTGATGCCGTTCTCAATTGTTACCTTAATCGTAATTAAAGTTATTTTTTCGATCCTGAGCAAGTTATGAATTATGAGGTATTAATAGTGAAAATTAAAAATTCGGCCTTTTTTGCTCTCTTAAGTGTCTTATTGTCACTGGGGTTCGCCCGAATTTCTCAGGCATCTGAGAAGCCAAGTCAGTTGCTTGTTTTAGAGGAAAAAATGGCTTAGCTATGGCCTATTTGCAGAATAATCAACCTCAAAATGCCATCGAGAGCCTCACAAAAAGCGCTGGATTTCCAAAGACTCATAAAGCAGCGATCACTTATATAAGGGTAATAAAGGAAAAGTTAATGAGGAGCTTTTAGATCTTTATTCGCTGGTGGACATGAGTTTTAAAATTATAATTTTTTGTGAGGAATAGAAAATGTTTAACAATTACACCTTAAATTTAATTTTTTCAAATTCGAGAATTGGCCGCTTGCAGCATTTAGGCCTATTTTCGTTTTATATGTTTATCATGGGCATCTCTGCTTTTCTTGCTTCTGAAATTGCACAAGTCAGTCTCTTTCTTGGCGAACTATTCCTAATTTCTGGTCTTGTGCTCCCACTTATTGCCGGTATGATCGTTAAAGTAAGGCGCCTTAACGATTTTGGATTTTCAGGTTGGTCTTTATTATTGGCTCTTCTCCCTGCTATTGGAGAACTCTGGATGCTAGCCATTTTCATCGTGCCAGGATCCAAATTAAGCAATGAATATGGAGATCCGCCTTCCCCAGCAAGAAAGAGCGATATTTGGCGAATTTTATCTGGCCCGATAATTTTTTTAATCATTATCTGTTTCGCTCGAGCAGGATTCTTTACTTAATGAAAGCCGTTAGAATTAATCAATTTGGAGACCTCGATGTTCTGAAGTATGGCGACTATCCAGAGCCTGAATTAAGTGATGGCGATGTGTTTGTGAAGGTCATGGCGACAGCCGTTTCTGGATGGGATATAAAATATCGTCGTGGTGATGTGATGAATCAGAAATTGCCAGGACGAACTGCTTTTCCTTTACCACAACAATTAGGCAGAGAATGTGCTGGCATTGTCATGAAAACTGGAAAACAGGTTCGGTGCTTTTCACCGGGTGATCATGTGCTGGGTTTAGTTCACCCAGAAAATACTGTTTCAGAAAATGCCTTCAGTGGGCTACTATATCCAGCAAGTCTCTTCCTCAATCTGGTAAAGTGTTTCAGGATGTTCCCGGGTGAACTAACAATCAAACTTCTCAAATTCTGTTAATGCCGGTGCGCTGGGATCCGAATCCACAGCCTCTTTCATAGGTGGATCGTAAATACTTCCAGCTCTCGTGGTTTTAAAAATTCCATTATTTTGAAAATTTTGAGCTAAAGAAGATCCATCACTATTGGGGTCTAGCCTTTCTGGAGCTTGAACACATGTTAATGGCGCGGAAGTTGGATCTCGCCCCATTTCGTTCTGTGACTTTAATTTTTCGACAAGTTTTTTCTGGCTATTACTGATTTTTGAAAAAACAAAATAATCCCTTAAAATAGGGAATAAAAAACTAACACTTTTATCTCTATTTTCCAGCGTCGTTATTATTAGTGGCGAACAATCTCTCGCTCTTGCAAACCCTCTTGCCTCATCGGTGTCATCATCGTTGAGCAAGTCTCCCCAAAAACGTCCGAATCAATCTCACTGGTGATCAGCCTTTGGCTAAGAAAGAACTTAAACCCACCAGGATCTTTTGAGGAATTGGTGACATATTGCTGATCTGTAGAAAATCCATCTTCATAATCCAATTGCTTTAAAAAATTGATAAATTCTTCCGAATTTTTAAGCCTTCCTTCGGAGTAATATTTCAAATCATAGGAAGAGCTATCATCTTTTAAATAATCGGTGACCTTGGCAAAAATTTTCTCATAATCTATTTCTCCATTTGCTAATCTCATCGTTGTTATACTCTCTTTTGTTTAATCATTGCAGGAGGTATGCTAAACAGCAGTAACGCCCCTTATATCACCTTAGAGCCTAAGGATTGACTCTTAAAAAAATAGATTTTCAGGTGGGCCTTCTTCCTTTTGTAATTCTTCCATCAGCTGAGACTCTCTCCTTCCTGATTCAATATCAGGAGAACAAAAAATTGAGCTTTTCCGTGAATTAAACCGTCTGCTTTTTTGGAATTGGATAGGCCTTTCGATTTTTTTAATGTCTTCAGGAGAAACTGGAGCATCATTTATTTGTATATCAAAATTAAATTCTTTCAAATACACTGACTGTCTTGCATCTTCTATAACTCTTTTAGCTTTTTCTTTTTTCGGCTCATCTTGTGGCCAATTAAATTCTATTTCAACCCAGTCTAATGGCATTTTTCCAAGATGATCTTTTGTGTTTAAGTTGGCTCCTTTCAGTAGTAACACCTTAAAAAGGAGAAGACTTTTCTGAAGGTTTTCTTCACATTCTGTTGCGATACTAAGACAAATGTTACAAATAGCACGATGCAGTGGTGAAGTGTAATCCACTTGATTGGGATCAACTTGATCGCACTGTAAAAAAAATAAAGCAACATCGCTTGTCGAATGATGGCCACAAGCCATATTTAGAGCTAATGCCCCTACCTCAGAGAGTGTTGATGGAGTAAAACCTTTATTCTCCATATACCATTTCACAAGACCTACATGATTAAATTGTATTGCCCTAAAAAATCGCTCATTATCGGTTTTGCTTTTCTCAAGTGAAATCCGTAATTTTTCAAGTTTGGGTAGTGCATGTAACCATGAATATACTAACATATTTTCCTCTCAATTTTCACTATTGTACTAGTATTACAGACTCTTACGATTACTGTTGGGCTATTTTATCAATATGATCTAAGTAATCTATCCGGTATTTTTACGGATAAATCACTAGGCTACTAGCTCTTGGTCTTTTCCATCGGTAAATTGGGATATATTTGAAGCCATTGGATTGCGATTAGGCATAAGGGGCATTTTATCCAAAACGAACTGGGCCGTGCGGGGCTCGAACCTGCGACCCGCTGATTAAGAGTCGGAACTGCCAGATGGCAGTATGTTAAAAATCAATGCCTTGCGATGCACTACAAACTCAAAAACAGTCTCATACATTCTCAAATAGGCCTATTCCAGTCTCAGTTGGTGACAAAATCACTACACCTTGAAATATATCGATACCCGATATATAATTATAACATGATAAGGAATTTCAAATCCGGTTTAGCCGAGGACATTTTTAATGGGACAAATAGTCGACAGTCCAGGAAGCTGGCATTGGAGCTGCATGCAAAAGCGCACCGGCTCTTCGACCAAATCAATGCGGCTACTCAGATTGAAACGCTGAAGGTGCCACCCAGTAATAATCTGGAAAAATTGGAAGGCACCCTGAAAGGGTTTTGGAGTATTCGGATAAACATTAAATGGCGAATTATTTTCCGATGGGAAGATGGCGATGCCAGTGATGTTGATATTGTAGACTATCATTAACGGAGAGATAAAAATGTTACCAAGCAATCGAGCACCAACACATCCAGGCGAAATGCTACTAAAAGAATTTTTAGAGCCCAATAGCATCACGCAAAAAGCTTTTTCAGAACACCTAGGCTGGTCTTATGCGCGCCTTAATGAAATCATTAATGGCAAAAGAGGTCTTTCCGCTGACTCCGCACTCTCCATTGCTGAGGCTTTTAAAATGGAAGCCGAATTTTGGTTAAATCTCCAACGTGACTGGGAACTGTGGCACGCCTACAAACACCACAAAACCGTGAAGCCTCTTAAAAAGGCGGCTTAGTCATAGAAATCCTGTTATATACTGATAAATTTCACCGACTAGCCCATTATTATTGGCTGAGCAACTGAAAAGGCTTTTAGAAAAAACGATGGATGAGAATTTATTTAAAAGAGTATTCGACTTGAGTGATGAGTCTAAAAAATTCAAACATGATGAATTCTCTCGTGCTCATAGCATCTCTTTCAAACCCACCGAAATAAAAAAAATTCGTGAGAATCATAATCTAACTCTAAAACAATTTTCTCAGCTTTTTTCCATAAGTACAGCCAGGCTTCAAGCATGGGAATCCGGTGATCAAAAACCCGAAAATGCTGAACTTATATTACTTACTCTTTTTAGCGAAAATAAAAATAATATGAGCTGGGGAAATTTATTACCCCATGAGCTCGATGAGTTTATCTTAAAGAAAACACCGACGAAGGTTCGAAATAGATATGTTAAAGCTAAATGCCACTACTGTAAATCTCTAAAGCTCGTTTTTCTAGATCCTGAAATGACTTTTATTCGACTTGTAGCAGCTGAAGAAGAGCTTGCTGTTGGAATCTTTGAGACACTTAAATTAAAATATTCCAATATCAAGTTTCCCAAAAAAAATCATCACGTAAAAATGGCACTTGCTCCGATACTGACTTTGTTTGTTGAGATTTTAGAAAGCCTAGGGTTCGATGGCAAGCCTGACGGATTTAAATTAACCCTACGTGAAGGCAGTATAAAATTACTAACTCGATTAGATGGGAAATACATTACATCACCCATCCCTACTGACATCTGGATAGAGAACAATTCAAATTCTAATTTGATTGACTTTATTTATAATGAGTTCTGCGATCGCATACCCGGAAATAATATAAAAGAATTTATCAAATCTCGTGCGCAAGCAAGAAATAAAATTTTTTACGCAGAAGATGGGGGATCTTATATACTTTACAGCAGTGAAACGCATATTAAGATATTTCAAGAAGAGTTGCTAAACCTGTGTTGGGCTTTGGCAATATTAAATGATGATAGCATCCCCTCACAAAATTATAAAATGATTAACGATATAATCGCTGTATACCAGAAAATTCTAGAAGATGCTGGCTATCTCAAAAAAATTCCTCAATCAACCATTCCAGACAAGCAAAAAAACAAATAAGGTGTGTGACATCAAGAAACCAATGACAAATAAATTTCACAGAAAAGAAATCGCAAGATCACAATTACAAACAGCCATAAGTCTTTTTTTAAATAATGTAGACTTATCGTCTGCAATAACTCTTGCAGGGGCTGCATCAAATATATTGAACCAGCTTGTTAGAAATGCAGGTGAGACACCGTTTATTGATTTTGCTTGCGAAGTTTATGAATTTCATAATAAAGGTCAAACACCGCCACGAGAAAAATACAACCATTACATGGACAAACTACTAGGAATTAGTGCTCATAAACATATGAGCAGTAAATGCCCTTTAACTATATCGATAGATTTAGAAAAATGTGCTCCTTATGCTTTAACTAAAGCGGTTGCAGACTACATAACTTTATACGGACAACAAGAAAGTTTTATAAAAGCATTTTTATCCTGGAGTTATAAACATCAAAGAGATGAAGTGATGGAGGTATGTAAAAATATACCAGAAAAATTTATGAAAGAAATAAGGAAAAAGCATGGCTCTAAAAAATCATAAGCGGGCTGACTTAGCCTTGAACCAACTGAAGACAGCAATCATGTTGTTTATCACAGGAGGTGATAGGTTTTCTGTTATCACTTTGGCCGGTGCAGCAGACGTTATATTCAGCGAGCTTGTTTTGAGAGAAGGGAAAGAAAATTTTGCTGACATTATTGCAAAGAAGAATAAAACGCCGAAACACCGAAAAAAGGCTGGAACCCACATCAATAACGAGCTCGGTGTAAATGTCACTAAACATATGGACCCTGGCGATGATGATTATGTCGATCTGGCGTCAGAAGATTGCGCTCTTGGCTCTATATTAAAAGCATTAGCGAATTATAATATGCTTGATAGCAAAGATATAACTTTAATTATGGGATTTAGATACTGGTTAAGAAGTAATGTTGATCTTAACAAGTATACAAAGCCGCCTTTATAAAAGGGAAGCCAGAATCCCTTAATTGCTCGCTCAGACTTCGCCTTTTCAGAAAATAAGGAAAACAAACATAATTTTTTCAAACGAGGCAGGCCTTGTATCAAAAGACGTGACGAGAAAAGCAGGGGAGGGAGCAGCCAGCCTACCCTCTCCCCCGAACTTTTTCATAAAGCAATTTTGCCTTTCAAAAGACCCGCTAGATCAACCGTATTAATTAGGATAAACTCCTAACAGACAGAACCCGTCACACATCTCAACGATCCGAAACTGGACGGGTCATTTGTTTTAAGGAGATTAATATGCGATGCAAGTCTGGTGATCGTTGCCCTGTAAGCGGCAAGTGGCTACTTGAGGAATCGAGCGAAATCATGCTTGTTTATAAAAATGATGTTTTTTCACAATATCAACAGAAACGGGCCCACTATACCCTAATTGAAGAAATACCAGGCTCGAACCCAACTTCGAACTAACTTGCTTTGTTCCTAATCGCTGCCTACCCATTTGGGTAGGGTCAAAGTTGATAAAGCGGGGTCAAGTCTTAGTTTAGTCAAAAACTAATTTAAATGCCTTGATGATTTTGGCTAAACAAAGACTTGACCCCGCTAGGTTCAGCTAGGTCCTCTGGCAAATACCTGGCTCAGGCAAGAGTGGCGGGGTTCGGGTGATTTATTATTGAATTATCAAAGAAAACGAAATCTTTATGCTTTTTACCTACAAAAATTCCAAAAAAGAAAACTTAACTATGGATCAAATTAAACAACTACGTAAAGTCGAAGAGGAGGAACTTAGCAATGGATAGAAATCTATTTGATAGGCTTCCTCAAAGGTATTTATGAAGCCAGCAAAAAAACGTGACGAGGCCTCGCCTTCCCGCATTTTTGCATTTACGCCCGAAAATATTAAAAAAATTCGTAATTCATTGAATCTTTCTCAGCAGCAATTTTCAGACTTGGTTTTTGTTAGTATTAAAACTTTGCAAAATTGAGAGCAAGGTCGACGACAAGGCGCTGCCCTGGCGGTGTTAATGAACTTAAAAAATGACCCTAAGCATGCGGTAAAAGCATTACATCAAATACTTAACGTAAAACCTGGGATCTAACATTTTGAACGCTTCGGCCGTTATTCAAGTAATATTTATGTCATAATGATAGCATCAAGCATATTCAATAAAATATCCTAATATCACATTCAAACGCTAAAAAATATCATTTAAAATCAAATTATTAATAGAATTTTACAAGATTAAAATCGGTTCAATAATTTGACAGGGTTGCTTGATCATGATATAATTAATTTTAATATATAATTTCAAAAGTTTTTGCTTCAGAAAATCACAAATATCAACCAAAACCGATTATTGCACTTTTCAAAAAACAAAAATTTTCCACATATCACGTAACTCAAAATAACGCGAATAGTGTCTTATTACCAAAAAATCTTAAAGGAGCATTTGATGAAATATAATAATACAAAGCCACATAGAGAATCTCCTGGCCTCATAATCCCTTATCTTGTCTGGTACAAAGCAACCCCAATTCCTGGGCTTGATAATAATATATGGAGAAAAGATAGAGATGGATTAACCATTTGTTTTAATGATCATGGAAACACGAATTCAAATTATGGATGGGAAATAGATCATATCTACCCAACTTCTTTGGGTGGCCCGGATAGCCTTGATAATCTCCAGCCCTTACACTGGAGATCAAATCGAACCAAAGGAGACAAATTTCTGTTTTAAAAATTAACTTTTTCATTTAATTATACGGATTGTCAAATGGAACAAAATACAAAACAAAAAAATCGCACATCTGGACAATGCTGGATATGCCTAAAAAATGCTGAGTCCGGTGAGCATATACCCAAAGCTTCAGACCTTAGATCTCTTTTCCCTAATATTTCGCAAAAGAATCCGATTTATTATCATGACAAGGATATAAAAAATGAGGAAATACGTACCATTAACTCCGATCATTTCAAAAACAGTTTCATATGCCCAGAATGCAATAACAACCTAACTCAACCATACGATCGAGCCTGGGAAACTCTTTCAGACTACTTTTCAAAAAATCTTAAAACTCTTAAAAAAAATAAATCCTTTAATCTTAAAAAGATTTTCCCTGGAAATTCTAAAAATAAAAGTAAATATATCCAATTATATTTCATTAAAATTATTGGATGTTACCTATCCCAATCGGGAAATCAAAGTTTAAGTAAGGATTTTTCTGAATCTCTTCGTAAAAAAGAATCTAGAGATGATGTATATCTTAAATTCAAATTAAATCACACTGAAATTATAGGAATATCAAATCTTTGGGTGAAAAAAGACGAAAATAATACTGTAGTTGAATCAATTTTCTCTTATGACAAAGGTTACATCAGCATATTTATTCATTATTATTCAATTAAACTGCCTTACTCGAGACAATCTCTAGGATGGACACCAAAAAAGAAGCCTAAAAAAATCAAATTGAACCTTTTGTAAACGTCGCAGGTTCATTCGTTAACTCAAATTTACAAAATCACGAATAGTAAACCACAGAATTATAAGATTGAACTTTGCTTATCTGTAGGGAGCAGAATTTTGGATCTTCTTGACATCAACTGCTTTTTACTCTTAAAGCAAAGCACTTTTAAGACCCGTTTCAGATAGCCACTTCACGAAGAGGGGCTCTGCACTGCGAAAAAATTCCTGTCTAAGTCGTCTAAATAATTTTTCAGCCATTGCATAGCCTCTTCTAGCTTTTCAAGTAAAGGAATATCTTGAAACATGATGACATCTTCCGCAGTTAGAGTAAGCCCCAATTCGGTTAAAATTTCTTCTCCATTCTCGGTTAACAAGTAATCATTTTTAACATCCTTATTTCCCTTACAATTGAATTCCTTAAGTGTTAGATTCCGTTCTGACTCAATAAATTCTATGAAGATAGGGTCCTTTTTCTTTTTATCCCAATACTGCTTTAACTGAGAGGATTGTTTACAATCCACATTATAGGAAACATGAAGAACTGCTCTCATAAGACTAATTACTGTTACCCATCTTAATTCCCATATTTTGTCTTCAAAAGCCACGTTTTTAAATTCATCTATTGCCGTTTCTACATGGGCCAATACACGTCTTGCATACTTTGTCATAAGTCATTATCCTATATTTTTTATTTTATCTAACTAGCGAAAGTTATTTTCAACCCAGTTGAACCGCATAAATGCCTGAATCTAACATAGAAAGATCAACTTTAACAATTCTTCATTAAGGTCCTGGACTTGAGGCTCGTTTTATACATTTTTTATGCCTATCGAGACAACTCCGATTCAAAACTAAAACTTACTAAATAGCTCCTACCAGTCATTCAATCTCTGAATCAGATTATTAACGCGGAAATTTCTTTTATTTACGATAATTGCTCTTGATAATTGGAGTCTTTTAATCTCATCGGGGTGAATGATGTATTCCTTTGTTTGCCTTACGGTACCCGCACCCGTCGAACCGATTTTGGAATCTAGCTGAGAAGTGATTTGATGGGAGTCTTGGGTGCCGATTGTATTGGCTAGCATTTCGGCATCCGCGTGGTTATTTTGCCTATAAATTAAGTAATTATTGCAGTTGTTGAGGATTTGGCCTACTAGAGAGGATCCCCCTTTTTTCTCGATGTCGGATAAAGATTGCGTTGAGAGTATCGCATGAATTCCTGCGCTTCGGCCTTGATTTACTAATGTGATAATTTGGTCTCCGGCGAAAATGCTGAATTCATCGAAAATAGTGTAGATTTTTTGCTTTTCTGACTTTTCCAATTGACTCGCAGCCAAGGCTTTAATGTCATTGATGATTAATTTGCCCAAGGATTCTGCGTAAGCTGGAAACTTTAGAGGCTGCAGGCAGAAATACACTACCGCTCGCTCATTTAGCGCTTTTTCTAGAGTTAAAACCTCACCGGATGATGTATCAAATAAGTTTCCAATTTCGCTATGCGCCATATTATCCACTTCGGCGATTAAGCTGCTGATCTCTTTTCGATGGGCTTCCAACTTATCAATTTTTGAAATGATTTTCGGATTATTGTTATTGCGCGCATATTCGTACCATGCATCCGGCTCTAAATAGGCCGCTAAATTTGAAAGATCAATTGGAATATTCGATTCCTCCAACAAATAAAATACTGTTTGTAAATAGCCTTCCGCAATTTTTCGATAGTGATCTTCCGACCAATGACGTAATTCTACTATTCGATCTTTTTTCGAGGTAATTCCTCCGCTCGACAATGGATTATATTTAACGCTTGCTCCCACCATAGAAAATAAGTAAAAAGGGACATTTTGCGATTTTGCAAAGTTTTGAATTCGCTGAGCCAATTCCAAATCGCCCTTTCCATCCACGTAAATTACGGGCATTTTACGCATGATTGTGCTTTCCAAGATATTGCAAATTCCCGTTGTTTTACCGGATCCAGTGGTTCCTACTGCCAGAGTATGTGAATTGGCATCGGAATCTTTTAACACGATCCTCTCGCCGGAATAGCAATCAACGCCCAAAACAGAGCCATCAGGGATCCTGGAGGTTTTTATTTCCTGCAATTTTTTATTTAAGCGTTTTTCGGAAAGAGGGCTTATTTTGGCAAGCCCTTTACCAGCGGCTAAGCGACTTAAATTTTTCTGAACGCCCTTTTTGCCGTTTAATATCCAGGCAAGCCCCGCGCAAAAAATTATAGCTAGGGGGATAGAGGCCAAGATTGAATAGAAATTCAAAGAGCTTAAATTGTGATGATAAATTAAATCTATTAATACTTGATGATTCTGCCTAAAAATTTCGGCAGCGGTTAGTCCATCAAAAAGCCTTAAAATAACTGTCAGCACCAGGCCCGACAACAAAATTCCCCATGGCTCTAGCCGAAAGCCCTGAACAATAAATAGCATGGGCATTGCAAAAAATAGTGAAATGGGGAAACCTATCACACCTACCACAATAATAACCACGCTAAGGATATTTCGTGGATAGCGTTCTAAAGATATTTCAAGTGCTTTTATCATTTTTTAAAACCTCAAATATTCTGTACAAATCTATGCTCAAGATAGTATCTATTATGTTGGGCAATAAGCCAGGATTTTCTGTAGTCCCATGCTCATTTACTTTTCTGCAAACTCCGCTACGGTCCTCGAAAATCTATGCTTCCTGCCGCAACCCAGCGAAATATCAACAGAACTTAATCTACATGAAACCCCGCTTTTCATTTATTTTCTTCTGGCGCGAAGCGCCCTTCTATTAATTATTAAAATTGTTGCTGTATCTAATTTCAGCCGGTTGTGGGTGAGCTGTGGGCAAAGCAGGGTACAAGCGGTGGAAAACCCGAAGGGTTTTAGAGCTTGTGCCCGCTTTGTCCATAGCTCATCCACAACCACCTTTTCATCATAGTTTCACGTATTCATTTAAATCAAAAAGCTTAATAAAATTTATGCCCGCTATTGATTTGGCTACTTTATTTTTCACTTCTCTTGTGCCACAAAAATACCAGACTTCTTGATAGGCAAGATCTCTTCTGTATTGCCTAATAATCCCATCCAAACGTCGTTTACCTTTTGGGCTTAGCTCAACCTCGATGGCGATCTTTTTATCGGTTAATTCTAAGACTCCGTCACAAAGGTGCTTTTGAACGCCTACACCTGAAAAACCTGAATCGTGGCGCAACTGTCGTTCTGTAATAAACGCGCCACCATATTTTCTTAAAAGTTTGGTGCTCAATTTCGCCACCAATAAATTGTGCCGATAAACACCTAATGAGAGTTTTTTTAAAGCTGGCAATGGATCCAAACTGGCTTCAACCCCTTTTGAAGTTGCCCGATATGCGCCTGGATTTTTATATAATACCGTGTCTCTCAGCAAATAATTTTCTAGGGTCAACATCCTTAAACGCCGATAGGCGATATTTCGCTTCATTTCGAATCGCTCGGCAATAAACTCTATGTCAACACAGCCTAATTCGTTTATCAACCTCAATATCCTGATATCTCTTTCAGTCAATTGCATCATTTTCTTCTCCGTTTTTTTTCAATATTTTTTCTTCTGCTCTTTTTTCATTTCACTTTTTCTTCGGCTTTTTGGCTCTTTCCTTTTTCCTATTTTTTGGTTCATTTTGCTATTTTTCTCTTCCCTTCTCTTTGCCAGTTTTGCCTGTTTTCCGATTTCCTTTTCCTTTGTTGTTTTGTTCTTCTTCTTTTCTTTGCCTGTTTTGCTACCTTTTTTCTTCTGCCCATTTTGTTTGTTTTGCTCCCGATGTCTGGTCTTCTCTTCCTCTTCCTCTTTTTCTTAATTTCTAAAAAACCCACACTACTTCTCTCTTTTATTTCTTTCTTCCACTCCCGCCTTGGTAGGGTCTATTTTTCGTACGGTTCCTGACCACACTCAGACGTAGTGTGGGTGTGGTCAGGAAATTTTTTGCTTTGCAAAAAATAGGGCGGAAAATAGACCCTACCAAGGCGGGAGTGGGAGTTGGCACCATTCATGGGTGAGGATTTAGATGCAGAATCCGCCTGAAAAATTAATTCCTGAGGCAAATCTTCATGCCTAACCCATAAAGCCCTATAAAAACCCTCAATATTTTTCAATTCAATGCCGCCAAAATAGCGTGAATCCCACGAATGCATTGGGTCATTACTACCATAGAGCCAAACACTTTTAATGTCGTGGTAGGTTTTATTTTGCGTCCATCGATGAATTAACACATGATTATGATCGAGCAACAATTGTGGGGCTGGATAAAATTTCTGATTTACACATAAGCCTGAATCCATCACAGTGACGGTATCGCCAGGCAGTGCAATGACCTCCTTCAAAAGAGGCTTGG
This sequence comes from uncultured Gammaproteobacteria bacterium, assembly GCA_963711375.1. Taxonomy (GTDB): domain Bacteria; phylum Pseudomonadota; class Gammaproteobacteria; order Coxiellales; family Coxiellaceae; genus CAVQDV01. Next base: position 73,102 of record CAVQDV010000005.1, read on the forward strand.
TGTTTTGAGCACATTCACCAGAGGCCAAAAACCCACGATTCTTACCTTCAAAAGCAATCGAATCCGGCAAGCACACCGAGACAATGTCACTGCGTTTAAGTGATGATTCATGCAAACGTTCATACATGCCAATGGGCATCGATCCGGTAATATTGAATCGAACAGGAGATATAAAAATAATTCCAAGTATGCAAAATACTACCAAAATTAAAATCCAAAAGGCTTTGGTCTTCCTTAACAGATTCCTCAGTTTACCCTTCGAGATTAAAAAACGACTGGGAATACTCGTCATTTCGAGACCCCCATCCTGCAGAGAATTTCCAAATAAAACCCCCTCATCAAAGAGATCTCAGGCTGAGCTACGAATAATAAACAAATGGATCCCACCATCTGCATCACTGAAAACGATAAGGATTGGGCAACACCAAATCACGCGTTAAAAGCACATTAAATTTTGCGCCTTGGCGAATGTTCAGGGTTGGCTGAATATTGAGATTTTTCTCCATTAATTGAGCTGCCGTTTCGCTCATTTGCACACCCACGGCTCCATAGAGAATTTGTTGCGTCGTTAAATCCTGCCCATTTGAGCGTGGCTGACTAAGCTGCCCAGCTGCGCCAAATATACTAAGCATCATGCTCGATCCAAACATTCTCAAATAATGATTATCCACCTGATCATATAACCCAGACCGACCTTCTAAATCTGCTCCAGGCATTCCAAGTAAATCGAAGGACGTCCCATTCGGAAAAATTAAGCGAGACCACGCAATTAATACGCGGCTTTGACCAAAGGCCACCTGCGAATCGTAGGTGCCAATTATGGTTGTGCCCTGCGGAATTAAAAGGTAATTTCCACTAACCGTGTCATAAAGATTTTCGCGAACTTTGGCAATAATGGTGCCTGGCAAATCCGACTGAATTCCCGTCATTAATATAGCCGGAACAATCGTGCCGGCTTTTAATTCATATACAGAATTTGGCTTTTGAAGTTGAGCACCAATGACATCGAGATTTTGAGTTTGCTGAGATTGCACAATAGCCTGCTTTTCGCCCGACTGAGATTGAGAGAGATTCGAATTAGATCCTGCCGATGAATGGTTTGTCGAATCGTCAGCACTCGTAAAACCAGGATCATTCCCGTGATAAACTTCGACAGAGGCATTGGAAGCTGCTTTTAATTCTTCAGAAGATTCATTCGTAGAAGCCACGGTTAGATTCATACTATTTTGATTCTCTGGAGTCTTCTTTTCAGCTTGACTAAGCGTATGTTGTGGCACCGTTGCAATAGGCATTTGATGTTCCTCGATTATTTTGCGAATCATTGATAAAGAAGCATCAAAATTAGCTGCTTTTTCATCTTCCGCCGATACTCTCATCACCGATTTTGATGAATACATGTTTAGAAAAATCACAAATATAATCGCTACGAAAAAAAATGTTCCCAGTAATAAATACATTAATCGACGGCTAATGGTCGTCCCTTTTGGTGCCTTTAACGATTCATTTCTGTTTAGCATTTTATTCTCTCTTGGTTTAAGATAGTTTTCTCAATAATTTTAGCCAAAAAAAAGTAGCCGTCCTACGAGTGGTTCGAAGGATAGCAACTTTTTTAGCCTATTTTCTCGGCTCATTTTTCACCCTTTAAGAATAATGCCGATTAACAATTTGAACCCGAATTTGACGTGAACCTTTGCCGGAAATCAAATAAGCCGCATGAAATAAGCCATCGACAACGTAGTAAGGACGCTTATAACGATAATTCACCATCTGCGTTTGTCGATCTCGCAAAACATAAAGTACCGGCAAATCGTAGTGATCTGAAGCCCCTGGCATTTTTATAAAAGTTTTTTGCCCGTCATCAAAAACTCGAGTGGGACGCCAGACCACTTTATCCCCCTTGATTTCGTAATTAAAATTAAGCTGATTAATATTAATTTGACTTTCATTAGCAACAACCACGGGTCCCAAAGAATTGTTTTGTGCTAAAAATCTCGAAGAATTAACCTGAGACAGAGTCTCATCTGGATAATAAAAATTAATCACATGTGTAGAGGCGCCAAGCTTGCTCACTAAGCCAATATTGTAAGTACGCTTATTTGTCGTAATAACAGCATCGGTCGCAAGATCATAGGATTTCGGTTTAAACGCCACTTGCCATGAGCCCTGCTGCATCGTGCCAATTAATGATCGCCCCACCAACCAACGCGCCGCATCGCCAAGCTCAATATTGTTAATTAATTCCCCCTGCTCTAATTGAATCACACATAAATGAAATGGTGCGCATTCTGCAATAGGCCTTGAATGCGCGTCATAAGCAAAAGTTTTAAATCCTTCGGACTGAATATCTTGTGCTCTGCCAGTTTTTACATATTGCTGATAGGCTTTTATGACGGCTGGATCATTTCCATAACCATAAGTGGCAGCAACCGTTGTCACTCTTCCTTGTGCATCTTCATTTTGATTCACGAGATGATTCGGATTAATAAAATCATTCGGATTATACGTCACTGACGGCTTCGCACATCCTGCCAATAATCCCACCAGTACTAAACTTAAGACTCGATAATACATGTTTTCTCCTGCGATAAATTTTTACGATTGAATATCTTCAGACCAAGACAACTGTGTGATCTGAAAACCCATGGGATTATTGCGCAATACAACAGCATCTCCCGAAGGCAGTTGATATTGATACGTGATTTGTGCGATAAAATGCTTGGTTTCGACCAATTCCCCCGTTTCCACTTTTCGAGTCTCTTCATCCCATCGAATATCAAAACTTTGTCTGGAACTTCGCAACACACTAGTAATATGGACACTTTTCACATGACTACTCGCGATTTCTTTTGGAACGTATTTTTCATAAAAGTCCGTTAATGTTTTTGTTGCGGCACCGCTGACAAATGAATAGGCCGCTATTTCTTGATTTTGATTGACATCAGAATCAACACTCACGGAGCGTGAATCACGGATGAATTGTTTAACAAAATAATTAGCTAATTGCGTTTGAATAGCCTGAGAATCCGAAACATTAGTGGCATTTAATGTTACTACCTCATCCCCGTGAATGACGAAGGGAATCGGTTTTACTTTGACTTCTCCGGCAATAAGTATAAATCCTACAATTGCGACGCCAATCACTAAGGATAGAATGAAAATAATTCGATAGGCATTTTCGAGTTTCGTTTGGACGTCGCCATACATGTCATTCCATAACGATTTGGACTGCAAATATGGATTTGTGACATCGGCGAGGGAGGAATTTTCGTTCTCCCGAATTGGTGAGCGTTTCTGATTTGCTTTGATTTTTTCTTTGATCCGATAATCATTCCGTAAATTTTGTAAATTTAATGCTGTGGCATTCTCAACCTGAACATCGTGAAGGATCTCTGGCTTTTGGCACCTGCCATCATCCTGAAATTTCTTCATCGAAATCTTTATTCCCTTCCTAAAACTCTTTAAAAGTTGCTTTATTCGATCAAACATTTAAAATCCTCGCCTATAAAAATTTACTTTTTTACTTAGAACCAATTTTTTCATCTTGAGTTTCATGGATGTTTTCACATCTTTCCTCTGTCCCATAATCTTTGAAACTTCTCAGGGAATGTTGGATAGCAGATATATTTAGCTTCTTTTGATTTGTTGAGCTAAGGGCCTGTAATAATTTCTTTATGAATTCGATCATGAAAATCTCCTTTTTTAATGTTTATTTTTTCCATCTAATTCCCCTCACCCTAACCCTCTCCCTCAAGGGGAGAGGGGATTAGAATAATTACTTTTCGTTTCCGAATAGCTACTCTGAGTTTGGGTTTTTATGTTTTTCCTAAACTCTCTTAATCGCTTCAATTCTGAAATTCCAGACCCAATGCCCATTGAATAAAACTGATGACAAATGGCATTCTCATACTTCCTGGCTTTTTGAGGCCTAATTTTGTGATTCATTTGATTCTTCCTTATTTTTTGTTATGTCTTTTAATTTATTGCCAAGATGATGATTAAATTTTTGGCCTGCAGTTTGATGCTTATTTTGGCCTATGGCTAAATCTTTTACTGTGTTAAATCCAGCTGAACCTGTATGTTTTGCGGCAGTTGATAAAACATTTGATAAGCCTTGTATTGGGCTGCCAGGATGCTGGCCATAGGCGTGCTGCGCACCCTGCATCACCTTATGTCCAGCCATCGTTGCTTGCGTCAACATTTGCGCCGCACCGCCAACTTTACTTCCTGCATTGAGGAACATATTCATTCCACTGGTGCCGGTATTAATTGCGGTGGCTACGGCCGCATCGCCATAATTTCGAAATCCGCCAACTCCCGATAAACTGGCTATAAATTGCGGGACATTTTTCAAAATCATGTAATAAACGATGACGGCGGCTAAAATAATGAGCATCGGCATTAACTCATTTTGAGATGCGGCCTGTTGAGTCATTGCGGCCCATTGAGTCCCAATGTTTTGGCCCACACCGAGTAACAAATACAGCGACATTAAATTTAAGCCTAATCCGATCACGGCGTTGAAATAATTTCTGGTCATCGCTTGTGTATAATCCGATGCGCCGAAGGCGAAGAATAATCCGCCGAGCGAAATCACCAGATAGGATTTCACTAATACAATCGTCAACTCTGCTGCCATCAAAGCGTAGAGCACTAAAACGGCAATGCATACGACTCCACCGACTAATGACACGAAGGGATGATCCATTAATCCCCATCCAAAAAAAGCTTTAAAAATGGCCCCTGAAATGCTGGCACCTTGATCAATGATGGAGCTTGGATCAATCGATTGGACTCCGCCTTTTTGCCCAAGTTCAACAAATCCATTGATAATGTCGGGTAACCATTCTCCGCCGAATTGCATTAATCCGTAAAAAAATCCGAGGGCAAAACTCAGCTGGACTATTCGAGTGAAAAATCTTTGCATGGATTCGCCGGCAATTGTCATCCAAAGCGCTGTCAAAGCTAACTGAATAAGCGCTAAATAATAGAAAATCTGCTTTGCGGCATTTTGTATGGCGTGACCATCAGCAACCATAGCTTTCAAAAATTCTTGCGTTACTTGGTCTAAAATTTCTCCATTAAAAACCATCGCTATTGCTCTGGGTTTTCAGAATATCAACTTTAAAAATCATTATTTTCACCCTGGATTTTTCCGAACTTTGGATTATTTTTATAGGCAGGGAAATTGGTCGAAATGTTATCGTTGATCGTCTGTAGATTTTTTTCTTGATAAGAAGTCTGGGATACTTGGTAAGCCATGTAAGCACTTTGTGCGGAGGATTGGGCCATCATGATTCGCTTTAACTCTTGCAATTGATTCACGTTTTCGGCGCTGATTTCGGTTGCGACTTGTAAAGCTTGCAGGCGCCCTTTCGAAGTTGCGCCTTGATTTTTCAGCTGCATTAACGCTTCATGTTCACTTTGAAAATGGCTGGCACTCGATTGGGTGGCATCCATTGATGCCCTCAACGTATCCAGTGTCGAGGCATTCCATTGTTGATAAGCCTGCTGATAATTAGTTTGCCCATCAGTAAAATTGCAATAATTCGGGTATTTTTGTCGAAATTTGGTATCTATATTTTGTGCTGTATAAGATAAGGCCTGACCTTGTTGAGATTGATCATCCATTTTTTGGATTAAGCCTTGAATGTCTTGCCATTGATAATCAGTGAGCGCAGTGGAATTTGTTTTTTGCCATTGAATCATGCTGAGTTGATTATTGATTTCAGTGGCTTGATTACTAACAGTCTTAGCGGTGTTTATCGCTGTTTTTAAATCTTGGAGGTAATTCAAATACGAATAAGGATCGAGCCCCATTGCAAATGCTGTGCTGGACAGTGCCAGCAGCCCACATCCCACATACAATTTCTTAAGCATTTTTATTCTCCTTTTCTGGGGCATTTCTTTCTCTCTCATCTCTACCATTAAAAGCCATGTGCGAGTTAATGTCATGAGGAGCCATAACGGGTTCCCTATTATTTTCGGAATACCCAAAATAATGTTTACTCACAAATTCTGCTGCTTCATGTAAATTATTTATTTTTAGCCACTCCAAAACCCATTCTGAGTTTTCACGTGAAACAGTGGCATCAAATTGCTGGATTTTTTCTTTGTCGTTTACGCATAAAAAAGCTTTTGCTATCACACCTAAGTCAAGGCGAAATAATCTTGTGCCCAGTTCAGAGTGATAATAATAATCTCGCTTTGGGATCGCCTGCTGAATGATCTCAATTTGACGATTATTTAATCCAAAAGCTTGATATTGCCCCGCAATATGAGGCTCTGTTGCTGCTGCATTCGCTAAATAAATTCTAGTCATGCAAGAAGTTTGAATAACCGAGACTGCATCGGATTGCACGATATCGTCTAAATCTTGTGAAATAAAAATTACGGCAACATTCGCTTTTCGAAGCGTTTTAAACCAATCCGTTAATTTCTCACGGAATAAATCATGTTTTAAATAGAGCCAGGCTTCTTCTAAGACCAAAAGCGTTGGACGCTTATCTCTAAATAACTCATCTAGCTCATTAAAAATCGCTTTAATTACCGGCAAATTTAACGAAGCCGCCTTACCTGGATTACTCAGCAACTCACCCATCTCAAAACCTATCACATCGGATTGAGAAATCAAAGACTCGGTGCCATTTAGCAGATCATGAAATCGCCCTGAATTAAAGATTTGAATCGCTTCCCGCAATTCCGGCTCTTGCACCGATAAGTGATCCAGATTTTTATATTCCGGTTTTTCGTGGGCTAAACGTAGCACGGCCTCTCGTAAACATTTTCGTTGGGCTGGACGGATCGAAACCCCTTGCACAGTGCAGATATCCACCAACCAATCGACTCCCTTATCGATTTGCTCAGAATCATCGGGTTTTAGCTGTGAAAATACACCCAGCTGACATTCTTTTTTTGATAAGTCGAAATAATCTCCACCCAGTGCTTTTATCGGGATTCGATTCGAATAATCTTTATCTAGAACAATAATCCGAGAACCTGGATATTTTCGATGACTCGCCATTAATAATGCATTTAGGGTGGTTTTGCCCTTTCCGGTTGGACCTAAAATGGCCGTATGCCCAACATCCCCCACGTGTAAATTCAACATGAACGGGCGATTTCCTCTCGTTCCAGTCACTAATAAAGCTGGTTGATTCGCATAACCTTTAAGTGGACATGGCGCATGTAATTCGCCTTGATAAACTGAACTTGTCGGTAAAGCATGCCCCAAATAGCGGGTATCCAGCATGATTTTACGAAGATTGTAATCCCCATGACTCGGAATTGCGCCTAAAAAAGCTTCCGTGGCATTCACACTTTCATCGCGCACCTTATATTCCATCTGCTGAATGCGCAGAATAATGTCGTCTGACATTTTTTCCAGATACTGCAGGTCTTCATGCATCAATATTAAATTGCTGTTGTAAAATCCATAACCGATGCCACCACCTGAATTCGCCGTTTGAGCGAACTTCAATTGCTCAGCCGTTTGCTGGGCATCCTCATCACGCTTTGCGGAAAACCCCATGGATTCCCGTAGAATACCCATCACGCCAATGGCCTTTGATGACCAATTGCGTTCATAACGTTTTAAATAAGCCGCCGCCGTGATTCGATCTAAGGGAATAAATCGACTAGACCAACGATAATTCATTGGAAAATAACTTAAAGCATCTAAAATGCCAGGAAAACTGTAGGTTGGCAAATCGTCAAGGGCTAATACTTTAATATGTTTTTTTCCAATACAAGGATGAAAGCCTGCCACAAAATCTTCACTCGATAAATACGAATCTAAAAAGCAACCGAGCTCGGGTTGTTTTAAACCATGGGCGTGACCGCTGATGCAATGATGTAAAAAGGACAATAAGGAATCACCCTTAAGAACATCCACAGTTAATAAAGATCTCTGTAAAAAACCTATCCATTCGTTCACACGTTGATTAAAGGTTTCTAATTGATCGGAAAATGCAGAGGTATTTTCACCTCCTGCATTATCAATCGCAAATTGACGTAATTTACGATTCATCAACGAATCTGGCTTCCAAGTAATCGAGATATAATAATGTGTTTGAAAATAATGTTGGCTGTGAAATTGCTGACGTCGTTCGTCATCAATCAAAGCCGATACTACGGAAGGAAATTCATGCGGTTTTGCATAACCCTGAAAAGGCAGGCTCACCACATTGGTTTCCACCATCCACCCATTTCCTAAAAATTGAAAACTTTGAGACCACGTGTCTGCATGAAAATCCAACTCCGGATCCGTTGATGAATCCAAATCGGGAGCAACGTAGCGAAAATGCCGAGATAAAGCCCCATCTTTATGCAGAATGGTATGATCATCCAGTAGTGTCAAAAAGGTCAAACAATCACTTAATCCCCGATGTATACGTAACTTTGAAAGTGCGTCTTTTATCGAATTATTCTTTTTTTCTCGTTTAAAAATCATAACGTTTACCAAGGTCGTGAAACGGATTTTATTTTCCAATTTCCTGGCACATTCGGATGAGCTAGTGCCGGGAAATAGGAACGCCACAAATAACGCGTGCTGCGTTTGATGATTTGCCCTAGAAGCGGGTCATATTTTGAAATCTGCGTTAAAATAAGATGAATGATGACGAAGAACACAACACCCAATAAAGCTTCCGGAAAATGAAAATGCGTGGCCGCCACCAAGGGAAATGACAGCAACGCGTTTACCAGCACGAAACGCTTTTCTACGTTTGCAATCATGATGGGGCGCATCATGGCTTTATTAATGGGCATTGGTGTTCCTCGCATCTCCCACCCTCTACACAACAGCGCCAGTAAAGCTTAAAAAATTCGTCACAATTTGCGCGGCAAAAATGGCCAAAGACATCCCGCAAGCGACTTGCACAAATTTTTTGGCACCACCTTGTAAATCCGCAAAAGCCATCGTAAGTCCACAAGCGACTATTGCAATCAAAGATAATGAATAAGCAACAGGACCCGTTAAAGAATCCGAAATTTTACTAAGCACTTTTTCCCAGGAATAAACAGCGGTTTGTGAAGCAAAAGCTACGCAGGGCAAGCTGAATATTACAATGAGTGAGCACATTTTTTTAATTCGACGCATCATCTTCTCCTTCTGAATCTAAGCGTTTAAAAAAGAATTCGTTTTTTTCCGTCTCATATCCCTGCAGTTCTACAATGCCGGTGACTTTTCGACCTGAGGTGTATTTTCGGTCTGCTTTAATTTGCACAATGATGTTGAGTGCTTCGACCGCTAAACAATACGGTGGGTTGGGAGTGACCTCACAGGCCAGATCTAAAACGCGCTGCACAGCAGCCTCCGGTGAATTCGCATGAATGGTTGCAATTCCACCGGGACAACCAGTATTCCAGGCTTTTAACATATCGAGCGCGGCACCATCACGAACTTCGCCAATGACGATTCGATCTGGCGAATTTCGCATTGCTAGCCATAATAATTTATTCATGTTGACATGATCCGACTCGATCATCGATTTAACATTGCTTACGCGGCACTGTAATTCAGGCACTTGTTCCAACAATAAAACGCGATGCCCTTCTGGCGCCACTTGAGATAATGTGTCTAATAACGCATTTGCAAAGGTGGTTTTTCCCGATGCAGGGCTGCCACTAATCAAAATATTTTTTCGTTGTTGAATGGCTCTTGTGAGAATTCGCACTTGTTCAGCGCTTACGATTTCTGCTTCAAAATAATCTTTTAAGCTATACACCAATTTTGCACGTTTACGAATATTAAATGAAATGCCGGCAACAATCGGCGGAATGGTGACATTAATTCTTTCGCCATTAAACGGCAAAATGGCATCGAGAAATGGAGTGTGTTCGTTTAAGAATTTTCCTTCGTATTGTGCGAGTGCGTTCACAAAGGTCCATGCGGCTTCCATCGACATGGTCCCTTTTTCGAATCCGCCTTTTCGATCATGAATAAACCAGAGCCTACCTTCAGGATTTAATATAATTTCTTTTATACAATCATCGCGCAGTGCGATCTGTATCATTTCTCCTAATTTTTCCCAGAGGTAAGCTTGGTTCATCGTAGGTCTCTGTCAGTCATTAACCAAGATTAGTTTAGGGCTTTTTTATTAGCAGGACTTCCCCTTTTAAGGGGAGAATGAAATCTTTTTTTACTCCAAGGTAAATAAGTTCAATTGCAAACCTCGATAAACTGCGCCACCCATCGTTTTTCGATTTAATTTTCGAAGCACAAATCGCCGATAGGATTTAATCGTTTCATAACCTACCTTCATTTTTAAAGCGGTTTCTTCTAAACTCAAATCCAGCGCTGCACAATATAAGCATTGCTCCTCACGCTCGGACAATTTGATCGTAAATTCATCCATTTTTCATTCCTGCTTACGTAAATAATCCTGCACTAAAGCCTCATAAATTCCTGCAAATTGCTCAAACAAAATCCCTCGATGCGCCAGAGGATCTGGTTTTAATTTCGACGCCGCTTCACGAACGAGGACATGTGACCACACTGGCTGTGCTCTCCACTCATTTCGCTCCAGCTCAATAAACGCACGATTGACATCTGGCAACCCATAATCCGACAAATTCCGATCGCAATACATCCTAAATTCTTTGACATTCGGCGGCCAAGCTTCTTTACTTTCACATTCATTTTGCGTAATAGTTTTCAGTAATTTCTTGAAGCCATAAGATAAATCCTCAGGGGCAAGATCACTCAGCGCTTCGAGCCAAACGCCATTATCTTTTGTGCCATAAAGCTTCATAAATTTAAATCCGTAGGCGCTGGTCATGTGCGTCCAAAGCCAAGCCATGTCATTTTCCGAAATTCGCTTACCCGTCAATAACCCGACGGTATGGCTTTTTAAAGCGCTCAGCATTGGCTTGCATGACGATGTCGACGGCCGTGACGAAGCCTGAACGAGTGTGAGAATTTTTTCCTGACTCATGATTTTTCTCCTGTGAATGATATTTTTTCCGAATGCACAACCAGCGGTGAAATTCCGCTTCCCAATCGCAGCTCAGGGTTCCTCGAGATTGATGAAAAAGAATAAACTCCGTACGCGTGTCTTCATCATCGACATCCAGAAAATTTTTTTTGATCATCTTTTCTCGAAATTTTTCTGAAAAAATAAAATTCGCCTGTATGTGTGTTTTTAAAATAGTATTACCGGATTCCGGAGGAGTGCCTGCTAAGCTATTTTTGGGTGTGCCGGCTTTTTCATGCAAAGCATTAAAAGTGCTTGAAAAATCGGATTTTTTTGAGAACGATTCTTTGCCTACTTGCTGTGCCGATTGTGTGCCTACTTTATTTTGAGCAGAAAAATCCCATGTGGCCAAAGCACATTTAAAAACAAGCCCGCATTCACCTTCAACTTTTGAAATTAAACCCGCGTTCTCAAGGCCTTTTAAACCGCGTCGTATTTTAGACTTGCAGGGACTACCGCTTTGGTATCCCTTGTGAGGCTCTATGTATAGTTCTTCAGCGAGAGATTGATAACTAATGCGGCGCTTCTGCCCCACTATGCCCGTTGCATAATCCATATAGGGCCGAATACCTTCGTAATAAAGCACGCGATGGAAGTAAGGCAGGCCTTCCAGCGCATCTTGTTCAAGCTCCATAATCTTCATCGGCATCTTGTAATCCCTGATATAGAAAACACACACAAGTAGTGGTATCATCAAAACGAATTCAAAGTAGAATTTGCTTTGCCTTATTATAAAAACACGTTACGTGTTTATTGTAAAGGGGTGATAAAAACTTTTTGAAATTTTTTATTCGTTCATCGTGGGAGTCCGCTATGGAAATCAATCAAGACATCGCCAGCCGAATCCGAGAATGCCGTAAGGCTGTTGGCATCACTATCAGGGAATTGGCCGCTCGCACGAAGGAATTTTCACCAGCCAGAGTCGGCAATTGGGAACAAGGCACCCGAAACCCAGGCCCTCGAGAGGCGAAGGTTCTCGCCGACGTGTTGGGTGTATCACCTGCTTATTTACTCTGCTTGAGCAACAGCACAAAAGGCGATTTGCACTTACAGAATGATTTTCTACCCCGCTACATTCCGCTCATTTCACTCGAGGAAGCAAAATTAAATGAAAAAAATTTGCAGAATTTAATTAAAAATTTATCACCCTATGCCAACGACGAAAATAAAATTCCACTCGACAAATTGACCCAAGAAAATGCGGGAAAAAATACTTTCGCAACCATTATTTTGGATAACAGCATGAGCCCTGAATTTAAACCAGGAGACATCATTATTGCCGATTTAGACAGAAAACCCAAGCCAGGTGATTTTGTAATTGCTCAAATTGATACAACGCACATCGTCAGAAAATATAGAGAAATCGGCCGAAATACTAATAAAAACTCTCCCATTGAATTACTTCCGCTTAACGAAGATTGGGCCACATCTCAAATACACAATTCAAAAGAAGGTAAAATTTCCGCGACCGTCATTAGCCAAATTAAAAGATTTTGAGAGACACTTGTAAAATACCTTCTAAAAGCCGTTATTATAGGGTCAATTAACGCACAAACCTGGAATTGCCCTCAATTTTTCCAAAAGAACTTACCTCCATTTCAGAACAAGAGCTTAACCATTTTAGCACTTAGATAAAAGAATTCGCCATTTAAAGGCCTAGCTCAATTTGTTACAATTGATTTGGTTTAAGATGCATTAAAAAAATGTGGGGGTACTCCAATGAATGAAAAAAATGCCTTTAATCTCATTTCGCAATACACTGGCACAAAAATAACTAAAGCAGATAAATGTAATAACGCTATCAGGGCCTTTAAATGAGCAAAAACTCTAGCGACAAAGCTTAGTTCTCACACAAAATAAAGAGAAAATCCACTATATTTTTAGCTTCGCTTTTACTTAAATAGTCTTGATTTCGATGCACGCTACAAAGCTTAGTCTCTGGAATTAGGAGTGCTGTTGAGAGCTCTACAAAATTCCGCCTCGAAATCTTTAGTAGCAAATCAATTAAATAACCTTGGCATTCTGGCTTTAGTCTAAATTCAATATTGAAGCAATAGGGCTTTATATTTTTCGTATTCACGACTGACTTCCTTATTTAATTTGTTGATTAAAATAATTTTAAATGAACTTTTTTCATTAAGCATTCACCATTTTTAAATTTACTGATGCTTTATTTTTCATCAGGTTAGTCCTAATTATTCACCGTTTTTTTTGAGACTCCGGTTTGTTACGGGCTTATGCCAAGCTCAAAACTGCGGCAAAAATCAATCAATCGCTTTATGAGATAATTATCTGTCTCTTTAGAGCAGGCACTGGCTTGCTAGAGAAAGAGCTTTGTTTTAAAGTCTTTTACTGGAATCAAATCAGGGAGATCGAATGACAGCAAATAGCCGAAAAATTAGTCTTATCGAAGACAGCGAAATTCATTTGGAGTGGTTTAAGTGCGAGCTTCTCGTCGATAAAACTCTAAATCTCGTGAGCGCAGATACTACTGGCCGGGAGGGACTTGAATCCGTAAAGGCGCATAAACCAGAACTCGTGCTTTTGGATTTTCAACTGAAAGATCTCACAGGCCTTGAAGTGGCGCGTAGAATCAAAGCTTATGATCCAGGAATAAAAATATTCATGCTAACGGCACATACGGAGCTATCTATTCTCGAGAGGCTTATGCATGATAAAAATGTGGATGCCATTTCAATTAAAGGTTCCCCTAATATTGAAAGAGATTTTTTAATGGCTATTCACTCTGTTTTGCAAGGCAACCCTCATCTGGATTCTTCGATACTCACTCAACTTCGTGAATCCCGAGTTTTTCCTGGAATTCAAGAATTAACCTCCCGCGAATTTGAGGTTTTTATACAAATAAGCTGCGGAAAAAAAGATACTGAAATTGCTAAGGATTTATTTATTGAGCTTTCAGGTGTCAGAAATTTAAAATCCCGAATAGCAAAAAAAATTAAAGATGATAACATAAAACGATTGGTAAAGAGTTTACTGGAAAATGCCAATGTGGAGGAATAAATGAGCGCCATTACTGTCTCTTTCACGCAGTTCGTTGCAGATTGTAGCATGCTAATTTTTGGCTGCTTAGCCTTTGGAAAAGCTAAAAATAGTCAATCCAAAATATTTTTCGGCCTCATTTTAATTAGCATACTGTTCGCTACATTCTCTAACGAAATCCAAAATTTGACCGTCAATTTTTTCAAGATAAGTCCAATTACTCCAATGATTGATACGTTTTGGACTCTGCCCTACGTGACTTTTTTACTGGTCCAAATTCTCTCTTGGTCCTATTTATTATTTATTAATCGCCATTCTTCCAATCAGAAATCTTGGCTCAAGCGATCTACCTATCTACAATCTGCTATGGTTTTAGCACTGACATTTTTCATTATTTTTGCTTTTAAAAACGATTTTCTCAAAAATTTGAGTGGTATCGAAATATTCAATTCTTTGCTTGAGTCTGCATTATTTATTCTAATTTTGCCATGCTTAACGCGGTCAAAAAGTAAAGCGCTTTCCCTAATTGCAACAGGCTTTTTGTTTGCGATCGCCTTTAATTTAGCTCACCGATTTGCCTATGCGTCTGGGCATTATCATGAAATATTAAGCACCCTTTGGTTAATTTGCCCTCTTATTGTAGTAGCTGGACTGGTGGCGGCGATCAAAAGTTCCCCAAACATTACGGATTTTTTTGAGAAAAACTCGATCCATGTTTTGGTCAGTACCTTTACATTATCGGCGACTTTTATTACCTTATTTTTTGCCATCGCTGGATTTTTAATCTCCCCTTCGGAATCAAGTGACTCCAATTTTCTGCCAGAAAATATGGCCTCCGTTCTTGTGTTTTCATTTTCTTTATCGGTTTTATTGAGCAAGCTTTCTGCCAACTATTTTTCAAGGCATTTAGGCCAACTCTCCGAACGTGTTAATCTTATTCAAAACCATGCAAGCAGCATTGATCAATTACCTCAGAATTCTTCTCAAATTCATGAAATCGGAAATCTTGATCGATTCATTTTAAAAACCATCGATCAACTTCAGGCGGCAAATCGAGTGAAATCTGAATTCCTGCGCAATATGTCCCATGATTTTCGAACACCGGCCTCCGGTATTCGACAAATGTCAAATTCCATCTATAAGCGAATGCCCGAAAATGACCTTAAAAGGCTTCAGAAATTAATCGTGGATTCTTCGAGCCAACTCATGAATTTATTGGATGAAGTTTTGCATTACTCCCATTTAGAAAATATAAATTCCAAGTCCATCGCAAAAAAATTTGACGTAATTCCAGTCGTAGAAGAGATTATTTCTTTTTCTTTGCCAAAAATAGAGGAAAATGGCCTCTGCATCAAAACCCATTTTTCAAAAGAATCCATAGAATATATCGGCGATCGAATGCTCTTGCATCGCATTCTGCTTAATCTTGTTTCAAACGCCGTAAAATTTACTCCAAAAGGCTTTATTGAGCTCTCAGTTTCTGAAGCATTTGAATCTGATAGTCACTTTTTACGAATCTCAGTGAAGGATACTGGAATCGGAATCGCCAAAGAGCATCTAGCTTCCATATTTGAACCCTTCTATCGCGTGCAATCCAGTGATTTGAGCTCAAACTCTGGCATCGGCCTAGGCCTCACTAACGTGAAGTTGATGCTGCGCAAAATGCAGGGGGAAATCGCCGTGGAAAGTCTTTTTGGCGAGGGTTCCACTTTCACCCTTCTCTTACCTCAAACGTACGAGGCTTAGCATATGGCAAAAAATGTCAATTTATGCTATTATCCTTCTCAGATAAATCTTGAAAAGAGGCTCCTTATGAACGTTTCGCTCACACCTGAACTGGAAAAATACATTCATGACAAAATCAACAGCGGATTGTACACCTCCGCCAGCGAAGTGGTTAGAGAATCTTTACGGCTCATGCACACTTATGACGACCTTCAACAACATCGGATTGATCAGCTTAATCAAGCTATAGACTTGGGTTTATCGCAGATAAAATCTGGAAAAACAGTATCAGCTTCAGAATCTTATGAGCGCATAAAGAAAAAAATTAATACTATTGCAAAAAGGAAAAAATGAAATCCTACCGATTATCAGAAGTTGCCGAGCAAGATATTAGTGAAATTGTTTCCTATATCGCTGAAGAAAATGCCCCTGCTTCATCTAGACTTTTGGACAAGCTGTATGAGGCCATTGATGATTTGGTTTTAAATCCACAGTTAGGTCACCGACGAGAAGATTTAACACTCCGAGCTGTACGTTTCTGGCCTTTTCAATGGCAAACAACGGCCGCTGGGGATACCAACGATGCGAGACCGCGCGCAGCAAGCGTTGCATTTACTCGCACTGGAACCCGTGGCAGAAACAACAGCGGATAATAACTCGTATGGATTTCGACCTTACAGCAGTTGTGCCGATGCCATTGAGCAATGTTTTTGTGCTCTTGCGAAGAAACAATCGGCTCAGTGGATCTTGGAAGGAGATATAAAATCATGCTTTGACCAAATTAGCCATCAATGGCTCATGCAAAATATTCCCATGGATCAGAGAGTATTAACACAGTGGCTCAAGGCTGGTTTTGTGCACAAAAATCAGTGGTACGAAAGTAAAGCTGGAACGCCGCAAGGCGGCATAGCATCACCCACGTTAGCAAATATGACGTTGGATGGTATGGAAAGGGTAATCAAGTCGATCACAAAACAGAAAGATAAAGTTCACCTGATCCGCTACGCGGATGACTTTGTTATTACAGGAAATTCTAAGGAATTACTAGAAAACAAAATCAAACCAGCTATACAAGCATTCTTATCTGAAAGGGGGTTAACTCTGTCAGAAGAGAAAACGCGTATCGCTTCTATCCACGAGGGATTTGATTTTCTAGGATTTACACTTCGTAAATTCAGCGGAAAATTATTGATAAAACCGAGCAAAAGAAGCGTTAAATCACTTCTAGAAAAAATTCGGGGCATCATCAAATCCAGCAACGGTTTATCTACCCAAGAATTACTTCGACAATTAAATCCGGTTATTCGAGGGTGGGCTAATTATTTTCGACATGTTGTCGCAAAAGATACATTCCGATACGTGGATAGTTATATTTTTAAAGCAATATGGCGCTGGTGCAAACGCAGACACCCCAACAAAAATCATCAATGGATAAAGCAGAAATACTTTAATCCTGAAAATGGCCGAAATTGGGTAATGTTGGCAAAATTCAAACGACCAGATGGTACGTGGAAAATGTTTAAGCTCTTTGAAGCTGCATACCTTCCCATTAGAAGGCATGTAAAAATTAGAAGCGTAACTAATCCATATGATCGCGAACATATTCCGTACTTCAAGCAACGCGCTAAAAATGTGAGGAATATGCCAGTGGTCCAGCCAATTTTGATGCACCCCTTTATTATTGCCTAACCGCCGGATCAAGTGCGTACTTGGTCTTAGTAAAGGCTTGAGCCGTGTGCGGGGAAACTTGCATGCACGGTTCTTAGGAGAGCGATAGTTGGTAACAACTATCGCTTATCCGACCATGGAAAAAAACATTTGAGTACTGTCTTTGCGCATTTGATGACGCTGGCTTTTTTTGTGGATCAGCTTCAACAATTGGGCTGTAAAGTATTTCAAAAAGCCTTGGCAAGGCTTCATACTAAAAAAAATCTTTGGGAAAGAAAGCGTGGATTATTTTTTAATTTTCTTATAAATAAACTGGAAGATTTATGGTTGGCACTCGCCAATGAGCACGTTGCTGTCTTGACCCCCAATAGTTCGTAGCTAAAACGGCATCTGTGCCATTCCAGCCCGTAACTGACCGATATCCTTGATTAAAAATTCGACTAAAAGATTTGCCCATTCGGCGAATGGGTTTCCTTGTTTCAAATTTCTACGACGGACCGTCAGCTCCGGCAAGGAGCTTAGCCGGGAGCTCCTGAATAATGGCCAGCGATATTGCCTAGTGCGCATTTATTGTGATAAAACATGTAGCTTAGCAGGAATGACATGCACGCTAAAAGCAAAGACCCTCACAGTAATGGAATCTGCCGACAGAGGGGAAAGCTTAGAAGAAGTGGCCTTAGATCAACTTCGCTGGCAGTTTCAACTTGAACATAAAAAAGTTAAAATATGGTTTATGATACTTATAATATAATTACGATACGATTAAACAAATGGCAAAATGATACTCACACTAAAAATAAAACTTATTGACATCGATGATTTCAGGCTGAAACTGGTTCGTGAATATCTTGAAAAAATGGGATATCCAATTGATCATTTAATATATGTACCTGATAAAGATCATATCCAGCTTACTTTTCATCTTCTTCTCATGGATAAATGGCATATCCTATTTAAAGATTTTCTTACGCAATTAGCAAAAACAAATCAAGAGAATAAAATTTTAGCTGCCATTTTAATACCATACGCGTATGCAGAAGATGCTAATGAATTCATAACAGAAATAATAGATATTCTTTCGCATAATACATATCAGACAACTTATACTTTCAATGAAAATAAAGCTATCACTGAATTGATCACTCCTTTAGAAAATATTTTTGGTATGTGCGTGCCAAGTGTCAATTTTATTGGTCGTAACAAAGAACTAGCTACGCTTGAGAACACTGCAAGCACCATATTAAGGATTGTAGGGTCTCCTGGTATTGGAAAAACAGCATTTGCACAGCAGTATGCAAGGAATATGATAAAACTTCATCAAAATGATAGTAATAAAGGTTACAAGTTAATCATATGGATACAAGTCAATCAAGATATGCATATGTACTACAACAATCAGGATGAACATATACTAAAACAGTTTCTATATTTAGGAAAAACCATAAATTTAAATCTCGTCCAACTCAATAAGTCACCTTCACTACAATCAATTTACAATCGACTTGATGAAAAATATTCACCATACCTGATTATATTTGATGGTGTCATTAATTTTAGAAATATAAAATCATTTATTCCGAAATCAAAATCTCATTGTAGAATATTAATGACAACCCGAAACTGTCACGAATTGGACTTTGATCAATCTATAGAAAAAATCGAATTAGCAGGACTGACTCCATCTGAGTCAAAAGAATATATTATTAATACATTACAGAAAGCAAACATTGCCATATCTGGTGAAGAAGAGCAGCATATCAATACTTTAAGTATAAATTTTGGGTATCATCCATTAATATTAATTCAAATGTTGTCAGCTATCGTTTCATCAAAGAATAATTTATATTCACACTTAAAAAATTATGAAATAGATCCCATTTATTACCTAAAATATAAAATAGATAAAGACGAATTATGCAATGTAAAATCACTCGAACAGGCAGATATAAAAAATAATTTACTAACTTCTGCATGGGATAAAATAACAGATGCCTGTAACCAAATGAAAAATGGAAATGAAGAGGCTTATCAATTACTAAAAATATGCTCATTAATGAATTATTTTCAACAAGCCAATGAAATTAGCGTCGATGTGTTGGCTATTTTTTTAAAAAAGAATCTAATGGAAACACATAAGTTAATAACTATACTTAGGCAATATGGCTTGGTAATTAACTTTAATAATAAGCCAGGTTATATAGGCCTCTCTAAACCTGTTAGTACAATAGTAGTCCTTACACTAGATCAATCAGAGCATCTTGATTTAATGAAAATTATTAAAGAATCAGCAGAAAAATACAAGTCACAATCCTCAGTAACCAATAACAATTCAACTCTGTTCAATCAATCAAACACATTTATAGTCTCAAATGAGGCTTCATCTTTACGATATGATAAGTAATACTGGTTGGCTGATTAAATTATCATAAAGCCAACATGATGTGTCAACACATTTCCGGACAAATTTTTAATTAAAATTATAAGCCTGCTCAAATTCTACTGGCGATAAATAATCGTTTGCAGAGTGCATTCTTACTCGATTATAAAAAGCTTCGATAAATTCAAATATTGCCTGCTTAGCCTCCTCTTTAGTTGTAAATTTAACATGATGGATCAGCTCGGTTTTTAGCGTGTGAAAAAAACTTTCTGAAACCGCATTATCCCAGCAATTTCCCTTTCGGCTCATGCTCTGCGTAACACCATGCTCTTCTAAAATCTCTCGATGACTTTCCGAAGCGTATTGGCTTCCACGATCCGTGTGCCATAATAATCCTCGCTTAGGTTTTCTTGTCCATAAAGCCATTAATAATGCATTATTCACTAGCTCAGCCCTAATATTATCCGCCATCGACCAACCGACAACTTTTCGCGAAAATAAATCAATAACCACCGCTAAATATAACCAACCAGATTCGGTGTGAATATAGGTAATATCGCCTACATAGCTCACGTCTGGCCTAGAGACAGTAAATTCTCTTGCAAGAAGATTTTCAGCAACTGGTAGTTGATGCTTCGAATCCGTTGTGACTCGGAATTTTCGCTTGGTTTTACAGAATAATTCCTGCTCTTTCATGAGTCGAGCGATACGACGTTTACCCACAATAAATCCTTGTTTGAATAAAGCACGTTTAATTCGGCGCGCCCCATAACTTTGACGTCCCTTAATAAATATTTCTTTAATTAATTTCGATAGCATTTTATTTTCCTTAGCTCGTAAAGATTCGCCTAGCGTAAGCCAGTCGTAGTAAGCGCTTCGACTCACTTCCAGGCATTTGCACATTAAGCTCGTACTGAATTCAGTCGTATGCTCCTTTAGCATGCGTACTTCGCTACATTTCGCAACCCATGACGCTAGGGTCATCTTATTGATCCCTAGGTCTAGTGCTGTTTGGGTAATGGGTTGATCTGACTCAATGGCCAGCTTGGCTGATGATTCTCGAAATTCTCGCGTATAGCGTTTCTTGGTTCTTTTTGACACTTCGTATCTCCGGTTTGACGTATTGTAGTTCACGTGTCCGGATTAGTGTAGCCACATCAGGTGAACCTGGTTTCATGGAAGCAGACACTGTTGCGCACTGTGGGACAAGCTTGGCAGGAGATTTTTTATGGCCATTAACGATGACGGATATTTATTCTGACTGGACAAAAAATCGCGCTTGTTGGAATAAGGGAGAGGATGGGGTTCCCCTCCCCTCGCGCTCACGAACCTCAGCTGTTCCGCGCAAAATTGCCCACCTCTTTATATTTTAATTAGCCACCAAAGTTGCAGTACAATTGGAAACAATTAAATCTCCCGTCGCATCATAATTATCAAATTGAATTGATGTCGTATGGCCATTTTGCCATCCCGAAAATGCGAGCACTCGATTACTTTTAATCGTGCCGCTCGAGGATGTGAAGCCCTCACCACCAAAATCGGTGCCGTAAAATTTAACGAACTCGTCAATAGTAATGTTTACGACCATTGGATTTGATTGACTCGGAGCAGCAGCGCCGCCATTTTCTTGAATTTTATAATCACAAGAAATATTCCACCTCACAAGATCACCATAGTCTGATAAGGGAGCTAGCGGAATGCTTTTTGAATTCACGGCACCCACCGCATGATTCACGATAACCCCACCTAAATTAACGACCGGCACACTAAAATTACCAGCAGCCGCCAAGCTCGTAGAAAATAGAGCGATCATTCCAATGGATAATTTTGCATATTTCGTCATAAAAACCTCCTAATTAACGTTATAAAGAAGCTCAGACTACGACTTCAACCATACTATGTAAATGCTTAGGATTTTTAAAAATTCTGCTATCAGGAGAATGGTGCAAATTATTTCATTTTCTGGTAAGTGTTTTCATTTCATTAGCAAAAAAAATAATCGTAATTAAAATAATTTGAGTATATACCAATTTTTAGAGTCACTCATTTGAGCCACACCCACTACTAACTACTACCTTTCACTCTGTGTAAAATGACAATCTTCGCATGAAACCAGTCTTCGATAAAAAAATCTAGCGTGGGCTCAATTGGGTCCTCGTAAAAGCAAAAGCATTATTTCAGAATTTTTTCAGCTTCGTTCCAAGGCAATCGACTACCAGATTTCTTCATTAACTCAAATCCATCACGCGCATTATCAGTACTGATCTTGTTGTTTAGAAGCAATTGTTTAACCAGCCAAATGGTTCCATGTGTTTCTACACAGAGCTCTGTTGCAGCTTCTCGCAAAGCTTTATCGCTTGTTAACAAGTGAGAATTTTCGTATTTCGCTAGAGTCAGAGCTAACATATCATTCACACTTGGCTTGATATATTTTTGATGGAGAGCATAGGCTTCTTCAATCAAAGCCCCATTCATAGGCTTACTGATCAATCCAAGCTGTAATAAATTTCCATGCCGTTCGGCCAATTCTTCAGAAAATAAAATATCCGGCACAGCAAATTTCATTGGCAAACTAAACATAGCAGTTGTTAACTCACCGCATTCAATGTCAATTAATACACTTGTATCACTGATTATGAGTTGCATTCTGGTTCTCAATGGCTCGTAGAGACCTGAATGATTGAATCGGCAAATTCATTAGCTCTGCGGCCTTTGACTCGCCAATATACTCTTCGGCAAGAGCATGAAAAATCATCTTCTCAAAAATATGAGTTTTTTCTTTAGGATATTGTTCACCTGGCTCGATCCTTGACCATCCTCTTTCATCAAATTCTGCGCGCAATTTCGAATAAAGATTGCTTGAAATTATTCCGACATCTTCCGCCCGATGAAGAATGCCTGACATGCTGATACCAAATTCTTGCTTAAGCAAATTTAGTTCGCGCGGTTCGATATAATTGCGATGCTCTCCAAGCAAGGTAATTAAAGCTTCCTTGGGAAAAAGAAATGCGCCAGCAAAACGGTTGCAACATTTTTCCTCATCTAGGTTAGGATGAGAGAAACATTGTAAGACAAGATGTCCAAGCTCATGCGCCAAAGTAAATCTCTGTCTATCTCCAGGCCAACGATTACCGATCACAATAATTGGCATATTGTTAATGCCAGCAGAAAGGCCATCAAATTTTGGGTATTGTTGATTGTCAATTTCAAAGACCTTAATGCCGTGCTCTTCGAATATATCTATTAAATCAGGCATTGGTTCAAGTCCTAATTTCCATTGTTTACGAACTTGGTCAGCTACTGCTTCAATATCATCGTAGCAACTAATTTTTTTGGCTCCCAAAGAAAATTTCTGTACTGGTGACGAAGGAAATAAACTCTCTAATTCAACACGCCGCTCAATTTGATCCAACATTATTGCTTTAACTTCTTCTAGCTGCCGCTCAGACATATCAACATGCCGACGGTATTGAATTTTTTCAAAAGAAAATCGTTCTGGCCTGAAAAAATATTCCACTTTTACATGTAATGCTTTTGCAAGTTTAATAAGAACCTCTGAGGAAGGAGTAAGCTCATTATCTTCGTATTTTTTGATAGCAGCATGGCTCAAGGCAACTTGCCCCCCCAAATCGCGCAAAGATAGGCCCAACGCTTTTCGTGCCCTCTGAATTCTATTACCCAACATAGTTCTACCCTCTTGTTTACATTATTAAGTATAATTTACTTTTTTGTAAACTGCAACTATTATTAAATATCAATTGGTTAGAGAAAATGGAGGCCAAAATTCTATTCTCGCTAACACCTAATCTCAAAGGAAGGGCGCACAGTATTGGACCTCAACAAATGGGGAATTTTCCAGCTGTTCCAGCAGGAAGCTGCTTCCTATTTATGGATTTTTTGCGCTTCGTTAATTCGGGGTGCAATTAAAGGGAAGCATCCCCATCTTCCCCCTTAATAATCCCCCATCTTGTAAAGAAGCAATCCCTAGCAGGAATCGTAATTAATTTTCCTAAAAAAAAATTATTTCAACATGAAAAGGGCTTTGCCCAATAAAATCAACAAAAGTATTCCACATAGCCAAGCAAACCAATTTCCATACTGGCTATAAATCGATTTGCCAGAGCCCATCGGGACTTCCGCGACTATATATGTTGGATTTTTCGGTGAGGCCTTTTTCTGGGCTAGCACTCGGCCGTGCGCATCCGAGACCGTTAACAAACCCCACTGTGCCACTCTAACTACTGAATATCCGCCCTCCACTCCGCGCAAAATTGCAGGCTTCGCGTGCAGCCAACCATCGACAACAAAATCTAACGCTGGCACAAACATCACACCAATACCTGCTCTAGCATATTGCTGTGAAGGATCTATGAAGTCCATGTCCTTACAAATAGAAAAGCCAACAAAATTGGATTCGAAAGACACTGGATTTATTTTCTTTCCCGAAAAATAACCAGATTCTGGCCCCGGCAAAAGATGCTGCTTATGATATTCTGTCAGAATATTTCCGTCTTTAGAAATCAGAAATGCCGTGTTGTATTTTTTATCTGCCCTTATTTCTCGGATGCCCACAAGCAAGGCAACTTGATTTTCTATCGCTGCCTTTTTGAAAAGGTCCAGTATAGAACTTTCATTTTCAGAAGTCGTTGTCACGATTTTTTCAGGCATTATCACGATTTGAACGTTTTGTTTTCTCAACTTTGGTATTTCTTGTATGAAACGTTTCGCGGTCAATTTCACTCTCAAGGGATCTTGAGATAAAATATCCTCAACACTTTCAGGTACTGTTAGCAAACCCACTTTTATTGATGTATTACCTGGGCTATTACTTAATTGAATACCACCGAACGCGAAAACCGAAACAAAAATACTTAGCGGAACACCAATACTCAAAACAAAATCTTTGCGCAAAAAAACCACCACCGCAATGCTAGACGGCAACAAGGCAAGCAAAAAACTTATTCCCCAAATTCCCGTAATCGATGCAATTTGAATTATCGGTAAAACACTTGTCTGCGAATAAGCCAAATTATCCAAAGTTCCTGCTGAAGAAAAATATGCATTCACAAATTCATAGCTCACCCAAGCCAAAGGGAATACAAAAACACTATACCAGACTCGTGTGCGCTTAATAAAAGCGCAGGAAATTAAAATAATAATACCGAAAAAAATCGCACTCTGAAATTGACCAAAAATAAGTAGATAGACTGGCAGAGGTGTATTTAAATAATAAAAAACATTTAATCCGCCTAAAAAATAGGCCAAAAAAGCGGAGATAAAGACAATCGTCAATCTATTTTCTTTTAATCCCAGCCACAAAATTGGCAAAGGAGCCACCCAGGCCAATAGCCAAATCTCATTAAAGCCTGTCCCCCAGAAATAACAGATAGCAGAAGATAAAATAACTAAAAGTGTTTCAAGTCTCGTAGGCCGAGTTTTTTGAAATAGATTATTCTCTTGGTGAGAGGGTGACTGCATTATAAACCTCCTAGCCCGACTGGGCTTTCTGATTGGCTCCATCCCTTGAGATTAAATCAAATAAACACAAAATGAAACAATAAAAACACATTTCGTTTGCTTTTTATTTTGGGGTCGATTATTATTTTCAATAAGGGCCAAGAGGAAAACCTATGCAAATGGAACAAATAACCAACATCCCCTATGAATTCGCACATAATACTCTGGATCTGAGTTCAGCAGCAGTCTTTTTAGGAATTCACACCGAAACCCTACGCCAACGCGCAGCCAGCGGCGTAATTCCTGGCGCCAAAGTTGGAAAATCCTGGCGTTTCATCGAAGCCGATCTTGTCATCTACCTGCGTTCGCTCTATTCTACACAGGCATCGCAGGGTGTGCATAATAGGAGAAAATTATGGCACTCTACAAAAGAAAAAATCTCTATTGGATTGATATCCGCCACAACGGAGCGAGAATACAGCGCAGTACTCGGACTAACAACAAAATAGCCGCGCAGCAACTGCACGATAAAGTAAAAGCCGAATTGTGGCATCAAACCAGTCTAGATGAAAAACCAAAACGAATGTGGGTGGAAAGTGTCGTGAGATGGGTTAAAGAATCGTCACATAAGCGCAGTCTTTGCGATGATAAAACGCATCTTCGATGGCTGCATCCGCATTTTGAAAATCTACATTTGCACGAAATTGATCGTAAAATAATTGATAAAGTGGCCGACGCAAAAGAAAAAACGGGCGTGTCAAACGCTACGATTAATCGGATGCTCGCTCTAATCCGTTCCATCCTTAATAAAGCTACTCATGAATGGGAATGGTTAGACAAAGCCCCGAGAGTTAAATTACGAAAAGAAGATAATCACCGGATACGCTGGATTACGCGGGTAGAAGCAGCAAAATTAATTGCTGAGCTTCCCGAACATCTTGCGGACATGGCAACATTTTCTTTATCCACAGGTCTGCGACAACGAAATGTTGTCAGCCTCAAATGGGAAGAAATCAATTTGGAAAATCGTCACGCTTGGGTCCACGCTGATGAAGCTAAAGGTAACAAAGCCATCTCCATTCCTCTTAACGAGGACGCGATGAGGGTGTTACGAAAGCAGTTTGGCAAAGATCCTGTGCATGTGTTTACTTATAAGGGTAAACCAATCACACAGACGAATACCAAAGCTTGGCGAAACGCTTTGCGAAGAGCCAAAATTGAGGACTTCCGCTGGCATGATTTGCGTCACACCTGGGCTAGTTGGCACGTGCAAAATCAAACGAGCTTGCAAGAGCTCCAACAGCTTGGCGGTTGGTCAAGTTTTAGTATGGTTCTGCGATATGCGCACCTTTCTAGTTCGCATTTAAGGGAAGCGGCATCACGAATTGTGGTGACAAAATCCCTACATTCGCAGAAATCTAGGGCCATAAGGCCAGACGCTGTCACGTCTAACCTTATGAATTAAGAAGCTTTTTTGGTGGGCCGTGCGGGGATCGAACCTGCGACCCGCTGATTAAGAGTCAGCTGCTCTACCAACTGAGCTAACGGCCCGTGGGATGAAATTTAAATCCTTTTGAAGTTAAAAGCAAATTTTTGTCGTTGCGCTGTTGACGCCCCGGCCTATGCTCAGTATGATCCATCCTTCAGCTCGAAACAGATGACGTCGGGGTATAGCGCAGTCTGGTAGCGCGCCTGCTTTGGGAGCAGGATGTCGGGGGTTCGAATCCCTCTACCCCGACCACTTAATTTGCGCCTGTAGCTCATCTGGATAGAGCATCGGCCTTCTAAGCCGAGGGTAGCAGGTTCGAGTCCTGCCAGGCGCGCCAGGTTAATCATGGTGGGCGTAGCTCAGTTGGTAGAGCCCCGGGTTGTGATCCCGGTTGTCGTGGGTTCGAATCCCATCGTCCACCCCACCTTTATGTTGAGGAAAATTCCATGCAGGATTTAATTAGGATTATTGAAAGCGCCTTTGATAATCGCCAGAATTTTTCTCCCACGAATACTCCTTCTGAAATAATCACGGCCATTAGTAAAACTATTTCATTATTAGATAGCGGTAAAATTCGCGTCGCAGAAAAAAAAGAAAATAGATGGGTCATCAATACCTGGATCAAAAAAGCCATTTTATTATTATTTTGCACGCATGAAAATAAAATGATGCAATCGGGAGATATGAAATTTTTTGATAAAATTCCGATGAAATTTCAAGATTATACCGAAGCGCAATTTCAAGAAGCCGGCGTACGCGTTGTTCCCTCAGCCTGTGTTCGCCAAGGCGCTTTTCTTGCACCAAATACAATATTAATGCCGAGCTACGTCAATATTGGCGCCTATGTGGATTCTGGAACGATGGTCGACACCTGGGCGACTGTTGGCTCCTGCGCACAAATTGGGAAAAATGTGCATTTATCTGGGGGTGTTGGCATCGGTGGTGTTCTAGAACCACTTCAAGCAAATCCCACGATTATTGAAGATAATTGTTTTATCGGCGCGCGCTCGGAAATAGTAGAAGGCGTGATCGTCGAAGAAGGTGCTGTTATTTCCATGGGTGTTTATATTGGCCAAAGTACGCCAATTTATAATCGAGATACCAAAGAAATTATCTATGGTCGTGTGCCCGCTGGTGCAGTAGTCATTCCGGGTTCTTTACCCTCAAAAGATGGCAGCTATGGTCGATACAGCGCCATTATTATGAAATTCGTTGACGAAAAAACCCGCGGCAAAGTATCTTTGAATGAATTACTTCGCGCGGAATAAAATGCTGCCATTTTAAGTGCAGAATTGTCATCCTAAGGATCTCCAGAACTTATCACTAGTTTCATTTGGGAGATTCTAGGTAGCGCTCAAAATGAAACCGAGGCAAACTACAAGAGGATTTTTTAATGGATACGGCAACTCTAGAATTAGCCAAGCAATTAATTAATATCGAATCCGTAACACCGAATGATAATGGCTGTCAAAATCTTATCGAAGATTTTTTAACGCCGCTCGGTTTTTCCGTCACAAAAATTCCTTCGAATGGCGTGAGTAATTTGTGGGCTGAATTGGGCAGAAACGGCCCTATGTTTGCATTTTCAGGCCATACCGATGTTGTGCCGCCAGGTAATTTAACCAAATGGCAGTCCTCACCTTTTGAAGCCACTGTAAAAGATGGCTTATTATTTGGTCGAGGCGCAGCCGACATGAAAAGCGCTCTGGCTGCGATGTTAATTGGCTGCAAAAATTTTGTGACAAAGCATCCTAATTTTTTCGGTCGCATTGGTTTTTTAATTACGAGCGATGAAGAAGGTGACGCCACTGACGGCACGAAAAAAATTGTTGATTATCTTGAAGAAAATAAAATTAAATTAAGTTGGTGTTTAATTGGCGAAGCCAGTAGCCAAGAAAAATTAGGTGACAGCATCAAAGTAGGCCGACGTGGCTCTTTGCATGGTGCCTTACAAGTGTTTGGAAAGCAGGGTCACATTGCTTATCCGCAACTGGCAGATAATCCCATCCACCGAAGTTTTAAAGCGCTCGATGCCCTCACGCAAACCATTTGGGATCACGGTGATGATGTTTTCACGCCGACTTCTTTTCAAATTTATAATATTAATGCCGATACGGGTGCAAGTAATGTCATCCCTGGAATTTTAACGGCACGATTTAATTTTCGATTCGCCCCCTCCAGCACCGCGGAAACTTTAAAAAATAAAGTTCACAAAGTCTTTGATGATCATAATTTGCAATATGACATTCAGTGGAATTTAATGAGCCAGCCTTTTTTGAGCACTCCTGGTAAGTTAACGCAGGCCGTTAAAGACTCGGTGCGTGAAATTTGCGGGATAGAAACCCACCCAAATACAACAGGCGGCACCTCTGATGGTCGCTTCATCGCTGCTACTGGCTGTGAAATTGTGGAACTCGGGGCTATCAGCAAATGCATTCATCAAGTCAATGAGCATATTAAATTAGATGACTTGGAAAAATTGTCAGTGCTTTATGAAAATATTTTAGGGAAGATATTTTCGGAAAAATAATCCCTCCAATGAAATGCGTCTCTACACTCTCTGGGGCAGTAAGGCTCGTATTGATTACCCCTCGTGCTACTACCATTAATTTAAATTAATACCCCTCACCCCGGCCCTCTCCCGCAAGGGGAGGGGGAGAAAGATTCTCTTTAAACTTCGCATTCTGGCATCATTAATGCCAATTTAACGCCTCAGTTGCCATTTTTCAAAACTAGCAATGAAAAAATACCCTAGATTCTACATTAAATGCCAAATTCAGGATAATTCGACAATCGGAGCTTAGGTCCTTAATAAAAATTAATTCATTTTATTCTCAGGCGTAGAATCTCTTCCAGAATTACTAGGTATGGGAGGCAAACTTGGAGGAGGGCTTTGAAATAGTTCGGGCCAAGGTGCATGTTTAGAGTCATTAGTTGTTTCACAGGGAGGCACTTTCTCTTCCACTTGAATCATTGCATCTTCCAGTTCTTGTGAACTCTTGTCAGAAAATTTTTTCTCAGATTTTCGAGATAATAGGGAAAATTTTTTCTTTAGATTTTTGGGACTTGCTGGGGAACTAGTCTCCTTTTTAGCCCCAGATTCTCGTTTGAACATCCCAAGCACGGAGGCTCCAAAAGAAGAGGTTCTCTCTCTAGATGACGAAATTTCAGATGGATCTTTAGCTTTGGCATCGCCAATTTGCTTTTCCTGAGAAGGATTGGTTTTTTTTAAAAAATTCGAGGCTTCTTTAATCAATTCATCTCTTCCACCCACAACATGATAAGCCGCCTGAATTACTTCAGCCATACTTGCAGGATCAATTTCAGGAATCCCTTGAAAATAAGGAATGATTTTGAGTTGTATGGCCTTATTTACCTCTTCAAACCTAAGCTCAAAAAGTGTTTTCATGTTTGAAAGTTTTGGATTTTTCCAATCCACTTTAATGTAATACCCTTTATCAGGAGTCAGTGCCGACCCTAAAACACTTACCGGGATTTTTAGAAGGTCGAACTGCCCCCTTAAACTATCTCTAAAAGAATTATAAAGATTTTCAGACTTACCATCATTTTTAATAATTTTGTTATCTTCATTTTCACTATTATTCATAATTTCTAAAGGATTTTCTGTTTGTAATATCTCAGACGTTTCCTTATGAGCTAGAAGCTCTTTTTCTCTCTTAATATTAACATCTTGGAGCTGGACGGTAAATTCTTGCATTTGATACCCAACTCCCGGTTCATATTTAAAGCAAGTAGGAACCCACATCACTCGACCATCGAGTGTAGGATGAATACCATAATTATAGGAAAGACTGAGAAAACTCACTTTTAAACCTTTATACAAGTCTGGGTCTTGCTCCTTAATAAAAGGGCCAAATTCATTCCAAACACAAAATAGAGCAAAATATTTTTCTTCGGGCTCTCCATATTTTTCTGTCGTTGAAAGATTTGCTAAAAGTAACTTGAGCTCCTTTTCCTTTGGATTGTTATCAACAAGTGCCCCAAGGTTTCCCACCAGAAAAGGTTGATCATACAAATTAATATAACTTCCCTTATTAGGCTGATTAATGCTATCTTTCTTAGAAAATTCCTTAGCAAATTTTTTGGCTTTCTCATTAGCATCTTCTAACCTTTCTTTAATTTGACGAATTTTATCTATTATTGGAGCATAAGAATGGTCAGAATTGTTCTCGGAAGCTTTAATAATTTCAGAGATTATGACCAATAATTGATTTAAACCCGCCCTTCCTTGAAGAGAGGTTTTTAATTCTATGAGGAAGGATTTCACGCTTTTCTCAGAAACTTTTCTTGAAGCCATCTCCCCCAGAGTATTGGCTTTACCACGAAAGAGTGCCTCTTTAAATAATACATTATGTAGACCCATGGCAGAACTTAGTGAGATTCGTAGTACAAAATAAGCATCCTCATCATTTTCAATTTTGTTGTCTTTTTTGGGTAATAACGAAAAACTGTCTTTATTTTCCTCTTGCTCTTCTAACTGAGGAAATTGCTGTAAACAAATTTCACGATAAAAGGATCCAAATATTTTTGCGCCATTGCTTGAAGGTGTCGTGAAAAACACAAAACGATCCATAGCCTCAATAATAATTTTAGTACTGGCCCGGGAAAAAACAGCGATACATAAATCTTTAATTGCATTTTGCTTTTCTAAATTCTTGATTACCCCCGCTTTGACGCCCATTTTTTTATAGTAAAAAAAGCTTGTTTTCTCAAGCGAACCTTCCTTACCACTCTCTAAATAATAATTGTAACGCATAAGCTGAATGAGGGTTCGGAATAATAATATTCTGTGCTCGACATCTTTCTCTTTTGAAAGCAAAATTCTTAATCGACTGCAACTATTCTTGATTTCTTGATCGAAACGGTCGTCTTTTTCACTGTCGATAATCTTAATCGCAGAAGCAGTGAGATCCAGGCTTAAATCCAAGTTTGGATTATCAATGTTCAGTGTGTTGTAAAAGCCCTGATATTGCTCATTGAAATATTTTCCAAATTTTTGTCGAGCTTCACCAGGCCCCTTACCATTTCGTTTCGATGGTTCCGAAGTAAGCACCAGTAAACGCAGGGCTTCCCATACTTCCGGCTCAGGATAATGAAAATGAATAACCGCTAATAGGACGCGAAGCGCTGTCCTTTTTGCAGGATTATTTTTGCACATAGTATGAAAATTATTTTTTAGCCCTTTTATCTCGCACAGAAAATTATAAAGCTCCTTATAAAGTTTTGGGGCTGAAAAACCAGCATCCTGCTGAGAATTGGGTTCATCAATAAGACTGCCTGTATCGGAAATCTTTAATGGAAGAATATCACTTAAGGCAGGAGTGTTCGGAACTAATGCTGAAAAAGCTGAATAAACTTGATCAACAAGCCCCTTAATACGATTTTCTTCCTCTTGACCTAAGTTCAAACTTTTACGAACCTCCTTATTAGCCAATACGCGAACCAAAGTAAATAGTCTGTCACGTATCAACTGCTCATCAAAATCCTCACGCTTATAACATTGCAAAGTCTCTAAACTGAATTTTAGTTTTGATAAATTATTCTCTGAAGCTTCTCCGCTTGGATTTATTTGGGATGCTGCAAATTTGAGATCTTTCAGGGCTGAAAATAGGACAGCTTTCATCCCCATTAAATTAACAACTTCTGAATTAACAACCTTGGCAGGCTCTTGGCGCATGATTCATCTCCTTTGAATTTTAAAAAAATAACTCCATTAAATTAAATCTAACTCTTTTCAAAAAAATTATCTATTGGAAAATTCTTAAGGAATTCTTAAGGGAGGCTTAAGAAATGTTGAATTTTATTCTGTAAATTAATTGGACTTTCTGAACTCTCATCCGGCACGTAAGTAAGTGGCTAAGCAAAGGATGACAGGAATGAATCTTTATTGAATTTTCCATTGCGCGAAAATTTCTGGGCGCAAACGTTAAAGTTTGTCTTGCGCCATAATAAAATTTTTACGCCAGAAGAGGCAGGTTTTTTCATTTTCAGATTTTGTGCCATTTCCACTTTTTTGCGCCACCCGTTCGTCGACTGGAGCAGGACGAAATTTCAAATTGTAGGGGTATAAGTCGCTTGAGCTTCTAAGGTGAAAGGGGAGAGGAGACAAGAGTTGCCATGCAGCAATAAGCCCTAGAAACTTATACCCCTACAATTTGAAATTTTGTCCTGTGCAAAGCAGCGCAATATTGATTGCGCCAGAACCAATTCTGGTTTAACCTTGCCTCCTCCGGAGAGATGGCCGAGCGGTCGAAGGCGCACGCCTGGAAAGCGTGTGTACGCCAAAATCGTACCGAGGGTTCGAATCCCTCTCTCTCCGCCAAACCCGCACACTTGCGCAAGCACCAATTTTGAACGAAACTAAAAAAGCCAGAGGATTCGAACCCTCGGTACTTCCAAACAGCAGGGTTCGACAAAATTACTTTAGTAATTTTGCTCGGAGGGCCAAAGGCCCGGAGTTATCCCTCTCTCTCCGCCAGACCCAGAAAACTGTACAAGCACCAAAAACAAAGGAAGTTCAAATGGGAAGAGGAAGACTAGAAGCATTCAGCGATGGTGTTATCGCAATCATCATCACGGTTATGGTATTAGAGCTCAAGATTCCACACCACACAAACCTATCTGCTTTACTGACTTTAC
Source organism: uncultured Gammaproteobacteria bacterium (assembly GCA_963711375.1). Classification (GTDB taxonomy): domain Bacteria; phylum Pseudomonadota; class Gammaproteobacteria; order Coxiellales; family Coxiellaceae; genus CAVQDV01. Next base: position 106,451 of record CAVQDV010000005.1, read on the forward strand.
GCTACACCTTCTTGTGCTATCTACTCAGCTTCGTTTATCTCGCCATCTATTGGACTAATCATCACCACTTATTTCAAACCGTAAAAGATGTCACCGGCGGAATTCTTTGGGCCAATATTCATCTATTATTTTGGCTATCCTTAATTCCCTTTGTAACCGCATGGGCCGGTCAAAATAGTTTTGCGAACGTTCCAACGGCACTTTATGGCTTTGTTTTATTCATGGCTGCCTGCGCCTACTATATTTTAACAAGAGAGATCATTGCGATACATGGATACCACTCTTTACTCGCTAAAGCGATCGGCAAAGATTTTAAAGGCAAACTCTCTGTTGTGTTTTACGCCACAGCAATACCGCTTGCACTCTGGATGCCAATTTTAGCAATGATTATCTACTTCGCCATCGCGATCATCTGGATCATCCCCGACAGCCGCATTGAAAGCAAAATGCATCAGGGCCATAAGCATCATTGATGCATTAAAACGATCAGGCTCATTGTACTCTGGGGTTCCGATAATGGAAAAGCTAATTTGGTGCTAGTATTTTTTTGGGGAATTCCTTTTTTTCTTTTTTTTCTAGATCAGGTAAGTGCTGATCCCAATCATCACCGTAAAGACTCTGGCTTACTCCTATCACTAGACTTTCTCCATCGGAAAGTCTCTTTTTTCCAGGCAACTCATCTTTCTGTCCATTTGGAGCTGGCACAACATTATTGTTTGCCATATCATTCGCCGAGCCTTGCGGCTCTTTGTCCGAGTCTTCCCCAGCGAAATTTAATTCTTCAGCTGGTGGGGCACTGGCATTTGGATGCTCACTAGATTCAAAAACGGCCTTCGATTCCTCAGCCCAATTTTGAAAGCTTTTTTGAGAACCTGTTAGTTCTTTTAGCCCGGCTGGTGTCAACGCTGAATCTCTTTCATCTATCAGATCTTCCTTGAGCACGCTCTCATTAGACTGCACCTTTACGAGATAAAGATTGATATCATTAGCTATAATATTCAATCGTTCCTTTTTAGCTCTGTAGTTATCGACAAAAGAATCTAAAAACTTAAGTCGAGATCCATCTTTTACAAATTGCTTAATTCTATCCGACACGTCAAGGCTCGATTTTTTGGGATCCTTTACCATGCTTATAAGCTCAAACAAAAATTTTTTCTCAAATGAAGTTTCAACATTAGAGTCTCGTGATTTAGGGTTTGGCAAATTGCGGATTACTTTCAAAAGAAAAATCTCCTTTCTTTTTTCTTCAGCTTTCAAATGGAGCTCGTCACTTGGCAGAATTAAATTCAAACGGGTTAAAACGCAGCATTCATATTTTCTAATAGTGTTTTCTTCCCACTTTCCGAATTCTTGCATTTGGCCGCTTTTAGAGCCAACTAAATAGCAATCTGCAAGATGTAAACTATCCTTTTTTTCCCTCCGCAGAAAATGAAACTGCAAATCACTGATGAGATCTTTGACAGCACTCTCTTCTGTATGCTCAAATTTCCTGAAGAGGAGTTTTTCCCTATTTATTAATCCATATTCTTCGGCCAAGGAGGTAAGTTCTAATAAAGCATCAGCACTCACAACAGGCTCTTTCAAAACAGAATCCAGAATTTTCTGATATATATTTTTTTGCCATTCAGGAGACAGGGAAAATCCTCCATCATTCATTAGTTTTTTAATAGACTGCAATTCCGAACAAAGTAAATCTCTAGAACGAGAGCTTATTTGACGAGCAAGAAAATTAATTGAATCAGCATATTTCTTACATGCCTCTTCAAAATAAGGACGTAATTTTTGTTTTTCTTGTAAAGAATCCCGGAATTTTGAAAGTAGGGTTTTCAGTTCAGAAAGAATTGGTAGGCATTTCTCGAATGATCCTGATTTAACCGCGTTTTCGAGTAGTGCTTCCGATTTTAATAAAAACTGGTTTCTCTCCACTACAGTCTCTTGCTCTTTTACACTATTTTTTAGAATGAGTTTCGAATCAACATCTACCTTAGCGATCTGAGTATGATTGTCTAAATAGTCTTCGATTTGGAGAAGATGCATGCGGTTTATTTTGCAATTCCTGAATCTTAGGCTGTGAAGATTAGCGTTCTTTAGCAAGGCTTGTACGAAATCGTCTTTTGTTTTTTGAGAATCGAAGGAACAATTTTCCACTAAGACCCCTTTTAACTGATTAACTGGGATCGAAGACAAATTAAGCACATGTTGAGCTGTGATCTTCTGCCTTTCAAGAACAATGGCAATTATTTTAGGGCTCACTAAGGAAATTTTAGGATTAAAAGCGCCTATTCCAGAAAACTGCAGATTAAATTCTGAGTCAAATGAACTCAGAAGCGATGTTACGGATTCCTGTTTCGACTCAGTATCTCCCATGATATGAAGCACCCGGTAATTATTTTCTAATGCTGCCAAGCTATAGCTGTCACAGAAGACATTATAACGAAGATGGATACCTCCCTTTATTGAATTGGCATAATCTACAGCAATCTTCTGTGAAATATTAATTTCTAGAAATTCAAGCTTCGCTTTATCTCGACTTGCTATCAAGCGCTGAAAAAAAGAATTTCGACTTTCAGGATTCGAAATCTCGTTTGATAGGTAAACCGCGAGTTTTTTTACCTCATCCTGCTCGCACAACCAAAGTGCTGCCTCAAGAGAATTATTGTCACAAATTTTGATGCTAGGAGGGTTTTGCCCTATCGCTTCAGCGATATAACCTAAGACAGACCCACTTGCAAGGCGAGAGATTCTTTGACGGTTTTCTGACTTTTCAATCTCCGCATAGGTCAACGAATTCCTTTCAAAGGAATCTTTCGCTTCTTCATAGTAGCTTTGATCTAATTTTTTTTGCCCTTCAAGCTTTTTCTGCCCCTCATCCTTCTTTCTTTCTTCCCGATCCCCTTTCTGTATATCCTCGATGCATTCCTCAAGAGATGGAAATTTATTGTAATCACCTAACTGACTCTGGAGCTTCTTCGCTCTTTCTTCTACACTTCTCTTTTGTTCACGCATTTCAGTTATCCACTCAAAATTTTTTTCACCACTTACCCAAAGTATAATCGATCAACATTAAGGTAATCTTAAATATCTCCAAGAATTCACCGATTTTTTGCCAGTTTTTCTTTAAAATTTCCATAGGAAAAAAATACATCTTACTGAGAGAGTTCTATATGAATTAAATATCTTCAAGGGAGACGCTGGAAAATTGGGGATTGCCGCCCTGCCGCTTTATATTGAGATGGCCATGGCAACGGGCCTGATCCAAAAAATTGAGGAGTCCCTTAAAACTAAGAGCTGTGCCTGAAAAGATCAGCAAATGATTATGTCGCTTATTCTGCTGAATAATGCTGGCGGCGATTGCAATGTCGCGGGTCGGCTGGTTTGGACCGGCTTTCAGATTTCATCGCCTTTTTGTAGCTTCCGACTTTTTACTTTGCTAAGAGCCTTTAAATAAGAAGCTTGATCGGCAGACTTTGCTCTTTCCGATAATAAATCAACAGTTTCAAGCACTGAAATTTTTTCCGCAATTGCCGTCACAAAAAGCTGATTGATGGAAGTGTTTTCCTTTTCCGCCAGCAATTTTGCATGCTTGAATAAAGACTCTGGCAATCGCAGCGCGTACTGACTCATATTATTTACCTCTCAAATATTTATGATAAAACTCACTTGGCAGTAAAAGCTTGACGCCAAATTTATCAACGCCACGCATAAAATCTTTTTGATTAAATGTGACAATGGCACTTGCGGAGCCACTTATTGCGGCTTCCAAGACCATATCATCACTTGGGTCGCGCAACTGCGGGCGCCAAAGATAGTAGACATTTGTTTTTATGCACTTTGAAGCGAGCATATTTAAAATGGCGTTAATATCTTTTAATAATAGACCAGTGTCTTTTCGAAATTGCGGGCGTTTTAATACAGATTCATACTCTAAAAAGAGTGCAACGGATAAAACGAACTTTACTTTTCCGCTAGATATGCGCTCTAATATCTGAAAAGAGGCACCGTCCCGCGATCGCAACCCGGCCACAATTACGTTAGTATCGATAACAATTCTCATATCACATATGATATCACGAATCTGCTTGAGGGCAAGGATTCAATTGCCCTTTATTACTAGCAACCGAAAAAAATGGCGTGCTCGGAAAACTTGGTGGGAATTTTGGGCTACAAAATTTCTGGATTGTTTCGCGCAAGTTCGGTATCCTTCATCCGCGTAGTCTCTCGAGATGGTGACCGTGCCGGTCCCCTCGCGGCGATATTTTGTGAACCCCGCCAGGCCCGGAAGGGAGCAACGGTAGCAGAAGATTCGAGCGCCGGGGTGCGGCTGGCATGATCACCTTCTCGAGAGATTGTATCAATTTAAGGGAATGTCCAAATGCCGCACCAGGTTTTAGCCCGTCAATGGCGACCTCACCAATTTTCTGAAGTCGTTGGCCAAACACATGCTGTGCAGGCACTCACCCACGCGCTCGACCAAAATCGCCTTCATCATGCCTATTTATTTACCGGCACACGTGGCGTTGGAAAAACTACACTCGCCCGAATTATCGCAAAAGCGCTAAATTGCGAAAAAGGCGTGAGCTCCACTCCCTGCGGAACCTGCGAAAATTGCACCGAAATTGATGCCGGTCGTTTTCCTGATCTTTTTGAAATTGATGCCGCCTCGCGAACCAAAGTCGAAGACACGCGGGAATTGCTTGATAATGTGCAATATTCTCCGGTAAAAGGCCGTTTTAAGATTTATCTTATCGATGAAGTGCACATGCTTTCTGGGCACAGTTTTAATGCTCTATTAAAAACCTTGGAAGAGCCGCCTCAGCATGTGAAATTTTTATTGGCAACAACGGAAGCCCAAAAATTACCGGCCACGGTATTATCCCGCTGCTTGCAATTTCATCTATTGCAAATGCCGCCTAAGCAAATTGCCGAACATTTAGCGCATATTTTACATCAAGAAAAAATTCAGCATGATCCCGAAGCCTTGCTGTTGATTGGAAAAGCTGCTGACGGCAGTATGCGAGATGCCCTTAGCTTACTCGATCAAGCCATTGCCTTTGGTGATGGCCAAGTGCTTACACCATCCGTTAAAACGATGCTGGGCACTCTAGATGATCAGATCATTATTGACTTGCTCACGGCACTTGCTGATCAAGATGGCTCCGCCCTCCTGCAGCATTCTGCACATCTGAATGATCAAGGCGCCAATTACTCACGGGCCTTGGCGGACATGCTTAATCTTCTCCACCACATTGCCATTATCCAAGTAGTGCCCGATTTTGAAAATGAGTTACTAGCTGATGCGACTCGGCAGCTGGCTAAACGGATTAGCCGAGAAGATACTCAACTTTATTACCAGATCGCTCTTATTGGTCAAAAAGATATCCATAATGCCCCGTCGCCTCGTTGCGGCTTTGAAATGACTTTATTGCGCATGCTGGCTTTTGCACCTATTGGCGAAAACCCTATCCCACATACCGAGAAAGCGAATAATGGCGCAAATCTACCCTCTTCTACTTCCCGGGAAAAAGCGCTAAGAGAGATTGCTTCCGCTACCTCTCAGGAGCGAAGTAGGATGGATATTCCCTCAACGGCTTCAAGGGGGAAGCCCTCCAGTGAAATCCCTTCCCCAGCTTCTCGGGAAAACACTGCCCAGGAGAGAATTTTAAAAGAAAACCATTTAAATCAAGCTAGTAACTCATCCAAAAGCCCTAATCCCCCTACCCCAAGCACCTGGCAGGAGATCTTTAAGCAACTGAATCTTACTGGGGCAGTTCGTGCGCTAGCTGAACTTTGTCAATTAAAGTCTTTAAATAATGAGCATTTAAGGTTATCATTGGGTCCGAAGCACGAACCTTTGCTGCAAAAGAAGCACATCAAACGAATTGAAGAGGCCTTGCAGCAGCTACTGAATAAACCAATGATGGTGAGCATTGATGTCGAACCCTCTGACAGAAATGCCACTCCAGCAGGGCTAGCTGAACAAGAACGGCGAAATCAAAAGCAGCAGGCGGAGCATGCATTGCTAGCGGATTCGGCGGTTCAGAGGCTTATGCAAACTTTTGATGCCACGCTGATCAAAGAAAGCATAACCCCGGTCGAGGGTTAGTGAAATTAACCAACTGGAGAAAATAATGCCAACGTCTGACGACTTATTGAGCGAAATAAAATCAAGCATTGCCGAAATGCAACAGCACATGCAAAGCACGTATTCGAATTTAGCCGAATTAAAATTAAGCGGCGAATCGAATGATAAAACCATTAAAATTATCATGTCGGCCACTTATCAATTTGAAGACATTGAATTTGATGAACGCGCCTTCCAAGGTGGCATAAAAGAATTTAAGTGGCGTTTGCGCGAAGCGTGGAAAGCTTTATCTGAAAATATTCAAAAAACCACGCAAGAGAAAACCATTGAGCTTTTAAAAGGCATGCAAATTCCTGAAGAAATTCGTAATTTATCTCTTGAAGATAAAATGGCAGAAAATGGCGGCCAGACTGGTCAAAATTAATGTAGTAGGCGATAAGGAATGTTTAGCCCACTAACAAAAGAATTGATTGAGCGCTTACAAAGCTTGCCAGGCGTTGGGCCGAAAACCGCACAACGCATGGCAATGCAATTGCTCGGAAAATCGGGGCGCGCAAAAGGTTTGGCCCTCGCGTTAAGCCTGCAAGAAACTTTGCGTGCCGTTGGTGAATGCAAAGCCTGTCGCGTTTTCACTGAGCATGAACTGTGTGAATTATGTGATAATCCTCGACGAAATCGAGCTCTAATTTGCATCGTGGAAACGGCGGCTGATTTAATGGCGATCGAACAAACCAATCGGTTTCGAGGCATTTATTTTGTTCTACAGGGCCATCTTTCTCCACTTGATGGCATTGGCCCACACGAAATTGGAATTCCGCTTTTACTAGAGCGAATGGCGAATGAAGCGATAGAAGAAATAGTGATCGCAACAAATCCCACCATGGAAGGCAAAGCGACGGCGCATTATCTTGCGAAAGAATTAGCCGCGTTTAAAATTCACTGCACGCGGATCGCACATGGTGTTCCGATGGGTGGTGAAATTGAATACTTAGATGGTGGTACGCTGGCGCTCGCACTTGAGGCCCGTTTACCGATTACTGAATAAAATTTTAGAACGAGGTGAAGACGATGTTAGGTAATTTAGGAAAATTAGCAGGCGTAATGAAAAACGCAAAAAAAATTGAAGAAATGATGAATCAAGCCCAAGATGAATTATCCAAAATTATTGTTACCGGTGAAGCCGGCGCTGGAGCTGTAAAGGTAGAAATGACGGCAAAATATGAGCCCGTAAGCGTTACGATTGATGACGAAATCTTAAAAGAGCCTAAAGAAGTACTGCAAGATTTGGTTGCTGCAGCTGTTAGAGACGCCACAAAAAAAGCCACAGAAGAAACAAAATCTCGAATGATGGGTTTTGGCAACCTACTTGGCGGGGATTTTAGCGATATTCTTGGGGAAAAATGATTTGCCATTGCTTCCCCACATGTGTGCAAAATCTCTAAAAGTATCCTATAGTGAAACTAAGGCGGTGAGAAAATGAAAATGCTTTGGTTAAGACTTTCTGCGTCTCTGTTGTTAATGTTTACATCCTGTTATGCAAGCGTTAGCATCATCCCGAAAGACTGTAAGATTTGCTTAAATAAAGATTGTTCGACTTCACAAGCCTGTAGTTTGTCTCAACCCTTAATGAATGCAAGCCCACCCGTTTCCTATAATGCTGGGGGCAGCTATAGTTGCGACCGCATTGAGGTCTATCTAGAGCTGGATGTAAAAGTTTCGGAACCGACAGAAGTGTCTTGTCGATGGACCCCTCCTCCCAATAAGCAAGTAGATAACGTTATTTTCACTTGGTCAAATAGTAATGGAAGTGATTGCACGAAGAATAATATTATTTTGCAGCCCAATCCAGATATTCCAAACACTGTTTATATTTATGATCATTCGTGTTCAGGACCAACACTTCAATTTGAACCAGTCGGAAAATAATCTAAGCCAGCGTTAATATCAGGAAGGAGTTCCCGCTTTAGCGGGAACTCCTGAATCTAAGCACTATTCTAGAGCCACTTTAGGCCAATTTTTAAGAATTACATTAATCGCCGTTGCTAATGGAATAGCAAAAAATATTCCCCAAAAACCCCAAATTCCGCCGAAAATAATGACAGAAATTAAAATGACGATCGGGTGTAATTCCATCACTTCGGAAAATAATAAAGGCACCAGCACATTCGCATCGAGTGCAAAAATAACACCGAAAGCAATCATCGCATAAATAAATTCTGCCCCAAGTCCCCATTGCATTAAGGCAATAATTACTATCGGAATCGTGACAATAATTCCGCCGATATAGGGAATTAATACGGAAACCCCTACAAGAGATCCGAGTAAAACACCATAAGGTAAACCAAAAAGTAAGAAAGTAAATGTCGTAACTGAGCCTACAATCAACATTTCAATGACGCGCCCTTTCACATAAGCGCCAATTTTGTGATTCACTTCAGACCACACTTGCACCACTAAATTTCGATGTGAAGGCATATATTGCTCAAACCAATTTACGATAGGGCTTGCGTCTTTCAAAAAGAAAAAAACAAGCAAGGGAACCAAGACTAAATATAATATCACTTCAAAAACGCCAGGTATCGTTGCGAACGTATATTTTAAGAGTTCCTGGCCCAATTTTGCAGATTCATCCTGCGAAAAAGCCACAATACGTTGGAGCTGCGTCTGCGATAAAAGTGTCGGATAATTTTGGACTAATCCGTTGAACCATACCTGACTGTGATTAAAAGCTTTAGGGATTTCTGCCACTAAATTCACTAATTGCTTCCATAATAAGGGGATAATATCCACCAATGCAAAAATGACTAGGCCTAAAAATAAAATGTAAACAATTAAAACAGAAACTAAATACGGAATTTTCCATCTCACCAGTAAGTTCACGATCGGAAACAAAAGATAGGCGATTACAATACTGATGAGGGCCGGGAGCAATATTTTCCCAAAAAATTCCAGCACCAATAGACCTAATACTATCGTCATAAAGAGACTGACGGTATTAGGATCCGCAAAAATCCGCTGAAACCAACTTGAAATTGAGTGTAAAATTGGATTTTTAATGGTCATGATAGCCCCTATATTTTTTTCATAAACTCCAGCATATCGAGTGTGGCATCGGCCCATTCTTGACCTTTATCACTATGAGTGCCATCAACTCGTGCTTGTGCGAGAGCCACATTTTGTGTGGTCAATACTCCAAAGATTACCGGAATATCATGTCTCAACGCAACCTTCATGCAGCCAAAGCTTACCATCTGGCAAACATAGTCATAGTGATCGGTCTCGCCGTGTATCACGGCACCAATGCAAATTATCGCTGAAAAATTTTGTTTTTTGGCGAGTTGATTCGCGGCATAGGGCAATTCAACTGCTCCTGGCACGTGATAAATGGAGAGATCATTTTCCGAGAGGCCACGTTTCACTAATTGTTTGACGGTATTTTCTCGTAATTTTTCCGTGATGAACTCATTAAATTGACTTACAACGATCGCTATTTTCATTGTTTTTTCCTTTTTTTAATATTACCCCTAACCATAGACTTAATCCAAATGCCCTAATTTATTTTTCTTGGTTTGCAAATAATGCACATTTTCCTGGGAAGGCGGAATATTGAGTGGCACACGTTCTACTACATCAATCCCATAATGGCAAAGCTCGCTGATTTTCTGTGGATTATTCGTCATTAGTCGTATTTTTGTCACATCCAGCATTCTCAAAATGTGGGAGGCAGCTGCATATTCGCGCAAATCGGCTAAAAATCCAAGTTCGTGATTGGCCTCTACCGTATCCAAGCCCTGATCCTGCAAGGCATAAGCTTTAATTTTATTCGCTAAACCAATGCCTCGACCTTCTTGACGCAAATACAAAAGCACACCGCCCTCCTTCCCGATTTTCTCCATAGCAACGTCTAATTGCTGACCACAATCACAGCGTAGGGAATGCAAAATATCCCCAGTAAAGCACTGTGAATGCAAACGCACCAAAGTCAATCGATTGGCATTAACGGGTTCGTTTATTAAGGCAATATGCTCGAGATTATCCTTTAAATTTCGATAAATTTGAATTTTAAACTTGCCAAAGCGCGTGGGCAATTGTGCACAGGAAATTAATTCCAAAAGCGTTTCTTGCTCAATTCGGTACGTGATCAAGTCTTTCATACTGATCATTTTTATATTATGTTTTTGGGAAAATTTCGTTAATTCTGGCAAACGAGACATGCTGCCATCGGGGTTCATCACCTCACAAATCGCCGCGGCAGGATGAAGACCGGCCAAGCGCATGAGATCTAAACTACCCTCAGTATGACCGTCTCGAGTTAACACACCTCCCTCGCGTCCACGAAGGGGAAATACGTGACCTGGCATTACAATATCCTCTGCAGTAGAATTCGGATTAGCGGCCACCCGAATAGTATGCGCGCGATCGCTGGCTGAAATTCCCGTGGTAATTCCATTAGCGGCTTCAAAAGAAATTCCAAAAGCCGTTTGCTGCTTATTTTTATTATTTTCCGTCATCATTGGAATTTGCAAACGCCGAAACGTTTCTGGCGTTAGTGGCATACAGATTAAACCACCCGCTTCGCGAATCATAAAAGTGACATCTTCTGGTGTGATTTTTTCGGCAGCCATCACCAAATCACCCTCATTTTCTCTTTTCTCATCATCAATGAGAATAATCATTTTCCCACTTTTTAAGTCCGAAAGTGCATTTTCGATCGGGAAAAAGGTGTTTTCATTGTAAGGCTCCCAAGTTGCTTAAATAATTTTGTACTTGTTGACTGATAATTTTGGCCATTGAATCATATTCAATATTGACGATAGAGCCAATTGTTAAGGCTGATAAATTCGTAATGGTCGCTGTGTGAGGAATAATCATCACCGAAAATCCCGCGGGGATTTTTTCATTAATCGTTAAACTCACTCCATTAATGCAGATGCTGCCTTTGTGAATTATTAAATTTTGATGCTGAGAACTAGAATCGGCGAATATAATTTCCGTAAATTCTTTATGCTCTATAATTTTGCTCACCTTAACCGTACTATCCACATGTCCAGTGACCCAGTGACCACCCAGTGCATCGCCGAGAATTAACGCCCGTTCCAGATTCACTTCTGAGCCTACGCGATAATGCAAAGCCAAGGTAAGGCGAATGGTTTCTGGTGATAATTGAACGGCAAATTGGCCCTCTTTTGAATCGATGACGGTGAGACAAGCGCCATCAATCGAAATGCTTTCGCCCAATTTTAGTGCTGAAAATTGTGTGCTAATCCAAAATAAAAGACCTTCATCCAAGGGCAGGATGTTTGTAATTTTTCCAGTGTGATCGACTATGCCCGTAAACATTTTGTTCCTCTCGGTAATGTTCAGGGCGAAAACGACGTCTCAGGCATGCCTGGCATCAGATTTTTACCTTCTTTCATCCGGACTCATTTACAAAAATGTAAAATTACCGTCGGCACTGGAATTGATAAACGTTATCGCACCAGATCTGCTGACCCACAGCTTTCGCTGTAGCGCTTGCGGGCTCTCAGATAAATCTGACTACCGCCGGTGGGGAGTTCCACCCCGCCCTGAAGGTTACAAAAAATATAACATGACTTTCCTAAAAAAGCGACGCTCAGGTTAAGACACTAAAACAGGGACTTTTACGCACCAATGATGAGTTCCCACACAACATCTTCGCCGCAATTAAACATTTTGGTCGAGACAGCGGATTTTCTAACATCAAATGAAGCTGGAAAAGCAGCCTTCGCCTCTTCGCCCAAGGTTTTGGGGGCCAAATAAATTAACGCTCGATGGATTAACTCTTGTTGGTAAAGTTGATAAAATAATTTCCCACCAGCTTCAACCCATAAATCGTGCATGCCATCTTGACCGACAATATCTAAAACGGTAGGCAAATCGAGACCTTCTTCCGTTTCATCGACACGAAACGAACGAACTCCATTTTTAGTTAGATCTTCGAGTTTTTTTTGAGACGCGTTTTGACCATAAAAAATTGTCACAGAAGCCGCTGTGGAAAAAACTTTTTCCAAACCACTGAGTCGTAAGTGTCGATCTAGAATATACACGGGCTTAGCAAATGTTTCGGATAAGCGAACATTGAGGGCAGGATTATCGGCTAAAATGGTAGTGGCCGTTGTTAAAATGGCATCGCTTGTATAGCGATTTTCATGTGTTAAGCGCAAACATTCTGCACCTGTGATTTGCACTGGGCTGCCATCAGCGCTTGCAATTTTTCCATCTAAACTCAGCGCCAATTTTGCGCTCACCCAGGGGCGACCATGATTGTGCCAATACTGATAGCTTCGATAAAACTCATCCACTTCTGATAATGGGCTATGCTCACAGGAAATCCCAGCCTCAATCAAGGCTGCCCGCCCTTTTCCAGAAACCATAGAATTGGGATCGGCGTAGGCATAAAAAACTTCTGCTATTTCGCGCTTTATAATCAAATCCGTGCAGGGTGGTGTCCGTCCAAAATGACAGCAAGGTTCAAGGGTAACATAGAGAGTAGCATCACGAGACTGTTCTTGAGTTAATTGACTTAGCGCCTCTACCTCGGCATGAGCCTTTCCAGCCTGCCAGTGCTTGCCAAGGGCTAGAATCTCTCCGTCTTTAACCACCACAGCCCCCACAGCCGGATTGGGCGCACAGAAGCCCCGCCGCGCCTTAGCCTCGGTTAGAGCTAATGTCAAGTAGTCAGTGGTCGAGAAATTTGTAACAAATTGTTTCAAAATTTAATATTTCCTTAATATTTCTACCGTATACTAAATTTATAACACTACTCGTCTTGGAGCAAGGAATTGAGTGACAGCAACCTAGAAATCTTCGAAAATAAAACTGAATTTTCTTTATTTGATCGGGCCAAACTTGGATTCCGGAAAAGCGTTATCAATCCCGTCAATGGTTACGGTGGCTGGGATGTCATCATAGCTCCCAGAAAAGTTGATGGGAAGGAAATGGGAGGCGTGATATTAGGCGCTCCTCCAACAGACGCTACCCTTTCGGAATATGATCTGGCCCGATTAGAAAATAGAAAGATAGGCGCTATCGTAATGCTGCTCTTAGACTTCGAACGAAATGCTTTAAAAAACGATGATTGGTTAGAAAAAAATCAGATAAATAAAAAAACTGACATTTGCCAAGTTCCCATTCCCGACCATCACCCTTTCACTGATTTTGATACCATCAATGACGTACTTACTTTTGTATCTAAGCAAAGAAAAACGGGAAAAGATGTCTATATTCACTGCCGTCAAGGAATAGGAAGAAGTGCCAGCTTAGCAGCAGTTGTAACCGCATTAGATAAAGATGAATCGGCATTAACAGCCCTTGAATCTGTTAAGAGCAAAAGGCCTCAAGTAGCCCCCAATCCTGATCAAGTCTTTGGCGTCATGAAATTCCTTGTCCAAAAGCGAACGGAACTGCAAAAAAGTGAGCCCAATAATGAGGAAAATTTAAAAAATCTAATTAAAGATTTTAATGATTTTTACCCTGAATTCATGAAAGAAAAAGAAAAGCATCTTTATAAACAAGATTTAAACAGTTTTAAATATTTATCTGAAAATCTCCAAATTCTATTAGAAGCCGCCGCAATTATATTAAAAGAGTCAGAGCGACTTTATGATGATTACCCCTTAGCGAATATACTTGAAAAGTGCATGATCTATGTCGATCTGACTCAACAAATTTTTCAGCTAGAACAAGACCAACAATTAGCTCGTCTAGATAATCTACTGACCTATCTTACTGAAATCTCTGGTCTTACTGAAATCCCTGCTCTTACTAGAATCTCTGGTGAGAAGATTGGAGAATTATCCAAAAAACTAAAAGATCTGACTATTTTAACAACGGAAGTTTTAACAAATAAAAAAGATTTCCCTCTAGAAAAAGGCGAAGGATTTTCAGAGGTAAATGTTCGTTATCAAATGCAAAATTTTCATTCTCAAATGCTACAGAATAATCAGGATCTTACTGATGCAGAAATTCATTCCTCCCATTATGGCAATGGGCATTCAGAAATAACTGCTCAAATTCAAAGGCAAGAGGTTGAACCGGTTCAGACTAATACAGAGAATCTTGCTGCCCTTATCAAGGCCTTTCATCATCATTTTAACTTTTGCGCAGATAAACAGCATCGTCTTTTTCCTAAAGCAGATTTAAAACAGCTACGCGCATTGGCATACAATCTGGAAACAGTGGTTGATACTGCAACCTTTATTCTAGAAAACAAAAATGAATGGCATAAAACTGAAATCAAGGATTTTTATAGCAAGTTAATAAACGCCAAGCATATGTGGAATTCCGTAAAAAATCGCTTTAAGAAAAATTTCTCAACAAATTCTATCTGCAACAGCCAATTAAATAAAATTCTTGTAAAATTTGATAAAATTAATATGCTAATTACCGATAAACACCCTGAAATAGATGACTGGAGGGCCCGACAAGCCGCAGAAGAACTGAAAATAAAAATTGGAGTTACTGTATCCAATTTCCAGACTTACGCTCAGGGGAAACCCGCAGGAAATAAAGATAGAATGAGCACTTCAAACTGTGCCACCTCTCAGGGGACCTGCGCAACTAAATTAGAGAAAATAATTCAATCACCTCCCGATAAAAAACAAAAACTAAGTGACGTTGAAAATATTCAAGACGAAAATCTAAGAGCTCTCAGTCTTCTATCCTCTACAACCTCTACAGACAGCTCACTACGTGATCTTATTAACAAAGCCTGGAAATCACTTAAAAAATGGCTCCACATTTTCTCAACAAGAACCCAACTTCAAGAATATTCACAAATAACTTCAACGGCGATTATCTCAAAATACTCGTTTTTCCCGCTCGCCAAAGAACCTGCCCCCATTGACGAAAACAATGCGAACCCAGCAAATGCCCTTAGAAACGAATAGTGAAAAAATTCTAACTTTGCTCGAACCTTATGTCACTTCTGCTCGCCAAAAAAGAATTGATGAAGTGATACAGTCTCGCTTAAATAGTATTCATCTTGCCATTGAATCACCCAGTGATATTCATAATGCGCTGGCGGCGGTGAGAAGTGCCGAAGCATTTGGGATTTATCATATTCATATTATTGCCCCCGAGGGGGATGTCACTCGAAATAATGGCGTTACAAAAGGAAGCGCGTATTGGGTGAATATTCATTGGTATGAAAATCTTGAAGAGTTTTTAAGTTATATTCGGGCAGAAAATATAGTACTGGCTGGCGCGCTTGTCGATGCCACTGAAAGGGTATCTAGCCTTCCGATTAAGCAAACCCTCTGCGTGCTTTTTGGAAATGAACATCGGGGATTATCGGAAAAAGCTCGTGAAAATTGTACGCATCCCTTTAAAATTCCAATGTATGGCATGGTGGAGAGTTTTAATTTATCCGTTGCGGCATCAATTAGTCTTTATGATCTCAGTTCGCGAAAACGTGAATTTCTTTCGGGAAAAGTGGATTTAAGCGAACAACAGCAGCAAAATCTTCGTGCGCAATATTATTTGCAGAGTGTGGATCAGCGATTAGCGCATGGCTTGCTGAAAAAAATGGAGCAATCTTACTGAGCTTAATCTTCTAAGACTGAGATTTTGCAGGTGCCGCCGCTTTCGGCTGACCCTCTGCATTTTTCCAAATCCATTTTTGCTTTTGTGCTTGTCTTTTTTGATCATAGTCAATTAAAGATTGCTTTTGGTCTGGGGATAATTGCTTCCAAACATTATGCGGAACGCCATAGGTTTTTTCAAACGCACAACCTCCCAATGACAATGAAAATAAACCAATAATAAATGCATATCGCATGATTTTTTACCCTAATAAATGTGGATTATTACTAAATATTCCGTCCACTCCAAAGTCCAATAATTCGCGCGCGCGGTGTGGATCATCCACGGTATACGCCAATACGTGTTTACCATGATCGAGAAGCTCTTGCACTCGATCGCGGGTTAGAATTTTTTCATTGGCTGAAAGCGAGAGGCAATGATATTTTTCTAATTTCGACGCCATGTTACGCCACCATCTGGAAGAAATCCACCCCAAAGAAATCTCTGGGGACCTCTTATAGATAGCTTTTAAGCAAGATACTGAAAAACTCGAGACTAAGGGACTTGGCAGATCATGCCGCCAATAACGCGCCAATACTGAAACGACATGCTCCGCCAAAAAATTCGCTGAAAAAATATTGCCCTTCATTTCAATATTCATCCCAAGGCCAAGTTCTGCTGATGTTTTAACAAAATCTTCGAGTGAGGGAACTTTTTCCCCCGCAAAAGCTGGTGAAAACCAACTGCCTGCATCCAAACGTTGAATGGTTTGCCAAGAGCTGGCGTTCACTTTTCCTCGACCGTTTGTGGTTCTATCTAACTTCACATCATGCATGATGATAGCCTGACAGTCTGAGGTCAACATGACGTCAAACTCGACCCATTTCGCTCCCATTTGAGCGGCTTTATATAAGGCCGCGAGTGTGTTTTCTGGGGCCACTAAATTGGCTCCCCGATGCGCTATGATGCGCGGAAATTTTAAATGTTTCATTACCCCTCACCCTAACCCTCTCCCGCAAGGGGAGAGGGGACAATAGTTGTCATACGCCTTCCTCTCCCGAACAGGGGGAGGGAACACAATTTAATTCATTTCAAAAAAATCTGCCAATATTTTCGCTACTGGCTCCGGCGTGTCCAAATGCAAATGATGCCCACCTGGTAATTTAAAAATTTTTACGTTTGGAAAAACCTCATTTTTCCAGCCAAATTCCTTATATTCAGTCGTTATCTCATGCAAAATCCCCTCAGAAGCAATAATTAAAGCACAATCGGACGTAAAATTTTTTAATACGGCCTGTAATTGCTCATCCGTCAACATGACTAATGAGGGTAATTGAAGCCTTAAATCAAAAGTCCAGGAATAACCTCCCGGAACTTTTTGCACACCACCTTCCGTCAGCACTCGTGCACCCTCCAACGAAATTTTTCGGGTTAAATTCACGTTTGCCCTTTTTTCAGCGGCTTCTTCTAGCGAGGGATAAACGGTGTGAGGCAATGTTCTTTCCATTGCACGAAAATGTTTTTGCAATTGAGAGATGATGGTATCTGCTGGCAAAGACAAGCCACCAAATACATCAATAAGTGCCACTTTTTTGACTCGATCCGGAAACATTGCCGCCATGATCTCGGCAATAATACCCCCTAGAGAATGCCCCAAAATTGAAAATTCATTCCAACCTAGCGCGTCTGCTACTCTCAACATTTGCAAAGCCCGATCCACAATTCCATAGCTCATGCAAATGGGCAAAAAATCCGAAAATCCATGCCCCGGAAAATCCACCGAAACCAGCCGAAGCTTGGGAAGCAGAGGCGCAAGTAAATCAAAAGTAGCCGAATTATCCAACCACCCATGCATCCCAAGCACTGGAATGCCAGACTCTGGCCCCCAGACACGAGCATTCAGCGTTAAGCCCGGAATATGAATTTTTTGAATTTCAGGCTGCAATTTATTTCCCTTAATTATGTCCCCCCCCCCCCCCCCTCACTCGATCCCTTCTTAGCCATTCCATCTTACATCTTCTGGAGAACCTTGTTAATATGGCGAAAGTCAAAGGGCCAGTGCCCAGAAAGGAAACCATGCATGACCGAAAAAATGAAACTAAAATCGATCGCGCAGTTTGCGATTCATTTTCTGCAATATTTGGATGCTAATCATCAGCCCACCCAAGCTTTCCCAGAATTCGCCACACCAGAAAGGCTCCTAAGTCTTTATCGGTCGATGGCTTTAACACGTGCCCTGGATCATCGCGCCGTCAA
This sequence comes from uncultured Gammaproteobacteria bacterium, assembly GCA_963711375.1. Classification (GTDB taxonomy): domain Bacteria; phylum Pseudomonadota; class Gammaproteobacteria; order Coxiellales; family Coxiellaceae; genus CAVQDV01. The sequence continues at coordinate 124,332 of CAVQDV010000005.1, forward strand.
TTTACAGCGTGTCGGAAAAATGGGGACCTATCCTTCATCTCTCGGACAAGAAGCGGTCGGAGTGGGAGTAGGCGATGCTATGCATAAAGACGATGTTTATTGCCCTTATTACCGTGACCAAGCCACTTTTTTAATGCGCGGTGTAAAACCCTCACAAATTCTGCTGTATTGGGGAGGTGACGAACGAGGCAGTATTTTTATAGAAAATAAAGAAGACCTCCCCACTTCAATTCCTATTGCAACACAATGTTTGCACGCCGCTGGTGTAGCTTTTGCCTTGAAATATCGTAAACAAAAGCGGGCTGCTCTCACCATGTTAGGAGATGGCGGAACTTCCAGAGGCGATTTTTACGAGGCCATGAATTTAGCAGGCGAATGGAATTTACCGCTTGTTTTTGTTGTCAATAATAATCAATGGGCCATTTCAGTTCCCCGCAGCAAACAAACCGCGGCTCAAACAATTGCACAAAAAGCCATCGCTGCTGGATTTGATGGAATTCAAGTGGATGGAAATGATGTAATTGCCGTTAGGCACGCCGTTTCAGAAGCCCTTCAAAAAGCACGCGAAGGCAGAGGACCTACATTAATCGAAGCCATCACCTATCGACTTTGTGATCACACAACGGCCGATGACATGACCCGTTATTCGAAAGAAGAAGATCGAAAAGAGGCTTGGCATTTTGAGCCTATCGCACGTCTCGGCTATTATTTGGAAGCGCAAAATTTGTGGTCAAAAGAAAAAGAAGCGCAATTACAACAGGAGCTTCGTCTAGAAATTGAAAAAGCCGTTGAGGAATATCTCAACGTTACCCCCCCAAAAGCTACTGATATCATCGATTATTTATATCAAGAAATTCCAGAGGCTCTTCTCGATCAGAAGGATGCGCTAGGAGAAAAAGCATGAAAATTACCTTAGTAGAAGCCATAACCCAAGCGCTCTCTTATGAAATGGAACACGATCCAAACGTTGTTGTCTTTGGAGAAGACATCGCAGTCAATGGTGGCGTTTTTCGAGCCACCGTCGGTTTACTCGAGAAATTTGGGCCCGAACGAGTGCTCGACACACCGCTTGCAGAAGCCATGATTGCCGGCATGGCCATTGGAATGGCGACACAGGGATTAAAACCGGTAGCAGAATTTCAATTCATGGGATTTATTTATCCAGCGCTCGATCAAATAATTTGCCATGCCGCACGTCTGCGAAATCGCACACGTGGGCGCTTGAGCTGTCCAATTGTTTATCGCGCGCCTTTTGGTGGCGGAATTCACGCACCAGAACATCATTCCGAAAGCACCGAAGCCTTATTTGCACACATTCCAGGATTGCGTGTTGTTATTCCTTCATCACCTGCACGTGCTTATGGTTTATTATTAGCGGCTATTCGAAATCCAGATCCTGTAATTTTTCTCGAGCCAAAACGCATTTATCGTCTCATTAAGCAAGAAGTTCCTGACAATGGTGAAGCCCTGCCTTTGGATACTTGTTTTCTGTTACGCGAAGGTACGGATCTCACATTCATTACGTGGGGGGCAATGATTAAAGAAACTTTCGAAGCAGCCGAAATTTTAGCAAAAAAAAATATCTCTGCAGAAATCATCGATGTTGCCACTGTAAAACCTCTCGATATCGCCACCATTATTAATTCTGTCGAAAAAACTGGTCGTGTTGTTATTATTCATGAGGCGGCACGTCACTGCGGTGTTGGAGCTGAAATTGCCGCACAAATTAGCGAATATTGCTTAGATTCATTAATGGCTCCCATTCAAAGGGTAACCGGTTATGATGCCGTGATGCCCTATTTTAAAATGGAAAAAAATTATATCCCTAGCGCGAAACAAATTGTTGACGCGGCTACAACGGTATTGGAGTATGCATGAAATTATTTAAATTACCCGATTTAGGCGAAGGTTTACCGGATGCGATTATTCGTGAATGGTATATTCAAGTGGGCGACGACATTAAACACGATCAAGCAATGGTCGCCATGGAAACGGCAAAAGCTTTGGTGGATGTCCCTGCGCCTTTTGATGGAAAAGTTACGAAATTATTTGGCGACGTTGGCGACACTATAGAAACCGGAAAACCATTAATTGGTTTTGAAGGCGAAGGTGAAGTTGAAATTACAAAAGATACTGGCACAGTGGTGGGCTCTATCGAAGAAGGTGGTGCTGATTTAGAAACAAAAACCACAAGCCTAGCTGACCACATAAGCGCCAACCGTTCGCTGAAAGTGACACCGGCCGTGCGCTTGCTCGCAAAAAGGCTTGGCGTTGATTTAAATAAAATATCCTTCACAGGGGAAAGAATTACTGCGGAAGACGTAGAAGGTGCTTCAAAAGGAGAAAAAGTGGCAGAAGGAGAAATCCTTTCCCAGGCGAGAAAAGCCATGGTGCAAAGCATGACCTTATCGCATGCACAAGTCGTTCCAGTTTCCATCGTTGATGATGCCGATTTATTTTTGTGGAATAAAGAACAAGATTTTACGATGCGTTTACTGCGCGCTATCGTTTGCGCGGTTAAAGAAATTCCACTATTAAATGCTTCTTTCGATGCAAAAAATTATTTCTATACTCCTCACGACTATATTAATATTGGATTAGCCGTTGACACACCCCATGGTTTATTCGTCCCTGTTTTAAAAGACGTTGCCAATAAATCCGACGCTGAATTACGAGAAAAAATAAATCAATTTAAAATAAATGCGAAGGAAAAAACATTTTCACGCGAAGATTTGCAGGGTGCAACCATTACTCTCTCAAACGTCGGCACCATAGCCGGCCGTTATGCAACGCCGGCTATTATTCCACCGATGGTGGCCATTGTCGCTTTTGGGAAATTACGCGATGAAGTCGTTGCTTTCGAAGGAAAGCCCGCTATTCATCCGCGGCTACCCGTATCACTTACTCTTGACCATCGCTTAGCCACTGGTGGCGAAGGTGCAAGATTTTTGAAAGCTTTGATCGACAGCTTGAGCCTAAGTACAGTAGAAAGCTAATAATCAATCGACCTATTAAAAACATCGTTCAAAATAAGCTTCTCTTAAGGTTTCCAGTTTAATATTTCCTTAATATAAACCTGTTATCATTTCAGACATAATTAAAACTATTTATGAAACTCAGGAGTGAATGATGACTCGCCAGACGGTAGAAGAACACATTAGTGAAGATATTTATGAAGCTTTTCTTCCTTTTCCTGATCTACAAACTCCAAAATTTAAAGAATTACTTCGGCTTTTATTGCAAGCGCATTTTGAGTTTGAGCTGGTATCCCTACTTTTTAAAGACGTAGAAACATTTACAGATGGATTTTTTTATCGTTGTCAAAAACAATTTACTCAGGCACGTAATAATATGGAAGTGTATTGTTCTGAAAAAGAAATGCTTGACTTATATGTCGAGTATTGCAGAGAGGGCCTAATCCCACTCAATCAAAAAAAACTCTTATTATTGGAGCAACGAAAAAATCTAGGGGCTTTTTACTCTATCTCAAACTTCTTTCATTATTTAAAAAATGTGGACTGGCCAAACCCCTCTATAACAACCATTATTAAACTGGGGTTCTTAGCGTTTTCAACTGTTGGATCACCTGTCGCAGACGCGAGGCCATTTTCTATTAATACAAAAGTAGATTCAAAGAATCAGGAAGTGGCGCGTGAATTTCTTCAAGAAGCACTAAGCCATGGGCAAAAAATGATTTATCGGGATTCGAAAATTATAGTCGAAATCACTCCGGCGAGAAATACTGAAAAAAACTCGAAGAATTCGAAATCTCCTTCAGTAGAAATTTTCCACAAAAAATTAACTGAATTAAGAAAAAAGCTTTTGCTTTCTTACCAAGGATCAACTGCAGGATTTGCAGATTCGATTGCAGTATTAAATAAAACTTTAGCAAGCCCAACAGCAATAAAAGCTAGGGAGTTTCTTGCAGAAGCGAATATCCTTCAGGTAAAGGAGCTTTTTAAAAAAAAATCAGATCTTCTTAAAAACCTTGAAAAAGAAGCCCCAAACAGTTATATCGCTTCTGATCTTTTAGCTTTCCTACACATGCTTAATGGAGAGCATACCGATCGTGCTGTGATATTATATACGCAAGCTTTTCTGCAATCCGACGAAATGTTTAACAATACAGTATGGAAACCTGCCCAAATCGCATTTTTGAAAGCGCTGCTCATGCGAATTAGTCAAATCTCTACTCCGCTGGCCAATACCAAAAGTTATCATGAGTTTCTTCAGCATACAAAAGCCATTGAAGAAATGCTTTTGCTGAACGATTTTACCCAAGGCCTATACGACTTTCTCAAAATGGATTCCGATAACTCACCCGATTTTCAATCTACTTTGAGATCCGCTGAGGAAAATTTTAAAATTATGAAACTGTGGTCTGATAGAATGGCAGAGCTGCCAGAAATTGAAGAGTCTTTACGTAACAATAATCTAGAAAAAAAAATAAGTCCATCTATACTAACCTCATCGAAGACTACACTACACTATATATCCACTCGAATAGCTCAACAAGAATTGCATGCCAATATTAAAGCCTTGCCTGATGCCATGAAAAACCAGTCTGAAAAATGGCTTGCGCTTATACAGTCGAAACCTAGAAACCCACAAGGATTATTTTCACTTTTTAAATTCGCTAGAGATCAATTGCTCGAAATTACGGGTCCGTTTGAAGTATTACTCAGCTCTCAAGAAACCGAGTTCTTAAATAAGGACTATATTGAAAAAAAACCTACTATTGATGCCCTAATGTCCCTCTTAAAAATAGTGGGAAAATATCTCGAAGAAATGGAAATAGACATCCCCGACATTACCTATATCCTTAATGAATTTGGTCCTAGATACATGGAATTAAAAAATTTACCTGATATTATTTCTTCTGAAATGACTTCCAATTTAAACAAGAAATTTTATATAACAGAAAAATTCATGCCGGATTTGATAGAGAAAGGTATCGGTGAAGCACTGAAATGGGGTATCCAACTCAGGAGGGTTAGCACCCACACACTCTTGGATTTAATGAGAGAAGTGCCAGCGGATGTCATAGAGGCGATTGAAAAAAAAGACCCAAATTTGGCAGATATTCAAGACACTGGAAGCTTTGCCTATGCGGTGGCCGAGGTGTATAAGAAGGGATTGTATGGAATTCCAAGGCATGAAGAAGATGCAGCAAAATATTATCGCATCGGCGCAGCAAATGGTTCTTTTCGAGCTTCAATGGCCTATAGCAAAGCCCTCCCACGGCATGAAGCTATAACTACAGAGGAAAGAGAGCAATTTGTAAAACGTGCCATGCTAATAGCAGAACAGGCCTGCCAACAATCACCACAACTTGGGCAATGCTCCTTAGCCGCATTTTTTGGATATCACGATAATATTAACTACTTAAAGACCCTAGGACCTGAATATGGCCGACATTATCTGAGATATGCGTATCAGGCAAAAATAGGGCTGTCAGAGCAAGAGTTAAAGACTCAACTACAAAGCTGGAAACCATCTGAAATCGAGGCTTTTCATAAAATATTTGACCCATTCGATCCTATTGCCATGCTGAAATTATCGGACGCTTGTATATTTCCCTCTGAAGCAAGAGAACCCCAGGAACTCCAGAGTGAATTTCTTTCCAGATTTTTTTCCAGGGAGCGCCAGAGCTTAGAGCTGACCCAACTTATTCAGAAAATGCCAACAGAACTGGGTTCAAATGAAATTGATATAAACAAAATCGTAGAGGGATTTCTGAATGGAAAACCCCCATTTCCAAAAAATGTTGGTTTGGCCTTACGTTGGGCTCGATTTGTTCTTCAAAATGGAAATTTGCTCGGGGTTGAAGCCTTTGGATATTTTTTACTAGCCGATAAATCCTTTACGGTTTCTCCTAAAGATCCAGACATGCTTGCGGCATTGGCTTTTCCTTTTCCAGGAAATACGCCTAATAATTATGAAGAAATGTCTTCAGAAGAATTTACGCAGCTTGGTAAGGAAACCGCGAAAGCCTTTTTAGGCTTAGCTGCAAGAGAGTCGCCGCAAGCCGCCTTACTATTGGCAGAGTATGAACGAGAAGAGCATCATTTTGATCGATCCCTTGAATACATTATGCAAGCAGCAAAATTCCGTCTTGACGATAAGGTTTATTTTCACCTAGTAAAAACCTATGTAGCTCAATTACGTGAACTTTTAAAACCCTATCGAAAAAACTTGCCAGATTTTGAATTTAATGTCGATGAATTATTCCTACGTCATGAACAAATATCAGAGCTTAAAACAAGAGTGGTATTTTTCAACGAACAATTACAAAAACGAATACCGACTATTAACGCTCCCAATGCAATAGAGGACTTGGCTTTATTGCAAAATGAAGTGAAGGATGTTTTAAGCGTAAAAGTGCCAACTCCAGCGCAAATGCGCCGAGCTGGATTTAAAATTCCCCGCACACATTACTCAAGCATTGTTCGGCGCCCTAAAAAATCTTATGCAAAAGTAGGTGACGAAGGGCTTAAAAAATTAGCTGCACTGGGTGATTCTTTTGCATCCATGGAATTGGCACAACGCTATTACAAAGAAGACTCCCGTTCATTTAAATACAAAGCCTATGCCTTACAAGCTAAATTTTATGCGAAAACTCCAGAGGAAAAGCAGGAAGCAGATGAAATTTTAAAAGATCCCATCAGGTGGTTTGAGTGGTTGATTTTGGGAATTTTTATAGGAACCGCTTATTATACAGCCAAAATCATTAGTCGGGTACTTAGACAAAGCCCCAAAATAGAAGAAAAACCAAAATTGAAAGATACACTGGAAAAGAAGTTAAAATCTGGAAAAAAACGAAATAGTAAGACCATAAAATCTAAAGAGGAAACAGAAAAAGAAGGTAAGAATGAAAATCTCGATGATTTAAAGGCGAATACGGAATTAGCAAACAAGCAAATGCGGGAAAAAAAATTCCATGAGAACAATATTGCTAAACTAATGAAATTGAAAACTGGCGTTAATTCGTTTGACGTGATTTCTATTATCATGAAAAACGAAAAAAAGAGTCTGAATGAAAAATTAATAAGCTCTAAAAAAGAGAAACTTGAATTTGAAGAAAAATCTACGGTAAAAGATAAAGCGGACAAACAATGGCGTGAAAAAAAGAAAGTTTATGATAAAGGAATTGTTGACTTCGAAAATAAAGTCAAAAAATGCGATTCAATAATGTCGATTCACAGTCAATTTACCAAAAAATGTAATGAAACCTTGCTGACTGATTATCCATTTGAGAAAGCCCTTGAACTCCATGATATCCTCGAAGCCCTAGAAAAGTGGAACTCTACTCTGGAGGCCGAACTTAAAATAAACTCAGATGCCATTAAAAAAGAAGAGGTAAAAAGGGTTTCTGAAGAAAATAAAAAATATGAAAAAGCTGTCTCTATATTGAAAGAAGCTAAAGAAAAATCATTAAAGGAATTTCCTGCATTAATAAATGAAATCAATGAAAAATGTGGCGACATCAACCAACGGCTTAGTGCCTCAAATAATCATAAACAGGCTCTCGCCGAATTTCAGGAGCATTGCAATCAATTTGTTCAGGCCTGTTATGATTTCACAGGGCTTGCGGGTAAAAATTATGAGAATATCCTATCAGACCAACTTGACCCTCTTGTTGAAAAGCTTGTAGGTGCTGAGAAAATTCTGGGTGACTATCATCCCCTTCGAGTTGAATTTAATAAAAAATATGAAGACATAAAAAAAACCATTGAAGATGACCTTGTAAAAATTGAAAATAAATCGAATTCTAAAAATTTATCCCCTGAAAAAAGATCAAACAACAACGATAATCATGTCAAAGTTGTTACCGATAAACTGGGAGAAAATCCACATACCGTTTACAACGAATATAGGAAAGGTGATTTTGAAGTTGAAAGACAGTTTCAGCGCGAGCTTACCGAAAAAGAAATAAAATCTAAAGAGCAAGAAAAAAAATTGTGCTTATTTAAAGAACGCATGGGTTGGATGGATAATCTTGTAAAGGAATACCATTTGGGTTTTGAAGATTATTTAAAAGACCCCAAAAAAGATTATGAAAAGCACCCCTTAGTAAGAAAATATGGTTTACTCTATCGCCTGCATGAGTTCCAATTATTGCAATTGGCCGCCTATCATCGACGAGATCAACTCGATACACCGGCCTTTTTTTGCAAGCCATTAATTGGTGATTTTGCTAATGGTTTTTGGAATTTGTTAATGCATCAATTTTATGCCGTAAAAGAAGATCAATTAGTAGCTTGTGTAATGAAAAACTATCATCCCGACAATTATATGGATTTCTCTGAAAATACCGTACTGGATGTAAGTCGATCTTCTTTATATGAATCCTTAAAATTATCAGAAAAAAATAAGCTGAAACGTAGTGTTTTAGATTTAATTAATAATCTTGAGGCCCTATTCGAAGACTTCATGACATTGAAAGCGTTTTTAAAAACTAAGCAGTATAGTGAAATTCCCGAATATCTCGATGCTTGTAAAATGGCGATAATGGCAATGGGAGACATTTATTCTGACCTGGAGGAAATTACAGGGGCAAAGGATTTGCTTTTGAGTAGCTCATTCAAGTTCCTATTGAACCTTTTAGAAAGTTGCAAAGAAATTCGCAATAAAGAACGCCATGAGGCAAAGCTAGGTGATCTTAAAATTTATGCGCTATCCGAACAGACTGTCCGTGTGGATAAAGCTGATCCTGTGGAGATTAAGCCCCTATCTAGCGCTTTAATAGCATGGTATGAAAAAGACAAAGCCGGATACGATATCGTTCTGGGCAGATATGTCATCAATAAAGTCAAAACATTTGATCAACTTCGAAGCCTTGCTAAAGAAATATTAATACCAACAGACGCCCCTGGATTTGGTTTTAAGTAGGAATCTCTTCAGGAGTTCCCGCTAAAGCGGCAGCTCTTAGGCTATTTTTCTTGGAACTTGTGGATTCCATCCCAATCTTTTGGGGCTCCAGAAGCCATAAAATTTTCACAGCGTTTTTGAAAAAGCGCTGCCACCGTATCGCCTGAATGGGTAGCAAGACACTTCGCAAAAACCTCTGCGGCCTGTTTGAATTCTCCCTCTTGATAGAGTCTAAAACCCTCATGAAATGCGCTGATATACGCTTGAGTATCTGAAAATGATTCATTTTTGCAGGGAAGCATAACCTCATAAAGTAGCATTGACTGATTTTTGCCCTTTACTTTCACTTTATCAATTAAGCGTATGAGATAATTTGAAGGATTTTTGATTGCGTTGTAAACCGCATCGCTAAATAGCAAACTCGTGCCATACATTTTATTTAATCCTTCAATGCGCGCAGTACCGTTGACCACATCGCTTACAACACTCGGTTCCATTCGCTCCTCTTCACCTAGCGTAATCAGCATCGCCCTACCTGCATTGACTCCTATGCCAATTACGATTGGCTCATATCCCTTACTTTTCATCATATCGTTAAATTCTGGCATGGCGGCGCGTATAGCAATTGCCGCCTCAAATGCATCCTTGTGATCTCTTGGGAATAAAGCCATAATGCCATCACCAAAAAATTGGCTGACAAATCCATGATGTCGACGAATAATTGGCGACATTTTTTGCATATAGGAATTTAATAAAAAAGCGGTTTTTTCAGGCCCCAATGTCTCAGAAATCGTTGTAAAATTCCGTATATCCGCAAACAACGGCGCCAGACTCACTTGAACACTATCACCCACCTTAATGTCTTCGATGGTTTCTTTTTTCAATAAATTCAAAAACGCTTTCGGCACAAAACGTTCGGTACTGCGATATAATTTTTCCATTATTCGAAAATGTCTCGCATTTTCGATAGAAATCGCAATTTGGGACGAGAGAGCGGTTAAGACCGCAACACGCGCTTGAGTAAAGGCACCTATAGTCAAATTATTTTCCAAATAAATGATTCCAATTGCTCTCTCCTGATGCAATACTGGCAAACATAATACGGACTTTGGTTGTACCCGAATAATGTAGGGATCTTGGCGATATTGATTATCTTCTGAGGCATGATTCAGTACGATTGTTTCTTTCGAACGCAAAGCAAGTTGAATTACCGCTCTAGGAAGATCTTCGAACTCTTCCAAAGGGGTATTTAAAATCTTAAAGGGTTCCTCAACTTGAAAGCGCCCTAAGCTTGCTATCACCATCCATTTTTTTTCTTCTTTTCCCAAAAAAATAGCTTTTTGAGCGCCGGCATTTTCCACAGCCAAATTCAACATTTTTTCAAATAATTTATCTAAAACAATTTCACCTGAAATGGTTTGGCTGGCTTTAATAATAGACATGAAATCCAAACTCGACGAAGAGGTTAGCGTACTCGTATTCGCATGAGTAGACTCCCCGCTGTAAGTGACATCCTGCGCTAAGGAAGGCAGTTCTGCGAAGATATCTGGGAAACGTTGCTCGAGCGCAGTCACTTTTTGCTTCATACCATAAAGGCCGTAATAATAATGCGCCTCCCGAATATAATCCCTTGCGCCGCGGCAGTATTTTTCCCCGATAAATAGGTCTGCCGATAATTCATTTCCTAGTGCCACCCATAAATAGAAATCGCCTTTTTTGGCGTTGACAATGGCTCGATCTAAGGCGTTCACAGCCTTAGGGAAATTTCCATTCAATTTTGCTTCTGTTGCCAATAAAAATAAATAATGGTGCAGATAATTCCCAGAATTTTCTGTTGAAATCCATTTTAATTCTCTTAATATACGGCGAAAATGGCGGGTGGCGCGCCACCTGGCTGGACCACGGAGGCCGGGGATTCCTCTCGCTATCGTTAATGCACCAAGGGCTTTAACATCGTAGCTTAAGGGATCAAATCGGATTTTATCTTCATGGGAGTACCACAATTCATGATAGTGAAGTGCCTTGTCATAAGACTCCATAAAGTAGAAATAAAAACAGAATGTTCTATAAATAGTGGCTTTAATAAGAAGGTTTTTCCCACCTTCAATAATTTGTTCCAGTTCCTTTAGGCGATTCAGGTTATCGATACCTTGCAAAAAATTTTCACATTGAATCACCATGGATTCACTATGCTCGGCAAAATCCTGAACCTTTTCTAGATAAAGCGCTTTAGTAGAAATCTGTAGTTTTAATAAGGAATTTTCTAATGATCTTACCTCCGCAAACACCCTAAGCGCGTCGGTGTGTAGGCATTGAGCAGAAAAAGCGATATTTCCAGATTCTAAAGAATCTTGGAAAGCACGCTCGGAATAAGTGTGTCCTTCTTTGAAAGGACGACGCAAATGGTTGAGGTGGTATCCCATCATTAAATAAGCAAGTCCCGAGGTATATTTATTCGGGAACTCTGCAAATAACCTCTCCGATAAAGCTACATATTCAAAAGTAAGGTCCACATTTTTATAGAGATTCAAAATAACAAAGCCATACGTTGTTGCCCATAAACCAGCACTTTTAGGCATTCCGAAATGCAGCTGCATCTCCATCGCTACCAAGTTTAAATAAATAAACGACTCGGTACTCGTATAATAGGAGGGATACGCTAATTCCAATAAAATATCAAATGCGGCTGAAATATTAACATCGCTGATAGGCCTCAATTCTTTCTCAAGGGTTTTGACATTAAAAAGGCGCATTCTCCAACGAATTTTCATAAGTTTCAGGAAAATATGCAGCTTTGTTGGGTGTATCGAAAAGGGGATGTTTAAAAGGTCCAGCGCATGCTTTCCAGCCTCAAATACTTTTTCAAGATCTCCTCGGCTATTATAGCTCAATATTTGTATTCGATAGAGTGCAATCTTATCGAGAGTTGATTTTGCTCTCGACAGGAGAGTTTGTGTCAGGAGCTCGGCTTCCACAATTTTTCCGAGCAAAAAGTGACTTAAAGCATAATCACAATTAGCCTTAAAAATAAGATCATAATCCGTTTTCCAAGTATTTTCATCCATCAAACTTAATGCGGCTTTTAAATAATTAAACATGGGTTGATAGGCATTGGAGTTTCGAGCTCGCTGACTGGCATGGTAATTTAAATTGGCCACTACCTTTCTTTCATTTTCAGTCAGCAGTTCATGTGCTTGATTAAAATGATCCGTCACTTCAAACAAGCGTTCCTTTTGGCAAGCCTCGGGCTCTTTCTCCATAAATAAACGAGCAATTTTTAAATGCGTGTGTTTTTTTTCATTTTCGGAAATACTTTGGTAAACGCCTTGTTGCACGCGATCGTGAATAAATTCAAAGATAATGTTTTTAGATAATTGGGTAGCCAAGCTTTCATCAGCCATAGCATCCATTTGTTTATAACTCAATCTTGGGGTGATAATGATGTCTTGCGTAAGTGCTTCCCAAAGACCCTTACCAATTTCTTTGGGAGATTTTCCAGTGATTATTATTAAAGTATTCAAGCTAAAGCGATTTCCCGAGCAAGCGGCATATTTTAATAATTCTTGGGTTTCTTCAGGCAATTCTGCTAATTTTTGGAGGACTAAATCCACCACATTTTCTGTAATTTTCAATGTCAAAATCTTATCAAGATCCCACTCCCATTGGTGATGCTCATAATTAAAAAATAAAAATTTTTCTTGATACAAATAATTGACCATTTGTTTACAGAAAAAAGGATTACCATCGGTTCTCTGATGAAGGAGCTCTGCCAGTGGTTGAACCTCGGATGCCTCTCGATGAAAACTGTCTTCCAAAAGGGCGGAAAAATCCAAAACGCTTAAGGGGCGTAAATTCAGGGCTTGTATGATTTTTTTTTCTGCCCTCATTTTGTCCAAAAAATTCTGAAGAGGATGCCCCGCTCCTACTTCATTCTCTCGGTAAGCACCAATAAATAAAATATGGCTTAATTCCTCATCGGCCATAATGCACTCAAGAAGTTCTGCAGAACCACTATCGACCCACTGTAGATCATCGATAAAAATAACCAAGGGATGATCTTGATTCGCAACCACCCGTAAAAAGCGTTTAAAGAAAATTTTCATCCGATTTTGCGTTTCTTTAGGTGGTAACTTATCCAAAGGTGCTTGAGGGCCAATAATAAACTCAATATTAGGCGCAAGATCAATCATCAATTGCGCCACACCTCCTAATGCTTCATTAATCGCTTTTTTTATCGCCTCAAAGCGCTCTTCGGGCTCTAGTAAGATGCATCGCGCTAATTGGTTAAGGGCTTGGGTAATTGCGGTATAGGGCTTGTCGCGTTGAAGTTGATCAAATTTTCCCCTGATAAAATAGCCTTTGTGCCTCACCATGGGTTTATGCACTTCGTTTATCAGCATCGTTTTTCCAATGCCTGAAAAACCGCAGACCATTAGACCCTCTACAGCACCTTGGCAAACGCGCTCATAGGACGCTAATAGAACCTTAGCCTCTTCCAAACGTCCATACAATTTTTGCGATAAATTTAAACGATCGAAAACATCTTGCTGGGCTAGCGGAAAATATTCTATTTTTCCCGTATTTTGGAGCAATTGTTCGCTGTGTTGTAAATCAAGCAAAAGTCCCGTCGCACTTTGATAACGCTCTACTGGATTTTTCGCCATCAATTTTTTCACAATCTCTGCTAGCACTTCTGGAATTTCCATTTGACTATTCAAAAGCGCGGGCGCTGGAGTGGCTAAATGGGCATGCAGTAATTCAAGAGGATCGGAATACACAAACGGTAATTCTCCCGTTAGCATTTCATAAAAAGTAACTCCTAACGCGTAAAAATCAGTCCTATAATCGATGTTCATATTCATGCGACCCGTTTGCTCAGGGGCCATATAGAGCAAGGTTCCTTCTAATTTATCAGGTGGCACTATGTCTTGAATTTCGTGTAATAATTTCGATGAATAATTAAAATCGGTGATTTTCACCTCTAAGGTCTCTGGATGAATAATAAAATTAGCCGGCTTAATATCTTTATGAATGACGTTTCGTCGATGTAATTCTCCAACAATTTTAACCATCTGAATAGCTAATTTAAAAAATAGTGATAAATCTTGAAGGGTATTTACCTGCAAATAATCTTTTAAGGAAATGCCCCGCATGTCCTCTTGGATCAGGGCATATTGATTTTGTTGATCAAGAAATCCATACGTTTGAATGACACCCGGAAAATCGAGATTTTTAACCAATTCGTATTCGTGATACATCAACGCAATTGAATCGGCAGGAGGATGTTCAGACCTTAAAGCTTTCAAAATAACGTGTTCCTGATCGCCCACACGGACGGCAGAGTAAATCACACGATCGCGACCCTCTGCTAATTTCTTGAGATCTTTAAAACCCTGAAAATCCGGCACCGCTCAACTCCCTCTGAACTCATTGAATAACTTAATAATACCTACATTCCCAACATATTCCTATCGTGCTATTAGACTATTTTTCCAGCGGGGAATAGGTGCCATCCCAATCTTTTGGGGCGCCATAAGCCAAGAAATCTTCGCAGCGCTTTTTAAGAAGTAGGGCTACTGAGTCATTTGGATGGGTTCTAAGACACTCTGCAAAAATAATCGCCGCTCGCTCAAATTCCCCAGCCTCATAGTTCGTAAATCCAGTCTGATAGGTAGTGATATACTCTTGGCATTGCAAAAATTCTTCACCTTCCTTCAAATGCATCGCCTCGTAAATCAACATGGATTGTTTTTTGCCTTTAGCCTTTACTTTATCAACTAAACGTATGAGATAATTCGAGGGATTTTTGATGTCGTTAAAAACGGCATCGCTAAAGAGCAAACTCGTTCCATAAATTTTATTTAATCCTTCTATTCGTGCGGCACTGTTAACCACATCGCTGACCACACTTGGTTCAATTCGCTCCTCTTCACCGAGCGTTATAAGCATCGCAGTGCCCGCACTTATTCCGATGCCAATTTGAATGGGGTCATAGCCCTTCTGTTTCATTATTTCGTTAAATTCCGACATCACTGCACGCATTTCAATTGCTGCGTCCAAGGCATCCCGATGCTTCCTTGAAAATAAAGACATTATTCCATCACCAAAAAATTGACTGACAAATCCATGATGCCGACGAATAATGGGCGCCATTTTTTGCATGTAGGAATTTAATAAAAAGGCTGTCTTGGCAGAGCCTAGCGCTTCTGCAATCGGCGTAAAATTCCGTATATCCGCGAACATCGGGGCTAGACTCACTTCAACACTATCACCTACCCGAATGTCTTCGATGGTTTCTTTTTCCATTAAATTCAAAAAAGCCTTGGGAACGAAACGTTCTGTACTCCGATAAAGTTTCTCCATGACTTCAAAATGTTTCGCATTTTCGAGAGAAATAGCAATTTGTGATGTGAGCGCGCTAAGTACAGCCACTCGATCTTGTGTAAATGCACCATGGGTTAAATTATTTTCCAAATAAATGATTCCCAAAACCCTTTCTTTTTGCAGGACTGGCAAACACAATATTGATTTTACTTGTAAACGCTCAATATAATGATCATGACGATATTGATTATCTTCTGTGGCATGATTCAACACAACAGTCTCTTTGGTGCGAAGCGCAAATTGAATGACTGTCCGAGGAAGATTTTCGTAAGAATCTAGGGGTGTATTCAAAATAGTAAATTGTTCTTGGTTTGTTCGACGATCTAAACTTGCAACTACATCCCAACTTCGTTCACTTTTTTCTAAAAAAAAGGCTTTTTCTGCGCCTGCACTTTCTAAAACAAGATGCAGCATTTTTTCTAATAATTTTTCCAGTACTATTTCGCCCGACATTGTTTGGTTCGCTTTTATAACTGACATAAAATCCAAACCTGCCGAAGTGGTATAGGTGCTTAAAGAAGTCCCAATGGACAAAGTAGAATTTGAAGAGGTTTCTAAGGACATGCCGGCCTGTGGTATTAGCGCCTGCACAGTGAAGGCATGAGGATAGCGTTGCTCTAGCGCAAGAACCTTAGTCTTCATGCCAAAAAGCCCATAAAAATAATGCGCCTCGCGAATATAATCAATTGCTGCACGAGGTTGGTTTATTTGAATATAAATCTCACTAGCCAACTCATTACCCAGTGCAGTCCAAAGATAAAAGTCCCCTCTTTTCGCATTTTCGATTGCTCGATTTAAAGCAGCTAGGGCCTTGCCATAATTTCCATTCAATTTTGCTTCTGTCGCTTTGAGGAATAAATAATGATGCAGATAATTTCCCGAACTTTCGCCAGAAATCCATTTTAATTCACTTAAAATTCGACGAAAATGGCGTTTTGCTCGCCACAAGGTAATTCCTCGATAGCTTGGGATTAATTTTGCGAGCGCTAACGCCCCTAAGCCTCTAATTTCGTAACTCAAAGGATCAAATCGAAGTTTATCTTCATTCGCATACCACTGATAATGATAATGCAGCGCCTGGGTTTCTGATCCCATAAAATAGTAATAGAAGGTTAAATTTCTTAAATTAACCGCCTTCACCAAAGCAATGCTTCCCTGCGAGATAGTTTTCTCCAGTTCCTGTAATTGCTCCTGTCGGTCATTAACACCCTTCGCTAAACTTTCCCACTCAATCAAATCAGACTCAATAAACTGAGAAAATTCATTGACCTTTAGATCTTGAAAAGATTTAAGTGCAATTTTCTTAAGCTTAATGGCATTTTCGATTGAGCGGGCACTCGCGAGAACCATGAAGGCGTTGGTGTTTCTGCAGTGAGCCGCATTAAGAATATTTCCCGACTCTAAAGAATCTTGGAGAGCCCTTTGAACATATTCACGGCCCTCTTTATAATGATGTCGAAGAGGCATCTGGAAATAGCCAATCCACAAATAGGCAAGACCTGAAATATATTTATTGGGGAAGGCTTCAAATAAGCTTAGTGCCACGGCCTGATATTTCACCGCTAAATCTACATTTTTGTTGATATTTAGCATCACAAAACCATAAGTCATCACCCAAATACCGGCGCTTTTTGGCTTTCCAAAGCGCAACATCAACTCGAAAGCCAACAAATTCAAGTAGGTAAAGGCCTCTGTGCTCATAAAATAGGAGGGGTAAATAAGTTCTAATAATATATCAAAAGCAGCTGAAATATGGATATTGCTAATATCCGGAAGCTCTTTTTCGAGCGTTTCAACATGAAATTGACGCATGCGCCATCGAATTTTCATTAATTTAATAAAAATAGTAGCGCCGGAAGGTCTTCTGGAAAATGGAACACCGAGAAGACTTAAGGCTTTCCGCCCCGCTTCAAATAACTTGGTCATTTCACCCAAAACATGGCAACTCAAAATTTGTATTCGATAGAGCTCGACTTTATCCAGCTTGGTCCTAGCTCGCCTGAGCAAATTTTCGGTAAGAGCCTCTGCCTCTTCTATTTTTCCCAGCAAAAATAAACTTAAGGCATAATCACAATAAACCTTAAAAACAAGCTCATAATGAGTATCCCAGCCACTTTCTTTCATCAAATTTAAAGCGGCTTTCAAATAATTTGACATGGGTTGATAGGCATTAGAATTTCGTGCCAGAACACCAGACTTATAATTCAAGTTGGCCACCTCGAATTTTTCCGCTTCACTTAACAGTTCGTGGGCCTGATTAAAATGATCCGTTACCTCAAATAAGCGTTCTTTTTTGCAGGCCTCAGGCTCTTTTTCCATTAATAATCGAGCAATTTTTAAATGGGTTCTTTGCTTTTCTGCATCGGAAATTCCTTGATAAACCGCCTGATACACTCGATCATGAATAAATTGATAGGTAATATCTTTCGACACAAGGAGGGCTAAATTTTCTTGACCCATGGCTTCGATGCGTTTATAGCCTAATCGCAGGGTAATGATTAAGTCTTCTTGAAGCGCAGGCCAAAGCCTCTTACCAACCTCTTCCACTGATTTACCGCTTATAACCATTAGCGTTTCGATGGTGAAACGATTACCCGCGCAGGCCGCATACTTTAAAAGTGCTAGCGTTTCCGGCGGTAATGTCGCCAATTTACCCAGCATTAAATCCACAACATTATCGGTAATTTTCAGGGTTGAAATCTTCGCTAAATCCCACTCCCAATGACGAAGTTCATAATTAAACGAAATAAATTTTTCTCTATACAGATAATTAATCATTTGTTTACAGAAAAAAGGATTACCGTCGGTTCGCCTGTGCAGAAGTTCTGCGAAAGCTTGAACAAATGAGGCATCTCGATGAAAACTATCTTGTAAAAAACTCGAAAAATCTGCAACCTTTAAAGGAGCCAATGGAAGCCAACGTACGACCTTTTTTTCTGCTTTCATATCATCAAAAAATTTTCGTAGCGGATGCTCCTCACCCATTTCATTATCTCGGTACGCGCCAATAAATAAAATGTGACTTAACTCTTCTTCAGCCATCATATATTCAAATAGTTGTAAAGAACCACTGTCCACCCATTGCAAATCATCGATAAAAATCACGAGAGGATGATCGCGATTTGCCACAACTCTCAAAAAACGTTTGAAGAAAATCTTCATCCGATTTTGCGTTTCCTGAGGAGGCAGTTTTTGTAAAGAGGGTTGTGGACCAATAATCAGTTGAATATCTGGGGCAAGATCAATCAGCACTTGCGCCACACCACCCAAAACAGAAATAATCTGTTTTTTTAAAAATTCAAACCGCGCCTCAGGCTCCGCCAACATTAATCTCGCTAATTGATTAAAGGCTTGTGTAATAGCGGTATAGGGCGTATCACCTTGAAGCTGGTCAAACTTACCGTTGATGAAATAGCCTTTGTTCTTTACCATCGGTTTATGGACTTCATTGATCAGCATGGTTTTTCCGATTCCAGAGTAACCACAAACCATTAAGCCTTCAATTGCACCTTGGCTCACACGATCATAAGCCGCCAATAAGGCTTTCGACTCTTCTTCGCGCCCATAGAGTTTTTGCGACAAATTTAAGCGATCAAAAATATCTTGCTGACCCAAAGGGAAAAGTTCAATTTTTCCCTCGTTTTTGAGCATTTGTTCACATTGCTGTAAGTCGGCCAAAATCCCAATAGCACTTTGATAACGTCCTATAGGATTTTTCGCCATTAGTTTTGTTACCATCAAAGCGACGACGGTCGGAATTTCCATTTGCTCATTAGAGAGTTCGGGTATTGGGTTGGCTAAATGTGCATACAATAATTCAAGAGGATCGGAATAAATAAATGGCAACTCCCCCATTAGCATTTCAAAAAAAGTAACCCCTAAAGCATAAAAATCACTTCGATAATCGATATTCATATTCATGCGCCCCGTTTGCTCGGGAGACATATAGGCTAAGGTTCCTTCTAATCTAAGTGGCGGAAGAATTTCTTGAACTTCATGCGTCAATTTCGTTGAATAATTAAAATCCGTTATTTTCACTAATAGAGTCTCGGGATCAATAATAAAGTTGCTCGGCTTAATATCTTTATGAATAATATTTCGTTTATGCAATTCACCAATGACACGCGTCATCTGAATGGCCAAATTTAGAAAGACAGATAAATCCTTGAGGGGGACTTTTTGTAGATAATCGCGGAGCGAAACCCCATGCATATCCTCTTGTACCAAAGCATAATGGTTTTGCTCATCAATGAAACAATAGGTTCTAATAGCACCAGGAAAGTCAAGGTCTTTGGCCACGTCATATTCGTGATACATTAGAGCAATCATATCAGAGCTTGGATGCTCCGATCGAAGGGCCTTCAGTATAACCGACTTCAAATCGCTTGTGCGCACAGCCGAATACACAACTCTCTCATGTCCTTCCGCTAATTTTTTAATATTTTTATAGCCCACAAACTCTGGCATTACAATCCCCGTCCTCCTGATAACATTATAACACGGTGTTTTATGTTAAATCAGAGCTATTTTTCCAAAACGCTGTAACTTCCATCCCAATCGCTTGGGGCTCCAGAAAGCATAAAACTTTCACAGCGCTTTTGAAGAAGCCCAGCCACATAATCCTCTGAATGGAGAGAAAGACATTTCGCAAAAACCTCTGTCGCCCGCTTAAATTCGCCCGCTTCATAGAGCCTAAAACCCTCTTGAAAAATATTGATATACGCCTGTGTATCCGCCAGCGGTTCATTGTTGGATGGAAGCATAACCTCGTAAATCATCATCGATTTTTTTTTGCCTTTTACTTTTACTTTATCAACCAAACGAATGAGATAATTTGAGGGATTTCTAATGGCATTATAAACGGCATCGCTGAAAAGCAAATTCGTTCCATAAACTTTATTGAGTCCTTCTATTCGTGCGGCACTATTAACCACATCGCTGACCACACTCGGTTCAATTCGTTCCTCTTCACCCAGCGTGATTAACATCGCTGTGCCTGCATTTATTCCAATGCCAATTTCAATGGGGTCATATCCCTTGCTTTTAATCACTTCGTTAAATTCCGGCATAACTGCACGCATTTCAATAGCCGCGTCCAACGCATCTCGATGTTCCCTTGAAAATAAAGCCATAATCCCATCACCAAAAAATTGACTGACAAATCCATGATGTCGTCGAATAATAGGCGCCATTTTTTGCATATAGGAATTTAATAAAAAGGCCGTTTTGGCAGACCCTAAGGCTTCTGCAGTCGGCGTAAAATTTCGTATATCCGCAAACATCGGGGCCAGGCTCACTTCAACGCTATCACCCACTTTAATGTCTTCGATGGTTTCTTTTTTCAATAAATTCAAAAAAGCCTTGGGAACGAAACGTTCAGTGCTACGAAAGAGTTTATCCATGACTTCAAAATGCTTTGCATTTTCGAGAGAAATAGCAATCTGTGATGTCAGCGCACTGAGCACCGCTAATCGATCTTGCGTGAAAGCACCAATGGTCAGATTGTTTTCCAAGTAAATGATCCCCAACACTCTTTCTTGTCGCAGAACAGGTAAACACAATATTGATTTTATCCGAGAACGCTCGATATAGGGATCGTGACGATATTGATTATCTTCCGTAGCATGATTCAACACAATAGTCTCTTTCGTGCGGAGAGCAAATTGAATTACTGTCCTAGGAAGATTTCCGTAAGACTCCAGAAGCGTATTCAACATTGTAAATTGTTCTTGGTTTGCCCGACGATCTAGGCTTGCAACTACAGCCCAACTTCGTTCATTT
The DNA here is from genome assembly GCA_963711375.1 of uncultured Gammaproteobacteria bacterium. Classification (GTDB taxonomy): domain Bacteria; phylum Pseudomonadota; class Gammaproteobacteria; order Coxiellales; family Coxiellaceae; genus CAVQDV01. The sequence goes on from CAVQDV010000005.1 coordinate 145,368, forward strand.
TTTTCTAAAAAAAAGGCTTTTTCTGCACCCGCACTTTCCACGACGAGATGCAGCATTTTTTCCAATAATTTATCTAACACAATTTCGCCAGAAATCGTTTGGTTCGCTTTTATAACGGACATAAAATCCAAACCAGCCGAAGTGGTACGAGTATTTAAAGAAGCCCCAACAGACATAAAAGAACTTGAAGTAGTATCCAAAGACATGCCCGCCTGAGGGAGTACCGCTTGCTCGGTGAAGGCGTGAGGATATCGTTGCTCTAGAGTGCGAACCTTACTCATCATCCCATAGAGCTCATAAAAATAATGCGCCTCGCGAATATAATCAATGGCTTCACGAGGTTGGTTTTTTTCAATATAAATTTCACATGCTAATTCGTTACCAAGCGCCGCCCAAAGATAAAAATTTCCTTTTTTTGCATTTTCGATCGCTCGATTTAAAGCGGCAATGGCCTTGGCATTATTTCCTTTCAATTTTGCTTCTGTTGCTTTAAGGAATAAATAATGATGAAGGTAATTTCCAGGGTTTTCATCAGAAATCCATTTTAATTCACGAACGATTCGACGAAAATGACGCTTTGCTCGCCACTGAGTAATTCCACGATAAGTCGGAATGAATTTTGCGAGCGCCAAAGCACCTAAGCCTTTAATATCATAACTCAATGGATCAAATCGAAGTTTATCTTCATGGGCATACCATAAATAGTGGTATTTCAGCGCCTGGCTCAGAGATCCCATAAAATAATAATAAAAGCATAAATCCCTTAAATTAAGTATCTTTACCAAGGCAATTTGGCCCAACGATATGATCCGTTCCAATTCTGCTAATCGCTCCTGTCGATCATTAAGACCCAGAGCTAAACTTTCCAAGAGAATCAGATCAGACTCAGAGGCCTCAGTAAATTCGCTAACCTTCAAATCTAAAAATATTTTATGAACCGATTTATAAGACGAAATCGTTTTTTCGAGTGATCTGGCTTCAGCAAGAAGGCTAAAGGCAGACGTATATCGACAATGAAAGGCACTCACTATATTTCCAGACTCAAGTGAATCCTGAAGTGCCTTGTGGGCATATTCACGACCCTCTTTAAAATGATGACGAAGATGGGTAAGGAAATAGCCCATCCACATATAGGCAAGACTTGAAATATATTTATTGGGGAAGACTTCAAATAAGCGTTCGGCCACTGCCTGACATTTTATGGCTATATCTACATTTTTGTTGATGGTGAGCATCACAAAACCATAAGCCATCACCCAAATACCCGCGCTTTTCGGCTTTCCATAGCGCAACATTAATTCGAAAGCCAAAAAATTTAAATAAATATAGGCTTGCGTGCTCGAAAAATAGGAGGGGTAAAAAAGTTCTAATAAAATATCAAAAGCAGCTGAAATATTGGTATCGCTAATATTTGGCAGCTCTTTATCGAGCAATTCAACATGAAATTTACGCATATTCCAGCGAATTTTCATTAATTTAATAAAAATAACAGAACCGGAAGGACTTATGGAAAATGGAACGCCAAGGAGAGCCAAGGCCTGCTGACTTGCTTCAAATAGTTTAGGCAAATCGCCATGAACATTGTAACTCAAAATTTGTATCCGATAGAGGGCGACTTTATCAAGCGTGGTTCTCGCCCGGCCGAGTAATTTTTCGGTAAAGACTTCCGCCTCCTCAATTTTTCCAAGCAAAAATAAGCTTAATGCATAATCACAATTAATCTTAAAAACGAGCTCATAATGAGTGCTCCAGCTGCTCTCATCCAATAAATCTAAAGCGGCCTTCAAATAGTTAGACATGGGATGATAAGCATTTGAATTTCGAGCTTGTACTTCTGCACGATAATTCAAATTCGCCACCTCGAACTTTTCAGCCTCATTTAGCAGTTTGTGCGCTTGATTAAAATGATCCGTCACTTCAAACAAGCGTTCTTTTTTGCTGGCCTCGGGTTCTTTTTCCAGTAACAGCCGAGCTATTCTTAAATGGGTTCTTTGTCTTTCTTCTTCTGAAATACCCTGATATACCGCCTGATGCACTCGATCATGAATAAATTGATAAGTAATATCTCTCGATAAAAAGGGGGCTAATTTTTCCTGGCTCATCGCTTCGATGCGTTTATAGCCTAATCGAAGAGTAATAATTAAATCCTGTTGCAGCGCAGGCCATAGCTTCTTACCGATCTCATCGGCGGATTTTCCGCTAATGACCATGAGCGTTTCAATAGTAAAACGATTGCCCGCGCATGCCGCATATTTGAGAAGTGCTAGGGTTTCCGTTGGTAATGTCGCTAACTTACCGAGCATAAGATCCACCACATTATCGGTAATTTTTAATGTAGCGATATTCGCTAAATCCCACTCCCAATGACGAAGCTCATAATTAAATGAAATTAATTTTTCTCGATACAGATAATTAATCATTTGTTTGCAGAAAAAAGGATTACCATCTGTTCGCTTGTGCAGAAGTTCAGAAAAGGCTTGAACAAATGCAGCATCTCGATGAAAACTATCTTGTAAAAATTCTGAATAATTCGCAACGCTTAAGGGAGCCAATGGAAGCCAGCGGATCACTTTTTTTTCAGCTTTCATATCCTCGAAAAATTTTCGAAGTTGATGCCCTTCCTGCACTTCATTCTCTCGATACGCACCAATAAATAATATATGACTTAATTCTTCGTCAGCCATCAAATATTCAAAAAGTGTCAAAGAACCGCTGTCAACCCATTGCAAATCGTCGATAAAAATCACGAGAGGATGATCTCGATTTGCTACAACCCGCAAAAAACGTTTAAAGAAAATCTTCATTCGATTTTGGGATTCTTGTGGTGGCAATTTTTCTAAAGCGGGTTGTGGACCAATAATCAGTTCAATATCAGGGGCAAGATCAATTATCACCTGAGCAACACCGCCCAAGGCAGAAATAATTCCTTTTTTTAAAGCTTCAAAACGCGCATCCGGTTCTGCCAAGATTAATCTCGCTAATTGATTCAGGGCCTGCGTGATCGCGGTGTAAGGCATATCCCGTTGAAGTTGATCAAATTTACCGTTTATGAAATAGCCTTTGTGATTGACCATCGGTTTATGGACTTCATTAATCAGCATCGTTTTTCCGATACCAGAGTAACCACAAACCATTAAGCCTTCGATGGCCCCCTGGCTCACACGATCATAGGCGGCTAATAAGACCTTTGATTCTTCTTCACGCCCATAAAGTTTTTGTGACAAATTCAAACGATCAAAAACATCCTGTTGACCCAAGGGAAAAGATTCAATTTTTCCCTCATTTTTAAGCATTTCTTCGCACCGCTGTAAATCAGCCAAAAGCCCGATCGCACTTTGATACCGTTCAATTGGATTTTTCGACATCAGTTTTTTAACAATATCGGCTACAACAGGCGGAATTTCCATTTGCCCATTGGAGAGTTCAGGTATCGGATTGGCTAAATGCGCGTGCAATAATTCGAGAGGATCGGAATAAATAAACGGCAACTCCCCCATAAGCATTTCATAAAACGTAATTCCTAAAGCATAAAAATCACTGCGATAATCAATATTCATGTTCATGCGCCCCGTTTGCTCTGGAGCCATGTAGGACAAGGTTCCTTCTAATTTTAGGGGGGGCACAATTTCTTGGACTTCATGCATCAATTTTGTTGAATAATTAAAATCTGTTATTTTTTCGGTTAGCGTCTTTGGATCAATTATAAAATTGCTCGGCTTAATGTCCTTATGAATAATATGCTGCTTATGCAGCTCCCCAACGACACGCGTCATCTGAATGGCCAAATGCAAGAATAGCGATAAATCCCTGAGTGGAATTTTTTGGAGATAATCGGCCAACGAAATTCCGTGCATGTCCTCTTGGACTAAGGCATATTGATTCTGCTCATCAATGAAACTGTAAGTTCTAATAACACCCGGAAAATCAAGATCTTTGGCTATCTCGTATTCGTGATACATCAAGGCAATCATGTCAGGGGTTGGGTGCTCTGAACGCAAGGCTTTCAGGATAACTGGCTTACTATCGCTTGCGCGCAAAGCAGAATAGACGACCCTATCGCGACCTTCCGCTAATTTTTTAATATTCTGATAGCCCACAAACTCTTGCATTGTAAACCCCACCTTACAGCTACCATTATAGCATGGCCAGACAAAACCCTCCCCTGCCTACTTATAGAGCTTATTTATCAACCACAACCCACTTTCGGAACATCAAAGGGGTAATAATGGTTGTAACTACGCCCATCAAGATTAGCGTCGAAAATAGGCCTTGATCGATTAAGCCCCGCTGATAACCAATACTGGCAATAACCAATTCCATAACGCCTCGAGCATTTAAAATAATTCCTATCCCTAAAGATTTTACATGAGGTAATCGAATTAATCGGCCTCCAATCCAACCAGAAAGTATTTTCGCTCCAATGGAAATTATAAGCACCGCAAGCACAAACCAAAAAGAATGCATCGACAATAGGTTAAATTTAAGACCTAAAAACGCAAAAAAAACCGGAGCTAAAAATCCCTCTGTCAACGTATTGAGTGTCCGTTCAAATTCTTGATAATGCCGTGCTAGAAAAAGTTTTTTATCGATCAACAAAGCTCCGAAAAAAGCCCCTACAACAAATTGAAATCCAAGCTCTTCGCTAATAGCTCCAAAAAGCAATGCAAAAAGAGCAAGAATTCCAAAGATTGTTTGCCTTCCTAGAAAATCGACCAGTTTTCTCTGTAAGTGCTCTACTCGTACCCGCCTTTCGATCATCCGTTGTATGAGCCAATTAAATCCCAAAATTAAAATAGCCAACACCACAAATTTCCAGCCTACATTTAGAATAGAAAGTCCAATAAGGTTTAAGGAGGCCTTTAAAGGGAGATTTAATATAACCCCTAATATGAGCAAGGCGACAATATCGTTAAAAATAGCCGTTGCAATTGAGTAGTGTGCAATTTCTGAATTAAGCATCTTAAAGCTCTGGAGAATTCGAACAGCTACCGGTAAAGCGGTAATAGAAATACACAGGGCTAAAAATATTGAGCCCATTTCGCCCAGATTGAATAGGTATCCAAGAATAAGACCCAACACGAGAGGAAGAAAAAAACCAAGAATAGCGATTATGATGCCTTTTCCGCTCAGTGCGGTGCGAATGTTTTTAAAATTCGTTTCAAGCCCCGCTGAAAGCACAATCAAAAAAACGGCCAGATCGGAAATGGCAGAGAGACCGGCGTTCTCAGTAATGACATTCAGTAATGTTGGACCCAATATGATACCCGCTAATATTTCCCCAACAATGGCAGGTTGCTTAAATCTCCGAAAAAGTTGGCCAAAAACTCGAGCGACTACAATTAAAATGAACAAACTGGTTAATAATGGCATTTATTCTTCCATGAGGGAGGCAAGCTATCATTTTGACACTCTCGACCAGACAAAGAAAGCCATCTGACCATACACATGGGAATATCATTCACTTTAGTTTATTATTGAGGAACTCAGGACAGAAAACGAGGAATGAGGCATTAGACACGATATGGACAGCAGAGAATTATTACTCAAAACAGGCTTATTTTCTGGATTAACTCCAGTAGAACTTGAGCGACTAATTCTAACGATAGAAAAAATAACTATCGACGAAAATCACCTTTTTATCCAAAAAGGTGCTGTGGCTGATGCACTTTACATCATTGAGTCAGGGGTGTGTTTGGTTTTCACCCAAGGGGCGGGAGGAGAGGAAATCGTGCTGGATCGCTTAGAGGCTGGTGCTTATTTAGGTGAGCAAGCGATTTTGAGTGGGGTTAATGGAAGACGTAATGCCAATGTTCGCTCCTTTAGTAAAATGAAACTTCTCAAAATTCCCTATACCAGTTTTCAGTCCATCTTAGAGCAGGATGAAAAATTAAAAAAAGAGCTTCAGCAAATCGGTCGTCAACAGCTCAATAAAACTTTTATCATGGAGAATTTGCACAAAATTTACCATTCACGAAAGCGTGGTGAAATTCGCCAATACGATGGAAAATTTTTAGACCTTCCTGCGATTATCACTAATTTTAATTTAAAAGATGGCCGAGAAATTTATGCAACGCGCGTACTTGAAAAAAATATTATTGCTTTTCGTACCGAAAATGTGAAATTCCCACAAGAAATAAAATATGATAATAAAGCGATTCAACGCGAGCTCTTTCTAGAAAATAATATTCTTACCGGATTTACCTCTTATGGATCTTGGGAAAATTTGCTCCAAATTATTAATATGATCTTTAATCAAACGCCACTTGATAAATCTCAATGCGAGCATTTTTGCGCCACGGGAGAACTGATCGTTGTTTTCCCCGAGGTCGATTCTACCAAAGAAAATGATGACGATATTATTTGTAACTGCATGTGCATTTCTCTTGGGCAAATAAAAGAACAAATTCGATTTGGTGCAACAGATGTGAGTGCCATTTCAGATGCGCTTGGTTCAAGTACCGTTTGTGGAACGTGTAGGCCGAGGGTACAAGAAATTTTAGGGAATAGCGCCTGGCAAGCCGTACGCATAAAAAAAATATTGCCCTTAACCTCATACATACATGCCTACCAACTGGTCACTGCCTTGGGCGAGCCTTTGTCCCCTTATAAAGCGGGACAACACATTGTCGTGCAATGTTTTTTTGAGGGAAACTGGATAAATCGTTCCTACACCTTAACCACGAGCTCGGGAAATAAAGAATATTACGAAATCGCGATTCAGTGCGAAGAAGGTGGTGCATTCTCCAATTGGATATTTCAACATGAGCAAGAAATTCCCCTACTCCGTATTTCTACTCCAGATGGCCAATTTATACCAAATTTTGAAGCGACACATCCGCTGATTTGTTTGATGGCTGGAATTGGAATTACCCCTGCCGTCGCATTTGCAAGAGCGGCATTAGAAAAAAGTAGTCAACGCCCCATCTATATTTATTTTTCAGCACACACACTACAAGATTTTGCTTACTTAGAAGAGTTAAAAAAATTATCGCAAGCGCATCCTTTATTGAAAATCATCACTCGGGAAACCCAAAAAGAAGGACGCTTGGAACTCAGCCATTTAGCAACATTAAAAGCTCAATTTCCAGAGGCTGAATATTTTATATGTGGGCCATCCGGCTTTGAAAACAGCATTCAAACTCACTTGAAAAATCTTGAAATTCCAGAACAAAGTATCTTTATAGAGAAATTTACACACTCGTATGACCCTGCTTAGTCCCATTTTCATCCTTCTATTCAAGTAATTGGCAGCCCAGAAAATTAATCGCCGCTTGGCGTTGGTCATTTTTGTTCTGGCTCGAGTCTGGGCATTACCCAAGAGCGAAACATTATTGGCGTAATAATGGTTGTCACTATGCCCATCAGCACTAATACTGAAAATAAACCTTGGTCGATCAATCCGCGTTCATAACCAATACTTGCAATTACGAGCTCCATCACGCCGCGTCCATTCAAAACGATGCCAATCCCGAAGGACTTTATATGTGAAATGTGAATGAGTCTTCCACCTAACCATCCAGCCAAAATTTTGCTGAGAATGGATACGAACAAGACGGTCAGCACAAACCAGATGGAGTACATAGCCCCTAAGCTAAATTCAAGCCCTAAAAACGCAAAGAAAACAGGCGCCAAAAAATCCTCGCTGATGGCTGCCAAATTCCGCTCAAATTCCTCATAATGCGAGGCTAAAAATAATTTTTTATCTAAAAGTAAAGCGGCGAAAAATACGCCAATGATAAATTGAAACCCCAAGGCTTCGCTGATCGACCCAAAAATTAATACAAACAACACTAGAATACCAAAAATAGCCTGGTTACCTAAAAAATCGACGAGCTTTTCCTGAATATGCTCAAACCGAATTTTCTTTTTAATTAAACGTTGAATATACCAATTAGCCGCTAAAATAAGTCCAAAAAGAAGGGCAAACTTCCAGCTAATCGATAAAATAGAAAATAATATGGTATGAAAATCTGATTTTTCCGGTAGCCCGAGAAGCACTCCTAAAATAAACAAGGCTATAACGTCGTTAAAAATAGCCGTCGCAATTGTATAATTTGAAAGAGGAGTATCCATCAAATTAAAACTTTTTAGAATGCGAATCGCTACAGGTAATGCAGTGATAGAGACACATAAACCCAGAAATAAAATCTTCATGGTATCTAGGCTAAAAAGATAACCCACGATTGCCCCACCCACCAAAGGCAGAAAAAAACCCAGTATAGCAATAACACTCGCTTTACCTCGAAGAGCATCTGCAATGCTTTTAAAATTCGTCTCTAATCCCGCCGACAGTAGCACGAAAAAAATGGCGAGATCGGAGATAGCGGAAAGCCCCTGATTAACGTTAATCAGATTTAAAACCGTTGGGCCCAACACTATCCCGGCTAACATTTCTCCGACGATAGCCGGTTGATTAAAGCGAGAAAATATCTGACCTAAAATTCGAGCAAGCGCTATGAGTATGAGTAAGCTGGTTAATAATGACATTATGAACCCTTAGAGGATTTCTTCTTATTTTTCACAGGCATCGGAAAGCTACCTGGGCGTGAATTGACCAACATGGCGCCTTTTGTTGCCGTGCAGCTATTTCCACGGAAACTTGTGCCTATAATGCGATTTTTTCGATTCAGCTCAAACCACGTCGTGCAATAATAATCGTAGGTTTCACCACCAGTGACGGTTGTGGGAACATGTGTCACTAAAGTATGTCCTTCTTTTGTGGTCACACTCGTATAACCCGGTGTCGTGAAAACGGGGCTTCTTCCGCGATCTTCATAACGATAAACATAAAGAGTATTTCTATCGGGCAAATGTCGAATTTGATTGGGATATCCCCACACTTGAAATAATTGGGAGGATGTGGCGCCATGCCAACTTTGCACAGCAACACGATAATTATCGACGGTTGCACAGCCCGTTAAAAAAATTGCCGTGGTTAAAATAGCGGGTTTTAGTAATTTCATTTTAGCTTCCTTCTTTTTACTAAGCTTGTTTTACAAGCGTAAATAATTCTACAATAGACAGATGCGCTTTAGCCAATTATTTCGTACTAAGCCTTTAGACCATCCCTCGATGCAAGCCTCGGGTCTTCGTCCTGTTCTCAGCGCTTTTGATCTCACCCTTTTAGGAATCGGAGCCATTATTGGTGCAGGGATTTTCGTATTAACCGGAATTGCCGCAGCGACAAGAGCAGGTCCTGGTATCATGCTTTCTTATGCATTTTCTGGTTTGGCCTGCACATTCACTGCCTTAGCCTATGCTGAATTGGCATCGAGCATTGGCGGCTGTGGTAGCGCCTACGGTTATGCACTGGCCGGCCTCGGTGAATTATTAGCCTGGATTATTGGCTGGGATTTATTATTAGAATATGGCATGTCCTGCTCAACCGTTGCGATTGGCTGGTCCGGCTACGTTCACAACGCTTTATTTACTATCGGCATAATGATCCCTGATTTTTTAATGAAAAATCCCTTTGAAGGCGGCATCATCAATTTGCCGGCCGCATTCATTGTGCTTTTAATTATGTTTTTGCTCATCTTAGGCGTTCGTGAAAGTGCAAAAGTAAATATGTGGGTGGTTTTTATAAAATTGTCGGCAATAGGGCTTTTTATTGCGGTTGCCGGCTCGCATTTTAATATTCAAAATTGGCATCCCTTTTTACCCTTTGGTTTTCACGGCGTGATCCAAGGTGCTGCACTTATTTTTTTCGCTTATATTGGGTTTGATGCCGTATCCACAGCAGCTGAAGAAGCTAAAAATCCCAAGCGAGATCTTCCGCTCAGTATCATTCTTTCATTGGCCATTTGTACGGTTATCTTTATTGCTGTTTCGGGCTTGCTCACAGGAATTGCCAAATACACCACATTAAATGTCAGCTCACCCGTCGCCAAATCGCTCATCGACTTGGGCTTTCACGCATCGGCCGGATTTATCGCTGTTGGTGCAATTGCCGGATTAACCACCGTTATTTTGGTAATGTACTATGGGTTTACTCGAATCTTTCTTGCCATGTCTCGAGATGGATTATTGCCTGCCACACTGGCGCGCATCCACCCTAAAACACATACCCCTGTGCGAATTATTATTTTTGTAGGCATTTTAATGGCTCTTGTAGCCGGCTTGATCCCCATTCATAACCTTGCCGAAGTCGTGAATATTGGCACTTTGGCTGCCTTTACTCTCGTTTGTTTAGGTGTGATTATTATGCGGCTCACAAAGCCTGATATGCAGAGACCATTTAGGACTCCCTGGTCACCCCTAATCCCTATCTTAGGGATGTGTTTTTGCTTCTACCTCATGTTGAATCTGCCTAAAGTGACCTGGATGGCCTTTTTTATTTGGATGGTGGCTGGGCTTTTTATTTATTTTTTATATAGCCGCAAGCGGAGTATTTTGAACTAGATTTCTTGCCCTTTCCGATGCATAATTCTCCCTATGAAAAAAATACGAACTGCCGTAATCGGTGTTGGTTACCTCGGTAACTTTCATGCTGAAAAGTACGCGACGCTGCCTGAATCAGAGCTTGTCGTGGTATGCGACCCAAACCAAGCTCGAGCAGAGGAAGTGGCCGCGCATTATCATGCCGAAATATGTGATGATTATCGAAAATTGCTGGGTCGTGTTGATGCTGTCAGCATCGCCACTCCAACCCCGCTCCACCGCGAAATCGGTCTCTTTTTCTTAGAAAACGGCATACACGTGCTGATGGAAAAACCTATCGCTACTACTATTGAAGAAGCCGACGAACTGATTAAAATGGCCGCCAAAAATAAGCTTATTTTGCAAGTGGGTCATCTGGAACGTTTCAATAATGCCATCCGAGCGCTCGATCCGATAATCACAAAACCTTTGTTCATAGAATCTTTACGTCAAGCGCCTTTTAAATTACGCGGCACCGATGTCAATGTGATTCTTGATTTAATGATTCATGACATCGATATCATCCAATCCATCGTCAAATCCGAAATTAAAGAAATACGTGCAAATGGAGCGCCCATTTTATCTCCTTATATCGACATCGCAAATGCTCGAATTGAATTTGAAAATGGCTGCGTAGCGAATGTCACGGCCTCACGTGTGAGTTTAAAATCTGATCGTAAATTGCGAATTTTCCAACACGACTGCTATGTAGGACTGGATTTGGATAGCAAAAATTTATCCATTCACCGGAAAGGAGAGCAAGAAATGTTTCCCAGCATCCCGGAAATCATTAGTGAAAATTTGGCCTTCGAGAAAGGGGACGCCCTCAAAGATCAAATTGCGGCGTTTTTAAAAGCCATACACAAAGGTGAAAAGCCTTTGGTCTCTGGAGAAGATGGAAAAGCGGCACTGAGTACAGCGATAAGAATTACCAATATTGTTCGTCAACAAATAAATCACTATCTGGCACAAAATGTCTAAAAAAATATATTTGTCTGCGGGAGAGGCATCGGGCGATTTATTAGGCGCAGAGCTCGTCAACGTACTTTTAGCCGAAAATCCTAATTTCCAATTTATGGGAATGGGGGGGCAAAAAATGCGTGCCGCCGGTGTAAATATTCTCATTGAAGGCGACAAGTCGATTATTGGTTTATTGGGTCTCTTTCGACACTTTTCCGAAATTCGTGCCGCCTTTCGTGAAGCTAAAAATATTTTGCTTCAACAAAAACCTGATCTCGTCATTTTAATTGACTATCCGGGATTCAATTTGCGCTTAGCCAAAATAGCCAAAAAAATGGGTCTTAAAGTCATGTTTTATGTTAGCCCACAAATTTGGGCTTGGCGCTATTCTCGAATCCATCACATTCGAAAATATGTCGATAAAATGGCGGTATTATTTAAATTCGAAGAGGCTATCTACCAGCGTGAAAATGTGCCAGTGAATTTCGTGGGCCATCCTTTAATAAACTTCGTCAAGCCGTCGCTGACAAAAGAACAAATTTATAAAAAATTTGATTTAAGTCCAGAAAAACCCATTATTACTATCATGCCTGGCAGTCGACAAGGCGAAATTACGCATTTAATGCCCATCATTATTGATGCGGTATTATTAATCAAGAAAAAAATACCCGAAGCACAATTTGTATTGCCCTTAGCCAGTACCTTAAAGTTAGCAGAAATTAAGCCTTATTTAATTGATTGCATTAAAGTATGCCCCAATCATGCCTATAATGCATTATCAGTCAGCAACGCATTAATCGTTGCCTCTGGAACTGCCACATTAGAAGCCGCCCTTTTAGAAGTTCCGATGACCATTATTTATCGGCCAGGCTTCTTCACCTTTTGGATTGCCCGGTATTTAATAAAATTGCCGCATATTGGATTGTGTAATGTTATCCTCGGAAAAACGGTCGCAAAAGAATTAATTCATCATAATGCCACGCCGGAAGCAATTGCGGTCGAAACGCTAAAATTATTGGAAGATGAGGCTTATCGAAATCAATTAATTTCTGAACTTAAAAATGTGCGCACTGCTTTGGGCGAAAAAAATGGTTCGAATTTGGCAGCGAATTGCGCTTTGGAATTATTATAATCCCCTAACGGACAAAACCTCGATCTGAGCCTTGAATTAAATCGACAAATAAAGAAACTTCTGGTGATTCTTGGGCCAGCACTTTTAATTCATCTACAATCTCGACCAATTTTAAACTGCGACGGAAAATAATATTGTAAGCACGCTTCAGCTGACGAACGGTCTCTTCTGAAAATCCTGCGCGCTGAAGGCCAATTAAATTAAGGCCACGAGTCTCACTGGTATGACTCGTTACCATTACATAAGGCAGCACGTCGTGATTCACTAGCGCGCCACGAGTAATGAAACTATGCGAACCTACTCGACAAAATTGATGAACCGCCGTAAAAGCCCCTAATTTCGCATAATCATCCACGGTAACGTGGCCAGCCAAAGTCGCATTATTCGTAAATAAAACATGATTGCCAACATAACAATCGTGCCCAATATGACAATAAGCAAAAATAAAATTATCGTTGCCAATTTTTGTTGTACGATCACCCTGAATGGAACCCCGGCTAATCGTAACGTATTCCCGTATAATATTATTATCACCAATAATCAAAAAAGTTTCTTCACCATGATACGTGGTATCTTGAGGATCTCCCCCAATAACAGAGAAAGGGTGAATCTGATTATTTCGACCAATTTTTGTGTTTCGACCAATAATGGCATGCGGATATACAATACTTCCTGCTCCAATTTCAACATTGGCACCAATAACTGACCAAGGTCCAATTTTCACACTTTCATGGATAATCGCCGAGGGGTCTACGACTGCATTTTTATCGATATTGACAACTTCTTTCATAAAACCACTACTCTCTAATAATCATAAAAATGACTGAGCAAGCAAGCTCGCCAGCTACTGTCGCCGTTCCTTTAAATTTCCATAAATCTAGTCGATGCTTCATCAGTTCTACATCTAATTGCAGTTGATCTCCTGGAACAACCATTCTTTTAAAACGAGCTTCATCTACACCCGCCAAAAAAAACATATCCCGGTCATCACCCTCGGCGACGCCTAGAGAATTTAATACTAATAATCCAGAGGCTTGAGCCAAGGCTTCAATCATCAAGACCCCAGGCATAATGGGTGCTCCTGGGAAATGACCGTTAAAAAAAGGCTCATTGGCCGTCACATTTTTAATAGCCGTAATTTTTTTGCCAGTTTCAATAGCAAGAACTTTATCCACCAATAAAAATGGATATCGATGTGGCAAAAATTTGCGAATTTGTAAATTATCCATCGCATTCATCGCTTAATTTCTCCAGATTAACAATCCGTTTTTCCATTTCATCCAGTTTCATAATTCGCGCGAGTATTTTAAACCATTCACGATGAGGTCTCGCTGGAATTCCTGAGGAATAGATCCCAGGTGTTTCAATAGAGCTAAGTACCGTCGCGCTGCCCGTAATAATAGCTCCATCGCAAATATTGATATGACCATTCATAACAACAGCCCCCCCCACCATGCAATGCTTGCCGAGTTTAACACTCCCGGCAATCACTGTACACCCAGCAATGATAGTATGTTCACCAATTTCAACGTTATGGCCTATCTGTACTAAGTTGTCGATTTTGACCCCATCTCGAATAACCGTGTTTTGAATGGCGCCAATATCAATTGCCGCATTTGCGCCAATTTCCACGTCTTTTCCAATAATCACCCGGCCTATTTGAGGGATTTTTTCCCACGTTTCTTGATGATTCACATAGCCAAAGCCATCACTCCCAATAACCGCACCGGCATAAATAATGGAGTTAGCCCCAATTTCAGTGCGATCAGAAATAGTCACATTGCTTTTAATGAGGACCCCTTCAGCAATTGATACGTTATCGCCCAACACAGCACCCGCCAGAATGCACACATTAGCGGCTATTCGAGTGTTCTCACCCAGAACAACATGTGGACCTACGCTCGCACTAGGATGGACGACAGAATTTTCTCCAACATAGGCTGTGGGATGAATCCCTGGTTTATGTAGCTTTTTAATTTCGAAAAAGCCTTTAAGAACCCGCGCAAAAGCCAATTCAGGATTATCAACAATTAGGGCATTTCCAGAATATTCGGAAGAAAAATTTGGGCTTAAAATAACTGCTGCGGCTTTTGTGGTTTTTAAAAATTTTTTATATTGGCCGCCCACTAAAAAACTAAGCTCGTGTGATTGCGCCTTTTCTAAGGGCGCCACATTCACGATTTCAAGATTAGGATCGCCAACAAGTGTTGCGCTAAGATATTCAGCTAATTTTGAGAGTGTTATTTTCATTATCTGAGGTTGTGGGAGTTGTGGGTGTCAAGACATGACACCCACTTAACTTTATTTAAGTTTACCAAGAACTTCTTTAGTGATGTCCATGTCGTCTTGTGAATAAAGAACGGCATTTTCAGGCAGTACTAAGGTTAATTTCTTTTCGATAGCGATATTTTTCACGATACCACGAACCTTGTTCATGAACTCTTCCATTTGTTTGTTTTGAGCCGCATACAAATCTTGTTGGAATTGAACTTGTTTTTGACGAACTTGGGTTTCTTGTTCCGTAATTTTCTTTTGAGTGGCCTCAAGATCAGCCTTGCTCATGACTGCTTTATTTTTTTCGTAATTTTGAACATCGCCTTGTAATTGCTTACCCATGGTCACAATCGCAGCACGGCGTGCAGCAAAATCTTTTTTTAAAGACTCATTGATTTCTTTAACCTGCGGTGACGATTGAAAAACCGTACGCATATTAATAACGCCTACATCGGCCGCCATTGCATTAATTGCAAATACACTTAACACCAACGCGCTAAGCATAAGCATGATTCTTTTCATAACTGTCTCCTATTATTAGAATGAAAGATCGAGCGCCTATTAAATCAGATACTCGCCCCAAAAGTAAATCCAAAAATCTGTGTATCATCACTTTTCTTTTTCACAAGTGGGAAGCCCAAAGAAAGGTCAATCGGCCCCATTGGAGACCACCACTCGAATTCAATACCAGCAGACACACGCATATTACTGAAAGAAACACTTTCATAAGGTATCGGCACCAAGGTAGGATTTAAAATCCGTTGTTGAGGCGTATATTGCGCTTTATAAGTGTCAAAAACATTACCTCCATCGAGGAAGAAAGCAGTACGGAAACGTTCGCCAAAGGGATTCGGGAAAATTAAATTCAAGCCACCCAAGGCTAAAACGTTACCGCCAAGACGACTGCAAACATACTGATTCACAGGGGCATTACAGCCCGCTGGATTATTCGTATTAAAAGGCCCTAAAGCGTTTGCTGCAAAGCCAGGAACGGTCTCAATACCACCTGCATAATAATTATTGTAAAAAGGTAAGGCGCTATTAATACCATTGCCAAAACCTCCACCATAACCAAGATTGGCGTGAGGTTCGAAAATAAAACCACTGAACAAGGGGAAATACCATTTCCCATCGTAAGTCACCTTATACCATGCGACCGAACGATTAATAATTTTCACTCCCATGGTTCCATTAATCGACTGCGAATTACCGGCCGTTGGGAAAATAGCGCGATTCAGAGTAACGTGCGACCAACCTCCCAATAAATTAAATTGACTGAAGGTCGTCCCATTTCTTGCTAAAAATTGTAGTACGCTAGGCGAAGCAGGTCCGTTATTAGTCGCTCCAGGAGCCATCACCTGTTGAATATTGGACACCGAAATATAATCGTAACCATAACCAATATTAAAGGCATCGTGAAGGCTAACGGGAATTCCGTAGCTTATTGCTCCACCAAAATCGTTAACGGTATAGGGCTCTAAATTAAATTTTTTGTAGGGCATTGTTTGGTTATAATAAACATTAATACTTCGGCTAATACCACTCACGGTATAGAATGGGTCTACATAGTTAATGGAATATTGAGCGGATAATTCACTTCGGGTAAATCCGACAGAAACCGATTGGCCCGTTCCTAAAAAATTAGGCTCAACAATATTGGCACCATACATAAAGCCTTCGATGTCGGAATAACCTCCGTTCACACTCGCTCGGCCAGCATTAAATTCCTTTATGTGATAATCGAGGTCAACGGCATCGGGGTCGTCAACCACGGGTTTCGTGTCAACTGTGATATCTTTTATATAGGATAGCATTTGCAATTCTTGCTTAGAATCATTTACTTTTCCAAGTGAATAAGGCGCGCCTTCCATTTGCATTAATCGAGTACGCAATACAGTATCTAATGTGCGATCATTACCGACAAAATCAATTCGACGAACCGAAACGCGTTCCCCTTTTGTCATCGTGAAAGTCAAAAAGACCGTGTGATTTTGCTGATCGACGCGTGGAACCACTTGTGCTTTAGAAAAAGCAAAACCTTTGTCCGCATAATAATTTGAAATAGCATCACTAAAGTCGAGGATTTCTTGTCGTGAAAATACTTCACCAACACGAAGATGTGACATGATTTTTTTAATTCCCGGGTCATCACCATAAGGCGCTTGCACTTCAAAACCGCTAATGTGATAAATCGGGCCTTCTGAGACATGCAACACAATATCGGTGCCATGGCTGTAGGGATTTGTGGTGATATCTTGACCCAGCACTTGGAATTCTAGATATCCGTGGTTTAAATAAAAAGTCTGTATACTTTGGATATCCTGTTCTAAACCATATTCGGAATATCGATTATCTTCTGTAAACCAGGATAAAATACCCGTGGTTTTCATTTTCATTTGTGCGCGAAGTGTCTGAGGTTTAAAGGCGCGATCACCTGTGAAATTAATATGAGAGACTTTAGAGGCTTTCCCCTCCACCACTTGCACGGTGATGGAAACTCGATTACGAGGCAATTGTTTTACGATGACATTAATTTGTACGCCATGAAATCCCATGTTGTCATACT
Organism: uncultured Gammaproteobacteria bacterium; assembly: GCA_963711375.1. Classification (GTDB taxonomy): domain Bacteria; phylum Pseudomonadota; class Gammaproteobacteria; order Coxiellales; family Coxiellaceae; genus CAVQDV01. The sequence continues at coordinate 162,719 of CAVQDV010000005.1, forward strand.
GACTTTGCAGGCCTTGTTTCAATTGATTCAAAACAGAGGGATCATAGAAAGCACCGACTGCGAATTTTAATTTTTTCAGAACGGGGCTTAATTTTTCATCAGTAATCGTTTTATTACCGCTAAAAGTTAATTCTGAAATAACGGGACGTTCTTGAACGCGAATAACTAAGGTGTCATTTTGGCGAAACATTTCTACATCCGAAAAAAATCCAGTCTTGTATAAAGCTGTAATTATTTGCACGCTTTTTTGGGTGGTGAATTCTTCGCCCGAGTGAAAGGGTAAATAGTGTAATGCCGTGGTAGGAGTTAATTGGCGTAAACCCTGGAAGCTTATATGCCGAACCATAAAATTATCGGCGGCAAAAATAGGCGAAGTGACGAACAAAAGCCCGAGTGCGAATGCTGTTTTTTTGGAGTATTTCATGTACTGATTTGTCCTTGTTGTCCTTTGAATTGGGCGATTATAACCGATTTCGCGCTTACAGCAAGGGGAAAGTGAGGTTAAGTGGGTGTCCTGCAAGTTCGCGTGCTTTTCGGTCTACTTCAAATACATCATCCATGGAAGTAATTTGTTGGTGATCGATGGTAGTTAAAACGTGGTCGATAATTTCCGGGATCTGCAAATAGCTTATTTTTTTCGAGAGGAAGGCTTCTACGGCCATTTCGTTTGCGGCGTTTAGGGCACACATAGCGCTGCCACCTGCCTCAATGGCGCGGTAGCCTAAGCGTAGACAGGGGTAGAGTGAAAAATCGACTGGGCGGAATTCTAGGGCACTTAACTGGCTTAAATCTAAGTCTTGTACGCCTGAATGAATTCGGTCTGGATAGGCTAAAGCATTGGCGATGGGCACTCGCATGTCGGGGTAGGATAGTTGGGCCAGTGTCGAACCGTCACAATAGCGCACTAAAGCATGCACGATACTTTGTGGATGTATCAAGACGGAAATTTTGCTAAGGGGTAATTGAAATAAGAAATGCGCTTCGATAATTTCCAGGCCTTTATTCATCATCGTTGCCGAATCGACGGAAATTTTTTTACCCATCACCCAGTTGGGATGTTGGATAGCTTGTTCGGGTGTCACGTGGACGAGTTGACTAAGCTTAAAATCTCTAAAGGGTCCACCAGAAGCGGTCAAAATTATCGAATTTATCGAAGAACCCAATACCTGGCCTGCTCGATAATCATTTGGTAAGCCCTGCATCACAGCATTGTGTTCGCTGTCGACCGCAATTAAGGTCGCCCGGTAATCGTGTACGGCTTTCATGAATAAATTTCCAGCCATGACGAGGGGTTCTTTATTGGCCAATAAAATGCGTTTTCCAGATTTTACGGCGGCTAAAGTGGGTTTTAATCCGGCGCCACCGACGATTGCAGCCAATACTATTTCACTGGCTGAATCGGCACTGACGTCGCAAATAGCTTTTTCTCCGCATAAAACCTGTGTTTTGCTAGCAATGGCTTTTAATTGTGAAGCCAATGCAATCGCTGCTGTCTCTTCTAGCATGACAGCATAATTTGGCTTAAATTGCTGACATTGCGCAAATAGAGTTGAGACATCGGATCGTGCTGTTAGTGCTTCTATTTGAAATAAATCGGGGTGTAATGCAATGACCGCTAAGGCATTCTGGCCTATCGAACCGGTGGACCCTAAAATCGTGATGCTTTTTTTCATACGATTAAGTCCCCAAAACAAGTAAAAGTAAAGCGACAAAAATAATGGCACCAGAGATTAGGCTGTCGAGACGATCGAGCATTCCACCATGCCCTGGAAATATTACGCCACTATCTTTAATTCCAACCTGTCTTTTCAATACGCTAATAAATAAATCGCCCGGAACAGCGAAAATCACAGTCAGAAATGAGATCATGACGACCTTATAAGAAAAAAATCCATCTCCATTTGAAATCATGACGGTTATGGCAAAAATAACAGCCAACAAAAAACCGCACACTAAGCTGCCCACTAAGCCTTCCCATGTTTTTTTAGGACTGACTCTTGGAATTAATAAATGTTTTCCAAAGGCACGCCCGACAAAATAACCCGCTGTATCTGTTATCCAAACCAGTAACATTACATAAAGCAAAAGCCAAGATCCCCCAAAAATAAAAGGGAAGGTTTTTAAAAAAATACTGGCTATGCAGAAACTGGGCAATAAAATGAGGCCCACAATCAGTCTCACGGCCGGCCATTGAAAGCCGGCAGGACTTCGATTTAATTGGTACAAGATTACCGCGACGCTGGACCACAAGACGGTGAAAGCGGCTATTGCAAAAAGAATGGCTTCAGGGACAAAGTAAACCGCCAGGAAAAAAGCCAATAAAACGGCGAGTGCATAAAGCAGGCGCAGAAATATATTCGTAAAGCCGATGAGTCTCGCCCATTCCCAGGCGCCAACCGCAGTGACGGCGACCATCGCAATAGCAAAATATAAGTCTGAAAAATAAAAAATGACAAGCAAGACCAAAGGGATGGCAACGAGTGCGGTCAACAAACGCAATTTAAACATTTTCTTGCTCAATTTGTTCAGAGGTTTTTCCAAAACGACGTTCACGAGTGTGATACCATTCTAAAGCTTCTGCAAAGGCGACATCATCAAAATCAGGCCAAAATATAGGGGTAAAATACATTTCGGTATAGGCAAACTGCCAGAGCATAAAATTACTGATTCTTTGTTCTCCGCTGGTGCGGATTAATAAATCGGGCTCCGATAAATCCGAGCACGATAAAAAAGAATGAATCAGCGATTCATCGACAGAGCTGTTTTTGATTAAATTATGCGTAACTTGCAGCACAATTTTTTGAACGGCCTGTGTAATATCCCATCGACCACTGTAATTAATCGCAATCACCAAGGTTAAACCGGTATTACCAGAAGTGAGCTTTTCGGCCTGGTGAATTTTATGTTGCAAGGGAGGAGACAGCACACTGCGATCCCCCATCACTCGAAGACGCACATTATTTTTCTGCAAATCGGGAACTTCATTGACCAAATTCTCAGAAAATAATTCCAGCAGAAAATGCACCTCTTCTTCGGGACGGTGCTGCAAATTTTCGACGCTGAGCGCAAATAAGGTTAAGACGTCCAGTTTATTTTTAACGGCAAATTCTGTGGCTCTTCGGACGGCTTTGGCACCATATTGATGTCCGGCCATCCGAGGCAGTGCTCGCTGTTTAGCCCAGCGCCCATTCCCATCCATCACGATGGCAACATGTTTCGGTGTAGATGAGTCGGACATTCAATATTATACCTTCATTAATTCTTTTTCTTTTTCAGCCGCGATTTGATCAACTTTAGCAATAATATTGTCCGTAATTTTCTGCACGGAAGTCTGACCTTTTTTTTCGTCATCTTCAGTAATGGCTTTTTCTTTTAATAACTCCTTTAAGTCATTATTCGCGTCGCGACGAATATTTCGAACCGCAACGCGAGATTTTTCAGCCTCTTCTCGAACAATACGGGTTAAATCACGACGCCGATCTTCAGTTAATGCAGGTAGTGGAACACGAATCACGGAACCTGTCGTGGCCGGATTTAAACCAAGATCCGACGTCATGATTGCCTTTTCGATTTCAGCAACCATTTTTTTGTCCCAAGGTGTAATGGACAAGGTGCGTGCATCTTCAACATTCACATTAGCGACCTGGTTAAGGGGGCATTCCTGGCCGTAATTATTCACTCGAATGTGATCCAACAAACTCGTGTGAGCACGACCGGTGCGTAATTTTGATAATTCATGCTTAAAAGCGTCAATGCTTTTTAACATTTTCTTTTCAGCTTCTTTGCTAATTTCATTAAACATGCTGGACTCCTATTCTACGAGGGTGCCTTCGTTTTGGCCCAAAATAATGCGCAAAAGCGCACCTGGTTTTTTAATATTAAAAACACGTAATTTCATGTGATGATCGCGACATTGACAAAAGGCTGTTAAATCCATCACGGCTAATTCTTTTTCAAGTGCTTCTTGATAGGTTATACGCTCATACAGTTTTGCTTCAGGATTTCTCGCCGGATCGGCGGAATAAATGCCATCGACATTCGTAGCCTTCAAAACAACATCCGCTTCCACTTCTATACCGCGCAAACTTGCGGCAGAATCCGTAGTGACTAAAGGGTTACCAGTTCCGGCAGCGAAAATTACCACCCTGCCCTGCTGCAAATGATGCATCGCTTTTCGACGACTAAAATGATCCACCACTCCGCTCATCGGAATCGCCGACAAAATACGCACCGGCAAATGAAATCGCTCAAAGGCATCACGCAAGGCCAATGCATTCATCATGGTTGCGAGCATGCCCATTTGGTCGCCCGTAATTCGGCCGATGCCAATTTTTTCCAAAGCGGCGCCCCGAAAAATATTGCCCCCACCAATCACGATGCCCACCTGGACATCCATGCGATGAATTTCCAAAATGTCGTTTACCAACGTATCGAGAACATGAGGATCAATTGGCAAATGGCCATCGCCCATCAGGGCCTCGCCGCTCATTTTAATTAGGACTCGACGATAAATGGGCTTATTTTCTGGCATATTTAGCTTCCTTGAACTTGCGCTCTCACTTCCTCAGCAAAATCGACCACTTCTTTTTCGATACCTTCACCCACTTCAAAGCGGACATAAGACACAATGTTGGCTTGGTGTTTTTTAAGCAAGGAACCCACGGTTTGATCAGGATCTTTTACAAAGGCTTGATCTACGATACAAACTTCCTTCAAATATTTCGCAATTCGACCTTGTATCATTTTCTCGATAATGTCGTCTGATTTTCCGCTTTCTTTGGCTTGAGCGGTAAAAACTTCACGTTCGCGTTCAATGATTTTAGGATCTACGCTTTTTTGATCGATAGCACTTGGATTCGTTGCGGCAATATGCATGGCCACATCTTTCGATAATTCTTGTGCCTCTTTATCAAATTCCACTAAAACGCCGATTCGACCCCCGTGCACGTAAGCACCCAAACTTCCGGGTGAGCTGCGATATTCAACGCGACGAATATTCACATTTTCCCCAATTTTTTGGACTAATTCTTGGCGAGCTTGCTCAACAGTCCTGCCTTCAGCATAGGCAGAATTTAAAACGGCATCACGATCCTGAAGTTTATTCGCCAAACCAAGGGCTGCCACTTTTTCAACGAAATCACGAAAAGTAGCATCACGCGCCACAAAATCGGTTTCGCAATTAATTTCGGCCATAAAGGCAGATTTTCCGTCGGCACTTTGTGCGAGGGCAATAACGCCTTCAGCGGCAATTCTTCCCGCTTTTTTGGCCGCTTTTGCTAAGCCTTGTTTGCGAAGAAAATCGATGGCTTTTTCCATATCGCCTTCTGTTTCAACGAGTGCTTTTTTACAATCCATCATGGCCGCACCTGTGCGGTCTCGCAATTCTTTTACTAAAGCTGCAGAAATATTCATATTTACCTCTCTTAATTCCCGAGTCTTACTGTGGATTTTTATTCAGCGCTGGTTGTTGGCTCAGATTTTTCCGCTTTTTTGGCCTTCGCTTTAGCGGGTTTTTCATTGGCAACTTCTGCTTCTGCCGGTTTTGCTTTTTTCACCGTCTTTTTAGCAGCAGGCTTTTCAGCCTCAGAGGCTTCCACTTCAGCCACTCCTTCTTCAGCAGAGGCTTCTTTTTTCTTGCTCACCACTTTTTTCACTTTTGCTTCAGGGGCTTCTTTTTGGTGCTTTTTAGCAGCCATTTCTTTTTCTTCCACTAAGACTTCACCACGTGCCGCAATAATTACATCGGCAATCGTGCTGCAATATAAGTGAATAGCACGAATCGCATCATCGTTACCTGGAATCATGAAATCCACAACATCTGGATCTGAATTACTGTCCACGATTCCAATCACTGGAATTCCAAGACGTTTGGCTTCTTGAATGGCAATATGTTCGTTGCGCACGTCGATGACAAATAAAGCATCGGGCAAACTTCCCATATTTTTAATACCGTCCAACACAATCGCCAATTTATCTTTTTCACGAACAATGTTTAAGGCTTCTTTTTTTGTAAATCCCGACAAGCCTTTTTTGGATTCAATCTGAGCTTCTAAATCTTTTAGACGTTTAATGGATTGGCGAATCGTTTTGTAATTCGTCAACATTCCACCCAACCAACGGTGATTGACATAGGGCATGCCCGCACGTGTTGCTTGTTGTTGTACCACTTCGCGCGCCGAATGCTTGGTGCCAACAATTAGTACTTTTCCGCGATTTTTTGCGATTTTTTCAATCACTCCAAGCGCATCTTGAAAACGGGGTAGGGTTTCTTCTAAATTAATAATGTGAATTTTTTGACGCGACCCGTAAATGTAAGGCCCCATTTTGGGGTTCCAGTAACGAGTTTGGTGACCAAAGTGAACGCCGGCTTCTAGTAACTGACGCATAGTAACAGCTTGCATAGTTTTTTCTCCTGGGTTATTCCTCCACAGGCCCCACAGTCTAACTCAGCTTCCTGAGCACCCAAGACTATGTGTCGACCCATGTGCGGTGTTAAGCGAGCCCCGATGGGATCGCTTTGTATTTGCTTCTTTCAGCGATGCTTTATACCATACGCCCATCCCTTTGGAAAGAGTTCGTAATGCAAATTCTGCAGAAGAAGTATTAGCGCTCAAATTTGAAATAAAATCGTTTTTTGTGGTATAATAAAACCATAAGGAAAGCTGAGAGAGGGATCTACATGAATCAAAGAACTTTACTATTTGGTCTAGTGTTATCAGCGGTGCTAGTCCTGTTTACAGGGCCAGCATTCAGTTACTCACCCAGTATCACGAACTTTTATACTTCGATGCCCACCGCCAAATGCACAAGTCTTAGTCAACAAACTATCGATCTCTTTAATCCCGAAAACTTTCTGGATGAGCAGATGTTCGATGACGAGGTGATGGAAAGCCCCGAATCGTCCCCTCTTCCCAGCAATCGAAACAATCGCGGCAGGCAGTTTGAGCGTTAATCAATATTGACTATTTCCTAGTTGCAAACGCCCTAAATTATATCCTTGAAAAAAATGGAGTAAGTGAAATTGGCAACAGTTAATCGTTTAAGTGTGGTCGTGCCCGTTCATAATGAGGAGGAAAATATTTCCCCCTTAATAGCCGAAATAACTGCTGCATTGAAGGGAAAAATTGACTTTGAAGTATTGGTTGTTAATGACGCTAGCACCGACTTAACGGCCAGCCAGCTCGTTGAACTCCAACAACACTATTCATTATTGCGCGTTATTCACCATCCACAACAAGCTGGACAAAGTGCTGCCGTTTTATCCGGCGTCAAATTCGCCCGATTTCCCTGGATTGCCACTCTCGATGGGGATGGTCAAAACAATCCCCTCGATATTCTTAAATTAATTCAAGCAAGCATGGAAAGACCAGATCCTGCAAAATCTTTGCCAGAAGGCTGTACCAGACAACAACACGCAACTGCCGCTCTACTTTGCATGGGCTATCGTCAAAAACGCTACGACGGTTTAATGCGAAAAATTTCTTCAAAACTTGCAAACCAGATTCGTCGCCTGGTGTTAAAAGATGAAAGTCCAGATAGCGCCTGCGGAATAAAACTATTTCCCCGTGAATTATATCTAACATTGCCACACTTTCGAAATGAGCATCGATTTTTACCAGCCCTTTTCACAAGAGCAGGGGCAAAGGTCATTTATGTTCCGGTATCACATCGTCCGCGTTTACGTGGACAATCAAAATATGGTCTAATAAATCGTCTAGGGGTAGGAATAATGGATTTACTGGGAGTTGCTTGGCTGATGAGACGAAAAATTGATGTCGAGGGGAGTGAAGATGCTCGCCCATCATAGTCGAATAGAGCTCATGTGGCTGGCTATCGGATTTGCTGGGCAATTTCTTTTTAGTTTGCGATTTATTTTGCAATGGTTGCAGAGCGAAATTGAAAAAAAAAGCGTAATTCCTGTCACTTTTTGGTATTTCAGCATTCTTGGCGGACTGACATTATTGGCCTATGCCATTTATCGAAAAGACCCCGTATTTATTATTGGGCAAGCATTTGGTATTTTTATTTACTTTAGAAACTTGCAGCTACTCGTTAAAATTAATTTAAAGGAAAGGATTCTAAATGCGTGAAATAGAAACAGAGGTACTCGTTATCGGCGGGGGAATAAATGGTGCGGGAATCGCTGCAGATGCGGCTAGCCGCGGGTTAAAAGTTGTTTTATGCGAGAAAGATGATCTCGCCTCAGGAACTTCCTCCTACAGCAGCAAATTAATTCACGGCGGCCTGCGTTATCTAGAACAATATGAATTTCGCTTAGTGCGCGAATCTCTGCAAGAGCAAGAAATATTATTAAAACGAGCCCCCTATTTAGTGCAGCCCCTTGAATTTATTCTTCCCTACGATTCTCATCTTCGCTCAAAATGGCTTATTCGCATTGGATTTTTCTTCTATGATCATTTGGCTCGCCGTTCGAAAATTCCTAAATCCAAATTCATCACTCTCAAAAAAAACACAAGCGAAAATGCACTGTCCGAAAAATTTGGGACGGGATTTAGTTATTTTGACGCAAAAACCATGGACTCCCGGTTAGTAGTCGTCAATGCGCTTTTTGCGGCTGAACATCATGCTACCATTTTAACACGGCATAAATGCGTGCAAGTCAACAAACATCATAAAACCTGGCATGCCGAAATACTTAATACCCTCACACAAGAAAAAATCTTGGTAAAAGCCAAAGCGCTGATTAATGCCAGCGGCCCGTGGGTACTCGATGTGCTAAGCAATGTTATTCACCAAACCAGCAAATGTTCCCTAAAATTAGTTAAAGGAAGTCACATCCTCATCGAAAAATTTTACGAAGGCAATCAGGCCTATATTTTACAAAATCTCGATGGTCGTGTGGTTTTTGTTATTCCCTTTATGGAAAGTTTTTTATTAATTGGCACGACAGATGTTCCCTTTGAAGGCGACCCCAATGAAGCTAAAATTGATGAAGAAGAAATTCAATATTTGCTTTCGTCGGTCAATTATTATTTTGAAAGGCAAATTAAAAAGGAAGATGTTCGGGGCACCTATGCGGGCATTCGTCCCTTGTATTACACCCACGAGGCTGCGCCCTCAAAAATCAGCCGAGATTACCATATTGAACGAGGGGATGACACCGACCATGCCCCTTTGCTGTCTGTTTTTGGGGGGAAATTAACAACCTACAGAGCACTCTCAGAGGAAGTCGTTAGCATTCTTGCTAAATACTTCAAGCACCTAAAAAAATCAGGAACACGCCGGCAATATTTGCCAGGTGGCGATCTCGGACATGCCTCACTTGATAAATTTATTAATGCTTTACACGATCAATTTATCTGGCTGCCTCACCGGCTCGCCAAACGATATGCCATGAGTTACGGAACTCGAATGCTCGATTTACTGCAAGATTGCATTGCACTTGAAGATCTTGGCGAAAAATTTGGAGAGGATCTCTATCAACGCGAAGTGGATTTTCTGATCGAGACAGAATGGGCAATGACTGCCGATGATATTCTCTGGCGCCGCACAAAATTTGGTCTTTCGCTATCAGAACCAGAAATACAAAAACTTACCCAATACCTCACTTCCCACCCCTAAGCCCGCATTCATTTGCAAATAGACATTATTTAGCATAACCTACTATTTTCAGGTATTTTTTATAATGGATTGTAATCAATGCAAAGTTTCCAAGAACCCTCAAAAAAACTTGTGGCCGAGTTTTTAAGTGCTACGGATATGTTTCGGGAAGTGGACCCTGATTCGATTTTAAAATTGGCACAAGAATTAGAGATTATATTTTTGCTTAGCCAGGAAGTCCTCGTTCAAGAAGGCGATATTGGCGAAGAAATGTTCATTGTTTACACGGGGCGTCTTCGAGTCTTTAAAACGGTAAATAATAAGCAAAAAATTATTGGCGAACTAGGCGCTAGAGATAGTGTTGGCGAAATTGCGGTTTTAATTAATCAGCCCAGAATGGCAACCGTCAAGGCGATTCGGGATACCATTTTAATAAAATTAACCAACAATGTTTTCCTCAAATTTGCAAAACAGTATCCAGAAGCGGCGCTTAATATTGCTAAAGGATCTCTGGCTCGAGTACTCACTTTCGAAAAAAAGGAAAAATCGGGGAAAAAAATCGCCACGATAACACTCCTACCGATGTCTTTGTCGCCTATTTTCGATACTTTCAAAAATAAATTACTTGCCGCGCTTGAAAAGCATGGCTCTATTCAATTAATTACCGCAAAAATGGTAAAGGAAAAATTTAAAGAAAATTTGGAAGGGATTTTTCAGTGGTTAAACGATCTCGAGACCAATTTTAAATATATAATTTATATTCCAGACTACCAATTTTCTAACATCACTGAACTCTTTGTTCGTCAATCCGACGTCGTATATTTAATTAATGATAAAGACGCAACACAAGAAAGCAAACACAACATCCAACAATATATCCTCGAAAATAATAGTGTTTTGCAAAGAACGAGTTTAGTGATTTTAAAAAAATCCTCTAGTGAAAAATTTGAACCCATGTATTCCTGGATCATTAAACATGAATTAGCAAATTACCATCATGTGATTTTGGATCAACAAAAAGATTTCGATCGCTTAGCTCGTTTCATCACCGGGAAAAGTATTGGCTTGGTATTGGCTGGAGGAGGTGCGCTGGCTTGCGCGCACATGGGACTTTTTAGGGCATTAGAAGAACGAAATATCCCCATCGATCTTGTTGGTGGTACTAGTGCAGGGGCTTTCGTTGGAGGCGCCATTGCAATGGGCTTGAGCGCGGAAGAGATAGAAGAACGGTATCTGCCCATCGCCCAAAGAAGTACCAAGTTCAAACCCACTTTCCCCTATGTTTCAATATCCACGGCTCGCAATTTGGTGGACGGTTTTAAAGAAGCATTTGGTGAATCCCGTATTGAAGAGCTTCCAAGAAGATTTTTTTGTGTCTCAACGAATATTACGAGCGGTGAAATCAACGTTCATGATTCTGGATTAATATGGGAATCCATACGAGCTAGTGCTACTATACCTGGGATTTATCCGCCCTTGTTTTCTAAGGGCAATTTATTTGTTGATGGTGCTCTTTTAAATAATTTACCGGTGAGTGTCATGTTTCAGAAGTTTGATGCTGGTAAAGTGATAGCCTCTAGACTTGCGAAAAAAAGGGAGGGTTTGTCCACTGATTTCGGTGCGACAGATTTATCTGGGTGGGCTATACTAAGAAATAAACTCAATCCTTTTTCGAAAAAAATAAATGTCCCACGAATTGATGCAATATTAGCCCGTTCATTTGCACTTTCTGAAGAAAATCAGCAAATCAACCAAGCCAAGCGGGCCGATTTGTGTATTTTGTTAGAATTAAACAATTATAAGTTGTTCGATTTCGACAAATATAAGGACATTATGGAACTGGGCTATCAGCAAGCTAAAATTGCCTTAGAGAAGTGGCCTCTGTGAAAGGAGTTCCCGCTAAAGCTGAACCTCCTTGTCTTCTAGAAGCTCGACCCAGGCCTTTGTTTAGGCTATTATTTAATTTGGTTCAGGGGGTATAACGGATGGTAAAAGGGATTTATCGCTTATTTATAACTATAGCGATTATTCTCGCCCTTGTTTTGGCAGTCGGATTGTATTTACATCATGAAAAATATTATCCCAGTACCGATGATTCCTACGTAAAAGCCCATATTGTCCAAATTGCGCCCCAGGTAACCGGCTCGGTTGCCGAAGTCAACGTGCATGACCTGCAACATGTTAAAAAAGATGATGTCTTATTTAGCCTCGATCGCCGCCCTTTCCAAATTGCCTATGATCGTGCGCTAGCCGATTATATTAATAATCAAAAATCCGCGGCTCGCACGATGACTTTAGTGGCTGAGCGCTTGCAGCCACCCGCCCTCGGGGATCAGGCCGAAAGCAACTTAAAAATCGCGAAAAGTAATTTAGATAAAGCCAAATTGGATTTGGAATATTCTGTGGTAAAGGCTCCAGAAGATGGCTATATCGTAAAATTAGACTTGAGACCCGGCGCCGCCGTCTCGGCTTACCAAACTCTATTTTCACTGATTGGTACAAGACAATGGTGGGTTGAAGCGAATTTTAAAGAAACTGCTTTAGAACGCATTAAACATGGACAAAAAGCTATTATTGTAGTGGATATTTACCCCAATCATGAATTTCATGGTGTCGTGGACAATGTTAGCCGTGGGAGCGGAGCCAGTTTTTCGCTTTTACCTTCAGAAAACGCGACTGGAAATTGGGTTAAAGTCACGGCGCGTTTTCCGGTCCGAGTGAATATCATGGACACGGATCCTAATTTCCCTCTTCGAGTCGGCGCCAGTGCAGTGGTGACGATTAACACGACAAATTCTGAATGAACTCAAGTATTCCAGTGAAATCTGAATCCACTTATCCTCGTTGGATATTAATTGTAACGGTCATGGCTGTGGCTATTTTAGAAGTGCTTGACACCACGATTGTTAATGTTTCTTTGCCTTCCATGATGCCTGCTTTAGGCGCCAATCAAGAAAAAATAACCTGGATTCTGACCTCCTATGTCGTGGCTTCTGCAATCATGATTCCACTCACAGGTTATTTGTCGGCGAGATTGGGACAAAAAAAATTATTATTAATAAATATTGTCGGATTTATGATTAGTTCATTTTTCTGTGGGCTTTCTGAATCTTTATCGGTCATGGTTTTTTTTCGATTATTTCAAGGTGCTTTCGGTGCCGCACTCATTCCTCTCTCTCAAGCCATCATGAAGCAAAATTATTCGCTTTCTGAACAAGGTAAGGCGATGGCAATCTGGGGAATCGGCATCATGTCCGCACCAGCCTTGGGCCCTGTGCTTGGAGGATTTATTACTGAAAATTGGTCCTGGCGCTGGGTTTTTTACATTAACGTTCCCATTTGTTTGTCCGCATTAACCCTCACTTGGTTCTTTGTGCAAGACACCCCAATTACTAAATTAAAACTGGATAAAATTGGGCTTTTATTCATGGTTTTAGGGGTAGGCTCACTTCAATGTTTTCTCGATCAAGGCAACCCGAAAGATTGGTTTTCATCAACCTTGATTTTATGTCTCAGCATAAGCAGTGTTTTATTTATTTCATTATTTCTCATCCGCTGCCTAGCCTACGAAAAACCTTTTCTTCACTTGGCCCTCTATAAGGATCGAAATTTTGCCCTAGGCTCAATATTAATGGCAGTTTACTGTGGAGGCTTATTTAGCATTCTCATTCTAGAGCCCGTTATTTTAGAAACTATCTTCAATTATCCCATTCTCCAAGCTGGCTACACCATGTCTCCTTGCGGACTCGCTAGCGTGCTTAGCATGGTGCTTTCAGGAATGTTAATTAAACGTATCAACGCGAAATTTCTGATTAGCCTGGCTTTGTGTCTCTCAGCTCTTGGAGCTTGGCAATTATCCTCGCTTAACTTAGAGGCCTCTCAATATTATTTTGTCAAAGCCAATAGCCTGATCGGGTTAGGCTTGGGTTTCTTTATGGTTCCCAATAATATTTATACCCTTGCAACTCTGGCCCCGCAAGATATTACTGAGGGTGCTTCTCTCTATGCCTACGCTCGAATGCTGGGTACCTCAGTTTTCATCGCGATATTTACCACCATTCTGACAAGGCACACTCAAACCACTTGGTACGCCTTAGTTGGACATATTTCAAACATAAACCCAAATCTATATCGCTGGCTCACTGGCTCTCACATGAACCTGCAAAGTCCCCAAACTCCTCAGGTTATCGCCAATATTCTGAATCAACACGCTTCGATGGTTTCGTTTGCTTTTGTCTCCCTAACTATTTCGCTTTTATTTCTTTCAGTGATACCATTAGCCCTACTATTAAAAACCGTTCAACTCAAAGATAACGTGGAGAGTGGGCACTAATGACCTGTATTTTTTGCAAAATTGTTTCTCGCGAAATCGAGAGCCCCTTGATCTATGAAGACCCTGAAATTATAGCGTTTAACGATTTGAACCCAAAGGCTCCGCATCATATTTTAATTATTCCTCGCGAACATATCGCTACATTAAATGACGCGCGTGATACCCACCAAGCCCTTCTTGGAAAAATGATGCTCGTCGCCAAACAAATCGCCAAGGACCTTGGTGTAGATGAAAATGGCTATCGCGTATTAATGAATATAGGCTCAGGCGGTGGACAGGCTGTTTTTCATATCCATTTGCACCTTTTGGCTGGCCGACAGATGCAATGGCCTCCGGGGTAAACCTATGACAATCAAAAATCGAGATCAAATAATTTCTGAATCTTTTCACAGAATTTTAGAGACTGTTGGCGAGAACCCTAATCGAGAAGGCTTACTAAAAACTCCTTTTCGTGCCGCAAAAGCTATTGAATTTATGACCAGCGGTTATGATGTTAAACTTGAGGAAATTATTAATAATGCCGTCTTTGAATCTGATATGGACGAGATGGTAATTGTCAAAAACATAGAACTTTATTCTCTCTGCGAGCATCATATTCTTCCCTTCACTGGAAAATGTCATGTTGGTTATATTCCAAACGGAAAAGTCTTGGGTCTCTCTAAAATACCTCGCATCGTTGATATGTTCGCGAAACGCCTGCAAATTCAGGAAAATTTAACGAAGGAAATTGCGGAATGTATTATGAGTGTAACAGGCGCTAGGGGCGTTGGAGTGATCATAGAAGCCCAGCATTTTTGCATGATGATGCGCGGCGTTGAAAAGCAAAATTCTTCGATGATCACCTCTATGATGCTCGGTCTCTTCCGAAAAAATGACCGAACTCGCGCAGAATTTCTGAACTTAATTCGCGCCTAAATTTAGTGCTTCACAAAAGCCAAGACGGTGCCGAAACCAATCAGAAAAACACCGAGAATTTTAGCAATGTATTTCTCGGCTTTTTCTAAAGAGTGCTTAATGTAGGGGTGTGAAAGAATAACCGTTAGGGTGCAAAACCAAGCCATGGCGATCAGCACAATTTCTGAGGCATATACGATTTGGGCGCTGAAGGGAGTGCCAGGTTTAATAATCACCGTAAAAAGAGAAAGGAAAAATAAAGTCGCTTTGGGATTCAGTAAATTGCACAAAAAGCCCTGCCGAAAAGAGGCAAAATTTGAGATTTCGGATTTCTTCAATTCACCATTACTTGAAAAAATCTTTTTAGATTGCTTAGAAAAAAGAGACATTACCCCTAAATAAATTAAATAGGTAGCCCCTACGTATTTAATTAAACTAAAGAGGAGTAGGGAGCTTGAAATAACAAGTGCAAGACCTAAGACACAATAGCTCATGTGAACCATAATGGCTGTAGCAACACCTAAAGATGTAAAATAACCTGATTTTCTCGAGTGAAAAAGACTATTTTTGGTGACGATCGCAAAATCGGGGCCCGGTAACATGGCCCCTAACAAAGAAATTAATGCCACAGAAAAAAATTGCGTTACCATGCTTATTTTGCTTCTACTTTATTCGCTTCAGCCCCAATGGTTATTTTTACCGAATCACCCAAACCTGGCAAGAGGGCTGAAATACCAAAATCAGAACGCTTCAACGTAGTGCTTGCACGAAATCCCGCTGTATATTTATTTGTGACGGGATTCTCTCCTTCTTTCAATAAGGTCACATCTAAGGTGACAGACTTAGTCACCCCATGCAGCGTGAGCATACCCTGAACCCTAGCCGTCGTTTTGCTGGTCATCTTCACGGAATCACTCTTAAACGTCGCCACTGGAAATTGAGCTACGTCAAAAAAGAGCTTGCTTTGAAGATGTTTATTGAGCTCATCAATTCCTGTTACTACATTGGCGACTTGAACGCTGGCCTCGAGTTTGTCATTTTCGGGATGATTGTTATCGAGAATTAAAGTACCACTGGCCAACCATTTTCCGACCTGCGTAGAAAAACCAAAATGATCGATGTACCAGAGGACATAGCTGTGCATCGGATCAAGTTTAAAGGTATCCGCCGCTTGCGCGGAAAATATAAAACCTGAAAATACGAGTGCACTTATTAATTTTAAAAACCAATTACGCTTCATTGAAATAATCCCTTATTTTTGTTCTTTTGGTGGATTTAAATTACCGCCCACAATTTTTTCGCACAGGCCTTTTGGTACAAAAAGAAAAGCGTCTGGTTGGCTGTCTTTTGTGGCAGAAGCGGCGCAAGAGGCGCTTGCCGTTGCACAGTCATTCATCCCTTTTTTAACGATGCCGTAGCATTTTACCATTTCTGGTGTTGCCGCCAAGGCGTTAGTCATAAGTGCCGTGCTTGCAATGCCCACTGTTGATAAGGCTAGAAAGGCTTTCGCCGCTGCAATAACGATTTTTTTGTCCATTTTCATCTCCTATGAAATTTGTAATTGCAGGATATTCTAGCAAAAAAAATGGCCGACTTGAAATTTTTATTCCAAGCCGGCCAGTTTGGTTTATCTTAGAACTTATTTATTTATTGATTACCACCCACTGAGGGTTATTTTCTTGTTCCACTAAAAGAGGGTTCGTTTCTTCATCTTCAGTCTGAGTAGCCTCCCCTCTGGGCGGGAGTTTTTTCTTGCAAGAACAACAAGCAAACAGACTATTGCGGTTAGTATAGACACTCTTAGCGGCTTCCATGAGCAAATTCCATACAAAAGATGAACCAGCCGCTACGATTGCCCCTAAAGTTGGCTGGATAACATTCTCAAGCACATTTATGGAAAGATTTCCCTCAACCGTTAATTTTTCAGCCGCATAACCGCCCAGCGCAAAACCGCCTAGCACTATCCAAATTTGCAGGATTTTCAAGCTATCAAAGCCTAAATTCGCAACTTTATTACCATGCATAATTCCAGCACCGCCAATAGTCACAGAAATAACTTGCGAAGCGGGATTAGGTAGGTTTTTTGACAATTCTAAAGACGCGGTGAAAGCAGCAAACGAAAGCCCCCCCACTGTCCAAAGGTTCACCCCAAAACGAGTAGAGTCATGTTGGCCACTTTTAAAATATTCCCCTCTAGTAGGGCGGCTTTCTACCTCAAGTGAAGTTTCTAAGTATTTTTTCTCGAATCGGATAAGTGTTCCAATTAAAGCGAAAAGGAGCCCGCCAGCGGCGGCTGGTCCTATGTGACGCAATATAAAATTAAGATCAGAATTTTCGGTAAGGGCTTTTAGAAACTTTGCTAAATATCCTGCCGTGACTCCACCACCAAGTGCCTCCAATGCAGTTCCTACTATCTCCCAAAACTTTTTTTCATTTTCCAAACTGGCCTTAGTTCTCTCAATTCTCATATTTGTTCACCTCTTTTTCATTCAAAAAATATCAATTTCGTGGCAGAATTATACGCCTCGAAATTCGGGTTGTCAGCTTATTTTCTGAATCGGAAAAAAATAATTAAATCCAGAGTGTATTCTTAATGCTCCCTTAAGATTCCCCTTGCTTTTTATGAATTAGCCTACCTTAGCTCTTTATTGCCCCTTCCAAAATATTTGAATTCGCCTGGGATCTCGACTACTATCTCGCTTACAACAATCACATAAAATAAAGGATGATTTGACGCATAGAGGTTAATGATGAGATTTTTTGGAGACATACACAGGACCATTGCCTACGAAGTTTTAATATATCCACAATCTAGTCCCTTTGGATGCAAACGCATTGAATCTGATTTTGATGCCGTCGATAAAGAGACACAAGAAAAAGCGCTTCAGTGGCTTTCTAGCGCTCTTTTTCCCGTCGTGAATATTGAATTTTATAAAAAGTTATCCATTTATATTGAGAAATCGAAAACCTTATATACCCGAAATTTTTTAAGCCAATTACTCAACCAGTGCTTATTAAAAATAAATGATCAGAATCCCATCAGCTATTGGAGAGGTGAACATGAAGAAAATTACCACCTTTGGGTTAATTCTAAAATTTCCGATGATATTGCAGTAAAAACACTTATTGCACTTATTTCTGAAGCGCTAAGGAATAATTTTTTTGAAATACATGCGCTCTACAAAATATTTGTGACATTGATGTGCATCCAAAAATATCGAAAAGAATCTAATTTCGGAAAATTACCAAAAGAGTTGGCGCTGTTTATTGCGCGAAAGGCAACAAGAACCGTGTGCACCGACGCGGAAATAGAAATATTACAAAATTATCATAAAAGTTCAAAAATATAATTGATTAAATTGACATTTTTCGTCTATTTCCAGTATATTTTAAGAGAGTTGAGGTAGAGAATGCGAAGTACAGATGCCAGCAATGAGTCAAGTTCAGACGAAGATGAATTAATCCCACCTCCAAGGATTTATCAAGAGGCGATAGAAGCCTTCCTTGAACCTTTAGAGGAAAATATTCAAAAACTGTTAAGCCTAAGCCTGGATGAGGACAAGGAACTTTTAATGCACGTGCTGCTCAATGACGCCTATGGTCAAGATGCACCAGTCGAAGATCTGATAATCTTTTTATCTAATATTTTTAAACAAAAAAATACCTTGCTCAATCTGGTCGAAACAAAGATTAGAGAAAATTACCCCATTGTTTTCTTGCTAAAAAATAATCATGTCAAAGCCTCCATATTATTTTTACAGGAAATGCGTAGGCATACCGAATTTCGTAAAATGTGGTGCCCTGCGTTACTTCATAAAGCCTGCATTATAGGACAAATTGACTTAATTAAAGAAATTTTTTCAGCTTACTCTCAAGAAAAATCCATTTTTACTTCGTTTACACACCTACTTGAATTTAGTCTCTGGGATCTACTACCCGTTCATTATGCGATTATCAGCAAAAATCGTGAATGCATCTTATATTTAATTGAACAGTGTTTGATACATTTTGATAGCTCCAAAAAAAAGCAGGTTTTTTGCGAATTGGGAATTTTTACAATTGATAAACGAAATAATCATGCTAATTTTTTACATTTTCTGGGATATCATAAACCCGAGCTCATCCTAGAAGTTTACGTACTACTTCAGCAACATTTTAACGAACCCTTGCATAATTGTTTGTTGGCATTAGATCATTCAGCCCTAAAACCACTGGATTTTATAGCCGATGATATGATCCGGGTGAAATTACGCAAAGAAGCCTTACAAGAATTTAAAGGAGAGAAAATACTCGTTTTGGATTTAGATGAAACCATAGTAACATCGATTCAAAACCCAAAGCTCAAAAAACTTAGCATCAATGAGGACTTTGTTTTAAAAAAAGGCTTTCCAGAAGCCTGCCTCAGAAGATCCCTCATTAAAGCGATTATTTTGTGGACCATGCTTCACCCCGATATTCGGCTTTATATTGTGACGGCGAGCGATAGAGATTCGGAGGAGGTGTTAGATATCTTGAAAATAATCACTGGAAAAAAACAAGACTTCCTTCTAGCGGGTTTGAATGGATATTTTTGCAACGAAAATAGCCAGAGTGTACAATATTATGCATTTCTAGCGTTAAAAAAATTGAATAGACTTCTACCCGATTATCGAAAATATCTTCAGATTGAATTTTTATTAAACCAAGATTGCCGCGACTTAAAACGGAGTAAGGTTTGTTTCTATGATGATAAAAAAGAGATTATCGAGGAAGCACTTAAAAAAGCCAATTATAATTTGACAGCCATTCAAGCTGAATTATTAAGTGGTGAAACAACATGCCTCCAAAAAGTCGCCCAATTTTGCGGAATCGATCAAGAACTCCCGGAAAATTTTCAAGGGGAATTAAAAGATACCCTTCTTTCTTTACAAGAACTTTATACAGCGGCTTTGAAGAAAAACTATTTAGAACCCGCTTATTCTAACGAAAATTCGGATGAGGATGAAGAAGACCTCGACAGTTCTGACGAGGCCACGGACTCATCCAAACCTATAAATTTAGCTTTTCACTGAAATGAATGCGTGTTCACCACCGATGATAGGCGGGATGGTCGGGTGAAACAGCCACAAAAATAGCATCACAGGTAGCGCAAATTTTATCAGAGGCTGAAAGCAGCCCCTTTATTTTTGCAGTATTATTTTTAATTTCAACAAGTGTGGCGGTTAATTTAAGGGGGACATGGGTAGGCGTTGGTCGTAGTAATTTTATAGTGAATTCTGAGGTAACGGTGCAAGGTGGAACATCCAATTTCTTTTCCAGCATCAAATACCAGCACGCCGCCCAATTGCAATGGCAATCCAGTAGAGTGCCAATCACTCCACCATTTAAAACTCCAGGAAATGCATGATGATAAGGCTTTGGAAGATACTGAGCCACCACTTGATCACCCTCAACAAAACTTTTAATCTGAAATCCATGAGAATTAGCGGGCCCACAGCCAAAGCATATGCTCTTAGCCGCATACTGATCTTGTAGACTCTGTCTGCTTTCCTTGTTTTTCATAGCTGAATTATACCTAAATTTTGAGGAACACGTGAGCACTTCACAAATACGCTAAAGCCGCTTGCTCATGGATTGAGGTCTGGTATACTAGCCCCTTCTTGCCGAGGTGGCGGAATTGGTAGACGCGCCGGACTCAAAATCCGGTGGTGGTGACATCATGGGGGTTCGATTCCCCCCCTCGGTAAAACTAAGTATATTCCGCTAACACACTTTCGTGGCCACAGATTTTTTTCAATGACTCAATTAATCGCGCACTCGCCGACACGTTAAACGTATCGCCTAATTTCAAGTGGGCATTTGCGCCCTCGCCTTTGTAATCAATGAATATGGGACAGTGGCCGCCTCGATTACTTTCCAGTAAGGACGGTAAATGGCTTAATAAACTTTCGACTTCGTCGTGACTTTTGACTGTGATCACCAATCGCTTTATCGCTTTTTCTCGTAAATCGTCTAATAATTGCATAGATTCAGCGACAAGCCTTACGCCCTTTGTAAATTCATCGTCTTCCACTTTAGCTTTCACGACGAAAACATGGTCGATTTCGAGCTGCATCATCATGCTGTCATATAATTTACTGAAAATAGCCACTTCTGAACGACCAGTTTGATCCTCAAAGGTCGCCACGGCCATCCGCTTACCCGAACGCGTAATTAATTTTCGAAGGCTTATTAAAATGCCTGCAATAGAAACTTGCTGCTGACGATGTCTGGCTAAATCCACTATATTTACCGTGCCAAAACATTTAATCTCAGCCTGGTAAGCATGCAAAGGATGTCCACTTAAATACAGGCCTAATACCGCTTTTTCGGATTTTAATTGCGTAAGCTCATCCCAGTTGGAGGCTTCCACATAATCCGAATCACGATCATCTGCCGGAACACCTGCAAATAAATCTACTTGGCCCATTAAGCGATTTCGGGCCTCTTGCTCAGCGAATTTAAGGGCTTTATCAATCGAGGCAAAAATGCGCGCACGAGGAACCTGAAAGATATCCATCGCGCCGGAATAAATTAAGGCATCTAATACGCGGCGATTGACCTTGTGAATATCAAGTCGCTGACAAAATTCAAATAAATTCGGAAAATCACCATGGCATTCTCGCTCGGAAACAATTAATTCAATTGCTGCCAGACCAGCTCCTTTTATCGCCCCTATACCATATTCGATTTCGCCCTCATCATTCACCGTAAATTTATAAAATCCACGATTCACATTTGGATGATTAATGCGCAATTTCATATGCTGACATTCTTCGATAAAACCCGCCACTTTATCGGTGTTATCCATATCCGAAGATAGCACCGCCGCCATAAATTCCGCGGGAAAATGAGTCTTTAACCAAGCGGTTTGATACGCAATGAGCGCATAAGCAGCAGAGTGAGATTTATTAAAACCATAGCCAGCAAATTTTTCCATTAAGTCGAAAATATGCGCCGAAATATCATTTGAGATATTTCGCTTTTCCGCACCTGAAATAAAAAATTCACGCTGCTTCGCCATTTCCTCAGGTTTTTTCTTTCCCATCGCACGACGTAAAATATCGGCACTTCCCAGGGAATAGCCCGCTAAAGTCTGCGCAATTTGCATAACTTGTTCTTGGTATAAAATAACCCCATAAGTCGATTTTAGAATAGGCTCTAATTCAGGATGAGCATAATCCACGCGGGAGCGACCATGTTTCCGATCAATAAAATCATCTACCATTCCAGACTGTAGCGGTCCAGGTCGAAATAAAGCCACCAAAGCGGTTATTTCTTCAAAATTATCGGGCTGTATGCGGCGGATTAAATCCTTCATGCCCCGTGATTCTAGCTGGAAAACAGCCGTTGTTTGACATTTTTGCAAAAGCGCAAAAGTATCAGGATCATTCAATGGAATATTTTCAATATTGAGCGGTTCTTTTCTTTTTTTATTAATGGTATCCAGCGCCCAATCAATAATGGTTAAGGTTCGCAAACCTAAAAAGTCGAATTTGACTAGACCAACCGCTTCGACATCATCTTTATCAAATTGCGTAACTAAATTCACACCGCCGGGTTCACAAAAAAGTGGGGCAAAATCCGTTAATTTTGTTGGCGCAATTACTACACCACCCGCATGCTTACCCGCATTACGCGTAATGCCTTCTAATGATTTTGCTAAATCAATTAAAGTGCTCACCTCTTCTTCTTTTGTATAACGATCTTTAAGCTGAATTTCTTGTTCCATCGCTTTTTCAAGTGTCATACCAATTTCGAAGGGAATTAATTTTGCAATTTTATCCACAAAGCCATAAGGCATATTTAATACGCGCCCTACGTCACGCACGACAGCACGAGCCGCCATCGTGCCAAACGTAATAATTTGTGAAACTGCTTCTCGGCCATATTGATTCGCCACATAGTCGATCACGCGATCGCGTTTTTCCATGCAAAAATCAATATCAAAGTCGGGCATGGATACCCGCTCGGGATTCAAAAAGCGTTCGAATAATAATTCATGAACCAGTGGATCGAGTGCCGTGATCCCTAAGACAAAGGCTGCCAAAGAACCCGCGCCCGAACCCCGGCCCGGGCCCACCGGAATATTTTCTCGCTTAGCCCAATTGATAAAGTCTGCTACAATTAAAAAATACCCAGAAAATCCCATGCGAATAATAACGCCCAATTCTCGCTTTAAGCGATCAACATATTCCGTTTTTTTATCAGAAAGCTCCGGGCGACTTTGCCAATATTTTTCAAGATTATCCTCTGCCAAGGCTGTCAAATACTCAGGCTCGCTTATATTATTGGGCACTGGAAATTTGGGTAAAAAAGATTCGCCAAGTATTAAAGGCAAGCTGCAGCGTTTCGCAATTTCAATCGTGTTTTCCAAGGCCTCTGGAATATCGGCGAATAATTGAGCCATTTCTTCGGGACTTTTTAAATATTGCTGAGCCGTGTAACGCAGCGGACGTCGCGTGTCGGCAAGTACATACCCATCATGAATGCAGACGCGAGCTTCATGCGCCTCAAAGTCTTCTTGCTCGAGAAAACGAACATCATTGCTTGCCACCACTGGAATATTACATCGAGTAGCCACTTCAATGGCGCCCGCAATATATTCATTTTCATTGGGGCGCCCCACTCGCTGTAATTCCAAATAATACCGATTGGGAAAATGACGCTTCCAAAATGCTAGACGAGATTCAACGACTTCCGTTTTACGATTCACCAGCGCTTGGCCTACATCACCAAATTGTGCGCCAGATAAAATAATTAATCCGCCATTAAATTCTTCAAGCCATTCCCTCACAATGAGGGGATCCCCATTAACTTGTCCATCGACATAGGCACGCGATATTAAACGCGTTAAATTATGATAGCCTTCTTGATTTTGACAAAGTACCGTTAACACAAATCGTTCTTCATTTTCCTGCAAAATTAAATCCGCGCCGACAATGGGTTTAATTCCAGCTTCCGTCGCTGCCGTATAAAATTTTACCAGGGCAAATAAATTGATATGATCCGTAATCGCAATGGCCGGCATGGTAAGCTTCGTTTTTTGGATAAGCGATTTTATGCGTAAAATACCGTCGCATAATGAATATTCACTGTGCGTTTTTAAATGAATAAATGGTGGGTTTGCTGCGCTCATTGGGATTGCAAGGGAACAGCCTGTAGCGTGTCGCGAGAACGCACAAAAGACTGGCGCATTGTGTATCGCGCAAAAGCCAGATCAATTAATTGATCCACTAAGGCATTCTCGGGCAAACCACTTACGGCCCAATTTTTGGGATACATGCTAATATTGGTAAAACCTGGAAGCGTATTGAGTTCACTAATAAAGACGTCTTCCTCTTTTACGAAGAAATCCACGCGTGCCATGCCTTCACAGCCCAAGGCTTTAAAAGCAGCTACGCTCAGGGTCTGCACTTTTGAAATTTGCGTAGCCGTTAAATCGGCTGGTGTGATCACCTTCGCGCCTTCATCATCGATATATTTGGCTTCATAAGAATAAAATTCGGCTTCAACTGGTAGAATTTCGCCTGGTAAAGAGGCTTTTGGATTTTCATTCCCTAATACAGAACATTCTATTTCGCGGGCTCTGCAAAAGGGTTCTATTAATATTTTTGAATCGTAATTAAAGGCCAAATTAACAGCCTGCTCAAATTCGGATTTATTGCGCACTTTTGTAACGCCTATAGAAGAGCCTAAATTCGCCGGCTTCACAAACATAATGGACCCAAAACGCTTTGTTAAATCTTCGTAGGTGTAGTGATTTTTTTCGAAATGATTGATCGTTTGCCAGTCCAATACTTTTAAGCCCGCTGCTCGCAAAACCAACTTCGCCATGTGTTTATCCATGCATAAAGCCGTGCTTAAAACGCCCGCTCCGACGTAGGGAACATTCAGTAATTCTAATAAACCTTGCAAGGTGCCATCTTCTCCACCCGTTCCATGAATAATGGGAAATACACAATCGCAGGGAAATTGGCGAAGTCCATCCAGAGTTTGGAAAGGTTTCGATCGATCGGAAAAATTCAGAGTAATGGGAATGAGTTCTTGCGTGGATTTTAATTTTTTAAAATTAAAATCGTCTGAGCCACCGTAATAAAACCATTCACCTTGTTGGCTGATATAAACGACGGCGACGTGATATTTCTCGGAGTCGAGTGCCGCCACTACATTTTTCATCGATAGAAGTGAAACTTCGTGCTCTGCCGACTGGCCGCCTCCAATGACTACAATATGTTTTTTATTTTTCATACCCCTCAGTAACCCTCTCCCGCACTTTTTAAAAGTGCTTGTTTTACTGGAGCAAAACTTCGCCTATGAATGGGCGAGGCTCCAAATTTTTCAAGCGCTTCGAGATGCAGCACCGTTCCATAACCTTTGTGCGCGCTAAAGCCATATTGCGGGTATTTTTGGTCATAATCAAGCATGATTCTATCCCGCGTAACCTTTGCAACGATAGAGGCGGCACTAATACAGGGTTCAAGCAAATCGCCCCCAATGATCGTTTTCGTGGGATAAGCTATTTTGGGCGCACAATTACCGTCAATCCAAACCGAACTTGGAGTTTTAGTTAAATTTTCTACTGCCCGTTTCATCGCCAATAATGTAGCTTGCAGAATATTCACCGTGTCAATTTCTTGAACATCAGCAAAGCCCACGCCATAAGAAATGGTTTTAGCCACTATCTCAGCATACAGTTTTTCCCGCATTTTCTCTGAGAGTTTTTTAGAATCGGTTAAGCCCTGAATCGGCTGCTTAGGATCCAAAATCACAGCAGCCGCCACCACAGGCCCCGCTAAAGGCCCACGCCCTGCTTCATCCACTCCTGCGATGAGTATGTCCATATTTGTCCCTTTTGAATTTTCAGGAAGAATAACACAGGACAATAGGAAGCAACCAGGAGTTCCCGCTAAAGCGGCAATTGCTGTTGCTGATATTGATTAAGGTGAGATTGAATTGTTCATAGTGCAATGCTAGTCTCATGTCTAATTTTGGAGTTTATACATGAAAAAAAGTTTACCCGATGACGCGGAAAAAGCCCCCAATACCGTTAACCCCACTCACAATTTGATTCAAGCCTGCCAAACTGGTGCAGATAAGAGCCTGGAATTTCTACTCAGCACTCATCAAGCATTGTTTCCCGATGTGAAAATTGACTTCAATGAAGAAATCGATGGAGCAAGTCTAATTCAACATGTGCTCCATACGCATTTTCCTGCATCGCAAAAAATACTCGAAATTTTAATCAAAAATGGTGCCATCGTAAAACCAGAATATTTGCTTCTGGCCAACAATAACCAAATTTTTGATTTTCTCCACCATTATTGCAAGCCCAACTTTGAAACGATTATTAGAGCCATTAAGCTCAATTCAAATTTTATACTTCGACTGATGCAATTGAATATTCCACTCGACATGTCTTTAATAATCTGGGACCCCAAAAATCACACAGGGGACACAAGTAATAAAATAGAAGCCAAAGAACTCTTTTCTTTTTTTTCAACTAACTTTCCACGCCGACCTGTAACTTATGATTTTTACTTTCTATCAATAAAATTAGGGTTCTTTAGTTCTTTTCCAAACGTAAAAAAAACACAAAACTATATTTTAGAAAATTTCAATCATCGTGAACTCATTCTCTATAATCGCCTACTAAATTCTATAGTTTTATTCGAAGGCAAAATAGAAACGCCGGAAGACCTTGAAAAGGCCAATATTTCCGACACCAACCGAAGGCTTAAGAATTTAGTTTATATTTCTGGAAAATCACACTTCAATATCCCAGGTAGTCAATACAATGTAGATCTCTCCCCGGAAAAGAGCTTCACTCGTCATACACTTTTGAGAGGTTTTCTTTGCGACGGTCTTCTTAACCCCTTTCCAGCTCGAATTCTAGCGCATGTATTTTTAATACAACTTACCGATAGCAACGTTAAGAAAGAAGAATTTCTAAACGCCGCTCAAAAATTTGGCCAAGAAAAAATTTATTACGCTCTTCAAGAAAGGCTCAACATAATTGATGATAATACTATTAAATTGGCGTGGTTGGCGCGAGTTCGGGACTCTGGTATCTTTGAAAATAAAAAGCCATTTCTTGGCGAAGGAAATCTCTATAAAAAAATTACCGAACAGATCGATGTCCTTAGCCCCCCAAAAGTAGAAAATCCCCAATCCACTTCTTTTTACGGATTGTGGAAGGAACATCAAAAAAAATATGTGGACAAGAAACCTACCCCAGAATCCCCAATGAAATTTGAGCTTTAACTTCCAAACACAATTCTGATTGTAGCAGTTCTCGCTTTAGCGGGAATTGCTGATTCTGAACCCGTCAGCGATCCCGAGTAGCAATTGCATCTCTACCTGATGATAGGCGCCCTAAGCCTTTGAATCTAGATTTAAGCCCCTCTTTGGCTTGAAAGAATGGAGGGTTTAAATTGATCATTTATTGAGCTTCTGTTGAAAGTTAAAGGCTTCATCTCAACTATTTATATTAAATTTCATGTAGTTATCACATTATTTAAGGTTGAAAAAAACAGGCAAAAAAAGAGAATCTGAACCTATTGAATAGTCTTGGCTATATTTTGTACACTCTCAGCCTGTTAATTGACTATAGTTATGGTAGACCACATGAGAAGAAATTTTATGACGAATATATTAGTAATCGAAGACGAAACCCTGTTTAGTAGCTTTATCAACCAGGTGATTGCCTCAGAGGCGGATTTTGCCCTCGTAGCGGAGTCTAAAAGTGGCGTTGATGGTCTTCGCCAAGCCCAACAACTGAAACCTGATCTGGTGGTGTTGGATATCCATTTGCCGGACTTGAGCGGCATTAGTATCGCCAAAAAACTGATGCAAATTTCCCCTAAAATGAAAATTCTAATCGTTAGCGCCAGTACAAGCCCCATCTATATTTATAATTTAGTGAAATTAGGTGTAAAAGGTTATATGACAAAGGGCTTTTCACAGGTCAACGATTTTATTAATGCCTTAAAAATCATACGAGATGGGCAAGAGTATTTTAGTGAAGATGCCGCCAATGCCTTGGCATTTATCATCAAACAAAATGAACGAGAATTTCCCCTGCTGTCGCTTTCTCCACAAGAAATTGAAGTCACTTCGCAGCTCATCGATGGGGCCTCGATTAAAGCTATCGCACAGACTATGCATCTCAGTGATAAACGAATTTATCGCTTAAGAACCGAAATATTCGGGAAATTAAATATTGAAAACAATGATGAATTGACCACCAAATTCTGGCGTTTTTTTACGAAATCTTAAAATCATTTTCAGATAATACTATCATGGCATTTAACAGGGGAAAGAATATTCCAAGGACAACAATATCAAATGGAACATTTAAATAATAATTCGCTAATACATGCTGGTGTAGAGTGCCAGGATAAATTAAAAACACGCAGAACAAGGTTAAGGCATATAAGCCAAAGGAATGGAACCAGTTTTGGAATCCCACTAACTCTCCGCTGCTGCGGAATGCCCTGAGTACCTGAGATTTATGAATTATAATGATCGGAATAGCAAAAAAGAAAAGCACATACAAAAACATCACAGGCATTAAAAAAAGAATAAAGAGAAAAATAACAGAATTTCCGGCCACTGCATGGGAAAAAAGCATAAATATTTCAAAAATCGCGAAGAAGGCTAAAACCGCAAAAAAAATTCTTGGAAATATTGTTAATATTCTATGAAAAATTTTTTTCAAGGAAATGTCGTGCCCACTCAAAAAATCATCCGCCGCCCGGAGTGAACAAGCCCATAAAAAAATCAGCAAAAACCCAACAACCGCTTCGGTTGCCCAGGCGATATAAAAGGGATAAGGGGAATCTGCGCTAAAATGAAACCCTGAACTCCAGTAATGATAAAATACAGAGCTCAGGTCCTTTGCCATCACAAAAAGCAAAATGAAAAGCCAACTCGCTTTTAATATCTCAAAATAATGCTTAAAACTTATTTGTAGTAATTTTAAAAAATCTCGGCGAATTTTAGGTTTGTGCATTCGAATCACCATTCGTTAGCAGTTTGCCAGTGGTCTCAAGTAATAAATCCCAGCCCACATAAGGTTTGAAACGTTCACCATATTGTTTTGAGAATTTTTCCAAGGTGGATACCACCTCAACGACTCCACGAGTTTTCGCATATTGAATGGGGCCTCCACGAAATGGTGCAAAACCCGTTCCGAAAATCATGCCAGCATCAAGTAAATCGGAATCCGTAACTATGCCTTCATGCAAGCAAGCAACGGCTTCATTGACCATCCTTAAAATTAAACGATCCGTAATCTCTTTCAATGCGGGTGTCATTTCCACCTTTTTGTCGGAGCCTATTTTTTTGCCATTGCGATAGGAGTAAAAACCTTTACCCGATTTAACCCCTAAATTTCCGGCCTCTACCATCTCCTTTAATTTCGGAGATACTTCTCCACCAAAATACCTGGCCATCGTAGAAGAGGCGGAATATAGAATGTCTAAACCAACCGCATCGGCTAAAGTTAAGGGTCCCATTGGCATACCGAAATTCACAGCGGCCTGATCCACTTGCTCAATCGGCACTTTTTCCTGATAAATGGCGAAGGCCTCCATGAAATAAGGCGTTAAGATTCGATTCACCAAAAAACCAGGGTGCGACACCACTGGCAATGGAAGACGCTGAATTTTGCCAACAAAAGCCATGGCCTTATTAATGGTTTCCTCCAAAGTAGATTTTCCATGAACCACTTCTACTAATGGCATTT
This sequence comes from uncultured Gammaproteobacteria bacterium, assembly GCA_963711375.1. Taxonomy (GTDB): domain Bacteria; phylum Pseudomonadota; class Gammaproteobacteria; order Coxiellales; family Coxiellaceae; genus CAVQDV01. The sequence goes on from CAVQDV010000005.1 coordinate 192,274, forward strand.
TTGAGACGGGATTAAAGAAGTGTATACCTACCAATCGGCCCGGACTATTCAAAACGGATGCAATATCTTCTAAAGGTAAACTGGAGGTATTTGTCGCTAAAATAGCGCCAGATTTTAATTTTGGCTCAAAGGATTTAAATAATTCTTGCTTGGCCTCTAAATTTTCAAAAATTGCCTCAATAATGACGTCGGCATTAGCCACGCCGTTACCATCGATATCCGCCTGTAAACGATCCATCGTGGCGGCCACCAAACGGGGATCTTTTAATTTTCGCTCATATAATTGAAAAGCGCGTTTAATCGCAGGCGCAATGCGTTCTGGGGTTTGATCTTGCAAAGTCACATGAAAACCTTGTAATGCGCACCAAGCGGCGATATCTCCACCCATGGTGCCAGCCCCCACCACATGAATACGGGTAGGGTTAAAGGCCACTTTTTTGGAAAGTCCTTTCATTCTATCTCTTAAAAAGAATATGCGAACTAAATTACGCGCGGTTTCACTCACCATTAACTTAGCGATGGATTTTGCTTCTGCGATCATCGATTGATCGTGATTATTCACGCCAATATTTACCCAATGATCGACCACCTCAAAGGGGGCTGGGTAATGTTCAGGATTAATATGTTTGGCTCGCAGATTGCGATACAGTAGTTTGCCTACCAAAGGGCGAAGCCAATTTGCATTTAACAAACTAGTAAAAAATCCTGGTTCATGGGGCTTAGGCTCGGTTAATACATAATTACGGGCTGCAGTTTTTAAATGTCGCGCAGGCACAGCAACATCTACAATACCTAATTTAGCGCATTTTTTTGCCGAATAAGAAGCTCCTGGTAAAATCATTTTCATGGCCTCTATGGGGCCAATTAATAAAGGCAAGCGAACAGTTCCGCCCCAACCCGGCTGAATTCCTAACTGAATTTCGGGCAAACCAATCATCGTTTTTGGTCCCTCTTCTGCCACACGATATCGACACGCTAAGGCTAGCTCCGTTCCGCCTCCCATCGAAAAACCATTAATCATGGCAACGGTCGGCATTTTTAGCCTTGAAATTTTATCAAAAATAATCTGTGCTTTTCGGCAATATTCAAAGACCTCTTCAGGAGACTGTAAATCAATAAATTGTGAAATATCCGCACCCGCAATAAAACCATTGCTTTTCCCAGATAAAATGACCACACCTCTTGGAGGCTGCTGCTCAATAATATCAAGAATTTGATCAAGCTCAACGAACACTTCGCGGCTCATGCTATTCGTGGATTTACCTTCCCGATCAAAAGTCAGCCACAAAATATTATCTTTATCGGTTTCCAAATTAAAATGATGAAATGAATATTCAGACATAAATGCTCCCTTCCCTAGACAGTTTCCAGAATCATTGCGCCACCTTGGCCACCACCAATACACAGTGCGGCAACACCGCGTTTGGCGTTATTACGCTTTAAAACATGCAATAAATGTAGCACGATACGCGCTCCAGATGTGCCAACAGGATGACCACAAGCAATCGCACCGCCATCGACATTTAATTTTGTTTGATCAATTTTGCCAAAAGCATTTTTTAAACCAAAATGTTCTTTACAAAAAGCCTCGTCCTCTAACCCTCTCAAACACGCAATCACTTGTGCCGCAAAAGCCTCATTAATTTCCCAAAAATCAATATCGGATATTTGCAGCTGATTTCTCTGTAATAGTGGAACCGTCGCCATTGCCGGGCCCAAACCCATCACTTCAGGAGCAAGAGCGGCCCATTGAGAATCGACAATTTTGCCTAAGACTTTTAAATTATATTTTTGCACGGCTTCTTCGCTCGCTAAAACCAGCATGGCAGAACCATCCGTAATTTGTGAGCTATTTCCAGCGGTAACCTTTCCAAATTTTGGATCGAAGAAAGGTTTTAATTTAGCGAGCTTTTCCAGCGTCGTATCTCGCCGAACGCCATCATCGAAATTATAGAATTTACCTGAGTGATCATAACTGGCAACAATTTCTGTTAATAATTTTTCATCCAATGCTCGGATCGAGCGCACCACACTACCATAGGCAAATTCATCCATTTCTTCGCGAGTTATGTTAAATTGATGAGCCAGAAGTTCAGCCGTCTGCCCCATGTTCATACCTACCAGTGGATCTCGCAACCCGTGAATAATTGAAACGATCGGTTTTAATAAACGAGGGCGAAATCTTAACATTACACTGATTTTTTGCGTGAAGGTTTTTGCCCCGTTAAGATCCGCCATCCAATCCGTCATGGGGGGATTTAAAATTAAAGGTGCACGGCTCATGGCTTCTGTTCCACCCGCTAACACTAAATGCGCACGACCCAGCTGAATATCTTCCATCGCACAATCCAATGCCTGCATGCCGGTGCCACAATTTCTTTGCACGGTAAAAGCCGGTACTTTATTACCACAGCCTAAACGCAGCGCCACAATTCTACCAATATTCGCTTCATCCTCCGAAGGCATCATACAACCGACAATAACCTCGTCTAATTCGGTGGGCGAAAAAGGCTGGCGTGATAATACGGCTTGTCCCGCAGAAACTGCTAAATCAGCCGCCGAAAATGGCCCGCGTTTTCCCTTCGCCTTTAAAAAAGGTGTGCGCGCACCATCAACCACATATACGGGCGGCAGATCAGGATTCGCTTGCCTTTTCATTTTGGCAGATTTTTCCATTTTATTACCTCATGCTGTTAAGTACGTGAAAATTCATCAACCGCCAAAGCATCCCTTTGCAGTGTTTCAAGTTCGATGAGCTGGTCTCGTTCAAGCTCGGAGATCTCACCTGAATTATAGGCCTTTTTCGCCTTTTCAGCGAGTGTAAGAACCTCTTTTATTTCACTTTTAGCAAGCCCTTTCTTTAGTTTACTTAAAATGGGCTCCGCTTTGATTTGGGCTAAAAAGGCTTTTTCAATTCTGCCTAAAGGATCTTCTGGGGATTTACCAATATAACAAAGCTCAGTCAAAGTCTCTCTTAATGTGATATTTTTCTGCATAGAATCCGCTAGCTGGAAGGATAGCGCGTCTTTTGGATATCGATAGCCCTTTGAAAATGGAAAACAAAACCACAGCATTAAGCGGCCAAACCAGTGCCATGGATAGTTTTCAAAAACCAACTGTAAAACACGATAAATTTGGTAAAAACAATATTGCGTGCTCCAATCCACATAAACCATCTGTTCGTCTGGCTCGCCCTGATCATAAAAGTGTTTAAGCGTTGCGGAGCACAGGTATAAATGAGACAAAGCATCGCCCAATCGAGCTGAGGTAGTTTCTTTAATTTTTAATTCCTTGCCTAAAATCGCTAAGGTTAAATCAGAGGTAAACGCAAACACAGAACTTAATCGACTGAGCTGGCGAAAATGCCAATTTAATTTTTTCGTTTTTGGAGCATGCGCACCAAAAGCATTCGTTAAGCCATACCAAAAAGTGCGAGAAAAATTTCGCACAATCATTCCCACATGTTTAAAAAATAAATAATCGAATTCCTTTAATTTAGAAGCATCTTCCGAATCTGCATTTGCAATTTCTCCGCGTAAATATGGGTGGCAACGCATAGCGCCTTGCCCAAAAATAATTAAATTTCGCGTTAAAATATTCGCGCCTTCCACCGTTATGCTGGTTGGCATGCCGTCGTGCAAATTGCCCAAATAATTTCGAGGGCCCATTTGAATACCACGACCGCCATGAATATCCATCGCATGCGCCACGGCTTTTCTCGCCATTTCTGTCAAATGATATTTAATAATTGCAGATGCCACCGAGGGACGAACATCAAATCCCACGGCTTGCGCAGTGAAAATTCTTGCGGATTCCGAAATAAAGGCAAAACCCCCAATTCGCGCTAAGGCTTCCTGCACGCCTTCAAATTCCCCAATCGAACGCTGAAATTGCTGGCGAATATGCGAATAGGCCCCCGTCATTCGGTAACACAATTGTATGCTGGAAGTCGCCAAGGCCGGTAAAGAAATTCCACGACCGACAGACAAACATTCCATCATCATCATCCATCCCTGTCCTCGCCGCTCGATCCCACCAATTAGCCATTCCATCGGAATAAAAACATCCTTTCCGCGAATCGGGCCATTCATAAACGCTAAATTCAGCGGATAATGGCGAGTACCAATTTCAATCCCAGGGTGATTCGCTGGAATTAAGGCCAAGGTAATTCCAAGATTTTTTTTGTCGCCTATTAAATGATCTGGATCAAATAACTTAAAGGCCAAACCAATTAAGGTTGCCACTGGCGCCAAGGTTATATATCGTTTCTCCCAATTAAGACGAATACCCAGAATTTCTTTGCCCTGGTATTCCCCTTTGCAAACGATGCCATGGTCGCTGATGCTGGTTGCATCCGATCCTGCTCCGGGTGCTGTCAGCGCAAAACAAGGAATTTCTTCGCCTCTTGCCAAACGCGGCAAATAATAATTTTTTTGCTCCTCGGTCCCGTAATTATGAATAAATTCGGCAGGCCCGAGTGAATTTGGCACCATTATTGAAATGGCAGCGCTATGAGAACGAGAAGCAATAGTGGCAACAACCGTTGAATGCATTAAAGGTGAAAATCCCAAACCCTCGTATTTCTTCTCTATCCCCAATCCCAAAAATTTTTCACGCTTAATAAATTCCCACGCCGCTGGTGATAAATCTTTATCTTTGTGAACAATTTTCCAATCATCCAGTAAATCACAAAGCGCGCCTACTTTGTGTTCTAAAAAATCTCGCTCTTCAGAGCTTAATTCTGGTTTCGGATAATTCAGTAATTTTTTCCAATCTGGTACGCCTGTAAAAAATTCTTTTTCGTACCACAAACCACCAGCTTCTAAGACTTCTTGCTCACTGCGCGCTAATTTTGGCTGCTGTTTTTGAACCCACAGGATCAGAGGAATCGTGACATAACGATAACGCAAGGGTCTCGCAAGAAAAAATACCGTAAAACACGCCAATAAAAACCAAAGGACGCAAGCGCTAAAGAGCGAAAAAGCCAAAAAATGTGTGAAAATCCAGATTAAAACAGTGAAGGCTGGAATCCAAAATAAAGCGCGAATGCGATAAAATGCCGTTAACCAAACTGCAACCAATAATGCAATCCATGCCATTTTAAATTTCCTTCTGTTTCACGCTTCGTTAATTTCCAGCAGGAATCGCTGTAAACTTACTAGCAATTTCTGCTTTAGCGGAATTGCTGACCTGATTATCAATAATGACAGATTCTCCTTCTTGATCCAAGACTCATTTCCTTCTTGTTAAGCGTTTAGTCGACGCAGTGTCTTTTGATGAACTCAAAAACTCCGCGAAATCCTAGTGCTTCTGCGCCTGCAGGGCGGCCTTGGGAAGGCTTAAAATTCCACGCATAAAGATCAATATGCGCCCAAGCTTGATCGGCAGGTACAAAAGTCTCTAAAAATAAAGCCGCCGTGATGGCGCCCGCCATGGGGACCTCGGCCGCATTCACTAAATCGGCGACATCGCTTTTTAAATATTCTCGATAGGGTTGATAGAGGGGCAAGCGCCACATTGGGTCACCTACGGCGAGACTCGATTCTAAAAGTTGCGCCGATAAAGATTCGCTATTGGTAAAAAGTGCCGGTAATTCTGGTCCCAAAGCCACGCGCGCCGCGCCCGTTAATGTGGCAAAATCAAAAATCCATTTTGGTTTCTCCGCCACAGCCTCAATAAGAGCATCTGCTAAAATTAGGCGCCCTTCTGCATCGGTGTTACTCACCTCGATCGTCTTCCCGTTATGCGCACGCAACACTTCCCCAGGCCGATAACTGGAAGCTGAAACAGCATTTTCAACCGCGGGAATTAATACTCGCAATTGCACTGGCAATTTCTGGCTAATAATTAAACGTGCTAAACCCAATGCATAAGCGGCGCCTGCTTTATCTTTTTTCATGAGGCGCATACCATTACCGGTTTTTAAATTTAAACCCCCTGTATCAAAACAGACACCCTTACCGATCAGAACAACTAAAGGATGTTTTGTATTTCCCCATCGAATATCAATCATTCTGGGTTCGTGCGCTGCGCCTCGTCCAACCGCATAGGTTAAGGGAAATCCGCTCGTCACTAATTCCTCTCCGGTCACCACACTCACGGTGGCTCCATGAGCTTGTCCTAATTCCAAAGCCTCTTTTGCAATTTCGCCAGGACTAAAATCTTCCGTTGGGGTATTAATCATGTCACGGATAAAATAAACGCTTTTGACTATATCCTTCAATAATTTTTCATCGGGAATAGCGGAGATATCTAAGCGAGCGAGAACTTTTTTGCCTAGGCGATATTTTTCATAACGATAAGAGCCAAAGGCAAAAGCCATCGCATAGTGAAAAGAATTTTCAGTGAAACGATAAGTACCTTCTGGCAAAAGATTCGGCAAATCGCCCACCGCCCAAAAATCTTCACGATTATTAATCATAAGCAAAACCAAGGCAATTTCCTGGTGATGATTGGGGATTAGAATAGAGCGACCACGTTCAGGGGTAAATCCTGTCGCTGTAAGCCAGCTATTTACTGATCCACTTTGCGTACTTAGCCATGTAACATATTCATTTACAGGGACGGTACAGATTGGGACTGCTCCAGAACTATCGTTTACGAAAAATTCAAACATTAGCGCTCCTTAGAATTAGCCTCCACTATAGCAAAAAGCCCAGAACCGTACTACAATCCTGCCCATGAAAAAAGTTTATATCAAAACCCACGGCTGTCAGATGAACGAATACGATTCCAGCAAAATGCTGGACGTGCTTCGTGCCGCCGAGGGCTATGAACTCACTCAAAACCCCGAAGAAGCAGAAATCTTGCTGCTTAACACCTGTTCAATCCGAGAAAAAGCGCAAGAAAAAGTATTCTCAGAGCTTGGTCGATTTCGTCCGTTTAAGGCCAAAAACCCCAAGGTTATTATCGGTGTAGGGGGCTGCGTGGCCAGCCAAGAAGGAGATGGCATTGTCAAACGTGCCCCCTTTGTGGATGTTGTTTTTGGCCCTCAAACTTTGCATCGTCTACCCGAATTAATCACCCAATCTATTAAGACTAAAAAGCCAGCTGTAGACTTAAGCTTCCCCGAAATCGAAAAATTTGATCATCTACCCGAACCCAAAGCCGATGGCCCCACCGCCTGTGTTTCTATCATGGAAGGCTGCAGTAAATATTGCAGTTTTTGCATTGTTCCTTATACCCGTGGCGAAGAAATAAGCCGTCCATTTGACGATGTCCTCGCAGAAATTTTCAGCTTATCGACCCAAGGCGTAAAAGAAATTAATTTGCTTGGCCAGAACGTGAATGATTATCGAGGTCTGCAACACGATGGTACTATCGCGGATCTGGCTCTGCTTATTCATTATGTGGCAGCGATGGATGGCATAGAGCGCATCCGTTTTACCACTTCGCATCCGAATGCCTTTGGCGATAATCTCATCGAAGCCTACGCCGAAGAACCAAAGCTTGCCAATCATCTGCATTTGCCAGTACAAAGTGGTTCTGATCGAATTCTGGCTGCTATGAAACGAAATTACACCACGCTGGAATATAAATCCAAAATTCGGGCGCTACGAAAAGTTCGGCCAGACATTAGTATTTCGACTGACATTATTGTTGGCTTTCCAGGCGAAACCGAAGCCGACTTTGCGGCTACTATGAATCTTGTTAATGACATTCGTTTTGATCGATCCTTTAGCTTCATCTACAGCCGACGCCCTGGAACCCCTGCTGCTTCCTTGGTGGACGAAGTGTCTGAAGAAGTTAAAAAGCAACGCTTAGGCCTTCTACAGCATCGTTTACGCCAGCTGGAGCTGGAACACGCTGAGGCTATGCTGAGCACGCGACAAGTCTTACTGGTCACTGGGCTCTCCAAAAAGGGCTCTACGCAATTGCAAGGCCGCACGGAAAATAATCGTGTGGTCAATTTTACAGGGCCCGAGGAGCTTATTGGCCAACTCGTGGAAGTAAAAATTACAGAAGCCTTACCCAATTCCCTGCGCGGTGAACTATAATAGGGTTAGGCACATAATAGAGAGCTCGGATGAAATTGGCTGAATCAACCCGTTATCTTACCCTAACACCCCCCAACAACGACCGCCTTGCCAAACTGTGTGGACAATTTAATCAGAATTTGAATGTTATCGAACGCGCCCTGGGCGTTGAAATTAATAATCGTGGCAATGAATTTGAAATAATTGGAAGCCCGGTTTCTACTGAAAAAGCGCAAGAGACTTTAGTGCAACTCTATCATCAAACAGAACAGGGTAAAGCGCTTTCGGTGACACAAATTCAATTGCTCTTAAAATCGGTTTATAGCGAACAAGAGCCCAGCAGTGAAACCACAAAACAAATGCTGGAAGATGCCACTATTCGACTGGCTCGTTGCAGCGTGGTGCCTCGTACACCCAATCAACGTCATTATATAAAATCCATCGAAAATTTTGATATAAATTTTGGCATTGGGCCCTCGGGTACTGGAAAAACATTTTTAGCCGTTGCGCGAGCGGTAGCTGCTTTAGAAAAAGAACAAATTAGTCGAATTGTTTTAGTTCGCCCTGCTGTAGAAGCCGGCGAAAAACTCGGCTTTTTACCGGGTGATATGTCTCAAAAAGTCGATCCTTATTTACGCCCTTTATATGATGCACTTTATGAAATGTTGGGCGCCACGCAAACGGTTAAATTAATCGAAAAGGGTATTATTGAAATTGCGCCTCTGGCCTTTATGCGTGGTCGAACGTTAAATGATTCTTTTATTATTTTAGATGAAGGACAAAATACCACGCAAAGTCAGATGAAAATGTTTTTAACGCGTATTGGATTTGGATCTAAAGCCGTCATTACCGGCGATATTACCCAAATCGATTTGCCGCACAATTCTGAATCGGGCCTTAGACATGCCATCAGCATTTTGCATGATATCGAACAAATTAAATTTACGTTTTTTGGCGCGAAAGATGTCGTACGTCATCCTATTGTCCAAAAAATTATTGAAGCCTACGAATACATGGAAAAATCGGAGTCACAAAACCCATGACAGTGACCGTCCTCTTGCAAAATGCTGATGATGAATCCCCATCGACAGCTGATTTTCAACGCTGGGTAAACCATGCACTCATTCATGTTTCCACCGAAATTCCAAGCGCGGTTACTGAGATGACCGTTCGTATTGTCGACGAAAATGAAAGCGCCCAATTAAATGAAGAATTTCGAAAAAAAACTGGTCCAACAAATATTTTGTCATTTTATTATGATCCCATGCCGGGTTTTGAACATGAATCCTTGGGTGATCTCGCTATTTGCAAAAACATAGTGATTAACGAAGCAAAATTGGCACAAAAATCCACTTTAGCGCACTGGGCACACTTAACGGTGCATGGTGTTCTACATTTGCTTCGGTTTGATCATGAAAATGATGAAGAGGCTAAAGTAATGGAAAGTCTCGAAATAGAAATATTAAATAAGCTAGGATTTGCGAATCCTTATTTGGATCCCGAACAAGGAAAAATTCATGACTAAGGATGCTCGAAAATCCCTTAAAAAAAGAATGTGGCATGCTTTTTTGCGCAAACCCAATAACCGTGAAGAACTTACGCTTATTCTTTCCGATGCGCAAAAAGATGGTATTTTAAATCATGATGCATTTAAAATGATTGAAGGCGTTCTTCAGGTTTCCAACATGAAAGTTCGCGATGCTATGATTCATCGACAGCAGATGGTTGTCCTTCCCGCCGATGCCACCTACGAAACGGCTCTCCCAATTATGATCGGCTCTGCCCACTCACGTTTTCCGGTAGTCGGGGAAAATCGTGATGAAGTGCTCGGAATACTCCTCGCCAAAGATCTCTTACAATTTTCACTCGAAGAGAATAGGCTGCAATTGCAAATTCGTGATTTAGTTCGCCCCGCCGTTTTTATACCTGAAAGTAAACGCTTGGATGTGCTTTTGAAAGAATTCCAGCAAAATCGCAGTCACATGGCCATTGTCGTTGATGAATATGGAAATGTAGCGGGATTTATTACCATCGAGGATGTCTTGGAAGAAATTGTCGGTGAAATTGCGGATGAATATGACCCTTCAGAAGAAAAATCGCATATTCATCAAACCGACGAAAGAAATTTTATCGTTCGCTCTATAACGCCCATCGAGGAATTTAATAACTACTTTTCTACTGAAATTCCAGATGATGAGTTCGACACTATTGGGGGCATTATTCTTCAAAAATTTAGTCACATGCCAAAAAGAGGCGAATGGGTAAGTCTTGATGATTTTACGGTAACGGTCTTGCAAGCCACTGGCCGAAAGCTCCAGCTCTTGCGTTTCACCAAAAATCCTGCAGAAATCAAAGAGTAAATCTGATATCATCCCCTCTCCCCTTGCGGGAGAGGGTGGGTTTTTTTATTTGGGGAATCTGTTGTGTTAATAAAATTAATATTCGCTGCAATTGCGGGCATAGCCCTCACTTTTTCCTTTGCCCCTTTTAATTTTTATCCGCTGGCTTTTTTTTCCGTGGCGGCCTTAGCTTATTTGTGGATGCAGGAAACACCAAAACAGGCTTTTTTTACAGGCCTTTTTTATGGCATTGGTTTTTACGGCAGCTCCACTTATTGGATTTATATTTGTATTCATTATTTTGGAAATGCGCCAATTATTATTGCGGCGATTGTCACTGTACTTTTTGTCGTGTTTTTAGCGTTTTTATTTTTTGCTCTATTAGGTGCCGGAACAAGCTACCTGCTTCAAAAATCTCAACAAAAGCCAAATAAGAACACCGGCGAAAGGCAAGCAACACCCCCTCTCCCCTTGCGGGAGAGGGCCGGGGTGAGGGGGCTTCTCTTTATCTTCCCAGCCTGCTGGGTCCTCGGCGAATTCTGGCGAACCTACATCTTAACTGGATTTCCGTGGCTATTATTGGGCTACAGTCAAATGAGCACCCCACTCCGAAATCTTGCTCCTATCGTTGGTGTTTATGGTCTTTCATTTATCACCGCATTAATCAGCTGCATTTTCTTAGCACTAGCTAATAAAACCACCAGCACCAAGATAAAATACACTGGCATAATATTAATGGCGCTTATTTTTACAGTCGCTTTTTCCCTCAATTCTGTTCAATGGACTAAACCAAGCCGTGCACCCATCACCGTCAGTTTAATTCAGGGCAATATTGATCAAAATCACAAATGGGATTTACAATATTTAATCAGCATTTTGGAAACCTACACCAATTTAAGCAAAATGCAATGGCACAGTAATTTAATTATTTGGCCTGAGGCGGCCGTGCCCACTTTTCCAGAAGAACTTCCTGAATTTCTAAACGCATTAAACGAAAAAGCCAAAGCAAACCATAGCAGTTTGCTGTTCGGAATTCCCTTGCAAAATACCATTACCAAGCAATATTACAATGGAATGATGGTGCTTGGAGACAGCCAAGGAATTTATGAAAAAGAACATCTCGTTCCCTTCGGAGAATATTTGCCATTAAAATTTTTATTTGCGTGGTTTTATCATTATTTTCAAGTGCCAATGTCAAGTGCGGAACCAGGGCCCCGTTATCAAGTGCCGCTTCAAATTGATAGCATGAAAATTGCGCCCTTCATTTGCTATGAAATTATTTATCCCTGGCGCGTGCTACGCGACACGATTGGCCGACAATTCTTGGTCACGATCAGTGATGATAGCTGGTATGGCGATTCCATTGCCTTACCTCAGCATCAACAGATGGCCCAAATGCGCGCGCTGGAAACTGGTCGATATTTGCTTCTTGCGGCCAATACCGGCATCACTGCTATCATCAATCCTAAAGGTGAAGTGAATAAAATAGCACCAATAAATCGAGGATATGTCCTGACAGGCGAAATCACTCCTATGGAGGGCAATACCCCGTTGATGTTCTGGCAATATTACCCCATACTAGCCCTCGCTTTCTTATCGATATTAGCCGGATTTTTAAGGCCAATGCATTACTAATTTTAGAGGATTTTTCCATGTGGTTAAAACAAATCCAGATTTATGAAATTGAAAATCTCACAAAAGATATTACTAGACTTCGTGAGAAACTATCCATGCTGTCTTTTCATCCCTGTTTGCCTAGTCTTCCTTTTTCTATGGGCTGGGTGTCTCCAGTAGACGAAGAAAATGCGCCCCTTGTGCATGGCAATAATGATTATCAAATGATTTGTCTGCAATTTGAAGAAAAAATATTACCAGCTTCAATTGTCCGCCAAGCCGTACAAGATCGAACGAAGGAAATTGAGCAGGTTCAACAACGCAAAATTTCTGGGCGGGAAAAACAATCTATGCGTGAAGAAATGACTCAAACACTACTTACGCAGGCTTTTTGCAAACGTTCACGCATTTTTGCCTATTTTGATCTTAAAAATAATTGGCTGATTTTAGGAACCTCTAACGCCGCAAAAACCGAAAAATTTTTGGCTTGCATAAATAAATCTCTGCCTGAATTAGAATTATCGAGAATTGAAGCCAAAAATGTTTCGGGAGTTTTTACTCGCTGGCTAACTCAACAAAATTATCCATCCTCATTCGCGATTAATCAGACCTGTGTATTAATCGACCCCAGTTTGCGCACAAGAACCGTTCGAACCCGTCAACAAGATTTATTTGCCAAGGGCGTACAATTATTATTAAAAGATGGCTTAGAAGTACATCAAATTGGTTTAACCTGGAATAATCAAGTTGATTTCACCCTCGGCAGCGATTTAGTGATACAAAGCATTAAATGCCACGACGAATTATTAGACGAAAGCAAAGATAACTATTCTGAAACAGAAGCCAGCCGCTTCGATGCCGATTTTATTTTAATGACTCGATTATTTTCCGGATTAATAACCGAAATAAGAGCCTTATTTGAAAATATCAGACATCAGGTTGAAGAACCTGCATTAATTTAATGCCGATAATATACCCAAAGCTTGTGAATTTTATCAGGAGTTCCCGCTAAAGCGGGAATTGCTGGAATTTTATTTAATTTTAAATTCTAGCGCTTGTGTGGTAAGTGCAGGCAAGCTGTGATGATTATTGGCCTTGGATTCGACCGCTTTTAAGGAAGACGTTGCGGCAGGAATATCGCCTGACACAAATATTTTGCTGGCATCCGAAACCACGATTCCGTCGCGCATGGAACGCGCGGTTTGTGTGAGTCCACCATAAGTACTAGTCGATCCGGCGCGTGAAGTCTCCGAAAATCTCGATAAATATTGTTGAAAAATAAAATCAGTGCCTCCCTTTGCTTCAAGGCCCGTTAAACTCCGAAACTGGGCATAAAGGCTGTGCAATTCAAGGGGTGTATTATAAACATCTAAAAATTGCTTAAAAACTTTGCGCTCGATTAATACGCCCTCAGTAACCGTATGCACCCCGGCTTCGGCGGCGTTGACTTTAATGTCCCCATTTTCGATGCCATTTTTAAGCCATTTATAAAATTCTTCACCATCTTTATTTTCAAGCGAGGGCACTGCCTCGTATTCTTGCAAAAATAATTCACGCATTAAGCGTTCTAGTTCCTCGTCCGGAACAAGCGCTAAAATAAGGCTTACTGTACCGCCTTGCAAAGCATCATTTCGTAATGCATCGAGCCATTCTGCAAAAATAACAGGATCCCCAGCAATCCAGAGAAAACCGAGTGGGGGCATTATTTGCCGAGCAATAATGGGTTTTATGGATTGATCTAAGCGTTGATAAAGAGGATTCACAGGGTATAATTTATAAAAACCGGCATCGCGATCTTTCATCGAACCTTCAAATGGTCTCCAATCATCAACAAATCCACCCGTTTCACCCACGATTGCAATTTTTTGATTAATGAGCGCCTTGCTGACATCCAATAAAAGGGCCGCCGAAAAAATGGCATAGGTCAAAAGCCCATCTTTTCTTTTATCTTCTGAAAAATAGGCCTTTAAGGCTAAATAGGCACGCCCCAGACCCTGGCTTAATAAACCGGAAAGTGCGCCATAGGGCTGAATAGGAATGAGCTGAACAAATTCAGCGAATCGATGCAATACGTTTAGATAGAGGCTATCAAAATATTCGTCGGGTAAATTAACGAGCTTTTGCAATTCATTAATGATGGCTTGTGAACGCTCAGGCTTTAAGAGCTCTTCTGCGCTTAAGACCGGGAGAACGTGACCTTCCTTGTATTTGGGGACCCTGGAGCTCACAGCGCCCAGAGGATTTTTAATGAATACCATGGCCGGCAGAGTAGCACAGTGACCAAATTCGGTCAAACGGCAGTTGAGGCGCCCGCGTTAATACCAGGAAGGTGTTCTCGCTTAAGCGGGGGCTGCTGGTCTTTGATAACCGCCTTTCAAGCCTCCATTCGAGAATACAATTTGCCAGAGCTGAAGGTGGCGCGCTCGAAAACCTCCTGCACTTGAGAGCAAGTAGTAATTCCACATTCTGCGGAAGCGTTCGTCATAATCCTTTTTTAATTCGTTCCAGTGTTCATTGAAATTATGGTGCCAGGCCATTAAGGTCTTGTCATAATCTGGTCCGAAATTATGCCAATCTTCCATCAACATAAGTCCTTCAGCCGCTTTCGCGATTTGAGAAACGGAAGGAAGCTTTGCATTGGGAAATATATATTTTGACATCCACTCATCATTATCGAAAGAACTGATGTTATTCCCGATGGTATGCAACAAAAATAATCCTTCTTTTTTTAAGCATTGCTTGACGATTTTAAAATAGTGAGAATGATTGAGAGGCCCAACGTGCTCGAACATACCAATTGAAATGATGCGATCAAATTGGCCCTTTAAATCGCGATAATCCTGAAATCGAATTTCAATCGGAAGCCCGGCACAATATTGCTTTGCGAATTCGTATTGCTCCTTTGCTATCGTAACACCCACCACTTCAACGCCGAATTTGTCAGCCGCATATCGGGAAAGGCCTCCAAAACCGCAGCCAATATCTAATAAGCGCATGCCAGGTTTTAGCATTAATTTTTGACAACTTAATTCGAGCTTATTAATTTGCGCTTGCTCTAAATTTCCCGCATTTTTCCAATAAGCGCAGGAATAATTCATACGGCTATCGAGCATGCGCTGAAATAATGAATTTCCAAGATTATAATGCCCAATATTAACTTCCACGGAACGGTTTTTTGTTTGCAAATTGACCACTTTCATCAATAGCATTCGCATTAACATCATTACATTTTTTGCTAACTTAGTTTGGAGTTTTGCAGTTAAAATTTTCTCAAAAAAAAGATCGAGATTTTGGCAGTCCCACCATTCATCCATATAGCTTTCGCCAAGACCGATCGAGCCATGTTTGAATACCCGAGAATAAATTTCCTCATTGTGAACACGAATGTCCCAAGGATTATTGCCATTGACCTGAATCCCAGCCGATTCTAATAACTCAGATGCTAGCTTTTTAAGTGCTGGTTTGCCCATGACAACTCCTTTTTCCTTTAGAATTAACATAATTACTCTAATTCCGTCAAATGTCGCGGGGAACTCCATGGGTTTCCCACCGCACCAGCGTTCATACCAGGAAGGAGTTCCCGCTTAAGCAGGGGCTGCTGGTCTTTGATAACCGCCCTTCAAGCCTCCGTTCGAGAATACAATTTGCCAGAGCTGAAGTTGGCGGGTTCGAAAACGTCCCGCACAGAAAAGTAAGTAGTAATTCCACATTCTACGAAAGCGTTCGTCATAATTTTGTTTTAAGTCATCCCAGTGTTCATTGAAGTTATGGTGCCAGGCCATTAAAGTCTTGTCATAATCTGCACCAAAATTATGCCAATCTTCCATCACCATACCCCCCTCCGCTGCTTTAGCGATGTGCAAGATAGATGGAACAAAACCATTAGGGAATATATATTTGTCAAACCATGGATCACCAGTGTAATAGGTTTTATTACAGCCAATGGTATGCAACAAAAATAATCCTTCTTTTTTTAAACATTGTTTTACAATTTCAAAATATTGAAGATAATTTTGATATCCAACATGCTCGAACATTCCAATTGAAACGATACGATCAAATTGTCCCTTTAATTCGCGATAATCCTGAACGCGAATTTCTATAGGAAGTCCCATACAATATTGTTTTGCAAATTCGTATTGTTTCTTTGATAGTGTAACACCCACCACTTCGACGCCAAATTTCTCTGCTGCATATCGGGCGAGGCCTCCGAAACCGCAACCAATATCTAATAATCGCATGCCGGGTTTTAGCATTAATTTTTGGCAAGTTAATTCAAGTTTATTAAGTTGAGCTTGCTCTAAATTTTCCGCATTTTTCCAATAGCCGCATGAATAATTCATTCGGCTGTCGAGCATGTGCTGAAATAATTCGTTCCCAAGATCATAGTGCTTTTTACAAACTTCTAAGGACCGTTTTTTACTTTGAATATTGATGAATCTTATCTTGAGGACTTTCAACCAAAACATCTCTATTAGCAAACTTATGTTTATTTTTGACTTAGCCTGGCGATTGGCAACAAAAAGTTTTTCAAAAAAAATATCGAGATTTTGGCATTCCCACCATTGATCCATATAGCTTTCACCAAAACCGAGGGAGCCATCTTTGAATATCCGCGAATAAAAATCCTCGTTCAGAACGCGAATATCCCAAGGATTATTTCCATTGACCTGAATTCCTGCCGATTCAAATAACTCAGATGCTAGCTTTTTAAGTGCTGGTTTCCCCATGACAACTCCTTTTTTCTCTAGGATTAACCTATAGGATTAACATATTAGTCTAATTCGGTCAAATTTGTGTTTTTCCCATAACCTTAATTAGTGCCGCTTACATCATAGATTCGCAGTAATTTCTCGAGATTTTTACCAGCTGACGTGGGTTTATCATGGACATAGAATTTAATGTAGCTATCCAATAGATAAGAAAATTCTTTCGTTCTTAAAATCGATAAAATTTGGTTTGACCGCTCAATATGCAGGGGATTATCCACTGAACACGTTTGAAATAAGATCGCCGCTAAAATAGCTGCAATTGAAGCCTTTCTCGCCTTGCTGGCTTGAGCAAAACTGCTGATGAAAAAATGCAAGGCTCTTTCAGTATCCCAGTATCTCCAGCGTTCAAATAATTCCATGGCATCGATCATCAAAGCCTCTTCGGCTAATTCATTTTTGGCATCACTAAGTCCCTGCATAAAATAAAGTGGTGCGATACACGCTTCAACATTCGCCCAGGAACAATTTCCAATAATTTGGGCATGCAAGGGCACATGATTAATTTGCTGCAAACCGAGCTCTGTTTTTAACGTGGCAATAATCGCGTCGATTTTTCCTGGCTTATAAATAAGCGGCGCTAGTAGTTCGGCTTTAAATTTATTCGTGCGATTCATATAAAAAATCGGCACGCGATCCCCTTCAGAATTATCTTGAACTCGATTACAAATCGCCAGTAAATTTCGGTATTTCACCAGGGTAATCGTGTGACCCTCTTGGCTGAGCGGAATAATGACAGGATCTTGCTTTAGTGCTGCATTAATTTCGCTTAAATTCCGGCGATAATCCTTTAAATAATGATCAAAATGCATTAATTTAAGGCCCGCAGAAAAGGCATTTATGATGGTATCTAATTTATCGTGCCAAGGTTCGATGGTTCGAGCTTCATAATTTTTCCGAAATTCTCGCAAAGAATGCTCAATTAGACTTAAGGAAAATTCTAAATAAAATCCCTCATAATCAACTTCCGTGAAAATATTATCAGGCGTAACAATATCCACGCTGCCGATTAATTCAAACCGATGGCCCAATAATTTCGCATGAATATAATCATAGGCAAATTGAAAATCGGCGCCATTTTCAGCTAAATAGGCTTTTATTTGCTGATTATTGCCCAGTAAAGGCTTAACCAAAACAGGTTCACTCGCGATATGAAACGCATTGGGATCCGCACCCGCTTTTAGCAACATCTCTACGATTTCAGCATTATTATTGCTAGTAGCCCAGTGTAAAGCCGTACGATTCGTCATGTCTTTTTGATTGACTAAAGCACCGGCATCTATCAGGATTTTGGCCTTTTCAAAGTCATTCGCAATTGTAGTTTCGATTAATGGGGAATAGCCATACTCGTCTAATAAATTAATATTCTCCGTTTTTTTGATGGCGTCTTTTACATCAGCAGCCGTTCCGTGAATAATGGCCTGGGTTAAATTCATCAACCACCTACCCTAGGAGTCGGTGCGATAGTCGGAGAAGGCGTAATACTGAGCTCTTGCTGCAATTGCATAGAAAGCTGTTTGCGCAATTCAGGATCATTAGAGGCATCCTCGCTCAGCTTATCGATCGCGGGCTGATTGTTAGCGGCAGAGGCTTGCATTTTGGGGGGAACGCCCTCCTTCATATTTTGCATCAAGGGATTTTGAGGCATTTGATTGCCCTTGCCCTCGCCCCGCTCGGGTGCATCAAACAAGGGGGCTGAGAAGCCTTCGCCAAATTTGGCTTCCCCAGTTCTTTCCAGTTCTCGACGACCTTGGCCGCCTAATTCAGTTTTTTGATTAAATTCACTACCATCGGGCCTATAGTCTGCGGGCTCTACCGTATCGATGAGCATCAAAAGCTCACCAGGGCGCACTACCTGCCCTACCCTAACTACGACCATGCGAACCCAGCCATTGTACTTAGATAGGTAAGGACGTTCCTGCCCATTCACCGTGAATAGCAGCAAAATTTCGCCATGGCGTATACGAGACCCCCGCTGGACCCGGATGTCTGTTACAATAATTTCACCAGCCCCAAGATCGGCCGGAACATATATCTGCTTTATCATAGGCCCCATTATAACGACTAAAGCTTAAGGTTAACTTAAATTTTGAGAGTTTTCGTGTAAATTTTCTTTTCAAAAAGCTGGGGGTTCTCAGAGGGAGCAAGCCTCCACCTGAGCGCCAGCGTTAATACCGGGAAGGAGTTCCCGCTTTAGGGGGAACTCCTGCTGTCATGGTCTATAATGGGGGTATAGATGTAGGAGGGTTTATGGTAAAGCCAGTTCTTCAAGGGTCTATTGCTCCAACGGTTCAAAGTGGTGAGATTCCAGGCGATTCTCCTGAAGTGATTCAGAAATATTTAGAAGCCTTAAATACCAATAAGAAGCGTTGGACAAAAGAAAGCCCACAGCAGATTTTAAAAATGTTGCTTCATACACGCGAAAACTTGATGGCATGTATGGACGAGTGGGCAGAAGCAGACATGAATAATAGAGGCCGAGCCGCTGGCTCTTGGGATAGTGTCGTTTCCTATCTAGCGGGCCCAGATTTCGCTATGGTTTTATTGGGCCAATACATCAACACGTTCGAAGCCCTTAGCCACTCAAAACTGCCTAATCACAAAAATAGGTTTAAGCTGAATATATTTGGCCAAACCACCGTTCAAACTTTTCCGCTTGGCGCAAAAGAAAAGGCTTTATATTTAGGCCAAAAAGGTGAGCTTTGGTTTAAACCCGGATTGATGAAAAAACACATCGCGGAAACTCAGGCGCATCTTTATACCAAAAATAGCCATCACGGAAAAATTAGCCTCGTTCTTGGTGCTGGAAATTACTCGATCATCACATTTTCGGATACCCTTCACAAATTATTAAACGATCGCGAAGTGGTCATTATCAAAATGCATCCCGTTACCGAATATGCGGGTAAGTTTTTTAAAAAAATATTTTCAGAATTTATCAACGGAGGATTTTTACGATTATCCTATGGTGGAATTGAGACGGGTCAATTGATAAAAACCAATGAATTGGTCGATAGCGTTCACATTACAGGGTCGGACAAATCCTTCGAAGCCATTGTTTTTGGTAGTGGAAAAGAATTGCAAATGAACAAAATGAAGCGAAATTATAAGCTTAATAAAATAGTCAGCGGCGAACTTGGGAATGTGGGACCCATCATAGTGGTGCCTGGACTTTGGACTAAAGAAGATATTAATTATCAAGCTGAAAATATTATTTCAACGCTGGCATTTAATACCGGTTTTAATTGTCTCGCTTCGCGAGTGATTGTACAACAGGCGGAATGGAAGGATCGTCATGAATTAAATTCTGCGGTGGAGGCCGTGTTTAAAAGCCTTCAACGCGACAAGTGCTATTATCCTGGAAGTATAGAGCGGATGAAAGAAATTCTCGAATATTATCCCGATGCAAAAGTGGTGGGTGATTTTGAAGATGGAAAAGCGCCCTGGATTTTTGTACCAGGCTTAGATGCCAATAATGCACAAGAACTCGCCTTTAAAAACGAAATATTTGGGCCATTTTTAAGCGAAACGGCGATTTCTGCCAATTCTACGCTTGAATTTATCGACAAAGCGGTTGAATTTTGTAATAACACTCTATGGGGAACCTTGAATGCCACCATCCTGGTTCACCCACATACGTTGAGAGACCTAAAAGTGCGTTATGCTATCGACAGGGCCATTAAAAATTTAAATTATGGAATGGTCTGTGTTAATAATACGGCGGCACAAGGTTATTTAGCAGGTTCTTTAGCTTGGGGTGGCGCACCGGGTTCCCCATTAAATAATATTCAATCCGGCAACCTTTTTGTGCATAATCCATTTATGTATGAAGGCATACAAAAATCCGTGTTGCGAGGACCCTTTAGATCTCTAGCAAAACCGCCATTTCCATCCAATCCAAAAACACCAAAAATAGTGGAAAGACTCCATGAATTTTCGAAGAATCCCACGTGGAGCAATTTATTCAAAGCGGTTTTTGCCTCTGTGTAATTCGCGTTGGAACTCAAATTTGGAACCAATTTAAGCCGGTTTTACGTTCCATTTAAGGCACCGCCATGTTGTTCTAGGAGGCGTGTTTTCAAAAATACACAAAGCGCCTGTAGAAATCTTAATACTATGTTCTTCAGAAAACAACTTAAAATCTTCGGTTAAATAAGGGGAAAAACGGGCAATACCATTACTTGTGACAACTAGAATTCTTTTTCCTAAAAAATCCTTATTAACTTGGAGTGAAAACAATTTCCAATTTTCGATGATTTTATCAGGATCCACTTTCCAACCCTTTGGCACGATGGCACTAGATTCCCAGGCTTTTAGGGCATCAACCCCCGCTCTGGCTATCACTTTTTCTTCGGGCTGGTTTTCATCGGGCCCATAATCGATTTCATTAAAAATTGAGAGCGTTTCAAGAGGTAAATGAGTCTGCATCACCTTTTGGGCTTGTTCTGCCGTTTGTTTAGCGCGTTTTAATTCAGAAGTAAAAATCACATCCGGAATCAAATTATTTTCCTTTAAATACATTCCAAGCCTTCGCCCCTGTTCAAGTCCGCTTTCAACCAAGGACAAATCCGTTGTTCCCACACGCCTAACAATATCGCCAGGACCAAAGGTATTGCCGTGGCGTGCGATCATCAGTGTTATCGTCATTTTTAAACCCTATTTTTTTCGAGCAATTCGCCGTGTTTTTTAATTAACGCTTCTGCCCGCACGACATCTTCGGGGCTATCAACGCCAGACATACTGGCGCGTCCTTTAAAGTCCACCGGGACGCAACGAATAGTATAATGATTTTCAAGCAGACGTAATTGTTCGAGACCTTCTAATATTTCGAATTTACTTTCGGGTAAGGTGACATATTTTTCTAACATTGCAAGCGAATAACCATATATTCCAATATGTCTAAAAACAGGGCTTTTATGGCTTTTCTTTCGTAAGTCATCTTCCTTTCGTATGGCGGGAATAATATTTTTGCTAAACCAAAAAGCGTTGCCACTGGATTCATCAAATACAGCCGTTGTTCCGCTAAATGGGGTTGATAATTTATTTTCGCGCAGATTATCGAGCCCTTCCCAAGTCAATTGCGTTACGGGTGTTACGACATCGCAGGGTGATTTTGCGAAGGACTCAATCAGCACCCTTAAAAAATCCGGGGGCGTCAGGGGCTCATCCCCTTGCATATTCACAATAAAATCCGGCTTATTTTGCATGTGCCTGACAGCTTCAGCTACGCGATCGGTACCGCTTGGCGCTTCCGGAGCTGTCATGACGGAAGTGACCTTGAGTGCTTTGCAGTGCTCCCGAATTCTTTCGTCATCCGTTGCCACTAAAACGCTAATGTTTTCGATTCCTTCGGCCGCGGCTAGGCATAGATCCACGACGCGTTGTAGCATCGTCTGACCACAAATCATAGCCAAAGGCTTTCCGGGTAAACGCGTAGAAGCATAACGCGCTGGAATGATAATCGCCGTTTTCATGGGTCACCCTCAATTCATAAAGAGGCGCACAGGATGCCATAATTCGACTCTTCACTCCATACTTCTCTTCACAAAAGCTTTGAAACGCCCTCTCCATATTTTGGATCTGCATTGTAAAAGTGCTTCAATTGGCGATCTTGAATTTCCTTAGGTACCGATTTTAAGGCTCGTGCAATATTTCCCATTAATTGCGCCTGCTGATCTGGGCTCATTAAACGGAATAAATCGCCGGCTTGAGAATAATCTTCATTGCCGTCACGATGATTATAACGCGCCGCATCACCCGAAATTTTTAAGGGTGGCTCACTAAAGCGTTTATCATCAATGGGCCCATCGAAACTATTGGGTTGATAATTCACTTGGCCACCATAATTCCCATCAAAACGCGTTTGACCATCTCGGTGATAGGTATTGACAGGACATCGTGGTTTATTCACTGGTAATTGTGCATAATTAATTCCAATCCGATATCGATGCGTGTCCGCATACGATAATAAGCGGGCCTGCAACATTTTATCAGGAGAGGCGCCAATACCATAAGGCATATTGGAGGGTTCAAATGCCGCTTGCTCAACTTCCGCAAAATAATTTTCTGGATTGCGATTTAATTCTAATATACCGACATCAATGGGAGGATAATCTTTATGTGGCCACACTTTTGTTAAATCAAAGGGATGAATGTGATATTTTTCAGCTTCAAGCTCTGGCATTATTTGCAATTGCATTTTCCATTTTGGAAAATTTTGATTAGCAATTTCAAGAAATAAATCTCGACGATGATGATCTAAGTCTTGGCCCGAAATTATGCTGGCTTGCTCATCTGTTAAACATTGAATTCCTTGCATGGTTTTTAAATGCCATTTCACCCAAAATCGTTCGCCCTTTTCATTCCACAAACTGTAGGTGTGAGAAGAATAGCCATTCATGTTTCGAAAACTAGCGGGAATACCACGGTCAGAAAATAAAATGGTAACTTGATGTAAAGATTCTGGCGATAAACTCCAAAAATCCCATTGCATAGTGTTATCACGCAAACCTGATTGGGGATGACGTTTTTGCGAATGAATAAAATCCTGAAATTTTAAAGGGTCTCGAACAAAAAAAACGGGGGTATTATTTCCCACTAAATCCCAGTTCCCTTCTTCTGTGTAAAATTTACAGGCAAAACCACGAGGATCTCGAGCCGTATCCGCAGAACCTAATTCTCCAGCGACTGTAGAAAAACGAACAAAAGCTTCGCATGAATTCCCCACTTTAGAAAATAATTTAGCCGAGGTATATTTTGAAATATCGGCGGTAATAGAGAGTTTTCCATAAGCTCCGCTGCCCTTTGCATGAACCACACGCTCAGGCACGCGTTCACGGTTGAAATGCGCCATGCGCTCCATTAATTGATGATCAGACATCAAAACAGGACCCCGTGGACCTGCCGTTAAACTATTTTGATTGTCCGCGACAGGAATCCCCGCCGATGTAGTCATAAATGGACATTTGCTCATGTTGCCTCCTTACAATTTTAAGAAATGTTATCGCCCATAAAATGGGCCTAGAATCTAGGCGCTTTTGGCCTGTCACTGCTAGCTAGTATATCCGAAAGGAATCGTCCAATCCATCACTACTAGCACAAGGACACTTTTTACTCTTGCTATTAAAAAAATTAATCTGTAAAGTTCAGTTGGCGTTAGTATTTAATTAATTTCAGCAAATTTAAACGGAAGGTTAAATTTGGAGTAACCCATGACAAGACGATTATTAAGCACGACACGGGAAATATTTCCACAAGCAAAATTTGGTGAAAAGCTATTTATAGTAGGTCAATCAAAGAAAAATCTAGATTCTTTGTTTGAAGGAAATATTAGCAATCAAGGTAAGTATACTCCCTCCTTCGACATTACTCCTGAAATGCTGGAAAAATCTGCACTTACATTACTTATGGAACGAACCATTCAGCATTCCGTTGTGATGAGTCCGACCACACCTTTTTCTGCATTTGGTATGGAGCCATTAGCGCTTTTACTGAGTCTGACTCAAGAGTTCGCAGGACTGGAAACACCTCCGCTTTTTCAGCGATATTACCGTAGTCCTTCATGTGCGACATTATTAAGTAATAGTGGGTGGAGTTTTCCTGAAATTGCTCAACTTATTGCAGAAATCACTTATGGGATCCAGCCTCCACAAGGCGAAGGATACCGCACAAATCCTAGCAATTTACCGACTTTCGGAGATTTTGGAATTCTACCGGGCAAATACAATTTGGGTTGGGACAAGACTCGCGTTACAGCTGATATTTGGGCCGAATTAAAATTACAACAAGAGATAATCAAAACTGTTTCTGAACAAATTAAGGCCGGTAAATCTCAATCGGAAATTATACAAGCCGCAATAAAAATAAGCAAAAAATGGACAAATGATTTATCAATTAGTGGCGTAAATAACATGGCCATCAAAATTGCAGCCGCTATTAGCAAATTAAATCATAAGGATTCGCATTCAAAACTATTATCCGAAATTGAGACAATTTGTAAGAAGAGCAGAACTTATCGAGTATTAACGGGGGGAGACTCCTTAACTGAAACAGATTTATATCGTTTATCTCAGGCTTTTTCTGATCATCAAATTGGTGATCAGGTTCCATTGATGGAGATAGGCTTTCATAATTTATATAAAATCACATCAAAGGCCCAAAACGAAGGGAAATTACTAGCACCACTACCAAAAAATGATATAACCGCTTTACTCGAGGCTTATAAGCGAACCGCTTTATTAGCTAAAGAAAAACATGTTAAGGTCTGTTTCGAAGAGCCGCGAATATTACCGCATGCCAATGAGCCGCCGAAATATCGAGATGAATATGAATTAAATTCAACACTTGCTCAAGATTCAACGATTCTATTCTTAGAGCAATTGCTTGCCCTTGGTGTAAACCCGAATACATTAAGGCAAAAAAGTGAATATTATACCAAAACCTTGAAAGATAAGTTTGAAGTGGCAAAGGCGAAACGCGAGGAAAATATGCATCTTATTTCCCTACTTAAAATAATGCATGTCTCTAATAGGGGTCCGACTGCACTAAGCAAGTCAACAGGTGTAGTTCATAATGTTACATTGGATTCCGCTACTGGATCTCTTGTCAGCGGGGCACAACTTGAAAATCAAGCTTTACTTAAACATTTGCATGGTGGCGGGCATCTTGTGGCGCAAGAGCAAATTGGCAAGCGCTCAGAAAATAGCGAAGGACGCGGTGTCTATTTTACGGCAGAGGGAACAGAGCCATATAAAAGTCAGGTACATTTTCCAGATTGTACTTCTGAATCTGATTTAGCGATGATGGTTGTTGCTTTATCTAGAGCAGGTCATATACCAATAGGTTTATTCCCACACGTGTATTTTAATATGGTAGGTCAATTGCTGCTACGCCTTCTTTCCACAGAAGGATTCGATAATGGTGGCACGCGTTTTCCAATGGGAGCAATAAATGTTATGCCAAATGGGGCTGGCAGAACAGTTTATTGTCATGGTTCAGCCCAAGCGCCAGTGGATGAGCCCAATCAGGCTGTAATACATATTAACTTCGCAAACCAAATTGAGGGAATATTTAATTTAGCCCATAAACTTGCTAAGGAGGGTACAGTAGTAACAATTATCGTAAATCCAGACATCTATGGTGAAAAAGTAAGTAAAAATACTGTGATCTCTGATTTTACTATGAATGATATCATTCGATATCGTTCAGAAAAATCAAATCCTGATTTGGCCATTGTCACAATGGCAACTGGTGCGCGAGCAGCTCGAGCTCTACAACAAGAAGCTGCAAATAATGCTTCACATCCTCTTGCAGGGGTTTCTATAGAAATTATTGAACTTCCCTGCAGCGGATATCCCAATGCTTTACCACAGCAACTAGCGACCTTAAAACCGGCAACGCGTGTACTCTGTTATGATCCTTATTTTGATTTCGGAGGAATGGGCGGGCGTATTGCGCAGATGCAGAATGATGAAAGCTTATCTCATCTTCGTATTAGAAGTGCTGATTTCCCAAAAATTCATGATGCTAATAATCAAGTTAAAGGAATCGAGGATAAAATACTGTTGGAGATGATCCAAAGCTTATTTTCCCTAGGTCACTTGCGCAATGAAATTATAAAGCCCTTGCTTGATTCTCCTGTAACATCACATTCAAACGATAAAGTAGCAATAATGGCTACTGGGCTTAACCCTGGGATTGAAGGAACAATTCAGAAAATTTATGTTGAATCGGGTAAACTGCTTAAGACAAATCAATTGCTTGCTTCCATTGAAGTCGATAAAGGAAGCACTGATGTTTTAGCTCCTGCCGATGGATATTACCAGCCTGTTGTTAAGATAGGTGATAAAGTGACGTGTGAGACCTTGTTATTTTATATTTCAGATAAACTAATAAAGGATGCGCCTAAGGAGCAGCAGCCTATTTCTGCAGTCAAAGCCCCATTGAAAGAGAATAATCAATCTGTGCCTCTTAGCAGAAATCAATTACGAATGCTCGAAAATTTGCAGCGTTCTGCACAAATTGCAACAGCAACTGTTCATTACCAAGTTCCAATTACCAATACAATATCGTATATGAATAGGCTAAACGAAAACAACGAAAATCCGCTTAAATTGCTGCCATTTATTTTAAAAGCAACAGCGATGGCATTAACTAACTCAGAAATGAACTATCAAGTTGGTAAAGACTTAAAATCCCTGCTTCAGTTTGGAAAAACAGTCAATCTGGGGGTTGCAGTTTCTACAAATACCCGTGACTTAGTAGTGGTCAGACTATCTAATGTTCAAGATAAAACGGTAGTTGAGATTCATAATGAATTAAAGCCTCTGATAGAGCGGGCTCTAATCGGAAAATCAAAATCAGAAGATTTGGATATGACTGATGTCTCTACTGTTATTTCAAACATGGGAAGCTCAGTATTGAATGTCGTTGGAGGGGACGGATTATTACATGGAGATGCACCAAATTTGTTGATCCTTGGTAGTTATCAAGAAATCAAAATGGATCGACCGAGACCCGGTAAAAAAAGTGAATCTAAAATAGAACTCCCCGTGTCGATCACTTTTAATCATTTGATGGGTGGTGACAAAACTCGAGAATTGATACTCAAATTTCAACAGCAGTTGCAAACTATGTCATCAGATAGGCCAACAAATAGTGTCCCAAATCAGCATAGTTTCTGGAAAAGTGGAAACTCCTCGAGTAGTTCGCCGCAATCTACAATACTTGATGCACTTGAAGATTCGAAAGTAAAACAATTTCAGTAAACTGATAGAGATTAGGGCACTCTTGCCTGGATTTTATTTTCGGGCTTTAAAAGTGAGTTTTATAATGGATAAAACAGTTGTAGGTGGGTATCTTCACCGTTTGGAACAAGATTATTCAGTCATTGCACGTCACCGGCCCATCGGCTCAAAGGCCAACACGAAAACCCAAAAATATAAAATTGCTGATAATTTTTTAAATTTTTGGTTTCGATTTATTTATCGTCATCGAACTGCTATCGAAATCGAAAATTTTTCCTATGTTAAAAAAATGGTTAAACGTGATTATTCTACTTATTGTGGTATGATTTTAGAACGCTTTTTTCATCAGATATTCGCTGAAACAGGCTACTTCAATCAAATTGGTTCTTACTGGGAAAAAGACAATCAAAATGAACTTGATGTTGTAGCCATTAACGATATGGAAAAACGGATTCTTATTGCCGAAATCAAACTGAATAAATCTAAAATAAATATGAAAATCCTTGTAGCACGAGCCGCGCCTCTGATGGAGCGGTATCCGGATTATACGCCAACGATTTTGGCTTTAGGCCTAGAAGATATTCCGATTATCGAGGATATCTTGGCTGGCATTTAAGACTTGGCACCGTTCGTCTAATAGTCAAGAAATAAGCTTAATTTGTTCTGATTTTGCGGGATTCTGCCCTGATGATAATCCACCCAATGCGATAATGCAGACCTATCCTCGGGTCTTAATATTTGATAGAGACTCGCAAGTTCCGTATCCAATTCGTATAGTAAAGCATCGCCTTTTAACACTGAGCCTGGCCTTCGCACACAAGGATTTCTATAAGCTCTTGCAGACTCGGTAAAAAATTTAGGGATCAGCAAATGTTTTAATTGCTCACTAGCGGCCACTTCATATCCAATAAGATTTTGCAAATATCGCCTAGCGGTTTCCAGTGAATTTGGATCTTTTTGCCCATAAAGATAATACCCAATATCTAATTTTGCTATGGCACTCATTGTTTTTTCAAGTACGCTGAAATAAGTTTCTTTCTCTTCTTTTTGAAAGGGTTCACGCATGAGATGGAAATTTTTCTCTGTTATTTTTTCTCCCTGGGAAATTTTTCTCTGTTATTTTTTCTCCCTGGGAAATTTCATTGGTTAAAATAACAAACATGTGCTGCAATTCATTAGCAAGCGCCGCTCTCAATCGAACACCGCCCTGATCAATAATCTTCATATCAATAAAAATATGGCGCTTAACAAAATAGGTATATCCATCAGCTCCGAGTAAAATATCTTTTTTGAGCCCAGATGGATCGATTGAAAAAACATCTGCCATTTCCCTCAATGCAGAAAGATGGCTATTAGCGATAATGCGACCTAATTCTTTTTCCAATTCTTTTTTGTAATAAATTGGGTCTTTCTGATATTGTTTAAAATAACCACTATGTTTAGCATATTCGATATTCTGAGGCACTCTTTCTTGCTTTATATAAAATTCGCCAATATTAAACAATTTTCCAAGGCTTATTCCCGTTTCCTTTTGAACACTCTGGTAATCTTTTGATTGGCAACCTGTGTGGGCGGCATAGAGTAATTGAATTTCCTTAGCCGTATGCTTAGAGCCGATAGGTTTTTCTAGAGCAGTATTTTTTGTTTTATCCGCTTTTTCACTACTATGAGCAACACTAATCAGAATACAACAAGTCACCAAAAGTATCAGTTTTCGGTTTGTGCCCACGGCCCCAAGATTTGCCATTTGTTGAAATAAATCTGGGGCATTAGGCAGAAAAACTCGGGGTTTTCTGGCCTTAGTTATCAATTCCTTTCGCAGGCGGCTATCCTGATCTGGATAGCATTTTTGACTTTTTCGCATTATACCCTCGAGTAACTCTTCAAAGTGGAAACTCTTGCATATTAGCATACTAAGATTAAGGAAAACTTAAAGTGAAAAACTAGGAAATATCGAATCAGGGCGGTTCAGTAGAATGGCTGGATCACTCCAGCCAAACCCTGATCAGAACCGGACGTGCAGTTTTCCCGCATCCGGCTCCCGAAAGTGCTAATATTCAGCAGTGCGAAACATGGATGTCGTTTTGATATACTGCGGAAAATTCATTCGTTTCAAAAGATTTCCAAAGCTTTTCCAGTTTATTTTACGCTTGCCGCCTTTACGATTTACCCAAACAAATAATGCACGCCTACTCCACTGAATAAACGTACTAACCTGCTTTTGGTTATCCGAAATAGCGTGGTAGTTTCCCCACCCAATCACTACTCGTTTCACTCGCTGAATTACGACATGTGTCTTTTCATGGAGACTGCGTTTGAGATGCTGTCGCAAGTTGACAAGCTTCTTGGCTATTCGGTCAGCGCGGCTTTTATATTTTAGCCGCCACTTTCCTGATCTGCTTTGTCCCCAATAACAAGTAAATCCTAAGAATTTATATGTTTTGAGGCGCTCGCCATTTGTTTTGGCTTCTCTCGCGTGTGCCGCTCCGGATTTAATCACACTCGATTTATCCGCGTGCAATTTTAATCCGAATTTGTCCAGTCGCTTTGGTAATACTTTATAAAACCGCTTCGCGTCTTCCTCGTACTGAAATACAAACACCATATCATCTGCAAACCTTATCATTTCTGCTTTCCCATTTAAGTGGTCGAGTCTTGTTCTTTCGAACCAACTATCCACCGCATAGTGCAGATAAATATTTGACAAGATTGGCGAGATAATTGACCCGGTGGGCACTCCAATTTTATTGAGCTCAGCCTTTCCGTTCACCAAAATTGGTGCACGAATTAACTTCTCAAGTAATTTCAGAAATTTCCTATCCGCAATCTTTTCTCGCAAAATTCCCTGCAAATTTGCATGCGGGATGCTGCTAAAATATTGGGAGAGATCAATTTCTACTGTTGCGCCTCTCGGATAGCTGCTGCTGTGTTTCATTAACGCCCTCAGTGCGTCGTGCGCATTTATTCCTTCTCTGTACCCGTAGGAGCACGGAAGAAATAATGGTTCATAGATTTTCGTGAGAATTTGCGACACCGCCCTCTGTACGATTTTGTCTTCAAAACAAGTAATCGCCAGCGGCCTTGTGCTGCCGTCTTCTTTTGGAATTTCTACCATACACGCTGCCTTAGGCTTGTACGCGTTTCTGCGAAGTTTCGCATGAAGATCAATTAAATTTTCATCGAGATTTTCACCGTAGATTTTCTTCGTGACTTCATCGATACCGACTGCCTTGCCTCCATCGAGCTGTCGATAACATTCGCGCAGCAAATCCAGATCGATCACGTGCCAAACATTATTGAACACCGTATCCGGTCTGAAAATTGCTCGTCTGCCTATACCTTCGAGTTTCGTTGTCTTTTGATTTGTGCTCACTGATTGTAGCTTCATTTAAGTCTCCCTCTCCGGTTATCACTCTCTGCCAGCCCTTCGTTCCACGAAAGTTACTTCGCTTCATCGCTACTATGACTGGCTCCGACGCCCACCGTCCTTCGTCACAATCTTGCGGTTCAAGCCGCTTGAATTTTGACTACTGCTATCCTTGCAGAGATCAGTGGGTTCTCCCAAGTTCCTGACACATCTCTACTAACTCGCCAACGCCTTCGACCCCGGTGAGAAACATTTCTACTCCCGCTTTATTGCAGAAATGTTTATTGCTTGCTTGGTGCAATAACCCTTCAGCTCTCACAAAATACTTTATTTCGAGGTTATTTCACGTTCACCCTATGCGTATCGGGTTTCGGCTCGAAAGTTTCGCTGTCTACGCTTCACTGCTTTCGTTACCTGCGGCAGCGCAAGACTCGCTATGCAGTGCGATCGGTGTCGCTTCTGCAGCAGGACTTTCACCTGCAAGACATGCCAAGCTTTGCTTGGCGCACATTGCACCAAAGTTCAAAATCCAAGCACTTTTCTGAGATACCGGGTACTTAGGGCGGCTTCCAGACGTTTCATACCAACTCCAAAATTTGAAGTTTTTTCCTCTTCCAAAAGCTTTAAAACCATTTTCCGAATTATTGCGAAATTTTCGTCTGCATACCCTTGAAATTTTCCTCATAAGCGCGCATGAACATTCAATCTACTTTAAAGTTGATCTTCAAAAAAACACGATTTGGGCTAATCTTATGCAGATGCGAAGGAAATCCGCCCATTCTAAGCCTCATCTATTGTGAGCAAGTCATTACTATCATGGGTACATTGACCAAGGGCATTGGTTTTTTATGTGTTCTTCCGATAATTTAGCATTCTCAATAATCCTCGTTTAGGTTTTCTTGTCCACAGGGCCATTAATAATGCATGTTAAGATCAAATTTGTACGGCTTGAATGATCAAATTTGATCATTCTATATTGATCAAATATCTATAACGTGATATTCTCCTCCTATGGAAATCGAATTTTTAGCTAACAATACGCATCTTCTTTTGCCGCCCAATTTTGTGCGGACGGATCCACATTTGCGTCGAATGATGCAACAGCCTCATATTTTCCACTCTGATATTATTGGGCAGTTACCGGTAGACCTTCCTGGTATTTACAATTTAGGAGGTGGCCGCCAGGTAGGTAAAACGACTCTGCTAAAACAATGGATGCTGGCCTTAATCCAGCAAGGCGTCGATCCAAAGGCTATTTGTTTTTTATCCTGCGAACTGATTGTGGATGAAAAAAGCCTGTATCGGATCATCAAAAATCAATTGGCCGAGATGCCAATCAGAGGCCAATGCTATTTAATTCTTGATGAAATTACGTATGTTAGCGGTTGGAATAAAGCTATTAAGTATTTGGCAGACACTGGGGAATTTGAACGAGTTATAGTTGTTATTAGTGGATCGGATTTAACCATGATGCAAGATGCACGTATGCAATTTCCCGGTCGCCGTGGCAAAGCGCGCATAGTGGATTTTCATTATTATCCTTTATCGTTTTCTGAGTTCATGAAACTCAAAAAAAAATTACCAGCTGATTTTGATCCAACTATCCCGCCTTCGAAAAAAGAAATAATTAAAATCTATCAGGAATTTGACGAATATTTAATTCATGGTGGTTTTTTAACAGCGATCAATGAATTCTCTACTGAAAGAGGTATTGGAGAGCAAACCTTAGCAACCTATTCGGATTGGATCCGCGGCGATGTTATAAAAAGAGGCAAAAAAGAGCATTTTTTGCGAGAAATTTTGAGCTCCATCATCAAACATTATTCAACGCAGATTTCGTGGAGGGAACTCGTCAAAGCTTTATCAATAGATCATACTCAAACCGCAATCGATTATGTGGAATTGCTAGAATCCATGGATGCCGTTTTTGTTCAAGCAGCCTTGATGGAAGATAAATTAGTTGGGGCACCGAAAAAACATCGAAAATTTATGTTTAATGATCCCTTTGTTTTTCATGCAATTCAAGCCTGGTTAAATCCGCTGGAAAACCCCTTTGAGAATCAGATTAAAAAAACCTTAGAAAATCCTGATTTAGTTTCTAAGTTAGTAGAGGCCTGCGTGGTGAGTCACTTTCGACGTCATTATGAAAAAACCTTCTATATTAAGGCCGAGCAAGAAGTTGATGTTGCCTATGTTGACAAAAATAAATTTTGGCCCATCGAGGTAAAATGGACAAATCAACTACGACCTGAAGCTTTGAAACAAATTCAAAAATATAAAAATGGAAAGATTTTTGCTCGAGTCGAGGCAGTGCATAAAATAGGAAATATTCCCATTTTGCCACTTCCTTGGGCTCTATTGTCCTTATAAGAGGAATTAAAACCAGACAAAGATAGGCTCTAAAGATAGAAGGTGCTGTGGCAGAGGGAAAATAAAGCGCCTGGAAAAACACCCAGCAGTAAAATGGCTACGCCATTTAAACTCACCACAATTTTCTGTCCAAAGGAATAATCAAAGGGTTCTGTTGAATCGGGTATTTCTCCGAAATACATCACTTTAATCACATTCAAATAATAATAAGAACCGATAATGGCGAATAATACCGCGACAACCGCAAGCCAGGTTAAATGCACTTGAATTAGGGCTTCAATTACGCCTAATTTTGAGATGAAACCAACAAGCGGCGGAATACCGGCCATTGAAAACATCACCATCATTAGCATAAAAGCGAGCCAGGGATTTCGATTATTTAATCCTGCAAAATCTTTAATTTCATTGGATTCAAAGGCGTCATGACTCATTAACGTAATCATTCCGAAAACACCCAAGGTCATAATCGAGTAACTTAACATATAAAACATGGCGGCTGAATAACCACGGGGCGTAGCGCAAACCAATCCCAACAGCATATAACCCATATGTGCAATTGAAGAATATCCAATCATTCGTTTCAGATTCGTTTGCACGATGGCGGCAACATTTCCTAAAATAATCGATGCTACGCTGATGGCAATCCAAATTTCAGACCACTGCACATGAAGGCTTGGCATGGTTTCCACAAATAAGCGAATCAATAACCCAAAAGCTGCAATTTTTGGCCCTACACTCAAAAACAAAGTAACAGAATTGGGCGAACCATCGTAAATATCCGGCACCCACATATGAAAAGGAACAGCGCCAAGTTTAAAAGCGGAACCCGCAATCACAAAAATTAAACCGAAAATAATCAAATAATTCTCTGTGGGAGACATCAGGGCAATTGCTTTTGCAATTTCTGTAAAATCGAGAGATCTACTGAGACCAAAAATAAAAGACATGCCATAGAGCATCATTCCAGTGGCGAGAGATCCGATCACAAAATATTTCATCGCCGCTTCAACAGCTCGTTCTTTTCCACGAGCAAAGGCGACTAAGGCATAAATTGGCAAGGACATTAATTCCATTCCCAACAACAAAGTCAGCAAACTGTGCGAGGAAACAAGAACCATCATGCCAAGAGTTGATAACAAACCCAAAACATAAAATTCATTTTCGGGTAAACGATGAATAATATTGTAATGACGAGAATAGGCAAAGGTCCCAAATACCGAGAGAAAAATAAACTCTTGCAGAACAACCGATAAGCGATCTAACACAAATTCATTATGAAAGGCGTAGGTGGCGACAGAATTCCAGGAATAAAAATCATAAAACGTTACCGCGGCCACGCCCACTAAAGTGAGTTGCGCTAAAATATGCGAAAATAATCGATTTTCTTTGAAAAAGACTCCAAATAATAAAATCACACAAGACATGAACATGATTAGAATTTCAGGAGCGACTGGAAGTAAATTTAAAACATTGTTGTTCATACCAACCTCGAACTGGTGCTTAATTGCAATATATGACCAATGGTCGCGTGAAAGATATTCAGCAAGGCATTGGGATAAAGGCCAATCCAAAATACCACAAACGCTAAAATGCTAAGCGTTAAAATATCGAAACCACGAATATCTTTTAATTGTGCCACTCGCTCATTTGCAATGGGGCCGTAAAATACACGCTTATACATCCAGAGCGTGTAAACGGCGCCAATTACTAAAGTAGAGGCTGCAAAAAGGGTAACCCAAAAGCTCGTTTTAAACGTGCTTAAAATCACCATGAATTCCCCAACAAATCCCGAAGTGCCAGGCAGACCTACATTTGACATGGCAAAAATCATAAAAAATGCCGCGAAAATAGGCATGGTATTGGCAATACCGCCAAAATCTTTTATATGTCGAGAATGTATCTGCTCATAAATCATCCCAAAGGCTAAGAACATCGCCCCTGCTCCGAAAGAGTGTGAGATCATTTGAGTCATCGCTCCTTCTAAACTCAAGTAAGCATCTTGAACGTTATGCGTTCTTGCCAAAATTACAAAAATCATAAAAGCGCCCAGCGTTACAAATCCCATGTGCGCCACAGAGGAATAGGCAATTAATTTTTTCATGTCGGTTTGTGCAAACGCAATAAACCCGATATAAACAATTGCAATCAATGAAAGCACGATCACTCCCCATTCGAGTGTCCGACAAGCGTCGGGCACAATAGGAAGACTAAAACGTAAAAATCCATAGGCACCCATTTTTAACATTAAGGCCGCCAATACCACTGAACCGCCAGCGGGTGCTTCGGTATGAGCATCGGGTAACCAACTGTGCAGTGGCCACATTGGCACTTTGATCGCGAAAGCGAGAAAAAAGCCGAAAAAAATAAGAATTTGCATGGGCATTGCCATTTTAAGCGTGTAATAATCTGAGATCACAAAAGATCCGGAATACATCCGCAGATAAAGTAAAGCTACCAGCATTAAAGCAGAACCAAAAAAGGTATACAGAAAAAATTTAATAGCGGCATAAGCCCGATTTTCACTACCCCAAACACCAATGCTGATATACATCGGAATGAGCATACCTTCCCAAAAAAAATAAAATAGCATGGCATCAAGCGAAGCAAACACCCCAACCACCATTCCCTGAGTCACCAAAAAGGCGGCTAAATATTGCGGAATTTTTTTATGGACCATTGTATAAGAGGCTAAGATCACCACGAGGGTCGTTAGGCAAGTTAAAATAACTAAGGGCATCGAAATACCATCAACGCCCAAGGAATAATTTATTTTTAAGGTCGGTATCCACGTAAGATGCTCGGTAAACTGCATGTCAGAAGTATTAGTGTTAAAATGCCAATACATAAATCCGCACAAAACCACGCTAATGAGCGATAAAAACAAGGCAAAATGCCTTGCATAATGCGAATTTTCTAATTGAGTAAATGACAATACGCCAATGGATCCCAAAGTGGGAATCCAAATTAATAAACTGAGTATTGGTATATGTAACATAGTTTCTGCCTAAATTAAAAAATCATCCAACACATAAAAACCAGCACCCCAATTATCATTACGAACACATAATGATAAAGATAACCAGTTTGAATTTTACGAACCCATTTTGCAAAGCGATTGATACTTCGACCTGAACCATTTACCAAAAAATGATCTAAGATTTTTAAATCCGCATAACGAAATAAAAATTCACTAACACGCCGGCCACCCTTTGCAAAAACCCATTGATTAAATAAATCGAAACCATATTTCTGGGTTAATATAGTTCGAGCGATCGGTAATTGCTTGCTAAAAAAGCTGGGGATTTTAGGTAGCAATATATAATTAGTAAAAGCAAGAAACACACCCGCTACCGCGAACCAAAATGCAGGTTCATGCCAGGCATTAAGGGCATAATGTGTCGCCCCATGATAAGTGGCGATGAGTTGTGCAAAAGTATTGTATTGCGGAGCAACTGAAACACTGCTGCCTAATAAATTCGGGACGTGATACAACATTGGTAAAGCCAAATAAGCCCCGAGCCCTACAGAGGGAATCGCCAAAAATATGAGGGGCCAGAGCATAATACTGTGTTCTTTCAAATGATGACGCACGGAATCATCAAAGCGTTCCCGAGTATGAAAGGCCAGAAAAAAAGCTCGGAAAATATAATACGCTGTCACAAAACTACCTATTAATAAAACGGAATAAGCGTAATGCGCTCCTGGAATAGTGGAAACATGAACCGCGGCAATAATAGCGTCTTTGGAATAAAATCCGGCAAAAGGCGGGATGGCAGCCAGAGAAAGCGCGCCAATTAAAAAGCAGACATAGGTCACAGGCAAATATTTTTTTAAATTGCCCATTTTTCGTAAATCTTGCTCATGATGCATGGCAATAATTACGGAACCAGCGGCTAAAAATAATAGAGCCTTGAAACAGGCATGCGTCAATAAATGAAATATACTGGCGGAATAAGCAGAGGCGCCATTAGCCGCCATCATATAGCCTAATTGTGACATGGTTGAATACGCAATAACTCGCTTAATATCATTTTCGACAAAGGCCAAAAGACCTAAAAATAAACCACCCGTCGCGCCAACCACTAAAACCATCGACAAAGCCGGTTGAGATAATTCATAAAGGGGTGATAAGCGTGCCACCATAAATACGCCTGCTGTTACCATGGTGGCGGCGTGAATGAGTGCGGATATGGGCGTTGGACCTTCCATCGATTCGGGGAGCCACACGTGAAGCGGCATTTGGGCCGATTTTCCCATTGCGCCTATAAATAATAAAATACAAATCATGGTAATTCCAGAAACGTGGAATGTCGGAAATAAAGTAAAACTCGCATGCACTAATTTATCAGTGTGCGAAAAAACAGTCGCGTAATCCAAGCTACCAACAGTATCCAAAACGGCTGCAATTCCCAGCAAAAAACCAAAGTCACCCACTCGATTCACAATAAAGGCCTTAAAGCTGCCAACAGCCGCTGAATCTTTCGCAAACCAAAATCCAATTAATAAATAAGAAACTAATCCCACGCCTTCCCAACCAAAAAATAATTGTAAAAAATTATTGGCGGAAACTAATAACAACATCGAGAAGGTGAAAAGTGACATATAACTAAAAAATCGTTGATAACCAGGATCCCCTTTCATGTATCCCACGCTGTAAATATGCACTAGAAGAGAAACAAACGTTACGATCAGCATCATCACAGAGGTCAGCGAGTCGATCAAAAATCCCATGTTAAATTGGAAGGAGCCACTCACAGCCCAACTATAAATGGAGCCATAAAAGCTTTGACCACCAATTACCACCGCTTTCACGAGTAGTGCGGCGCCGCAAAACGAAACCAACATTAGGGCTATAGTAATGGTATGAGCACCAACTCGGCCTATTTTTTTTCCAAAAATCCCTGCAATGATGGAGCCCAACAAGGGGGACAACAAGGTCACTAAAGCTAATGTTTTAATTGAAACCATGCCTCTATCCTTTCAAAATATTCATGGCATCCACATTAATGTTGCCTTTTCGTCGGTAAAATAAGACTAAAATCGCTAAGCCAATCGCTGACTCAACGGCTGCCACCGTTAAAATAAAAAATACAAAAACCTCACCTTGAATAAGGTGTAAATATTCAGAAAAGGCCACAAAGTTCATGTTGACGGCGAGCAGCATGAGCTCTACACACATCAATAAAACAATCAGGTTTTTCCTATTAATGATAATCCCTGAAAAACTAAGGCCAAACAAAATGGCACCAACAATTAGATAATAATTTAGAGGGATCATGGTTTGGATTCCGGGTTAATGTTAACAATGTGCAAACGATCTTTTTTTGTCGCCTTATGCTGCTCGGAAATTTTTTGAGACTTGGTATGCGGCTTTCGAGGTTGGTGGGCCAAAACAATGGCGGCTATAATGGCTACCAACAAGAGTGCACCACTAATTTCAAACGGATATAAATCCTCCGTAAACAATTCTTGGCCAAGCGCTCTAACATTACTATAATTCGCGGCGACATGGCCTGGGAGCAAGGTAGCAGAAGAAAAATGTCCTGGACTTAGGGCATATAAGAAAAGTCCAACGAGCATGAGCATCACTAAAACAGCGAAGGGTAGATAGGTTACAAAATTTTCACGCATAGAAACCATATCGATATTAAGCATCATCACCACAAACAAAAATAAAGTCATTACAGCACCGACATAGACAAAAATCAAAAGCAATGACAAAAATTCAGCATGCATGAGCATCCATAAAGCCGCACTCGCAAAAAAGGCCAAGACCAAAAATAAAATAGATTTGACTGGATTGGTCGATACCACGACCATGAAAGCCGATGCAATCAGCACAAAGGCAAACACAAAAAAAACGACATGATATATGGGAAATGTAAAATTCATTTTTTCCTACCTGTATTTCTCTTCTTTTTCACGATCACGAGCAATTTGGTCTTCATACAAATCACCAATCATTAACAATTTTTCTTTTGTTATAATATTGCCACCGCGTTCATGAATGACATAATGCATTTCTTCCGTTAGGACAACCGCATCCACGGGACAAGCTTCTTCACAAAAGCCGCAATTAATGCACTTAAAGGCATCAATATCATATTTCGTTGTACGACGAGATCCGTCTTCGGCACGAGGCCCTGCCTCGATCGTAATGGCCGCCGCTGGGCACACGGCTTCGCATAATTTACAGGCTATGCAACGTTCCTCCCCGTTGGGATAACGACGCAGGGCCAACATACCACGAAATCGTGGTGAAGTTGGCGTTTCTTCTTCCGGATATTGAACTGTAATTTTCGTTTTTAAAAAATATCGGCCCGTCAGGCGCATGCCTTTTAATAATTCGAAGAGCGTAAATTTTTTAAATAGCCCGGTTATCCGATTCACTATTTTCATTTTGCATTCCTAAATTAAACTCATGCGAACCGCAATAGCGACCACAAAAATCCAGAACAAGGTCACTGGTAATAACACTTTCCAGCACAACTGCATGATTTGATCGTAGCGATAGCGCGGAAACGTCGCCCGAAACCAAAAATAAACAAACATGAAGGTCGCAATTTTTAAGCAAAACCAAATCACACCAGGGACCCAAGCCAATAATGGGCCCAGCACAGGAATTCCCTGGAAGGGAGATAGCCAACCTCCAAAAAATATTAAACTCGCGGTAGCAGAAACCAAAATCATGTTGGCGTATTCAGCCAAATAAAAAACAGCAAAGGCCATCCCGGAGTATTCAACGTGAAAACCAGCGACAATTTCAGACTCACCCTCAGCCACGTCAAAAGGTGAGCGATTGGTTTCAGCCACGGCAGAAATCCAATAGACCACAAATAAAGGAAGCAGAGGTAAGCAATACCAATGCCAAATTCCACCGGATTGTTTTAACACAATTTGTGATAAATTCATGGTATCGGTCACCATTAATACGCCAACTAAAGCAAAGCCCATCGCAATTTCATAGGAAACGACTTGCGCAGCTGAACGCAAAGCGCCAAAAAAAGCATATTTCGAATTGGAAGACCAACCTCCCACTAAAATTCCGTATACGCCCAAGGAGGACATCGAAAATAAATATAAAACACCTGCATCAATATTAGCTAATACCCAACCTTTTGCAAAAGGCATTACCGCCCAAGCCAAAAGTGCAGGGCCTATCGAAAGCATCGGTGCAATGACAAATAAATAACGATTCGATTGCGCTGGAAAAATAATTTCCTTACACAGTAATTTGGTGGCATCCGCTATGGGCTGTAAAATGCCGCGAAAACCCACTCGATTTGCACCAATACGACCTTGTATGTAGCCTAGGACTTTTCGTTCAGCGAAGGTGGCATAAGCCACTGCCAGCAACAAAGGAATTAATATGAGCACGATTCCAAGGATGACATGCAATAATGTTAACAGCTGCTCTACAATCACATTGCACTCCTTTCAATCATAATGTTCGCCATCGTCTCACCAAAACCCGCTGTTTCTGGTAAACCCGAAGCCAGAAATACGGCATTTTCCGCAATTCGATGATCAACGAGCAAAGGCATTGTAATTTGTTTTTCATTTTGACGAACATTTACAAAAGCCGACTGCGAAAGGCCTAGCTTTTCCGCGGTTTTTTTGTTTAAACGCACTG
The DNA here is from genome assembly GCA_963711375.1 of uncultured Gammaproteobacteria bacterium. Classification (GTDB taxonomy): domain Bacteria; phylum Pseudomonadota; class Gammaproteobacteria; order Coxiellales; family Coxiellaceae; genus CAVQDV01. The sequence goes on from CAVQDV010000005.1 coordinate 233,087, forward strand.
CATGATGAATGTCCGATATTGTTTCTTGCAATGGTTTGGAGCGACGCACCAGGTTATCAACGCGATACATGTGCCAGGGCGCTAAGCGAATCAAACCGGTGTCGAGGGGCGGTAATTTCAATACCGGGACAGAAACACTATATTCAGCAGAATTATTTTCTAATTCTTTTTTCAGTGCATCAAGAATGGATTCAGCGCTCGAATAATTAAAATCATTTAGCTGCAAAAGCCCCGCTAAAACATTCAAAATTTTCCAGGCAGGTTTTGCCTGCTCTTTTGGTGCAGTAGCAGCAACATAACTTTGCCAAGTGCCTTCAGCATTTATGAAAGTGCCCGCCTGCTCCGTAAAAGGCGTTGCCGGTAAAATCACATCGGAATAAGAACGCATGGCGCTACTGGCGTGAGTGGCAATGGACACAACTAATTTGGCTTTATGCAATACTTTTACGGCCTCTTCCGGATAGGCTGAATCCAATTCCGGTTCTACATTAAGCAAGAAATAAGCCGAAACGGGTTGATCTGTGAGTAAAGCTTTTGCATTTTTACCGATTTTTTTAGCCGTTTTTCGGGCCGGACCACGATGAGGCAAAGCGCCGGCTAAATAAGCTCCAGCGGTATTCGCACCATGCGTCACAACGACCAAAGGAATGTTTATTCGATTTAATAAAGCATGAATCACCGATAATTGTGGGTGCTCAAGCACATGTGTGCCAGCAATAATGACTGGGGTTTCTGCAGATCGCAATCCTTCGGCAATAACACGGGCTGCCTCTGAAACCACCACTTCATTTAATTCTGGGACGCTAACTCCAGCCCCTTCGCAGAGCGCTTTGGTCAATTCTGATAAAGGAAACACAATATTGGCGGCAATGCATTTTTCAGAAACTTGGAAATTACTACGATAATTTATGGAATTGATGGCGAAAGCTTCTGCACCTTCTTGTACGGCCTGCGTAATGCGATGCCCTATTAGAGGTGCATCATTTCGAATATCCGTGCCCAATAATAAAAAAGCATCACAAGATTCAAGCTCGGCAATTTTCATTTGCATGCCAGGAAAAGCGCTCATAGCCTCTTGATCAGAAAAATCATGCTGACGAATTCGATGATCAATATTAGGGCTTCCTAAACTTCTCATGAATTTTTGCACCATGTAAAATTCTTCGACGGTACTATTGTATGAGGCTAAAGCCGCAATTTCAGAAGCCCCCTTTTCTTCAATAATTTTTTCGAGTTTTTCAGCGACATATTTCAAAGCTTCTTTCCAAGAAACCACTTGCCATTGCCCTTCTTTTTTCACATGGGGCTGTGTCACACGTTCTGTACTTCTCAGGCCTAAAAATCCAAATCGATCACGATCACTAATCCACACTTGATTAATGGCTTCATTTTGTCGCGGAACAATTTGCATAATTTTGCGATGATCAGAATATTCTTGAAAAAAACTGTGTACAAAAATATTTGAACCCACGCAGTCGTGCATGGCAATTGAAGGATGTTCACGCATTTCCCATCCACGAGATTCATAACGTACGGGCTTATTGGTGAGCGCACCTACCGGACATAAATCAATAATATTGCCGGATAATTCGGATTTAATAAAATGCTTCACGTAGGTGCCAATTTCCGAGTTTTCTCCACGATTGACCACGCCTAATTCTCGAAGCCCTGCCACTTCTTCACCAAAACGCACACAACGCGTACAATGAATACAGCGGGTCATTTCCGTTTCAATTAAAGGGCCTATATTTTCGCTGTAAACGGCACGTTTTCCCTCTTTATAATGGGAGTCCGCATAGCCAAAGCCCATCGATAAATCTTGCAGTTCACACATGCCGCCTTGATCGCAAATCGGGCAATCGAGGGGATGATTAATTAATAAATATTCCATGACATCGCGTTGAGCTTTTAATGCCATTTCAGATTCTGTCATCACTTTTAAATCGGGCATTATTGGTGTTGCACAAGCAGGTACTGGTTTTTTGCTATTGCTCACTTCCACTAAACACATACGACAATTTGCGGCGATGGATAATTTTTTGTGATAGCAAAATCGTGGAATATAAATACCAGCCTCGTCTGCGACTTCGATAATATTTTGCCCCTCTTCTGCAGGAACTTTTTTGCCATTTATTTCTATTTCAAACATTGCATCCTCAATCTCAATCCAAGCAACGACCATTTTCGATGTGATAAAGAAATTCATCATAAAAATGTTTTAGCATGCCACCCACTGGCCAAGCCGCGGCTTCACCAAAGGCACAAATCGTTCTGCCCTCAATGCTTTTTGCCACTTTTTGTAAACGCGTTAAGTCCTCGAGAGTTCCCTCTCCCTTTTCAATCCGCGCGACCAAGCGATAAATCCAACCCGTGCCCTCACGACAAGGTGTACATTGCCCGCAGGATTCGTGCATATAAAACTTAGAAATTCTTTCCAGCATTTTCACCATGCAGGTATTTTCATCCATGACGATGACGGCACCAGAACCCAACCCAGATCCAGCTTGCATGAGGCTGTCAAAATCCATATTCAAATTCATCATCATGCTGGCGGGTAAAATCGGCATGGAACTTCCGCCCGGAATGACAGCTTTTAATTTTGCGCCATTTTTCATGCCACCCGCCAATTCCAATAATTCAGGGAACGGAATTCCTAATGAAACCTCATAATTTCCAGGTTTATTCACATGGCCACTCACACTAAATATTTTAGTACCACCATTTTTTGGTTTACCTAATTCAGAGAACCATTTCGAACCCTTTTCAAGTATAACGGGAACCGAGGCATAAGTTTCCACATTATTAATATTGCTGGGCTTGCCATATAAGCCGAAACTCGCTGGAAAAGGTGGCTTAAATCGTGGCCAGCCTCGCTTTCCTTCTAGCGCATTCATTAAGGCTGTTTCTTCACCACAGATATAAGCACCACCACTAGTGTGATTATAAATATCTATATCAACACCAGAGCCCAAGACATTTTTACCAAGATATCCAGCCGCATAAGCTTCAGCTAGCGCCTCTTCACAACGTACAAAAGGCTCGTAAAATTCTCCGCGTAAATAATTGTAGGCGACGGTAGCACCCAGGGTATAACAAGCAATGGCAATGCCTTCAATTAATTGGTGGGGATTAAATCTTAAAATATCGCGATCTTTAAAGGTTCCTGGCTCGCTTTCGTCGGCATTACAAAGCACATATTTTTGTCCTGGTTTTTTAGGCACAAAACTCCATTTCAAACCCGTTGGAAAACCAGCTCCGCCGCGACCTCTTAATTCTGAGGCCTTAACTTCCTCAATAATTTTTTCAGGAGGCGTTTTTTCGCTTAATATTTTTCGAAGCACTGAATAACCACCAGCGCTCTCATAGGTTTTTAATTTCCAAGATTCTGGGAGATGGAGTGTTCGAAAACAGACTTGATTAAGCTTCATGGGAACGCCCCCCTTTTGCTAGCGCATCCAACAAGGCTGTCATTTTTTCAACTGTTAAATTCTCGTGATACACTTTATCGTCCACTTGACACATAGGCGCATTACCACAGGCCGCTAGGCATTCGGATTCGCGTAATGTGAATTTACCATCTTCTGTCGTTTCACCCATTTTTATGCCTAATTTTTCTTGGACACACTCGACAATTTTCAGAGAGCCTCCTAAGGAGCAGGAAATATTCGTACAAATCGTAATCTTGTGTTTACCAATCGGCTTTAATTCGAACATGTCATAAAATGTGGCGACTTCATAAACCTCTATTTTTGCAAGACGTAAATAATCAGCAACCGCGTCCATCGAAGAGGGGCTTAACCATCCACCATTTTGTTCTTGAACCATTAAAAGCGCAGCAACAACCGCAGAACGACGTTTGTCTGCTGGATATTTCTTCAACCAATATTCAATTTTCTCTTTATTTTTCGAAGAAATTTCGAAATTTATGACTTCTGCTATCATCGATCAATCTCACCAAAAACAACATCAATACTAGAAAGAATCGCTGACAAATCCGCAATCATATGTCCTTCAACCATTTCTTTTATTGCTGCCAAATGAGGATAACTCGCCGCTCGTATTTTGAGGCGATAGGGTTTATTAGCGCCATCAGAAATCATGTAAATTCCAAATTCCCCTTTAGGTTGCTCGACAGCGGCATAGACTTCGCCCTCGGGAACCATATAACCTTCCGTAAAAAGTTTAAAATGATGAATCATCGCTTCCATATCATTTTTCATTTCTGTGCGTTTTGGTGGCACAATTTTATGATCATCAATAATAACTGGACCCGGATTATTTCGAAGCCACTCAATGCACTGACGAATCATTTTATTCGATTGACGCATTTCTTCTACTCGCACTAAATAACGATCGTAACAATCACCCGTCTTGCCAATGGGAATTTCAAAATCCAACTGATCGTAGACGGCATAGGGTTGTTTTTTTCGTAAATCCCAGGCAATTCCCGAGCCCCTTAACATGGGGCCTGTAAAACCTAAAGCCAAAGCACGCTCTGGGGAGACCACACCAATTCCAACGGTACGCTGCTTCCAAATGCGATTATCAGTTAATAAGGTTTCATACTCATCCACCATTTTTGGAAAACGCTCTGAAAAATCCCATAAAAAATCAAGCAAACTGCCTTCGCGGTTTGCATTCATTTTTTTGACTCGTTTTTCATTGTGCCAGCGGGAAGGTTTATATTTTGGCATTTCATCCGGCAAATCTCGATAAACACCGCCGGGACGATAATAGGTGGCGTGCATACGCGTACCTGACACCGCCTCATAAGCATCCATTAAATCTTCCCGCTCACGAAAACAATAAAATAATAAAGCCATCGCACCTATATCAAGGGCATGAGCACCTAACCATAGTAAATGGTTTAAAATACGGGTGATTTCGTCGAAGAGCACGCGAATATATTGAGCTCGAACAGGAGGCGTGATCTTTAATAATTTTTCGATCGCCATCACATAGGCATGCTCGTTGCACATCATTGAAACATAGTCCAAGCGATCCATGTAACCGATGCTTTGATTATAGGGCTTATTTTCAGCTAGTTTTTCCGTGGCTCTATGTAAAAGGCCAATATGCGGATCCACATTTTTGATAACCTCACCTTCGAGCTCTAAAATTAAACGCAAGACGCCATGCGCCGCAGGATGTTGCGGACCAAAATTAACGGTGTAATTTTTAATTTCAGACATCAGGATTTTTCCTTTTGACTTTCAGTGCCAAGATAACGAGAATCGCGACGGATAACTTTTGGCACGAGTACGCGCTGGCGAATGGAAACGGGCTCATAAACGCAACGTTGTTGCGCTGCATCATAGCGCATTTCCACTTCACCAATCAGCGGAAAATCCTTGCGAAAAGGATGACCTTTAAAACCATAATCCGTTAATAAACGACGTAAATCGGGATGCCCATCAAAAATAATTCCAAAAAGATCGAAGGCCTCTCGCTCATACCAATTCGCCGAAGGCCACACATCAACAAGAGAAGGTAGAATTGGTTCGGGCTTCATATAAACTTTTAAGCGAACACGGTGATTATGGGTGACAGAAAGGAGCTGATAAACGGCTGCAAAACGTGGCTTTTCCCAATCAATAACGCGCTCTTCATATTTTACATGAAAATCGGTGGCACGATTAAATCCTGATGCGCTTGTTTCTTCTGTGCGCCACTCGGTTAAACCATAAGACAAATAATCAACACCGCAAATATCGATACATTGTTCAAATTTAAATTCGGGTGCATCTCGTAAGGAGGTCGCCAAGGCCACTAAATTGCTGGGTAACACATCAATAATGACGGTATCCGACAGCACGCTATTCTCAATCCATTGAGAAAATGAAGCGTTAATTTTTTCGAATAATTCTTGTTTTTGCATACATTAAACCGTTCTTAACTTTTGTCGCTTAATCGATTAATCACTTTTTTCTGAATTTTATTCTGTAATTGAATAACGCCATAAACCAAGGCTTCGGCAGTGGGCGGACAACCTGGCACATATATATCGACGGGAACAATTCGATCGCAGCCCCGCACGACAGAATACGCATAATGATAATATCCGCCACCATTGGCACAAGATCCCATCGAAATTACCCAGCGAGGTTCTGGCATTTGATCATAGACTTTCCTCAAGGCTGGGGCCATTTTATTACATAAAGTTCCCGCCACTATCATCACGTCAGATTGACGTGGACTTGCTCGAACGGTAGTTCCAAAACGATCGAGATCATAACGCGAAGCATAGGCTTGCATCATTTCTATAGCACAGCAGGCTAAACCAAACGTCATGGGCCACAGGGAACCGGTGCGCGCCCAACTCTTGAGCTCTTCCATCGATGTTAAAAAAAACCCGGAATTATTTTCTGATTTCATTCCCACTCCAACGCGCCTTTTTTCCACTCATAAATAAAGCCGACCACTAAAACCCCTAAAAAAAATATCATCGCTAAAAATCCTGGCCAACCGAGCCGGCGAAAAACAATCGCCCACGGAAATAAAAACGCGGTTTCTAAATCAAATATAATGAATAAAATAGCGACGAGATAAAAACGAACGTCATAAGGTTGACGTGCATCATCTAAGGCGTCAAAGCCGCATTCGTAAGGAGAAATTTTGGCTTTATCGGGTTTTCGTGGGCCAATTATATAGCCTAGGAGTAATGGTAATGTCCCAATAGCCACCGCAATGCCCATAAAAACCAGCACTGGGAAATAATTTGCTAACATCCATTCTCCTTTTCAAAAATGGTGCGGAAGGTCGGACTCGAACCGACACGGCTTTCGCCACAAACCCCTCAAGCTTGCGTGTCTACCAGTTTCACCACTCCCGCGTTTTTTAATGGTATTTTTATTTTTGTAACGGTTTTTGCGTTGGTAAGCTCATTAACTGATTACTGCTTTTAACCTGCTGGCTCGCGATAAAACCCAAGCTCAAGCTGGTTACGAAAAAAATTGCCGCAAATAATCCAGTTATTTTCGTTAAAAATGGAACAACGCCAGCACTTCCAAACATTGTGTTTGAAGCACCGCTTCCAAAAGAGGCACCAACATCAGCACCTTTTCCATACTGCAATAATACTAGTGTAATTAAAGCAATCGAGGTTAAAACGTGCACTATTAATATTAATTGTTGCATTGTTTCGCGATCTCTATAAATTGAGTAGCATTTAATGAAGCACCTCCCACGAGGGCCCCATCGATATCCTTCATAGCAAATAATGTGGCGGCATTTTCTGGTTTTACGCTGCCTCCATAAATTATTCGCATCTCATTCGCCAGCGCCGAACTCTCTTTAGCCAATTCTTGGCGGATCATCGCATGAACTTCTTGCGCCTGATCGGGCGTAGCGCTTAAGCCAGTGCCGATCGCCCAAACGGGTTCGTACGCGACCACGGCCTTTCTTAAGTTGGGCAAATTATCTTTCAATTTGAGCACCGCTGCAAGTTGTTCTTGAACTATTTCTACCGTTTGCCCTGCTTCGCGCTGACGTAAGGTCTCTCCGACGCACAAAATCGGCGTCAATTCTGCGGATAAAGCCTTGGCAAATTTTTTGGCGACGATCTCGGAGCTCTCCCCAAACAGGGTACGGCGTTCGGAATGACCAACCAAGACATAGTGGCAGCCCAAGTCTTTCAGCATTTTTGCAGAGATTTCACCGGTATAAGCGCCATCATCAAACTCGCTGACATTCTGCGCTCCCCAGCCGATAGCCGTTTTAGCCAGCTTTTCCTCAGCTTTTTGAAGGTAGGGGTAAGGCGGAATTACCAGAAGCTCTGCACGCGTCACATTTCCGGCTAATGAGAGAATGCCATCTAATAAGGTATTCACACTCACAAATGAGCCATTCATTTTCCAGTTCCCAGCCACCAGCGGTCGACGCATAATTTCACCTTTTCCATGATTCAATTGGCGGCCATTCTAACGCAGTATGATATGAACCTCAATCGCTGCCGTTTTTTGATGGCTTCAATAAAGAAAGCCAAAGAGGTATAAAGGTAGGACACCTTTTGAGGGGTGCAAAATATCATCCTTCACTAAAAAGCTGTTAGGCTGATCTTTGATTTGCTTTCTGGGTTTACTTTTTCCACCTATTTCAAAATGATGCTTAGCCACCAAGTAATCACCGATGGAACTATAAAATACTGGGATTTCTGCATTTTTGAGAGACTGAAGAAAAAATAATTCCCGCATGCTGCCAATAGACAAGGGTTCTCCAAGTGACTTATTTAAGGTATTAAGCAGAGTAGTATTATTAATAAAAATTTTGGCTGGTTTTTGGAGGCCACGGCTACCCCCGTCTGGGGCATAAATAAAACGTGCCAAACCCACATCCTCCAAAATATGTAAGTAATGCTCAGTAGTTTTAAAATCAATTTGAAGATTTTTAGCCAAATTATTAATACTGAGCTCACCCGGCGGAATGCTCGAAAAAAAATTCAAAATTCGTTTGAAATAAATTAAATTCTGCGTTTTTAAATTATAAAATTTCGCAATATCTTCGTAAATAGATTTATCAATAATATTGAGAAGTTTTTCATGAAAGCTTTCAGAATCTTCAAATGCGAAAGGATAGTATCCCGCAGCCAAATAATCATTAAAATGCCCTTTCAAGCGTGGAATTTTAGCCAAATTAGTCGCAATATCGTAAGGCTCAGAAATAAGCTGGTTTAATGAAATAATTGAATGTTTAATTCCAGTTGTAAAAAAAAGGTATTCGCGAAAGGACAGGCCTTCCAGGCGAAATAATTTTGCACGGCGAGATAAATCATAACTGCCTTGGACCAAATCGAGGCTAGAGCTCCCTGAAAAAACTATTTTAATTTTTGGGAAGGAATCATAGATATTTTTTAACTCCTGATTCCAATTGGGATACTTGTGAATTTCATCAATAAAAAATAGATCGATGCCATCGGTTTGAAAAAGCGTATCCACTAAACTCAATAAGGTATTGGAACTGAAATAAATATTATCCGCGGACAGGTAAAAAAGGTTCTTGTTTTTAGGCAATTTCTCTTTTATATATTGGAGCATCAAGGTTGTTTTCCCTACACCTCGAGGGCCTACGATGCCGGTCAAGCGATTCTTGAGATGAAATACATCAAAAAGATAGCGATGTTTTCCCGTCTGAACATCGTCCAAGAGTCGATGAAAGGCTTCTTTCAGGAAAGGGACCATTCTAGAGTATACTCCACTTATTTTGCTCAATTACTGGAGTATACTCCAGTATCTTCCATCGGTCAATCCATCTTCACTAAAATGAAGGCAGGCAAAAGGCAGGCAAAAGGCAGGCATACCAACCCAAACAGGTTTATGATTTCTCTTTTGAAATCCGTGCTTTAGTTTTTGATTTGTGTGGACCTCAAAGAAATGACATTTGTCGATTCTTTAAGGTGCTTTTCCATCTAATTTCTACCCCAAAGAATCGACAAATGTCATTTCTTTGAGGTGTTCAAGACACTTAATATACCCTCGAGTTAAAGGCCGAGAATTCCCTTTCTTTCTAAAATCCCTGTAGTATACTAAGGCCCAAAATCACGAAAGACAATTGAACAGGGGATTTTTTTTATGCGTTCTATAGGATTGTTTTCTGCGCCCGTTGGGGCTTTTATGTTAATTTCTGGGGGCATAGGTTTTTCCTTCAACTCAGGACTAACTTCAAATTTAGCCGATGCAATGACTGTCTTATGTCAAAACGTGACCTCTATTTCAGCACTGGATGCCTGTAAAAAACTTAGCGGGAGTTTAAGTACGGCCACTTGGTATTTAGATACTTCTTATTTTACTTTGGCTGTTGGTGCAGCATTATTCCTAGGGGGCACTGCTTGTTTCTGCTGCTGTAAAACCCCTGCGCCAGAAGATGAACAACTGCTAAGTATACAAAACAGTAGCAATTCCCGCTAAAGCGGGAATTGCTGCAAATTTGAAATTTCTCTTTTGATATCCGAGCAACGGCGGGGTAATTGCACGCATCTGCTCTTTCATTTCATGGAGAAAAAACTGGCAAATTTCTTCCGTATCGGCTGGCAAATTCTCTCGCTAATAATTCCTGCCCTTTCTCTGTTCCAACCATTTCTCGATTTAAATCTGCCGCCATCTTTATACCCACACCGAGCAAAGCTTTTAATTCAAAAGCCAAAATATCTCTCAGATTTCTATTGTAAGCCTCTATTAACGTAAAATGGGTATTTTGATGCGCGACAATTAAATCGATTTCCTTGCACAATTTTACGGAATGGGTATTAATTTCTTCGACAGTGGCTAGCTGAAGTTGCCGAGATTGTTTCGAGCCCCCCAAAGGCTCAACCACTTTTATTACGTGAGCAATAGAATTAAAACCCCCTTGTACTGGCTCCAAATCAAGCTTAAGACGTGATGCAGTGTTAATTAAAAACTTGCACGTTTTCAAGGCGTTTTCAATTAAACCATTAAAAGAGGCATCAGACTCAGGAACATAAATCTTTACAAAAATAATTAATTTTCGATTTACTTCACTCGTTAACTCATGAATTTCTTTATTAAGCTTTTCAAGAGGAAACTTATATTCTGACCGAGCAAAGTCTAATGCTTTTATCATTTTTTTAATAATATTTTCTAAATGACCGCTAATTTTTTTGCACTCTGGATTGTTGATAAATAGTGATTTAAATAAGTCGATACGTTTTTGAAGCATACCCAAGCATACAAACAAATGCCCAAACACAGTATTTTCAAAATATTGAAAAAATTCCGCTAACATTAAGTGGGTAAAGGTACGATAGTTTATTTGCTTTAGAATAGAATCATTCGCTAAAATCCCCGCCGATAAACTAAGCTGACTGCAAAATTCATTAATAATGGATCGGATAAGACGTAAAGCATCAGTTTTCTCACAATACCATTTATCACTCAAAAAATTGAATTCAGACAAGGAATTAATCTGACTGACCTCATCTACCAAAAAAAATGATGGCACCTCTCCTAAATGTAGTTGATATAAATTCTTAAAATCTTCAGCATTTTTTCTCATTTTTCTTAACTCTCAGAATAGCGTACTAGCCTAAAACAGGCATTCGTTTTGGATAGGTGTGGGCTTGTTCCTACGGTCTACTACCTTTAAAGGGAATCTAAATATAATCTTCGGAATTGGACAATTTTCACCCAATAAATAATCAAAATGATCAGCGTTGGTAAGCCGAGGATTGCGGCTAGAAATGGAGTGAACGAGACCAATATCAAAATACAAAACGTTAATCCTAAGCCAAATAAGGTACTTGCTCTGTTTTCGGCTTCCGGATTATTTTGGACTGCTTTACGAAAGGATCTCGGAATTCCAAATGGGAGCATCATCCATAAGAAAACATAGCCCGCCACTGGAACTAAAAACATCCAGACAAACCAGGCTGGGAATTCAAGCTTTTCCTCTGGAATTCGCTTTAAGGCCTTATACAAAGAAATTGAAAAAAAGATGATTGGAATGATTAACACTGCCATCCCAATGATTACACCAAAAATTATCGTTATAACAGAATAGTGATCCATTTAAATCCTTACATTATTTACTAAGAGGTATATTAAGCTATCATATATATCGGCTTCAAGAAATAGTGTAATAAAAAAAGAGGCACCTTGTGAGTGCCTCTTGAAATTGGGGTCTGCTTGGGGCATCCTTGCCCCTAGGTGCATCCTTGCGAGCCTGACAGACCTTAGACTACCTACAACCTAAGCCACGTCCATGGCCTAAGTTTAAGAGGGGGAAATCGCTACTGGCTTCCTGCCAAAACCTAACATCCTTGTTAGTTAGTGATCTCTTTTCCTCTTCCCGCTTTGGGACTTACAAATGTATCAAAGCCCCCCTGCCCTCTCAATGTGCTGATGGCTTTTGTTTTCTTTTTGAACTGAGTATTTTTAAGTCAGGAATTCAGATTTTTATTAATAAATAAGGAGTTAATGTGAATTTTGACTTCTAATTTCTGTTTAATTTTAAGACTTCTCTGTCCAATGTCAGAGCGGAAGGCTTACAAAGTGGGAAGGCAACCCCTCACCCTAACCCTCTCCCGCAAGGGGAGAGGGGACAAAAGTTGGCATACGCTTAGGCTAACCCAAAGCACTAAGTGTTGCCCTCACCCTGCGGAACCGATTTTTATTTTGGCGGCGGCCATTACGCTTTTCATGTATAGACGATATTGATTCTGGGCCTCAATCACCATTAACCCTTTCAACAAGGTAGCATGCTCTTTTTCATTGATTACGGGATTCACTGGCGTATTGACGCTCGTTAATAAAACAACGGCATATTCTTTCCCGCCTATTAACACACTCGTTACCTCAGGTTTTTTGATATCGGAAGGCAAGTTAAACACCGCAGAAAGCATTTGAGTTCCTACAGATTTATTGGTGCGCTGAATATTTTCTTTGGTGGCCCACGTAAAGGAAAATTTCTTGGCTAATTCCGAAGGAGCCACACCCTTCTGCAATTCAGTTTGTAATTGATAAGCCGTTAATCCCGCTTCACGTTGAGATTGTTGATCTGTTAATAAATCTCGTATTTTTTCGCTTACACTCGCTAAAGGCTCTGCCACACTCTTTTCATGAGCACTTACGCGGAGCACCATCAAGCTACCATCTTTTAATTCAATCGGCGTGCTATTATTGCCCTGTGTTAAAATCTCATCGCTAAAAGCAACATCCATAATTTTAGGGTCTGCAAAAATTCCGGTATTATCCTGGCGCGTTAGCCAATCCGATTTTTCCACGGGAATATTCAGAGATTTTGCGGCAACATCCAAGGTATTCGGATTCGTGTAAGCTAAATTCGATAATTGCTCACTTTTAGAAGTCAATAATTGTTGCACTTTCTGATGCAATAAAGCTTTTTTAATCTCGTCTTTGGCATCGGAAAATGTTTTTTGTTTAGGCACATCAATTTTTAAAACCTTAATAACATTAAAACCCTCAGTCGTTTGAAACGGCGCGGAGACTTCACCGGCTTTTAAATTCCCCATCATCGTGGCCACCGGCCCACTAACCTGATCTTGGGTCATGGTAGATAAGATCGGTTTTTCCGAGGGTTTTTCATTTTTTTGGAGCGTGGCTTGCAAAGCAGCAGCATCAGCTTTCGCTTTTTCTAAGTTGCCTTTGTCAGCTTGAGCCGAAACAGGAACAAGATAGCGTTCAATCTGCCAACGTTTTACGGACGTAAAATTAGATGGGTTTGAATCATAATATTGCTTAATTTCAGCGTCCGTAACCGACACGGATTTTTCTAAACTTGCTGGGGACAACAACAAATAACTCACTTGAACTTTTTCGGGAGTTTTAAATTTATCCAAATTATGGGAATAATAACTATTAATATCTGCATCAGAAATTTTCACTTTATTTTTAAAGCTTGAAACAGAAATTGTGAAATAACCAAATGAACGGGTTTGCTTCCATAAACTCGCCAATTCTTGCACTTCATTCGGCAATACAAATTCGCTACCTTGAAGACCAGCCTGAAGTTGCCCCATCAATATAGAATTTTGAACATGGGAAAAAAATTCCGCGGGAGTTAAGCCAGTGGCATAAATGGCTTTCTGAAAACGTTCATTAGAAAATTGCCCGTTCACTTGAAAAGCGGGAGCTTGAATTAAAAGCGCTTTGGCTTGATCTAGACTTACATAAAAACCAGCTTGGTGTGCGGCATCCTGCATCGCCGTAGTGGTAATGAGATCATTCAAGGCCATTTGTTTAATTTGCTTATTTTGATCGGGAGTTAATGGCGCCCCTTTCATTGCCTGCTGTTCTTGCTTTTGCAATTGTTGGTAGGCTTGGGTGAGCTCTTGTTCCGTAATCTTATGCCCATTTACTTCTGCGACAGAAGACTTTTTAGAAGAACTTTGCTGAACATAATATTCAACCCCGAAAAGAACAAAGGTGGAGCCCACTAAAACGATCACGATTCCGGCGACCCAACCTTTAATGCGCTCGCGAATATTTTGCAGCATCGACTTACTCACTGTAATGCTAAATTAAAATGGCGGAGTGGACGGGACTCGAACCCGCGACCCCCGGCGTGACAGGCCGGTATTCTAACCAGCTGAACTACCACTCCGCGCGTAGAACTGGTGGGTGCTGAGGGGATCGAACCCCCGACATTCGCCTTGTAAGGGCGACGCTCTCCCAGCTGAGCTAAGCACCCATGGTGCCAAAGAGCACCATTAAAAAATTAATTTGCAGAATCCCTTACCGCATCTTTGAACTTTTTGCCCACTTTAAAGCGAACTGAAGTTTGCGCAGGAATACTAATCGTTTGACCCGTTTGTGGATTACGACCAGAACGTGCTGCACGTTGGCTAGGCTCAAAATTTCCGAAGCCTAGTATAGCGACTTTGTCACCTTTTGCTACTGTTTTCGTAATGCTCTCGAGCATTGTATTGCAAGCCATTTCTGCCGCTGCTTTAGAAATAGAAGCAGCTTCAGCCATTGCATCAATTAAATCTTGTTTATTCATTTCATCCTCTTTTCTTGTTTTGACTTAAAAAAAGGCAGTAATTACTGCCCGACCTCCATGCGAGATGAATTTATACCAAGCCCTGTTAGCGGGTGTCAAGGAATATCCTAACTCTCACAGGGCACTCTCATGAAAATTTCTATCGCTAACACGGCGAGCTTGGAATAGTTTAGCTTGCAGCGAATCACTACTCTCCATTACCACCGACTGTCATGGAATCTATTTTTACAGTGGGTTGTCCAACGCCTACCGGCACGCTTTGGCCTTCTTTTCCGCAGGTTCCAAGACCAGAGTCGAGCTCCAAGTCGTGGCCGACCATTGACACTCGCGTTAAAATATCAGGTCCGTGACCGATTAATGTGGCACCTTTAATCGGGGCGGTAATTTTCCCGTCTTCGATTAAATAGGCCTCATTGGTGGTAAAAACAAATTTACCCGACGTAATGTCCACTTGGCCGCCAGAAAAATCGACCGCAAAAATCCCTTTTTTGACAGAGCCAATAATTTCAGCTGGATCATGCTTACCAGCCAACATATAGGTATTGGTCATCCGAGGAATTGGCAAATGCGCATAAGATTCGCGCCTCGCATTTCCCGTCGGCTTCATTTTCATTAAACGTGCATTCATTTTATCTTGCATATAATTTTTTAAAATACCATTTTCGATTAATACCGTTCTTTCCGTTGGGGTGCCTTCATCGTCGATGGTGAGTGAGCCTCGACGATTTTCTAAAGTGCCATCGTCTACAATCGTGCAAAATTCAGAAGCTACTTTTTGGCCTAATTTCCCTGAAAAAGCAGAACTTCCCTTTCGATTAAAATCTCCCTCTAAGCCATGTCCGATGGCTTCGTGCAATAAAACACCTGGCCAACCGGGTCCGAGCACCACTGGCATGGTACCCGCCGGTGCAGGTTTTGCCGTTAAATTCCGAACCGCCTGAGCTACCGCTTTTTGAGCATATTTTTTATATAAGTCGTCACGTAAAAAATATTGATAGTCCGTGCGGTTCCCGCCCCCAGCATTTCCTTGCTCTCGAACACCCTTGTCTTCCACCACCACACGAATCGATAAATTAACGAGAGGACGTATGTCCGCTGCCATTGCGCCATCACTTGGCATAATTAAAATCACATCATAATCAGCGGAAAGACGCACAAAAACTTGTTTTACACGAACATCAAGTGAACGCACATATAGATCGATGGTGTGCAATAAATTAATTTTTTCTTGATCGGCAAGAGAAGGCAGCGGATTTTTATCGGTATATAAAGGTTTAATCGCCTGGGATTTTCCGAGGGAAATGGTGCCAGAATTTCCGCTGTAGGCAATACTTTTCGCCGAACTTGCTGCCTGAGAGAGGCTGGCTAAGGTGATATCATCGGCAAAAGCAAAGCCCGTTTTTTCTCCACATACCACTCGTAATCCGAAACCGTAATCGATGCTAAAATCTCCGCCTTTTACGAGTCCATCTTCCAAATACCAGGATTCTTGTAGGCTTTTTTCTAAATAGATATCGGCGGCATCGACCGTGCGCGAGAGGGTTTTATCTAAAATATTTTCTAATGCACTTGGTGTTAGTTCTGCTGAAGACAATAAATTTTCACTCGCTATTTTAATTAAATCTGACATTTGTTTTCCTTTAATTTGAGAGGGGTATTCATTTAACCACTTTGCTTATAATCGGTTTTTGCCAAGTGCCCCTTACTTTATAAGTCTTTCCGATGGCTTTGCCAATAGTGGGGCCCACTAATTTTTCCGCAATCCACGCCACGCCACCCGCAATTGGGCCACCGGCGACCCCCGCAATGATCGGCAAACTGGAGGTAACATAGGGCGCCACTCGCACACTAAGATCATATCTTTCTTTTGCAAAATCCATTTTCCCTTTCAACCATACTTGCGCTGCACGGCCATTCATATAAAAATTTTCGGTATTGGCTACACCATTTAAAAAAGTAAAATCACCTTGCATCACCGAAAAAGGAAGACCTCCTTCTTTCGAACTCTTAGAAAATAAGTCTGGCAAAGCCGAAATGCTTAAAATATTAATAAGACGCACAAGGCTCAAGTTCGATTGCGCACTTTTAGAAATTTTCAAAACACTGCCATTTTTAAGATTAATTTTAACATGCCCATTTAAAATGTTCGGAGAAAAATGAAGGGGCGAAGCGCGCCAATTAAAACCAAATTGAATTAAGCCCTTTCCCCCCTCTAAGGTTTTAGGATAATTCCACCGATCTAAAACATTGCCTAAATCGACACAATTTAAATAGCCTTCAAAAGAAGTGTGATCTTGCAAACCGGCTCTAAACCAAAAACCCTGTAGGTATAAATCCGCATTGGCAAGATGAGAACTTAGCTTATTAATCGTAATACCCGAAGGATGTTGGGATGTAATTAATTGAACATCGCCTAAGGCTTTTCTTCCATATTGTAGGCGCTTAATTCTGGCATTCAGCGAAGGAATACTCCTCGGATCCAGAGTACTTTCTCCTGTATTTTTTTGGGTGGGCCACGTTAAATTTTCAAAATTAATCCACCAGGGTTTTTTCTTATCAAAGGGAATATCAACTTCGCCCGTCGCCGCTTCTGACTGCACATGAAGACTAAGCGATTGCTCACCCGGAGTTACGTTTAAATAAACATTAGGCCAGCGATTACTTAAAACATCTAATTGTGCAACTCGAAGCTCGATTTCTCGAATATTTTTTAAAATTCCCTGATCGCCATTTTGGGAAGAATGCGAGTCAAAATAGGCTTGCCACTCGGGCCAACTCAGTCTCGCTAAATTTCCTGTTATCAGTAATTTCGGCAATTCTTGAAAATTGGCTACACCTGGCCCAAGATGGATTTCTCCATTTAAAAAAGAAAAATTCTGTTGATTCAATTTAAGCGCTGCAGAAAGCAAACTTGCATAATCCACATGAATGAGGATTGACGATTTTGCCCGGTAGGAGGCCACGACTTTTAAAAGCCCTTGATCAAGAGTCTGTTTCGAAAAAGGCTCGGGAATATTGCTTATCTGAATGCCTTGCATGTTGCTAACAGTCGTAGCAGAAATTTGCGAGTCTTTACCATAACCTTGCACGAGTATATTTGTCGAAAAATCCGAAAGACCCGAGAAATCGCTTAAAATCGGCGTAGTAAAATGTTTTTTCAGAGCTGCAAAATTTAATTTTCCATTAACACTAAATAATAAATTATCTGATTTTTGTTTTTGTTTTTGTTTTTGTTTTAGAGTGGACAACACAATCGATATTGGCTGTTCCAAAAAAGTTCCCTCTATAATTTTAGACGAAAATATTTTATTAATAAAAGAAAATTCTCCCTTCAAATTGCTAACATTTAGCCAAGGCATGCTAAATAAAAGAGCAGAATTTTGAAATTGAACCCTTCCTTCCACTTTATTTTTGGCTTTAGAAAATGGGATCGTGAGCTTAAGATCCAATTGCAGCGGACCACTCATCGAAAATGCAGTCAAATCGCGTTTCACGGCCAAAGGAGAATGAAATATAACCGGCAAGGCTTTAGAAAAATCGGTTTTACTTCCCCCTTGAATCACTAAAACGGGCTTTGACAAATCATCAATTTTTGCCATCGAAATATCAAGGGGATTATCGAGCATTGAGGCTTTTATATGGTCCAATGATATTTGCTCACCCCTCCAACTCAGCTCACCTTCTAAATTTTCGAGGGGAGGCCATTCTTTAGAAAAGCGAAGTTTCACAGAATCAAAGTGCAGATCCCCATGATGCTGACCCAAACTTACACTTCCATTTAAACCAGAAAAACCAGGATAAGCACCATACGGATTCGCCGATAAATGGCTTAATTTTGCAAAAACCTTTAAATTACTTAAATTCGTCATGGGCAAAGCGGCTTCTAAAATTAAATCTCTAATTTCTCCACTAGGCCTTAGCGCTGTTACTATATCCGACACTTTATTCGGAAGAATATCTAAAGCCAAAAATATATCTAAATCCTGCATCCGTAAATAATCAACACTCAGTGCATAATATTTTTCGGATTTCGATAAACTTATACGAGTTTCTTGCCAGGGATGATTATTGATAGAACCCTTCAATCGATCGGCTGAAAATTTCCAACCCGCACCTGCCGGCTGCCAGGCGAAATTCCCTTTAAAATCACTTAATTTTACGTGTTGCTTTTCTAAATAATTAAGATTTAGCTCATGAATCGTCAAGATGCTTTGAATTTTCTGAATTAATCCTTTTTCCCAATCCACCCAAAATTCGCCATCCACAATTCCCTTTCTCACACTTACCGAACGAAAACTAAAAGGAATAAATTTCAACCATTGGGAAACGTCCGCATTACTCACCTTGAGATAAGCTTTTGCGCCTAAATTTGAAAATGAAAAAGGGGTGCTGATATTATTGATAATGAATTTCACAAATGTTGGCTTTGCATTGGTAATTTCAAAACTTCCCGTAATGGAATGTCGCCAGGGCTCATTGACAATTTGCAGGTCCACATGATGCAAGGGCAAAACGTCACCGGTTTGACTATGCCAATAAATTCCCACTCGACTAATGTTGACATCCGCCTGGCTCAAGAGCCAATACGAGATGCCTTCCAACTCCTGCCAGGTGACTAAATCGATCTCAGGGGTTGCTTGATTAGCCTTATTTTTCTGGGCTTTATTTTGGTAAATAGCAATCTTTGCTCCATCAATATCCAACTGGCTTGGCAATAATTTCATTTTTAAAAGGCTGTGCCAAATATCAATACTGACGGATAAACTTCGGATATGCAGATTAATTTGATCTGATTTTTTACCACCCACTTTCACATTTTCAAACGAAATTTCAGGGTAAAACCCACGCCATTGTGCATGCACGCTCTGAATGCTCACGGGGACTTGAAGCATCTGCTCACCCCATTTGACAAAAAAATCTTTTTTGTGATTTAAAATTGGCGTGGAATAGCGCAGCAAAATAATCAAAACAGCAAAAGCGATGACGATAAAAGCCACCGAATATAAAATCCAACGTATCCCTGTTTTTATTCTATTTTCCATATTAAAGGCCACACCATCATGCTAGAGAGCGCAGGAAGCCAATACGTCCATGAAAGTGGCGTAATGCCCTCGAGGCTCATCATCCAATATTGTAGTGCAGAATTGAACATGACTAAAACAAAAATTATCATGGATTGCTGCCAGACGGGCAAAGCGCCGAAACGAGGCAAAAATTTCATGAGGCAATAGGCGATCACGGTATAGATCAAAGCGTGCATGCCCAGAGGCGAACCCTGAGCTAAATCCGTAATAATCCCGAGAAACCAGGCAATTCCGACTCCAATGACATTCGGTTTACGAGCGATCCAACTTAAGGCGATAAGCAGAAGAAAATTCGGCATTACCGTCTGAAATGGAAACGGGAGCAAAATCAAAATAAGGCCAATCAATAGGGTAATGGTGATGTAAATTTTACTGGGTTCTTCGCGACGCATGAGAATCCTCCCTTATCAACAATACTTGTGTGTCACGATTCAAATGAGCCAGTGGCTGCAATACAATTTTACTAAAACGTACATCCGAATTTTTCCGCACGAAAATAACCTTTCCGACGGGGTAACCAAGAGGATAGAGCGAGCCTAAACCGGAAGTTACAAAAATATCTCCCACCTGCACATCACTTGTGTCAGACACATTTTTAAGAGCTACTCGATCCTCTGCCCCCAAACCCGCGGCAATTGCGCGAAGGCCATTGCGACTATTTTGTACCGGAACGGCCGAACGAACATCGGTGATTAACATGACCTTGCTCGTTAGAGGCGTGACATCCACCACTTGTCCGACCACTCCAAAGGCATCCAATACGGGCTGGCCCTGATAAATTTTATCCCGTAGTCCACGATTCAGTGTGATCACTTTCTCGGCGGAATTTGAAGACAATGCCAATAATTCAGCTGCAATTGCCTTGCTAGAAACCTGTGCTGAAGATTTTAATAATTCTCGTAACTCTGTATTTTCTTGCTCTAATATCATTAATTTTTGCAAACGCCCAATTAATAATAATTGCTGTGCACGAAGCTCAGTGTTCTCATTATATAATTGCTGATGCGAAATTAGGGATTCTAAAGACCAGTTCCACACTTTGCTTGGAACATTGACCATCCACTGGACTGGGTAAACAACAACTTCTGCCGTATCGCGCCAACGATGAAAAATCGGTGAGCGCGCATCAAAATGCATAAAAACCAGTGCTAAAACGAGCAGGAAAACGGCTCTTGCCCCCTGTGCTTTGCTGCTCATGAAAATAGGCTTCACTGGCTTTGTGTCCTCAAAATAAGGCGCTAATCCCTTGCGAGAAATTCGGAGCCAACAACCTTCATCAATTCAAGAGCGCGACCACCGCCACGAGCGACACAAGTCAAAGGATCGTCATCGACAACCACTGGCAAGCCGGTTTCTTCGGTTAATAATCGATCTAAATTTTTGAGAAGCGCACCGCCCCCGGTTAATACCATACCACGTTCACCGATATCCGCCGCTAATTCGGGTGGTGCTTGTTCAAGCGCGCTGCGAACGGCGCCCACAATTCCAGATAAAGGCTCTTGAAGCGCCTCAAGAATTTCATTGCTATTCAGTGTGAAACTGCGTGGCACGCCTTCTGCTAAATTCCGTCCGCGCACTTCGATTTCCTTAATTTCGCTGCTTGGAAATGCGGTGCCGATATCTTGCTTAATGCGTTCAGCCGTCGTTTCACCGATCAAAATGCCGTAATTTCTTCGTACATAATTAATGATGGCTTCATCAAAACGATCTCCGCCGATACGCACCGATTCGGCATAGACGATACCGCTGAGAGAAATAATAGCAACTTCTGTGGTACCCCCGCCAATATCCACCACCATCGAACCATTTGCCTCTTCGACGGGCAAGCCTGCACCCATGGCAGCCGCCATGGGTTCGTCGATTAAATAAACTTCGCGAGCGCCTGCACCAAAGGCGGATTCTTTAATCGCGCGGCGTTCAACCTGAGTGGACCCACAAGGTACACAAATTAATACCCGAGGACTTGGGCGAAAATATTTATTTTCGTGTACTTTATGGATGAAATGTTGCAGCATTTTCTCTGTTACTTGAAAATCCGCGATCACACCATCTTTCAAGGGTCGCATCGCCGTGATATTGCCTGGTGTTCGGCCTAACATTCTTTTGGCCTCAATCCCAACCGCAACCACACGACTTTGCGAGGAATAATTATCTTTTTTCAGGGCGACTACTGAAGGTTCATCTAAAACGATGCCTTGGCCCTTCACGTAAATTAACGTGTTGGCGGTACCCAAATCGATGGAAATATCATTGGAAAACATTCCCCGTAATTTTTTGAACATAGGCCTTCTCTTCTTTTATGTTGCTGATGAAATCTGAACAAATTAGACGCTAATTTAAAGAACATTTCAAGTGCAGAACTAAAATGAACTACAAAGTGTCTTAAAGGCAAAGGTGAAAGGCAGCAATCACGCCCTCTCCCCTTGCGGGAGAGGGAGGGGTGAGGGGAATTAATACCCCTCAGTAACCCTCTCCCGCCAGGGGAGAGGGAACAATATTCCATTCTTACCCAGCAGAGAAAACTCTGCTACACTCCTTGACCTAAAAACGGAGAAGCTACCATGACCATTACCATTGATGACGTCAGTAAGATTGCCCACTTGGCACGCTTGGCGGTAACACCTGCCGAAGAAAATAAGCTTTTGCCCGAGCTTGAAAATATTTTAACCTTAGTGGCAAAAATGAATGATGTTGATACTAAAAATATTGAACCGCTTTCTCATCCATTTTCCGAAAAACAAGCCTTGCGTGAAGATCAGGTGACCGAAATTGATCAGCGCCAAGCCTTTTTGAAAATCGCGCCACAAACACAAGCGGGATTATATATCGTTCCACAAGTCATCGAATCCGAGTGAGGTAACAGTATGCATCACAAAACCATTGCCGAATTATCCAGAGCACTTCAAGAAAAAAAAATTTCAAGTCTTGAGCTGACTGAACATTATATTTCACGCATCAAAAAATACAACACAGAATTAAATGCGTTTATTACGGTAACTGAAGAATTCGCGCTAGAACAAGCGAGAAATGCCGATAAAAAAATTGCTGAGGGTGTTGCAAATCCACTCACCGGAATCCCAATTGCACAAAAAGACATATTCTGCACCAAAAATATTAAAACTACCTGCGGCTCTAAAATGCTGGATAATTTTATTGCGCCTTATAATGCGACCGTTATTAAAAAATTCCACAGTGCCGATGCCGTCATGCTCGGAAAAACCAATATGGACGAATATGCAATGGGTTCGTCGAATGAAAATAGTTTTTACGGCCCTGTAAAAAATCCTTGGGATCCAACACGAACGCCGGGTGGATCTTCCGGTGGCTCTGCTGCCGCTGTTGCTGCACGTTTATGTGCGGCTGCAACTGGAACTGATACCGGTGGCTCCATACGTCAACCTGCCGCTTTATGCGGAATTACGGGCTTAAAACCAACCTATGGTCGGGTATCACGTTATGGCATGATTGCCTATGCTTCCAGTTTAGATCAAGGTGGGGTCTTCACCCAAACCGCAGAAGATGCGGGAATTTTAATGAATATCATGGCGGGCTTTGATCCAAAGGATTCCACCTCAATCGCTACAGAAACACCTGACTTTACCAAAACTTTAAAAAATGATTTGCGTGGATTAACACTGGGCTTACCCAAAGAATATTTTAGTAATGGCTTAGATAACGAAATTGCGATATCCATCCAGGAGGCGATTAAGCAATTAAAAGCTTTGGGTGTTAATTTCGTTGACATTAATTTACCCCATACGGAATTAGCCGCGCCTGTCTATTATGTCTTAGCACCCGCAGAATGCTCGTCCAATTTAGCACGCTATGATGGCGTTCGTTTTGGCTATCGCTGTGAAAATCCCGCTAATTTAGAAGATTTATATAAAAGGTCTCGTTCAGAAGCCTTTGGCGCGGAAGTCAAGCGACGAATTTTAATCGGCACTTATGTGCTGTCAGCCGGTTATTATGATGCTTATTATTTGCAAGCTCAAAAAGTTCGTCGATTAATTCAAAATGATTTTTTGAAAGCCTTTGAAAAAGTAGATGCGATCTTAACACCCGTCACGCCAACCCCGGCTTTTAAAATTGGCGAAAAATCGAAAGATCCTGTAGCGATGTATTTATCTGACATCTATACCATCGCCGTTAATCTGGCGGGTTTACCGGGAATATCTTTACCTGCTGGATTTACGAAAACACAATTGCCGATTGGCATGCAGCTTATCGGAAAACATTTTGACGAAGCTTTATTATTAAATATTGCACATCAATATCAATTACATTCAGAGTGGCATAAAAAAGCGCCGGAGGGATATTAAAATGGAATGGGAAACTGTTATCGGACTTGAAGTTCACACCCAACTACTCACACGTTCTAAAATTTTTTCCGGCGCATCCACCGCCTATGGCGCCGATCCAAACACACAGGCCTGTTCCATTGATCTTGGAATGCCTGGAGTTCTTCCAGTATTAAATAAAGAAGCCGTGCGTCTTGCCATTAAATTTGGCTTAAGCGTTAATGCCAAAATTGCCCATTATTCCACTTTTGCGCGCAAAAATTATTTTTATCCCGATTTACCGAAAGGCTATCAAATCAGTCAATTTGATAAACCCGTGGTCGGAGAGGGGTTCTTAATGATCAAGCCTGAAGATGGTCCTGAGAAAAAAATTAGAATTACTCGCGCCCATCTCGAAGAAGATGCGGGAAAATCTCTGCATGAGGGCTTAAAAAATGCTACCGGTATCGATTTAAATCGTGCTGGAACACCCCTTTTGGAAATCGTTTCCGAGCCGGATTTACGGTCTGCGAAAGAAGCGGTTGCCTATTTAAAAACATTGCACACTTTAGTGCGATATTTAGGCGTCTCGGATGCCAATATGCAAGAGGGTTCATTTCGCTGTGATGTGAATGTGTCTTTACGAAAAAAAGGCACTGAAAAATTGGGCACCCGAACAGAAATTAAAAATGTGAATTCATTCCGATTTGTCGAAAAAGCGATTGAATACGAAGTCATTCGTCAAAAAGAAATATTGGAAAACGGGGGTAGCATCCATCAAGAAACCCGTCAATACGACGCTGAAAATGATATTACGCGCTCGATGAGAAGCAAAGAACAAGCACATGATTATCGTTATTTTCCAGACCCCGATTTATTGCCCCTCATTATCGACGAAGAATGGATTACTCAAATAAGAAGCACCATGCCTGAATTGCCCTGGGAAAAGCACTCGCGCTTCATGAGCGATTATGAATTAAGCGAGTACGATGCCGACTTATTATCAACGAATATCGACATGGCAAATTATTTTGAAAACACTGTGAAAAAAGCCCCTAATGTGAAAGCAAAATTAATTGCCAATTGGATGTGCGGTGATTTACTGGCCCTCATAAATAAATCCAATTTAACGATTCTGACTTCCCCGGTTTCTTCGGAACAACTCGCCGCCTTAGTGACTCGCATCTCCGATCAAACCATCTCCAACAGCGCCGGTAAATCGGTCTTTGAAGCTCTTGCCGCTGATGAAGTTACCGTCGATGAAATCATCGAGAAAAAAGGCCTAAAACAAATCACCGATGCTTCAGCCATCGAAAAAATTGTGGACGATGTCATCGCGAATAATCCGACACAAGCGGCCGAATATCGGGCCGGAAAAGATAAATTAATCGCCTTCTTCGTCGGCCAAGTTATGAAACAAAGTAAAGGAAAGGCCAACCCAGAACAAGTCAATGAGTTACTGCTTAAAAAACTAAAGGCTTAATTTGCAGCAATTCCCGCTTTAGCGGGAATTGCTGATTCTCCACCAGGAGTTCCCGCTAAAGCGGGAACTCCTTTCCTTTTCACAGGCCAGTATCACTTTAGAGACAATGTTGGATCGAATTTATCAAGCTATTCTGCAAATTCAAGCTAATCCTACTTAAGAATCGGAGATAAACAAGCGGGCGCCAACGATTTTATTTAAAAAACGAAGTAAATTAGCAGATAGGCAATCCACTTATTTTCCATTTCGCAAATAAATCTTCTACCGATTTTAAAAAGATATTATCCTGCTTTAATGCAATATTTCTTTTATCGAGAGAGCTTGCTATTTCTTCATAAATTAATTTGTCGTCAAATCCAAATTCAGCGGAAAATTCTTTGGAAGCGATATAAGTACATTTTTTTATTCCAGCCCAATAAATGGCAGCAAGGCACATCGGGCAGGGCTCTGATGTGCAAAAAATTTCGCAATCCCCTAAAGAATATTTATTTAAAACCTGACAAGCTTTAGAGATCGCGTTCATTTCCGCATGTTTTGTGGGATCGCAGTCTTTAAGCACGGTATCATGCGCAGATGAAATTATTTTTCGATCACGAACAATGCAGGCTCCGAAGGGCGCACCCTCGGCTTGTTCAATGCTCATTAAAGCCTCTTTGATAGCAAGTTTTAGATAATTTTCCATGTGCTCCTCTTCATTTAACGGGTAGAGAACGATTAAAAACTCCGAAAAAAAGGAATAGCTGCAAAATGACAGCCGTTCCAAATATAATCGATAAATTGCTTAAGCTGTTTATGGGCACGTGGCTTACTAAAAATATCCCCAGTGCGGCAATTCCAGTCAATAGTGACATTTCAGACGTCCCCATGAAACAGAACCTGGAGAATCTAGCGCCACCATAAAGTCCAGTAGACTTTACTACTGGACTTACGGTTTGACGCGGATAAAAAAGTCAGCGCTTATAGCAAATTTCCGCTTAAGCCCCTCAATCTGCTTTTTACTCAACTCTCGTTCGCCATTCAAAAACTTGGAAACATTCGCTTGGCTGCCAAAAATTTTAGCTAAATCTTTCTGATATAAATTATGAGATTCCATTAAATATTTAACCATTTCAATGTCGCTAATGCTTTTTCCAATGGGTGGATGATTTTCGCTATCATAGACTTCCAAATTATCGCCTATAATTTGCATTGCAGGTACTAATGGATGACGCTCATTATCTTTCACCTCGTCAATCAGCTGGTCCAGTAATTTTTCAAGATGGTTATATTCACGGGTATTACGTGGTTTTTGAAACACCGTAATAGGCAAATGAAATTTATGATGCGTCTTTTGATCCACATAATTAATCGCCAATTCTGCTCTGCTCATAATTCACCTCGTTTCAATTTATCCTGAGCCATTCGTTTATTATATTCAGCATGAGTCCAGATCGTCCGAACATAGCAACGTTGAGTGTTGTAGTGGACAGCCGCAATCAATCGATAATTGTTACCGCCAACATTAAACACCGTATACCCATGCACCGGGTCAACACTATTAAATATTGCTCTCAATTGCGTCAGATTTTGTGCCCTACATTCTTTCATTTTAAAGTACCATTCCGCCAAAGGGAGCTCTGCTTGGGAGTTTTTCTCCCAGTAGTCCCTTAGCTTTTCTTTGAAATAATATGCACTGCTTGTCCTATTTGGGTCTCTATTGTTAGCATATGTCACTTTGACATATATGTCAAGTTGATATTTTTCTGTGTCTGATATTTTGCTGTGGCCGGGATGCGCCCCATAAAGCCCCATGTCACCCCATGCCGGGATAGCCTCAAAAAGTAACACCACTGACTATTTTTCGCCCACTCTCAATTCCGATATTAAAAGATAGAGCGATGCAAGCCCTATAGTATGCGGCTCTACTGCCTATTGCGGAGGAAAGAGCTGATCCCAATGCTTATGGTTTCAGGCCGAAACGGTCAACACAGGACGCCAGAGAGCAATGCTTTGCTGCGCTATCGAGACGCAGCTCAGCCACCTGGGTATTAGAGGGAGACATTAAATCTTGTTTTGATCGCATTAGCCACGACTGGCTTTTAGGGGTCCTATGAGAACACCCCGAAAAAGCGGAATCTCATTAAAGGTGTTGAACCTAATAGACCATCATGGTTTAACATTCATAGCTGCTTAATGGAGAGCCAGCGCCGTTTTGACGATTCGCTTTTTTATGGACGCAGCTCACAGATTTGGCTGGTGATTAGCACGCTAAAAGCAGTCTAGAAATGGCGTCTGGGCGGGGTTTTTATTCCAGATTCCGCTTTTTCGGGGTGGTCTCATAGGACCCCAGACAGTAAATTTTCACTTACTAAGATCCTATGTCCTTTTTTTGGATACGAATCCCAGAAAAAGGTGATAATTTACTGGCAGTGACCCCGGAACTCTGAGTGTTTTTGAGCAAGAACTTGGTCCAGATCTCTTCTAATTCCAACTTGCTCCACCATCAGAAGCTTTGATTTTCAATAACAGCCGTTCCAACAACTATCGAAGGACAAAAAGGTGGATTCCTAACAAAATAATCAAACAATTCTGGATCAAAATCCTTTGAATCCTCGTTATTGATTGATTCCTTGATAGCATCAGAATCTTCCTGAATTCTAGTATGAAAATTTATTATAAATTTTTTAGTATTTTCATAAGCCGACTTAGCAGCTTGACCATTGTTTTTCTGTGGCCAATTACTCAAGAGAGATATCATTGATTCTGTTTCAAGAGTGCCTGATACTGTACAAAAATCATCATTAGATGAGTGAATGTGATGGATAGAATTCCTAAGTTTTCTGTGCGCTTCGAAATCACCATAGGGGGAATTCTTCATGTCTTGAGGCATGCTAATGCCCAGTTTACATAAGCGTGCAACTATTTTCTCATATTGGCCCAGAAAATTTTTCTTTTCATGATTCTCTTTCCATCCATCAACGATTAAATATCCAACTTGATTTATAAAGGCTTCAAGGGAGGATACAGAATAATCAATGGCAATAATATTGCATTGCGATAGGGAAAAACACATATCATTCAGACTGGCTGCCTGACTTGTGCTCAATTCATTAAAAATATTTCCATTGTTGTTTTTAGTAACACTTATAATTCTTTCACTCATCTTCAAGGCCGCATCCGCAATTGCATGAAGTTCTTGGTAGCGTTTTGCTAAGAGTCTTTGTTCCATTTTAATCGACACTATCTCAGATCCCCATTTTCATCTTTTTGACTGCGGTATACAGTTTGCCTAAGCTCGAAGTCCATCGAGTTCTTCATTGGTTATAGTTGCCTAAAGAAGTTTTCCGCTTTTCTTCATCCTCATAATCGTATTCTTCCTTGTCCTTGGGAGGAGGTTGAGGGGATAGTCTAGTTGAGTCTGGCTCGGGACATGGCTCAGCCTTTTCCTTAAGTTTTATGGGTTCACTATACTTGTCTGAGTGAGTGGTTGCTGAACGCTCTTTTTTAGGACCATTTCCAAATATGCTATCTTGAGCGTTTATAGGATTAATAAAATTAGAATTGTTGCTAAATTTCTCGACAATTAATGCAATTGCGATAGCAATCGATAAGAATGCCATCACGTCTTTCAACGTGCATTCCGTTTTAGCGAGTAAGGCTGATCCAAAGAAGAATAATGCACTGGTAAAGGCAGCACTTTTATTAGCATTAAAATGGCTGATCCTGCTAATAGCATTATTATTTTGAATATCGTGTTTTCGCTTCTTTTTCTCAAACGCGTTTTGGCACAGTAATTCAGCAATAACGCAACGTTTTTTATCATCAGCAATGTCGTAAGGTCTTTTATCATCACGATCGTCATATTTTTCCCGCGTAGCAAAGTCCAAAGGAGTAAACTTTTTGCTAAATCCAGTAGCAAATGCTTTTGGATCTACATCATTTAAGGTTAGTAAAAATTGAACTATTTCATATGAACCAGCTAAAACCGCAGAATGAAGAGGAGTAATTCTCTTATGATTATCGATACTCACCTCATCAGAACTAACACTCTCTTTCCAACTTACACACACTGCCATAACGTCAGCACCATGCTCTACTAAAACCCGAGCTACATCTAAATGGTTATTACGGATAGCGACATGAAGGGCAGTAGGTTCATTTACATATCTTATTGTTATATCTTCTTCAGTAATGGGGCAATAATAACTGGTATAATCTAATTGTATATTGATTTTAGCATCCGGATGGATCCCCACAGTTTCTAGATAATATTTAACTGTATTGACATGGCCACCTTCCACTGCTGCGAAGAATAACTCTATATCAGACATCTTAGACTTATTTTTTATTTCTTTTACTTCTCGCATTGTGCTCTCCAAGTACTGTAACTTTTTTGGAAGCCTAGCATGCAATAATAAAAAAGTCACGGGAAATACTGAAAAATCGAAAAAAATTTACATTTAATGCTTTCTTAAGCTAGAGGGTTTTAAGAAGCGCCTCGAAAGTGCCTGAAAAAATTTGAACAGCGAAAGTCGGCTTACCAGGCCTTGTGTCACGCAAGCTGCCTCCAGCCGCCACTTGTTCAACTAATGAATATCCTACGGAAATTACCATTTGTTTTGATTAAGCTAGGAATCTGACAGGACAAACGAAGCTATTTACGGGGCCCATTTTAGGACAAAAATTGAACTTGTGGCGCCTTTTGGCCAGCCAGATCTCAAAATATAGGGGGTAAAATGAGAATTTTTAGAATATAAAATGAGAAATACCATTGAACTTTTTTCTCTTCTAAAATAGACTTAGCCTGTTTGAATGGATCCTTAACCCTTAACGGAGGAAATAAAGATGCTAAAGAAATTGGGCTTTTTCTTAAAACGCCGGAAAACAGCACTACCTGCTGCATGTATTCCACGCTAAATCACACAAAGAGCGGCTATACTTGTCGCTCTTTGTCTATAATGTTGTTATGCATCCGCCATAAGCTTTTCTGAGTATTTATTCTGCCAATACCCCCAGACAAAAAACAAAAGAATAGCTCCACATAAAGCAAAAACAGCCATAACAAAAAATAATTCACTATAAACTCGAATCGAGGGATCCCCAGTTAGTGGAGTAATAATCTGCCCTACTGATCCACTTAGGTAGCTGGCAATACTGGGGGAAAAAGCAAACATTCCCATCATTGTGCCTCTCCAATTTAACGGGGAAATTCCTGCGACCACAGACATTGCAATTGGTATTATTAATAACTCACTGCACGCAATCATCCCATAAAATAAAATCAACCATATCATGGGAACTAGAGTCGTGGTTGATAGTGTAATACCCAAAAGTAAAAATCCAAAAGACACGCTTAAAAATAACAAGCCCGTAGACATTGACGTACCCGGATTTAAAGATTTCTTGTGTTTTTCAAGAAATTTTCTAAGCATTAATATAAATGGAAATATAAATAGAATTATAATTGGATCCAACGTCTGAAACATATTCGTGGGTATAATGATATTGTCTACAGTTCGATTCACGTACTCATCCGTAAAAAATTTTATTATGGTATATCCTTGTCGATAACATATTTCAGCAATGACTAATCCACCAAGAATAAATAAAACCGCTATTAATTTAACACGCCTCACATGATCGATTCGAATTAAGGCAATAGTAAAAAAAATAGTTATGAAAATCAGAGAAATTTCAAGGATATATTTCACATCTCGGTAAGTAAGAACTATAAAAATTGAAATGATCAATAATATGATAACCCCTATCGATTTATATAGGTGCCGATTATTCTCATTTTTATTCATGGTTGGCAAATTTTCAGATAAATATTGATAGTTTATTAAAAGATTGATCAACCCTAGTAATAAGGCAGCTCCAGCAGCAGCAAACATCCAGCGTACGTGAATTAACTCAAGATAGGCTAAGGTCATTGGTCCAGCGACTTGCCCAATTAGATTAAAAACGTGCAATATGGTGAACCCATTATCACGTTGTCCTATTGAGCTATTATGAAGGTAGGCCCCAACAAGATTTCTAAGATTAGGCGAAGTCAACCCATTGCCAGACGCAAACAGGGTTAATCCAATGTTTATAGCGATCATTTTTTGGTTTGCAATTAATACTATACAGGCGGCTAACATTATTACTAGCCCAAAAATAGTGGCAGATCGGAAAGTTAGATACCAACCTCCTAGTACTCCTCCGATGAATTCAGCAACGTAATTTAATGCACTGAAATTTCCAAATAATGCATAGGCGGAACTATCAGGAAGGCCCATATGTTTTGCGAAAAACAAAATTAAGATGGCAAAAAGGCCGAAGATGGAATAGCAGAGAAAGAAATAACTCAGGCATAGGGAAAGGAATCCCCTCTTCATTAATGAGACTTGATTTATCATTCAGCTATTCTTCTCTTATACTGGACCGTAACTCAATTAACCCATATGACCTCTTGTTTTTCAAGGGAAAATGCAAAAGTAGAAAAGTATTTGCATAAAAGGAGAAAATTGGACTTTTTTGTAAGAAAAGTTACCTTTTCTTGTTCATAACCTGGGTTTTGAATGTAAATCTAAGCAATACTTGATCCCCAGCATCCAAGGCCTATTTTTCATCAAAACTCGCTCTTCCCCCTCTGTAACGGCTCCAATAGATTCATAAAAGGCCCTAGATTTTGGATTGCTTTTTAAAACCCAAATAATTACTTTTTTAATATTTTTCTGGTGGAAAATTTTCAAAACGAATGAAATGAGTCGTTTTCCAATTCCCTTTCTCCAGAAGGCTGGTTTGATGTAGAGAAACAAAATTTCGGCTGTATTTCTTTTGGGTTGGCAGCGAAATGTAATTAATCCAGCTGTTTTTTTATCCATTTCTGCTATATAAGTTGTTTGTTTTTCATCAAGTAATCTTTTTTCCCAGCGTTTAATAAAATGTTGCTCAGTAAACTCACTCAAGGTCTTTTTAGACATGAACCTCTGGTGCGCAGCGATGAAAGATTTTGCGTGCACAAATGCAACGGAAGTGGCATCTTCCAGATGAGCTTGTCGAATTCTAATTCTCATAAATGCCCCTACTGGTATTATAGTTCACTTAAGGAATTGTACTTATAATGGTCTGTAGTCCGAATTGCTTGCCATTTTCGCTAATGGTCTCTTTCTATTGAAAATATGAGCATTTTGGGAATAAGTTTATTTGGGGAATATGGAGAGAAATGTGACCATAACTGTTGGAGTCCGCCCAAGAAATCAAAAATTTTTCGCCAGGAAAAGATTTTGCTATACTGCTTTTTATTGGATTTGTAACATGTCATATCGGAGACCATCATGGAGCATCAACTAACGTTAGAGGAGGCCAAAGCCTATATTGATTCAATCAATTTTTCTAATATCATCAATAAAATGGTTAAGCATCAAGGCTGGCTGATGAAGGATGCCAAGCAACTGAGTAAAATGTACGGTAATTTTTTGTACCTTACTAAAAAATATGGGGATAAATATAAACTACCTCCTTCAGAGGAAATCGATGAATTTTGGCATAATCATATTTTAGACACTGAAAGTTACCGCCGTGACTGCCAAATGATTTTTGGAAAGTATCTTGACCATTATCCCTATTTTGGTATTGATGGAAAAACCAATTTCCAAGATTTAGAGAAAGCTTTTGACGACATGTTAGTGCTATATCAGAAAGAATTTGATGAGCCACTTCTTCAAGTGAGGACCATGTATTCAAAATTAATTTACTTTTTTAAGAAAAAAATTCAGAAAAGTCCAAACCGCAGTAAAGTAAGCTAGCTTTGCATTTATTATTCCGGATCAGTACTTTGCATTTTATTCGTTTGGGCACCTGGCGTAGGATCAACTTCAGCCCTTAATTCAAGCCAGCGCTTCTTTTCTTTTTCTGTCATTTTTGACCATGCTAACTCCATATTGGAATTTGGACAAAAGCTCCCTATCAATGCGTTAGCTGCGCCGCATAATTTTTAAAAAATCCCAAAATAAATCTTATCTTTTACGCAAGTGCGGTGGCGGGCTGAGCTGCTTTTGATTTTTGCACGACCGGATATCGGATTCTTGGGATTTGTTTTTCACCTTTTTGCCTTCCAATCGAGTTTTTAAGACGTTTGGGTGGTTTTGCTGGTGTACCAAATGCCTGAATAATTCTCTCGAAGTCTTTTTGTACTTGAGTTGGAGATATTTTTACATCTGGTGATCTGAATACTTTCAAATATTTTTCCCATGGTTTTGGGGTGTTTTTTGCCAAGTCTCTCGCTAAATATAATTGCACTTATGCAATCATTATTAATTGCCACCATGCTTCTTCATGTTCAACGTCAGGTGTTTGTGATTTATCCATTAGTAATTTATTTTTTCCAAATCGAAAAAAGTGCTCGATATCAAATCTCTGGCGGTAAGCATCAAAAATATTTTTCAATGATAATTTGAGCCGATTTGCACCAGAAATCATTAGCCATAGCGGCTTTTTAAAAAAAAATTTTCCGGATTCCTTGTATACGCAAATTTGCACCAGTCGAAATGGATGATATGACGTGTTAGCCTCAGTTTTGCCACGCATAATAATGCTATTCCAACTTTTAATTTTAACAATTTGTTTTTTGCCTTTTTTTGTAATGGCAGAAAATTCCGTTTTATCATCTGGATCCTGCCATGTTCCCGCATCCCTTAACTTAAATTGCTCGCCAAATTTCTTTTTCCTTCCCATTTTTTCATTATCTTCTTCTGTGGCTAGCGGATAATGAAAAACACGATTACTGCGCACTCGAGATACGTGCACCAGGTTGGGATTTTTAGCGGACTCTACAAGACATTCCGGACTGCTGTAAGCCGAATCCGCAACCACCACACATAGTTTATTTTTAAATTTTTCCTGGAATTCAAGGCATCGTGTGATTTGTCGCATTCCAATGAGCGGTCCTTTTTCATCCGTGGTAACACGATGGCAAGCCAGTGGTAAAATCCATGGCGGTGTATTTTTACCTATTTTTTCTGGTAAATAAGCGGCAATGCTATATTGATGTCCGATTGTCACTGGCTTATTTCCGGCAATGGTATTTGGCGCATAAACAAAGCCGCGGTCCTCCTGGGTGGCTGCATATCGTCTTGGATTGGGTGTGCAATCAACGCCAAATAAATAAAAGTCCTGTTGAATCGGTGGAACACATTGTTCGCTCAATATTTTTGTGAGCGCATTATTTTTTGCGCGTTTATCGCAATGTTGAGGATAAAACTCATCAATAACGCGGGTGATTGAGCAATAGTTTCGGCGATGAACTGGGTTGAGTGACAAATCGGCTACGCTATGTGCAGAAGTGTTGCTTGATAAAGAATCGACCAATTCAAAAGCTGCATCACGACGTGATGAAAAAAATTGATAAATCTTCTCGCGAAAAGCTTTAAAAACATTTATGATCATGTCCTGCATAAAATGGTGTCCCTACACTATTTTTAAAAACAACATGTTAATACCATTTTATGGTTAAACAAAATTTTTTTGAGTTTTATATGGCAAAATTAGGCAGTGAAAAAAGACCCGTAATTGTGAGAGTGCAAGATGAGGATCGTGCGAAAGAAGTCGCTAAAATTTGTAGTGAAAATGATTGGCACTTTATTATTGGATTTGAACCCGATGAGCCGGAAGATATCTCCGATCTTGAAAAATTATTAAATCCGCCGCAGCCTATTTTAAATCACATTACACTTGGGCGAAATGATCCATGTTTTTGTGGAAGTGGAAAAAAATTCAAGAAATGCTGTCTAGCTGCATAAAGGATTTTTGTCCAAAGTCCAAAATTCAGTATGTTCTAGCCCGTTTACATGATTGGCCGATTGGTTTTATTTCCTGCGTTCAAAACTATAAATCGGGAAGCGTAAATTTGCGTTGGGTGAATATGTCGCCTGGTTTTCAAGGCGAGGGCCTGGGTCGTCGGATGTTAGAAGAAGTAATGAAACGCTATCCCCATTCCACAGGCCTGGAATTATACACAAGAAAATTAAATAAAGGCGCAATGCATTTCTATCCAAGCTGTGGCCTTCCAGCAGAAGAAACGATTTATGGATCATTGTTGGAGTTAAGCATGCCAAAGCGCGTTGGGGTGTGGCTCTCTGAAAAAGGAATATTTCCGCCGGATGATGATTTGATTACAGCCCATTACGATACTTACATTGGTTTTCAAGGAAAATTAACAAAAAGGAAATTGTCAGATTCTGAAGATAAAAAAGATTCAGTGTTACGAATGTGAGGCAAGAGAAAAAAACGAGCCCATATTAGGCTGCCAAAAGTTCAAGCCCATTCCGATCAACTAAATTCAGAAGTTTGAGTGCCAGTCCGCCTGGCTTCTTTTGCCCTTGTTCCCATTTCTGAATTGTTGATGGGCTCGTATTCAGATAAGCAGCAAATTCCGCGATTGATTATGCGAATAAAATGGGTGGAGCAAAGTTCGATGCCACCTTCCCAAGATTGACAATAGGGGTGATTACTATCATAATCACCCCTATTGGGGTCGATGCCTTTTCAAATAGTGCCGACACTGTCGACACTATTATAACGTATTGTAATATAAGGGAATTCTATGAATTTTAATATAACTTCAAACAAGCTTTTTAACGAGATTAGTCAACTCATTTCAGGAGCAAAACATCATGTAGCTAAGAAAATAAATGCTTCTTTGATTATGCTGCACTGGGAGATAGGCGCCAGAATTGCTACCGAAATATTGAAAGATAATCGCGCAGAATATGGGGAACAAATTATTAAACAACTCGCCTATCAGCTGAGTCAGCAATATGGGCGCGGATTTAGCAATCGCTCTCTTTTCCGCATGATCAGTTTTGCCAAGGGGTTTCCTGAAAGGACGATAGTGGAGACGTTGTCGCCACTATTATCTTGGTCACATTTCGTTGAATTACTCGCATTTGATAATCCACTTGAGCGGCAGTTTTATACCGAGATGTGTCGGATTGAACATTGGAGTGTCCGCGAATTGCGTAAAAAAATTGACGGTAAACTGTATGAACGCACGGCGATATCTAAGCAACCCGGAAAGTTAATTGAAGATGAATTAAACAACTTGCAAACTAAAGACCAATTTTCACAAAGCCTTGTATTCAGAGATCCCTATATTCTCGATTTTTTGGATTTGCCAGCCAATTACAGTGAAAAAACTCTTGAGGATGCGATTCTTGATGAGCTCTGTCATTTCTTACAAGAAATTGGTACGGATTTTTGCTTTATTGGGCGACAAAAACGAATCACCATCGATAACGAAGATTATTATATTGATTTGCTCACCTTTCACCGGGGATTATCCAGGCTCGTTGTAATTGAATTAAAATTAGGCCGATTTACAGCGGCTGATAAGGGTCAGGTGGAGCTATATTTAAAATGGCTGGATAAATATGAAAAACGCCCGGGCGAAAATAAACCACTTGGCCTAATTTTATGTGCAAATAAAAATGAAGAGCATGTCGAATTATTAGAGCTGAATAAAAGTGGAATTCATATCGCAGAATATTTAACAGAATTTCCGAAACAAGAAGTATTGGAAGAAAGATTACGCTTTGCAATTGCTTCGGCTAAGGAAAAACATGCCCGCCTAGAGCAGGCTACTTCAAAAATCAACCATGAGAAATCCGAATGAGTCTTAGGCCTAAACCTCTGTTCGACACATCAGAGCATATTAATGATTCGCGGAAATTGTATGATTTGGGTGCGGAATACAATTCCGATGACATAGATAAAGCGGTAAGTTTTTTAAAATCTTATAAAGGGAGCCGAGGCACTTTTAATTCATATCGGCGTGAGATAGAGCGCTTAATTCACTGGTGTGGCCTAATTAGTGAAAAGTCATTAAAGGAACTAAAACGTCAAGACATCGAGGATTTTATCATGTTTTGTCAAAAGCCTCCAAAATCTTGGGTGGGGGAAAAAAAGCCTCCACGATTTATTGTGAAGGAAGGTCTGCGTTTACCCAATCCAGAATGGCGACCGTTTGTTGTGAGTCTTTCAAAAATAGAGCGTCGTAAAGGAGTGGAGTTGGATTCTAAAAAATTTGAATTTTCCCAGGGCTCATTACGAGAATTATTCGCTATATTAAGTAGTTTTTTTAATTATTTATTACAAGAAGAATATGTCACGTTGAATCCTGTAGCTATTATTCGTCAGAAGAGCAAATTCATACGCAAAACTCAAGGCCAGCCAAAAATTAGAAGATTATCTGAGTTGCAATGGCAATATGTAATTAAAACCGCAAAGGATTTGGCGGAGAAAGATCCGGATGTTCATGAGCGAACTTTATTTATCATGTCGACGCTTTATTCTATGTATCTGCGAATTTCAGAATTAGTTGCCACTCTGCGCTGGTCGCCTGCTATGTGTCATTTTCATCGAGATGATAATGGGCATTGGTGGTTTACTACCGTGGGCAAAGGTAATAAAGAGCGACAAATTGCGGTGAGTGATTCGATACTAGCTGCGTTAAAGCGATGGAGAAAACATCTGCATTTATCACTTCTCCCCTCACCTGCCGATGCATCGCCTCTATTGCCAAAAACAAAAGGAAGTGGTCCCATTCAAAGCATGAATTACATTCGAAAAATTGTGCAGTTCTGCTTTGATCAAGCGATAGAGCAGCTTAACAAAGATGGCTTTTCTGAAGAAGCTGAAACTCTTAATGAAGCTACTGTGCATTGGTTACGGCATACTGGGATTTCTGATGATGTGAAAATTCGCCCGCGTGAACATGTGCGTGATGATGCCGGGCATAGTTCGAGTGCCATTACTGATAAATATATCGATATTGAACTTCGAGAGCGGCATCAATCGGCAAGGAAAAAAGTAATATCAGATGAAGGGTAGAGATGAATAAAATGGACGATAGGCTGCTTAATTATTAAGCGCTTAAAACATCTTTAATTTTATATTAATTTAATATCCCTGTTAGTTATAAAGCGGGAGCCCCAGCTTTTTGCAGCAATTCCCGCTTTAGCGGGAATTGCTGATTCTCCACCAGACTCTTTTAAAAATTTGGCTGGGCTTTTGGCATCCGACAGGCGGGGTGCCGTTGAAAAACACATATTCTGTTTGGATTTTCATTTTACTTCCCCTGACTGGTGAGACGATGTGGTAATAGCGATTATTACAGTGATCACTATTCATTAATTGAATCTCTCTGCCGATTTCACCGAATTCAATTGAGCGACTAGCTTTTTCAATTTTCGCTTCTGCTTCGTAGAAGTGTTGAATTTTTTTGAAATGAGCTTCGTTTAAGTTATTCTCGAGAATAAAGGACTCAAAGGCGCTCAATATTAGCATGGCGGAAACGGATAATATTACCGTCGTTATTAATAAAACAAAGCCGGCTTGGATTTTCATATAAACTCTCGTAATGTGGCATAGGCATTCGCCCAATGATTTAAATGATATTCAACGCTGATGACAGAAGACCAATCTGGATTGTCAGTTGAATTTTTATAGGCACCGACCTCTTGAAGTGTTGGATTTTTTATTCCGTAAAGAATGTTTAAGGAACTTATAAGACCCGCTAATTCTTCACTTTTTCCTGGAATTTTTTTGTCATATAATGCATAAATATTTTTCCCATTTTTATCTTTTCGACCTGTTTTTCCGATGTATATTGCTTGATGCAAAAATTGCCAATGATGTTGATAATAGAAGCATTCTCCAATCACCAGCACATCCGTATCCGGTTTAGCGGATATTCCATAAAAAGAAGGTATATTATTAGCGGAATAACCTCGGATTGCCTCTTTCCGATTCACGGACCTATCTTTATGGATGCAGCCCTGATACCCCGCCAATCGAATCCAAGCATTTACTCGCCAAATGGCCAAGCGTATTTCTACATCGCTCTGTAATTGCGCCTGGTGAATGAGAGAATTTTTTTTCAAACTCAAATATATTTCCAAAGCACCCGTGGTGAGCAATACAGCCATAAACATAGCTATTAATAATTCGAGAAGATTAAATCCGCCATTCGACATGTTGACCCTTTCCCCACGCTAAGCTAATTTCGCAGGTTTCATGAACACAATGTAGCTCACCCTTCGCATGGGGAAAGAGATTTTTATTTTCTTGATTCCAACGATACAACTCTCGATTTTGCGACAGAAGGGTTTTATTTGCCATCAAGCGTTCAGCCATTGCCTCTAGCTGCCATTGCGAGATCATTTTCTCTCGCAGAATACGATTTTTCTGGATAAATTCAATTTGCGCCCACATGGCTCTTGATAAAAAAATGGCGATCAAGCTCCAAGCCAGTAGAACTTCAATTAATGTTAAACCGTTTTGTTTTATCTTGATCACACAAAAATTTTATGTGAACAGTAGAAAAAATACTATTCGGAATCGGTGCCTCTAAAAACGACCAGGCCGATAAGCGGATACTCTTTCTTCAACAGCACTCACATCGGGATTATCGAGCATCATATTTTCCATAAAACTTTGTAAACATTTTTTAAAATCACTTCCTAATTCAGGATGTTTTACTGCAAATGCAAGCGTTGCTTCCAAATATCCCAGCTTACTTCCACAATCATAGCGCCTTCCCTGGAACTGTAGAGAATAAACAGATTGGTCGACGAGAAGACTTGCTATCGCATCGGTCAGTTGAATTTCTCCACCAGAGCCTTTGAGCGTACGTTCCAATAAAAAAAATATTTCGGGAGTGAGAATATAGCGACCAACGACCGCTAAGTCTGAAGGTGCTTTTTCTGGGCTTGGTTTTTCGACAATTCCGCGAATTTTACTAAGTGCTTGATCTCTCTGCGCCAGGTCAACAATACCGTATTTGTAGCTATCTTTGGGCAGTATTTTTTGAACGGCCACTACGCTAGTATGATGTTTCTTAAAAGCCCCTAGCATTTGTTGAAGGCAAGATTGTTTCGCACAATCAATTAAATCGTCTGCCAATAAAACCGCGAAAGGCTCATTACCGATTAATTCTTTTGCACATAATACGGCATGGCCTAAGCCTAGAGGGGCATGTTGTTGAACATATTGACAGGTAACACCAGCGGGCAAAATATTTCGAACCACTTGGAGCAATTCATTTTTACCGACTTCAATTAAATTAGTCTCTAATTTTGCATTACGGCTAAAATAATTTTCAATCGCCTGCTGTCTGGCATCATTCGTCACGAAAATAAAATGAGTTATTCCCGCTTTAATCGCCTCTTCTACGGCGTACTGAATGACAGGCTTATCCACGATGGGGAACATTTCTTTTGGGCCCCCTTTCGTTGCTGGTAAAAAACGCGTCCCCAACCCAGCCACTGGGAAAACAGCTTTCCTTATTTCCATTTCACTTCCTTGTGATTTGTTCTTTTTATTATGACATAAATTTCTGTCAATTTGTATTTACTTTGACCTGGTGGACCTTTCCATCATCCATCAAAGGAATAATATTTCCATCTATTTCGACCCCATCCAACAAAACGCCGCCTTCATTCGCACGTGTGAACATAATGTTGTACAGCGTGTTCTCATGACGGTAATCCACTTGGAAATCCTCCCAAGCATCCGGAAGATTAGGTGCCAACCTCAAGCGTTTACCTTCTTCCAAATGAATACCCAGCAAGGTCCCCGTAATCAAGCGATATAACCAACCCGCAGATCCGGTATACCAACTCCAACCGCCACGCCCAACATTAGGCGCCACGCTATAAACATCGGCCGCCAGTACATAGGGTTCAATTTTATAAATACTAATTTCGGTGGAGTCACGACCATGATTAATAGGATTGAGAATCCGAAAAAGCTGCCAGGCCAGCTCTTTTTCACCTAATTCAGCAAATGCCATTGCCGCCCAAATGGCAGCATGCGTGTATTGGCCACCGTTTTCTCGTATGCCAGGAACATAGCCTTCAATATAACCGGGATTGGGTTTTGATTTGTCGAAAGGCGGATCCAACAACTTAATTAAACCATCCGGAACACTAACTAAATAATGATAAAGTGAGGCCATTGCTTGTTTAGAACGATCAGGACTGCCTGCGCCCGACAATACCGACCAACTCTGGGCGATCGAATCAATCCGACATTCCATATTGCCTGCTGATCCCATCGGAGAACCATCGTCGAAATACGCGCGACGGTACCAATCCCCGTCCCACGCATGAGTTTCTATCTGCTGTTGTAGTTTAGTACTTTCTGTATTACAGCGGAGAGCAAAGGCTTCATCTCCAAATCGCCTAGCGAGTGGAGCGAAACTTTCGAGCACGCGGTATAAGAAAAAGCCTAACCAGACGCTTTCTCCCCTACCCTCGATACCAACCAAACTCATCCCATCATTCCAATCACCTGAACCCATTAGCGGTAAGCCATGGGCCCCAAATCTCAAACCATGATTAATGGCTCGAACCGCATGTTGATACAAACTCGCGGTTTCACTGCCCTGAATGGGTAATTCATAATAAGACTCTTCATCTTCATTCAGCGGGCGTCCCTGGAGAAACGGAATAGCTTCATCAAGGATGGCCATGTCCCCTGTCGTTTCAACATAGTGACATAGCGCAAACGGAAGCCATAAGTAGTCATCCGAGCATCGAGTTCGAACACCGCGATTTTGGGGTGGGTGCCACCAATGCTGCACATCACCCTCTTCAAACTGATGAGCTGCCGAAAGAATAATTTGCTGACGAAATAATTCTGGGTCTACACAGGGCAAAGACATGACATCTTGCAATTGATCACGAAACCCAAAAGCACCTCCTGATTGATAGTAGCCAGTACGTCCATATAAACGACTCGACAGTATTTGATAGAGCAACCAACCGTTGGCTAAGAAATTCAGTGCAGGGTCAGGTGTGCGGACCTGTAGCACACTTAGAGTTTCCTTCCAATAATGGCGAGTGGCTTCTAAAGCGGTTTCTGCAGCTAGCCCACCATGGAAGCGCTCTGCTAATGCATAAGCCTCTTGTCTGTTTCGGCCAAGCCCTAAGGTAAAGACTATCTCTCGGGTTTGATCCTCTGGCAAATCGAATGAGATCTGAATCGCCCCACAGGGATCCAGGCCAGAACCTACCCGTCCGGAAAGACGTTTACGGGTCAAGGCGGCAGGATATTGATGACTTCCATTTCGACCGAGAAATTCCATTCGATCTCCCGTGACAGTCCGTGACAATAAACCCAGACTAGGGGTAGCTGCATCAAAAAATGCCGTTCGCTCACTAAACTCCGTATTGTAATGATTTTGCGCGAAAAGAGCTCCACTCGGAGAGAGTTCGGTAAGGATATGCAGAGCATTCTTCATTCGCAATTCCCCTAGCACCCAGGCGACAAAACCGGTAGCCGAGAGCTGACGACGCCGAAAAGAAGCATTGCGAATTTTTAAAACGGCAAACTTAACCGAAGCATCCAAAGCCACATATACCCATAACTCAGAGTGAATACCGTCTTCCACATGCTCGAAGACACTGTAACCAAAACCGTGTCGAATTTGATAATCCCCTCGCCCACGGCAAGGCAATGCTGTGGGTGACCAAAGCAATCCGCTTTCCTCATCTCTCAAATAAAACGCTTCTCCGCCCGAATCTTTCAGCGGGTCATTATCCCAAGGCGTAAGGCGAAATTCATGAGCATTTTCCGCCCAGGTGTAACCTTGGCCACTTTCAGACACGAGAGTACCAAAGTGGGGATTTGCCAGAATATTAGCCCAAGGGGCGGGGGTGCTTCCACCTTCAGGTAATCGTATAAGGTATTCATCCCCAGCCAACGTGAATCCACCGAGACCATTAAAAAATTGTAAGCCCTCAGGAAGAGGAGCCAATTTCTCGTTTATTAATGGATGGATTAGCTTGCTAATATTCAAGGCTGGCATCAAAGGTCGACCTACTCGACGTTGGCTCATTTGATCTTTCAATGAGCCGGCTTTATCCGAAAGAACCACTCGAGCTACAGATTGAAACAGAATGCGATCCTCAACGGGAACTTGTTCTGCAACTCGAACCACCGCATTGCCATTCGCCAAACTCACGAGCTGATCTTGTAAGGTATGCCGATAACTCATGCGCTCTTCATTCAATATAATCAAATCGACAAAGAGACCTTTGTGTCGCCAATAGGCTTGCGCTTGAAGTAATTGACGCGCCAAATCGATGTTAGAGGCATCTTCGATAAACAGAAGGACTATCGGTAAATCCCCTGAAATTGAATAACCCCACAAACTGGATTGCCCGCGTCGGTTATTGGCCAAAATGGCCGGATCTGCACGACGCGCATGACTAGCATAGAGGATAGCGCTGGCAAGCTTCCCGTAAAGCTGCGCGTTCGCCTCTGTCATATTAAGTTGGTGCAAAAGCACCTGCCCATGC
Source organism: uncultured Gammaproteobacteria bacterium (assembly GCA_963711375.1). Classification (GTDB taxonomy): domain Bacteria; phylum Pseudomonadota; class Gammaproteobacteria; order Coxiellales; family Coxiellaceae; genus CAVQDV01. The sequence goes on from CAVQDV010000005.1 coordinate 276,729, forward strand.
GTCCAAGCAAGTTCAAAAATACGGTTTGCCAAATTGCGATCCTGATATTTTTCAACCAAGGCAACAGCATTCGAACGCGTCTCAGCCACACCCGTTAGAAGATCTAAGGTTACTAAAGCATCCGGTTCGAGAAGCACCCGACAACGAATGGCCACGATAGGATCCAGCACGGCACCCTTCGTATTAGACAAAAAGCCTGGCTCTAGCATCGCCAATGGCTCTGCCACACTGCGACCACGTCCAATAAAACGAGAACGATCCGTTTCATAAGAGTAATCAAGGGGCTGGCCACCGTAAACATTGAGCAGATGAAACATCCATGGCGAAGTGGTTTTCTGATCGCGTGGACGACGAGTCGCCAAAATGGCCTGTTTTTCTGGGAGAATTTCCGTTTCCACAAACAAATTCCCAAAAGCAGGCTGCGTTTGATCCGAGGCTTGTGGAGCTAACACGATTTCAGCGTAACTTGTGAATTCAATGGTTCGACGAGTGGCGCTACGATTGTGAATTCTTAATCGACGTAATTCAATGTCATCCTCGGGAGATACCACGACTTCAGTATGCAAATCCAAGCCTCGATCACTCCGAGAAAATACGGCATGGCCTTCTGAAAAGACGGATTTAAAATTTTCAACAGAGCCTGCCGTGGGTTGATAATTCGTCGACCAAAATTCGCCTGTTGCCACATCGCAGACATAGCTAAATAAACCCCAGTCATCACAGGCACTGTCTTCTCTCCAGCGAGTAACGGCAATATTTTGCCAGCGACTGTAGCCACCACCAGCCTGCGAAAGCACCACATGATAGCGGCCATTCGACAGTAACTGAACTTGAGGGGTGCGAGTGTTAGGGGTAGAAAATACCCGTAATGTGGCTTCTGGACGCTCTGAAATCGCAGCCCCCTCCATCGTTTTGGGGATTCGTAAATAGGAAGCCGTTGGTTTAGGAATGCGTTCTTGCAAGAGGAGGAGCGTCGCCTGAAATAAAGGATCGGCTACAAAACGCTTTTGCATTGGCCGATTATGCAGCAAATAAGAAAATGATAAAAAGCTCATCCCATGATGATGTGCCATAAATGAGCGGATCAAGACTCTTTTGCTTTCTTGCGGTAATCGGGCCAGAGTATAGTCAATGGCTTCATAAAAACCATAACGGCCTACTGCATATTCCTTTTCTAAACGCTGCAAATTCTGGCAGGCGGCTTCCGGGGCCACCATTAAGGCCATTATGGTCGCATACGGCGCAATGACTAAATCCTCTTCCAGCCCACGTTTCAAACCTAATCCAGGCACACCAAAAGCCCTATACAAGTAATTAAATTGCCTATCAACGGCATTATACCCCGATTCCGATACCCCCCAAGGAACCCCATGCAGCTGGCCATAAGCGATCTGCTGACTAACGGCAGCATGGTAGGTTTGATCCAGCAAAGTACCTGGGTAGGTTGGCATAACCAGGAGTGGCATTAAATACTCAAACATTGAGCCGCTCCACGAGATGAGAATAGGCTCTCCACCACTTGAAACTAAAAGTCGGCCAAGCGAAAACCAACTTTCTTGGTGGACTTGCCCTTGAGCAATCGCAACGAAACTGCCTAATCGAGCTTCTGAAGAAAGCAAATCATAAGTGCCTGAGTCCCTTCTCTGTTCGTCGACATTGAAACCAATGGTCATTAAGTGGTTAGCCTGATCGTAGAGAAAATTCACATCCATTTGCGCCAGGGACAAGGCCTGTTCAGCGAGCGCCTCAATCTGTTCTATCCGGTCATTGGCTTCTGGAATTTGTCGAAGGCTTACATGATTTTCTATATCCACTTCTTCAGACAAGAAACCGAGTTCGTTCCTCAGTGCATAACACTGCATCAATAATTTGTTCGACCATTCCAATTTTAGATTCGAGAGATCAGGCTCTCCACAAAGTACAGAAAGCTGTTCCGCTGCCAAACACAATTCCTTAGCGCAAGCGAGCGCTTTTGGCCAATCTGTAAATAAGGTTCTCGAGTCAAATAGTAATTGTTGAAAATAACGTAGGGCAGAGGGCTCTTGATCGGTGAAATAAGTGGCCAAAACTTCCCAGGTATCTTCCAAGCCATTCAAATAGCGAACATTCAATAAGGGCTCGTCTGGAAGTGCTAGCAAGCCTTGCCGCAGTGTCAAAAGGTGACCCGCCAAATTTCCACTATCCACTGTCGACACGTAGCGCGGCAAGAGCGGAGCTAGTGTTTCGGTACTATACCAGTTATACAAATGGCCTCGATATCGTTCTAGGCTTTGCATCGTGTTCAAGGCATTCTCAGTGCGCTCTAATAGCTGTTTCATCGTGATATAGCCAAAATCATAAGCCGTCAAATTGGCCAGAAGGGATAAACCCATATTGGTTGGAGAGGTGCGTCTTGCCAACACTTCTACGGGCTCTTCTTGAAAATTATCCGGCGGCAGCCAATGATCTTCGGCCGTAATAAAGGTCTCAAAAAATCCCCACGTCTTACGAGCCATTCTGTGCAGGAAGCGTATCTGCAAAGGATCCAATTTGGGTTCCTTTTGTTGATAAGGCTGGCTTAACCAGCGCGTGGTGAAGGGAGATGTCAGCCAAAGCAGTAATAATGGCAGGGACAATATTAGGGAATTAAACTTTGCACTGGATATCAGAACCACCGCAGCAACAATTGCGACTGCAGGTCCTGCCCACATCGTCCTCAGCCACGCGAGAGGGGTATCCTTAAGACGTCGATCCACTTGATCCGAGGGCATCCACTCCAGCAAATGGCGTTTCGTCACTAGCATTCGCCAAGCTGTGCGTAGAATTGCGCCAAGCGTGTAGCCAGCTTCAAAGGGCAAACAGGCTAAGTATAAAGTCAATTGAGCCGCACATTTTGTAGCGGCTCGGCTGGTTGTCATCAGATGCTGGTGAGGCAACATATCGCTCGGTTTTCGAATTAATTCCAGCAGAGTTTTTACCAGAGTTGGTAAAACGACGATGACGAAAATAATATCAAACCAAAAAGCCGTAGCGGGTAATATCGTCCAATTCAAAGCAAACAGCAACATTAATACGATGGGTACCAGGCTTCGCCTTAAGTTATCCCATAATTTGAATTTTGATAAAAAAGACAGGGTATTCTGGTGAAATATCCAGCCGGACAATTGCCAATCGCCACGGATCCAGCGAGTGCGACGCTTAACATCCGCGAGATAACTTCCGGGCGATCTTTCATACAAAGGCAGATCGCTTAAAAAACCAGAACGCAAGTAGCAACCTTCCAGCAAGTCATGACTGAGGATCTTGTTGTCGGGGAAACGATCTCCCAAAATCTGTTTGAATAAATCAACATCATAGATCCCTTTTCCAACAAAAGAACCCTCTTGAAAGAGATCTTGGTAAACATCCGATACCGTTCGGGTATAGGGATCAATCCCAAATTCACTACCACAAAGCCGGACATAACGAGTTTGGCCAGAGAGCGCTAGGGCCTCGGCCACGCGTGGCTGCAAAATACCGTAGCCGGCAACGACTTTCTGCTTTAATGCATCCAAACAGGGACGATTAAGCGGATGCGCCATGGTAGCAACGAACTGTCGCGCAGACTCGCGAGGCAATTGGGTATCGCTATCCAGCGTAATGACATATTTAATCTCGGAAAGCACTTCTGTTCGCCCCACTATCTTAGAAAAAGGGGTTTGAATATTTCCTCTTAATAAATTATTTAAGGCATTTAATTTCCCGCGCTTACGCTCCTTGCCCATCCACACATTCTCACAGGCATTCCATTCACGAGGACGATGACAGAGAAAAAAAATATCGTATTCTTCATCGGAATACTGCTTATTCAATTCTGAAATCCGCTCTTCTGCCAACGTGAGCAAGGCGGCATCCTCCGGCATTTTTTCTTCGGGTGCATCATTGAAATCGGTGAGCAACATAAAATGCAAATGACGATCCTGATTACCCAGAAAACGCACCTCCAAGGCTTCTATCATGGATTCAACTTGTTCTGCACTTCCCAACAAGGTTGGCACCACTACCAAGGTACGAAACTCAAGCGGGATGCCTTCCTTAAAATCCATTCGGGGTAAGCCCCTTGGTTCCACCAGTAGGGTCGCGCCTAAATTAACCAAAGCCAAAGCCAGTTGACTGCCAGAAATGGCCAACACGACTCCTAAGACCAATAGCCATCCCTGACTAAGACCGCTTTCACTAGCCCGTAAGACCAGCCAGTAAACCAGCCCAAGGGTAACTAAGGCGATACTTCCTAAATAGCTCAATACGGCCCAGCGGCTAAACCAGTAGCTAAGCTTCTCCTTAATTGAAGTACGCATTCCCAGAGTTTTTATGAGTTCCTGAAAGCCTTTGTCAATAAGATAAAATCCCACATGAGCAAAGCGAGCTTTCTCAGAATCGGCATCCTCACTTATGCCCATTTCTTTAGCCTTAGTGTTCGCTAACTCGATCGCGAGACTCGCAACGTCTGACTCAGTTCGCTTACTTTTTTTAGAAAGGCTTTCCACGACATGTCGATATCGGTCACGAGTATTAAAATCCATTTTTTCGTAAGTACCTGTCGGATCATTTCGAAGTGTCTGATCTACTAGGCTCATCGACTCAACAAAATCTCGCCAATCCACTTCACTTAAGCGCCGCAAACTGGCAATACTATTGCTGATGGTCAATTGATTGGCCGCCTGATGAGTATTCTCTTCCTGAACCATTTGTTCCGTGGTCCAACCCTCTTCTGACAAACGTTGCTCCATCCAACTCAGGGGCAATCCAAGGGCCGCACCCTGCAAACGCCGAGCTAACTCAGCGACAAATGCACTTCTCATGGGTGGCTGGGATCGCGCCATATCGGCAATGATAATCACGAGTTTTTGAGGCTCTGAGACCGCAACCTCCACCATAAGGTCGGCCCAATGAGCGGCCAGATTACGGTCATTTCGGTCGGCTACAATTCGTTTACTGGCACTACTTAAATTCTCAATTAACGCAACGCCTAAAGTAATGGGAATCGCCCATAATTCCCCGAGTGTCAGTGGTGTTACACTTTGATAAGCGGTCACAAAGCGGCTCACATTTTCTAAATCCCAGCGTCCATCTCCATGTTCAATAATTTCCAACGCAATGTCATAGACCCTTGGATAGCCTCTCAAGCTGCCTTCTAATTGCGGCAATGCTCTACCATAGCCTTTCGGTAGATGGCGACGAATCGACAAAATTTGTTCTTGTATTAAATAAAAATTGTCGAGTAGCCATTCACGTGCAGGAGAAAAACTATCTCCATTTTTCGAAGATAAAATGGCGCAGGATTGGCTAATGGTCGCTTCGCTTTCTGACAAGCGATTTAATAGCATATCGGAAACGGATTTTTTCGTAAGTTTATGCGATAAGGCCAGCGTGATGCCATGTCGTTCCATCTGGTCGACATTAAAAAGTTCTGTTGGCATCGGTGGCGGAGTTAAATGTTCACGAGAGGCTTTATGTTTTAAATGAAGCCACTGTTGAATGTTTTTAATAAGCGTTTTGCTATCCATGTTAAATTCTATTTGTTTAAGGCTTTTTGAACAGCCGCTAATAAATCAACCGGCAGTGGGAAAACAATGGTCGTGGTTTTTCCGCTGGAAATATCGATTAAGGTTTGCAGATACCGCAATTGAATGGCTTGGGGTTGTGTGGCTAAAATCATTGCCGCTTTTTGTAGATTGGTTGCCGCTTGCAATTCACCTTCGGCATTAATGACTTTTGCTCGGCGTTCACGTTCAGCTTCTGCCTGTCTTGCGATCGCGCGAACCATACTCTCATTTAAATCCACTTGCTTAATTTCGACATTGATAACTTTTATGCCCCAGGCATCTGTCGCCTGATCTAAAATGGTTTGAATTGCGGCATTTAATTTATCACGCGCCGCCAGCATGTCATCTAAATCGTGCTGACCTAAAACAGAGCGTAGTGTTGTTTGTGCCAACTGACTCGTGGCTTCGTAATAATCTTGCACTTGAATAACGGCTTTTTGTGGATCGACGACGCGAAAATAAATAATCGCATTCACTCGCACCGAAACGTTGTCTTTTGAAATAACGTCTTGGCTTGGCACGTCCATGACAACCGTTCTGAGCTGAATTCTCGCGATTCGCTGAATAAACGGTACCACAATAATTAAGCCAGGACCTTTTACCTTCCAAAATCGGCCTAGTGTAAAAATAACGCCTCTTTCATATTCAATTAATATATTGATAGCTGTAAATAGCATTAACACGATAAAGCCCACGACTACATAAATTGCAATTCCCATAAAAAACTCCCATTGATATTTTTATTTCACCTCAAGAACCAAACCATTTAGGGCGACAATTTCCACTGTTTGCCCTTCTTTTACGGTTTCTGAAGAATGAAAATGCCACAACTCACCTTCTAATTGAACCCATAAAACTCCGCTTCGATTGACCACGGTCGCGTGTTTTCCAATCATCCCTTCTGCGCCACTAACCCCAGGCTGGTTTCGCGCACGCAGAACGAAATAAAATATGCCACCTACTACTAATATCGTCGTCATGACGACGCCTGCAATTAATTGCAAAGGGATAGCATAGCCAAATCCTTCTGTTCTCATCAATAAAATAGAACCCACGGCTAAACTAATCACCCCACCAACGCCCAACACGCCCGACGTGATAAATAATTCCCCAAAAATAAAGGCCATTCCTAATAAAATTAAGGCAAGGCCCGCATAATTAATGGGTAGCAATTGAAAGGCATATAAGGCGAGTAATAAGGCGATCGCTCCCGCCACCCCTGGCAACACAAAACCAGGATTCGCAAATTCAAAAAATAAGCCGTAAAAACCGATCATTAATAAAATGTAAGCGACGGATGGATCTGTAATTATCGATAAAAATTCATTTCGCCAATCGGGAGCTAATTCGAAGGTCGTTAAATTTTTACTTTGAATGATGGTTTCATTTCCGTTGACCAAGACTTTTTGGCCATCAATTTTCGTTAACAAATCGGGAATATCATTGGCGACCACATCAATGACTTTTTGCTTAAGCGCTTCTTCGGCCGATAAACTCCGCGCTTCTCCCACCGCTTGCTCGGCCCACTCGGCATTACGGCCTCGCAATTGAGCTAAACTTCGGATATAGGCTTTTGCATCATTAACGGCTTTTAATTCCGATGGGCTTGTTTTTTTCGAAGATTCTGGTGTTGAACCAAAACCACCGATTTGTATGGGTGTGGCGGCTCCTAAATTGGTACCTGGGGCCATCGCAGCAATGTGGCTGGCATACAAAATATAAGTCCCCGCGCTAGCCGCCCGAGACCCAGAAGGCGCCACATAAGAAACCACTGGAACTTTAGAGGCCAAAATATCTTTAATAATAATGCGCATCGAGCTACTCAATCCGCCTGGCGTGTCCAACTGCAATATTATTAAGGGGTTCTGATGTTTCACGGCATACTCTATGCCTCGACTGATATAATCTTGAGAAGCTGGCCCAATAGCTCCATTTACTTTTAGTAAAATAACACGGGATTTTTCGAGAGAATCTTGCCGCTGACTCGCCCCAACCCACTGCATCATAAAAAATAAACCAAGACCAATAAGCGCCAACAACACGATACGCGCGACAGTTCCCTTGATTGTGAGTTGTCTATCCATAGAAAATCATTATGGCATCGCGGATTCCCGCTGTAAATTCTTATTCCTTATTTACCCAACACGACGCCAGGTAGTGCCTGCAGAGCCATCTTCAATCACGATGCCCATCGATAAAAGTTCTTTGCGAATTTCATCGGCGCGGGCGAAGTTTTTGCTGGCTCTAGCCATGTTTCGCTCGGAAATGAGCGACTCGATGCTTGCCGTTTCTTGGTCTGAGGTATCGCCACGCAAAAATTCTTCGGGATTTTCCTGCAGAATTTGAAAAATTCCACCTAAGCGTTTTAGCACGCTGGCTATAGTTGAGGCTTCTTGAATTTGATTTTGCTCTTTCAAGCGATTGACTTCATGCGCCATATCAAATAATACCGCTAAGGCAACGGGTGAATTAAAATCATCATCCATCGCGGCAGAAAATGCATCTTCATAAGGTAAAGCCCGGGCATTTTCGACTTCTGGCAAGCCTCGGATGGCGGTATATAAGCGCTCTAAAGAACTTCGAACTTGCGCCAAAGTTTCAGCCGAATAATTGACAGGGGAACGATAATGCGCAGAGATCATAAAATAACGAATGATTTCGGGATCCTGCTGCTCTAATACTTCGCGAATCGTAAAGAAATTCCCGAGAGATTTAGACATTTTTTCTTTATTGACTAACAAGAGCCCTGCATGCATCCACGTATTTGCAAAGGTTTTTCCATTTGCCGCTTCGGATTGCGCAATTTCATTTTCATGATGCGGGAATTTTAAATCCATGCCGCCCCCATGAATATCAAAAGGCTGCCCTAAAATTTCAGTCGACATTGCAGAGCATTCGATATGCCAACCCGGACGACCCGCACCCCAGGGAGAATCCCAGGTTGGTTCGCCTGGTTTTGATATTTTCCAGAGCACAAAATCCAAAGGATCTCGCTTTTGTTCTCCGATAGAAACTCGCGCACCCGAAATTAATTTTTCCACATCTCGTCGCGATAATTTTCCATAGTCTTTAAAATCGCGCACACTAAAACAAACATCTTTATTATCGGCCACATAGGCAAATCCGCCGGCAATTAATTGCTGAATTAATTCGATAATTTGTGCAATATGCCCCGTTGCGCGAGGCTCAACATCCGGCGGCAAAATGCCTAAAGCTTTTTCATCTTCGTGCATAGCCGTAATAAATCGTTCGGTAAGTTGCTCACAAGCTTCTTTATTTTCCGCCGCACGTTGAATTATTTTATCATCCACGTCCGTAATATTTCGGACATATTTCACTGCAAAACCACGCGCCCGTAAATAACGCACGATAACATCAAAAACAATTAAAGAGCGCGCGTGGCCAATGTGGCAATAATCATAAACTGTAATTCCGCACACATATATACTAATACGACCAGGAATCAGCGGTTTAAAAATTTCTTTTTCATTGCTTAAACTGTTGTATATTTTTAGAGTGCTCATAGCGCGGTTTCCAAGCGCCGATGAACTTCTTTGGGCCCTAAAATATGAAGTAATTTTTCTAATTCAGGACCATGCTGCTCACCCGTTAATGCAATTCGTAATGGCATAAAAAGTGCCTTACCTTTTACATCCAAAGCCGATTTAATGTGATTCATCATGGCCGGAAAATCTTTTGGATTCGCCGCATATGCCGCCATGGCAACTTTAAAATAATCAGCGCCGGCTTGTTTCAAAACCGCCAACTCAGAATCGCCATAGGAAATTTCATCACCATAAATAATTTTTACCCAATGCAAAGCCTCTCTTGGAAATAAAATATTTGGCTTAATTAGCTCAATAAATTCCATTCGCTGATTACCAGGAATATTAGCCTGAACCTCGCCGAGCCAGTTCCACACTTCATCCAGTGAAAGTTGCTCTAAGGCCATTTTTTGCCAGAAATTTAATTGCTCGAGATTAAATTTAGCAGGAGACTTTACAAGCGATTCTACTTTAAATTGTGCCGCTAATTCATCCAAGCTGAGATATTGATCATGGCCATAATAATGCCCGAGGCGTGCTAAATAATTATTTATGGCATTCGGTAAATAGCCTTCTGCCCGTAATTCTACGGCACTTTTGCTGCCATGACGCTTTGATAATGGCGAGCCATCAGGGCCCACTATTAAAGCAATATGTCCGTAGGCTGGAATCGGCAGACCTAAAGCCTGCAAAATTAAAATTTGTCTTGGCGTATTGGTTAAATGATCCTCGCCTCGAATGGCATGAGTTACTTTCATCAAGGCATCGTCGATGGCATTGCAAAACATAAAAGGAGAAGTTCCATTATTGCGACGTATAATAAAATCGCCCATGTCGTCGGTTTTATAGCTTTGTTTTCCACGAACGAGATCATCAAACTCTACAATGGAATCTTCCGGGACGCTAAATCGGAGAGTGGGTTTCAAGCCCTGTGCTAATTTCGCCTCGCAATCCCCTGCACTGAGCGCACGACAGGTGCCAGGATAACGCGGAGGTTTCCCCTGAGATCGCTGAATTTTACGGGTTAACGCAAGCTCCTCTTCGCTGCAAAAGCAGAGATATGCAAAACCCGCTTCTTCAAGACGCTGATAATAATCATCATAAATCGCTTGCCGTTGTGACTGAAAATAAGGACCCAAGCCAGCATCATGGCTAGGACCCTCCTGCCAATCCAAACCGAGCCAATGTAAATCCTGCTGTAATTGTTCGGTGAAGCGCTCCTCGGAGCGTTCAGCATCCGTGTCTTCAATGCGCAGCAAAAAAGTACCCGCCTGGTTTCGGGCATAAAGAGCACTAAATAATGCGGTGCGGATATTTCCTAAATGAATGAGGCCCGTCGGGCTCGGACAGAATCGCGTTTTTACATTTGAGTGTTTCATAGCGTCGCATTATGCCAAGAAATCCTTGGCTCTGCCATAGGGGCTTTGGGTAAATACAAAACACTACGCGGCCAGTTTTTTGGCCGCGCAGAGTATATCTTGATTAGCTGTTACATTAAATTGTTAACCCATCCACCATCGACAACAAGGTTTGTGCCAGTGATGTATTTGGCTTCTGCGGAAAGCAGAAAAGAGAATGCATGGGCAATGTCTGCTGGTTCACCAAAGTGGTGTCCTAGCGGAATTCGGCGAGAATTTCGCTTTTTAAAATCCTCTGCTTGCACTTCATCTAAGCCCAACTTTTCGTAAACCGGCGTTTCAATAGAACCCGGAGAAACACAATTCACTCGAATATCACGTGGAGCTAATTCAATAGCAAGATTCTTTGCAAAGGACAGTAATGCTGATTTAGTTGCTGAATAGACCGAAGCGCCAACTGCACCCCCCTCTATAAACATCGTACTCGTAAATAAAATCGATGACTCATCACTTAGTATCGGCAATAATTTCTGAAGTAAGAAATAGGGTCCTTTTACGTTAACGGCAAAGCTTTTGTCGAAATTTTCATCATCCCAAGACTCAATCGGCATAAAGCAGGTATAGGCCGCATTAAAAACAATTCCATTGAGACTGCCATACTTCTTGGTAATATATTGCACCAAATCATCGATGCTTTTTGCATTGCCCATATCAGAGACGAGAAATTCTATATTACTGTCAGGCATTTTCGCTTTGGCTTCTTCTACGCTCTTTGTAGACGAAGCCGTTGCAATGATAGTAGCCCCCTCTTCAGAAAGCGTCTTTACAGTGGCTGCCCCGATTCCAGAAGTTCCACCAGTTACCAAGAATATTTTTTTGCTGTGTTTAGCCATTTTTTTCTCCCAAAAAAAAGTTTAATGTTTAGTTGAAGCGGCCATAAGCTCTTCGATTTTATGAATTTCTTGTTTACCCATTTTTTGAAATAATCTTCTTTTGTATCCTTCAAAAAAGGATTTATTAGTTTTTTCCTTTAGAAGATTTAACATTAAAATACGTTCATGCACATTAAGTGAGGCAAAACTTTTCATCAAGAATACTTCAAATTCTGTTGGTGTAATTAAAGACATGATGTCTTCGGTTATTGCCATTAATTCGTCATCCGAAAAGGCTTTCCATATTTCAGGCAAGAGCTCTTCCTCGTTATGTAAATGAATCAGGTTGTCCACAATCCAATCTCGTATAAAAAAATGATAGTCTTCAAATTTAAGACCACGGCTCTCCTTGTCTTTTGTGTGGATAATGTCATCTAGCTTATCTTTAATGACTTTAAATTTTCTTCGGTCACGTATGTGCTCTTGCATAGCGGTTAGCCCAGAATGACTTAAGGCCACATTTTCAATACGCTCAGCAAATTGGGGCCATACTTTGTCATCTTCAATACCCATATGACTGGCCAAAAATGAGATAAACTTATACATATGTTTTTTATGCACTCTCAACTCTTCCGAGTCATAAAAGTCCATTGCGTTAAGTTCATTTCCAAGGTTAAACAACATTAGCTCACAAGCCTTATGAGGCAGAGCAAATATATTAACGCGATTCTGTCTAAAAAGAGCCATGTCTTACTCCTTATGTTAATACGTTTTATTCAAGACTCATAACCAGCATAGTACAGAATTTAACAATTTCCAGTACTCATCCAAATCCCCAGAACCGTGCTTAAAAAATTAGGAGTTCCCGCTAAAGCAGGTATGGCTTGTGAGTTCACCACAAAATCCCTTATAATTCCCTCATGCACATCAAAACAAAAAGCCTCCCACCTGCCTTCCTATCGATTATTCAAGACAAGGGAACTGAGCCTCCTTTTACCGGATTTTACGATGATTTTGATCAAGCAGGCACTTATTTATGCCGACTATGCGGCCTTGCGGCATTTCGTGCAGAAAGCAAATTTCACTCTGGCTGCGGCTGGCCCTCTTTTGACAGCGAAATTCCGGGGACCGTAAAACGCTTGCCAGATGCCGATGGCCGCAGAACCGAAATTTTATGCCAACGCTGTGGAGCACATTTTGGTCATGTATTTTCGGGAGAAGGATTTACCGATAAAAACACACGACATTGCGTGAATTCCGCCAGCGTAGATTTTGTTGAAAGCCTAGAGGTAAAAGACACTGAAGAAGCCTTTTTTGCTGCCGGTTGTTTTTGGGGTGTTGAATATTATTTTAAAAAATTGCCTGGGGTCTTAAAAACCGAAGTAGGCTATCAGGGCGGACGCCGAGAAAACCCTAGCTATGAACAAGTTTGCACTGGAGCTACCGGGCACCTTGAAGCTATCCGAGTTGTTTTTGATCCGAGCCTAGTTTCCTATGAAAAATTAGCACAATATTTCTTTGAAATTCATGACCCCACTCAAAAAAATGGGCAAGGTCCCGATTTGGGTCAACAATATCACAGTGCAATTTTTTATTATGATGACACTCAAAAAAATACGGCAGAAATGCTCATTAAAACTCTAGAAAAAAAGGGATATGACATAGCCACTACTCTCTTGCCGGTAAGCACTTTTTGGCCTGCTGAATTGTACCATCAAGATTATTACACCAAGAATCATAAAACACCCTACTGTCATACTTATACTAAGCGTTTTGATTAAATATGCAGCCTTATATCTACTTTATTTCCGATTTACATCTTGACGCCAATGAGCCACAGGTAGCTGAGGGTTTTATTCGATTTTTACGGGCACAAACTCGCCAAGCAAATGCCCTTTATATTCTTGGGGATTTCTTTGAAGCGTGGATCGGCGACGATACTGCCAGCCCTTTTGAAAAAAAAATTATTCAAGAACTCGCACTGGCCACACAGTCAGGCCTGCCCATTTATTTTATTCACGGAAATCGAGACTTTCTCATTGGAAAACAATTTGCAAAAGAAACTGGGGTGAAGATATTAAAGGATCCCAGTGTCGTTGAAATTTTCAGGAAAAAATGGCTAATTTCACATGGCGATTACTTGTGTACGAATGATCATTCACATATGAAACTTCGAAAATTCACACTAAATCCCTTTTTACAATTTTTATTTTTATTATTGCCTTCTTTGATACGGCGGAAAATGCGCGATACATTAAAAAGCAAAAGTCGCCAGCACAAGGAAATAAAGCCCATGAAATTGATGGACATCAATTCAGAAACTCTCAAAAAAGAACTGCACCAGTATCGCGTTACTCAGATCATCCACGGGCATACACACGAAGGGAAAATTCACGAATTTACGCTCGATAATGCTTCTGCCACACGAGTGGTACTGGGTGACTGGCACCAAACGGCAAAAATCCTTCGCTGCACTAAAGACGGCAAATTCAGCCTAGAAACGCTCACGCTAACCACCTGTTAAGGTATATACCTCCTAGCATTGTAAATTTTTGCTACAATGTATATAGGCAATGAAAGATAGGGGGCAGCTGTGAAAATTTTAGAACACTATACTTGGGGGTTGAATCCCAAAGCCATCGTATTAATGCTAGGAATGTTGTGCACCTGGTTCCTTTCCCCGACTTTTGCCTTTCGCCAACTCAACCAAGGTACTGTTTACTACTACCAAAGTGATTCCCGACCAGGGGGGTACCATAGCCCAAATACCTACCAGCAAGGGGTTTATATAACGGGTGGTTATGGACCCGGAATTCCGACGGTAGGCCCAAGGGTAAGCCGCAGCTTTTATGGCACGAGATGCAGGCAAATTTACCAAAGCTGTATTGTTAGTTATGACAACTTAGGCTACCCCTACCGAAACTGCACGCGTAGCGTTCGTAATGTTTGTTAAAGAGGAGTAATCGAATCATGAAAATTTTTACAATATTATTTGAGCATTCTCAATTCAAAGCAGTGGCTTTAGCCTCTAGCATGCTCTGCCTTGGAATTGCGACACCGGTCTTTGCTGCTCATCATGGTGGGGGCGGCTATCATCACGCTTATCATGGCGGTTTTCACAGAGGATATCACCACGCTTATTATCACCGTGGGTATCACCATGGGTATTACCGTGCTTATTATTATGGTGCTTATCATCCATATGGATATTACGGTGGCTACTATGGTGGCTGCAGAAGAGTCTTTACCCGCTGTGTCATTCTTTATGACGGCTTTGGCTACCCATACAGACACTGCTACCGCGCATTTCGATACGTGTGCTGATCATGAGACTAAAAATAATGTGTGCTTTTTTAGTACAAGATATTTTTGGGTTTTACCATCTATTTTCAAAATCTTTGCTACAATGAAATTAGGAAATCAAAAAGAGGATGAAGCCATGAAACTTTTAAGTCTTACAGGTAGAGAATTTGGATTAAAAAGCTTAGTTTTAGCGGCCGGCTTGCTAAGCTTCAGCCTCGCAACACCTAGTTTTGCCTTCCATGGCGGCGGTGGATACCATGGTGGTGGCGGATACCATGGCGGCGGCGGATACCATGGCGGTGGCGGATATCGCGGGTATTATCGTCGTGGGTATTATGGCGGCTACGGCGGCTATGGCGGTTATGGTTACTATGGTGGGTTCGGACCTGGATTTGTAGTGGGCACTGCGCTAGCCCCAGGTTATTATTACGGGGGTTGCAGACGCGTGTTCACAAGATGTTTCATCCACTATGACAACTGGGGACATGCTTATCGTTCGTGCGCACATTACGTTCGGTATGTTTGCTAGTATTAGGTTTATTCTGAAAGGGGCCGTTTTTGGCCCTTTTTTTGTGTTAATATGAGAGTTGAACACTAAACAGTAACAGGAGGTTCAAATGTTTAAATTTCGTCTAATTCTGGCTTCCCTAGCACTTCTCACCGCCCAACAGGTTTTTGCAGAGGCACCCGCTACGGATTTGACAACCGATGCTAGGCCCTGCTTTACTGTCGCCAAGGCGTGCAAAGCCGCTGGATTCGTCAGAAAAGGAGAGGACAATAAGAGATTCTGGAAAAATTGTTTTCGACCAATCCTTTTAGGCCAAACTGTAAACGGCGTAAAGGTTGATCCCTCCGCCGTTAAAGCTTGCCGCGAAGCCAAAGTCAATAAAATAAAGCAAGAACTAAAAGATCTGCAGGCAGTTCGGGCGAATAATTCATAATTTTGTCAGAAGTTCCCGCTAAGGCGGGAACTCCTTCCTGGTATTAACGCTGGCGTTCAAAATTTTTCAGTGTAAGGCCTTAAATCGATTTCATGAGTCCACGCCCGTTTATCTTGCCTATGCAGTTGCCAATACGTCTCTGCAATATCTTCAGGGCTGAGAAAAGTGTCGAGCGGTTTATCTGGAAAATATTTTAATACCGTGGGAGTTGCTATATAACCATCAATTATGACATGGGCAACATGTATTCCTTGTGGAGCTAATTCCCTAGCCATGGATTGCGATAAGGCACGTTGTGAAAATTTTCCAACCGCAAAACTAGCCATTTTTGAACTGCCCCGAATTGCTGCCGTAGCCCCCGTAAAAATAATGCTTCCTTTTTGTTTTTGAAGCATGTGTGGAATCACCTGCTGAGCCGTCAACAACCCACCCAAACAACAAGCTTTCCAAGAGCTAATAAAGTCGGAAGGTGATATTTCACAAATTCCTTTTAATTCAAATTTACCAGATGCATTGTAAATAAGAACATCACTATGACCATAATTTTCATGTATCCTTTTAAATACCGAAATAATATCATTTTCATCCGTAACGTCTGCGGATAAAGCTACGACTCTTTGTTTAGTTTCGTCAATTTTCGGAAGCAGAGAGGATAGATGTTCACTGTTTCGAGAAATAACAACGACGTTAAAATCTTCAGATATAAATTTTTTCGCTATCGCCAAGCCTAAACCTGGACCCACTCCAACAATGACGGCTAAGAATTTTCCATTAAGCATATCGACTTCCTTCAATGGGTTAAAATGTAATAAATACAGCAATTCCCGCTAAAGCAGAAGCGGTCAAACTCCTTTTGATGCCTTAGTGGGCTCGTGGTTTTTGACCCAATTAATCAAACCGCCCTCTTCCAGAATTTCAATTTGGCGTTTTGACAAGTGATGCTGCAATTTTATCTCGGCTGACTCCCCTTCTATTTTTGCCATAAGGTATTGACTATTTTTAATATTTTTTATCACATCGTTAACAATAATGATTTTCTCTTTTTCAAATTTTTTATAATCTTCTGGATTAACAAAGGTCATCGGCAGAACGCCAAAATTAATTAAATTTTCCCAGTGAATTCGAGCAAAACTTTTAACAAGCGCCAGCTGTAAGCCTAAATAACGTGGCGCGAGTGCTGCATGTTCTCGACTTGAACCTTGCCCATAATTTTCACCTCCAATAATAACGTGCTGCTGTCCAGTTTTCTGCAGCGCCTTTGCACGGCTGGCATACGATTCATCAACATTATTGAAAACAAATTCACTAATTTTTGGAATATTACTGCGATAAGGTAATACACGCACACCGGCAGGAAGAATTTCATCGGTTGAGATATTATCACCAACCTTCAATAATACCGTTAATTTCAGATCTTTTGGTAAAGGTAATAATTCAGGAATAGAAACAATGTTAGGTCCTTTCACTAACTTCACCTTTCGAGAAGCCTCCAAAAGTAAAGGAGCTTGCATAATTTCATTATTCAAAATTCTTTTCTTTGGCTTTTTAATTTTTGGATAATCCATCCCTAATTCACGCGGATCGGTGATTACGCCGTTGAGGGCTGAGGCTGTCGCAATTTCTGGACTACACAAATAAACACTGTCTTCTTTCGTGCCAGAACGACCTGGGAAATTTCGCGGAACTGTACGCAAACTATTTCGGCCCGTTGCTGGTGCTTGCCCCATTCCGATGCAACCATTACATCCTGTTTGATGAATTCGCGCCCCGGAGTGAATTAAATTCGCTAATAATCCATCTTGAGTAAGCTGCTCTAAAATATTTCGCGAAGTAGGATTAATATCAAAAGAAACATTTTGATTAATATGCTTACCTTTGACCATTAAAGCGGAAATAGCAAAATCGCGATAACCAGGATTCGCCGATGACCCTATATAAGCTTGATATAAATCGCGCCCTTTTACTTCGGAAATCGGAACCACATTTCCTGGGCTAGAGGGTGTTGCAATAAGTGGCTCTAATTTAGCAAGATCAATCAATTCTGTAATATCGTATTTGACGCCTTTATCAGCTGATAATTCTACCCAGTCTTCCGCACGTCCATTTAATTCTAAAAATTTCAATGTAACTCGATCGGAGGGAAACACCGTGCCAGTTGCACCTAATTCTGCTCCCATATTCGCAATGACATGTCTGTCCCAAAGATCTAAATATTTAAGACCAGGCCCATAATATTCAATGACACAATTAACAGCCCCTTTTACGCCTCGACGACGTAGCATTTCTAAAATAATATCTTTTGCGCTCACCCAATTGGGTAATTTTCCAGTGAGCTTTACACCCAAAATTTTCGGCATTTTCACATAAAAGGGATGCCCAGCCATGGCCATCGCCACTTCTAATCCACCCGCGCCCATTGCTAACATTCCTAGAGCCCCAGCGGCACAGGTATGGCTATCAGAACCTACCATAATTTTCCCGGGTTTTCCGAAAAATTCCATGTGTAGCGGATGACTTACCCCATTGCCGGCAGGACTAAACCATACGCCGAACCTTTCTGCAGCACTTTTTAAAAAAAGATGATCGTCTGCATTTTTATAATCCTCTTGAATAAGATTATGGTCAACGTATTGCGCGGATAATTCAGTTTTTACACGATCAATGCCCATGGCTTCCAGCTCAAGCATAACAAGCGTCCCAGTGGCATCCTGACAAAGCGTTTGATCGATTTTAAGAGAAATTTCCTCACCCGGAATCATCTGACCTTCTAGAAGATGAGATTGAATCAGTTTTTGTGCAACGTTCATGGGCATGATTTGACTCCTAAAAAAATTGAAGATTGCCTAGAAAATCCATTTTCTTTGTTTCTGAATTCTTATATTACCACAGCAATTCCCGCTTTAGCGAGTTGCTATGTTGCATTAGAGGATACCCCAAGAGAATCCCTCCGAGTAAACTTCGATTACTTTCAAACAACCAACAAGGAGAGAGCTCATGGGGAAATACGATTATACTGGAAAAACGGTTTATATTGGCATAGACGTACACAAAAAAACCTACGCCTGTGTTAGTGTTTGCGAAGGTGAGGTGATGAAAAAAGACACAATGCCGGCTGATCCTACAGCTTTGATTAATTATATTCGAAACTGTTTTGGAAATGCTCAAATTGAATCGGCTTATGAGGCAGGTTTTTCAGGCTTCCATCTCCATCGAGAGTTGGTGAAGGTGGGGATTAAAAATTTGGTTGTGCATCCTGGTTCGATAGAGGTAGCCACAAGAGATCGTGTAAAAACCGATAAACGGGACGCAAAAAAAATAGCCATACAACTGGCTGCTGGCCGTTTAAAAAGTATTTATATTCCTAGCCTAGAACAAGAGGCAAAACGCAGCGCTTCTCGACTGAGAAATAATATTGTTAAGCTTCGACATCAAGTGGGTCAAAAAATTAAAGGATTATTATTTACGCAGGGCTTAATTAAAATGGATGATGATACGGTATTATGTAAAACGTGGCTTAATAAGAAAACAGTCGAAGTAAAGGAATTGAATTATCCAATGGGATATTATTACACATTGAAGCATTATGCGGATCAGTGGTTACTGTTCACAGAAGATTTAAAAAAAATAGAACGTGAATTATTGGAAATGCAAACAGGTAAGGAAAAAGCGCTTTTATCTATTTACAAGAGTGCGCCGGGAGTCGGAGATATCACGGCATTAAAATTAAAAGATGAGCTTGGGGATATGAAACAATTCACAAACGAAAAAAAGTTATTTAATTACTTGGGATTTACGCCCGTTGAATATTCGTCTGGCGAACATATTCGACAAGGGCATATGAGCCGACAGGGACGAGCGGTGCTTCGCCATATGCTGGTTGAGTCGGCATGGGTTGCTATTAAACAAGATCCAGCGTTATTGGAGGCGTACAACCGCATTGCCAGTACTAGAGGAGGCAAGAGGGCCATTGTGGCGGTGGCCAGAAAACTGGCGGGTAGGTTAAGATCCTGTGTTCAACAGGGTGTGCTATATGAAATAAAACCCTTGCAAGTAAAAGAAGCTGATGCTAACAATTACGATTGCGTGACCTCGTAGCAATTCGTGTAGCCTCTTACAATTGTAAGAGTGGCTACGTTACCGAGTTTGGGGCACGCGCTTTTATAAATCGAACGGACAACTTGTGCGTATTTCTACGGAAATAACCACGAATAGCAGATTGGCCTATAAAGGTTTTTTAATAACGTTGTCGATGTATATGGCGTCAAGGTGAGTAATCAGGGGTGGTATATAGCCTGTTATCCGCATTGGATTTAACAGGGCGGGATTTTTTTGCAGTTTTGCTTGACAATGCACATAGCGGAACTCCTGATATTACCATTGATTCAGGATAAAAATAAATTTGCTTGACCCACCTACACCCGATACACACTTTTGGGTATTGAAATGGACCTATTGCATTATTACAAGAAACATTTTCCACAGTAAAAATTCGTTTATTTTGTTCTTAAGAATGTTAATATATAAATAATAGACGGATTTTCAGCACAAAAGGGTGATCATAAGGAGTGATTTTAATTTATGAAAATATTGCCCTTTAAACTATCTCCAGTTGCAAGCATTGGTATTGAGCTCGAATTTCAAATCATCAATCCAGCTACATTTGAATTGGCATCCCGCGCGAAAGATTTAATACGAAATATAAAAAACAGCGAGTATAACGCTCTAATAAAGCCAGAAACTACTCAAAGCATGATTGAAATTAACTCTTCCCCGCACCATTCAATAGGAGAATTGTTAACGGAACTTCTGTCCCTCCATACTTTTTTATACCAGCAGGCGAGTAATGTGGATATCTCAATTTGTGGCGGTGGAACACACCCCTTCCAAACATGGACCATGCAAAAAATATTTCCAACTCGCCGATACAAAAATCTTTCACACAAATATCGATTTTTAATGAAACGTTCAACGGTTTTTGGCCAACACATTCATGTTGGGTGCGCCAATGGAGATGATTCTATTTACCTTACTCATGCGCTGGCAAAATATGTCCCGCATTTTATTGCCATATGTGCATCCTCTCCTTTTTATCAGGGCATCGATACCGGATTTTTTTCATCTCGGTCCACTGTTTTCAATGCCTTCCCACTCAGCGGAGTTATGCCTTATCTCACGAGTTGGAAGGAATTTTCACGTTATTTTTATAAATTAAAAAATTTAGGAATTGTCCAGACCATGAAAGATTTTTATTGGGATATTAGACCCAAACCTGAATTTGGCACCGTTGAAATTCGAGTGTGCGATACACCATTAACAATTCAAAAATCCGTTATTATTGCCGCCTATATTCAGGCCTTATCAGTTTATTTGCTAAAGGAAAGACCGGTCCAAATTTCTCAAGATTTATATTATCTTTATCCATATAATCGATTTCAGGCAAGTCGATATGGTTTTGACGCTCACTTATTCGATTATCATTTATCGAAAACCGAGTTAATCGTAACGGATATACTCAATACTATCAAAAAAATAGAGCCATATGCTAATTCGCTTAATACTATGAGCTATATATCCCAGCTTACCGATAATATAACCAATAAAAAAACGGACGCGACAACGCTTAGAAAAATCCTAAATGAGGTGGGCTCACTTCAAAAGGTCGTCGCTGAACAATGTTTAATGTGGTTACCATAAGACTACAGGAGTTTAGCATGTTGAATTCAGTGCTCAGTGAATCACTACAGAATACTGTTTTGAACGCTTATTTAGAGCGGAAAGAACTGGAGATGATTGCAGCTTTTGGTAAAATTTTCCAATATTCAGTTGGAGATACCATATTACTACAAGGTAAACACTCAAATGGGATCTATGTTCTTATCGAAGGGCGGGTAAGTAAGATCGCCAAAAGGATGGGGGATGGCGAGTTAAAGCTTGAAACGCTCGGTCCGGGCAGTTTTTTCGGCGAAATCAGTTTCTTTGAAAAAATTCCAAATCCCACTTCAACTATTGCTGAAATGCCGACAAAATGCCTATTTATTAAATCGAGTTATTTTGATCTACTCTCGGAAAATTCTCCTGAAATGAAATTCAAATTATTTGATGTAATCAGCAAACAAGTCATTATCAGATTAACAAAATTGCATGATAAAATTGTGAAATTTATTTCCCAAACTGACATGTCTGCCCCATCCCTAGTAACACAAATTAAAAGCGCATTCAAAAAACCTGCAGATTTTTCTTTGGAAAAATCAGATTTTAGCATGGCTAATTTAATAAAACTCCCATTCTTTTCTATTTTTACAAATGAAGAAATAACCGAATTAGTCAAGCATTCACATTTGCTAAAAGCCCCAAGAGGCTGTCCATTAATACATGAAAAAGATGCTAGCCCATCTTGCTTTATTGTTGTGCAAGGCGCTATTCAATCGAGCATTTCGGCTCACAAAAAAATTGCAAAATTATCGGTAATTGGCCCAATGACTCTTTTTGCTAGCATGGCTTGCGTTGATAAAAATTCCCTTTTTACAATCAGTTTTTCTACTCGCGAGCCAGCAATTTTTCTGAAATTTACTGAATCGGATCTTGTTTTTTTTCAAACCAAGCATCCTCTCATTTGGTACAAATTGTTTTCCTTAATATCCAGATCATTCGTTGCACTGCTAAAATCGGTGAATAAACTGGACATTCGATTAAACATAGAAAAATATAATAGGTAAAAACATGTGCAGAATATTGTCCTATCTCGGATTACCCATTAACGTTGAAGAACTGCTTTATACACCTGACAATTCTTTTATTAAGCAGAGCTATCACCCACAATATATGTCAAATTTGCTTAATTTAGCAGGCTTTGGATTTGCAGCCTGGGATAATTTTTCCTACGAACCAAGGAAGCCCTTTCTTTATAAAACCCCACATCTTCCTTTTTACGATGAAAATTTGAGAAATATAGCCTCGAAAATAGCCCCCCATTGTCTGTTGGCGCATTTACGAGGGGTAGCGTATTCCGATAAGCAAATTGTTTCTCAACAAAATGTTCATCCCTTTTTGTTTCCGGGCAGCCACCTGGCTTTAGCGCATAATGGTGCCCTATACGAGTTCGGGCGTATGAAATATGATTTATTGGAATATATCAGTCCTAATTATAGAGTCGATATTAATGGCACAACAGACAGCGAGTGGATTTATTCAATTTTTTTATCTCAATTGCCAAATTCAACGGGAAATTATGAAGCCACTGATATTATCAATGCTATTAATGAAACCTTTAAAATTCTCCGCCTCGTTCGAAAAAAAAATAATATTATGATTAATTCGCCGGTCAATCTTTTCATTAGTAATGGCGAATTTATAGCCGCAACTCGATTTGTGTTGGACTATGGATGGCAACCCCTAAATGTCTCTTCATCCTCGCATTTTACCTATCATTCCTTGTGGTACACCTTTGGAAAGAGCTATGGATTTTATGATAACGAGTATAAGATGAAGCCAAGTCAAACGCCGTCTAGTATCATCATCTCTTCTGAGCCTTTAACGGAAGATACAACAACCTGGTTAGAAGTTCCTGAATACACTATCCTTATCGCCACGCTCAAAAATGGGGAAATAAACATTACTTCCCGCGATATTGATGTGTAATTTGTAGCAATTCCCGCTTTAGCGGGAATTGCTGATTAATGTTATATGTGATTTGCAAATTCCCAGGCTGGGATGTGTTTGATTCCATTTTTTTCGGGAAAAGCTACTTCATCAAGGGAGACCACGAATTTTGTCCAAAAATATAAAGCTTGCTTTAAATTTTATCAATTTTTTTAGAAATTTAAAGCTGACTTTACAAATAATGCCCCTCCGAAAAGCATTAACAAGCTGATATCTGAATCAAATAGGATAACCATTCAGCATCTTCCCATTTATCACCCGAAATATAGAAAGAAGGCTTTGCCCCCAGATAAGCAGGCCTCTCTGAACATTCCTCAATAAATAAAAAATCTGCCATTCTTTGATGCCTGATGCGATAAGGTTTTATTCTCGTGTTTATTACAGATTTGTTACAGAAACAGGTTGCTTTTTCGACTTTCTGGCTATACATTGTGTTAAAATTGCTGGTAGACCTACCCTTTAATACTGCGGAGGATGATGTCATGAGAAATGAATTACTTACTGGATATATTATTAATAACATAGGAAAAACAGTAAAGTGGGATATTGAAAAAGCCAAAAAAGTAGGTAGAACTGATGATAAAATTTTTTCTGTTTTAATGTCCTTTAAGGATGCAGAGGCTAATAAAAATGTTTTGGAGGAAGAGGCTGAGAAGGACGGTCTACATAAATTTGAAAATGGAGCTATCATAATTTCAAACTCTAAAATCGAATCAGATAAATTTCACTTGGTTATACTGAAAAATAAAATTAATTTCAAATTTGAATGGGATTACCATAAACGAGAAGCAATTCTCCGTGTTTTAGAGGGATTCTCTCTGATAAATAACAAAGACCACCCTATGTGTCTTTGCCATTCTTACTACTCTAATGATCATTCCATCATGCTTGGATATACAAAATGGGGGTCGAAATATGGTTGGAAAATTACAGGAAGCGTTCAGAAGCGTCTCATTAAAATTATGTCGCATTTTGAACTCAATACCTTTGGCATAGCACAAAATAATTCACCATTGGACAATTTTCATATAAATCTCCACATTCAATACGCGTTTTTTGTGCCTATACTAGGTCTCAATAATGATCTGAAAGTCTTTATGAAATTGCTGTGGATAATAAAAATGCAAAAGGAACTCCAAATTCCTACTTTTTCTTCAGATTTGCTATGGGGCAAGATTTTTTACAGTTTTCTCACAATCCGCAGTCTGCAATTCATCCAAGATACCGCTCCGAAAGAAGTGCTTGGAACTTTTTTTAGACCATTTAAAAGCCCTTCGATGCACCAATCTCGGAATAATGCCCCTGTGAAGCCTTTGACTTTTTCGCAATTCATCGACGATATCGAAACAAAAACACCCCCACAGCCCAAGCTTTAACCTGAAGGAATGCCCCCTCCTTATCCCACTCACTGCAGCTTTTCGAAAATAATAAATTAATCAAAAACCTACAATGAAAATTCTGTAGTGTAATTTTAAAGATGCCATTTTCAAAAAAAATTCGTATGCTTTTGGGAGGGTGTTTTTGTGTATTTTAACTTTCTATGCTAAATAAAAGGAGTCATACTACCCATGCAATTACTCTGCAGAATTTTAATTGTAACTACTTGATAATTTATATATTAATTAATTTCTGCAGTGACTGGGACGTTTCAAAATAATTCTCTGCTTTTTAAGGGGCGGTCGCCTAGGTGGCGGCTGATGGCTAGGCGCATTATTTTTTTGGCGTCTTTTAGCACCTCGACATCAGTCCATTCGTCGTTGGCGATGGCTAGTAAATTTTTTCCCTGGAAAATTAGAGGATTTTCGATGGAACCTTGGTAGAGAACAAATCCGCGGTCTGGGTAAAATTGATATTTGGCTGAAGGGTCTATCGATTTTCGAGTTTCCGCCTCCATTTTTAAAGACAGGCCATAGCCCAATTGATCTAATAATTGTTTTTCAAATTGACGTAAGGTTTTTGGAATAATGTCGGGATTTTCCAAATTTTTTAAGGCCTCTTCGTAACTTTGAAAAATATCCGGGTGCGGGTCATCACGATGTAATAAACGCATTAATAATTCATTTAAATAAAATCCGCATAATAATGCAGGGCCTTCCAAACGAAAAGGCGCGCCGCATAATTCTACATTTCCCAAACTCATGAGCTCACCCCGACCAGACCAAGAGGCCAGCATGGGCGAAAAAGGCTGCAATTTCCCCTTATAACGCGATTTCATTCCGCGCGCGCTGCGAGCCAACACGGGCAAGCGCCCGTTCGAATGCGTTAATAATTCAACGATTAAACTCGTATTGCTAAAAGAACGGCTGTGAAGAACAAAGACGGGTTGAAGCGTAACGCGTTGCGACATTAATCATACCCAAATTCGGCAAGGCTTTTTTTATCATCGGACCAGCCGGATTTTACCTTTACCCAAACCTGCAAAAATACCTTTTTATCAAAATACACTTCCATATCTTTTCGCGCGCTTTGAGCTATTTTTTTTAAGGCGCCGCCCTCTTTTCCGATAACAATCGCTTTTTGACTATCACGCTCCACCCAAATTAAAGCGGCAATTCGGATGATTTTTTCTTCATCCTTGAAAGCTTCGATCGTCACAGTTAAGGCATAAGGCAATTCTTCGCCCAAAAATCGCGTTAATTTTTCGCGCAAAATTTCGGAAGCCACAAAAGAATTGCTGCGATCGGTAAATTGCTCCGGCGGATAGAAAGGCGCATTTTCAGGCAGGACATCAACAATTTCTGTTAGCAAAGCCTCTAATTGTTCATTTGCTAAAGCGGACACAGGGATAACCTTCGCAAAATTAAATTGCTCATTCATTCTTTGCATCATCGGCAATAATTCCTGACGCGATTTAATTTTATCAATTTTGTTTATGACCAAAAACACCGGCTTTTCCAGTGTCATTACTAATTTCGCAACAGCCTCATCTTCCGCATCCCAGGAAAGGGCATCCACCACAAATAAGACTACATCCACATCCCGAAGCGTGCCAGACGCAATGCGATTCATATACCGATTCATTTGACGCGGCATGGTTTTGTGCATGCCCGGCGTATCCACAAAAATAATTTGCGCGTTATCCAATGTTTTAATGCCTAAAATACGATGTCGCGTGGTTTGCGGTTTACGCGAGGTAATACTCAGTTTTTTTCCGAGAATGTGATTTAAGAGCGTGGATTTTCCGACATTTGGTTTTCCCACAATAGCCACATAACCACAGCGATTTTCATTCTGTTCTTGCATTAAGAATATCCAATAATTTTTGTGCCGCTTCTTTTTCTGCCTTACGTCGGGAATTGCTTTCACCCAAAGTTTCGTAGGGAAGACCCACAATGCTGCATGTCACATGAAACGTTTGTGCATGCGCTTTTCCCGACATTTTTGATTTATATTTTGGTAAAGGAAATTTTTGCGCCTGTGTCCATTCTTGCAAAGCGGATTTGGAATCCTTTTCCGGCTCTAAGGTGGCTAAATCATTAAATTGCTCACCGTACCAGCGCAAAACGCATTCGCGGCAGGCCTCCATTCCGGAATCCAAAAAAATAGCGCCAATTACAGCTTCAAATGCATCCGCTAAAATAGAATTGCGGCCACGACCACCGGTGCTCGCTTCGTTTGCCGCTAATTTTAAATACGCGCCTAATTCAAGCGATGCCGCTAAAGTGGCGATCATTTCGCCATTTACTAAAGCCGCTCGCATCCGAGAAAGTTGCCCTTCTTCGGCATCCGGCTGTCGCTGATAAAGTTCATGCGCAATAATGCAGCTTAAAACCGCATCGCCTAAAAATTCGAGACGCTCATTATTTTCACCGACAACACTGCGATGAGTAAGCGCCCGCTCGAGAAGGGCGGGATCACGAAACTCATGTCCAATCCGCTCATACAAAGGCGCCCACTTCACCCTTTGTCCCCTACTTTTAATACGGCTAAAAAGGCTTCTTGTGGAATAGCGACCTTGCCCACTTGTTTCATGCGCTTTTTACCGGCTTTTTGCTTTTCTAATAATTTTCGTTTACGCGAGACGTCGCCACCGTAGCATTTTGCTATTACATTTTTCCGCAGCGCTTTAATGGTGGTTCGTGCGATGACTTTTACGCCGATAGAGGCTTGAATGGCAATTTCAAACATTTGTCTCGGAATTAATTCTTTTAATTTTTCAGTGACCGCACGACCTCGATAAGCTGCGTGATCGCGATGCACAATGCAAGAAAGCGCATCTACGCGTTCACCGCTGATTAGAAGATCTAATTTAATAAGATCCGCCGCCACAAAATGATGGAAACTATAATCCAAGGAAGCGTAACCGCGACTAATCGATTTTAAGCGATCAAAAAAATCTAAAATCACTTCGCTCATCGGAATTTCATAGGTGATTGAAACCTGATTCGTTAAATACAGAAGCTTTTTCTGGATGCCTCGGCGATCGATGCAAAGCGTAATAATATTTCCCACAAATTCTTGCGGCGTTAAAATATTCACTTCCGCAATAGGCTCGCGAATTTCTTGAATCATGCCCGCATCAGGTAAGCGACTTGGATTATCGATGTGTAATAATTCGCCCTTTCGCGTCACCACTTCATAAATAACGGTGGGTGCCGTCACAATTAATTCGAGATCATATTCTCGTTCTAATCGTTCTTGCACAATTTCCATGTGCAGCATGCCTAAAAATCCGCAGCGAAAACCAAAGCCTAAAGCGTCCGAAGATTCTGGCTCATAAAAAAGAGCCGCATCATTTAATTTTAATTTCGCTAATGCATCGCGAAAGGCTTCAAAATCATCGGCACTGATTGGAAATAGTCCAGCAAATACTTGTGGCTGTATTTTTTTAAATCCAGGCAAAGCCGTCTCAGCAGAATTTTTGGGATGCGTTAAAGTATCGCCAACCGGCGCGCCGAAAATATCTTTAATTCCCGCCACCACAAATCCCACGGCACCCACCGTTAATTCTGCTTGCGTGGTACGCTTGGGCGTGAAAATACCAACGGCATCAACAAGGTGATCTTTTCCCGTCGACATCACTCGAATTTTTTCGCCTGATTTTAAGACGCCTTGTTTCACTCTCACTAAAGAAACAACGCCCAAATAGGGATCGAACCAGGAATCAATAATTAAGGCCTGTAGAGGCGCATTCGCATCGCCAGTGGGTGCTGGAATCACCTTGATTAATTGTTCCAATAATTCCGGCACACCAAGACCGGTTTTTGCAGAAACCTCTACGGCATCTTTTGCGTCTATGCCGATCACATCTTCAATTTCTTGTTTAACACGATTTGGATCGGCCTGGGGTAAGTCAATTTTATTTAAGACGGGCAGCACTTCTAGGCCTTGATCGAGCGCGGTGTAACAGGTTGCTACCGATTGGGCTTCAACCCCTTGGGCAGCATCGACCACTAATAAAGCGCCTTCACAGGCCGCTAAGGAGCGAGAAACTTCGTAGGCAAAATCGACGTGCCCCGGAGTATCAATAAAATTTAATTCGTAGGTTTTTCCATCTTTTGCCTTATAAAATAAGGTTACGCTCTGCGCCTTGATGGTAATTCCACGTTCGCGTTCAAGCTCCATGGAATCCAGCACCTGGGCCTTCATTTCGCGATCAGAAAGGCCGCCACACATTTGAATCAGGCGATCAGCCAAGGTCGACTTGCCGTGGTCAATGTGGGCGATAATGGAAAAATTTCGGATAAGCTCTAAGTTCATGCCGGCCATATTAGCAAGAGCTGGCAAAAAGGGAAAGCGGGAGGTGCTAAAGTATTACGCACCGATCAAAACAGCCGTCCTTTTTAGGTTTCGGTTCATCATCGAGGAGGTGATCTTCATTTATCTGCTTAGGTTGTGCAAATAGTCCTAAAGGACTATCAGAAAGTAATACAAGTTTAGAGTCTTCTCCTCCAGAATCGGAGGTAGTTGCCGCATCAATAGTTCTGCTTCCCGGTGTGTAGTTTGAAATTTGGATTTTCTTAAAACTAAGCAGAAATGCTCGAGCCGGAGTGGTTGCTGCTAAGGCACAAAAAAGAAGATTTTGGAAAGCATTTGCACCAGAAACGCACAAAGAAAAAATAGAAAACTTATCCGCTAAACCTTGGGCGATATACCAAAAAATATTAGTCACCTTATAGGTACTTCCTGCTGTCAGAATGAAGAGATCCGTATTAGCGAAGAAAACGGCGGCATCGATGATTCCCGTTACTAGGATGGCGCCCACCAATACTTTTTCAGCTCTAGTCATTTTGTCTCGGTCTGGGGCTTTTTCTACTGCAATATACTCACCTTCTACCCCATTAGATTTTTTCTTTTTGCAACTACAACAAGAAAACCAATCCACAAATTTTTGGAACATCGATGGAAAAGCCGTGAGCCCATAAAATACCCCGCTCGCGGGGGCTTGAGCCAGAGCATAGAAACCGCCCAAGGTATCGACAAATCCAGGCAACTGCAGGTTCTGTGCTGATGGAATTAACCAGCCAATTTGTTGCCCAATTTTTTCAAAACCTCGTAATCCAAAGTTATCAGCAAAACCATATCCATACATTCCCACTACCGCTGTAATACTCAAAGCTGCTGCTCCAGGGACAATTACATTAAAAATAGAAGGCCAACGCCAATATCGGATTCGCAAAATAAGCGAGTCTATAAAAGCATAAGCGACACTGACTTTAAAAGCATCATTCACCCTTACACGGCCTAATACTAATAAAATAGAAGGTATCAAAATAAGAATACGAACGGCTACCGAGAGGTCTGGATGATCAACATTAAAAACCCTCGTCAAACTAACAAAACTCCCTAAACCCATCAGAAGATCCGCTAGACACCGAATTGTAATAAAACGAAAGGCTTTTGCAGGAATAAAAATAATGTCCCACCGCGACCAAGGGGTTTCAATTGGAGAATTAATTTGAAAGCGGCCAAAGTTAAGAGTGTTCATATTTAAGCGGTAAATGCTATGTCTAAAATTTGAGTTTTCTTCAAAATCTAGCTCAACATTCTGTTCATCAGGAGTTGCGATATGAATAATACGAACATAGGGAGGACGTGAATCCTCTTTAATTCTCTTAGACTCATAAGCCTTTGCTTCAAAAATAATATCCTGAGAATCGGTTTTAAATTGAATACGATTTCCATGCGCCCCCTGCAAAACCCGTTCTATAAATCTAAAATTAGAGTTGCGCCTCTCAACAATCTCTTTAGGAACCAAGACGAAAATTTGGTCTGAATCTCGATTAAAAACCTCCTTCTCTATGTCCAATCTTGCATGGACAAGCCTTAAGAAATTATCTTCTTCCTTTGTCATTTCACGTCCTAAGCGCTCCAACGCAATTGCAACGCTATTTCGTAAGGTAGCGAGGGAGTGAAAGCGTGAAAAAATGGCTAAAAGCCCAGAAGACAAAGCAGTAGTTCCTAAAACTGGCCAAAAAACAGCTGGGCCTAGAAAGTCCTCCAACGTAATATTTGTAGAATTTTCGGCTGGCATTTTGGTAATATTTTGGAGTATCGTAGAATTTGTGGAGCTTGAAATAATGCCCTGCCCAACCGTGAAATCAATAAGGGATCTGGAGTTGAGCGCCATTATGGTTAATGCTGTAGAAATAGCGAAGGGCCAGGTGCTCAAAGCGCCTTTGAGAGTTTTACCCCCATGGGCTTTCGTAAAGTCATACAATCTTTTAGGAGTATCAGTTTCAAAATCACAACTCAATGCTTTCGGAATATTGTCATCTTGAATTGGAATTAGAGCCTTTTCTTCCTCTAGATTTTCCTTCATAAAAAAACCCTCTGTTTACAGTACTCGCTGATGGTAGCAAAAAAAAAGAACTCAAGAAGAATTATTTCCTTAACGTTTTATTAAGAAAGACTGAAAAGGCGAATTTATATAAAAAACCCCGGTTCCCCTTCGCAAGCCTGATAATTATCTGCAATCGCAAAGCCCACTACGCTGATTAAATCTTCACCATAAAAAATTAAAGGGATTCTTTCGCGTTCCCAAGGGGGGATTTTCCAGAAATGAAATAATTTTTTTAGGGCCTGGGTTTGGCCATGCCATTTAATAGTTTCCCCACCCTGGCGAAATCGGACACTGATTTTTTTAAAATCTAAATTTGAATGAATGCCCTTACCCATTTTTTTTTCGGCTGCAAGAATTCCAAGATCGTTCGGTAATTTCAGCGCTTGCTCGAAATTCCAGTGTAAAATAAGGCTTGAATCAAAATCGGGGAGCCTTTGAATTAAATAAATCCGGCCCTGAAAGCGATGCAGTTCAATGGCCTTCCAGCGGATGCAGGGATTTTTGTCCGATTTTGAGAGAAAAATTGTGTCGATAATTTGTTGGAGTCTTTTACGGTCTGGCATCAATGCTTTATTTAGCTGGAAAAAGCGCCTTAGGGCATTTTTTTGACGCAATGTTGACAGTGAAAGTAGGGGATCAATTTTGAGCTGATTCGGATATGCCGTTAATGCAGGCACTAAATCCAAATCGGCAAGATTCTCAAATAATTCGGCATCTTCAGAGAAAGAATGCGCCGCTTGCATTAGGTGGGTATTCACCGCGGGCCAGCGAATTTTTAAACGCGGAAAAATGGCCTGCCGCAAAAAATTTCGATCAAAGCGTTCATCTCGGTTACTCTCGTCTTCGATCCATAATAAATTATGCTGGAGTGCATATTCATGTAAATTTTCGCGAGAAAAATTTAAGAGCGGTCGAATATGTTCGCTATGGCCTAAGATTTTTTTAACGGGCATTGCGCTTAAGCCTTTTTTTCCAGCGCCTCGAAATAATTGCAAGAGCACAGTTTCGGCTTGATCACTTTGTGTGTGGGCCGTTAAAAGAACCTCATTTTCTTCGAGATTTTTTGCAAAAACCTGATATCGTTTTTTTCTGGCTTCTGCTTCGAGCCCGTGCTTGGCGTGAAGATCGAGTGAGACTTTTTTCATGATAAAAGGTAAGGAATAGGCTTTGCAGAGTTGCGCGCAAAATTTATCCCAGGCATCGGCGTTTGGACTTAGGCCATGATGAATATGGATGACTCGGATTTTGTTATTGGTATGTTGGCTGTCTTTAAAATGATTTAATAAATGCAATAAGACGCAGGAATCTAGTCCGCCGCTTAGGGCTAGTAGGTAATTTTGGTGCGGGCATAGTTGCTGCAATATTTTTGAAAAATTTTCGTAAAGCATTTGTTTGGCAGTTCCTCGATGACATTTTGTTGGGTCATTTCTTAGGCATCTGAGGGGATTATTGGCGTCGCTCTTTTGCCTTTTGCGGTCCAATATTGATATCGACGCTCCACTAATTGATCCTTGGTGAGTTTTTTTAATTTTATTAAATGCGATACCAGACGACCTTTAATGTTCGCAGACATTTGTTCCACATCGCTGTGGGCACCACCCAATGGCTCTGGTATTATTTCATCGATTAAATTCATCGAGAGCAATCGAGGTGCCGTTAACCCCATCGCCTCTGCGGCAATTCCTGCTTTTTCTGCGCTCTTCCACAAAATCGAGGCACAGCCTTCGGGAGAAATAACTGAATAATAGCTATATTGCAGCATCAAAATTTTATCACCCACCCCAATGGCAAGCGCGCCGCCTGAGCAACCTTCTCCCAGCACCACACAAATAATGGGCACGGTGAGTTCTGCCATCTCATATAAATTGCGAGCAATCGCTTCGCTTTGATTCCGTTCTTCAGCACCAATTCCTGGAAAAGCCCCTGGCGTATCAATAAATGTAATAATGGGAATACCGAATTTTTCCGCTAATTTCATCACTCGCAGCGCTTTTCGAAAATCTTCCGGCCGTGCCATACCAAAATTTCGTTTTATTTTTTCTTGTGTGGTTCTGCCTTTTTGGTGACCAATGACCATCACCGATTCGCCATCGAGCCTAGCAAGACCCGTGACTAGGGAATCACCCGCCCCGAAATGGCGATCACCATGAAGCTCTGTAAAATCCGTGAAAATTCGTTCGATATAATCCAAGGTATAAGGACGCATGGGATGCCGCGCCATTTGCACAATTTGCTGTGCGGTTAATTTCGAAAAAATCGATTTCGTTAATAAATCTCGTTTTTCTTCAAGCTGGGTGACTTGGTCGGTAAGATTAAGATTGGAGCCGGCCCCCACGCGGCGCAATTCGTCGATTTTTTCCTGCAGCTCTGCAATGGGCTGCTCAAAGTCTAGGTAGTTCGTTACCATGCTGAAATCCTACTTTATTCAGTTGGGCCTACTTTACCATATTGAGAAAAGCGGAGCCAGGCGCTTAAGAAACGAAAATTCTTGTGCAATTAAAAACCCCTAGTGTAGAATGATCGAGTAGGGATTATTACCTTCAATTAATTCAAGGAAGATAACATGCCCAAGTCAGACTTAGGTGAAAAAATTAATTTTGAAGCTCCTGGGCCTGGGTCATGGAAACAAGATCCAGTACATTTCCCCCGTCCAATGACGCGTTATTACCAAGAGACTTACGTACCCCCCTTTCAAAGAGGCTCGAAGGAAAGTGCCCGCTTCTACGGATTCTTGATCGATGGCACACTGGTCG
This sequence comes from uncultured Gammaproteobacteria bacterium, assembly GCA_963711375.1. GTDB lineage: Bacteria > Pseudomonadota > Gammaproteobacteria > Coxiellales > Coxiellaceae > CAVQDV01. The sequence goes on from CAVQDV010000005.1 coordinate 310,507, forward strand.
GCTTTGTAAATGGATTCACCTACTTTCAGGGAGTACCGGTGCTTGAGAATGAAATCTCCAAATGCTCTAAACGCGCAGAAGAAGTCTTTGCGAAAAAACTCTGGAGGGAGCAGCTACGCGACTGGGATGAAAATTCCAAACCATCCACTATTGCCGCACATCGCAAGTTGCAATCTATTGATCCGGACATACTCTCTGACGCTGAGTTAATCACTTATCTGAAGCAATGTCGTGATCATCATTCAGCTATGATAGCCCAGCATATGTTTTTTACTCCTGCGGCCTTGCTTCCACTTGGGGACTTCCTCGCCCATGTGAGGAAATGGACAAAGCTACCTGTGTCCGATCTACTTAGTTTGATGCGTGGCTCTTCAAATGTGTCCTCTGGTGGATCTGAAGAGATGGAGCACCTCAAATTGGCATTCACCAAAGACCCACAAGCACGTGATATTCTTAACTCCGATGGTGAAGCTCACGAAGTGATTAGCGTACTTACCTCGCTTGGGGGAGATACCGGAAACGCCATTCGTGGATACCTTGACTTAGTCAGTAACCGCCTTGTCGATGGCTTCGACATTTCTGAACCAACAGCTATCGAAATCCCAAGCGCACTCCTTCGTGCGATTCGAATCAGCCTTTCAGAGGAAGCCACAGCTATCTCAGATATCGAGAACCTCATTGTGAAAGTCCGTGCAAAGGTTCCACCCGAACATCAATTGGAGTTTGACGAATTACTGCAAGAGGCTCGCCTCATTTATCGCTTGCGTGACGAGCGTGGTATTTACAGCGATATTTGGGCCGCTGGCATCATGCGGCGTGCAGCCTTATCGGCAGGTCGACGAGTCGCCAGTCGAGGTCGTATCACTACCCCTCATCAAATGCTTGAGGCTAGCCTTGATGAGATGTGTGATCTAGTCTCGGCCGTTGGCGGGCCGTCTGATGAGGAGCTTGCTCAGCGTGCTATGTACCGAACCACTCACACTGCCAAAGAGGCTCCTCCTTTGCTTGGTCCACCCAATCCGCCTCAGCTAGACCTCACGACTCTGCCTCCTCTACTTGCCCGTCTCCAACGTGCCATTTTAATAAGTTCCGATGAAGTCTTTGAAGGCAGTACAACCATTAATGAGGAAAAGCTTCTCTTTGGTCTTGCAGCCAGCAAGGGTGTTTATGAAGGACCAGCTCGCCGCGTCAAAAGTTCATCAGAGTTTGGCCGGATCACAAAGGGAGATGTGCTCGTCACCGAATCAACCACTGAAGCATTTAACATCCTTTTTCCCCTCCTTGGCGGGATCATTACTGATAATGGAGGCCTGCTATCACACGCGGCCATTATATCTCGCGAATATGGAATTCCTGGGGTAGTTGGAACACGAGAAGGAACTGAACGCATCCGCGATGGTGTCCGCGTTCGTGTGGATGGAGATAAAGGTGAAGTCACGGTGCTAGAATGAAAAAAGTTGTCCCATTTGCAGAAGCTTTCGAGGTATCACTCTATGGAGCAAAGGCCATCGGTCTTGCCGAAGCGACGCGTAAGAGTATTCCTGTCCCACCCGGTGTCGCACTCTCAGGCGACTTGGTCGAAGCCATTGCTTCAAGGGACGAAACCGCCATTGAGGACTTAACAAAAGCGATTGCTGACTTACCGCCCCCATTCGCCGTTAGATCCTCGGCTATTGACGAAGATGGAGTGTCTGCGAGCTTCGCAGGCCAACACCTCACCAAACTCAACATTCATACTGTGGCTGACGTGGCAGACGCGGTTTGTGAAGTCTGGTGGTCGGCGAACTCGGATTCAGCTATCACCTATCGCCAGCAAGTAGGCCTATTTACACGCCCGAGTGTTGGCGTTGTTGTCCAAATGCTTCTTAACCCAAGCGCCGCCGGGGTTATGTTTACAGAGAACCCTATTACGGGTGCCGATGAACGCCTCATCGAAGCCAGCTACGGACTTGGTGAAGCCGTTGTTGCTGGCCTTGTGATCCCAGACAACTTCCGTATTGACCGTTCTGGCAATGTACTGGAGCGTAAAGCTGGCAGGAAACATATCTCAATCCGCTCTCTTCCTAATGGGGGCACTTTTGAGGATCCGGTCCCGCCTGCTCAAATAAATCAGCTTTGCCTGAATGATGATCATCTTAAGGCCTTGGGGGAACTCGCTCTGTTATGTGAGAAGGTTTATGGATCGCAACGTGACGTTGAATGGGCCATTCAAGATGACAAGCTCTATCTCCTCCAGTGTCGCTCCATCACGGTAATAAAAAATAGCAAGGAGACGAAGCCTCTACCCGCCCCAAAGGACCCAGCAGCCGCTCTCCAACAGGTGTCACTTTTCTCTGGAATGGCTTATGAACAGATCGAACAAATCGTTCGCTTGCTCAAAATCCGCCACTTCGCAAAGGACGAGACCATTATTATGGAAGGCTCCGGTGGCTCTGTTTTTTTTCTGATAGACTCTGGCGAAGCCATCGTTACACGTGGTGGCAAACAAGTCGAAACTTTAGGGCCGGGGGATTTTTTCGGAGAGCTTTCACTGATTGACGGCCTACCTCGCGCCGCGACCGTAACTGCTACCACCGACATAAGTTGCTACGGCCTTACCTTTTGGGAGTTCCGTCCTCTAGTGGATAAGAATCCAGCCATGGCATGGAAAATATTGCAGGCTCTTACGAGGCGATTACGAGCCACTAGTCCGAGTTGATCCAGACTTGTGGTACCGCTCTAACCAGGAATTCCCGCTAAAGCGGGAACTCCTGAAATAAAGTCAGTTTACTTCGCCCAACATGGCAATTATACTTCCCACACTATGACACTTTTAGAGCTTAAATGGATTTCTGCCTCTTTGATCTTAATCCTCAGCCTTTCGGCTGGATTTGCCTCTCTGCAATTTTCCCAACGTCTTAAAAATTGGATTCAGTTGGGGGACTCCTTTGCAAATGGGATTTTTGTCGGCGCTGCACTTTTTCACTTAGTTCCCCACGCCATTCACGATTTAGTATTACTCTCCCTAAAAGCCCCTTATCTTAAAGTGGCTGGAATTCTTTTCACCTCCTTGTTAATTTTATGGCTATTGGACCACTTTGTGCAGCGTTTCGACCCTAAAAAAAGCCTTATTTTAAGCGCATGGCTGATTGTCTCCACTTTATCTGTGCATGCCTTTATTGCTGGAATTACACTGGGTTTAAGCGACACCATTGCTATCGCCTCGATTATGTTTATCGCCATCGTTGCCCACAAAGCGTTTGAAATGTTTGCCTTAGTTATGAGCTTAAAACGGCGTTTAAAAGCGAATCAAAACATATTAATTATTTTTATTTTATTTGCTTTCGTGACTCCATTGGGAATATGGAGCGGAACTTTTGTCGAAACGATTACAGACCCCTTTTTCGATTATTTAATCACAGCCACCTTTAGCGCCATCGCCGCCGGTACCTTTTTGTATATTGGCCTCATTCACGGCCATCGCTTAAATCAAATTCGAAACGACAGCCATCAGCAATACACGAATGTGTTAACAACCTTCCTCGGCATTGCGATTATGGGCATCATCAGCTTTTGGGTGTAGATCCTCTGAGCCGCAATACGCACAAGCCGCTAGATGCTGTGGAACTGTCATGCGACAAGACAGGCACTGCGAAGTGCTCGATTCCTGTAATTTTGGATCAACCGTGATTCGTTTATCAAAAACGAAACATTCGCCGTCATAAAAATCGGCGCCACACTCTGCAAAATAATTTAAAATTCCACCATCAAGTTGGTAGACCTCTTTAAAGCCTTGATCACGCATATACTGTGCTGCTTTTTCGCAACGAACGCCACCAGTGCAAAACGTCACAACGGGTTTTTGCTTAGCCTCTGGTGGCAATTTATTAAGAGCTTTGGGGAATTCGTGAAAATTATGGATATCGAGACCTATTGCATTGCGAAAAGTACCGCTTGCCATTTCATAATCATTTCGAGTATCCAATACGATCATCTCTTTATTTTCTTCATACCATCGCTTAAATTCTGCAGGAGATAAATGCGGCGCCGTTTCTTTGGCTGGTGAAATTTCCGGACAATTCATTTTAATAATTTCAGACTTTATTTTTACCAGCATTCGACGATAAGGATAATCAACAGAATAACTTTGCTTAAACGGCATGTCCTCAAATTTTTTCTGGAAAGACAAATACTGCATATATTTTTGAACCGCGGCAGGCTCTCCAGCAAGTGATAAATTAATGCCCTCCTCGCCAAGCAAAATGCTGCCCTTTATACCCAGATGTAAGGCATTTTCCTTAAGCTCCACTTTTAAGTTCAAGAGCTCTTCTTTAGTTAAATGGACAAATTTATAAGCGGTAATATTTAATAATGACATCGATTAAGTCTCACGATGCACCATATGCGGTGCAGTTTGATCGGTTGGATTAATTCTCATTTCAACAATATTGATGTGTGGTTTGCGGGTGACACAATAGAATATCGCGTCGGCAATATCCTCGGCAACTAAGGGTGTCATCCCTTTATAAACCGCATCGGCCTTTTCTTTATCCCCCGCAAAGCGAGTGAGAGAAAAATTCGTGTTAACCATGCCAGGGTCAATAGAGGTCACTCGGATTTTTGTCCCATGAACATCCATTTTCATGCCTTCGGAAATGGCTTTTTCGGCATGTTTAGACGCGCAATACACAGAGCCGCCTGGATAAACCAAATGAGAAGCAATCGATCCAATATTCACCACATGGCCAGCATTGCGCTTAACCATATATTTTAAAATATGCCTGGAAACATAGAGCAAACCTTTCACATTGACATCAATCATCTGATCCCAATAACTCGGATTCGCCTCGTAGATTTTTTCGAGACCTAAGGCGAATCCCGCATTATTAATTAATATATCCAAATCCTGCCAGTCTGCGGGTAAATTTCCTAAGCAACGCTCTACGGCATCAAAGTCACTTACATCTAAGACCATCACTTCCACGCTTGCAGAATACGTCTCGATAAGTTCGCGCTGAAATGCCAGTAAATTTTTTTCATTTCGTGCGCAAAGCAATAACTTGGCCCCATGTTCTGCAAATATTTTAGCGCAAGCGGCGCCAATTCCACTCGAGGCACCGGTAATAAATACACGCTTGTCTTTCATATTCATCAGGATTTTCTCGCTAGATTTTTACTCACCTTCAAAATCCATTTATTAGCATCCACATCACGGCGCTTTATTTTTTTCGCAGCCAGGAAATTTTCCAATGCTAATTCAAACTGGTCATCGTAGTAATAACAAAGCCCCTTATTATAAAACAGAGTATAGGTTTCACCAAAATAGGATTTAGAAATTTCATAATAATAAATGGCTTCTTCATATCGCTCTAAATTTTGATAGAAAATTCCCATATCAAAAAAGATATCATAGGCCTTGGGTAAATAATAAAACTTCTCAGCTACTTTTTTAAGATTCTCGGAAATAAAATCAACCAAATCGCCATCCATTTTGAACAGCTGATCATTAATAAAGTCCGCAAAATCTTCATACACGAAAGGATCCCAATCCGATAAAATCAAAAAGCTCACAATAGATTCGATTTTATTTTTTTTGACATCCTTGATCATATTATCGTATAAATTGAAATAATCGCCTGGACTTAAACCTTCAACATAAGTTTGCAAAGTCAATTGCGTTTCTAGAGTCTGATTAAAATGCCCACCACTGACAAATACATTAGTGACGATGTCGTCTCGCTCTCTTTGCAAAAAAGCATCGCCATCAAGAGTCTTAAAATACTTTGCTATGGCATCATAATTCACCATCAAAGAAAAACTGCCATGAAAATCAAATTCAGGACGATCTTCATTTTCCATTTCTTGCGGGTAGGAAAAACCCTTATCCGTGGAAATTAATAATAATTGTCCATTACTAATGCGTTGCAAATTCTCAATGCAGCGGAGTGCACCTATCGGTAATAAAAAACTCGCTTCGTTTAAATCTTCTGCGTAAGATGCCAGCACTTCATCGAATTTTGCATTATGATAATAGGTTTTTTTGCATTCACGATCATCAAAGGTAAATTTTGCTTTATTCCAACGGATAGGTTTTTTATTTTTCACGTTATCGGAAGTGGTGCTTATGGTCATCAAGGATTCGTAAATCTTCTTATTTTTAGCGAAAAAGACATCGTTAATAAGGGAATCAAATAAATAATTGGCGAAAACAATAAGAGGGTTTTTAAGAAACTCGGAAGAAAGTTCCTGCCCATTTCGTAATAAGGTAATTGGCTTATGTTTCTCCGCATCGTAAACCGCAAAATCCAAAATATTTTCCGCTAAAAAAGGCGCTAAAGCATAATGCCCTTCCCAATAAGCAATATTATGTTCTGTAAAATCTGTCATTACATAGCAATATTTAAGCTTATCAATACCCAGAGCATTCAATAAATACTTTAAACGTCTTAACACATAAAAACTAAATTGTCCTGAACCGGCGCCAATTTCCAGGATATAAAAGGTTTCTTTGATCGCCTTAGGATTATGCTTCAAGCAGTCTTGAATATAGCGCACCACTATCGTGGCATAGACGTTAGCAATATAGGGATTAGAAGTGATATAAAAGGGCACGGCCCCGCTCCAGGCCGAAACCCCTTGCACGTGATAATATTCTCGCTGCGCTGCCCACAGCATAGACTCCGATAACCGCTTATCACGCTCAATAAGCACTTTACTAGGCTTTGCCACGTAAATCCCCCTTCTTTTCAATTGAGAGCCTATGATAGGGTATTGGCTAACAATGTCAACGTAAACTGCGGGTTTTCAAAGGTCAAGACTGGGTACGTTTTTACAAAAAAACCTAATCGTGGTTTAATGGGCCCATGTTTAACATCGTACTTTATGAACCTGAAATTCCGCCAAATACCGGCAATATTATTCGCCTATGTGCTAACACTGGCTCAATGCTCCATTTGATTCACCCCCTCGGTTTTGCCTTAGATGAAAAAAAATTACGGCGTGCAGGACTCGATTATCATGAATTCGCCTCGATAAAAGAATATCGAAATATTGAGGATTTTTTCAATAAAAATCCTAGTGTCAGAATTTTTGCACTCTCAACAAAAAGCCACAGAACTTATAGCGATGTAAAATTTAAACCCAATGACACGTTTATTTTTGGACCCGAAACGCGAGGCCTGCCACTTTCTTTTTTAGACACCTTAAATCCCGATCAAAAATTGCGAATTCCAATGGCGCCCAATAATCGCAGCTTGAATTTGTCCAATGCAGCGGCTGTCGTGATCTACGAAGCCTGGCGACAATTGAATTTCTGTTGTCATCCTCGTTCAAATCTTTATAATTTTGACGATAAAACTATACTTTAATAGCATTAAAACCAGGATATGCAAAAGCGCTTGAGATTTTTTCGCAGTCACGCTCTGAGACGCCTGAAGCCCTTGCTATTGCATACCACTCGGTTTGAACTTGATTTTCCATTTTCTGGAGGATACTCATGGCCGCTTCTTTATCCAACAAAAAACGAGCAGACTGGGACAATAAATTATTCTTGTTTGCAAATCTTCCTTCATCACCACACGTCATTGCTAAATCGCGATGCTCAATACTAACGGGGACCGACACCGTTAAGTCATAGGCAGGAGAAAGTTTCCATTCAGCCCCTTTTGCGATAAAGGCATGATTGCGGGGATGATCATCCATATTAGAAATTAGGGCATTAAAACACATTCGCCCAAAAAGTTCCGAAGCCTCTTTTTTGGGTTCAGCGCAAAAACGACGTAATTCCTCGGCTAAAAGCACATAAGACCATCTATCTCTTGAACGAATTGTATCTTCGGCTTTCAAAAGCGTTAGAGCACTAATCATTCGTGCACGATAATATCCTTCTTTTGTCTTTTCACGATCAAAACGTTTTACCAAAAGCACATCTCGTCCGCCAATTTGAATCACTCGACTTTCAGCGCTATTTAAACCACATTTATGCGCCAACTTTAACATGGCATGCTCTACACAGGCATTATTCCATCGGTCATCAGGACGATTAAATTTCGCAATCCATAATCCTTCTCCATCTTCAATAACAGCCTTTGGACGCGCCCCACCCATGGAGGTTCCAATTAACATTAATTGTTCTACCTGATTTTTTTCGGGGTCTTTAGAAATATCTTCCTCACGCACAATTTCATCCGCTATTTTAAGCAGTTTCTTTAGCACAACGGTTTTATTAAAAATACGCCTTGGGGCTGGAGGTATTACATTAAGACCAAATCCCAAAGCACCCGCTCGATCATCCGGAGAATAGAGAAGATAATCCATTTCACTTAAATTTGATCTACCAATATGGCGCTCAATAATTCGACGCCCCCAATAATCTGGTCCCGAATCTCGTAAAGCGCCAAAAATACCGTGAAGAGCTACTGTTTCATAAACGTGGGAGGATAATTTTAATTCGACAGGATCCAAAGGAAGCGCATCTCCACGAGATAAATATTGCTTTCCATACACAAACCGACCCATTGGAGTTCCCTGTCGATTAGCGGTTAAAATAAATCGACCCGCTGTAACAGACCTTGTTTCCCCGGGCAAAGTTATATATACGTAGCATTCTGCAGGTATTTTGTTAAAAGTCATTATCAATTTCTCCGGGACGCCGAGCACGAGAAGGCTCACGGGATAATGCTAAAGCCTGCCCTTGTGCATCTTTCTCAGGATTCGCCACGTCTTCAATTTGATCTAATAAGTCGAGGGCCCACAGCAAAGCGGCATAAACCGCAATTCCAGTGGATGGCTTTCCCTTTTCAGCATCAGCGACAGCGCGTGAGCCAGTGCCTATTTTTTCAGCCATATTTTGTATCGTAAAATTACGTCGCAATCTAGCCGTACGTAAATTCGCCCCCAAACGCTTGAGAGTCTTCTCAACGGGATAGGGGGGTGCTGTTAAAAGTTGATTCTTCTTTGCCATGAGCAAAGCATAGCGCATTCCTAGCAAAAAAGCCATAAATCTGCTTTTTAAAGCATTTTAATGCCTTTAATTAGCCTTTTAAAGCTTATGACGAAGATTCCTCTCCATTTTCTCCCTTTAATATTCCGCAGAAATCAATGCCATCACTAGTTGGAGTGGAATTAAAATTCGTCTTTGGGTTCTCTTTGGAATAAATTGCGGACGGCGTCTTTTACCGGTAAATTATCAAATAAAATATGCTTCACTTGTTCGGTGATCGGCATTTCGACATTACAGCCCTCTGCCAATAATAAAACCTGACGTGTATTTGTTAGCCCTTCAACAGCTTGACCAATTTCCTCTAAAGCCGCTTCCGAGGATTTACCTTGACCAATCGCCAAACCAAAACGACGATTGCGTGATTGATTATCCGTGCAGGTTAGGACTAAATCGCCAACGCCGGCCAAGCTCATCATGGTGGCATAAACACCACCTAGGGCCACGCATAAACGCGTCATTTCAGCTAAACCACGCGTAATTAAAGCGCTACGGGCATTCGCGCCTAGGTTCAAACCATCTGAAATTCCTACGGCAATCGCCAATACATTTTTCACCGCACCACATAATTGCACTCCAACAAAATCGGAATTTTTATACAAACGAAAATAAGAATTATGAAAACGTTCACTAATGTCCGACATAAATTGTGGATCATTTCCAGCCAAACTAATAGCCGTTGGTTTTTTTGCCGCTACTTCTTTTGCAAAACTGGGGCCGGCTAAAACGACCATTGGCGTATTTTCTGGAAAAATTTCAGTGACTAAATCACCGAGCAAGCGACAAGTGCTTGGATCCAATCCCTTCGTTCCCCACGCAATGCGCAATGAAGAGGAAGCAATGTTTTTAACTTCTAAAAGCACTTCTCGAAAGGCATGGCTTGGAACCATTATTAAAATATCATCGACACCATTGAGCACTTCACTTAATTGATCAGAAACTAGAATATTTTCAGGAAAAATAAATCCCGACAAATAACGAGGATTCATTTTTTCAGAGCGAATAGTGCGAGCAAGATCAGAATCTTTGCACCATAATTTAACGGAATTACCATTCTGGGCTAATAATAGTGCTAAAGCACTCCCCCATGAGCCTGCACCGAGAACCGCTATGGGGGAATTTTTATTAATGGACGGAGCCGGCATCGCCTGCCTTTTGAGCAAGCTCTTGCTCATGCTGCTGGAACATCGCATCAAAATTAATGGGATGTAAATAAAGCTGCGGGAAACCGGCACGAGTGACGGCATCTGTTACGGCTTCACGCGCATAAGGATACAGAATATTCGGGCAAAAAGCGCCGAGCATCGGACGAATTTCAGATTCTGGGAAATTAGTTAGCGTGAAAATTCCCGCCTGTTTTACTTCCACTAAAAATGCTACTTTATTTTGCATTTTCACAGTAACCGTCAAGCTGATCACGACTTCGTGAGCATTTTCACCCAAGGCAACCGTGTTTGTGCCAATATCTAAATTTAATTCGGGCTCCCATTTTTCCAAAAAAATCTTAGGTGCGCCGGGGGATTCCAAAGAAAAATCTTTGACATAAATTCGCTGAATGGCAAATTCGGGTCCTTTTTCTGCATCGGTTGGAATAGTATCTGCTGGCATCATTCTCTCCTGTTATTTTAATAATTTGTCAAATTCGCCTTTTTCGGCTAAAGCGGCCATATCCGAAAAACCTCCAATGCCCACGTCATTAATAAAAATTTGCGGCACCGTGCGACGACCTTCGGCCCTTTTGAGCATTTCGTTTAATTTTTCGGGATCCAAATCTACGCGAATTTCTTCAAAAGGCAAATTCCGGTGATCAAAAAAATTCTTCGCGTGATCACAGTAAGGGCAAAAGGCCTTTGTATAAATCTCAATTTTTGCCACTGCTTTTGCTCCCTGAAATGACGGGCATATCAGCCGCTACCCAAGCGCTTATACCACCCTTTAAAACAGTGACATCCGCAAAGCCTGATTTACGCAATTTATCGCTAACCGCAAAACAGGTGCGGCCAGCCTGACACACTACCACAATTTTTTTCTCTTTTTGCTTATTAAGCTTATTTAAATTCTGTTCAATGTCGGATGCGGGAATATTGATAGCACCCGTTATATGCCCTCTTACATAAGCGTCTTTATCACGAATATCAATCACAATCGCTCCGTCGTGATTAATAGCCTGAGTCAGTTCACGCGGAGTTAAACCACCTGCGGCTCCTTGAGTGCGCACTTCCTCGACCAATAAGGCCAGTAGTAAAACCACAAAAAGGGCCACTAAAAACCAGTGATGAATAATGAATGGGATAATGTTGTCCATGATGATTCTAATAGTAGTTGAAGAAGGATCAGTATTGGCGAGAGGCGATATTTTGTCAACATTTGAAAATACCAGGAGTTCCCACTAAGGCGGGAACTCCTTCCTGGTATTAACGCTGGCGCGGTGGGGGTGCCCGCTGGCGCCTAAGGGGAGCCTTGCTCCCCCTGGGGACCCCCAGCTTTTTGCATCAATTTTCCTCAGTCTCCCACAAGGGTTTCTCTGACATAGGCTTTGTATTCTGAAAAGGCAAATAAGGCTAGCCTGGCAAGGTATTCGCCGTTAGAATGGCGCCTTTACAAAGCGAAGGTGCACCATGGAAAATCGGATAAAACCATTTGTCTTAATTATTTTGGATGGCTGGGGAGAAAGCCCAGAGCGTGCTCATAACCCTACTTTGCTTGTTAAAACTCCGCATATTACAGAGCTATTAAACCATTTCCCTCACACTTCTCTCGAAGCTTCAGGGCTCGCCGTTGGATTGCCTGATGGCCAAATGGGAAATTCCGAAGTAGGCCATTTGCACATAGGGTCAGGTCGCAAAGTGCCACAAGATTTAACGCGCATCGATCTAGATGTCGCGAACCATCAGTTCGGAAATAATCCAGCGTTCAAAGAGGCGATCACACTCGCGAAAGCCAAAAATTCGAGAATTCATGTGCTGGGACTCTTGTCCCCCGGTGGAGTGCACAGCCACGAAAATCACATCGAAGCGCTCGTTAACGTACTCAATGAACAAAAAGTTCCTAATTTTTTACATGCTATTTTAGATGGAAGAGATACACCACCTCGCAGCGCCCTACCCTCATTAAAAAAATTCAATAACATTGCTTCAATTATTGGGCGCTATTACGCTATGGATCGAGATCATCGATGGGAGCGCACGGAGCAAGCTTATAAAATGCTGGCCGAGGGCTTAGCGCCATTTCAAGCCCAAACCGCAGAAGAAGCGCTAGCGCTCGCCTATGCGCGAAATGAAAATGATGAATTTGTAAAACCCACTTTAATTCATAATCCATCGGAAAAGCCTATTTTTATAGAAGATAATGACATTGTCATCTTCATGAATTTTCGCGCTGACCGCGCTCGACAAATTACCTTAGCCTTTACAGAGCCTAATTTTCAGGGCTTTCCAAGGGCCATTGTTCCAAAACTGACTGAATTCATAACACTCACTCGATATTCAAAAGATATAAACGCCATTGTTGCCTACGCCCCCTTATCCATGCACAACACCTTGGGCGAATACTTATCCTCAAAAGGACTTTCTCAATTACGCATTGCTGAAACGGAAAAATACGCGCATGTGACCTATTTCTTTAATGGTGGCGTCGAAAAGCCTTATCCTCACGAAAATCGCATTTTAATTCCCTCACCCAAAGTGGCTACTTACGATTTACAGCCAGAAATGAGTGCTTTTTTACTCTCGGATCAAATCTGCACAAGTATAGACGAAGAAAAATACGACTTTATAGTCTGCAATTTTGCTAATCCGGACATGGTTGGACACACCGGCAATGAAACTGCGGCCGATAAGGCCGTGGAAGTCATTGATGAATGTATTGGCCGAATTATCGCACACGTCAAACGCGTGGGGGGAGAGGCCATCATCACGGCCGATCACGGAAACATCGAAAAAATGTATGATGAAACAACAGGCCAGCCTCACACGGCCCACACCAGCAATAAAGTCCCCATGATCTACGTGGGCCGCAAAGCTGAAATTATAAATAATCACGGCGCACTCGACGACCTTGCACCAACTATATTATATTTGTTAGGGATGGACCCACCAGAGGAAATGACCGGCAAGGTGCTGTTAAAATTAATATGATCAAAAAAATTATCACCGCTACTTTTTGGCTTAGCTTGCTCGTTAATACAAGCAGTAGTTTTGCGGAGCATAACGCTCCACAATCTCGTTTGCACAATATCAATAGCAAAATCGCCGCCATTCAAAGCAATATTAGCAATGACAAGCATAAGCTCACTGAAATTCAAATAAAACTCAAGCATGTGGAAATAGCTTCTGCGGTCGTCTCAAAAAATCTGCAAACTCTCTCACAGAAAATTGCTTCCGCCCAAGAAACTTTAAACGCGTTAAAAGCTAAACAAGCCAACATGCAGCAAAAGCTTGACACGCAATTGGGCTTACTCAGCGTGCAACTTTCCAGCAATTATGAGCTCTGGCGCGAACCCTATTTTAAATTGCTGCTTAATCCCAATGTGGAGAAAGTGGGCCGCATGCTCATTTATTATCGATATTTGAATCAGGCTCGTGGGGATCTCGTTGGAAATATCAAATCACTTCGAGACCAAGTGCAACGAAATGTGGAGACTCAACAAAGGCAATATCACGCTCTTGTGACACTCCAAGAAAAGCAAGTTCACGAGAAAAAGACTCTCGAAAATGTCGGAAAACAGCGCCAAGAAATCATGTCCAAAATAAGTGAAGGCATCAGCAACAAAAATATAAAATTACAACAACTCCTGCGAAATAAAGAACGCCTAGAGGCTATGATTAATGCCCTCCAACGAGAATCTACTCAAGCAAGCCAAGGCTTCTCTAAAAAACGAGGGGGATTGAATTTACCGACTGACGGTATAATTTCAACTCGTTTTGGTACCCAAATTGAGCAAAGCGAGTTAAGATGGACAGGTGTGCTTATTAGAGCCAAAGAGAATTCCCCGGTTCATGCCATCGCCGGCGGCAAAGTGGTTTTTGCTAAATGGATGGAAGGCTATGGTCTCTTGATGATTATCGATCATGGTGGCGGCTACATGAGTTTGTATGGCCGCAACCATTATCTGTACAAAAAAACCGGAGATCATGTTCGCGCTGGCGAGGAAATTGCAGCCGTTGGTAATAGCGGCGGTTTCGAACAGCCCGCATTATATTTTGGATTACGCCATAATGGTCAAGCCGTTGACCCTCTGACCTGGTGTACTCCTAAAACAAGGAGGTTTACATGAAATTCCCGTTCGTCTCAAAAATAATTTTGGGCGTTGTTTTATTACAAGGCATGGCTTTTGGAGCAGAAGTCGCTTCAGAACAGCAGGGTCAACTCAAAAAATATCCCCAACAAGATGTCGTGCGTTTCACTAAGGCTCTGTCTGCTATTCAGGAATATTATATCAAGCCCGTAAATGATACGACTCTCTTTAATCAAGCGATTAAAGGCATGGTGGCCTCATTGGACCCACACTCTACGTTTTTAGATGCCAGCGATGTCCGCGAATTAAAGGCTACGGTTTCTGGGGAATTTGTAGGGATCGGTGTTGAGCTCACCACTCAACAAGGTGCACTGAAAGTTATTAGCCCGGTTGATGGTTCACCTGCCTCACGCGCAGGAATTAAAACCGACGATCTCATTATTAAAATTGATGGCGAATTAGTTCAGAATATGAATTTACGCGACGCCGTCAATAAAATTAAAGGTCCAAAAGGCTCCCCTGTTACGCTGACAATTCTTCGAAAAGGGGAAGAAAAACCCTTAGTTTTACACATTATTCGAGAAATGATCGTAGTTCAATCGGTAAAAAGTAAACTCTTAGAACCGGGTTATGCTTATGCTCGACTTACCTTTTTCCAAGGCCCTGTTTCAACGACGCTCGCCAAAGATATTAAAAAAATGCTAGACGCCTCGAACGGAAAATTAAAGGGAATGATTTTAGATTTGCGAAATAATCCCGGTGGATTATTAGATGAAAGCGCTGCCGTTGCGGATCTTTTTCTCGATTCCAGCGAATTGAAAAAATACGATGGCGTTATTGTTTACACCAAAGGCCGAATTCCTGGCGCCGATGTGAAATTTAAAGCCCATCCGAATGACACCATCAAAGGCGTCCCATTGATTGTGTTAATTAATGGTGGCTCTGCTTCAGCATCCGAAATTGTGGCTGGCGCACTTCAAGACTATCACCGTGCCATTATTATGGGCACTGAAAGTTTTGGAAAAGGCTCGGTACAAACTGTAATTCCACTCAATGATGACACTGCGATTAAATTAACGACCGCTTTATATTTAACACCTTCGGGCCGAGTCATTCAAGCAGATGGAATTCACCCAGACGTTGTCGTTCCCGATTTAACCGTTGATCCTAAAAAAGTAACCGCATTACTTGATGTTGATGAATCCAATTTACGGGGGCACTTACAAGGCGAACAAGTTGATGCGGCTGAAGTGAAAAAGAAAACGGATACCCTCGAAAAAAATAAGCAAGAATTCACGCTTGCAAAAGAAGATTATCAAATATACCAAGCCCTCTTAATGCTAAAAGGCATGCACGCTATCGAGAAATAGGCGAAATCAACTTAATCTTCTCTTAAGAATTTTCCAGCTGAAAATGTTTCAGCTGGAATTCTTCATCTGCTAAAATCTGCTAATAAAAAATCAGATGAGGTAATGTATGAGAGAAATTCAAAATGTTTGTCAATTGGTTAAGCTCATTGAAATAATGAGAGGAGTTTTCTCTCAGTGCCAAAAAAATCTTGATGCGAATGGGGTTAGTGGATTATATGCTTATTCAAAGTACCTTGATTCAAATATCAATATTGAATTCCCAACCAGGCACTTAGTGCTCCATCATCATAAACTAGATCTAGACAGACTAGAAAACTTACTCCAACAAGAAGGAGAACCTGATAAAACTTTGCTCCTGTCTATTTGCGAGTCCTTACATTTCCATCACACCTACATAATGATAATCCTGCGCTTGGAGCATGAAGTTCCCTCTAATGAAATTTTCAGGGAAGTTGAAAATTTTTTTACTTTAGCCAAAAAGCGAATGACAGAACGAGGAGATAAAATTCCGGTGGACCCAAGACACCTTTTTGCCTTTGCTATCCATAATCCTGGAAGTATCGCTAGTGAAGAATTTGTCCATCGCATGCAATACATCCACCCTTCACTATTAAATGTTGATAGCAAGGCACTGCGCATTAGGGTGCTCATGAATCTCTATCATCATTGCACCGCTTTTCTTAATGTAAAGGATTATAGCGCTATCGTATCAGCGTATTCTCTAACTTCAGCAGCACAAAAACTCATTGAACAAGTGGAAAAAAAACTTGGAGAAGAAGCGACTTCAAATCTAAGAGAAAAACACGCACATTGGAGATTAATTCATGATTCAAAAGGAATTCTAAATAAATTATTTTTATTTAGAAAAGTGATTAAAGACGAAGCTGACTTTAATGATTATATCAGAATTTTTGAAAAGATTGGCTGCGCACTTGAACGGATAAAAGCGCAAAACAACCACTATTTTTTCTGCTTCACTCATGCCAGTTTGAACTCAAAATTCAATCCCACCCAAAATAAGGAAATGCTGGAGCAGGATTTAAGGCAAGCGGCATCCGATGGTGACACCGAAAAGCTAATACAGCTATTAAATGAACACCCATACCTAAATATAAATGCCAAAGGCAAAACTTCTCAAAGAACAGCCTTACATTGGGCCATCGACAAAGACCACACGGAAACCGTGCTAGCATTATTGGGAAGAGGTGCAGATCCTTTCATACGAGGAGAAAATGATCGCGACTGCCCATTTTATTACGCATTGAGCAAAATGGGGGAAATGAATCACATCATGCAAAGCTATCTTAAAGACATTAAAGTAATAGATGGAAAAGAAAAATTTGATGATATAATTCAAAAATTAAAATCTGACGCAGAACAAGCCACTGCTTCCAGACCAGGAATCAAATAAAAGAATATTATTAAATTACCAGCTTTGAACCTTCGCGCCCTCTTTCCAAGCCCTGTTATGAAATTGCCTTGACTTCTCTCAAGAGAAGCGCCAGAATATAGACCACACTCCTAATTTAGATGCTAAATTAGGAGTGTGGTCTACAATAATCTAGAGATTTCATATTGAGAATGGTGAATTTTATGATATTTAATAGGATATTACAAATAGACCAAGAGCAGAGCCTCCTCTTGCTTGGACCTCGGGGTACCGGAAAAAGCACTCTGCTTAGTCGTAAATTTAATCCTGAAAAGTGTTTGTGGATAGATTTGCTAAAAGCTAGTAGCGAAGAGAAGTATTCTAAAAATCCGGACATCCTAATCGCGGAAGTGAATGCAATGCCTGATGACCAAACCCATGTGGTTATTGATGAAATTCAAAAGGTCCCCAGATTGTTAGATGTCGTGCATTACCTCATTGAAAAAACCAAGAAGCAATTTATTTTATCAGGGTCAAGCGCTCGAAAAATAAAAAAAAATGCGGCAAATTTACTGGCAGGTCGCGCTTTTGTTTATCATCTCACCCCTTTCACCTTTGAGGAACTGGACCAGCAGTTTGATTTAGTAAATTCAATGAGCTGGGGAATGCTTCCTAAAATTTATGGGTATGTGGACGACAGGCAAAAGAAACGATACTTACAAAGTTATGCACATACTTATTTAAAAGAAGAAGTCTGGGGCGAGCAAATTATTCGTAATTTAAATCCATTTCGATATTTTTTAGAAGTAGCGGCGCAGTGTAATGGGAAAATCCTTAATTTTAGTAAGATTTCACGAGATGTTGGTGTGGATTATAAGACGGTTGAAAATTATTATTCAATTTTAGAAGATACTTTTCTGGGGTTTTTCTTACCAGCGTATTCCGGCTCTTTTCGCAAGCAAATCAGTCAGGCACCAAAATTTTATTTATTTGACACAGGCGTAACTCGAACTCTAGCACGAATGCTTTCAGTTCCCATTAGGGAAAAAACAAATTATTTTGGTGATATTTTTGAGCAATTCATTATTATTGAAATTAAAAAATTCATTGAATATTACAAAGATGAATATCGTTTGAGTTTTCTTCGAACTAAAACGGATATGGAAATTGATTTAATCGTTCAAAGACCGGGCCAGAAAACATTGCTGATTGAAATTAAAAGCACAGATGACGTTCAAAGTGATCAGCTCAGGAATTTTGAGAATTTACTAGATGAAATCCCTGACAGCGAAGCGATATGTTTATCACGTGATGCGAACAGAAAAGTATTTGGCAGAGTAAAAGTGTGGCCTTGGAGAAATGGTATTTTAGAGTATTTTAAATAACAGCAATTCCCAGTTTAGCGGGAATTGCTGCTTGGTTTACCAACTACAAAAAATTACACGGCGACCAAAGGGAAGCGAATTTCCCAGCATTGGTGTATGCTTGGGTTTCGTTTAAAATCGAGGTCGATGGTTTGAGCACTGATATTTTTTACAGAATAATTTCTTAATTCTTCTTCCGCTAATTTAAATTTTCTGGCGTTGGTGCAAAAAATTAAGACGCCATTTTTGGATAAATGCCGCATCGCGGAAGTAATTAAAAATACATGATCACGCTGAACGTCTAGAAAATCGTCCATTCTTTTTGAATTCGAAAAGGTCGGCGGATCCAGCAAAATTAAATCAAAAGTTTTTTGATTGTCTTTAAGCCATTCGAGGCAATCATCGTAAACGAGATAATGCAGGCTTGTGCTCATGCCGTTCAGCGCAAAATTTTGGCGTGCCCAGTCTAAATAGGTTTTTGAAAGATCAACGCTTACACTATTTTTAGCCCCACCCAAACCGGCCGCAACAGTTGCCGTTCCCGTGTAGCAAAATAAATTCAAAAATCGCTTATCCTTTGCGAGCTCGCGTATATGGCTACGAAGCAGGCGATTATCGAGAAATAATCCTGTGTCTAAATAATCCCTCAAATTCACGCGGAATTTGGCTCCATTTTCTTCAACCGTTAAAAATTCATGCCTTGCATCCTGGCGCTCATATTGAGATTTTCCTTTTTGTTTCGTGCGCTGCTTTAAAATAATATGATGCTGCGGAACACTCAAAACCGCCGGAATGACCTCTAAAATTTCTTTTAAGCGCTTTTCGGCCTTATCCGGATCAATGGTTTTTGGTGCGGCATATTCCTGAACATGGGCCCAATTCGCATAAATATCAATAGCCACTGAATATTCCGGTAAATCCGCATCATATAAGCGATAACAAGTCACACCCGTTTTTTTTCGCCACGAATTTATATGACGATTATTTTTCAATAAGCGATTCGCAAACATTTGAGCGCCTGAACTAAAAGTTTGAATATCCGCATCGGATTTTTCCTCGGTAGTATGCACCGCTTTTCTAAAAAATGATTCCTGATTAATGTGCATTAATAATAATTGGCAGGGAATTGCACCATTAAAAAAAGCATAACTTTTATGCGGACGCAGGCCAATATTTTTCCCTAATTCGGGATTGCTGGTAATAATCGCCGCCTCCCAGCCAAGAAATTCAGATTTTAAACGATCACCTAAATGCTGATATAAAAATACTAAAGTCGCCGCCTCACCTAATCGTTCACCATAAGGAGGATTAGTGACGATAAGCCCCGTTTTTTGAAATTCGCCCGGCCTCGACAAGGTCATTAATTCGGCGACTTTTGCGCTCACAAAACCTTGAAGCCCAGCCTGCTCAATATGCACTCGCGCGGCAGAAATGGCCGAAGGATTTCCATCAGCCCCAATAATTTTGCAGGCATTATTTTTCAAACCCTCATTTTTTCGGTTAAACCCCTCATTTTTGATGACATCCCACATTTCGGGATTATGCCCACGCCAACGCATAAAACCAAAGGATTTTCGCAATAATCCCGGCGCAATATCCGCCGCCATTAAGCCTGCCTCTACTAATAAAGTGCCTACACCACAAAGGGGATCCATCAAAGGCTCGCCATTTTTCGCACGCGCCGGCCAATTGGCCCGATATAATAAAGCGCAGGCCAAATTTTCTTTCAGAGGTGCCGCCCCAATTTCAGAACGATATCCACGACGATGTAAACTTTCGCCCGATAAATCCAAGCTCACCACAATTTCGGTTTTACGCTGACGAACATTAATTCGAATATCGGGATTTTCTTTATCGATGCTCGGGCGCTCACCGGTCTTATCACGAAATTGATCAACGATGGCATCTTTCACTTTAAGCGCACCAAAATGCAAATGACTCACACTCTCCGTCATCCCGGTAAAATCAACACGAAAAGTTTGCTCTGGAAAAAAATGCTGGCTCCAATCGATGGATTTAATAGCAGAATAAATTCCATCAGCGCCTTCTGCTGGAATAGTTCCGAGATGCAATAAAATTCGATTCGCTAATCGCGACCAGAGACAGGCTCGGTAAGCAATTTCTAAATTCCCAGAAAAATAAACCCCTGCAATCGTCTGCTTGGTTTCGTTGGCCCCTAAGGCCAACAATTCTTCTTCTAATAAAGACTCAAGATTTTTAGGGCAAGTGGCAAAAAGCGCTAGTGTCATGGTGGAACTCTGCTAATAATTTAGGTGAATAGTATCATAGAATTACTTAAAGATAATTTAGTTGGATAACTACTTAGGTGGCATTTCATCTATCAAAGTGTTACCATCAGCCCGCGCTCCAATTCGATAAGGAAATCCAACATAAATATGTTTTGGTTAAGAAAAAACCAAAAAATGGTGATTTAGTATTATAAACGAACAAATTACGAGTTGTTTTTTTATGATATCTGCATTAGGATGTGGTCTGTTTAAAATTTGATCGAGCTCAGGGAAGATCGTGTTATAATTGACTAATGTAAAAGGTACTATCGCATGAGGTTATTCGAGTGAGACAAAAGGCTCCAGACAACGCCAAATTGAACTCAAAAAAATTGACTGAGCTCTCTTCTAAATTAACATTCCCAAAAGAAGTCGTTATTATCGGTGGAGGTATGGGCGGCTGTATGTCTGCCTGGAAAGAGATTCAAGCGGGTTGGAAAGTCACCATAATAGAAAGAGCTGAGGATCTCCTTTTGAGATCTGCTAATCAAACGCCTGGCCGGATGGGTCTTGGCTTTCACTATGCGGATAAAGAAACAGCTCAAAAATACTTAGGCGCCACACTTAACTTTGTCAAAGAATTCCAAGACTTTCACGATTTTCGAATCGGGGCACAAGAAGAAAGCAAGCATTTTTTACACCGCCCCCGCTATTTCATTACAAAAGACAGCCAGATTCCAGCCGATGATATCTTGGTCACCTATCGCAGTCTAAGCGATATGTATTTCAAGCTAGTAAGAGAAAATCGTGAAAATAAAGTTTTCGGCCCACCAGAAAATTTTTATAAGCTCATAACAGATTCCAGAAAATACAGCAACCACATCAATAGTGATCTTGTTCAGGTAGCCGTAGAAACTGGTGAAGATTTACTCGATTGGCCTAGTTTTCGAGAATTTTTTCTTGCTTTATTAAACAAATTAGAAGCAGAGGGAAACCTTAAAATCATAAGAAACGCCACTGTAACAACACCCACTTACACCAAAGATGGGCAGTATGAATTGTTCTATGACTTAGGCCCAACCCCCGATTCGCCAACAACCCTAAAATGCAGCGTGAAAACACCCTATGTCCTTAACTGTACTTGGCAAAATGCCGAAGAAATTAATGGCCAAATGGAATTTAAATTACAGGATGAATGGACTAATCGTTTAAAGGTGTTGGCAAGAGTAGAACTCCCTGAATCCCTAAGGGAAATGCATTCTTCGTTTTTTTTAGTTGGTGCACACTGCATGGTATCTAACTTAGGCAATGGTACGGCCTTAATGAGCTTTGCCCCGGTCACTAATATCAAAAATTTTTCGATCCATATTCCTGCCATTTGGACGGCTCTTATAGAGGGAAAACGAGAAAACCTCGATATTCACACAATAATGCCGGATATCCAAAAATATCTTGATGACAAATTATTTGAACTACCCACCGATTTAAAAACCTATCTCGACAAACATACAGACCCCAGTTCTTGGAATCATCAAGAACTACTAAAGCTCTACTTTGGCCTCAAGATTCGTGATGGTGTTGCGAAATATGTCCCTAAAATGCTAGATGCAAAAGTTTTAGATGTGCAATTTGGCTTTGTGAAAACAAAAGGGGCGGCTGACATACTCGATCCAAAGGGAGCATTCCACAGCCGAGCCTATAGTGGAATTGAGGAAAACCGAACTGGCTGGATTACGAACAGTCTGGTTAAACTCTTTTACGCTGTTGATAATGGTAATGAAGTACAAGCTCTTCTCGAAAACCATTTTAACGAAGATCGGAGAATTACTCTCGACATTTTAACTCGATGCAGAGGGGATGTCGAAGAAGCCCGTAAGATGCTTGACACAGGAATTCGATGGTGGGAACGCCAACGAGATTTTGAGGTTAACCCCGACTTGAGCTCTGACGATGCAGAAGAAGACGAACAATCTCTAAAAGAAGCCAGTCTGATTGAAACTGCCTCATCAATCAGTCCAAAATTTTTCAGATCACAATTAGAACCCTCGGTTTCGAGTGCGCCAAAACCGCCTAAAGGAAATTCATTGAACTCCCGAGGATCCTCGTCGGACATCTCTTATAGTGAGTCACCCCCGAAGAATGAGGAAGATACTAAAAGACTCGTCGCTGCTAACTCAATACCTCCGAGATCCCGATCACCCTCACTATTCCCAACTGCTGGTCCCCCAATTCAAAACCCTTCAAGTTCGACGGTTGTTAAGATTTCGAAAAACTAGCATCAGGAGACGGCTTTGATCAGTTCCACGCTCGCTTTATCAATTGG
Source organism: uncultured Gammaproteobacteria bacterium (assembly GCA_963711375.1). Taxonomy (GTDB): domain Bacteria; phylum Pseudomonadota; class Gammaproteobacteria; order Coxiellales; family Coxiellaceae; genus CAVQDV01. The sequence continues at coordinate 333,374 of CAVQDV010000005.1, forward strand.
AAAAGACTTAAATATACTCAGCACCAATACTCTTGCGCTTGAAATTACCACTATAAATAAAAAAAATGAAACAGACTTTAGAAAAGTTTGCGAATTTCATCAATGGGATGATTTGTTAAAAAGTGTAGAAGAAACGATAAGCGGTGATCGCGATCAGCGTGACAATATTTTAGTCACCAATAAAATTGGCCGTTTTTGGTGGAAATTGTATCGCCTTGCAAGAGAAAATGGAAAAACCGAGGTATTCGCAACGGCGGAAAAACAAAGTGACAACGATACTATCACCTTACAACATAAATTAGATAATCTGCAGCATGTTATTGACAATGTACCGCACTTTCTTTTTTGGAAAGATAAAAACTCCGTTTTCCTCGGCTGCAATGAGCAATTTGCAAAGTCTGCTGGCCTAAGTTCCCCACGGGATATAGTGGGTAAAACCGATTATGACTTACCTTGGAAGCGCGAAGAAAGTGAGGCTTACCGGCTGGATGATCAAGCTGTCATGCAAAGCCGAAAACCAAAACTTAATATCGAAGAACCTCAAACGATCGATGGAAAGCAAATTGTTTTATTAACTAGCAAAGTCCCGTTTTATGATGAAAATGGCGAAGTGCGCGGAGTTATTGCTATTTACACCGACATCACCGATCGAAAATTTGCCGAGCAAGAACTTGCAAATGCCAAAGAAAGAGCAGAGGCTGCAAACGAAGCAAAATCGAATTTTTTAGCTGTCATGAGCCATGAATTGCGCACCCCATTAAACGGAATTATTGGGCTGGTTCAGGTAATGGAAAAACAAAATCTTCCCCCAAGTGCTCATGAACATGTAACCGACATTGAAAATGCCGCTAAACATTTGCTGCACTTGGTTAACGATATTTTAGATTTTTCAAAGCTTGAAATAAATGCTGCTTCAATTCAAGAAGAAAGCATTGATATTCAAGCTATTTTTAACGAGGTTTTCTCTACTTGCCGAGAACGAGCCAGTGCAAAAAAACTAAGCTTAAATCTTCACTACGATAAAAAAATACCAAAATATATACTGGGTGACTCTATGCGATTAAAGCAAGTTATGCTGAATTTAATCGACAACGCCATTAAATATACTTTAAAAGGCAGCATTCTAGTGAGCTTAGATTATCAAAATCAATCACTGCGTTTCTCCGTTAAAGATACTGGTATTGGCATACCCGAAAATATGAAAGAATTAGTATTTGAAAAATTTGTTCAAGTCGAATCAGGATATGTGCGAAGTTCCAACGGGCTCGGACTTGGACTTGCCATTTGCAAAAAATTAGTGGAACAAATGCAAGGCCAAATTGGTTCTGAAAGTACTTTAGGCGAAGGCTCTACCTTTTGGTTTAGCATTCCCTGCATTATCGCGAATATCCAAGAAAAGAATGAAAAATCACCGCACCATTTCAAACTTAAGCCGGGATTTAAAGCAGATATACTCGTTGTCGAAGACAATAAGCTCAATCAAAAAGTCGCCAAATTATTGCTCGAAGAATTGGGCTGCACGGTAGATATTGCTCCTACAGGCAGAGATGCATTAAATGCCATTGATAATAAATCCTATGACATCGTTTTCATGGATTTGGGCCTGCCGGATTCCGATGGCTTCTCTATCACTCGAAAAATAAGGAAAAAATTCGAAGATTTAATCATTGTAGGCCTAACCGCTCACGCCGATACCGAAGACATTAAAAAATGCTACAAAGCAAAAATGAATGACGTTCTAACAAAGCCTGTTATTATCGATGATTTTTGCAGAGTTCTTAGCCAGCATATCAATAAATAACTCCTCCATCATACAGCGATCGGTGCTTTTATTATCGCTTGCGGATTATAATTCAAAAATTCAAAATCTTCAAAATTATAATCAAAAATCGAAGCTGGTTTACGCTTAATATTTAATTGTGGCAAAGCCTCCGGTTTTCGGGATAATTGCTCATTAACCGCCGGATAATGATTTAAATAAATATGGCAATCACCACCAGACCACACAAAATCTCCAACCTCTAAATTACATTGCTCTGCGATCATGTGCGTTAGCAAAGAATACGAAGCGATATTAAAGGGAACGCCCAAAAAAGCATCCGCCGAACGTTGTGTCAATTTGCAAGATAATTTTCCATTTACCACATAAAATTGAAATAATAAATGACAAGGTGGCAAAGCCATTTTGTTGAGCTCACCCACATTCCAAGCGCTCACAATTAAACGTCGAGAATCTGGATTCGAACGAATTTGTGAAATTAATTCAGATATCTGATCCACAACACGACCATCCGCCGTTTCCCAGCGGCGCCACTGTTTCCCATATATCGGACCCAAATCACCCTTTTCATCGGCCCACTCATTCCAAATGCTCACGCCATTCTCTTTTAAATAGCGAATATTGGTATCACCTCGCAGAAACCACAGCAATTCATGCAACACACTTTTCACGTGCACTTTTTTCGTCGTGAGCAGAGGAAAGCCTTGGCTTAAATCAAAGCGCATATCACAGCCAAAAATACTTTTAATGCCAACTCCAGTGCGATCTCTCTTCTCACATCCATTTTTCAAAATGTGCTGTAAAAAATCCAAGTAAGTTTGCATGATTACTCCAATTTATTAAGCATGCTGCGCAAGCACGCCTACCAATAAAACTGTCCACGCCACCCAAACAGAAGTAATACCAACCTTCATGTGCTCGCGTTTAACCGCCAACATAAAAATAGCTACCACACTTCCGATGACGATCGGAACTACTACCAATCCCAGCGTCCATTGTAAAATTTTCCCAACTGAATCTTGCGAGAAAATCATCGATAACCAATGAACCACCTGTGCATGCATATACAATAAAGCATGTAAACCCAGCACCAATTGGTTTCTCAAAAATATTGCCACAATTGACAATACAATAATTGCTAAAACACTTTTAAACATCTCGTGAACTCCTTTTTTTATACACAATAAACAGGGCCACAGCCCCAGCTAAAATCATGGGTAAGGATAGCAGCTGTCCCATCGTGAGCCAACCCCAGGCGAGAAAACCCAACTGAGGATCCGGTTGACGAAAAAATTCCGCAAAAAACCGAAAGCATCCATACACCAATAAAAATAAAGCCGAAACCGCAAAACGCGGCCTGGGCTTTCGAGAAAAAAACCACAAAATTAAAAAAAGCGAGACGCCTTCCAGCAGAAATTCATAAATCTGCGAAGGATGTCGAGGCAAAGGACCTCCATCCGGAAACACCATGCCCCAGGGCATCGTAGTCACACGCCCCCACAATTCGCCATTAATAAAGTTACCCACGCGCCCTGCCGCCAAACCGATCGGCACAAAAGGCACCATAAAATCGGTAATTTCCCACACCGAACGATTAATTTTTCCACTGTACCACCAAAGGGCACATAAAACACCAAGCATCCCGCCATGAAACGACATGCCACCATCCCACACTCTAAAGAAAATCAGCGGATTATGAATGAAATTTGGAAAATCATAAAAAAGCATATAGCCAATTCGGCCTCCCAGAATAACACCGAGAGCCGCATAGAAAATGAGATCACTCACCTCTGCGGAGCTAAAATGATTATGAGGAAACTTGCCACGATAATTGGCGAGCAGCCAGGCGCCCGCAAACCCGACCAAGTACATAATCCCATACCAGTGCACCTTGACGGGTCCAATCGAAAAGGCAATAGGATTGATATGAGGGTAATACAGCATTAAGTACTCCGTTACAAACAGAGCCAATTCGACCATTTTTTGGCTTTGCCGTCAATCCTCATTACAAAAGCGAAAGGGAGGCATCTCAAAAGCAAGCCCTGCCCTGGTATTTCATATTTTATGGAATGGAGGAAAAAACTCGCAGAGCTACATCTTGCCCGCACGAATTAGGCCACCCAGCCCCGCTTCTTCCAACGCGGATTCCATATGGCCACGCACTTCGGTAGCATCATCCATTTTTAAAACTTCTTTCACTAAATGCCGGGCGCGTTTTATCGAGAAATTTCTCACCACCCATTTTACTCGCGGTAATGCGCGCGCATTCATGCTCAAAGAATCAAAGCCCATTCCCAGTAATAAAACAACAGCAACAGGATCGCTCGCTAATTCCCCACAGACGCTCACCAATTTATTCGCGCGATGCCCGGCTTTCACAATATCCGCTAAAGCTCGTAAAACCGCAGGATGTAAGCCATTATATAAATTGGCTACTCGTGGATTATTTCGGTCCACCGCTAATAAATACTGAATTAAATCATTTGTGCCCACAGATAAAAAATCTACCCGTTTTGCTAATTCATACGCTTGATACACGGCCGCTGGCACCTCAATCATTAAGCCCAATTTAGGCAAGGGAATTTTTATGCCCTCTTCCAGTAATTCCCGATGTGCTTGTTTAATTAAGCGCAGAGATTCTTCCACCTCGTTCACATTCGTAATCATCGGTAAAAGCAGAGACAAATTTTCAAGCCCTACACTGGCATGCAGCATAGCCCGAATTTGCTGAATAAAAATTTCAGGGTGATCTAAGGAAATTCGAATACCCCGCCACCCTAAAAATGGATTTTCTTCCTCAACTGGAAAATACGTTAATTGTTTATCACCACCCACATCCAAGGTGCGCATGACCACCGGACGCGGTGAAAAAGTATGTAATAATTGCCGATACATAATGCGCTGCTCTTCTTCACTCGGAAAACGTGCACGCAACATGAAGGGTAATTCTGTGCGATAAAGGCCTATGCCCTCTGCGCCCACACTGATGGATAAACCAACCTCAACTTCCAAACCGGTATTAATGTATAAAGAAACACGATGACTATCCTGCGTTTCAGCCGGTAAATCTCGTAAGGCAATTAATTCTGCATCGAGCTGCAATTCTTCTGCCAGCAGCGATTTAAATTCTTTTTTCAGCGCAAGGGAAGGCGATAAATACACCTGACCGTTGTAACCATCTACAATTAATTCTTTTCCCGCCAATTGATTAATGGGTGTGCCTGTTAAACCCATAACGGTGGGAACACCCATCGCACGCGCTAAAATCGCCACATGAGAATTTCCAGAACCCGAACCTGACACAATTCCCACTAAAGCACCTTCAGGAACTTCAAATAATAACGAGGGTGTCACTTCCTCGCTTATTAGTATCGTGTTCTTCGGATAATCTGGTTTTTCCGTTTGGCCTTCTTGCATGTGCATCAAAATTCTTCGGCCCAAATCGCGAAAATCCCCAGCTCTTTCTTGCAAATAAGGATCGTCCAGAGATTCAAAATGCAAAATATGTTTTTTAATGACGCGTTTTAAAGCACCCTGTGCCCACTGTCCATTTTCAATTTCAGACTCTACTTCACTCATGAGCGAGCGGCTATCTAAAATTCGCGAATATGCCTCAAATAAAGCATTTTCTGCCACACTCAATTTGTTTTTCGCTTTTACTTGCAGATCATGAATTTCTTCGCGAGCCTTTACTAAGGCATTTTCAAATAAATTAATTTCAGCTTCTGTATTGCTGGTTTCTTGTTCTGGAATGGCTTCTAAATCAGCTGCTAAAAAAACAACGACGGCACGACCAATAGCAACGCCACCTGCACCTGGCAAACCGGAAACAAAGGTATCAGTGACTTTTTTGCCTCGACGTACCTTCTCCATAAATTCTTGAACGGCGCCCCTCGAACGCGCTTCGCCAATAATTCCCGCTAATTGCGCCGACATCGTGACAAGCGAGGCTTCTTCCTCTTCACTAAATTCACGCTCATGAATGTGCTGAAGCACTAAAATACCGAGGAGCTCGCCCTGCTGCATCATCGGCACGCCAATAAAGGATTCGAAATTTTTATCTTTTAATCGTGGATGCGCTTTGTAATTAGGATTCGACTTCGCATTTTTTAAATTGATGGACTCCTCTCGCTCTCCAACCAAACCGACAAGACCTTCACCCAACTTGATTTTCGTTTTTCCAATAGCTTCTTCATCATAACCGACGCCCGCCATCAAAACATAAACGCCATGCGATTCATCAATAAGATAAATAGCACCAGCGTCCGCCTGCAAATCGGAGACAATATTTTCAATAACCCCTCGCAAACCGCTCAGAAAATCTGGGGCAGTTTGGAAAGTTTGAATAATTTTTTTAATCGCGCGTAGTGCCATCACACTAGAATACCGCAGAGAAGACTCGAAGTCAGGCAATTAGAATGGGGAACTTGCAAATTCTTCTAAAATTTTTCGATACACATTTCGTTTGAAGGAGATGACATTCAAAGTGGGATACCAATAATCCACCCATTTCCATTCATCGAATTCTGGTCTTTCTGCACGATCTAATGAAATTTTTTTCTCACCCGCTACCAAGCGTAATAAAAACCACTTTTGTTTTTGGCCTATAATTAGCGGTTTTTCGTGATGGCGGATAAATCGAGCTGGCAATTTATATTTCAGCCATTGCTTACTTTCCGCGACAATTTCAACGTCTTCAGGATCAAGCCCAAGCTCTTCATTTAATTCTCGATACATAGCATCAAGCGAGGCTTCTCCCTCATGAATTCCACCCTGCGGAAATTGCCACGCATTCCGAATCCCAAAGCGCTTAGCAAAAAGCAGCTGCTTTTTATCGTTGCAAACAATTATCCCAACATTAAGCCTATAACCTTGTTCTTGGTCCATTTTATTTTCCCTTCACCCTAAATACCCCTCCTATAGACTTTCCAGAATTTTCAGCGGGAACTCTTTTTCCTCACAACTTATCCACAATTTTCCCCCAGGTTATCCTATTGCAATTCCAAAAAAAACACATTATCTTGTGTTTATAACCTCTGGAAACACCCATATGTTGGGGTTAGCAGTTTTTTCACTTATCAACCTGGAGCTCGGACGCCATGACCCTAAACAACCAAAACAGTACTATTTCTCAGGAAGACCCGCGCCTAACGGAAGCGCTGGAACCCGGCCAACTGCGTGTCATTAAACGCAATGGCTCACTCGCCAAATTTGACGACATTCGCATCGAAGTCGCCATGAAAAAAGCCTTCCTCGCCGTTGAAGGCGAACACGCCTCCAATTCCGAACGCATACAAAGTATCACTAAAACTCTCACCGAACAAATCAGCCAACGCTTTAAACGCCGCTGGCCCTATGGCGGAACGATTCACATCGAAGCCATTCAAGATCAAGTAGAATTAGTGCTGATGCGCTCCGGTGAACAACAAATCGCACGCGCTTACGTTCTTTATCGCGAAAAACGCCGACAAGAACGTGGAGAAACTGTAGCTCGTGATAGCGACATCCACGTTATCCTCGACGACGGCCAACGCGTGCCCTTGGATCAACATTGGCTCGCTCAATTAGCCATTGACGCCTGTGCCGACTTAAAAGATGTAGCCCCCACTCAGGTGATTGAAGATACCCGCAATAATATTTTTGACGGCATCGCTCTCAAAGATATTTATAAAGCGATGGTAATGAGCGCCAGAACCTTAGTGGAAAATGAACCAAATTACACTTACGTCACCGCGCGTCTACTTCTGCAAGATCTTTATAATGAAGCATTAACAGGCCTTTCTATCGCACATGATCTCACAAAGCAACCCATCAAAACACTTTATCCAAAAGCGTTTGAAGGATTTTTAAAGCATGGCGTAGAACATGAACATATTGATGCTCGTTTACTCGAATTTGATTTACAGGCTTTATCGCAAGCGATAAAACCCGAACGTGATCAACAATTTTCGTATTTAAGTTTACAAACCTTGTATGACCGTTATTTTATTCATCACAAAGGCGTGCGCGTAGAATTGCCTCAAGTCTTTTTTATGCGCGTGGCCATGGGTCTTTGCCTAAGCGAAGGCGCGCAAAAAAATGAACGCGCCATTGAATTTTATAATTTAATGTCTTCCTTTGATTATATGAGCTCGACACCCACCTTATTTAATTCCGGCACACTGCGTCCACAATTATCCAGCTGTTTTTTAACAACCGTTCCTGATGATTTAGATGGTATTTATGGTGCCATTAAAGACAATGCACTGCTTTCCAAATATGCGGGCGGACTTGGTAACGATTGGACACCAGTGCGCGGCAATTGGTGCTTATATTAAAGGCACAAACGGAAAATCTCTCGGCGTCGTTCCTTTTTTAAAAGTGGCAGACTGCCACGGCTGTAGCGGTTAATCAAGGCGGAAAACGCAAAGGAGCGGTGTGTGCTTATTTAGAAACCTGGCACATGGACATCGAAGAATTTTTAGAATTGCGGAAAAATACCGGTGACGAACGCCGTCGCACACACGACATGAATACCGCCAATTGGATTCCTGATTTATTTCATGAAACGTGTTTTCGAAAATCAAGATTGGACTTTATTTTCTCCGGATGAAGTTCCTCGATTTGCATGATCTATATGGCGATGCGTTTGAAAAAGCCTACGTAGAGCACGAAGCAAAGGCCGCGCGTGGGGACATACGCTCAAAAATTATTCCCGCTGTTAAATTATGGCGCAAAATGCTAGGTCTATTATTTGAAACGGGGCATCCATGGGTGACATTTAAAGATCCTTGCAATTTACGCTCGCCGCAACAGCATATCGGCGTGGTTCACAGCTCGAATTTGTGCACCGAAATTACCTTAAATACCTCGAAAGAAGAAATTGCCGTTTGTAATTTGGGCTCCGTTAATTTGCTCAATCATATGAAAGACGGCAAGCTCGATACAGAAAAATTAGCAAGAACCGTGAAAACCGCAATTCGTATGCTCGATAATGTGATCGACATTAATTATTACAGCGTGCCACAAGCCAAAAATTCCAACTACAAACACCGCCCTATCGGCTTTGGAATTATGGGTTTTCAAGATGCGCTTTATGTGCAAAAAATTCCATATGCTTCCAATGAGGCCGTGGAATTTGCGGATAGTTGCATGGAACACATTAGCTATAATGCCATCGAAGCTTCCTCGGAATTAGCAAAAGAACGCGGCGCTTATGAAAGTTACCAAGGTTCTTTGTGGAGCCAAGGCATACTGCCGATCGATTCGATTAAAAAATTAGCAGAATATCGCGGAGAATATTTGGATCAAAATACCGAGCAAACGCTTGGATTGGGATGCACTTCGCAAGAAAATTAAAAAACAAGGTATGCGCAATTCCAACACGATGGCCATTGCACCAACGGCTACCATTTCGAATATTTGTGCCGTTTCGCAATCGATTGAACCGACTTACCAAAATTTTTATGTGAAGTCGAATTTATCGGGCGAATTTACGGTTGCGAATCCCTTTCTCGTGAATGATTTAAAAGCCCTGGGGCTTTGGGACAATGTGATGGTGCACGATTTAAAATATTATAATGGCAGCCTGCAAGCCATTGAACGAATTCCAGAGGATATTAAACAACGTTATGCAACGGCGTTTGAAATTGAGCCACAATGGTTGGTGGATGCCGCTTCTCGTCGACAAAAATGGATTGACCAAGCGCAGTCGCTCAATCTTTACATGGCTGAACCTTCCGGGAAAAAACTCGATATTTTATATCGCATGGCCTGGTTACGCGGACTTAAGACTACCTATTACCTGCGAAGCCTTGGTGCCTCGAGCACTGAAAAAGCCACGATCAACGATGGGCAACTCAACGCGGTTAGGCAAGCGCCTGAAGCGAAGGCTTGCTCTATCGAAGATCCTGATTGTGAAGCGTGTCAATAAAGGGAGGATTACACATGACAAGTAAAAATGCATCATTATTAGATTGGGATGATTACGAAGATACTGATAACAGTATCGCCAAAAACATAGAAAAACCTGCTGAAAAAGCCATAATCGGCGCAGGCAGCACGGGCTTAGAAAATTTAGAAATGGGTGCCGCACGTATTCAAGTCGATGACAAAAAAATTATTAATTGTCGTGCTGATTTAAATCAACTAGTGCCCTTTAAATATACCTGGGCTTGGGAAAAATATTTAGCTGGCTGCTCGAATCACTGGATGCCGAATGAAATTAATATGTCGGCAGATATTGCCCTTTGGAAAGATCCAAATGGTTTAACCGATGATGAACGTCATCATTATTAAACATAGCCTTGGGTTTTTTTCAACAGCTGATTCTTTAGTGGCGAATAATTTGGTGTTGGCAGTTTATCGTCATATTACAAATCCCGAATGCCGACAATATTTATTACGCCAAGCCTTCGAAGAAGCCCTGCACACGCATGCTTATCAACACGTCATTGAAAGTTTAGGCCTAGATGAAGCCGAAGTTTTCAATATGTATCGCGAATTACCGGCTGTTGCAAACAAAGCGGCTTGGGCAATTCCTTTCACACAAAGTTTAGGCGATCCAACGTTTAGCACAGGTACCCGTGAAAACAATCAGCGTTTGCTGCGCGATTTAATTGCATTTTATGTGGTATTTGAAGGCATTTTCTTCTACGTGGGCTTTACGCAGATTTTAGCAATGGGCCGCCGCGGAAAAATGACCGGAACTTCCGAACAATTTCAATATATTTTGCGTGATGAATCCATGCACTGTAATTTTGGTATTGATGTCATTAATCAAATTAAAATTGAAAATCCGGATCTTTGGACAACGGATTTCCAAAAAGAAATTATCGACATGATTAAAGAAGGCGTCGATCTCGAATGCCAATACGCTAGAGATACGATGCCACGCGGTATTTTGGGCCTAAATGCCGAGATGTTTAATGATTATTTGCAATACATTGCCAATCGTCGTTGTAGCACAAATTGGCATTTCAGAACAATATCCCGGCGTTAAAAATCCTTTCCCTTGGATGAGTGAAATGATGGACTTAAAAAAGGAAAAGAATTTCTTTGAAACTCGCGTAATTGAATACCAAGCGGGCGGCACTTTGAAGTGGGAAGATTAAGCTTCCAAATCCCAGCCCTCTCCCGCACGGGGAGAGGGGCCTGCCACGCCGTCCCCAACCTTTCAATTCCTGCATCGCGCATACCAGCCCAAACAGTTTTTTGGAAAAATCATGATAATCAACAAAATAAAAGCTAACGTCTGTTAGGTTGCGACCACCAACATTTTTTAAGAATAAAAAAAAGATGCTTTGAGATTCACTTTCTAAAAAGGCCAGAAACCATTACTCAGTTGTGTTTGGATTATCTCACTGGTAACAACATCACACTTAGAAAAACTCAACGTAAGCGTTCAGCCAATTACATCTACCAAAGCTAATTAAATCCCCGCATGCTATTCGCTCCGAAAATAACCAGGAGCAAATTAATGCCAAAGATTAATGAAGAAAAGCGCGAGCGTTGGAAAGCCATTCTCAAAGAGCAAGAAATAAGCGGGCTATCTCGCCAAGCATTTTGCAAAAATCAAAATATACCCTTCTCGAATTTCGCTTATTATCAAAATATTTTTCGAAAGCAAAAGCACCCAAACTCTACGGGCACCTTTTCACCGGTAAATGTCTCAAAACTATCTAGTCCACAAGAAATTCGCGTGGTGTTGCCGAATGGATTTCAGTGCTTATTCCCCTGCAACGTGGAAATAAATCAAGTTAAAGAATTGGTGAGGACACTTTTATTATGCTGATGCCAAATGATCTGAAAATATATTTTTATACAGAGCCGGTAGACATGAGAAAATCCATCGATACACTTTGTATCCTGGTCTCTGACGTTTTAAAAATGAATCCTACGGATGGAAATTTATTCCTATTTCGAAGCAGAAGCGGGAATAAATTAAAAGCTTTATACTATGAAACTAATTGCTTTACGCTTTGGTATAGACGACTTGAGAAGGGGCGTTTTGTTTTTCTGAAAGATGCCCATGGACAAATAGAAATGACTCGAGAACATTTTAATTGGCTTTTAGCGAGCGATAAGTATTCTCGGCTCGAGGCTATGGAGCCCAGTCAAATCGCGAATTTTAGCTAAATTCTTTGAATAAAAATCTCGAAAAAATTAGGATCATCTGATATATTACGCGAATGAAAATTGATATTCAAAACCTGCCCGATTCACCTGATTTGTTGCGCGAAATGATCATTGAATTAAGTGAATACAAAGAAAAGTACGAACAGTTGGAAGACTATAAGAAGAAATACGAGCAACTGAAAGACTATAAGAAAAAATATGAGCAGTTAGTTGAAGCGCTTCGTTTAGCCAAGCAAGAACGTTTTGCACCATCGTCTGAGAAAAATATTTTCCAAACGGATTTTTTTGATGAGCCTGGAACCGAATTACCTGAGGCTGTAAAAGAGCAGCTTGCTGAAGAAGTTGAGGTTCAATCGCATAAGCGTAAAAAACATCCTATTCGGACGCCCCTTCCCGAATTTTTGCCTCGCGAAATTATTCTACATGACCTTAAGGACGAAGAAAAAATCTGCCATTGTGGCGAACATTTGGTGCGGATTGGCGAAGAAATTAGTGAGCAATTAAAATATATCCCAGCAAAAATTAGCGTTATTCAGCACGTTAGACCAAAATATGCCTGCAAACCTTGCGAAGAAAATGTCAAAATTGCACCGATGCCTTTATTGCTTCTCCCGAAAAGCATAGCTACTCCAGAATTAGTGGCCAACACTATTATTACAAAATATTGTGATCATATTCCGTTGTATCGACAGGAATCCATTTGGTCTCGCATAGGGGTGGAAATACCGAGAAGCAGTCTATGCGGATGGATTTTAAAAACATCGGAATTATGCGAGCCACTCGTAAAATGGCTTCAAAAATTAATTATTGCTTATGATTACGCGCAAGCCGACGAAACTACTGTGCAAGTGCTTAATGAAAAAGGTCGAGAAAACACAGCGAAATCTTACATGTGGTGTTATCGTGGTGGCGGCGAAAAAATTTGTGTCGTTTACGAATATCAAGAAACCCGGGCTGGAGCTCATGCCAAGAAATTTCTAACCGATTTTAAAGGATATTTACAAAGCGATGCTTATTCAGGTTACCTCTGGGCAAATGACGAGAAAAAAATTATACGCGTGGGTTGCCATGCTCATGCTCGACGTCCATTTGCTGAGTTAGCGAAGCTTTCAAAAACACCTGGGCTTGCTGTGGAAGCGCTCAAATTTTATCGAAAATTATATGCTATTGAAAAAGAAGCTCGCGAAAATAATTTTTCATTAGAAAGGCGCCATGAAATTCGAAAGGAAAAATCGGTTCCAATATTAGAGGCATTTAAACAGTGGCTTGATCATCATCTTCTTAAAACATCCGATCAAGGAAAAATAGGAAAGGCTATCCGTTATTGTTTAACAAATTGGAATGAGTTGACGAATTATTTAAAAGACGGTCGAATTGAAATCGATAATAATCTTATTGAAAATGCCATTCGACCCTTTGCTCTTGGCAGGAAAAATTGGCTGTTTTCTGGAAGTTCAGCAGGTGCGAAAGCGGGTGCAATTTTTTATTCTTTGATTGAAACGTGCAAGGCGAACGGAGTGGAGCCTTATAAATATTTTTGTGCGATGTTAAATCGTATTCGAAGCTGTAAATCCGACGAGGATTACCGAAAGTTATTGCCACAATTTATTGAACTCTAAAAGTCTTTTGAGGGCATGTACTTGCCCAAACGCTTACCTTGCAAGCAGCTGTCTACGCGCTCAACTAAAGTCAATTGAAGAAGAGCGGGTGAAAGCTGAAATAGAAAGAACACGGTCAGAATTTGAACCCTATAAAGATGCACTTAAAATATTCATTAAGAATTTCATACTAGGTCTTTCCGCAATTACTCAAAGAGAGCTGGATTTCATGAGAATAAAAAGAGAATTATCTTCCTGGTTTTACCCTCTGTTTAAATATTGCCAGATTCTACTACACAAATATTAAGGTTTTATTAAATCTTGAAGGGTTTTAAAAACCGATAATTTTGGCAAATACCTGAAGAACTGCTATCTTGTGAGCCGTTTTAATGCTCTAAAACTTATTCAAAAACAAATACTTTTAAATATATTGACGCGTGGTGCGCAACGGACTATACTTTAAGTGTGATAAAGAGTTGGAAACATAAAGGATTACGCAACTTCTATGAGACTGGCAGTACAGCCGGAATCATGGCAAAGCACGCTCGCAGGCTGAAAGTTCTCTTACAGGTGCTGGATGCGGCTAATGCTCCTGAGCAAGTAAATCTACCAGGCTTTGGTTTCCGTCCATTAAAAGGCAAGCTTAAAGGCTTTTATGCAATAACAGTAAACGGAAATTGGCGAATCATATTTCAGTTCGAAGGCGAAGACGCCATATTAGTAAATTATCTAGATTATAATTAAGTGAGGTGCGCTATGACGATTCATGAACCATTACATCCAGGCGAAATTATTAACGAAATTTTAATTGAAGGCGCTGGTCTAACCGTAACCGATGCTGCAAAAAGGCTCGACGTGAATCGCACGACTTTATCTAGGCTTCTCAATGGTCATGCCGGAGTTAGTGCTGACATGGCGCTACGATTCTCGAAGCTTTTTCCCAATACCGATATCGCTTTTTGGCTGAATCTCCAGCGTGATTATGACATTTGGCTGGTTAAAAAGCGGCAAAATAAAATTCATGTGCGGGCGCTGGATAAGGCCGCCTAGATTATTTGGATCGTTAATTACAAGGGTATCGTTCTGCCGCAATCGTCAATAATGCAAATGCTGATTCTTTCAGGCATACCCAAACAAGGCATACCAGCCCAAACGGTTTTTTCGAAAAATCATGATAATCAACAAAATAAAAGCCAACTTCTGTTAGGTTGCGACCACTAATATTTTTTAAAAATAAAAAAAGACGATTTGAGATTCACTTTCTAAAAAGGCCAGAAACCATTACTCAGTTGTGTCTGAATTATCTCAGTGGTAACAACATCACACTTAAAAAAACTCAAACTCATGTTTTACATATGCTAATTTTAAAGCTGCTTGGGTTGGTATACCACTTCCGGTATACCACTTCCGCAGGCACCCGCAATCCAAGAGGGCTTTTCGCGGACTCTTGAAGGGGCTTTAATTTTTTAGTGTGCCGCAATAAGAATTAACATCTAGCGTTCTTTTTTATAAATGAAAAAATAGATTTTGGTAACACGGTAAATCTGATTGGCCTAGAATCAAAACCAGTAGCGTTGACATCGAATATATTACCTCCATTAAATTCGTTGTTTATGTAAATTCCTTCTCCAGAGCCATAGAAACTACTAGAAGAGGTAATTGAGCTCGGTGCATAGTAAAAATACCCTGTGCTATTCTTTTTAGTGCCTTGGTAAGATCCCGCTGGAAGTGTGTAGATCACAGAGCCAGACTTAAATGTAAATGACTTGGTCAGCCTAACACATCTAACTTCTGATGGAGAAACATTAGCAGCTGATGTAAATAAAAAATTATCTTTCATTCGGTCACCCAAGCTAGCTTGAGGGCCCAAGCCCACACAACCGCTCAATAAAACCACTGATGTAACTGCTATTAATTTTACCGTATTTTTCATAATTATTATCCACGTTGTTCAAAATAGAAGGCACACAAAGTATCATATGGTTATTGAAAGGTCAATATTTAGTCAGTTGTCTGTCGCAGCATAATGATTATGTCTCATAATATATATAGAAGAAACATAAGCTTCGACCCAATAAAATGCAAGCCCTTGTTTTAAATACGAAAATTTAAAAGCTCTTCGGGTAGCTATGCTACTTGTTATACCAATTTTATGAGAAATCTTGAGACCATTATGTTTGAAGACATCGAGACAGAGATGAACAACCAGAAAGAAGCTGGGCAAAAAAAAAATCGCGCATACTCGCGCATATCAGCCCAAACAGTTTTTTAGAAAAATCATGATAATCAACAAAATAAAAGCCAACTTCTGTTAAGTTGTGACGACTAACAATTTTTAAGAATAAAAATAAGGCGGTTTGAGATTTAATTTCTACAAAGGCTAGAAACTATTACTCAGTTGTGTTCGAATTATTTCACTGGTAACAACATCACACTTAAAAAAACTCAAGCACATGTTTTAAATATACTAATTTTAAAGCTGTTTGGGTTGGTATGCCGTATGCCTTGCGATGAAATTAAAAAGTACATAGCCATCGCTACCGTTGGAATCATATCCGCCATTAATCCCATGATTTTTACCGACCACGTCATGGGATACAGAAATTTAATGCCATCGGGAATGACAGTAGGCATAAAATCAAAGGCCTCAGAAATAGGTACTTTATAATTCTGGAACCTAAGATGCCATTTTTGCTTTAAAAATGGCATCTCTTATGCCATAATGCAATCAAGTATAGCCTACCAAATGCTATTATTTAAGTTGAGAATGTACAATTGCTTGATATAAAACGATTTTTTATTCCGCCTAGCAGAAGTTACTTTCTCCTAGGCCCTCGTGGTACAGGCAAAACCACCTTCTTGGAAAGCCATTATAAGGCAGCACCTAGAATCGATCTTCTCAAGGCTGACATTGAACGCTTATACAATGCCAAGCCAGAATGATGTGTCAACACATTTCCATTAGGAGTCCAATGTAGAGGATGAACTTAACCTGGGATAGAGTTCGCCCCGCGGCCAAGTAAAAATTATAAAGTCCAGTAGTGAAATCTACTGGACTTTAAATTCGAGCTGCAGCTAAAACACTCAAATGCTTTTTATGATTTTTCATTTTTTCCTGGAGTGTTAATTGTTCGTCCCCTTTTTGCAAAATAACGACGTAACCAAAAACCCGAGCCAATTTTATTAGATTACTTACCTTAATATCATGCTGCTTTCCGGAGCGGAGATCTTGAATGACCGACGCAGAAATGTGGGCTTCTTTCGCTAGGTCCCTAATCGACTTCTCATCTTCTTCCATAATTGAAATCATTAGTTCAGAAAAAAGTAGTTCTTTGTAACTAGCATGATAGGCTTTTTTGAACTTGGCATCTTTCATTTTTCGTTCATAGGTAGATAGTGGTTTATTCATAGTAATCACCTCGCTTAACTCTGGTTTCATAATCTTTTTTAGTACGCAATGCCCGGTCTTTTTCATTTTCCGGGAGTTTATCCGTTTTTTTATGAAAAGCATTTGTCACAATGATTTTTTGCCCTTCAAAGAAAAAACATAAATATCGGTGTGGTTGCGGCTTAAAAGCATAAAGCTTGTCGCCCTCATAATTAAATTTTGTTTTATTTCTAATTTGCCCGACAATACCTATTAGCTCGAATAACGATTTGCTCCTCTTGATCAGCGGATTCAAAGTAATCAAGCGCCCTACTTTTGCCTTTGCTGTCAAAATACCATTCAATGGTAAACGCCTTACCCTCGAATGCGACAAATTCTCTTTTCCTTTTGTTCATTTCGTAAGTGTACTACTAAACCGGTACAACTGCAATAGGCTTTTGGCTGTTTGGAACAGGACTTCCTATTGAGGTCTGGCAAGTATACCTCTGAGGGATGACTTTACAAGTCCATGTAATTTCAGAAGTAATTCAAAAACCGGCCATTTTTGTCGGTTCTTCTACAGAACCCGAATTCGTCGTCCAGTAAAAAAGAGACTTAATGAAATCCAGTAGGAAAAACTACTGGATTTTTGGTGCCATAAAAAGCCCTCATCTTTATTTCAACCCCCGGCAATAAAGATTTGTCATTGAAGATTTCCATGTCGGATGCGCTGTACAAGGAGTCGATTTCAGTATTTTTAGCATCAAAAATCATAAACAATTTATCCACAAACAAGGCATACCAGCCCAAACGGTTTTTTAGAAAAATCATGATAATCAACAAAATTAAACCCAAATTCTGTTAGGTTGCGACCACGAATATTTTTTAAGAATAAAAAAAAGACGATTTGAGATTCACTTTCTAAAAAGGCCAGAAGCCATTACTCAGTTGTGTCTGAATTATCTCACTGGTAACAACATCACACTTAAAAAAACTCAACCTCATGTTTTACATACGCTAATTTTAAAGCTGCTTGGGTTGGTATACCACTTCCGGTCTAGCGGCCATTGAAGGCCTGCGCGCTGTGCACAGGCGACGCAATCGCTGACTGTGCTGGTGCTGATACCTACGCTGGTGGCAATCTCTCGGTGGGTTCTGTTTAGACTCCATCGCAGGCGGAGTATTTCTCGTGTTTTTCTCATCGTTAACTTCTGACTCATTTTGGGCGCTCCAAGGGTTTCAAATAGGCCCATGATAGCGCAGTTTCTGAACAACTCCGGGCTTATTGCCTCGAAGCTTGCTAGCGATGCTGCGCTTAGATTTGGAGTCAGATTGGCCCGGTCATCCTGATCGGGTGTGGGCGGAATTAGCGATCGGGTGCGACCGGAATATGCATTCTGATGAGCAAAGTTAGTGCTAATAGGTAGAAACTACTCTGTTTTGAGAGCCATTATCTCGGTATGATGTGCAGCAATATTGGCTCATTTTCGGATGCTGGTCCTTGAGATTACGTTTGGTATAGTAGGCCATAGAATAAGAGGCTGCATTTATGAAGAGACGCAAAAACGCTTTTGACATTCACGGGGATATGCTGCTAAAGCGATTTAGGCAGGGTGTCTGTTTGGTGAAACCGAACCTTAGAGCTGAAGCTTCAAAACAAAACATTTTAAATATCTATAATTTGCCGATTCTTTCTTACTTTTACGATGCTGAATCTCATTTTATAAATCTCAATGAAAACTGCGTTGAAATAATGGGTGCGCTCTCTATGCAAGATGCAATCGGAAAATCCCCAGCAAGTTTTTTCAAAAAAAGGTTTGCAGAGAAGCTTATAAATAATAACAACTCAGCTCTTTGTGATGGCTCTGTAATAGTGGCAGATGAAGTAGGAACTACTATCAACGATATATCGCTTCAGGGACTTACTTTTAAATACCCTTGGTATTTTGAGAATCGAATAATTGGTATATTTGGTTGGACGATTATTATCAAAGAAAATTCAATTTCTCAGTTGGCCAATATCCTTTCTCAGATGTTGCTTACAGGATTACTTGCTCCACATCAGACCCTATCAAGAATTATTTCACAAGGTGCTAAATTCGGTGATGTATATATAAGCGCAAGGGAAAATGAGGTGCTATTCTATTTGGTTCGTGGAAAATCCGCGAGAGAGATAGGTATTACTTTAGGGATTTCCATGAGAACTGTTGAGCATCACATCGAAAATATCAGAGCAAAAACTTATTGCACATCCAAGGCAGAATTAATTGATAAATTTATAGATCAATTTGTTTCATCGCAATCTCACAATACTGAAGAAAGCATCTCAACCGTCAGGTGAAGCTGTTTTTTAGGTTTAGCGGTTGCACTTAGAGATTGAATTCGCAATTCTAATTTGGTAAATCCAGTAGTTTTTTCTACTGGATTTCATTAAGCCTCTTTTTTACTGGGCGACGAATTATGACTTCTCCAATGGCTTATCAGACGGATAGGAAGTTAATCGAAAAATATTACAAAAAGTATTTATAATTCACCGAAAATGCTTTCGCAATTCTCATGGCAATTGTTTTTCCTATTGGACGAGTGCCGTGCTCCATTTTAGATAAATTGGCTTGAGAAACTTTAATTTTTTTTGCGAACTCAACCTGGGATATATTTTCGCGGGCTCTAAGGCCCCGTAACAATGAGCCAGCTTCCGTATATTCTTTATCCATATCTTCAAATAATTCTTCTGCTGAGATATTTTTCTCTAAGGGCTTTTTGGTTTCAACGATATATTTTTTTGCAAATTTTTTAGGAATTGCGTATAAAAGGTTATGATCAAGAATATATAAAAAATGCCCTGATGGCCTTGGACTAGTATGGTGCCTTTTCATGTGTTCCGACATAATATACCTCTATTAATTTTATTTTTTTATCCACTGACCAACAGCAAACATATGTCGGCCTTCCTTTCGTCAAATGGCAATGCCTTTTATCTTCATTCTTTTTTCCAGCCAACTTGCCACAATGAGGCCAGCCAGGACCCGGTGTTGGTCCGTTTTGCTATAAATCTTTCACAAGCAACCGCAATGCATCTTTCGCCCTTTGGCTCAGCATTTGCACTTGACCACCTGCTTTTCGAGTAAATTCAACTTTCCATATCATATAGAATAAATATATGTCAAAAATAGACATATGTCAAATCTAAATCTTCTCAGGGTACTAGTGGTCCAGTGAAATCCGGCGGAAATTACCATTCGTTTGGGCTAAGCCAGCTCAAGAGGTAATTTTTGCAACACCAGATCCGGGTTCTGTGGAAGAACCGACAAAAATGGCCTGTTTTTGAATTACTTCTGAAATTACATGGACTTGTAAAGTCATCCCGACTCAATAAAATGCAATCTATTGTTTTAAATACAAAAATTTAAAAGCTCTTCAGGTAGCTATGCTACTTGTTATACCAATTACCATGAAAACCATTGGGTACTCGATGGGGTAGTTGAATAATGGCTAAAGCTTCTTTGTTAATATTCATTGCATCCAGAATATATAAATCGCTGGTATCTCGCGCGGCATCATATACGACAGTTAAAATAAAACCATCGCCTTCTTCGCTATGCTCCTGTCGAGGAACAAATATAGGTTCGCTCGGATTATTACCCCCTCCAAATTCTCGAATATTTTGTCTTTGATTTTTAAGATCATAATGAATGATAGCATCGAATCCTTCATCCAGATTTTTTGGATTTGTGCTGGCTATGGCGAATCCATGTCTATAGGGTAAGCCTGTAAATCGCTCATCAAAACGTGGAAATTCAGTCGTCATTGAATCCAAGCGTTTTTCAGTAAGCTTTTTATGTTTTAAATCCATAACCCATTGTGTGAGCTGGGCTGGAAAATCGGCTGAAGAAGTGACTTTTCCAAGAGCATCTGGAAACATGTTCGCGCGCTGGTACTTCATTCCATCTAGGATTATGCGGTCGCCTTCTTGATAAGCATTCATAAAATGATAGGCATGAAATGCATCTGTACTAAACCAAATAATGTCTTTCTCGGTACCATTGCGCGGCATTATTCCGATATGTGCGCCTTTATCTGGCTCCCACATAATCAATGATTTCCCCTCTTGAACACGTTCAAGATTAATGGTGAGTGGAAATATAGGAAAAATGACATAATCCTTTGTGATAAAAAAATCATGAAGAAAACTACAATAAGGCACACGAATAGTTTCGGCTTTGGTAATTTTCCCTTCGCGATTAATAATATAATAAATAATATCGCTTGAGCCAGCCTTATAGGCATAATTATGCATTTCACCCGTCCTTGCATCAAAATGCGGGTGAGCACTCATTTGTGGGATTTGGCCGTAATAGTCCCATTCTCCTTTGGTATTTAAATCTAGAGGGCTAATTTCGATAGGAGTCGCGCCTTCTTGAAGAGCCAGTAATTTTCCAGCATGAAAAATGATATTAGTATTAGCGGTATTATGAGATATTTCAAGAGCACCAGATTTTTGAATCGTTGGATCACTGAAACTTTTAAAGACCACTTTTCCTATTTTACGTTCATGCAGAAATCTTTCAGTATAAATCCATCGATTGGAATAACTCACATTGCCATTGCTGATGGTAAATGCATGAAGCATTCCATCACCTTCAAACCAGTGTTTGGAATCATCAGGAAATTGCGGGTTTGGTCCGTTGCGGTAAAGCACGCCATTCAATTCTGTTGGAATTTCGCCCTGAATTTTGGTGATTTTAGGAAAATTTCCTTCTAAAGTCCAAGAAGCAAAATTGCCTTGGGTAAATTTATTAATGGTATTCACGTTCATAGGTTCTCCGAAATTTTATTTTTGCCGTATTTTTTGATTAAATTGATGGACTCTTTGCACCATTCAAGCTCTGATTCAACTTTTTTAACACCTGATCTCACTGTTAGTAGAAAATATACCGGTCGAATTTTTTTCTTTACCATTTCAGTCAGTTTTTTTTCTGTTTCTTGATAAAAACTCAGGCGTTTTTTACACATTTCTGCATGCTTTTGAATATGCCTTATTGATATTTCAGGCTCCATCTGTTGACCATAAAACAGTTTCAATAATAATTCATTTCTAACTGGATAATATTCCGGATCTGACAGTAGCCACTGCTGTAATTTTTTTCGTCCAAGCTTTGTGAGTGAATACACGTTTCGAGGTTTTGCGCCTACGGTTTCATTCGAACAGGACACTAATTTCGCTGAAGTCAGCTTGGCCAACGTCGGGTATATCTGACCATTACTTTCTGTCCAAAAGTAGTTAGTCGTTTCGGACATCATTTTCTTAATTTCATATCCGGACATGGGTTCAATGCTTAGTGCTCCCAGAATAGCGTATTGCGTTTTGTTGCCTTTATTCATCATTTCCTCTACAATATGTCTTTCAGACTCATTTTGGGATAGTACAATTTTTAGCCTCTGATGTCAACAGCTCAAGCCTTATTTGTAGCCCCCGAACGCTTTCAGCATAATGAGACTCTGTTATATCCAGTATATTTTCGAACTTGAGGAGATGAAATTATCATGAATTTAGACGCCATAGCGGATCATTTCCGCTTATTTTCAAATATTCAAAGCTCACCGATCTATGCGGCTTTAGCAGGATTTGTAGCTACTCAGCCTCAGATATTACAAGCTATCAATATTGTGCCCGTAAAAAATTCGCCTCGTACAGTTTTGTTTGCTGCGGTGCATGCTCTTCTTCTGAAAGGAATACAGCATCCATTAGCGGATTTTTACCCCACCTTAAATGGAAAAAAGACATTAAATGACGAAAACCGTTCCGAGCTTTGTGCAGATTTCCTGGATTTCTTTACTCGATATCAAGCAGAACTGAAACCTTATTTTCTCAAAACTACTCAAACGAACGAACCTAAACGAAGTGCAGCATTGCTACCTGCCTTCTCTGAGATCATCAAAAGAGAAAAAAATAATACCTTTTCCCTGATAGAAATTGGTACAAGCGCTGGATTCTTATTAAACGTCGATAAATATTCCTATAAATTAAACGATTTCCTTCTTGGGGATGTTGGCCAACACGAGCCATTTTCAACAGAATGGCGAGGAAATCTTCCGACAAATTTGAAAAATTCATTTATTCATATTGAAAATAAAATTGGTATCGATATTAATCCCCTCAATATAGAAGACCCAGAGCTTAGACTGTGGTTAAAAGCATTGATCTGGCCCGAATCTGTTAATCGTTTAAAAACTTTTGACGTGGCGTGCCAAATATTCGAAGAAAATAAAGACAATATCACGATGCTAAAAGGAACCCTAGATGATTACGTCGATCAAATACTTTCGATTTGTTCAAAAAGCCATATTCTCTGCTTCTTAGCCGTTTGGGTTTTATATCAGCTCAGCGAAGATGAAAAAAGAAAAATTAATGAAACCTTTAGTTTTCTAGCTAAATCTACTGATAAAAAAATTTATTTTATCCTTGATGATTGGGAAGTTACAGCACTAACCGAAGCCAATACAATTATTCTGCGAGAATTTGACTCACAGGGGAATTATACCGACCAAAAGCTTGCTGAAACTCATCATCATGGAACTTGGGTTAATAGCTTGCTACCAAAACATTAATTCTTCGCGCCACTACGATTTTTTTAGTTTATAAAATTCGTTAACATCAAAAGATGGAGTTGCAGCAGAAATATAAATTAAGCGATCATCACCTGTATTTCGAATTCCATGCTTGGCATTTGAGGGCACATAAGCAATATCACCTTCATGGATGCATTTTTCCTCATCACCAATAATCATTATCCCAGTTCCTTGAATAATAATATAAGCTTGCTCAGCTTCATGTGAGTGTAACTCTTGGCCTCCCTGCTGGGAAACTTCGACCCAGGTAATAAGCATATTGGCTTCTTTAACCTGGGATTTATCCAAAAGAATGTGCGAATTTACCCCACCTTTCGAATTGATAATACTCTCAGATTTATTTTTTAAGTACATGTTGAACCACCCTTAAGTTAAAAAGTATTTTCTCATTATATTCATTCAGGAGTAAAAAAGCATCGTCCGCTTATTAAACAGCGATAGAACGGCTGCATGCGTTTATTGCGCTCCGGATGAGTTACGTCATAATTTTAGACAATTTATCACATAAGTTTCTCGATGATGCGGGCAATTTCGATTTCGCCTTCATCGATTTTTGCATGATCCTCAAAAGTCCACGCGACGGAAAGCATGGTTTTGCAAAAGGCCCAGGCTTTAATTCTTTGCGCATCAAAGGGGAGTTCTTCAATGAGAATACTCAAGCGTCTTTCAATAATTTTAGAAAGGGACCGATCATTTGGAAAACAATCATAAGGATTAAAAATCATGGATCCAACCTCAAATACGGGGTCACCAATATAACCATGAGGATCAATTACCTTCCAAGTATCACCACTAAGCAAAATATTATCATGATGTAGATCACCATGAAGAACAACGTCTTGACTACGATCCATGGTTAATTCACAAAACCAAGATTCTGCCTTTGATAATAATCGCTTATCAACGTGCTTTTGCAAAATAAATAGAGTTTTAACGAACTCAGATAAATGTTTAAATTCGTATTTTTTGTGTTGGTGCAGCTGTATTTCTCGGATGGTTTGACAAATGATCCGCGTGGCTTCGTCATCCCTACCCATTTCGACCAATTTTTTTAGCGAATTTCCAGGGTAAAGTCTTTCCATCAAAATCATATGTTGCTCATGGTCAAAGGCCACAATTTTAGGCGCTGTCTTGGTAAAACATTCAAGACAATTCGCTTCATTCAGAATACCCCTATTTTCAGGCGCTATTTTGATGATTGCGGATTCGCCGGTTTCCAACATTTCTACAAGACCGACAAAATGATAGGTAAGCCCTGGCATTACTTCCAAAAAACGAAAATTCCATCTCTCAGATAAGAAGAGTAATTGAGAAGGCAAGGCCTTGAGCCAGGATTCCCCAGTTTTCCCAAAAATATCATGCACATTCGAAACAAAAATTGGATTTAGCTGCATAGAGGTTTTCCATCAAAATTTTGGCTTTCATTATTCCCCAGAAAACAAGCTCTAGCAAGAAGCATCAGCAGTTCTCATTGTGAGGTTCGTCATGCAACTGTCATCCTGAGCAAAGCGAAGGATCCCCAGTTTCTAGCTTTTTGCCTTTAGATGGAAATCCTTCGCTTTTCTCCGGATGACAGCCAAAATGAGTTGCTGAAGAAGCATGAAAATCTAGCTAAGGTTGGAAATTTGTTATACTGTGGGACCGCATTACACAGAATAGCCAGAGCTTAAAAATGAATAAAAATGAGAAAATAAAATTTCGCCTTGCCACCAAGGAAGACAGATCACTCATCAAAACGTGGTGGACAAAACCACCTATCGTAGAATTTTGGGATAATAGCCCCAAGATGTGGCAAAACCTAGAAAATTATTTTCAAGGTGAAAAAGATCTTTTTGATTATCAGCGGATTTCCAAATTCCGCCTTGACCTGCATGATAGCGATATAACATAGCATGCAATTGCAAGATGAGATTTTTCGATAAGGTCATATGCCGTGCGAATTCGTGGAGCCGCCTTAAGGTTTCCAATACCTGTGGTGTCTGCTGGAAATATAAAGTTTGTTTGCCTTGATATTCGCCAAGTGTTTTGAGAGTCGTTACCTCCAAAAAAATTTGCTTACTACGTGGTCAAATTAAGATTTTTCAGCCAAGGAATGAGCGATTTAATCGCCAAACCTTCTGGAAATGTTTTTTCACGCTTAAGGGTTTTCACTAGTTGAATACACTTGGCTTTCGGTAAGAAATTTGAAAAATGCTGGAAGGCTGGAGCGGGATTATCGTCCGCTGATTTAACTTCAATAATATGGGTAGGTTTATTTTCTTGATGAATCAAGAAATCGATTTCTTTCCCATCTTTTGTGCGCAAATAATGTAGGCCAGTTTGGATGCCCGTAGTGTCCTCTAGAAAATGCAATTCTTTTAATAAAGCGCAAGCGACTATATTTTCTAAACGCGCACCCTCTTCCTCGGCGTAAGTGTGATCATAAAAATAAAATTTGGGTTCTTTGAGCAATGACCGAGCCACATTTTTCGAATAAGGGCTTACCCGAAAAATAATGTATAGATTTTCTAATAACTCCAACCAGCGCTTAACCGTATTCGCATCTCGCTCAAGATCACGCGCTAAATTTGCATACGAAACAGTACTACCAACGCGCCCTTTCAGCAACAAAACGAGAGTATCTATGGCCTTAATATCTCGAACACTTTGAAGGTCAATTAAATCCTGCCTTAAAATACTGTCCAGGTGACTGCGACGCCAACGACGATAATAGCTTGCTTCCCCTTTTAAAAAGGGCTCAGGAAAACCACTGCACTGCCAAAGCCTTTCAAAAATTTCATTCTCATCATGCCCGTCCCATAAACGATGAGCTTCTTTTAAATCGAGTGGGTGTAAACGATATTGGAAATATCGACCGGCTAGGGAATCACCCGCCCGTCGATGTACATCAAGTCTCGCGCTGCCAGTGACCAATAATTTTGGAGGGATACCTTCTGTGTCGTAAATACCTTTCAGCCAACGTTTCCAACTGTTCATTTTGTGGAGCTCGTCGAAAATAATAAGTGATTTTTCGCGATTCCAACTTTTTTGCTTTAGCGCGAGCCGATCCTCGGCTGAATCATAATTGAAATAATCAAAGTCTTTATAAAGAAGCTTAGAGAGCGTGGTTTTCCCGCATTGTCGGGGTCCCATGACCAAAACAATTTTGTCCGCAAGGTCGGTATAAATATATTTTTTTAGGTAACGTTCCATATGGCTATTCTGACACAAATTCCGAAATAGTCAAGACCAAAACGGAATATGTGTCAGAATCGTCATTCGATCTGAGCTCGAGTATTCTCTTAAACATTACCAAAAAAGAACATTCAAGATAGCCGGCAATTTTACTGATAGGTTTGTTACACGGACGTCTGTTTCATATTTTCGAAAATTCCGCATGTCACAATAATTTAATGCCCAGAGCCTCGACGCGATTTAAGTGCGGTACCGCTCTTTGTTTTTGATTTGCTTGGCTCAGCATTCATGGGAAAGCCTCTCTTTGGCGTTAAGGTTTTCAATAAAGTTTCAGCACTTTCAAAATAAAGGCGATCATCAGACACTTCCTTATCTCCGGTTTCTAGATCATGCCAAGCCTCAATGAACTCCTGCGCCGCTTGCTCTTTCGATCCCACTTTAGCTTTAATAACTCGTTTCATTTCTTTCCTCCACTATGCGTCGCCTTAATGTCATCTAGAAAATCTTCAATTAACCTTTTGACACTGGTAAATTCATATCGATATTCATCCTTTCCAAAATGCTTATGATCACCCTTGTGGCTTATTTCCTGGTGAGAGCTAGAGCAGCATTCTCTTGATCTCGAGGAGTCTCAGGCGATTTCTCATGGCGCCCAAACATTGAGTGCTCATTTACTACCGACACGAGCTCCACCACACTGCGCGGTTCCAGCTCCACAATTTTAAGTAATGGCGATAAGCGGTCCAATTGTGTACGAACGTAAATTCCAATGGCATTGCTCAAATAATCGAGGGTCAACAAATCGAAATTTCCAAAAAGCTTGGCATTTAATTTCGGTAAGCAAAGCAAAATATTTAAGGCCATTGAAGGATCGTTTGGTAATTCCTGGTCCTTACAAAATTCAAATATCCACTCTTCAAGTTCAGATTGAGAACAATCGATACGCTGCAAATTTAGTATTGACTCTCTTATTGTAACTTTACATGCCGTAACGCCCTCTTTCTCAACATCAACTGGGACAAAATCAGATACATTTTCTCTGTCTTGTAAAACATTCAAAAAAAGCTCGGTAACTGGGATATGACAAGACAAAGCCTCAGGCAATTTTACAGAATTGAGTTTTTTTTCGCTGATGGTTAATTTTTCCAAAATGAGATTAACAGCACGCTTAGGCTGTAAAACCGGCAACATTTCAGAAAAAGCCTTTGGCGGCAGACTTCGTAGAAAATCCAAAATTCCACCTAAAATACGTTTTCCATTGGTGCGGGATAATTGTCCCAGTTTCTCAACAAAGGGGGTTATGCTGAATGATTCACCTTGCAGACCTGTTTTAATCTTCTCTATGGCAATAAAAAATTCATATGGGTTGCCTTTATTTAAAAGAGTCAATATAAGCTCTGGTTTTAATTCAACGTCTTTTAGTTCTTCAGTTTTAGCTACCTGAGTAAATTTTACGGAGGGAATTTCTCCCTCTGGAATAGGGGAATATACAGCCTTAAATGCCTTTAGGCTAGGCTCATGCGATTGAAAAGCCTCATTAATAAGGATTTCAAATATCCCTGGATTAGATGACAAGATCTCTAGAATTCTGCTCTGTCGAATCTGTTTATTTTTCTGAAATGAGAATCCTTGATAGCATTTGATCATACTTACGATATAAGCCCCCATTTCAGCTGACCACTTTGAGACTCCCACGTCTGCCGGCCTGTCTTTTTTCGAAAAGTTAGTTATAAAATATTCGAGCGTAAAAGAGATTATCTCATTAATACTGCTTTCTTTCTCCTCGCAAATAAATTCCTTGAAACAAATATTCATTAATGCATTAAAAATTGATTCTTTAAAGCATTTCAAAGAAACCTTGAGATAATTTATAATAAATTTAGGTGCCCATTCTTGAGTTACAATTTCTAGTAAAATTGGATGTGAGATGTATTCATTTTCTTGATATTTTTTTAATATCGTATTTTTGACGCTTATATTACCTTTTTTAAACCAAGCAAAAAGCTTTTCACCAAATTTATTTTCAAAATAAGTAATAGATATTGCCTCAAGCGCCAAAATTCTAATCTCAGAACATTCTTTTTCATTTATCACCGTTTCGAAAAATAAATTTTTGAATCGCCCACTAGCATTTGGCAGCTCAATTAGACGATTAAAGATCTGTAGCCGAAACTTGGAATTAACCTCAGTCTCAAGATGTGCACTAAGCGAATTAACTAAGGAATCATTTATATAACTCCCTTTAATAATTGCTGAAATCACTTTTGAAACTTTATAGCCATCCTCACTTTTTAAATTTTGAATAACTTGCTTTTCTATAGAAGGAAATTTTGCCATCGCCATTCCCAAAGCCTCATAGCAATACTTGTAACCTTCCCAATCATCCAAGACCTTAGTGCATAAGGATTCAAGAAACGCCTCTTCCTGCTGATCTGATTGCATTAATAATTGACTGGTAAGTCTTGGTAAAACGCGCTCTTCAAAGAGTGCTCTCAATACCCCCCTAACATTCAAATTATTGATATCGGCATCTTGAAGCAAATAAGCAGTTCCAGCTTTTATTACTTCGCCAAAGGTAATAATACCTGAAGCAGGAAAGATCTTAGAATTTATTTCAGTTTGGTCATTTGAATGCACAGAATAATAGTTTATCAAGAGATCGGTTCTCTCGCTCAATTCCCCTAAACGTCTGAATATCAGCCGAGCGGGACTTTTTGATTCTATTTCCCACTTATCCCAACCACCCCCTTTGATCTCATCATAAGCACAAAAAATGATACTGAATAGCAGCTTTTCTAAGATTTTCTGATGGAGATCTTTTGCAATAAATGGGCTTTTCAGCCATTCCAGCAATTTTTGCGGGACGATGAGAGATTCCCCGCTTAATCGTGACAATAAAAAAGGCAAGATTTCATCTAAAACCTGTTCTACCACTTTAGATTCCAACACAGGTAAAGACAAAAATAATTGCACGGCCTGCGTATTTTTATTTTCTAGAACGGGAAGAAAATGATTAAACGCTTGTCCAATTCTTAAAGCACGCTGAGAAACAAAATGGAAGATCGGCATTATTGAATTTTTTTGCCTACTCTTAAATGATAACTGTAGATGCTCCTGCAATTCTTGTTGCATATCACTGTCTAATTTACCTAAGTCCTCTCGATAAGGTTCTACCATAGGGTATAACGTGCAGAGCAAATCGATGATGATTTGCGGTAGCCGTTCCGCAATCAAATTTTCGATATTAGCGTATTGTAGCATTTCAGAAAAAGCTAATTTCACGCAGCCGGAAATAATCAGATTTTTTAAATTAGGGGCCTCTAAGGAAAGCCTCGTTAAGTTTTCGCAGGATTCCACATTAAGAAGCTCTAAAGATTCCAGTTTCCCTGAGACTTCTTGAAGTTTATTGTTGGATAAGTTTAAAAACTTTAAACCAGAAAAATGGCTTAAGTCGAAGCGCTCCAAACTGAGCATATTTTTACAATAAAGCGTTTCGGGTGACCCCGCCCCCAGAAATAAATCCAGAATTTGAAGGCAAGACAAACTCATGCCCGATAAATCCAAGATTTTTAAATGCTTAAAACCGCGGGAAAATTCTAAAAGTGCTTCGAAAGAAAGATCCATAAAATGGATTAATTCAAGTTTTAGAACTTTATCAAAGGGTTTTAATGTAAGTTCTAGTCCATTTTCAAATGGTGCTAATTTTTGTAGTTCCTTAACATTCAAAAAATGGATAGACTTAAATTCTTTGAGGCCACTAAAAATAGAAAACTCAAGGGCTTCGATATTTTTCAAAGGGGCTAGCTCGAGCTTCTGTTCATTTGGTTTATTTTCATCGAAAAATTGAGCTTTCAAACTTCTCAATTCAGCTTCAGCTGCAGCCAATTCTGGAAAAAGAATTTTCATTTCGTCAAATGAAAAGGCGTTAAAATAGTCAAAATAAGCACAAGAACGATTCATTAAAAATACGGATAATTGATGCATATAGGGTAAATCATTGGCCTTCAACCATTCCACAGCGGGAGCCTCACGCCGCATCCAAGAGCGGCGTAATGCCCGAGCGGCATAATCTCGAAGCTCTATGGCAGGATGAAAATGTTCAAAAAACTCCGCCTCTAAAGCTTGGCAATATTCGGTTTGTCGATTTTCTGCAAAGCTCTTTCTTAGAGCAACTTGCACAATGCATTCCTCCAAGCAAGACCGCATTCCTTCTTGATTTTTGTCGTCTTTGAAATATTCCTTAATTATGTCTTTCGCTAAAAGCCTAAGATCTTTCCAGGGTGCTTCTTTGACGATGTCCTTCTTGCCACTCCATTCCTTCCAAAGCATTTGTACTGCCTTTTCTCGCAGTGTATTGAGCTCTGCATTTGTAGGGGAACTATGAGTAGTCCTTACCTGAAATAATTCAATCAGCCTCTTCCCTAGCTCTTGCTGAATCGACGAGTTGGTACCCAATGTTTCCTGGTCCCATGCGGTCTTCAAGCTTTCGCCGAGAATTTTTTGACAAGATTCTTCGTATTTAACCAAAAAAAGTACCACACAAGTCTCAAGCAATACCTCACTCAAGCCACTGTGCAACTTTCCGCTAAAAAACCGCTCTGCTAAAAAGGGCGCGAAGGAAGCCGTAGCGCTTGGCTCTCCGTCCCCTCTAAGCCAATCTGAAAAAAACTCTTGTAAAGCAGGCCCTTTTGGCTTTATATATTCTTTCAAGAAATTTTTTAAATCTCCGGGCAAAAAACTCCACTTCTGTTTTATATTTTCCTCAAAATGCGTATTTAAATCATTTGCTATGTCCAGATAAAATCCCACGATGGGCGTATTCGAGCGCCAATTTTCAATCGCTAGCTGAACATCGCCAGCTTTGAGTGTAGGTTGCTTTTCTAAAAATGCTTTTATTCCTACTAAAAGAGGTGAAGGCGTTCTTTTGTCAATCCATTCTACATATTCTTTAACATTGAGAGAGAATTTTGGGAAATCGAATTTCTGCACAGGGTAATCTGGAAATATTTGTAGTCGAAGCGCGTTAATTCGATCAAAAACTTTTGAAAAAGCCTGCAAATTATTTATCTTATATTCAAGCGACATTTCCTTTACTATTAACCAGAGTAACTCAACTATTTCCCTTTTATTTTCTAACTCGGCTTGAAGAGGCTTAGGAACTACTTCAAAAGTGGACAAAATACCGTTTATTGAATCGATAGCAATCGGTGATTTATTTTTCACAGATTGAACTAAGCCCTTAACATAGGTTTCATTTTCTTCACTTCTCATACTGCATTTTGAAATGGTTTGCTCAATCGAAAAGCTGAGCTTCATGGAAAGATTTTTTAATTTGAAAATCGCATCGAGCAAATCTGGAAGATCGTTTGCAATTAGCCAACTTATAATATCATTATTTGATAATGCCTGATTCTGCCATTTCATACGTAAGTTCAAAACAGTAAATTTTTGGAAAACACCCCATAAAGCTTCCTCGTCAAAGCGGCGTAGCTTTGAAACACTTAATTCTTCCCCTGTTTTTTTCAAGAGGCTTTTAAGATTTTCAAGACTCTCTCCAACTATCATTTCAAAAGGATTATTTAAATATTCATCGAGGGCGGCTTCTAAAAATAGATCGAGAATTCGGTCATTTTTTTGATCAGCGATCACAAGGTTCAGAATATCGAAGGCCAGTGTATCCAGCCATTTCACAATCTTATCTGATAAATCAGGATGACCTTCAATACTGAAATAATCTCTGCCTTTTATTGCTATCCTAATCGGGGCTTCTTGTGCCCCACGATGAGCTCTTGTCCATAAGTACAGTAGCACTCTCACACATTCTTGGTTGAGATCTTCAACATCACTTACTTGACCATTAAAGGCTTTAAATAGCTTGAGGCATGTGTCATTGAGAAAATTTAGCACTTCCGAATGTTCAGTTACCTTTCTCCACACTTCTAAAATTTGATTTTTTATTTTATGATAAATATCGATGTTTTGTGGGATTTCTTTTTGACTTTTAAATGCCAGAAGACATTTGCCGATCAGTTCTTCAGTGATAAGGGCTTGCAAATCGGGTTCACAGGCATTTTCCTTCCAGGCTGAAATTAAGCGGACTTTTAATTGATTTTTGAGTACTGCAATTTCCGAGTTATCTAATTTACCTTCAGACCACACTGAAAAAATTGTCGCATACTGTTGCACGCTAGAATCTTGTAAAAATCTCAAAAACGGAACTTCTTGGTTTTTCCATTTTTTTAATAAATTCTCATCAAAGCACTTATTTAAATCAGCAAGCAGCTGAAGCTCGCCGACTTCAGACGAGACTCGCCATTTATTCAAAATACCCAGCGCTTGCTGGAGATGACCGCGGGCGGCTTGACGATGCTCTAAATTTCTCTCGTCAGCATCTTTTAGAAAGGTCTGTAAAAAATTTAAATAATTATCCCAAGTTTGTTTGCTGTCTATTAAAAATTTTTCCCGCATTTTCTCATCCCTCCTAATTACTGGACTTATTAAAGGGACGAAAATATCTCATAGGAAAGCAGAAAAGTCCAGGCTTCGACGCTTCCCTCTCTCCCCTTGCGGGAGAGGGTTTGGGTGAGGGGTATTAAAAAACGCTTTTCAAAAGGTGACACAGCGTCAAATTTCCGATACTCTGCGGCCCTGCCAACTAAGAGGAAATCCTATGAAACGCGCCAATGACCGAAAAGCTGATGAACTACGTCCTATCTCATTTACCCGTCATTTTACCAAACATGCCGAAGGCTCAGTTTTAGTTTGCTTCGGAGAAACTAAGGTAATTTGCACCGCAAGCATCGTAGAAGGCGTGCCGAAATTTTTGCGCGATAGTCAGCAAGGTTGGCTCACGGCTGAATATGGCATGCTGCCTCGGTCGACGCACGAGCGCATGGATCGTGAAGCGGCTCGCGGAAAACAAGGCGGCCGAACCGTGGAAATTCAGCGATTAATTGGGCGGGCTTTACGTGCCGCAGTTGATTTAAAAAAATTAGGGGCATTTACGATTGCTATTGATTGCGATGTAATTCAAGCCGACGGAGGCACTCGCACCGCCGCCATTTCTGGTGCTTGCGTGGCGTTAATTGATGCGATTCATCATTTACAATACAAAAATGCGATAAAAACAGATCCGCTAAAAAATTTAGTGGCTGGGGTTTCTGTCGGCATTCACAATGGTGTGCCCATTTTAGATTTGGATTATAGCGAAGATTCTAAGGCGCATACTGATATGAATGTGGTGATGACGGACGCCGGTGCGTTTATTGAATTACAAGGCACCGCAGAAGGCGCCGCTTTTCATGAACATGAGCTGAATGAATTAATTCGCCTGGCTAAAAGCGGGATTTCCTACATTATGGAAAAACAGCGCGAAGCACTGGGTATTTTAGCAAAATAACTTCTTAATCCCCCTCACCCGGCTCTCCTTCGGCGCGCCGACCTCTCCCGCGGGGGGAGAGGTTAATTTAAAAATCAAAATCATAATCTACAATTACAGGGGCATGATCCGAAAATCTTTCCTCTTTATAAATATGCGCGTGCTTTATTTTGGATTTTAATTCGGCTGTTGTAATTTGATAATCAATTCTCCATCCCACATTTTTTTCAAAGGCGCGGGTACGAGCGGACCACCAGGTATATTGTTCGGGCTCTTGATTTACCACGCGAAATGCGTCGACAAAACCTTCTTTTGTGAGAATATTATCAAGCCAGGCGCGCTCTTCAGGCAAACAACCAGAGGATTTTTGGTTTGATTTAAAATTTTTAATATCAATTTCTTTATGCACTATATTCCAATCGCCACAAATAATAAAATGGCGTTTGGATTTTTGGATATTGTGGAGACACTTTAAATAACGCTCCATAAAATCGAATTTCACCACTTGGCGTTCTTCTGCGCTGCTGCCCGAGGGTAGATACAATGAGGCTACGCTAAGGTCTCCAAAATCGGCCTGAATATAGCGGCCTTCTTTGTCGGCATAATCCCAGCCTAAACCCGTGATGATGTTGTCGGGCTTTTTCCTAGCATAAATAGCCACGCCACTATAGCCCTTTTTTTCAGCATCATGATAATAGCAGTGATAGCCCTTAGGGCAAAAAATATCATCTTGCAAGTTATGAATCTGAGCCTTAGTTTCCTGTATGCAAACGACATCGGCCTTTTGGCTGGCGAGCCATTCGAAGAAGCCTTTCTTGGCGGCGGCTCGGATGCCGTTGGTATTAGCTGTGATGATGCGCATGTGATTTTCCTATGTTATGATCGGGGCCTCATCAAACGAGGAGCCGAGCAATGAATCAAGCGCAAGAAATAGCAAAGTTACTGTTGGAAATCAAGGCCGTTAGCCTAAACGTGAACGAGCCCTTTCGATACTCTTCTGGGATTATTTCACCCATTTACACCGATAATCGCTTGATTATTTCCTATCCAGAAAAACGAAAAATTATTATTAATGCTTTTCTGGAATTAATCAAAAAAGAAAATTTAGATTTTGATGTAGTGGCGGGCACAGCAACGGCCGGAATTCCTCATGCCGCCTGGATTGCACATGCCCTGGAAAAGCCGATGGTTTATGTACGTGGAAAAGCCAAAGAACATGGCAAGCAAAATCAAATTGAAGGCCGCCTTGAAAAAAATCAACGAGCTATAGTGATAGAAGATTTAATCAGCACCGGAAAAAGCTCCATCGCGGCAGCGGAAGCTTTACGCGAAGCCGGCGGCATTGTCGAAGATTGCCTCGCCATTTTTACCTATGAATTACCTGAAGCCACAAAAGGTTTTTCCAATGCTAAGGTGCGTTGTCACGCCTTAACCAATTTCAGCACCTTACTCGAAACGGCGGTAAAACTCGGCTACATTAACCCCACAGAAAGAGATGAAGCTCAAAATTGGAATCAAAACCCAATGGCCTGGCGCGTTTAATTAAGTGGCCCTCGCTCCAAAGCGCCCAGTTTGGGTGCAGAGTCGAAGCTCAGCGTGCTACTATGTTGCTATGGAGATTATTAAAACTCGCAAAGATTTGCTCTATATTGCCGGCACTGGGTTTGCCCTTATCGGTATTATTATCTTTTTATTTTTTATGCCGCTTATTCCAAAGGTTTTTTATGGGCATTGGATATTTCTGCTCGTTGCCCTTGTGTTCTGCCTTCTTCCTTCTAGCAAAACATCATTCGGCAAAGCTCGGCAATATTCTCCTCTTCGGTGGATTTCACTTATTTTTTTAATGCAAGTTAGTGTGCTGTTTTTACATCTGGGTATATTTCAGCAGGCCTACTCAGCTGAACTTGTACATTATGGCCTATTTCCTTGGGGATTTGTGGCGATATTAGCCAGCGCTTTTGCTGGGGTGGCTTATTTACGTCAAGAAAATGCCTTTGCTAATGCTTTATTATCGCCGCTCGTAAAATCAAGTGTCGATAAACCCAGCGGAATTATCATCAATAATGCCTTAAAATTTTTTCAAAGTGTTTCTCTCTTGATAACTTTTGCACTCATGATTTTACTTGTTGACCGAATCATAGGCTTTAATCCAACGCCACCTTATTCAGAACCTCTGCCACTATTTGCCCTTCTGATATTAATCCTGTTTTCATTTTCGAAAATTTATAATCGTTTAATCACACGAATTTTCGCCTATCCCACTTGGATCGTGGTCTGTGTCGTCATTGTAGTGCTGGGATTTATCCTGGCAGGTCTGCACGCGATTTCTTCAGGGACGCATTTTTCCATGCCTTTACCGGGTTTTTTTGCCAAATTGCAAACCTATCCGCAAGCCTTGCTCTCGAATATGGCCTCCTCTGGCTGGTGGCTCTGCCTTTCCATCTTAATGAGCTTATTTATTGGCCGAATTTCAGGGGGGTATTCTCGACGAGCGCTCATAGCCGCCACATTAATGCTTCCACTGGCATTGGCCGTTTTTTTAAGCGTATTTCCGTCACTAGAAGCCGAATCGATACCGCCTTTTCTTCGTGACGCACTCGGCATTTTCGGCTTTATTTCCTGCTCGCTTCTTTTCATGAATACGAAAATGCTCTCGCCACTTGTCTTAACTTATCTTCCTAAAAATGGCGGAAGCAAATATAGAAATCCAGAATTCTTAATGCG
The DNA here is from genome assembly GCA_963711375.1 of uncultured Gammaproteobacteria bacterium. Classification (GTDB taxonomy): domain Bacteria; phylum Pseudomonadota; class Gammaproteobacteria; order Coxiellales; family Coxiellaceae; genus CAVQDV01. The sequence continues at coordinate 370,141 of CAVQDV010000005.1, forward strand.
AAAGCTCATTCAAATGACCCTCATTTTTCTTTATATTTACTTACCGATCGGTGTTTTTGTTAGCGCTGGATTTATGTTTGCGGTAATATTCCCATTCATGATTTTCGCCTGCTTGCTTCTCATCAACTTCTGCAAAAATATATCTAATTTTTAGATGGATTGAAAAATGAGGGATTGCTACCATCTCCAGGCTCAACTTTCTTATCCTCTAGTTTCTTCTCTAGCATTGCGATGAGTTTATTCTGCTCTTCTATTATATTTTGTTGCAGAAAAAATTTATTAAGCAGCTTTGCCTTATCTTTCTGAGACTTCTCCTCCAATTTATAAATGTTCTGATGCGAAAGATTTATCATTTGTTGCAGTTGCTGTTCACTCTTTTGACTAATCGCTAATTCGGCCCGAGAGGCAAAAACTTCACTTTCAATATTTTTGACCAACAACTCAAATATCTCTTTCTTTCCACTGCATTTCACCAGAAATCGGACGAGACTTTTTGGCTTAATTCCATAAGTGAGCAAGAGACGAATCCTCTCTAATTTTTCATTGATAATAAGGTTTGTAAACAAGGCGTCAACATCCAGATTTTTTGAAAATATCCTCGGAAAAACTAAACAATTTTTCAAAATATAGAGCGGCGCTGTCTCATGAAAATTATTGATTGATTCATATTCCAGCTTCACTAAGAAAGTAAAGAACCCTTCTTCTTTCAAGGAGCAAGAGCTTAATATCCCGGCATCAATTACCGCTTTGCTCTTTTCTTTGGAATAATCTTTTTTAATCCGATTATAGGCGTGCTGAAGAATATGTTCCAAGGGATATTGAGATTTAAAATATAAGAGCAAGACTTCATCAGAATTACGGCTAAGAAGCAGCATAGTGACTAATCTAACAACACAGAGTCGACCCACCGACTGTTCATGTTTAAATAGTTCAAAAAGCATAGTCTCACAAGCGACGCCTGTTATTTTTTCAGCCAAAATGATTTTTATGAGAATAAATTCATACATTAAATTCAAGGTATTCGTTGTTGGCTTACTCACTTCGAATACAGGGAAAAAAAATTCCTTCTCATTTCGGTTTAGAGGGCTCAGAGCATAAAGTCCAAAAAAATATTCTTTTGTTTGTACCGTATCAACACAAGTAGTTTTTTTGAATTGGCTATCGTAGCGAAACTGATTATGAGAGCTATCAATAAACATCACATCACCCCAATTAACCCCATTTTTATTTGCACATTTGAGCAAACCTTGTTCTAATTTCTGCTCCTGGTTATCAGTAATAAAAATTGTATTTTCATCAATATATTTTCCCAAGCCTTTTTCAACATCGAGAATCAATTTCCAAGTTGAGCTATCTGCATTAAATTCTTTTCGACTGGTACAGAGACCAAAAACAGTTTTAAAACCAACGCAATAATAGTAAAAACGAATTCCTTCCATAAATGCAGTCCATTGGCCCGGCGAGCCAATCCACTCATCCTTTCCATCTGAATTTTGTCTAATCATGATATCGGAAATTTCCAACAACACGTATTTTACACTCTCAGCGCGCATAGCTAATGCTCCTTTATCTAAATAAATCAATATAGGATAATATCATGCCATTATCAAATTTTTTTAAAGCTCCTGAATAAAAAGCTCTATTAATCTACTTGCGTCGCTGCCTCTGGATAGAGATCCGGGAAATAAAACTGCAGTGCATCAAGTGGCATGCCAAATCGCACTGGTCCGAGTGGTGTGTCAGATTCTACAAGGCCTGTTTTAATTAAGCGCGATAATAATCCTTGCGCCACTCGCTCACCCAAACCCGTCATTTGTTTAAATTCGGCACGAGAAAGTGGGCCCGCGGTAAATAAATAATGGAGGGGCAATTCTGCTTCACGCCGAATATCTTTATCTTGTTCAGATCGAAAAATAATCAGTGCTCTCAGACGATTTCGAAGCCCATCGACATTCAACATTTTATGCATGAAATTGACTTGATCTAAGCAAACACTCAAAAAATAGTGACAAAAATCAGATAATCCTTGGTCACTCAAATTACCGCGACCATCCAGATCTCCACGTCTTGGAGCATCAGCATTTTGCAATTCGGCATAATACTGTTCTTGCGTTCGAGCGAGACCTCGGCACACAGACCATAATCCACTCGTAAAATCTCGATATAAAGCCGCCTGAGTGGCTAAACGTGCCACGCGACCATTTCCATCTAGAAATGGGTGCACCCATACCAGCCGATGATGAGCACTGGCAATTTTAATTAATTGCTTATCCCAAGGAGCAGGTTCGCTGTAAAAATTTTCATACCGCGACAAAAAATCAGGAACACTTTGATAAGTAGGAGGAACGTGTAAACCAACTTGTACGTCCTCAGAACGAAATTCACCCGGCAGCACATCACGGTCTTCCATTGGAATTCGACTATAAAGCGCCTCGTGAATTTTACGAATGCCTTCTGCCGAAAATGGAGAAAAATCTAAGCCCTCACGAACCCAAGATTCAATTTCTTTTTCAGCTTCAATATGCGCAAGCGCGAGTCTTTGTAATTTTGCAATTTCAGGTTTGCTTGAAAAATCCATACGTAATCCTCGATCAATATTCGCAGGATGCGTGCTATGTCCCTCAATTTTGTTTGAATAATAAGAATTCATCGAGCGAAGTAGTCCAGCCAAAGTATTGGCTGTTGTGGGATGCAATTGAGTACGTAACTTTAGGGCAGACTCAATAATTTGTTGAGCTATAGAATACAAATCCTCCAAGCGTCGCTGGGGGAAAAGTGGCTCAAACTGAGATGGATCTGAGTAGCGCATCTCCCTATTTTATACCGACTTTAATGCCGAGACAAATTATTCTATATCCTATTGAAATATTTCGATTTTAATATAATAAATTCAATATAAAATCCGCTTAAAATTCCGAGTTTAATTCAGGATGAAACCCTCAAGCTTCCTAAGGAAGAAAGGATGTTTTTCCTCTCTACCCAAATAGGCCAACACCAGAATTACTACTCTTTATGTCTTCCTCAGGAGCAGTATCATTTTGCTGTACGAGCTTAAACAAAGTATTGATCTGCTTTTGTTGCATTTCTAGCTGCTTTTGCTGCTGATCGATTTTCTCTTCTTGCTTCTGACTCGTAGCAAGCAATGTATTGATTTGCTCCTGTTGTCTTTGGATCAATTCTTCTTGCCGCTGGTTTTTTTCTTCAAGCTGCACCACCCTCTGAGTGAAATCAGAAGGCTCATGTTTGGGAACAAGTTCTTGATCAGCGACTTTATCTTTAGATTCTAGTAAACTTGAAACGCTTATCAATGCTGGTTCAACAAATACTTCTTTTTTAGTATATTCACCTAGCACTTTTTGAAGTTCAGGATTAAATTTAAAAGCATCCATCAATATAGAGATATTCTTTGGCTTTATTCCTTGGCCCAGGAAAAACCCAAGCTTTTCAGATTTTTTCCTTTTAATCAGATTTCCAAATAGAAGATCAATATCCAGATCGGCTACAGAAATCAGGCCGCTCTTTAATATTCTCGAAAGTTCAGCAACAGATGAGGTTTCCACAAAAAAATAAATCGAGCCATATTCGAGATTTACAAAATTCATGAAAAGTGTCTTTACTAACTCCACAGGCATAGTCAACAGTTTTTCAAGAGCCGCTTTTATTAACTTTTTGCTATCCACCTCTGAAAAATCCTGCTTAATCATACTAAAAATTTGAGATAGTATCTCAACGGAAAAGTATTGAACATCGAAATATACCGGAGAAAATACTTCCCAGTTTTTATGCAACATTACTGCTCCACGCCTAACCGCCACATAAGATTCAACAACAGGATAGCTTTTTTCTCGGATTGCAGAAAACATTTTTACATCCATAGTATTCGATTTTTCAGAGCTTAATAATTTATTTAAAATAAATTTATGCAAGAGAGGTAATCTTTGTGAAGAGAGCTCTCCTGCATGAAATACACAGAAGTAATCTTTAAGGTCTTTAGAAGAGACTATGCTCAAATAACAGAGACTAAAAAGTGAATTCTTTGAAGAGGTATCTAGAAAGCACTTCGCTGACTTTATGAGATCTCTACCCCAATTATCAATTAGAATAACATCAGTAGAACTAACTTTAAATTTTAATTCGCAGGCCCCCAAACCCAAAATAAGTTTATCTCCCTGGTAATTAGTAACAAAAACTGCTTTTTCATCAATAAAGTTACCTAAGCCATTATCTTTGCTGAAAATAAGCTTCCAGGTTGAATGTTCCGAGTTAAAACTGCCTCGGCTGGTGCAGATACCAAAAACAGTTTCATATCCTTGGCAAGAAAAGACAAATCGAAGGCTTTCTAGAAACTGCCTCCACGTCTCAGGTGTGCCAATCCATTTTTCACTTCCCCACTTATTTTTCTTGATTAAGGTGCCATCGATATCCAGTAGTACTATTTTACGCATTGCAAAACCCCATGAACTAATAAGGCTATAATACCATGACAGTATTAAGGTTTTCTTAAACTAGTCGCTTCAGTTTAATAGTTATGTTATATGAATAAAATATCGGTTGACAGCCGATTTTTATTACTTATAATATAATTATGAAGGACAGACCTCCCCCAACCAGAACCCTCGGCCCCATTAGCGCTGCTTTTATTAATGAACTTCAAAATCAGGGGAAAACCATTTTCTCCCTTAATGAGGCCTGCGCCATTTCAGACCGAACCAGAACCGACCTCACAAAATTTCTAAGCGATCTTGTTAAGAGGGGTGTGCTTGCCAAAATAAAGTCAGGGGTTTATCTCATACTCCAAATGGGCCAAGAAAATACTCAATTAAGTAATTGGCCCATAATAGCCAGAGTACTTTTAGGCGAAAAAAACTACTTTATTTCGTATTACAGTGCAATGCGCCTTCACGGAATGACGACGCACCCTTTAATAGATGTGTACATCACAACACCGAATAGAATAAAAACTAAAAAAGTGCATAATATTTCCTATCACTTTATTTATTCCAAGATTGAACATTTTTGGGGTGGCTCTTCTAGTTGGGCAACAAAACAAAGCCAAGTTGAGGTAAGTGATATCGAGAGAACGATATTGGATGGATTGCATCGTCCAAACTTGTGCGGAGGAATAAAGGAAGTGGTTCGAGGTATTTGGAGCAAACAAAGGGAAATTAACTGGAAAAAGCTCGTCCAATATGCCACAAAATTTCATACCAAGGCTGCAATCAAGAGGCTGGGTTTTATTCTTGAATTACTGAACCTGGGAAAGGAATGCATTCCAAAATTAAAAAAAATTATTGCTTCCGCAAAAGATTATATTCTACTGGATCCAAACGGACAGAAAAAAGGAAAACACTCCAGTGCTTGGCGCATGCAGGTCAATATGAATCTTGATGAATTAAAAGCGAGCATTTGGGAATGATTCCATTATCTGAAATTAACCGTGCTGCCACTAAAAGTGGAGTATCAGCAGAAACTATAGAAAAAGATTACGTGATTAGTTGGATTTTGTCCTGAATGAAATTTCTAATACGTTTAGAAAAAAATATTCATTCTCTCTGTCAAAAAATCTTTTTCTGGAGTCATTAAAGAATCGTTCTTACGTGAAAAATTGGGAAATGAGGTTGAGCAAACAGATTGCCGAGTTACCTAGTATCGAATTTATTATTAAAGAAATTTCAGTCATCGTTAAAAATTTATTTTCCTAATGAGCAATGGGCAGACTCTACTTTGATCTTGCGCCATCGATGTAATTGAGGTAGCGGCGCTTTCGGATGAGTAATTGATAGCTGATTAATAAAATGGCCAGTGTAATGACTACTACGGAAGGCACGGCGACAAACAGAATTGGCTTTCCGGTGAAGAAAATTAGGCTTAAGACCATAATAATTGGCATCTGGGCAATGTAGATCCAATAGGTGCTGTCTCCTAAATATCGCCAGATTTTATTGGGTTTTGAGGCTAGGCTTTCAAAACAGAAAAATAGCGTAACGATCATTAGCCAAGGGAGTATTCCCCAAATAACTTCGCCACTTAATTTTGCAATAGCGTTTTCATGAAAATGTGAGAATAAAAACCAGTAAATTCCAATGAGCATTAAAGAGAACGATAAACCGATGGGCCATAATTTTCGTAATTTTGTGGAAAGCAAGGAAAGATTGCTTGCCATTACACAACCAAATGCAAAAAATAGGCCATAATAAATTAGCGTGCTTGGAACTGGAATGAGTGAGATAGAGGTTGGTGTAAACCAGTTTTGAGAAACGAGAGTGCAGGCAATGCTTCCAATAATTAGTCCTGTAATTATACTAGGTTTTGACTGAATTCTGCTGAGGAACCGCGAGATAAAGGTGGCTCCAGCCATATTTCTGTTCTTTAAATCAGTGCTCGCCGCCTTAATCGGGAGATTCCGCCTAAAAACAGGGATAAAAAATAGTAATAAAATAGCATCCATAATAATCAGAAAATATAAAAACCAAAACGTTCCTACGTAAGTGATTTGATTGACATTCAAATATTGCTTAATTTCAGGAAGCGTGGCGTGGTTAATGAGAATTTTGATGAGCATAAAAATCAAGGGAACGAGCCATAGCACTAAAAAAGGAATTAAAATTCGTTTGCATCGGTTCATCAAAGTTGATTTGAGCCCTATTTTTGTAAAAAGATAAAAAGAAAAAAATCCAGAAATGGCGAAGAAGGCTGGCATTCTGAAGCTGTGAATCCATAAGCAAAAGATGGTAAAAAAATCTGTACTCGTTGAATGGACCCCTAGAATCGCCTCATCAAAAGTACCTATTTTCACTTTGAAAATGAGAAAGAAATAGTAGGCATGTAAAATGACTCCGAAAATAGCTAGCATAGCTCTGAAAGCGTCAAAGGAATGGAGTCTGCTTGGCTTTGGTAGGGACTTGATTTCCCCCCTTACCCTAACCCTCTCCCGCAAGGGGAGAGGGGATTGGGAAGTCACTTTTTTAAGTTTTATCACTTTGAAGCCTGAATTAAGTTCCACAAATCCGAGACTGTTTTAATATGGTCCATTTTTTCTTCGGGAATCCTTAAGTTAAAGCCTTGTTCAACCGCCGACAAGAGGTGCAGAGCGTCCATTGAATCTGCACCTAAATCATCGCTTAAATTCGCTTCTAAGGTGACCGCGTCAACATCCACTCCGAGATTTTGCGCGATCAGCGATTGTAGAGATTTAAATTGGTCGGTTTTCATCATAACTTACTCATTAGGTCTTGGTGCTTCACCTGCAATTTGTGTAGATTGTGAGTGTTGATTCGCTTTCCAAGATTTAGTAAATTGCTTTCCAGCCGCTAACGAACCCTTTTGGACACCTTTATCAAATCCACCCATTGAACCTTCAATACCTTTTCCAATGCTTTGACCAGCTTGTTTCATGGCTCCGCCAACAGATTCCGCCATTTGAGCAGCAGTACCTTGCATGTTCGGGCCACCGATCCACTGCATAGCCGCATGTGGCAATTCATGGATGACGCTGAAGCATTTATTGGTCACCGTATAGACGATGGAGGCGAAAATAATCAGCATGAGCGGGAAGGTCAGTAAAGCCAACATTCCACCATTAAAGCCCACACCCGTTGAGAAGTTATTTCCAGCTGCAACAGCCGCATTCAGAAGTGCTGGCGGAGTACCATAAGTGACATGGTGTCCAGCAACAAACAAATCTGATATGAAGCCCGAGAAGGTGTAAATCAGAATACGCAGGGAAACGTAGGATAAAATCATTCCTGCGAATAAACCAATCACCATCAATACCGGCTCAATAAAGACGCTCAACAATAATGTTAAGAGCTGCTGTGCTTGACCTAAGAAGTCGTGACCTTCTGGGTGAGTGAGGCCTAGGCAAACCAAGGGAGCGGCCGCCATGCCGACAATCACCCGAATAATCCACCCAATAACCCCGAAGGTAAACAGCATGTAGGGGTAGAGAGGTACGTAATACCCCAAGGTAAAACCTATCCCCAGGAATAAAATAGCCATCGTCATCATGAAGGGTTTCACCCAACCAGACAAAGTCTGAAGTATGCTATTTAAATTCACCACGCTCTGACAGAAAATGGTGACCGCTGACATCGCCAGAAGTATTAAGGACGTGCCAAACCAAATAGAGCCCGCCTCATTCATACACTGCATTCCAATATTGTGTAGGAATAAGATTGGATCGTAGGAGAAGCCAGAACCTTTAGCCGTGCTGAAAGTACCGACGATATCATTCAAACCTGCCTCATAAGGGAAGAGCATAGCCGCTACAACACTCGGCATATTCGCAAGGGCCCCTGGATTAATAGCCGGAGCATTTTGTGAAACGCCGCCCGAGGAGGAAGATTGAGAGTAATTACTCAACATGGTTAGCGCTGTACTCGTAATCGGGTACAACTGAGACTTGGCTGTATTGATAGCCTTGGTTACGGCGTCTGGGTTGCCCGACATAACGTCATAAGATGAGTCTTTTACATTAGGCGCAAAGGTTGTAATATCTTCCGCCTGATTGAAATTTGAAACAACCTGCGAAAGATCCCAATAATAACGCCCAGACAGCATCCAACCGCCCTGCTTGGCGTCTTCAATGAAGGCACGAGAAGCGGCTGCTTCACCACCTTGTTGCTCAGTTGCTGGCATTACTGCGTTGGCAAAGTTTATCAAGGAACTGAAAAAGGCATTGCCCATATCAGCCGTTGTACTGCTAACATCCCCACCGCAACCAGCGACACCCGAAATATTCGCGCATACAAATCGCTTAGCCGCCGGCAATAAGGCATAGACCATCGATGAAGCGCCTTGTTGAACGAAGGCAAGGTTTTTTGCTGAATAGGTGTTTGAAGTCCAGCCTACACTGCCACAACCCTTGGGATCGTTTGCTGTAGCTCCTGGGAACACGAACTGACTACCACTCTTAGTGTCGTCTTCTATCACGCTGTTCGTGGCACCACCGGCCGCATACATGCACACTTCGTCGAGGAAAATTTGCTGGGAGCGACCAAGACTACCAAAAGGTGTTGTTGAATCAACGCTGATTCCGCCTAAAATAGCAGCGGCCTGCGTGGGGTTAACAAGACCACCCTGCCCATTACTGGAGGAAGAAGGAGTGCGCCACACTTGGCCGCCATTATCCAAATACTTCAAGCCGTAATCCCAGGTTTGATCCGCCAGCGAAACGCCAGAAACCACTACTTTCATCAAAATATCTTGGAAAATAGAATAACCTGTTGTTGGGTTTGGCAATAATAAACCAAAGCCTAAAGCCACCCGTAATAAAATAATTACGATATTTCGATTAGGACTAATAAAGCTGCCTTCATGCGCCGATTTTAAAAATGTAGTGAAAACTAAATAAGAAAGCCAAAACCCAGCGACAACTAAAATGCCCTGGTTAAATTTATAAAACAGCATGCCGAGCATTTGCCCGGAAGTGCCTTGTAAACTACTTCCCACCGTCCCAAAGACTTGCGACAAATAGGAAATGGACAAATCCGTATGATTTGTCACCGCACTCGAATCCAGGTTATTACTACCCGCAAAGGCAGCCCCTGAAATCAAAAGCAAGCTTAAGATTGTAAATATTCTCATAGACCAATTTTTCATTTTTTTCCCCTAGAAATAAGGCTCGTAAACCACTCACCAACAGTACAACCCAAACGACGTTGACGCATTTGGAATAAATTAAAATGTTCGCGGAACGCATAGGCAACCGTTAGCGCTCCAATCATGAAGCAGACAAAGGTTGCTATGAGTTCGCCCGCGCGTAATTCATAAAACATGTAGGTGAATGCAATGAAACAAGTGATGAGACAAAAACCAATCCACTTTTTCGATTGCTTCATTCGAAGCTCTAAATCCGCCTCGGTCATATTGTAGTGCTTCAGACACTCTTCGAAATTGAGATCTTCGACTTCTTGAGCCTTCTCATTTTTAAACAGAGTCTTCGCGATTGACTTAACGGTTTGCGTGCTGTCACTAATTCTATCTGTACCGAGCCAACGTTTCACACGGAAGCCTGACCCGATACCTTTACCAATTGCTCTAAATACACCCATTTTCTTTCTCTCTCTTTCTTAATGTAGTTTTAAGGAATTTTGTTAATAGTAACACCCGAACCTTAAGGGAGCATTAAGGGATGCTTAAGGGAGAAAATATTTTTTTCACAGTGTTTCTTTCCGAATGGGGACGTTTTCTCAAAAAATGTGCTATCACATGAGGGTTTATCGATAAACTGGGCAAACTGGGCATCCCTGTTGTCAACTATCCCCCCTCAGAACTAAGCCAGGAGCTAAAGGACTTTGAGTAAAAAAAGCGAATGAATAGGAGTTGACGTCCTATTTCTTATTTTTTCGAGTGGTTTGAGACTCTGTCGAAACGTATGACATTGGCTTCAAGTTTGGCTCCATCCACTTCATGGACTATTTTAAGCTTTCCGTCAAATTCGCCTTCGAGATAATTATCTTTCATAATTTTAATTTTGAAAAATTGCACTCCGTTTTTCCAGTAGGTTTTAACACCTTTTTCACCTTTCGGAGCTGCAATAATGCCACAATTATCACCGCGATTACGAAGTGTTTTTGAGGAAACGTCATAAAGGCAATCCGTCACACTATTTCTCACAATATAAGCAAAGAAAATTCCGAAGGGATATCCATAATTATTAAATAAGGCGACTACCGGGCAATTTGGAATATCAGAATCGAAAAATAAATCTTTCGAAAATGCTAATTGTAATGATCTTGGTTTAGGAACTACCTCAACAAGAGGTTTCTGTCCAAAGTCTTTATGAACCGATACTTTGTGTACTCGAGATTTGGATGCCTCAGAAAACCCCCTGAGAAAATCGTATAAAGTGGGCCCATTCTCAATTTGAGGTGCACAAATCACGGCATTTTCGAGGCGTGATGCACTTTGAATAATTGTTTCCTGTGAATTCAGAAGATCGGCTTTAGCCCACTTTATCACACTAAGTAATTTACCCTTACTTGCCTTAACAATATCGGTGATGATAAGGAAATTATCTTTCTTGTTGTGAATATGGGGAATACCAAACTCTTTCAAGCGGGTGGCTAGGAAAAAAATTAATTTTGAATCTTTGGCAGCACCATCACAGACTAATTTCATCTTTCGTAGATTTTGATCGACCTTCAAAGCTTTAATTTCTTTCTGTTGATCCGTAATGGTATTCACCAAACTCTTATGAAAATCGGAGAAGATCAGTTTCTCAACGTTAAGCAACTCATTGAGCTTAGCGTACAAAGGTTTTAGTTGTTCTTCAATTTGGTCTTGAAGGGTTTTTGCTAGTTTCTTCTTTTCTTGAGAAACCACCTTTCTTGTTTTCTTGCTTCCTGACACTAAGTCGGTTTTATCTAGCTCCTTTTCAGCAACGGTAATAAGCATTTTCCTAAATTTTTCAACCGGATTGCACTCTTTCACTCCTTTGCAAATATCAAAGGCCCAATGGAACTTCTCATCTGCGACTAGCTTTTGCATTAAATCATTACTATCAATAATAAAGTTAAACAACAGAATAAACTGGGTCGTAAATAGAATGGAAGAATTTTCATTTTCCTCTGGATTTAGCATTTGACTTAACCAAGTTCCATCTTCTGGTGATAGCTCTTCACTGTATTTCGCCCACGATTCAATGGCATGGGCTAGGTTTCCTTCAAGTAGTGAGACAGCAATTTCGGCATGGATCCGCATCGCCCTTTCCTTTACTCCCAATTGAATTTGATTACTATTAGAAAAAATCAACATTTCATTCAAATATTTCCTTGCCAGAGGAGCATCATTTTGACCCTTTGCAAAGGATGTCGCTATATAGTAATAGTCAATCGTCATTTTTTTATAAAAAGATAAATTCGCAGGGTCTGCAATGGCTGCACGTCGACAAATCTTTAAAATCGCATCCATGGCTTGGACATAAACCTTAGGTGAAGCATCCTTTAACCAATCAATTGAGTAGCCTAAAAACAATAGAACCATTCCTCGGTAAAAGGGTGTGAAATTTCCTTTGTTCTCAGAATCGCTAGCCCGTAAGTGATGGGCTAAGATTTCCAAGCAAAGAGGTATCTTTAAACTATCTTCTTCAGTTAAAGTTTCTTGGCCCTGACAAAGGTATTGATAAAGATACACAGAAGCTTGGAGAAAGGACAAAGGTACAAGGGTACTTGATGCTAGCAGTAATTTTGAATAATGATAGGCTTCGTATTTTTCCTCATCTGTCAAATTTGGAAACTTCGGTTTTCCATAAATCTCTGAAAAAATCCTTAAACGAGAGACATATTGTAGCCCTTCGATATCCTCTTCTAAGAGCGTTAGCTTAGCCAGCATATCAAAATAATTTTTTTTGTGAACTGCTAAAGGGCATAAAAAAGTGGCTATTTCAAAGGGAAACGGTGGAACAATGAGACCAAATACACGCGCAAAATCGGTAATTTGGCCAAAGCCTTCAACACTTATTGCAATACTCAAACTATCATTAGCCAAACTGATACCCACTGCTGCCTGTTCACTAGGTTTTGCATACCAGTTTTGGATCAATTGATTCATCCAAGGTCTTAAATTCATTTTCAGCTGGAGACTCTTGTCATCGAAAGAAAACAGCCATTCTAAGGAAAATGTTTTATGAGCATCAGTGATAAGGCAGCCAGTCAAATAGGTGCTAAATGCCTGGACTTCCTTCATTTTAATAGAACTATCGAGAGACCAACGAAACTTATTTTCACTAAACTCGCAAGCTATCATTCCACTCTTTTTAAAAAACACTTTCGCTTCAGATTGTATAATTTCAGCCACAACTGAATTGTTGCTTTGGTTTTTATCAAAGGGATCCAGCGCAAACTTACTTCCTGCAGACCTCCGGGACACTTCCCATAAAAGGCTTTGAAGGGTAGGCTTAAGTTTTTCTAGTATTTTCGGCAGTTCTCTCATATATATAATTCCAATGCTTAATCAAAATTTTGTTATACTCAGGGGCTACTTTAGCACGCATAAATTAAAGAAATCTTAAATCCAGAAATCCCGCAGATCTAAATTTTGGCCAGCAATACCCGCTAAAGCGGAAATTGCCGCAAAAAGCGGTACCCAGCAAATAAGTGAAAAAAAACCTCAATATTTAAGCATCCCTTAATGTTCCCTTAAGGATAGGGGTGTAGAATCAACTCAATTGACACTGTGGAGAGCATGAATGCCAGACCTAAGCCCGAAGGGCGTACATGAATTTTGGAAGAGCTATCAAGATCCTACTATTTATAAGGTAGTGAGCTTTATGGAAGGCGTTGAGGATTGGACCGTCGACGGCGACCCAAGGCTCGAACAAGCTCTGAAAGAATTAGGCGATGCACTCGAAGACATCGGTAATATCGATCTGCAACAAGAAGTGGATATGGTAAAAGTGTGCGCGAGCATTAAAACAGCTCGCGGTTTGCGTTTGCTGATGGCGCTCGACATGGCCTATCCAGGCGCTGCCGCAAAAGTGCTTATGCACGCCGAAGAAAATAGTAAATCCGAAGCCGACACTGCTGGAATTTTTTTACGTCGCAATGTGGTATTTGAACGTTTACGTTTATTAGGCCGCGTGTTTGCACCCGATCGATTAAAACTGATATTAAAAGCCCTCGAGGAAAGAAGTTATGAATAATATTTTTAAAATAATGCTAGGCTTAGCCTGCTTAAGTGCCGGCACGGCTTATGCCTTCACTCCATCGCAATCCTCTTGCGAACCCTATGTTAATTCCGCTGGACAATTAAGCAGCAATTATTTCCTAAATAATCAACCGAATATTAAAGCGTGTTTAAGTGCCTGCTCCACCATTTATGGTACAGGAAGCGATAGTGCCACATTAAAAAATATTTCACGCTGCACCAGAAATTTAAGAACCTTGAGTTCAGTCGGAAATAATACGCTATTCAATGCACAGCTTGGAAACAGTGGCAGCAGTAATTCAATTAATACGGTTCAAGCCCCAGTTCAAGTAACACAGCCTGTTCAGGTACAGCCCGTTCAAGCAACACAGCCCGTTGAGCCAGAGGTCCCTTCCGCACCTCCTGCGCCAGCTCCTCAGCAAAATAATTCGGAAAAAACGAATCAACAAATTAAATGGTTTTAAGAAATAAAGGTGATGATGATGAAAAATAAAAAATCTCTTGTGAAAAAAATTGGTATCGCGGGCCTTGCCGTTTCCGCGATGAGCTTAACCACGGTTTCTTTTGCCGTCGGGGCGCCGGGCGGCGGCGGTATCGATTCTGCGATGATCGTAGCGGCTATTAATAGTTTTGACCAAAATGTCCAGAACATAAATATTCAACATATCAAACGAAAAAATTCCGATGATTACCAAGACCCGCAAACCCAAATTCAAACCGCGGAAGTTAACCCTTTAAAACAACAAGCGCAGGTGCAAGAATATCCAGACTCCACAGGGATTAGTGCTATTGGGCAAAAAGAAGCTGGCGGCTTTACCGAAAATCTTAATAAAAATTCATTATTAGCATTCTCAGATTCAGCCCTAACTTACAATACCACGACAAGCGCAGTGGAAGCCGCTATCGCCCGCAATAAAAAACGTGCCGGAGAAATTAATGAATACTCATGGCTAACCAAAGCAAGCGACAGTCTTTATACCTACTTAGGCGACGGAAACCCAGACACACAAAAGCCAACCGACTTGCACAATAATTATTTTAATTTTTCGGTCCTCATCGATCCAATGGACTATACGCCCGCACAAGAAAACAATGCGAAACATCTGATTACGTATCTTAGCGAGCAATATCAACCATTATCGAGCAACATCAACTTCGATCAATTCAGAGCCTATTTAAAAGGCTTAAAACCGGCAAAAGTGAGCGATGCTTTAAAAAGTTTGGCCACCTCTAACGTCTATGAACAATATCAATTAGTCGCTCGACAATTAATTTCAGATCGTTCTGTTGCCTTAAATAATTTTAATGAGCTGATCACTGAACGTTCGCCCATAAGAACAGCGCAACCGAGCGGAGAGCTTGACACACTCAGTAGAGAAATTGGCATAACACCTACCACGGCAAAAGATCCTAAGACGGATAAAACCGTTTATCTTTATGCAAGCCCACTGCAAATTTCGAATTATGTGACGACGCACCGCACAGGCAGCAAAGAATGGTATCAACAAATGATGGCCGCCTCACCTGCTACGGTTAAACGTGAAACTTTATTTGTGTTGGCAGAAATGGAAACGGAAATGCAACGTCAGCATTTAGATAATGAGCGTATTTTAGCGACTTTATCAGCTTCGGAAATGGAAGCAGCGACAGGGCAATATAACACCCTTAGAGCGATGTCGAATGATGTTAATACCGAAATTAATAACTTGGTCAGCAGCAATGGTCAATCCGTGGTTCAACCCATAAACGGACCTAATTCTGGTAATGGCCCTGGCTTTGGATTTGGCGGTGGGAATACAAGCCCAACCTCTTTGAATCCTCCAGGCAAGAAATAAGAGGCAGCTCTAAGCGGTATGGTTAACTACAAGGCCGGCCGACTATTATTCCCTCTCCTCTTACGGAGAGGGTTACTGAGGGGTTACAAAGGCTATGACAAAACCTCATACAACTGTGGATTTAATTTCGGATCATTATACATTTTAAATTGGTAATACACTCGAAACGTACGCTTACCTGAAATAATGTCGGAAAACAATTCCTGAAGACATTCACCCAGCTGCACGATTTGAGCACGAATTACCGATAATTTTTGCATACATTGCTCAGTATGCGAAGGCTCAACATTCTGGCGCCGAGTTTGTTTTTCCATATGATATTCTTTCAAACTTAAAATAGACAAACGATCAATCATCATCCCCGGCGTTTCGGAATTGACAGGACAATTTTCTCTAGGCTTTAAATCTTCATAAATAGTTTTATCCAGTGCTTCTACAACATTATTTCGCGCTTGATTAAAGCGATCAATATTGCGCTTAGCGTGATACACATATTCGAAGCCCTTATCTTCTCGACGAGCCTTATCTTCTTCATGCCACAGTTGATAATTCATCCAATGATTATCGGCAACAATTTTTAGAAAACCTTCCTGATCATGATTATTTTCCGACCCATGCCAGTCGATAACTTTTTGTCTTTGTAATTCGAGAATTTCAGACACATTTATTTTCATCATAATCTACCCTTAGTAAAGTCATTAAATTATCCCACACTCTCGTGGGCAAAATCGTGGAAAAGCAGGCAGGAGAAACTGGCGCATCTCCTTGAAATTCACAGCGTCTTTTTAAACAAGGCGCGCAGGGAAATTGCGCGTTTAAAATAATTTGGCGCTCGCCCAGCGGCCCATTATAAGCTGGGCTCGTCGGTCCAAACATCGCAATCATCGGAATATCAAAGGCATTGGCAAGATGTGCAAAACCCGTATCCACCGCAATAACCGCTTTCGCACCCGCAATTAATTTGGCCACACCTTCAATATTTAAATGAGGTGCCACTTCAACATTCGGTAGTTCCTGCTTCAAACGCAGAGCACGCTCTTTTTCAGTGGCCGTACCCCAAATAATGCTAATTTCGATTTTTTGAGCATGCAGCAAACGAATGAGTTCCTTCCAATAGGATTCGGGCCAATGCTTATTCGCCCATGTGGTGTTCGGCAACATAACGATGGAATTATGCTGAGTAATATCCGGAAAAATCTGATGGGCTTTTAAACCAAAATTCGCTGGCCCTTCAGGCATTTCATACGAAAGTGCCTCGCTGAATATTTTTCGAAGTCGATAAACGGCATGCGTTTTAAAGGGAATATTTGAAGTGGTTTTATAAAAAAGTGCAGAAATGCCTTCGCGCGAGGACTTTTTATCAAAGCCATGAATCGGGCCTTTGGCGATGCGAGAGATCAAGGCACTTTTTAGCAAGCCCTGACCATCGATAATGAGATCGTATTTTTCCTCTCTCAGGAGTCGCCACAAGGCGCGGAATTCTTTATCAAAAATAAAATTAAGCGGATTTTTGCGCCAGCGACGAAAGGCAATGGGAATCACGCGATCGACCAAAGGCAGCCATTTTGGGATCATCGCATAACGCTCCTCGACCACCCAATCAATCACAAGATCGGGTCGGGCGAGTTTCGCATCAACAATAGCCGGCAGGGCATGAATGACATCACCCATTGAGGACGTTTTGACAAAGAGAATTTTCATGCAGGAAGAATAAGCACCATCAGGCGCTTTTGCAAGAAAAAGCTAGCGCTTACTTTTCCCTCAAGGGGGCCGGAGTTCATCGCTTTTCCCAGGCTTAGGTGCTAGTATTCGCTCATTTTAAAGGTAATTACAATGCGCCCACAAATGATAAAACTAGAAAAATTAAAAGCTTCTGATGCCGCTCGAATTTTACAGCTTCCTGAAGGAGACCCTACTCTTGCGCTTTACGAAGGCATTGAATGCTTCGAGGAGGGCAAGCTTCAAGAGGCACTCGAAAAGTTTATTTTTGCGGCTCTACACTATCATCTACAAGCTATTCCTTATCTTCAAGAATTAACCAATAAGTTAGAAATGAGCGCAGTAATTCAGCAAAAATGGGCTGCAATTAGCCAATGGGGAAATTGGCTGGATCAGACCCGAGTTGACCATAGCCTTTTTTATTCTACAAGCAAAAAAAGGCTTGAATTAAAAAAAACTCAGAAAGTAAAAATCTTTCTTCGAGATAATACAAAATGTGGGCACTTGATATATCACCAGAGCCTACTTGAAATGAAGGCGGACAAAAAATTTAATTTAGCAAATAAGGCTGCTGATACAGGACATCTCCTTGCCATCGCTTATTTTGCCCAGGGTTACAAACCCGACCCTAAAGCTCACCCGAATACACTTCGTTTGGCGGATACTACCTTCCATGAAATTCACAAACAAAAATTTTTCTCTGAAAGACTTTTTTCTGTCATGCAAATACCCGGGAGGCCCCCACTCGAAATGTTCGGAGCTCAAACCTTTTCTGAAAGCCTTAGACTAGGCGTTCTAAAAATCTTTCCTCGTTACGTATCCCTCCATTTCATCGAAAATAAAGAATATAAGGCTGCCCTGCCTTTAGTGGCCATTGGCGTTTTAGGGCAAGAACCCAGTGCTCGTGTGCAATTAGCGGAAATTTTTTGCATAGATCCTTCCTTATCCCTCGCAGGCTTTGATACAAGTCCTGCCGGCATCATTAAAGAGCTGAGAAAAAATCTTGTTGAAATTAAAAATGACAGCGAACTCAAAAATGAAAATATTTTCTATTTAGGGCAAATCGTAAACAATTTTTGCAAGGAAGCTCTACTTTATCAAGATGAAGAATTAAAAGCCTTTTTAATAGAATTGTTTGATAAACAAAAGAATCATTCAGAACCCCAAGTCTTAAGTCTTGCAGATGCTCTTGCCACTTTTCATTGGACCCTCTCCCGCCTTCCGGAAAACAGTGAAAATAAACTTACTCATCTTCTTACAAGCTTAAAATATAATCGCATAAAATCCCAATATAAATCGGACATCGGCACTCATATAGATTTATTTTCAAACACCAAAGAGATTTACCAAGAAACTGAAAAACAGAAAAATCTTAAACCTGATACAAAAAACAAACTCTTAATCGATCTACAAAATCAGATTCAGAAAATCCAGATTCTTCTCGACACATTAGAAAATAAAAATGACTTCAACAAATATATTTATTTTTTTGAATGGGCCCTTTGGGTGTATTCGACAATACCCAAAATGAATTCCAATGAGGCTTTACAAAAACAATATAAAAAATATTTATGCTTAGCCGCCCGGTCTAATAAGCCCGAGTATTTATCAATAATCGCTAGTCACTATTCCTGCGGTCAGTTTGGATTTAAACTTAATTTCCAAAAAGCACGGGATATTATTCTTGAATTGCCCGAGGAATTTCGACTCACCAAAAAATGCCTCACCCATCTCGCTCTCTCCTACTTGCATGATCCAATACCGAACCCTGAAGAAGCTATATCTATTTTAGTGACGAATGGAGATAAACTTCCTTACCTAATTTTTCTTTTGGCGGAGTTTTATTCAGACGGATATATCGGAATTCAGCCTAATCGTGAATTAGCCAAATATTATTATCAGCAAGCTATAGAAAAAGGGGAAATAGAGGCTCATGTTGGTCTTGGCGTAATGAAGCTCCAGATTTATTATAACTGTCAAGATGTTGAAGTGAAGAAAAAAATGGGATCCGAAATATTAGCGCATTTTCAGTTGGCCTACCGACACAGCAAATCCCATGATGCCGCATTTTTCTTAGGGGAATTTTACCTCTATGATACACTTGGCCTTGGCAAAAATCTTGCCTTAGCGGAGGAATTATTTAAGCAAGCCGCTGAAAAAAACCCTTCTGCTAAAGCTGCATTAGCCATGATGAAAGCAGGATATCAAGGCGAATTACCCCGGACATCTT
Source organism: uncultured Gammaproteobacteria bacterium (assembly GCA_963711375.1). Classification (GTDB taxonomy): domain Bacteria; phylum Pseudomonadota; class Gammaproteobacteria; order Coxiellales; family Coxiellaceae; genus CAVQDV01. The sequence continues at coordinate 389,572 of CAVQDV010000005.1, forward strand.
ACTATGAATTCATCAAGCAAAACGCCTTAAAAAATTCCTGGTATCTTGAACAAAGTTCTATAGCCATGATTGAATACGGAATAGCTTATTTCCCGCATAATCATGAAATCGGTTGCGAGTACATTTGCAAAGCCGCTCACCACAATGAAATTAATGCCATTTATTTATTAGCGGTATTTCAGATTTTTATTCACTCTGATCTTTTTACTATTCCTCCAAGCTCTGCAAAAAAAATCACTAGCGTTGATTATCGTGACATCCTAAAAGAAAAGACGCCTCCTTATCTTATACCCTATCTTTTTAAGCTAGTTCAACTGACTCAATTAATTTTAAAGTATATGAACCTAGGATATCTCATTACACCCGACTATATTCTCAATATTATCAGCCCCAAGTGTGTTTCTCTTGATTTAACAACATGTGAAGACAATATCAAGAAGAATTTTATTCCAGAGGAAAGACGTAAAATATTGCTTTTAGTTGAAAATCAAGAGAGAAAAGAAAAATCGGGAGATAAAACCTGCCAAGAACTTACCAAGCATTTATTAGGCCAAGAAAAGCCTGCTTATTTTAGTTTAAAAAGTAAAATCGCTAAACAGAGCAAAGAAAGTAAAATTTCATCACAATGTTTTTCAGAATGTCTTAGTGCATTTTTCAAGTCTGGAATGGATCTTACTGGAGAAGATAAAAAAGCGGTAATAGCCGCAGAGAAAATTCACCTCCAACATCTGCCGGGGCATAATCCACGATTTTTTGAAGGTGGACGGAATCAAACGGCAAGCCATGCACTCTCTATTATGAGTGAAGCGCTTGAGAAAAAGAAAGACGGCTCTGAAACAGAACAAACCCTAGACTTTAATGAAAAGCTATCAGGCTTAAAGCGAAAATAAACCTGTCACCCTCTTCCGCAAGTAGGGATAAAGGGGGTCGATGAGCTTTTGCCTAGGTTGGCTATGGAGGGGAAACATTCATCAAAAATTTCCTTCACGCTCGATCATTAAGCGTAGTTGGCGAAGGGCTTCGAGTTGAATTTGGCGAACGCGTTCTCGGGTAAGACCAACGGCTTCGCCCACTTCTTCCAAGGTGCCGCGGTCTTGGTTCATTAAACCAAAACGACGAATCACGACTTCTCGATGTCGTTCATCCAGCTCTGAGAGCCAGCGCTCGATATGCTCTTGGGTATCAATATTTTCAATTAATTGCTCGGGATCCACATTATTTTCATCCGCCAGAGTTTCAACTAAAGTTTTTTGGCCTTCTTGATTAACAGGATTATCGATCGACGTTGTATCTGGCGCTAAACTCATGACTTCTCGAATTTCATCGATTGGTTTATCAATTAATTCCGCAATTTCTTCCGGGCTTGGTTGATGATCCAGCTCTTGTGCTAAACGTTTCGCCGCGCGCAAATAAATATTAAGTTCTTTAATGACATGAATCGGCAAACGAACAGTTCGACTTTGATTCATAATGGCGCGCTCAATCGTTTGACGAATCCACCACGTAGCATAAGTGGAAAAACGAAAACCGCGCTCAGGATCAAATTTTTCAACCGCTGTCATTAATCCTAAATTACCTTCTTCGATTAAATCTAAAAAAGCCAAACCGCGGTTTAAATAAAAACGAGCAATTTTAACGACCAAACGTAAATTGCTTTCAATCATTTTTTGACGTGCTGCTTTATTCCCTTTTTTTATTTTTCTCGCAATTTGCAGCTCTTCTTTTTGAGTTAGTAAAGGATGAAAGCCTAATTCTTTCAAATAAATTTGGGTGGGATCTGCACTAACAAAATCGTCCTCTTCTTTTTCTGAATTAGTTTCAATAATTTCATTGTCTTTGATACGGCCATTTTCGGCATCAACTTTTTTCTTGTGATTCGACTTCGCAAAAATAGGTCCATGTTCTTTGGCGTATTCAGATTCGCATTGAGTCGCTTTTGCCTTTGCTTTTGGTTTTGCTTTTTTTACTTGCTTTGCCATGAGATTTCCTTTTCTTTAGGCCAGAAGCCTTTTCACCAGGCCGGTGTTTTCAAACCCTTAGTCCATTCAATAAGGGGGCCAAAGGCTTCCTTATCTGTTAAATCCACACGTAAAGGAGTGATAGACACTTTCTTTTCGCGCACAGCATGAAAATCGGTGCCGGGCCCTGAATCTTGCTCAGCACCTGCAGGGCCTACCCAATAAATCGGATGACCGCGCGGGTCAATTTGGCGAATGGTGGGTTCTGCGGAGTGTCGAGTGCCCAAACGGGTAATTTCAATTCCTCGAAGTTCATGATAAGGCACATCGGGAACATTCACATTTAAAATGGTGGTTTTCGATAGTTTATGAGTTAAGATATGAGCCACTAGCTGGCAAATGACTTTTGCGGCTGTTTCAAAATATCGGCAATCTTCGCTCGCCAGAGAAACCGCAATGGCGGGTAAACCCAGAAATCGGCCTTCCATTGCGGCTGCTACAGTACCGGAATACCATACATCATCTCCTAAATTGGAGCCATTATTAATTCCAGAAATCACCATGTCGGGTGCTTCTTGTAAAAGGCCAGTTATGGCTACGTGGACACAATCGGTTGGAGTGCCTTCTACACTCATTACTCCATCTTCTAAGGTTTTGACGCGCAGTGGCGTAGATAAGGATAGGGAGTTGCTCGCGCCGCTTCGATTACGATCGGGGGCAACCACTTGAACAGTGGCTATTTCACGCAAAGCGGCGGCAAGAACGACAATTCCTTTAGCATAAACCCCATCATCATTGGAGACGAGAATTTTAATCATGCTGCTAACCCCGCGCTTATTTCAGGAGTTCCCGCTAAAGCGGGAACTCCTTCCTGATATTAACGCTGGCGCGGTGGGGAACCCACCGCTGGCGCTCAGGGGGAGCCTTGCTCCCCCTGAGGACCCCCAGCTTTTTGCAGCAATTCCCGCTTTAGCGGGAATTGCTGCGCTTATTTAAGATTCATTACTGAATATTAACATTTTTTAATAGCTCTCGCTATTAGTGGTGGGGGAGAGGGAGCTCGAAGCTTTACATCTCGAGCAAAGTCACCACCGCCTGCGCCGCCAGTCCTTCGCCACGGCCGATCCAGCCCAATTTCTCATTGGTCTTTGCCTTAACGCTCACCTGCCTTATCTCAAGATTGAATATCGCTGCAATATTTTTTCGAATGGCTTCAATATGGGGGAACAATTTTGGTGATTCTGTAATAACCGTGGAATCAATATTATTAATTGAATAATTTTCAAGTGACAACATGTGGGCTATTTTCTCTAGGATTTTTGTGCTTGGAATATTTTTGTAGGCTGGATCATTGTCCGGAAAATGCTGGCCAATATCACCCAAAGCAGCCCCACCTAATAAAGCATCGGCAATGGCATGTAATAATACATCGCCATCAGAATGCGAGCGCACGCTATGGTCAAAATCAATTTTCACACCCCCGATGTAGATGTAATTTCCTTCGATAAAAGCATGAGAATCGTAACCAAATCCAACGCGCATTAAGAGACCTCCATATTCAAATATTTTTCTGCTAACAATAAATCATCGGGATAAGTGATTTTTAAATTATGCACACCCCCTAAAACCATTAAGGGCTTTAAGCCTATCATTTCAATAGCGCTACAGTCATCAGTAGGAATGGGCGATGTATTTAATGCTTGTTTTAAGGCTTTTTTTAACAATCCCAAGCGAAATAATTGAGGGGTTTGTGCGCACCACACATTTTCCCGTGCTTGTGTTTTAATAATCTCAGTGGCTGAATTAACAAGTTTTAAGGTGTCATTTATCGGAATTCCCAAAATACCACCCACAGGATGTTCTCCCACCGTTTCAATTAATCGTTTGACATCAGTGGAACGCAGACAAGGACGCGCGGCGTCATGCACCAAAACCCAATCATCCGCATTTGCAAATTCACTGAGCATTTCTAAAGCATTAAAAACAGACTCTGCGCGGGTGGAACCCCCTAGCGTCGTTAGAATTTTTTGTTGCGAATTAAATTGCAAATTCGGCCAATAATGGTCTTTCGCCCCCAAAGCAACAATGACTTTTTCAATCAAGGGAAAATCGGCTAGAACATTTACCGCATATTCTAAAATGGTTTTTCCAGAGATTTTTAAATATTGCTTAGGCTTTTCCGCACCCATTCTCTGACCTTGGCCTGCAGCGGAAATAATAGCGTAGTAGGTATTTTTCATGAGATTATTTCTGCTGTGGGCGATCGACCACACGATAAAATGTTTCGCCATCCTTGATCATGCCCAAATCATTTCGAGCGTGCTCTTCAATCGATTCATTCCCCTTTTTTAAATCCTTAATATCGGCCTCAATCGCCACATTACGAGCTTCAAATTTTTGGTTTTCTTTTTCTTGCGACGCAATATCTTGCTTTAATTTAAGAGTGGTGCGCACACTGCCCTTCGCAAACCAAAATTCATATTGCAGAAGGGCAATGAGAAAAACTAGGGCGAGGACGATGGCTTTCATCCCTTATTTTACCGCTATTTTTGCTAACAGACTACCAGTATATTTTGCTTTAGATCCAAGCTCTTGCTCAATTCTCAATAAACGATTGTATTTAGACGTGCGATCTGAGCGACATAAAGAGCCCGTTTTAATTTGTCCGGCATTCGTGGCCACCGCTAAATCGGCAATAAATGTATCGGCTGTTTCTCCCGAGCGATGGGAAATAATGACGCCATAATCAGCGCGTTTTGCCATACCAATGGCGGCTAAAGTTTCCGTTAATGTGCCAATTTGATTCAATTTAATTAAAATCGCATTAGCAACGCCTTCGCGAATACCCCTTGAAAAAATAGCGGGATTCGTTACGAATAAGTCATCGCCAATTAATTGCACCTTGTCACCTAATTTTTGAGTAAGCAAAGTCCAGCCGGCCCAGTCCAATTCGCTTAACCCATCTTCGATGGAAACAATGGGATAATCTTTAATCCAGCGCGCATATTTTTGGATTAATTCTTCGCAGGTGTAAGATTTTTTTTCAGAACTTAAGTGGTATTGGTGATCACGATAAAACTCACTGCTCGCACAATCTAATGCTAAAGCTACGTCTTTCCCAGATTTAAATCCGGCTTTTTCTATAGCCATCATTAATAAATCCAGTGCCGCTTCATGGCCTGATAAATCCGGTGCAAAACCACCTTCATCGCCTACTGCTGTTATTAAGCCTTTTTCTGCAAGCATGGATTTTAAGGCATGAAATATTTCTGCACCATAACGAAGGGCCTCTGAAAAGCTTGGCGCACCGACAGGAACGATCATAAATTCCTGGATATCGAGATTATTATTCGCATGCGCACCGCCATTTATTACGTTCATTAATGGTACTGGCATAATAAAATCTTGGTCGCCACCTAAATAACGATACAATGGTAATTGACGTGAACGAGCGGCTGCTGTTGCAACGGCTAAGGAAGCGCCCAGAATTGCATTTGCACCCAAGTGGCTTTTATTTTCAGTGCCATCCAATTCCAGCATTTTATTATCAACGGATTCTTGCATGAAAGGATCCATGCCAATTAATACTTCAGCTATGCTATCGTTAATGTGTTCAACTGCTTTTAAAACACCCTTGCCGTTGTAGCGTTTTTTATCGCCGTCGCGCAATTCTAAAGCTTCTTTTGTTCCAGTGGAGGCCCCCGAAGGCACTGCACTTTCACCGATCACTCCCGAGGATAAGGTCACTTCACAGGCCACCGTTGGGTTCCCGCGAGAATCTAAAATTTCGAAGCCTTGAATTTTTTGTATTTTTTCCATTTTTTTTCCTTGATTAATTTTTACCTCTCCCCCTGCGGGAGAGGTCGGCGCGCGACAGCGCGACGGGTGAGGGGAAAAACTACCCCTCAGTAACTTTCTCCCGCTAGGGGAGAAGGGATAATATCAACCTTTCCCGAAGGGGAGAGAGGAAGAAGACTACACTAAAACTGCCTCTTTTTGGCTTCTTTTTGTGATGGCGTCGATTTCTAATAAAGTTTCCAACAAATTTTCCATTTTTGCTAGAGGCCATGAATTTGGACCATCACTTAACGCCTGATCAGGATTAGGATGCGTCTCCATAAAAATTCCGGCAATTCCAACCGCAACAGCGGCACGGGCTAATGCTGGAATAAATTCTCGCTGACCACCAGAAGTTGTGCCTAAGCCTCCCGGTAACTGCACCGAATGTGTGGCATCAAAAATTACAGGAGCATTCGTGTCACGCATAATGACCAAGGAGCGCATATCAGAAATTAAATTATTGTAGCCAAAACTATAACCTCGTTCACAAACCATGATTTTTTCATTGCCAACAGCACGGGCTTTTTCTACAACATTTTTCATGTCCCAAGGCGCTAAAAATTGGCCTTTTTTAATATTCATCGGTTTTCCACAGGCCGCTACGCGCTGAATATAATTGGTCTGACGACATAAAAATGCTGGGGTTTGCATCACATCGACTACGGAAGCAATTTCTTCGATGGGGCTATCTTCGTGCACATCGGTTAACACTAAAACGCCCAGCTCTTTTTGCACTTTTTCTAATATTTTAAGTCCATGCTCAACACCCATGCCACGAAAAGTAGAGTGTGAAGACCGATTGGCTTTATCGTAAGAAGATTTAAATACAAAGGGAATTTTAAATCGACTTGTGATTTCCTTGAGCTTTCCCGCCACATCCATCACAAGCCCCTCACTCTCAATAACGCAAGGCCCTGCGATTAATAATAGCGGAGAATTTAAGCTAATTTCATAATTGGCAATTTTCATGTTTGTTTCCAAAGGTAGAGGTATTTCCAGAGCGATTTAAAGCGGCCTGAATAAATCCGATAAATAATGGGTGTCCATCTCGAGGAGTAGAGGTAAATTCCGGGTGAAATTGACAAGCCAAAAACCAAGGATGATCAGCAAGCTCTATCATTTCCACTAATTTACCATCTTCAGACATTCCTGAGACAATAATTCCGGCCTTTTTCAGGCGCTCAACATAATTGGCGTTAACTTCATATCGATGTCGATGACGCTCAAGAATTTTATTTTTTCCATAGCATTTTTCCGCTAAAGAATTTTTAGCTAATACACAAATTTGACCACCCAAACGCATGGTGCCGCCTAAGTCATCATCTTCACGGCGATGTTCTTTTTCCCCGGTAATAGTTTGCCATTCGCTCACTAAAGCAATGACAGGATCCGGACAAGGACTAACAAATTCGGTGCTATTGGCTTCTGGAAGCTGAAGCTCGTGACGGGCATATTCAATCACCGCAATTTGTAAACCAAGACAAATTCCTAAATAGGGAATGTTATTTTCGCGTGCATATTGTGCTGCCAAAATTTTACCTTCCACTCCGCGCACCCCGAAGCCGCCAGGCACTAAAATGGCATGGGCATTTTCGAGTCTTTTAGTACCATGTTTTACAAGCTCTTCTGCATCGATATAATCAATGTGAACTTTTGAGCGTGTGTGAATTCCGGCGTGAAGGATGGCTTCAATTAAGGATTTATAGGAATCTGCAAAATCAATATATTTTCCGACCATTGCAATGCGCACTTGATGATCAGGATTTTTCTGAGCATCCACTACTTTTTCCCATTCACTCAAATCAACTTTTTTCACCTGAATATCAAGTTTTTCGGTAACACGTTCACCCAGCCCTTCTTTTTGCAAAATGAGAGGAATTTCATAAATGGTTCCAGCATCTGGTAGAGAAAAAACATCAGGCACAGAAACATTCGTAAATAAGGCGATTTTTGCTCGATCGGTATCAGGAATAGGCTGCTCCGAACGACATACTAAAATATCCGGTTGTATACCTATGGATCTTAATTCTTTTACTGAATGCTGCGTGGGCTTCGTTTTAATTTCCCCTGCCGTTGCAATAAAGGGGACTAAGGTGAGATGAATAAAGAGCGTATTTTTGGGGCCCATTTCAATACGCATTTGACGAATGGCTTCTAAAAATGGCAGTGATTCAATATCGCCAACCGTCCCACCAATTTCGACGAGAGCCACATCGTAATTATCCGCTCCTTCACGAATTTTCTTTTTAATTTCATCCGTAATATGTGGAATCACTTGTACTGTGCCGCCTAAATAATCTCCACGGCGTTCTTTTCGAATGACATCGGCATAAATTCGCCCCGTGGTGAAATTATTTTTCTTGGTCATGGTGGTCCGAACGAAGCGTTCGTAATAACCCAAATCGAGATCGGTTTCGGCGCCATCTTCAGTTACGAAAACTTCGCCATGTTGGAAGGGGCTCATCGTGCCAGGATCAACGTTGATGTAGGGATCGAGTTTGAGTAGCGTGACGCGCATTCCGCTGGCCTCTAAGATGGCGCCCAGGGAGGCCGAAGTGACGCCTTTGCCCAGCGCTGAAACCACCCCACCCGTAATAAAAATGTACCTCGTCATAAACTTCCCCGCTTCGATGAAAAAAGTCCTCAAAACGGAAGTCGATTATACGCAAGCTTCCCGAAGGAGTCCATACAAACCTAAGCAACCGTCTTTGAGATAACCTCGAAAACATCGGTAGAGAGCGATTTTTGCTTTCCGATGCGCTTTAGGGCCCTCTTCATCAAAGCCCCACGAGCTTCGTCGACCACATCCCACTTAATCAGGGGCTGTATCACTCTAGCGGCCACCTGGGGATTATTTGGATCGATCTTAATCACTTGATCCGCAATAAACTCGTAGCCCGCTCCATTTTTCCCGTGAAACCGAACGGTATTTGCGCCGAAGGCACAAATGAGTGCATAAACATTATTCGGATTGTTAATATTAAATCCTGAGTGAGATAGCAAAGCCTTAACGCGATCTAAGGCGTCTGGCAAGGTAGTCGTGGCCTGCAATTGCAGCCATTTATTCACGACCAAAGGTTCTTTTTGCCAACGCATGTAGAATTCTTCAAGCGCTTTTTCTCGGAAATCAGAGGCCTGATGATTCAACGCATTAAGAGCGCCCATCGCATCCGTCATATTATTCGTCTTCGTAAATTGCTCAAAGGCGAGTTTTTGATATTCCGTTTTTTGAGTAGCCACTAAATACATCAGAGACATATTTTTTAGTTTACGTTTTCCCATTTCAGTAACGCTATATTCGTAAGGAGCATTATTTGAATATTCACGAAAATGCTTTAAAAATTCCGCCTCTAAATTTCTTGCGATACTGTCTCTAATAAAATTACGGCCTTCAAAAATGGCATCTACATCTTTTACAGGATTATTCGCCAAGATGTAGGCGACAGAAGGCAGCACAAATAATTGGCTTAATAAATTTAAATCACTTGCGGGGGTTGCTAATAAATATCGACAAGCCTCAATAATCAAGGGGCTCTCTTGCCACTCTTGACGAGGTTTTGAAGCTAAGTCTGAAATAAGATTTAATGCTAATTGTTGGCCGGCATTAGAGCGACTAAAAGGATCGCTATCGCACTGAAAAAGCCAGGCTAATTCTTCGTTGGTATAATCATAGTGAATTTTTACAGGTGCAGAAAAATCACGTAACAAAGACGGCACTGGTTTGTGATCGACATTGATAAAGGTAAAAGTTTGCGCAGCGGATTTTACTTCCAAAATTTTTGATTCTGTTTGGGCCTTATTTTCGCCTTCTAATTGAAGCGGCATATCGCTGCATTGCTCGCTCACTAAGCCCACTGTCAAAGGCATATGAAGAGATTCTTTCTTATCTTGGCCAGCGGTGGGAGGCGTAAACTGCTTTACATGCAATAAAAATTTTTTATTTTTCGCATCATATTCGCTCGAGATTTTAAGCTCTGGCGTGCCGGCTTGACGATACCAAATACGAAATTGAGTGAGATCTTTTCCACTCGCGTCTTCCATAGCCTTAATAAATTCTTCGGTGGTTACGGCTTGGCCATCATGTCGGTAAAAATATAAATCCATGCCCTTTCGGAATAATTCCGGACTTATTAATGTGCGCACCATTCGAATAACTTCCGAGCCTTTTCGATAGACCGTAACGGTGTAAAAATTATTGACTTCGATATAGGAATCTGGACGGATAGGGTGAGACATCGGGCTTGCATCTTCGGCAAATTGAGCAAGGCGCACAAGCGATGAAGAATCCAAGCGAGAAATGCCGCGCGAAGTCATATCTTCTGTAAAATGCTGATCACGGAAAACCGTTAAACCTTCTTTTAATGTAATTTGAAACCAATCCCGACAGGTAACTCGATTTCCAGACCAATTATGAAAATATTCGTGACCTATTACCGATTCAATCGCTACATAATCGTCGTCCGTAGCGGTTTCCGGTTTTGCTAAAATATATTTGGTATTAAAAATATTGAGGCCCTTGTTTTCCATGGCGCCCATATTGAAATCGCTCACTGCAACGATCATATAAATATCCAGATCGTATTCGCGACCATAGGTTTCTTCGTCCCAACGCATCGCATTTTTCAGAGAAACTAAAGCGTAATCGCCTTGGTCTTTAAATCCTTTTTCCAAATATAATTTTAAAGCAACTTCTCGCCCAGATTGGGTAATAAATTTATCTGTCAATAAATCAAAATCACCCGCCACTAAGGCGAATAAATAACAGGGTTTTAAAGAGGGATCAGACCAGTGAACCCAATGGCGATTATTGGCCAAATCTCGTTGCTCAATTAAATTACCGTTGCATAATAAATAAGGATATTTCGTTTTATCGGCTGAAATGGTGGTCGAAAAACGCGTCATGACATCGGGTCTATCTAAAAAGTAGGTTATGCGTCGAAACCCGTGGGGCTCATTTTGAGTGCAATAATTGCCACCAGATTGATAGAGGCCAGTTAATTTTTTATTGGCGGCAGGATTAATTTTAACATCGGTTTCTAAAATAAATTGATCGGGAAGCGAAAAAATGGTGAGGCTTGTTCTATCAACTTTATAATCTCCTCCGTTTAGCAATTTTCCATCCAGCAAAACTTGAACCAGCTGCATGTCTTCGCCATTTAAAATTAAGGGGGCATTCGATTTTTTAACACTTGGGTTACGGGAAAAATGAATAATCGTTTTGACTTTGGTTTCATCGTCCTTTAAGTCAAAATGGAGATGTACCTGATCTACTAAAAATTCACTGGGCAGATAATCACTGAAATGATATGTTTTTGGAGTTGACATTTTTTTCCTTTATTTAATACCCCTAAGTAACCCTCTGCTCGAAGGGGAGATGGGACAACAGTCGCCATGCACTGAGATGTTCCCACAGAACTCGTACCAAGATCCTAATGATTTTGATCAGAGAAATCCAGTAAAAAAATCTTCTTAGGCATGAATTGGGAAGTTTCTTAAGGCCATCTTAATTTTTCCATATAGGCCAGTGAGCCATCTGGGATGACTATTACCATATACGGGGGCACTGACACGCATATCATCGGGCGCGATTATTACCTTTACGTTGTCTGTTCCAACAAAATAGACCAAGGGAAAAAGCTGCTCAATGGCGCTATCGCCAATGGCCACACAGCCAATGGACTTATGTTTGCCATGAATAAAAATATTGCTTCCCAAATTCATGCGGTGATCTTGAAGGGCATATTCTCGATCTAAATTATTCGGATAATTCAGCTGCATAGACAAATCATAATGGCTATCGGGATTTAATCCCACGATACGATAAATACCTTCTGGAACTTGATTATCACCCGATTTTAATTTCGGACCAGGCCCACCGCTTGCGGCATATATTCGATAAGAACGAATAAATTGCCAAGTCATTAAATGATTTTCGCGCGCGTAAAGATCTAAGCGTTTATTTTGCTTAAAAATTAATATGGCTAATTCTTTTGGAGGTAAAGTGACTTTTGCACGTTTAAAATAGTAGGAAAAATGTCGAAGGGAAGACTGAGCATATCTATTGATTTTGGTATGTAAATCAGCCTCATAATCCACCGCTGTCATCCCAGAAGCCAAAAGCGGTAGACACAAAAAAATCGCCAAAACTACTCTAACCATCTTGATTTATTACCCCAATCATACCCTAAGTAATGTGACTGGAGTTCCTCTCTCGTCATTTATCTAGCCTATATGTATACCTCAATAATAGAAAACCCGTCAACCCCGAGAGCAGAGAACCCACCAAAACACCCAACTGAACTTGCGCAAAATGGGTACTTTCCTGAGCGCCAAATGCCAGTCCGCCAATAAACAAGCTCATGGTGAAACCCACACCCGCCACCAAACTCACACCATAAATCCCAAAGGCTTTTACTCCATGCGGTAAATAAGCCCACTTAAAACGAACCGCTAATAGTGTCGCTCCAGAAATTCCGATTTGTTTTCCCAAAAATAAGCCCAAAGCAATTCCCATTGGCAAGGGGGCAATTATTTGCGACCAAGAAAGTTCTTTGAAAGAAAGCCCGGCATTAGCAAACGCAAAAAGCGGCAAAACTCCAAAAACAACCCAGGGGTGTAAATATTTGATAAGATGAGCAAGCGGAGAATATTTAGGTTTTTTTGTATCATGTAGTGGAATAGCAAAGGCCAACACAATTCCAGCCAAAGTCGCATGCACGCCTGATTTTAAAACGCAAAACCACAGAATAGCTCCCACTATTAAATACGGAGCGTAACGGGTAACACCCAAACGATTAAATAAAAATAAAAGCCCTCCTAATAATATGGCTACCAATAAAAGCCAATGCGCAATGTGATTGGTATAAAAAATTGCGATAATAATAATCGCGCCGATATCATCAAAAATCGCCAAGGCCATCAAAAATATTTTCAAACCTGGAGGAATGCTTTTACCTAATAAGGTTAAAATACCCAGAGAAAAAGCAATATCGGTTGCAGTTGGAATCGCCCAACCTTCTATGGCTTTTAAATTGGAGTGATTGAAAGCTAAAAAAATCAGAGCCGGCACCAACATGCCCCCCAGCGCCGCTATCGCCGGTAAAGTGGACTTCTTCACGGAATTTAATTCGCCTTCCATCATTTCGCGTTTAATTTCTAACCCAATCAGCAAAAAAAAGAGGGCCATTAGGCCATCATTAATGAGATGCAATAATGCGGAGTTAAAGAGCCATTGATAATAAGAGACCAAGGGGGAATTCGCGATTATCACCGCCAACAGTGCGGCAATAAATAGCACGATGCCGCCACTTGCCTCCAAGTGGATAAAACTCTTAAACGCTTTTCTGATCACTATCATGGCCTCCTTGGAGCAGTATATAGACTTGCGTGAATAGGCACCACTCTTTGGGGAATTTCAGGAATAATTTGCATCAAACCTGAAACATGAATACCATGGAAGAAGCTTCTCAAAAGGAATTGAAGTTAATGAAAGCATGGTATTTAAAATTCGCCGCCATTATTCTGATGCTTATCAGCCTAGCCGATTGCGGGCGACATACTAGAACCTTTCAGGGTTATGTCGAAGGTCGTTATACCTACATTTCTTCATACAGCACAGGTTACTTACAAAATTTGTTCGTTTATCGCGGTAACCGCGTGGAAGAAAAACAAAAATTATTTACGCTCGACCCTTATCCTGAGGAAGCCCAATTAGCCCAAGCAAAAGCCCAGTTGAAAGCGGCCGATCAAAATTTACAAAATTTGATCGAGGGCCAAAGAAGCACCATTATTGCCGCATTTGAGGCCCAACTTAGAAGAGCAAACTCCAATTTTGAGCTTGCCAAGATCACTCTAAAACGTCAGCAGATATTATTCCAACAAAATGCCGTTCCAAAATCGGATTTAGATACCGCACAAACCAATTATCAATCGACCCTACAACAAGTCAAAGAAGCCACGGCAAATTTAAATGAAGCCAAATTAGGATCCCGTTCGCATTTAATAGACGCACAACGTGAAACCTTAAAAGCTAACACAGCAGAGGTAGAAAGACTGACCTGGATAATCAATCAAAAAACCGCTTACGCCCCCCAAAAATCCCTTGTTTTTGACACTTTTTTTAGGAAAGGCGAACTCGTCAATGTCGGGCAACCCGTTTTAGCGCTACTCACCCCCGATAACGTGAAGATTATTTTCTTCGTACCAGAGCCATTGTTAAGCGGAATAACCTTAAATAAAAATTTAGAATTTACCTGCGATGGTTGCAAGGGCAAATCCCCTGCCGTCATTGATTTTATTTCCACTCAAGCTGAATATACTCCACCCGTTATTTACAGCCAAAATACACGAGAACAGCTAGTTTACCGAGTAGAAGCCGCACTACCACCCGCAACTGCACTCGACTACCATCCTGGCCAACCCGTTACGGTGCTCGTGCATGAAAAATGAAGAACTCGCCATCGACGTCCGAGATTTACGAAAATCCTTTGACGGTGTTCCAGCAGTTGATGGTATTAATTTGCAGGTAAAAAAAGGCGAAATTTACGGTTTTTTAGGCCCAAATGGCAGCGGAAAAACAACTACTATTCGAATGCTTTGTGGACTCCTGGTACCCGATTCTGTCGAGGGAACTTGCCTAGGTTATACCGTTCTCACCCAGTCCCGAGAAATTAAACCTCACGTCGGGTATATGACTCAGAGCTTTACCTTATACAACGAACTTACCATTTATGAAAATTTAGATTTTGTAGCACGATTATATTCCATAAAAAATCGAGAAGACAAAATTGAAAAATCTCTCGAAGAATTTAATTTTCTTGAAAGACGCAACCAGCTCGCCGGCACTTTATCCGGTGGATTAAAACAGCGTTTATCCTTGGCAGCCGCATTACTTCATGACCCCCAATTATTATTACTCGACGAACCCACTGCCGGTGTGGACCCAAAATCACGCCGAGAATTTTGGACTTCCATCCACCGTTTATCTGGACAAGGCATTACGACACTCGTCAGCACACACTACATGGATGAAGCCGACCGCTGTAATCGACTCGCTTTTATCGCAAAGGGAAAAATTCTCACTCGTGGAACCTATCCAGAAATTTTAGAGAAAGTTAATTTACACACGTGGCAAGTCATTACCCCAAAACCCTATCTTGTCCAGGAAGAACTTAACAAAATCCCTGGGATTTCCGTGGTTCCTTTCGGAAATCAACTCCATATCACTGGGCAAGACAAAAATTTAATCGCCACAAGTTTACAAAACTTAAAAGCCCCAATTGAATCTAGCGAAGAAATCACACCCGGAATTGAAGACATTTTTATCATGCTGGTTACCGACGAGGAGGGAAAATAATGGGATTTTCTTTTTCTCGATTCCTCGCCATTTTAATTAAAGAATTTATTCAGATGCGCCGCGATCGTTTAACTTTCGCCATGATTATTGGCATTCCGCTCATGCAATTAATTTTATTTGGCTTTGCCATTAATATGAATCCAAAAAATCTGCCCACCGCACTTCAAATTGCCGATTACAGTAGCTACACCAGACAAATTGTACAGGGAATTGCAAACACCTCCTATTTTGATATTAGATATTTTCCAAAATCAGAGGCCGAAACCCAAAAGTTATTAGCGCAAGGAAAAATATTATTTGCGATTCATATTCCCCCTAATTTTACCGATCGATTTGTCCGAAATCATAAACCACAAATATTAATAGAAGCCGATGCAACGGATCCCGTGGCCTCCGCTTATGCTTTCGGAGCCATCCAGACATTAGGTCCCGTGATTTTAAATCCCTTATTACAAGGTCCAACAGCGAATTTACAAAACCCCGCTCCTACGATGGAAGTTGTGGTTCACGCCAAATATAATCCCGAACAAATTACGCAATATAATATCGTTCCAGGATTAATGGGCGTTGTGCTCACCATGACCATGGTCTTAATTACCAGTATAGCGATTGCGCGAGAACGAGAACGAGGCACGATGGAACAATTGCTCGCCACGCCCGTTTTGCCATCCGAGGTAATGCTCGGCAAAATTATCCCTTATATTATTCTCGGCTACATTCAGATCTGCTTAATTTTAATTGCGGCTTGGATTTTATTTGATGTGCCAATGGAAGGCAGCATTATCTTGCTGCTAATTCTAGCTTTCCCCTTTATTGCAGCGAATTTATCCGTGGGCCTTACTTTTTCCAGCCTCGTGAAAAATCAACTCCAGGCCTCGCAAGCCTCATTTTTCTTCTTTCTTCCTTCGCTGCTACTTTCAGGCTTCATGTTCCCCTTCTTCGGCATGCCGGTCTGGGCACAATGGCTGGGGACAATCCTCCCCCTCACCCACTTCCTAAGAATCACCCGTGGCATCCTTCTTAAGGGCAATGGATTCCTCTTAATTTGGCCAGATTTGTGGCCTATTTTGCTCTTTATGGTGGTGGCTTTGTATATAGCTATTAATCGCTATCGGCAGACCTTGGACTGAAAGTGTTTTCCCCGCCGACATTTTCATATTGCATTTATGGAGGGAAGCCGCTAAGATGACTTCCTTTTAACCGCTTAAATTTACGGAAGGTGAAGAAGCACTATGCCAACAGTTGTTGTACCCGATAATTCAAACTTTGACTCTGCTCTGCGTCGTTTCAAGCGCGCATGTGAAAAAGCAGGCATTCCAACCAAACTACGTCAGATCGAATTCTACGAAAAACCTACGTCAGAACGTAAACGACGTCATGCGGCTGCCATCAAGCGTTATGCTAAAAAGATGATGAAAGAGCAAGAAGCTTTAGATCGCGAACGTACTCGTTACTAATTGGTCTAACCCATGAATGGAACTTTGAAAGAACGAATTACCGCCGATATGAAAGAGGCGATGCGTGCCCACGAAAAAGAACGTTTGGGCACCATTCGTCTCATTTTAGCCGCTATAAAACAGCGTGAAGTGGATGAACGCATCATGCTGGACGATGCCGCCGTTATTGCTGTCATCAACAAAATGATCAAACAACGAAAAGATTCCATCGAGCAATTTGAAAAAGCCAATCGCACCGATTTAGCGAATATTGAGCACGCCGAAGTGGCGATTTTAATGCTGTATTTACCGGCTCAATTATCCGCTGCCGAAATCGATGCAGAGGTTGAAGCCGCCGTCCAAGCTGTGCAGCCCAAGACCATGCAAGACATGGGCAAGGTGATGGCAATTTTAAAACCGAAGCTCGCTGGCCGAGCCGATATGTCTGAAGTTAGCGCAAAAATCAAAGCCAAATTGGCGGGCTAGCCAATGAGCGCCCGAGAATTTAGCGCCTTATCCCTGCTAAAACCTGTCTTGATGAAGCTTAAGATAACCCGCGTTCAGTCCAACAGGAACTGCTAATGAGCGGCAGCATTCCGCAAGTTTTTATTCAGGATCTCGTTTCTAAAGCCGATATCGTCGATATAATTCAGCCTCGCATAACGCTGAAAAAAAAGGGCCGAAATTATCAAGCCTGCTGCCCTTTTCACGACGAAAAAACCCCCTCTTTTACCGTAAGTCCTGACAAACAATTTTATTATTGCTTTGGCTGTGGTGCTCATGGAAATGTAATCGGATTTTTAATGGCCTTTGACCGCATGGAATTTGTGGAGGCAATCGAGCATTTGGCCTCACATCTCGGCCTAGAAGTTCCTCGTGAAAAATCGGCAATCGTGGAAAATACGGCGCCTCTTTTTACGATACTTCAAGCCACCAGCGAATATTATCAGAAACAATTGCGACAGCACCCAGATGCAATTTCCTACTTGAAAAATAGGGGTTTAACGGGAGAAATCGCGAAACAATTTATGATCGGCTTTGCTCCAACGGCATGGGATAATTTAATTCACGAATTTAAAAATCCCCTTCAGCAAAAAGATTTAATTCACGCCGGCATGCTGATTGAAAAGCCAAATTCTAGGCCTTTTGATCGATTTCGAAATCGAGTGATGTTTCCGATTCGAGATGTGCGCGGCAGAATCATTGCTTTTGGTGGAAGAACCATCACGAATGAGCAGCCCAAATATTTAAATTCTCCGGAAACACCAGTCTTCCATAAATCCCAGGAATTATACGGATTATATGAATTGCGCCAAACGCAAAAAAACAGTAGTCACATTCTTGTGGTTGAGGGTTACATGGATGTGGTGTCACTCCATCAACATGGCATTCATTATGGTGTTGCCACGTTGGGCACTGCCATTAATCCCAAACATATTCAAAAATTACTGCGTTTTTCCTCCTGCCTCGTCTTTTGTTTTGATGGTGATAATGCGGGAAAAGCTGCGGCTTGGAAGGCTTTAACCATGAGCCTACCTTTGCTTCGAGATGATGTTGAATTTCGCTTTTTATTTTTACCCGAGCGTGAAGATCCCGATTCGTGGGTTCAGAAAATTGGGCAAGCGGAATTTGATCAGCATGTCAAAAAAGCCGAATCCATCACCGAAGTGCTTTTCAATATTTTGACGAAAAAATACGATATTGCAACGCTCGCAGGAAAAACTCATTTTGTTCAAGAGGCCTTGGAGCTTATCGAAAAAATGCCCCACGGAATTTATCATGCTGTTTTGTCCGAGAAATTAGCCAAAATTGCTGAGATCGATTTAAAATCGCTGATGAAAAAAACCGAAGCGCCTAGCGTTAAGCCCTCAAGTTTTAATCAAAATGCTCAGTCCAAATTGGTGCAGATGGCGATGACCCTCTTGTTAAAATCTCCTGATTTGGCTTATGAAATAAAGGATCTCACTGGTCTGAAACAAATTCATGTGCCTGGCATCGATCAGTTGATTTTATTAATTCACACCCTCCAGAAAAAACCCACCATGGGAATTGGCGAGCTACTCTCCCATTGGCCAGAAGGGCCAGCCCAGCAAGCCATAGCTGAACTGGCCGCCATGGAATTATTTATTCCACCAACTGGATATCGCGAAGAATTTAATGGCGCCATCGAACGCTTATTATCTCAGGAACACTCAAAAACCACGCAAAATCTCATTCAAAAATCTCGCACCCAGGGTTTAAGCCCCGATGAACGGGACTTCCTTGCTAATCTCCTCTCTGAAAAAGGGAGCGATTGAAATCATTTTGCAGGGAGCTGCTGCAGAAATGGCAGCAAAGCATCTTGTTAGTGCCTGGTAAGTTCATCACAGATCTCTCTTTTTCAGACCCAATCCCTGAAAAAGTTAGTGGATTAGATGCAAAACAGACGTTATAATGTCGTGTTTTACCCTACTGGAAGAGGCGACACAAAACCATGCCATCTAATAAAGACCACTCCGAATTTAATACCCTAGACGCGCGTGATGCTCTAGAAGCGCTAAAAGAAGAAGCCAGCAAAAAAGGTTATTTGATTCACGAAGACCTGCTGAATTTACTCCCTGCAGATTTAGTGGATCCAAATGAGATGGAAAATATCATCTCTCGTCTCACACAATTAGGCATTAAAGTTTTTGAAGTGCCACCAGACAAAGAATCCTTAATTTTAGAGGAAGAAGCGCCGGTTGAGGAAATCACGGACGCCCTAGAAGCCTTGATTGCTTCTGAAACTCGAACCGCTGATCCCGTGCGTATGTACATGCGCGAAATGGGCAGCGTGGAATTGCTTACCCGCGAAGGCGAAATTGTTATTGCGAAACGCATCGAAGATGGAATTCGCCAGGTGATGACGGCCCTCGTGCATTATCCCGAAATTGTTACGCATTTTATCGATGATTACGATAAAATTGTAGCCAACCCAGAAGCCCGTTTAAGCGATCTCATTACCGGGTTTTTTGATCAAGAAGATGCAGCTCAACCGATTCCTGTCGTAGTGGCAGAACCTATTATTGCGGAAGCAGCAGAAGGTGATGAAGAAGAAGCTGAAGTGGAAACCCCGGGTGAAGATTTTGTCGACACCGGCCCAGATCCCGAATATACCAAACAGCAAATCGACGAATTGCGCGGCCTTCTTCAACGTTACATCAATGGCATTGAAAAATATGGCCGTAAAAATAAAAATACGGTTAAGCACGAAAAAAATCTGGCGGATTTCTTCTCGCGTTTCAAATTATCGGTAAAACAATTCGTTCGCCACACGATGAAATTGCGTAATTTATTGCGTGAATCACGTGAGAGTGAAAAAGAAATTTTAAAATATTTGGTTCTCAAAGCGGGAACGCCACGCAAAAACTTTATTCATTCTTTCCCAGGCAACGAAACCAATATGGATTGGCTCGATGGCTATGTCAAAGAAAATAAAGATAAAGAAAAAATTATTGAGCGCTATCGTTCTGAAATTGTTCGCGCTCAAAAAAGACTGCTAGAAATCGAAGAATCTAGCAATCTCAGCATCAGCGAAATCAAAGATGTTAATCGTCGCGTTTCGATCGGCGAAGCCAAAGCCCGTCGCGCGAAAAAAGAAATGATCGAGGCGAATTTACGTTTGGTTATTTCCATCGCAAAAAAATACACAAACCGCGGCTTGCAATTTTTGGATTTAATTCAAGAAGGCAATATCGGTTTAATGAAAGCGGTTGATAAATTCGAATATCGTCGTGGTTATAAATTCTCGACTTATGCAACGTGGTGGATTCGTCAGGCCATTACGCGTTCTATCGCCGACCAAGCCCGCACGATTCGTATCCCAGTGCATATGATTGAAACCATCAATAAATTAAATCGTATTTCTCGGCAAATTATGCAAGAAACGGGACAAGAGCCAACGCCAGAAGAATTAGGCAAGCGCATGGATATGCCGGAAGATAAAGTTCGAAAAGTCTTAAAAATTTCGAAAGAACCCATTTCGATGGAAACCCCTATTGGCGAAGACGAAGATTCAAGCTTGGGTGATTTTATTGAAGACATCAACACTCAATCCCCAACCGATTTTGCGACGATGGAAGGCTTAAAAGAGGCCACTCAGGAAGTCTTAAATTCCCTGACAGCGCGAGAAGCAAAAGTGTTGCGCATGCGATTTGGTATCGACATGAATACCGATCACACACTCGAAGAAGTCGGAAAACAATTTGACGTAACACGTGAACGTATTCGACAAATCGAAGCAAAAGCACTAAGAAAATTGCGCCACCCCAGCCGCGCCGAAAAATTGCAAAGCTTCCTAGAAACCGAGGAATAACTCTGAGCGCATGGCAATTCTTGCCCCCTCTCCCCTTGCGGGAGAGGGTTACTGAGGGGATATTAATTTCCCCCTCGCCCGTCACGCCTACGGCGTGCCGACCTCTCCCTCAAGGGGCGAGGTGAATATTATCCCCTTGCCGAACAGGTGGAGATAAGCTAAATTAATCCCCTCGCCCGCTTGCGGGAGAGGGTTAGGAAGAAGGTCTTCCTCTTCTTTTCTCGGGCCCATAGCTCAGTTGGTTAGAGCAGGGGACTCATAATCCCTTGGTCCTAGGTTCAAGTCCTAGTGGGCCCACCAATAAAAACAATAAGTTACGATGATTTCCAGATTCCCAATTTTAGGCTGTGTGTAATTTTGGTGTAATTGAAAATAAATTTATCGTCATTAGAGACAGCTCAAATCAGGTCTTTCCGGGTCTTTCCCATTTCAGGGGTCACACTCTTACTACTATCATAGCCTATAATGTGAGTGATCAATAAAAAGAGGTTCATAAAATGAACAATGATTTTTTTATATCTGAAAAGAAAAATTTTGATCCCTCTAATTTAAATGAAAATGAAAAATTAAAAATAGTATCTTTCAAGAGGGAAGTCCTTGATAAGTATTACAACGATCCGAACTTTGAAATCAAACTAAATAATGATGTTGGCACAGTGCGATCAAAAAATCAGGGTTGGGAGCTTCAAATAGATGTCCACGGCAATGCTGGCTATGTAAACACTTGGCTATATAAAATCGGATCTATTCTCGATCATGAACAACACCATTTTGCCAGCCACAATATTTATGCACGTGAACTCAGCCCAACTGCACATAACAGATGGGTTAAAGGTATGCCATAGATAGAGATTAACACTAGGTTTTATTTATGAATGCTGCAAAATTATTTTATGAGGAGTTTTATAAAATTGATCCTCCGACCTTAGGCCCGTATATTAACCCAAATAAAATTACGAAACGCCAAAACCGAAAAATTTCTAATTTAAAAAAAGCATACTGCAAAAAAATATTGAATGATATCAAATGCTGCGAAACAAACTGGAAAGAAAATGAACTATTTGTACCATCACCATGGCATGCCTGGGCATTCTTAGAAATGTTTGATACTTGCGCAAGAAATATGGATACCGCAGCGTTTGGTATTACATCAAGATTTTCTATGCCCGTCTATAGAGGTCATTGTGATTCGAGTTATAAACCTATTGCTTCATTGTTTCGTGCACATACTGATAAAGAATACGAAGATATGTGCCTCAAATTATTCACAGAATTATTTAATCAAATTATTTCATCTCAAAATTTAGGACTCTCTTCCGACAAAAATTATGCAAAATCAGCAGCCCAACACTATGGAATTAAGACTGATTTTTTAGATATAACTGTCGATCCAAAAATTGCGATATACTTTGCTTGCAAATCTAATCATAAAAAATTTGGCGATAGAGCTTCAGTATTAATTTTTGACTTGAATAATTATCTGAATGAAGGCTTTAATCTCATATTGCCACCACCAATGGTAGAACGGCTTTATAATCAATGTGGATCATTTTTCAGCCAACCAACCTCCGGGAATTCAGAACACCAGAAATTCATTAAACTTTCTTTTCCCTACGATTCTAACTTTCGCCTTATCAATAAATCCGAAAGATTAGACGTATTAAAATCTGATCCGTGGTTACCAAAGTCTGTTGAATGGATTAAAAATAAAATAAAATCTGAGAAACTTACATTAAATGACGATACAATAGTGAAATACATAGAACAACTTTACAATGAAATAGGCTATCCCAACAATTATTTAAAAAATCCATTTCAAACACAGATCCGTTGGATAGAAAATTTTGATAAAATGATATACTGGTATGGCATAAGAATAAAAAATAATGAAGAGGGCTTGCTTTCTGGTGTATGCAAAAGAATTGCCGAGGAGAATTTTAAAATTGTTGATTTTATGAATCAAATTCGTAAAAAAGAAAT
This sequence comes from uncultured Gammaproteobacteria bacterium, assembly GCA_963711375.1. Classification (GTDB taxonomy): domain Bacteria; phylum Pseudomonadota; class Gammaproteobacteria; order Coxiellales; family Coxiellaceae; genus CAVQDV01. The sequence goes on from CAVQDV010000005.1 coordinate 412,474, forward strand.
TATTCTTCTACAGAAAGAAAATATCGCATCAGAAACTATAAAAGCCAAAATTAGATTACAAAACTTTTGGTTAAATATTCTTAAACACACAAATAAATCTACTTAACACCTTATCAGGAGGCCAACGAAGGCCATCACTTCTTAATCAAAAGGATCATTAAAACGAAAACACGTCAGGCGCGCCTTCCATTGCCGTTCTTAAAGCCACCGTTGTTTCCATAAATTTAAAATTTCAAGCTCGATATTACTTAGGCCCTTCATGGTTCCTACTTGGTTCCTACTTGGTCCCTCGTAGTGGCGTCAATCATAAAATGTCCGAAGATATGTCCGAAGATGTCCGAAGATATGTCCGAAGATTACTTATTGATTAATATCCATTTTTTTAAGGCTGTGGCGCCTTCAGTTGAAATTAATCCCATCTCTTGCAGGCGGTTGAGCTCATCTCTCAGACGGCGCTCAACCAGTGGGTTTGGTATTTTCTGACGAAGATCCTTAGTGGATAAAGGGCCATAGGTCCTCAAGGCTTGAATAATCTCAGCCTGCCGAGGTGTTAAAGATTCCTCAATAGTTTTGTGGAATTTTTCTGGACCAATTGACTCCTTAAAAAGAAACCGAACCTGAAAACCATCCGACTCTTCGGAAAACTCCGGAACTGGCAAACCTTGTTCTTCGCAAAGGCGTAATATGCGCCGAGTGCCACTACCAAAACGATCAATCAATTTACGAGCGTGAAATACCTGTGCGATTTTTTCATTGCGCCGACGTGACGGATGTTTTGCAAAAAGCTGATCCACTGTTAGCCCACCAAAAAGGTGCCCGATATTATGAATCTCCAAAGCATCATTAAAAATATTCAAAGAAATATCTCCAGCACGAACTGAATAATCTCTATGGCAAATTGCGTTAATAATTGCTTCTCTTACCGCTAATAATGGCAATGCCGACTCGTCAATTCGTTCAATCTGATTAGGATCAAATCGACTAGAAATTGGGAGATGCCGCTTTACAAAATCGACAGCCTCATCCAGTAATTGAAATGCATTTCCCCGAATTTGCTTGCTATCGATCACCTCATCCATCGTATCATCAATGAAACGCCCCATTCGAATAAAGCACTGCGAATAATCAGATGGCATTTTTTTCGCAAAAAGCACCATTGCAGCATTATTAAGTACGTCACCTTCAATCAAGTCAAAGTGTGTCAAAATTTCAACGGGATTTTCTGTATATTCATCCTCCGGGATGCGCCCTTCTCTCAAACCAATTTTAAAAGTTTTTACAATTTCATTTTGATCAAGATCATTCAATGAGAAGCCATTTGCAGCAGGTAAAGTCTCCCACACTTTCGATAATCCGGCATGCTCTAGCAATAGTGTTTTGTATTTTTCCGATGGCATTGGTTTAACACCGGATGGAGTCTTAAGATACGGCTTTGCTTTGAAAGTATAAGGTCCATCATCAGAAGGTTTACAATGAAACACAATAATTTGTTTGTCCGAATCTGGCAGAGGCACATAATCAATTTCTATATGCGGCCAAGGATCAAAATGATTTTTAAATGCAGTTAATTTCATTTTGGTCGATTCAGTCACCTCAGTTCCAACAATTTTCCCTGAATCCATAATTCCGATTAAACCATAGCCGCCTTTTGCGTTAAGCTGGCCACAAAGTGCAGATCCTAATTTATCGAGCTCAGCAACAGAGCTTTTATATTCAACATCGTCTGTTTCGCCATTAGAAATAAGTTTTTGAATTTTTTCTAAGTCCATTTTTAATCACCTTTAAATTTGCCGCCAGAATATCACACTGGCGGCAACTTAATTAATACGCTCTATGCATTACTTACCCAATCGGATAGCAAATGCACCTTAATAAAATCATGCCCTCTAGCCTGCTCCTGCACCAAATTCTTGACCTCTTTGCTCCCGCAAAAATACCACACTTCCTTGTACTGAAAATTCTTCAGGTAGCTTTTTACTATATTCTGCAAACGTCGCTTGCCCTTGGTTGAAAGCTCGACCTCAATAGCAACACGCTTATCCTCAACGTCTAATGCACCATCAGGCAGATGGCCTCGATTGCCAACCCCTTCCCAATCCATCTCAAATCGCAATTCCCGCTCGGGTATAAATCTTGTCTGATATTGTTCGGATAACTTTATGCTCAAATCCGCGATCAATTTAGCATGATTATATTTCGCCAATGATATCTGTCTTATCGCCGGCAATTCAATAGAATCCATTTTAGAGCCTTCTTTAGTCACCGTATAGCAACCTGGCTTATTATGAATCACTCGCTCGTAACTCAACAAACCCACACTAATCACTTTACGAAGCCTCGCATACGCCGTTGTTGCCGAAATTTTATATCGAGCTGTAATATGATTGATATTCACAAACCCCAATCCATTAATCCATTAATCCAACCCAACATATCAATCTCTCTATTTGTAATCTGAACCATACTTTCTCTCCTAATTTATGTACCTTTCTTTATTTAATTTGAACACTTCAATAGCATCCCGTTCCTGCACTTGTACCGCACCTGGTACCTGACCTCGCACGCACGATGTTGTGGGTGTGAGGTCAGCTTGCAATTGTCACGTAAAAAATCCCGAATGGGAAATATTAATAAAGGTTTTCATTTTCTTGGAATTGACTATCCGGGGACACGAACCTCGGATTACACCAACGTAGATTCTGCAGATGCTCAAATTTTGATCGGGGAGGAGGTAGCCGTGATTTTAATCCTGAAAATAAGCAGAAAATACAGCCGCAAATTAGGCCTCATGCGAGGACTTTGCGAAAAGCACGCGAGCAAGTTAGGTTGATGAAACAGGATGGGTTTTCTACCCAAAAAATTAGACTTTATTTGGCTCGTTGGACTACGTGGTGGGTAAGCACTTCTGAAATTTGGCAATATGGTGAACTATTATGGTATCTCGCAAATAGCTGCTGGAATATACTAGATGCGGCGGCAGCCGCAGCATTATTTACGAAGCACAATAAATCTAGCCAAAAGAATTTGATGGAGCTACGGCGTCATCAAGATACTTTTGCTCAACACTAGCCAATCTTTCAGAGCTTACTTCACATAGGGTCTCGATGGCCGTTAAATCAAGGGCAGCCCCCCGCAACAACGCCTTCGCCGCCCAGCCCCCACGCAGACGCCACGCGCCAGAGCGAGGCGCGCTGCCACGCATAATTCCAAAATCAGAACCCAAACCAGAATCCCGGAGAAACCAAAAAACATTTTTTTCTTTAGTAGAATCGTAAAACTCTAAACTACGATCTTGGCCTCTGAACTCCGGCTCATCAAATTTCACATTCTCGAATGAGCGTTTTGGATGACAATATTGCTGACCCAAAAAGGCCGTCGCATAACACTGCACCCACCCCACCACGCGATTCCATTGATAATCGACGGCTTCTTGCAAAGAACCTTCTGGATAGTCTGCATTTTCCCATAATGTTCGAACCTCAATGAAAGCTTTGAGCGCTTCTATTAAGGGATGATAATCGAAACACCTTTCGCCAAGCACCTGCACATGCGCTGGTGTTTTAATTCCTTGTGCAGTTTTTACAGGCACGCCACACTGTACGCGATAATCCACAAAATTATGAGCTGTGCTCATTTCGTGACGCATTTCTTGTGTCAAGGTTTCATTGGTTTTGCGCGGTGTTAATTTTAGTGAACAGTATTCTGTTTTGGGAAAGGCTAATTCTTGAAATCCTGGATCAATTAATTTTGCGGGGATCCACTTATCTTCTCCAAATTTATGTTCATAGAGAAAAATTGCGGACTCTTGTTTAAGCAAGATCGGTTGATTAGAGTTTTCAGCAGCAATACGATCGAGATCTTGCTTTTTAAGCTTTTCATCGCCAGCAATGGAAATTAAAACGCAAGAATAAGGATAAGCCATTTCACCGTGAGTTCGTACAATTTCAGCGTGCATGGATTCCGTTAAGGTTTCGCTGGCTTTTCTAAGGGCTAAATATTTTCGCTTTGGATTTCTGAATTCTGTTGGAAAATCTAATTTCGAAAATCCAGGATGTTGCAGCTCACTTACACACCACTCGTGAACAGATTCCGTTGAAGCGAAATTATTTTTAAATCCATACAAATAAGTTTTCCCTCGATGCTTAATTAAAATTGGCTGCTCGTCATGTTTTTTGGAAATTTCTCTTAAGTCTGCCTCATCGATCTTCTCATTTTCAGAAAGCGACAGCATGACAAGCTCACAGCCACGCAGAATCGCCGACGTTCTACCATCCAAAACAGCCGCACCTTGTTCATCACACATTTTTTGCGTGACCTCTCCATCCAGCAGCATATCATTTCCGTAATCCAACCCAAAAAGTTTTACATTTTGAATTTGCTCTTTTGCTTTTGCTCTTAATTCTTGAGGCAGATTCATCAACAAAATTTCTATTAGGCACCAATCACGAATCCAGCGGTTGAGTTTCAGTGGACTAGCATTAGGATTAAAACGAGCTTGACCCTCAGGATTTGGATTCAATCGGTATGCAGGGAAACGCCGACGAGAATAATCCTCAACATTGGCGTGCTGCAGAGCTACATCAGCAAGAGATTTTTGACTGCCATCCTGAATGACTCGTTTCTTTTTCAGAATTAATTTTTCTGCTTCATCCGGCTGACCTCGAACAACATGCAAAGCCAATTGTGGCGCCAGATCTTGTACAAGAAAATCAGCAAAAATACTGAAATTTCTTTTGTCCGTTCGCGCAAAACTAAATTGACTCTTGTTTGAAAGCTTAGGCAGAATTTTATTTTTTATTAAATTTACAGGACACTTGGAAAAATGATCTTGAAGTTGAGCTTGGAGATGCTGCTTTAATGAAGCTAGAACAGCGTCACGCTGAGCGGGATTTTGTTCTCCCAGGGTGGGCAGAAAATTCTGCAAATCTATTAAATTCAAATTTTCACGGCCTTCAATTTTCAAGCTAGGATTCTCAAGAAATTGATTAAGGCTTTCCCTGCGGGCAGGATAGTGAGGATCAAGATTATCGCCTAAAAAGGCATCGACTAACTTTACGCAGACGCCGAGGTAATAATTTAGAATTTCAACATCAAGGGCTACGCCATTATCATGCACTGCTTTCATAAATTTGACCTCAATTATTCGTCATGGTGCCCATGATAACATGAGTTTAATACTCATAAAAATAGCAATCTCCAATGTCTATAATTTAACAAAAAAATAAGCGGGGGGTATAAAATGAAACAGATTAAAGAAACGATTAAAAAAGCCGTTGCTCAAGCTCGTCAGAGCGGCCTTTCCATTGAATACACACCGAAAGAGGATCATTTTTGCTTGAAAATCTCGTCCCCAATTGGCAATGGAGGCAATAGGAACTACATATTCAATTACATTCCTTATACCGACTTAAATGGGGTTGATGACAAAACATTATTTGAAAGATTTAAGCAGTTAGCAAATCATGAGGTCAATCTGTTTACTTTTAAAAATTAACCGAACAACTCACATGCTAGCGACACAGCCCGCCGCCCAAAAACACTATTGAATTTTTCCTGCACTTGTACTACCATAACTCCATCATCCCAGGGAGGCACGCCTTCTTGGACCCGGTTAGCCTGTGCTGCCGGGTTTTTTATTTTGAGGGATCGAAAAATTGGGAAAAAAGCGAGTCGCATGTTTTGTTGATGGGTTTAACCTGTACCATGCCATCGCCGATTTAAAAGAAAATCACCTGAAATGGATCAATCTTTGGAAGCTAGCCGAAGCATTCGTAAAACCCACACAAGAAACATTAGAATCCGTCTTCTACTTTACCGCCTACCCGACATGGCTAGTAGGACCATATAGACGACACAAAATTTATGTTCAGGCCCAAACAGCGGTGGGCGTAACCCCAATCATCGGTCATTTCAAAGAAAAACAAAAAAAATGTCTTAAATGTGGAGCAAAATGGTGCGCTCATGAAGAAAAGCAAAGCGATGTAAATTTTGCGATCCAATTAATTCATCAAGCACACCTTGACAGTTTTGATAAGGCTTTACTGATCACAGCTGATTCCGATTTATGCCCGCCCATCGATTTAGTATTGGATACTTTTCCGAAAAAAGAGCTCGTTATTCTAACACCTCCGAATCGATACGAAATTGCACGCGAAATTCGAAGCAAAGTAAACACAATTAAGATTAAACAAAAGCACTTAAAAGCCAGCCTACTACCGGAGCACATATTCAATGAAGCTGGAACCAAAGTATGCGGAAGACCTCTGGAATATGCTCTATAAAAAAATATCCTTAGCTTAATGTGTGTATAATGGGAAAACTAACAAAATGAACATATTCTCTATTTTAAGCCTCGGACTGACTCTTCTCTTTGGCTTCCTGCAGTTTGTAGTTAAAGAAGTACCACATGCAATAAGTCTACCCGGCTTTTGCATTGGAATATTATTAACTGTTATTTCCCGCCCAATCGCAACTCAATTTATACAACAAGGGCAAAACAGACATTTATCTTTTGGGCACCAGGCGCATTTGGAGCTAGAATGCGCCATCCCAATAACTTATAACTCAATATTTTTAATGGCTTTTCTAAACTACCAAAAGTTTTGCCGAAGTTTAAATCAAGAGTTAGCCAATAACCACTTTCTCTTATTCGTCTCTCCTTCAGCCTTGATTTTTCCCAACTCCAATAGGCGCTTAAGCTCATTTCTAATAGTGCGCTCTGATAAAGGCGACACAAATTTGGCGCGTAAATCATTTGTCGACAATGCGCCATTCTTTTGTAAGATAGCAATAATTTCAATCTGCCTGTCTGTCAGCCTCGCGGAAATTACTTTTACCTCTTTTTGCGGCCCTCCACTGTTAAGCCACCAAAAAGGTGTCCGATATTATGAATCTCCAATGCATCTTTAAAAATATTCAGAGAAATATCTCCAGCTCGAACTGAATAATCTCTATGACAAATTGCATTAATAATTGCTTCCCTAACCGCCAACAATGGCAAAGCTAACTCGTCAATTCATTCAATCTGATTTGGATCAAATCGACTAGAAATGGGGAGATGCCGCTTTACAAAATCGAGAGCTTCTTTTGATCGGGGGGGGTAGCCGTGATTTTAGTCCTGAAAATAAGCAGAAAATACAGCCGCAAATTAGGCCTCATGCGAGGACTTTGCGAAAAGCACGCGAGCAAGTTAGGTTGATGGAACAGGATGGGTTTTCTACCCAAAAAATTAGACTTTATTTGGCTCGTTGGACTACGTGGTGGGTAAGCACTTCTGAAATTTGGCAATATGGTGAACTATTACGGTTTCTCGCAAATAGCTGCTGGAATATACTAGATGCGGCGGCAGCCGCAGCATTATTTACGAAGCACAAAAATCTAGCCAAAAGAATTTGATGGAGCTACAGCGTCATCAAGATACTTTTGCTCAACACTAGCCAATCTTTCAGAGCTTACTTCACATAGGGTCTCGATGGCCGGTAAATCAAGGGCGGCAGCCCCCCACCCCGCCCAACGAGCATGCCCCACGCAATGCACGTCCACGCCGCGCGGCGAGGCCCGCATAATTCCAAAATCAGAACCCAAACCAGAATCCCGGAGAAACCAAAAAACATTTTTTTCTTTAGTATAATCGTAAAACTTTAAACTACGATCTTGGCCTCTGAACTCCTGCTCATCAAATTTCACATTCTCGAATGAGCGTTTTGGATGACAATATTGCTGACCCAAAAAGGCCGTCGCATAACACTGCACCAACCCCACCACGCGATTCCATTGATAATCGACGGCTTCTTGCAAAGAACCTTCTGGATAGTCTGCATTTTCCCATAATGTTCGAACCTCAATGAAAGCTTTGAGCGCTTCTATTAAGGGATGATAATCGAAACACCTTTCGCCAAGCACCTGCACATGCGCTGGTGTTTTAATTCCTTGTGCAGTTTTTACAGGCACGCCACACTGTACGCGATAATCCACAAAATTATGAGCTGTGCTCATTTCGTGACGCATTTCTTGTGTCAAGGTTTCATTGGTTTTGCGCGGTGTTAATTTTAGTGAACAGTATCCTGTTTTGGGAAAGGCTAAGTCTTGAAATCCTGGATCAATTAATTTTGCGGGGATCCACTTATCTTCTCCAAATTTATGTTCATAGAGAAAAATTGCGGACTCTTGTTTAAGCAAGATCGGTTGATTAGAGTTTTCAGCAGCAATACGATCGAGATCTTGCTTTTTAAGCTTTTCATCGCCAGCAATGGAAATTAAAACGCAAGAATAAGGATAAGCCATTTCACCGTGAGTTCGTACAATTTCAGCGTGCATGGATTCCGTTAAGGTTTCGCTGGCTTTTCCAAGGGCTAAATATTTTCGCTTTGGATTTCTGAATTCTGTTGGAAAATCTAATTTCGAAAATCCAGGATGTTGCAGCTCACTTACACACCACTCGTGAACAGATTCCGTTGAAGCGAAATTATTTTTAAATCCATACAAATAAGTTTTCCCTCGATGCTTAATTAAAATTGGCTGCTCGTCATGTTTTTTGGAAATTTCTCTTAAATCTGCCTCATCGATCTTCTCATTTTCAGAAAGCGACAGCATGACAAGCTCACAGCCACGCAGAATCGCCGACGTTCTACCATCCAAAACAGCCGCACCTTGTTCATCACACATTTTTTGCGTGACCTCTCCATCCAGCAGCATATCATTTCCGTAATCCAACCCAAAAAGTTTTACATTTTGAATTTGCTCTTTTGCTTTTGCTCTTAATTCTTGAGGCAGATTCATCAACAAAATTTCTATTAGGTACCAATCACGAATCCAGCGGTTGAGTTTCAGTGGACTAGCATTAGGATTAAAACGAGCTTGACCCTCAGGATTTGGATTCAATCGGTATGCAGGGAAACGCCGACGAGAATAATCCTCAACATTGGCGTGCTGCAGAGCTACATCAGCAAGAGATTTTTGACTGCCATCCTGAATGACTCGTTTCTTTTTCAGAATTAATTTTTCTGCTTCATCCGGCTGACCTCGAACAACATGCAAAGCCAATTGTGGCGCCAGATCTTGTACAAGAAAATCAGCAAAAATACTGAAATTTCTTTTGTCCGTTCGCGCAAAACTAAATTGACTCTTGTTTGAAAGCTTAGGCAGAATTTTATTTTTTATTAAATTTACAGGACACTTGGAAAAATGATCTTGAAGTTGAGCTTGGAGATGCTGCTTTAATGAAGCTAGAACAGCGTCACGCTGAGCGGGATTTTGTTCTCCCAGGGTGGGCAGAAAATTCTGCAAATCTATTAAATTCAAATTTTCACGGCCTTCAATTTTCAAGCTAGGATTCTCAAGAAATTGATTAAGGCTTTCCCTGCGGGCAGGATAGTGAGGATCAAGATTATCGCCTAAAAAGGCATCGACTAACTTTACGCAGACGCCGAGGTAATAATTTAGAATTTCAACATCAAGGGCTACGCCATTATCATGCACTGCTTTCATAAATTTGACCTCAATTATTCGTCATGGTGCCCATGATAACATGAGTTTAATACTCATAAAAATAGCAATCTCCAATGTCTATAATTTAACAAAAAAATAAGCGGGGGGTATAAAATGAAACAGATTAAAGAAACGATTAAAAAAGCCGTTGCTCAAGCTCGTCAGAGCGGCCTTTCCATTGAATACACACCGAAAGAGGATCATTTTTGCTTGAAAATCTCGTCCCCAATTGGCAATGGAGGCAATAGGAACTACATATTCAATTACATTCCTTATACCGACTTAAATGGGGTTGATGACAAAACATTATTTGAAAGATTTAAGCAGTTAGCAAATCATGAGGTCAATCTGTTTACTTTTAAAAATTAACCGAACAACTCACATGCTAGCGACACAGCCCGCCGCCCAAAAACACTATTGAATTTTTCCTGCACTTGTACTACCATAACTCCATCATCCCAGGGAGGCACGCCTTCTTGGACCCGGTTAGCCTGTGCTGCCGGGTTTTTTTTTGTTTTGAGGGATCATAAAATTGGGGAAAAAGCGAGTCGCATGTTTTGTTGATGGGTTTAACCTGTACCATGCCATCGCTGATTTAAAAGAAAATCACCTGAAATGGATCAATCTGAAGAATACATCAGCTAGCCGATGAACGAGAAAACTTCGCATTTGAAACAACTTTAGCAAGTCGCTCCTTTGCTACCTGGATTGCTGGATTAAAAGCTACTGGCTACGTTTTTCACCTTACTTTTTTGAGACTAGATAGCCCCGATCTAGCTGTTTCTCGAGTAAAAGAACGCGTTAGACTAGGAGGACACTCAGTTCCTGAGGAAACCATTCGTCGCCGATATCGTTCTGGCTTAGTAAATTTTTTTGGCTTGTATAAGGACCTGGCAGATTCATGGCAATTGTACGATAATTCCATTACTGGATCTTTTGCACTTATCGCATCAAAAATGGGTAAAGGGCTTGAAATTAGAGACGAACGTACATGGCAACAATTAGTAGAGGCATATCATGAAACCCGAAGAGCATAAAGATAGAATTTCTGAGATTATGAATGACCCAGAGCGCGTCAGAATTATCATTCAGTCTGCCATTAATGCCGCCTTGCTGATGCATAAGCGCGCTGGCAATCCGGTATGTGAATCAAAAAATGGAAAAGTAGTTTGGGTGCAGCCTGAAGATATCCAGATATCGGGAAACTAAGACCCGGGCTACGCGACGAGAAGCTTCTCTACTTGGTGCTTTTTCTGCGACATCGACCAAAGAATAAAACACCCTTTGTGCCGAATGCAGCTCAACTGGCACTGTTTCTACAATTCCCATGCACTTTAATAAATAATCCGTAATTTGCTGCATAGGTCTGCGCAAACGTTTGCTATCAGTAATGATGTAACCTGCAGTTCCGTCGTTACTCATTTCGTGGTTTAACAGGCGTCATGGGGTTCTTGATTTCAGCCGTTGATAGTTACGCACCGTTGTTTCTTTCAAATTTTTTCGAGCTTCTAAAAAATCGGCAAATACTTCCTAAAGAATAACGCCTTTTGTCTTTAAGGATTTTTTGTGTAAAACAGGATTTACGCTTGCAGAAATTTGCCCCAAGACTTTTTGGCCTTCGCGGCGAGCTTGTTCTGTGGTCATCGCTGGAAATCAATCAAGGGTATAGGACACAGGCTTTCCTTTCCATTAGCGGATATCGGTTTTTACATTTTGTTCGTGAGACGTAGCCTATCTGCTGCATTATTTCAGAAATACCTCTTGGAGGTTTGCATAAATTTAAAATTTCCAGCTCGACCTAACTTAGTCCCTACTTGGCCCATCGGGGTGACGTTCGAAGTGTTAATTGGTAAATGAACATCAATCATCCTTCAAACTTATTTTATTTTCCTCACACCATTCGGTGGCGAACTGCTTATATCTTTCGTCCCTGAATATATACCATTCTTTATCAAGGCCCAATAAAATCACGCTGTCTTTAAAGCGTCTAAAGGCCCCCTTACCGCTCAAGCTAATTAATAACTGGCCGGCCACTTTTTCATCTTTTAGACTTGAAGCAAAATCCTCCATCATCTCATACTCATTGACATCGTGTTGCGTTGGCAAGGAAAGATAATCTCTTGGATTATCCATATAGTGCTTTGCGACTTCGATATCTTCTTTTTGCCAATCTGGATAGTCATCGTAGCCTTCTTCAATAATATTAAGCACCTCATCACTGATCAAGAATATTTTCCCTGTTTTTAAATTAATAACTGATAGCCATTCTTGAGGATGCAGCTGAATTGCATCATTAAGGTCATTTCTTTTAATTTCAATCATGTTGTCATCCTTTGTGTTTTATGCATTTTAGAAAATAGTCTGTTATGATATAACCTGCTGTTACATCGTTATTCATTTTGTGATTTAGCAAACGTTTTAATGCGTATGCAGGAATATTAAGTGATTCTGCGATGGTAATAAAGGTTCGTCGTAAATCGCGCAATGTAAATTCAACCCCACTTTGTTCTGTGATTTTTATCATCGTTTTTCTGGATTCAATAATATAACCCGACGGGTCCTTTCCTGGAAAGACAATTTCAGAAATAGACATAAGACCCCCCTGGTGGCAGTTTAAGCCCAGGCGCTTCAAATCAGCTAGCTCTTGGCAAGAAAGCAGAGAAACCTTGGGTTAAAGAAGGGAGGGTAAAGCGATGGAAAAGGGGACATTTTCATTTTGGATTGACTTCCGGGTATTTACAATTTGAGCACATCCGCCTGAGATGCTATATTGAACGAGTCGCAAAAAGATGCTGGCTAAATAGTTGTCAGCTTTTATAGAAGAAAAAAGGGGTACTCAAATGAAGCAATCTATATTTAAAATTAATTTTATTTGTTTTTTTGTGCTGGGATTTAGCTTCATGCAATCCGCTTCCGCCGCCGACTCTAATTTTAAAGAGTATTCCAATAGTGATTTCTCATTGCAATTGCCAAATAAATTCAAGGGACCCCGGGTGCAGTCTTACCACGTCCCAACAGTGGAGAAATCAGCGCATGTATACACCTGGGGCATTGGCACGGACAGCTATGCAAATATCATTAAAATTAAAACAGTTCCCTTTAATAGCGCAGCGGCCTCTCAAGGGTTCATCGACGCACAATTTATGTTTGGCCACAAGAATATTAAAAGTCGAATTTGTTCAAAGATTTTTTCAGACCCAGGAATCACTAACAAAAAACTTGGGAAATATAATGCTAAAAATATCTCTCTTATCTGCCAAATAGGCGACTATTTAGCCCGAATTAATATGTATGGCATTTTAGCTAATAATAACGCTTATATTATCGAAGTAGATAATCTATCTAAGAAAAATGGTTTTAATCAAAAATCCTACGGCCAGGTCCTGAAGGGAGCTTCCACCATCTCACTTAAAAAATAATCAACTTATTGATCTCCGCTTCGCGATGACAATACGAGAACTTAAAAATTAAATCCATCATTTAGAGAAACCAACAAAATCTTGAAACTCAGTTAAAATTATGGTCAAATTCAGGTCTGGTATTTTAACTGGTAACTCGAGGTCCTGATGCGACTAACCCATTATGAAATCTTAGGCGTAGACAGAAATGTTGATATTGACGGATTAAAAGAGGCAAAGAAAAGAAAAGTCCTGGAAGTTCATCCCGATAAAAATCTTGATAAAGACACTAGCGCTCAATTTAGACTCGTTTTGAAAGCTTACCAAGTTTTAAGCGATCCTCAGGAACGAGATAATTATGACAGAGACCTTTCAAATCTACTCAAAGTTCAAAATTCACCGGCAGCAGACCCCAGCCTCTTTAAACACACAAAACCAGAAGACAAATCTGCAAAACCAAAAGATCCTGAAAAAAAGACACCAGGCCCCAGCATCTTTGAACAATACAAGCCTAAAGTAGGAATTAATGACGAATATGATTTCTTTTATAAATTTGTTTTTATAGGCAGCTCACTTAACAGTATGAAAACCAATCTGATCAAAGCAATAGTCAATAATCCCTTTCAAAGTGAGACTAGACTAGGCGTGGGTTTTGAAACAAAAACTTTAAAAATTGAAAAAATCGGAATAGTGAAAATCCATCTTTGGGATACCTTTGCCAAAGAACAGTTTCGCCAAATAAATCAAATTTTCTATAGTAGCGCAGCAGCCACAGTTGTGGTTGTTGATGCTGCTAATGAAACTACATTGGAGAATGCAAAGTCTCAATTAACTAGTTTAAAAAAGAATGGCCAGCTTTATAATATGATTATTAGTTTTGTCATGGTTAATAGTAACCCAGCCCTAAAAAAATCCGACCTGGAACACCTTGATGAATATTTCGAAGGCTTCCCCATTTCACAAAAAATCGAAGTAAATTTAGAAAAACCCAATCCTGCCGAGTTAGAATGTTTTCTAAGTGAATTGGTGAAGTTAGTTTATAATGAAGAATACAAGTTGCCTACCGAGCCTTTAATTGGCGGTCTCACTAAGAAAGACGAAAGTAAAGAAGGTTTAGGTGATAACACCAATTGTTTAGTCATGTAGAAATTTGGGGGCTCCCTGGCTGTTGTTTCAGCCAAAGAAGGTAATCCTTAATTACTTTTTCGGGTGGAAGACAATTCTCGCGACATGCCAGCCAGGCTCTGGTTTAGTTTCCCACCACTTCATTGTCTTTGGTTCTAACCCACCCTAAATCATGCTAAAATATAAGCTTAAGTTACAAGGGATGGATTCCATGAAAAAACAAATTGTGAACGAATTTGCAATGCCTGCCCCGCGATGGATGAGGACTTATCCTTCAGGCCCCTATCGTTTTATTAATCGTGAATATTTCATTATTTCCTATGAAACCAGTAGAGAAATGCTGCAAGCTATATTGCCGCCCGGATTAGAACTCATCGAACCCGTCGTCAAATACGAATTTATTCGCATGCCAGATTCCACTGGCTTTGGCGACTATACCGAATCTGGACAAGTAATTCCCGTACGACATAAAGGTGAAGAAGGCAGCTTAACTCTCACGATGTTTTTAGATTGCCATGCGCCTATTGCTGGTGGGCGTGAAATTTGGGGATTTCCGAAAAAATTTGCCAAGCCTAAATTATTCGTAGAAGACGATGTATTGATCGGAACTTTGGATTATGGCAGTATCCGAATCGCCACGGGAACGATGGGATACAAGCATCATCTGGTAGATCCAGAAATCGTCTTAAAATCCCTAAAAAAACCTGTTTTTTTGCTAAAAAATATAGCAGGCGTTGATGGCGAACCCGAAATTAATCAGCTGACTAAAACTTATTTAAAAGACATTAGTATTAAAGGCGCTTGGACGGGCCCTGGCAGTTTAGAACTTCATCCCCATGCCCTTGCGCCGATAGCAGAATTACCCATTTTAAAAATTACGAGTGTTTTGCATTTTATTTGCGATCTTACTTTGCCTTATGGTGAAATCGCAGAAGATTATTTAAAAAATCGAGGTGAATAATCTAATTAAAAAATAAAGTGGCACTAGTAACTGGTGAAGGAGGATATTTTTGTCAGTAATGATAAGAGTAAATACAACTACAAAATTTGTTCTGCGAGCAAATTACAAAATAATGCACCCTGCTCTAAAGCATCATCTACAGCGATGTGCGTGTGGGGCAAATTATCAAAAAATCGTTTAGGTAAATAATCCACGCCTGAATGTCGATAATCTTTTCCGCGCAGACCCATGGCATAACTTCGAATATCAATGGCCGAAAATCCAAATGGATTTTTACCCGCAAATCTATTGAGATAATAGCTAACGAATGGGAAATCAAAAGCAACTGGATAAGCCACAAAAATTATTCTCCCCGGTAATTGTTCCAGCCAAAGAAGGTAATCCTTCATGACTTTTTCGGGCGGAAGACAATTCTCGCGACATGCAAGCCAAGCTTCTGGTTGCGTTTCCCACCACTTCATTGTCTTGGGATTCCCGACAGCATCTGGCAGTGTTTCCAAATTAGCACTAAAAGTGCCTAATAAGGTCTTATCTCCAAAGTAGGCAGCCGAACCAATACTCAACATAGAATTAGTTCCCGGCAGCCAACCGTCGGTTTCTATATCGGTGCTAACATAGATTTCTGGTAAATTAAGCAAATTCACTCCTCTTATGATGCGACCATTCCAAATTAAGCCACGGACTCGCCATACAAGAACCAGCTTAAATGAGGATTTTTTAAATTACAATAGGCGCATAAATCTTATCAATAAGTGGTTCAGAAAAATATTTTTTAATTCTTTTTTTCTAAACTCTTTTTCATAGATTGGTACAGGAAAGCTAAATCTTCATCACCATAATTCTGAGCACAAGCTAGAGTTAAGATTTCATTTGTCAGAGCCGTATTTAATAATGGAACTCCCAATTCACGACCTTGCTCCAGTGCCAGTAATAAATCTTTCTGCATCATTTTAATAGTAAATAGTGGATCGTCTGGTGGAGAAAGAATATAGGGAGCGCGATATTGAACACCAGGAGAGGCCATTGCGCTATGGGTCATAATCTCGATCGCGTTCTTTAAATCAAGTCCTGCTTTTTGCACCAATAATACACCTTCAGAAAATGCATGGAATTGTACAGCTAAATTGGCATTAATCGCGAGCTTTAGCAAAAGAGCGGTTCCATTTTTTCCGACATAAAATACATTTGGACAAATAGATTCTAAAATAGATTTTGCGCTCATAAAAATTTCATAATCGCCACCCACCATGATCATGGCTTTTCCTTGTTCAACGCTTATTGGTGATCCTGAAATTGGGGCGTCTAGCATTTGTGCTTCTTTATTCTGAATTTCACTGGCGAATTTTCGGCTTGTTTCTGGCGACACCGTGCTCATATCGATGAGTAATTTTCCGCTTTTCATGGCGGATAATAAACCATCACTGCCTTCCATGATGGCAGAAACCGCTTTATCATCAGTCAACGACATAAAAATAATGGAGCAGGCTTGAATTATTTCTTTAGGAGTATCGGCCCATTTCATGCCGAGTTTGATAAGAGGCTTCGCTTTTTCTTTGGTTCTGTTATAGCCAATGACGGTATGCCCTGCTTTTAATAATCGAACGCACAGTTGGCTGCCCATTTTTCCGAGCCCTATGAAGCCTATTTTTTCCACGGCAATCCTCCTTATTTCTGTTCACATCCTAAAAAACAGTTTAGAGGAGGACATTTTAAATTACAACTTCAAACACCAACACCAACAGCAACAACTCATTTTGATCTTCATCCCGAGCTGAGCTAGGGATGACAGTAATACGAAGAACACTCAAAATGAATTGCTGTCTCAACAAAAAAAGTTTGCTTGAGCATTTACTTTCCTTAGATTAATCTTTGCCCCTTATAAGTAACATCTTCATTAGAGCTAGCTTCTGATATCCGGCTTGTCGCTATCCACATCAGTTTGTCTTGGGAGAACAAATCCGCGTCCAGTGGATTAATTTGAATGTTTCCGCGTTTAAAAAGGGCGCTGTGTTCGGATTCATCCACATTTTCAAAGGATTTCAAGACCTTTCTTTGACGGCAGCCTACGTATACGGTGTGGGATCCCAAACCCATTCCCATTAAAAAGAAGAACGCTCCAAATCCACCCCAGACTGCACCCAAGGATGTTATCCCTCCCTCTGCCACGCAATTGCTGATATAAGGAGTCATTAAAACTACCCCTAGTGCAAATGTCCCCGCTGAAGAACCCACCCTCGCCTTCAAATTGATTTGTGTAGCCGCTTTGTCGAGTTCTGTAATTTTATCACGTGCGTTTTGAAAATTAGCTTCTTTTGCAGCCTTTAATTCTTGAGGCATTAGACCCTCTAAATAAGTCAATAATTGCCGGCGAAATTCAAATTGAACATCCAATGTCGTAATTAGACTATTCCTTTCTTCCTTGTGAAATAATTCTGTTGGGTCATTTAATTTCCTGTGGATTGCATTGATATTCGATTTATTATGTCGATTGGAAATATCAATGTCTGATTTAAATAAAGAATAAATTGCCCACACTTTATCAGCAACAGAGCCATCAAGCCCAGCCTGCAGGCCTTCAAGCTTCGGATTTAAAAACTCACTAACCTTACTCTGAACAATGTTTTGTCGACTCATACCACCCCCAATAAGTTACTCGTATAGCTCCATAATAACAAACTAATATTAAGGGAATCTTAAATTCGATTAAAATATACTCCTAGCGTTTCAGTTTTCATTTTTGAATACTGTTAAGCTCCTCTTAAGATATTTCGGGTTGACGTTTTTTGACCAATAAAATACAGTCGAATAACAGAAAAATTGAGGAGAATGAAAATGAGAGGCAATCCAATTAAACAAACTTTCGCCTTTATAAGCGGTTTTGGAGCAGGCATTAGTGCCACTTTCGGCCTTACCTGGTGGGGCACTAGTTCGACATTGGCCGAATACTCAACAAAAATTCAACCCTATTTAAATACTACAATGATGGTTTATAATGCCAGCGTAAAGTTTGCCGAAACTCTCGCAGGAGATAGTGGAGGAATGAAGGCAGGTGTTGCAGTGGGCGCCGTGGTAATGCTTATGTTTGCAACCATCGCTTGTGCATTCCCTACCCCCAATGATACAAAAACAGAGCGTGATAGCAATCCACAGACTGATGGTGGTGAGCTAAGTGCAAACGAACCTGAAAACCACTCTTTCAAGCCAACCTCAATGTAATTCGCAGCAATTATATTGATAATCGCTGTGTTATAATGTCAGGTATAAGGCCTCTTGAGCCTTCTATTAAACGTTAAGGAAAACGAACATGAAAATAAAAATCGCCGTATTGGTTGGTAGTCTTCGCAAAGAATCTTATAACCGCAAAATTGCCCTTGAATTAATTCAGCTTGCGCCACCTTCTCTCGAAATGAAAATTGTCGAGATTGGGCAGCTGCCTTTTTACAATGAAGATGAGGACCACGGCAATCCACCGGCTGCTTGGGCTAAGTTTCGGCAAGAACTAAAAGAATTTGATGGCTTCTTGTTCGCCACTCCAGAATATAATCGCTCAGTTCCTGGAGTACTAAAAAATGCTATCGATGTTGGTTCCCGTCCCTATGGTCAAAGTATGTTTGCCGGAAAACCAGGAGGCGTCATCAGTGCATCACCAGGTGCTCAGGGCGGGTTTGGTGCTAATCAGCATCTTCGGCAATCCCTCGTGTTTTTAAATGTCCCCTGCATGCAGCAACCAGAAGCCTATCTTAGCCACGTTTCGAAATTATTGGATGAAAAGGGTAAGCTTAATAATGAGGATACTAAAAAATTCTTAAGTACATTTATTGAAAGTTTTGCACGTTGGGTGGAAACAAACGCCGCGAAAAAATAAGCTTGAGTCTTTTCCAATTAAACGGCAGATGCTGATTAATGCTCATTCTTAGGAACATCAATTTTAATATCCTGCCCCCAAATAAGTCGTAAGGCATTTAAAATGGCAAGAACGTCGATACATTCTTGAAGAATAGCCCCAACAACCGGCGGCATAAATCCTAGAGCGGCAAAAGTCATTCCGATAACGCTCAAGGCCATTCCGCCGAGCGCACTTTGCAAAGCAATTTTACGAGTTTTTAAGCTCAAATGAATTAATTCATCGACTTTATAAAGTGTATTTTCCATAATAACGGCTCCGGAGGCCTGAGCCGTTACTTGGTTATATTCTCCAAATGCGAGACCCACAGTAGCAGCTGTTAATGCTGGTGCATCATTTATTCCATCTCCCATAAATAAGGTTGGCGATTTAGAGTTTTCGTTTCGCACGATTTCAATTTTTTGTTCGGGTGTTTGAGAAGCAAAAATTTCAGTAATATTCAGCAATTTTGAAAAAGATTGCACTTCCGATTCACGATCTCCGGAAACCAGCAATATTCTTTTAAATTGATGCGAAGGCCCAAGATGACGAACAAAAGATTTACTTTCCGGACGAGGTTCATCATGAAAGCGAAAAACAGCGGCATATTGATCATCGAATAAAATAATACATTCTAATCCAGGTAATATTTCGGGTAATGTAGATAAATATTCTGGATTCATTTCCAACAGTTTTTTTCTGTCCGTCACCTGTATTTTATGATTATTAATCATTCCTATTAATCCCTCTCCTGCCCGCTCATAAGCTTCAGAGGCATCAATGAGTGGCAAATATTCTTTCTCGGCGGCTAAAAGAATTGCCGAGGATAGTGGATGCTTTGAGTATCGCTCTACACTCGCGACCATTTGCAAAATAATATTGGCATTAACTTGAGGCGCTGTCAGAATTTCTGTTAATACCGGTTTTCCATAGGTGAGAGTTCCAGTTTTATCAAAAATAGCCGTGCGACAAGTGGGCAAGCGTTCTAATACCGTTGGGTCTTTAATAATGATGGCACGTCGGGCAGCCAACGAAATAGCACTAATAATTGTGATGGGAATGGCTATTAACAGGGGACATGGGGTTGCGATGACAATTACCGAGAGAAATCGAATCGGTTCACCCGTGAAAAACCAAGCCGCGCCGGCAATAATTAAGGCTACTGGTGCAAAAATAGCTCCTATTTGATCTCCAAGACGTCGAATTTTTGGTCTTTGTTGCTCGGCTTTTTCTAAGACCTCCACAATGGCGGCATATCGCGAATCAGAGGATAATTTTTCTGCGCGTATCGTTAATACCGAAATTCCATTTACGGATCCAGATAAAACGCGTGTTCCTGGAGATTTTGATATTTCATAGGGCTCACCGGTTAAATAAGATTCATCCATGGATCCATGCCCTTCTAATACGATGCCATCCACGGGGCAGGTTTCATGGGGATAAATAATAATCTCATCACCAATCAAAATGTCGAGCAATGCAATTTCCTCTATTTTTCCGCCTCTTTTTCGATGCGCCACGGAAGGCATGCGCTCCGAAAGCGTTAATAAAACAGAAGAGGCTTTTCGCATCGCATAGGATTCTAGAGTTTGTCCACTCGCAAGCATGAGAATAATAAGATCCGCAGCCAAATATTCTTTCAAGATCACAGCGCTTATAATGGCTATCGCGGCTAATGAATCCGCACCTAAATTTCCTTTGAGTAATTTAAATAGTATTTGAAAAATTAATGGAATTCCACCTAAAACGATAATGACGTAAAGAGGAAAATTAAAATAAGCGACATCAAAAAAATACAGAAAAATAAAAATAAAAATGGAAGCCAGCGAAAGTCCAGCAATAAACATAGGCCATTTCGACACATTAGGTTGCGACCTTTTAAACTGAAAAAATTCCATTTTGTTTCTATACCCGAAGCATGATGGCGGTTAACTTTGATTATATACCTAAAACGTGTTTGCACTCTTTAAAAATCGAGATAGATCCTAAAGAAAACCTTCTAAAACCAAGCAAATTTAAGATTTCCTTAATATTGGGGTGCTACACTTTCGCCTTATAACAACCACTATTGGGGAAAATTATGAGATCTGGAACTGACATAACTGAATTAAGCGATACGGTAGAAAAGCACGACCTTAAAGCCTTAGTTCTTGGCGATATTGATTGCGGCAAATCGGGTCTCATCAAAACCTGGACTCACAGCCTCTTCTCCATGCAATATAAATCCTCTATTGGCGTTGATTTTGCCCTTAAAGTATTAAATATCTCAACTAATGCTGTAGTACGTCTCCAACTTTGGGATGTCGCCGGGCAAGAACGCTTTGGCAGTTTGACTCGGGTCTACTACAGGGAAGCTGTCATGGCCTTTATTGTTTGCGATTTAACTCAAAATAGAGCGTTAGAAGGGGCATCAGCATGGGTCAGGAATGTACGCTCTAACATGAATGACGCAAATATACCCCTTTACCTCATTCTCAATAATTGCGCTAAATATGGCAAAGACACAATAAACAAAGAAATAATGGACAAATTTGTTCAAGAACATGATATTGATGCATGGTTTCCCGTGGATAGTACCTTACCCGACCACGACAAGGCTCTCATTTTTGCTGCTAAACGCCACTTGGAAAAGCTGAACCCAATCAAGGAAGATCATAATAATTCTACGCCTGAACCTGTCAACTCTACTAAAAAACCTAGTTTTTTAGAAAGAATTGGAAGTCGTATGGGCTTCTTTTCTAAATCAGAGAGAAAAAACAATAATAATGACAATAATGCTCGCATTGTTCCAGAAAACAACAATAACGACAATAATGCACACTATCCCGCAGATGAACCCAAGGTAGATAAATTTGACCCTCAGAACCCAGACCTCTCACTTTTTGAGGCTGATGAGCCTAAGAAGAATGCTCCGCAAGTAGTAAAGGTTTCACCGCCCAATAACAAGCAGGTGGCTTTGCTGCTCGATCTAAGCAAATTGGATGAAAATAAAGCAAGACTGGAAGGGCTCATTGAAGACATGAAATCTCTTGGGCTTTATAATCTTGAGGATGAAAATTCCCCACTCTCTAAATTTGAATGCCCAATTAGCCTAGAAGTCATGGTTTGTCCTGTTACAGCTAGCGATGGTTGTAATTATGAGCATGGCTACATTCAAACCTATCTTGATCTTGAACTTGCCATCCAAAAAGCGGTCGGAGGTGTTCTGAGAGGAGCAACTGGTGAGGTAATATCCAACAACACCTTAACACCGAATCTTAAACTACAAAACGAGATTATTCAGTGTTGCGAACAAGAAATAAAAGCTTACGACAATGCTCAAGGATTAAAATCTGATAAAGTCATTAATGGTAATGCTGGAATTGGCAGTCCAAATTTATTTCCCGCCAACTCTCCAAGAGTCGAAAATCAGAAACAAGAAGAAAGCAAATCTTTAGCGGATCATGTAAATTTTCTTGAAGGTCCTAAACAGTAGGGTAAAACTTAAATTATTAAACCGGCACTGGTGCAAAACCAGTGCCGGTCCTTTTAATTTAGAAAAATTTTTATGAGCATATACATTAACGATTAGGGCTATTAAAAAAAATCTTTTAGTAAACCTACAAATTGATCTGGCTCTTCGATAAAAGGCAAATGTCCTAGCCCTTTAAATTCATAATACTTGGCTTTGGGAATTGTGTTGGCTAAAAGCTTTACCCGTTCAGGATTAAAAATTAAATCTTGCTCCGAACCGACAACTAGTGTTGGAGCCTTAATTTTGTCCGCCCATAAAGTCGAATCAAATTCATTTAAAGCCACTAATTGAGCCTCATAGCCCTCAATGGTAAATGCATAAGGATAGCCGACCGAAATCTCGACTAATTCATCTACTCTGTTTGGAATACTTAGAAATTTCGCAGAATAGACCCAACTGAGAGAGCCCTTAAATAAAGATTTCATAGGTGCTGAGGCTTTTCTTAGCTCCAAGTAAGCTAGTAGATATACATTAAAACAAGGATTGGCTTTCATTGCCGAATTGCTAATAACGAGGCTTTTTACAAAACTGGGATACGTATACGCCAAAGTTTGAGCGATAAAACCTCCCATCGAATTGCCAACAATATTCGCGCTCGAAATTCCCAATTTTAGACAGAGTTGATAAGCATCATCAGCGAGCTGTTGAATACTGTAAGGACCAGCCGGAATATCGGATTGCCCAGAGCCTCGATTATCAAAAACAATAACCTTATTGTATTGGGACAATTTGGCAACAATGCCACTCCATGCCATATGGTCTCCTGCAAAGCCCGCAATCAAAAGAATGGGTTCCCCATGTCCATATTCCTCATAATATAGGCTAATATCATTTACTTTTATTTTTGGCATAATTCTAAGTCCTTTTGTGCTCATTTATATCATGTTCAAGTTGCTTGGCTTGATCCCAAAATTCCATGAGTTTGTCGAATGACATTCCACTCGCCTCTCTCCAAAAGATATGTTAGCTCCCCCAAAAGCTTGGCTTTAAAAAATCTTCGAGAGTCAGCACCACATCAAAATAGGCCCTTCTCTTTAAACTTTCATCTGCACCGTTAATCGTGATTAATACTCGCTCAATGGTCTTATGCTTGGGATTTGGGAAATTTTCAAGCTTCTTCTCAAACTCATCAATCACCTTAACCGATATTTTGGATTGGGAATATCGAATTTCGCAGATCGTGATTACTTTATCTTCTCGATCAAACAATAAATCAATTTGAAAGCCACTGTTTTCTTCGATGATCCCACGCTTAAAGTAGGCCCCAGATTTGTACTGCACTGAACGAAACCCTAGCATAGAGGCAATAATGCGATGATATTTTCGGCAAAATCGTTCAAACGCATAGCCCAGCCATTGCTGATAAGTCACCATTTTTAGCACTTGATCTGGATATTGATCATAATCTCCATTTGCAATATCTTTTTCAATTGGCTGAATAAATTTAAAGTAAAATTGCAAATAAGAGTCGGTAATACAATAACGTGCTAATGTACTTGTGCTCGCTAAATTAAATGGGGTATATTTATCGATAAAGCCACAAACTTCAAGATCATGTAACACATCAGTAATTTCCCCACCACTCTTTAACTTTAAATGCTTTAATATTTCGTTTCGAGTAGAAAATTTTTTCCGACTTAAATATTGGATGATCTTTTTGTAATGTTTGCTATCTGACATACTACTGGTAAATACCCGATCAGCCTCTTTTGAAAAAAATGCACCAGACATAAAAGACTCACGATAAAGCGTAATATATACTGATTTTTTTGAACCAAAACGCAGTAAGTATTCCGGCATGCCACCCACTGTTAAATAAGCATCCATCACCTCTCGATCTGAATGTTGAGGCAACATTTTTTTGGCCTCAATAATAGTAAGTTCTCTAAGGGGAATCTCATATTGAGACCGATTATATAAGGCACGAGACTTTACGACCTCATTAATCATGAATGAGGGAGAAGAACCGCATAAAATAATAATTAATTTTTTATTATGCCGAAAATAATTGTCCCAGACATATTTTAAGGCCGCCACAAAATTGGGCCTATATTGAGCCAGCCACTGGAGCTCTTCAAAATATAGAGTCCAGGTACCTGTTTTAACATAATCGGCTATATTTTTTAAAACATCGATCCAGTCAATAACTGAAATTTTTGCCAGCAGCGGTTGTTCAGCATAAGCGGCTAGTTCGCGCATGACTAGATTCATTTGATCGGCCTCTGGTTTTCGTTCTAAGCCCTCAAACTTGAGCAAATTTCTTTCGCGAAACACCTGCTCCAGCAATTCTGTTTTACCCACCCGCCGACGGCCATACATAACAATAATCTTGGAGCCTGGTATTTTCTCAATACCCACAAGACGATCCCACTCAGAATCGCGACCAATAAAATTTTCATTTTTATCAACAAGATAAAAGCCCAATTCTCGAACCTCCGCCAAATAGCCTTCATTTTACCCCTATTTGGCGGTTTGAACAAGAATTTAAACCGCCAAATAGCTCTGATTTTACCCCTGTTTGGCGGTACAAACGAGAGCTGAAACCGCCAAATAGCTCCTTTTTGGGGGCTATTTGGCGGATAGTATTATGACTTAGATTTTGGCTTCGATTTTTTTAGTGCTTTTTTGGGCTGATTTTTTTTCGGTTTGTGCTTTGTTTTTTTTGGCGCATTTTGGACCTTCTTTTTGGCTGCCTTTTTTGTGGGTTTTGCTTTTGGTGTATCTTTCACGTCGATGCCAAATAAAGAAGATAAATCACTGTCTGCGAGAATTTGTTCGCTGTCATCTGCTGGGGCTTTGGAAAAGGAAGTTTTGCCAGCTTTAGCAATTAATTCGGCATGATCCGCTTTACGGAGTAAAAATAAATCTTCCGGCCGAACATCCAGACGAGAACCGACGCCATACAATACCGCCGCCACGTGTTTACACATGTCCGCCCAATCCGGGCAAGAACAATTAAGTTTAATTTCATTTGGATCTGGAAATAAGCCTTTTTCAGAATGTGTCATCACTTCCATCACCGCCTTTGAAGATTTTCCTTGCAAAAGTTCGATTAAAGAATCGATTTTACCGGAACATTCTTCCACAATTTTATTCCATTTCTCTTTAATCACTGGAGAAATTGCAATTTTTACTTTATAAATTGAGGAGCCGCTGACCATGGCCGTCACTTCACCCTCTGCCATTTTAAGATCGATTACAGAACCATTTCGAACATAAGTGCGGCCGCGAGGCAAACGGTTTTCATAATCGCTATAGGATTCCAAATGATCGCACCAAGCCTTTCCCCAAAATGTTTTGGCGATGGATTTCCCCTCAAGCACGATGGGCTCTACAATATGCCCTTTCTTTTTTAATTTTTCCGCCTCTTTCGCCGCCCTACGCTTACGTTCTGCCACGCTAACATAAGGCGCAAATCGACCATATCGCCCCCTGCCCATAGTAAATTCTCCTGCTAATTTTCTGTCAAGGCTCGATGAATATCGAGCGTTACCATATTCATTAATTCAGAATTGGATAATTCGGTTAATGACACCTCATTATCTTGCCCCATAATTTCATTGGATAAGGATTTTTTCGCCAGAATTAAGCTATCGATTTTCTCCTCAATAGTTCCCCTACAAATAAATTTGTGCACCAATACATTTTTTTTCTGGCCTATTCGAAAAGCACGATCAGTGGCTTGATTTTCGACAGCTGGATTCCACCAACGATCAAAATGAATAACATGCGAGGCCGCTGTTAAATTAAGCCCTGTTCCGCCAGCCTTTAGTGATAATACAAAAAAAGGTGGCCCCTGCTCCTTTTGAAATTCTTCCACTCGTTTTGCACGCTCTTTTACCGTGGTTTGTCCGTGTAAAAAAAGCCCTTCACGACCAAACACCTCTGAAAGGAAGGCACATAATGCGGGAATAATTTCACGAAACTGCGTAAATACCAGCACTTTTTCCTGTTTTTCCCGAATAATGTCGCAGAGCTCTTTCAAACGTAAAAATTTCCCACTGTGTTCATTGACATATTCCCCATGCCCCAACCATTGGCTGGGGTGATTGCAAATTTGCTTAAATCGCAAAAGATAAGACATGACCAAACCGCGACGATTAATATTATCCAGCTCACTTTCTAATTTAGCCGCAAGCTCATTCACGGCCTGTTGATAAAGGCCCACTTGCTGCTTACTCAGCGCACAAAAGGCTGACATTTCGGTTTTATCCGGAAGATCCTGAATAATGCGTTTGTCACTTTTTAAACGCCTTAAAATATAGGGATTAACGAGTCGACGAATGGCGCCGACAAATTCATTGGATTTTTCCTTACTATAATCAGCAAAAACACGGCTAGAACCTAAAAGACCTGGTGCCACAAAATCAAATAAAGACCACAAATCCAAGAGCCGATTTTCAATGGGAGTCCCCGTCAATGCAAAACGCAATTGGCTTTTCAGGGATTTTATAGCTCGAGTTTGTTTGGCCTGCGGATTTTTGATCGCCTGAGCTTCATCTAAAATGACTAAATTCCAGGATATTTCGCTTAAATCCGCCTGACGCTGAAGGGTTCCGTAAGTGGTCATCACTAAGTCGACGCCAGAAAATGAGATGTCTTCTTTTCGAATAGCAGAACCATGTGCGATTTTGAAGGATAAATCGGGAGCAAATCGATTTAATTCGGCTTGCCAATTGCCAATTAATGAAGCGGGTAAAACTAATAAATGGGGCTGATGATTTTCATTTTTTAATTTTTGATGTTTAATCAGCAATAATAATGCAATAACTTGAATGGTTTTTCCTAAGCCCATATCGTCGGCTAAACAGCCCCCTAAGCGAATATTATAAAGCCACCACAGCCACTGCGCACCTTTTTCTTGGTAAGGACGTAATTCGGCGTTTAAATATTTTTTTAGCGTGTTTTTCAGATGTTTTTCACCCGCTTCATCGGGATGGCGTAGACGAGAGAGAGTGGAATTTAGCCACTCGCCTTCGACAACGGTTGACCATTCTGCCAGAGTTTCTGGCAAGGCCTCCTCAGTTTGTTGCTGAGAAAGCCCAGCCAGTAAACGCAAGCCTTCCGCAAAGGAAAGGCCTCCATTTTTGACTTGGGCTTGTATTTTTTTCCAATGCATTAATACCTGATTTAATTTAGCGGAATCCACCTGTACCCACTGGCCCTTAATTTGAACTAAATCATCAGTACTTCCCAATAATGTCATAAATTCTTTTTGACTTAATTTTTCGCCAGATGGCAGCGCATATTGAAGATTAAAATCCAGTAAAGCATTTAATCCCAGGGCACTTTCATTTTTATTACCAATCGTCACATTAATTGTTGCACGAGGCGGTTTGCGCGCATTCCACCAATTGGGCACACGCACCATAACACCCGCTGCTTCAAAAACGGGAATATCCTTAAG
Organism: uncultured Gammaproteobacteria bacterium; assembly: GCA_963711375.1. Lineage (GTDB taxonomy): Bacteria > Pseudomonadota > Gammaproteobacteria > Coxiellales > Coxiellaceae > CAVQDV01. The sequence goes on from CAVQDV010000005.1 coordinate 440,248, forward strand.
AAATTGGTGCGCCTCAAGCGCTCCCCATGCCAGAGGTTTAAAAATTTTATTGGATTCCACCAAGTTTTTTAGAAAAGTACTTTTTTCAGCGGCTCTATGTACGGGAAGCAAGAGGGAAAGCAAAACATTTTTTTGGCTTTTACTGGAATATTCTTCTAGCGCTTTCCCTAGAGATAAATGCTGCGTTTGTGCACCTTGCGATAAGCCAGTTGTATAGGTCGCCAAAAAAGCAAAAGGATAATCGGGATTGGCTTTATTTTCGGCTAAATGGAAGCAAACTCTTCCCACCGTATTCCAAGCGGCATTAAAGGCGGATAAATAATTATCTAAATTTCCATCGAAAGATTCAAGCTCTTTTAAAAGTGAGTGAGACAAATTTTGCCAAAGAATGTCGGCCGTTTCCAGATTAAAATTTTCGATCCCACGAAGAAAGGGAGCCTCTTCAATTAATTCTTTAATTTCTTGGCTAGGAAGTGTAATCTTAGGAATAAGTGATTTTCCGTCGACGATATTGGTATGCTTGCAAGTTTCCGCAATAAAAATTTGCGTGAATTTTTTCCAAAAGGAAAAGCTTAAAGGAAGCGGCTCACTAAAATGACTTAATCCTAAACGCAAAAGACCACGAGCCCCATCAATAGAAAAAAAAGAATGGATTTTTTCTGCGATACTTGCCGGAAGCGTTTCCTGATTCTGTTCATCGGTATAAAGATAAAGATGCCCAGCAGGCGAGAGGGCCAAACTTAATGAAACCGTCTCATTCTGAACTTCATGCATAATTTTATCCATAAAAATCCCTGACCTCTGAAGCCGCCAAATATCCCAAAAAATCCAACTAAAAGCAATCTTTAATGCCTATTCGATACTAAGTGCGTTTCTGCGATTGGTTTGTTAATGGGAATGCATTCCAGAGGAAGCGAAATACTTGCTGCAACAACTACGTGACCGAGTTCAAGAATGAACACACCATTAGTTGACTTAAAGCCAGAACACTTAAAAATCATCAACACCGTGCTAAAACGTCATTTACCCGCCAATACAAAAGTGTGGATATTCGGATCCAGAGTCAAGGGAACAGCTAGAAAATTTTCAGACATTGATCTTGCATTTGATTGGTCTGGCAATCCATTTCCCATCGAAATCTCCGCGGAATTAGCCACTGACTTTGAAGAATCCGATTTGCCATTCCCCGATTCAAGAATGGGTAGACCTTGACATGGTAATGCAATTGCATTACCATCTTCTTTAGCTATTAACCTACACAGGAGAAACCATGGCTAGATCACCACAAAGCGAGTCAACGTTGACGGATCGCTACCAAACCACCATCCCCGAACTTATTCGAGAAGCCTTGCATTTGGAAAAACGTGACAAAATCCGTTATACACTCAAAAAAAATGGTCAGGTTGTGATTTCTCGCTCCACTGAAGAAGACCCTCTGCTTGGTAATCTTCTTTCATTTCTTGCAGAGGATATTAAGAAAAATCCCAAGCATCTTCGTACAATAAGTCCTTCCTTAGCCGCTCGTGCACAAGCACTAGTTTCTAAGGTAGAAATTGATTTAGATGCACCACTATCTGAAAAGGATGAATAAAATTGACAAAGCCCGATGCACTAGTAATCAAAGGATGGACCTTATTCACACACCCACTTTTTCTAGATCAATTTGAAACCTTACTTTTGCAAGTTGAAAAACTTCATCAAAAAGATCCAATAAAATATGTGGAGAAAAATGCCGCCAAAAGACTAGCGGCGATTATAAAACTTGTATTTCAAAAAATCCCTCAAGATCCAACATTACCTGAATATCGACTGGGCACCACACTCGGTGAAGAACACAAACATTGGTTTCGAGCAAAATTCTTCCAGCAATATCGATTATTTTTTAGATTCCATCTTGAAAGCAAAATTATTGTATATGCTTGGATAAATGATGAGGATACCAAACGTTCCTACAACAATAAGTCCGATGCCTATCAAGTATTTAAAAAAATGCTCCTAAAAGGGCGTCCTCCAACAGAATGGAATTCTCTGCTCAAAGAAGCAAAAATCGAATCAAAGCGCTTAAAAAAAATGGCTCTAACAAGCTGAAGCACGACTATTCACAAATACAAAAACCACAAATGACCAAGCGATGTGGGAAGCCAATTAAATCCATGTCGGAAAACATGAGGCCTGGCGGTTATGAAGCGGAATTTCGCATTCAATTTTTCCTTCTCTTAGGTGTTCTTTATTTATCTAATTTGTCTTTTTACAAAGGTCCATATCTTCCTTATTGGACTCCTCAAAAACTGAACCAATATAATATTTGCAACTTTTGAAAAACGTATAAAAACAATTTTCACTCAATTCCGCTTTTTTAGGGGAAGGCGAAATTGAAGCGTCGCTCATTAGCACACGTCCCTCATCAACTTTGTCGACCATGAGTGGAGGACAAACCTGAGTTTTTGGCGGCGGAAGTACTTCCTCTTTTTTCTCTAGCGCGGGTGGCACAGAAACATCTATATTTGGCAGTTTTATTCCAGCTATAATTTCTTTTAGTGCTATTAAACACTTGTCAAATTGAATTCTCGCCGTATTATAGTTTTCATTTTTAAATTTTGCCTCAGCGATAACGTAAAGCCCTCGCGCACTTCGCGGTTTTGTTTTCAACAAAGAGCCCTCAAGAAGCGTGGATAATGCTTCTTTATGAGCATCAGACTCCCCGCAATAACTCAATCTAAGCTCTTCAAACTCTTTCATCAGAATTAAGCACATATTCAGATCGTTTTCAGGCTTCGAAGAACTATCTAGCACGAGTTCATTTTTTACCAAAAATTTCTTATATTCTGGCAATAAAGGTAAATATTGAATTTTTTCAAGCATAATTGGAATTGTGTGGCGCTTAATTCTATCCCTATCATGGGAATGTGCTACTGCATAGTTTTTCCGCTTTGCTACAGGATCGGTTTTAGATCCAAAATCGAATTTTTGTAACGCTGAAATGGCACCGGAGTATTCTGTACTCTGTGAAAGTGCTTCTCGAGCGTACTTAAGCGCCTTCTCATAATTATTGTTTTCATAATACAAAATAGAAAGAATAAGCTTAAAAGTTGCGTCACCTGGAAAAGACTTAATCGCATCGAGATAGCATTTTTCTGAGCTAGCAATTTCTCCAATTTTTTCATAAAAACGAGCCAAACAGTGATAGGCCTGACTACAATTAGGATGCCATTCTCTTGTATTTATATAACACGTCTCCGCCTCGAGAATTCGATTTTGACGATGTAGAACAGCACCCAACATAAGTAGCAGACCTACCTCTTTAGGGTGATGCGTTAAACCATTTCTAATAACTTGCTCACTCTCTCTATAGCTTTTTTGCCTATCAAGAAGTCGAGCATATAACAGACAAATTTTGAAATCGCTTGGAAAGTTTATAGAATATTTTTCTGCAATCTCTAGTGCCTTTTTAATGTTACCTTCACGTTCGTAGGAATATACATGCCACCAGCCAGCTCTTGGATCTTCTGCAGCAAGAGCAGGCAACAACTTTCTTGCATTATCACATTTGTCCTGACAAATATAACTTTTAGCTAATAATATTCGAATGTTTTTTTCAACTGGGGATTTTAAAAGCAAAAATACACAACTTTCTTCAGATTTTTTATACTCACCTAATTCAAAATATGCTATCGCTTTTATATAAATTAATTCGTTTGTGATTTCATTTCTCAGAGAATCAATAAAATTAATAGCATCCTGAGAACGATTTAATTTATTTAAATAAAATGCATAGCTAATTTTCAAATCAACATTTTTCGGATTATTTCGTATGCCAGCTCTTAACAATGACAACAAGTTATCAAGCTGACCACATTTATGCAAATCGGACACATAGGTTAAAATAACGGTTGGATTAGAAGGATATTTTGTATACATGTATTCAAGTATTTTTAGTGTTTTCTCATATTCCCGACGTCTCTCCATTAAATAACAGGCCATCGTAAAAGCATTAACAATTATTTCCTCACCCAGAGACAAGTCATTTAAGTATTTAATAGCATCATCAAACTTTCCAATTGCAACTAAAACGCGGGCTTTAAACCCATAAAATTCGTGATTCTGCATTTCGCGTCTAGAAGCAATTTGCTCAATATACCAAAATGATTCTTCATAATTTCCGCTGGTTTCCAGAACATGGGCAAGATTTTTTTTAGATAAAATATCTATTCCTAGTTTCTGTTGAATTAAAAGTTTGTACAATTCAATCGTTTTTTGATATTCACCTCTTCTGTTCAAACAGGATGCAATCTTAGTGGCCATTTTGGAGTTATTTTCCTTTATGAACCGTTTCGCTTTTTCATATAATGATTTACTGTCTTCATTATCGAATAATTCGAAGACTTCTTCTTTGAATTCGCCGTTCTTTTGACTAGCTTTTGTAGACATTAACCTCATTTCATCCCCTTTTTAGTTTCGGTATAAGCGTATAAAATGTCCCATATAATACCCAAAAAAGCAATTCCTAACACCCATTTTTCGTCATTTTCCCCGATTCAATTTGTTTTTTTACTAAATCTAATAGGCTCCTCAAAAGAAGAAACAAGAATTTTTTTGCAGGCTGAGAAAAGCGCATAAAAACAATTTAAGTTTGAATCAGCATTCGAATTAGGGACAAAAATATTTGTTTCATCCATTTTTATAGGATTTTCGGCAGCCACTTCTTCTATCTTTTTCACCTGCTTGCAGGCCGAGATTACTGGCCCCAGTGGATGCACTGGGCCTTCATATAAAGGAGGCACTCCTGAAAAATTCTCAGGGCTATTTAAGTTTGGCAAGATTATTCCATCAATAATTTTTTTGAGTTCAGAAAGACAAATTTCAAATTGAATGAGGGCTGTTTTATAATTTTTATTTTCGAATTTTCTCTGCGCCGTTACGTAAATTCCTCGTTCACGTCGCGATTGATCTTTCATAATGGAGCTCTCAAGACACTGGGTTAAAGCTACTCTGTGAGCCTCAGACTGATCGCAATAGCTTATTCTTGTTTTCTCAAACTCTGCTTTTGTCCTTAGACAATTATAAAAATTTGCTTCATCATTATCGCCTTCATAGGTGAGAAACCCACCGACAACTAAAAATTCTCTGTATGCTGATAATAAGGTTGAAGATTTAATTTTATTAATCATCTCAGCAATCGTGTGACGCTTAATTCTATGTGGATCATGGGAGCGGGCCACCGCATATTCTTTATCTTTCCTCAAATGATGTATTTTGGAAGCCGTATCGATTTTTTGCAGTGCCGAACGTGCGCTCGAATAGGCTGAATTCCGTTCAAGAGCAAGCTTTGCGAATTCTCGTGCTTTAGAGAAAAAATTATGCTGAAAATACAGGATGGAAAGACTAAGCTTGAAGCTTGGGTCATCCGGAAAGAGGTCTATACCCTCTAGAAAGCATTTTTCTGATTTCTTAAATTCTTCAATATTTTTGTAGAAATGTGCAAAGGAAAAATGCGCCCTCCTAAATTCGGGATACCGTTGTATTATGTCGAAAAAACAATTCTCTGCTTCCTCATCGCGACGCAGCCCTTCTAAGGCAAAAGCCAAGTGAAGCAGTAAATATGGGTTATTAGGGCAATTTGTTAGAGCTGTTCTAAGTACTTTTTCACTTTCAGAATATCTTTTCTCTTTTTGCAAGAAAAACGCGTGCATGAGATAAAGCTTGGAATCTTTAGGAAAAATCTTAGAATGTACTTCTGCTTGTTTTATGGCTTCTTTGAAGTTATTCTGAAGTTCGTATAAATATACATACCACCAAGCAGCCCTAGAATTTTTATCTGCAAAAGGCTTCAATAAAACTTTTGCCTTGACATATTCACTTTGATAAAGATAACTCTTGGCTAACAATATTAGATAATTTTGTTCTTCTATCGATCTCACCAGCAAGTCTAGGCAAATTTTTTCAGCCTCTTTAAACTGGCCAAGATCGTAGTGCGCTATCGCTTTTATATATAATAATTCATCGTTAACTTTATCTTTCAGGGAGTTAATAAATTCAATAACTTTTTCAGAATGTCCTAAATTATTTAAATGAAATGCGTAGGAAACTTTTAATTGAATATGCTCTGGGTTTGTTTGAATACCACCGAATAACAAGGTCACTGCTTTATCAAGCTGCTCACATTTCCCTAAATTTGCCGCGTAAACTAAAATAATTTCTGGTTTATTTGGATACCGCTTATTAATAAATTCTAACATGCCGAGTGTTTTATCGAATTCTTTTCGCCGACCCATCAATAAACAGGCTACATTGAAAACCCCTATAATTGTCGAGCTAAACTCGCCCTCAAGAGGTTTTTTACTTAAATAGTTAATCGCGACTTTATACGTCCCGAGCGCCACTAAAACACGAGCCCGAAGCTCATAAAACACTTGCACCTCCATTTGCTTTGTATGTGCAATTTGCTCAATGAGCTGAAAAGATTCCTCATATTTCCCAATGGCCTCTAGATAGTAAGCAATCTTTTTTTTGTGGAAAATGTGATGCTCTCGTCCATCGTGAATAAGCAATAGCTGGTAGATTTCCATAGCTTTAACAAATTGCCGGCATCCGGCCAATCGATTTGCAATTTCCTTGGCCTTAATGGGGTTTTTAGCCTTTATTAATGACTCAGCTTCTTTAAATAAAGATTCACTTTCTTCATTTGTGATTGATTGGTCTCCTGACGATATAAATTTTTCCCGATTTTTTTTTGAGGTTTTCTCTCTCATTTACTCACCTTTTTTCGTTACTTTTCAATATTCTGCAGGTTCGTTATATTCGCAAAGATTTGCCTCCCACTGCCTCTTGCAACTTCGAGATAATTTCTGTGATTGGCCACTGCTCGAGATCGGGATTTCGGCGATTTTTGTATTCTGCTGTGCCTTGTTCTAGGCCGCGGTCTGAAATGACCAAGCGATGTGGGATGCCGATTAAATCCATGTCGGAAAACATGACACCTGGTCTTTCGTTACGATCATCCATTAATACGTCAAATCCAGCCGATTTTAAATCTGTATATAATTTTTCTGAAGCGTCTTTTACGCGTTCCGATTTTTGCATTCCAATGGGAACGATAGCCACTTGGAAAGGTGCCATAGCCTCTGACCAAATAATGCCTTTTTCATCGTGATTTTGTTCAATTGCTGAAGCGACAATTCTTGAAACACCAATTCCATAGCAACCCATTTGCGGAATCAAAGGTTTTCCAGATTCATCGAGCACTGATAAATTCATTGATTTACTGTATTTATCGCCGAGTTGAAAAATATGGCCTACTTCTATTCCACGAGCAAATTTCAAAAAACCCTTTCCATCAGGGCTCGCATCACCCACGCATACATTGCGTAAATCTGCGACATTTTCACATTGCGCATCGCGCCCCCAATTCACATTTTTATAATGCACATCCTCTTCGTTTGCACCACACACAAAATTATGCAACGTGGCGGCGTCACGATCCACAATAAATGGAATCGGTAAATCCACCGGACCCAGTGAACCCACACTGCAATTTAAGGCTAATTTAATTTCGGCCTCATCCGCCATCGTCAGAGGCGAAAATACGCCAGGAAGTTTTTCGGCTTTTATGGTATTTATTTCGTGATCGCCGCGTAAAATTAAGGCAATTAATTTTGATTCGCTGCCTTTTACAATTAACGTTTTTACACCGTTTTCGGGTTTAATATTAAATTGCTCTTCTAAAGCTTTAATCGTTTTCGCATTCGGTGTTGTAAATTTTTCTAAGGCTTTTGGGGCTTCTTTTTTTACAAAAGGGACTGCACTTTCTGCACGTTCTAAATTCGCGGCATAATCACTGACATCGCTGTAAACTAAAACATCTTCCCCGGATTCTGCCAAAACTTGAAATTCATGCGAAAAATGGCCACCAATAGAGCCTGTGTCCGCTAGTACTGCCCGGAAATTTAAGCCTAAGCGAGTAAAAATTCGGGAATAAGCGCCATACATATCATCATAGGTTTTTTGCAGAGATTTTTGATCGACATGAAAAGAGTAAGCGTCTTTCATGATAAATTCACGCGCCCGCATTACGCCAAAACGTGGGCGAATTTCATCGCGGAATTTCGTAGCCACTTGGTATAAACACATTGGTAATTGTCGATAAGAGCGTAATTCACGGCGTGCAATATCCGTAATCACTTCTTCATGCGTCGGCCCTAAGCAAAAATTTCGTTTATGCCGATCGGCAATGCGTAATAATTCTGGACCATATTGCTGCCATCGACCGCTTTCTTCCCATAATTCTGCTGGCTGAACCATCGTCATTAATAATTCTAGCGAGCCAATGCCATTCATTTCTTCGCGCACGATATTTTCCACTTTACGTAGTGTACGCAAACCTAAGGGCAACCAGGTGTAAAGACCGCTGGCTAATTTCCGGATCATTCCGGCGCGCAGCATGAGTTGGTGACTGATAATTTCGGCATCGGCTGGAGTTTCTTTAACAGTGGCTAATAAAAATTGGCTGACTAGCATTTTGTAAATCCTCTTGAATTGGGGGGTTGATCATACCGAATTATCTGGAAATATTAAATAGAAACTCCACAGCAACCTCTTCCCTTGCGGGAGGACTCAATTAATACCCCTCACCCTTACCCTCAAGGGGAGAGGAGATAATGAGCATTAATTTTGTTACAAATCGATTCAAATTGGAAAAGTAATTTTTTTTTCGACTACTACAATTAACCTAGGCAATCTAAAAAGGAGATAAGCCAATGAAGACTTTAAATTTGATAAAAGGGGTAACATTAGGATTGAGCTTCCTGGCTCTTTCGGTTTCTGGTGCCGCTTTCGCTCATGGCGGCGGGCATCATGGCGGTGGCCATAGACATCACGGAGGTGGACATCATGGTGGACATCACGGCGGGCATCATGGCGGGCATCATGGTGGATATCATGGCGGCTATCACGGAGGCTACCACGGTGGTTATCATGGAGGCTATCGCGGTGGTTACCGTCACGGTGGATACTATAGGAATGGTGTTTGGGTTGCTGGCACTGGTGTAGTGGTTAATTCAGGCTGCCGACATAGAGTCTGTAATGCCGCTGGTAATTGCTGGTATCGTCCTGGTTGCTGAGAAAGCTGGGGGTTCTTAGGTGAAGCAAGGCTCCCCCCGAGCGCTAGCGTTAATACTAGGAAGGAGTTCTCGCTTAGGCATGAACTCCTGAAAAAAAACCCCGGAAATTTCCGGGGTTTTTGCATTAAGCGATAAACGAGGCGTGATTACATCATGCCGCCCATACCACCCATACCTCCCATGCCGCCCATGTCACCACCGCCGCCTTGACCTTCGTCCTTCTTAGGAAGGTCCGTAATCATGCAATCGGTTGTAATCATAAGACCAGCAACAGAGGCCGCATTTTGCAACGCTGTACGTGTTACTTTGGTTGGATCCAAAATACCCATTTGAATCATGTCACCAAATTCACCCGTAGCCGCGTTATAACCATAGTTACCTTTATTAGCTTCAATTACTTTCGACAAAATAACAGAGGCTTCTTCACCAGCGTTCGTCACAATTTGACGCAAAGGAGCAGTCATTGCACGACGAATAATATCAATACCCACGCGTTGATCCTCATTAGCCACCTTTGCAATTTTTCCAGAGCACGAATGGCACGAATTAACGCAACACCGCCCCCAGGAACAACACCTTCTTCAACCGCTGCACGGGTAGCATGCAAAGCATCTTCAACACGCGCTTTCTTTTCTTTCATTTCAACTTCGGTTGTAGCGCCTACTTTGATTACTGCAACACCGCCCGCTAATTTTGCCAAACGTTCTTGCAGTTTTTCGCGATCATAATCCGAAGTGGTATCTTCCATTTCACGACGAATTTGTTCAATACGTGATTTAATGTCTCTGCTGCAGCACCCGCACCATCAATAATCGTGGTGTTTTCTTTGGTAATGACAACGCGTTTTGCACGTACCAAGATCATCAATAGTAGCCGCTTCTAAGGTCAAGCCCACTTCTTCAGAAATGACTTTAGCACCGGTCAAAATAGCAATATCTTGCAACATGGCTTTACGACGATCGCCAAATCCAGGAGCTTTAACAGCCGCCACTTTCACGATTCCGCGAATGGTGTTAACCACTAAAGTAGCCAAGGCTTCGCCTTCTACATCTTCAGCCACTAATCAATAAAGGTTGGCCTGATTTCGCAACGCCTTCCAATACGGGAACATATCACGAATGCTGGAGATTTTCTTATCGACCAACAACATGTAAGGACTCTTCTAATTCTAGCGCTCATGTTTTGTTGATTATTAATAAAGTATGGTGACAAATAACCACGGTCAAATTGCATACCTTCAACCACAGATAATTCATTTTCTAAACCAGAACCTTCTTCAACGGTAATCACACCTTCTTTGCCCACTTTGGCCATTGCTTCAGCAATAATATTACCGATCGACTTCATCTGAGTTTGCAGAAATCGTGCCCACTTGCGCAATAGATTTTTGATCAGGGCAGGGTTTTGAAATTGTTTTTAAGGCTTCAACTGCAGCAATAACCGCTTTATCAATACCACGTTTTAAATCCATCGGATTCATACCAGCAGCTACCGCATCGAATGCCTTCTGTCAAAATAGATTGTGCTAAAACCGTTGCCGTTGTTGTGCCATCACCAGCGATATCGGAAGTTTGAGAAGCTACTTCTTTCACCATCTGAGCGCCCATGTTTTCAAACTCATCGGCCAATTCAACTTCTTTGGCAACAGTCACACCATCTTTAGTGATAGTGGGGGCACCAAATTTTTTATCTAATACAACGTTACGGCCTTTTGGACCCAAGGTGACTTTTACCGCACCGGCCAAAACGTCCACGCCTCTTCTAAGAGCTTGCAGGGCTTTTTCGCCCGAACGAAATTCTTTAGCTGCCATTCTTTATTTCCTCGCTAATTACTCAATAACACCCATGATGTCGTCTTCACGCATCACTAACAAATCAGTACCTGAAATTTTCACTTCGGTACCAGAATATTTGCCAAATAACACTTGATCGCCGGGTTTTAAACCGAGTGGAATCAATTTACCGTCATTTAACATTTTGCCGGGGCCAATGGCCACCACTTCGCCGCGCATCGGTTTTTCAGCCGCTGTGTCAGGAATCACAATACCACCTGGGGAGGTACGTTCATCTTCTACACGCTTAATTACGACACGATCGTGCAATGGACGAATCTTCATAGCGTTTACTCTCCATCAATCTTAGTTGTTGTTTAAAGTTCTCCCCCTCAATGGGGGCACGTAGAAGAGATGGGGGCTAGTGCCAAAAGTTCAAGGGCATTAATCATTCTCTTCAGAAAAAATTTGATCGATATCCTCTTTTGTAAAAGCATATTCGTGATTGCAATATTCGCAGGTCACCACCACTTCTTGGCTCGTTAGCAAAATATCCCGCGCCTCTTCTTCTCCGAAGGTTTTTACCGCATCTTCCATGCGCTCTATCGTACAGGTGCAGCGAAATTGAATAGGCTCTGATTCATATAAACGAATTGATTCTGAAAATATATTTTGCAAAATAGCCGCATTTTCTTCTTTTAAAACCTGTTGAAGCTCTAAATTCTTCTGCACTTCTTGCGCAATTCTCGCAAAATCCTCGGAGGACTCACCAGGCATGGCCTGTAACATCAAACCAAAGGCTTGCCCCTCCACCACTTGCAGCCAAAAACGAGTCGCCAATTGTTCTGATAAGTTGAAATAATGTTCGAGAGCGCCCGCAATGGTCCGGTTCTCCACCGGCACCACACTTTGATAGGGTTTAACTTGATTATCAGGATCAATCGTGACAACCAGGGATCCAGCACTAATCGCCGAAACCACATCACCCGCCAAGGCATCTGTCACCCATTGAGCCAATCCTCTAATGTTATTTAAGTGATCACATTTCGCTACCAGAAGCTCCAAAGGACCCTCGCCTTGAAACTGCACGGTAATTTGGCCCTTAAATTTAATGCTACTCGCCATGAGCACGGTGGCAAGCAGTGCCTGCCCCAAAAGCTCAGCAATGGCACGAGGATAGTGATGCTGAGCAATAATCGTTTGAAAGCTGGTTTCCAAACGCACTAAGGCGCCACGAATGTTCAAATCGGCAAATAAAAAACGTTGTATGTGATCGGCCACTATAATTTCCTGTGCATGAAAAGGGGATAATGCGTTGAGAGGGAGATGGGGTCAAGTCTTTCTACCTGTTAAGCAGGAGGTGCTGTGTGATATGCTTTAATAATGACTTAACAAGGGATTGCTATGGCAACGAATCAACATAAGAAAAGAGCCTCCTCTATTGAGCTCAATGCTTATATTGCCACCTGTTACTTCTTAACCGGGTATTTTTGCTCATTACTTGCGGTGCCGCCGGGTTTTGTCACTGCCGTTTGGATCCCAGCTGGCATTGCACTAGGGGCCACTTTGGTTTATGGCCCTCGAATTTTACCCGCTATTTTTCTGGGCGCTTTTGCCATTAATGCTTATAGCCAGGTTCCAATAAATGTGTCCCTTTTTACAGGGATGGGCGCCGTTTTACAAGCCTACATCATCGCACATGCAATCATTCACTGGGCAAAAATTGATTTGGCAGAATACCAAATTAAGCACATCTTACTTTTCGCCCTTTTGGCCGGACCCTTGGGCTGTTTAATCAATACGAGCTTCAGCAGTTTAGCGCTAATTTTATCTCATACCACTCCTGTAAACCACATTTTACCCATTTGGATCACGTGGTGGATAGGAGACAGCATCGGGGCACTCACTATAACCCCCATGTTTTTAATATTATTTGCCAATCCCCGTAAAATCTGGAAACCCAGGATCGTGCCCATACTTTTGCCTCTTTCAGTGTGTTTTTTAATCGCCATACTGCTCGCTAGCCTAGTTCGGATATTTGCAGAAGATCATCAACGATGGGAAGCCTATTTTGTGCTGATGAGTGGGCAATTGTTTTGCATTTTGATGAATATCATTTTATCGATCATTTACGGCCAAAGAAGTCTTATCGAACGAGAAGTGGGTTTTAAAACGTCTGCTCTCCAACAAGCGATGCTTGACCTCGAAAAAATGGCGCACTTTGACTCGCTCACCGATATTCCGAATCGCAGAAGTTTTTTAAAGCATCTTTCAGCCACGATTGCACGCTCATCTCGAAACGAAACCTTAATGGCAACCTGTCTAATCGACCTCGACAATTTTAAGCAAATTAACGATGCTCTCGGCCATCCCCATGGTGATGAATTACTTAAAACCATCCCCAAAATTTTTTACCCTATGCTGCGCGAAAATGATTATTTCGCCCGATTGGGCGGCGACGAATTTGGATTAATATTAGAAGACATTCAATCCGCATCCGACGTCACCACCATCATTGAGCGCCTTGTTAATAAACTAAGCCAGCCACTCAATATTTTTAATTCCGAAATCAATACCTCATTCAGTGTGGGAATTGCACTCTATCCCAGCGCTGGAACTACGGCAGAAGAATTAATTAAAAATGCCGATATTGCCATGTATCGAGCAAAACGATCTGGAAAAGACACTTATCAGTTTTTTAACGAAGAAATTAATCGCCAAATAAAAAGGCTACAGACCATAAATTCCCACATGAAAAATGCTCTTAACAATAATGAATTTTATTTGCATTATGAACCACAATTTGACACCATAACACAAAATTTTATCGGAGCAGAGGCACTCCTACGATGGAATAGTCCCGCATTAGGGGAAGTTTCTCCCTCGGAATTTATTCAAATTGCTGAAGACAACAACCAAATTCGTGAAATCGGTGAATGGGCACTTAGAAGGGCCTGTCAAGATTTCAAAGAAATGATTTCAACTCTACGAAGACCCATTACCTTGTCCATCAATATATCTTCAAAACAACTGGAAGATGACAATTTTTTAGTTCTGATTCCGCAATTATCCGAGGAATTTAATTTAATCAATAATCCCTTACAATTGGAAATCACCGAATCTTCCCTCTTAAAAAATCCTGACCATACCATACAAATTTTGCATAAATTGCAGCCCTTTGGCGTACGTTTTGCATTGGATGATTTTGGCACCAGTTACTTCTCGATGTTGCATTTGAAAAGCATGCCAATTTCCGCCATAAAAATTGGCCCACATCTTATTCAGAATATTTTAAACAATAAAAATGACTTTGAAATAGTGAATGCTACCATTGGCTTATCCAAAGCATTGGGATACTCTAGCATCGCGGAAGGAATTGAAACCGAAGAACTGTATAATTGTCTTCGACAAGCGGGCTGTGATTTTATCCAAGGCCACTATCTCGCAAGAACCGGTGATTCCCAAGAGCTGATGGAAGCCCATGACCAGTTTAAAAAAGAGGAAAAATGCAAAACTATCTTACCACAATCCTAAAGCAAGCTTCTCTTTTTACCAATTTAAACCGAGATGAGCTTAAAAATCTTGAGGATATTGCTATCGAAATCAGCGTGCCTCAAAATACGAAATTTATTCAAGAGGACGCAGAAGAAAAATGTTTTTATTTACTTCTCTCAGGCGAATTATTAGTGACTAAAAAAGGGAAATCCAACGAGGAAAATGTTATTGCTGAAATATCCGGAGTCCGCATTATTGGGGAGACAGGTCTCCTCGGAGGTGAGCGACGCTCCGCTTCTGTAAAAACACTCCAGCCCAGTACCTTGCTGCGGTTTGATGCCGAAACCATCAAAAAATTTCCGACAATTCATACTACTATTCTTGATAATATTGCCCATGAGCTTTCCAGAAAACTTCGCGACATGAATATCTTCACTTCCGCTCAGATTGAACGAACCGATGACTTGAAAAAAACCATGACCCTCGATGCGTTAACGGGGGCATTTAATCGGCTTTATTTAATGGATTTATTAACGAACCTGGAACAACACGCACTCCGATATAACAGCACATTTGCCATATTGATGGTCGATATTGATGATTTTAAAAAAATAAATGATACCTATGGCCACCCAACTGGTGACACCGCCTTAAAAGCCTTTGTCAAAACTGCTGAATCGAATATCCGTAAACCGGATTGTGTTTGCCGTTATGGAGGCGAGGAATTTTTGATCATTTTACACAATTGCTCCTTAAAACAAGCCATCGTTTCCGCTGACCGAATTCGGGAATCTGTTAGCAAAATTTCTCTTGCTTATAATACCTATGAAATTCATTTAACCGTTAGCATCGGGGTTGCCTCTTTTCATAATCCCTACGATGATGTGGAAAAACTTATCGCCCGTGCCGACGAAGCTTTATATCTTGCTAAAGGAGAGGGGAAAAATCTCGTTCGATGTAAAGAAAATTTTACATAATCTACTAATCAATTACTATTTGAAAAAAAGGAGCCATTTATGTCAGATTCATTCAAATCCCGCCGAGAACTCATCGTCAACGGAAAACCCTATCGTTATCATTGCTTAAAGTCCGCTGAAGTCAATGGTCTTGAAGGAATTAGCCGCTTACCATTCTCATTAAAAATATTATTGGAAAATCAGTTACGCTTTGAAGACGACAAAACGGTCACAAAAGCCGATATCCTCGCATTTCAAGAATGGTTAAAAACACACAAATCCGAGCACGAAATTGGCTACCGCCCTACTCGCGTTTTGATGCAGGATTTCACGGGAGTTCCTGCCGTAGTCGATTTGGCCGCCATGCGAGATGCTATGTTAAAATTAAATGGTGATCCTAAAAAAATTAACCCCCTATGTCCCGTTGATTTAATTATCGACCACTCTGTTCAAGTCGATAAATTTGGCACAAAATCCGCCTTTCACGCCAATGTTGAAATGGAAATAGAGCGTAATCATGAACGCTACGCCTTTTTAAAATGGGGCCAAAATACCTTCCAAGATTTTCGCACGGTTCCACCGGGCACGGGCATTTGTCATCAAGTAAATTTAGAATATATTGGCCGAAGCATCTGGTCACATGAAAAAGATGGCGTTTCCTATGCTTACCCAGACACTTTGGTTGGTACCGATTCTCACACCACGATGATTAATGGCTTGGGCGTGTTAGGTTGGGGAGTGGGGGGCATCGAAGCAGAAGCCGCAATGCTGGGTCAACCTGTTTCCATGCTCATTCCTCAAGTCGTTGGTTTTCGTTTAATTGGCAAACTTAAAGAAGGCATTACGGCCACGGATTTAGTGTTAACCGTAACGCAAATTCTTCGAGATGCCAACGTTGTTGGAAAATTTGTTGAATTTTTCGGCTCGGGTGTAAAATATCTGACGTTAGCGGACCGAGCCACTATTGCAAACATGGCGCCAGAATATGGAGCTACTTGCGGATTATTTCCTATCGATGAAGAAACAATTAAATATTTGCAGCTCACCAACCGTCCTGCAGAATCTATCGCGCTTGTAAAAGCCTATGCTCAGGCACAAGGTATGTGGCATGACGAAAATTCTCCTGAAGCGCAATTTTCCAGCATTATTGAATTGGATTTGTCGAAAGTAGTTCCCAGCATGGCAGGCCCAAAACGTCCGCAAGATCGCGTGCCTTTGCCTGATTTAAAAGCGTCTACCGAAGCCTATATTACGAAATCAAACAAGGGCAATGAGCTTGAAATTGATTTTCCTACGAGCGATGAATATTCTTTGCGTCATGGTGATGTGGTTATTGCGGCCATTACAAGTTGTACGAATACTTCAAATCCCAGCGTTATGATCGCGGCAGGTTTATTAGCGAAAAAAGCCGTAGAAAGAGGGATTGCACGAAAACCTTGGGTAAAATCTTCACTCGCGCCCGGCTCGAAAGTCGTCACAGATTATTTAGATAAAACCGGTCTTACTCGTTATCTTGAAAAATTAGGCTTTTATTTAGTGGGCTATGGCTGCACAACGTGCATTGGAAATTCTGGACCTCTCCCCGAAAATGTAGCACGAGTCGTCTCTGAAGATGATGTTGTTGCCTGTGCGGTACTCTCTGGAAACCGTAATTTTGAAGGTCGAATTCATCCTCAAGTAAAAGCCAATTGGCTCGCCTCACCTCCTTTAGTGGTGGCTTTTGCCTTGGCTGGTACTACGCGTATTGATATTACAAAAGATCCACTGGGCGAGGATAGCCAAGGCAAACCCGTTTATTTAAAAGATATTTGGCCTTCTGACGAAGAAATTCAACAGTCGGTTAATCAAGTGGCAAAGGGAATGTTTAGCAAAGAATATTCGGAAGTGTTTCAAGGCGATGAACAATGGTTAGCGCTTAAAGTGACCGCGAGTGAAACGTATGATTGGCAAAAAGACTCAACTTATATTAAACATCCTCCTTATTTTGAAAATATGCCTCAAAAACCGGCCGCCCTGCAGAATGTAGAAAATGCAAAAATTCTCGCTATTTTTGGTGATAGTGTCACAACCGATCATATTTCTCCTGCGGGTTCGATTAAGCCGGAGAGTCCTGCTGGGGAATATCTGATCAGCCAGGGAATTTCAATTCGTGATTTTAATTCTTATGGTTCTCGACGTGGTAATCATGAAGTCATGATGCGTGGTACTTTTGCGAATATTCGTATTCGTAACGAGATGGTGCCTCACATCGAGGGTGGTTATACGATTCATTTTCCCTCAGGAAAAGAAATGTCAATTTACGATGCTGCGATGCAATATAAGAAGGAAAAAGTGTCGCTTACGGTTTTTGCTGGAAAAGAATATGGCACTGGCTCTTCTCGAGATTGGGCCGCCAAGGGAACTATTTTGTTGGGAGTAAAAGCCGTAATTGCAGAAAGTTTTGAACGAATTCATCGTTCGAATTTAATTGGCATGGGCGTGATACCCTTACAATTTACGGGGAACATGACTCGTCTTTCCTTGAAATTAAAAGGCGATGAAAAAATCGATATTCTGGGCATAGCCGAAAATCTTTCCCCACAAAAAGAGCTCACTCTAAAAATTACACGTGCCGATGGAAAGCATGAAGAAGTAAAAGTCCTCTGCAGAATCGACACACAAAATGAGCTGGAATATTATCGCCATGGCGGAATTTTACAGTACGTACTAAGAGAACTCTCCGGCAATGCTTAAGCCTTGAGTCCCCTCTCCCCTTGCGGGAGAGGGTAAGGGTGAGGGGAAATTAAAAAAAAATGGAATTCATAAAATCACTTCTCTTTTGCGTAAGCTTAATTTTCGCTCTAAACGCCTTCTCGCAAAATGAACCCTTACCCGCCGACAAAGCTTTCAAATTTTCAGCAAAAGTCCGTGATAATCAAACAATTTTAGCCATCTGGAAAATAACGCCCTCTTATTATCTCTATCGTGCACGAATTCACTTTGAGCCCTTACAACCCACTGGTATAAGACTCGCCCAACCCTTAATGCCCGATGGTTTGGAAAAAGTGAGCCCAGAAATTGGCAATTATGAAGTGTATCAAGGAGAATTAACCATCCCGATACCCATCATAAATCCCCCTAAAAATGATCTTTTATTAAAGGTGTCTTATCAAGGTTGCTCGATCAATGGTTATTGTTATCCACCTACACAAAAAATAATTTCACTTAATATGGCCGGGCCTTATAATCAAAAAATTCTTCCCATTAATATTGATATTCCAACTCCAATAATAGCGCATACCGCCCCCACCCAAGCTGAGCAAGTTTCAAATTTATTTGAGGGCAAAAGCCTAATTTGGTTTGTACTCGGATTTTTAGGTCTTGGATTATTAATTTCGTTTACACCCTGTGTTTTACCGATGATTCCAATACTTTCCAGCATTATTGTCGGACAAAAACATTTAACGCATAAACGCGCCTTTGGCGTTTCGGTGGCCTATGTTTTTGGAATGGCGGTAACGTATAGTCTAGCCGGTGCGGCTTTTGGATATTTTGGAGAACTGGTTCAGGTCTATTTTCAAAATCCTTGGGTTATCGGCGCGTTTAGTTTAATTTTCGTTTTCATGGCGCTTTCGATGTTTGGTTTTTATAATATTGAACTTCCAAATGCCTTGAGAAGCAAAATTGCCCTTAAAAGCGAGCACCAAAAAAGAGGAACTTATTTCGGGGCTTTTGCGATGGGGATTTTGTCGACATTAATCTTATCCCCCTGCGTTACAGCCCCTCTGGTTGCGGTGCTCGCCTACATTAGTCACTCAGGAAATGCTTCATTAGGCGCTCTCGCTTTATTTACGATGGGTATCGGGATGGGAGTTCCCCTCTTATTAATCGGCGCAATGGGCCCGAAATTATTACCCAAAACTGGCGCTTGGATGAATACCATTAAAATTTTGCTTGGTTTCATGCTGCTTTTTATGGCCGTTTATTTAGTATCACGCATTATTTCATTTACGTTTTCCTTATCTCTTTACGCCTTAATTTTAATTATGTTGTCGATTTATCTTGGCGCATTTAATTCCGTTACGTCTAAAAAACAATATGTCAGCAAATTGATGGGCATTGCTTTTTTTGCTTTTGCCATTTTATTGGGTGCCTATGCCTATTTTGGTGGTATCAATCCAAGTAGCGCGCCGCCCCAATTTTTTCCGGTAAAAACGGTGAAGGATATCGAAAACCAAATTAAACTCGCCGATAAAGCGGGTAAACCGGTGATGCTGGATTTTTATGCGGACTGGTGTGTTTCTTGTAAGACGATGGATCATTTTACGTTTTCAAACCCCCAAGTTGTCACCGCTTTATCCAATTTTGTAAGATTGCGTGCAGACGTTACTGAGAATAACAACGAAGACAAAATATTGGAGCGTCAATATAATGTCGTTGCGCCCCCAACGATTCTTTTTTTTAGCCATGAGGAGGAGCTAACAAAAGCCCGCATCATCGGTGAAATGTCCGCCCCTGAATTTCTAGCAAACCTGCATCGCATCCCCCACTCGCCCCTTGTGGGAGAGGGGAAATAAAAAATGTTCGCCCACACCTTCTCATTTAAGGTTTCTTTAAGATTCATCAGGTAGAATAAGTAAAAATTGTCTGAGATTGAATATTATTGAGATTTGAATGAGAAGTACAGATAAAGAGCTCCTAGAATATTTTGGGTTTTACAAAGAAGGCGAATCTCGCTCGAAGGGTTTTAGCAAGCAGGGCTCTGGAACGATCAATATTGACCGCGCCCTAAATAACAAGCCCGATTATTGGTTTGGCCCAAAATTAAAGAAAATTCCCAAGGATTTAAAAAAAGTTCTTATTACGCATCCCATAGCAAACAGCAACATATTGATGTTCTATGTGCGATTATGGAGTATGGGTTGCAAGCTTTATGTTTGGGAAGGAGAACCTATTTTATGCCATACTCTGGTAAAATTAGAAGCCCATCTAAAAAAAGCTGAGCCCTGCGAAGAAACACTTTCCGATTTTAAAAAGCTGGATTATTTTGAAACCCTTAAATTAATGCTCGCGTTTGATAATCCATCGATGAAGGGCCGTTTCCTTCATCCTATCGATTTTTCTGATTTTCTTCCGGAACATCAGGCCTATTTAAGCCTCTTAACAAAGGAAGAAAACCCTATAGATGCGCTCTTCGGTTTTGACGTATTGGATCCCGCTGATTATTTCTCACCTAAAGGGTTCGCGAACTTAAAAAAAATTACATTCATTAAGGATAAAACATTGTTTACGAGCGTAGGGACTCTATCTACTCTTTGCCCACAACTTGAAGAACTAAGCCTTAAAAATTTTCAAGATGACCCGCTGGACAATATTTCCATTGAAAAAATTAGGATCTTTGAAAACCTAAAATCCCTTAATTTAAGAGGAAGCAACATCAATTCGCTCCAACTTGAGGCCTTGCTCCTCCGCTGCCCCAACTTAGAGACCCTGGATCTTCAGTCTTGCAAAGAGCTCATAAATGACTTTATTGATGTTTTTCAAAAAAGCCAGTTTCATTTATCTAAACTAAAATCACTGAATTTGAAGGGCGACCTCTTCAATGTGACCCAACTTGAAATATTACTCTCTCAATGTCCAAATCTGGAAGACCTGAATGCTGAAGGGTGTCAGTTAGCTTGGAAAAGTTTTTCGAATGTCTTCAACGAGGACCCTCCACGTTTACCTAAGCTGAAATCGCTTAAATTAAAGTTAACGAGCATCGACGCGGAAAAGCGGGACCTCTTGCTGCGCCACTCACCCAATCTGGAGTCCCTGAGCCTTTTCTATTACAAAAACCGGGGCAATGATTTTGATTTAACTAAACTGAAATCGCTAGATTTTAATGGAAGTTATATTGAAATAAATGACCTTGAAGTTTGGCTTAAGCGGTTTCCGAACGTAGAGTCACTGAACCTTGGATTGTGCCCATATTTCATGGGAATAATCTTTAATGCCTTTGGAGAAGAGAGTTCACGCTTAGTCAAACTAAAGTCCCTCTTTTTAAACCACACCAGTATCAATCCGGAGCAACTCAAAAGCTTGATCATAGCGTGTCCGAATCTAGAGTCTCTCGATCTTGCCTCTTGCGGAAAGCTCCGCGAAGATGAGCTCTCTAAAGCCTTCAAAGACAGTCCTGCACGTCTGCTAAGCCTAAAATCGGTAAATCTGAAAGAAAGCCCTATCAGTGCCAGTCTGCTTGAAACCTTGATCAAGAGCTGTCCGAATTTAGAATCATTGGATCTTACAAGCTCCCTTGGGTTGAACGGCAGGCAAGACTACTCAGAAAACTTTAAAGCAAGCCATTCATCCTTACCAAAGCTAAAATCCCTTACTTTGACCCAAAGCAGTATTAGGACTAATAATCTCGAAGTCTTGCTTTGGCAGTCTCCGAATGTAGAATTATTGAATCTTTCGAACTGCCAATACCTCGGGGAAGGGTTCTCGAATACCTTTAGGGAGGGCCATTCACGTTTACCCAAACTAAAATCGCTTATTTTGGACCAAAGCAGACTTTCTGGAGCTGAATTGTGCGCCTTGCTGCGCCAATGCGTGGCTCTGGAGTCGCTAGAATTTTCGCATTCTAAGGATCTCAAAAATGAAATTTCCTTTGCCCTACGTTTAGATAAATTAAAGATGCTTACATTACAAGGCAGCGACACCAATATGACATATCTTGGAGCCTTGTTGCGCCAGTGTCCGAAACTGGAAAAACTGGATCTTTCATCCTCAGATGGGCTAGAGAATGGCTCTTTTGGGACCCATAAAATTGGTGCCCCATTTTTAGGTAAATTGAAGTCTCTTCAGTTGCAAGGCAGTAGCATCAATGCGACTCAACTAGCAGCCTTACTGCTCGAGTGCTCTGATCTAGAATTATTGTATCTCTCACATTGTAAAAACTTACAGAACGGCTTCCTTCATGCTCTCAGAGATAGCCCTTCCTCTTTACTCAACTTGAAATCCATTGATTTAAGTTTCATTAAATTAAGTATCACCAGACTTTTAATCTTGCTCCAGAAGTGCCCGAATCTGGAAGTGCTCAAATTGGAAGGCTTGGAAGGCATTTCTTTTGAAGAAATCCAAGCGCTTAGAATTAAGTGGCCTCACTGCATTATTTTTCCCACACAGGCATCGGTAAGCTCCACTAAAAACATGGGATCTTCAGAATATCAGCCAAAAAGTGATAGCATTTCTGGGAACATCGACATAGATACGAATTTAAGAGGTGATGAAACTTGCTCTGTGAACCAATATTTTCAGGGCTCGCTTGCCAAAGATTATTCACATTATCGCTTAGACGTGGAAATAGGATCGTACTCCTCATTCAAAAATGAAATTAAAATTATTACGGCTGAAACGACAAACAATGCTAGAAAATTACACGAATCCACTCCGGGCAGTCATTATGGATCTCGGATTATTATTAATCATACTTGGCAAAAATTGCCCAGCCTTACGCCTTATGATTCAAATCCGACTTTGCAATGTGATGTTCCGCTAGAACTTGGATTCAATAAGGCAAATGGCCTGTATTATATTCGCGTAAAAAACTCCGAGGGAGATTATCCGCTTGAATTCGTGATAAAAGAGGGTCAAACCCATAAAAATATTAATAAAGGGGCTTTGGATTCAAAAATCAAAACGAAGATTTTATCCCATTTAAAATTCACTCAAAGTAGAAAATTAGATGCGAAGGCCTCTTATTCTGCACTGGAATTTTTAAATTCATTTTCTCCCGACAAAAAACTCATGCTGCTTTCGAGATTTTTTAATAAATTTAAACCCGGACCATTGGAAGGGGTTCATCAGGGAAGCCTCTATCATGAAAGAATAAATGCCATTATTAAAAATAGAAAAGGCTCTTGTAGGCATCGAGCCATGGCTTTCTTTGAAATTTGTAATGCTCTGGGTTTTGAAGTTCGCCTTATTCAAAATGATTGTCATGCATTTTGTGAGGTTTTTTCAGAGGAAAAATGGCAGACGATCGAATTAGGTGGTTATCCAGCCAAGCTCAAGATTAAAGATCTGACAAAGCAAAATAAAATAGACAGCACACAACAAATTAACCAGGGCGGTATAGTACCTAGTGTAAGCTCAGCGGCGAAGCCTAAGGCAACGGAAGCAGGCGCTTCAGAGGAGGCCCTTGTAGTATTAACAGAAGAAGGCACTTCAGAACCCGAGAAATCACTTTTCCCAGAATTGCTAAAGTCTTGCCCAGCCGAGATCGGGAATAATATGGCTTATGCAAAATGGATAGCCCAGCAAGCAGACACTCAGCTATTAATCAGCTATCAAAATAAACAAGAAGTAGATGCCGTGGTTGATTCCCTTCGTGCCAATGCGCGCCCAAAAAACTCGACATTTTATTTAGATAATTTAGATGACGCAAGTTACCAAGATTTAGTAGCGAACGATGGAAACCATGACATCAAGGAGAGCCATTTAATTCGGTTTTTAGAAACCGCTAAGCGCGGTGACACTCTAATTATTCATCGTGAAAAATTCGAAACAGGACACATCGGTTATAATACCATGCTCGTTAAAGATCGAAAAATAGGGCAGCACAAAATTCCAGATGACGTAAATATTATCACGCTGATTCCGCACAGTAGTCGTTTGAGTTATGGGCCCGATTTTTATTCTCGATTTTCATTTAAAACTGAGCTTCAAAAAGCATGGCTGCCTATTCCAAAAATCCCTGAAAAAACTGGTGAAAATGAGGCTGAAATTCATCTCTATGGCAATGATTGTTGGCAAGCAAAAACGGTGGGAAAGCCTTCCTTTAGTGAAAAGGGGATTTCTTATGTTACTGGTGAGCTAACAAAGGCGCTTGCAAAAGAATGCACGGAAATTACATTCGTTAATCCTCCTGATTCTCGAGAATTTAATGTATTTTTCCGCCAGCTTAAAAACGCCCGAGAATATTTTTCGAATGGAACACTGCACTCTATTCCAGATGAGGTTTGCTTTTATATTAAAAATTCAGAATATTCGCTGGGTAAGAAAGATATTAGCTTTGAACCAATCCAGGAAAAAACGCCTGCAAAATGGGATGTCTTACTTAATCCAGCTACCTTTAATGATTTTTTTGACCTCCACACCTCTCGCAAGACAGAGAGTGCTGCTCTTGGTTCTGCTTCTGTCTGTAACTTGCTGGATGTCCCTGGATTTTTAGGGCAATACAAAAATAAAACCTTGCGCGTATTATTGAATTCGGATTTGCGCCCTGGAGAATGGGCACAATTGTGTGACAAGGCCGAAGAATTTAAATGTCACTTAGTGGCCATCGATGTTACGCAGACCGCTTTTACAGCACAAGAAAAATCCTCTGATTTTTCAGGGACAAAAGATCCGGTCGTCAAAATCCATCCTGAGCATTCTATTATCATTACCGATAATCATGATGCTATAGTACACCAATTATATCGAGAACAATCGAATGTCGACGTGCTATGCCTTGACCCAGAGACAGAAGTCAATGTCGTCGTGCTATGTGTTGGCCTAGA
Organism: uncultured Gammaproteobacteria bacterium; assembly: GCA_963711375.1. Lineage (GTDB taxonomy): Bacteria > Pseudomonadota > Gammaproteobacteria > Coxiellales > Coxiellaceae > CAVQDV01. Next base: position 465,111 of record CAVQDV010000005.1, read on the forward strand.
GACAGAAGTCAGCGATTTACTGGGCCATATGAATTTTGAAAAAATAAATGGCAAAACCTTGAGTTTTCCAATTCAAGAAGGGGCTTTAATCACCCTATTAAAAGCGAAAAAAAATGTGGTTCTTCGCGGCAATTTGTCCTTTGCATGCGAATCTGCACTAGCCTCTTTATTTTCCAGCGAGCCTCATTTAATAGTGAATGGCGAACGTTTTTTTCCTGAAAGCAGCGTCAGTATTGTTTCTGAAAATGAAAGCACACTGAATTTTTTACCCAACCGCAGCTACATTTCTGGATCTACTCCTATTGATAAATCAGCCGCCTCCAGCCTCCCGCGCGTTTCTTCTGATCAAAATAAATCGCCAATCGAAAATGCAGAGCTTTTTGACCAAGAGCGTCTTGCAAAAGTCACCGAGGCCCTTAAAACAGAGCCAGGTTTATTTCTAGTTGGGCCAACCGCTGCTGGGAAAAGTACCTTCGTTTCTAAAAAATTATTTAAAGAAAAGGGCGTAATAGGATATACAGGCCTGGAACAATTGAAAGCCTTCGCTAGCGATAAAAATCCGGGGCTAAAAATATTAATGATCGATGAGGCGAATTTACTAGAGCCCTCTCTTTTAACACGATTTGAAGGCCTATTTAGCCCAACACCCGGTATTTTAATTGACGAAACGTGGTATCCACTCACAAGCGAACATAAAGTGATTTTCGCCGGAAATCCACCAGATTATAAGGGCCGAACCGTGCATCCTCTTTGGGAGCGCTATCTGAAATTTGAAACCTTTAATGCCTTGCCTTTTTGGTATATTAAGGAACGAGTGAATGATCCCTTATGTCAAAAAATAGACTTAAGCCTTAATGATCAAATCCTAAAAGATATTGAGAAAAATCCCGATTTAACTCCAAGAGACATTCAACAAAAATTATTTAGCCTAAGAGTGCCTAAACAGAATTTGGACTGGGAAAGTCTAAAAGCGGCTTTACAAAAACAAGATTTTACCGTCACCAAAAGTCGTGAACTCGCTCTTCAAAGCCTGCTCCAGCATTTAGACATTCGAGATCTTAAGATTCAAAAATCGCATATGGGACTGCAAGACCAGGGTATAAATGCCTGCATTTTAGAGGGCGATGCGGGGATTGGAAAAAGTGTGATGGCTGAAGCACTCCTGAAAAGTCCCGGCTTCGTACCAGGGGATTTAAAAGAATCCGATTCGCGGGATAAGATTTATTATTATATTTCCGCTTCGGATTTGCAGGATTTCAACGCCATTATGAAAAAAGCCTTTCACGAAGGTGCTGTGCTTATTATCGATGAACTTAATGCTTTTCCGAATGATGTCGAGCGGGATCTTAATATATTTTTAAGTGGCACAGATCTTGAAAATAATCCGCCTAACAAGGCAGGTTTCTTTGTCATTGGCACACAAAATCCCGTGATCAGTAAAGCGATGGGAATCGAATACGGCGGCCGTGAAGAGGCATCTAAGGCCCTCGCGAATCGATGCGATAAAATTTATCTGCCGAGTTACAATCATGCCGAATTAAGCGAGTTGCTCTGTGCGCAGGGCTATGAAAAAAATTTCGCTACTCGTTTTGCACTGGATTTTTTGCGAGCGCTTAATGAAGCCATTGACACAAATGCTTTGGTCATTCCAACCCCTCGTGATTTTTTTACGTTGGCAGATAAGCCAAGCGAAAACATTCTTTCATTCAAACTTTTTATTGCTCTAGAAAAATACCTCACACAATCGGAAGGCTTCGAAAATCAATTCGGTGAAATTCTCGCCCTACTCGATAAAGGCGCGAATCCTTCTCTTCTGATCCACAAAGGAATGTCCTGCCACACTTTATTAAAGCAAGTCTTTATTCATAACTCAGCCGCGCAAGAAATGGCTATATTCTGTTTAGCGAATTCAAAAGAAATTCCAGAGTCTCTTCTGAACTTTTATAGCAAAGATGACAAGCTTGGGATTTTAGAGCTTTTGAACAGGGCCTATTCGAGAGCCCAAGAGGCGCTGGGTCCTGGAAACCGGAAAAAATTAGAAGACAGCATAAAACTTAAGTTAAGTGCCCTTGGGCAGATTTTCCAAGGAGAAATACCAAAAACAAGGACCTCCTCTAAAGCCTCAAGTGCATCAATGAATTCTCGATCTACCTTTTTTCAAAAACTCTTTAAAAAACCGCAAGACAAACAAGCCAAAACAGAATCATCCTTGCGAAAATAAGAGTTCCCGCTTAAGCGGGGGTCACTAATGATTTGTCAAGATCTGCGGCGATCCTGCGGGGATCTAGACAACATCTTCTGCCTATTGCATAATGGCGGTCTATGGCAAAGATACTGATTTTGAATGGACCTAATCTAAACTTACTCGGCACTCGCGAGCGCGACGTGTATGGCGATGTTACTCTAGATCGCATTCACCAGCAACTCAAAACACTGGCCGATGAATTCAAGCATAGCATCGAATTCTACCAAAGCAATGCTGAACACGAGCTTATCAATAAGATTCATGCTGCCAGGGGTGATGCGGCCTTCATTATCATTAATCCTGGTGCGTTTACCCACACTAGCATCGCCTTACGGGATGCTTTATTAGGCGTACAAATTCCATTCATTGAAGTGCATCTTTCCAACATCTACAAACGCGAAGAATTTCGCAAGCATTCCTACCTGGCGGATATTGCCGTCGGTGGTATTTACGGTTTTGGGGCAAACAGCTATTTGCTGGCGCTTAGAGCCTGTGATCAAATTTTAAATTCACACAAGTAAGGGAACTATGGACACTCGTAAAATTAAAAAATTAATCGAGCTAGTGAAAGAAACTGGCATAGGAGAACTCGAAGTAAAATCGGGTGAAGAATCCGTTCGAATCAGTCAAATGGGCGCAAATGCTATTGGACCGACAGCCATCGCCCCACAGCAAACTTTTATTCAGGCCCCATCACCGGTTGCCGCTATCCCACCTCCTGATGCAGCCTCTGCTAAAAAAGAGCCTGCAAAAACCGAAGAGCAAGAAGGTCACCGTGTTCGTTCACCCATGGTCGGCACAGCTTATATTTGTCCTAAACCTGGCGCAAAAGCCTTCGTTTCTGTTGGACAGCATGTTGAAATTGGCGAAACCCTGTGTTTAATCGAAGCCATGAAAATGTTTAATACTATCGAAGCCGATGTCTCGGGGGTTGTCGCTGCACGATTAATCGAAAATGAACAGCCTGTTGAATATGACCAACCTTTATTTATCATCAAAACCAGAGAGTAAATCGGATGTTTAAAAAAGTTTTGATCGCCAATCGTGGCGAAATTGCTTTACGAATTCATCGCGCCTGCAAAGAACTGGGCATTCAAACCGTAGCGGCCTATTCCACGGCCGATGAAGAATTAATGCACGTTAAATTAGCCGATGAAGCGGTTTGCATTGGGCCCGCGAATTCTACACACAGTTATTTGAGCATACCTGCCGTCATTAGTGCCGCAGAAATTGCTCATGTCGACGCCATTCATCCTGGATATGGATTTTTGTCGGAAAATGCAGACTTTGCAGAGCAAGTCGAGAAAAGTGGATTTAAATTTATTGGCCCGAGTGCTGAAACTATTCGACTAATGGGAAATAAAGTGTCGGCTATCAACGTGATGCGCGAGGCTGGAATTCCAACAATTCCTGGCTCAAATGGAGCACTAGGAGAAGATGATCAGCAGAATTTAAACATTGCTAAAGAAATTGGCTACCCCATTTTAATTAAAGCGGCTGGCGGTGGCGGTGGACGCGGCATGCGAGTGGTAAGGTCCGAAGAAAATTTAATAAGCTTTATCGAAATGACGCGAACTGAAGCGGCGGCTGCCTTTAAAAATGACGAAGTCTACCTGGAAAAATATCTTGAAGATCCTCGTCATATCGAAATTCAAGTTATGGCCGACGGACAAGGGCATGCTATTTATTTAGGCGAACGGGATTGCTCGATGCAACGTCGCCATCAAAAAGTGCTGGAGGAAGCACCGGCGCCTGGAATTACTGAGAAACAACGAAAAGAAATTGGCGAGCTTTGCGTGAACGCTTGCTTAAAAATAAATTACAGCAGCGCCGGAACCTTTGAATTTCTCTATGAAAAAGGGCGTTTTTATTTTATTGAGATGAATACTCGCGTACAGGTTGAGCATCCTGTCACAGAATTTGTTACGGGAATTGATATTATTAAAGAGCAAATTCGCATTGCGGCTGGCAATCCACTGTCTTACAAGCAACATGATATTAAAATCACTGGCCATGCTATTGAATGCCGAATAAATGCTGAAGACCCAAAAACTTTTATGCCGAGTCCTGGGCTGGTTACTCATTTTCATGCACCTGGCGGTTTTGGAATTCGCATGGATACGCATTTATATAGCGGTTATAAAGTGCCACCCAATTACGACTCCATGATCGGTAAATTAATTGCCTATGGGGAAACACGCGATGTTGCGATTCAGAGAATGATAAACGCTCTCAATGAATTGTTGGTAGATGGAATTAAAACCAATGCGCCTTTGCACCAAGATTTAATGATGGACAAAAAATTTCGTGAAGGTGGGCAAAATATTCATTTTCTAGAGAAGAAATTAGGTATTTCGAACTAATTAATACCCCTTGCGGGAAAGGCAGTTCTTAATGCAATACAAAAAAATAATCATTGCCTGCAACAATAACGCCGAAGCCGAAAACATTTCAGATGCCTTATTTGCACTGGACGCGCTTTCTGTGACTTTTGCTGACGCCGCAGATGAACCTATTTTTCAAATTCGTCCTGATGATGCGCCTCTTTGGAAAAACACTAAAATAATCGCCCTTTTCCCAGACGATATCGACGCCGAAAAAATAATGGCCTTACTCAAGATTTCGTTGGGATTCCCAAGTCTTGAATTCAAGAGCGAAATATTACCCGACGAAGATTGGGTGAGAAAAACGCAATCCGAATTTCCGACACAATTTTACGGCGAAAATTTATGTGTGCAAACTACGTGGCGTAAAAATCCAGAATTTCCAGGCGCCATATTAACTATTGATCCAGGACTCGCTTTCGGAACAGGAACTCACCCCACTACTTCACTGTGTTTAAGTTGGCTCGCTGAAAATGATATTAAAAATAAAATTATTATTGACTATGGCTGCGGTTCAGGAATTTTAGCACTCGCCGCCCTCGCACTTGGCGCAAAAAAAGTCTACGCCACGGACCACGATCCTCAGGCTCTATTGGCCACCGAAAATAACGCGAAATTAAATTCTTTTGTAAATGAAGATAACTTAGAAATTTTTACCATTCATCCTTTAAAGCATAAAGCTGATATCGTACTCGCGAATATATTGGCAAACCCACTCATTGAATTAAGCGAAACCTTGAGGTCCTTAGTAAAACCAAATGGATATTTAATTTTATCGGGGATTTTAATGCATGAGGCCGATAAAGTTTTCTCAGCCTATCAAGCGCATTTTGAAAAAATAAATCTAACAGAAAAAGAAAATTGGTGCCGATTGGTACTTCAGGGGAGAGGGGACAAAAGTTGTTAGCCTTCCCAATTCTCTAAAGCTGCTCTCGCCTGCTGATAACCCTGCTCAATAATGGCCTTATATTTATTGAACTCTAGCAGTTTCGTATTTTGAAACTCGAGTGAAATGCATAAATCCGCTTTCTTGGATTGCTTAGCCTGTTCCTTTTCTTCAGCCAAAATAAAAGAACGCGTTAAAATTGCGTCAATTCTTGGGGCAATTATTTTTGGGGCGAATGGATTCAATTTATTTCTTAACAGTGCCCAGCCCGATAATTGAGTAGCGTCGAAGCTTGCCGATAATTCCCTTTTTTTGCTTGTAAACATCGTTGCGATTACTTTACCAGCATCAAAATGCTGAAACATTATATCCACCGGCAAATTATTTAAAATAGCCCCATCCACTAATAATTCGCCCTTTGAAAATACTGGCGGGTAAAGGCCTGGCAAGGAAACACTGGCACGCACAGACTCCCACAATAAGCCAGAATCGTGAATAAAACTCTCTCCAGAGGTGAGATTGGTGGATACACAAAAAAAGCGCCTTACCAACTCTTCTATATGAACTTCACCATACAATTCTTTAAGAACCCTCACAAGATTGGAACCAGAGGCAACCGCAACATAGGGAAAAGTTAAGTGGAGTTTGCTACCTTTTTTAATTGAGGTAGGACAAAGCTCTGCGATTTCCGTTGAGCTTTTTCCTAAGGAATAAAGCGCCCCGACCAAAGCTCCTGCACTCGTGCCTCCAATAACGTCGATGGAAATATTGCGTTCTTCTAAAGCTCGAAAGAGACCAATATGCGCAAAACCGATCGCTCCACCGCCCGCTAAAACTAAACCAAGACTATTACCAGTAATAAAGCGAGCAATGCAGGCAATATCTTTTGGTTGATCCACTACAACATGGTGGTAGTTATCTAATTGATGCTTTCTAATCCAAGAATACATGGGTTCAAAATTCTTCAAAGGACTGTCTTTTAAAATAACCAAGCTCGTTCTTTGCAAAATAGCCTTATTTTCCAGAATATTTTTTTGGACACTGAGCTTACATTCTTCTGTCGAGTCTTTATCATTAATCACGTAAATCACATCCGATTGACGAACAAAAAGTTCAGTGATCTCTGAAAATCCATATTCTGGAGCATAAAGAAGATATTTAAATTTCGTCTCAAGCTCACTCAGCCACATAAAAATATCTTCCAATTGATCACCAAATTGCTCTCTAAGCATCCGCCCTGTAATTAATTTGATCGTGCCATATTTTTCGAGGGCCACAAGCAATTGATGGGTGAAAATCTCGACGATCGGGGACTTCGACATTGGCAACAATGTTATGGTGGCAATTTTTTTCGCGGACTTTTCCTTTTTTTCTGTCGTGATCAGCCGAATCAGGGAGCCCTTTGCAATGTTAAGGGCGGCTTCAGGATATTTCTTAGCAAATTTTTGGTAAGTCTTTTTCGTAAATTTAATTAAAACTGTATCACGAATAGCTTTAACGGTCGCTATTCTCGGTTGGTTAATGAGAACCGCAATTTCTCCAACACTATCTTTTGCACCCAGTTCACCAATAAATTTTGGCTCTTGATTCACGTTTCTAAAGGCTCGTAGACGCCCTATATAGACTATAAACATTTCCTCGCCATAATCCCCCTCATTGACTAATATTTCCTGACTCTCTAAAAAAACAATTTCCAACTCAGGAACTAAAGCTAAAGCGACATCGGGAGGAAGATCACGAAACAAATCTGTAGATCTTAAAAAATCGACCAATTGCTCTTTAGTAGGTAATTTAAAATTGTGCATAATTTCAGTCTAAACCAAGTTAGTAAAGCTTACAATAAATACAGCCCAGATCCCGACTATAATATGCGAAATTGAAACTCCTACCAAACTTTGCTGTCGGTAAAATAACCAACCCCAAAATAAACCAGGGAAGAAGGCAAGTCCTGCGAAGCCTAAAGAAGTGTGTGCGTGAGTAGCCGAAAATAATAAATTTCCTAAAAAGATAGCAAACCACACCGATCGCCATGTTTTTTTTTGTAGAAACATATGGAAAGACCCTTGTAAAACCCCACGAGCAATAAATTCCTGAAGAGGGCAAAACGCGGCATATGCAAGAGGCAGCAAAATATAGTCCATCCGGGAAACCCCAACTTTTTGCAAAACAATGAAGGGCTGGAAAACCGATTCATGTGATAGGCTTGGTAGTGATCTAATAAATATCCATTTTATCAGCACAATTAACACCATTATCGGAATAGTGAATAAAATAGCTTCAAATGAAACCTGACGCCAATTACGCAAAGTTAATCCATAATTATTCAAAGGAAAACCGCTTCTCAGAATGATGCTCAAAGCCGCAATAGCAAAAAAAATAATGAGTCCAATAGAAATAGGTGTCGTCGTCGGAACATGATTTTTTAATGCTTCTAATATCCCCAAACTGAAAATATAAAGGGAAGTTATAAAAACAATACTCGTCATAAATCGACCCGAAGCCAGCAGAAGTTTTGTTGCCCTCAATTCTGCTCGCATCGTCTTAACCGTAACTTCATTGGTATAACGTAACCTTTTTGAAACTTTTTCCCCCATTTTGAGGGTCAAGGTAGAAAATAAATCAATATAAGCATGATTGTTGCGAATTTTTTCGCCGTCAATCATAATTAATTCACAAGGCGTTTTGGCTTTTACTGTGGTTGACCTTACGCCCGATTCAATGAAGGCGAGTTCACCCAAAAAGTCTCCTGCTTTTGCTACGTGGATTTCTAGCTGCTCTCCATCTTCCTCCTTTTTTAAAATCGACATTTCTCCTGCTGTCAAAACATAAAAATCAAAGGAGATTTCGCCCTCTAGAATTAATAATTCACCCACGGTCAGTATTATTTTTTTCGATAATGTTTCAAGGGTGTCCATTTGATCACCGGGCAGATCTCGAAACAAATCACTTTTAAAAAAATATTCTCTCAATTAAAAACCCCTTATTAGACTAAGTGCTCAAAACTAATGATAAATAGTGCCCAGAATCCGATTAATATATGCGAGATAGAAACACCGATTAAACTTTGCTGCCTTGAATACATCCAGCCCCAAAATATTCCGGGCAAGAAAGCCAGCATTGCGAAGCCAAATGACGTGTGCACATGCGTCGCCGAAAACAGTAAATTTCCGAGAATATTGGAAATCCAAACCGATTGCCAATTTTTTTTCGTGAGGAACAACTGAAAGGAACTCTGTAAAACGCCACGCGCAATAAATTCTTGAATCGGACAAAAGACCACATAAGTCAGAGGAAACACCAAGAAATCTATGAGGGGAGCCCCGGATTTTTGCAACTGGTAGAATGGCTGAAAAGTTGATTCACCCGACAATTCAGGCACTGTACTAATCACGATCCATTTAATTAAAACAATAAGCAGTAAAATTGGAATCGAAAATAAAACGGCTTCCACCGACACGCGCCCCCAATTTTTCAGGGTCAAGCCATATTCTTCTAAGGGAAATCCACTACGCAAAATGGTAACTAAAAATGCAGCTGAAAACAGGAAAATTAAAACCACTGAAATGGGTGTCGTCGAGGTAAGATGTTTTTCGAGTAAACTAATCGCGCCTAAGCTAAAAATATACATCGACACCAGAAAAACGACAGTAACCATAAATCGTCCTGCGCCAAGCAGGAGTTTTGCAGAGTTCAACTCGGCTTCCATGGATTTAACCGTGACGTCGTTAGTAAAGCGCAAATTCGCAGAAACCAGCCTGCCCATTTCAACAGAGAGGGCCGCGTATAAATCGATATATTGAGGGTCAGAACGAATTCTTCCACCGTCGACTTTAATCAGTTCACAAGGACCTTCAGCTTTTATCGTCGCCGACCTCACGCCAGGTTGTATGAAGGCAAGCTCCCCAATAATTTCCCCTTCTTTTTTCGTGCCTAAACGATAATCCTCGCCATTTTTCGATTTTTTAAAAACAGCCAAACTACCACTTAATATCACAAAAAAATCGTAACACTCCTCTCCTTCTGTAATGATAGTATCTCCCGTCGTGAGAGTAACTTTGTCACAAAAATTGCGGAGTTTTTCAACTTGGGCTTCCGATAGATCACGAAATACTTTGTGAACTAACAAATTCTCAATCATGCCCGCTCCTTTTCCCTTTGAATGCTAAATTATTATACCTTTGATGTATCGCGCTTTCTATGATTAAATGGACTAAGTTTTTCATCTACTCTTGGATTGCTTGTGTTATATCTTAATGGTCTTGGTCATTTTCATCCCGATAATGTGATCGATAACGCCTTCTTAGAAGGCATGCATATCGATACCAACAATGAATGGATTGTTGAGCGATCCGGAATTTTAGAAAGGCGAACCGTGCTCTCACTGGATTATATTCAACAAACCTATAATCAAAATCCCTCCCTCGCAAAAGATTACGCTCAATTCACTAGCGCAGAAACCGGGGCTAAAGCCTCGCAAATGGCCCTTTCACGCGCGAGTATTAAAGTGTCTGATATTGGCATGCTGATCGCAGGAGGCTGCAGTGGACAATATTCACTCCCTGCCAACGCTTCCGTTATCGCCGCAGAACTAGGCATTGAAGCAGAATCCTTTGATCTCAACTCTGCTTGCTCCACATTTGCGGCCCAGATGCATGTGCTCAATCGAATGTATCCTGAAACTCTCCCCGACTATATTTTAATGGTCATCCCTGAAAATTGGACGATGACGGTGGATTATGGTGATCGGAGAACGGCCGTTTTAGTCGGTGATTGCTCGGTTGCGGCAATCGTATCTCCCCGGAAAAAATCGCCTTATCAGATTTCATTTACTTGCTTAGGCTCAAATCCATCCAACTGGAATAAAGTGGTGACGCCAACAGGGGGACACTTCACCCAAGATGGCAAGGCGGTACAAAAATTTGCAATCACAAAAACCCTAGATCTCTTAAAAGAAATTCAAGAAAAAACGGGCATCAACCCTGCCACCAGTTATTTCATTGGACACCAGGCTAATTTAAGAATGCTAGAGTCCGTTTGTCGCATTGCTGGAATTTCCAACGAAAAACACTTATTTAATGTGGATTTATTTGGAAATTGTGGAGCCGCTGGTGCACCCAGTGTATTATCTCAGCATTGGGATAAATTCCTGCCGAAAGACAAAATTGCTCTGGCTGTTGTTGGTGCTGGTTTAAGTTGGGGAGGAATGTTGATAGAGGTAGGAGACACCCTTTGAAGATTACTTATGCCGAGTTTCGAGAAAAAAAATCATTTTATAAAGAAGAGTTATTGGCCATTGCCTGGGGGTCTTTCATCAAAGACCCCCCCAGTGAAGGTTTTCCGATGTTGCCAGCGCCCCCCATGTTAATGTTTGATGAAATTACCGAGATAACTCATTCCGGGAATAGAGGCAAAATTGTTGCAATACAGAATATTGCTATGGACGATTGGTTTTTCCAGTGTCATTTTCGTCAAGATCCAGTTCAACCTGGTTGCCTTGGAGTTGACGCCATATGGCAGTTAATTGGTTTTTATATTGCCACTCGAGGTGGAATAGGGGCCGGACGAGCACTTGGAACTAAAGAAATTGATTTTTTTGGCCAAATCCGTCCGCATAATAAAATTGTGCGATACTCAATAGATATTCGTCGTTTCACCAATATGCCAGAACAAGGTGCATCTCTTGCCATTGGCTCAGCAGAAGTCTTTGTCGACGATGAATTAATCTATACTATTAAGGACGCAAAAGTAGGCTCCTTTACTGGAATTCAATATTCCGACTATCCACATAAGAGTAAAAATTTTATGGGCGGTCAATTAATTCGAACTAACTCGGAGCCGGCATGACCTATCCCGAATTAAAGCCAGACGAAATTCTATCTTATTTACCTCAGCAAAGGCCTTTTCGATTTGTTGATGAAATTGTAGAGGTGGATGATCAGCATATTGTCGGCACTTATACATTTAGGCCAGATGAGTTTTTTTATGAAGGTCATTTTCCAGGAAATCCCGTTACCCCTGGTGTAATTTTAGTGGAAGCTATGGGCCAGGTGGGCGTGGTCGCTTTTGCCATTTATTTATTTTCGAAAGAAGTAGGCACTGATTCTCTCGATCAATGGATTACCTTATTTACGGATGCTGAAGTTGAATTCTTTGCTTCAGTTTATCCTAACGATAAAGTGTTCATTACGGGGGAAAAAATATTCTTTCGCCGGATGAAATTGCGCGCAAAAATAGAGATGCGTAATCCAGAAGGGAAATTATTAGCTACCGTCACAGCCGCTGGACAAGGAGTAAAAAAATCATGAACCATCGAGTTGTTATTACAGGAATGGGAGTCATCACTCCAAACGCACATGGACTTGAAGATTTTGAACACGCTTTGAAAGAGGGACGCTCTGGAATTCGTTTTTATCCGCAATTGGCTGAACTTAATTTTACTTGCCAAGTCGCTGGTGTGCCTCAAAATATTGAAACCCTGAAAGGGCAATATTTTACTCCCGACGCTTTGCGTGCGATGAACACCAGCATGATTTATTCCGGAATTGCGGCAATTGATTGTTGGAAAGATGCAGGATTTCAGCAGCCTGACATCAGTAATTCTTCGGTCGATTGGGATACTGGAGCAATAATAGGTACCGGCGTCGGGGGAATGGATACCATCGCTGACATCATAGTGCCAACCGTTAATGCAGGCAAAGTAAAACGCTTAGGCAGCACGATGGTCGAGCAATCGATGTCCAGCTCGCCCAGCGCAAATATTGGCGGCTTACTTGCTCTGGGTGGGCAAGTCAGTACGAATTCGAGCGCTTGCAGTACTGGCACTGAAGCATTGGCAGAGGCTTTTTTTTCCATCCGTGAAGGTCGCATAAAACGAATGTTGGCGGGCGGCACTGAAGGCTCATCACTCTATTCATGGGCAGGCTTTGATGCCATGCGCGTCTTAGCTCGCGGCTTTAATGATCAACCCGAAAAAGCCTCAAGACCTACCAGCGCAAGCGCTTCAGGTTTTGTTCCAGGTTCTGGTGCTGGAATTCTCATGCTGGAAAGTTTAGAAAGCGCGCAAGCACGAGGCGCTAAAATTTATGCGGAAATTTTAGGGGCGCATCTCAATTGTGGTGGCCAACGAAATGGCGGCAGTATCAGCGCACCCAATCCGCAAGGCGTTCAACGTTGTATTCGTGAAGCCATTCGCTTTGCCAATATTCAACCTGAAGAAATCGACTTAATAAATGGCCACCTCACCGCCACCATGGCCGATGCTATGGAAATTATCAACTGGCAGCAAGCTCTCGGTTGCACTCCCGAAAAACTTCCCCTGATTAATGCCACAAAATCCCTCATTGGGCATGGTCTTGGTGCCGCAGGCGGCATGGAGTGTGTGGCTTCAATTTTAGAACTAAGTCGAGGCTTTGTTCATGGTTCTGTAAATGCCGAAGATCTGCATCCCAAATTAGAAGCTTTTGCTGATCGTATCGTACGTAAAACTAAGGATTTTAAAGCGACTATTTTGGCAAAGGCTAGTTTTGGCTTTGGTGATGTGAATGCCTGTTTGATTTTTAAAGCGTGGAACTAATTTCACCCTTCAAAGGTTGACAGCTCTAACGTTAATCATGATAATCCTCGTAACTAAAAATTGGAGTTCCTATGGACAGAAATGAAGTTTTTGAAAAAGTAAAATCCATCGTAACCGTTTTTTGCCGTAATCAAGCTAATTTAGAAACGGCGAAGGATGCCACAAGGTTTCTTGAAGACCTGGATATTAACTCTGCACGTTTGGTTGATATTATCCTCGATCTGGAAGATGCCTTTGATATCCAAATCGATGATGAAAGCGCCGATAAAATCCTAACAATGGGCGATGCTGTAGACCTCATTCTTAGCAAAAAAGCCTAAAGGTACTTATGGCCTTCAATCGTTTTGCGTTGTGTTTGCAATATTACGTCTGTTGTTTTTTTTCCTTAGTTTCGTATTTTATTATCTGGATCGCGAATGTCGCTTATTTTCACTTTACCTTGAATGATAAAAAATTGCAGCGACAGCAATTCAAAGATATGATCAAAAAATCCAAGGGACCCTTGATTATTTGTGCCAACCATCTCACCTACATCGATTCAGCTATTATACAGTATGCTCTTGCCTCCCCTTGGACTTATTTAAGATACCCACAAAGCTGGTCCTGGAATTTTCCCAAAAAAGAACATGTGGAGTCGAGCAAATTTTTTCGCTTTATGTGCTATCTCGGAAAATGTATTTTATTGCCAGATCGATCTAAGGCGAAAGAAAGAAAAATAGTGAGGAGTAAAATTGAATACTTATTACAAAAGGGTCAATATATTATGGTATTCCCCGAAGGTACAAGGAGTGCTAGTGGCCGTGTTAATAGTCAGGATTTTAACTATAGTGTGGGGGAATTATATCAAATTGTGCCTCATGTAAAAATACTCTGTGTTTACATGCGTACCGATCACCAAATTGCCAAAAGTAAATTCCCACCAAAAGGGAACCCTATTTCAATTTCCATGAAATTAATGACACCGGAAACACGGGAAACTGGTTTACGAGCCAGCAGAGAGATTTCCCGACAAATTATCAAAACTCTTGTTGAAATGGAGCAGGAATATTTTTCAAGCCACTTACAAACTCGGCAATGATATTGTCGACTTTTCTCCCAATGAGACTAAAAATAAATATGAGAATACCCGCTTTCTCAAAAGGGTATTTAACGAAAATGAAATTAAAGCGATTTTAAGTGCCCACCATAAAGATAGATTACTTTGGACGCTTTGGTCTGCAAAGGAAGCAGCTTTTAAGGCCTGTAAAAAACAAGATATAAATCTGATTTTTTCACCAAAATCGTTTAGGGTTTCCGATGAGAGTTTGGAGAAACTACTTCATAAAAATTCCCTCAGAATATTAACAGGTATGTTGCAACATGATGAGAAGCGCTTAAGTTTACAATGGCAATTCCCAAGCGAGCAGTGCGTTCATTGCTGCGCCGTTTTAATGGAAAATAATCAGCTTTTCACACATTGGAACAAGATCCATCAGAGCATTAAAAAAATTGAGCTCAATGCCAATATTTCTCAAATTCATTCTCAGCAATCGAATGCCGTGAGAGAAGAATTAATCGCGCTGTTTTCTAGAAATTTTGGCAAATGTGAAAATTTACACGTGTTGCGACCAGAAAAATTGATAAACGGAATTAGGCGAAAAGGCCCTCCCGTTTTATTCGAAGCCAACAGGCCGCTGCTTGATTATGAGATTAGCCTATCTCATGATGAAGAATGGGTGGCCGCGGTAATCGGGGCAAAAGCCTGATTTTTCTACTTTGGCTTCCAGGTATAAACGACTTGTTCATCAATTAATTTTTCTGTTGTTGTAAAACCACCGGTTTTTTCCAGCGGCGCAATAGCCGCTTTTGCGATATTAATCGTATTGGGATCAGCCTCTTTTTGCATATGGCCCGCGATATCAATCACGCGGTCTGAAATATGCTCAAGCGGTTCTTCGGGATCAAAATAAATCATCCCAGTATTAATCCCACAGCGAATCTGAAAATCGGTTTTCATTTTTTTCACGAATTTATTAAAGTGGTCCAGCTCATTGATAAGCTGCTGAGCCGCATTCACGGCGTGATCCGTATTCCTAAAAGCCGCCATAATCCCGTCTGGAGTTTTTGCCACTTTTATAACTCCATTATCCGTCAATATTCGATCGGCCATCTCGTTATAATTATAAAAATCGGCGGAAATGACCATCGGATTCTCCGTTTTCTTCATGGCGGTAGATCCCACGACATCCACGGACAAAAAAGCCAGCACCTGCTCATACATCTCAAGCTTCGATTTCACTTCCATAAAATGCAGAATTAATTCCTTCCGTTTTTTACCTTTTGCGCCAGCCATCTCCTCTAAATCTTTTTTAAGGGAGGTAATTTCTTTGCTATTCTCCGGCAGACTTGTGGCTTTTATTAATTGTTCGAATTCTGCTTTATATCTTTTAGGAGTATATTCGTGAAATTCTATATACTCTCTCAAACTTCGCAGTTGTCCAATAATAATTATAGCCAATAAAATCATGATGGGTCGAACAATATCAATCCCCCCGATAACAGTTGGCATCACTCGATGAATCTGCCTACCTACAAACTGAGCAATTTCACTCTCCCAATGAAATGCCCAAACTAAAAGAGGATAGTCTTTAACATCACCCATGTAAGGCTTAAAATAGGTGACAATGCACACAATAATAAAAATAACGAAGGCAAGCGATACTAACCGCAGTATCCATGTAAAAAACTTCATTAAAAAATTCATTTGTTTCTCCAGTATGTTAATTACTAATTTCTTCCCCGACGCCTTGCTTCTTCTTTTTCCTTGAGCTTATTTTTATATTCCGAAAGACTTTTGATTTCGGCGTCTATATGCTTTAATTTTAACATTTCTTTGACATCTTCTTTTTCATTATTATCCAGATCTTCAGTCTTTAAATTGATACGCTCTCTTATCACGTGTACCCTTATATTGAGAATCAACATCGTAAGGATAATTAATAGCCGAGTGATATCGTATCCATTAATGACCGTTGGCATGACTTTTCTCAAATTGTCACCAACGATGGCCGTTACTTTTTCTTCAAGCTTCAATGACCATTTTAAATACTGGTAAGTTTGCACATCTTTTACCAGAGGCTTAACATAAGAAAGCAGAAAAACCAAAATAAAAGCCATTAATGCACATGAAACTAATTTCAAGAATAGGCTTAGCAGCTTTAAGAAAAAATTCGGCATTCAAATCCGTCCTTCAAATTACTTCATCGTTGACGCTAGTACAAATTTCACCTCGTAGGGTACTACTTTTTTAATAGCATCTTTACGCAATTGCTCATCGGCTGGATCAGAAAGCACCAGCGTAATCACTTTTGTATCACACTGGATTGGTTTTAAGTTATTCTGAATAAGCCATTGGTACGTTTTAGCTTTTATAAGCGCTACCTTAGTATGCTCTAAAATGGGGTAGTCATCCAAATTGACCACTTCTAAATTATATTGTTCAGCCAATGCCGAATTTAAGTCTGATTGTGTAATATATCCCTTGAGCACTAGAATTGGGCCTAATTTTTGATGCGTGACATTTTGATCCGAAATGGCCGTAAAGATTTGCTGCGAAGTTATTAAACCCTTTTTCACTAATATATCACCTAACTTGTGAGCAAGTGATATTAAAGCAAAGTTGGCCTGATATGGTGCAATTTTATCTTGAATTTCTTCGCGATTATTAAGTTGCTCAGGATTCTTGGCCGCAATAGTGACAGTATTTCCAGAAATCTCAATCGGTAATAACTGATTTGATTTTAGCCATTCATAGTTACTTGAAGACATGTCTTTTAACGCACTTTTTTCCAAGACGGAATAGCCTTCGGAGTCGACAATATTGAGATGATGTTGATGAGCTAGCAATTCAGTGAGGTGTTTTAAATCAATATATCGATCTTCTAACAGAATGTTACCTATTTTATCGTGACTTACCGCTTGCTGCACCATGGCACTTTTCAAATGAGTGGCTGAGATCATCCCCTCATCGAGCATAATATCGCCGATTTTTCGCTTATAAATGGCCATTTGTGCTGGAGAAGGAAAGGAATGTGATGTTTTGGACCATGATATTTTTTTGCGCTTCGAAGAAACCATTATAAAATCTTTGAGCGCAATATAAGAGGTATGAATATTAATAAGGTTCGCATAAACCGTTCGCGGAATACTTAAAAGACCCGGCCAAAAACCATAAAGGCTGCCCGTAAATACAGCACGATTCAAGAGACGTTCAAACATAAAAAAGGTGCTGATCAGAATCAAAATCCCCATCCAGGCATAATCTTCGAGAAATTCACTTAGGGTGGTTAGATGATAATGATAGAACCCGTTCGTGGTAAAGCTGATAAGCCAATAAAGTAAAATAATATAGCCAAAACCATTAAAAAAGTGAGTTACTATCGATTTACGATCATGAAATAAAGTAAATCGCATAGCGAAACTACCCGGCCATCCAATTTCTTTCCATTCTTGTAAAGCGATACCATAAACCCAACGAGTACGTTGTTTTATAGCGGCAAAATAGTTAGTAGGAAACAACGCCCGCGTTGCAATAATTTGCTGTTTTTCGACTGGCACTGGCTTGCCGAATCCAAACCATCGTTTTTTCTTTATAATTCTGACTACCGAAAAAGGAAAAAAAGTTGCCTTTATTTTAAGTTCTTGTAATCTCAGAGAGGCATCATAGTCTTCTGTAATAGAGGCTCTTGAAAAAGGCTCTTTCAGTTTATTGTGTTGCACTAACTCATTCATTCCTTTTCTGGTAAACGCCGTGCCGACGCCAGCAGAAGGAACTAAGCCGTGAATAAATCCTCTGACCAGCAGGCTACTGATGTGCATTTCAGCAAACTCATCATTATAAACCCAATGGGTAAATTCAAAGAGTGGTACCTCCAAAGGAAAAACGGGGGTTTGAATCATGTCATATTTATCGGTGGCATAATTGTAAAGCTTAAAAGAGAGTGGATGAATAATATCTTCTGAATCATGCATCACAAAAATATCGTATTCAATATTTTTTTCTAATTCATGTTTTTTTATAAATTCATACATTGAATTAAGGTTATCGCCCTTCGTCGTTGGACCTTCCTTGGAATTAATCGCACAATATAAGTTAGAAAATTCCGCTCGCTCTTTTTCAACTTCGGCTATGGTCCCAATATCATTAGCGTAAAGCCCAACAAACACATCATAATTTTTATAGTCAATTTCTGAAAGATTTGATCGGAGCATGGCTCGGATCACGGGGACTTCACTCCAGCACGGAATCATCACGGCAATTCTTTTTTCAGGAAGTACCGAAATTTGATCATAGTACACTTTTTTAGGATTTTTCTTGCGAAAACCCTTACTAAAACGATTAATCCAGTACACGCAATCAAAGAAAAAATTATCCAGGCTGGATATACAAAAGGTTAAAGCGGCTGCAACAAGAGCCCACCACATCACGGTGTTAATTGAGCTTAATAATTCGTACGATTTATATATGTCATCCATAACACTTCCTCTTTTTTAATTAAAATCCCATGTACAATTCAGTTTCAACTATAAAATTATTATAGTTGGGCCTATAAGGATTAGGCTGGGGACTTCTGACCGGAATATAATTATTCAGCAAATATCTCACCCTAAAGGCAAGCCCCACTCGCACGTCTGGAATAAAAGTAATTCCAGGGCCATAGTCTACAATATTATTATAAAACTCACGTTGGGTATCACCAAAGCCTTCCACTTGAATGAATAAATCGAGGGCACTGTATCCATATTCAAAGGCCCGGACTCCGTCTCGAACTCGCAATTGCAGGATCCAATCATTGTCATATCGTGAATAGTACGTTAATTCGCCATAAATATTTCCTATGTGTTTAAAAGGAAATTTCGGTCTAGGCGCATATTCTGGTTTCATTCCCCAGGTTTGATAAAGTTCTGACCCCACTCTAAAATCGCCCGTCCAACGACGAGTTAAATTTTGAGTGAGATAATAATTATAAGCTGTGCCTCCCTCTACATAAAAAAAGAAGGGCGCGTCTTGATAGGGTGTGAGGCGTAAACCTGCATCATAAATGACACCATTATCGTTATATTCTGCTGGCGCCGCTCCCAAGGCAGCTGATCCAGGGGATGAGGCCGTGTCACCATTTAAATACACCTTGCCATATCCTTGGAAATATTTACTAAGTTGTATACCGAATCTTACCTGACTATCAAAAATACCATCATTAAAACGAGTTTGGTGATAAGGGTCTAAGTAGATATCGGCAAAAAAAGGATTGGGGAGGAGTTTTGTTTGAGATCCCCCAAGGCTTATCATGCTTTCTCGAGCTTCCTGAACTTGTTTAGGCTTCGGAGAATAATTGGCCACCTCTTGAAACTTAAAGAAGGCCTTTTTGTTCTGTTGCAAATCATTATATATGTAGGCTATTTGCAGCTTAATATCATAATCATTGGGTTTCAACTGTTCGACAATTTGGAAACAGGTAAGCGCTTCTTTATATCGCTTTTTATCCAGCAAAAGATAACCGTATTCTGCCTGCGCATCTGCATTTTGCGGATATTTTCTCGTAATTTGAATGATCAATATCAGTGCCTGATCTGGATTTGTTTTTTTAAGTTTATAATATTGATCCATTTGGCTATTCAGATCCTGACTCCCAGAGACTTTTACGGCACGATGCGAAGAGTGAATCCTATGGTGACGCAATTTTGGGTGTTTTATTCGATGCGGAAGTACCATTGCCGAAGCCGTGACAGCAATGGCTGATAAAGTGAAAATACCAGCGCCAAAGCAGGCTTTTGCCAGGCTCGGAAACTTATTTCTTAACATTCAACTCCCCCTTGTTATTATTTTCAGTTATTTCCTGTGTTTTTGGCGCCATTTCCATGTGATCTTTTGTCCACGTATTGATATCAACAAATTGATATCCAGCCGCTTTTATGGCTACGAGTAATCTTTCAATTTCACTCGTATCTCCTTTTGATTTGGCCAAGCCATCTTTATCCAGGGTATTTAGGAGAACAGGGTGAATAAAAAAAGACGCCCAAACATCTCGAAGCACGCTGTCTCTTTTCACAATTCGAATCATATCATCAACCGTTTCTATATTTTTTACCGTTACATTTGGTCTTGGTGTTATATAACCAGCATCTTCCGGCATAACACGTTGGCCATAGGCATCTCCATACACTTCATAGGGGAAAAATTGAATTATCATTGGAGTTGATGCGGGATAGCTTACTTTTAGCGAATTAAAGTAAGGTGCTCTCTCAGCAACGGTACCTGGCCAACTATTATCAAAATTTAATTTCGACGGTAAGGGCTCCGTTTGCTCCACCTGATATGGAACGTAATATTTATCTTCCACAGCCCAATTAAATAATTGTGCAAACATAACATAATCTAAAATGGACGCTCGATAATGCGGCGTAAGCCAAGCGGCCGGTTTAATTCCAGACTTCGCCAGAACATCAGCCCCTCTTTGCAATCTTTCCAATAAATACGTTGGAGAATCTTCCTGGACCGGCTTATTTTCCACAAAATTCCAAAATTCATAATCAGGCCCCGTCATTCCATTAAAAGGATTTTTCAACTTGTCATATTGATGCGTAACTCCCTCAAAAATAAAACTGCCACCATGCCGCTTGGCATAACCCAAGGCATGTAAAAAAGCATAATTATCCGAGATAGGTCCTGAATTATCTTTTGTAAGCACTTTTAGTGGATCGGCAAAAATTGGAATAACAGCTACCGCAAAGGGAATATTGTATTTATAGAAAACATCCGAGATCGCCATTATCTGTGCTGGAGTATCAAACCCTGAGTTCACATCTTCCACTCTCACTAAAGCCGGCTTCTTACCCTTGTAGCGAGGTTGCTCTCCTACCATATCAAATAAGGCATCGGCAAATATCATGTATTCGCTTTCTCGGGTATCCCAATCAAATGGAATTTGAGCGACATACCAATGATTGCCATTATGCAAAATAAAAGGGGTTTGTTGATTGTTGCTTGAGTGTTTCACCCATGAGTCAACATTCTTTTTGGCCTCTTCATTCAATGGGCTCATTTGTATCATTATCGCATTGGCATTAAACGTCTTATGATCGCTTTCATCAAACTCCCCAAACGCTGGGAATTCCTGACCTTTGTACTGATAAAAACGATAAAATCCTGGCTGGCCTTTTGCATCAAGATGTTTCCAATCTAAGCCCGCAATTCCGTTATATTTAACCATCCAGAGTTTTTGTAAAATTTCAGGACTTAGTTTCCAAATACCATATTGCATCCAAATAACATTCTTTTTGGTGTTTACAAAATCCTGGTAAAAAGCTTGGGGTATCTTGTTCTCGGAATACGAACCCAAATAAAAACTCGCATAGCAACGATCCAATTGCCCAGGCTGATATTGCTCAATAGGAATGATATAACGTTGAATATTGGGAAAATGACCCAATAGATTTTGCAAATAAATCGTAAGGTTCCGGCCAATCGTATAAGTGGGATTCACCCGATCATAATAGATTTGTACGCATTTCGTAGGTGTTTCTGCAAAACAATTCGGAAGAAAAATGATACTTAAAGAAATAACACACGTTTTGAAATAGCCTCGCATACAATTGTCCCTCATATGTATAATTGGTCCCTAAAAATTACCTCATCGTCGACGATATTACAAATTTCACCTCGTAGGGTACAACTTTTTTTATCGCATCTTTACGCAATTGCTCATCGGTAGGATCAAAAAGCACCAACGTAATTACGTTTGAATCACACTGGATTGGATTTAAGTTATTTTGAATAAGCCACTGGTAAGCTTTAGCATCTAATTGCGGTACATTAGAAGGTTTTAAAGTGGGGTAATCTTCCAAATTGACCACTTCTAAATTATATTGATCAGCCAATGCAGAATTTAAATCTGATTGTGTAATATATCCCTTGAGGACTAAAAGTGGACCTAATTTTTGACCTGTGGTATTTTGATCCGAAATAGCCGTCAAGATTTGTTGCGGAGTTACTAACCCTTTTTTCACTAATATATCACCTAGCCTTTGGGCAAGAGAAATTAAAGCAAATTTGGCATGGTAAGGAGCAATTTTATCTTGAATTTCTTCACGATTTTTTAACAGCTCAGGGTTGTTAACCGCAATAGTGACGGTAGTACCTGCAATAGCGATTGGTAACAATTGATTTGATAATAGCCATTCATAGTTACTCGAAGACAGATCATTTAGCGCACTTTTTCCCAATACAGTATAGGCTTCTGGATCAACAATATCGAGATGATTTTGATAGGCTAATAACTCAGTGAGACGCCTTAAATTAATAAATCGACCTTCTACTAGAATGTTACCAATTTTATCCGGAGATCTGGATTGTTTCTCTATGGCGGTTTTCAAATGGCTGGCCGAGATCATCCCCTCATCAAGCATTATATCGCCGATTTTCCGTTTATAAATCACCATTTGTTCTTCAGAAGGAAAGGTATGAGATGTTTTGGCCCATTTCACTTTGCCACGTTTCGAAGATACTACTAAAAAATTTTTGAGCGCAATATAAGAGGTATGAATATTAATAAGGTTTGCATAAACGGTTCGCGGAATACTCAAAAGAGCGGGCCAAAATCCATAAATGGTGCCTGTAAATATAGCCCGATTCGCGAAGCGTTCAATCATAAAAACTGTGCTGATAAGAATCAATACCACCATCCAAGGATTATCTTCTAGATATTCACTGAGGGTAGGTAGATGATACTGATAGAACCCGTTCGTCAAATAGTTCATTAGCCAATAAATTAAAATAATATAGCCAAAACCATTAAAAAAATGGGTTACTACTGATTTACGATCATGAAGTAAGGTGAATCTCATGGCGAAACTACCCGGCCAACCGATGTCTTTCCATTCTTGTAAAGCTATACCATAAACCCAACGAGTACGTTGTTTTATAGCAGCAAAATACGTGGTAGGAAACAACGCCCGAGTAGCAATAATTTGTTGCCTTTCGACTGGCACTGGCTTACCAAATCCAAACCACCTTCTCTCCTTGACAATTCTGACTATCGTAAAAGGAAAGAAAGTCGCCTTTCCTTTAAGCTCCTGCAATCGCAGCGATGCATCATAGTCCTCTGTAATAGAGGCTCTTGAAAAAGGCTCTTTCAAGCTGTTGTGTTGCACTAAATCATTTATCCCTTTTCTGGTGAATGCCGTGCCGACGCCAGCAGAAGGAATTAAACCGTGAATAAATCCTCTGACCACTAAGCTGCTGCAGTGCATCTCAGCAAACTCATCATTATAAACCCAATGGGTAAAATCAAAGAGTGGTACCTCCAAAGGAAAAACGGGGGTTTGAATCATGTCATATTTATCGGTAGCATAATTATAAAGCTTAAAAGAGAGTGGATGAATAATATCTTCTGAATCATGCATCACAAAAATTTCGTATTCTATATTGTTTTCTAATTCATGTTTTTTTATAAATTCATACACAGAATTCAGGTTATCGCCTTTCGTCGTTGGACCTTCCTTGGGATTAATCGCATAATATAAGTTAGAAAATTCCGCTCTTTCTTTTACCACTTCGGCTACAGTCTCGAGATCATTGGAGTAAAGCCCAACAAACACATCATAATTTTTATAGTCAATTTCTGAAAGATTTGATCGGAGCATGGCTCGAATAACAGGGGCTTCATTCCAGCATGGAATCATCACAGCAATTCTTTTTTCTGGAAGTCCCGAAAGTTGATCATAGTACACTTTCTCAGTTTTTTTCTTACGAAAACCCTTACTAAAACGATTAATCCAGTACACGCAATCAAAGAAAAAATTATCCAGGCTAGATATACTGAAAGTTAAAGCGGCTACAACGAGGGCCCACCACATCACGGTGTTAATTGAGCTTAATAATTCGTACGATCTATATATGTCATCCATAACACTTCCTCTTTTTTAATTAGAATCCCATGTACAATTCAGCTTCAACTATAAAATTATTATAGTTGGGCCCATAAGGATTAGGCTGGGGACTTCTAACTGGAATATAATTATTCAGCAAATATCTCACCCTAAAGGCAAGTCCAACTCGCACGTCTGGAATAAAAGTAATTCCAGGGCCATAGTCTACAATATTATTATAAAACTCACGTTGGGTATCACCAAAGCCTTCCACTTGAATGAATAAATCGAGGGCACTGTATCCATATTCAAAGGCCCGGACTCCGTCTCGAACTCGCAATTGCAGGATCCAATCATTGTCATATCGTGAATAGTACGTTAATTCGCCATAAATATTTCCTATGTGTTTAAAAGGAAATTTCGGTCTAGGCGCATATTCTGGTTTCATTCCCCAGGTTTGATAAAGTTCTGACCCCACTCTAAAATCGCCCGTCCAACGACGAGTTAAATTTTGAGTGAGATAATAATTATAAGCTGTGCCTCCCTCTACATAAAAAAAGAAGGGCGCGTCTTGATAGGGTGTGAGGCGTAAACCCGCATCATAAATGACACCATTATCGTTATATTCTGCTGGCGCCGCTCCCAAGGCAGCTGATCCAGGGGATGAGGCCGTGTCACCATTTAAATACACCTTGCCATATCCTTGGAAATATTTACTAAGTTGTATACCGAATCTTACCTGACTATCAAAAATACCATCATTAAAACGAGTTTGGTGATAAGGGTCTAAGTAGATATCGGCAAAAAAAGGATTGGGGAGGAGTTTTGTTTGAGATCCCCCAAGGCTTATCATGCTTTCTCGAGCTTCCTGAACTTGTTTAGGCTTTGGAGAATAATTAGCCACCTCTTGAAACTTAAAGAAGGCCTTTTTGTTCTGTTGCAAATCATTGTATATATAAGCTATTTGCAGCTTAATATCATAATCATTGGGCTTCAACTGTTCGACAATTTGGAAACAGGTAAGCGCTTCTTTATATCGCTTTTTATCCAGCAAAAGATAACCGTATTCTGCCTGCGCATCTGCATTTTGCGGATATTTTCTCGTAATTTGAATGATCAATATCAGTGCCTGATCTGGATTTGTTTTTTTAAGTTTATAATATTGATCCATTTGGCTATTCAGATCCTGATTCCCAGAGGCTTTTACGGCACGATGCGAAGAGTGAATCCTATGGTGACGCAATTTTGGGTGTTTTATTCGATGCGGAAGTACCATAGCCGAAGCCGTGACAGCAATGGCTGATAAAGTGAAAATACCAGCGCCAAAGCAGGCTTTTGCCAGGCTCGGAAACTTATTTCTTAACATTCAACTCCCCCTTGTTATTATTTTCAGTTATTTCCTGTGTTTTTGGCGCCATTTCCATGTGATCTTTTGTCCACGTATTGATATCAACAAATTGATATCCAGCCGCTTTTATGGCTACGAGTAATCTTTCAATTTCACTCGTATCTCCTTTTGATTTGGCCAAGCCATCTTTATCCAGGGTATTTAGGAGAACAGGGTGAATAAAAAAAGACGCCCAAACATCTCGAAGCACGCTGTCTCTTTTCACAATTCGAATCATATCATCAACCGTTTCTATATTTTTTACCGTTACATTTGGTCTTGGTGTTATATAACCAGCATCTTCCGGCATAACACGTTGGCCATAGGCATCTCCATACACTTCATAGGGGAAAAATTGAATTATCATTGGAGTTGATGCGGGATAGCTTACTTTTAGCGAATTAAAGTAAGGTGCTCTCTCAGCAACGGTACCTGGCCAACTATTATCAAAATTTAATTTCGACGGTAAGGGCTCCGTTTGCTCCACCTGATATGGAACGTAATATTTATCTTCCACAGCCCAATTAAATAATTGTGCAAACATAACATAATCTAAAATGGACGCTCGATAATGCGGCGTAAGCCAAGCGGCCGGTTTAATTCCAGACTTCGCCAGAACATCAGCCCCTCTTTGCAATCTTTCCAATAAATACGTTGGAGAATCTTCCTGGACCGGCTTATTTTCCACAAAATTCCAAAATTCATAATCAGGCCCCGTCATTCCATTAAAAGGATTTTTCAACTTGTCATATTGATGCGTAACTCCCTCAAAAATAAAACTGCCACCATGCCGCTTGGCATAACCCAAGGCATGTAAAAAAGCATAATTATCCGAGATAGGTCCTGAATTATCTTTTATAAGCACTTTTAGTGGATCGGCAAAAATTGGAATAACTGCAACCGCGAAGGGAATATTGTATTTATAGAAAACATCCGAGATCGCCATTATCTGTGCTGGAGTATCAAACCCTGAGTTCACATCTTCCACTCTCACTAAAGCCGGCTTCTTACCCTTGTAGCGAGGTTGCTCTCCTACCATATCAAATAAGGCATCGGCAAATATCATGTATTCGCTTTCTCGGGTATCCCAATCAAATGGAATTTGAGCGACATACCAATGATTGCCATTATGCAAAATAAAAGGGGTTTGTTGATTGTTGCTTGAGTGTTTCACCCATGAGTCAACATTCTTTTTGGCCTCTTCATTCAATGGGCTCATTTGAATCATTATCGCATTGGCATTAAATGTCTTATGATCGCTTTCATCAAATCCCCCAAACGCTGGGAATTCCTGACCTTTGTACTGATAAAAACGATAAAATCCTGGCTGGCCTTTTGCATCAAGATGTTTCCAATCTAAGCCCGCAATTCCGTTATATTTAACCATCCACAGTTTTTGTAAAATTTCAGGGCTTAGTTTCCAAATACTATATTGCATCCAAATAACATTCTTTTTAGTATTCACAAAATCCTGGTAAAAAGCCTGGGGAATCTTGTTTTCATAGTACGAACCCAAATAAAAACTCGCATAACAACGATCCAATTGCCCCGGCTGATACATCTCAATAGGAATGATATAACGTTGAATATTGGGAAAATGACCCAATAAATTTTGCAAATAAATCGTAAGATTCCGGCCAATCGTATAGGTGGGATTCACCCGATCATAATAGATCTGTACGCATTTCGTAGGTGTTTCTGCAAAACAATTCGGAAGAAAAATGATACTTAAAGAAATAACACACGTTTTGAAATAGCCTCGCATACAATTGTCCCTCATATGTATCTGGAGTGCCCCACCGGCTATTATACTTAAAAGAAGTACAGAAACAAACACAATTTTGTATTTCAGATGTAAAATCAATATCTCACGAAGGGCGCTCAGACTTCAGGATAATATTAGCTATTTTTAAGGCGGCACTACCATCTCCAAAAGGATTCCTTCCAAGGCACATTTTCTTGTATTCATTTTTATAATCCAGTAGCCTGACGGTTTCATGAACAATCGCTGGAGCCAAAGGTCCTACTAGCTTGGCCATCCCAGCTTCAATGGCTTCCTGGCGTTCTGTAATGTTGCGCATGATGAGCACGGGCTTCCCGAAAGTGGGCGCCTCTTCTTGAATGCCCCCCGAATCCGTTAAAATAAGATAACTTCTTTCCATTAAAAAAGAGAAGGACAAATAATCTTGCGGGTGAATTAAAAAAACATTTTTGCAACTGCTCAAGTAGCGCTTCACAGGAGCCTGTACATTGGGATTTAGATGGACCGGATAAATAATTTGAATGTCTTTTCTTTTGCTGAGCTCGGCAAGTGCCTGGCAAATTTGCTCGAAACCTTCACCGAAATTTTCGCGGCGATGCCCTGTCACTAAAATTAATTTTAAATCGGGGTCTAGGTAAGAAAATTGTGCTTCTAATTTCGAACGCATGTCGAAATTTGTCTCCAATAATTTGCGCACTTCCAGAACCGCATCGACCACGGTATTTCCTGTGATAAATATTTTCTCTTTAGGCACTCCCTCGGACAACAAATTATTCGCAGCCAATTCCGTTGGCGCAAAATGCAATTGCGCAACAGAACCCGTTAATTTCCGATTCATTTCTTCGGGCCAGGGGGAATAAATATCATGGCTGCGAAGACCGGCCTCCACATGTCCAACCGGTATTTTTTCATAAAATGCTGCAAGAGAAGCGGCAAAAGTGGTGGTGGTATCGCCATGGACTAGCACTAAATCGGGCTGAAATTCTTTTAAAACCTTTTCCACTCCAATTAAGGCATAGGATGTGATATCTGAAAGGGATTGATTCGATTTCATTATATCGAGATCATAATCGGGAACGATTTTAAAAAGAGAAAGCACTTGATCTAGCATGTGGCGATGTTGCGCTGTAACACACACTCTAACCTCATCACCAAACACATCTTTGAGTTTTTGAATGACAGGAGCCATTTTTATAGCCTCTGGCCGTGTTCCAAAAACTACAAGAATTTTCATATTGTCCCCCATCCCTGAGATTATTCAAGATAGCATGGAATGATTTTTTTGCAAAATTTACTGGCTAAACTATAATAGAAAATACATAAATAAAGTAAAGTAAGCCTAAGCTGGATCAAATTCTTTGTTGGCAATTCGCTCCCCGAATGAGAAACTAAGAGAATGGAAACTAACCTTCTTTTTATCCTCTTCGTCGTTTTTTTAGCGTTTCTATTTGATTTTACCAATGGTTTTCATGATGCGGCGAATTCCATTGCGACCATCATCGCTACAGAAGTTCTAAGCCCCTTACAAGCGGTGTTATGGGCGGCCCTGTTTAATTTCCTCGCCTTCTTTTTCTTTAAACTCGCCATCGCTCACACCATCAGTACGGGGTTGGTGCATCCCAGCATCATTAGTCCCTATGTGATTTTCGCGGGCTTAGCGGGCGCCATTAGTTGGAACATCATCACCTGGTATTTTGGTCTGCCCTCCAGCTCTTCTCATGCGCTAATCGGCGGGCTAGCAGGTGCAGCCTTTGTAAAAGGTGGAATACATGCGCTGCTCTTGCCCGGTTTTCTCAAAGTGACCAGCGCTATATTCTTATCACCGCTCATTGGGTTAGTGGTCGCTTATGGACTAACCCACCTTGTCAATCGGATCACCAAGGGCAATACAGACGCCACTAATCATCGTTGGTTTAAATACATTCAATTAATTTCTTCGGCCCTCTTGAGCTTAACGCATGGCGGAAATGATGCTCAAAAAACAATGGGAATTATCGCGATCTTACTATATTCAGGCTCCTTGCTTGGGCCAGTTTTTTACGTGCCCTTCTGGGTGATCGTTTCCTGCTATTTCGTCATTAGTCTAGGGACCCTATTCGGTGGATGGCGTATCATTCATACCATGGGGAAAAAAATTACGCATCTGAATACGCTCCGCGGTTCTTGTGCGGAAACCAGCGCCGCCCTCGTCATCTATGCGGCCACGGAATTGGGTGTCCCGGTTTCCACCACGCATACTGTCACAGGCGCTATTGCCGGGGTTGGTGTTTACGAAAGTTTTTGGGGCACACACTGGGACATGATGCATAAAATATTTTGGGCCTGGTTATTTACTATTCCAGCAACGGCTTTAATCGCAGCAGCCGTTATGTTTTTAAAAGCTTAAATATTATTCATATAAAAAATATATCGGAATCCAATTTTCCAAGAATTTTGATTTTGCTGGCCTGTGCTATTGGTGCTCGCTAATGCATAAAATTTGAGATTATCACGACCAAACACCGTTCCGGAAAAACCACCTTCGAGTTCATATCCAAATCCGGAAACCGAATTTTCAAGCGCCGCGGCCGTAAAATAGGGTAGCCAGCGTTTTCTATAAGAAAAACGCCAATCGTCATTCCAGCTTAATCGAAGACCATATTCGTAAAAATTTTGAGGAATGAAAAATGAAACAGCAGCCGTTTGAGTAGGCGGAACAAATTGGAATAAATTAGCGGGAAGATTGGCCGTGGGCTGATACCAATAACTCGAGAGAAAAGGAGCCAAAGTATAATTGCTGTCCAGACAAATTAACCGGTGCGAAAAAAACATTTCCGTCTCGTATTTTGTCGATAAAAATTGATTCACTTGATCCAGAATTTCCCCGGCGCCACCGCTAATTTCGAAGGTATTCGTCGGCGAGAGCTTGTAATTTAATTTTAATTCGGCGAGATTTTCCATCCCCGTTACAATCAAGGCATTCGTGTCTGTTACCGGCTCTTGCGCTTCAATTTTAAATGCGGCTGTTAAATCATGATGTAATAGATATTCCGTATTCCAAAGGCCACTCACAAAATATTTCCAGGCGCGATTAAGCGAAACTCTAAGACTATTAAATCCGTAACGATTTTTGTCCTTAATGGTAAATTGAAACTCTGTTATATTATTCGGAATATTCAGCAATTGTTGACTATCCCTATAGGTCAATCTCCAATAATTAATATGCGAGATGAAATACAATCTGTTGCTAAAGGCTGTTCGATTTTCCCACTGGAGCTGTGGGCCCGCAAATGTGCCCACACTATAATTCGCAACATCAAATTGATGATAATTGGCCGTTTCCACCATCAAATCCGATAAAATATGATACAGCTTGGCATCTCGGGGATCTTGCACAAGGCCAGCGTAGGCCAGCTTTCTAGCATAGGCGTAATAGCCTAATTTCATCGCCGCGATGACTCGATCTCGAATGGGCAAAGAATTGGGATGCCTTAATAATCGCTGCATCCAGGTTCGATCTTCTCGATATAAAGCCTCTGTTAATTGCGCCCAGTCTGGGACTAATTCGGGTGAGCGGTACCAATGATGTCTCAAAAAAGCGGCAGTGGGGTAATTATTTTGTGCAAGTGCCGCTGAAATAGCAATATCTTTTGCCAATGGAGTCTTTTTATTTAAATTATAAACGGCCGCTTGCCACAGGGTATCGCCCCAAGAACGCTTTAAGGCCAATTGCGCAAAAAGCTGGGTTTTTTCAGCACTTTTTGTCCACCGAATATCTTGAATCCAATTCCACAGGGCTAGCTGAATAATTTGAGCCTTCGCTTTATATCCTAATAATTCGAGAGCATCGGTAAATTCATAAAGCCAAATGGGGTGTTTTTGCTCTTTCGCAAATTGGCTAAGCCAAATTGGGAGGGTTTCGCGCTTTTTCCCAATTTCGTCCAAATATTTTCGGATTGCATCTTTAAATTCGGATTTTGTATTGAGTTCCTGTTGCCACTGAGTGGCATATTGCAAAAATAGAGACCAATTTCGTGTTTTTTCCAGCAAATTTAAAAAACCAATTTTTAAATTCGCATTGCTAGGAAATCGCGTAATGGCGAGTTGATAATTTTTAAAAGCTTCCAGGATTTGTTCCGTGTTGACATAATATAGTAATTTAACTTCCCAAAAATAAGCTTGCGCATCCGCTTCTTCAACGATTGAGCTTGGCGCTTGATCCAGCAGTTGTTTAAAACCACTCCAGCTTTTTTGTTGAGAATAGGAATCCACTAAAAACATAAATAAAATAAATGTGTGATTTCTTTTCCAGGCTAAGTTGGCAAAATAGGAAGCCTGACGGGGATTCGATTTCTGTAAAATGAGCGCCATCCGATACAAATTATCTGTCGTGACTTCAGGCTCTCTCACTAAATGATCGAGCGCAATTTTGGCGGCTGCATTATCTTCTAAAGACCAAGCGATTTCGCCCAGCGTCATCCAATATAAATGTGTCTTGGGCTTTGGATCTTGCAAAATTAATTTCAAGGTTTTTAGGGCTTCTGGATATTCATTTTGCAGATAAAAAATTTGCGCGAGCTTTATAATCACTGGCTCAGAAACATGATTCGCCTGAACCAATTGCTGAAGCAGTGCTTTTGCACGCACGACATTGCCTAGCGAATATTCCATTTCTGCTATATGCAAAAGATCCTCGGGTTTTTTAGTTTTCTGAAAAAGCTCTGAGTACGAATTAATACTCTGATTTACATTTCCGATGTGATCTTGCAAAGCCGCATAGCGATATTTTTCATTTACGCTTAAGGGACCCTGTTTCATCCTGAAATTCCATAATTTTTC
Organism: uncultured Gammaproteobacteria bacterium; assembly: GCA_963711375.1. Lineage (GTDB taxonomy): Bacteria > Pseudomonadota > Gammaproteobacteria > Coxiellales > Coxiellaceae > CAVQDV01. The sequence goes on from CAVQDV010000005.1 coordinate 497,071, forward strand.
CTCGAGGGGCCATGCATTCAATTTATCCGCTAATTCCAGGGCGGAATTGAGATAGCGGTTGTCATGCAATTTAAAAATTAATTCTAAATATTGATCCAGCGCTACCCGAGGTTTGCTATACCATATGGCTACCTTGGCAAGTCGTTCTCTCCAATCCTTACTGAGGGGTTTTTGTTTTACGGCTACAAAAGCAACAATATAAGCGGATTTTAAATCCCCTTTAGCTAAAAAAGTTTCATACGCTAGTTTGTAACTTTCTGCCTCATAGGGATATAGACTTGCCTCGACTTCTGGAAAATAAATTTTTTGTTTCTCTGCCGGTTCAATTGCTTTCGATACTGAAGACGGACTTTGCGCCACCGCAGTGCAAACTAAAAAACTCGTCATGACTGTTACAATAATTCTCATGGTTTTTTTAATTCTAATCCTATCGATTGAGTTGCCGATTTTTGAGCCTCGTCGAATTCACTAACCTGCAAAGAAAGGCGAGTGAGAAGATTTAAGACCATGGGATCATTATGTAATTCGCCAAGGTGTTTTTGACCAAGTGTAATGGCCAATTTAACTTGCCCACCCATTTCTAGACTTTTCAGGGCTGCCATAAAATATTCTCGTTTTTTTCGTAAGCTACGACTTTTTTGCTGAGCCAGAAAATAATAATCAGCACTGGTTTGATATTCGCCGATGCTTAGTGCGTTTTGTGCAATTTTAGCGGCGACTGATGGTTGCAGTTGATTTTGCCATGGCGCTAATTTCTGGATAAAAACCTTGGCCAAGTCTTTTTCTTTTAAGTACGCGGCATCTTCCAGTAACATCACTAGCTGATTGAGATCGGGATTCTGATTATTAATTTTCGCCAAGGTGGCTCGTAAAAGCTTCGCTTTCGCTTGTCGACCAGGCGATTTTTCGTCTTGGGCATAAAGCTCGCTTCGATCAATTTGATATTCGAGGAGTGTCGCCTGTTCTGACGATTTGAGTTGACGAATCTGCACGGAAGCCTCCTGAAATTCATTGAGGCCTACTAATTGTTGGGCGTATAAGGTTCGAACGTCATCATTGTTGGGCTCTTGTCCTAGGAGGATTTTCAAATAATCAGCTGTAATGGCGCTAGGAGTCGTATGAGCCTTAAGTTCCGAATTTAATCGAGCTTTCGGATATAAAAAAAACAGCATAAGACAAACAACCACTGTAAAAATGGCAATCATAGGCCAACTCATAAAACGAATGTCTGCGAGTTCTTTATTAGCAACAAACTCTAATTTTCTCCGCATTATTGGATCCTAGGTGATAGGTGGTAACATTATTAATCGGCTTATCTCCGTTTAATAGCTTAGTTCCGAATGTCACTTTGCAAGCGCGTATGTTCGCCAAGCTAAATTGAATGGGAACATAGCCCTTAAATGAAATTTCGCTACAATTCTTTTCCGTGTGAAATTCCGTCACGCCTGCATTGGCAGATACTAAATACATTCCCGTCGAGGGGTTTTTCGAGAGAATAATACTCGCTTCAGATTTTGGCCCCAGATGAATGTATCGACTATCATTAAAATCACTATAGCCAATGACATTATTTTTTTCGGAAATTTCAGGGTAGCCAGATTTTTTATCCAAACGAAATTCTCGTAAATTTTCGATATTATAGAGATGCAAGCGGCCCTCTAAATCATAGGCTTCCGTTATTCGATTAAAATTTAGCACTTTGCGAATATAATCACTCGCTAATATTGGGTTAATATTTTGGCTTAAAGACCAATCAAAAACGGTTTTTAATGCATTCAAGGAAGCCAATTTACTGCCGGCATAATAATGAAAATAAATATCAATGGGTTTATAACGCCTTGGAGAATTCGTAAGCTCGAAGGTTTGAATGACGCCGCGATATCCCCAAAAAGGCCCTCGCCAATAATTGGTGTACATGTTTTCGTTGGTAACAGGAGCATACACTTGAAAATAAGGTCCTCGCCAGGTGCCAAGAGGCCCAATGGCGGTAAGGGATTTATTGGCTTCCGTTATTTTTGTTAGACCCCCATTCATATTCAGAAGACCATCCTGATCCGCAATCCTTAAAGCTGCTGGCGGAGGATTGGCTTCTCCTGACCACAGCAATACTTTACAACGCTTACCTTTTGGAGCAAGTTCTTTATTAATAAATGCCGCAGAGCCCGTAATTTCACTTTCAAGATTAAAATGATAATTCCCACGAACGGGCAGGCGATATTTATACCCGTCTTTTGGATCAAAAACCTTAACCCAATCGAAGGGATGTGAGAACGTGTGGGTGGCAATTTCTATCCACGGTTTATCGAATATCTTTTGCGCCAATTGAACATCATAGGACATTTGCGCATCGTTCAATTTAGGACTTTGGAGCTCACCTTGCACAATCGAAACGGTAATGGGAATTTTATAATGATTGAAAATTTCTTGATTAATAATATCGGCTGCAATGGGTCCATCAAGCCACTCGGCTTTATTATTAAAACCATCCCCATCAATCTGAGAAATCATAATTCGCAGACCATTTTCGGTGGTGACATCCGGGATAGCGGTGAAACTGGCATGCAAAGCCTTTGTAAAAAATTTAAAGGGATCCAGCAACCAGCGATTGAGCTCATTCGGCAACACCCGAAAAATAGTGTCATTCACAGCATAAGCGCCCCAAGGCATAATGGCGACTTGCTCACTGATTTTGTTTCCCGCTGATTTGAGCTCCAATTGAACTTCACCAGATTCTGCCTCAATTGGCGTAAAATCTCGAGAAGAAGGGATGATGCTGGCTTCAAAATTCATCATGTCCGTCTGCTTAACAATAGCCGGCTTAGTATTCAGAGATTCAGAATTTTGCAGATGAACACCAAAGTCTTGCAATAATTCGCGGTGATTAGCCACGCCGAAATAATTTAAAAATATCACTGGAATTTTTTGTGTTTTAACATTTTCTATCCAAGGAAAAATTTGAGCCATGCGCGCATAATTTTCCTGTCTTAACCAAAAAATTACGCCAGCCACACGATGCTGCAGCGGGTATTGTGGCAGCGCTTCGTTCAACTCAATAAATTTTGGTGTATATCCCAAAAATTCGAGTGGCATCGCCAAAAGATCAAATTTAGAGGTTCGATCGTCTTCATTGTCTTTTTGATTATCATAAATGATTAAAATGGTGCGAGGCTGTATTACAATATTCCCAACGCCAATGGCGTCGAGATCTGGAACTGAGACCCAGGGAATAAAACCTAAGGCACTAATTTTTTTGGCAACTGCTAAAGAGAGCTCTGGTTTATCTGAGGGTACATAATCAATGGCAATAATCGGAATTTTCCACTGCTTCACCATTTCCAATTTTTTTAAAAGCCAGGTTCGATCCGCCTCACTGACCGACTGATATTTCTCCTGACGTTTGGAATAACCCTGAAATAGAGATTCAACAGCAAACCCGTTGACATCCTGGTGAAGTGAAGGCAGCAAATCAAATCCCCGATTGAAAATCAATTTCGCCGTGGGATATTTTTCCTTAATTGATTTAATGAGGGTAATCATACCCTCCTTTTGTTTTGCTCGATTCTCTGGATTGAGATTTGCACCTTCATAAGCATCTAGAGTATCCAAAAAAAAGCCGCGATATCCGGCTTTCCATAAGGGTCCGATAATCTGGTTTAGGACATAATCCCGCCAGGCGGATTGCGTCTGATCCATAATAACACTGTGCCAGGCCTTATTTTCGCTGAGTATCCACGTTTTTTTAATTGCTGAAAAATTTTTCTTTTCGCGATCTGACTCACCCAGGCTAACATAGGCATAGGCCTCAGAATTGGGCGTATTAAATTTTATTGGGTCAAATTGTTCAGTGGGCGCAACGACGACCACTTGAAAGGCGTGTAAAGAATTGATGGGAATATTTTGCCCATAGTAAAAAGCCACTCTTTCCAAAGGATCGGAATAGGCCACAGCCGAGGTCATTAATAAGAATATGAGACACCATGTACGCACAAGAAACTCCTTTATAAGGTGGGTTGCAACATAAAAGTTTGGTATTCCAGCTCATTAAAATCACGGTCCAAACAAAACATCGCGACCATTACGGTAATCAACAAGGAAAGAGAAAATCCGTAGCCAAAAAAATAAATACCTAGTTTTATACTTAAATAGCTAAATAAAATATTGGAGCTCGCAAATAACAAAGAAATTTTTGCCATCAACTTACGTTTATCGAGATAAAACCCAATATTAAATAAGCCTAATAAGACCACCTGTAAGCCTGCACTCACTAAATCAATGCACAATAAATTGTAGTACAGCGGTGAGATATTGAGGAGAAGCAAAGCTTGCTCGCCCAGCAAGAAGAAAAAAAGCACGGCGAGACCCTGGATTTTTATTATACTCATAATCCCTTTTTTCGCCGAGAAAATCATATTTTTTTTGGCATGATTAATTTGCTCTAACGTACCACCCATAATGGCCGTATTGTAAAAATAATGATAAAACTCAACAAATTCTGTTTCCATCCGCAATAAAAATACCGCCATCCCCGGAATAATGGATAAGTAGGCGAGAAAGATCGGAAGGTCATAAATCGGTGAAGCGCGAAGCGAGCCAATAATTTTCATGCTGGTGGAAGGCGAAAACCAAAATACAAATTTGTCAGCCCATATCCCAAGATTAAAGAGGACGCCTGTCAATATTAAGGTATATCGAATGTTTTTTTTCTTGAGAAAATGAAAACTTATGAGCTGTTTAAATCCGTAATCTTTGTAAAGTAAGGTCAGCATGCCGGTGAGCAATACAAAATTGCCGAATATAAAGCCAAAGATTAATCCATTGAGCCCATAGTGACGCAAAAAATAATCGACAATAACAACGATTCCATATGCCGCTAAAAATAAGTAAAAAATCGATTTATACGATTTTAAACCGGACATCAAATTGAGAAGCAGCCATATATTACAAAGAATTACAAAACCCGATACCATTTGCAATTTATACAAATTGTTCGTATTTTTTAAGAAAAAATGAGCCGCTAGTAGGGCGAAAACCCCGCTTATCGCCGTCATGATGGTCATCGCCCCATGCAAATTTGAAATGATTTTTCGGGTTTTTTTGAGATAAAATTGATCTGCAATATATCGCGTAAAAAGATGTTGAAAAATCCCGCTGACAACGAGGCTAAAGCTAATGAGGTAGGTAATTGAAACTTGAAATTGGCTAATTTGAATATGCGGCAACACATCGCCCAAGACCAAAATTCCGACTGCTAAAATGCTGATGATGGACAACACCCATGGCCCGGAGCTGACGATTCCTGCATAAGCATAAGCGCTAACTCCGCCGCTTAGGGTGCCCTTTGCTAATAATTTTCGAATTTCAAATCCTATTCCAGCCATTAAATGAACCTCATGTTTGCTCGATACAATTTCTCGTAAGAATTCCAAATTATTTCTTGGTCATAAAAGGTTTCAACGCGTTTTAAAGCAGTTTTCTGGGTTTGTTCCCAAAGTGCAGGATCCAATAACAATTTTGAAACGGCTTCAGCGGTTTCCTGTGGATTATTGATCCCAACGATTTTTCCAGCTCTTCCAAATGATTTATCAAACTCGTCTTTTCCTTCAATGAGTTCTCGACAAGCCCCGACATCTGTCGCGACCACCGGAATACCCGCAGAAAAAGCCTCAATAATGACGAGCGGCAACCCTTCACTAATAGAGGTTAAAACCACCACATTAACCATCGGAAGAATATCTTCAATTTTTTGTTGCCCCTTAAATTCCACTATTTTTTCGAGCGAAAGTGCGCGCACCAGCTGCTGGCATTCGTAAGCATAATCTGGTTGCTCCTCCATGGATCCGACGATCCACGCTTTAATATTCGGTATCATAGTACGCAACAAATTAACACTTCGAATAAAGGTTTTAATATCCTTAATAGAAACAATTCTTCCGATAAAACACACAATTTTTTCGGTTTCTTTCTGACGAGCTTCCAGGAGTTTTCTACCTTTTTGCAAATCCACTCCATTGGGGATGACCAGAGTTTTATCCTTTTCTGCCCCATATTCGATTTGCAATTTCTGGTAACCGCTAAAAAGACTCACCACTTTTGAGGCCTCTTGATAAGCATATTTTCCTAATATTTCAAAAAAGCGAATCCAAGGACTCTGCATCGATTCCGTATTGTGTTCTTGCCATTCTCTTGAAAGGAGATCAATTTGACGCTCTAAGGTATAGATTCCATGTTCGCTAACCAAATAGGGAATTGATTGTGAGACTTTTATTAAAGCACCTAGAAAACCGGCATAGCCTGTTGAAATGCTATGCACCAACTTGGCTTTTGGAGCAGATTCACAAATCCGAGCCAAATCCCATAATGGGCGGTGCATATTCCGCACTCTCCAAAAATAAGTTAAAAAGGGACTTTCATTCGATTTTTTTTTGTATTCGTCGCAAATGAATTTCCATGCCGTTTTGCCGTGCAAAAAATCTTCGTAAGATAAACCACCTTTTGATGATTGGTAAATCTTTAAATCAAGCGCTTCTGAGGAAAGTGCTTCGTTATTTTGAAAGGCTGCATGCATTTCACACAACATGGGCATCGCTTTCTCGCCCCCTTTTGCAGGCTTGGGATCTTCATAAAGGAATTGCTCATTTTCAAACAAATAATACTTCTCGAGTGAAATAACGTTGGCAGGAATATCATAAAAAGGTTCTTCGGGATAAGATTCTCGCTCGCTGCCCAGAAAAATCAACGCAAATTTAAGCTCCGTCATTTGATGAATAAATTGACTCACCCAGGAGGACACCCCACCGCGTACATAGGGATAAGTGCCTTCAAGAACCAGTAATACGTCAGCCATCATTTTTGATTCTCCACATATTCATAATGGGTGCTAAAGTGGGTGTAAAATCGTCATTTCTGATGGTATTGAGCAAACGACGAGTTTCAATATAATTTTCTTGTTGATAGTGAATTTCAGCCAAATAGGGATTAATCATTTCTGGGTTAATATTGAGCCGAAGCGAGTGTTTAAAACACGCTGTCGCGAGAAGAAACTCGTGCTTCGCTAAATAAATGCGTCCAAGAGAATAAGACACATAACCATCTTCAGGTAATAATTTTTCAGCTTCCAACAAGTAATTAATGGCAGCGTCGAGAATAGAATCTTTCTGCTTGCCTTCGATGAGACATTTGTAACTGAATTCCCAGTAAGCCTCTCCTAAATATTTGCTTAAGCGCCCTTTTTTCTTAGCATTGCGCGTGCCTTCCAAAGCACTATGAAGCCCACTTATTTTTTTTGAGAGCAGATTTTCCTGAGAATTAATAATGCTATAGGCCAGAAGGCGTACGGGGTTCGATTTTAATTTAATGCTATCTAATAAAATTTTATTACTGAATTTATTTTCAGCATAGCTCACGGCCAATAAGGCATTGGTGCGAACATGTTCAGGCAAATTTTCATTAAATAGGGTTCTTATTGCCCCTCCCGAGCCATATCGGCTATGCAAACGCTCGTCGTCTATGTTAATTTCATGGGGCTCCAAAGCCTGATACTGATACTCATCAACCGGCTGTGGAATCAATTGCCAAAAAACATAAACCAAAATTGTCAGTAAAAAACCAAAACCTGGAATGAATGCGGTTAGGCAAAAAAAGAAAGTAAAATAATTCCAAAATTTCTTTTTTGAAATAGGACCCGAAAAAAAAATACAAAGGGCCACAAATCCACTCAAAAGTACATGTAAAACTAAGAATTGATCAAAAAAATCGATGCTGGATTTCAAAAAAACTAAATCATTTAAAATTTTAAATTCTAATGCCATGGCGAAGACTATAATAATTAAAGTGAGTCTTTTCATGTGACTAATAATCTCTTAATAAGATCCACAGGATCGGAATTTTTTTCAATAGGTAAACTGCTAAATTTTAAAAGTGGTGATTCTAAACTGATGCTCGCATCAATATTGGGCAGATTTATAATACGATTTCGATAGCCCACCACATCCGAATATCGACAAAATGGCATGATAATGATGAGCGCTACGGCCGTTGGTAATCGATGCCTCCATTGAATATCTAGACCACGGTGATTCCGGCTTAATTCATATAAGATCGCGTCCTGCCTGGCGGTATCATCAATTATAATGGCGAGCAAATAAGAAGAAGTATGCATTTGTTTATTGAGTAATATCATTCTTTCCATTTCAAATGCAAATTCGGCAGAACAATCGGGGTAAGCTTTCAAAAGAGGCATTGGCTTTTCAAACAAGACAAGACTGTTGGCATAATATTCTAGTATCATCCGTATAAATTGGAAATTTTCCTCATGATAGGAAAAAAACGGCATTTTTTTAACAACAAAAAAAGCAAAACAGGTTTTGTCAAAAGAAATGACTGGAAAAGCCATCAAGTAATGATTAAATTTGAGCTCGACATCATTGAGCTTCGTATTAGAATAAGGAACCATGCTCTTCATCGCTCGCACCAATACCGGATCATTAAGATTTAGCGGCGTTGGAAGCTCACTTTCGCAAAATGCCTCCCTCGAAATTATCCCTTTTTTCCAAAGATAAAATCCGCAGGCCTGAATGCTGCAATAATGGGATATTAAGCGCAGTAAATGTTCGCAATGCGATTTATCGAATTTTCCCTGGCTGCTTCTCACCTGATCGCGTAATGCGTGCATAGAGGATCTAAGAGTGATTGGCGTCATAATTAATTGCTGTTCCAAGTGATTGTGTGATTGCTTCAGCAAATAATAGGCGTGGGCCGTTAAATCTAGTTGCTGTTCAGCATAAACTGAAATTTGCCTCAATTGACGAGTGCGGACAGCATAATTACTTGAATATTCCCCACAAATCACCGTTAAAATTAGGCCCCCCAATAAATTTAATTGTGTGGACAGAGAAGTAAATGCAGGCTCGGCCAAAAAATAAAATCCACCTAAAATGGTCACATAAGATAATAATCCAACTATTGGTCCTGCTCTTAGAGCAAGTACGGCGCAAATTAACCAAATCCAAGGAAAAGAACTTTGTAAAAATAGCGGATCAGTGGGGTTTAGGAGAAAGCATAGACCAAGTACTAAGGTGGTATAAAACACCGCTTCTGCGTAAATAATTGGCCTTCGTGCCGCACGATTCGCTATCCAACGCATGTTTCTACCACGCTAAATTAAATTTTATGTTCTCAAAAGTTTTCCTCAGAAGTTGTTGGGCAATAATGGCAACGCTTTCTCGGCTATTCCCAGTACGACCCGCTACACCCGACCACACAATTTGTTGGGTTCTGGTGTCTACCAATTGCAGTGTAAATCCAACGGCTGGCTCACCATCGATGCCGGCTTTATAGCCCCACTCTGTGACGGTTCCGATTAACACATAGTCCAAATGATTTCGATAAACGAATCTTTGTATTTCAGCTTTAGAAATTCGATATTGCACGCCGGGCAAGACAATTTTAGATTTCTGATTAAGAGGATAATTCACAATAGCAAGAGAGCCTTTAACTCGCAAAATATTCGCCGCTATGTCACTGGCACTGATGCCCGCAGCTGGCGTTTCGGAATTATTAAGAAAGCTTACGACGCCAATGCGCGCTGACTTCGAAAGTCGGACTGGGCAGGTATGATTCACTGCCATGCAAGCCGCAATAAACAAAACGCAAACCGATAATAGGGAGATTTTTATGGCCTTCATGATCCTTCCTTGTTCATAGACACATTATACTGTAATCCACTCTACTAACTCTCGCAAGCTTATCGAGCTTGTGTCATCATGTTTATATCTCAACATCGTAAGGAGACGTATCTTGAGCAAAAATTACTTGATTACAGGAGGCGCTGGATTTATTGGGTCTCACTTGTCCGATGCTTTACTATCTCAAGACCACCATGTAACGATTATTGATAATTTCTCAACAGGCCTTAAAGAGAATGTTTCTGATAAAGTCAAAATTATTGATGCGAATATTGTGGACTATCCAAAATGGGACAACCTGCTTGAAAATTGCGATGGCTGCTATCATCTTGCGGCTGTCGCCTCTGTTGCCAAATGCGAAAAAGACCACGATCTTGCGCACCGCACAAATGTATTAGGTACCTTAAAAGTATTTGAGCATGCCACCAAGCACCACGTTCCTGTTGTTTTCACCTCTTCTTCGGCCATTTATGGTGATAATAAGACGTTGCCGCTCACAGAACTTTCAACCCCACAACCTGAATCCATTTATGCCGTCGACAAATTAAGTGCCGAACTTTATTCTCATGTTTATCATGAAAGCTCTGGATTAGATGTCATCTGTCTCCGGCTTTTCAATGTTTTTGGTCCCAGACAGCGTTTTCAACGCAATCTCGACAGTGGGGTAATCGCCAATTTTCTTCATCAAATGCAGCGGGGTGAAACGCTGACTATTTTTGGGGATGGTGAGCAAACTCGGGATTTTATTTATGTCGAGGATGTTGTGAGAGCACTTCAAGTAGCGATGTCTATTCAAAATAAAAATGCCGCCATTTACAATGTTTGTAGCAGTGAAGCGCATTCTGTCAACAATGTTATTCAGCATCTCCAAAATCATTTATCCACTCCCGTGAAAAAGATTTATGAGCCTCATCATGCGGGTGATATCCTTCATTCACTCGGCAGCGCGAAAAAAATCGAGAAAGCCCTCAATTTTGTGCCGGAATATAATTTAGAATCGGGAATCGCCGCCATGATGGCTTTTTCAAAAAAAGCTGTCAAAACCCCTCAGTAGTTCTCCACTAGGTTTTTATTGACTTTAACCCCTACTGGGAATAAAATCTTAAATATACCGTATTGGGTATACTTTTGAGTTCATACCCTGGAGGGATTAACATGCTTGTCCACTCACCTAAGACCCTGGCCTTATATGTCAGCGATCAGCGGAAAAAATTGAAATTAAACCAAACAATAGCAGGCGGTCTTGTTGGCTTAAAACAAAAAACTATTTCCTCTTTTGAAAACCACCCCGAGGGAACCAGGCTTGAAACCCTCTTCCGAATACTCTCGGCAATGAATTTGGATATCCACCTCATCCCCAAAGACGAAAAAATTGCGGGCGCTAAGGAATGGAATCAAGAATGGTGAGATCGCTTCTTCAAAACTCGCTGCATGCCGTCGAAAATAGGTTCAGAAATTGCTGGTGGAAAATTCTTGGGTAAAATTTCAGAAACTCTCTTAATGACAGATTCCATTCCATAGAAAACCTCTTCCATAATATTTCCCATGACTGAGCTTGGAAATTGGCAATGTTCCGCCATCGAGAGCCAATGTCGTGGCTGAATTTCATGCCAATGGTAATGACGATTTTTACCTTTTAATGCCATCGCCATTTTTAAATCTTTCCACTCTAGCTGTCGTTTTGCAGCAATAGGATAAGCCGACATAACATCATAAAGTGGCGATAATTTATAACGCCCACTCGCTTCAATCATTACACTAAAATTTTTTGCGTGCCCATCGATTGCTCCCAACACCCAAAATAAAAAAACCGATTTCATAAAGCGTTCTCGATCTGATTTTGCATCCCTCGCACCTTGCAATATGGTCATTATTGACTGTATTCCAGGCCCCGAATCGGATTCATACTTTAATGCAGAAGATTTTCCAAGAACCTGACACATATCTTCCTGCGGCAAGCGGATCAACCATTTTCCCCCATCCACCCATTGACGATCAAATCGCTCCACCACCAATGCTTTAACCCCTGAAAATTTTACAATTTGCGCCGAATTAACCGGTAATCCATACGCAGACAAAATTTGCAGGCAAAGCCATTCATTTTCAATACTGTCACTTAAATCAATCCCAGAATGTTTTATCGTACCGATGGGCAACTTAATAATGTGCGTGGTTGGAGTAGTATGCTCAGGTAAATACCATTGATTCTGATACCACAATAAAGCCGTTTTTTCCTGCGCACCGGCGATCGAAATCCTAAAATCAGAATTTCGATCCATGCCAAGTGGCGCTGATTGATAATGTTTTAACAGGGCTGCAATCGATTTATCATTGATGGGCTTCGCGTGAATTTTTTGATTTTCTGGTGCTGATACCTCAGTTAATAATTGTAATGCCCCAACACAATCAGCTCCGATCTGAGATAGAAGATCAAAGCAATTATTAGATTGCACCTGAAATCGTGCCTGAATTCGTTCACGAATTAATTCGCTGTCTGGTAATAAATTATCGAAAAAATGCCGAACAACTTCGCCCTGATAGCGAGCTTCCGTTAAAGGCATTGATAAGCTGATCGGCCTTGTATTTTCCCATGCAAGCCACGCTGAATCATATTGAAAAATTAAAATTCCTGATGGTTGACGAGTTAAAGTGCCAACCCTTTTATTATTCATAAAAACATAGAGCTCTTGCAATAGTCGTTTACGTGGCATTACCAATCCTCACTTTTCTTTTCTTTCGCCTTTGGTTTCGATCGTATCACCATTTCTAAATCCAGCGCTGCCAATAATCGAAATATCGTTTCAATTTGTGTACCAGGTGTCCCCATTTCAATATTCGAAACTGTGCTCTGGCCAAGATTTAAAAATCCGCCGGCTTTTTCCTGATTCAATTTCTTCGCCTTACGCTGACGACGTAAGGCCTGACCAAGGGATTGAGGGGAAAAAACAAGTTGTTCCATATAGGCTCCTAGATTTTATATAAGTATAGCTATAAAATGAAAATATGTCCAATCAACCATAAAATGAAAATATGGCTGATCTTATATAAAACCAGTCAGTACTTGAGGTAATCGCAAAGTTTTGGGGAAATTTTATCGGCATAATAACGGCTCTTTATCGGCATCCATTAATGCCGATAAAACGCCGATATCACAAGAAACACAAGACTCTATTAATACCCAGGTTCAAAGGTAAAATTCAAGTTAAAACACGAAAGCGTTGGCGAACCTTTGCAGCTAGGGTAAAGCTCTCCTAGGCCACCAGTAATTGACAAATCACCCTGACAGTTAGCAGATGTAAGCAGGGGCTGCAAACCGAAGTTAGTTATTTGTATTGTTAATAGACAGGAAGCCGTGTCTTGAGGGCCAATCTTGTTTTGATAACCGATCAGCACCTGCGCTTTTCCAACATACGCACCAAATTTTGCGATGTTCAGCCCAGTCAAATTAAAACTGACTTTTCCGGTAGCTTTCCCAGAGAAATCAGTTCCACTTACTGGAAGAATTTTGAGAGCCTTGATTTCTATGGGCTTAATATTAACATTTGGGGCAGAAACTACATTGAAAGTAAAAGTACAAGAAGCACTAGTGCCACCACTCAAGCATTCCCTAGCAAAGCTACTTCCTGTAAAAAATAAGCTAAACAAGGCTAAACATGTGAATAATTTCTTCATTTTCAACCCCTTACAGTTTATAGATAAAATAATAACTATTTATAATGGAGTATAGCTGATCTGGCAACTATATTTTTTATCAGCAGTTCCCACTTGAGCGGGAACTGCTTCTATACCACCCCTCACCCTACCCTCTCCCGCAAGGGGAGAGGGGATAAGATTAGCCTCTCCCCAATTTTAGTTAAAGCCTCTGCTGCAGCCTGCAAGTCTTATCCCCTCTCCCCTTGCGGGAGAGGGTTAGGGTGAGGGGTATTAAAACCCGGCAGTGACCTACTTTCAGGGCCGAAACCACACTATCATTGGCGCTGAGTGGGGGGCAATCGCTACCGACTCCAGACAGTGTTCAATTGTCACTTAGTGTAACTTGGCATGACTTAGAGAGCCTATATTTTCTGGCTTTATTTGAAGGGTTTGCAATTTCCAAAAATCCTGATTCCACCCACGTGCTGCAAATCTGTGAGCAGGTGCGCGGTTTGAAACCGAATAATTCACCAATTTGCTTGCTGGTGATCGTTTCAAATTCCTGAAATAAAGATAATACTTTCCTCTGCCTCGGATCCAATTTTCTAAGCAAGGCACTTTTATCTGGCGAGCGTTTTCCATCTACCTCATTCATACGCTTCAATACATTTTCGAATGAAACTGCCATCCCATCGACAAAATATTCCACCCATTTTGTGATATCAGCCTCTGCACGTCCCATATAATAATTGTGTGAATCACCCACAGAAATGGCTTCATAATAAGCCCCAAGATTACGAGCATAATATTCTTCTAAAGAATAAAGGCCTTTTAAATCATATTCACCTAAATGCAAAATTAGAGTGGTCAGCAAACGCGCCGTTCTTCCATTTCCATCATAATAAGGATGAATGGTTGCAAATTGATAATGCGCAATACTTGCTACAATCGGGCACGGAATATCACTAGCTGCATTTATCCAATTTACCATTCCTTTCATGAGGGCAGGCACATCGTTGGCTTCTGGGGGCATATAGACAATTGCGCGTGTTCTACCATCGCGAATAACGTTCTGTGCCTCACGATAAGGCGTAGGTTTTGCTTTTGTCCTTCCCTCCGCCAGTACCAGTGCATGCAAAGTCTGAATAATTTTTTCATCAACTGACGAGCCTAAAGCCGCCAATTGTTCCACTTTCGCTAAAGCGGAATAATAGGCTTTAACCTCTTGCTCATCCCGCTCTCGGCCAGGAAAGTGGCCTTTATGCTTTACAACTTCTTCCACTTGATCAGGGGCCAAGCGGTTGCCTTCAATCATGGTGGAGTAATGAGTAGTGTAAAGGCGGGCGGTTTCTCGCAAGCTAGCCAAGACCGTTGGAGTTAAAGGCAGATGCGCTACTTTCTCCTTTGCCGCTTCAATACGCATCAGACAATTTCCTACTTTAGAGGTAATCAAGAAGGTAGGAGAAAATTTTATCGGCATAATAACGGCTCTTTATCGGCATCCCTAATGCCGATATTATGCTGATAAAACGCTGATATCGCAAGCCGAAACATCAAAATAGGGTAATTCTTTTTGCGCAGGCAAAAAAAAACCCGCAGCTTTTACGCTACGGGTTTTTCGTTTTAATTAAAACCTGGCAGTGACCTACTTTCACATGGCCGAAACCACACTATCATTGGCGCTGAGTGTTTTCACTTCTGAGTTCGGAATGGAATCAGGTGGGGCCCACTCGCTATGGCCGCCAGGAAACTGGTGAAAAAGCATAATTGCTTCTAGACATTCTTTAAGTTTTTATACTACGTGACCCAGTCACGAAACCATTTAAGGTTGTATGACAAGTCGCACGATCAATTAGTATTGGTAAGCTTCATTCATTAACTGAACTTCCACACCCAACCTATCAACGTTGTAGTCTTCAACGGATCTTTAGAGACCTTAAAGGTCTGGGAAATCTAATCTTGAGGGAGGCTTCCCGCTTAGATGCTTTCAGCGGTTATCCTGTCCGTATTTAGCTACCCGGCTGTGCCACTGGCGTGACAACCGGAACACCAGAGATACGTCCACTCCGGTCCTCTCGTACTAGGAGCAGCTCCTCTCAAATTTCCAACGCCCACGGCAGATAGGGACCGAACTGTCTCACGACGTTCTAAACCCAGCTCGCGTACCACTTTAAATGGCGAACAGCCATACCCTTGGGACCGGCTACAGCCCCAGGATGTGATGAGCCGACATCGAGGTGCCAAACACTGCCGTCGATATGAACTCTTGGGCAGTATCAGCCTGTTATCCCCGGAGTACCTTTTATCCGTTGAGCGATGGCCCTACCATTAAGAACCACCGGATCACTAAGACCTACTTTCGTACCTGCTCGACCCGTCAGTCTCGCAGTTAAGCACCCTTATGCCTTTGCACTCATTGCACGATTTCCGACCGTGCTGAGGGTACCTTTGTGCTCCTCTGTTACTCTTTAGGAGGAGACCGCCCCAGTCAAACTACCCACCATACACTGTCCCAGACCCGGATAACGAGTCGTGGTTAGAACCCCAAACACACTAGGGTGGTATTTCAAGGTTGGCTCTGCCCAAGCTAGCGCCTGAGCTTCAATGCCTCCCACCTATCCTACACAAGTATATTCAAAGTCCAGTGTAAAGCTATAGTAAAGGTTCACGGGGTCTTTCCGTCTAGCCGCGGGTATACTGCATCTTCACAGCAAATTCAATTTCACTGAGTCTCGGGTGGAGACAGCGTGGCCATCGTTACGCCATTCGTGCAGGTCGGAACTTACCCGACAAGGAATTTCGCTTGTTGTCTTACTCAATTTAACTTGAGCGAGCAATGTACCTTTACATCGCTCCTGCATGTCGCCATGCAGACGGGACTATATCTTCATCCAATTGCTTGGACGTTTGGCGTGTAGTCTCTGAGGATTCCAATTAGTTTGGTTTTCGACTTCTGACGATTCATAGTTTGCACTATTTCAGCAATCTTAATCATGCCTTCTGCACAAAGATGATTGTTTGCTTGAATATGTTCAAGACAACTAACAAACTTAATAAAGTCTTGTTGCTTGGACGTGCTTGAAGCCACTAATTAGCCTTTCCTGCTGATTGTCCGCACCTGACAGATTTTCACTATTTTATAAGTCAATTTTCATGAATGAAATTTACCACAAAATGAGTACTGCAGGATACTCGGAGTTTCCAGCATATAGCCAAATTTTACTAAGGCAGCAATTCTACCTTAGGACCGTTCTGAATGTTAACTTTGACAAAGTCAAAGCGATTTAAGTACAACTTAAATCCTCTATATCGCTATAGAGATCGGACTATATCATCACATCAATACTGGAATTTATATTGAGTGCTTGGCGTGTAGTCTCTGAGGATTTTCTAATAAATTTTACTTCATTAGAATCTTTCCTGCTGATTGTCCGCACCTCGTGGATTTTCACTGCTTCTTAAGTAAGAAACGAGTACCAGAGGATACACCGGGGTTTCCAGCATATGGCCAAGTTTATTTACGTAACTACAACGGATATTTTATAGTTACGGCCGCCGTTTACTGGGGCTTCGATCAGGAGCTTCGCTTGCGCTTACCCCATCAATTAACCTTCCAGCACCGGGCAGGCGTCACACCCTATACTTCCTCTTACGAGTTTGCAGAGTGCTGTGTTTTTAGTAAACAGTCGCAGCCACCTAGTCACTGCGACCCTGTTCAGCTCCAGTCGCGAAGACCTTCACTTACTTAGGGTGCACCTTCTCCCGAAGTTACGGTGCTATTTTGCCTAGTTCCTTCACCCGAGTTCTCTCAAGCGCCTGAGTATTCTCTACTTATCCACCTGTGTCGGTTTGGGGTACGGTTCTACAATATCTGAAGCTTAGAGACTTTTCCTGGAAGCGTAGTATCAGTCACTTGAGCGGCCCGAGGGCCACCTTCGTCATCACACCTTGGAATTGAGTTCCCGGATTTGCCTAAGAACTCTTCCTACATGCTTAAACCACCACAACCATCGGGTGGCTGACCTAACTTTCTCCGTCCTCCCATCGCAATATTGTAAAGTACAGGAATATTAACCTGTTTTCCATCGACTACGCATTTCTGCCTCGCCTTAGGGACCGACTCACCCTGCTCCGATTAACGTTGAGCAGGAAACCTTGGATTTTCGGCGTGGAGGTTTTTCACCCCCATTATCGTTACTTATGTCAGCATTCGCACTTCTGATATCTCCAGCAAGCTTCTCAACTCACCTTCACAGACTTACAGAACGCTCCTCTACCACCTCTATATTCCGAAGAATATAAAGATCCGCAGCTTCGGTATACAGTTTTAGCCCCGTTAAATCTTCCGCGCAGGCCGACTCGACCAGTGAGCTATTACGCTTTCTTTAAAGGATGGCTGCTTCTAAGCCAACCTCCTGGCTGTCTGAGCCTTCCCACATCGTTTCCCACTTAACTGTAATTTTGGGACCTTAGCTGGCGGTCTGGGCTGTTTCCCTCTTCACGACGGACCTTATCACCCGCCGTGTGTCTCCCATGCATGAACTTTCTGGTATTCGGAGTTTGCCTTGGGTTGGTAGGACGGGATGTCCCCCTAGCCAAAACAGTGCTCTACCCCCAGAAGTTTTACATGAGGCGCTACCTAAATAGCTTTCGAGGAGAACCAGCTATCTCCGAGCTTGATTAGCCTTTCACTCCTATCCACAATTCATCCGATACTTTTTCAACAGTACCCGGTTCGGGCCTCCAACCAGTGTTACCTGATCTTCACCCTGACCATGGATAGATCGCCCGGTTTCGGGTCTACTCCCAGCGACTTATCGCCCTATTAAGACTCGATTTCTCTACGCCTCCCCTAGACGGTTAAGCTTGCCACTGAAAGTAACTCGCTGACCCATTATACAAAAGGTACGCCATCACTCGGCCTAAGCCAAGCTCTGACTGCTTGTACGCATACGGTTTCAGGTTCTATTTCACTCCCCTAACAGGGGTTCTTTTCGCCTTTCCCTCACGGTACTGGTTCACTATCGGTCAGTAAGTAGTATTTAGCCTTGGAGGATGGGCCCCCCATATTCAGTCAAGATAACACGTGTCCCGACCTACTCTTCGTTACCCACCAATTATGAGCTTTAAAATACGGGGCTATCACCCGCTATGGCTGCACTTTCCAGAGCATTCTTTTAGAACATAAAAGGATTTAGTAACTGGGCTGTTCCGCGTTCGCTCGCCGCTACTGACGGAATCTCGGTTGATTTCTTTTCCTCTAGGTACTTAGATGTTTCAGTTCCCTAGGTTCGCTTCGTATACCTATGTATTCAGTATACGATAGTCTGCAAGCAGACTGGGTTTCCCCATTCGGACATCTCCGGGTCAAAGCTTAT
The DNA here is from genome assembly GCA_963711375.1 of uncultured Gammaproteobacteria bacterium. Classification (GTDB taxonomy): domain Bacteria; phylum Pseudomonadota; class Gammaproteobacteria; order Coxiellales; family Coxiellaceae; genus CAVQDV01. The sequence continues at coordinate 515,765 of CAVQDV010000005.1, forward strand.
TTGCCAGCTCGCCGAAGCTTTTCGCAGGCTAACACGTCCTTCATCGCCTCTTACTGCCAAGGCATTCACCGTATGCGCTTATTCACTTGTCATACAACCTTGAATGATTCCAAACTTAGTTGTACGACTGTACTCACGCTTGATAAAAACTTGAAGTTATTATTTCGCAATTATACCTTTTCACCAAATTGTTAAAGAGCAATGTGATTGAATCCACAAAATGAATTCAGATTAGATCATCTTTATTAATGAGCTAATCTCAAGTCATTTTATTTAAAACTTTATGGAGCCTGGGAGGATCGAACTCCCGACCCTCTGCGTGCAAGGCAGATGCTCTCCCAGCTGAGCTAAGGCCCCGAGTGTTTATATAAGTTGGTGGGTCTGGGAAGATTTGAACTTCCGACCTCACCCTTATCAGGGGTGCGCTCTAACCAACTGAGCTACAGACCCGAAAATTTGACTTTGAAAGACAGTTTGTGTGGACACGAATGTTGAAGTCTAATAACAAAGTAAGGAGGTGATCCAGCCGCAGGTTCCCCTACGGCTACCTTGTTACGACTTCACCCCAGTCATGAACCATACCGTGGTGAGCGACCTCCCGTGAGGGTTAGTCTACCCGCTTCTGGTACAATACACTCCCATGGTGTGACGGGCGGTGTGTACAAGGCCCGAGAACGTATTCACCGCGACATTCTGATTCGCGATTACTAGCGATTCCGACTTCATGGAGTCGAGTTTCAGACTCCAATCCGGACTACGAACAGCTTTGTGGGATTAGCTCCACCTCGCGGTTTAGCAACCCTCTGTACTGCCCATTGTAGCACGTGTGTAGCCCTACCCGTAAGGGCCATGATGACTTGACGTCGTCCCCACCTTCCTCCGGTTTATCACCGGCAGTCTCCTTAGAGTTCCCGACCGAATCGCTGGTAACTAAGGACAAGGGTTGCGCTCGTTGCGGGACTTAACCCAACATCTCACGACACGAGCTGACGACAGCCATGCAGCACCTGTCTCACGGTTCCCGAAGGCACTCCTCTATCTCTAAAGGATTCCGTGGATATCAAGGGTAGGTAAGGTTCTTCGCGTTGCATCGAATTAAACCACATGCTCCACCGCTTGTGCGGGCCCCCGTCAATTTCTTTGAGTTTTAACCTTGCGGCCGTACTCCCCAGGCGGAGAGCTTAACGCGTTAGCTTCGATACTAAAGAACTTAATCTCCAACATCTAGCTCTCATAGTTGACAGCGTGGACTACCAGGGTCTCTAATCCTGTTTGCTCCCCACGCTTTCGCACCTAAGTGTCAGTATTAGTCCAGGAGGCCGCCTTCGCCACTGATGTTCCTTCCGATATCTACGCATTTCACCGCTACACCGGAAATTCCACCTCCCTCTACTATACTCTAGAAACTCAGTATCGAATGCAATTCCTGAGTTAAGCCCAGGGATTTCACATCCGACTTAAATATCCACCTACGTGCGCTTTACGCCCAGTAATTCCGATTAACGCTCGCACTCTCTGTATTACCGCGGCTGCTGGCACAGAGTTAGCCAGTGCTTTTTCTGTGGGTAACGTCAGCCCTCAAGGATATTACTCTTGAGTATTTCTTCCCCACTAAAAGTGCTTTACAACCCGAAGGCCTTCTTCACACACGCGGCATTGCTGGATCAGGCTTTCGCCCATTGTCCAATATTCCCCACTGCTGCCTCCCGTAGGAGTCTGGGCCGTGTCTCAGTCCCAGTGTGGCTGGTCGTCCTCTCAGACCAGCTACGGATCGTTGCCTTGGTAGGCCTTTACCCCACCAACTAGCTAATCCGACGCAGGCTCATCTTATAGCGCAAGGCCCGAAGGTCCCCTGCTTTGATCCATAGACATTATGCGGTATTAGCCCGAGTTTCCCCGGGTTGTCCCCCACTATAAGGTAGATTCCTACGCGTTACTCACCCGTCCGCCACTCGCCACCAAGGAGCAAGCTCCTCGTGCTGCCGTTCGACTTGCATGTGTTAAGCATGCCGCTAGCGTTCAATCTGAGCCAGAATCAAACTCTTCAATTATTTTCGATTGACTACACAAGCTACAGTTCAACTGCAGACTTGAGTATATTTACATTTAATGGTTATTAAACTGTCTACACTCATGTCCACACAGACTGTCTTTCTTTCACATTGCCAAATTTTTAAAGAACGTTATCGAATCAAGAGTCGCCATTCTACCGATCTGAGATTTAATGTCAACACTAAAATGCAAATAATTTTAATATATTTATTTTGGCTAAAAAATGGTCGAAATTGGCTCAAAATTTGCATTGCCTTTTGCTCTTGAACCGGCTGGGCAGGAGAGGGGCTTTCAAGACCGCGCACAAGTACATCCCTGTAGCGCTTCGCGTTCCGCCATCCTGGCTCCACACGATCTTGAAAGCCCCTCTCCTGCCCAGCCGGTTCAAGAGCCGTGCCAAAACAAGCGAATAATTTTTTAACCAAAATAAATGGGGGAGGAGGTCGGGGAGCAAGAAACCTACATCTCCCCCCCCTCCCCCCTTGTGGGGAGAGTGTTAAGGATCCAAAGGAACTTCCTTCTTATCCCCTCTCCCCTTGCGGGAGAGGGTTACTGAGGGGTGTTTTGAAAGTGTGACTTTCGCAAACTTTCTTTTGCCGACTTGGATTAGATGGGTTTTTCCTACTGGAATTTGTAGGGCGGAATTTTCGATTTTTTCATTATCGATACGAACTGCGCCGGCGTTTACCATTCGGATACCATCGGAAGTGCTGCTTACTAGGTTTGCTGCCTTCAATATGTTGGCTATTCCTAAGTGAGCTTGCTCGGTGAAGAGCTCTTTTTCTTCTATGTTTTCTGGGATCGCGTGCTTTTGGAAACGATCTATGAAATTTTGGAGGGCTTTTTCTCCGGCTTGTTCGGTGTGGAAGCGGGTTACCAATTCCTTTGCCAACTCAAATTTTACGTCTCTCGGGTTTTTGCCCTGCCCTACTTCTGCGCGCCAGGTGTTGATCTCGTGGATCGAGCGTGAACTTAGTAATTCAAAATAGCGCCACATGAGTTCGTCCGAGATGGACATTACTTTTCCGAACATCTCGTCTGGAGCATCGGTGATACCTATATAATTGTTTAAAGATTTGGACATCTTTTGAACGCCATCGAGTCCTTCGAGCAAGGGCATCGTTATAATAGTCTGCGGTCTGTGGCCTGCTTGCTTCTGCAATTCTCGGCCTACTAATAAGTTAAACTTTTGGTCAGATCCGCCCAACTCAACATCGGCTTTCATCTCTACAGAATCGTAGCCCTGCATTAAAGGGTAGAGAAATTCGTGGATGGCGATGGGCTGCTGCTGCGTGTAGCGTTTGTGAAAATCATCTCGCTCAAGCATGCGCGCTACGGTGTGTGATGCAGCTAATTTAATCACATCTACGGCTGTCATTTTCGCCGTCCACGTTGAATTAAACATGACTTGCGTATGATTTCGATCGAGAATTTTGAAGGCTTGATCGCGATAGGTTTCTGCATTTTTTAAGATCGTTTCTTTATCGAGCGGCTTTCTGGTGGCACTTTTCCCAGAAGGATCACCAATCATGGCTGTAAAATCACCAACGAGAAATAAAATTTCATGGCCCAAATCCTGGAATTGTCGTAATTTTGTGAGCACGACAGCGTGACCTAAATGAATATCCGGAGCCGTGGGATCAAAGCCAAGCTTTATGCGAAGAGGCTTATTTTCCTGCAATTTTTGGAATAATTCGTCTTCGGGGAGCACTTCTACTGCACCACGCTTTATTATTTCGAGCATTTCTTTTGGATTCATCAAAAACTCCAATCAGGACCTGGAAGGAGTTCCCATATTAACGGGAGCTCCTGAATCACGACAGTGTTGTTACAATTTGGGAGAAATATTTGCTAGACCGACTGCCGTGTTTTAGTTAGACTCCGTATGGTACGTGTTCTTGAACTGAAATGGAAGTTTTGCATGGGATCTATAAAATTTTGGAAATTTATTACTTTTTCTTCACTCGCACTAACGGTACTTTTACTCCTTATTTTTTGGATGAATAGTGCAAAAACAAAATCATCGGCGCTTGCGGAAAAGCCACCGGTGGCTGCACCTAATAAATCAGCAGCCATATTGGCAAAACCCGCCTCAAAATCCAGTGCGGCTTTAGCCCCTAAATTACCGCCGAAATTAATCATTTCTCCGGGACCTATGGCCCATAATGATGGATTTCTTGCGGCCACCGTAGTCGCTGGTGACTCATTAGCGAGCTTGTTTTTACGCATGAAATTGTCGTATTCCGATCTCATGAAAATCATGAAACTGCCAAAAATGAAACTCATTTCAAATAAATTAAAAGCCAAGCAAGTTCTATTTTTTAAAATTGACGAGCACAAAGCGCTTCAAGCACTGAAAATGGAAATCGATTTGGCGAAAGATCTTTTGATCGAAAAAGAAGGACATCATTTTATTGAAAAAATTGTGAGCAAGCCGGTGACTTCTAATATCGTTTCTCGCGAAGGAAATGTGAAAGGGTCATTTGCAAGATCTGCGGGAGGCGCTGGATTAAATTCAGAGCTCACGAAGCAATTTATGCGTATTTTTCACGGCCAAATTAATTTTGCAAAAGATGTGCATGTCCGCGATCATTTTAATGTGCTTTACAAAGAATATTATGTCAACGGATATAAATATCATAATGGTGATATCGTCGCGGCTGAAATGATGATCAACCATCATCCGCATTATGCCTTCCTTTTTGACGCAAAAGGTCATCATGCTTATTTCGACGAAAACGGCCGCACGTTTAGCAAATCGCTCTTTATTATGCCTCCGGTTCATTATTCTCACATCAGCGATTCTTTTACGTATCATCGCATGGATCCGGTTTTGCATGTCATACGCCCTCATTTAGGTATTGATTATGCGGCGGATCGTGGCACACCGGTAAAATCGATTGGTGATGGCCAAGTGGCTTTTTCCGGGCGGGAACGTGGCTATGGCAATGCTGTCATTATTCAATATGGGAAAATATATAAAGCGCTCTATGGTCACCTTCAGCAGGCCGCTAGAGGCATTCATCGCGGCGCCTTCGTAAAACAAGGCCAAGTTATTGGATATGTAGGTTCAACTGGCTGGGCAACAGGTCCTCATGTTCATTTTGAAGTATACGTGAATGGCACACCCAAAAATCCACTCACTCTACATGCGGTCTCTAGCCAATCGGTTCCAAAACCTTTTTTAGCTCGATTTAAACATCGGGCGAGACAATTAATTGCGAAAATGAAATCCCATGAACGACACGCCTAAAGAGTTTTATATTGGATTAATGTCGGGAACGAGTATGGATTCCATCGATGCCGCTTTAGTCGATTTTTCCGATAATAAATTAAAAATTTTAGCCACCCATCGGATACCTCTTCATGAGGGTTTGAAAAAACAAATAGTGCAATTAATTCAAAATTCCATTTCACTAGCGCATTTTGGCGAAATTGATCGTAAACTTGGCCTATTATTTGCCGAAGCAGCACTTGGAATAATACATAAAAAATTAGTGCCCAAAGAACATATTGCGGCTATTGGTAGCCATGGTCAAACCATTTTTCACCAACCTTTTGGCGATCAGCCTTTTACAATGCAAATTGGTGATCCCAATATTATTGCGGGAAAAACTGGCATTACCACCATCGCTGATTTTCGGCGAAAAGATATGGCGCTAGGTGGCCAAGGCGCCCCACTCGCTCCGGCTTTTCATGAATATTTATTTCGTGGAGAACAAGATTGCTTTGTGTTGAATATTGGTGGCATTGCAAATATCACCTATTTACCGGCAAAACCCTCTCATAATGTCATTGGCTTTGATACCGGCCCAGGAAACACTTTGCTGGATCAATGGTGCAAAATTCACAAAAATACCAATTTTGATAATCGCGGCGCTTGGGCGAAATCTGGAATAATAAATGAAAAATTACTGGCGCTGTGCTTGCAGGACCCTTATTTTTCAATACCGGCACCCAAAAGCACTGGACCAGAATATTTTAACTTATCCTGGTTGAAAAAGCGTTTAATGAAAGTGAATTTATTCACGAAGTCAGAAGATGTCCAAGCTACACTCGTTGAATTAACGGCAAGAGCCATTGCTGATGCTATCGCTCCATTAAGTAAAAAAGCCCAGAAAATATGGGTCTGCGGCGGCGGCACCAAAAATTCCTTTTTAATGTCGCGAATACAGGAATTATGCAAACCAAAAATTGTCTTATCTTCCTCAGATTTTGGAGTCGATCCCGATTGGATGGAAGCCGCGGCCTTCGCCTGGCTCGCCAAACAAACCTTAGAACGAAAAACCAGCAACATCCCAGCCGTCACCGGCGCCAAGCAAAGCACCATTTTAGGCGGCATTTATTTCGCCTAAAGAAGGAGATAGGGACGCTGTTATAACATTACAACAGCGTCCCTATCTCGGAAAGCCCGTGCCAAAGAAAACTCCTAAAATTCAAGCTATTTACGAATCTCTAAACCCGTAGCTTTTCAGATTCAGGGATGTCCACTCTCCCCTTGCGGGAGAGGGGACAAGAGGTCCAGCGCAAAGAAAAACTTACATTTTCCGGGTGATTTTAATAATCCTTACGCTTTATTTTGTATAGTGTTCTTATATCAGTTTAACCTTTAGGAATTGAAAGAGAATGAAGGGCATAATCTCGACTCGTAATAATGCGGCCTTTGATCCCTAATTCTTTTTCGGCTAAATTTAAGGCTCTTTGCTCTCGATCAGCTGTTTTTGGATCACTCATATCCCAAGTCACTTGAATCAATTCACGCTCACCGCTTCTGTCTACGGTTACAAAATCGGTTTCAAATCCATCCTTGGTGTTGTAATAAAAAATCTCCCTTCCCTGACGCCGCAGATCCAAATAGACCTGGTTTTCCAGGAATTTGTTATAAAGATCTTTTATTTTTAGTGAAAATGCATTAACCAAACCATTGTCGATAGCATATATTTTATTAGGTGTCGTTTGCTGCGCTCTTGCAGACTCGGAATACAGTCGTACGTTGAAAATCAAAAATGCATCTTCGAGAAAATCTACATAATTATATAAAGTTTCTCTACTGACTTTATAACCCTGGCTTTTAATATCGTTATAGAATTTATTGATTGAAAATAGCGCCGCTGAATTAATAAGCATGGTTTTTGTCAAATATTTGAGAAGTGCAATATTCGAGATATTATGTCGTTCGATGATGTCCTTGAGAATGACGGTTTCGACATAGCCCTGCAATGTTTCTCGCCACTCATGAGGCCGCATATGCTGAACAGCCGGAAAACCGCCCTTCGTAAAAAAGTCCAGCATCTGTTTATTTGCAACATCATAGACCTGTCTACCAAAGGGTGCTTTCGGAAGGGGTAATGGCTCTTGTCACGCCCTCGCGAGCTTGTTCAATGGCGTAAAATGATTCCTCTAGCAGGGTGGCAAGCAAATCTCTCATCATGGGCCTCTTATCTTTTCTTCAAGAATACTATTGCACAATAGTTGTCCTGTATGAAAGATAACTTTTGATGATAACTTGTCTTATGAAGAAGACAAGTCAAATGAGGGATTTAAAAACCCCCTGGAATTAAGCGAAAAAAATTAACGCCTTTTAGCGTGGGGTGATTTTTGAAACTTGCTAGATATTCCAAAAAATCGACTTCCAATACTTTGCCTTGTAGGCTGGTGGCGTGGCGGAAAATTAAATTATTTTCGCGATTAAAGACGAAGCCTAGATGTGAGACATTTAGATTTGTGCCTATTTTTTCTTGTAGGTTCCAATTTGGGCGGATCATTTGGGCTAGGCTTAGTTCTGGTAACATTTGGTGGAGGATATTATCACCCCTCACCCCAGCCCTCTCCTGCAAGGGGAGAGGGGGTAATGGTTCCTTCTCCCCGCCCTCGGGGCTAAGGGATTCATGAAAAATATCTTCTAGTGAGATATATTTCATGGTGCTTTTTTCGGGTTTAAATTGATCTCCTAGTGCGTGAAGTTTGCTTAAAAGTTCTGTCTCTTTTTCCCGGGAAATTTTGTGAATTGACTTGATGGCGGAGAGGGGCTTATGTCGAAAAAAACTGCCTCGGTCGATTATTGCTTCTGCGATTTGCACTGGCATTCCGAGTTGGTCTGTAATTTCTTCAATTATTCCTAGGTCTTCATTTTCTCGGTTCCAGTCGATGCTCATGAAGTGATGACGATTTTCGTAAATCGGTTTTGCATGTCGATAATTAATTTTTACAATGTTTTTTTTAAAATCTTCTAGGGTTTCTGACAGGCTTAAGGCTAGGACGGTGTTGACGTAGGTTACGCAGTCGAAAAAGTCTGTGCGGTAGAGTGGGTTTTGGTCGAATTCGCCCTTTTCGCCTTCGCCTAGGGCTCCGTCTAGGTATGGGCGATTTAAAAAAGCTTTGCTGAAGAAGTTTATTCTTTTGGTGATAGTCCTCTCTCTGGGCTTTTCCTGAGAGGGGGGAGGGGATTCTGGAATACCCCTCACCCTAACCCTAACCCTCTCCCGCAAGGGGAGAGGGGATAATGAGTCCCCTTCGCTTGTAAGGTGAGGGGATAATGGCTCCCCCTCACTTATAAGGGGGGGGGGATAATGCCAATAGCTTGGAAATCTCTTCGTCGAAATTCGCTTTATTCATGATCTTTTATAAATTTTTCGAGCTTATCGGCGGCTAAGGGTCTCGAAATAAAATAGCCTTGTGCGCGATCGCAGCCGGCATTTTTCAGGAAATTCAATTGATCTTCTGTTTCCACCGCCTCCGCCAAAGAGCAAAGACCAAGTTGACGTGCGAGATTAATAATAATCTGCACCATTTTATTGGATTCTTCATTCGTATTAATTTTTTGAATATATCGATTGGCGATTTTTAGAGTGGATACAGGCAAGGAATTAATTTGCTCGAGAGAATGAAAACCCGTGCCAAAATCATCCAGCGAGGCCGCGCCCCCGAGGCTTGCAATATGCTGCAACACCTTCACAGTACTCGCCTCATCTTGAACCAGGGCCTTTTCAGTAACATCAAACTCCACATCTTGATAACGCAAATTATTTTTTGCCAAATGCTCACTAATGCATTGCGTTAATTGAGTATCATGAAATTGCGCAGGCGATAAATTGATCGAGACTTTAAAAGTATTTTTAATATTCGAATTACGCCAAAGGCCTAATTGCGAAAGGGCCTGCAAAATAACCCATCGCCCAATTTCCAGAATATATCCCGTGCGTTCCGCTAATTGCAAAAATTCGGCGGGATTAATGATACCTAATTGTGGATGGTGCCAACGCAATAGGGCTTCCACCGCCACTATTTTCCCACTCGCTAATTCTACGATAGGTTGATAAACCAACCTAAATTGCTGTTCTTTTAACGCATTGGTGAGATCACTTTCCAAATGCAGGCGTTCTAAATGACGACCACATAATTCATCCGTTGCAAATTGAAATAGGTTTTTGCCCAGTTTTTTGGCACTTTGCAAAGCAATATCGGCATTCTTTAAAAGTGTCGCAACATTTTCCCCATTCATGGGATATTCGGAAATTCCGATCGATACCGTTAATTTTATTTTAGCCTCGCCTATTAAAAAGGGCTCGTTCATCGCCTCGATGAGTTTTCGGGCCACTATGGAAAGATCTGCCGTTTTTTTATGATCGGTGGCAATAATGGAAAAATTATCGCCCCCAGCTCGAGCCAAGCAATCTTCCATGCGAATCATTTTCATCAAACGTACGGCCACTTGCCTTAGTAATTGATCTCCCACTAAATACCCATAATTTTCATTCACGGATTTAAAATTATTAATATCGAGCGACAGAACCCCTAGGCGAGTTTTTCGACGCTTCGCAAAGGCCACATAGCGCTTTAACGCGAGCTCAAACATTGCAGAATTGTCGAGAGATGTCAGAGGATCTCGATAAATTAAAAGTTTTAATTTGGCTTCTTGTTCGCGCAATTTATTTTGAAGCTTGGCATTTTCCATCATTAAAAAATTATCAACGAGCTGAAAAAGTGGCGTCGTTTTTTTGGCTTCTTTGGCAAGATCCACTTCGCCTTTTTCAATAGCCTCGAACATTTCATTTAAAATATAACGTTCACCGTGCAATTCACTCAGAAGATTTTTTCGATCAATGGTATTGCGAATCACTCGCTCTAAACCTTTGCCCGTAATTTGAGATCGATTAATAAAATCCTGAACGCCTATTTGCAATAATTCACTTTCAAATTCGGCCGTCTTTTCGTCACCTAAAATCATCACCGAGGTCATGGGATAATCGCTCACCAACTGCTCGAGAGTGTCGCGTACATTTTCTTGAAGTGAGTCGAGGTCGAGCAACAATATATCCATGTTGTCTCGCGACATCTTTTGACGAGCGCCTAAAACGGTGTCGGCACTATTAAACTCAAACTGAGCAATGTCGACCGATGAAATCAGCTTCAGAAGCAAACTCGTGTCTTGTGCATTTGGCTGCAGAAGCAAAACCTTAATGGGATTATTTTCATAACGCATAGCAAGCCTACCCTTCCAATGGACCTGACCCTACTATACCATATGAAGCTCTCCCAGATTCGCTCCCCCAATTTTTTTTAATAGTTCCTGCTTGCTGTGACATCCCAGCTTCAGCTTCATGTTGTTCACATAATACTCAACCGTTCGCCTGGAGAGATCCAGTAGGTCCGCTGTCTCTGCTAAGGTCTTGCCATCCAGAAGATGTATAATGCACTGGACCTCGCGAGGGGTAAAATAATATTCCTGCTCTTCGCATACAAAATAGAGCCGATACTTATCGCCATTACCCGAATCGGCATTTTGATATGTCATGATGTACTCCTTTTTAAATCGCGCCAGATTACCCCAAAAAAAAGACGCGTCAACACTAAGGGTTCGTGGACAAAACCTGAAAGTGCCCAAAGCACCCTTCCGGAGGAGAACTATAATCTGGCCCGGGGAGAAATTTTATTGGATAAAATCATTGGAAACCCGCCCTAGAGGGCTTGAAATCACCGAATCTCGGTAGAAATATATGCATTAAAATCAATCAATCGCTTACTAGAAAAGTAGCAAAATAGTGCGCAAAAAGGCTAAGAAATACAACTTGCGAAATAAATTATTGCCTATATAATGCGCAAACTCGGGCTTAAAAATTTTTTTGCTTTTTGTACTAAATTTAAGATTACCTTAATATTCAGTCTGTAGAATAAATAATAAGGCGCGGAAATTAACCCGTAGAACCTTAAGGGAAAATTATGATATTTTCAGATTATCTTGATGAAACAATTATACAGCTCGATCAATTTCTGAAACAGGTAGAAATTGTTAAAAACTGGCGCCCATTCAAAGGTCGTGAATACGATGCTATAAAAGAACTTCATCAAGAGTTAACTGCCCTCCAAACCGAACTTTTGGTCGAACTAGCCAATAGCAAAAAGCCCCTTCTGCAAGATCCTTTATCAATTCCTGCTGTAGAAGTAAAAAATTCCTCTCAAGAAGGTGAAACGAAAGAAGTCATTCCTGATAAAGGAAAAGAGGAAGCTGACGATCTAGATTTAACAGATCCCGGCTTACCTGATAAAGCGGAAGCTAAAAAAGTCCCTTCTAAAAAATCCCAACTTCGTCAAATTCACTCTGAAATCGAGCTTGAATATATAAAAGTTTTTTTAAAAAAAGTAAGAGTCTTCAGTGAGAAACATAAAGAATACCCCAACATTCTTAATCTGGCTCCCAGCACACGGGGCCTGGAAGAATACATAATCGAGAAAATCGGAGGAAAAGGGAAGAATGTCTGGGTATACGATGAAAAGTTGAGCTCAGCCACTTTGAAGGTCATGGAAAATGAGATAGAAAAAACTTTGGAAACTTATAAAGACAAATTAGGTGGAGAAATTAGAAACTATGGACAAAAGACATTCGTGGAAAATCGAAATTTTAGCTATATTTGGAATTTGTCTCAAGCATTAGAGGCGGGAGGCACCGTCCAGATTGTCACCAGCTTTTTGGACTTTCCTGAATATTTAGAAGATCTAATAAGTAATATAAAGAAAAAAGCTTGGTATGCAAAACCTCCAAAGCCAAGGTCTGACAAACTCCCCACTGACACCACCCCAAAAGTAGCGTTAAAGCTAATGAAATCCGTGCTACTGAATAGGGTCGTAGAACTTGATAAGGAGGCCGAAGAACTTGGTGTTGCCAGCGCCCAGACGATACTCCTGCAGGTAGTTACTCGCGAATTAGAATTTGAAAAAATTCGCTTAAAATTCCTTGAAGGCAAGCACCTTAAAGTCATGTATCAAGAAGATGGGGGCTCAAAAACAAAGCTAGAGCAACTACGAGAAGATACATTAAATTTAATTAATACTCATTTTGGGAAGATGGCCAGTAGTGCGCTTGGATGTTATCAGACATGTTTTATCAAAGAGAAAATCATATTTTTTCACAAAGACCCTATTGCTGAAAAAATTAAAAAAGCAATAAGCCTAGCCGAAATCCGCGAGCACTTTTCACATTTATATCAAGCAACACTTCCTAAAATTCGAGCAGATATCGAAAATAAAAATGTGGCCCAGTGGAAAAATCTAGTCAAGCTTCAGGAAGTCAATGAACCGTCAAATTATTCAGCTGGAGCAAAAAAAGGTTTGCACGAAGTTCCAAAGACGAATGGTCCTAATGTAGAAGTTAAGCCAGTAGATATTTTTGCCGAGGCTTGCGAAATTTGGGCACCAGAAGCAAAAAAGAGAGAATTAAAAAGGAAGGCCCTAGAAAAAATAAAATTAGAAAAATTACAAAGAGAAGCCGAAGAAAAAATAAAATTAGAACAATTACAAAGAGAAGCAATTACTGATCTTAATGCATTAGAAGAGGCATCAGACTCTGATTATTCTGAAATGACTGACCCATTTTTGAGCCATGGCAATCCAGATTCAAGTGACTCTACTACAACAGTTGAAAACGATACTGGGCTTATGCAGAGCATAGTTACACCTGAACCACTCGAAACTGCTCCGGTAAATACCAATCGAGCATTAGACAATACACTTTTGATAGATGAAAACAAGCCTAAGCCTGCACAAGAAAATGTTAAAGAAATAACGATAATTGATCTCCTGGAAAAGAGCGAGAAAAGTTTTGAAGACTATTTAATAATGCTATCCCGAGAATTGGCTCTCGAAAAAATGCGTGCGGCCGTACTAGAAATGAAATATATAGGCGAAAATCCTCGGCAAAAAGAAGCACGTATTTGGGCAGAAACTCTACCTCGACTACGCTCAGAGATCGTGGGCGTCTTAAATGCAAGAACAAAAGTCGAAATTGCAGAACATCTCTATGCTTTTGTTTACCCGCCTTCTCATACTGATACCTTAAGAAACGATATCAAGCGCCATTCTGCAGAATGGACAAAAAGGGGTGGAAAAACCCATAAGCTTTTGGAAAAATTTGAAAAAGATCTTAAAACTCAAGCGCAAAAAGATCCTGAATTAGCCGAATGCTTTTACAAAGCAACTTTCCAGAATATCAAGTCAGGTATTGAAAAGTCTGTTAAAGAAGCAAGAGAGGGACTTAAAATCCTTAGAGCTAATGATTTCTCAAAATACGGGGAAATCTCTATTAATGACACAGAAAAACCTCTTTTAGAAACTATTGAGAAATTAGAAAAAGACTCCAAAATTCCCTTTCAGGAAAAAATTGCCCAGTGCTATCGCGCCGCCGTCAACATTCGAGAAGCTATTATTGCTAAACACACTAATGACCATAAAACAAAATTAGATGCCCATACCTCTCAAGATTTAGATACCTCAAAGAGAGATTATGGAGATTTTGACCTTGTCGTAGTCTCTGAACTAAAATTGGGAAAAAATGAACTCTATAACAGGCTTAAAGAGTTTTCTCGTGTGCACGGTGATTGCCCAGTGTTAACTCAGGAAAATGGCAAGGTCGTTTTATATAGACGTAAACCCTCAGATATCTCAATATTAGAAAAAATAGAACTTGATGATGAGACTTTTAAACGTTTAAAATTCCAGTTTCGAATAGAAGCAACCCTCCAAAATACTAAAGCTCTAAACGTCGAGCTCAAAAAAGAAATTATCAATAAAATTACTGAAACCGAACCTAAATGGCGCCTGGTTTCAAATAATAGTAAAACAAATGCAATAGGAAATTTTGAAGAATTTACATTTGTGATCGTCCCTCAACTAACAAATGTCGCAAATGAAAAGGAGCTCATAGAAAGACTTAGAGCACTCTCAGATGATAACAAGAAAATCCCTGTTTTGACTCAAGAGGGCAACAAAATCTTTTTATATAAATTCTCGGAATCCAGCTTACCATTGGAAAAGATAGAGCTCAATAAGGAAATTTTTAACGATTCAAAATTCTCATTTCCAGATAGGGCAATTTTCCTAAAAATTAATGAACTGGGTGAGTATGTTGAAATTAAAAATGAACTTATCAAAAAAATTAGAGATAGCGAATTTCATGAAAGCTTCAATGAGGAAAAAATAAAACTTCAAAAAGCTTTTGCTTTTAAAAATATTCCAACCGCAAACTTTCTTACTAATATGGAACTCGCGCGCAGAATTAGCCAATCTATTAAACAAGGAGCGGAAGAAACTCCGCCGGATGCTATTCGAGAAAGAACTTTACCAGGATATTTGGCACTCGAAAAAACACAAGTGCTTTACGCCATTTATTCAAATGAGCTCCCCCGTAAAAAAAGCGATTGGTCTGAAACTATTTTTTCGGCTTGGATCAAATCTCGACAAGGCGGACAAAAAGACCCACTTGATCTCCATTTATTGAAAGTCTACTTAGCAGCACTTCAAGCCAAACTGGATATGCTAAGCAAAACGGCCTCTCAAAAAGAAGGCCGAAGTAAATTATTTAAAAGTAGATCACTGGCCCTAATTGATGAGGTTATCACTCTTACCAAAGCAGAAATCAATAAGGATAACAGATTATCGAAAATGATCGATATCGATGTAGCTGGGGCTCAAAACCCTGTACTAAAAAACGACCGCGACGTTTCTGCTTATGTTGGTACAAACGAATATAATCGAGACCGATTAGCCATAAGAGCTAGAGAAATATCGGTTCTCATTAAAGACCGAAAAGAAGTGGTTAATGACAAGTATTTTGCGTTTTTCGGGATTCCAAAACCGAAATGTTTCCGCAAAAGAGAGCCCCAAATTAGTGAAGAAAATATAGTATCAAACAGTGTTTAAATCGGAAGAAAACCAAATTAACAAACCAGCCGCTGACCAGTGATTGAAGCAGCGTGCGATAACAAAGGCTATAAATCATGCGTCAATTTTATTTTGGAGAAACCTTTTGCTATCCGACTTTTCTTTCCCAAACAGACTTAGAACTTTTTGGAAAAATGTTTGACGATATTACGAATCGCACTGGGGTTAAGGTTGATCCTACTGAGCAAAACTTACGCGCCTATTTGAGTAGAACCATTTCAGCGCTTCTGAATTATATCAAAACCCATAAGTTTAAATCGGCAGCGATATTGTTGATAAATTTTGCAGCTCTGGTAGAGGGCATCATGTTTACTTTCGGGGCTAAAGCCATTGCTGGTTCAGATAAAGTAATGCGGATTCTGTACCCCTTTGACGCCTTCTGGCCTAACTATCTCCTAACGGTAGATTTTGCAGTAGAATCCTATGCGTGGGCAGAAGAGCAAATGAGTAAAGACGCAGGCTCTGCTTTGTTCACCAGAACTTACCCAAGAATAAAACTTTTTTTTGTGGGTGGCGTGATAATTGTATTTGGCGCCACCTCCTCAGGCGCTATTTCTTCTTTCTATATTGCGAAGGGTGTAACGGCTCTAGCCATCTTCATGTCAGTTACTTCTTTTATTGCCAATTCCGCAATGCACTCAAAAGTTGGGCAAAGTATCTTGAATGGCCCTTCACTTTTTCTACGGTATCTTTTCACCTCACCTCTTAAGCTTTTGAACTTTTGTAAAAGCAGCGAGACCCTTGTTCAAGAAAAACGAGATAAGCTCATTAGTGATAATATTACCGAATTTTTAAGCTCTGCCAAAAGAGCTTGCGAGGACGGCACTTTTCGCATTATTAATCTCTTAATAAAAATGGGCGATATTACAAACAAGAACTTTTCAGAAATACCTAATCGAGAAGAAAATTACCCCTTTGTTACAGAAGAGGATTGGGATCAAGTAAAAATGATGTTCAAAAGAATTCGAGATGGCGAAGAATCCGGCCTTAATTTTAATATAAATAGTATTAATCAATCCAATATCCTTGAATACTTAAAAAAGTTTCGGGCCCTCGTTAATTTTTCTTCTGATCGTCTGTTTCGTAATGACCCTTACTGGATTCGACTGTCTGTAGGCGCTGCAAGTACTGCCTGTTCCATGGCCGCCCTGGCGGGATATGTTGCATTATTTGTTGAAATTCTAGCCGATTTAATGCCCACTGGACCAGGACCCGACATTCTCGGCATGGGCTGTAATGCAGCCTTCCTATATTTAGTAGGATATGTCGGTTGTTTCTCTTTTGAAAGTCATTTTAAAAACTATTTATTCAACCCCTTACGAATTTTCATGGAACACCTCCACTTTTGGTGGTATTCAACAAAGACTAACCCGACTCCTAAAAATGGCGCTCAGCCGACTCATCCAGGATTAGTTGGTTCCAGAAGAACAGAGACAACACCATTAATAGCAACTACAGGTTTAAGGGCAAGCACCATTTCGAGTTATTGGGAATTAATCCCAACAACCTTAAGGCTTTGGGCTCCAACAACATTACTCTTTGGTGGACCTCTGCTCTTTTCAGGCCTTTTTTCCTTTGCAGTCTCCTGGGACGCCATCCAAACTTATTTGCCCAAATTGTTGGTGAGATGGTTTGGTGGAACTGTCGAGTATTATACTACAAAAGTGATGATGCTTCAGATCCCTAACATGCTCGGCGCATGGGCCTTTAACGAGAGCTCCATGTTTAAACTCGCCATGAATTTCACAGAATTCCTTACGGAACAATTTCATGGGATTTTCTCCTCTATCAGCACAGACAAATTGGCCATTCGAGGCCTAGAACGTGAATTACAAGCCCTTATTTATAAAGCCTTCACAAGAGACCAGGATAAAACTCTGGGCTTTATTAGAACTGCTCTGCTTATACCAACAGAAGAAGTGAATTCTGCAGCACCCATTAATAACAATAACAATAATAACGTTGTAGAAAAACCTGCTCCTGATCTGAGAAACATACATCCCCTGTGTAAAGCGGCTGAGAAATTTGATGCTGAAAAGGAAAGAAGAAAATATAGCTGTGGCGGACAGATTTATAGCTTTTTCAAAAACTTCGTCTTTGGCCCCGAAATTGGCGGAGATACGTATAAAGAAAATTTCCAGTCACAAGATATTTGGGTAAATCATTATCATGAAATTAGTGAGCAGGAAAATACTTTTTCAGATGCTGAAAGGGTGTCCCTATTCACAATGCCCTAGGCTACTAACTATCAAACAGCGCATCCATGGTGAGCTCTTTGTCGACGATGCCGATGGAGTGCTCATTTTTCTTGATGCCATAGGGCGTGATCATCGTGATGAAGATGGTTTTCTTGGTTTTCGTTTGCTGGCGAAAAACTTCCCTTTTTTTAGCCAGTTTTTGAGCGTACTCTTTTGTAAGCACATACTCCTCTTTGCAAAATTTAAATTCAAAAAGATTAATGCAGTCGTCTGCACGGTCTAGGAGTAAATCAATTTCTACTCCAACCTCATTTTTATCTTTCGCACGATAAAACCAATGGGATTGCATCGTAATAATGGAGGCAATACCTAAGGCTTGTTTGATTTGATTAATATGCTTTAAGCAAAGCGTTTCAAATGCATAGCCAGACCAAATGGGCCATCGTCTACCGCTCTGCATTTTTTGCCAATAACTATCGTCTGCCCCATACATAATATCACCTCGAACGGGCTCTATAAATTCCAGGTAAAAATAGGAATATTCATCCGATAATCGAATTCTTTTTTCTTTATTTTTCTGGCCAAATTTATGTAAACTTAGAATGAATCCGGATTCTTCAAGCTCCTCTAAGGCCTTCGTCATTTGACCACCCGTTTGCCTTCCCAGTGCCTGCAACAAATCTTCACGCAAAAGACCATAGCGCTTCTTCGCCAGAACTTTAATAATACTGATATGATTTTCTGCTGAACCAAAAAGGGATCGATATAAATCTGTAAATTCTGTTAGCAATGAGCCCTGTGTTGTAAAACAAAGTTCATTAATAATTTGAGCAGCTGAAATTCCACGACGAATGAGACTCAAATATTTCGCGACACCACCCATCGCCATATAAAGCTCGATCATTTGTTGACGGTCCAAGTGGATTTGCTGATTTTTTAAATACTGTTCCATTTCATCGAGTGTAAAAGGCTGCAAATAAATGTGGTCAGAAAGCCTTCCATATAAACCACCTTTATTTCGAATAATATGCTGAATCATCCAGGCGGCCGCGGAGCCACAAATAATTAAAATAACGTTTTCCATTCTAGAGAAATGCCGATTCCAATAATAATCAAGTTCTTTTAATAAATTTGAACGGGGCGTTGCCAACCAGGGTAATTCATCTAGAAAAATAATAATTTTACGGTTTTTCGGAATCGCTTTCGCTTTTTCAACTAATCGTTTCAAAGCTTCGTGCCAATCCTTGGGTGCTGCTAATGTTGAGCTTTCTACAAAGATTTTTGAAAATTCATCATGAAACTTTCGCAAAATGGCTTCTCGTGTAGAATTTTGAATACCGGTAATTTCAAAATATACACCTTTGTCTTGGAAGTATTCGCTAATTAAATACGTCTTGCCAATACGACGCCTGCCGTATACGGCAACAAATTCGGACTTTGGTGACAAAACTAAGCGTTCAAGCTTAGTTAGCTCTTTCTGCCTGGCTATAATCATACTCATAGACCACTCCTAGGGATGGAAACGGTACATTTGGCTGATTAAAGCCTGAAGTGCAGCCAAATGTCAATTTTTTTGGGACATTTGGCTGCTGTTGGGGGTTAAAGCAGCCAAATGTCGATTTTTTGGAGACATTTGGCTGCAGTCTGAATTACTTTTTAACTTCCATGTCGTGGCCACAGCATTGTGGGGACTTTATTTTTCCGTGGTCTTGTGGGCATTTAGCGACTTGGACTTTTTTGCCATCGGCCGTGGTAACGGTGTCGGCTTTTAATTCCGATCCGCATTTTGCGCATGACAATCCTTTAACACCCATACCGCATGTTGAACAATGATACTCCATGGCAACCTCCCTTTGTTTTGTTGCACAATTTACAGTACTTGGCTGCGGCTTAGAAATCAACTGAAGAAGCGGAATGTGAATAAATGGCGGAGTTTTATTAGGCATTACTAAGGGATCGCAAAAAAAAAGCCCACCGAAACGGTGGGCTCTGTGTTCGGCACAGTGTCGAACGAAAAATTAATACCAATGACGGCACCAGCTTCTGCAGACAGGCACCCAACGGCAGTGGAGACGTCCATAATAGCCTCTCCAACAACGATGCGCGTTAAAGCAACGACGATGGCAGCCATAGTAAGCCAATTGATTCATTTGGATGGCTTGGTTGGCACCAAAGTTAGTCGTCACGGTATTCGCAGAGGCAGCCGATAGCGGCAGCATGCTTAGTCCTAAGACAGCTGGAACTACAAGTTTGCTTACGATGTTCATGATACTCTCCTTTACTTGTTGGCGGCTCAATCCTTAAAAGAACCGAACCTATATGCAAAATATAGGACAGAAAAATAATTTTGCGTAATTTTACATTGATTAAAATTAATGTGTATCTTACCTCTCGCCTTGCGGGAGAGAGAAATTAATTTGCGCCCATTGAATATCTTAATTTTTCAGCCGCAATACGAATCGGATCAGAATCCACCGAGGCCAGTCGCCAGCGATTGCATCCACCCACTTCATGAATTTGGCCTTGCAAAGAATGAAAATGGGCTGTGACACCAGCATTATTTAATTTTGCGGCATAAATTTCACTTTCATTATAAAAAGGCTCACACTCACCCACTATAATTGTCGCTGGAGCTAGGCGAGAAAGATCGGTTTGATACAAGGGCGAAACATCAGGATTATTCAGCAAAACACCTTCCGGAATATATTGCTTCATCATCCATTTTAATACTTCTCGCTGAAGACCATAATTGTCCGCAAATTCATAATAGGACAAATATTCATGCATTAAATCAAGCCATGGAGAAATTAAAACCTGGTGTTTTATGCGAATATTTTCATCGCGAGCCCAACGAGCTAAAACGGTCGCAACATTTCCACCAGAACTAAAGCCACACAAACTAATATTACTTTTGTCGATTCCAATTTCTTCGCCATATTCAGCAATCCATTTTAGAACATTAAAAGCATCCAATAAATTCGTGGGAAATCGATGTTCTGGAGCGCAGCGTTCTTGAACATTTATGACGGTAAAACCAGTGCTTCTGGCTAAATCCATGCAATTGCGTTTTTGCCATTCGAGATTGGTGTAAACAAAACCACAGCCCGTAAAATATAAAACGCAAGGTGAAAAGCCCCCTTTTTGATTGGAATAGCAACGAACGTTTACGCCATTGATGTTTCTGTCTTCAATGCGTAATTGATCTTCCGGAAAGGGAAATTTTTTTACAGAGCCATTTGAAAAGATTTTTTCAAAACCTTCGTCGGCCGCTTGAATATAAGCATCCACGCATTGACGAAAATCAATAATATTAATATTGGGATCGAAAGGCAGGGCTTCTGCATTGCCCAAAAATTCTCGCGCACTTCTAGCCAGTTGAGGCGCATCTACTGCAACCCGCATAAAAACTCCTTGTTTTCAGCTAAGGGGAAAATCTCGATTCTTCCCTTTTTAGTTTGCGGATGATATCAGAAAATTAATTGCGCTGTCTAATTGGTTAAAAATAGCGCAGGGCAAGCTTAGTACAGCTCTCCCCTTGAGGGAAAGGGCCACTTAAAGGTATTTAATTATTTCCCCTCACCCGTCACGCGGCGCGTGCCGACCTCTCCCACAAGGGGAGAGGTTTATTGGGAGCAGGCTCGACATAGAGGGGATTTTTTTTGTGGAAGCCCAGATCTTCCCAAGCCGCGGAGTCTATTTGTTGTCGCCAATAGCGCTGAGGAGCCTGATTTTTCTGGCTTATATGTGGGAAAACGCGATTAGTCAGTAAAAGTACGAAAATTCCATTTTTGGGGCTTATCCAAAGCGAGGTTCCGGTGTAGCCGCTGTGGCCATAGGCTTCTGCGTCAATATATAATCCGGCCGTAAATTGATGTTGAATTTTTTCAGGCTTATTTAAATTGGGTTCAAGATAGGCAGTATCCCAGCCCAAGGTTCTCGTGCTATTTTTTACAGAATAGGCACGGGTTGTATATAAATGCACCGTGCTCGCCTTAAAAAATCGACCCTGTGGACCCACTCCATTATTAAGCATCATTTTTGCAAAAATGCTGAGATCTTGCAGAGTTGAAAATAATCCAGCATTTCCAGACACATCCTCAAAATCCCGCGCGAGAGGGTCGGCCACAATTCCCCTAAAAAATTCGTGTTTTTCCCCTGAATATTCGGTTGGGACAATATTTTTTTTATGTTTGAGATTTGGCTTAAAATAGGTATGGTTCATTCCAAGCGGCTTAAAAATAAAGCGATGGGTGTATTCATTTAAATTTAGGCCAGATATTTTTTCCACAATTTTTCCGAGTAGGGCAAAATTGACATCGGAATAAATCGTCCGTTCATGAGGCCTAGCCTCGAGTGGTGTTTGGTAAAGGGCTAGCCAGGTTTTTACATAATTATCAGCCGGCAATCCGGAACTGTGAGTTAATAAATCTCGAATCGTGATGGTGGCTTTTAATTGGGTTTGGTGTGCGGTTGGACCCTTAAATTCCGGGAGATATTGCACCACTTTATCGTCGAGATTTAATTTATGTTCTTCGTATAATTTCATAATAGCTGGTGTGGTTGCTACTACTTTAGTGAGGGAGGCTATGTCAAACTCCGAGGTTTTTTTATCTAGTCTTTTTTTATCGTAGGTATAATAGCCGAAACATTCTTGGGCGTATAATTGATGATGACCACCAATTGCGATGCATCCTCCTGGAAATGCGTGGTCTTTGATGGCGGCATTAAATGTTTTTTTTAGTGATGGGATGTTTTGGAAGTGATAGTGTGGGGAGGCTATTGCTTTTGTGCAGCCTATTATCAAGAGGATTAAAATTGAAATTCCTTTTTGCATTTTTTTCCTTTTGTGTAAACGGGGGGAGGAATTAATACCCCTCACCCTCTCCCTCTCCCTCTCCCTCTCCCGAAAGGGGAGAGGGGATAAGATTATGGTGTCAAAATACTGTTTTGTGCTTCTTTTTCCAATTGGAGATAATCCAAATTAAAGTGCGTGCCGCGGCTTTCTTTTCTTTGCACGGCGCAGCGCGCTATGAGTTCGCAGACTGTAATTAAATTGTGTAATTGGGCTTGTTCCCACGATAAAAATACCTTGAAACCATTATGCATCTCAAGATCTAATTTTATGGCTTCAATTTGATGTAGAGCATTTTCTAATTGCTCTCCTGTACGAACGATTCCCACTTGATCCCACATTAATTTTCGCAACTTCAAGGTGATATCATTAATTTCTTTAGAAGTCGCTTTAAATTGATCCTTAAAAATCATCGAATATTTCAGGGTTAGCTCTCTCGGATTATGCAAGTGGGTTTTTTTCTCGAGTAATTTTTCCCCAATTTTCTGGCCTGCGCTCATCGCAAAAACTAAGCATTCCAAAAGCGAATTGCTCGCAATTCGGTTAGCGCCATGCAAACCGGTGCAAGCCACCTCACCAACAGCATATAAATTATCAACATCCGTTTGCCCATAACGATCGGTCACAACTCCCCCGCAGGTATAATGCGCCGCGGGCACTACGGGAATAGGAGTTTTCGTCATGTCGATGTTAAATTCAAGGCATTTTGAATAAATCGTTGGGAAATGTTTTTTAACCATTTCGGCGGATTGGTGTGAAATATCGAGATAAACACACTCCAGGCTATGCTTTTGTAATTGCTCGTAAATCGCACGCGTCACGACATCACGCGGTGCTAATTCTCCCTTGGGATGATAATTCGACATAAACGGCTCACCATTCGGCAAAATGAGCTTGGCACCCTCGCCTCTTAGAGCCTCGGTAATTAAAAAAAGATTTCCTTCGGGATGAAAAAGGCAAGTGGGATGAAATTGATTAAATTCCATATTGGCGACACGACAACCGGCGCGCCATGCCATTGCAATTCCATCACCTGACATGGGATCAGAATTACTCGTGTGCAAATAAGCAGAACTTGCACCTCCAGTGGCCAGCACGACCTGCTTCGCGAAAAAATAATTTAATTGCTGGTTTTCATGATCTAAAACTAAAGCCCCGATACATTTATTTTCATGCACAATTAATTCGGCGGCCATTCGCTCGGTAAAACAATGAATATTCTTATGATCCTTAATTTGTTCAATTAAGGTTTTCACGACAGCGGATCCAGTTTTGTCGGCAACGTGCATAATTCGTCGGCGGCCGTGGCCACCCTCTTGGCCCAAATGAAACTTTGAACCACTCGCATCCATAGAGAATTGCACGCCTTGTGAAATTAACCACTCAATGGCAGACTTTGCATTTTTCACGGTAAATTCGACGATTTTTTCATCACATAATCCGGCACCCACTGTGAGGGTATCTTGAATATGCGATTGGTGATTATCCTCTTCGCTCATCACAGAAGCGATGCCGCCCTGCGCACGAGGCGAGGCGCCACCGGAAAGTGGCCCCTTTGTAACCACGGCAATTTTTGTTCTGGAATCTAAGGAGAGGGCCACACCTAAACCGGCCGCCCCGCTTCCAATAATGAGCACATCAAAAAAATATTCTGTTGGCATTAGCTTCTTCTATTTCATCGCTTAAATGAAATTTTAGCATATTTGCGGCCAATACACCCAAGGCATTTCAGATTCACCAGCAAATTTAAGAGACATGCTGAGCTTTGCAAAGGAACTCCATTAGTCGTCATCCGCTACTTGATCTCGGGATCCCTTTTTTTCTGCATTGGATCTCGCAGAATCGCTGAGGGATGACGGGCAAGTAACCAAGCTTCTTGCATAAACCCAAACTTTCAAACTCACCCACCCGCCGTTTCTCGCTGTTGCAATCCGTAGGGAAGAAAAGCTTCAAAATAATGATTGCTGAATAAATCGATCAGACTTAGATTTGGATTCGAAATGGACTCCCAAGCCTAAGAGTCTTATCGAACGCTTTTCATTGGCATATGTTTTTTGGAATAGCTCGATAAACCGCGGGAGACTAATTTCTCTTGTCGCAATTTCCGCTGTTGTTTGCTTAAAATCACTAAATTTTATTTTGATGTATTGATTTTTTATGCTTCGATTTGGTGCATACGTTTCTAACCGAGTGAGTAAACGAGTATATATTTCCTCTATTAATTTAACACTCCCTTCTATATTTTGAATATCCTGCGAAAATGTTCGCTCAACACTCAAAGACTTGCGTTCGCGATTTGGCTCTACGTTTCGGCTGTCTAAACCTCTGGCCTGCTCATAAAGCCTTGCCCCAAATTTCCCAAATTTTTCCGTTAATTCAAAGATGGATAGACCCTGTAAATCCTGGCAGGTTTTAATGTGCATTTTTTTTAATTTTTCGGCAGTAACTTTTCCAACGCCAAATAAATTATCGACCGGTAATATATTTACAAAAGCCTCGATTTCTTCAGGGCGAATTACAAATAATCCATTTGGCTTTTTCCAGCCGCTTGCGATTTTTGCTAAAAATTTATTTGGGGCCACACCGGCAGAGGCTCTTAATGTTTCACCAGCCCAAATTTTTTCGCGAATCGCTTTGGCCATTAATGTGGCGCTGCCTTGATGATGCGTAATATGACTAACATCTAAATAGGCCTCGTCTAATGCCAGAGGCTCAACCACATCCGTAAACTCACGAAAGACGGCATGAATGCGTTTAGCCACTTGACGATATTTGGGCATATCGACGGGGAGCAAGACAAGATTTTTGCACTGCCTCAAGGCTGTGGCCGTTGGCATAGCGGAGTGAATGCCAAATTTTCGCGCCACATAATTCGCTGTGCAAATAACACCGCGCGAATCCGCGGCACCTCCAACCGCGACCGGCTTTTCCGCCAGTGCCGGGTTATCGCGAATTTCGATAGCTGCATAAAAGCAGTCCATATCGACATGGATGATTTTGCGCGTCATGAATTACTTCCTATTACGTAGGAGAACTATGGCAAGGGTAGCGATGTTTGTAAAGGCTACTGAGATGAATAAAGAGGGAGTTACCGAGCTCCACCAATTAAAAAGATGTCAAAGTTCATTTTTTCAAGGAAAACCACCATCTCTCAATCAGCAAAATCCTTGCTTATTAATACTAACCCTCTGCATCATTCAATTAGAATAATTGCCTATCACAAAAAATAAATTGCCCTAATCCTAAAACTGCTGCGTGTATATTAAAGTTGATGGACTTTATTAGTATCTGGCGAAGAATTTTCTTGGATTTTTTCGATATTTCGACGGGCATTATAGATAAGCTCTGCATCTTTAGTGTGCCAGAAGCCCTCTTTATGATAGAGCTCTTGTTTTAGCGTTGTGTTTTCTTTTTTCACAGCACTGACAATACCGAACACTATAAAACTGATTGGGCGAGTTAATCCATTAAAAAATTTCGTCACAATATTTTTATTTTTGAAAAGCTCTCTGGCGTCATTCATTAAATTATAAGTTCTGGTATAAAATTCGCTGTAAGATTGTCGAGTAAACTGATTCGTCTTCCTCATGACGTTAATTTCTGCCCCTAATGTCAGGAGACTATTTTCCAGGCCATTAATTAAAGTATTTCGAGCCACCATTTCAGGAGAAGAAGGTAGCACATCTGGCTTTTGAGCTTTTTCATCTGCTTTTCTCGTCTGATCAATTTCACTTAAGAATTCAGATATATTTTCTTGCAAGCTCCTAAAATCGTTTAGAATTAATGTATTGTCCACTTCTTCGAGCACTGTAATAACGTGTTTAATGTCCTTTCGAATTTCTTGATCTTCAGCAAGCATAGTTTTTATTAAATCTCGAATATTCTTCTCTTCATTAGCGTATGAAGCTTTCGTATTTTTATTTAAATTATTCAGCATCTCTTCGAAAACACGTCCCAAGGGATAAATATCAATTTTGCAAATTTGTTTGGGAGGATTGTTCACCGTAATTTTAGGCAATTGCCGAACAACTCGTTCGAGCTGGGTTAATTCTCGCTTGGCTTCCGGAGCGGCATAAAATTCCGTTGCGCGATCTCTTCTCGAGGGTGCTTCTACATTTTCTTTTTCCATGGTATCCAAATCAATAAGCCTTATTTTTCCATTCTCAATATTAATCATTATATTTTCAGGCTTAATGTCGTAATGAATGCTTACTTTATCATGATAGCGCTTCAAATCTTTTGCGAGTTCCAGCATGAAAGAAACACTTTCGGAAAGCGAAAACTGCGTTTGATATTCTTCACTTCTTAAAAGCGTGCCAAGCGTGCAACCCGATTGACGGTGCATTACTTTCACTCTGCTAAAGCTTTTTTTAGTTCCATCAACAAAAAAAGCCGGCTTTTTGCTTTCTTTTTCATTAATTTCGGTTTCAGCTGCAAATTGCGCTAGGGCACTTGATTTAGCCGCATCGAGTTTATCCTGGCCATCGGTTAAAAAACTCAGGGGCTCTATTTTTACGCAGCGTTCAGTCTTATTTTGTTTGAATTGAAATTCGCTTTTGTCCTCAATCCAAAAACGAAAAGCACTACCCTCGAAAACTGAGCCTTGTGCACCTTCTCCGAAGGCTTCTTCATTAAAGGCCTGAAAACGCTCTTTGCCTGGCGTCATGTATCGCACTAGGTGCTGGGGAAGCCGACATTCATATTCGATATTATCAAGAACAATGGGATAGCGCCCGCTTTTAAGCAGATCCACATTTTTGGGCATATAGCTATCGATAACTTTCAGGAAAAGCTTCTTGTCCAGTTCTGACATATCCGGGCTAATGTTGATGTTTACGACTTTTTTCATATATTTTTTAAGTTACCTAATAGAGTCTCTTACCGTGATAGTACCTCTTTTTGGTGAAAAAAACAATTAAAACTGGTCTATTAAGCCTTAGAATCACCTTTATATCAGAGCCTTTGGAGAGATTAGCATTTAAAATTCCACCAGGCCGACTAAAGCCTGCACTCCATTTAACTGATTGATTTTTAAATTATGTTTATTAAAGCTTGATTTTGTCATCCCTTCAAAACTAGCTGAATTAACACCTTACATGGCTTACAAACAGACAAAAAATTTAGAAAATCTTTAAAAATTTAAGATTTTGTTAACATTCGTCAGGTACAATGATATCTAAGTCATAAAGGTTTTCGCTTCTACAAGGAACTAGAGGCGCTGTTAATTGCTGGGATGCATAGCTTTGGTAGAGTCTTATGTATTCGAAAAAAGTATGTGCTAGTTCCGTGATTCAGAAATGCAATCCCATTGCCCTCCTATCCTCTCGAATGCCATCTGCACTCAATACCCCGAATTTTTCATTTGAATTTTTAGTTTTTGTACAATACCCTTTTAGGAGGTTGATATGAGACAACTTGCCATCTCCGAACTTGCATCTATTTCTAAATGCCTCAATTCGAATATTTTCGAAACTGCTCTGGACAAGCCCGATGGACGAGGGAACAACTGCATAAATATTGAGAAATTAGATGAAGGCACTCTACCAAATGGAATAATTTTAAAAAACTTTATTGGGGCTATTAATGATAGGATTCAAAAACTGATTTATCAGGGGTTTTTTCCAGAAATTGGAATGTACAGTTGTAATAGTGACAATCTTAAATTACGGGCTCTTTTTATCGGAAACCTAGACGAAGAAATCGCAAAAAAATGGCTCTTAGCCTACAGTCATTTTAGTCAAAAGTTTATTCGTTTATTACTGGTGATAAAGGAAGGTGCTAGGGAAGGTAACATTTGTAATGATAAAATACCCCTTTTCACAAACCTTAAAAATCTCGATAAAAAAACCTATCAACAAACTTTTCTAGGCTTGTTCATTTCTCTATTCTTGAAACAAGCAGGAGAAAAATGGGTAGATTTAATGACAC
Source organism: uncultured Gammaproteobacteria bacterium (assembly GCA_963711375.1). Lineage (GTDB taxonomy): Bacteria > Pseudomonadota > Gammaproteobacteria > Coxiellales > Coxiellaceae > CAVQDV01. Next base: position 544,007 of record CAVQDV010000005.1, read on the forward strand.
TGATTGAAAAAATATCTGATATAAATGAGGATGATTTTCTCGCCCAAGCTACGACTTTATTTAATAAAGCTGCAAAGGAGATGAAATCGACTCTTAATGAGAATTGGCTGGCAAATCTTAAAGAAAAATTTAAAAAGAAAACTTCTCCATCATCACAAACAGCAAAGTTTGGCACCCCAGAACCACTCAGCTTTATAGCCTCTACAGTAGGCTCGCAAAATAAAAGCTCATCCGGATCGAGCAGCCAAAGCTCTCCTGATTTAGTAGAGAAGCTTATAATCAAAGCTGAAAATCCCAAGACTTCTGTGTCCAAGCAAGAAGTACTGGAAAACGAAAATAAAGTCTTCGAATTGAACCGTCAGCTCGAATTTAAAGAGCTTGAATTATCCAAAGCGAAAAACGAACAGAGCGCGATTTCCACAGAACTTGAAAAAAAAGAAAATAAAATCCTAGAATTAGAAAAAGAATTAGAAGAAATTCAAATTTCGAATACAACAAAGCAATTTGAGCTTGAACAGAGATCGAAGGAAGATCTCTCTGAAGCCCAGGAACTACTCAAGAAAACCGCTGAGAAACTAGCCACCAAGGAAAAAGATCTTGCTGACCTACAAAAAGACCTTGATCTCCAAGAGCCTTTCTATAAACAACAAAAAAATGAATGCGAACTCAAAGCAAAAGAAAGTGAAAGAAAAGCTACTGAAAGCGAAGACAAGGCAAGAGCCAGTGAAAACAAAGCAATAGAAAGTGAACGCAGAGCACAAGCAAGTGAAAATAATGCAAATAAATCACAAGTCAAAGTAAGCGAATTGGAGCTAAGGATCAAAGGGCTAGAAAATTCGATAAAAGAAATTAGCGATTCGCACTTTAAATTAACAAATGAATCAAAAGGGCTACCAGGGATAATAAAAAATCTCGAAGCAAATATGGGATCCCTTAAAGCTACTCTCGAAACCGAGCGCCTCGCTCATGATAACACAAAAAAAAACGGTCAATTGTTCGAAGCACAACGCATAGCTTTACTCGAAGCAAAAAATGATAAAATTGCTGAGTTGCTTCAATTTAATGCCACTGAAGAAGAAAAACGCTGCTATGAAGAAACCTTACAGGCTTTAAATAAAGAAATAGCCCCCCTTTTCGATTACCCATTGTTTAGAGATATGGCTCTGAACCTGAGGCAATTAATAGCAAAGCTTAAGGACGAGACTCCAGCTTCGCAAAAAGGCGTTTTAGCACTTCGTGATGAAATAAACAAGCTTAAAAACGACATTGCCCAGCATGAGAATGGTGAAGAAAAAAGTCGATTAATAAATGAGCTACAAACACTGCGCCAAAATACACTAATGGGGACAGTAGAGGACAGTAAGAAACAAGATTATAGTTCCTTGAGCCTTGAGCTTAGAAAAAGAGAGTTCCAACTTGGAAAACTAAAAGAAGAGATATCTGTCTCTGAGACCAAGTTAAAAGAACAAAATGTGAAGTTGAATCAAAGAGAAGCAGAACTGCAACAAGCCAATGAGAAACTGTTGTTTAGCGAAAGCCAAAATGTGGTGCTTGGGAAATTAGCTCAGGGACTGGGGGCTGATGCAAGTGGTTCAAAAAATATCTCGGCATTTCATCAAGAAAAAGCAAATCAATTGATTGAATCCAATTTTTATAAACAACAAATTGATGAATATTATAATCAACAAATTTTCAATAATCTTGGTACACTTTCTGCTGATGAGCAACAATTTTTAGATCGCGCTTCAAATCTCTCAGATGTTAAATTGCTGGATTTACGTTTCACGTACTTCCAAGGAAAAGTGACGAGTACCTTAAATCATTTGTGTTTATCGGGTGATTCTGCCCAACTTAACAATAGCCAATATCTTACTAAGGTTTTGAATGAAGTTCTGCAAGAAACAAAAGAAAAAGCAATCGACCTCCCCATCTTAAACATTGGCAAACAAAGAGAAAAAACTATTGAGAACACGATATCCGATGCCAAAGGCCCACTCCTTAACGAAATTATGGAGCTCAATAATTTCCTACTTAATAAAAGGCTATCTACCAAAAATAAAGGTCTAAAACTCGAGACCTCTTTTGAAAGAGGCCTTAAAGTAGCTGAACAAAATTTAAAAACTCTTGCTAAAACAAAGCCAGTTGAAATTGAGGAAATTACAAACGCTTTATCCACAGCTCAGAAAGAAAGCGTGGACAGCGAACTTTTTGAGCCCATGCACTTCAGCGAAAGCTTGGTGCAATATTTATTAGAAGATCGTGAGCTGAACTCAATAAAAATTGAGTTATCCGCTTCTATTAAGAAATTTAAATACGTTCTAGATCTTGCGGAAAGTCGTGAGGAATTTAAACATCAAACCAAGGCTTTCAAAAATCGCGTTCTTGAACTAAATTCTAAACTTCCAAATAATGGGCTTCAACAAAAAGTAGATCAAGAACTCAAGAATGCTTTTAACAACGCCGCTACGTTAGCTTTTCAACCTTTACTAGCAAAAGAAAGGAATTCTGTGAAGGATGAAGAAATCTATAAGGCTTTAGCAAAAGCCAAAGATGACGTATTAACCAACGAGCTTGTTCCGCTAGTTATTACTGTTCCCAATGGCAAGATAGTAGAGTTTTTAATAGAAGATAATAAGAATCTTGATCGTTATAAAGCTCCAAAAAATGTAGCACTCAGAGCCGAAAATCTAAAAAATAACTTAGAACCACAAGAGCAATTAATTGTAAATCCGGTGGCTGCTCCCGACGAACCCAAAAATGGCATTAGCAATAATGACGAGTGGTTTGGGGCGCTTGTAAACAGACGTCGGCAATTAGAGGATATTGTGAAGCTTATGGATCTTGCGGCGCAACATTATATTGAAAAAAATGAAAATTGTGTTTCATTTTTTCATAAACATTCAAGGAAAGGCAGAGATCGCGCCACCAGACAACTTGCTGAGTTCAAGACAAAATTCCATGATGTGCTCGTGAATTTGGACACGGAGGCAAATATCAGACTTAAACAAGTAAAAAATAGAGACCTACTTGAAACAATTCTTGGCGTATTTATTAACAATGAAATAAATAAATTTTTTGTCCCTAAGATCAACAATGCTGATAAAGACCAGGGGAATCATTATCTTCATTCGTGGAGAACTTACCAATCTTTAGTGCTGGAAGAATGGCAAGCTATGGATAATGACCCCACTCGTCGGCTTAGCATCAAAAATTTTAATGATTTCACGGGGTACCAAAATTTAGTGAAGGCAACAGAAGGATATCAAAATCCTAAAAAACCTACTGAAAAAGTAAAATTCTGGTATGGTGAGAAGAAAAAAATAACTGCAGAGCATATTGCCCGTACATTACATAACACTCTATTTTTGAGTCAGGAAAGGGCATTAGATCCGAAACTAAAAACTCAAGCTAAGAAATATAGTGATTGGGCAGACAACAAGAAAACGCTACAAAAATAGATTAACAATAAAATAATTAAGTATAGTAAGACGGGGTAAATAAGTATGAAACGTGTGAATCAAAGTGGTAATAGCTCTCAAGTTAAACAAAATAAGTCGACAGAAAATGAAACTCCTGTAGTTTCACAAGAATTCAAACCCAATAGTCGAAATGGAGAGGATTTCGACACTGACCCTGTAACCTATCGAGAAATGCTGTCGTTAAGCCCAACGAAGCAACTAGGAGATATTAAAGACTTAAATGCCTGCATTCAAGAACGTGAAGCAGAAGCAAAACGAGTGACAAAATTTATATGCGGCTGGTATTTTGAAGGCCTCCAAAGCAAGGTCGATGAATATGCTAAAATTTTAAGTATTTTGGTGAAGGGTTCCTCTGGCTTCGAAAATTTACAAAAGAAATTATCCTGGTCAAATCGATTTGCGGCTATTGTCGATAGGCTGAGCAAAGTATTTAAATTTGCTGACGCGGCCTGGGGAAAAGATCTGAACGACAAATGGTCCGACAAACACAGCTTTGTCATTAAGATTAATCACCCCCCCGTATTTACAGAAAACTGTGAGGCCAATACTTTTTTAATTAGGTTCATTCGACTGATGAGATTAGCCATTGATCCAACTGACAATACTTTCCTCACAGATCCTAATGATCCTTGCTTTGATCCGGCAGAAGTTAAGAAAGGTGTGTTTGAAAACATCCAAGAAGCTAGGAAATTAGATGCTTCTGACTTTGACAGTAGCAAATTCATTAACAAGGGAAATACACAGTTTAAAGAATTAAACAAACATTATGAGTTGATGATCTACCTAATCACAAATTATGCAAAGCAACATCTCCACGACAGAAAAAAAGTGCATAGCCCAGATTTTATTTTTTTATGGCTAGTAATTACCCGACTCAATAATGTCATAAAAAACGTGGAAACGAATGAAAGCAAAAGGCTCCTACTGGAAGAATTAGGACTCTTGATTGCGTTTGTGAAACTAGCAAAACGAATTCAACTCTTCAACGTGTCAAACTGGCCATGGAATATCGAGACCCCTTTAAATATTAAAATGGAAAAAAATCAGATGCCAGATGCCTATGGTACGCTCACCATGCAGCAGGTAATATTGCAACTCGACGAATCGTTGGAGAGAATTCGTGAAGAAGTACAAACAGTAGTTGATGATCGAAGTATTTATGCCCATGGTGGGCGTTTAATTACTGATGGGGGGCACCTACTGAAAGCCGGGAATCAATTCTTCCGTGCGCTCGCCGGAAGCGAGGAAACTGTCGATCCAAAAACCCTGCGAAACCTTTTAAAGGAAGCCGCCATTTTTGTTCCTGAAAATGGGAATTCAAATACTAAGCCCGAGCTTGTTGAGATAAATAAAAATGTGAAAAAATCCAATCCAAGCACGGCTCTGCAAGTCCCTAAACACTACTCTCCAAAGGGCTCATCTCTAATCTTGATCTCTGGAATTAAATCCTACCGAGAAGAAGTACTAGAATTAATGAACTTCGAACCTACTACCTTTCAGGAGAACAACCAAAAATTCTTAAAATTCCAAAATGATTTACACAGCTTATTAAAAGGATTATTGCCCCCTTTACAACAAAAACACCCTAAAAATCTTGAGGGGATAGCCAAAGATTATGCCTCAATAATAACTATTATTAATATCCTCTCGGCAAGGTTAAGTTTTGCGGGACAAACTCTGCAAAATTTGAGTCACTTCTCGGGTGATCTTGAGCTCTACCATAAATTTAAAAAGGTGATGCTTGATACATGCGCGGGTATTCGAGCGTTCCTCCAAATTGCTCAACCTATTTTGCAAAGATTAATCAACACTTGTGATCTTGTAGCATCAAAGGAAGATCATCTTTTAGTTACTGATCTCCAATCAATACCTGCCTATCAAAATTTATTTTCTGGTAGTGGCCATGACGATTTAACAAGAGTTCAAGGCATACTAGAAATAATAAGGACCGACATTGAAGCCTTTTATGCAGGCGTAGACAGTTTCGGACCAGATAAGTTTACGCTCGAAATTGCCAAGCAAATCCGCGATGGGCATTATCTGGCCAATATGGGGTATTATTTGGGACAAGATTTATTATTTGTTGCAAAAATTTCATCTACCGAACCCAGCACTTTACGTTTCCCTTTTCAGGATCATAAAATGCTTCTCGCCCTAACTCCGGACGATCCTTTTAATGCTCAAAAGCTTGGACTATTGCAAGAGGTATTAGTTCAAGACGAACGTGTAAAGGCCTTGAATGGCAACGCCTCTGGGAACGCAATCGTGGGCCCAAGCTATCCTCAAAATTCCGCTGAATTAATAAAACTTAGGGAAGAAAATATTAAGCTGAAACAAGAAATTCTGGCCTTCGGACAACCTAGACTTAAGGTAGGATTTTTTAAAGAAAATGCTGCTCGAATTGGCAAATCAGCCGCATTGGATGACGCTATTGCACAAAACAATGAAGTCGCCAAACTCCAAGCTGAAGTACAAGTATTAACTTACGCTTTAGAGCGAGCCTATAAGCAGCTATCAGATTACCGGAACGATTTAAGTGGGCAAGCAACCCCTCAAGCTTATTTGGCTAAATTTAAACTGGATTGCGAGAAAATTAAAGACAATTTATTTGACAAAGAACTTAAGGTCATCTATGGACAACTCCAAGAGGCATTGACTGCTGCACAGGGGGATAAACGAAAAGCCGAAGTGGTCTCAAGTAGTGCGCCTTATCTTATTTGGGCCAACGAAATATTCTCTCAGGTAACGGACAAAGAAGACTTTGCTTTATTGAAAATGATAAAAGAAAAGGTGGTGCTGGATAAAGCTGGAATCGAAAATAGGCTTAAAGGACCTGCTAAAGTACAAAGTGCGAAGGAACAAGGTAAAGGTTGGCTCAACGACAACAATAACAATGAACTACCTCCTGCAGCAGTTGAAAAGGAGCTTCCTTCAGAGATGATCCTTAGGGTTATAGAGTCTCTCTTAAAAGTCAAAGGCTTATTCACTGAGATTACGCAACGGATCCCATTTACTTATATGACGCTTTCAACCCCTCCCCAAAAAGGGAGTGCTGGACTATTTGGTTTAGGCAAAAGCAAGAGCCCCTCGATAATGGAGAAGTATATAAGCGAAAATTGTGCTGCTCGGGGACCCTTATCCTGCGACTTTTTATATGATCTCTTTCTTCAGAAATTTTTTGCTGGAGAATGGAACACCGAAAATATTAAATCTGCAGTAAAATCAGTTGTATTAGAAAATGTATTTGTAAAAATCTTTGTAGATTGCATTGCTAACTCAAAGGAAAGTTTCCTAGCGCATGCGTGCGCAGGCTTACTGGCTGAAATGTCGTACCTAGTTAGGGATACAGAGAATTCTAATCTTGAGGATAAATTCTTAAGTCCTGAAAAAAAAGAATCTTATGATTTGAAAACTCTGTTCGGGAATGATGTTTTCGCGTATATTGCTAAGTCTGAATTTGGGGACATTCGCTCCCAAATTGAATTTATAATGTCTTCTAATTCTGGATATAGTAAATAATACATTATGCGCGAACAAGCATTTTACATGGATTTTGATTGCCCGCAGATCATCAGCGCCTTTGCCTATGGAGAGGTGTTGATGAAATGCTTGCTTAAAAAGCATTTTGTTTTGAATACGAAATATCTCCAAGCCCGATGGAAAGACAATCTTATTGAATACCCAATTTCATTGGGCGATCCAGCTCAGCTGGCCCAACACGATTTGATTTGGCACGTAACTATCAGTCATGACATTCTTAAGTTGGAAGAAAACCGTTATCAGGTCGTCAGCGATCGGGTCATTGGTGAAGGCGCTTATGGAGAAACTGTGGCATGCGTTTTAGAACTTGTAGTTTCACCTTCCCACAGAATTCAATTTAAGCCAGCAAATTACATCATTAAATCCATAAAAAAAAATCACGATGACTTTATTGAAACAGAGGTCAAACTAAATAACGTCTATCGACTTGGAGATAAGGGCGAACGGGCCCAACTAATTCCAGCTGGGGCTGGTGAAAACGATAAGGCGATTATCGTCATGCCCCGTCGCGCTGGAAAAGATTTAGATAAATGGAATATTGCTGAGATGGCACTAGAAGAAAGGCTGTACATTGTTGACAGCATTGTGAGTGAACTCATCGACTTACATTCCAAACAGGTGATCCACCGGGATTTAAAGGAATCGAATATTGTTTATGAAGGAAATTTTGGTGCTGTATCTTTGGTTGATCTTGGTTTAGCGACCTACGCAAGCAGAAGCCATACTCATAATTTGGTGGGAACTCCGGGATATCGACCCCCAGAAGTCGTGAACACCTTTACCCCCATTATTGGACAAGCTGTAGATATTTACGCCTTAGGACCAATCTTTGCCAATTTGTTGGGAGCAAAAAATCCTCTCCTAAAACGAAATGAATGGCACTCTAAATATGACAACCATAAAATGGCGACGGCACCTATTATTTTAGATGGCATTTTTAAAGACTATTCTTTGCCTCCCTATTTTGAAGAATTTACACAGAGGTGGCTGGATTTATTGAATCAAACTGGGCGTGAAAATCCAAGAGAAAGACCCTCACTTGAAGAATTCAAAAAATTAATTGAAGATTTTAATTTTAAAAAAAACCTATGCTTAAACAACATGGGAATAATTAATCCTCTTTTTTTGAGTATTAAATTTCTCTTTACTTGCGAATTTCTTCAAGGGGCCCCTAGTGTGAAGGCTTTTTCGTCGGAAAATTTTGATTCTCTTATTTCTCTTTTTCCGAAATTTCCAGAACAGCTAAATGAAACTTTCCTACCTCTTCAACGTAGAAAGCCCAGCTTTTTTTCGAGCAAATCCTTTGTCACCGAAACTGGAAAAATTATTAATCAGGTGTTATTGACTTTTCCCATGCTCCGACAAGCCATGTTGGGTTACCAAGTGAATCCAGAACAGCTTCGCAACACTTTAGAATTACTACAAAAATCAATTAATTTCGTTATGAGAATAGAGGCAACTTGGTCTAAGTCTTTTCGCAACGCACTGGGCAATTACATTCATGGCAGAACCACCAAAGACTTTGGGAAAATTCATCAAATAATATGGGAAGTACAAGCCCCTATTTTTGTTAAACTGGATTTAATCATAACAGAAGCCAAAAAATTAATTGACAGTGAAGGTAGGCCTGACGGGTTACTCTACCTTCTTGCCCTATTAGGCAATAGTATAGGGAATCAGAATTATGAAGACATACTCGACCAAATTGACGTCTGCATTCAAGAACCCATAGAAAAAAAGACCGAACTTTCCCGGCCTCTATGGTAAAACTACCTCAGTCACTGCAGTGTTTTGAGAGTCTCCATTGAATCAAACATTTATATCTAAAATTCTGCATGGTAATTGCGCGGATAAAAATTCTAAATTTACCTGAGAAACTACCCAGCACAATTTAATATTTATCTTACTGTTTATTTTGAGAATTTTTTCCCTTCAGTGATTGAGACTGCATTGAATCTCTATATTGACTCAATTGCCTCAATTGCCTCATAATAGGGATCAATGAGGCGATTGAGGCGATTATGAAGTACTCCCACAAAGAATCTGCGGTTCTCGAGTTCAAACTGGATGTTCCCAGTAAAAAGCACGTTTTGCTAAAGACTGTAGTCGGGTTTGCCAATACCTATGGTGGAGAAATCGTTATTGGCGTTGATAATAATGCTGAAATTATAGGAGTACCTGAAAGCAAAGTTGATGCGATCATGGATGACCTGACTCGATCTATTTATGATGCCATTGCTCCCAGCCTTTTCCCTTCAATATACACAAAAAGATATGGCGAAAAATTGGTGATCATTGTTGATATTGCTGAAGGATCACAAAAACCCTACCATCTGGGTGGAAAAAGAATTCATGAAGGCACCTATGTCCGTTTGGGCTCCCACACGGTTTTGGCAACGCAGGATATTATCCATCAATTACAATGGCAAAAATCGCATAAATTTTTGGACGAAATGCCGGTTCATGAGGCCAGCATAAAAGATATTGATATTCCCGCTTTTGAAAATTTTCTGAAGGAGCGGAAACAGAAAAACTCCTCTGTTGATACCCGGGAAATGCTTTATCATTATCACATTCTCACTAAAGACCGGGCTAAAGTGTACCCTACTGTTGGTGGAATTTTATTATTTGGCAAAAAACCCCAACAGTTTTTTCCTGAAGCCTTTGTAATATGTACTCATTTTGCGGGCACTTCAGGCCGTGATGCGATCGCCACCCGAGATAGCGACAGCCATTTATTTCAGCAATACAAGGACGTTACGGCTTTCATCATCAGCCGTCTAAACACCTCTTTTAAAATTGAAGGTGCTGGCAGGCGTATCGAGCAATTAGAAATTCCTCCAGAGGCCATTCGAGAAGTGGTCATTAATGCTCTCGTTCATCGAAATTATCAAATTAATGGGCCTTCAAAAATATCTGTGTATGATGATCGTGTCGAAATTTTCAGCCCCGGAAACTTTCCTGGCCCTATTATGGCAGACAAAGTGAATATTGGTGTCACCTATATTCGAAATAGCATTATTACACGCGTATTTAGAGATACCGGCATCATTGAAAAATTGGGCTCAGGATTTATTACCCTTTTTGAAACCTACTCAAAAAGAGGTTTGCCTAAACCAGTTGTTTCTGAGGGTATCGGTTTTGTAAAATGCATTTTACCAAGACCTATTCAAGGAATGAAATCAAAAATAGAAAGCGAAGGGGATAGAGTATTGCAGTTATTTCTTAAAGCCGATGAAATTAAACCACAAGACGTAATGGCATTTATGTCCATTTCAAGAGCAAGCACTAGCCGTTTATTATCTAAATTAGTCGAAGAAGGTATTTTAGAAAAAATTGGAAAGGGCCCAAGCACTCGCTATCGAAAATTATAGTAAGGCGTTATCATACCCGCTCCACTAACCACTCGTTCATGGTTCGCTGCTCACTTCTGTGTAATTCCATTCTGCTGAGAGAAGGTTATAACATATTTCATTTAGATCGTTTGCGCTTTGAGCTTTTTCTTTGGAAAAAAATTGCAGTAAACTTTCTGAGAAAGCTTGGCTTACTTCTCGATTTGGGAAACCTAAACGAAAAGTGCTGAGAAGCGGCTCGAATTCTTTAATGGTTAAATATCCGGTTTGATACAGCAAAGGTAGCAGTGGGATGTCATCAATTTCAAAAGTGCTAAACGTGCTGCTGTCTACTTGCAGTCGCTCGATATCCATTAAATTAAATTCCCTTTGCTGAAAATTGATAGCCATTATACCATTCTGTTATTTTTGCGTAGCAATCCGAGATTGTTAAGCGACTTTTTTCTCTCCACTAAGTTGAGTGATGAGCGAATCCAAAACCGTCAATCACTTTTATCGATCCAAAGCCCCTTAAAAAGCTCTCGCTTTCCTAAAAAAAGGGCCTCAAAAGTAGAAATGAGCAAGGACTTTCCAAAACGACGCGGCCGCGACAAAAAATAGGGCTTCCCTTGAGTAAGGATTTTATAAATGAGCTGGGTTTTATCCACATAGGTATATCCTCCAGTGATGAGCTCACCAAAATCTTGGATTCCTAGCGGTAATTTAGCAAGTGACACGGTTCACCTCGGCACTAATTGTCTGCTTTGAAGTATATCAACGATAGTTAGCGAAGTCGACGCGGCTTCGGCACACAGCAATTGCTCAGGATTTTTATACTAACAATGATGAGTTGCTGAGGCTTTTGCAACGGATTACTAAAATTAAAAATAGTAAGCTGCAGAGCCATGCAAACCAGTCTCCATATTGACTATAAATCGTTTTACCAGAGCCTATAGGAACTTCTGAGACTAAAAATGTTGGGCTTTTTGGAGAAGCCCTTTGCCGCGCTAGCACTCGCCCATAAGCGTCGGACACTGTTAATAAACCCCTCTGCGCAACGCGTACCACTGCATAGCCGCCCTCCACTCCACGCATAATAGCCGGCTTCGCATGTAGCCAGTCGTCAATAACAAAATCCAGGGCCGGCACCAGCATCAGCCCCACACCTTCTCGGGCGTATTGTTGCGAAGGAAAAATAAAATCCATGTCTTTGCAAATTGCCAGAGCGGCCAAACCGAATTTCAGAGGAATTGCCTCTGTTTTTTTTCCAAGAATATAGCCAGATTCTAGCCCAGGCAACATATGCTGCTTATGATATTCCGACATAAAATTACCGTTTTTTTCAATCCATAAGGCGGTATTATATTTTCCTTCTAATTTTAATTGATTAATCCCCAGCACAAGTGCAAGCTGATTATTGTCTGCGGCTTTTTGAAATAACGCTAAAATAGCCTTTTCATCTTTTGGTGTTGTTGTTAGGATTTTTTCAGGCATGAGCACTAGACTGGCATTTTCTATTTTCAATTTCGGCAATTCTTTAATAAAACTTTCGGCAATTTTTTTGGCTCTTTCTGGGTCTTTTGAGAAAATATCTGAAATGGTTTCTGGAACGGTTAGCAAGCCAATGGGTCTTGTATTATGATTTGGAATACTCGCTAATCGAATGAAACCAAAAATCAATACTAGAGAAAATATACTCAGTGGAATAATAAAGCTCAATATAAAATGGAATAATGAAAACGAGGAGTTTTTGCGATCTGAACCTAAATACCAGGCCACGATAATAGTGGAGGGGAAGAGAGATAACAAAAAACTTATCCCCCATAGGCCTGTGATAGAGGCTATTTGGATGATGGGCAAAATACTTGTCTGAGAATACGCCAAGCTATCCAAGGTTCCAGCCGATGAAAAAAAAGCATTCACAAATTCATAAGTCACCCAAGCTGTCGGAAAAACAAAAATACAATACCAGGCCCTTCTGCGCTTAATCATCTGGCAGGATAAAAAAATAATGATCGCAAAAAAAATTGAACCTAGGATTTGGCTCGGGATTAAGAGGCTTATCGGCAAATGGGTCTGTAAATAATAATACTCATTCGAGCTACCTAAAAAATAGGCTAAAAAGGCTGAAATTAAGATTAAACCGGACCGCGTTTCGGATAATCCCAGCCACAAAATTGGCAATGGCGCTATCCAAGCCAGCGGCCAAATTTCATTAAAACCCGTTCCCCAAAAATAACAAGCAGCCGATACTAAAATTGCGATGATGTGGTTTCTCATTTGAACTCCCATTAATCCAATTTTAAGCATAGTTTTTTACACTAGGGAATATACGTAACTTAGATCTCGGGGATATCATTGGTGTTAACGATTGATTTTATACATTGAATATTATCGAAGGCCGCCCGATTCATTTTCGACGTGACAGGATAGACCTCCATATGGGCGTAAGCTGCTGCCACTTGAGCCATATTTTTTATAATTGATATATCTTGAAAATCCGGATTCAGCCATGAATCAAAATCCTTTGGTAATATAATCGCTGGCATTCGATTATGAACTTTGGATACTAGCTTATTCGCAGGCTCGGTGATGATGCAACAACTTTCAACGGTTTTATTTTCAAAAATCCACCGATCCCAAATGCCCGCTAGCGCAATTGGCTGATGATGCTTCATGTGAAAATAATAGGGCTGCTTCGGTTTAGTCCTCGCATCCCACTCATAAAAACCATCCGCAATAATTAAGCAGCGATGGCGTTTAAAGGGTACGCGAAAAGATGGCTTAGTATCTACTGTCTCAAGCTTTGCATTATTTAATACCGTAAGCTTTTGCCCTTCTTTATACCATGAAGGTATCAATCCCCATCGCATTGGCAAAATAAAGCGCTCATTTTCGAGTGCTATTAAAACTGCAACCGTAGCCGTGGGTGCAATATTGTATGACTTTCCATAGTCATACTTAAGCGATGCTGAAAAATACCTGGAAATGTCGCCTGGTGATGAGAACAATGTATATCTGCCGCACATAGCACATAGAACATCCTTCATTGACTATTGTAATTATAGACAATAAGTCAGCACTCAGCTGTATTACAATCGATACCAGCCTAACAATATGATATCCCGATTTATTTTATGATAACATCATTAGCCACACAGCTCGTAATAGCAAAATCCCCTGTAGAATCCAGATTCATAAAAATCAGCTGAGAGGGGGTATCGCCTGGATCAGCAAACGGATAAACATAAGTGAAAGTAATGGTGCCAGATTTATTGTAGATATTTAATGGGATTGGATTATTATAATCATCATTTCCAATGTCATTACCATCGAGATATATTTTAGGTATGTGTATCTTATCATTAACGTATGATCCATATTCAGTCGCCACTCTAAGCGCAATGGGAAACTGGCCTTGATTCGTCTCCGTTGCTTGGTAATTACAAGTCACGTCCCAAATTAAACTTTCATGAGTAAGTTGCGTTAAATCTACCGTTTTTGTGGTGCTTGTTCCCGGTTGTGTGGGGTGAGGAATCATCAATGGCAATCCGCTGATAATGACAGGTGGTATTGCCTTTGGGCTTGCGTATGTCACACCATATGCCGAAAGCATAAGACAGGCTGTTAATATTTTATTTCGCATTTAAGAATCTCCGATGTCGAATTTTAATTTTAAATAACTTTAATTAGGGTTGTATACGGCGGTGCAACTGGTAAGGGTTACATTTCCAGTGCCATCGATGTTCCTAAAACTTAAAAATGGAGGCTGATCAGATTGATAAACAAAAATATTGGTAAATTCAATCACCCCTGATTTTTGGTTTAATACAGCAGTGAGTGGAAAAAATAATTCCCCAAAATTTTTCCCATCAACAATAATTTCCGGAGTATAATTACCATAAAAATATCCATATAATTGCATTATCACTGGTAATTTACCACCCTCGGTCTCATCAATTTGATAATGACAGCTAATATCCCAAGGAGCATCCAACGCTGTTAGTTGATCGAGTGATACTGACTTTATATTCGACATTCCAGGTTGTGTGGGATGCGCTATGGTCAGGGGTAAACCATTAATTTGCACAGGGGCTGGTGCTGGGGCTGCTTCTGCGTTTTCTACGCAAAAAACAGATGCAAATAACAAGGCGATAGGGTAAAACAAATTAATTTTTTTCATTATTATTCTCCAGTGGATTTATTAAAGAGTATACAGTGCTTGGCAACTTGTAATAGTAAAATTTCCCGTAGGATCAATATTAGTCAGCATAAGTTGAGGAGTGTCAAATTGATAAACCGAAACATTAGTAAACGTAATGGTTCCCGAACTTTGACTCAAGGTTGTTTGAGTTGGGATATTCACTCCAGCGTGACCAATATCCTTTCCATCTACATAAACTTCTGGCGAATAATTTGCCCAAAATTCTTCCTGAACCAATATAGAGATTGGAAATTTACCATTTCCAGTTTCTACTGCTTGATAATTACAGGTTACCTTCCATGCAGAAGGGAAATTTCCAATTTGAGATAAGTTAATTAATTTTGTCATACCTTGGCCAGGTTGAATAGCATGTTCAAATGTCAAAGGCAAACCCACGATATTAACAGGCGGCACGGCTTTAGATTTTGCTGAAGCCGACACTACCAATCCAAGTGTCAAAAGAATTAAACTGAGTGATTTTATTTTTAAGTTCATTGTTATTTCCAATTTAGTGAATTAAATTTAAATTATGGAGAAAAGTTGCTGAACAACTGGTAATAGTAAAATTACCGGTTCCATCAACATTAGTCAGCACAATTTCAGGCGTTAAATTATTGGCTTCTTTAAATTTATAAACGTCAACATTCGTAAACAAAATGGTTCCTACTTTTTTCCCAAGGGTTGTTTGTGTTGGGGTCAACAAAGGAGGGCCCATATTTTGTCCGTCTACATACATTTGAGTATCATAATCCGCCCAAAATTCTCGCAAAATTAATATTGAAATTGGAAGTGCTCCATTGCCAGTTTCACTTGCTTCATAATTACAATTCACATTCCATAACGAATCAGAACTTCCAAGTGGAGTTAAGTCAATCGATTTTGTGGTTCCTTCACCAGGGACGGTAGGGTGATTCAATACCATAGGAATGCCACTGAAAAGTACTGGCATCACTGGGGCAGAATTTGCTGGGGTTGCAACTAATAATCCAATTGCCATCAAAATTAGGGCAAGTGACTTTAATTTTAAGCTCATTTCAATCTCCAATTCAATAAAATCAATATTTATAAATTTATATCTAAATAATCCACGTTAGGCTGGATGTAGCAAAAGATATTTAAGACCGAAACTGTACCATGCCTATATTAAGGAAATCTTAAATTTGATAAATTTTTTTGCGATAAATTGAGCAACATTAAGGGGACCTTAAGGTAGGAAGAGACAGCTCACTCGCCAATTAGTTGCATAATACACTTATTAGTTGTACCATGCATCTTTCAGTTGAGAGGAGTAGTTTTTATGCAGACAGAGCATTTTATCCATAGCGTAAGATCCAGCGCGCGAGAGATGGCGAGAGAATTTGGGTTTCTTAACAATAGATTTTCATCCTTTGGCTCAACTTCACAGTGCCATGCCTTAGTTGAATTAGATGCACAAGGAGCGATGAACTTAGGCCAGATATCAATCGCATTAAATCTTGAAAAATCGACGACAAGTCGTCTTATCGCCCAATTAACCGACAAGGGCACTTGCCGAATTCAAGCCGATGAAAATGATCGTCGAAATAAATTAATCTCTTTAACCAAAAAGGGCTTAGAGGTAGTTAACAAAATTCATATTGAAGCCAACATTCAGGTAAAAAACGCATTGGATATGATGAGCGAAGAAGAGAAAAATATCGTGGCTCAGGGCATGTTTATTTATGCTAAAAAATTAAAACGATCAAGACTCCAAAATGAATATAAAATTCGAAAACTCCTCAAAAAAGATGTACCTGCATTGACAAATTTTACAAAAGCCATTTGGACTGAATTCGGTTTTGACTCAAATCATCCTGCAGCACCACTGATGGACAGAAAATTAAGCAAAATCTACGAAATTTATTCTAGCCAGAGAAGCGATTATTTTGTTCTGGTTCATGGAAAAAAAATTGTTGGTGGCTCCGGTTTTTCCCCTCTCTCTAAGATGCACGAAAATACTTGCGAATTAAAAGGCATGTATCTTTCTTCTCAATTACGAGGTTTGGGATTGGGCGCGTTACTTTTACAGAAAGCCCTGCAGGAAGCAAAAAAAGCGGGCTTCAAAAAATGTTATTTAGAAACCATGAATTTTATGCAAGGCGCCAATGCTTTATATAAAAAATTTGGATTTATTTCCTTAGATAAACCCATCGGCAATACAGGTAACACCTGGACAAATTGTTGGTATATTAAAGACATTTAAGGGGGAATTTTAACATTATAAACGTCCCAGTCGCTGCAGAAAAAAAAATAAATCTTTAAAAACAAGATAATAAAAATTAATTTCTGCTGTCTAATTGCGCAGGTATACCTATATCAAATACAAGACAGCATGAAAAGTGAATTTACGAGCTTGGGCAATTCTCTTTTGCTAGGAATTAAAGCCAATTCCTAGAAGTGCACTACGCGTATTAATCTGTTCAGTTCTTGACCGCCCATAAGCCTCATGGTATAAGGTATGCTCCCATAACACGTGGGCCAAGATATGAAGACCTTTGAGGAGAGAGAATTATGCTAGCCACTTTTGATTTTATTTTAATTACAGCGATAATGTTATTTGGCCTCCTATCTTCCCTCCTTTTCATATTGAGCCTTGCAAAAACCATGCGCCAAGTTCCCGAGTCGTTTCATCAATTTCCACATTGGTTTTTTTGGATGATGCTAATCCCTGTAGCGAACTTTATATTTGCCTGGATAATGCTGCCCTTTGGACTTCCTAACACGCTTCAAGCTGCCGTGAAGGAAAACCCTGAAGCACTGAAAAGAGCTAGGGCTTTATTCAGCTTAGGCCTTGCCTTGATGATTACTACTTCTGCCTTGATTATTCCATTCCTTGGTTTAATTGCAATTCCGGGAGCAATTGTTTTATGGATTATTTACTGGGTTAAAGCCGTAAAAATAAGGCAATATTTAAATTTTGAACCTTCGATGCTCGTGACAAAAACCATCAAAGTGGTCGATAAAACCAATATGCCAAAAGCCATTAGCATGGCGACCTGGCTAATATTAGGAATCACATTTCTCGACATTACGTTCGGGACTTATATTAACATTAGACTTGCATCGGTTTATATTCAAATTATTCAAAATCTAAACCAAGGTGGAAAACTTATCTCTTTCGCTTTCACGCCCTATTTTCTTTTTGCTTCTGTATTAGTTAATTTCGTAATTGTCATTTCTTGCGCCACCATTATGTTCAAGGGTTTGAGAAATGCAAAGCGAGGAATCTATATATTTACCCTGATTTTTACTGGATTAGGATTATTGTCCACCGCTTTCAGTCTTTTGGGAGCCGGTTTTTCGAAGGTCCTCGATGGGAATTTACAGGCTCTGGTAAAACCAGAGATCGCCCAATCCATTTCCCAAGCTCTAGAATCCACGCAAACTGTCACTATTCTCGCCGCATCAGTTCAATTTTCGTTGCTGATAATATTACTAGTTATGCTACTGTCCAAAAAATCTAGGGCCTGGTTTCGACCGCAGTGAGGTTATATGCCTACCGGTAAATATATGAATTTTCTATGCCTGTTTGATTTCTAATTTTAGCATCTTACATCAATTCGCTTTAAATAATTATTCTGATTGACCGAAATACTCTTCTGAAGCTCAATAAGCCTTGTTCGGACAATAAAACCCCTGTAAAATTATGCAATATGATCTATAAATTTGCCTTTAATTTACTAATCCAATCAAAAGACTTTTTTGGAGTTTGAAATGAAAACGGCTTTACTGGTAATTGATTATATCAATGGCATCATAAATGGCACATGCAAAGAATATGCCCGCAATCATCCTATTGTTAAAAATACAAACAAATTAATCGCACATTGCCGCGAAAAAAATATTCCCATATTTTTTGTGCGCTTGGCATTTGATAAAGATTACTCTGGAATTCCAAAATATTCTAAAGCATTTAACAATATTAAAGAGAAAAATTTATTTCAGATTGGAAATCGCGACGTCGAATTTATATCGGATCTTGACTTTAATTCAAGTGACATAGTCATCAATAAAACCGCGGCTAGCCCCTTTCATAGTGCTAATCTCACAGAATCACTAAATCAAGCTCATATTGAAAAGTTAATATTTTCAGGTGTAGCGACTGATAATGCAATTAATATTGGCGTTAGAGAAGCCCATGATGCGGGTTTTTATACCATCATTGCAGAAGATGCTTGTGGCGCCTCTTCAAACGAGTTTCATCAATGGGCCATTGAGTTAATGCGAAAAATTGCGAATGAAATTGAGTCGGTTGAAGCGATTGTAGAAAAATCATGTTGATGTTTTTTACCTTATTTTTTCTCGGACTCGTAACGAGTTTTGTTGGAACAAACACTGGCGGAAGCGCCTTAATTACCATTCCCGTCATGATCACATTAGGATTTCCACCTCATGTTTCTATTGCCTGCGCTCGCGTTACTTCAATCGGAACTCTAGTTGCGGGAATTCGTGCTTTTCATACCCAAAAGAAAGTAGATTACAAAATTGCATTTCCCGCTGCGATTGTTAGCTTATTAGGATCTTTAACAGGCGCTGTAATTATGACCCATTTTTCGGCAACGCATTTAAGTCGCGCCGTAGGGGTGTTAACACTTCTTTTATTATGCCTACCTCTATTCCTAAAAAAAAATAAATTACACTCTAAACCGCCATCGCTTTCTAAAAAAATTGTTGGATAAAGTTTATTTTTATTAGCCAGTATGATCGGTGGATTTTATGGTGGACAAGGATTAATTACCACCTACCTTTTCATTATTTTTTTCAATAAAACCATCAGCGAATCTGCAGGTACTCGAAAAGTCAGCGCCCTAGCGAGCACCATTGCACCTTGCATCATTTATGGATTTCACGGTTTTATCGACTGGGCTGTCGTTGGCGCATTGATGAGCGGCACTATGCTCGGGGCAACCTTAGGCGCACAATATGCCTTAAAAAAGGGAGATGCCTGGATTGAAAAAGTTTTCTTATTCGCAAGCATTTTATTAGCAATTAAATTATTGCTAACAGACATTTTTTAAAACCACTTAATCAGATATAAAATTACCTCAATCACTGCAGAATTTAATATTTACCTCGTAGTTTATTTTAATATTTATTTTTCCTGCAGTGACTGGGACGTTGCTTAGAAATTAAATACCGTACCTACGCCATAAGTAATGTGCTGGTCTGCAAAAGTAGCTGTCAATGCAGATTGCGCTTTGGCGCCAGTGCAATGGCCCGTAATAATATAATCTGGATTTAATAATGACAGATCAGCGATGGTTGGGTTTATACGATCAGCAACTTCCGGAGGTGCTAAATGAAATCCGCCCATGACAAAATGAACTTTATTTAAACCCGTTATTTTTTTGGCGTACCTTGTTGCATTAACAACACCGGTATGACCGCAAGCAGTGAAGACGCATAATCCCTTATTTTTGAGATTAAAAATCAAACTACGTTCATCTACAACCTCTGGAGATTTTTCCCATTGATCACCTTGTTTTCGACACTCCGATGGAGAACCTTGCTCATAATGAGTTTCTCGCGGAACCTCGCCACTGATGAGCATTAAATCCTCGAATAAAAGCAAAGGATCTCGAGCTTCCTTTACAACTCCACCATGCTTTTTAATATCGTCATTGGTCAAGTTGTAACTGCAGGGCATTAGGGTTTCTTTCCCAAATGCCCTTGGAACGAAAAGATCAGGGTGAGAATAAACTGGAATATCTTTTTTCCCAATAGCATCGAGCACAGTTAAAATACCGCCATAATGATCAAAATGCCCATGTGACAGAACTACGGCTTCCACCTCCGTTAAATCCACTCCCATACGCTTCGCATTATCAACAACGAGAAAATCGTCTGGACCTGCATCAAATAATATACTTCTTGCGTGGCTATTTATGTGAAAGCGCAAGAATAAAGATAATCCATTACAAGCGCGACAAAAATCAGCACCACAAAATTCCAGCTTTTTTAAAACATCAGAACGATATTGAGATTCGTTCCAGCGCATATTCTGGTGACTTCTCGTAAAAGGATCGGAAACGTTATCCATAAGCGCAATGATTTCAAGCCTATCAATAGCTTCTAAAGAAATGGTCATTTTTTCCCTGCATCAATTATTAACCTAAGAAACTCTACCACAAGGGAGAATTTGATAACAGCCAGCTTCAAAAATAATAAATCTAACATCTTTTTTCTCAACTGTTTGTAGGGCAAAATAGCAAATAGGGATGGAACGTTCCATTACGCAAAAAAATGCTAAAGTTGAAGCAATTATATAGAATGATAGACTTGCCTACTAAAGATCCTACTGAATGGAGAACATTATATGGGAGGCTTCAATGAGTACAACTGATTTACCGGTCAATTATGATGACATCGCAAATGCCGCGCAGCGGTTAACAGGCGTTGCCAATCACACGCCCGTGCTGACTTCACGTCAGGCCGATGCAATTACCAACGCTAAAGTATTTTTTAAATGTGAAAATTTCCAACGGGTAGGGGCATTTAAATTTCGGGGCGCCTACAACGCGATCAGTCGTTTAAGCGAAGCCCAAAAGCAAAGAGGAGTTGTTGCTTTTTCATCAGGAAACCATGCACAAGCGGTTGCTGTTGCCTCACGTCTTCTTAATGTATCTGCCACTATTGTTATGCCGACTGATGCTCCGGCAATAAAGCTAGCGGCAACGCGTGCTTATGGCGCAACTGTAGTGCTTTATGATAGGGCTCGTGAAAATCGTGAAGCCATTGCGACTGAATTTGTGAATCAAAACGGAATGTCATTGATTCCGCCCTATAATCATCAAGATGTAATTGCTGGCCAGGGAACCGCCGCTAAGGAACTTTTTGATGAAGTGGGTTCACTGGATTATTTATTTGTTCCTGTAGGTGGTGGTGGCTTAATCTCTGGATGCGCTATTGCGGCTGCTCACTTATCACCAAACTGTCTCGTCATTGGCGTAGAACCTGAATCTGGCAATGATGCCCAGCAATCATTCAGAACAAAGCAAATTGTCAGCATTGATCTACCCAATACGATTGCTGATGGGGCACAAACGCAAGGTATCGGGAAATTAGTATTACCCATTTTACTTGCCTATGTAAACGATATTCTTACGGTGAGCGACAGTCAGCTTCAAAAGCAAATGCACTTTTTTGCAGAACGAATGAAATTAATTGTTGAGCCAACGGGTTGTCTCGGGGCAGCCGCGGTCTTCAATCACTTAATACCGCTTAAAAACGCAAAAGTAGGCGTTATTTTGAGCGGCGGAAACGTGGATATGAATTTATTCTGTCAATACGTTAAAGCATTGCTGCCAGGCTAGCCTTATTTGCCTTATTTTAATTTTTTACAAAAAAATAATTTCAGAAAGGCAAATAAGGCTAGCCTGGCATTAATGACACTTTTGGTTCTGGGGAATCCTAGCGCTCAGTATTATTATTTGTTTTCCAACTTTAAGACTTGGTAGGACGGGACTTCATAGGGGTGCGCGAATTTTAGCGCAGAAATGACAGCGTCGATTTTTTCCTCATCACAAACCGTTTCTACATGATATTCCGCGACTGTTTCTAATTTTCCGATATCGCCAATAAAGGCATTGCTGCCAGCCAATGGCATGAATTGACCTTCGCCCAATATCTGCCAAGCACAATGACTATAATTTCCTATTATTCCTGCCCCAGCCTTGAATATGGCATTTTTAACCGCATCAAGATGCGTCTCAGGGACGTTAAAATAAATCATATACATCTTGAATCTTCTTTCAAAATTATTTGAGCAGCTCTCAGGCCGCTGTCGCTTTGTGAGTTTCATCAACCAGCTGAGAGATATCTTGACTTAAAATCGATGCCAATGGTTCTTCATTGACAAATGCCATCAAGTCTTTGACCTTGGTTTAATCATAACTATCTCTTGTAATAAAGGTTCAAACTTATTAGCGTCTGGGCGCGAAATCGAACCGCAGACCGACTGATTATGAATTTTTACTGAGCGAATTATAACAATAAATGCGCACCCACCTCAACTCTTTAACTTAGGGAATGGGGGTAAAAGATGCCCAGGGGTATGCGGTAGTGCGTTTCCTCTGAGCGCCCCAAAATTGGCTACGGAAGGCATTCATCGAATGGATCGGGCGGTGGTTTTAATACAGAAATTTCAACCTGATAGCTCCTGGGGTAGTTCAATTCTTGACCAATCCTGAGGTTTATGATATAAGGTATGCTCCAATAACGCGGGGAAGAAACCCGAATATGAATCAACGAGGCCTCATATGATGCTGATTTTTTATGAAAAAACAGGCGCTTCTCCACTTCGTCAAGAAAGCCGGATTTATCGAGATATTAATCGTGAAACGACCATCCAGAGGAAATCAAAATGAGCGAGATATTAAATCAAAGGCCTAAAAGTCTTGTAAATTTAAAATATTTGTTCTCTGCCTTTGTGGCAGCATCGGCAGCAAATATTGCAGGCCTAACATTGAGTATACCAATGTCATCAGTTATAAAACTAAGCATCGTCTTTGTTTTTTGCTCTTTACTCACAGGATTTCAATTATATAAGTTTTACAACGCACGATACTCTTCACGCGCTTTATTGTTAACATTTTCTTGGATTGTCTTGCTCTTCACTGTGTTTGCAGGCTTCTTTATGATGATAACAATGCCCTTGACACAATGCATCGGCGTCTTGATCATTTCTTTAATCGCATTATTGATGCTGGTCTCTTTATATCAAAAGAGCACAAAAAAATGGGCAAAATTGATTAAATCAACAAATTCATCCCAGACTAAGCCTGGAATATCTACTGATGAAATCAGAAAGAACCTGAAGGCCGCATTACAAACCCGTCCCAGGTCCGTTCTGCTCGGAATTTCACTTATATTTATTTCAATAATATTATCGTGGCTATTCGCTCAGATAACTCCTTTCGCAGCAAACCAGAACAACGACTCCTTAAGAATTATCTTCCAAGTCTTAATTTTCCTGCCAATAGCCTATGGTCTTTATAAAGGCAGCTCAATAGCATTATTTCTAGCCCTTACAGTGCCGACTATATTTTTATTTATAAATATAATTTTTTTAATTTTAAACATGATTGAAGAGACCTTCTCCATGTGGATGTTATATAGCGTAATTCCGGCAGCTATTTATGTTTTGATGTTAAAATTCACGTTATTTCATTCGAATTCTAAAGATTGGTTCCGATTATGCAATCAGATCCGAAAATCAAAGCCATTGCTGCCAGGCTAGCTTTATTTGCCTTATTTTAAATTTTTAAAAAAAATAATTTCAGAAAGGCAAATAAGGCTAGCCTGGCATTACTGAATTAGACATTTGCTGTCGCTTTTTTCCGAAATATTTTCAAGAACTTTTTTATTGCGCTCAACAATAGGCATTGGATTTTCTAATAATTCAATTCTTTTTCTGATCGCCAATTCAAATAATTCCGATATATTTACATTCTGTTTTGCGCTACAAGTGATTCTATGGTCAAAAGGAATTTCTAACAGACAGCTCGAATCTAAATCCCATTTCACATGATCCGCGCAATCATTTTTAGTGCCCACGAAAATAAGCGGTTTTTTATCGAAATCCTCTTCTCGCAATGCTGTGAGCAAAAGAATAGTCGAGGCTGATAAAGTGGTACTGTCAGTGAGATCTGCTATTGCAATAATGCAATCATATATGCCACGCGGAAAAAGCCGACACTCTCTACCACCGCGAGGATCTTGTCCATAGGGATCACGGAATATTCGAAGATCTATTTTTTTGCCATCAATGACAACAGCTTTTTTAACACCTCCGGCATTGTAATAGCTCTTATCGAAGGAGTCATGAAATTCGCCTCCCAAATATCGATGTATAATTAGGCCACCGCCACTCGCTGCGGATCCCAATATACCAATTTTTATTACATGATCAGGTTTATCATTAAATGGAGCGGGAGCAAGAGCAAATAGCCCAATAGAACGACGAGAACGTGCTCGTTCTACAGAACTTTCCATAGATGGGGGCTGTACTGGGTTACTCAACACTGCAACATTGGCATTTCTTAACTCTTCTTCTACAAAAAACTCGGCTTTTTTTCCCGAAAAATCACACCAAAATAATTCAGCTTCTTTAGATGAAATAATTTCAAATTCTACCCAACTCGAAAGAAGCGTTTTTGCTTGAACAAAATCTGGATCTAAGTCACGCGCAAAAAGCTTTCCCACTTCAAATCCCAATTGATTTTTTTCAGATTCGTTTCTATCTGTCCAGTGTATTAAAGAATGCGCTGTGATAAACGCAATACGAATTTCTACTGGCCCATTGTGCAAGACCAAATTTCGAAGTTGAGTTCTTCTAAATTCAAGGGCTCTATCGGGTCTCCGATGCTGTGGTATTAAAGCATACGTTTGAAAATAAAGCCCTAGCATACGTGTCACTTCTGAAATTGGCATTCTTAAAATGGGAGCAGGAACGGAAAAGCCATTTATTGTTTGTTTTATTAGAGAAAAAATTTCCTGCTGTCCATTTTTTATTGTGATTTCGATGAGTTCCCATATATTATGAAATTTCTCGTCTATACCCTCTAGAGCTAGAGTTGGATCGATAATTGCGCCATAGCCTAAGAGTAGCTCCACAATTTCCGAATTCTCTTTTATGCAAGCGATTCGAAGCAGAGCGAACCCATTTTTAGAAACAAATTCCTTAGCAGCATTATTCTGCTTCAAAAGGTAGGTGGCAAGATCTAAATTTGCATCGGCACAAGCTTGGCTCAGGTTAATTATATAGTCGTTGTCTTCCTGATCAATTTTTGGTTGAGCTAAATCTAATTTTTCTTTCTTATTTTGATATTCCACAATGGATTGTTTAACAGCATGATTCGGTATTAATTTTTTACCCTCATCTGTGAGAACTAAATTTGTGTATGGATCAGTATTGTGATTACAAAACCATTTTGTTATCGCCTCGCGTTCATATGTATGTCCCGAACCGGCTACGAGTACGGGATCTTGCATCAGTTCGCCGGTGATTGAGCAACACAGATGATTCGGAATTTCATTTATCTCTAATTTATTTTCTTTCATTTTTTTTCTATTAAAATTTAATTTCCAAGTCTTTTTTCAGAATTGATTCTGAGTTTATTCCATCACAATCCATTTCCAATTTATTATCGGTCATCTGCAATCTGGATTGAGCTGATAAGCTATATCGGTTCTCGCTTAGTTTTGTAATGGTAGGTGATTCAACGCTTTTTGATATTTTTACAGGTAGGATTTCGGGATATTTTTTACACATTTGATCTAAAGCCGCATTAATTTCTGGCGTAATTAATAATCCCGCCATATTAAGTTCGCCGGAAAATTTATTTTCTTTAATAATCGCATCAATTTCTTTTAGCGCCGCATCGATTTGATCAAAAGATCGAATATCATATAAAGCCCCCTTAATAATATGCGTCGGGGTATTATAGGCTTTTACATCTTCTTCAAGCCGCTTGAAGAATTCGGCCCTTTTTTCAACTGGTACATACAATTGATAAACATTTCCACGATCATCTTCTTGAAAGCTTGTTTTACCTCGACTTTCTGGTTTATCTTCGCCATCAACAACGGCGTAACCCCGCCTTGCTTGATAAAGATCAGGGTGCAATAGACACATTGTGGCGTTTAAATCATGCGCTGGCTGCCGAGGCTTATCAAAACCAAAGCGTTTCAAATAGGGGAATGGAACATCGAGCATCAAATCGGCTAGTATTTTCGCAGGGTAATTATTAATAGACCGTAATGACAATGATTCTTCTTTTCCGAATAGAAGCGTATGCGTGAAATCCAAAGGCGAAATTAAAATTTTAACACCATTTTCTTGAGCAATTTCAAAGACAGCTTTTGCTGCAATAACATCGTAGATGATATTAAATTCTGCCCAGCGAGTGTATTTGCTATTTCTTCCAATCAGCTCAAATAAAGCATCATAAGATTTTTGTTCGAGATAAGAAGAGGCGCCCTCTAGATCCCGAAGATTAATAATTTCTTCTAAGCCCGAATTGTGTCGTATCAAGGCATAAACATTATCATTCTCTCGATAAATATTGATGCTATTGGAAACAATTTCTTCGGAATTCGGTTTTTGATCGAAGAATTTTCGAGCATATTGTTTTGCTCCTAAGGCTTCTAAAGGCGCATTAGCTTCTTTTTGATCGAATACACCACCCATAATTGAAATAGCGGCAATATTTTTAAAATCCGATTTTTCTAAGCCCGTTAATATTTTATATAGGTCCGTCATCCCACCGGTTGAAATAAGAGTGATAGGCTCAACCGCATTTTTAATTGCATTTATGGCGTATTGAACTCCATTAATTTTTTCCGCTTCTAAATGTGGTTCAGGCAGCGTAATATTACCTAGGCCTTTGCTTCCAAATACATGAACACCATCTTCATGGTGTGCGGTACCCGCCGTTGGGCCATCCGAACCGGAAAACACTTTGATGTCTTCACGACCTGTTACTTCGCCTATAATTAATGAATTTTTAGTCGTATACATTAAAGGAACATTTCCATCGCAGTCAATTATGCCTAATATTTTAAGTTTTTCGGGATGTGCATAAGCCTGCGTCATACTGACAAGATCGTCTGTACCAGGATCACAAAGCTGAAAAGCAAGCTTGCCGTAATTCGGAATTTCGCGAACGATTTGTTCTAGCTCTAAATAATTATTAATTCTCATGGGAACCTCTTTTCCTTTTACTAATTCTATGTTTATTTACGAATACTCATATGAGGGGGCATACTAACAGAGCTTTTTTGGATAGGGTATCCGGGAATTTCACGGATAATTTCAGGCACGAAATTTACTTTAATATGGCATGCGTAATTGCATTTTGATCTAATTGCTTGATTTTTAGCCAAAAAGATCGCTTTAAAATCATTAACTTTTATGTTAGAATTCATGGTGTTATAAGATTAATCTAGGGTAAATTGGTCGGCTAAAAACGCTTAGCTCCGCAATTCCAGATGTTAATGACATTTTTGTGAATTACTTTGAAAGATTCAATTTAGATTCATATTTTTTGGGTACCCATAGCATGAATAAAATGATTCTAAAAAATCCGTCGTTTTCGACGACGCCGGACGTGAGAGATATTTGTGATGACTATTTTCGTGAATTAAATATTAATCTCCATTTTTTCGGGCATGAAACTCTTTTCCCAGATGGGCGACATTATTGCCTAAATTCCAGCTCTAGTTGGGCAGAGTGGCATCTCATCGAGCAGGAACTACCTCCCAACGGCTATACCATT
The DNA here is from genome assembly GCA_963711375.1 of uncultured Gammaproteobacteria bacterium. GTDB lineage: Bacteria > Pseudomonadota > Gammaproteobacteria > Coxiellales > Coxiellaceae > CAVQDV01. The sequence continues at coordinate 571,857 of CAVQDV010000005.1, forward strand.
TACGATCAAATGGAAAATGCGATCCTACTGCCGAAGATGGATTCTGGCCGCGATCTTGGATGGCCCGACGAAGCGATGAAATTTGCAAAAGATCGTTTTGGAATCGAAAATCCCATGCTTATTTTTCGAAAGCACATTGATCGCTTGGAATCTTTTTTCTTTGATCTCCGAGATGAAAAATCGCACGAGCAATTTATCAACCATTTCGATATTTTCGAGAACTTTATTTATTACTATAAAGATAAGGCTAAGACCCTTTTGAAAAAGGCCAGTGAAAATCCACTGATAGTGCCTGAAAAATATTTTAATCCTGACATTCATATCCAAAAACCCCAATTGTTCGATGAAAAATTAATTTTTGATCCTGAGGGAGTTACTCAAAGCAATAAACAGCTTCCTAAGCAATATTATTTTACGCATTTCGAAAATAATTATTCCATAACGACTCGGGAATACCAGTGTTTATCGTTGTTCGCCCATGGTGCGAAAATTAAAGATGTCGCAGTAACCCTCTACATTTCCACTAGAACTATTGATACACATTTAATCAGCATAAAAAGAAAACTTCGCGTCAAAACCCTCGCCGAAGCTGTAGAAATTTACTGGAGAAATCGCATAGGAAGTTCCATGCCAGGCTAGCCTGGCATTAAAGCAATACACTGGTAAAGCTCAATAGCCAAATGATTTTTGAGTGCGCTCGGCTATATCTTCAGTTTGATGGGGCGCAGATTGTTTCTGGCTGTTAATAATTTCTTGAACTTCAGATTCAGTTGTTGTGCGCTTGAATCCGCAGTAATGTTTGTCATATCCCAATTGCTCGATTTCATCGATTTCGATAGGAGAAAATTTTAATCTTTTTCCATAAAGATTTTTAGCTTCAGAATTAAATATTCGCGTCAAAATATAGAATTCCATGCCAACAGGATAATGCGCCAATACGCATTCCATCAAATGTCGACCTATGCCTTGACCTCGATTTTGAACAGCAGCCTGAGCAATGTAAACGACATTCTTGCCGCTCACTACTTGCTCAGTAAAGTGCACAAAACCTACTTTTAATTTACGGGACCCATCATTTTGAAAGGCCATAAAGCATTTCATTTTCCCTTTTGATTCTTGCCATCCCTTCATTGCATCTAAACCAGCAAAAACAGAGTAATGATACACAGGAGATTGGTATGAAAGCTTTTTTGACAAGGAAGATTCTTCGGGTTCATGATATTGGTTTTTCCCCTCCTTAATGTCTTGAGCTAAGTCAGGATTTTCTCGAGAAGATTCATAAATGCTGTTTCGATAAAGACCATAGAGGTGAAGGGCGGCGATATTGACTCGATAGGCGGGCTCGCCTTTGATCTGTAAATTTACCGTCTTAGAGGGTATTTGATCATAGAATACAAATTCAATTTCTTGGGCTGCGTCTTTAAAAAGAAAGGGGGAAGTTCGCTCTTGTCTCATCTTTTTCTCCAAATTTATCAGCGCCATTGCTGCCAGGCTAGCCTGTTAATGAATTCAAAATTGCATTTCCCGCTGCGATTATTAGCTTACTAGGATCTTTAACAGGCGCTGTTATTATGACCCATTTTTCGGCTACGCATTTAAGTCGCGCCGTAGGGGTTTTAACACTTCTTTTATTATGCTTACCTCTATTCCTAAAAAAAAATAAATTACACTCTAAACCGCCATCGCTTTCTAAAAAAATAGTTGGATACAGTTTATTTTTATTAGCCAGTATGATCGCTGGATTTTATGGTGAACAAGGATTAATTACCACCTACCTTTTCATTATTTTTTTCAATAAAACCATCAGTGAATCCGCAGGCACTCGAATAGTAAGCGCCCTAGCGAGCACCATTGCACCTTGCATCATTTATGGATTTCAAGGTTTTATCGACTGGGCTGTCGTTGGCGCATTGATGAGCGGCACTATGCTAGGGGCAACCTTAGGCGCACAATATGCCTTAAAAAAGGGGGATGCCTAGATTGAAAAAGTTTTCTTATTCGCAAGCATTTTATTAGCAATTAAATTATTGCTAACAGACATTTTTTAAAAATACCTTGAAATTACCTCAATCACTGCAGCTTTTTTACAGTATCAATCAAATCAACTAATTACAATAAAATTACTGCATGGTAATTACTCAGCAAAAATATATTCTCCTAGTGTTATTTAACTATCTATGAAATTACACTGCAAAATTTAATTTTCAACCCGTTGTTTATTTTAATATTTATTTTTTCCTGCAGTGACTGGGACGTAGCTTGCTTCCTCCTACCTTATGGGCAACCCTTACTAACTGAATTAGCCCTAGGCCGATTTGTTACTTTTTTAAGAAAGCTAGAGATTATTGCAATGGTTTCATCGGGTTTATCCCTGTAAACGGGATCACCCGTATTTGGCATGATGACTAACTCGCAGTATTTCCCAATATTCCGCGCAGTTTCGATAGCGCATGAGGCGGGATGAACGGGATCATTTTCTCCAGCTAAGTGTAATACTGGGCAAGAAATTTTGTGGAGCTCTGATGAAAAATCAAATTTGCCATATTCAGTATTCATGTATTGAGCCCATAAGTCCGGATTTTGAATACAACCCCCAAGCTCTTCAGGGGTATAAGCTTTTTTAGCGTAAAACGGCAAACAAATTTTGAAGTACTCCAGGTTGGTTGTGGCGTTCCAATTAGTATCAAACGCTTTTACGGCGTTAGCTGCTTTTTCATTTCCCACCCGAAGGAATTCTTCATAACGAGCTTCGGGTGAAACTTTTGCTTCTGTGTTACAGAGGATTAATGCCATTGGGTGACTTGGATATTGTATTGCATAAGACATGGCAACATAACCACCCCAAGAGACGCCAGCCACGATTGGGTTCTTGATTTCAAGTGATTCACAAAATAATACGATGTCTTTGCCATGTTGCCCAAGGTTCCATTTATCAGGATCACCTCTATCACTTCTGCCGCACCCGCGTTGATCAATCAATATGATATTAGCCTGTGATGATAATTTCGACCAAAATGGAAGGTAGAGAGAATGATCTGCGATCCCGGCGCCACCATGAAGAAAAATTAGGGTTGGTTTATCGGAATTACCGATATCTCCAATAGCATGGAAGTAAATTTTTATATCACCAGAAGTTGTATACGGCATCTTGTCTCCTAAAAAAATTCTGCTATTTGGCGTGAATCAGGATCCTATTTTAGGTTAGTTTAACACCTTTTACAGTTTGAATAGAATGTATAGCCTCATTAAAAGCATCGTAAGCGTTTGGGCAAGTACATGCCCTCAAAGGTCGAATGGAATTTTCAATAAGATTATTATCGATTTCAATTCGACCGTCTTTTAAAAGCCATTGCTGCCAGGCTAGCTTTATTTGCCTTATTTTAATTTTTTACAAAAAAATAATTTCAGAAAGCCAAATAAGGCTAGCCTGGCGTTAATGATTTAATTATCAATGGGTCATCTGGGCCCATAAATCTGGATATGGTAGGCGCCTAGTATATCGCCTTCTTTCCAATCTTTTCCGTCAGTATCCAAGCCTTTTGGAATATACTCTTCAAGTAATTCTAAATCGGCTTCATTTGCTGCATTTTTATAATCTCCTCTTGTCCAGAAGAAATCTCGAAAAATAACTTCTTTTCCGTCATCACCGATTGAGCGCAGACCAATTCTAGATCCACTTTTTTTTGCATCATAAACCTCTTGATTGCCTTCAACCTTATTATCCTCATAGAGAAAATCAAGCTGAGGATTATAAAGCCACTCATTACAGTTCACGGTAAATATGCGACCATTGGGTTTGAGTACTCGGTGTAATTCCAAAAATAAACCTGCCAATTTCTCTCGTGACTCCTGTTCGAGTAAAACAAAAAAACAAAATATGACGTCATAGGCTGCCTTAAAATCGGGTATTTTATTTTCCTCAATTTTCTCGTACTTTATCTGATTATTTTCAGTTCTTGCAATATCTATATTTCCTGCATCTCTGTCGATCCCGACCAGATTTATATTCACTTTAAGTCCATTAAACGTTCTCAAGATTTGCGGGGTTGATGTGCCGGGCCCGCAACCGAAATCTAAACCTTTCAACGGGGCATCAAGTGTTGAGGCAAAATGAGAAGCGTGTCTTTTCACCACTGCCCCCAAATCACGATAAATAGGAAATAAAATCGCGTTCTCTTTGATGACTTCTTGGTAAGCGGGCCGAATAACGGCGTAGTCATTGGCATTCTGCTTTGGCTCAGCAGAATCAGTTTGTTTTATATTTTGAAAATAGGGGCTATCAGTTATTGCAAACTGAACATCAAATGATAATTCTCGCATAGGAAACCTCCAAAATAAAACTCATCTACCGAAGTGTTATATTCACGATATTCACGATATTCACGATATTGAGCTCCATGCTAATTTACTAAAAGCAGAAAAGCCATTGCTGCCAGGCTAGCCTGGCAGTAATGACTAGAAAGGCAAATAAGGCTAGCCTGGCAGTAATGACTTCAGTGCGAACCAGGCAGTTTTTTATGACGAAACAGCAAACCAGCACTCGCTGTTGGTGGCATTTTGATTAGATCTAGTGTAAGATGCAACGCTTTAATGGACTATCGAAACAAATGGAGGGAAGAATAACTAAAACGGGTGCTCATCAGCATCACAAGCTTGACAAGGTACTATATGATCTCTTACAGTCCGCACATTATGCCGAAGCAATCCACACCCCGGGGGCACTTATCACATCCCATCTTACAATAGCCGACGCGCTAGTGGCGCACATGCTTTCTGCTCCAAAACAAAGTAGGGGAATCAAACCAGGTTTAAAAAAATGAAAGAACCGCCTCAATATACTGAGAAAATCAATTGAGAAGTGACTTTGAAATAATGGTGAATATTTTCAGGCATCTATAAAAATAAATGAGATTTCATAGGGAAAAATTAGCATACAGGAGTTTTAAATTAACTAAATAAGGTAAAGTAAAAAGTGAAAAAAATAATCGCAACATCAACACTGGTTTTAAGCATGTCTTTATTATCAGGCTGCGCATCAATTGTAAGTGGCACATCACAACATGTGTATGTAGAAACACCCCCAGTAAAAGGAGCGGTTTGTTCGTTAAAAAATGATAAAGGATCGTGGTACATTCCAAGTACGCCAGGGTCAGCTGTTGTACACAAAAGCACTCATCCTCTATTTATAAATTGCAAAAAGAAAGGTTACAAAACTGCGTATCAGAATTATCAATCAAGCACGAAAGGTATAATTGCCGGTAACATAATATTTGGTGGCGTTATTGGTGCTGGCATTGATGCCGCTGATGGCGCTGCTTTTGATTATCCGCCCTCAATGATTGTACCGATGAAAAGGCATTAATTGAGGCACAAATTGACCCCTTCCCCCATAAATTGAAGGGGATTCCTAATTAAAGGTTGCTACGCTCTCGCGAGTTTGCAGTGGCTCCTGCTTCACCGAGCTTGCTCTGCACGCTCGCCTGGTAAGCCAGCGCCCATTACCGGGCGCGGCTCCCATAAGAACCGTGCATACAACTTTCAAAAATTCTGTGTAACCTTTTGATTCTATTAGTGACGTGCCGCGGAACCGAATAGCGGACCTCTACTGATTACGAATTACCTAGAATAAGTTTAGACCTTCATTAAATCAACACTTTGCGATGCGTCTTTGATTTAAAAACAGTCTCAAACAGTTCAAAAGACCGTTCTTCTAAACCTATGCAAACCTATCCAAAGGTAGCTTTGCTGTTAGATTCCTGCTTCACAGAGGCTGGTTTTACTTTAATTTTACAATCAAAGCCAGAGCCTTCCTCTCCACCGGCTATTCACGGTGGAACTCACCGCATATTTTTTTAAAATTCACAATGCTTTCACACTGTATAATAGATTTATATACCTCTTTTTTATTTTTGTAAATTCGTATTTTAGGGTTTTTTTAGAAAGAAAAAGGTATGTTTAAGCAGATTTTGTACAGGCTGTTAAAAACCCTACATCAGCCTCATTAGGTTACATTTTCCCTACACTCTTCTGCTAACCTAGCTGGATATTAGATATAGTATATGCTATATTCAATTCCAGAGGTGAGATCTATGGAAAAAGTACTAATTTCAATCCCCGATCAGCTGGCTCTTCGAATGCGTGCTGCTATTCCCGCACGCCAAAGAAGCAAAACCATTACCCATCTCATCGAGCTGGAAGTAAAAAAACGCGAAAAAGCTCTCTTCGAATGCGCCCTGGCCGTCGAAAAAGATGCCGCTTTACGAAAAGAAATGAAGGATTGGGATGTTACCCATGAGGATGGATTAAACGATGAATCGCGGTGACGTCTATTGGGTCGATCTCAACCCTACAAAAGGTTCGGAAATAAATAAATTACGCCCTTGCGTTTTACTCGGTGCGACGCCAATTAATCTAGCGCGAAGCACAATTGTCGTCGTCCCCCTTTCTACATCTACTAAAGCTCGGCCACCTTTAACCATTTCAGTCACCTGCTTAGAAAAAGAAGTCACGGCGGTCTGCGATCAAATTCGAACGATCGACAAAAGCCGACTTAAAAATCCAGCTGGCAATCTTTCGACTAAGGACATACAAGCTCTAGATGATGGCTTGCGGCAAATTTTATGCTTGTGACAAATAATCATTTTCGGTCACGATTCATGCCGATTTATTTATTTTTGCTGCTTTTAATATCAAATTATCTTTTATTCTTGGCCAACTTGCCCGATCAATGGAATAGTGGTAATAATCCTGGGCTTTTTTGCTCGGCATAGTTTGATAATTTTTTATTATTCCCACATAATTTGCACCTAGTCGCAAAACGGCTACTTGACTTGGGAGATTATTTACGTGGACTTTGAAATAAACCTCTTCAAATTTTAAAGTCTCAAAAGCATAACTTAACAATAGTAGTTTACAATTGGTATTGAGAGAGGTTCGCTGATGACTTTTAGCGTACCAAGTCCAACCAATATCCAGCTTCTTTTGAATATTGTTTATTTTGCAATAAGTCGTCATTCCAACAACTTTTTGACTGTCGTTATGAAAGACAGAAAACGGCACCATTATTCCTTCGCTCATTAACGTTAACCTACGGCCGATTTCGGCTGACATTGCATCAGGCTTAGGTATTGTTGCATATTCCAAATTCCAAAGCTCACCATCAGACGCTGCTTTTATTAATTCCCCACAATGATCATGAGATAATAATACTAGAGCGCAAGTCTTATTTTTTAACTTTTTAAATTCAATATTTATTAATGGCATTGCCCACCATGATTTACCCTCTGTGCCAGCGGCCTAGATTTGTTGAAAACCAAATATTACTTTAAATCAAAATGAGGCGGCGAGCACTTGAATTTACTTGTTTTGGCTTAAATAAGTTATTCTTCTTCGCTAAATAACCTGACGTTCCAATCTTCGACTATGGCGCTTGTTGGGTTATCCACTAATTCTTTGAAAGCGTGAGCTACATAATCTGAAGCACAATGAATATCAAAGGCCTTTAAATCAACATATTCTTGGAGAAGAATAATTGCGTATTTTGATTTACCTGGCGCACCTGGATGTGAAATTTGCTTAGTTGCATGTGCTCTAAGGCAACCTTTTTCATTTTCTAAGGTCTGAGCCATCAGTTTTTTAAACCTTATCCATAGCTCAGCCTCACAACCTGCTTTGGGAAGCCATTCTGAAACAACAAAAACATGACCTGGCATATCAATTTTCCTTTTTGCTGATATCACCTGTACAACAAGTTTTGACAGGACTCCTTTGACACAAAAGTTGATTAAATACGATACGTATAATGAAGACAAGTATTTATTGTCAGGCTAGGCCTGCTGACATTTCATAGAGACAGCCACAACAATAAACACGCCATTGCAAAGGTCGAATTATAAACACAACGAGCGTAGCTTTTTGTCCGAAATATGTATACAATTAACGGACATGAAAATGAAAGAACAAATACTTCAGAGAATAGCTGAATCAGGCCCTGGCAAGGTTTGGACACCCAAAGATTTTTTAGATCTGGCAAACCGTGACGCAGTTGACAAAATTCTGCAGCGACTAGCCGACAGCGGTAATCTACGCCGTATTGATCGAGGCTTATATGATTCCCCTCGAAAAAATTTAATCACTAGGGAAATTACATCGCCAGATTATCGCCGTATAATCGAAGCTATTGGGCGACGCGATCAGATTCGAATCTTAATTGATGGCCTAACAGCTGCTAATGATCTCGGCCTAAGTAATGCCGTTCCAGGACGAGTAATAGTCTATACCGATGGTCGATTAAAACCGATTCGATTGGGTAATCTCATTATTCAGTTCAAACTTACCTCCCCCAGTAAACTCTTTTGGGCGGGCAGACCAGCGATGCGGATTATTCAAGCCTTACACTGGCTGAGAGAAAGTATAAAAACAGGCGCAGAAATCGAGCAAGAACCCATCAAAATTCGATTAACGAGTATATTGCGAGACTTTCCTGAAAGCGCCCTTAGTTGTGAAGATTTAAAGGCTGGATTACATACTTTGCCATCGTGGATGCAGAAATGGGTCCGAGACTTACTCTCAAAAATCGAGTAAAAATTGATTAGGGAAAAAATCATGAATTCTAATTTTTTTAAAATTAATGTTTGTTGGCACTAAAGATCCCATTATTAGATTCGGATTGATGGATCAATCAGGATCAATACATGACGATGTAAAAAATGTTTTATTATCTGCTGTTCAAAATGTGCTTTAGATATGAGTATTGGAAATCCAATTGCTCAGACTGATGTGCCTATACCTTTCCGAACAAATTTTTCTAGTGATAAACAATCGTCCACAGAATGCATTCTTACTTGATTATGGAAAGCTTCAATAAATTCGAACAAGCTATCATTAGAAATCTCCGCCGGCATCAATGCAATTCGACTATATTAACCCAAATTTGCCATTCTTTTACTTTGCCGTTTTCGAGTTTATATAAATTCATCGCATCAAGTTTTATTTGCTCACCCTCAGGATTGTGCTTAAAAAATAGGGCATTTTGTTCTACACGAAAGGCTATTCGATCGTCTTCCGCAATAACATCCTTGATTTCACTTTTTAAATCTTTAAATATTTTTTGTAAATTAGGTAAGCGAGATTTCAAATTCGTTTAAGTCCAGCTGTTTTGACATTGCGTGATTAAACATTATAAGGTCTGGAGAAAAATATAGATCCAGCATATCTTCATTTCCAGGCGAAAATGCGGTTACATAAGAATTAAACACAAATTCATGTGCAAAGCCAACAAATAATTCTTCATTACGCATCGTTATTTTTCCTCTCAAGTGTTCGATAGTTTGGTCAATTGTCTTTATCAATTTTGCAGTTCGATCAAGACTCTGTGCAAGGACTTGCTTGTGAGAAATCAAGGCATCAATTTTATTGAAGTCATCACTGCTGACAACCCCTTTGTATGTCGCTGAGCGGAAAACCTAATTCACGATAAAATAAAATTTGCTGCAGCATCAAGATCTGCTCTTCTTCATAATATCGATAATTATTTTCGCCATAAAAAGCTGGCCTCAGCAATCCGATCCTGTCGTAAAAACGCAGTGTTCGGATACTAATCCCAGATAGTTTTGATAATTTTTTTACTGTGTAAGACATCTTGGTTTCCTCTTCACTGACTTTGAGTACGATACGGGATGACGTAAGGAGAGAGTCAACACATTTATACTAAAATTTTTGGTGCCAGGGCGCGTAATCAAACCGCGGACCTACTAATTATGAATCACTCATGATAAGGCTGGACCCTCGTTAAATCAACAGCTTGTGATGCGCTCTTATCACTTGGCTCTTGTTCCAAAAACAGTCTAATCCAGTTTCAAAAGTCCCTACAGCAGTCTCATAAGGTTACAAAATCCCTACACCTGCTGAAGCTCAATACCCAAATGATTTTTGAGTGCGCTCGGCTATATCTTCAGTTTGATGGGGCACAGATTGTTTCTGGCTGTTAATAATTTCTTGAACTTCAGATTCAGTTGTTGTGCGCTTGAATCCGCAGTAACGTTTGTCATATCCCAATTGCTCGATTTCATCGATTTCGATAGGAGAAAATTTTAATCTTTTTCCATAAAGATTTTTAGCTTCAGAATTAAATACTCGCGTCAAAATATAGAATTCAGTGCCAACAGGATAATGCGCCAATACGCATTCCATCAAATGTCGACCTATGCCTTGACCTCGATTTTGAACAGCAGCATGAGCAATGTAAACGACTTTCTTGCCGCTCACTACTTGCTCAGTGAAGTGCACAAAGCCTACTTTTAATTTACGAGAAACATCATTTTGAAAGGCCATATAACATTTCATTTTCCCTTTCGATTCCCGCCATTCCTTCATTGCATCTAAGCTAACAAAAATAGAGTAATGATATAGAGGAGATTGGTATGAAGGCTTTTTAGACAAGAGAGATTCTTTAGATTCATAATATTGGTTTTTCCGCTCCTTGATGTCTTGGGCTAAGTCAGGTTTTTCTCTATAAGATTCATAAAGGCTGTTTCGATAAAGACCGTAGAGATGGAGGGCGGCAATATTGACTCGAAAGGCGGGATCGCCTTTGATCCGTAAATTTACCGTCTTAGAGGGTATTTGATCATAGAATACAAATTCAATTTTTTGGGCTGCGTCTTTAAAAAGAAAGGGGGAGGTTCGCTCTTGTCTCATCTTTTTCTCCAAATTTACCCGGCGGTTGTAGGTTTTTTAAAGGGCTAATGCAAGCCGGTCAAAATCATCCCAAATCTTACAGCTACTGTCAAATTCTTGTCTTTTACATGTGCGAGATTCAATGCCAGGCTAGCCTTTTTTGCCTTTCTCAGAGACTCCATTACCTGATTCCAGAGATTCCTTTTTCTTTGCGCTTTTATATTGAAATATACTCCAATAATATATAACATGTATATATTAACGGAGATTATCAGTGAAAATCGAAACTTTTTTATATGAACATCCTGTCTTTCGACACGATGAATTCGTGGCTTGGAAAAGCGGCCTAAAGCGCACTTTGCAGGCATCTTCGTTGAATATGGCCTTGCAGTATTACCTGAAAACAGGTCGCATTTTGAGAATACGGCGCGAACTTTATGCTGCCGTATTGCCAGGACAAACACCAGATGCCGTTACCGTTGATCCCTATTTGATTGCTGGAAAATCAGCGGTGGACAGTATATTGGCCTATCACACCGCACTCGAATTGCATGGCGTCGCTTATTCTACTTTCGGGCAAATGACCTATCTAACTTCGCAAAAAAATAAACCCTTTGAATTCCAAAATCTTTGGTTTCAAGCAGTTTCTCACCCATTAATACTGAAAAAGTCCCAACGTACTTTATTTGCGGTACAATCCATCAACCGGGGAGGGGTGGATATTAAAATCACAAATCTTTCGCGCACATTTGTTGATATTTTAGATCGCGTTGAATTATGTGGGGGATGGGAAGAGGTATGCCGAGCACTTAATAGCATGGCGGTATTAAATGTTGAAGAAGTAGTTGAATATTGCTTAATTTTAAAAAATGCATGTCTTGCGGCAAAAGTAGGCTATTTTTTAGAGCAGCGTCAGGGAGCATTTAAAACCAGCGAAACGCAGCTTAAACCTCTGTTACATGCAAAGCCAAAAAATTCACAATATGTCACTAAAAATAAAAATGATCCTTATCAATTAATACAGAAATGGAATATTTTAATGCCAATAAGCGTCATTAATCAGTCATGGGAAGAACCTAATGTTGACTTCTAAAGAGCTGCTATTAAAAGAAGCGAGAGCAAAAGGATATAAACCAGAAATTTTGGAAAAAGTTTATCGTCTGCTCGATACATTTCAGCAATTTATGTCTGTGCCATATTTACGGGAGCGATTAGTATTGAAAGGAGGAACAGCGTTAAACTTATTTTGTTTCAGAGAAGTGCCGCGCCTATCGGTGGATATTGATGTTAATTATATAGGCCATCTTGATCGCGGAAAAATGTTAGAAGATCGTCTAACATTGACTCAAGCTATCCAAAAAATTCTAGAACAAAATCAATATGAACGTCATCGATCTCCGAGCCATCATGCTGGCGGAAAAATGGTTTGGTTTTATAATAGTCTTCTGGGACAAAGAGGATCCATAGAAATTGATGTGAATTTCATGTATCGCCAGACTTTATTTCCTCCAGTTTTAAAGGCTGTTAATATTCCTGGTTATTCAGATTGGCGTGCGCCAGTACTAGATATTCATGAATTAGCGGCTGGAAAATTATCGGCATTATTTGATCGAAGAGTAAGCCGAGATTTATTTGACGCGCATTATCTTCTAAAAAATGGTTTATTTAATTCAACGCTGTTGCGATTAGCATTTGTGGTGTATTTAGCGATGACAAAAATTGATTTAGAAAACCTAACGGTTAAAATCCTTGAATATGATTTAATTGATTTAAGAAATCGTCTATTACCTGTGTTGCAGCAAAAAAATTTACCCCGCAGCCTACCTTTGTTGAAAGCCTGGGCTGAAGATTTGCTCGGCGAGTTAAAAGAGATGCTGTCGGTAATATTACCTCTAAAAAAAGAGGAAAATGATTTTATTGATCAAATTCGGGTGGCTGGAAAAATTAGACCGGAGTTGATTACGAATGACTTGGATTTGGCAAAGAAGATAGAGATTCAACCCGCATTGATCTGGGCGACACATATGGCCGGAGTGGAGTGAGATATTAATAATGCGGCATTGTTGTGACCGCCTTCAATAGCTAGCTGTTTTTCAAATATTTTTTATGGCTGTAAATGGGCATAATTTTCTGAAATTTTTATCTGTGAAATATTTTTAGAGGATTCGATGCCAGGCTAGCCTTTCTAAGAAATACGTAAAAAAATTATAGTATTGATTATTCCAGCATTAAATTATATTTTTGATTGATCCAAAGAACGAGCAGAAGACCACGTATTCATAAAACTAATACTATTCATCACGTAATAAAGAAGTCATTTCAAACGATAGCGATCAATTTAAATCGCATAATGAAAATTTTCACAAAGATCCGCTTGCACAAATTCGGCTTTCTATGCAGGAATTAAAAAATAATCCGCTATGGCGAAACAATTGGGTTGAATTTATAGAAACCATGGTATTTGATCAAAATGCACTAGACTATGAGGAAGTCATAGGAAATTTAGAAATGCTGACGAACAGAGTTACTCCGGCGCTTGAGGCATGAACACAAGCAGAATATTAAACCCAGATGTTTTTTTGATCGGGATACATCGGGATTTATATCGGGGTTCGGTGTTTGCACGCCAGCGAGCCGCTTAGTGTTAACGTTCCTCTTGAATCTGATGAACATTTAAAGTATTTTTCCTTCAACTTAGTTAACCGCAAAAGGATTCCCATGTTTTCCAAAATCCTAGATGCTCTTGCCGTCACTGATACCGCTTCCAAAGCAGAGCCCCAATTCGCTGCTGAATACCAATTAAACATGCCTGATTTACAGATTGAATTAAACGACTCTGGTCCCATTCAATTACCCCTTGCTGATGCAGACATTAATAACCTACTGAACGTTGCGAAACTTGCAAAATTTGGTTTAGGTGAAAAAACCTTAGAAGACACATCTATCCGAGACACTTATGAAATCCCGGCAGATAAGCTGACAGTACAATTTAATCAAAACGCCATCGATAAAATGTTGGAAACAATACACTCAACATTGGGCCTGCCCGAAAATGCTGCTCTCACCTTGCACCTACATAATTTATTAATTTATAGTCCTGGCCAATTTTTTAAAATCCATCAAGATTCGGAAAAAATGACTGGCATGATAGCAACTTTAGTAGTTGTATTACCCTCTCCGCATATTGGTGGTGATCTTATCATTCACCAACGAAAAAAAAGCCATCGGTTTATTTCGGAGCATCTCAAAACAGAGGTGTTACAAACTATTGCATTTTATGCAGACTGCCATCATGAAATTAAACGTGTAAGACAAGGCTATCGCGTTGCACTAACTTTTAACTTAGCATTAAAGTCTCACAATCAATCCATAGCACATAGCAATTTCCATAATAAAGCTTTAGAAATGGCGCTTAAAGATTATTTTGACCTTAATATCCCTGCAAATCCCACACCCACAACCTTGGCTTATTTTCTAGATCACGAATATTCTGAACATGGCCTCGCTTGGGAAATGCTAAAAGGTATCGATAATCAAAATGCTTTATCTTTTCTACAGGCAGCAAAAAAATTAAACTTGAAAGCACATCTTGCGTTAGTTGAAATTCATGAATCCTGGTCAACGGATGGGGATACGGATGAACCTAATCTCGAGGAGCTCATTGAGGATAATTTTTCATTTTCATACTGGCTAGATGAAAATAACACCTCATTACTGTATAAAAATTTAACCCTTTCCGACGACGAGTTTTGCTGGACAAAAGAAACCCATGCATTTGAGCCTGTTGAAACAGAATACGAAGGCTGGATGGGCAATTATGGTAATACAGCAACGTATTGGTATCGACGTGCCGCAATTATTTTGTGGCGCGAAAAAGATCAGATCGCTATGGATTTTCAATTGAATTATGATAAGGCATTTGAAAACCTCCTGTTGCTCACCAAAAAACCAAAGCAAAAACAAATAGTACTAGGGATACTTAACAAAATTGGAGACTATATTTTTCAATCAAAATACAAAATTAATTTAGACAATTTTTTGCAGCTTATGGACATTGCTTGTTATATCCAGGAGAAGAATATCGCTCAGTTCTTATTAGAGCGCTTTAACTTAGAAATTCTTAACCTTAACTGTATTAAGAAAATCGCTGAATTAGAGAAAACATACGGAGTAGATACCTGTCTTAGTCTATTAGAAAATTGGGTGAAACCTGAAAATAAATTTTATTCCATACATCACGATGATGAAAATCCACAGGGGAAACTCAATGAACTAATCCGTTACGCTCTAAAAATAGGTATTGACCCAAAAATACCAGCTTTTTTAATCAACCATCAACTCTTAATAATGCAGGATAACGATAAGCAGTCATTGAATTCTTTTCCTGCCTCGCAAAAAAAATATTCTGCTGCTCGACTCAATTCGACTCTATGGTTTTTTCGCTCCTGCTTTCTCGTTAAAAGTTCACACAATGCTATCGAAAAATGGATAACGCACTTAAAAACAAATTCTAATTTATATTCCGTTCTTGATTTAGCCGAAATTTATTTTTCCTTAAAAAAAGATATTCCCCAAGATTACCTTGATACATTTAATTCATTTTGTGAACACATAGCCGAATCCCTACAGAGGGAATTAGAAGAGGGTTTGCGCAAAGAAGATGACTGGTCAATAATAATCAATTTAAGATGCCGTTGTGAGCACTGTAAAATTACACAAAGTTTTTTACGCTCCAAAACAGAATCCAAAAAAATTTGGCCTCTTGTTCAGCAATATCGCAACCATATTTCTGACTGTTTAAGAAATCTCGACCTGCCTATTGAAATACACGTCGAAGAAAAGGGCAGGCCTTACACCCTCGTGATTACAAAAACTGATCAACTCTACAAAGCAGCCAAAAATCGATGGCAAAAATTATTGAGTTGCTCGAAAAAATTGAAGGGGATCAAGATATGAGTAAATATTTCTGTGAACTTTATAAGAAACCCTTCTGGGGAGGGCTGCGATTAATAGATGACAACTGCATCATTGGTTTTGACGAACAAATGCAGACTTTTTTCTTTCAATCGGGAGAGGAAAATAAATATGATGAACCGCTAATTTGGCTTGGAAAGAAATTCAAGGAATTTTGTTCGCTGCAAGAAATAGAAAAAGCACTCGCTAAAAAGAAATATTTTTTAAAAATAGACCAGGGTTCTCAAATCTAAATCTTGGTGCCTGGCCGCGGAATCGGGCGAGCGTCTCTTCCCGGAGCAGACTCAGCTTTAACCTATTGTTTTTTATGGAAATCTCTGGTTCCGGGGCGCGGAATCGAACCGCGGACCTACTGATTACGAATCACCTAGGATAAAGTTGGACTCTCATTAAATCAACACTTTGCGATGCGACTTTAAAGGAAAAACAGCCTAAAACAGTCTCAAGAGGCCATACATCAGTCTCACTACGTTACGTTTTCCCTTCACCGTTCCAAAACCCTGAAGAAAAATACTTCTATGTCCTTCTGGGTTGATTTCTGGGTTTCCATTCGAAAAATTGACATGGCTTTAATGCTATCTTTCTTGATAAGCGAACCCAGAAGCACTAGGCTTCCTAGTACTTCTGGGTTGTTTTCTGGGTTAAACCTTGCTTTAATAGAGCCACTAGAACTGGACCAAGCGCCAAACCCCTTCTACATAAGGAACAAGAATGCTTGAAGATTTATTAAAAAATGAAGAAAGCAAGACACTAGAATTTAAAGAAAATACGTCTTCATTAAAGCGCATTTTGCAAACCCTCGTAGCATTTGCAAATACTGCGGGTGGAACTCTAGTAGTTGGGATAAAAGACAAGACAAAAGAGATCGTTGGGGTTAAAGATATTTTACTTGAAGAGGAGAGAATAGCGAATGCCGTCGCGGATTCCATCACGCCTCTACTTGCCCCAACATTTCAATTTCACACATGGCGCAACCGTGATTTACTCATCATTACTGTTCATCACGCCATCGGACCCTATTATGTCAAAGCAAGCGGCTTGGAAAAAAGTGTCTATATACGGCTAGGATCAACAAACAGAGTGGCAGACCCCGCTACTATTGCAGACATACAACGTATGGCCGCACATAAAAGCTTTGACCAACTACCTAATTTAAATTCAAAAATCACCGATATTAATTTTGATTTGGCTAAAGAGCTTTTTTCAAAAGTCTCTAAAAAATTTAATACTTCTGCCGCTACTTCGCTAGAATTGATTGTGAAATACCAAGGATCGAATTTTCCCTCAAATGCTGCTGTCTTATTATTTGGAAACACACGAAAAAAAATCTTCCCAAATGCAACAATACGCTGTGGGTGCTTTGCTGGTAAAACCAAAACGGAAATCATTGACCAGCGGGACATTGATTTATCTCTACCAGAATCCGTTGATGCGGCAATTGAATTCGTCAATAGAAATATTTCTATTAGAGCCGAAATCGGACCCATTCGCCGAACAGACATACCCGATTATCCACCACTCGCGATAAGAGAGGCTGTCATTAATGCAGTCATTCATTCGGATTATTCGTTCCAAGGCTCCCATATACAAGTCGCTATTTTTTCAGATCGAATCGAAATAACAAATCCTGGCGCCTTGCCCTATGGATTGAGTTTAAATAAAGCGCTCAATGGAATTTCACAATTGCGAAATAGAACAATAGGTCATGTGTTTAGGGAGCTTGGATTAATCGAACAATGGGGCTCTGGATTAAAGCGAATAATAGACTCGTGCGAAGAAAGCGGCCTACAATTACCTAAATTTGAAGAGCTGGATCATTATTTTAGAGTCACCCTTTACAAAGAGAAGCAACCGCTAAATGTAAAAATCAACTGGCAACAAAAATTAATTGCCCACTTACAAGAAAACAAAGAAATAAGCACTATCGAAGCCAGTAGAATATGGAAAGTCAGCAGCCGATCCACCACTGATAGACTCAAAAAAATGGTTCAGCTGGGAATTATTGCCGAAATCAGCACCAGCCCTTTTGACCCGAAGAAAAAATTCATTTTAATTAACAAAAACTAGGAGCGGTCGAAAATTCTCAATCATCAAGCGAAAGTTCATCGCTAGTCTTATCTCTATGCCATTTTGTCGGATCTTTCCGCACTAGTTTCTTTGCCTCGGGGTCAATTTTTGTGTCAGGAGGCAAAAGAGACAAAGCAATTTTTTCATATAACTTGAACATGGGTAAATAATACTTTTTCAGATTTTCTAAAAGGATTTTGTGTATGGGGATAATAGCTTCATCAGGCTCGCACAAGCCGAATGAATAAATAAGACTAGCGGTTACAGATGAGTAATATGACTCTGTTAAGTTGGCTACTATTTCCCTCTCAAGCAAAAAATCCAATCTTTTTTGAATCCCCAATAACACAGATGACACTTCGGTGCGATGGCCTCGATATAAACGAACAAGCACTAACCTAACGCCTTCAAATCCATAAGGACTCTGTGAAAAAGAGTTAATAATTTCAAATAGGCCACTTGCAATAGCGCCATATATATTTTGATCATTCCTAAATTATTCTAAGTTACAGTCCAGATTCTGTCTCAAAGTTCGACACATATTCGACACACTAACAACTCCATTTTTTGGATTTCCTTTAGCCTACTGATTTACTTGGTGCCGGGGCGCGGAATCGAACCGCGGACCTACTGATTACGAAACATAACGGAATGAATTATAGCAATAAATGAGGATCAATCACAACACATAGATTCAGGGATTACCAAGAAATGATACCTGTGCCTTGTGGTGATTTATGGCGATGTGTTGCACACGAATGTCCCAAAATTGGCTACGGAGAGATATCAACAATGGCCGACGAAACTTGCTATACAGCCATTTGCTTTTTATTAAATCGCTGACTTTCTAGAATGACTTGCACTGCTGCGCCTATGAACAAATTCGATTCTTAAATCACAGTCAACAGCCCTTGCATAGCGCTTAAGAGACGACATGGATGGCGAATGTTTTTTCATGCCACCGCCACTCTCTAAGCGCCCAACGACCGATGTTGTCGTTCCCATGGCCTTAGCTACATCCGCCTGCGTTTTATGAGCTTTTTGACGAGCCTTAATCATTGTGGAAATTAAATTAAATTCGCCCTCTAAAGCATCATATTCAGCTTTTACAGATGGATTTGCCAAAGCCTTTCTTTTAACAGTTTCATGAGATACTCTTCTAACCATTTTTTCTAACCTCTTTCAAACGTTGTCTTGCAATATCCATTTCTTTACCGGGAGTCTTTTGTGTTTTTTTAATGAACGTGTGCAATATAACAATTTCTTTGCGCACCACAGTACAATAAAAAACACGGGCAATCCCCTCATCCCCTTTTACACGCAGTTCCAAAAGACCGCCCCCTAAACTTCGCGTATGTGGCATACCAAGATCAGGGCCGCTCTCACTCATTACATCCGCTAAACGCTGATAACGCGCCAGCAGCTTTTCAGGCAATGCTAGCGTTTCCTTTGCAACCTTTCCGTTAAAATATGTGAGCTTCCATTTCATAGTTACTTATAGCATATATGCTATAGATTTTCAAGTGCGGGTTCCTGGTTGAACAGGGCCTTTGTTGATAGCGCTGAAAATTGCCCTAAAGCATAGAATTAAGACGCAAATAGAACGATATCGAACTTTTTACTTTAAATACAAAAAAGCCAGGCATCATCGATGCCTTATTTTTCCGCCAAAGTAGCCAAAGATTGCTTTAATCTTTCAGCAGCCTCCTGGTAAGATTTTAAAATGTTATCAGGGTCCACATATGTAGCCTTTATAAATGCCTTACGATTGAATTCTGGCATCTCGTCAATTTTTTTATATGCAAGTTTGTAGGCAATAATAACTATTTTCAAATGGCTCTTTAAGCTTTCTTTTTTAGGATGATTTTTAGATTTTTCCAAATCGAAATGAGCAATAACTTTATTTCTCCAGATTTTAGCATTTTTCTTAAGAGAATCCCAATCATCATTGGATATTTTTGCATGCCCTAAAACAATATCATTAAAACAATCACCAAAGATTTTCTTCGAGCTAAGGCTTCCTCTTTCCTTACAAAAAATTTCAACCCAGGATAGCATAAACACGTAAAAAGAATCGCGTCTCAAGGCCTCAATAATTGGAGGTCTCTTTTCAATCTTTTTCAACTCTGTAATCTTTTGAAATACAGTATAATTCTCAATTAGCATCCTACATACCGCAGCGAATTCAAAATAACAAATTGCTTTTTTATTTAGATTATCTTTATTAGTAAACATATTTTACTCCAATTTTTATTTAAGCTTCCTGAAGTACCTAAATCCAAAAAACAATCATTAGGCGAATCCATGTTAAATCCTTGGCCTTTTTCACAATATTTAAACGATGAAACAATAGTTGCAAAAAGAATAGCAGCAAACGCAATCAGAACTAGAAACAAAAGCAGAGGATAAAATAAAATTAAAATGTGCAGCCTCGAGATTTTTTCCTTATCGACCATTCTATTCTCTGCATTATTTTTGGGATCACAGGCGGATTATAGCAAATATTTTTAAGTTAATTAAAATTACCGGGCTTCCGAGATAAGTATCGAACACATCTACTCCAGAAACTGAGCAAGATTGTGTTACCAACCTCCGCAAGCCAATGCTTGGTCTTTCAGAAACTTTATTACCCAAAGTACAAACTGTATTCCCTATTTAACGCATCGTTAATTCTACTAACAGCTACTCTGGCTTTTTCTCCTGAAGGTGTCGACATAGTTACATATTCCACATTTTTGTATCGTTCTAGGAATAGAATAACGTCGTCGGCTTGACGGTATCCCAATTTTTTAGCAGCCACCATCCACTCATATCCTATTTCCAAATTCTTATCAACACACAAGCCATTAATATACATTCTTCCCAAATTATATTTAGCATTTGGATAGCCTTGGGCGCTCGATTGCCCGTACCAATATAATGCCAGGCACAAGTGATTATCGATATCAGCACTTATTTCATAAAAATTACCTAATGTATTTTCTGCAATCGCGTCCGTCGCTGGTTTCATGAGGTTTTTTTGATAAATATAGGTTGGGTTATCTTCCAATAGTTTTTTATCGTAAGAAGAGCTATACGCTATAGGCAAAGGCAGACCAACGAAATAACGAAAAGACGGGGTAAACAATAGCCAAATAATTACCCCTAGAATAATAAGCCCTAAAACCCCCTCCCCACCTGAGCTGTCATTGTTTTGTGTTGACGGAGCATTATTATTAGTTTCATTCATTCACACCTCTCATTTGACTGGCTGATGGGGTTTCAAAATATTTCCTTATTATTTATTTTTCTCTTCAAGTTGTGCGCGTTCCTTTATGATTCCTTCTTCCGATAGCGCAATCATAATTGCAGTTGGGGCAAACATATCTCCAAGAATCGGGCCCAGTTTGATGCGTTTTCTTAGAATTCTCATCATTGTTTCTGTAGAAATTGATATATTGCGTGGCATAGCCCAATCCATATTAACACCATATATTAGGCCATCCTTTAACCCAGCTACATACGCTTTACAAAAAAGAGTTTTTGGATCTTTGTAGCACGCCTCTAGTTGATTTGCACTTAAATACCCATTTCTAGAAGAAGGACTGTTGAGCGCATTCGCGTCTGTGAAAAACCCAAAAATCAAAATGACTGAAATTAAATTAAAAGCATTCTTCATGATAAATCTCATTTTTAAAAAAAATTAAAATATAAAAAATTGAATTCGTTTCTACTGGCCATTTAAACTCCCACTATTGCTCTCCAATAATTTTCCTTTATTAGATATTGTCGAAGCTCTATACTCTACCACCCAGTATTGAAACATTATTCCCTGTAGAATTTGCCATGCAGCATAATCGCTATATTCAGGGTGATTTCGCAATCTTTTTTTGAACAGCTTTATGATGGTTTGTCCAGACATTACGTTATTAGGGCCATAATTTGAATGGAGACCAATTGCTGCTCCATCAAATAATCCCACCATATAGGACACGCATGCGAGACTTTGTTGATATCTGCATAATTCATCTAATTGGCTTGCCTTGAAAGAACGAGAGTAAGATGTTCCCATAGCACACAGACTTACAACTACGAAACCTATTTTAAATTTATTCATTATTTTCCTCTTATTTGAGTTTAAACATTGTTTATGTCATCACCCCATACTCTAGTGATGTGAAACATATACTCCGCTTGATCGCGGAGCCCAATAATCTGGGAAGCCATGGGAGTCACATACGCGTCGGCTATTGTAAAATGCGGTGTGATAAGCGCCTCTGGGATGTAGATTTCTTCGAAAATATAGAGAGACGTAGGTTCCGCTGGATCGTCTATAGCTATGCACGTTGACGGTTGCAAATGAGGAGGCGGAGAAAATGGACAAAAATACAAATATCCACACTAGGCTTAGTTTGTTCATCATTCCCTCATGGGTATCTTTCATAATGGGCGAATACTAAGAGATCCTTAGTATCGTGTCAAGCCAAAAACTACGACTCTGTGAATCCTCAGATATTGACTATGGATCAATCGGCTATGGCCCAAAGCACATCAGCTTGCGTACTACCACTCAGACTTCGAGAGGCTCGCGAGCGAGCTGGCTTATCTCAGAAGGCCTTGGGCATCGCAGCTGGGATTGATGAATTTTCGGCTAGCGCAAGAATGAACCAATACGAAACGGGGAAGCACACCCCGGATTATTTAACCCTGACGCAAATTGCGAAAACCCTCAAAGTTTCTCCAGCCTATTTTTATGCTGAAAATTCCGAGATGGCAGAAATTATTTTGCTGAGCAGCGCAGCACCAAAAGGGCTAAAACTCAAAATTATTAATTTAATTAAAAATCTGCAAAAATTATAAAACTCCATTCCAGATTACTACAAACATCTTCAATTACAGGTTCTAAATAATTGATTCCTGTAGGCACCAGCCATTGCTGTTCCAGGGCCGTTCGCTTTTTGAGCTAAATTTGGTAAAGTAGCATTGTTTTTTATTGATAATAACAATCCAAGGAAAATTATCATGCCCTTTCAGCCAGGCGCGAGTGGCAACCCTAATGGACGACCTAAAGGCACAGGAAACCGCCAGCAAACATTCAATGCCTTCGTAGAAGCGCATAGAGAGGGCTTATTTAACAAAGCTCTTGAACTTGCTTTAGGCGGTAATGAAGCCATGCTTCGTTTATTCCTTGAGCGCATGTTACCTGCCAAACCTACGCATGAGACCATTCAGATTGACCTACCAGTTGGCAATTATAATAGCACGGAAATCCTATCCAATTTTGGATCTGAGGCGCTGAGAGCCGTAGCAACTGGCAACATGACGTCGACAGAAGCAGCGCAGGTTGCCTCTTTGATGAATGCGCACTCCAAAACATACGAGCTTGTGCGGCTGAGTGATGAAATTGATGCTTTAAAGGAAGGAAGATAAATAAACCTCATCACCCTCTGCCGAAGGTGTAACACGCGTAACAACGTAACTCCAGTTGTAGAATAAGGCCCCCTATAACCTCCAACCGTAACGTGAAAAGAAATGTTACGCTTCAACCACCGTCAGATGTACCGTCTTCATTGACTTGTGACGATGTGTCTCCTGTTTCGCAATTTCTATGTGCTGTTTCTGGAAGATATCGCTCAAACGGGTCTTTGAAGGAGGAACAGTAGTATCCTTTCCTGGTGACTTCATTAGAAAGGCGAATTGTCTTACTCGCGATGCTAAATTCACGGAGTAGTTTAGCTAGATCATGAGCGGTCAAAGGCGTGTTATGTCTGTATGTACGCCACGGTGCTTCCTCATCTGAATTCAGACGATGAAGCAAATCTTCTGTCGTGATGCGATCCCCTCTTGCTTCAAGAAGAATGGCTTTAATATCACGTAATAGTTGAATGCCAATTGTCATTTGCTCTTGGTTTGTACCTGAGAGCGATAAGGCAGCATTTTTCGCGAACGCGCTCCATCTCTCACCAGCCAACTGAGCTATAGCAAAAAGATGCTGCCAATTGTCATTCGCTCTATCATTTAATTCAAGGGACATTTGATCAATAGGCTCTTTTAAAAGAGCATCATTATTATCTGCGGAAAAGCGGATACATTTTCGCTTTAATATCTCAAAATCACTTTTTAAAATATTCCGTAACGATTCCTTTTTTTCATGAGGAAGTTTTCGGCGGAGTTGAATTATTACCGCGCGATCTTCAATTGTACCTGGTAAACGACCTATTGCAGCGATAGCTTTAGCGCTCCATGTGCTAAATCTAGTCGGTTCATTTTTTTCCCCAGCACATCTTAAAACATATGCTGAATCCCTAGAATGGCCTGAATTTAAAATGCCTCGTAATTCTTCATTGTCGCGCATAAATGTATCGGCTTCATCAATAATTAGAGTTGGCTCCCATTTTTCAATGCTGCGGAACGTGGCTGCTGGTGTAATATTTGATGCAAGAAGCGGTCGGTAAACTGTGCGCAGTAGAATGGATAGCAATGTTGATTTTCCACAACGTTTTTCGGGCGAACAAATATAAAGAATAGGTGAAATATAAGCGCTGTCGATGCAATAACTATGAACAATCCAAAGCGCAATTGCTCTAGGCTCATGCTCTGAAGAAAAAACAAGAATACGGTCTAGCAATGTAACAAGCTCATCGAGAACCGAGGAAAGAGTGACTGGCTCATCCCATGCCTCAATGGTGTCAAATAAATCATTATTTTCTGTCATCAGTTCTTTTTGCTTGTCTTTGACCATTGCATCAAGAGCGCCCTTACCAATCTTAAGTTGTTGAGCTGCGCCGGTTCGTTGCTGCTGATATTCCAGTTTTGGGCATTGCGCCAAGCGGTTTATAAGTTCCTCATTTTCTTGTATAGAGGGATTGATAATTTCGTTCGTTTGCATAACATTAGCTCCGTCATTTTCTATGGGCACCGATAATTGACGCATTAATTCCTGAAGCGCTTCTATTTGATTAGAGTCGCGGGCAAGGAGTAAAACATAAAGGTCATTAAAGTCGGAGCGTTTAATTTCCGGCTTCAGGTCCGAGGGTATCGCCTTGAAATCAGGTAAAAATACGTGTCCCTGTTTCAGGATTGAAATTGCCTTCTGCGCAACTTGGGCGCTTGTAACAATTTCCTTTTCTGATGGAAGATCAACGCAAAAATAAAGATCACTTTTAGGGTAAGCAGATTTTATAATGGGGGCGATACTATCAAATTTCTTGCCGTACAAACAGATCGTCGGGCATTGAGTAGCCCGATGAATATTGAGTGAGGTAGCAATTCCTTCAGCGAAATAGATCTTACCAGACTTATTTATAGCCCCAAAAATATGAAACCCATGTTTAGGGGATGTGCCCGGGTAAAACAATTTCTTCCCATTATTCGATATGGTTTGAATCGAAATCATTTCGCCAGTAATTAATCGGACAGGGCACAATATCCTTCCAGCTTCATCAATTCTTAGTCCATCTGCCTCAGTAATAGTTAAATGCTTATGATCAAAATACTGATGGGATATGCAAGGTTCTGATTTCGCCCATAAATCCTTTATTTCTTGCAAAGCTTTTACTCTTTTTTCAGCCTCTTTTTCCGCCTGCATAGTCCTGCGCGTTGCTAAGTTCTGGCGCTCAAGGAGAGTTAATTCTTGCTTTGATGAGCTATGAAAACTGAAGTTCTTTTCGATGACGCATCGGTGACAAATAAATTTTATTGTGGGGCAGCCATCTGTATGTGCGCGATAAGCAGCGTCACTATTGTTTTTTGATTTTCCTGGGCATTTAAAACGCTGCCATGAGGGGGTGTCAAATTGTATTTCATCCGCGAAGGGATGCCCCACTGAGCCAAGAAAATCTTTAAATGCTGATTCTAAACTAATCAGGGAAATTGGAGTTCTCACAGCAGTTCCTCCCTTATACCCCGAATTCCAATCACGAAATTTTGCATTATTTCTTTGGTGGGTTTGAGCTGTTTATTGCAATCGTTGACTACAGCTAGACAAAGTATTTTTAAACAGCATCTAGCTATTAAATGTATTGCAGGTTGTGGATGTGGGAGACTAAATTTAGTATTATTCGTTGTGTTTTTATTTTTTCGCCCACTTCCCGTCACTGAGTTACGATCGGTGACGGAAGGCGCCTCCTGCTCCTCCTTATCGATCATTTTGCACCCCCATTCCATTGGTTAACCACAAATCCAATTTATCCAGATCAAAAACCAACTTTTTGCCCAGACGGGAGATCACTGCTTTCAAACCATTACTTTCTGCATAAAAAACATAGTGCCTTAGCGAGCTTGGCGTTTTAAAAACATGGTTATAAATTTTTACCGTATTCTTAAAGTCGGCAAAGCGCTTCTTGGTTATCGGACGGCTTGTTTCATCGAGCATATCTGTTACCTCTTAATTTGAATTATCACTAACTATCCGCATGATCTCTCATGCACGGCCTATGATAAAAAATTGGAGTGCGGGAATAACAGAAAAAATAAGTCAAAAAATCGTATTTTTCCGCGGGAATAGCTGCGGGAAGCGGGAATAGCTGCGGGAAAAGGTCTGTCCCTCTATTAAACTAATAGCTTTTCTTTTATGGTCGCCCAAAAGCTAGGGTTTGGTTTTGTGTTTTTTCCGGGCCACGCACAAATTGGGACTGCATCCACTGATGGCATGTTTTTCCCTTTACAGCACTCCCGAAAATTGTTCTTGGCATTCTTTTTATCTTGTTTCGTCATCTTTTCTGGAAAAATACCTGGTACAATGCTATGGCAAAAATTGTAAAATTCCTCCACTCTACCTGGCATATGAAGAGGATCAAAGCTCCTGTCCGCATCTTTTATATTTTTTATGATAATTTTTATTACAACATAATGAAGGATTCTTTTTTTGCCACGTCCTTGGTAGTCATTCTGAGCTTTCTTAATTTCTGCATATAATTCGCTTCCCGCAGAAGAATCTATGTCAAAAACGACAACACCTTCCAGCGGGTTTGTATGGGCTGCGTCTTCCAGAATTGGAGTTTCAATCCTTACATCCCCATCCAAAAAATCATTGACCTCTTGTTGAATGAATACCCAATCATTTGGTGTCATCCGAAATGACGCTATTTTATTGCGGATATGGATTACTTTTGGTTCGCCTAGAAGATACTCGCAAAATGAGGGCTCAAGCTCAATACATAGTAAATTGTGATTTTTCTGAAGAGACTCTTTTGCGTTCAGGTTAGGATGTGACACTATTATGGCTTCATTAAGTGTAAAAATCTTTAATACCGATTTAGGCATCCTCACCAAACCCTCGTAACGATATTCGTATGAAACATCTATTTTTTGATCACGCCTATCATTTGCAACTTCGGTAATCGAGGGAATGCGTCGATAAGAACTATCTTTAAGGTAATAATTATCTGTATCAGACTTAGAATAAGCATGGAAATTTCTCTTTAAGCACAGCCTCACTATATCGACATCACTGACTTGCTGGCCCGTCTTTTTACCAACAAGATCTTTCAATTGTCCAAGAGTGTATGTCGTATAATTTTCTACCGGTATTCCTCCTTTAGCCAATTGAATATCTAATCCATGATATGCACATCGTATTAATTTGGCCACATTCAGAGATATAAATGCACTGGCCCCAGAAGGAATTCTTTTTAACCCCAAAAAGTGAATGTAAGCAATATTTCTGGGGATATACAATTTTAATCCCTCAACCAACTCCAACCACTCTATCGGTGAGGCAAGTCCACTAAGGCCTTTACTTTTAGCATGCTCGTTAACTACCTCAAAATTCTGTTCAAAAAACCCCTCAATTTCAGCCTCAATTTCTTCAACATCAAAAACCATTAATGGACGAAATTTTGTATTTGTGGTCTTCCTTTGATTCAAAAGTTCAACTACATGCAAAGCGGTTATCAATGTAAAAAATTCAATTAAACTGCAATTTTGAGACAAAACAAAATCATCAAAAATTGTCTTTATTTTACCTACATACTCACTAACGTTTTGCAAATCAATTCGCCTGGTCAATGGCCTTAGGTAGCTAATTGTCTGGTAGATAAAAATTAACTGAGAAAACGGGCTGCAAGCAATCGCCAATGGATTTGACAATAAATTCAACGGGATTCTGCCATTTTCTTCAAATGATTTCAGTTGCCCGTCTGAATCATTACTCTTGATCTTTCTTATCCCAGAAATAAGCCAAATTTTATCGAATTTTTCTTCCATTTTTAACCACCAAATATTTTTTCATTCATCCGCGCAACAACTTTTGATGTGTGAGCATCTGAAAGATGTGCGTACCGTTTGACCATTTGTAATGTTTTATGGCCCAATATTTCCGCAATTTCTGCTAGGCTTGCGCCGTTCATTGCTAGATAAGAAGCGGCCGAGTGCCGCAAATCATGGAAGCGGAAATCTTTTATCTCAGCCCGTCTTAAAGCTGTTTCCCAGGGGGTGGTAATATCTAGAGGCTTTTTAAGGGAATTCGCGGGAAATACAAAATCACTGTGCAAAATGCGGATCTTTGCATGCTCTTTCATTAAGTCGAGCGCCAGTGATTTAAGAGTTAGAAGTCTTCTTTCACCATTTTTTGTTTCGTGAAGTGTAATTACTCCGCGTGGTAAATCGACGTCTTTCCATTTCAGGCTTAAAATTTCCATTTTTCGAGCACCCGTGGATAGTGCCAAAACTACTACCAAATAAAGATAAGCGCTTTCACTTTTTTTACAGGCTCCCAATAATTGAGTACGCTCTTCATCCGATAAAAATCGAACCCTACCGCGTGGTTCCCGCAAACGAGAAACTTTTAGAACCGGATTTTCATGCACCCAGCCCCATTCTTTAACACATACCGTAAATAAATGACTAAGGATAGCGAGATAACGATTTACTGTTGCTGGCGTGCGGTCGCCACGAAGTGTTTTACCCTGCGCCAATTTATCACGCTGCTCGACAATAATGGATGGCGTGACATCAGCCATGGACAAATACCCAATATTTTCTGACCACCACTGTAGCTGCTGCTTTTGATCTTTTTGAGAATTAGGTTTTTTGGAAACTAAGACAGATCGGATGTACCGCTCAATTGCATCCTTTAAGGTGTGCTTTCTTGATTCAACAGTTTTAAAATGACGACCTTCTCGAATGGCGGACTCAGTTTGCTGAATCCATTTCTTCGCATCAGTGAGCCGCCTAAAAGATGCTGATTGAGGAGGAAAGCCTCTCAGCCTAACTCTCACACGATAGTTTACGTCGCCATCGACGCCTTTTCTTTCTTCAATTGTTGCCATACTGCACTCTCCTTACTCCGATTAAATACCGATCGTAAGCAGTGGGTCACATACCCTAGCAACCAGGCAGTCAAAATTTAAAAGTGTCCCATTTTTGGCTATCTTGGCCTAAAACTAGATCCGTTTTTGAGGTGAACACGGCTAAGCGACTGATTCTATTGGTGCCGGGGCGCGGAATCGAACCGCGGACCTACTGATTACGAAACGGACATCATACCCACTTCATCGTTCGTCATCAAAAATCATCGAAGCAGCATTTCCGATAAAAAATATCTTAATTTAAGTAGTTTTCAAATAAAACTTGCGTCATCGAACTTCATCAGGCATCATCCGTTGCCAGGTATCTAGAGGAACCCAGCGAGGAACCCAGGGATAGCAAAGGAGCCCTTATGCAATTTACCGAAAAACTCATTCAATCATTAAAGCCAGAAAAACTCCGGCGCGATGTTCGGGAGAAAAGCGGCGATGGATTTGCAATCCGCGTTTCTACACTTGGCGAAAAATCATGGGTGTATTTTTACACTTTTGAGGGCAAGAAAAGACGCATGACTCTTGGGACTTACCCGGAGCTACCGCTTGCTCTGGCACGAAAAAGACACAGGGAAGCCATGAAAATTTTAGAAAGCGGGCTAGACCCTGCTCTTGCAAAACAAAGAGAGGAGAAAGAAGCGCGCGACGCAATCACCACAAACGCTTTAATCGAAGAATATATTGAAATTTGGGCAAAGCCGCGCAAGCGATCTTGGAAAGAAGATCAGCGTATTTTGGATAAAGACATCCGGCCCGCCTGGGGGAAACGCAAAGCCAGAGATATTACTCGACGCGACGTAATTCAATTATTGGATAAAATCAAAGAACGTGGCGCCCCTATTATTGCTAACCGAACTTTTGCTTGTGTGAGGCGGATGTTTAATTTTGCGATCGAACGAGATGTCGTCGCCGCAAGTCCTTGCGCTCAAATAAAAGCACCAGCCAAAGAAAATCGTCGGGATCGTTGTTTATCCCTGGACGAAATTAAAATATTCTGGAACTGCCTAAATAATGCGCCTATGTCCGAGGCAACGCGCTTAGCACTCAAATTTCAATTAATTACCGCACAGCGAAAAGGAGAGGTTATTTCCGCCGAATGGAGCGAAATTGACCTCGCCAGTTCTATGTGGACCATTCCCGCTCAAAAATCAAAAAATGGGAATGCGCATCGCGTACCGCTTTCAACATTAGCTCTCACAGTATTGGAGGAAATTAAACAAATCAGCGATGATTCACGCTGGTTATTTCCCTCTGAACGTAGGGCCGTTCATATACGCCATCAATCAATAGACCGCGCTTTACGTCGAAGTGGTGATGCATTCCCATCCATGGAAAGTTTCTGCCCTCATGATCTCAGAAGAAGCGCAATTACTCAGATGGCCGCGTTACGCATCTCAGGCGAAATATTAAGCCGCATTGCAAATCACGCGAAAAAAGGCGTAACCGAGTTGCACTACATAAAACATTCTTACGATGATGAGAAGCGCTTTGCTCTTGAATCGTGGTCTACAAAATTAAAGGAAATTATTTTCACCGGAGAACAAGCCAGCAATATAATCCAGCTCAAACAAGTTATTTAAACATTTTTTTTCCAAACCCAGGGTCCTCCTGAATTGCGAAAACCTCAATCGTATGGCTTGGTGATTTAATTTGTGGAAATCATAGGAATCAAATAAAATGACCAAATATCCAAAAGAATTTTACCCTCTCTTATGCGAACAACTTGATATTTATCTTGAACACAATGTCAGCAAAAGCCAAAAAACTTTAATGCGAAAATTAATTAATGACAAGGATATGAGTAACAAAGTTTTCCAAAAGCTATTAAAAATAAAGAATGTGGTAATACCCGTCATCCCCCCAAAAAATCCCAATCCAAATATTCCAACACCCAAAAATCTAGAGCCCATCACTTTTTTTTTACATGCCTGCATAATAATACATGAGCAATCTATAGGGATTAAACCTTTAGTCTTAAATGAGTATAAAAACCTAAATGAAAAAATATCAGATTCATCCAAAAAGATCATAAAAATTATTAAGCGCCTTCAAAAAGCCGGAATATATCACCCTGAATCTATCCACAATACTTTGGATATTTTAGAAAACCTGTCCTTGTCAGCTGAAGAGGCCGATAAACACGGCCCAATCTATATCTATGGACATGCCGGGATGAGTAGAAAAAAAAAGGAATTTGCCAAAGATTTTTTCATTACACGATTTGGATCGCTAGTCCATGAGGTATTTGGAAAGCCGCTTTACTCCGCCATAACTATTACAGCAGGCGTGGTTTTTAATAGAGGCTATCAACTCTCAGTAGAAGCCACAAAAAATCTGCTTCTTAAGTTCAAAAAGCAACATCGCCCATCAAAAAAAACGTAAGGATTGGGTCCAAAAAAACTCCTGAATCCTTGCTGAAAGTCATATTCAAACCATTTACCCTGCTGCTTTATGGTGCCGTTTGAGTATTAAACGCACGGCATGAAACATCTAACATTAGGAGTATCTAACAATGCAAAAGCAACTAATCAGGTTCCGTGCGCTCAGCCAAAAACTTGGCGGCGTAAGCAGGAGCACCATCGACCGCTGGGAAAGAGCAAAAACCTTCCCGATTCGAATGAAAATTGGAAAAAATTCTGTAGCATGGGACCTTCAATCTGTGGATCACTGGTTTAAGGAGCGCGCAAATAATTTGGGGGGAACAAAATGCACCCAAAAATAAACGCTGCCGAAGGTTTTGCAGATGCCACCACAACTCAAAAAGTTCAACACAGCGATCATCAAAACCAGGATAATGATTTTCAAGAAACTTCTGATTTAGAAGCCTTAAAATTAGATCTTATTCTCGCCAGTTATGATCTATTTCTTTTACCCGATCCTTTGATGCTTCCATTCTTATATAAATGGGCATTCCTAATTAATCAACTTAGGTTGAGGGCTAAATGATGGATTATGTAGATGAATTTAAAAATGCTATGGAAAATGAAGGAGTGCCGATAAAAGTCTCTATCATTGCTGACAGCCTAATACATAGATTTTATGTCGAAGGTGACTCTAGTGGCTCGAAAAATGGATGGTACGTATTTTATCCAGATAACATACCGGGCGGTGCATTTGGGAGCTGGAAATCAGGCATTAAATCTAAATGGTCTGCAAAATCGCATCAATTGAGCGCTGTTGAACAAATCAATCGCCAAAAAAAGATTGATCACGAATACGTGCAACGAAAAGAACTTAGAAGAATTAGGCTAAAGCACGCTCAAAATCGCGCACATTATATTTGGAAAAATTCTCAGCCGGTAACAGAGCATCCATATTTAATTAAAAAGTGCATTTTACCTTTCGTGGCACGACAGGGTTTTGGGTCAATTATATTACCCATTATCAATTTCGAATTTCAACTAAAAAGTTTGCAATTTATTAAGCCAAATGGCATGAAAAAATTGCTCACAGCTGGAGAAAAAAAGGGGAACTTCATTTTAATTAATAAACCAGAATATTTCTCGGAAATATTAATATCCGAAGGCTTTGCAACTGGAGCAACTTTAGCTGAAGCTTATCCAGAATCATGCGTACTTGCAGCTATTGATGGTGGGAATCTACAACAAGTCGCCATTGGCATTCGTCAAAAATTTCCCACATCAAAAATAATTATTTGTGCTGATGATGATCGCCAAACTGTCGGTAATCCAGGCCTCACTCATGGAAGGAAAGCTGCCATAGCAGCAAATGTCTTTTTGGCACGACCTCATTGGCCGGAAGGAGCATCAATTTCGATTTCAGATTTTAACGATTTAATGATTTTGAAAGGGTTGAAAGAGGTTAAAAAGCAAATAGACGAGCAAACCACGGCGCTATAAAGCTGCAACAATAAACTGAGGGGGAGCAATTAAATCCATTTTTCGCCCCCTCTCAATAACTAACGAGAGAATTATACCATGACTACAGATTTTAAAAAGGAAAACATCCCTGATGATGAAAGTATAAAAACAACTTCAAAAAAGGACTCAAAATCTAAATGGGCAATAGATTTAATGAAGCAACATGAACTATTTCATGATAAAAACAAAATGGGCTATACCACGATCAAAAGCCAAGGAAAAAATATCACCTACCCCACTCAAAGCGAAATTTTCCGAGATTGGATTCAACAACAATACTTTTTAAATTTTGGAGAGTATTTATCAAAGTACATTTTAACAGAAGCAATTGAGAATATTGATAGCAAAGCAAAATTCTCAGAAAAAGAGCACTTAATTTATCATCGTGTTGCAGAACATCAGAAATGTATTTGGATCGATTTAGGCAACCAAAACCATCAATATATTCGAATTTCAAAGGATAGCTGGGAAGTCGTTACAGAGTGTCCAATTAAATTTATTAGGGACACAAATATGCAGGAGCTACCCAACCCTATTAATGGGTCCGGTGATTTATCTCTTCTATGGCGTAATATTAATATTCCAGACGAATCACAAATCCTTGTGTTGGCTTGGATGCTAGAATGCTTCAGACCCAGCACAGCTTTCCCTGTCCTTTTTTTAACGGGAACTCAAGGCAGTGCTAAAAGCACAACGCAGGAGAGAATAAAGCAAATAATTGATCCAAGCGGAATCTCTCTTCGAGTAGCTCCCCAAACAGCAAAGGATTTGATGATTGCAGCCGCCAACAATTATCTGCTTTCATTTAACAATATGAGTTACTTAAACAGCCATCAACAAGATGGTTTATGCTGCGTCAGCACTGGTGGTGGCTATGCTACTCGAGAGTTTTATACTACCTGTGATGAAAGGGCGATGGATATCAAGCGTCCGGTCATCATGAATGGAATTACTGACATTATTACTGCACCGGATTTGCTTGAGAGAAGCATTATCATTCATCTCCCCAAAATTCCAAGTACAGAAAAAATTGCTGAAAGCGAATTAAATGATCAATTTGAAAAAGATCGGCCATTTATTTTTACCGCCCTGCTTGATCTCTGGGTGAAAGTATTAAATCAATTGCCTTTTGTTGTAATTAAAAAATTACCTCGAATGGGGGATTTTGCCAAACTTGGGACGGCAATTGCAATGGCACTCGAAAAACCCGAAAATTATTTTCTCGAGATTTTTGAGTGTAATCAGGATGAAAGCCAAAGCGCAAATCTAGAGAATTCTCCAGTTATTGGTGTGCTAATTGATTTTTTTGAAATGTGCCTTAGCTGGGAGGGGACCTATCAAATGCTTCTTTGTGATTTGACTCGCGCCAATACCAGAGGTTATGTTGGATGGCCCAAAAGCCCTAAAGGACTGGCATGTGCGTTAGCACGTAATGATGCTTACTTAGCAAAACTCGGAATAAAGGTAGAAAAAGGGATTCGAACTAAAAAAGGGTACCGGATTCGCATTTCAGCAAGGTCACAGGAAATTAAGGAAAAATAAGTGCACTAAGTGCACATGTTCACCAAGCCAGAGACTTAAACTGCTTATGAGCGACTTATTGGGATTGGTAGCAGTGCACATAAGGTGAAGTTTGATGAGCATGGTGGCACCTACATACTTAAAACGTACATCGACTTTTCCGCGCCAATATTAGTGAGGTGCACTTGGTGTACGTTGTGCACTTATTTTGGGATATTCATCAATGATGGCTATAATTTCTTCACGCAGATTTATAACGCTTTTCAAGTAGAGTAAAATGTATTTTAAAAAATAGGAGCTTCAAATTATGGCCAGAGAAAATCAGAAAAAAAGTAACAGCCTTCCCGTGAACATCGCTCTTATACCCGAAGCAGCAGCTTTAACTGCTGTCAGAGAAATACAATATAGAGCCTCCCCAATCGACATTCTCGATTTGTACAGGCAAATTCAAAAGGAGGAACAGGAAATCGAAAATGGCGACTTACGACAAATCGAAAAATACCTCTACTCACAGGCAATCGCATTAAATGCGGTGTTCGATCATATGCTTGGTCAATTAGCGCATGCTGAATTTTCCCAGCAGGTGCAATTATCGGCCGCCCTCGCGCTTAAAGCTCAGGCACAGTGCCGTGTCACACTCGCCACCCTAGCAGAAATTAAATACCCAGCGCGCACTACTTTTATTCAGCAAAGCATTCGGCAGCAGAACAATGCTATTAATCAGCAGGTAAATAATGCCTCCAAAAATGGCATTACTCAACATACCGAAAATCTTGCAAACGAACTATTGGAGGCGCCTCATGGCAAACGGCTGGACAGTATTACGACGAGCCCAACAATCCAAATCAATACAAAATTGGAAGCCATGGCTCAAATCAACGGGGCCAACGACAACTAATGGCAAAGCCTGTTCACGCCATAATGCCTTCAAGAATGGCACACGTAACGCAGATATGAGATGCGCGGCTCGCCTAATCACTGAGTGTAAACGGGCCTTACTTCGAATTAAGAACGCGCCTTAACTGTCAGCACAAAGCATTCGAGGATCCTTAGCTTGCATACTATTCAATTAAATCAGCAATAGGTTATAATTGCATAGGCGGTCCGCTTTCAAGCAGCAACGTTAAAATGCTATTAATTTAAAACTGCCCGGGGATTCCTAATGACTAAAGCATTCCAAGAAGAAATTCTCGATTGGTCAAATATGGACAATGTTAGCCGAATACTCAAAAAAATAAAAATTAAATCCGATAATAATAAAGAATTTGATGAATGCTCATATGACTGGATTTGCCAAATAACTTCTGACTTTGGCAACACCACTGACCAAATCGAAGCCTCCCTGAAAGAATTGTTTTTTAAAAATTTCCAGCACCTAAAACTATATCATGCTACAAAAATTTTAAACCCTCATAATATCTCTAAAAATGGGTTAAAAAAATTAAGTCCCGAACTCATTTATGATCTGATTTTAAACGCTAATATTAAATTAAAAAAAGCAGATAAGAATGAAATATTGGCCAATTATGAACGCCATATCAAAGCAACAACTGGCGAACGCAGATCACACATATATCTTTGCATTGATAAATTTCATGCAATCTTAAAAGAAAATGGGGAATTAAACACAGATTGTAGTTTTTTCCGCGGATCTGAAGCGATGCCATGGATTTTACCTGAGCATATTAAAATTCCTTATAATAAGTTATTAGAAGATCATGGTAAGCGAACTATCGTCACTGCTAATATCCCTTTGGACTGCGAATACATAGAGAACGAAACCCTTAGAAAACTGCCTTTGCAGTTTTTTTGCCTATGGTTTAATAATACAGTTTTGAAAAAAGAGCCTTTCAGAAACCATTCTGGATTAAATATAAAACAAGATATCCCGCCAAACCTGATAAAAGAAATAAAAACCCCTTAAGATTTCAATCCAGTGAACGCAAATCTTGACCTCCAAGCGCTATTCAAGATCAATGAAAATCCTTACGAGGGCTTTTGAGCTGGCGTAAAGGTGGCAATAGCTCTTGGAGTTCCACCTTAAGTGTAAGGGCAATCTGGATGAGGTTTTGGATAGACACATTCTGTTCACCCCTTTCTAGGCGCCCAAAGTAAGTCCGAGCCAACTGAGCATCTGCGGCCAGTCCTTCCTGCGAATAGCCTTTGGCCTTGCGCGCTTCTCGAATAAGCTTACCTATTTTGACCAGATTGGGGTGTCTTTTCTCCATTAGGAAAGTAAACACCTATACACCTTATCAGGCCACGCCCAATAAGTGGCATTTTTATTGGAACTGGTATAAGATGCCACGCTGCAATGGAACAAAGTCAAACGATGATATGTGGATGACTCAATCACAATCATTTGGCAATACTCTGCAGTTTAGAGTGATCAAAAAATAACTTTTAAAAATAGGTGGAACTATGTTTTTAGTAAAAGTAGCGATAATCATTTTATGTTTAATTGCAGCCACTCATAGTCAAGTGTACATGGAGTGGGTCTTGATAGATTTAGTGGTCGCTGGCATTATTATCTACTGCACTCGAAACAATAAGCCTCATTTGAAAATGTCACCGAGTTCAATAATTTCTTTGATGCTTATATTAAATCCACTTTTCTTTTGGGCTGTTTACCACGAATGGAAATGCAGCCGAAGAAAGAAAGCAAAAAAAGCCATGATGACACCTCAATAAATCCCCAGAGACGCCATCATCCGCTCCTGTAAGGCTGACTCAATTTATGTTTGCGCAGTTTAAAGTTTAATTTCTTATGCTGGCGCCACGCTGGCCCTTGTATACTACGGTAGTGTATTTTCAGAGCTCAGTAATTGCTTAATTTCTTTCGATAAATTTCGTTTGTCCATTTCCATAAGCTCAGAAATTTTTTTCTTGTCCTCAAACAATCTTATTATCCTGGATGCATTTTGTTGGATCAGCTCTTTTTTCATTGGCTCAAAAGATTTTATTGCTTGTTTAGCTCCATACTCTTGAATTAATTCTTCAGGAGATAAACTTTGGTGAATATTTTCTCTAAGATATTCAATATAATTTCTATCTGGGACCTGCATTAAATTCACACCTTCTAAAATTCCGTTAATGTAGTTTCTTATTTGCTTATCACTCCAGCTGTGCTCTACTAGATCTGGCGTTGCGATTCTTCCATATAGCTGGCTAATGATATGCCCAATTTTGGCTCGAAACTCTGGCTTGAGGCTAAGCACTCTATTTTTTAATAAATCATCATAGTGCTCTACTCTAAATGAAAAAGATAAAGGAATAATCGCAACCATATTTTCATTAAAGGGTAATTTTTTCGGGAGAAAAAAATGTGTTTTTTGATCTGCGTTATTTAATAATTTTGAGAGCCTGTCTTTTAGGATATCTATAGCATCTTTTTCTAATATTTTCTTATCTGCGATGGAATAGGGTTTTATTTCATTTATTAAATATTTTTCAATATGCGACTTTAAGCTCCTTACAGGGCAAACATTAATGTGCTTGATTTTCGGCTTTCTTTTACCCCCGCTTACTAAGTCACATGATTGCGTTAGGACCATTACATAGGGAGCAGAATGCTTTATTGCTGGGTAAAATTCAGTAAAAAGCCCATGGAAATTATTTTCAACTACAAGGATATCCCCTTGCAATAGAGATAATGAGCCAACATCTTCGCTATACACATAAGGAGGTATGTCAGTTTTTTCCATCATTAAAATGAGCTTAGCTTTCTTTCCATTTCAGCTCTAATAAGAAAACCCTCATTCGATTGCGATTCGAATTTTTTTAACTCATTTTTGGCAACTGCAATGGCCCCCTCAGAAAAAGAGGAGCTCTTAAGGTGCCTTGTGATTTGTTTTTCCGTTGAATGCTTCGGTTTTAAGTGTCGATTTTTCATAATTTTTCTCCTTCGTGTGCAATTATAGCAAGTTAATCCGGACTAGTGCACTACACTCGTAATCGGAGCCTCCTGGAATAGGAAAGAGGAAAAAGGAAAAAGACTCCCCGAACTTTGCGCGCACATCAAAAGGAACCCACAGAGGAACCCAGATCTGAAAACACCCTCAAAAACCGGGTGGATTCTGTGTAACCTTTTGATTCTATTGGTGCCGGGGCGCGGAATCGAACCGCGGACCTACTGATTACGAATCAGTTGCTCTACCATCTGAGCTACACCGGCAAATCCCGTACGGTATTGAGAGGAGCTAAAGGTTAGCCTATAAGTGGGGAAAGCTCAATAGGTTGAGAAGGCAGCGCCACAACTAAAAAGCTTTATTCGTGGAACTGAACTTTAGCATTCTCGGAACTGGCAAAGATTCCTCCAACGAAGTCATTAGCATTTCGTAGGGAGATCCTGCTGGGACAGCTTCCTGTTTATTGATGTGTTACGTTAATTTGCGCAAGGAATTATAGGGGAAAATTACCCCCTGAAGGAAAAAATTATGCAGAAAACTCACTTGGCGTTTACTTTGGTTGAACTGATGATCGTTCTGGCCATCATCAGCATTTTGGTGATTGTTGCGATACCCTCTTATCGGATTTATACGAAAAGAGCGCATTTTATTGAGGTCGTTCAAGCCAGCGGGCCTTTCAAAATGGGTGTCGAAGAATGCTATCAAATAAGCGGCTCTCTGGCGGAATGTAAATCTGGGCAGAATGGTGTTCCCACTGGCATTGGTCTTGGAGAAGGCGCGGGGATGGTCGCTTCTGCGCAAGTCGGTGACAATGGTGTGATCACGCTCGTTCCCTCACAGAAATTTGGCATTTCCTCGCAAGACACTTATATTCTCACGCCAAAAGAAGAAGGCCATCAGTTGACGTGGCGCGCTAGCGGCGGTGCTGTGCTTTCAGGGTATGCCAAATAATAATGATGATGCAATATTATTGGGAAGGCGTAAATCGCAGCGGGAAAAAAGTGTCGGGTAATGAGAAAATATCGCGGGGAAATCTCGAGCGGAAATTATTGGCACAGGGAATCACGATATTAAAAATTCGGCTACAATTTAAAAATCCGCATCCGCCTATTAATAAAAAAATTATTTCGGATTTTACTCTTGAATTTTATATACTTTTAAATTCTGGAATCGCTATTCAGCAAGCCCTTCAGATTCTTGCGAATACCCATGAAAATAAATCGATTTCGTGGCTTGCTATTAAAATTTCACACAAAATTTCGCAAGGCATTTCCTTAAGCGAAACGTTTAAATCGATGCCTCGCTATTTTAACAGCGTTTATTGCAATATGATTTATGTAGGCGAACAATCTGGGACACTTTTAGAAATATTGCAAGAACTCATTCAAATGCAGACACAATTACGCGATTTACGCACGAAATTCTGGAAAGCCATTTCTTATCCGGCCTTTGTTTTGCTGAGCACACTAGTGATTACCTCGGGTCTTTTGATTTTTGTGATGCCTAAATTTCAGGAAATCTTTGCACAAGCCAAAATTCCGCTGCCAAGTCTTACACAAGCCCTCATTACGCTTAGTGAATGTTTACAACAATATTGGCCACTCATTTTTCTGACCCTCATTTCCACACCGATAGCAATATTTCTCCTTTGGAAAAAGAATTTGCGCTACGCCGTGCCAATCGAAAAAATGCTCTTTCGAATTCCTTTGATCGGTGATTTTATTCAAAGAAGCCACTCGTCTCGATTTGCTCAGATTCTCGCTACTACTTTGCGCGCAGGACTGCCCTTGAGTAAAGCCTTAGAAATTAGCGCCCCCACCCATTTACTGCAGACCTATCAAATTGGAATAGGGCGAGCACTTTCCCATATTAAAAATGGCGAGAGCTTCACTTCGGCCTTGAAAAAGGCTGATTTTTTATCAAAATCGGTTCAAGCGCTTATTGCCATTGGCGAAACGGCCGGGCGATTAGATGACATGCTTGCGAAAATCGCTTCCATGGAACAGCAGGAATTGCAAAACTCCATTGACGTCTTGAGCAAATGGTTGGAGCCTGTCATGATGATTATTCTTGGCCTTGTAGTGGGCGGCATGATTATTGCTATGTATTTGCCGGTGTTTCAAATGAATTCTGGGGGGTGAATAAGGAGTTCCCGCTTAAGATTCTGAAGAGCTCAGA
Organism: uncultured Gammaproteobacteria bacterium; assembly: GCA_963711375.1. Taxonomy (GTDB): domain Bacteria; phylum Pseudomonadota; class Gammaproteobacteria; order Coxiellales; family Coxiellaceae; genus CAVQDV01. The sequence goes on from CAVQDV010000005.1 coordinate 612,342, forward strand.
GGAGGGGTATTTCTCCGATCATGGCTCGTCGACCTCCGGCCTCCTGCGCTTTACTTCTCTACGAAATACCCCTCCTCTGAGCTCTTCAGAATCTTAAGCGGGAACGCTGAGGGTACTTCGGGGAGCTAGCAACAAAAATGAGCCGGTGTCTAGAGAATTGAAAAAAAGGGAGATTATGTTGAATATTTTTGTTGAGTTACAGGGTAATCTTTATTTGGCGGCTTTAATTGCTGGGGTTTTTGGGCTTCTTTTTGGGAGTTTTTTTAATGTTGTTATTTCTCGTTACCCCGAGATGCTTTATCGGCGCTGGCAACGTGAGTGTCGCGAACAATTGGAAATTTCTGATGCAGAATCTACTGAACCTGATAATTTATTTTCGCCTCCCTCTCGCTGCCCACATTGTAAAACTCATATTAAATCGTGGCAAAATATTCCGATACTCAGCTATCTTTTTTTGAGAGGAAAATGTGCGCATTGTCATGCCTCTATTTCGTTTCTCTATCCGCTTGTTGAGGGATTAAGCGCAGTCCTTGCTGCTGTCATTGTGCTTCATTTTGGCTGGAATTTTACGGCGCTCGCCGCCATCATTTTTAGCTGGACACTTCTCGTATTAAGCTTCATTGACATTCAAGAACAAATATTACCAGACAACATTACTCTGTCACTCTTGTGGCTAGGGCTACTTTTAAATAGCGCGAATTTTTTTACAACACCCACTAATGCCATTTTAGGCGCTGCAATTGCCTATTTAATATTTTGGTTAGTGGCAAATGCTTTTAAAGTCATTCGAAAAAAAGAAGGCATGGGCTATGGCGATTTTAAATTATTCGCTTGTGTATGTGCGTGGCTGGGCGTTGGGGCTTTATTAGATGTTTTATTCATCTCTGTTCTTTCCTCTCTTGCCATTAACATTTTTCTTCTTGCGACTCTAAAAATCAAAACCGACCAACCCGTTCCCTTTGGTCCTTTTATCGCTTTAGGTGGATGGGTGACACTGATGTGTGGACCCTTTATTATGAACTGGCTTATTCACGTTTAATGGTGAAATTATGCTGAAAATTGGACTTACTGGAGGCATCGGCAGCGGCAAAAGCGCTGTCTCGAAACTCTTTTCTGAGTTGGGTGTTACCATTATTGATTCCGATCTCATCGCGCACGAACTCACCCAGACGGGTTCAATTCTCACAAAAGAAATTGCAGAGTATTTTGGAAAAGATGTTATTCAGAATAACAAATTAGACCGATCAGCATTACGAAAAATTATATTTACTGATCCAGAGGCAAAACAATGGCTGGAGAAATTATTGCACCCAGCCATAATCAAAAAAATGTTGCTAGACTCAGAAAAATCAAATTCACCTTATTGCATTTTCGTGATTCCGCTTTTAATTGAAGGGAAATTCCAGTCTTTGGTGGATAGAATTTTAGTGGTAGACTCCCCCATTGAATTACAAATTCAGCGGACAAAAGATCGCGACCAAAAATCGGATTCAGAAATTAAAGCGATAATCAATGCACAAAGCTCCCGCGAAGAAAAACTCGCTGTTGCCGATGATATTATTACGAATGACGGTTCAATAGAAAATTTAAAAAATGCTGTTGATTTACTTCATAAAAAATATCTTGGGATGGGGACACAATAATCGCCGCTTACTACAATATTACACATTTAGCAGATTCTTGTTCTTGCTCCTTTTTTTTCTTCTCGGGTGCTTGTAGGTTTCAGAGGCTGGACCCTCTCCCGCCTTGTGGGAGGGCACCCCAAGCCTTCGCGTTTCCACTTTAGTGGGAACTCCTGAAAAAACTATTAACTCAAGCAGAGGCTATGTTATTATTTTCACAATTGTCACAAAATGGATTTTGTAATGAGTAAGTCATCCAGCCACATCGTTTATTTCGAGCAACCCTTAAACGATCCGATGAGAATCTGCCTTAGACTCGAGCAGCTATTCATTAATCTCGAAGAGAACCTCGACAAGCCCTCGCAATTAAATAGCCAAGCGGCAGTAACCGCACTCGTCAGGGTGATGGATGTTATCGACAGGCCGGATCTTAAATCGAAATTAATGCAAACCCTCACTCAAATAACCGCCTCGCTAAGCAAATTAGAATCTTCGTCCAACATTGATTCCGAAAGACGGGGCACCATGCTTAACGACCTGGACTCCCACATTACCTTTCTTCTGCATACTAAAATTGCTGAAAAGGGCCGGCATAATGATTTTTTAAAACACCTGCGATTGCAATTTAATAATCCTGGCGGACCTTGCAGTTATAAATCACCTTCCTACCAATTATGGCTGGAATTAACGCCTGAAGAACGCCTGCATCATTTAAAAATTTGGCGCGAAGAATTTGTGGCACTTGAAGATCTAGTGAATATCATTCTTAAAATTACGCGGGAAAGCGCAAAACTGCAGAAGATCGAATGCGAAGAAGGATTTTACCATCAAACCCTGGACCCCAATTTGCCTTGCGAAATTGTTCGGGTGGGAATTCCTTCTGAATTTGTGATTTATCCTGAAATTAGCGCGGGAAAACATCGTTTGAGCATTCGATTATTGCATCCAGATTTTGAATTAACGGGGCGGGCTACACAGGTTAGCCAGCCGGTTTCTTTAGAACTTTATTGTTGTAGAAGTTAACGAAAATTTTCCCTTCAGGAACCCTCTCCCAACAAATAGTCAATAATCACCGTATTAGCATGCAAAAAATCGGCATTATTAATTTTCGAAAGCGGCACCCAAAAAACCTCTTGGTCTTCGGCACCGTAAGGTTCGCCTTCATAGGCGTCTACTACCCATACGTGCAAAATCACCGAACCTTCCCGTTGATATTCAAAGGGAACTTCTAATACAAAGGTGGCTTTTTTTACCGTAATGCCAAGCTCTTCATGTAATTCACGTACAAGAGCAGCAAAGGGCGGCTCGTCTGGATCTATTTTTCCGCCTGGAAATTCTAATTTTTGCGGGTGGCTTTGATGCGGACCACGACGGGCCACTAAAATGTGGCCATCTTTATTTTTAATTAACCCAACAACAACATCCATTTGATTATTCTAACTTGCCGTGGCATTGCTTGTATTTCTTGCCAGAGCCACATGGGCAAGGATCATTACGTCCCACCTTCGTATCGGTTCGAACAAAAGGCTGTTGGGATTCTATATCGACAAGCTCGCCTTCTGCATTTTGCTCCTCTGGAAGTGCTGATAAAGCCCCCATTTCCGCATGCTGAAATTGCATATGAGGCATGGTTTGAGGCGCAAATTCATAGTGTTTTTCAGGGGCCACTTGTATTCTCGACAAGGTCGAAATGTAATCATATTTAATATTATCGAGCATAATCGCAAATAAATTAAAGGCCTCGCGTTTAAATTCCTGGGCTGGATTTTTTTGAGCAAAACTGCGTAAATGAATACCTTGACGCAAATGCTCCATCGAAGCCAAATGGTCTTTCCATTGCGAATCCAAAATTTGGATCATAAAGGATTTCTCGAGTTTCTTTCGAGTTTCTAATTCAACTTCGGCCATTTTTGCTTCGTAGGTCGTTTTCACTTCCTCTAAAATTCGATGAATTAATGTTTCGCCATGTAAGGCGGCTTCCGCCTCTAGCCATTTTGAAATTGGCAATTTAAGGCCAAAATCCTGATCGATTTGCTGCTCTAGGCCTGCAATATCCCACTGTTCCTCAATGGTTTCTGGCGGAACAAATTGGTGGACCATGGTTTCTATCGCTTCTTCACGTAAGCTTTCCACCGTTTCTGAAATATCTTCTTTTTGCAGTAATTCGAAGCGTTGCTGATAAATCACTTTACGCTGATCATTCGCCACGTCATCAAATTCGAGCAATTGTTTTCGCACGTCAAAATTAAGGCCTTCTACACGACGTTGTGCATTTTCGATGGCCTTGTTAATCCAAGGATGCGAAATCACATCGCCTTCTTTCACGCCCAAACGACGCATTAAATTTTGCATGCGGTCCGCTGCAAAAATTCGCAGTAAATTATCTTCCAGTGACAAGAAAAATTGCGAAGAACCGGGATCCCCTTGTCGACCGGAACGTCCACGAAGCTGATTATCGATACGTCGCGATTCATGGCGCTCGGTTCCCAATACATGCAAACCGCCCGACGCAAGAACCGCTGCGTGACTTTCCTGCCAACGAGCTTTCGTTTTTTCAATGTCTTCTGGGGTCGGATTTTCCAGCTCTTCCAACTCGGCCTTTAAATTTCCGCCTAAAACAATATCGGTTCCCCGACCCGCCATATTCGTAGCAATGGTAACAGCACCCGGCCTACCCGCTTGTGCGATAATTTTTGCTTCACGTTCGTGCTGTTTTGCATTGAGCACTTCGTGTTGGATTTTTGCTTTCGTCAATTGTTTGGAAATTAATTCCGAATTTTCGATGGAGGCGGTGCCCACTAAAACCGGCTGCTTTTTGTCCATGCATTTTTTTATATCCGCAAGAATGGCTTCGTATTTTCCTTTTTGATTCAAAAAAACGTAGTCTTGTCGATCATCGCGAACCATTGCGATATTGGTGGGAATAACCACAACTTCCAAGCCATAAATTTTCTGAAATTCGTAGGCTTCAGTATCCGCCGTTCCCGTCATACCTGCCAATTTTTTAAATAAACGAAAATAATTTTGCAGCGTTATCGTGGCAAGAGTCTGGTTTTCTAGCTGAATATTAACACCTTCTTTGGCCTCCACGGCTTGATGTAAACCATCAGACCATCGGCGACCTTGCATTAATCGACCGGTGTGTTCATCCACGATCAGCACTTCGCCATCTTTTACCACGTAGTGAACATCGCGATGAAATAAAGTGTGAGCGCGTAAAGCCGCAAAAACATAGTGCATTGTCGTAATATTATTCACATCATACAAACTATCGCCTTCGGCAAGAATGCCTTCGTTTGCCAGCAATTTTTCGATTTTTTTGTGGCCTTGCTCCGTTAAAAAAGCTTGACGGGTTTTTTCATCCAGCGTGTAATCGCCACGTTTATCGTCGGGGACTTCTTCTTCCTTTTGCCCCTCAGCCATAATTTGTCGCGTTAATAAGGGAATTAGCTTATTGATTTTCGTATAAAGCTTTGATGATTCTTCGGCTTGGCCAGAAATAATTAAAGGTGTACGCGCTTCATCAATTAAAATAGAATCCACTTCATCGATAATCGAATAATTTAGGGGCCTTTGTACGCGCTCGTTTAAGTCGTAAACCATGTTGTCGCGTAAATAATCGAAGCCGAATTCATTATTCGTACCGTAAGTAATATCCGCGGCATAAGCTTCTTTTTTTTGATCCTGTGTCATGCCGGGTAAATTAACGCCCACTTTTATGCTTAAAAAATCATAAATCGGCGACATCCATTCGGCGTCACGTTTTGCCAAATAATCGTTCACCGTCACCAAGTGCACGCCCTTACCTGGAAGCGCATTTAAATACGCTGCTAAGGTCGACATCAGGGTTTTACCTTCACCGGTGCGCATTTCTGCAATTTTTCCGTCGTGAAGGACCATACCGCCGATAAGCTGCACATCGAAATGACGCATGCCCATCGTTCGAGAACTCACCTCACGAACGACTGCGAAAGCCTCGGGTAATAATTCATCCAAAGTAGCGCCCTGCGTCAATCGCGCTTTAAATTCCGCTGTTTTTCCAGCCAATTGCTCGTCATTCAAGCTCTTCATCGTGGGTTCGAGTGCATTCACTTTCGCGACCAACTTACGGCAAACACGAAGCATCCGCTCATTGCGGGTACCAAAAACTTTTTTGAAAATATTCGTGATCATGGAAACTCTTGTGGTTCTTGCTAAAGGTGCGATTTTCTCATAAATTGGACTCCATGCAAACCAGTAATATTAAACGTTTCAAAGACCCTGAAAAAGTGTCTAAATTATTATCAAAAAGCACTTTGGGGCAATTGGTGGAAAAGGCCTATTTTTTGCTTTCAATTCAAGAAACGCTTTATCTCTGCTTGCCAGAAGGGATACGAGCTGAACATTGCCGCGTAGCCAACCTCAATGGAAAAACCCTAGTGATTGAGGCTGAGCAGGCCCACTTCGCCACTCGCCTACGCTATCAACAGCACGAAATTCTGGAAAAACTCAATGCAGGACTGGACGGCGTTGATATTCAGACCATCCAGGTGAAGGTTCGCCCCTATTAAAGCTGGGGGTTCTGAGGAGGAGCAATGCTACCCCTAAGCGCCAGCGGTGGGTCCCCATCTCGCCGGCGTTTACTCCAGGGAGGAGTTCCCACCTGAGCGGGAACTCCTGGTAAAAATTTGCTCCAATTATGCGTTTTTAAGATTGCCTTAATATTGAAGGGATATAATGTCTTTATGCTTAATTCAAATTTGGGAGAATTCTCATGCAACGCTCTATTGAATTAAAACACTTACTCACCTTAGAACGTCTGAATGATGATTATGTGGATGCTTAAAGGCTGGTCTTGAAAAAGTTGCAGGAACGGCTTGAAGCTTCACTCCATAAAATAAGCCTTAAACAAAAGGAATTAAGAAAACAGTTGAATGCTAACTGCCAAGGTCATACTGACTCAGAGGTCGAAGATAGAAAGAATAAAACCTTGGTCGCTCAATTGGATGAGATCTATACTGCTTACCCCAAAATTGGGGCATCCTTCAAGTCAATTCAAGCAACACTAGGTGAAATAGTGAATATGGATGAAAAGGTAACATCATTCCTTCAAAATTCCAAACTCTGGCAAAACACCTCTCGAGTCGCTCTAAAAATTACCTTACCGGGTCAAGCGCCCGAAGAATCCCGACTTTTAATCGCCAAAGATTTAGTTGGGGGCAAATTAAAAGATAAATCCATGAAGACTGTCGCTAAAGCACTTTTCACTGGGAGATTAAATGAACCCATCCCTGATACCCCATCTCTTTTTGAAATCGTGGACACTTTCTTGCATAATGAATTAAAAAAAATCTCCTTCCGAGAAAACTTTTTTAACGACACACTTTCAGAGGCCAAAGCCGAAATAAAACTCGCCAAACGAAACCACCACATCCTGCGAAAAACGGCAAAAAAACAATTTCTTTTTGCTGCTAAAAATGAAACCGCTAAGATATTATGGGAAGTGATAAATACTATCCAGGCTCAAAACCTCAATCTTCCTTATCAATGGATAAATTTTAAGAGTAAAATAGAGAAAATCGGAGCTTTAAAAAGTTATGACGAAACTAATCAAGCAAAAGAAGATGAAGCCCAAGAGCGCAACATAGATCCTTCCATTCTTGAAACCAACAAAGATTGTTTAATCGCCAATCGCGATGTGGTCCAATTCGCGATCGATTTTAAAAAATATTTTGAAAATAATAACAAAATTAACCAGGATAAAAAGAATGAACTTCTCGAACTCACACAACAACTTGAGGAAACCACAAAACGCTGGCTCGACCCACATTTTAAAAAGCCAACTAAATTAACCACAACGGATAAAGTTCGCGTTGGGCTAAAACTGGCCACGCTTCTTGTAGCCATACTCGCGGCCATTACAGCTCTTGCTCTTTTAGCCACTCCCTTAGCACCCATCGCACCTTTCATAGGCATAGTGGCAATAATTGGTTTAGCGCCAATTTTGGACACATTTTGTAGTGCCCTATATTGTTATGCGCGTTATAAACGAAATTGGCTTGTAACCCAAAAAACCGAAATAATCACTGCTTCTGTGCTTGCACCCGTATTAATTTTTGTCTCCAATCTTGCTAGCATCTTTCACGCTGTTACCTCGATTTTCAACAACTTCTCAACTGTCTTGGGAAAATATGCCATGCATGGCATGAGCCTAGCCGGCAACTCAGGCAGTATTAGTGGTATTTTTAAAAATTTACTAGGACTAGCTAAGCCGAGGGTACGCAATAATAAAGATCTAGAAAACTATTCCACAATAAGCCGAGAAGAAGCGCTGAGATTCATTTTAAAAACTGAGTCTTCACCGGCTCGCGCAGTAGCTCCAGCGCCTGCCCCGGGTAAAGCCCCTATTCCTGCACCTAAGCCAAAAACTTCTTTAGCGACTCATGTGGATAGCCTCTGGGGGAAACATCACGAAAAACCGTATGTATTTGTTTTTAAAGATTCCGCTGGCAATGTTCGAACACGAGGGACTCACTATCAACAATTTAAAGATTGGTTAATGGAAGAAAAAAATAAAGAATTATCTGAAATTAATCCACTACTTCAGCAATACGTTCGCTTACCTAGCGCTTCTAGCTTAGAAAATAGGCAAAATCTGATTGGAAATTTAATCAAAACCAACCAAAAATATAAAAATGATAATTCCAGATCCTCTGAGCAGAATAGTCCGCTCACCGTTTCGGTAAACAAACTTTTGAGGCTTTTAGAGAGCGAGCGAAAAATTCTTGGAAAAATCTTGGATTATACGCCCACAGAATCGAAAAATGAAAAAAAGCAAGTCTACACATTCCAAGACGATGAAGCTAAAAAAGATAATAAAGAAGGCTATCTAATTTTAAGCAGATGAAAATACCTCCTCAAGTTACCTCGGTCAATGAAGCCTAATTTTTTTTCCGGGGCTTTTTAACATACCCGTGCAAGAACACTGAAGAAATTAATTTTTATCCTGCTGTTTATAGTAAGATTTATTTTTTCCTGCCATGAGTAGGGCCTTATCACCCTATCGTGAAATCTGCCGAGATCCGCCATTTACGTTCTTATTTTCGTCCAGAAATTTTTCATAAATCATTTTTACATCGCTTTTCATCAGAGGTTTGGAAAAAAAATCCTGCATCCCCACCTCTAAACAATGACTTCTAAGATTTTCTCCTTCACTAGTAACAGCGACAACAGGCACTTTGTGCTTAGGGATCTTTTTTTTAAATAATTTACACAGTTCATCACCGGTTATGTCGGGCAGTGAATAATCGAGCAGTACAAGGTCGAAAATCGTACTGAATTTCTTGATCGCCTCGACCCCGTTACTGGCGATGTGTGTTTTACAATTGAAATCCATCAAAAGATGGATTGTTATGTGCTGAATTAATTTTGAATCTTCTACTAATAAGACCCTTCGTTGTTTTGAAAAATCGTTTACTTCTAACTTCATTTTCTGACCTCTGCTAAGTTTATTTCTATCGGCCCTCTGTCAGGCCGTTCTATGCTGATATCAGATGGTGCTTCGAGTTATAAAAAACATAATATGCTTTCGTCGACCAATTCTAGTACATTCTGAAAATCTTCTTTTGAATTCCTTAAGAAATTCTTAAGGAATTATATAGATTATAAAAAAATAATATGTAAGACTTAGGATAAAGATTTTGTGAGATATTTGCCATACTGCCTAAATTTTGATAAATTCCCCTTACTATCCTTCCATAGATATTTTAAGATGATGGCCTAAATAGCGGCTAACCCGTAGGAAACACTATGACCGAAGAGCTTACTAAAAAATGGCACTTGGCTGAAAACCATGACGAGGAGCTCGTAACTGAATTTGAGTTTAAGCTATGGCGCGTCTTTAATGGTTTCACACGTTGGCAAGAAGATTGCGAACAATTTGTCTGTAGCGACCCCCTTAATGCTACGGAACTGGCGATACTCCATATCATTCGCATGAAAGACAGACCAAAAACGATTTACGAATTAGCAAGATTACTCAACCGCGACGATGCCAGTAATATTCAATACTCCCTTGTGAAACTCATTAAAATAGGCTTTGTTGAGAAAGCAAAAACTGAAAGCAAGAAAAAGGCCCCTAGTTATACATTGACGGAAGCCGGTTTAAAAAATACAACTCTTTTTACAGATGCTAGGCGAAATATACTTATCGATTTATTCCGCAGACATGGTCTGGAACATTTAAAAATTGAAGATGTTGCCAATACCTTAACCCTAGTTAAAGGCATTTATGATGAAGCCAGCCGGATCGCCGCTTCTTATAAATCCGAATAATAAATTTACAGCAATTCCCACTAAAGCGGGAATTGCTACAAAAATTTGCAAGAACAGGAGTATTGCAGTGAAAATTGCAATTATTGGCGCAGGCCAAGCTGGCTTGCAGCTTGGAATAGGCCTACAAAAAAACGGTATATCTACAACGATATATTCTGAGTATTTCGCAGAAGCTATTTCGAGTGGATATATTACTTCGAGCCAAGTCATGTTTCATACGGCGTTAAGCTATGAAAAAGAACTTGATCTCAATCTATGGGAAAATGAGGCTCCAAAAAATAGTACGGTTCGGTTTTCCATCTCTGGACAAGTTCTGGGTAGCCAAGAAATTAACTGGAATGGTGTTTGTAATATGCCCTTCCAATCCGTTGATCAAAGAATTAAATTTCCTCAATGGATGAAAATTTTTGAAGATTTCGGTGGCACAATAATTATTAAATCCATATCGACAGATGATATTGATACTCTAGCACAAGATTATGACCTCATTATCATCGCAAGTGGAAAAAATAATCTCAACACCCTCTTTGAAATAAACAAAGAGGCAAGCCCTCATCAAATTCCCCAACGAGCAATATGTTTACTAGCTGTAAAGGGGATGAAACCACATTTTTCACCAGGTATATCAGCCAATATCATTCCCAATATTGGAGAATACTTCACAACTCCAGGGATTAGTGTTAATGGGGCTTGTGAAATGATGCTTTTTGAAGGTGTTCCTGGTGGCCCACTCGATTGTTGGAATACTTTTGATCACAAAAACCTCACAAATAAAATAGATCTGGCAAAAAATCTTTTGCGCCAATATGTCCCTTGGGAGGCTGAAAGATGCGCCGAAATTGAGCTTGCCGATCCTAAAGGACTTATTTGCGGTTCTATTACACCTACGATACGAAAACCATTTGCACTTGCGAACAATGGCACTCTTCTAATTGGCTTAGGCGACGCCGTAATTCTAAACGACCCTATTGCGGGTCAAGGATCCAATCTCGCCAGTCGGGCTGCAAAGATTTATCTGGATGCCATTAAAAATACCTCCCCCAGTGATTTTACTCCTGAGTGGGCAAGTGAGGTGTTTTCTCAGTTGTGGGATTACGCTGAGAAAGCCACCCTATGGTCTAATATCCTACTTTCCCCCCTTCCAATTCACATCATTCAATTATTGAAAAGTGCAGAACATTCTCAGCCCCTCGCTAATAGGCTCGCGAATAGTTTTGATAATCTTAAGGATCTTTTTCCATGGATTCAGGACCCAGTAAAAACAAGAATTAATATTTCCAAATATACTAATGAATTCGTGGAGAATACTTGATGAACAATGAATCCGAAATTTTATTTGATACTCTCATTAAAAAAAATTGGGCTTTAGCTGAAATATTCAGTAAAAGTAAAATAATGCAGCTGATTAACAGCGACTCTATTCATGAAAAACTAACCCGAGAAAAGTTGCTAAGCTGCCTTCAATTATTTTCTGACTATTTTCAAAAAGCTGTGATGGTTCGTCATGCTACCACTTTTAATGAACCCTTTATTTCGATTAGTCAAAAACATATAAATGAAGAGATTAACCATAATCTAGAACTATTATCTGACCGGGGCAATAGACCGGCGACTTGGGATCCTATTTTGGAGGCAACCTCTTCGTGGTTTACTTGGAAAATGCTTTCTTCCGACAGCATTGAGAAAACTCTGCTAATGCATCTTGTTTTGGAAAGCAGCGCGAATGTATTTTTCAAAAGCGCGCATGAAATTATGTCAAAATATTATGAAACAAATTTTTTCGAGGTTCACTCTAGCATGGACAGCGAACACGAAAAAATGGGCTTTTCGGTCTTAAAAGATCTACGGCCACAAGAATACCAAAACTTATTCAAAATCCAATATCAGGGCTGGGAAATGATAACCGCGGCTTGCGACAGAATGGAGTATCTTACTTTGTTAGATGGTAGTGAAAACAAAAACGAATAATTCGATTGTTATACCAATCGAACTGGGCCATAATAGACAAAGTATAAAAGTCGAACCTGGAATTTAAAAGATGCTGGATATTCTACTGAATTGGAATCGATGGGGCAAAAACCCATTAAAACCAGGCCATAGGCGCGCTATCACCGATCGCGTGATGGAAATGATGGGGCTGCCCGAGGCCATTGTGTTGACGGGCCTTCGACGCTCCGGCAAAACCACCATTTTGTACCAGGCGATGGATGAGCTTGAGAAAAATGGCGTTCCACAAAAAGCCATGTTCTACATCAATTTTGAAGACCCCGGATTTAGTGGGCATCTTAGCCCTCATTTGCTAGATGAAGTCTACCGAATTTACCGCGAAGAAGTTTACCCCACTGGAAAAGCCTATCTTTTTTTTGATGAAGTTCAAGTGGTGCCGGAGTGGGAAAGATGGGTAACAGCTCGCAATGAAACAGAAGAAGTAAAAATCATCGTGACGGGTTCTTCGGCGCAGATAATGTCGCGAGAATTAGCGACACTTCTGACGGGCCGTCATATCGATATACGAGTATACCCCTTAAATTTTACAGAATTTTTGGAATTCAACGCTATTAAAATTCCAGCAGCGCCACTGTCATTAACGCCACCACCGGAAATTCAAGCCGCGCTAAAAACTTATTTGACCTGGGGTGGGCTGCCTCGAGTGGTATTAACTGAAAATGAAAATAATAAACGAAGTCTATTGCGAGGCTATTTAGACGATATTTTATTTAAAGATATCGCATTACGGCATGACATACGGAATATTCGTTTATTGCGAGAAATTGCGATTTATTTACTGACGCAAACAAGCTGTCGCGTGACCTATAAACGTTTAGCGCAGGTTTATGATGTTTCACAAAGCGTCATTCAAAATTACTGTGCTTACATAGAGGAAGCCTTTTTAGTGAGTTTTTTATCTATGTATAGCCGAAAAGCCGCCGAAATTAATCGTAATCCTAAAAAAACCCATTGTCATGATTTAGGCTTTCGACACATTGCAAATATGTCCTCCACGCTAGAACTGGGTAAGTTGATAGAAACCTGTGTTTATAATCAATTGTCGCGCAAAGAAAATGATGGCATTTTTTATTGGAAAGGCTTAGGCGAAGTCGATTTGGTTTTGCGAGAAGGCACTGAACTTACTCAATTTATTCAAGTGGCCTACGATGGCTTGGATGATGAATCGGTATTGTTACGTGAAACCCGATCATTAGTAGAGGCACATGAAAAATATCCAAAGGCCGAAAAATTTTTGATAACGGCAAACTGGCCACGTAATCTTTCAAAAAATATCCCCGATTTTATTCATGTTATTCCATTGTGGCATTTTTTACTCGGAAAAATTAAATGACTCTGCAATCCATTATTGAGTACAGCGGCTCTGGTTTGCAGAATATAATGCGCGCCAACATGTGTCCATTGCATTTAATGATGAAAAATGTTTTCTGAAACAGCCTCTTTTTTATTAGAAACTTGCTCGTCTTGCTCACGGTCCCATAATGTATTTTCTATATTGGGTGCCACTAAAAGCTGTGCATTAGGCATATGTACATTTCTAAGTTCGCAAAGATTCACCTTCATAGCGGTACTAATGCCTTTCACGGTATAAAACGAGCCAATCACTATCACGCAATATTTTTGGTCGGAATTTTTAATTATTGCTTCCAAATGAGAATCGATCCCCAGGTTTTCGTCATAATTTTTAACATCCAGATCATCTCTAAGATGCTTTGATATTTCACTGGTTGCCGATAATCTAAAGTTATCATTATATAATAATACGGAGCCAAGATTTGGTAATTCATTTATTACCTTGCCAATGTCAATAATATTTTTGGTTGGGCTAATTCCGCACATTAAAATGAATTTATATCCTTGAAAATCATTAACGCACCTTGAAAATGTCGCATTAAATCCATCTGCATTATGTCCGACATCAAAGATGCATGGGATTTCTTGGCCTGCTACTCTGTAGAAAATTTTATGATATCGACCAGGCGGTGAAGTATAGAAAACATCTTTAAATTGAAATTGCGAGCCGAATAAGGTACGAAGAATGGCTTTTGCGGTTTCCTGATTATCTAACTCAAAAACATTTTTTAAAGGACATTGAACCTGCACTATTTCATTATCTAATAGTTTCATGGATTCGGCTTTTTTAAGAATTCGCGATAAAGCTTCTCCCGCAAATCGTACTCTTGGACCGATTACTACAGGAACTCCTGTCCGAATAATATGCGCCTTATCTTCTGCAATTTCTTCGACATTGTTACCCAGCATCGGAACATGGTCCAGTGCTATCGAGGTAATAACAGAAATAGCGGGATTTACTACATTCGTGTGATCAAGCTTCACACCGATACCACCTTCAATAACAGAATAATCCACTTGTTGATCACGAAAATAAAGAAAGGCTATGGTAGCTAAAATACCGACCATTCCAATTCTAAAATCGTCAGCGTCCAGTTCGGTACTGAGAGATTTTGGGTATAATTTTTCTAAAATAATATTCGCATATTTGACCATATCCGTCTGTGCGATTGGCTTACCATTAATGCTTATTCGCTCTTCAAATTCATATATATTGGGCGATACGTATAAACCCACTTTTATTGCATGATCAGAAGGCATAGCCTCAATAGAACGCGCCGATTTCCAAGTGACACTGCCTTTGCCATTCGTTCCTGTGACATAAACCACTTTTCCTAAGCTTTTTTCAGGATTATCAAAGAGGCTTAATACTTTGTGGTAATAGCTTAAGTCACCATGGTTAAAAAAATCATTCGAGCGGATATTCGTAAACATGTCCATTAGACCATTGTAGTCTTTTACATGGCTTGGTAATTCCTTTAGTAATTCTTGTTTTCTCATTATTTTCCTCCTTTACATCCGATTAGCCGGATGATTATTGTCTTTGTCCTGTTCTGGTGGTCGCATATAATTTGGGAGCGCGCCCATATTGTGCATAAATGCAGTCGTAAACGCAAAATACCATCCCGATCTTACTACTTTTAATGGTGCTGTTCTCAACATCCCCCAAAGACCATATCGCTGATAAATGGATGTTGTGGCGTGATAAAGCCTGTGTTCCTTAATGCCGTCACATTTTTGCATTTGATCTTTAATCATATCGATTGGCGTGGTTAATAATGCATGGGGCGCAGCCGCTATGCCGGCAGCGGCTGCTAAATATAAGGTCATCGTTGTTTCATTTGATGGAAAAGTGCTTGTTGCTTTCAAAATATGATTTACTAAATTGACGTACATCACATTAAAGCTAACGGAAATTGTCGCCGTGCGTAAATAGGCAATGCGCGCGCCAACCCATAAATCTAAAAATCCTTTTTTAGCAATATGGCTTCTCAATGTGGTTTTTTCAGAATCTGTAACGACCCAGGTTTGCATTCTTCCAAATGGACACAATATTAATGTCGATATCGCTGGACTAAGAAGACCAATGAATATTGCCCGGGTAGTTTTATAGTCATTCGGAACCACGGTCGAGGTTATTTTATCAGCCGTATTGGTGACAGCCATTCTAAAACCAGCTCCGACGCTTGCTGGGATAATATTCCAACTGATTCCTTTATAAAACGCTAATACTCCACCTTGTCCCCATATGGATCTAATGATGTTCTTATTATTTGGATTTGCATTGTAATGCATGCGAATAACATTTAATGGATGACCACCCGGTGTAAAATTCTCGACTAGGCGCGCCGCTGCGCTTCCAAAAGCTACTCTAGAATTGCTGGGCGAATCTTTTGATTCTGAATTAGGTTTCTCAACTCTCATAAAAAATACTCATCTCGTTTTTTTGAATTGGGCAGAAACAGCCGATCATGAGCTCCTGGAAGCTGCTTCATGTTATTCGGCCAATTTTACAATAAAAATATGAAAAAAATGTGACAAATTGACATAACAAAGCCAAATTGTGGTAATGACGGGAGCGCACTTTCTTACTTGAACACAATGTGCTCATAATTGAAAAATGAGAAAAAAGGGCCAGGAAATTGCCTAAGGACTTGAAAAATAAACAATTTAAAATAGAAAAACCGGAATTGAACTTTTTTAAAACAGTACTATAATTGGCTTAAGTGATTTATTTAATTGATTGATGAATTTTGGATTGGTGAGAAAAACGATAATTATATAATTAATGAAAAATTCCAATGAAATAAAATTTTTATCGTGGGGCTTGGTGAGTGAGTAGTGGTATGAACAAATCAAATTTTCAAATAGATTTCATCTAGCCTTAAGCGATTTTTTCGTGCAAACCTTATTTGTTTAGGTTGATTTTCAAACGCTGATCAATTACTCAACTAAATTTAAATTGCGGAACCCCATGTTGGAAAATAATTATGAGTAAAAAAATTAATGAAAACATAAATAACGATGAAGATAAATCGAAGCTTGATGATCGTCAGCTACTCATCCCTCATGTGGATCGCATTGCAAATACCCTTGAAAAATTTTCCCTTCGTATGGAAGAGTCCTATATTAAGCGCCGTTTCTATAAGCATCCTTCGTTTTGGGCTGCCATTATTGCATTCACCGGTTTTTTTGGATTTTTGTTTACCTGGTGGGAACAACTTGCACAGATAAATGCAAATAGCATTGAGAAGCAAATCTTAATCATTAGAAATTACCAATCCGATTTAAATCGATCCATCACTTCTGCCCGGATATTAATCATAAATCAGTCGCTTGATTGTCCGATTACGGATCCCAAGAAAAAAATCGAACTTAAAAAGCTTCGAAATCTCGCAGCTGGGGATATTGTCACGAATACTGCGAATCTTCGGTTTTCTGTTAGCCGAGAAGTTCAAAGTTATGCAGCAGGTATCGTACAAAACATATACACCATGTCCTCAGATCAGCTCTGTAAAATTAATATAGAAGAAAACGATGCGTTTTTAAAGAAAACTCAAAATCAAATCAACAGCATAATTAACAAAAAGATAATTGAAAAGGAAAATAGTACGAAACATTTTTGGTGGAAACTTTGAGAAGCAATCATACAGCCTGCTTTTTAAGCAGGTTGTATGTTGCAATTAATGACTACGCACAAAGTGCACATTTCGCACGTTTTTTTTTGAATAGTTTCTTAATGATTAATTTCATTCTTTTCTCCTTGTTTTATTGAAGTCTCACCCCTGTTGTGGGAAAGATTTTTTTTTGCTCAGATCAACCTGTTTTCTAAGCAGGTTGTATGTCGCAATTAATGACTACGCACAAATTGCACATTTCGCATGTGTTTTTTTGAACAGTTTTTTAATGATTAATTTCATTTTTTTCTCCTTGTTTTGTTGAGATCACACCCCTGCTGTGGGAATGATTTTTTTTAGTCAAATCAACCTGTTTTCTAAGCAGGTTGTATTTTGCAATTAATGACTACGCACAAAATGCACATTTCGCACGTTTTTTTTGAAACAGTTTTTTAATAAAAAATACCATTTATCTCCTTGTTGTTGTGAGCACCATTTTTTGATTACTTGGCTGTATAAGACCAAGCTAATCCGATTAAACCAATAATCATGCCTAACATTGAAAGGTCTACGATCAGCATATTCATACTCTTACTCCTGTTTGATATCTTTGTTTTTACTTTGGTTAGCAAGCTCCGTTTGATATAACTCCTGAGTCAATGAATTAAATCCCTTAAAATTTTCATGTTTTTAAACGCACCAAGCAGTATGAGCTTTCATCTTTCTAAACATGAGTTTTAATAGCTTCATCTTAATCTCCCTTCTCAACGACTAAAGAAATCTTAGACTTAAAAAGTCTATTCCATAAAATATTAAAAAGGCTTCGAAACGAAATCCGAACGGCATAAATTGGCTCACCAAATTCTAACTGATACAGCCTCTGAGTTTGATTTTCAAACAGATCGGCTAATTCAGCAACTCTTGCAGATCCGCCATCACCTTCATGAGGATGATGATGCAAAAACTCACCAAAAACAAGATCGCAAAATTCCGTGTAATCCTTGGTATGCAAAATATGGGCATGCCAAACTTCGTCCATATCATAGGAGGGGGGAAGCTCATATTGGGAACCATATTTCTTTTTTAAAAGCAGAAAATTTCTATATTGGGCGCAGGCTTCTGTAGCTTGGTCTGCTGGCCACTTGTCAATTTTGACCAGTCGATCATGTACAACGCGTAGATCAAAAGACTGTATGTATTTCCCTGCTTCTTCTAGTGGAAGACCCTTCGCATTCATTTGAGGATTTTTCATGTAAACGCTCCTTTACCTAAGTCTTTTCCATTATCCCCGAATAGTACCGCCAAACAAAAATTTGTCAACGAGGAAAACCTTAAGGGAATCTTAAAGGATAAAAGCGTTAATACCAGTAGGGGCGATTAAGCAGCTTCGCTGGCGATAATTTCGCTGAAGGCGATGGGGACTTCTTCTGCGGGGTTAAAGGTAACAATTTCCCAGGCGGTTTTGTCGGCTAATATGGCCTGTAAAAGCCGGGAATTTAAGTGGTGGCCGGATTTAAAGCCGCTGAATTCGCCTAAAACATTGTGGCCTAGCAGATATAAATCGCCGATGACATCTAAGACTTTGTGTTTAACAAATTCATCTGGGTAACGCAGGCCGTCTTCATTTAAAATATTGTTTTCATCGATGACGACAACATTATCTAAGCTCGCGCCCTTGGATAATTCATTTTGGCGAATATAGTCATAATCCGCTAAAAAACCAAAGGTGCGCGCGCGCGACACTTCTTTTACATAGGAAGTTGTAGAGAAATCAAAAGACGCTAATTGGTTTTTGGAGCTAAATAAAGGGTGCTCATATTCCAGGGCAAAATTTACTTTAAATCCATGGAAAGGAGAAACGGTCGCCTTTTTACCGCCATCTTCGGTGACTTCGACTGTCTTTTTGATAAGCACGAATTTTTTTAAGGCGTCTTGCTCTTCGATGCCGGCCGATTGAATTAAGAAAATGAAAGGACCCGCGCTGCCATCCATAATGGGTAATTCAGGTGCTGTGACGTCGATATAAATATTGTCGATGCCAAGACCAGAAAGCGCTGATAATAAATGCTCGACGGTGGCGATTTTGGCCGCCCCTTTTTCTAAGCAGGTGCACATCCGAGTGTCGCCGATATATTCGACTTTTGCCGGTATTTCTACGGCCGGATGAAGATCCGTGCGACGAAAAATTACGCCGGCATCAATCGGCGCCGGACGCAAGGTGACATAGACCTTTTCACCGTTGTGGACACCCACACCAGTGACGCGAATACTGTTTTTTAATGTACGTTGTTTCAAGCTATTCTATTATCCATATTCAAATGACGGACGATTGTAGCAGAGAGGGATTCCAGTGTCATCCTGAGATTCTTCCTGGGTATCATCCCCTCTCCCGCTCTTACTCCAGAGCTTCCTGCTTACGTAGGAAGGCTGGAATATCCAAATATTCTACGTCCTTGTCCTTATAATCATCCGCTTCGGAGGACTCACGAGGCGCATCTTGATTGCGCATATAGGCAGGACGATCAAGGGCGTGATAATCCGGTGAGCCGTCACTCTTCGTCGTGCTACGAGCCATTGCCGGACGGCTTTGAGCTCCTTCACGACCACCTTGCCGATTAAGGCCAGTAACCACCACCGTCACGCGTAATTCATCACTCATTTCAGGATCGATAACAGTACCAACAACCACGGTGGCATTTTCGGAAGCAAAGGATTTAATCGCTTCACCCACAGCTTCGAATTCACCAATCGACATATCCATGCCAGCGGTGATATTCACTAAGACGCCACGAGCTCCAGAAAAATCGATATCTTCCAATAATGGACTAGCAATTGCTGCTTCTGCCGCTTCACGAGCGCGATTTTCACCGCTGGAAACGCCCGTTCCCATCATAGCCATGCCCATTTCAGACATGACGGTGCGAACATCAGCAAAATCCACATTAATTAAGCCTGGACGGGTAATTAAATCGGCAATGCCTTGCACAGCCCCTAATAAAACATTATTCGCCGCTTTAAATGCATTTAATAAAGAAATATTTTTTCCAAGCACCGTTAACAATTTATTATTGGGAATGGTAATTAATGAATCGACAAATTTGCTTAATTGTTCGATGCCTTTTTCCGCAATTTCCATGCGCTTGCGGCCTTCGAATGCAAAGGGTTTTGTGACCACGGCAACTGTTAAAATTCCGAGCTCTTTTGCCACTTCTGCAATAATAGGCGCGGCACCCGTTCCGGTTCCGCCACCCATACCAGCAGTAATAAATACCATGTCGGTTCCTTCTAGAAGATCGCGCACTTTTTCGCGATTTTCTTCGGCGGCTTGACGGCCCACATCGGGATTCGCCCCAGCGCCTAAACCTTTTGTAATTTCTTCGCCTAATTGCAGAATGGTTCGCGCACTCGTACGCGTTAAGGCTTGCGCGTCGGTATTCGCGCAAATAAATTCCACACCTTCAATATGTTCCGCCATCATATGTTCAATGGCATTGCCACCTCCACCGCCGACGCCAATCACTTTAATTTTAGCGCTGTGATGAAAAGTATCTCCGAGTTCAAACATGTAATAGCTCCTTTGTTAAAAATTTCCGTTAAACCAGTTGCGCATCCTGTCCCACAAATTGGTGGAAGGATTAACGTCAAACGTCATGCCGGTAGTTTGCTGCAATAAACCATGAAGTAATAATCCAACACCCGTTGAATAACTTGGATTTTCACGAACATCCACGAGCCCGCTGACATTTTGTGGAATGCCGATGCGAACAGGAATTTGGAAAACCTTTTCCGCTAATTCAACGACGCCAGGCATACGAGAACCGCCGCCAGTAATAACAATTCCAGCCGAAATTAAATCTTCTAGCCCACTGCGACGTAATTCCGCATGCACGAGAGCAAATAATTCTTCGTAACGTGCGCCAACCACTTGCGTGAGGGCCGATTTATGCACCTGACGTGGTGGACGTTTTGAAACGCTGGGAACCTGAATCATTTCTTCTGGATCCACGCCGGTTAATGTCGCGTGGGCGTGCTTAATTTTAATTTGTTCGGCATATTGCGTTGGGGTTCTTAAGGCCACGGCTAAATCGTTTGTGACGTGATCGCCTGCGATCGGAATTACCGAGGTATAACGGATCGCGCCTTCGGTATAAATCGCAATGTCAGTAGTGCCACCACCAATATCGACCATGCAAACGCCAAGCTCGCGCTCATCCTCTGTCAACACAGCATAACTAGAGGCGAGCTGTTGCAGAACAATATCATTCACTTGAAGCCCACAACGACGAACACATTTCGTGATGTTTTGCACCGCGCTCATCGCGCCGGTGACAATATGTACTTTTGCTTCCAGTCGCACGCCGGACATGCCTACGGGTTCACGAACGCCATCCTGCTGATCGACAATAAATTCCTGTGGCAAAATATGCAAAATTCGTTGATCGGCTGGAATAGCCACCGCCTTTGCTGCATCGATGACACGATCCACATCCGATTGGTTCACTTCTCGGTCGCGAATAGCCACGATACCGTGTGAATTTAGGCTACTAATATGATCACCGGAAATTCCGGTATAGGCGGAATGAATTTCGCAGCCGGCCATCAATTCGGCTTCTTCTAGGGCGCGCTGAATGGACTGAACGGTTGATTCAATATTAACCACCACGCCGCGTTTTAATCCCCGCGAGGGGTGCGAGCCAAACCCAACCACTTGGATTTGGTTATCTTCTGATACCTCACCAACAAGCGCTGCAATTTTGCTAGTGCCAATATCGAGGGCCACAATTAAATTCTTATTTGGTTTTTTCTTAGACATACGTCTTCAGTCTCCCTATGCTGAAATAATTCATCCCTAAATTTCATCACAAAAAACTTTCCCCACCTGGGAAAAGCTGATAAATCATGATTGTAAGCTAAAAATGTGAAAAGCACTATAGAAAATTGCGCCAATTTAAGAGATTTGTGAGGAAATTTAGAAATTAATTTATTTTCTTATAGTTATATTGTTTTTTGAATGTAAATTCTTGAATATTTCTAAGCGGGGGGTTCAGTTGGTTTTTTTGTTCAAAATTTGATATACCTCAGTACCCCGCCCCGGCAAAACGGAGGCGAGAATATTAACCTCTCCCATTGCGGGAGAGGTCGGCGCGCAGCAAGCGCGACGGGTATTATTTCCCACTTTCATCCACAGCCCCATAAATGGCATGGCTTTTATTTTTATGAAAAGCCCAATACCGATCCCCATAAGAAAAATGCCACCACTCGGTTGGATAATTGACAAAATCATGAGCGTGCATGACATCAAATAAAATATCCCGATTTTTTTGAAAGGCCGTATCTAAATTTTCACAATGTGTCATGCACAAATTCGGATTAACCGTTGGCCAATCTTTTGCTTCCATCCCCATTTCAAGGACACGACCATTATTGTCAATTATTTCGACATCAACGGCACTTCCAGTATTATGCGGTGGAATATTTTTTGTACCGTCTAAATTAATAACGGGCGATACTAAACGTGTAGTCTCATGAAAAATTTCAGCATGAGACTTTTCTTGTGCTTTATTTTTCACCAACTGATATTCCTGATCAAAGAGCATTTTCTGTACTTCGAGACTGCGAAATCCTTCATAAATCCGAAATCGGAAACCTTGAGGTAAATCATGTTGTGCCTGACACAATTTTTCATAAATGGTTTTTCGCATTAAGGTATAATGCGGCGCGGTTAAAGGAGTCTCAGGAGGGGGACCAAATTTAAGTTCTTCCTGATTTTTTAAATCCACCATTTCTTCATGGCACTCCATAATTGGAATCGCCAATATTTCAGGATCTGATATGTAGATTATTTTTTTCATCAAGGCTCCCATCGAGTTGTTGGATATATTACAATGCAATGAAACTTACCATCAAGTCACAGTACGAGCCAGTAAATGTTATTTTAAATAAGGATAAATCAATTCAAGTTGTTTCACCTTGGCCAAGGCCCCCCATTGAAGATAAGCGTAATGGGCTTGTTTAATGTATTTTTCTCCACCAATCTCCTCACATATTAAAGCTTCATCATGCAGAAAATTATTTTCCTGTGCTGCAGCAAGAGCCTTTTCATAAATGAGCGCCGCTTTTTTCTTTTTGTTTTGTACTCTAAGAATCGTTGCTTCTAATAAAAAAGCATGCTGCAAGAAGTTGAGTTTGCAATGAGAGGCCCACTTTCGAACTTTTTGATAGTGGCGGTTCATTTGGGCCAAGATTTTTTTCTTTTCACTTGAATCAGCTTTTTCATATTGCCGAGCCAGGGTGAGTGCTGCAAAAACATAAAACTCTTCCGTAATTACCGCACTCAGCTGCGCTTCTAAGCTTTTTTCGCATTCATTCAATAAACTATAGGCTTTTTGGTAATCTGAAAAAAAGTAGCAATCTTCTATCTTTTTGATAAGGTAGACTGTGATTGAGGAGTCGAATTGTAAGGATCTCAAATTCTTTACAAATTCGATTTCACTCTCAGAGTCAATTTTAAAATGATCTGAATTTTCTCGATCCTGCAAGCTGAGCCTGAATTGCTGGAGGGTTTTTATAAAAAGTAAGGAATCATCATATTTTGTGGCTCCGACTGTTTCAATGTATTTCTTAGCAATTTCTGTACAATTTCTCAAAGTATCCTTGGGTTGTAACACGGAATATTGATCGATCGCATAGGTTGCGTAAAGCAAATCACCCGACTGATAAGCAACTTTTATAATTTCAGGGTACATATCATAAAGGGTGTGTATCGGACGATTCCATGGATAAATAAAGGCATAAAACACAAAAAGAGTACGTGCTCTCAGGCTAACGTCGTCAAGTTTTTTATTCAATTCGACCGCCATCTTTCCAAATTCATACGCTGGGTTAGGTTGGTTAAAAAAGGCATTAAGTAATAAACCATATGTGGCATAGGAGTAGGCCGCTTCTTTTGTGTTCCCATATTGAATAGACAAATTTACTTGTCTTAATATGCTTTTTGCAAATAAATTTTTCTTGCCCAGTACGTAGCAGGGAGCAATCATTTCTACCAGCAATTGCATAGCAACTATTTTTTCAGGGTTCTCCATCAGTGGCAAATTTCCAAGACTCGGAATTGACCTAAATAGTTGGCGATACTTTGTCTTCATCAATTCAACAAGAACTGAAAAGGTCGTAACCTTCTTTTTCATTTTGATATTAAGCAAACTAAGTCCTTTAATACAGTCATCCAAGGCCTCTTCAGATTTTCCATTTATAATTTGCTGAATAGCGCGCATTCGATAAATCTTTGCCTTTTCAAGCGGTGTGCGGGCATGAGCAAGAAGCATTTCGTTGCTAGTCCGCTCCTCAGAGAGCTCGCCACTAAGGAAAGCATTTTGAGAGTAATGCTCAAAAAGGTCATAAGTCAGCCGATAATGGTTATTCCAACTTTTTGGTTCGAGAAGAGAAATACCAATTTTTAAAAATTCAAAGGCGGTATGGTAAGCGACAGATTCATTTGCTCTAATGCCTGCTGCAAGATTCAATTTAGCTAATTCTAATTTTTCTGACTCGCTTGAAAGTAGAATTCTAGCCTTATTCATGTGATCCGTGATAGAAACGATTTTATCTTCAATCCCTGAATCGCGATAATTATTCTGCAAAGTTTTTCCGATGAGCAGATGAATGGCTGGTTTTTCATTGGCGTCAATCATCTCATAGGCTGCTTGCTGAATTCTATCATGCTGAAATTGATACGTGGCATGAGTATCGTAAAGGTCTCCCTCTTCATCCTCACTAATAACTGGAATTAACAGTCCTAATTTCAAAGACTCAAATAATTCACTGGCGACAGAGGCTTCCTCATTTTTTGAAACCTGCGTGAGTAAGGTTGTGTCAAATTGCCTACCAATACAAGCCGCTTTTTTTAATAATTCGCGGGTAAATTCAGGCAATTGATTGAGACGTGAAATCATAAATTCAACAACATTATCACTACTACGCACCGCTCGAATCTTTTCAATATCCCAGCGCCATTCACCACTTTCGTAATCGAAATCGATTAAACGCTGAGTGTGCAAATTGTTTAACAATTCCCCAGCAAAAAATGGGTTCCCCGAGCTTCGTTCAAAAATTATTTCTGCCAAATCTTCACAGCCTTTTTGATGACTATGCAAAGAATCAGCAATTATTTTATTAATATCCTCTTTTTTTAATGGCAATAGTTCAATTTTATTGAGTATGGATATTTTATCGAGCGTTGAAAGGAGCGCTGTTAATGGATGTGCTTCATCCACTTCATTGCTGCGATAAGAAAGAATCAAAATTAAAGGATTATTTTTATTTTTTTCAGCAATTTCATCCAGCAAATTAAGAGAAGCCGTTGGTGCCCATTGTAAATCATCAATAAACATGACCAAGGGATGCCCTGGTTTTAAAAAGATTTGGATGAATTGATTTACAGTTGCTAAAAATCGGTTATAGGACTCCTTGGTTCCCAACTCGGGGACAGGAGGGAGGTCACCCAAAACATTTTTTAATTTTGGAATCACATCTATAAGTATTCGACCATTTTTCCCGAAAGCCTCCTTTAATACTTCTAACCAATAAATTTTTTCATCCGATTGCATAGCACGATCGATAATTTCGTTAAAGGCCTGCGTTAAAGCGTGATAGGGGAGCTCCCTTTGGTACTGATCAAATTTTCCGCTAACGAAAATACCATTCGTTAATTTAATTTGCAGTTCAGCCTCTTTTACAAGCGAGGTTTTACCAATACCTGAAAAGCCAGATACGGTAATTAATTTCAACTTATTTTGTTGATTGGTGTTCACGATCTCTTGCTTTAAAAGAGAAATTTCTCTAGCACGTCCATATAGCTTGTTGGAAATAATAAATCGATCCGCAACATCGTCTTCTGCTAAAGGAAAAGACCAGGTAAGATCCGTTTTTGCACCAAGACCCTGGCATTTAATGAGATCTCTGTAAAGGCCATAGCTACTTTGGTAGCGATGTTCGGGCTCTTTTTCAAGTAATCTTGCAATGATATTCGATATAACAGAGGGAACAGCCGAATTAATTTCATTAACCGGCGGAAGCTTCTGATTAATGTGCTGCTTAAAAAAATCGGATTTTTTTTCAGCAGAAAAAGGCGGCTTTCCTGTAAGCATTTCATAAAATGTGCAGCCTAGGGAATAAAAATCCGCTCGATAATCTAAATCAGTATTTATCCAACCCGTTTGTTCGGGTGCAATATAAGGCAATGATGCATTAGTGACGTTCAAGCCCGCAACTTCAGATTTTTCTTTTAATGCTTGAGTGGAAATTCCAAAATCAATTATTTTAATAAGTTGATTTTTCTTAGAAAATAGAACATTTGAAGGGATAAGGTCTTTGTGAATAATTTTATTTTCATGTAGCACCATTAAACCTTGCGCAATTTGTGTAGCGATAATTAAAAATTCTTCGACAGTACAGGGTTTATTTTTACAATATTCTTGCAAAGTAACAGCTTCTGGAAGCGCTTCCATGACCATAGCCACTTGATGCCCCTGTCGAACTAAGCCAAGGGTTTTAATAATTTCCTTAGAATCGAGTTGATTAATTAAATTGTGCTCTCTCTGCAGCCGTGCCACATCCTTTAAATCTGGAAACTCTGCTCTAAGAGCCTTGAGATAAACGGATTTTTCCTGCGAATCCTTTGCTTGATAAATAACAAACTTCTCATCTGTGTGTACAGCTTTATCTATTCTATAACTTCCAAATTGTTCCATGAGCACATCCTCTGTTTAAAAAACCACCATCCTTGTGAGCGGCAACACTCTCATTATACGCGAGCGGAAATTGATTCACCAGACCACCCGAGAAAGGAGACTGAATCAGGGCCCCCTTCGCAGATACAATAATATCTTCCCGAGACTTCCTTTGCGATACATCATCTGGTAGTCTCCGTGCAATGGAGATTAAAAGGCAACTCTACGCCTTATAAAGTTATGGATAATATATGAACGATAAGGGATTTAAGACCAATCTAAAGAACAACCCCGAAACACATGCCAATGACATTGCCATCATTGGGATGGCCTGCCGTTTACCTGACGCAAAAAATTATGCAGACTACTGGGAAAATTTAAAAAATTCTATAAATAGCATTCGCGAGATCCCAATAGATCGGTGGGATATACAGCAATATTATTCGCAAGATCCCTCTACACCTGAAACGAGTGTGAGCAAATGGGCAGGTCTTCTGGATGACATTTCATCTTTCGATAATCAATTTTTTCACATTTCACCTCGTGAAGCCCTAAATATGGACCCTCAACAACGCTTGCTCTTAGAAGAAGCCTGGCATTGCATTGAAGATGCAGGAATTACGGCAGAATATTTGCAGAAAAATACAACTTCGGTCTATGTTGGCGTTATGGCTATTGACTACCAACAACGTTTAGCCAACTCGGATGAGCCCACCGACAGTTATGCATGCCTGGGTAATTATGAAGGAATTCTAGCGAATCGCATTTCGTTTTATCTTGGGTTAAATGGAGAAAGTAAATCGATTGATACCGCTTGCTCCTCTTCTTTAGTAGCCTTGCATGATGCAAAACGCAGCCTAAATATAGGCGAAAGTGAATATGCCTTTGCAGCTGGGGTAAGCGTGATTTGCCATCCCTGGAAATATATTTCGTTCTCAAAATCTCGTATGCTAAGTCCCGATGGACAATGTAAAACCTTTGATAGTGATGCTGATGGCTATGTGCCAGGGGAAGGCGTTGGAATTTTATTACTGACAAGCTTAGAAAATGCGGTGAAAAAAGGACATCGGATTCATGGTATTTTGAAAGGAACAGCTGTAAATCATACGGGGAAAAGCACCTCAATTACGGCTCCTAAGGTAGAAGCACAGCGTGATGTGATTCAAGCCGCGCAAGAATCTGCAGGCATTGATCCTGAACATATTAGCTATATTGAAGCGCATGGCACTGGGACTTCTTTGGGAGATCCTATTGAGGTGGAAGGTTTAATTCAGGCTTTTCACAGTAAAAAAACACGCTATTGTGCCCTGGGATCAGTGAAAACCAATATTGGGCACTTGGAAGCGGCTGCTGGTGTGGCGGGTGTCATTAAAGTTTTGCTAATGCTAAAACACGCCCAATTAGTCCCTACCTTAAATATTCACACTATTAATCCTATTATTGATTTTGAGCACTCCCCATTTTATTTATCTTTAGAAACCGCACCTTGGACTTCACTCGATGGTGAGGAACGAGTTGCTGGAGTAAGTTCATTTGGATTTGGCGGGGCTAATGCGCATGTAATACTCGCTGAATACTCACAGAAAACATGCCCCAAAATTTGGCATCCCATTTTAGACAATCGTCAGCACCCATTTGTACTTTCTGCAAAAACTTCGGAAGGGCTTGAATTGCTTATTGATCAATGGAAGGGGCATGTAAAATCTGACTTATTTTCACATCAAAGTATGGGGGATATTGCCTATACACAAGTGCATGGGCGGGAAAGCTTTAGGCATCGCTTTGCACTAATGGCGGATGGAAAGCCTGATTTTTGTTCCCAATTATTAGCTGGCGCTGCTAAAGGCGTAGAGATTTTAGAAAAAAATCAAACGGGCGCTTTAGTGCTGATGAACTGTGAAAATATTTCACCACCCCAATGGAAAATTCTTTGCGATAATTACCCTTCTCTCGCTTCAATTTCAAAACAATGTTATGCGGAATTAAATTCATTAAAATGCCAAAGCATGATAAAGCTCTGGGAAAAGGGGGAAATAAAACCTCATCAAAAAAGCATTTTTCAATTCTTAATAACCTACACATTTGGCCAGTGGTTACTCGAAAATGGTTTAGCTCCCTCGTCAATTACTGGCGTGGGCGTGGGAGTTTTAGCCGCCGCGGTTTTGTCGGGCTTAATGGATTTATCCATTGCATTACGTATTGCTTTAAATAAAGAGAAAAAAATTGTTCTTAATCATCACACTCCCAAGTGGGCCTTTTCTGCACCATTCCTGAAGGAACCTATTGAACCACTTTCGGTTTCAGCTGATTATTGCTTACGCCTGCGACAAATTGTTGCCCTAGATGAGGACGAACTCACAATATTACTCGATAAATCCAGTTTGCTTATCAAAAATCAATTTACATTTAAGCAATACATAGCAGAATGGGAGCCTGCATTATCTATAGCTAAAATAGACATTTATAAAATTTTAGGTGAAGGAGGTTCCGCACCAGACACATCAGCCCAAAAAATTATTTTACTAATGGCTTTGGCTGTGTGTTATAAAAAATTAAGTCAAAAATGGAACTTATCTGAAAAAATTAAATTGAGTAATCCAGCTGTTAGCGAAATAATTGATTTAATTTTAGATGATGCCCTTCCATATGAAATGGCCGTGGAATTGTTGCATCCCGAAACACCAACGACACATTTAGATTTCATCAGCAAACAACTAATTGCTTCAAAGCATCATTTGAATAAAACAAAGCCCTACGCCTTATTGAGACAACATACAAAATTATTAACCTCGATCACGCTGACACAATGGCAGGCATTATTTACCGATGAACAAAAGGATCAGTCCCTGGCATTTTTCAGAGAATCGCTACACGATAAGCTTACGAATATTCAAATTGGCTCAGGCTTAACACTAACCGATAGAAATTTCACAAAATTACGCAATTTTGTGCTTCCAGCCTTACAAATTTTTATTCTGGAGCTTTGGAAGCGAGGCGCCTTAAGTCAACTAAATCACTCCCTTTTGCCTTTGCAGGGTCATACCATTTCTTTGCCCACGTATCCCTTTTCGAAAAAGCAATTTATGATTACTTCACAAAATGAGCTGCCTTTACAAACTGTATTAGAGGGACATTCCTTTAGCAAACGCGTAAAAAAAGACGAATTCTTTATGGCTGATCATGTCATACTCAATCAGAAAATTTTTCCCGCCGCAGGCTATATTGAAATGGCACATGCTTCAGGCAGTTTAATTCATAAAGAAAAAGCAATAATGAGCCTCCGAAATATTTTCTGGCCAATGCCATTAATCTTGAATTCAGATTTCCAGGACCTCCAAATTACAGTAAATTCCGAAAAAAATTTATTCCGTTTTGAAATTCATGATGAAAATCTTGGAGTGAAGCGACAGATATTTGCTCAGGGATTTATCGAATTCGATGAAAAAATGATCCAGCCCGCTAGCGAAAAAATGGAGGAGTTACAAGCCCTTTTCCAGGAAGTTATTTCAGAGACAGAATTTTATGCACAATTATATGAGCAAGGCTATCACTATGGACCCACTTTTCAAACGGCTCAGTGGGTAAAAATAGCTGGTAATAAGGCACTGGCAAAAATCGCTCTCCCTCGTGAAGCCATTTTGTTAAAAAATGAATATGACTTTTATTTACATCCTAGTTTACTCGATGCAGGCTTTCAAGTTGCTGTAAGTTTGTTACTAAGACAGAACTTACCTGGCCCACTTTTTCCGACGGCATTAAGCGAAACGATAATTTACCAACCCCTCCCCTCCGAACTGTATGTTTATGTACATCTTGATTCAGCCAATCAAAAATGTCGCATTCAGTTTTTAAGCATAATCGGGGAAGTATTAGTGGACATGAGAGGGTGCATGCTAAGGGGGCAGAGGCAAGCTCAAATGCCGAATTTGCGGTATATTCACCCCGTTTATGAAAATAGAAGCCTTATTCTTAATGATCAATGGGCAACCGGGTTTTCTAAGGATAATGCCATTATTGTGCTAGATGATAACGATCAACGCTCAGATGAATTAAAAAAATTATTTTCATTATTGAAATGGGGGGATAATTTTTTTCAACTAAAATACGCGGATATAAATTCGCAATCCCACCATTTTAAAAATATTCTTGGGCAATATGTAGAAAAAAATATTCGACCAAATTATTTTATAAATCTTTTGGCACTTGGAGCTAATGGTATTCAAGAAGAAATGGATCGAGGACTTCTGATTCTTTTTGAATTAAATCAGGCCCTAATGCAGATGAAAATTAAAGGTGAGATTCGAATCTTGCATGTCTTCCAACGGCCGGAAAGTTCTCAATTCTATGCCCTCCAGAAAATGGCCCTTGGATTTTCTAAAACTTTACGACAAGAAAATCCAAAATATCGCTGTAAAGTCCTTAGCCTCGAGAAGCTTGATTTAACTATTTTACGAGATGAATTACTTAATGACGATGAAGTAGATTTTATTCGTTACCATAAAGGTGAACGACAAACTGAAAGTTGGCATTCTGTGTCGAAATCTTTTTCAGAAAATTCCAAAATTCATATACGAAAGCAAGGTGTGTACTTAATCACCGGTGGACTTGGGGGACTTGGTTTTATTGTCGCCCAATATTTAGCACGACATTATTCGACGAAATTAGTGTTATGTGGCCGAGCACCTTTAGATTCCGATAAAGAAAATCAATTGGCCACCTTAAGGTCACTAGGTGCCGAAGTCATCTATTTTGTGACAGATGTAAGCTCTTTAGCTGACGTGAAAAAGTTAATTGCGAGCACTCTTGAAACCTATGGCACTTTGCAGGGCATTTTTCATTCAGCAGGTATTTTGCGAGACGCTTATATCCTCAATCAAAAGCATGACGATTTTCTATCTGTTTTATTGCCTAAAATTAAAGGCGCTTTAAATCTTGATGAAGCATCTTCTTCGCTGCCACTGGATTTTTTTATTTTATTTTCTTCTCTAAGCAGTTGTTTTGGAAATTTAGGACAAAGCGATTATGCCAGCGCCAATAGCTTTCTAAATGATTTTGCAGCTTGTCGTAATAATTGGATACGCGAAAAAAGTCGTTCGGGTCATACCCTTAGTATCAATTGGCCCTTATGGGATGAAGGCGGTATGCAGGTGGATGCCGCTGCGAAATTAAATTTATCCAAAATACTTTCCTCTCAATCCTTAAGCACCAGTGAAGGAATAAAAGCATTAGAACACATCTTGCCACTCAAACTTGATGCAGTAGGCGTGCAAAAACCTAACCTTGTCGATACTCAAAAATCTGAAGCCCCACAACCGCCCGTTGAAAATTTTGCTACTTTAGATCTCCCAGAAAAAACTCAAAATTTTTTGAAAATCCTGATTTCCGATATTCTAAAATCAGAGGCCTCAGAAATTAAGGCAAAGGCCCCTTTCGAAAATTATGGTATCGACTCGGTGATCATTTTGGAGCTAAACCAAGCACTAGAAAAACATTTTGGCCCACTTCCGAAAACCCTATTTTTTGAATATCATAATTTAGCTGAATTGACGAACTATTTTCTCACTGAACAAAAATCGATGCTAGAAGAATTTTTTGGAGAGTCAAAAACTCTAATTCCTACGGCAATAATCCCTGAAGCTCCGATAATCAAGAATGCTAGCGAGCCGAATTCTAATATGGATATTGCCATTATCGGTGTCAGCGGCCGATATCCACAAGCTCGAAATATAGAGCAATTCTGGGAAAATTTAAAAGCAGGTCGAGATTGCGTTATTGAAATTCCTGAATCTCGATGGAATCATGATTTATATCCAACTCCAAAATGGGGCGGGTTTCTTGATGATTTCGATAGATTTGATCCCTTATTTTTTAATATATCTCCCAAGGAGGCAGAATTAATAGATCCTCAAGAACGTTTATTTTTGGAAACCGCCTGGGGCGCTCTCGAAGATGCCGCCCATACCCCCGAGTCTCTGAAAGGAAATGTTGGTGTTTTTGTGGGTGTCATGTACGGACAATATCAACTTTATGGGGTTGAACGTAGCGCATTGGGAAACACAGATATTACACCAAGCTCCTTATATGCCTCTATCGCAAACCGTGTTTCTTATTTTTGCAATTTTCATGGTCCTAGCATGGCAGTTGATACTATGTGTTCCTCTTCTTTAACAGCCTTACATTTAGCCTGCGATAGTCTACGTAAAAATGAATGTCAAGTTGCTTTGGCAGGTGGTGTAAACATTTCTTCACATCCCAATAAATATCTCTATTTAACACAAGCGCACTTTTTATCAAGCGACGGTAAATGCCGCAGTTTTGGCGAAGGGGGGGATGGCTATGTGCCCGGTGAAGGAGTTGGCGCTGTTTTACTAAAACCCTTAGATCAAGCTCTAAAAGATAAAGACCATATTTATGCCATCATTAAATCAACTGCCTTAAATCATGGGGGAAAAACTCATGGATACACCGTCCCCAACCCCAACGCTCAAGGAGCCTTGGTAAGTGAGGCCTTAAAAAAATCGGGTATTAATCCACGCTCTTTAAATTATTTGGAAACGCATGGCACAGGTACAAGCCTAGGCGATCCCATCGAAATTCGAGGCTTAAGTAAAGCATTTTCAGAATACACCTCCGACAAGCAATTTTGTCCGATTGGTTCCGTAAAATCTAATGTCGGACATTTAGAATCTGCAGCGGGAATGGTGGCGCTCACGAAAGTCTTATTACAACTTAAATATAAAATGCTGGTGCCCTCACTACATTCGGAAACGCTGAACTCAAATATCGATTTTTCACAAACCCCTTTTTATGTACAACAGAAACTAGAAGAGTGGAAGGCCCCTTATCCAAAGCATGTTGGAATTAGCTCATTTGGTGCGGGAGGTTCGAATGCTCATGTTATTATAGAAGAAGCGCCTCCTCAAATTGAACCAAAAACCCCGGAAAAAAACTATTATTTAATAACTCTCTCGGCGAAAGAAGAAGCTTGCCTCGAGAAAAAAATATCTGATTTATCCAAGTATTTACAAGAATCGACTGAAAATGTGGCCAATATTAGCTACTCTTTGAACGTAGGACGAGTGCACCATAATTACCGATGGGCCTGTGTCATAAACTCCAGTCAGCCTCACGCTTTACCGGAAAAATATTTTAAAAATACGGTGTCTACTGAGCCTTTAGAAAAAAATCCAATTTACAACAATACAGCCGAGGCGTTGGAAACTCTCGCCGAGCTTTATACTAAAGGTTTTGAGATCAATTGGGAATTACTTCACCAGAATGACCCTAAATACCGTATTTCTTTGCCGATTTACCCATTCTTAAAAGAACGTTATTGGGTGCCGGAACTGAAGCAAAATCCGCAAGTGACGGAAACCTTGCATCCTTTAATTGATATAAATATTTCCACTTTTGAAAGCGAAAAATTCCAAAAAAAACTGGATAATAAAGCCTTTTACTTAAAGGATCACATTATTAATGGCCAAATTGTATTGCCTGGCACAGCTTATTTAGAAATGATTCAGGCGGCTGGAACCTTAGCTTCTACCGAAAAAGTACAACATATTCGAGACCTATTTTGGATGCGACTCCTTGCACCTAAGGAGCAAAACCAATCCATGACTGTGCAATTAGAGCCAACAGATGATGGCGCTTCCTTTAAAATTTTCTCTAAAAATCAAGAGGAAAATGTCATTCATGCAAAGGGTTGGCTTGATTATAAACCTGAAACAAAGCCAGAACCATTGAATTTTGAAGCCATAAAAAATCGATGTGAGTGGATGGGTGAAAAAGCTTGGATTTATGAACGTTACAAAGCATTAGGCTATGATTATGGGGAAAGCTTTCAAAATACCTCTGCACTCTGGTGTAATGAAACCGAGGCTCTAGCAAAATTACAATTATCAAATGCGGCTAAACACGATTTTGAAGCTTATACCCTGCATCCTACTTTGATGGATTCAGCTTTGCGTACAACTCTTGGAATCGCGGGGAAATTACGAAGCCATTTTGATTTAGCCATTCCTTTTTATCTTGAAAAATTATCCATTTTTCAAAAAGTCCCTGAAATGGCCTGGGTTTATGCCAAATTGAATCACTCCACTGAAAGTACCACAGACCTTTACTATGATATTGTTATTAGCGATGAAAATGGGAATGTTTGCGTTACAATTTCTCGATTTAATGTCCGGGTTCTTGAGGCAGAAAAATCTCTTGCATCAGAAGTCTATGTTTATCAGCCAATATGGCATGCGCAATCATTACCGCTAGGAAGTGCTGTTTTTAATAATGGAGAGCCACTTTTACTAATAAGCGATGACCCAGACTTTGTTATAGATCGAAAGGAATTTTCCGTAATTAAGGTGCTTCTCTCTGACGAATACCAAAAAATAAATGATCATTCCTATAAAATTCAGGGCAATAAACCTGAAGATTTTTTAAAATTATGGAATGAAGTTTCCAGCTTTTCCCAGAAACCCACTCACATTTTACAAGTTCTAACATCCGCATTTTCCGAAACCAGTACCGCCCTTAATGAAAACGAATGGCATGCAGCACAAACTAAAACTTTTTTACCATTAATTTTCTTATTTCAGGCCATCGAGAAAAAGGGACCCCATCAATCTATTCAATTTTCCTATGTGTATCATCAAAGTGAAGGCGCCATACATGCACTGCATGAAGCTATGGGATCTTTTTCGAACGCCATTAAAATTATCAATCCCAATTTTATCTTAAAAACCATCGAATTTCCTTCGAAAATACCATTCGATATTGAAATTCTTTTGCATGAAGTCTTTACTAAAACTTCGGAGCGCATTCGTTATAATGAAACTTCAAGGTATGTTCGAAAATGGGCGCCACTTGGACTTTCTTCAGTAACAACATCGCAAGTCCCCATAAAAGCGGGGGGAGTCTACTTAATCACGGGCGGGATCGGCGGGCTAGGAAACCTATTTGCAGAATTTTTTGCAAAAAATTATCAAGCTAAACTTATTCTTACAGGTCGATCTCCCTTAAATCCAACCTCGCAAAGCCAACTAGAGACCTTAAAAAAACTAGGGTCTGACGTACTCTATCTACAGACAGATGTCAGCAACTTTGATTCTGTAGCTGCATTAATTGAGCAAATTAAAAATCAGTGGGGACATTTAGATGGCATCATACACAGTGCCGGTGTTGCTGCCAAAACACCTTTAAAAAAAGTCCAAGCTCAAGAGTTCGAGTCGGGACTATCGGCGAAAATATATGGAACTTATTATTTAGATTATCTTACAAAAACACTTCCCTTGGATTTCTTTATTACATTTTCGTCGGTTTCCGCTTATCTCGGAGATTTTGGAATTGGGAGTTATTCATACGGAAATGCTTTCATGGATAGCTATTTGTCTTGGCGAGATCAAGAATGCAAAGAAAAAAGACGTTCGGGAATAAGCCTGTCATTCGGCTGGCCCTATTGGGAAAGTGGAGGGATGAAGCTCTCAGCAGAAGAACTCGCTATATATCATGATTATTCTGGTCTTGATTTATTGAGCTCTGAACAAGGCTTAGATTATTTCTTACGTGCTTTAACGAATAAAGCACCTAATTTAATAATGGTTCCTGGGGATCGTGAAAAAATTGAAAAATCACTCGGAATAAGAAAAACCGCAACAGCCAAGACTATGCCACTACCCGCTGCAATCACAGATAGTCCGGATATAAGTATCGTAAATTATTTAAAGAAGATTTTAGCAGAAGTAACAAAATTACCATTACCCCGTATCGATGCTGAGGTTGAGCTATCCCAGTATGGCGTAGATTCCGTTATGATTATCGATATTAATCAACAATTACTCAACTATTTTCCTGATATTCGACAAACACTTTTATTTGAACACAAAACCCTAAAAAGTTTGGCTCAATATTTGCAAGCCACTTACCCCGAACAATTGCAAAAAATGCCGGGCAGCACATCGAGAATCCAAGCAGAACCTCCAAAAATATTACCTGCAAAAATGTTTAAGCGATTTAAAAAAGCAGAGCTTGTCACGAATCAAAATGAGCTTAGTGCTATGGCCTTGGCTCCAATTGCCATTATTGGTATCAGTGGCCGCTACCCAGAAGCAGAAAATTTAGAACAATTTTGGGAAAACCTCCAGTCTGGAAAAGATTGCATCAGAGAAATTCCGAGCGAACGATGGGATTATGGAAGCTTTTATCAGCCCGAAAAAACCGTACCAGGAAAATCTTGTAGTAAATGGGGTGGATTTATTAAAGATGCTGATAAATTCGATCCACTCTATTTTAATATTTCGCCACGTGAAGCGGAATCCATGGATCCTCAAGAACGATTAATGCTTGAAATGGGGCTAACGGCCATTGAGGATGCCGGATATTCCGTAGAGTTGCTACATGAAAAAGCTCATGGAGAAGTTGGTGTTTTTGTTGGACTGATGTGGAATGAATATCAATTATTAAATGCAAAATCATCTGAAAATGCTCAAGAAATTATCTATGGCAGCAGTAATAATTCAGCCATTTCAAATCGAATTTCTTATGCATTTGATTTTCATGGCCCAAGCCTCGTGGTGGACACAGCATGCTCATCTTCGCTCGTCGCTATTCATCTCGCCTGTGAAAATATCCGGAGTGGCGCCTGTCAGTATGCCATTGCCGGGGGCGTAAATTTATCTCTTCATCCCAGTAAATACGTGAATATGAGCACTCTTGGCATGTTATCTACGGATGGCCGCTGCCGCAGCTTTGGTGAGGGGGGGGACGGATATGTGCCTGGAGAAGGGGTAGGTGCCCTATTATTAAAACCTTTGCATGAAGCACAACTCGATAATGATTTTATTTATGGGGTCATTATTGCGAATGCTGTTAATCACGGCGGAAAAGCGAATGGATTTATGGTTCCCAATCCCGACGCGCAAAGTAAAGTCATTCAGCAAGCCCTGAAAAGGTTCTACATAGATCCTCGTACGATTAGTTATGTTGAGGCGCATGGGACTGGTACTCCACTGGGTGACCCCATCGAAATCACTGGATTAACGAAAGCATTTTCGGAACTCACAGAAGACAAGCAATTTTGCGCCATTGGTTCTGTAAAATCAAATGTGGGTCACTTAGAATCTGCAGCCGGAATTGTGGCTGTGACAAAAGTGCTCTTACAAATGAAGCACAAAAAATTGGTTCCCTCTTTGCACTCTTCTACCTTAAATTCCTACATCGATTTTAGCAAAACCCCTTTTTACGTACAGCAGGAATTACAAGACTGGCCAGCAAATTCTACGCTTCGTCGGGCCGGCATCAGTTCTTTTGGTGCTACAGGCAGCAATGCGCATATCATTATTGAAGAGGCGCTCCTACGGAGTGTATTGGAACATCAACAAAAGCCATATTATTTAATGACACTTTCAGCAAAAAATGAAATTTCCCTTAAACAAATACTCGCAGACCTACTCCACTTTCTCGAAAAAGAGCCCCATTCCAAAAATGTGGCCGATATTAGCTTTACCTTAAACACCGGTCGAAGTCACTTTAATTATCGAGCAGCTTTCGTAGTGGATTCTTGTAAAACATTCAAAAATTTATTACTTGATACTAATGAAAAAAATTCTCCTGAAAATTACTTTTATGGTGATATTACTGATTCCCAAAGGAAAGATTCCGACATTTATGAAGAGGTCCTAGCACGCACCCACGAAAGAATTCTAAATGCAGATTATAGTGATGCAAATAATTATCAAAAACAATTAAGAATCCTGGCTAATCTCTATGTGAAAGCCTATATGCCCAATTGGGAGCTCTTGCATCAACAAGAATCAAAACAGCGCATTAACTTGCCGACCTACCCATTTTTAAAAGAACGTTGCTGGGTGACACCTCTATCTTACACCTTAAATCGAAGAGCTGTAGCCAAATATGCAGATCGTTTCTCGCAAAAACGAAGGAAGCCCCATCCGGTAATTTTAGCGACCGACAACGCATCCCTCGCACAAAAGACCGAAACGCTTTTAAAAAATGCGATTGGCGAGTCCCTAAAAATTGATATCGAGAACCTTCGCAGCGAAACCCCCTTTGAAGAATATGGCATTGACTCAGTAATTGTTTTAGATATCATTCGTCGATTGGAAGATAAACTTGGCTCATTACCCAAAACCCTATTTTTTGAGTACCGAAATATCATTCAACTCAGCCAATTTTTAGCAGAAAATTATTCAGAAAAATTAAATGCCTTATTTTTTCACGAGAAAAAAAACAATGTTGATTCGCCTTCTTCAAGTCATGAAACTTTTATCGAACAGCTCGCAGAGGAAGAGGAGTGGATTGAATTTTCACCAGACGAAGAGACCCTGGACATTGCGATCGTTGGCCTGAGCGGAAGATATCCTATGGCAGACAATTTATCTGAATTCTGGCAGAACCTTATTGCAGGAAGGGACTGTATAATGGAAATTCCGCCTACTCGATGGGACCACACAAAATTCTATGATCCTGATAAAAATAAATCTAATCGTTCATATGCCAAATGGGGGGGATTTATTAAAGATCATGACAAGTTTGATCCCTTATTTTTTAATATTTCTCCGAATGAAGCCGAACGAATGGACCCACAAGAAAGATTATTTTTAGAGGTCGCCTGGGCAACTCTGGAAGACGCGGGATATGTGCCAACTCAAGAGCGAGATAAAGTCGGAGTTTTTGTCGGTGTAACATTTAGCGAGTATCAATTGTATAGCACAGAGGCAGCTTTGAAGGGGGCTGCAAACGCCGCACACTCAGCCTACGCTTCCATTGCCAACCGCGTATCGTATTTTTGTAATTTCTCAGGACCCAGCA
Source organism: uncultured Gammaproteobacteria bacterium (assembly GCA_963711375.1). Taxonomy (GTDB): domain Bacteria; phylum Pseudomonadota; class Gammaproteobacteria; order Coxiellales; family Coxiellaceae; genus CAVQDV01. The sequence goes on from CAVQDV010000005.1 coordinate 651,807, forward strand.
TGGCTGTTGATACCATGTGCTCAGCTTCTCAAACAGCACTTCACCTCGCATGCGAAAGTATCAAAAATAAAGAATGTCATTCGGCGATAGTGGGTGGTGTCAATATTGCTTCACATCCCAACAAATATTTAGTGCTGAGCCAATTAAAATTTTTATCGAGCGATGGTCTATGCCGAAGTTTTGGGGAAGGTGGTGATGGATATGTGCCAGGCGAAGGAATTGGCTCTGTATTATTAAAGCCACTACACAAAGCCTTACGAGATAATAATCATATTTACGGGGTAATAAAAGGCTCGGCTATCAATCATGGTGGTACTACAAATAGCTTTACAGTGCCTAATCCTCTTGCACAAACAGAAGTGATTCAAGAAGCTCTAGAAAAGGCAAAAATTAATCCGCGCACAATCCAATATATTGAAACGCATGGAACAGGAACGGCTCTTGGTGATCCTATCGAAATTCGCGGCCTAACAAAAGCCTTTAGTGAATTTACATCTGATACACAGTTTTGTGCAATTGGTTCCGTGAAATCTAACATTGGACATTTAGAATCTGCAGCCGGCATTGTGGCGCTTACAAAAGTTCTATTGCAATTTAAATATAAAAAATTAGTGCCTTCCCTGCATGCAGATACTTTAAATTCTTACATCGATTTTTTGAATTCTCCATTCTATGTGCAACGGCGACTGGAGGACTGGCCAAAACCAAGCCATCAATTACGTCGAGTGGGGATTAGCGGCTTTGGCGCGGGAGGAAGTAATGCGCACACCATCCTTGAAGAAGCTCCTGACCTCACCATCAAAAAAAATCTTGAAAAACCATATTATTTAATAACACTATCTGCGAAAAATGAAATTTCTTTCAAGAAAAAAATCGCAGATTTAAGACAATGGCTAGATCAAAGTGAAAATCAAATACACTCTCTGGCAAATATTAGTTACACACTCAATGCAGGGCGAGCTCATTTTAAAAATCGGTGTTCTATTGTGGTTAGCTCAATTCTGGAACTAAATGAAATTTTAGATCATGTGATGAATCAAGCTAAGCCCAGAAATTATTGTGAAGGCGTTATCGTGGATCTCCCAATAATGGATGCCGCCATTTATCGTAAAATTTTTTCGGCAATTATAAATGAATTAAAAATAGAAAATTATCAAGATATCAAAAACTATCAAGAAAATTTAGAAGCCCTTGGCAATTTCTACGTAAGAGGATACGACCTAGACTGGGAGCTACTCCATCAACATGAATCCAAACAACTCATCTCTCTTCCAAGCTACCCATTTTTAAGAAACCGCTATTGGATAAAAACAGAACTTTATGAGAACTCAACAATAGATGCTATAAATTCCGAAAAATTCCAATTTGAAATTAGCCAAGAAACCAGCACTTCAAAGCCAGATTACTATATTCAAGAATGGAGCTTTTCTGAGTTAAAGCAAAAACCAGGAACCTTAACTGCCAGGCAGCATTGGCTATTATTTTCAAATAAAAAGTCTATCGGCGCTGAAATTGCAACAATATTGAGTATCCGAAAAATTGAGGTCACTTTGATATATGTTGGTGATGAATATCAAAAATTGCAGCAGCATTATCAGATTAATCCTCGATCAATATTTGACATGGAGAGAGTATTTGATGATATTGGCTTGCCCATCGATGGAGTAATCCACGCCTGGTCGGATAATGTGAATAGCATTAATTCCATCCAGGAATTATCTGAAGCACAAGAATTAATGTGTGCCAGTAGTTTATATTTGACTCAAATTTTGGCCCGACGAAATCTGGATACAAGAATATATTTTATTTTAAATGGCGTGCATAATATTGCGCTAGCCAAAAAAACACTCTCCATTAAATCGGTTGCACAGTCCACTCTCTTAGGGTTGGGAAAAACCTTCTTCATTGAGCACTCGACATTAAATGTTCATATTATTGATCTGGATCCAGATGCGGAAATAAGCGTTGCTGCCGACCAGGTGTTGCAAGCTATTACAAGCGATAATAATGAATCCATTTTTGTTTTCCGAAATGAAAAATGTTATGTACCTCGCATCCAAAAAACAGAACTTATACACAACGAAAAAGAAATCGAATTTCATTCTGATAAAAATTATTTGATTATCGGGGGCCTTGGCACTTTAGGATTTTCAGCGGCACAATGGCTTATTAAAAATGGCGCCAGACATTTAATTTTAGTGTCAAGGCAAGAGCCAACGCTAGAAATTGCTGAAAAAATATCAGATTTGCAACAAAACGGCAGCTCTATTCAAGTATTGCGCCTAGACATAGCGGATAGTGAGTGTATCGATATTTTATGCCAACTTGATGAAGCACTTCCAATTGCAGGAATTATCCATGCCGCACGTGTTCATGAGCAAGAAGCCTGGCAAAATGTGACCTGGGAACACTTTTGCCGAGTTTTATCGCCAAAAGTGCAAGGCGTATGGAATTTACAACAATTAATTGCAAGACAAGCCCTCAAACTAGATTTTGTTGTTTTGTTTTCATCAATCGCTAGCTTAATGGGTTCTAATCACGACGCTGCTTTTGCCGCTAGCGATGCATTTTTAGATTCCTGGGCCTCCTATCAACGACAACAAGGCATTCCAGCAATCAGTATCAATTGGGGCCCCTGGGGTGATCAGAGCATGGCCGATGTCGGTTTAGAATTGCCAAGCCTGATATTACTGACAAAAGGCCTTGAAATATTGGGCGACATTATTACGCAAAAGATTCCTCAAATTGCCGTGGTTTCATCAGAATATTTGCAATTCATGCTTCAATCTTATCCAAAGCCTCTTTCAAAATGGCTCCCAACCTTCAATGTAAAGGTAAGCCCCGAATTAAGCCCAACCGAGAATCTTAATGAAGCGTCTATTCATGAAGTCATCAAAACATTACTCTATAAAATTTTGCCTATTGATCCAAATTTATTACTCACTAATAACAGTGACTTCTTTAATTTAGGAATGGATTCAGTTCGCGCCCTAGAATTTGGCCGTTTATTGCAGAACCATTTTAATCTCAAATTAACAGACACTGTCATTTTTGATCACCCGACTATTGGGGCCTTAAGCGAACTGCTTTTGCAAAACGTGGTAACAGGAACTCCTAAACCGCTTAAATTTACGAAAAATAAAGGCAAAAAAATTTCCGCGCGTTTATTTTGCTTCCCTTATGCTGTTGGAATGCGAACCATTTTTGCAGGCTGGGCCGAGAGCTTACCACCCGAATTGGAAGTATATCCCGTGGACTATACTCGTGATGCAATGGCAGAGTTTCCTAATACCATTAAAACCGTACAAGAAATCGTGGCAAATTTAGCTGAAAATTTACCTTTGGATAAGCCCGCTTTCTTTTTGGGCAGTAGTTTAGGAGCGATGATTGCCTGGGAATTAGCTCAGCTCTTGCAAACTCAAAAAAAACCAGTGCCCTTACATTTATTTGTGACAAGCTGTGCTGCTCCACATTTGTTTCCTATCTCAATGAAAGATACCTTTGCCATTATCAACAAATGTCGAATAAAAGAGGGTTTAGAACCCTATCCACGAGCTCTTGATGTACGCGAGTGGATCCACTTCACAGAGCAAGAACTACCGAAAATTGGGCCTAATATTTTCTTGAAGTCCTTTGAGAACGTGGTTTATGGGAATTTTTCACAACTCTCAACTGATTCCGACATGTTCAATGCATTTTTCCCCCGTGCAGCTGCTGATATGAGTCTGGCTATTGGTTTTCGTAGCTCGGATCCTGAAATGCTTTATCCATTACCCTGCCCAATCACAGCATTCGAAGGAAAAAATGACCCCTTAGTTCGCCGGGATTTTATGCAAAGCTGGCAATTTTATACCGAGAATGAATTTCAATTATTGAAACTGTCCAGCGGTCACTTTTTAATTCATGAATGCAAGGATGAAGTGCTTACTCAAATTAAAACAGTTTTTAAAAACACCTATAGCCCTGAATTATTAATTTCCTAAAACCCAGTTTCTCATCCTCACAATTTCAAAGTTTTATGCATTAATACGAAGAGCCAAAGAAGAAAAAAATTTACCAAGAACTTCATTTATTTTTTCGGGTTGCTCTAAGTTCGCTATATGAGCCGCATCTTTAATAACTTCACAATGACATCCCAGTAATTCAGCCATTTCTTTTGCTTCTTGTGGTGGTCTTGGCACATCTCGATCCCCAACAATTACTAAGGTAGGAATGAATGAAAGCCTACTGGCCTTATCCAAAATAGAATTTCGACCAAAAATTCCATAGCCAATGGAAACAATTCCATTGATATTTTCTGTTGGGATATTCATAAGATAGGATTTAAATTGATTTAATAAGGTTCCATTTTTTTCTATTGTCTCGGGTGAAAGAAAAAATGGGATAACTAGCTCCAAATATTCTGGAGTAAAACTTTGTAAACTCAGTAAATAATCAAGCAAGGAAAAAAACCGTGCTTTCTTTCTTTCTGGCTCACTGCCCAAATGGCTCCCAATGATAATCAGGGCGCTCACCAAACCGGGGTTATTTAAAGCAAGATGAGACCCCCACATTCCTCCTACCGATAATCCAACCATAATGACGGACCGGATTTCTAATTTCTCTAAAAATAATTTGTAGTCCTCTGCTAATGCTTCTATCGAGTAATTTTTTTCTACCACTGGTTGAGATTCTCCGTGCCCCCAAAGATCAGGAACAAGGCAACGATATCCCTCTTTCGTAAAATGATTAATCTGAAGCTCCCACATATCCGCGCTCCACAGATAACTGTGGCCAAATAAAATTACGGGCGCATCTGGATTACCTGCATCTATAAATGAAAGCTTCTTACCATTAATCATCGTTGTTTTGCGCTGCATCATCATTGTCTCCTTGCGGGTTTGAGTTTTGGGTAAAAGGGATCTGAATTTGTCATTACTTAATGTCGCATAATAATTACCTCTTTTTTTAAGATGGTGTTTGAAATTTTTTTCGATGATCGGAAACGGGAATTGAGGCTCGAATTTTTTGCAGGTATTCTAAATCCGTTTCACCGTATACAATTCCGGGGCTTGAAGCTTTGCGTTCGTCGAGTACCGTGCCCCAGGGATCGACAATTAAACTATCACCGTAGGTTCTTCGGCCGCTTTCGTGCTTGCCCGCTTGGCAGGCGCCGATGATATAGCAAAAATTTTCAACGGCACGCGCACGTGCTAATAATTTCCAGTGAGCTTCACCTGTTTTCTCTGTAAATGCTGCAGGAATTGCGATAATTTCGGCGCCTTGATTAAAAAGCTCTATAAAAAGTGCGGGAAAACGAATATCGTAGCAAACCGCTAATCCTAATTTTCCAAACGGCGTATCCAACACGACCGCGCGATCTCCTGGTTCAATCGTGTCGGATTCCCGATAAATTTCTTTTTCAGAAATATCGACATCAAACAAATGAATTTTATCGTAGCGGGCTACGGCCTTGCCCATTTTGTTATACACAATACAGGCCGCTCGAACTTTACTTTTATTTTCGGTGCGAATGGGAATAGTTCCACCCACTATCCAAACGCTATTTTTGCTCGCTTGCTCGGATAAAAAATCTTGTATCGCGCCAAAACCGGGGCCTTCGCTAATAAAAATTTTATCTTCTGCGCCCTTGCTTACCATCGGGAACATTTCGGGTAGGACTATTAATTCAGCCCCTTTTTTGGCGGCTTTTCCAATTAAATTTCCAGCGGATTTTAAATTATCTTCCACCGACATCGAAGAACACATTTGAATAGCCGCGACTTTACTCATTAATTTTATTCCTTTTCAATAGTGCAACATCCTGATGAAAAATCAAGCCACCGGCAAGGTTACCCCTTGCTGGCCTTGATATTTTCCACCACGGTCAGCATAGGAAACTTCGCAGATTTCGTCGGATTCCAAAAATAGCATTTGGGCTACACCTTCATTTGCGTAGATTTTTGCTGGTAAATTTGTGGTGTTTGAAAATTCCAATGTTACATGACCTTCCCATTCGGGTTCGAGCGGCGTGACATTAACAATAATTCCACAACGCGCATACGTGGATTTACCCAAGCAAATCGTCAATACATTTCGAGGAATTCTAAAATATTCTACCGTTCGGGCGAGTACAAAAGAATTGGGCGGAATAATACAAACATTTGCTTTTACATCCATAAAACTATTTTTATCGAAATTTTTGGGATCAACGATGGCTGAATTAATATTGGTGAAAATTTTAAATTCATCCGCGCAACGCACGTCGTAGCCATAGCTCGACGTTCCATAGGACACCACTTTTTTTCCATCCTGAAATCGGACTTGTTCTGGCTCGAAGGGCGTAATCATTTTTTTCTCGATCGCCATTGCCCTTATCCATTTATCAGCTTTAATTGACATATACATTCTCCATTAACTCAGGTAATTCCCATCACCCTCTCCCGCAAGGGGAGAGGGGATAAAAGTTCAAGGCTCTCACTCTACTACAATTTTTCCGAACTTATCGGCATAACTTCTCGTCTGCAAGGATAATCTTGCGGCCATTTTCAGCGCGATTTCAGAGTATTTTTTTGCTGCAAGAGAAGTCGGCGCTGAGATAACGGTAGGCTTGCCCTCATCCACTGCTTGGCGGATAGCCATCATCAGCGGTAATTTCCCGAGCAAATCCACGTGAAAATCCTCGGCCATTTGCTCGCCCCCATGTTCCCCAAATAAAGGCTCCTCATTCCCGCACTTTGAGCAGGCATATCCACTCATATTCTCGATAATACCTAAAACCGGCACGCTCACTTTACGAAACATTTCCAGCGCCTTTCGCGCATCCAATAAAGCAATATCTTGCGGCGTTGTAACAATTACCGCACCACTGACTGGAATTTTTTGAGATAAGGTCAACTGAATATCACCCGTGCCCGGCGGTAAATCAATAATTAAATAATCCAAATTATGCCATAGCGTGTCGCGCAATAATTGCTGCAAAGCCGTACTCACCATGGGACCTCGCCAAATCATCGGCGTTTCGACATCCACCAAATAGCCAATCGACATCGTTTGTAAACCGTAGCAGATTACAGGCCTTAATTTCTTATCCTCAGTTAATTCAGGTTTGGATTTTGCTCCCAACATGTGCGGTTGATTTGGGCCGTAAATATCCGCGTCCAAAACCCCTACGCGGGCGCCTAAATTCTGCAAGGCCAGCGCTAAATTCGCAGCCGTTGTCGATTTACCAACACCACCTTTTCCCGAGGCGACCGCAATTATATTTTTAATTTGTGGATGAGATTGTAAATTGGCCTGAGTTTTATAGGGATAAATTTTTTCCGTGACGCTGACATTAATTTTTAATGAGGGATCTAGGGAAGATAATAACTCCCGAACTTTATTCGCAATCTCGTTGCCCGCGATTTTAAGCGGGAAGCCGAACTCCAAATGAAGCTCGATCGCGTCTTCAGTAATCCGAAGATCACGAACCGTTTTAGCTGTCACAAGATCGGTATTTAAATTTTCTTCGTGCAAGGCAGAGAGTTTCTGTAGTACGGCTTCTTTTGTGATTTTCGTCATTGGTTTTACCTCTATTGCTTGGGTTCATCTTACCAATCCTGGGGATTGAATGAAACTCTGTTGATACCTTTAATACCCCCCACCCTCTCCCGCGAATCACACAGCTCTTGACCACCTTCTGGGATTCTTATAGTGTTCACAGAATGAAAAACCTTCAATTCCTAACTACCATCGCTTTGCCCTATGCCAATGGGGACCTTCATCTTGGACACTTGGTGGAGGGAATCCAGGCCGACATCTGGCATCGCCTTCACCAGTTTCAGGGGCATGAGAGCTATTTTATTTCCGCCAGCGACGCGCACGGCACTCCCATCATGCTCACGGCTCGCCAGCAAGGCATCACACCCGAAGAGCTGGTGAACAAAATGCATGCGGATCACGCGCAGATTTATGAGACTTTTTACGTGCATTTTGATAATTTTTATTCCACGCATTCCCCTGAAAATAAAAAATTATCGGAATTAATTTATCAACGCCTACTAGCGCGCGGCGATATCACCAGCAAGAACATCACGCAGGCCTACGATCCTAAAGAAGGCATTTTTTTATCAGACCGCTATATTCGGGGCGAATGCCCAAGCTGCCATTCAGCTGGCCAATACGGGGACAACTGTGAAGTCTGCGGTGCGACTTATAGCCCGCTAGAATTAATTAATCCCATCTCCGCAATTTCGGGCGTCACTCCCGTTGAAAAATCCTCCGAGCACTTCTTTTTTCAACTGGGTCATTTCAGCGACATGCTGCGTGAATGGATAGAATCTAATGGACTGCAACCTCAAATTCGAAACAAATTAAAAGAATGGTTCGTGGCCGGGCTTGAACCCTGGGACATTTCTCGCGACGCGCCTTATTTTGGTTTTGAAATTCCCAATCAACCTGGAAAATATTTTTATGTGTGGCTCGATGCTTCCATTGGTTACATGTCAACCACCGAAAATTTATTCCAAAAATTAGGTAAAAATCCTGATGATGTCTGGGGCAAGCAAAGCACTTATGAGCTTCATCATTTCGTGGGAAAAGACATTGTTTATTTTCACGCTTTATTTTGGCCGGCTATGTTGGAAGGCGCGGATTTCCGCCGGCCCACTTCCGTTAAAGTCCACGGATTTTTAACGGTTAATGGACAGAAAATGTCGAAGTCTCGCGGCACTTTTATTACCGCCAAAAAATACTTGACGGCCTTAGATCCCGAATATTTGCGCTATTATATTGCCGCGAAATTAAATGGCGAAGTGGAAGACATTGATTTAAATCTCGTGGATTTTGCCCAACGCATTAATGCAGATTTAGTTGGAAAATATGTGAATTTGGCCAGCCGCTGCGCCGGATTTATTAGCAAAAAATTTGATGGCCTCTTGGCTTCGGAATTGCCAGAACCGGATTTATTTCGCGATTTTGTGGAGGCGGGTAAGGGCATTTTTGAGGATATTGAAAAATTAAATTACGCACGCGCCGTGCGCGACATCATGGCCCTTTGCGATCGGGCCAATCAATATATCGATCAAGAAAAACCCTGGGCACTTGCAAAAGAGCCTGGAAATGAGGCTCAAATTCAAGCGGCCTGTACACAGGGTTTAAATTTATTTAAGGTGCTTTCTGCCTATTTGAAGCCCATCCTTCCAAAAACGGCTAAAAATATCGAAGAATTTTTAAATTGTGAGCCGCTCGATTCTGACAATTTTGGCAAGCCCCTACTTAATCATAACATTAATGTTTTTAAACCGCTGATTCAAAGAATTACCCTCGAACAAATTGAGCAACTGCAGACTTAAACAATATGACGAAGCTTCACCAACTCGGCGCACAAATTGACGCCCTGCTGCCGCAAACCCAATGTGGCCTCTGCGAATATCCCGGCTGCAAACCCTATGCAGAGGCCATTGCTGAAAAAGGCGAACGTATTAATCGCTGCCTGCCTGGCGGCATTCCCGTCTTAGAAAAATTGGGGGTTTTATTAAATAGAGATCCTGAGCCTTATTTTGCCGAGATGGAAAAAAATCAAAAAACGGAGAGTATCGTCGTCATTCGCGAAGACGATTGCATAGGTTGCACGAAATGCATTCAGGCCTGTCCCGTGGATGCGATTATTGGTGGCCCCAAACTCATGCACACCGTTATCCGAGATGCCTGCACAGGCTGCGATCTTTGCATTAGCCCCTGCCCCGTAGATTGTATCGACATCATTAAAATTCCCGCGAGAAGCGAGATCGAAAAAAATCAGATGGCTGAAAAATCTCGAGACCGTTTCGAGAATCGAAATTCACGTTTAGAAAAAATTAAAAATGCCGAAAAAAATCGGCATAATAAAGCAAAATTATCTGCCCCTGAAAAAGCCATCCAAGAGGCCATCCTCCGAGCCAAGGAAAAAAAGACATCATGAACCGCGAAAAAAGAGCTGAAATTTTTCAACGCTTAAAAAAAACCAATCCCTCGCCCACCACTGAACTCGTTTATAACAGCGAATTTGAATTATTAATTTCCGTTATATTATCGGCACAAGCCACTGATGTCAGCGTCAATAAAGCCACTGCCCCCTTATTCAAAATAGCCAACACGCCCTCAAAAATCGTAAAGCTTGGCGAAGAAAAATTAAAAGACTATGTGAAGACTATTAATCTTTATAAAACGAAGGCCAAAAATATCGTAAAAACCTGCTCGATTTTAATCGAGCAATTTAAGGCCCAAGTCCCAAATGACAGAGAAAGCTTAATGAGCCTGCCAGGCGTTGGCCGAAAAACCGCGAACGTGGTTTTAAATACGGCTTTTGGACACGAGACGATTGCCGTGGATACGCATATTTTTCGAGTCGCCAATCGCACCGGATTAGCGAAGGGAAAAGATGTTTTAGAAGTGGAATTAAAATTAAGTAAATTCATCCCAAAAGAATTTTTGCATGATGCGCATCATTGGTTAATTTTGCATGGAAGATATATCTGCACGGCCAGAAAACCGAAATGCCCAAGTTGTCCTATCAATGATTTATGTGAATTTACCGAGAAAACCGTTTTGCACGCACGATGAAAGTGTCGTTGGGAGTTACTGATAATGAATAATCGAGATTATTATCGTCGAATATTTAGTGAAACCTGGAAAAAATACAGTGCTGGAATCCTGCTGAGCGATTTAGAAAAGCAATTAATTCAGGTTATCCTCCAACATCCGGAATATCACCCACTTCTCGAAAATCCCGATTTTACTAGTGATTTTGACTTAGATCAAAATCCCTACTTGCACTTAGGCTTACATGTTGGATTGTTGGAACAATTATCAACCGAACGCCCGCCGGGAATTAATGCTATTTACAAAAATTTACTGGCAAAAATAGGCGAGACTCATGAAACCGAGCATCAAATAATGAATGTGATGGCTGAATTAATTTGGTCTGCTCAAAAAAATGGGAGCGCACCGAGTGATGTTGAATATTTAGAAAAATTGCTTGAGAACGTAAAATAAAAAATCCCCCTTTCGCCAAGCGGCAGGGGGATTCTATTGGTTTAAGTTAAACCTTTGTTCTAGTTGGTTGTAGACGTTGGGTTGAACTTAAGGCTTTCTGTATGATCGGTATCACTGTCGGTAGGGGCGCCGCCTCTTTGAGTTCTTTTTATACAACTTTCAAAAGCAGGCTTATCGGTATCCCATAACATAACCGTTCCACAACGAGAAGATAGGTGAGACGCCCCATTCACTACTGCTGCTAATTGGGCTGTCATTGCACTAAAAATAACTACTGAAAAGCCTTTAGCGGCCTGGGGATTTTCTGATATCCATTTAAAGAAAGAGGCAAATGCACTACGAGCATCTGTAAAAACCTCAGCAACGCCGAACGCTAGGATGACAGGTATCGTTGAAAGCAGGCCCATTTTTAATGGTGTTAAAAATACATGTGTTGCTTCATTTCCATCATCGTTAGTAAAAATATTTCCATTAAGAATATTTACTTCGCCTTTACGCTCGTCTGCTATTGTAGTGCTGCAATTACCAACACTTTCAACGATTGCAGTAGTGCCTGCAGCAACGTTAAAACCCAAGGCTTGGGAAACAATTACTACTGCAAATCCTACAGCAATAGGGTTGTTCGCAATATCTGCTGCTAGACTCATAACCCAACTCAGGGGGTCTTTAAAAACATTAGTAGCAATCACCACGGTGGCGGCTGTAACAGTTCCGACTACCACTGCCGTTTTTTCTGGGCTTCTTGCTACAGTCTTCACACCATCAATTATAAATCTCATTTCACTTCTCCAAATTGTAAAAATAAATTCTTGTAAAAAATAGAGGAGTCCCTTCCACTCCTTCCCTGTGATTGTCATCATAATTACTATCGAAAATAAGTCAAGAACAAAAAAAGAGCAATATTTATGCAAAAATTAAGGGAAAATTAAATGTGTTAAAAATTAAGCAAGGGAATTAAAATTATGAAAAGAATTGAATCAAGATTGATTAAAATAAATGTTTTGGATTATTTTTTTTTAATACCCCTCACCCTCTCCCGCAAGGGGAGAGGGGATAAGAGATTAGAAATAGACGCCGATTTGGCCTGTGATCATGTTGCCAGGACGGCCGTTTGAAACTGGGAATGGGACAGGGACGCCATTAATGGTTCCACCCGTAGCCACCACGCCCCTGTTGTAGGCTTGGTTATGACGGAATTCAATGCCTTCCATCGTGTCTTTCCAGAGTGAGGTTAATAAGCCCACCGCATAAGATTGACGAGGCACGTTCAGGGCATAAGCTTGCCAAGATTCGTCATATACACCAATTAATTTCAATTTAACCCAGGAAATTTGGAAATCAAAATCCACTTCGGTGTGCAGCGTTGAAGGCAAGGCCGCCACATTATTATAAGTCATATCCAGCGGATTAAAGCGATTCGTTGCCCACTGATATTCCCCGATTAAGGTAAAAGGCTTGAAGGAAAGTTCTGCATGCGCGTCCGCGCCCCCCACGTTTTTGCGCAAATTATCTAAATTTGTTACTACCACACCATTTAATTGGGTCGGCACACCAAAACCATTAAAGAAGCCAAAAGTAGCCAAGCCATTATTTTGCATGCCTTGAGATTCGGCAATATTCGACACCATGCCATAGCCCAGATCAATATCCGCTCTACCAAAAGTGTGATCAACACCTAAATTAAAGCCGCCTTGGTTGATGAGATTAGTTTGGTTGGTAATGCGATCACCTGTAAATGCATAAGCTTGGCCATAGAAACCATGCGAAGAAAATCCGAGCACAGCCGTGCGCGTTAAAATTCTCATAATAGATTCGTTAATGGGCGTAGTCAGCATCCAATTGTCATAAATTCCAAAAGGCGCATACATTTGACCAATGGAGAAATAAATGGGCGAGCGTTCTAAATTACCGATGGTTAAAAAACCTCTTTGTAAATAGATTCGAGAATTAGGATCACGACTGCCTGTCATCGCTGGAGAACTATCATAATCAAAGGTGAAAAATGCTGATGCCCAGGTGCTCGCCACAGCATTTACATCAAATTCTACCGTGCTTAAATTTATGCTTCCATTTCCAGACTGAAGATCTTGTATGGCTTGGCCTTCCACACCGCCGCTGATTTGCACAATGGGGCGATCTAAAGTAAGTCCTGCGGCCGCTAAACCATTTAGGAATTTTTGCTTCTGCTGCAGTAAATAGAGATCTTCGTTCATCGTGCCTTGGTGCTCTAAAATATCGAGCGGACGAAAATGAGAGCGCATGCCGAGCCATGGAGAGGTGGTAACCGTAACCATGGGGTGATACTCAGCCGGCGCGGCCACCACTGTCTCAGTTGAGACCTGTGTGACGCGTGGATAATGTCGATGCGATTTTCGGTGTCTTCTGGTTTGGCTCTTCTGACCTTTATTTCGATGACGGAGTTGTGATTTTAGAGATCGCACTTCGCCTCGCAATTCGCTGGTTTCTTGGCTGATTTTTTGAATTTGTGCGATTAATTGCGCATTCGTGGGTTGTACGGCGGCAGTAGCCGAGGAGGAAAAAATGGCTAAACTAGCCGCTGCACTTAAGGCAAACACGTGGCGTTTCATGACAAGGCTCCTTTTGCTCTTTCTGGTATTAACGCTAGTGACCCGAGTGAACTTTACTCACCCTGAGGGGACCCCAGCTTTTGCAGCAGCTCTGCTTAAGCTTGAGCTGCTGTTGTCCTTTTTTCACGCGTACTATAGCCGATTAAAATTGGATTTTGAAGACCTAAAAAGCATATACTAGGCCATGCAAAAAATTACCATCATCAAACCCGACGACTTCCACTGCCACTTTCGGGATGGCGACTATCTCAAGCGGACCGTGCCGGATTGCGCCAAGCGTTTTCGTCGAGCTATTGTCATGCCAAATTTAAAACAGCCCATCGTCACGGTAAAAGAGGCGCTGAATTATCGTGAACGAATTCTGGCTGAACTTCCTCCTGAAATACATTTTACGCCATTAATGACGCTGTATTTAACGGAGTCCATGTCGCCCTCTATTATTCCAGAAGCCAAAAATACCGGGCATATCCCGGCGGCAAAATTATATCCCGCGGGTGCCACCACGCATTCGGCGCTCGGCGTTACCCAGCTTCAAAAAATATATCCCATTTTTGAGGCAATGGAAAAAAATAATATGCGGCTTTTAATTCATGGAGAATCCATTCACCCATTGGATGATATTTTTGACCGAGAAAAAATATTTATTGAAAAAGAATTAAGCCCACTGCTTGAAAAATTTCCAAGCTTAAAAATTGTGCTGGAGCACATTTCTACCGAATTTGCCGTCAATTTTGTGCTTAATGCCTCTGAGAATCTCGCGGCTACCATAACCCCGCATCATTTATTGCTTAATCGTAATGATTTATTGTGCGGTGGCTTGCATCCGCATTATTATTGTTTGCCCATTTTGAAACGAAATAGCGATCAAGCGGCTTTGATTAAAGCGGCTACAATGGGAAGCCATAAATTTTTTCTTGGCACCGATAGCGCACCTCACCCAAAATCGCAAAAAGAATCCGCTTGCGGATGCGCGGGAATTTACAGCGCTCACATTGCGCTCGAGCTCTACGCACAAATTTTTGCCCGGCATAATTCTCTAGACCAATTCGAAAAATTTGCAAGCCAAAATGGCGCGGCATTTTATAATTTGCCTTATAATACGGAACGCATTACGTTAATGCTAAGACCTACGCCCGTGCCTCAAGAACTTATATTTGGTTCGCATACTCTTGTGCCACTGTGCGCTGGGGAAAATGTTGAGTGGAGTATTGAAGGTGCATGATCATTTAATTCGTAAACGTTTTGATGGCTTTTTGCCGGTGGTGATTGATGTTGAAACCGGTGGCGGAAATGCGCTTAAAGATGCGCTTTTAGAAATTGCCGTTCGCCTAGTCGACTATAATGATGAAGGTTTATTAGCCCCACAAGAAAGTTTTGCTTGTCATGTCGTGCCCTTCGAAGGTTCTCGCATGGATCCTGAGGCTATGGCCGTTAATAAAATTGATCCCTACCATCCCTTTCGATTTGCTATTCCAGAAGAGCAAGCCTTGCAGCAATTATTCGATTTTATCGGAAAAGCGGTTGATGAAAGAAAATGCCGTCGCGCGATTTTAGTGGGGCATAATGCGCATTTCGATTTAAGTTTTATTCAAGCCGCTGCAAAGCGATGCAAAACGAAAAATAATCCTTTTCACACGTATACCGTTTTTGATACCGCGACACTGGGCGGATTGGTCTATGGAAAAACCGTTTTGCTGAAAGTTTGCAAAGCGGCGAAAATAAAATTTAATCCTAAAGAAGCGCATTCAGCGATTTATGACACTGACCGCACGGCGGAATTGTTTTGTAAAATAATTAATACTTTTGCCAGCAATTCCCGCTAAAGCGGGAATTGCTACAAAAAGCTGGGGGTCCTCAGGGGGAGCAAGGCTCCCCTTGAGCGCCAGCGGTGGGTTTCCCACCGCGCCAGCGTTAAAACCAGGAAGGAGTTCCCGCTTTAGCGGGAACTCCTGTACTTTTGCTGAGATGAGTGAGACAACGAATATTCCCTCACCCTCACCCTCACCCTAACCCTCTCCCGCAAGGGGAGAGGTCCGCGCGCGACGAGTGAGGGGGAATATTTAGATTTTCAGCAATAGATTCCCTTTCCCTGCATCCACTTTTTTCTCTGATTTTTTCTCCCTAAACATATTTTGGACACTAATGAGAGGACCAATTTTAGCACTCAATTGCTGTGCTTCAACTAAAAGTTCCTTGCACCTCGCCTCACAAAGTTGATGACCCTCGGGATAAATTCCCTTTAATTCAGTTGAGACATTTTGGGCTTCTGTTAATGCGCTGGGAATTTTATGATCTAATATAGCTGTAATCTCTGCTAGCGACCTGGTGGCAGAACCTGAGTTAATCCCCTCTAGTAACTCTTGAGCATTATGAAGCTCTGTATTACGCTTCATCAGTTTTTGAAGATTTTCCATAAGTGCCTTGGCTCTTTCGCTCCCACCATAATAATAATAGCTGCTGTAGATCATTAAATTTAGGCTCATCGCCTTTAGAAGATCTTCATAGAAATCAATTATCTTTTCCGTTGGATTAAAGCAATTCAAGTTTAAAAAACAATGAAAATAAAATTCGGTCAGTGAGCGATTCAATTTTAATACTTCAGGAAGTGAGACATATCCTTCCTTTGAATTACAATCCGTTAAACTTAATTTTCTCAAAGGGCAATTGGGATCCTTCAAGGCATCTACAATTGACTCGATAGAAGATACATTCTTATTGCCATTTAAAATTAATTCGGTAATTTTAGTTTTATTAATCGCCCTACCTAGTATTTCAGTAAAGTTCACTAACTCATTTCCCTTAAGATTCAATATTTCGATATTACTTTTTTTGAGATTTGGAATTAATAAGGCACAGCGCGCGTCATCAAGCTTAGCATGGGTTAAACTCAAGGATTTAAGCGACTCGGGGAGCGCATCAATAAGGCCCCTAAAATTGTCATTATCTAGGATAGGTGAACTTGACTCCGAAATAGAAAAAGATGTTAAGTGACTCTTGCTTAATGCCTGGAAAAAAACTGGAAAATTCGTTGCAAATGAATTGATGACTAAAGATTCAATCTTGACGTCCCGAGTAAGAAGCTTCGAAAATTGAACAAGCTCAGAATCCAGCATCTTACAATTTAATTGAACACACAATGGATGTTTAAGGGGAAAATTCACTATATTTTCAAGAAAAGGGAGAAGCAGCAGTTTAGACTCTGGCCCCCGTTCTACCACGTTAATTTTTATTAAGCCCAGTGAAGGCATTCTTGAAAGCGCCTTTCCCAAGTCGGCCGCTTTTTCTGGAGAAATTTCAGATAAATCAGCGTTCAGAGAACTGCTGACATATATCAGTAAATGGGTCACTGGAAGGTAAGGCAATAGGGGGATAATCAGATCGGCATTACTGGATTTTATGGTTAGGCCTTTTTTATTCGAACCGTCTATATAGCCGAAAATCTCTGCCCAGTTTCTAAACTGCTCGACATGAACTTTTTTACCGTCAGACTTTTTTGTGGGGAGAACAATTTTTTTAAATGATAAAAAAGAAAGCCACAATGCCAATTGCTGCACTTCTAAATTCGTTAAATTATCTGGAATTACTAGTGAATCTGATTTAAACAGGAACGGATTAACTCCAAGTTTTTGTTCAATCGCAGCAAAATTTTGATCAAATACCGCTTGGTTTTTACCCGAATTATGCTGATTGCTTGGGACAAACTTTCCCCATGCAGCGTCAGCTAAATTTATATCGTTAAATCTTGCTCCTGGCAGAATTTGAACGGATGTCTCTTTAGATGTATACGCACGCAAAAAGGCAGCTCTTTCATCCGGGGATTCTATTTTTTCTTGATCTGGAAATTCTTTTTTCATCAGTAGGCACCTTTTTGTCTATAATAGGCGCGGATCTTAACGTATTTTTTTTTATTCAACAATCTCAATTCACCATTAAAAATAAGAAATTTTAAAAACATTTTGAAGGTACTGGTCTGAGATCTAGAGGCTAAGAAGACCCGAAGTGCTAGCCACCTGGCTAGCCTCCTGGCTAGCCTCGGGGCTTCTGAACCATTTTTTTCTTATTTTTCGTGGTGTTTTACTAAGTACGAAGCCACACCTTCTGCTGTTGCTTTCATTCCAAGTTCGCCTTTTTTCCAATTTACCGGGCACACTTCGCCATGTTTTTCTGTAAATTGTAGCGCATCCACTAAACGTAGAATTTCGATAATGCTGCGACCTAAGGGCAAATCGTTTACTATTTGCGAACGCACGATACCTGCTCTGTCAATTAAAAATACCGCACGCAGTGCAACACCAGCTTCTGGATGCTCGATACCATAACTGCGACAAATAATATGATTCATATCTGCGGCCATCGTAAATTTAACATGGCCAATGCCGCCCTTATCCATTGAAGTATGACGCCAAGCATTATGGGTAAAGTGCGAGTCGATGGAAACGGAAATAACTTCCACATCGCGTTCTTCAAATTCAGGCATTGCCTTACTCAGCGCAACTAATTCCGAAGGACATACGAATGTAAAATCCAAAGGATAAAAGAAAAGCAGTGCGTATCTGCCTTGGGTTTCTTTTTTGAAATTAAAATTATCGACGATTTTGCCATTGGCTAAAACGACTGGCACCGTAAAATCTGGTGCTTCGCGACCTACTAGAACTGTCATATATACCTCTCTTTTGATGTTTTTTTTGACAATTTTTTAAAATCTAAGCTGCAAAATTTTCTGCTGCAAAATTCCAGTTAACCAACTGCCAGAAATTGCTGACGTATTTTGCTCGATCATTTCGGGTGTCAATATAATACGCGTGTTCCCAGACATCACAGGTTAGCAAAGCATGCTTGCCTTGCGTCATTGGGTTTTCCGCATTGGGGGTGCTTACAATTTCTAGCACACCATCGGCATTTTTTACTAACCAAGCCCAGCCGGAACCAAAGCGATTTATAGCACTGTCCGTAAATTTTTGCTTGAATTCAGCAATGGAACCAAAATGTTTTTCAATCGCGCCAGCTAAATTACCGTCTGGATCACCGCCTCCATTTGGCTTCATGCTGTTCCAATAAAAAGTGTGGTTCCACACTTGTGCCGCATTATTAAAAATGGGGCCCTCGGATTTTAAAATGATTTCTTCGAGGGAAAGACCTTCAAGTGGCCCGCCCTGAATTAAAGTATTTAATTTATTCACATAGGCTGCATGATGCTTGCCATGGTGATATTCCAAGGTTTCTGCGGAAATGTGGGGCTCTAACGCATTTTTGGCGTAAGGCAATGGGGGTAAAGAAAATGGCATTTTTTGTTCTCCTTTTAAATTGAATAATGTAAGACTAGCTTCTGCCCGACTTAATTATCTAAAGCGACACCTTTCATTTCGGGAACTAGAAAGGTCGTGAAAATCCCTAGAAATGAAACAATCGCCATCGCCACCATGGTGACGGACAAGCCATAATGGATTAGCATAATTGGCACACAAAAGGCTCCCACGAATGCACCCAATTTACCTGTGGCGGCGGAAATTCCATGAGCGCGCGCGCGAATAGTGGCAGGATAAATTTCGGAAGGAATTAAAAAAGTGGTGGTATTCGGACCAAAATTGACAAAGAAAAAGCTCACCCCAAAAACGCATACAAAAAGCGTTAATATATCGGGTTTGCCGATCATAAAAGCAATAATCAAATAAGCGATACCCATGACGGTGAAGCCTAGAATTTGAAGTGGCTTTCGTCCAATTTTATCGACATATTTTGCAGCAAAGAAATAACCAGGAACCGCAAAACACAGGAATATGAGCGCCGAAATTAAGGTATGTCTCACGAGAGAAGCGCCTGGAATAATGGAATTAATAATTAATACCGAGGAAATTCCATTTCCATAAAAAGCTACGTCCAACAAAAACCAAGCACCTGCCGTGCCGGTTAAGTAGGTCAGCCATTTTTTTGACATTAATTTTTCTTTAGGCTTTGGTTTATCATGTCCATTTTCATGCCCTGTTAAATCACTAATGACTCGACTGACTTCAAAAGGAATTTCTTTTTTCAATAAATAACGCGGGGTTTCGAGAATCGTTCTTCTCAAATAAAATACCGAGGCTGCCGGAATGGCACCAAGACCCAACAATAAACGCCACGCTAAATCATGAGGAATATTCAATACTAACAAAAGGGAAGCCACCAGAGGACCAATAATCATGCCTAAAGCTTGCATCGCAAACACTAAAAGCACGATAAAACCACGGTTTTTTCTATTGGCCGCCTCACTGGCAACCACGGCGCTGGAGGGATAATCACCTCCAATTCCAAAGCCCACTATCAAGCGAGAAATTAATAACCAGGTATAAGAAGGTGATAAAGCGGAAACAATGGCGCCAATGAATAAAATAAGCACTTCTAAACCATACATTTTTTTCCGGCCAAATTTATCGGAAAACCAGCCAAAAACAATCGCACCCAGTGCGGCAGAAATAAGTGCAGAACCATTAAGAAGTGCAATTTTTGCGGTGGTTAAATGCCAGACTGGCGAAAGGAGAGCGGTAACTACGCCAATTACAAATAAATCATAAGCATCCGTGAAAAATCCCGTACCAGCCGTGACTATCATTCGCCAGTGCAGTCGATGGAGTTTGTCGTCATCAACCTCTATTGTAGCGTTTTCTCGGATTGCCTTTTCTTCCATCCAGTCCCCCCTGATGTTGCTGAGTGACAATAGCAAGGATTGATGTGAATTTGAAGAGATTTGTGGATTTTTTTAAGAGGCCAATCCATAATCCCTTCATCACTAGGAGACACATTATGATCAAAATTATCGTCGCCGGGGCAAAAGGCAAAATGGGGCAAGCTAGCGTAGAGGCTATCAGCAAGGCCGAAGGCCTGGATTTAGTTGCGCAATTAGGCAGTAGCGATGATTTAGGGAAAGCGATAGAACACACCGGAGCTGATGTTGTCGTGGACTTCACGGTTCCCAGTGTTGTTTTTGAAAACAGCAAAATCATCATTCGGAAGGGAGCACGTCCCGTCATTGGCACCACGGGATTAAACCCCACCCAAATTGAAGAGCTTCAAAAAATGTGCCTGGATCGAAAGCTCGGTGGCATTATCGCTCCAAATTTTTCCATCGGCGCCATATTAATGATGCATTTCGCAGCCGAAGCCACTCGATTTTTCGAGCATGCCGAAATTATTGAAATGCACCACGAGCGAAAAGTGGATGCCCCCTCGGGAACGGCTATTAAAACCTCTGAAATGATGAAGGCCAGTGCATCTCTTAAACCCATTTCTCCAAATAGCCCCGCTCGCGGTGAGCTGCATAATCAAATTCCGATTCACTCCATCCGCCTGCCAGGTCTCTTTGCGCACCAGAAAGTGATCTTCGGCGGCATCGGCGAAACTCTCACTTTGCAGCATGATGCCCTCGATCCGAAATGCATGATGCCCGGCGTTATCTTAAGCTGCAAAAAAGTAATGTTTTTGAATGAGTTAGTGTATGGCCTCGACCGAGTTGTGCTAAAATAGAACCTCTTAGGGTTCAGAAAAACGGTTTTACCTACAAATACTGTGGCATATTTCCTACAAAAATTTAGCCAAAATTTAAGATTCACTTAATAATCCTTCTGTATAGTATCAGGTACTTTTACAAGACGCTGAGGAAAGGACAACATGATTAAATTTACTTATGACAAAAATTGGAACGTCGAATCAAACCATCCTGGGATTGTGGATCTCGAGGATTCATCGGTGATCGTCGAAAAGATATTGAAACTCTTTGATGCCGAGGACTGTATATATGGCCTCTTCAGTGCCCTCGTGCGCACCGATCGACGAGTAAGCCCCTTTATTGCGACGCATAATTATTGTATGCGCCTGGAAGGCATTACGGATGAGGGTATCATGGAAATTAATGCGAGCCCTATTTATCATCTGGGTCCAGAATATCCGAATGAATATAAGGAAAAGCATGGCACCGATTTGGATAAAGAGGCTATTGTGGGCTTGATTGAATTGCCCGCAGGTGGTGACACGCATCAAGCGCATAAAACTTTCTCCCTAGGGATTGATGCGGGCATCGTGTTTGAACGCTCGAGAATTTCTCATAATAAAAAATTAAAGTTTATTGCAAAGCTCGTGGATAATGGCCTTTTTGCCACCTTAAGCTGCGAATCGCAAACCACTTCGAAAATGTTCACCTGGCCGGAGCTGGGCGTTAATATTCCACCGAAAAAAGATCCTTCAAAAGAAACCGTCTACGCCAGCGCGTAATCGCAAATCCCCTCTCCCCTTGCGGGAGAGGGTTACTGAGGGGGGCCTTAAAATCTCAAGGCCATCATTTATTACCTAGCGAAGTAGAGCGCTTGCGCTGGACAAGTTCCTTGTTACTTTCATTTTCAGGCGACTTCCTACGAGATAAACTAGAGCCCTCAAAAAAGCCTATCAAGTTATTATTTTTCCTCTTTGCAATTTCCTGTTCTTTCAAGCGTGTATTTTTCAATTCTAGAATCTCCGCACGCATTTTCTCTTGTTCTGCCTGAGATTCATCTAACTGATTTTGCTGAAAGTTTACTTTGGCCATTAAAAATTTTATTCGTTCTCGTTGCTCTTCTTCTGATTTATAACCAAATTCCACATACACTTCCGGCACCACTAACTTTGCCTCTTGGGATTGAACCTCCTTTACAACAGAGAGCTTATTTTCAGAATTCCCTGTTTCATCCAATAGTAATTTTTCTTCGATTGGCATGGTGGACTCTGATACTGGTTCTTGTGGAGAAGGTACTGGCATTGTCGTTTGAGGCACGGGATCAGGCTTATTTAGACCAAGATAATCCTGAACTAAGCGCAAAGACTTACAGAACGGCCCCATTAATTGCAATGTGGTGCTGAACAATTTTTCCACCTCTAGACAGAGCTCCTTTAATCCACCCGATTTGTGATCAGAAGATTTTATTCGCGAACCTATAGCCTCCAAAAAATTCTCGGCATCTTCTTTGTTATTTCCAATAATAATTTCCACCGCCTTTCTGCAAGGATCGCGCAAGAAATCTTTTTCTTCCCAAGAAGACATCATCGTAATGAAAAATTTTTGACCCTCACTCCCTTTTAAATAGGGATGACCTTCATCCTTAAGCATCAAGTTCAAGGTATCTTCACACAGTTTTTTTCCTATACTGGTCATGTCATTTTGAATGCGGCCTGAAAAAGCTTCCAAAAACATATTCGGACCGATCGACCATAAAAGGGGAAGCATTAAGTCAATTTTTTTAGGATATTCTCCGCTAAGTGCCATCTTCATAAAATGAACACCAAACTCTTTGGCACAAGCTTTTTGCGCCCGGTCAATTAACTGCTTGGCAAGACCTTCATTAGGTAACAAATAAAGCGACACATAGAAAAGCATTCGCGCAATATTGTCTTTTTGATCCTCCTTTATTTCGCTAGGTTTTATCGGTATTCGGGGCACAATTACGGTATGCAAAAAAGTAAAGACTATCATGCTTATTTTATTTTCACCCAATGCACCTAATTTAAAATAATGCCCTAATAGGGTCTCACTGCAACAATTAATGATTTGCTCTACATTTTCCAGCTTTCCTTCCTTATTAAAAAGAATCGCATTAGCGTATAAATTCTTGGGAGCATAATCTTTTCGCAGAGTGTTCCATCCCACAACATTAAGACCACCAAGCACCCCACCCACGACTTTCGTACTGGAAGTATCTTGTTTTATAACTTCAAACACACCTCTATTGGCAGAAGGTAATAAATCAATAATTGTCTGTATCTTAATTTTTGTAGACTCATCCGCTTTATAAAACTCATCAAGAAAATACTCAACCAGGTCATTGGTATCCTGAGATTTTTCAATTTTCAATACATCAATTAACTTCTTCCAAATCTCCAAAGTGAGGGGTAAATATTTTCCAAGCTCAAAAAGATAATCGAATGCTTCTCGATTGAGGTACTCCCGGCTTAATTGATCAGTATTGGTATGAGCCTCCTTAAACAATTTCTCGGCTTTTTTAGGGTTATTTCCTTTTAACGCCATCAGCCCCAATAAATATAAAGTATATGGCTGGGTAGGAAAAATTTTACACCAGCGGTTCTCCATTTCTTTAGCCGTAATCAAAAATTCTTGATCTTTTCCAAGCTTCAGATACACGTTGGCAATGTCTCGGTAATCGTCATATTCAATAATTATATCATTAGGCGCGTATTTCATAGCCACTTGGTAAGACGCTTCTGCTTGATGATATTTTTTTAAATGAAGAAAAGCTCGACCCATTTTGAGATGACAAGTTCCAAGCACTTTCGGTAAATTCTTCACATTTCTAGGATCCCTATCACAACACTCGATGATCCCTTTATAGCATTCTGCTGCTTTTTGAAATTCTCTTATAGTCTCATAGAATTCAGCCAACCGCTGGTAGTCGCTTAAGTTTTTTTCGATAATACCTTCCAAGTTTTCAATACATTCCATGATATTGTTGGGTGCACATTTAAAATTTTTATAAATTTCGCGGCGATCAATATCCGTTTTATTTTTTATTTTTTTTAAAACATCAATTTTTGACACCCCTGTCTTATCAGCAAATAGGTAAGAAGCCCACAATCTTAATTCGTCATCCGTTTTATTTTCGATTTTAGAAAGATAACGCAGCACCTCTACTTCATCCTCAGGAATATTGAACATTTTTACCCACGTTCGAAAATCTTCTTGGCTTTGAGCGTCATCGGCGCTCTTCAATTTTTTTATTTCTTTTAACCCCCCTTTATAGGAACAAAGCAAGGCTCTAATTTCAGCAAAATTATTTGTCTTATCCTCTTGAACCACTTGCGCAAACTCGAGCCACTCTTTCGGAGAAAAATAATCAGGATTTTTTAGCATGATAGAGCATGAGCTTGCCCGAAATTCTGAGTTTCCTGGAAATTTTTTTAACGATTGCATACGACAATGTACTTGGAGAAGTGGAAGTAAAACTAGCAGCGCATTCCAGCCATGTTTGCAATTTTTTTTTATTTCTTCAAGTGCACCTGAAAAATCTCCCAACAAAAATAAGCTATACGCAGTAAGTGGATACTGATTTTTGTCTGAAACATATTTCCCCATGGCCGTATTTACCAATTGCGCCGGGGAGGGCGGCACTTCTGAAACGAATTTTTTTATTAGTTCAGAGTGCCCCTCGGTGTAAGCATAAAAAGCGGGTGTTATCCCATATTTATTAGGTATTATTAATAGTTTCTGATTTTTTTCGTCCTCAAAAAATTTCATATCTCCCATGGCCGCATTAATGTGCGCCAAGGTGACGCCCCCAAATTTTGTTTCAGCTTTTAAATCTTTTTCAAATATGTTCTTTAAAAAATTCAAAAGATGCTTATGTTTTCTTGACCAGTACAAAAGATCGCCTAGCCCATGAAAAGCTAATACCTCTCGAGAGAGCAGGTATTCGACCGCTGTTTGATTCCCATAATAGGCAGCAAGAGAGAGGACGCTGAAGCCAGTCTCAGGACATACTTCATTCAATAGCGTATTAGTATAATTGGAACTGGAAAACTTAAGCCGTTGAGCAGCCAGATCCACAGAAACCTTCAAAAAATCCCCAATGTCTGTCAAACCAAGTACTTTTCTAAATGCAAATTCTACTGGATATCGCATATTTCAATCTCCCTGTTATTAATTTTAAAACGGAGTATACACGAGCCGGCTACGAAATGAGATGCCAAAGTGCCTCCTCTTCAATGGTGTTTTGGCCCCTGATCCGTTAAAATGCAGAGAGTAATATTATAGGAAAGGGACGTCCGTGCTAAAGCAAATTCTGCACAATCCTCGACATCGAACCTGGCTCATCGTTTCGGTGGCTGTCCTATTGCTTATTTTAATTTATTTATTCCATTCTTCTAAAAAACCTAAAGCACAGGC
The DNA here is from genome assembly GCA_963711375.1 of uncultured Gammaproteobacteria bacterium. Lineage (GTDB taxonomy): Bacteria > Pseudomonadota > Gammaproteobacteria > Coxiellales > Coxiellaceae > CAVQDV01. Next base: position 677,289 of record CAVQDV010000005.1, read on the forward strand.
CAGCCTGCCCGTCGTGGTATCGGTGGCCAAAACTCAGGATGTCCCTGTCTATTTATCGGGACTTGGCTCTGTTATTCCTACCGAAACCATCACGGTAAAAACTCAAATTAATGGACAATTATTGCAGGTTTTATTTCGTCAAGGCCAAAAAGTAAAAGCCCATGAGTTATTAATTCAAATTGATCCACGTCCCTATGAAGCCCAATTAACCCAATTTGAAGGGCAATTACAGCGAGATAAGGCACTGCTCGCGAATGCACGCTTGGATTTAAAACGCTATCAAACCCTGTGGAAGCAGGATTCAGTGTCTAAACAGGTGCTCGATACCCAGGCTTCTTTGGTGCAGCAACTCATTGGAACAGTGCAACTCGACCAAGGACAAGTGGATGCGACAAAACTCAATCTCGTTTACTGCAAAATTACGGCCCCAGTGGCCGGGCGCGTCGGTTTACGATTGGTGGATCCTGGTAATTATGTACAAACCACGGATACCACGGGATTAGTGGTTATCAACACCGTGAATCCCATCACTGTTATTTTTTCGATTCCGGAAGATGATTTGCGTCCCGTCATTGATCAGCTGTATGCAGGGAAAAATTTAGAAGTAAAAGCCTATGATCGTTCGCAAGAAAAATTATTAGCGCTTGGCACCTTGCGAATTGCGGATAATCAAGTCGATCCCACGACGGGAACGATTAAATTAAGAGCCATATTCAAAAATGAAAAAGATAAGCTTTTTCCCAATCAATTCGTAAATATTAAATTACTCATTAATACCCTCAAAAAAGCCACTGTGCTACCCACGGCCGCCATTCAACATGGAAGTAAGGGAACTTATGTTTATCGTATAAAAAATGGAAAAGCGAATGTCGTCACCGTGAAGGTTGGCCCTACAACCGGGGACTTAAGCAGCATAACCAGTGGAATTTCTCTGGGCGATGTCGTTGTCATAGAGGGTTCGGACAAATTACAAGATGGAACAGCGGTTCACATTGTTAAAAACAACGGCGTTCACGCATGAACCCTTCCAGAATTTTTATTCTAAAGCCCATCGCCACCTCGCTTCTAATGTTTGCTATTTTTTTAGTGGGACTTCTGGGTTATCGACTGCTTCCAGTAGCCTCTCTGCCTGAAATTGATTATCCCACCTTGCAAGTACAAACGTTTTTTCCGGGCGCAAGTCCTATTGTCATGGCCTCTTCTGTGACAGCGCCACTCGAAAGACAATTCGGACAAATGCCAGGATTAAATCAAATGACTTCCACCAGTTCGAATGGTGCTTCGAATATTATTTTGCAATTTAGTTTGAGTATTAGTTTAGATGTGGCCGAGCAAGAAGTGCAGGCCGCAATTAATGCCTCGTCCAGTTATTTACCCTTAAATTTACCAAATCCCCCTATTTACAGCAAAGTGAATCCAGCAGATGCTCCCGTGCTCACCTTATCTTTAACCTCCAATACGCTCCCTCTACCCAAAGTAGAAGATTTTGTTGAGACACGACTTTCCCAACGAATTTCACAGTTAACAGGCGTGGGCCTGGTAAGCATCAGTGGTGGAGAAAGACCAGCGGTAAGAATTCAAGTAAATCCGAATGCGCTTTCTTCCTATGGCTTAAGCCTAGAAGATGTCAGAAATGCCCTGAATTTAGCGAATATTAATGCCGCAAAAGGAAATTTTGATGGGCCACGACAATCCTATACCATTAATGCCAACGATCAATTATTAACAAGCGCGGAATATAAACCGATTATTATTGCCTATAAAAATGGTGCTCCCGTGCGAGTTTCCGATATCGCAAATGCCATCGATGGGGCAGAAAATACCATGTTAGCGGCGTGGGAAAATAGAAAACCCGCGATCATTATGAATATTCAACGTCAACCAGGCGCGAATGTCATCGGAGTTGTCGATCGAATTAAAAAAATATTACCCAATTTACAGCTCACTCTACCCTCTGCCATTCATCTTAAAATTTTAACGGATCGAACCAATAGTATTCGCGCTTCGGTAAAATCCGTGGAATTTGATTTAACGATTTCAGTGATTTTGGTGGTAATTGTTATTTTTATTTTTTTACGGCGTTTTTCAGCTACGTTAATCCCAAGCGTGGCCGTGCCACTTTCACTGGTCGGAGCTGGCGCCGCCATGTATCAGCTTGGCTTTAGTCTCAATAATTTAACACTCATGGCTTTAACCATTGCTACCGGTTTTGTCGTGGATGATGCCATCGTCATGATTGAAAATATTTCTCGTTACGCTGAAGCCGGAGAAAAGCCCCTAGATGCCGCGCTAAAAGGCTCTAAACAAATTGGATTTACCATTATGTCACTGACGGTTTCTTTAATCGCGGTGTTAATACCCTTATTATTCATGGGAGATATTATTGGCCGATTATTCCGAGAATTTGCCGTTACTTTAGCGACAACCATTTTAATTTCCGCCTTTGTTTCCTTAACACTAACACCGATGCTCTGTGCACGTTTATTAAAACGCGGCGAACATAATGCCGTACTCGATCCCATTTTAAAACGCTATGATAGCAGTTTAAAATGGGTTTTAGAGCATCAAAATTTAACTTTAAAAATAGCCATCGGGACGCTGGCCTTAACCGCTCTATTATTTTATCTTATTCCAAAGGGATTTTTCCCCTTGCAAGATACCGGGGTTATTCAGGGCATTTCTGAGGCTTCACAATCGATTTCGTTTCGCGCTATGTCCACAAATCAGCAGGAATTAGTCAATGAAATTTTAAAGGATCCTGCGGTCGATAATGTGTCTTCTTTTATTGGAATTGATGGTGTGAATACCACATTAAATAGTGGTCGCATTCAAATTACCCTTAAACCGTTTAGCGATCGGGATGCTAGCGCCTCTCAAGTGATCGCACGCTTGAAACCAAAACTCGACGAAATCCCTGGAATTGCACTGTTTATGCAGCCCTCCCAAGACATATCCATTGAAGATCGCGTGAGTCGAAATCAATATCAATATAGCCTTAATTCCACGAGCGCAGCCGACGTCACCAAGTGGACAAATTTATTAATTGAAAAACTTCAAAAAAATCCGATTTTAGAAGATGTCACCAGCGATCAACAGAATTTTGGTTTGCAATCCGATATTAGCATCGACCGTGATACGGCTTCTCGTTTAGGCATTAATACGCAATTGATCGATAATATTTTGTACGATGCTTTTGGCCAGCGCCAAATTTCCACGTTATTTACGCAGCGAAATCAATATCACGTCGTGCTCGAAGCTTTCCCCCACTTGCAAGAAAGCGTGGCAGATTTAAGTAATATTTATATTAATTCCAGCACAGGAGGTCCCGTACCGCTGAGCGCCATTACTCACGCCAGCTCAAGCGTTGGCCCCTTACTCCTGACTCGACAAAATCAATTTCCCGTCGCCACGGTTTCTTTTAATTTAGCGAAAAATGCTTCCCTGGGCTCTGCAGTACAAGCCTTCAATCAAGCCAAAAAAGAAATTGGAATCCCCCTGCACGTTGAGACGAGTTTCGAAGGCGCCGCAAAAAGCTTTCAGAGTTCACTCGCAAATGAAGGCTTCTTAATGTTCGCCGCTGTTTTAGTGGTTTATATTGTGCTGGGTGTATTATACGAAAGTTATATTCATCCAATAACGATTCTATCGACTTTACCTTCGGCTTGTGTGGGCGCTTTGTTAGCCTTAATTATCACCCGAAATGAACTCAGTATCATCGCATTAATCGGAATTATTTTGCTCATTGGTATTGTCATGAAAAATGCTATTTTGATGATCGATTTTGCACTGGAGCAAGAACGACAATATGGAAAAACACCTCTTGAAGCCATTTATCAAGCCGCATTACTGCGTTTTCGCCCGATCTTAATGACCACCATGGCTTCAATGTTGGGCGCAGTGCCCTTGGCCATTAGCACTGGAATGGGGGCCGAATTACGTCGCCCGTTAGGAATTGCCATCATCGGCGGTCTAATACTGAGCCAAATTCTGACGCTTTATTCAACGCCCGTTATTTATTTAGCGTTTGATAAATTGCAGAGTGCTGTCATTGCACGATATCGGAAATCACAATGAATATTCCAGGGATTTTTATTAAACGCCCCATCGCCACTTCCCTTCTAGCAGTGGGCTTAGCGTTGGCCGGCGCTTTGGCCTTTAATTTATTACCAGTAGCTCCACTCCCACAAGTGGAATTTCCAACTATTTCTGTACAAGCGAACTTGCCCGGGGCAAGTCCTGAAATTATGGCAACTTCCGTCGCAACGCCATTGGAACGCCAAATTGGCAGAATTGCGGGAATTACCGAATTAACCTCATCCAGCAATTTAGGCTCCACTCGAATTATTGTCCAATTTGATTTATCACGAAATATCGATGGTGCAGCGCGAGATGTACAAGCAGCGATTAATGCCGCTGCCAGTCAGCTCCCCACCAATTTACCGAGCCAACCCACTTATCGAAAGGTGAATCCTGCCGATGCGCCTATCACCATTATCGCGTTAACCTCACCGGTTTTTGCAAAACCTCAGCTCTACGATATGGCTTCAACTATTTTGCAGCAAAAACTTTCTCAAGTGACTGGCGTGGGACAAGTCATCGTGGGGGGGAGTTCTTTACCAGGCACACGAATTGAATTAAATCCGACAGCACTCAACAAATATAGCATCGCCTTAACCGATGTAGCCACCACCATTTCAAATGCCAACCGAAATTTACCGAAGGGCGGATTTAGCAATAAAACCATTACTTCCGAAATTGTCACCAACGATCAAATTTTTAAAGCACGTGAATATGAGCCTTTAATAATTGCCTATCGAAATAATCAGGCCGTTAGAATCTCCGACGTCGGCTATGCGGTGGATACAGAAGAAAACATTCGAAACGCGGGATTAGCGAATGGAAAATCCGCTGTATTATTGGTGATATTTAAAGAACCTGGGGCCAACGTTATTGATACCGTAGATCGCATTAAAGCCTTAATTCCCTCGCTCAAAGAAAGTATTCCCACGAATGTTGGCATGGGTATCGTTATGGATCGCACCGCCACGATACGCGCTTCCTTACGCGATGTGGAACTCACTCTGCTCTGTGCCACAATTTTAGTGGTTTTAGTCGTCTATGCTTTTCTCGGCAGTTTACGTGCCATGATTATTCCCGGCGTTGCCGTCTTTTTATCTTTACTCGGCAGTTTTGCTGTCATGTATTCTTTGGGTTACAGTTTGGATAATTTATCGCTGATGGCCCTCACGATTTCAACGGGATTTGTGATTGATGATGCCGTCGTGGTTTTGGAAAATATCACCCGTCATATTGAGGCCGGAGTGGCCCCTTTTGAAGCTGCTCTCACTGGTGCCAATGAAGTGAGCTTTACCGTGCTTTCCATGAGCCTTTCTTTAATTGCAGTTTTTATTCCTATTTTATTAATGGGTGGCATTGTCGGTCGATTATTTCATGAATTTGCCGTCACGCTTTCCGCGGCTATTTTAGTTTCTTTAGTCGTCTCACAGACGGTAACCCCCATGATGTGCGCACAATTTTTAAGAAGCGAGCTCCCTAATAAGGAGATTGAAAGTCGATTTTATAAATTTGGTACTAGAATCCACGAAGCCTATGCAAAAAGCCTAAATTGGGCGCTGATTCATGAACAACTCATGCTATGGCTTACGTTAGGAACGCTTTGCCTCAGCATTTTTCTTTATGTTGTCGCGCCAAAGGGATTTTTCCCACAACAAGACACTGGTCGAATTATTTCGTCAATTCTAGCGCAACAAGATATTTCCTTCCAAAATATGAAAAAAAAATTAATTGCCTACGTTACTATTATTAAAAATGATCCTGCGGTACAAAATGTAGTGGGTTTTATTGGTGGTGGAAATACCATTAATACTGGGAATATTTATATCTCACTTTATCCTCCGTCCAAACGACATTTGGCGGTGGATGGAGTCATTAGTCGTTTGCGCGGTAAAGTAGCCGCTGTTCCTGGCTCCAATTTGTATATGCAAGCCGCACAGGATCTAATCATTGGTGGCCGTGTGGGAAATGCTCAATTTCAATATACTCTCACTGCCGATAATTTAGAGGAATTAAATTTTTGGACGCCACACATTATGAATAAATTGGAAAATATCCCTGGAATTGTCGATGTGAATAGCGATCAACTGAGTAATGGCTTAGAAGCCTTTGTTAACATCGATCGCGATATGGCTTCTCGTTTTGGAATTAGTGTCAGTCAAATTGACGCCACTTTATATTCCGCCTTTGGTCAAAGCCAGGTTTCCACTCTATATACTCCGCTCAATCAATATCATGTTGTGATGGAAGTAGCCCCTCAATATTGGCAGCGTCCCGAAACCTTAAATGATATTTACGTCAATTCTTCCGCTGGAAATCCCGTTCCATTATCGGCCATAGCACATTTTGTGGAGAATTCCACTTTATTAGCGGTTAATCACCAAGGACAATCAGCAGCCGCTACGCTAACATTTAATTTATTGCCCAATGTTCCATTAGGAAATGCGGTGGATCTCGTCACGCAAGCCGTGAAAGATATGCGAATTCCAGCTACCGTTTCCGCCAGTTTTCGTGGGACGGCTCAAGCCTTTCAAGAATCATTGGCCAATGAACCGATGCTGATTTTAACAGCGCTTATCGCAGTCTACATCGTTCTCGGCATACTCTATGAAAGTTTAATTCATCCGATAACAATATTATCCACTTTGCCTTCGGCGGGTGTTGGTGCCTTATTAGCTTTGATATTATCAAAAACCGATTTGAGTATTATTGCATTAATTGGCATCATACTTTTAATTGGGATTGTGAAAAAAAATGCGATTATGATGATAGATTTTGCATTACAAGCTGAACGAAATGACAATAAATCGCCACGTGAAGCGATTTATCAGGCGGCCCTTTTACGTTTTCGTCCCATTATGATGACGACGATGGCGGCTTTTTTGGGCGCCCTTCCGCTGGTGATTGCTTTTGGTGTCGGCGCGGAATTACGTCAGCCTCTTGGGATTGCGATCGTTGGAGGTTTAATTGTAAGTCAGCTTCTTACGATTTACACTACACCAGTGATATATTTAGCTTTTGATACCTGGGGAAAACGCATTCAAGCTCTACGAATTTCGAAAAAATCGGAAGGGAAAGCCCTATGAAAAAAAATGTCATTCTTTTGGTGATTCCATTTTTTTTAAGTGCTTGCATGGTCGGCCCGAATTACGTTCGCCCTAGCGCCCCCACTCCCGTAAAATATAAAGAAGCCGGAAAAGGCTGGAAAATTGCTACCCCTAATGAAACGGCCGTGCGGGGTGATTGGTGGACAATATTTCACGACCAGAAATTAAATTCGCTAGAAGATGAGCTCAACAACAATAATCAAAATATTAAAATGGCATTGGCGCAATATCGTCAGGCCTTAGCACTAGTCGCCGAAGCAAAAGCCGCTTATTTTCCAGTAATTACAGGAACCGCCCAGTATTTCAGGCAAAGAAATGCACCAGGTTCTACGATCACAAATTCGGCCACGAACTCAACCACCAATACCTCTGGAATTAGTACAGTTCGAGGGGCAAACGGAACTCCTTTTACCACCTATGCGCTCACATTAATGGGGACATGGGAACCCGATCTCTGGGGAGCTGTGGGACGCCAAGTCGAAAGTAATATAGCCTCAGCACAAGCGAGTCTGGCGCAATGGGCATTTGTTGAACTCTCCATGCAGGCCACCTTAGCCCAATTATATTTTGAGGTGCAAACTTTAGATTTAGATCAGCACATTTTAGATGAAAATGTCGCGGCTTACGCTAAGGCATTGCAATTAACGAAAAATCGCTATGCTTCAGGTGTCGCGGCCGAATCTGATGTCATACAAGCCAGAAGTTTAGTGGAAAGCGCACAAGCCGCGGCGATAAATAATGGCGTCAATCGCGCGCTATACGAACACGCGGCCGCCGTTTTAATCGGCAGACCTCCTGCCAATTTTTCACTGGGTATTCATCGGCTGAAAGCGACACCTCCGCCGATTCCCCTAGAATGTCCTTCAGAATTATTAGAGCGACGACCGGATGTGGCGCAAGCGGAAAGACAGATGGCGGCAGCCAATGCGCTCATCGGTGTTGCCATTTCAGCTTATTTTCCAGTGCTTCCGCTAAGCGCTACGGGCAGCACGCAAGGTCCTGGATTAGGACCCTTATTTTCCCTCCCATCTATTTCTTGGTCTATAGGGGGACAATTGATAGAAACTCTTTTTGACGGTGGCTTGCGTACCGCAAAAGTAAACGCCGCGCGAGCGAATTATGACGCCACCATCGCCACCTATCGCCAAACGGTTTTAGCGGCGTTTCAAGATGTCGAAGATAATTTAGCCACTTTACGGATTTTGAAAAAACAAAGTGTCGTGCAAAAAAGTGCGGTCATTGATGCTACAAAAGCCTTAAAAATAGTGCTCAATGAATATAAAGCCGGAACGGCGGCCTTGAGCGATGTCATTATTGCCGAAACCGTTCTCTATACGGCCCAAAAAAATGCAGCGGATGTCCAAGGCCAACGCATGACCGCCGCGGTGGGTCTCGTCAAAGCTCTGGGCGGAGACTGGACTGGGCATTTGCCAGTCCCTCGTGCAACTGCTTTTTCCAATCAAATTCACAGCGGAATTGCGGTCCAACCCAGAAAAGCAATCTTACCCTTTTGTGGTTCGTTTACAGGTTCAACTGTCTCATAAGAATGCGATGCCAGGCTAATGAATAGCGTATTTAAGCGTGTTTGAATCATATAGTCGATTTGGCAACCCGCCTGTCGAACAGTTTTGCGCTGGAAATAGGGATTATCGAGCATTATTTCAGCAGGATTAATCCCCAATAATTTGAAAAATGATTTTTTATTTTGAATAAGCAAATTCTCAAATTGCAGTCCCATAATCGCATACCATCCCGGAAGATGTTGCGGGAGGGTTTTTTCAAAATAGCCTCTATCAATATTTTCGCGATTGGGGGCGCTCTTGCGGCCCACAAAGGGTAGGTCAATCAAATTCTAATCCTCGTTTGCGCATAATCGACAATTGTATATTATGCGCAAGTTTCCAATTTTCAAATGATCAATTTAATCAACTTGTGTGCATAGCTTAGCTTAATTTAATGAGGTGTAGTTTCTGTGTCGTTTATCCCTTCCTTTTTCTTGATCTTTTGAAAACTCCAGTTTAAATAATTGGGTAATTTGGGCGAGCTTTTCTTTTCCTTTCTTATGATCTTTCTTGTGAGTTTTTCTTAGCTTCTCAATCTCCAAGCGCATTTTTTTTTGATCTTTCTCGCATATTTCTAACTTTAGCTTGAGTTGGGCTAGCTCTGCTTCCAACCTATGAACTTCGAATTTTTCTGGCTCCGAATGTTGATGCACCACTTGGGGCGGAGAAAGTGTCTGGGCTGGAATAACCGGAGTAAGATAAGCTTCAGTTGGTTTTTTTTCTTCGGCACCGACCTGTAATTCTTTTTGGACTTTATCAATGGCTCTATAGTCTTCTTCGATTTTAGTGGTGATTTTGTTCAGAGCCCAAAGTCTCGTCTTGGCTCCTATTTCACAATCACAATGTGCCAACAATCGAAAATCTTCATCTTTCTTTTGTTGAATTTTAGATAAATAACCTAAAGCCTTTTTCTCGTCCCCATTGTGAAAAAAAAGGCCAGCCCACGTGCGTAAATCATCTTCATCGGTTTGATTGTTATCCGCTATTCTCAAATCTAGCTTTATCAGCCCTGCATTGTAGGACTCTAAAAAAGCACTCATTTCTTTTTTCTTTTCCGCAGGATCAGACCAATTAATGAATTCATAACATTTCGCCAATTCCAACCAATCTTTAGGTGAAAATCCCCATGCGTTCTCTAACATGGTCTTGCGGGAAAATTTAGTGTCGCTAAGATTGAAGCCTCCATGATCTGGAAATTTATGGATTCCATTCTTAGTTTGTAACACAGTTTGAATAAGACAACTCACTAGAAACCGGTCCCCCAAAATATTACCAATACGACTTGCTACATCTCTTCTATTAAAGTTCTCCATTGCCAATTTTGTATAACTAAGGCCATAGTTCTGCCCTAAAATATACAAACAGAACGCTATAAATTTGTAATCAGGATACGGGAAACGAAGGTTTTTGGGATCCTTAATGACTATAATTGTCTTTAACTCAATCCATTTCATTAGGTTTTCATGCCGCCTGAAATAAGCATAATATCCTGGCGTAATTCCATCATAATTAGGCCAAGCTAATTTCTCCTTATTTCTCTTATCATTAAAAAATTGTTCATCGCCTAATGCCGCATTTATATGCGCCAAAGTGACACCAGGAAACCGATTTTCTGAATTATTATCCTTTTCGAATTCTCCTTTCAAATACCTGATCAGGTGCTCCTGCTCTTTCGACCAAAATAAAAGATCCCCAAACCCAGTATGGCTCACATTTTGAGAGAGCAGATATTTTACCGCCTCGAGATTACCCAGATAAGCCGAAAGAGAGAGAAGGCTAACACCCGTATGCTTACAAGTTTGAGACAATGCTTTATCCTTTGGAAATCTACTCATTCTGAATCGATCCGAAAACTCTTTCGCTACCTCAGTAGGGTCCTGAGTTTTTCTCAAAAATTCAGCAATTCCATGCCAAGCTTCTTTATCCTGAAATGCCCATCGTAGTGGCTCACGCATATTTCTACCTCTGTGTTTTTTAAAATTACGGCGAGTATACACAAGGAAAGTTAAAATGGAGAGGGGCTCCTCATTAGCCAAGTTTGACATTATAACTGCAAAGTCCTAGTTTAAATCCTGAAATGTTGATTTTAAAACTGACTTTTAACATAAAATCTACATATAGAAAGATGGGGCGCCCATTCGTGGGAAGTACATTTGTATCTGCCACGAATTGAAACAGCCCTAGATTTCGTTTCGTGGGAAGTACATTTGTATTTGCTGCGAATTGAAAAAGATCCCTTTTCCGTTTCGTGGGAAGTGCAATTGTATCTCCTGCGAAACGAGTAAAAATCCTCCCTCTGGAGTTTCCAATCGTAAAAAAAATAGGTCTCATCAAAGCCCTGGGCGGCGATTGGACCGGGCTTTTGCAGGGAATGAACTTACGCAAGAACTTAAAAAGTGCATTCTTACGTAAAGTGGTGCAATTGGTGCAATTATCCAAACGCTGGTGCAATTGGTGCAATTAGGGTATCCTTGGTGCAATTGGAGCCGCTAAAGAGGAGGCCAGCGTATGATCTATCCGGAACGTGAATCCAAAAGTATAGAATTCAAATCTCACCTACCCGCCTTCAAAGAGCTGATTAAAACCTGCGTGGCATTTGCTAATGGTGTAGGAGGAGAGCTAATTATTGGCATCGAAGATGGAACACGCCAGGTGATAGGCATCGACGAGGCAATGCGAGAAAGAATCTATGAGGACTTTCCCAATTCACTCTACGATTCAACACAACCGAGCCTTATTCCTCAAATTTATGAAAAAGCAATGAACGAGAAATCCGTAATTGTTATTAAAATTGCCCCTAGCAATAAAAAGCCTTGCTTTGTTAAATCGTCCGGTATTCCAAGCGGTGTTTACTGCCGCGTAGGCCCGCATACGCGAAAAGCAACGGACGATCATATTGATGAGCTCATGAAAGAAGCCAGACATCTTTATTATGACAACGATTTTATTAAAGCCAGTAAAGATATTTTGGATAAAGAATTGTTAAATGAATTTTATTCTGATCAAAAAATAATAGCCAAACGCTTGCTTAGCGATAAAATTTTAACGCACACCCCTGGAAATGAAGAAGTTCTGATTCCCACTGTGGCAGGCACTTTATTTTTTTCGCATTATCCTCACGACTACATTCCAGAAGCGCAAATAATATGTACGCGGTTTATGGGGACAGAGGGAAGAGATATTATTCATACGGAAGAAATCAGGGGCACACTTTTAGAACAAGCCAAGCGCAGTATTCAGCTTGTTAAAAGTTGGCTGAAAAAAGACTATCGCTTATCGGGAGCGCAATTGTCTGCAAAAATGATTATTCCAGAAGAGGCACTGCGGGAGGCCGTTAATAATGCATTATTGCATCGGAAATATACCATTCCAGGCGCCACAAAAATCGCGGTTTATGAAAATAGAATTGAAGTTTTTAGTCCAGGAGACTTTCCAGGATTGGTGGATATTAACAATTTAGGCGATGGGACAACATTCTTGAGGAATCCCACGCTGGTTCGTTTAGCAAGACATTTTGGGCTTATTGAAAAACTGGGATCTGGGATTCGATTAATATTCTCCAGCTGTGCAAAAGCGGGAGTAAAAAAGCCCGTTTATTCGGAAGAAGGCGACTTTGTTAAAATAATATTTTATTTTGAGGCCTCTTCTGACAAAAAAGAATCGCCGTCTGATTTAATATTAAATGTATTTAGATTTAAGTCTGAAATTTCTATCCACGATATTACAAAGCAGTTGCAGATTTCTAGAAATACCGCGACACGATATCTGAACCAATTAATTGAAAGAAAAATAGTAATTAGGTTCGGGAAGGGACCTTCAGTACGATATTGCCTTTCTGCTAAAAAAAACTAGGCGGGAGTGAATAATGACCCCCCGCACTAACTTTGGCCATCAGAGCGCTCAGATTGGGTTCAGAATAACAGCGCTCTAATTTAGTGAGGAGGAGCGGCGAGCGTGCCCTTTTAATTCAGGTTCCTCTTTTTTACCGGCTTTTTTTTGAGAAGTCTTTACTCTTCCAAATAAGCGTAAAGACGTGGAGGAAAGTAGTTGCTTCGCAGCTTCCCGTTCTTGCTCGCGAGCTTTTTTCAATTCCTCAACCTCACCCTGGGATTTTGCTAAATCCTGTTTCAGCTGATCCCGCTCAGCTATTAATGCGGCTATTTGCTTGGCTTCATTTGATCCGGATCTTTGAAGTTCTCGCGGTGATGTTTTCGGAGAAGGATCTGGTGCAGAAGGCTTTGGATGCCCAGAAGTGTTAATAAAACTTGGTGCATCTGAGTAAAGCTTGAGAGTTTGTGCCGAGTTTTCTGCCGACAACACAAGACTCTCTGACTTTCTCAGTGAAAATTCTTCGACAGGGAACTCAGAGGCCACAAAAATGTAAACAGGCGACCAAAAATCGCAGTGGTCTTTCTTGTATTCAAAGTCCTTGGAAAGCATCTTTTCCACGGTTGCTTTGCAAAGTTCCTTGAATCCTGGTGATTTTGGAGCCGATGATTTAATGTGTTCATTTAATGCCTTCAAAAAGAGCTCATGTTGAGCAATTCGTTCTCCCAAAATAATTTCGAGAGTATTAGAGCAGATCGAAGCTCGCAATTTTTCTTCGCCTAAAGCAGACATCATCGTAATAAAAAATTTCTGGCCGTCTTCAGATTTTAAGTATTGGTCCTCTTTTTCCTCATGCATAAAGCTCAAAGTTTTACAAAAGAGCTCTGTTTCTTTACTGCTTAGTTCATTTTGAATCTGCGCCGAAAAGGCCTCAAAAAAAATCTTAGGGGCACTAAAGAAAAAAAGCCTGTGCAGAGCTTCACATTTCTCCGGATAATCTCCGCTAAGCACCATCTTCACTAAAATTGTGGCGAACTCCGGAGCACATAGCTCCAGCGCTTTGTTAATTAATAGCTCTGCAAGTTTTGTTTTAGCAGGAAGTAAATAAAGTGCTGTATATAAAAAAATTTGTGGCATATTTTCTTTGTTAAATTTCTCAGTAATAGTTTTTGTCGAAATTTGTGGAGTAATGGTATGCAAAAATGTAAAAACATCCCCGCCTATTTTACTAAGACCAGACAACTCTAGTTTTAAATAATGCTTTAAAACAGGCTCACTGCAACAATTAATAACTTGCTCTAAATTCAGAACCTTTCCTTTGTTTCCGCTATACAAACGTGCATTGGCATATATATTTATCGGAGCAAATTTTTCACAAGGGGAAGAACCCAAAGTAAACCTTCCAGCACTTTCGCAGGATTTGTCTTGGTTTATGATGCTATTAAAAGCACCTTTCGTTTCAGAATACATAAGCTCGCAGATATCTTGTATCTTATTTTTCCCATTATCATCCGCTTTATGAAATTCTTCGAGAAAATACTCCTCAATCTCAGTAAAGTCCGATGCTTTATTCTGATACATTAATTTAGCCAATGGCTTCCAGGTTTTTTGATCCATTGGTAAGCGTCTTCCAAGATCAAAAAGGAAATTAAAATATTCCGGCCTAAGCGGCAACGCAGCTACAGGGAATTCAGTAAACTTCTTGAGGGAATCCTGAAAAAGTTTGTCGTTCTGCCCAGATTTCTGGTTCTGTACATTTTCCCATGTAGACAAATAGAGCATAAAGGCCTCACCAACAATATTATTTTCTGGGTGCAAAATATCTTTCTGCAATGAATTTTTAATTTTTGGGACGAGAGCCAAAGCAACAGGAGCTCTTTCAAGCTCTAGAAAAACCTTAACAATATTCATAAAATCGTAAATGTGAAGGTAGCCAATGAAGGAGGGATCAATAAGCTTAGTATAAGGAACTTCGGCCTCAGAATATTTCTTTAACCGCAAAAAAGCTAGACCTTCTCCAAGATAGCATTTCAGTAAATGAAAGCGACGCCTACGAAATCTTTCCTCAGTAGAAGAATTTTCTCTCAATAAAACAGGAAAAGAGTTTGAAATATTGGCTTCATCCTCTTTTGCGGCGTTTTGATAAGACAAGGCTGCCTTTTGATATTCATTGACATCCATATAAAATTCAGCCAAATCGAAGTGTTCCTCAGAAGTTTTTTTTACTATTAATTCTAAGGCTGATATTTTATCTTTGACTGGTATTTTTTCATTAGCCGGAATTTTTCCATTGACTGGTATTTTTCCTTGTTGAGCCTCATAAATAGCTCTATAGTCCTCATCGTTTTTATTAGCGATTTTATTTAGAGCCCCTAAACGCGTGTCGCTCTCCGGATAACAATGGGCCAATAATCGAAGATCTTCTTCTCTTGGTTTCTGAATTTTAGACAGATAGCGAAAAGCCTCTGTCTTTTCTCCATTTTGAAAAAAAAGCTCAGACCACGTGCGTAAATCGTCTTCATCGGTTTGCTCTTTATCAACATCCCTATTTCTCATGTTTTCTTTATATTTCTTTAAAAGCTCACTCATTTTTTGTTTTTTTTCCTCAGGATCATCCAAATTATGGGATTTATAACAAAGCACCAGATCCAACCAATCTTTGGGCACAAAACTAAAATAGTAGTCTCCTGACAGGATACTGAGAGCCCCCAGAGCATCGCTAAAACCACGTCTGCTGCTGTCTTGCAATCCAGATTGGATATAACAAGCGGCTAGCAATTGCATTCGCAACTTTTTACCAATACAACTCTGTTCACCACCGATCACTAGCTGATGTATCGCTTGCCTGGAATACGTTAAGCCGCCATCCTGCTGCCCTAAAAGGTACAGGCAGTAAGCCCTAAATGGGCGACCAGAAAGCAAAGGATCAGAATTCTTAGATTTCGGCGTCATCAAGTCAGTAATAGACTTTAAATCAATCAATTTCATTAAACCTTCATGCTTCCCTACATAAGCATAAAATCCCGGCGAAATTCCATCAGCATTAGGCTCAGCTAATTTCTTCTTATTTTCTTCGCTATTAAAAAATTCAACATCGCCCAATGCAGCGTTTATATGCGCCAAAGTGACGGTAGGAAAGCGAGTGAGTAAATTGGAATCCTTTTCGAATTCTCCCTGTAAAAACTTTATTATGTGCTCGTGTTCTCTCGACCAAAACAAAAGATCCCCAAAGCCGGAATGACTCACGTTTTGAGAGAGCAGATATTTTACCGCTTCTAGATTACCATGGTAGGCCGCAAGAGAAAGGAGGCTGATACCTGTATATAGACAAGTCTTAGCCAATGCCACCGGTTTCTCCTTAGAAGGAACTGCCTCGACTCGATTAGAAAACTGCAACTGAATCGCCATCTTATCCTGAGTGTTCTTTAACAATTTACCAATGTCGTGCCAATTACCTTCACTAATAAATGCCAAGTTCAGTGGGCTGCGCATATTTCTACCTCGTTAATACTTCATATAAATGTGATTATACACGAGCAATGTTAAGGAATTCTTAACTGATTTTCGCAAAAAAATACTAAAAAATTCGGAATCTGTCGCGTGACAGTCGCGTGACAAGTTTGCGTGAAGCGGTTCCCCACCGCGCCAGCGTTAATACCAGGAAGGAGTTCCCGATTTAGCGGAAACTCCTGATACCCAGCATAGGATCGCAATCCTAAATAATCAAGCAAAACTTCGGAATGCAATCCGAAGTGCTGCCGTCCTAAAATCTATGGTGTTAACTCCGGATTTCGGCTAGAATTACGGAATGAGTTCCGGATTTTTGGAGGCCTATGCCTAAGCCAATACATGAGTTTTCACGTCTATTGAAGATGGATCTGCCAGAGGGTCAGTCCACTTTTCTATGGGGTGCGCGCAAAACCGGCAAATCTTATTATTTGCGCAAACACTATCCAAACTCGGTTATGTACAATTTACTAGAGACCGATGAATATTTTCGACTATTAAAAGAGCCAGAAATTTTGCGTCGTCGCGTCCTAGCATTGGACGAAGAGGCTCTGAAGCATCCCATTATCATTGATGAGGTACAAAAAGTGCCCGCTTTATTAGATGAAGTACACCTTCTCATTGAAAGCACATCGGCCTATTTTATTTTATGCGGTTCAAGTGCTCGGAAACTCAAACGGGAAGGGGTTAATTTATTAGGTGGGCGGGCTTGGCGCTATGAATTTTATCCCTTGGTTTATCCCGAAATACCCAATTTTGATTTACTCCATGCTTTAAATCATGGACTTATCCCTTCACACTACAATGCAATAAATTGGAAAAAATCAATTAAAGCTTATATTAATGATTATCTAAAAGAAGAGATAAAGGCTGAAGGACTTACGCGAAATTTACGCGCTTTTGCGCAGTTTTTAGATGTCTGTGCTTTTTCAAATGGCGAATTAATTAATTACACCAATATCGCACGCGACTGCGGTATTGATGCAAAAACAATCAAGGAATATTATCAAATTCTAGTCGACACCTTGATTGGCTATTATATTTTACCCTATAGAAATAAAATAAAACGCGAAGATTTAGTAGCGACGCCTAAATTTTATTTTTTCGATGTGGGTGTAGTGAGCGGACTCACTAAACGCTCCCTTGAAGATTTAAAGGGCGCTCTTGCAGGTCAGGCGTTTGAACATTATATTCTGATGGAACTCATTGCTTATCGAGGGATAAATGATCTGGACTTCGAAATTACCTTCTGGCGAACCAGCGCAGGACTTGAAGTAGATTTTATTCTCGGCGATGCACATATTGCGATAGAAATTAAAATCAGCTCATCCCTTAGGGACACGGATACGCGAGGATTGATTGCCTTTGCGGAACAATATCGACCTAAACGCGCTATTCTCGTTAACACTTCCAACAAGAAAATGAAGAAAAAAATCGGCGATCACAGCAGCTTAGAAATCCTGCCCTGGCAAGCATTTCTAGAAGATTTGTGGGCTGGGAACCTTATTTAAACAGGAGTTCCCGCTAAAGCGGGAACTCCTTCCTGGATTTAACGCTGGCGCGGTGGGAAACCCACCGCTGGCGCTCAGGGGGAGCCTTGCTCCCCCTGAGGACCCCCAGCTTTTTGCAGGACAAAAGAATGTGTCGCGTGACAGTCGCGTGACAGTCGCGTG
Source organism: uncultured Gammaproteobacteria bacterium (assembly GCA_963711375.1). GTDB lineage: Bacteria > Pseudomonadota > Gammaproteobacteria > Coxiellales > Coxiellaceae > CAVQDV01. The sequence goes on from CAVQDV010000005.1 coordinate 695,040, forward strand.
ACAGTCGCGTGACAGTCGCGTGACAAGTTTGCGTGATAATGTTATTGTATTCAAATGGATACAAAACTACAAAACATTATTCGGGTGCTTCGGCAGAAGCCAGAGGGGCTTTCGGCTTCCGATATTTTGTCACGGAGTAAAAAGCCTCTTGAACGACGAACCCTTTTGCGTCGCTTAAGTGTTTTAATTGAACAAGGTCTAGTACTTCGAATTGGACATGGCAATGAAGTTACCTACCAGTTGATTGATCATGAGAGCCCAGGGCCTCGTGGTCAAAGTATTTCTGAATTCTCCCTTTCCCCTGAGGCTCTTAATATTCAAGCGGCGGTCAATACTCCGCTTGAAAAACGAAAGCGAGTCCATTATCAGCCTTCTTTTTTAGAAAATTATAAGCCTAATCAGACATTTTATTTAACTCAACATGAACGGAGTCATTTGCACCAATTGGGCGCTCAGCAGGATGGAAAACAAGCCGCCGGTACATTTGCACGAAAAATATTGGATCGATTCTTAATTGATTTAAGCTGGAATTCTTCGCGCCTAGAGGGCAATACCTATTCACTTTTAGAAACCGAGCAATTAATTCATCAAGGCAAAGCAGTGGATGGTAAAACGCCAATCGAAACGCAAATGATATTAAACCATAAGGCCGCGATCGAATTTCTGGTAGAATCCATTTATGAAATTCGATTGGACAAATTCACCATTTGCAATCTTCATGCCTTATTAGCGGATAATTTACTCAAAAATCCCGACGCTTATGGGCAAATTCGAAAAATTGCTGTTGGCATCGGCGGCTCTGCTTATCAACCTCTCGATATTTCTGCCAAAATAGGGGGTTTTTTAGAGGATATACTGAAGAAAGCTTCTAAAATCCACGATGCTTTTGAGCAATCTTTTTTTGTCTTGGCTCACTTACCCTATTTGCAGCCATTTGAAGATGTTAATAAACGCGTCTCGCGGTTGAGCGCAAATATCCCTTTTATTAATAAAAATTATTGTCCGATTTCTTTTGTCGATATGCCAGAAAAAAATTATGTTGAGGGACTTTTAGGAGTTTATGAGTTCAATCGCGTGGAACTTTTAAAAGAAGTATTTATTTGGGCGTATGAACGCTCCACTAATCGATATGCCGAAATTCGACAGACCGTCGGCGAGCCAGATCCCTTTAGATTGCAATATCGTATTTTCAGCTATGAAATCACGCATCAGATTATCAAAGGGGCCATGTCAAAAACGGAAGCAATCAAAAATTTGCGTCAATACGCTGAAAAAAACATAGCCTTGAACGATCGCCCGCATTTTATTGAGATGGTGGAAACTGAATTATTAGCCTTGCACGAAGGCAATTTTGCGCGCTATAAAATCACGCCTAATGAATTTAAAGCCTGGAAAACTAGGTGGTCTTAATTATACCCAGCCAGCTATTCCCGCTAAAGCGGGAATAGCTACAAAAAGCTGGGGGCCCTCTGAAGATGGACAAGCATTTTTACAGGAATCTTGTGCTGTTGTTCAACCTGGAACTACGCTCCAAGTTGAGCAACAGCACATAATAAAAAATTATCTCATGAAATCATTAAGTTACTGAAAGGACACATACGTGAAAGTGACAAATGTCGATTTCACGTATTAAAATACTGGCTGAGCATTGAGGATTAAAATGTTAAATGAAAAGTCTATTAAAGCCTATGCCGCATTAGTGGCCCTGGTCGTTTGTGGCTTGGCAGCGTCTACTGTGACGGCAAGTAAAATAGTTCATATTGGAATTAGCTTCCCTTTTTCGAATATCGTTTTTTCAATTTTCACCTATCCCATCGTCGATTGTATTTGCGAATTATGGGGTAAAAAAATTGCACGACAAACGGTTTTGTTGGCTCTTTTTTCCCAGATGTTAATTGTCTTGCTGTTACAATTTTCCATCGCAATGCCACATGCCTCTTTTTGGCAAAATCAGAAAGAGTACGCCGATGTGTTATCGAGTAGCGGCGAAGTGGTAATAGCGAGTTTTTTGGCATTTTTCATATCACAAATTCTCGATATTATTCTTTATCAAAAAATAAAAAATGCCTCTCAGGGAAAATGGCTATGGTTCCGCTCTAATGCATCGACATTTTTGGGGCAAATTATCGATTCCAGCATTTTCATCGGCATTGTATTTTATTCCTCAGACCACAAACTTGATATTTTATTAGGATCAATCGTGGTCAAAATCATTATTACCATTGTCATGACCCCCGTTATCTATTTAATCATCATCGGCATTGATCGCTATTTAGATTCCAATACACTAGCTTTTAAGTCGGAAAAATCTCTTGGATCTGAAAAAATTGCACCATCTGGAATGCCTGGCTAGCCTGGCACCACCACTCTCCGATTAAGCCTCTATCCAGAACATCAAACAAAATTTGTTTGCAAACCTGTGTTGATTTATGGGTTTTTTTTGCTCCTTTTGGACTGGAAACTGTATTCAATCTACTCATTGTTACGAGCTTGTTACAATTTAATTTTTTTTGTTCACATGGCGTTTACACCTGCGTAGTACATTAACTTCACTGATATAAACAAAATAGTTGAGTTAATAATATGAATAAATTTTTGAAAATAATTATTCCGGGATTGGTCGTGTTGACCTTAGCCGGTTGCGATACCATCCCTGTCAACGAGCCAGTTTATTATGGTGACGACGGGGACTCCTATCAAGCCGTTCAAGTTTATGATTACGGACATTACCACCACCGTGATGGCAATTATCATATTCCTGTCAACAGCGGCGGTAATGGAAATTATCATGTTCCTGTCAACAGCGGTGGAAATGGAAATTACCATGTTCCTGTCAACAGCGGTGGAAATGGAAATTATCAGGTTCCTGTCAACAGCGGTGGAAATGGAAATTACCATGTTCCTGTCAACAGCGGCGGTAATGGAAATTATCATGCCCCTGTCAATGGCGGCGGTAATGAGAATTTGCTTACCCCAGTTAAGACAATGGATGAAATAAAACCCAGTGTGAAAATCAATTAATTAATTTACAACAATAGGAGCTATTACGATGAAAAAAACAAACTTAATTATACCTCTCGCCCTGCTTTCAGCTTTTAGTTTAGGCGGAAATGCAATGGCTAAGAGTCAAACCGCAATGGTAAAAAAACTACCGGCAATTAGCATTACAAGCCTTCATGCACAAGATATCTGCGATTATTCAGATCCCTCAAACGTATGTGTTTACAATGCTAGCGGCGTGCCAGTTTCTGTCACCATTCCACAGTTTGAAAATGTCTATGATGTTCCAGTCCAAACAGGAACTATGCAACCTTTTGGATATGGCGAAGAACAAGATCCGATATATGTCACCATTAACAGCATGTATGGGACTTTTACTGCCCCAATGCCCAATCATGGACCCTACCTTGAAATTGATCCACCAAACAAAGCAAATCCAAATAAGCTTGTAATTAAAATTCGTTAGAATATTCCTTCAATCATTAAAAAATCATCCGTCGAAAGGCGGATGATTTTTTACAAGCAATTAAATGACCCAAAACATTGTTGGCAAAAGTCGCACATCAGGGCTTTCCTTCATCTTTTCGGGCCATTGTGGGAGTCCAGATTAAATTTAGGTCTTTCGCAGCTTTTACTTCGTCTAGGCGACCCACGGGTTGATTGTAGGGGGCTTTTTGTAATAACTCCGGATTGGTTTTGGCTTCTTCCAGGATTTTTTTCATGGCCTCGATAAATTCGTCCAGCGTTTCTTTGCTTTCGGTTTCTGTAGGTTCGATTAATAAGCATTCTGGAATTAATAGCGGAAAATAAATGGTTGGAGCGTGATAGCCATAATCCAACAAGCGTTTTGCCACATCTAAAGCGCTTACTCCATTTTGTTTTGTGAGGGATTTTATCGTAAGAATAAATTCGTGAGAGGCGCGTCGATGCGGGAAAGCTAATGGATAACCCACTTCTTGTAATTTTTTCATTAAATAATTCGCATTTAATGTGGCAAATTTTGAAACGCGCTGCAAGCCTTTTCGACCTAGAATTCTCGTATAAATGTAGGCGCGCAGTAAGACACCGGCGTTGCCCGCAAAGCTTGTTAAGCGACCAATACTTTGTGGCCTTTCTTTTTGGGTTTGCCAATAATATTCGTTATTTTTTAAACCGACGATTGGAATTGGTAAAAATGGGACTAATTTTGCATTTGCTGCTACAGGACCAGCACCCGGTCCTCCGCCGCCGTGTGGGGTTGCGAAAGTTTTATGTAAATTTAAATGCACGACATCGAAGCCCATATCGCCCGGGCGGTAGTGACCTAAAATCGCGTTTAAATTGGCGCCGTCATAGTATAATAATCCACCAGCCTCATGAATTATATCGGCAATTTTTTTGATATTTCGTTCAAATACACCCAAGGTTGATGGATTCGTGAGCATAATTCCCGCCGTTTTTTTGGAAACCATTTCTTGTAGTGCTTCGAGATCGACATCGCCTTCTGAAGTTGTTGGCACTTCTCTCACGGTAAATCCGCATTGGGCGGCGGAAGCTGGATTGGTTCCATGTGCGGCGTCAGGCACCAGCATTTCGGTTCTTTCTACGTCACCTCGTGAACGGTGATACGCGGCGATCATAGCTACTCCGGCAAATTCGCCTTGGGCACCGGCCATTGGGGTTAATGCCACCGCTTCCATTCCAGTAATATCAGCCAGCATTTCTTGTAATTCATAAAAACAGCGGAGAATACCTTGATTTTTTTTCGTGTCACTCAAGGGGTGATTATTGGTGAAGCCAGGTAAGCTCGCTAATTCATGTGCCACGCGAGGGTTGTATTTCATCGTGCAGGAACCCAGGGGATAAAAATGCGTGTCGATGCAAAAGTTTTGGCGTGAAAGACGTGTGTAGTGTCGTAGTACTTGCAACTCAGATAATTCGGGTAATAAAGGCTCATCTTTTCTGAGGAGATTTTCCGGTAGTTGTCGGGTTATTTTGGAATTATCCATCATCTGCGCATTTGCATTTCGGGATTTTTTTGAAAGTTCGTAATTTAATTCCATATTTAGGTCCCCGTCGCTGGAGCTGCGATAAGAGATTTCGTGGCTTCCAATAATGCTTGCTGATAATGCATTAAATCATTTTCATTTTTGGTTTCTGTCGCGCAAACCAGCAAGCCATTTTCGAGCTCAGGGTAATACTCACTTAAATCCAAACCACCTTGAATATTTTGTGCGCTCAATTTATTTAACACTTTTGAAACTGGATAATCCAATTTCAGAACAAATTCATGGAAAAACGGGCCTTTAAAAACGGCCTTCACCCCTGGGATGCTGCATAGACGTTCGCATAATTCTTGCGCATTGCTGTGGCTTTTCATCGCTACTTGCCGCAACCCTTTTGCGCCCATGACACTTAAATAAACCGCAGCGGCCGTTACTAATAATCCTTGATTCGTGCAAATATTTGATGTGGCTTTTGCTCGACGAATATGTTGTTCGCGAGCTTGCAACGTTAAGGTGTAACCTGTCCGCCCAATTGCGTCGACAGTTTCCCCCACAATTCTTCCTGGTAATTGACGCACAAATTCTTTTTTCGTGCACATAAACCCAAAATAGGGTCCACCAGAGGACAAGGGAACACCCAAAGCTTGGCCTTCGCCGCAGACAATGTCGGCGCCATTTTTTCCCCATTGACCTGGCGGTTTTAATAAAGCCATAGCGATGGGATTTACGACAGCAATGACCAGTGCATTTAATTCATGTGCGAAATCCGTGAGTTCATCAACCGCTTCAAGTGCGCCGAAAAAATTAGGCTGCGGAATAAGTAAAGCGGCTATATCTTTTAAGTTGAGTTGTCGAATTTTTTTTAAATCGATAGTTCCATTTTCTGCATCAAATGGAATTTCTTCGAGAACTATCGGGTGTTCTTGCAAAATGGTTTTTAACACTTCTCGATAATGTGGATGAATGTTCAAGGGTATTAAAATTCGATTAGCATTATTTTTTTTCAAACGCACAGCCATTAATACCGCTTCGGACATCGCCGTGGCGCCATCGTATAAGGATGCGTTTGAAACCGACATGCCCATTAAATGCGCCATCATGGACTGAAATTCGTAAATGAGTTGCAAAGTGCCTTGGCTCGCTTCAGCTTGGTAGGGAGTGTAGGCCGTATAAAATTCGCCACGTCTGGCCACTTCCCACACAATCGAAGGAATATGATGCTCATACGCTCCCGCTCCGATAAAACAGGTACCCGGAAAAAAACTTGGCGCGCGTTCTTGCATAAGGCGCTTCATCTCAAATTCATTAATTCCTTCGGGAATTTCGGATAAATTGGCCTGTGGGAGATCGGCTGGCACTTCATCAAATAAATCATTTATCGAATCAGCACCGATCGCTTTTAGCATTTCAGTAATATCATTTTCCGTGTGTGGAATATAGGGCATCTTTACTCCTCAATTTGAGCTTGATAAGCTTTGGCATCTAGTAAGGCGTCCCATTGAGAGGGGTGCTGTAGTTTTACTCTGAAAATCCAGCCTTTTCCGTAGGCATCTTGATTAATTAACTCAGGTGCGGAAATTAATTCTTGGTTCACTTCAACAACGGCACCATCTACTGGGCTAAAAATATCCGCCGCCGTTTTTACAGATTCGACAACGGCTATTTCTTCACCGGAAGAAACTTTTGCATTTAAGTCCGGTAATTCGACGAACACAAGATCACCAAGTTCATGCTGAGCGTAATCACTAATGCCGATCGTGACGATGTCGTCGGCGCCCTTACGAACCCATTCATGGCTTTTGGTGTAACGTAAATCGCTGGGAAATTGGCTCATGCTGTGCACTCCTGTTTTTTAAAAATAAAAGGTAATTTTACAATATTAACGGAAATGTATTTTCCGCGTCTTTCTATGGTAAGCTTTTTTTCTGCTGAAATGGGCAGGCGGGCCAAAGCAATTGCGCAGCCCAATGTGGGTGAAAAACTTCCGCTGGTAATTTCGCCCTGGGCTACCCCATCAACAAAGATCCGTTGATGATCGCGCAACACGCCGGGCTCATCCATCATGACACCCACTAAATGGCGCTGTATTCCTCGAGCTTTTTCAGCCTTTAAGGCTTTTTTTCCAATAAATTCACGCTGCTCATCTTGCCAGGAAATCGTCCATGCTAAATTAGAAATGAGTGGTGATGTTGTTTCATCCATGTCGACGCCATATAAATTATATCCAGACTCTAGCCGCAAAGTATCACGTGCACCAAGACCACAAGGTTTTATGCCAATTTTTTGAAATTTCTGCCATAGAGCCGAAGCTTGTGATTGGGGAAGAATAATTTCAACGCCATCTTCTCCCGTGTAACCCGTTCGAGCTACTTGAATTTCATCGAGAAAAACAGCGTTAAATCGCTTCAGGCAAACAATATTTTTACCAGCTGGTTCCAGTATTTCTTGAGCGAGCTTTACAGACTCTGGCCCTTGTACAGCAATAATCGCGAGGTCCGAGTGAAGCTGTAATTGAACGCCAAAATGTTGGCTTTGTTTTTGTAGCCAATTAAAATCGGCTTCTCTACGCGAAGCATTTATGACTAGGCGATAAAAATTGGGTGCGATCCAATAAACAATTAAATCATCGATGACACCACCTGTTTCATTTAATAAGCACGAATAAAGTGCGGCCCCCGTTTTTTTTAATTTTTTAATATCGTTTGCCAAGACATAGCGCAGAAAATCGCTGGCTTTTTCGCCTTGTATATCGAGTACGCCCATATGTGAAACGTCGAACATTCCAACGGATTTTCTCACTGCATTATGCTCTTCAATTTGGGAACCATAATGAATTGGCATGTCCCAACCTGCAAAATCTACTATTTTTGCTGAGGATTTTAGGTGTTCGTTATAGAGTGCTGTTCTTTTTCCCATATTTCTTTTCCTTGAATAGTTAAGATAATACCCCTCTCCCTAACCCTCTCCCGCAAGGGGAGAGGGGATAATATTTACTCCTTTCAAAATTACCATCACAATAAGTCCTTCGGGTTGACGATTTAATAGCGTAATATCGCCTCCGTGGGCTCGAATAATATCACGCGCCACAGCCAAACCCAAGCCACTTCCGCGCTGCTTATTACGAGATTTATCGACTCGATAAAAGGGGGCAAATACATTTTCAATTTCGTGCAGAGGAATACCTGGCCCATGATCGCTAATCGTAATCTGGATAATATCGGCCTTTTTTTGCAAAACCACTTCTGCAGAATTGCCATATTTTATAGCGTTTTCAATTAAATTGCCCAAGGCGCGTTTTAAAGCGGTTAAACGGCCGTAATATGGCAAACGAGATTCAAGTCCTTGAAACTGCACATCATGACCTGCATCGATCATATTATTGCAAAGGGTTTCAATAAGCGCATTCAAATCCAACAATTCCACCGGCTCAGCACGAATATAATCTCTGGCAAAAGAAAGAATTGAATTAATCATTTGCTCCATTTCCGCCAAATCGGACATCATTTTTTCATATTGCGGGGTATCTTTCACACTTTCTAAGCGCAATTGCAGACGAGTAATAGGAGTGCGTAAGTCATGAGAAATAGCCGCCAGCATTTGCGTGCGATCGGTTAATAAGCGTCGAATTTGATTTTGCATTTCGTTAAAGGCACGAATCACTCTCTGAATTTCAGCAGGTCCTGTCAAAGGCAGCGGCGGAGATTGCACGTCCACACCAAAACGTTGAGCGGCCTCAATAAATTGCTGACTGGGCATCGCCAAATTATTCACAACGAAAAGACATAGAGAAATAAGCGCTAAAAATAATACCGCGGCAGAAATTAACATTCCTGACCAAAACCAAGGGTGCTCTTGCACGCGACTATTAATAATTAACCATTTTCCACCATTCAGTTGAACACTCGCAAAAAGATTCGGATAAGAATCCTCGGCCATTTTCGTTAAATCTTTGACAGACTCATTGGTAATTATTTTTGATCCAGCAGCAGATTGCTTAGCTATAAGCAATGAAAATCCACGCTGCTGCAAAAGCTTTACCTCTTTTTTAATGTGGTCCTCTGGCAAGGCACGAGACATCGCCACAGCCCTTACAAACGAAAATGAAAAATTTTCACGATTTAAATGGATCCGGGAATAATCCAAATAAATAGAAAATACAAATAAACTCGCAATTAAAATGGCTACGAACCCTATGGCGAGTAAAATAAAGGCTTCCAAAGCGGATTTATTTTTAAAAAATTTAATCCGATTCCATATGTACGTCTGCATTAAACTGATAGCCTCCCCCACGGACGGTAAGAATTACCTGTGGAATTTTAGGGTCAATTTCAATTTTCTTTCGAAGTCTAGCCACTTGGACATCAATCGTGCGATCAAAGGGCAAAGATTCACGACCTCTTGTAATGTCTAACAACTGATCCCGCGATAATGTCCGATGGGGGTTTTCTAAAAAGGCGAGTAGCAATTCATATTCGCCAGTGCTCAAAGGCACGGTCACCCCGTCTGGCGCAATTAAACGGCGTTTATTTTGGTCTAAAACCCATTCCAAAAATTTTAAATTAGGCAAATTAGTGATGGGGGTAGACTTTTGGCCAATGCGTGCATGGGTACGGCGCGCTAAGGCTTTAATATGAGCTAATAATTCCCGAGGACTAAAAGGCTTGGCTAAATAATCATCAGCGCCAATTTCCAAGCCGATAATTCGATCGGCTTCCTCACCTATTGCACTTAAAATAATAATAAAGACATTCGAGTTCTCTCTTAGTTTACGGCATAAGGTCAGCCCATCTTCTCCGGGCATCATAATATCCAACACGACTAAATCGATGGTAAGCTTTTTCATCACGCGCTGCATTTCAATTCCATTATGCGCAGTAGAAACACGATAACCATGCTGCTGCAAATAGTCGCTAACCAATTCGCAGATCTCTGGATCATCATCCACTATTAATATGTGCCATTTATTCATGATGAAAGATAGAATACTCGAGAAGAGGCTTAAATTCATTAAATAATTGCAATATAATCTGTTGTAGAGTTTAAATTTTTAGAGTATATTCTCCAATGACAGCATGCTGTCACTCGTTCTATCTTATTATAAGAGTTAAAACGGAGTTTGTGTGTGGGGTTCCACGCACTTTTTTTTGTACAAAAAAAACCAAACGGAGAAAATAAATGAAAAACGTTAGAAATTGCCTGATAGCGCTGATCGCTGGCCTGGCTATGTCTACAGCTTTTGCTGAAGATGCACAACCAGCTGCTGCGGCTCCTGCTGCGCAAACAGCTCCAGCTGCTGATGCTAGTGCTGCTGCACCTGCTGCTGCTGATGCGTCTGCTGACACTTCTAAAGCGGCTCACGCTAAAAAAGCTAAGCACCACGCTCATAGAGCTCGTCATCACGCTAGAAGAGCTAAACACCACGCTAAAAAAGCTATGCACCACAAGAAAAAAGCAGCTGCTAAAACAGCTGACGCTTCTGACGCTGCAAGCCAAGACCAAAGCACGATGTAATTATCGAAATTCTGTGCCAAGACTTAATCAAGGATTGGCACAGATTGGTTTAGATCTTCACTCTCCGTCATCATCTCCACCGTTTTCATCCACATCAGATCCTTCAGCATCATCATCATTATCATCTCCTGCATTATCTGAATCATTATTCACATTATTATCTTGGTCTTGCCCCTTTTCTGGAGCTTGATTTTGGTCTTTTGTAGGCTCTTTTGTAGGAGCAATTGATGGCGCAGGAGTTGCGGAATCTTCCGAAAAGGCCGTGCTGGCCACACCAAAATTGAATAATGCCCCGAACGCAAAACCGAATAATAATTTTTGCACTTTATAATCTCCTTGTTAAAAAAAATTTGGATTAATTAGGAACCCAAGGCCTTTTGCATGAAAATTTTCTTTAATGGCTGACAACGATTTACGGTATTTAGACCGAGACTCCGAAGCTGAATTAAGCAGGTATTTCGAGCTCCGAAAATTGTTTTAAATCCCCGCATTGCCGCAAGCATGTTTTTATTATCTAATTTTCTTGCTCGTTCATAAGTACGTAAAGCACGAAGAGCCCCAATATCGCGCTGTTTTTCGCGAGAATTGATGAGCGCGTCTACAAGCACCTGGACATCCATCAATCCTAAGTTAACGCCTTGCCCTGCCAAGGGATGAATCGTATGCGCCGCATCTCCGATTAAAACTGCCCTTTCTTGACAATATTGTTTAGCATGAGAGGCCACTAAGGGAAACTCTTTTCGATCACTCATCAAGGTAGACCAACCCAGTTTATTTCCTAAGGCGGCCTGCAAAACAGAATTAAACTTAAGAGGATGCATCTCTAATAATTGCTTGGCGTATTCGGTATCAGCAGACCAAACAATAGCCATGTGATGCGCATTATTCAAAGGCAAAGCGCCTAATGGGCCTGTTGGTAAAAAATTCTGGAAGGCGGTTTGTTGATGTGAGCGCTCGGTTTCGATAAGAGCAATAATTCCACTTTGTTCGTAAGATTTTATTTCCGCCTCTATGCCTAGGGCTTTTCTCACCCAAGAATTAGCACCATCGGCGCCAATAATGAGCGAGGCAGCTATTTTTTTCTCTGCGAGTTCCAGCACAATTTGCGAGGATTCTCTTATTAAGTTAAGGGGTGCTTCATTATGAAAACTGACATTTTTATGTTCGGAAATGGCAGTCCATGCCGCACGGACCAAATCTTCATTCGCAATAATGCAGCCCAATTGTGCTAAACCAACTTCTGCGCTATCAAAATCAATTTGCCCGCCTCCGCTCTCATCCCATACCTGCATTTTCACCAATGGACCTATTTTAGAGTCCGGTAGCTTGTCAAAAATATGGATATTTTTTAGAAGTTCAATAGAGGCAGTATTAATCGCACTCACTCGCGAATGTAATTGGTTTTCATCGTGCAGCTTCAGAGTTTTAGCCTCAACGATTGCTACTTTAAAATGCTGCTTTGCCAAGGCCATGGCGCATACTAAGCCCACCATTCCAGCACCGACGATGATCACGTCATATCGTTCCACGTTACGCTCGCTATTTGAAGAATAGCCTTTGATAGTAGCATAGTTTAATTACTTCTTGAAATTGGGCAAGTTCCTTTCGCTTTGTTTTTCAGGTGGCTTATTTATTGGCTTCCAGAATATGGCCCATGTCATTTCGCCTGCTTTCTTTTGGCGGATACTGTCTACTTGAGAATCTAGCTCTTTGCTATTTATATTCTTTTCAACTGGAAATAAAAACCATTTTAGTGCCTCTATTAACACATTCCAATAATCAGAAGCCTCCCTTAATCTAAAATTTTCGCTCTCTTTATGATCAATATAGGATGCCAAAGCCAAAAATCTTTTAAATCCTTTTTCCTTCTTCGTGAGCAGAGTGACAGGTGGGCAGACAATATTTAAAAGATTCAAAATTTCAAGCTGCTTCATAGACTTCAAAATCTTAAAGAGAAAACCAGAATAAATTAATTTTACAAAAGCAGAAAATGAGGGAACGAAGGCTTTTTCTTCTTTAAAGCACGATACGTTGGTTTTCATCCAGACACGCAGTTCAGCAGATGCTTTTATATCTTCATCACTCGCTAAAATCTTCAATATTCTTAAAAACACTAGTACTCGATTTTCCGGAGGATGCTCAAATTTAGTTAGCCCCAAAAGAAAAGGTTTTGACTTTAAGGCATTGTCAGCACCTTGAGAATCAAACAAATATCCTTTGCCACCGCATTCAATATAAAAAAAAGTATTTATTACAACGTCTGCGCGTTTTTGCCACATCCAAACTCGATCCATCGCGGATTTTTCGTCAATACGCTCATCCTTGTCCAACATTGAACAAATCTCAATTTCAGGGTGATTCTTAAATTTGACGACCAGCAATTCGTGAAGTTTCCCTCGACTGCGCCATTCAATTTCACAACCGTTAAATTCAATATTTTGTGCTCGTAGAGCCTGCAACTTTTGATCTATTTTAGGCAGGTGTGCATTACACCTTAAGTCATAATCACGTATCGTTTTTTTATCATCTTCAGGGAATTTTCTACCTAAAAAGGCAGCACGAACGGCCCCGCCAGTCATAAAGGTTAGGCCCTCGCAATGGTTTTCAACAGAAACTTCAGCATTCAAGGCTTCAAGAACTTTATGCGTAAGCTGATGTTGGAGAATATATCTCTCTACTTCAGTCACGTGTCTTTTATCGAGCTTTGCTGAATCTAAAAAAGACTTCATTAGCATGGATTCTCGAGAATTTTTTTCATTGAGTTCAGGATCCTGAATCGGAGATATTGGTAGTGGCAATTCAGATTTCAGAGGCTCTGTTTTTTCAATTATGACTTCTAGTGGATGCGGTATTGTATCTATAAAAATTTTCCCCCGTTTTTGAACTCCCGGTCTTTCAAATCCAATAAGTTTTTCAACGATTACTCGAGGGCCATTTTCTACATTTTCAGTTTCTAAATTTTTAAGACTATTTGCCCTTTTTACGTCGGGAGCAATTTTTTTAAGCTTCATTCCTTTTGTGCTTTGAGTTTCCAATTGTTGAATACTGAGATTTAAAGTTTCAACGACCTCTATTTGAGGCAGGGATATTTCGATAGATTCCTCGATCTTTTTCATTTGCTTAGAATTTACTATATCTCCAAGTTCGGTAATTATAGTATTTATATTCTCTTCTGATTTTGGACCTTCCTTTGATAAATTATCTTGCTTTTTTATATTGGAAACAATAATTTCCATTTTAGAATTGTCAGACGAACTCGGAACAATTTTTTCTAGACTTTCGATTGGTTTTTTTTCAGGAATAATATTTTTTATTTCAAAGTTTTTACTTGATTTTGAGTTATTATTTGACGCCTTAGATTTTTTCTTTTTATCCGAATTTTTTGTTAAATTAGGCTTAATTTTCCCAGAACCAAGCCCCATTTCCTCGAGATTTTTGATAACCTCATCTATGGATAAAGATTTTGGATTCAAGCAACGTTCTACCATTTCAAGAAGATCTTGGTTGTTCGATTTCAGGGCAGCTTGGCAATTTATAAAGACAGGGGCTAATTCAGAAAATTTTTCAGATTGGGCAATTGTATTTGCATTAATAGGATTTTCAAAAAATTTTAATAGCTCTTTTTGGCCCAAAAGCGGAAGGGCATTCAAAAAGGCGAAGGGAATTCTTTTAGCCAAATCTTCCTCAGTTTTAGGCGAGAACTGTAAAATTTTATCCATATCTAAATCTGAAAAAAATGATATAAAACTGAACAGCTGTGAAGGAAATAAATGATTATACAAAACCAAAAAAGGGAAACACTCTGCTACGTGTTGGTACGAAGAAAGAAAAGCAATTTTAGTTTTATTGTCTTTTTGCTTAGCAAATAATCCTAGCATTTTAAACAGGCCCAACAATTTTTGCGAAAAATTGAGGCATTCTTTTTCCCAGTTTTCGTCTATTCTTTTTTCAGGAGATAATAAAAGTGTACAAATATTATCTCTCATTTTTATTTGAAAATTCAAGGTGTTAGCAGCGTGATTTGAATCAATAGCCAAAATAAAATCTACATTATAAAAAATATTATTAAATAATTCCCATTCCTTAAAATAATCTTGATTACCAATTTTTTCAGAATATTCCATCGCGTGCGAAACCAGATTCATGATGCTGGTTGACCAAGCATTTTTAAAAATGTTTTTCTTGGTATCCGAAATCATATTGGTCGCTTCTACAATTAGGCTCTGTAAATACTTACTGATGGCCTCTGAGGAAAGTTCTCGTACGATCTCTTCAGCTACATTCAGATAATTTTGCATTTTACAGGCTAACAGAAAAGCGTCGGCCAACACCAAGGTACGCGAAGCGCCATTCTGAATTTGTAAATTTACTTTTATGGCCTGTAAGAACACTTTCATTTTGTGAAGCAAGAGACATTCCTCGAAAGATGTAGCCGACTTTGGCTGTAGTTTTGAGTCCAACTTCTGAAGATCATCCAACACTTTTAAATCCGATTTAGTGGAACAGCTCTCTGATTCGATAACAACAAATTCACTATTTATTAAGCTAATACTCGCCAATATAGAATAAAAATTTATGCAATTTAACGCATAATATTCGAGTTCACTAAGCAGGCTTAATTTTGATTTTTCCTTTCCGAAGTATCCTTCGTGTAATTTTTTTAATTCGGAAGGAAAATTTTTAGCCACGGCATCAATCTCTTGCAAAGTTTCGGCTTTTGCAATAGACATAAGCATTCCATTTTTATCAACTTGCTCAAGCAAACTGCTCTTACTGAGCAAACTTTCCCCAATGGATCTTAGAGGTATATTTTTGAAATTCGTCTTGATAGACGAAAGAACTATAGATTTCTGAGTTTGTTTTTTGGATTGATTTCCATTATTAACTGGATTATTTTTTTTGGAATTAGACTTAATATCTTTAAACTCTTTAAGCTTTGATTTATCAGATTGAGCTTTCTTCTGGAGACAAGCTTTAACCATAACCGTTAATTCCTGTACTTTCATTTCTTTAGCTTTTTTCAAAATAATGAGCAGCCTGGCTAATTCTGAAAATTTCGGCTCTGGTTCAAACAGTATTTTCTCGGGGTTTATATTTGTCAAATAATCTTTGATATTTTTTTGGCTTAACTGTGTGTCTGACAATTGCTTCAAAAACTTGGCGGGGTCATTTATTGCTAGATCGGCAGCGCTAGTGCTAAGCCCTAGACTTGAATGGGGATCAAGAAGGGATTGCATTTGAACAATATGCCCTAGATGACTGGGGGAAAAATGATCCGATAGTAACAACCAGGGTAAAGTATTTTCAATGCAGTGATGAATACGAAGAAGCTCATTTCTTTGCGTCTGATCCATTTTGCCATTACAAAGAGGCAACTGGATTAATCTGAAAAATAATAATCGCGAAATCCGGAACCATTCTGTTTCGTAAGCAGATTTTTTTTCTAGTTGAGATGACAAAAGAGCGCTAATAATTTCTCCACGAACTCTTACTCCAATTTGGGCAAACTCGTTTACATAATTATTTAACTCAGAGAATTGATCTTTTACAAAAAAGACTACTGAAAACTTACCTAAAAAATTTAGCTCGTCTTTTGAAAGACCTTCTTTTTTTCCATATTCAATGACTGGCTTTATGAAGCTCAATGAAATGATACTCCAATAGCTTCGACACTCATCAGAGTCATAGCTTGTAAACAAAGTAAAGCCTTCCAAAATTAAGGACATTAAATCATCATGACGATTCCCTCCAATACTTACATTCCTTAAAATAAGAGTATTGAGATTTTTAGAATTCAGCATTTCACAGACACAATGCATGAAATAAGAGATAATTTTAGACTTTGAATGACGACAAATCATTCCAGCCAGCGTTTTAATTGCCAGCAAAAATACTTTTAACCTCTGTAAAATCATCTTTTCTTCAGAGGAGATGTCTTTTTCCAAAATAAAACTGGATTCTAATTCATTCAGAGCTTTAAACCATTCCTCAGGTTTCTGGTATGCCTTAAATTTAATTAAGCGAAATTCAGAATACAACTTGATACAAGATAAGGCCTTGTATTCCAAATCTTTAAATTTCTTAAGGTTCTTCTCTTTTGCACTTTTTCTTTCCTCCTCTAATACGCATAAACGTTTTCCATAATCTTCAGATACGTTCAGAACCATAGCACTATCGGCTGCCAGTCTTAATCTCTTAAGCTCACCAACACCACTCGTTGGCTGGTCAAGAAGACTGCTCAAACATAACCAAGCGTCATCCATGTCTTTTTCAAAACGCGCAACGTGTTTTTTAATATGCTTACGTAATTCCTTATTTTCGGTCATAACTCCTTTTTTAATAATATAGAAAAAACTCAATAGATGCGCCAGATCCCTCCAGTAGGGCATGTCACTGACTAGGCTTTTTAGATAAGCATTAATGATTCCAAGCAAATCACTGCTATCCTTATAAATTTCTAGAAAAAAGTTAAATGTAACTTTCTGGTCTTTTGACGAAGCATTAAGCGCTTTTTCAATATAATTGATATTATCTGTCGATTGCTCGGCAAGAAGAAATAAGACAATTTTCTTTAATTGAGGAGAAACTAAAGTATCGATCTGCTTAATAAGTTCGCTAGTCGGTGAGATTCGAGCCGAAAGACACAAGCGTCTCATAATATTGACCAGCAGTTCTTCATCGGATAAATCTTCAATTATATCAAAAAAAATAGGGGGTTTTTCAAAGCTTAAAGAGCCCAGGTCTTTTCCTTTTAAAATGAATTCTCTCAAATAAACCGAAGGTAAAATATATTGAAAAACTCGACGAAGTTCGCAGTAAAGGTTCGCATGATAATCATCCCAAAATCCAGACTTAAGCGGATTCACATTCTCACCTACTCCATATTCGAGCCAGAGCATAAAAAACATCAATTTTGCAATCGTGTACCTTTCTATAGATAAAGCACTTTCAATTTTTTTGGGATACGACATAAGCGATTTAATAATGTCGCTCAAAAAGAGTTTAGGATAACTTAGATAGGGAAAATTTTTAATAGCCTGGTTGAATTCTGATGGAATGACCATTTTATTACCGGTGGAGCGAAAACCATTGATAGCAATTTTAATAATGTCCTGTTCTTCTTTGGGAAATTCTTTTGAACCTAACATATACACCAGAATTGCATCAGTATTTTTTAAAACCCAATAACCCCAAAGCGAGCTCGGAGGAATTTTCTTGACCTCATTCGAGAAAAGAAAACGAACTTCCTCACAATCTGGATTCTTATTTTTCCCTTCTTTTTGCGATAGTCTTAGGGCGACATTCCGATAGGCTCCCATCTCACAGAGGAAATGAAAAATAGCGTCGAGAATTCTTGGGGTGACTATTTGATCAGAAAGGGTAAGCGCAAGCATCTTCATAGAAAGCAAAAAAACTTTTAGCCTAAAATACAACAGAGCCTGACTGTCATCCACCACAGCTTTTTCTTGCCAACCTCTATAAACTTCGTCAACCTCCACAATCCATTCCGATAAATGTATGTCGTCTATAGGATTTGCTAAATTTAAAAAGCGAAATCTTGAAAATATACATAAACTTTCATAAATCATAATTTCAACTTTCTGATTCTGAAGAAAGTCAGCGTTTTTTTCTTTTTCCATACTTTTTTGTTGATCTTCTTGGAGAGGTTTACTAGTTAACATAATATTTCGATAACATTTCTCAATATCATTGGCCTCTTCTTGCGATGTGAGACTGCTCACGACTTTCAATTGCTGCTCAAAGATGTCTAGTGGGGAAGGCTTCATTCTCATTTGTTTATTCCGGGTTTTATGTGCTCTTCCTGTGCTTGGTTTACTGGTTTTCTTTTTTGACGATGAATTATTTCTTGTTTGCTCCATTATTTTGGGGTTCTCTGAACTGCTCTCCATAAGTTCTTTATATGCCTCTTCAGCAGACTCCCCCTTTAAAGCGCGATACACCAATTTTAACAAATCATCATTTTTCGTTTTTTGGGCACTAAAACAATCTAATAAAAAAGGCCCCCAGACTAAAAAGTCTTTTTGGGGGTCGGAAATTCTTATATAGGCGCGAGCTTCTTTTAAAGATATCTTAAGTGCCTCTACATCTTTTGAATTTTCGAAATGTTTTTTTAAAAAATGTTCAAAATTCTTTTTCTCTTTTACTTCAGTCGTTGGGTCACCAGAAATAATTTTGTCTATATCGATGGCTGATTTCATAAAAATAAAGTGATTTAATTTTGGGGGTAAAAAATAACTCAATAATTTTAACCAAGGTAAAAATTTCTCAAGACATCTCTGAATTTTTAGAAGACTCTTCTTGAATTTCAATTTTTTTAAGTCATCATTTTCTGAACAATAAAGGCCAGTTACTTTAAATTTAATAAACAGTAAGTGAGCAAGAGTCAGCTCACCATTTATCAATTCTGGACTTTTCTCTGCATTAGCCCCCAACAGAATTTTTGTAATTAAATTGACGATTTCGGTTGTAAAATCTGATTCCGCATCCGGCATTTTTATTTTTTTATCGAAGGAAACGGAACTTATGAGATTCGTATAAAGAAATTTAATGAATTCATAATTTGCACCAAACACCGTGTTATCGTTTTTATGAATCTCTGTAACATACTGTATCGTAGCTTTAATAGCATTACAGGTATAAATACACCAATGATTTCTCCCTTTCCCAGTAAAAACACTTTTAAATAATTTACTACCATCAAAAATAAACCCCGTTAAATAGGCGCTCACATACTGCCCAGATTTCCAACTCCGTTCAAACTGTTCAGCTGCATTGTGATAATTTTGCATTTCACAAGAAAAATGCAAAAAATCATTCACAATGATGGCAGGCGAAGCTCCGGTAAGTGTCCGAGCATGCGCTTTTAAGGCTAGTAAAAACACGATCATTTTACGAAGTAGGAGCTGCTCCGCAGGAGAGTGCTCTGCTTCTGGTTGAAATAGTGAGGCCATTTTCTCAGTGTTTTCAAACCAGGCATCGGAATCTTTAGCCTCTAGATTGGCTTTTAATACTAGCAAACGATATTGAGCATAAGCCAAAATGCAAGACAAAGCTCTAGCTTCCATTTTCTGAACACTTATTTTTTCATCAAATTCCTTTGCCAGCTTTAAAACCTCTTCTTCGCTTTTAGCCTCCTCCAATGCTTTAAATTCACAAACAGGCCCGGCCTGGGAAAGCAATGCGCTTTGTGTCAATTGCCATTCTTTCAGAACAGCGTAGGCAATAGTGCCTGAGTTTGACAAAGAAATTTGCTCAGCCCCAGCCAAAAGCCTTTTTTCAAAATTAAGAATATCGTCTGGAAGCAGAGGAGTCGTGGGCGTCTGAAATTCTGTGAACTTAAAACTCTGGATAGTCCTTTCAATTAGCACTAAGTCCTTAGTAGAAACATCTTGGCGATCTCTAACATAATTGATAATCGCGGATAAAGCCGTCAAAATACTTTGACACCAAAAAGGAAGTGATAAATCATTATTTTCAGAATTAAGAAATAGTAAAATAGATTCCCGTGTATTTGAATTAAATGTAAAATTTTCTTCTCGAAGCATTTTGATAGACAACTTAAGATAAGACTGCATTTCAAAAATAAAGTGATAAATGGACTCAAGAATGCTGGAAGAACTTTCCTCGCTGGTGAGCATCAGAGAAACGGCCTTTACCGAAAGCAAAAAAACTTTTAGTTTTTGATAGCACAAATGTTCCAAGAGAGAGGATTTTTCGACATCCCCAAAATGAAGACACAGATTATTTAGTTCAAGAAGCCATAAATGGATGCTCTTTCTTTTTGGGGCTTTAATATTTTTCAAGTCGGAATAAGTGCAATACACCATTAGACAATGGTAAGTAACAGCTTCTAATTTTTTAGTATCTGCAAGTTCAATGTTTTTTTTGATGGCCTGATTTTTTACTAGCAGAGAAATATCATGCTCTAACTTTTCTTTTTCATTTTTGTATACCACCCTTAAATCGACTATCGCGTCAAAATTACATTCATTTTGGATTTTTTTAAGCTCCGATCCCCAACTTATTAAGATACTTTGAACCTCGGGGAAATAATCGGGTGGCATCTCAGGAACTAAATTCGAAGCCTGAGCCTTCAAACAGAATTCACTTAGCATTTTTAATTCAGAGTCCCCGTCTCTTATTGCTTTTTCACAATAGAGTAAGAATTTGGCTAGCTCTGAAAATGGCGTTTTTGAATTGAACACAATATTTTCGACTTTGGCCTTTTCAAGATACACTTTCACAGCCTGCAAGTCTTCTCTAGCTTTCAAAAGTTCATGTAAAACAATAATAGAATTTTGTTTTTCCCCATTATCAGGACTCGACTTAATTTCTAAAAATTGGTCAATATCAATGATTGAAGGAACGAGGGGAAAGCGAAAAGAGGAAGACGGAATAAAGTGATTATACAAGCGCATCCGATGAGAATTTTCTTGAAGATATTGATGTAAAAAAACCACAAACTCGCGAAAATTAGTTTCTCCATTCACGAATTTCTGCTGACAATAGATCCCTAACATATGTAACTCTAAGAAGGATAAGTAATTAAAATAAGAGCTTAAGTCTACTGGATTAATCCTTTCTTTTGGGTCTTTTAATAACAGTAGTTTAGCTACTTCTGTCATTACCGTCTTAAAAATGTAAATAGGAGTTTCTGAAATATTTTGATGTTCTCTGGGCACGTCCTTAACGGAAAGAGGGCTATTAAAATAAGTGATAAAATCTTTGTGAAATTTCGTAAAGGACTCATTATTCGAATCATTTACACGTTGCAATAATTCTTGCATTGCCATTTTAATGAACAAGCCCCAATAGCTATATTCTTGATTTTCGTGACCAGAAAATAAACTTAGAGCTTCGGTAATTAATTTCTGCAAATGAGCATCAGAAACCCCTAAATAGGCCATTACAATAGCTGAATTTTTATAATTTTGCATTTCACAAGCAAAATGCGAAAAATCAGCCATGATAGATGGAGCTGGCGCTCCCAGTTCAACTCGAGCTTGCATTTTTATGGCAAGCAAGAAAACTTTCATTCTGTGTAAAATAAGCTGCGCTTCTGGAAGTAAATTTTTTTCGAAAATCATACTCGCTTCCGTCTCATCTACTAATTTAAACCAGTTTTCAGAGTCTTTGAATTTATTTAATTGCAACAAGCAAAAATTTGAAAATATCTGAATGCAAATTAAAGCATTAATTTCTAACTTTCTGAGCAATAAAACATGTTTTTCTTCTTCGATACCGTAAAATCCTTGCCTTAAGGTCACCAATTTGTTTTCATAAGTGTCGCTTAGAAATTTGATCTCTTCGGTGGTTTTTGCAAACTTTAATTCTTTCAGTTCGCAATTAACGGCTGACTGTGCCAACAAATTACTCCACTCAAGCCAGGTTTCTTCGAGCGAGACTTCGAATTTCTTAAGGGCCTCCAAAATCAGCGCCTGAAAATCCCCACCCCAGCGAGCATAGCTTATTTTAATGATGTGAAAAAAGTTCATAACAAACTTAATATTTTTCCAATCAGGCATGCTGTTCACGATTTTTTTTAAATACGTTTTAATGGCCTCTTTTCGTTTGGCTTCATTTTCAAAAATGGCAAAAAAGTCTTTGTCAACTTCTGGGGAGTTCTCTAGCAGAATGTTATTCGCCTTCTGTATTAAGAAATCCTTATTTTTGGATTTTTCAGCTAAATAATACAAACATATTTTTGTTAATTCTTTATCACTGAAGTTAGCTATTTTTTTTTGAAGTTCTTGAGACGACCCGGCATCCGTTGATAAGCAAAAATGTTTCAATACATCAATAAGATCATCATGATCTCCATATTTTTCGAAAAGCTCAGTTTTTATAGGTAGTTTCTCCATCCCCAAACAACCAAGATCTCTTATACCTGAAAAATAACAATACAATAAAACACCCGGTAAGTTTTGTCTAAAAATTCGACGAATATCGCGCCATAAATCTGAGAGTTCTTGAATGGGAAATAAGGTTTCATCAGGTAAAATTGTATCGTTTACAAAATATTCTATTTGTAATTTTATTAGCATAAATTTTTTGAGGATCAGCAAATCGTTCTGCAAGCTAGCCTTAATACTTTTCTGAGCCTCAGGAAGTAATTTCCCGGATTCCCTTAAAAATCTTACTAAGAAACTTAAAAAGTGAAAATTTTTGAGGTGGTCCGGAAGTTTTGGAAGAAAATAAATATTGAATTGGCGAAATTGAAAAAGACCCATGAATATTTCTATAAATTGCTTATCCGCTTCGGAAAATTCATTTCGGCTCATGATATAATTGAGAGTGGATAGTACATTTTTAATCACCCAATTGCCCCAATTGGTGGCGGGCTCTACATTACATAATTTATTAAAAAATAGATCCAGTGCTTCTACTGTATAAGGGTTTAAATCTCCCCCCTTTTTTTGTGATATTTTTAGCGCGGAATTTCGATAAGACTGCATTTCGCCTAAAAAATGGAAAATGGCATCCAGTTGGCGGGTGGGATCAAGTTTCTTCGAGAGAGTGAGCAAGGTGGTTTTCATCGAGAGCATCAGCACCCTTTGCCTGTGATAGACCAATTGCTCCAGATCTGGTAAGGACGGATCGTAGCGCAATAAATAGCAAAGATTATTCACTTCTTCAATCCAACTCTCTAAATGGGTCGGGTCTTCTGAATTTTGCAAATTTATTATACAAAAACGAGTAAACACCATTAAACAGGAGTAGACATGGAGCTCTAAGTGAATAAGCCGAAGGATTTTGGTATCCTTTGTTTTCAGGTTCTTTTTCAGATCGAGCTCTTTTTTCTTCGCTTCATATGCTTCTTTATAGCCTCGCTCGAGCTCAATGGCCTCTGCCGCTTGGCTGGCATACAGGAGTTTTTTAAACTCTTCATCACACTGAATTACAATGCTTTTTTTTGGTATTTGTCTCATGGCTCTTACTTAGAATCCCTTTAACTTTCTTTCGGGTAGTATAAGGGCTAAATGTTAAGAAAATATTAAGATTCTGCCGAAAAATACAAAATTTTTTGGTCTAGATTGTATGAGAGGCTGCCCCCTGGTAGCATGTGGATCCAGGATATGAGGTGAATTTTGAGATCGACAGCTGAAAGAATTATTTTTAAACTCATTTTCCCCAATACACGCCATGAGTTTTCAAGTCTAGATAAATTGCGCTCGCACTTAATACAGAGCAGAATTAATGATGACTATCCACCGATTATTGAAATTTATGAATGCTTTAATAATGAATGGCGAAAAACTTCTCTCATTGCCAATTTGAAAATGATTCTACATTTTGATGAGGCTATTCATAATGCCCTTCCTCCACCTCCCATTCCAAACTTTGCTCGTCAACAAAAAACCAAGATTTTAAAATGCCGCTTGTTTGAGGCTCAAAAATTAGAAACTGGCGACAAAATTATTTCCGATAATAAAAAAGAGTTTAAAATCATTGATACTCAATGTACCGATTTTTTAAGCCAGCCTTTAGTCTCTTTGGGAGAACAAATTTTTAACAGTAATTGTCGAGAAGGTATTATTCTGGATTCCAGTTCAGAAACGTTAAATGCTTGCTATATGGCAGTGAATTTAGCTTGCATTAGACAGAAACTCAATAATCTTCAAACTCTCCAAATTTTACTTCCTTTTCTAAGGGGCCTGTTTAAATCTTCTGAGACTTCAAAAATTAATATCGCCGTTGAATCCTGTTATATTGATTCCATAACCCCTAAAAGTGGAGGAACTCCTTGCAAGTTAGTTCCACTTCAAGCCTTTATTGCTGCAGAAGCTGGAGTGTGTCGACACCACGCTTTATTAGCCTGCTATATTATCCATCGCCTAATCCAAGATAATTTACTCAACGCTAAAGAAGTGCACCATGTTAGGGGCCATCTGGATACTGGCCATAGCTGGGTAATGATTAAAGACCGGGAAGGTCAGTGGATTCACTTCGATTCTCAATTGGACTGCATCATAAAAATTGACAGCGAGACAATAGAGTTTCTCCGAGGAAAATACTCAAGGGCTGCCATTGATGCCGTCATGGAGAAATTAAATCAAGACCAGGAAAACGATATGTCCAAAACCCAAAGTATGGAGTTCAATTTTTAAAATACTCAGCAATTCCCGCAAAAGCGGGAACTCCTGAATTTACGCGCTTAAAGAATTCAGATAAAGAGCATATCTCAACAATTTTTTGTAGAAATAGTCTCTCCAATTTTTGGGCGATTTTACTTTCATGCGTTCTAAGCAAGCTTCAAATCCCGCATTATCGCAATTAAATAAAAATGCGCTCAAGCTTATCCCCAGCAACTTCAGTTTTGAACAATTTTTCAAAAATAATAAAGCTTGTGCCAGTTTTTGCTCTTCTTTTGTAAAATCACTTCCAAATGGATAAGGCTGACAATATCCTCGCTTTTGTATGGGCTGAATTAATTTTTGGTTTTCTTCAGGATAATTATGTCGGAAAATTTTGGGAATTTGGTAAGCGCTTTCTAATTTTCCGGCTTTTTTCGCCTTTTTCATTAAATCGATCTGGAAGCGTGAATCAGTAATATTTAGCATATTTTTAATGACTTCTGAGTCAGTTTTGCTGCGACAGTCGGCAATTCCATACTCGGTCACCACAATATCACGTAGAAATCGAGGTAGCGTAGAATTCCCGTAATCCCACACGATATTGCTCTCTACCCCATTTTTAGTTTGTCGCGTACTACGACAAGTTATGATAGATCGAGCATCCGATAATTCTCCGGACATATTTACAAAATCATGCTGACCACCGACACCGCTCAACTCATGATAATTTTCAAGCCCATCCGAAACGACACCTCCTAATAGAGTCAGCATTATTGAGGAATTGACAAAACGGGCTTTTTTTCGTTGCAGCTTTAATAATTCTGGGGACCACGAGAGCCCATTCGTCCGTGCAATAGAAGTCATTTCGACAAGCCGCAATTCCTCCTCTGACATATTGAACAATGTGTCGTAAAGATCAACGCTACCCAGGAAAAAACCCGCATGCATTATTTTTCCCGTTTTTAATGTATCCCCTAAGCAATTGTCGAGAATACTGAACTTATAGGCAGCATTCGTCAAATCCGCCAGAATCGATTCGCCAGAAGCTAAAATTAAAGCGTTTTCATGAAAGCGAATATCCTGCTTGAAAATTCCAAATTTCTGTAAAAAATTTAGATCGGAGATGGATAACTGAGGCTTAATTATTTCATTCAGTATTAAAACATCGATCATTTTTGGATTTATTTTCTCGCTGATTTCTTCTTGATTGAGTAAAGTCTGCAAACCCACATGATCATAAACTTTCTTTTTTAGAATACCATTTTTATAGAGCTCTACATATTCATCACTTAACATTTCGGTAGAAGCATATAAGCCTTTATTGAAAATAGTAAGGGAATCGAGTTTCGGCATTAAAGAAGAAAATTTTTCTGAAATTTCTAGAGTATTTAATACTTCTTGGTAAACATCATTTTCCCTATGGCGAAAAATTAGGGCATTCGCTAAGGCATTGCTTAACTTTCCAATGCCGATTTGCAAACAGCCATCATCATCGATCAATACGCTCGAGTACAAACCAATTAAATGATCTTCGATGGAAAGTTCTTCACGGGGAACAGCAAATAAAGCCCGATGCTCTTGGGTATCCACAATATTCGAAAACGCGCTATCCTCCACCTCTGCCACTTCACCATACATAAAGGGGAGCTTGGAATTGACTTCAGCGGTAATCGCGATTTTATTTCCTTCATTCTCCGATTCTCTGAGCAATTGGACGACGTCGTGAAATAAATCGGAATTACAGCTTAAACTGTAACGGCCAGGGTGCTTGTCTTTGACGGAAACAGCCTGCACAAAAACGTTAAGACCTAAGCTCATGGCATCACGAGCCGCCGTGGTATATCGGCTGCTAATATAATTCTGCTGCACATAGGCATTATTTAAAAATTTTCCCGGCATCAAAAAAAATTCGATGACTTTAATATTATTCGGTAATTGCTGCAGCTCTCGAGCTTTTTCATATAAGGGATCTTCATAATCCTTCAATAGGCGGTCTAATATGGGCTCGATTAATCTTTTTTCTAATTCATTTTTGTACAGTGGTCGCGCGAGGGTTAACCCTGTCATAATCGTTAAATTAATTGTGGGATCCTCACTCGCCATTCGAAAAAAGGCATTCAATAAACCAATGGGTTTTCCCAAACCAAGAGGCACTGCCATCACAATTTTTTTCCCAACGTGAGCCAGTATTTCTTTTGCGGTGCTTTCATAGTCATTAAAATGCTGGGTCATGGCTTTCCTCGAATAAGTCGCGGGACTTTGCCTGAAAGGCCCATGAGTTGCTGAGCTAAACGATTTTTTACTGGGCTTAGTAAGTCTGTACTTAACATCCCTAGGCTGCGAAGACTACCAATGAAAGGCAGCTCAAAAAGAGTTGAAATATGGTTTGTTAAATCGATGACTCGGTTTTGATTCGGCGAAACCGCATTTTCAAAATCTTTTAGTACTTGGTCAGAAAGTTCGGCACCCTTCATTTTACACTCTGAAATTAAATCCACTAGTACTGCCACTTCCCACAAACTTAAATTAAATCCTTGGGCAGCAATTGGGTGAAACGTGTGGGCGGCATTCCCTAAAATAGCGCCGCGCCCCTGCACCATTTCATTGGCAATAATTGTTTTTAGCGGAAATTGAAGCTCTACAGAAAAATCAGCAATCTCTATTCGATTATTAAAACTTTTTTCAAAAATCGAGCGGCGACTTTCTTCGCTTAGTTTATTCGCATTCATTTCCGGTAATGTCCACACAAAGCGATAATGTTTTTTTGATAAAAGGGGTAATAAGGCCATAGTGCCCATTTCGGTAAAACGTTCATAGGCGATACCGTGATGTTCATCTCGCGCTGCAATATGGCCCACAAGCGCCACACAATCGCTCTTTTTTTCGGTGACTGGAATATTAAGTAATTTTCGCGTCTCAGACTGAGTGCCATCCGCGCCAATTAATATTTTTGTTTGAAGTAAAGCGTCAGAATTTTTGTAATAGTTTAGGTGAATATACTCCTTCATTTGCACAATGGACTGAAGTTTATCAAGCTCTATTAATTCAATATTATTAGCCTCTGAAACTTTAGTGAATAAAAACTCTTGCAACTTTGAAAAGGACACCACCTGCCCCAGCGCCTGCACCTTCATTTCTTCAGCAGAAAATTTCAGCCGACCAAATCGCCCTTGCTCGGAGACACGGACTTCTAAAATCGGTGAAGCACTATCCGCTAAATTTGGCCAAATGCCAAGCGCTTTTAAAATCTCAACGCTGGCATAAGAGAGAGACAGAGGACGATCTTGCCCAGGATTCGCTCGACTATTTTCAAGATGATTTTCGAACAAAGCAATATTATAGCCAAGGGGCGCCAAAGCCAGTGCAAGGCTTTTGCCTACGAGACCCGCGCCGATGATAGTAATGTCTTTCATGGATGTGTTACCATTTTTGCATGTCAGAAACGATTCAACAGAAACTAACACAGTTACGCGTCTTGATGAAAGAGCGTGGGCTTGATTTTTATTATGTCCCTTCCGGGGATGCGCATAATAATGAATATGTCCCCAAGCCCTGGCAACGTCGGGCCTGGATCAGTGGATTTACTGGCTCGGCTGGGAGCGCTCTGATTGGTCTTGAAAAGGCTTATTTATGGACCGATTCACGCTATTTTTTACAGGCCGAACAAGAACTCGACAAGAACCTATTCGAATTAATGCCACAAATTCCAGGAAAACCCAGGCCAGATCAGTGGCTGCTTTCACAGAAATCCCCCCTTAAAATTGGGGTTGATCCGAAAGTGATGACGATTTTTGAAGCAGAGCGTTGGCAAAAAACACTCGCTGAAAATGGCAGTGCGTTAATTCCTATTTCGGATAATTTAATTGATCAGATTTGGGAAAATCAACCTCAGCTAGAAACCCATCCCCTCCTTCTTTTAGAAATGGAATATACGGGCGAGACGGCAACCTCGAAAATAAATAGAATTGCAGACGCCTTGAAGACCCTAGGCGTCAAAAATCATGTTATCAGTGCTCTAGATGCCATCGCCTGGTTATTTAATATCCGCGGAACGGATATTGAGTTTAATCCTTTAGTTATTTCTTATGCGATTATTGAGGCTTCTAATCGCGAGAACACTATTGACGTCACCTTATACTTAAATACAGCAATATTAAGCGCTAGAGATAAAGAATATTTTTCTTCTCACCACGTTCAACTCAAATCTTATTCTGATTTTTCTGTCGATTTAGCAAAATTAAGCGGAAAAACACTCGTGGATCCTGCTCTTAGCAGTTTTTGGGTTTTGCATGAATTAAAAAATGCGGAGATTATTTTTCAAGCCTCACCTATTACCTTAATGAAAGCCTGCAAAAATCCTGTTGAGCAAAATGGTATGCGGGAAGCCCATCGCCGAGATGCGCTGGCGATGTGTCAATTTTTATATTGGCTGGAAAATAATTGGCAAGGCGCTACGGAAATTTCCGCTGCCGAAAAAGTGAATGCTTTTCGCAGAACCGATAAATATTGCCAGGATTTAAGTTTTACCACGATCAGCGGCTACGGTGATCATGGTGCTATTATTCATTACAGCGTTGATGAAAACAGTAATCGAGCCTTGGGAAATGATTCTTTATATTTAGTGGATTCTGGCGGACAATATTTACAAGGTACCACAGACATTACCCGAACCGTGCATCTTGGCACGCCAACCCAAACGCAGAAAAATCACTATACCATGGTGCTTAAAGGACATTTAGCCTTAGGGCGCGCAAAATTTCCGGCTGGAACTACCGGGGACCAATTAAATGTACTCGCACATTATGCCCTCTGGCAGGAAGGACTTGATTTTGCGCATGGAACAGGCCACGGCGTGGGCTGCTATTTATGCGTGCACGAAGGTCCACAATCAATTTCCAGTTACCCCAGCGGAATTGCCTTGCAACCAGGCATGGCCGTAAGCAACGAACCAGGATTATATTTGCCTGGCGAATATGGCATTCGCATC
The DNA here is from genome assembly GCA_963711375.1 of uncultured Gammaproteobacteria bacterium. Classification (GTDB taxonomy): domain Bacteria; phylum Pseudomonadota; class Gammaproteobacteria; order Coxiellales; family Coxiellaceae; genus CAVQDV01. The sequence goes on from CAVQDV010000005.1 coordinate 724,619, forward strand.
GAAAATGTGTGCTTAATCACAGAGGCGATTTCTGCGGAAAAATCACTAACTGGCCATGGGCCTTTTTATCAATTAAGCGATTTAACTCTAGTGCCCTACGAGAAAAATTTAATCGAAATAAATAATTTATCCTCGCAAGAAATAAAATGGACAAACGAATATCATGCTCAAATTTATCAAACACTAGCGCCAGATCTCCCGAAGGAAGTGGCAGAATGGCTACATGAAAAAACCAAATCTCTTTAAAATTTTAATATTAACTTAAGTATTCTTCGGTTGTTTCCAGCCCACAAGGAAGTTACATTAATTTCAAATTTCAGACCTAACACCTTGACCTTTAAGGATTTAGGCACTATCTTAGTGTGGTGTGTCACGTAGTTGACATACTTGATTGAAAAATCTACAAGGATGATGAAATGGACGCCTCTCAACTGCCCCACTTAGAAGTATCGATCGATCAACTTTTAAATAGAATTGATCGGCTCAAATTTGAAAACCAAAGCTTACGTCATAAGATGGCCCAAAGCGCCCGTGAACGTTCACGACTTATTGAGCAAAAAAAACTTGCTGCCAACCAGGTAAAACTCATTATTAATCAATTAAGAGAATCGGTATTATGAACGACAACCATTTGGTCACGGTAAACATCTTTGATCGTGATTACAAAATTAAGTGCCATCCAGAAGAAGCCCATCAGCTTGAAGAGGCCGCAAAAATTCTGGATGGGCAAATGCGCAAAACTCAACAAGGGGCGGTTACGATCAACGTAGAACGCCTTGCGGTAGTGACTGCCCTTAACATGTCTCACGAGCTTGCACGTCTGAAAATCCAGATCGAAAAGCTCTCTCACAAAATACGTAATGCCCTGGTGTCAGAGGAAGAAATAGCGGTATAATCGGGTCGTCCTCTGCGAGAATAAGTAGGCTACGTGTATTTGAACCGATACTTACACGATAGGGATTCTAGTTCAGCTACTGGTGTGCAAACTCAACGTTTTACGTGTGGGGAGCCTAAAGGTAGCAACGTGATTCCCACTTGAACCATTGGGTTCTTCAACATTGGTCTGCTCTTTTTCCAGAGGATCTATTTTAAGGAAGATCATGTTTTACAAGCCTGAATTTCGTCGACCCATTCGTGAAAGACGCCAAGAGCTTACCGACATTAGCATTACTCAAGCCAGTAAACGCGTTGCAGCTCAATTAATTTATTTTCACCCACTTCAAGATGCCAAAAATATTGGGCACTATATGCCAACCGAAGGCGAAATTGATTCAAAATTTATTCTCGATTGCGAGCCATTCCGCAATAAGCATTTTTACTTGCCAGTACTCTCTCCGGATAAAACTTTAGTATTTTTCCCCCATTCCTTAAATGAGCCCTTGGTAGAAAATAAATTTTCAATTTTAGAGCCTAATATTGAAGGGAAGAAAAACTTTGACTGGAAAAATCTCGATATTATTTTTATTCCTGTCGTCGTTTTTGATAAAAATTGTAATCGGATAGGGCGGGGTGCTGGCTATTATGATCGCACCCTCGCTACCCTTAATAATGCCAAAAAACCACTATTAATTGGCCTTGCTTACGAATTTCAGAAAATTGAAAATATCGAGCCGCAACCCTGGGATATTCCCATGGATTTCGTCGTTACCGAAAACGAAATTTACGAACGTCGACGGCCGCGCCCTACCAGATAAGCTAGCACGAATAAAATAATTAATAATGGAGCAAGCAGTGGGAATAAAAACGGAAACAGTACAAGGGCGAACACGGCCCAGGCGAGAACAAACAGCGCAATTAATCCAATAAAAATCCCAGGCAATAAAAATAATAATAAAACACCTAAAGACACAAGGACTACTGAAACCACTATAACGGCCCATAGCCCCAAGGTAAGCACGATGCCCACCCCTAATAGCGGAAAAATAATATGCCAAGCCAATACAATGACCACTATCGCAAAAATAGCGAATATCACTGGAAAAATTATGCCTCTTTTACTTCTTTCATTCATGTTTTAACTCCTCTCACTCTTAGTTATTATAGCCTATAAAAAGTAGCACAACAGGTACTCGGGTTTCCACGTTATAAGTTCTTGCATTTTCAACGAGTAAGGGCTGAGATTCAAGCAGAATTTCAACTTGACTTTGATCAACATATATCCTAGGATCGCGTCTCAATAATAACTTATACGAGATGGGGAAAAAAATGCGCAGCGATAGTTTTAATCCGGGTACTGTCAACAACCGAGCTGTTCTACAAGGTCAAGAAAAGAAGGACAGAGTCATCCACTTTTTTTTAAGTAAAAAAATATCTGAAAATATTGATTTCCCCTCTCTTAATGAATTTATTTCAGAAAATTATAAGTCCGAAACAACTCCAGAAAAGATTTATTTTCACTCGGGTAATACTTCCGAAGCTGAAGCTAAAAGTATAGCCGCCTCGCTCAACTCTTCGGAACTTAACTCTTGCTTTAGCGCTTCTGATGGGGTAGATATAGCAGAAAAGTTTACCCATTTTGCCAATGGAAAAATTTCTATTCAGGTCAGCTTTGACCCAAAAGATAAAATCAGTATCAAAAATACAGTTATTATCCATCAAAAAGGGAATCCAGATAATCTTCCTAGCAATAACCAAACTTTTGAATTAAACATCGCAGGAAACAACACCGAAGGACTTGACATATTTACTCATGGCGGCTATATGATTGCGCCTAAATACCATAAAAATTTATCTCCTATTAATGCGTACAAAAGTGATGTAATTTTCGCTGGTGGTTATGTACTAATGCAAAGAGCCGAATTCAAAAGCGCGTGTTTTCATTTTGAGAATCTTGTGGCTAAGGCCAACTCAGACAATTCCGGGATAGACCTTGAGAATGCTCATGTGTTTAATTTCGAAATGATTAGTAGGGTAAACAAAGCTTGCGCTGAAAAAGACGACCTGAATCTAACACTAGTAATGGATGATGTTCGAATTCTTCGCCCCGGAGAAAAAACACCCTCTAATATCGTTTCTCGAAGAAGAATTAATGTTTCGTACTCCGAAGAAGATTCTAATATAATGTCTCGCCGCCCTCAAGTAATAATCGCAGCCAGAAGGGAACCTAATTCAGGGGCTTTTTTTGCTAATCCAAAAGATGGTTCCGATGATCAGGGCTATGTAATATCTACTTTTGAAGTTAAAAATAAATGAAATTAAATTATCAAAATCGCATGCCATCTTAACCTTAATGGATTACGCTAACTGATCTCAGTGAAATCGAGCTCAATAACTTGGCCTCAGAATGGATTTTCGCACAGTTCCCGCTAAAGCGGGAACTCCTGATATTCAAACAGATTTTGGACGGGCTGTTAAAAACACTAATTATAATTCAAAGTGTTCATCTGAAGCACTTTCTTCAGAAGTAAACTGAGATTGTCCAAATCGCTCTTTCATTTTTTTTATTGCGCTTTTTGGTGCAAAAAAGTTTGATAAAGAATTAATAGGCTCCTTCGGCAACACGCTTCCAATTCTAGTAACAGCTTTATTTGTTTCCATAAAATTATCACCATTTTGGATTGATGAATATATTCTTTCGCAATAGGTGCGATCACCTGGGTTGGGATCAACCCAAAAAGTGGCCTTGTTTTTGCTTAGCAACGTTTGTTGTTCCTCAGAACAATCTTCAAATTTAATAATACAAGGTAGCGGAAGCAGGCTGAATTTCCTGGAAGATAAGAGGCCAAGTAAGAGATGTGGCTGTAAAGTTAAAAATTTCCCTAAGGCTAGTAAATGAGTTGCCCCTGTTATTACGACAATAATATCCTTGGGCTTGCTAGACGCAAGTAGTTTTTCGAGTGTGATCATCATCGCCCGTTCGAAACTTTCGTACTGGAATGAAAAAGAAAAGTTTTCCACGACTTTTAGAACCATCCCAGGGAGTAGGATTCTAATAGAGCTGTCTTTTGGATCAAGATGAGTAGCCAGTATTTTTTCTTGTTCAGCACTTAAGGGAGGCGCCATCCCAAAAGAAGTCGTAAAGTTAAAACCATAAGAGCTAATGGCATGCATACTGCAAAGAGCCCTAGTGCCAACGGTAGTAAAACTTGGTGGAGGATTAAAACAATCACGTTCTAGAATTTTCACTAGTGAATTTTTCGGATCTTGGAAGCCTTTTAATGCCTCCTCCATATTCAGAGCCTCATTAACGACCTCTCGATTCTGACTGCGAATTTGATTGAGCTCATAAATAAATTTTATTGATCCTGAATTTTCGGGATGCGCCAGTGTCCATTGCTTTAAAATATTAAATATTGCCATTTTTTGATAGAAAGACTCCCCATGGTTCTCACCGAGAACGACCACTTTAGGTTGATCCGTGGGCTTCTCCAAAAAGGGGTGAATGACATTCAGACTTTCCTCTATCGCTAATTCCATTGCTGCGTTGTGAGGCTCACCAAGCTCGGCACTTCCCTGTAAAAATTCCGGCATTTCCGAATAAAAATGGGCTTGGGTAGATGTAGCCATTGCGAGAGGAAGCAAATTACAATTAGAGACAAAGGCATGAATTGAGCTTAAAAGGCTTGAGGAAGCGTTATTCTCGAAGGCCATATTCTTTGTTAAAATATTTTTCGAGTGCATTTGAATCAAGCAAAAAGAAAAAAACCCGAACAATAAAATGTTTCGGGTAGAAATAAGATTTTCTTCTTGCAGCTCATTTTCAATTTCTTTTTTGCATTCAGGGGGAATTTGTTGACCAATTTTAAAAATAATGTCGTCTTTATTTCCAGAATGATGAGCTTTGATAATCGACCGATAATGCGTTTTGTGTTCACGCTTTTGCCGCTCAGCGGCTACTTCAGTACAGTAGTAGTAAGCCCTTACTTTTAACTCTAAAAAAAGCTTCTTGTTGATTAATCCACGGTTTTTTGCGAGGTTCAAAGATTTTAAAAATTTTTCAATGGAAGGAGCGGTCTGGCTTCCCCAGCTTGAAATAAAATTTTCGGGAATTAGATAATCTGCAACGAAAAAGCATTTTTCGCCAAGACTCATGTGGGGATTAAGGGCCCATTGCTGCTTAAAAATGTCGCGCAAGAGTTCCACTTGATCAGCGCTGAGTTTACTTAGGGGCTTATCTCGAAGAAAAGTTGTTTCTGGGGTAGGGAGAGCAGCACGGTAAGAAAATAATGTTTCCAAAATGAATTCCAAAGGACGGGTAAACAAACGCATAATCACCTCTAGTAACGTTAAAAATGAACATCAAATTAGGTATACCAGCAGCAATTCCCGCTAAAACGAAAATTGCTGAATTTCAAGCTTTTATTTTTTAAATAAAAAACTGTTTGAGCTGATACCACCTTCTGCTTCTTGATCCAAGACAATGAGTGCGTCCAAATTGTATAGAATAGTTGACACCTCTTTTCTAACCATTTCCAAGTTACTACTTATTTTTTTAAGTCTCCGCTCTTGTTTTGCAGCCTCGTTATTGTTCGCATTATGATTACCTGAGAAAAAAGAACAGCCATCAATTTCTCTAGAATACTTTAATTTAGCAAAATCCAGTATCAGGCTATTCAGTGTAGTTGGTTCCTCGAGGTCCACAGATCTTTCCCGTTTGTGCCTCGATGAATTATTGCCTTCTGTCTGTGACGATTGCGGATTTTGAATATCCTTCGGACCTTCCACAGAAACAATTGGAGGAGCACTACTTATAACTGGAGCATTCTCTAAACCTAAATTAGAATTATTATTGGCTTCTGGGAAAAGGCGAATATTATTTTTAGAGATTAAACGATCATTAAATAAAACCTGAATTTCTTTAACTTGCTGATGGGGAATGCGATCTAAACGTCCAAATTCTTGTTGCCGCCAGCTATGTCCCGCAAGAAAATCAAGTGCCTCGCTGCGTAAGTTAAGCAATGCCTCTAATTGATCCTGAGTTAAAATTCGAGCAATTATGTCTCTTATAATCAATTTTTTTTGATCATTTAATTGATTATAAACAAGGCAATCTTTTCCTTCATTTTGTGCAATTTTTTGGAAGTTCTCAATAAGAATATTCGCCGTTAATTCGGACTCTTTGAGTTTAATCGTACGATAACTTATTACTGCTCGAATAAAATACTGAGATGAGCTTAATAAAGCCCTAATATTTTTCCATTCTTTATATTGGATAGAATAGTAATTAGCCACATTATAAAATGCTTCACCATGGCAGTCACTTAAATAGTGTTTGAGTCGCAAAATTCTTTCTACAAATGGAAGAGCTTTTTTCCTAGACTTAAAGTTCAGCTGCATTCCTATCATTTTACCTATTACCTCTACGTAAAGGGAGATAATTTCTTTGTTATCATCGGTCTGCTGAACGGGTTTTTTTTTACCTTTTCCTTTTTTTACAAAAATTTGCTCTTGCATGCTGGCTTTAAGCTCCCGATATAGTCCGAAGGCATTTTTATAAAGCTGATCAACCTCGGCATTTTTTTGTTGAGCGAAATCGGCCTCCCACCCCGCTGCGTTAGCAACTTGAAATTTTTTACATAAACTTTCATATGTATCTCTCATTTTTATCTCCCAGAAATTGCATTTTAAAAAATTGAACAGCTTAGAAATGGGTTTAATTTGAACACCCCTCTTGTCTGTTGTCAATAAAAATTAGGCACCTTAAGAGAAACTTAAATGCTGATTAATATTATGTAAACAATTATGGATACCAGCTCAAACAGGTGTAGAATTTTTGTTTCAAAAATAAAAACTTACAATAAAATTTCTGTGATACTGTAACAATTCAGTCATAAAAAAAAGGGGACAAGTTTTTTAAAAAACTTTTCCACCATCAACCGATATTTCTGTTCCATTGATATGAAAAGCATCATCAGATAAGAGCAGTGCCACTGTTCCGGCAACATATTCCGCGCTTACCAATTTGCTTTCACCTAAGGGTATGAGTGTTTTCAAAAGTATGGGATTTGAGCCTTCTGGAACTTTAAACGTATTGGCTAAATCACTTTCAATGCTGCCTGGAAGCACACAATTTGCATGTAGACCTTGCAAAAAATATTCAATAAAAAGAGAACGAGTAAATGATTTGATACCGCCTTTTGAAGCCGCATACGCCGACATCCAAGGATGAGGTTGGTCAATAGCAATAGACGAAGTATTCACTAAATAACTGCATGAGTTTTTCAATAAATGCGGTAAAGCATGCCTATTCACATTAAAGGTGCCCGTGAGGTTGATCGAAATAACTTCATTCCACTGTTCTAGCGTCATTTCATGCGTATTATAACAACGCAAAATTCCTGCATTATGACTTAATGACTGAATTCCCCCTAATTCAAATACAAGCTTATTTATGGTCTCTTGTGTTTCCTCAAAAGAACTGACATCACATTGGGCATAAACAGTTTTATTCTGATATTTTGATTGAATTTCTTCAGCTAATAGTTTGAGTTTTTCTTTATTAATATCCAATAGCGCTAAATTTGCGCCTTCTTCTGCAACACGAAAAGCCGTGGCACGACCAATACCTGACGCAGCCCCGGTTATCATCACATTTTTATTTGAAAATCGTTTCATAAAGACCTCAATATCGCGAGCACCGATTTTTGCATGTTCTGAGAAATATAACAAACCTTTTGAACATCCTTACATTAATTGACGACTTGGACATTTAGAAGCGTGGAATTTGCACGGCCGAAATTGTCTACCACTCTGACTTGATAGTGGCCTGCCCTTGCCTGCCACATGAGGGGGGTATCTCTTGAGGTTTTTCCTAAATACTCCTTATTTAGGAACCAATAAAAAGTGCTTACGTCGGCGTCTCCTATTGCCTTTAGGGGAATAATACTTGCCGAATTTTTTAATGAAATGCTGTAAATCAAGCTTGGATTCGGGGACACAATTTTTGGAGGCAAGCCATTAACCGTTGTGTTACTAATATTACATGCTGGAGAATATGGCGGAGGGGTTCGACGCTTTAGGCCACCTTCTTTAAATAATTCTAATAAATCTGAGGGCCAAAACTCAAAAACTTCGAATTTATTATTTGGATCAAAATGGCAGCTTCTTAAACCAGTTTTAGGATCGATCATAATTTCACGAAATACGGTGTCTTTTTTAATTGGCGAAACGCCCGGAATAAACCACGTTAATTTTGTGTTGGGACAATAAGGCGTTGGGAGCATGCCCGATGCGGTACAAATCTCAACTTTTGTTAAATGCAAACGAGAAGGATCTAAAGCTAGGGGGTCTGATTTATCTAATTGATTTTGAATTTTGTCGATAATATTAAAAAATAATGGCGCTGCAATAAGACCGCCAACTAATGCAGGATTTCGTTTATTATTAAAATTCCCGAGCCAAACGGCCAAAACATAGTGATGAAACGTTCCCACTGCCCAGGCATCACGATATCCCGAAGAAGTGCCTGTTTTCCAAGCTACATTTACATTATGCGCAATGGCCGTTAGTAAATCCACTTCATCAGGGCGGGGATTATGCGACAGCATGTCCTCCACGAGAAAACTAGCCTCTGGACTTAATAAACGTTTGCCAGCATCTAATTTTTGCGCTTTGATAAATCGTAAACGATGATAAATTCCACCGTTTGGGAATAGAGCATAAAGGGAGACTAATTTTTGCATGCTAATTTCTGCGCCACCTAACACTAAGGCCAAACCATAATAGGATTCTGGTTTTAATGTGATATTGGCACTTCGTAAAAATTCATAGAGTGTTGGTTGATGCAATTTACTCGCTAAATAAATGGCAGGAACATTTCGGCTTAAAATTAAAGCCTTTCTTGCGCTGAGGGGGCCTAAAAATTGATAGTCAAAATTTTCGGGGTCATAGCTGCCGAAACTCATTTTTACGTCTTTTAAAATCGAAGCGGGGTGAATTAAGCCTTGCTCAAGTGCTAGGGCGTAAATAAAGGGTTTTAAGGTTGAGCCTGGGGAACGTTTTGCTAAAGTGCCATCCACCTGGCCGTCAATATTTTTATTTAAAAAACCGCCTGAACCAATGAGTGCTTTTACTTCCATGGTGTTGGTGTCGACTAGCAGGATGCTGGCATTATTAATTCCGAGTTTTGCTTTTTGATTTAAGTAGGATTTTAATGTGGATTCGATTTCAGTTTGTAAATTTAGGTTTAAGGTTGTTGTAATACCCCTCACCCTCTCCCGCATGGGGAGAGGGGATTTTAAAATTTCGTTCACAAAATGGGGGGCTAAAAAGGGCAATTCTGAGATTGTGTAATTCGCGAGAGGGAGTTCAATTTGCGGCTTCAAATTAATATCCTGAGGATGCACGACTAACCAGCGCTGAAATAAATTATTTCGAGCCTTCTTGAGTTTTTGATAGTGAAGCGTATTGATGCCACGTTTCGTGGGATTCTGCGGAATAACGCTTAGCGTTAGTGCCTGAGCTAATGTCAAATTTTTTGCATCTTGATGATAATAAATCAAACTCGCGGCACCAATGCCCTCGATATTATTTCCGTAAGGTGCCAAATTTAAGTAGGCCTCTAGAATTTGTGGTTTTGAGTAGTGCCATTCAATTTGTAGGGCACGGATAATTTGTTGGATTTTCCCAGGAAAATTGTGAGTATTTAAATGAAAAGCTAAATGCGCCACCTGCATTGCGATGGTCGATGCGCCTTGTCGGTGATGGAGCACATACGTTTCCCAGCCAGCTTTCATTAAGGCAATAATATTTACCCCTGGATGATCATAAAAATATTTGTCTTCTTGTAAAATAGTCGTTTCTTTTAGCAAAGGAGAAATATCTTTTAGGGGAACAAAAAGGCGGTATTTTTGATCTTGGGTTAAGGTTAAACGCAACAAATGATGGTGTTCGTCGTAGATGGCATTGGAAAAATCGGTGTTTTTTAAAAGAATTGGATTTGAGAGAGCTACGTAGCTTAGTGATCCGAGGATTATTAATAGAAAAAGAATAAAGGTGATAAGTATTTTTTTCATGAATTGATAACCCTTACTCCCTCCCGCAAGAGGGAGTGGGGATAATCCTTAGGTTCTGTGAAGGGATCATTGCACTGTCATACTGCCTGCCACTCCATGTGATATTACGGCGTGATCATACATGCTTGCTGCATATGTCGGTGGAATAATAAATGTACCCGCCGCAATTGGCTTAATGTGGTAGGTAATTTCCGTCACATTCGAGGTCGCGCTTGTAAAAAATATTATTCTATCTTCGCGATTATCGACAAAGTTGTAATCTCCATCAAAGGATTTATCGACAATTTCAAAACCACCCGGCAATAAATCCACTATAGCAATAGAATCATAATTTTTATTGCTTAAAGCACGTAGTTTTAAATGCACTGTGATATCGGTACCTTGTTTCACATTTAAATCGCTTAATGGCTTACCATTCACCCAGAATTCACGCTCAATCTCGATATTTTTGGCAAGCGCCTTCTTCGGCAATGTTTGATCAAAACCGGATTGTATAATTTGATAGTAAAATCCTGAGGCACCACTATTCGTTAAACTCAAGCCTTTCGTTTGATCGGCCAAATCGTGCGGATCAATAGAGTTTAAGCTATAGTGCGTGGCTTGATTATTATTTTCCACCACATCAACAGTGCTCTGAGCCACATTGAGTTTCGCATAATCGGATAAAGCTAAAATGCTTAATGCGGATGAAACCGTTGAATAACGATTTTGCGATAAATAATCCGCCATTTTTTTCACGGGTTCATCGCCTAACGCTTTTAATTTATCCGGGAAATTTAGGGCCAATAAATCAACATAGGAAGCATCGGCACTAAGCTCGTTAAAGAAGGTATCGAAACCAATAAGATCCGCACGCTTGGGATTATTTAATTGATACCCTTTAATTAATCGTCCCGCTTCTTTATCATCTTTTAAAAGATGATAACTGGCCGCTAAATAAGCACTTAAAATATCGGCCTCCCATTTATCTTTGTAATGAGTATTTAAATAGAGCTGTACATTCGTAATGAAGTTAGTGGTAATCTGCTGATTTCGTGTCAACAAATAAATCGCCATGGACTGTAAGCGCGCATCATCGATATCTTCTGGTGTTTTGCCAGCAAAATTACGCAAATAATTGAGTCCCGCTACATAGCTTGAATCTGAAACGGCAAAGCCCTTTTCGCGAGCCGCCGTTAAAAAATACATGCCATAAACAGATGCAAATTTCGTATTTGCATCCGATTTATCGACACCAGGCCAATATAAAAATGCTCCTTGGCTGGTTTGACGCCGACTGATTTGCTGAATGATTTTATTAATCGTATCAGTGGCCTTTTGCTTTAATTTTGGATCATACAAATCAAGGTAGGCCAAATCGCCAAGACCCGTACTGCTGAGTTGCTCAGTGCAAAAATAGGGATAAGTATCCAAATAAGTCTGCAATCCTCGAATAAAAACTAAGGGATTCGTGGATGCCGCAACGGATTGTAATCGAAATTCGGGATATAAATCACGCGTTAACTTAAATTGCGCCTGATTTTTTTCGCTGAATCCGCTAATTAAACTCGTATCTTTTGGCATGGCAGGACGAATGCTTAATGTCGTTTGACGATTTTCCTCGGCATTGGCCGCTTTCGCATTAAATGTGATGGTGGCATTTCCAAGCATATTGTTCGCTTGCACGGTAAAATGAACCACACTCTCCTGCTGATAAGCAACATTCACTTTTGCGATTTTTTCTCCCATCACTTGGATACCCGGTGACGTGTTTAAACTCACGACAATGGGAACCGTGCCCGAATTTTTAATATTATTTGTAATATTCGCGCTTACAATAAATTTATCACTGGGTGCTACAAAAGTGGGCACATTGGGAGAAATCATAATATCGCTTTGAATAAGCGCTTTCTGATCCGAAGAACCCACGGCCGAGCTATTCACCGCAACCGCCATCATCCGCAAAGTGCCATTAAAATAGCTGGGAACGAAATAGGCTAAGGTTCTGGGAGTACTATCGGCATCGATAATTCCAGACCAATAAACCACTGGTGCATCTTGCAATCGTTTAAAAGGATTTAAATATTGCGCTACACGAGGAGTAGCGCCATCACCACCCACAGCGGCTAATTCTCGTTGTGCCATAAATTTAGGCATGATGAGATCGACAATTTGCTGAGTCGACACTTCCAATGCATGACGCTGAAAAAAGAAGCCCAAAGGATCCGGCGTTTGATAATGCGCAGCCTGTAAAATTCCTTCATCGACGCCATACACAATAATTTTCGAAGGTTTATCAGTAGAATACGTAATTGGGAAAACGGTTCCAGGATGGGCCTCCGGTGGTGTCGACAATTTAATGTTTACTTTGTGTTCGGCACGATTCACGGTGAAATGCGCTACCGCATAACTCAAGGGATTTAAGAAGATTTCTGGCGAATTCCAATCTCTCACATAGGTGACATTCACATAAGCATCCCCAATAAAATTCGCGGGAATTTGAATGGATTGCATGGAATTGGCAGTTTTGGCAGCAAACCATTTTGCCGCATACACTTTATCTCGCTCAATGGTAATTAAGCCATTCCCACTATAAGGCGCCGTAATTTGTAAATTAATTGTGTCTCCACTGTTATATTCTTTTTTATCGAGAGCCACGGTTAATTCGGTATTTTTTTGAATATCGGTTTCACTATCGCCAACAATGGTAAACGGCACGCGAGCGAGCGTCGTCTGATTGTCATCCACCTCTACATAGAAACTTCCGACTTTATCGGTGGGCACGCTATACGTGTAGCCATCAGCCGGTATCGAAATATCACTAGAATTTAAGGGTATTTCTTGGGTGATGGTTTTATAGGAATAGGTGCCATCATCGTTTTTAACCAGGGTAGCCACATGTTTCACTTGTAATAATTGCAATTTAACGCCTGTTAAAGCGATTTTTTCCAGTTTATTATTAATCGCAATAAAATTAATCGTTCTCTTGGTTTGTTTTTTAATAAAACTAGATTCCCCATCGGTTTTATAACCCACTAAATGATCCAAAGGAGAAATCAAGGCCGTGCTTTGTGTGCTCACACTTCGCGCACCGGTGTCCGTAGAAAATCCCTGCACGTATAAGGTGAGTTGATAAGTCGCTTTATCAAAACGGCTTAAATTAAAATCAAAATGCGCCTGTCCTTTCGCATCGGTTTTCTGATCATCTAAATCCTGACTGACCGATTGTGGTGGATTTTTAGGATCAAAAAGGGGATCGGTAAAGATATAATCCTTAAATTGGTCAAAGCTAAAAGCCTGCGGCTCTAAAATAATTTTTCCTGTAATTTTTCGATTTTGTGCGGGTGTACCAATTAAATTTTGCAGGGTGATATTCGCCCCCAAATCTTTCGGATTCAGCCAGCCTTTTGTGTCTTCTGTGAGACGCGAGCTGATTTTCATGGCATCGGGCAAAAATTCCTCTACACGAACCGTGGTAGAGCCTAATCGAGTGCGCTCGTTATCCTTATCTTCTTTAATTAAATAGAGATTCAAGTTGTAATCACCGGTTGATGAGCTCTCATCAGTGCCAAAATCCAGCGTTAAAAAACCACTATTATTGATGATTAATTTTTTCTCAAGAACTTTATTACCGCTAGGATCAATAATTTCGGCTTGAATGGGCAAACCCGCCGTGGGTGGCGTCACATATCCTTGCTTAATAATCATGCCAAAATGCATATTTTCGCCTGGACGATAGAGTTTGCGATCCGAAAAAATAAAAGCCGATAAATTATTGGCATTATCATCGGAAGTGATGCCACTCGTATCAAATTTTGAATAATCAATCCCCCTACCGCCGGCCTGGAAAGGAATAAAGGAGACATCATCACCTTTATTCGCCACATAAGCGACGGGTTCACGCTCATCTTTAAAATCATTTACATCGGGCAAGTGGACATGACCTTGCGCATCCGTGAAGCCAGACGTTATCGCTAAACCATTTCGCGAAAGAATCGAAATTTTTGCATTGCCGACAGGAGCGCCTTGACTAATGGATTGTACATAAACATCGTTAGAGCCATCGTGATTATTTTTTACAATTAAACCCATATCGGTAACTAAAACTAAACGACTGGCTTGCACTCCGCCCGGAATATTTTCCCCGTTTTCCGAATTATTGGCTTCCTCTGAAGGTGCCCGCCAGCTTTTTGCTTTAATTAAAAATAAGCCTAAGGGATGAGGATTTTTGGCGCTTGGCGCCAGATATTTATTTAAATCTAAAGCCGTGTATTGAACCTGCGAGGGATCATTTATATTATAATTTTGCACCTGCGAATAAATTTCGCTCAAGTCGTTGCGTGTAAAATTACTGTTAATAAAATGGGGATCGTCATAATTCCCTTCGGTTTGCGTGATGAGATGATTAATTTCATTCGGTAAAACGCGGGCAAATTCATACTTAACATAAGGGATACCGCGCACTAATACCGATAGCTTATGTTCGCCACCTAAGGCCAGTAAAGCCCCCTTGTGTAAAAAAGATATTTCTTTAGGATAGGCAGGAGCGGCCACGATAGCGGTGTAAGGTTCACCCATTTTATAACCACCAAAACCAGGCAAATCCTTATCGACGGTGACATAAATAAATCGCCCCGGTTGGACATTAAAAAGAAAGCTATTGTCCGTGGGGTAGGGCGTTGGTGCGACACTTGCCGTTAATGCTAAGACTGGCGAATTTTTCAAAATATCCTTCGTCACTTCACCAGGATTCGACCAGTAATAATTTTTTTGAATATTATTCGGACCCAGTGAATAATCGGCTGGTAATAAATAGGCATGAATTTTATTCTGCAAATCTTGTGGATCAACACCGATACTACTTGATACTATTAACGCTTGTCGTGGTTTTCCTTCTTGATCATGAATCAAAATGGCGTTGGCATTCGTAATTTTCAGCATATTTTTCGCATCGGCCACTAGTACCTTTTTCGTGACAATTGACTGAGTAGTGGCGGATTGAGATTTGACATTTTTATTAATAACGAGAACATAATACTGAGATTCTTCCGCGGGCTTTAGATTTTCAGAATTCACATACACTTCGCGATTATGCTTTCCGAAAGCCAAGGTCACTGGAATTTGGGCGGCATATAAATCCAGCTGATTATTCGTGATTTTTTGCGGAATTAAATAAATATTGCCCTTTGCGCTGGTCGGATCAATTGGAAAATTAAACGATACAGTGCCGACGACTTGCTGAATCTTGGCATCACTCGGATCTTGATAAAATTTTAATTTATCCACCATTGCAGTGAGAGGCTGTGTGCTAAAATCAGTGTTATATCGGCCTAATTTAACACCTTTTGCAAAAACGTCTGACCTATAGCTTACGCGATAGGATTGCCCAGCTGGCCACAGTATTTTTGGGAAAAATGATAATTGATGATCATTCTCCCATTTCCACATTCCTGGAATGGAAGGGCTAATGGTAATGCCCTTAGAAACTATTTTTCCAATCATGCCCAAAGGTGCTACGGAAGCCGTGATACTATTATTTACGGCTCGTGAATAGCTAAAATTAATGCTTAAAGGATTAACGCTGGCAAGCACTTGAGCTTCGGTAGCTTTATCATCCTGCTTCTCGGCAATTCTTGGGACTCGGGCCTGGCTCGTCACCACTATTGGTTTCGGAAGGTGATGATACCAATGAATCCCCGCTCCCGCTCCTACCAACACCAATAAAGCAGCTACAAAAATCAGTCCAGACTTCAGTGGCTTTTGCAGCAAGTATTGCACCCAATCTGGCTTAGTCCATTGCACTTGACCAAAAATTTTCGTAAAAAATTTTCTTAAAAAAGAGGGCATGTGAAGTTGACTCATGACTTTACCTACTGAAATCGGAATGAGCATACTCTATACAACAAAATATCAGCGGGTCAAGTATTATAATTAAATTTGTACTAAGCCCTCACTTAATATTCTTGAATAGCGGGTTATATGCAAAATCAGCCAATACTGCATTGGCTGGATTTTTTCCCTTTGCAGAGCCGCTTCGAGAATTAAATAGTCCAGCGTTTCCCAAGATGGAGGTCACAGGCTTATTCTCAATTTGGAATTGGTCGTTTTTTTTCGCTAAATCAGGCAATTTATTACCATTACTGCTGAAAAATTCAAAAATCGATTTCAGATCAGACTCCTGAAGAATTCCCCCCGAGTTGAGATAGAGCTTTGGTTTTATGACATTAAAAATCATCTTCAAGGTCTCAAGACGATAATGTTCTCTGGTCTCAAAAACCTGTATAAAAGTGGGAATCTCAATTTCCAAGGTTTTTAATTTTGCTCTAAAGTAACGATCAAATATAGCCAAGTTAAAAATATTTGCATCTTTTAGGTTGGCTTCTACATTCATATAATCGTAAAACGACATGCTTTCATCTTTAATAATTGAACATATTTTCTCACATTTTTTCTCATCAATATCGAGAAACACTTCATATAAAGCTCGGCCCCAATTACCGCATTCTGGATGAACACACTCATAATCGAATATCAAAGTATTAGGTAAAGATGGCTTTCCAATGAGAACATTTTTAAAAAAATGGAGGTGCTCGAGAGGACAACAATTTAAAGCCTGCTTCAGTTGCTCAATGCAAAAAATTTTTTCTTGCGCATTTAGCCACCATGCCTTTCCATCTTCTATGCCAAGTGAAGTGTTTAAAAAAATCCCAAAATTTTCACTTATTTCCCTGTTTTCATTGGGGAATTCACACCTTATTAAATTCTGGACTAGAGGTAGCGTTAACAATCCTCTTTGTACAAGCCACTGACTTAAATGACGGCAATTATCGGGGCTAGCCGACAGCACTGCATTAGCAAAAACAAAATTATCCTCTTTTTTCCACGTAATAGGATCGGTCTCGTTGATTTTTTTTCCCACTTCATTCAAGAGAAATTGAGCAATCTCCCGATTCGAAAAATCGATGGCCCACATCAGCGGTGTTCTGCCTCCCTTATCTTTTTTTGATAGAGAAGGTGAGGCGCCCTTTTTTATAAGATATTTGATATTTTCTAATTGGTTTTCTTGCTCCCAAGATCGAACTCTGACACTTAAAGCCGTTGATCCATCGCGTGTTCGTTGGTTGATATCGACGCCTATGCCAAGTAAAAAATCCACTATTTCAATGTGATTTTTCTCTAGTGCATACATTAAAGGGGTCATCCCATTGTTGTCTTCTCTACTACTGTTGACACCATGCTTAACCAGAGTTTCAACAGCCTTCAAATGACCATCTTCTGCGGCTAAATGAAGTCCGCTTTTCTTATTCACAAGGATATCAGCATCCGCGCCATTTTCCAGTAAGGCAATAACAATGTCGTAATATCCCATTTCTAGTGCAATATGAAGTGAGGTTTTGCCATCTCGTTCACGATTAACATGAGCGCCTTCTTCCAGTAGTTTCCTCACTAACTCGAGTTTCCCATGTTGAGTGGCTAAATGAAGCGGCAAATTACTGCAAGGTATTGGTGACTTCACAATGAGTGTAAAATCAGTTCCAAAAGTCGTGACAGGAATTGTTTTCATTTCCTGAAAACGATTGTCTTCAATAGAAAATTTTGGATCAACATGCGTAATATCAACTAAAAAATGCGCAGGAAGTAGTTTAATAGAATTTGATAACACCACATGAGAGCAATAGATGGGAAATTCCTTAGCTTCCAGAGCTAGCCTTGCATTGATATTTTTTAACGCAAGTCCATGCTGATGATCTATACAAATATCGATGCAGGAATAAAATTTAACACCGCCGGCGGTTTGACACAAAAATACATTATCAAAAGAAAACTGAAAATCTTCATTATTAATTTTGATGAAAATCTTTAATAGATTACTATTATTGGCTCTTACATTTTTTAGAACGGTAGCCAATTCACCCATCATTCCAACTGTAAAATTGGGGTCTCCAGCCGCGGTATTGTTTTTAACAGTAAAGTTAAGTTTAGGATTAGGTCCACATTCTATCTGTGGCACGACATTCATCACCTCGTTATCGTCTGTCAGAACAGCAAATGAACCTAAGATCAAATGTAAATTTTCAGGCTGTTTCCGGGCTAATTCGAAAACTTTCTGCATGAGTGCTTGAAAATATTTCAATATAAGCGGTTTTTCAGTATAGAAATAAAATTCATTAGTAATTAAGCGGCTAATGTGATTTTTCCGTTCCTTCTTTAAAGCACCTCTTGCATAATTAGCCTTGTGATGGGGAACTGCCACCTCCTGCACCAAACGACCTATCGTACAGAACATTCTTTCAACTAATTTGTCAGGGCGTTCATTTATAAGAGGTTTTTTCCCCCCAAATAAATTAGGACTCCCAAACTCACCTTTTGGGTGAAACCGACGATGGCTCTTATTCAAGACACCTACGACAAGATAATCTTGAATCATTACGATATTTTTTCTCATTCTAAAAACCCAATTATTTTTATGGAACTTATATTAGCTCTTAGCGCAGTATTAAAAAAAATCATCAAGAAAACAAGGGGGTGCTTAGATATTTTTTGCAATTCAAAAAGTCGAGACAAACCGAGTGCTGAGTAAGATGAGAGGCTCTCGTCATCTTACTCAAAAGAGACAATGATGCTTTTTTGAGTAAGATGAAGATCGACTTTCATCTTACTCAAAAGAGTAAAAATGACGATATTGAGTAAGATGAGTAACGGTGTTAAACTTACTCAAAAGAGACAATTATGCTTTTTTGAGTAAGAGGAAATGGATAATGACAAAAGACCAATTCGTAGGCAGACAAGCCGAACTGGCACAATTACTTCGCTTACAGAAGCTTAAATCTGCTAAGTTAGTGGTTATCAAAGGCCGTCGGCGCGTAGGAAAAAGCCGCCTGATCGATGAATTCATCAAAGAAAAAACCGCCTACCACTTTGTGGGCCTAGCCCCCAATAATGACACGACCGCCCAAACACAAAGGGATCATTTCGCGCTTCAATTGCACCAACAAACAGGCCTTCCAGAACTCAAGACAGACGATTGGACAGCCCTATTTTTATTATTAAATGAACGAACCTCACAAGGGGAAGTTTTTATCATTCTCGATGAAATTACCTGGATGGGCTCAAAAGATTCTGACTTCTTAGGCAAGCTGCATTATGCCTGGGAAATGCACTTTAAAAAAAATCCGAAATTAACCCTTATTATTTGCGGCTCCATTTCGTCCTGGATTGAAAAAAATATATTAAGTAGTACCGGATATTTTGGTCGGATTTCCTTGGAAATAAATTTAGAAGAGCTGCCACTCTCTGACTGTAGCCAACTACTTCGCGAAAAAGGTTTCAAAGGCTCTCCTTATGAAAAACTTATTTTGCTTTCAATTACAGGCGGTATCCCTTGGTATATTGAGCACATTAATCCTAGTTTCACGGCAATTGATAATATAAAAAATCTATGCTTTACAAAAAATGCCCTTTTAGTAAAGGAATTTAACTACATCTTTAACGATTTATTCACTGAAAAACGTCGAGATATTCAAAAACGTATCGTTACGGAACTTGCAAGTGGCCCATTGACGCATGAAGAAATTGCCACAAAGTTAGACTATTCGCGAAGCGGAGCTTTATCAGAGTATCTAGAAGAACTAATAAGCTCTGGTTTTGTCACTCATTATTTTCCTTGGTCGATTCAATCTCAGGAAGAATCTAAGAAAAATGGACGTTATCGAATTCGAGACAGCTACCTCCGATTTTATTTAAAATACATTCTTCCAAAAATGGGGAAAATTAATAAGGATAAATACGAAAAAATAAATATCTCTTCTTTACCAGGCTGGGACACCATAATGGGACTTCAATTTGAGAATTTTGTTATCAGCAATTATAAAATGCTTTACGAATCTCTCAACTTGAATCCTGTAGACATTGTTATGGACGGGCCATTTTTACAGCAAAAAACTACTAAGCAGCAAGGCTGTCAAATTGATTATCTTTTGCAAACAAAATATAAAACCCTATATGCCTGCGAAATTCGGTTTTCAAAAAGTTCCATAGGTGTCGATGTAATAAGCGCCATGCAAGAAAAAATAAAGCGCCTAAAATTGCCACGTGGCTTTTCCTGCCTTCCCGTGCTTATCCACGCTAATCACGTCAGCAGCGAACTTATCGATCAAGATTATTTCGCACACATTATTGATGTCTGTGATTGGCTGTCCTAATGGCTTCGAAATAATTATCTAGAGCGATTTGTGACGGCTGGCTATTTTGTGTTATATTCGCTGAATTTCGTAGCAACAGGGAGCTTAAAGCCATGACTCAAATCAGCAATTCCATTATTATTCGGCTCAACATTCAAAAAGGGAGCGGGCTCTCTGAAGTCCTGGCCGAGATTCATAAACTGGGGGGCCATGTAGGCGCCATCGATCTGGTTAAAATCGAAAATCAACTGGAAACCCGCGATGTAACCGTGGATACCAATGGGGAAGAACACGCTAATAAGCTCGTCAAAAGTCTCGAGAATTTACCCGGCATTCACGTTCACCACATTTCAGACCGTACTTTTTTAGTGCATTTAGGGGGCAAACTCGAAATTAAAAGCAAAATTGCTATTGCGAATCGCGATGATTTGTCCATGGCCTATACTCCAGGCGTTGCACGAGTATGCATGGCCATTCATGAAAAGCCTGAAAAAGCCTTTAATTTAACGATAAAACACAATACTGTGGCCATAGTAAGCGATGGCACCGCCGTACTCGGTTTAGGGGATATCGGTCCTGAAGCGGCCATGCCCGTGATGGAAGGCAAGGCTATCTTGCTGAAAAAATTTGCAAACGTCGATGGTTTCCCAATTTGCCTTGCCACCAAAGATGTCGAAGAAATTATTCGTACAGTCACTTATCTGGCACCCACGTTTGGAGCCATAAATTTAGAAGATATTTCAGCCCCACGATGCTTTGAAATCGAAAATCGTCTTCGTGCTTCTCTCAATATTCCCGTATTTCACGATGATCAACATGGCACCGCCATCGTCATGACAGCAGCCCTCTTAAATGCCACCAAAATTATTAAGAAAAAATTGCAGGATTTAAAGGTTGTCTTTAATGGCGTGGGTGCGGCAGGAAGTGCCTGCACAAAAATGCTACTGGGACTTGGTGTGAAAAATATTCTGGGTTGTGATCGTGAGGGCATTTTGTCGGTATCTCGCAAAAATTTAAATCCCTTTAAATTAGAGTATGCACAATTAACCAATCCTAAAAATGAGAGCGGTTCACTTTATGATGCGATTAAAGGTGCTGATGTTTTTGTGGGTTTATCGGCTCCGAATATTTTAACCGTCGAACATTTGAAATCGATGAATAAAGATCCTATTGTATTTGCGATGGCGAATCCTATTCCGGAAATTATGCCGGAAATAGCAGCCGGCCACGTTGCCATCATGGCCACTGGTCGCAGTGATTATCCGAATCAAATAAATAATTTACTCGCATTTCCTGGGATATTTCGTGGAACCCTTGATTGCCAGGCAAGCGATATTAATGATGAAATGAAAATTGCGGCCGCCTATGCGATTGCCGATATTATTAAGCCCGATGAATTATCTCCGGATTATATTATTCCGAGTGTATTTAATACAAAAGTGGTGGAAGCCGTAGCCAATGCTGTCGTGAAAAAAGCGCATGAAACGGGCGTGGCGCGCAAAATTCTTTTACAGCTTGAGCCCGAATTGGCGCAGGACAAAAAGCATTGCAAAATAAGCTAAAATCATCACGCTGAGTGAGAGCGCGATACTGAGTGGGAAATTGACTTTTGCTTTTAGTAACGCAGGCAATGCTAAGAAAAAAACTAAAGAAGGTAGTACTAGCCAGAAAATTCCTGTTGATAATTTTGAGACAGCGATTGGGTTATGCGTATCAGAATATAAAAATAAAATTGCTAATAGCGAAATAATAGGAACAGAAGCTAAAATGGCTCCCAGCATTGCACTGCGTTTTGAAATTTCTGAGATCGCCACGATTAATGCCGCCGCTAGAAGCGTTTTTGCAAAATAGTAGAACATTTAATCCCCCTCAGCTTTTAAACCTGCGCCAAATCGCCCTTCTTTTCTAGCCAACTTTTACGATCACTGGCTCGCTTTTTCGCTAACAGCATATCCAAAATTGCCTCGGGATCTTCTTTTATATCCATCGTTAATTGCACTAAACGGCGCGTATCGGGATTCATTGTGGTTTCTCGTAATTGCATCGGATTCATTTCACCCAAGCCTTTAAAGCGCTCCACATTTATTTTTCCTTTTCGCTTTTCAGCATCGACTCGATCTAAAATGCCTTGTTTTTCCTCATCATCTAAGGCATAAAAAACTTCCTTACCAATATCAATTCGATAAAGCGGGGGCATTGCTACATAAATATGACCCGCCTCAACCAACTTTCGAAAATGCTTTAAAAATAGGGCGCACAATAATGTTGCAATATGCAGGCCGTCGGAATCTGCATCGGCCAAAATGCAAATTTTTCCATAGCGAAGCCCTTCGATTTCTGGAGAACCCGGATCTACACCAAGCGCAATCGCAATGTCATGCACTTCGGCTGAAGCGAGCACCTGATCGGATTCCACTTCCCAGGTATTCAAAATTTTTCCGCGTAAAGGCATCACAGCTTGATAAGTTCGATCACGCGCTTGTTTTGCTGACCCGCCTGCAGAATCCCCTTCCACTAAAAATAATTCGGTTTGCAAAAGATCTTGTAAGGAACAATCGGCTAATTTTCCCGGTAAAGCTGGGCCTGATGTAATTTTTTTACGCTGTACTTGTTTACTTAAACGCAAGCGTTTTTGAGCATTTTGAATGACGAGTTCGGCCAAAGCCGTGCCCGATTCAATATGGTGATTTAACCAAACACTAAAGGCATCTTTCACAACACCGGCGACAAAAATCGCACACTGCCTTGAGCTTAAACGTTCTTTGGTTTGGCCCGCAAATTGCGGTTCGCGCACTTTAACCGACAAAATAAAGCAGCACTGATTCCAAACATCCTCAGGACTTAATTTTACGCCACGGGGTAATAATTTTTGCATTTCACAAAATTCTCGCATGGCTTCTAAAAGCCCAGTGCGAAGGCCATTGACATGGGTACCACCTTGAATGGTTGGAATTAAATTTACGTAGCTTTCACCGACGATTTCCCCACCTTCTTGAAGCCAGGTGAATGCCCATTCGGCTTTTTCCGATTCACCCGCAAAATTTCCAATGAGGGGTTCTTCAGGCAAACAGGCCGCGCCTCCCAAACGATCTTGCAAATAAGATTTTAAGCCATCTTCATAAAACCATCGGGAAATTTCGCCGCTTTTTTCATCTGTAAAGCTCACGCGTAGGCCAGAACACAAAACCGCTTTTGCCCTTAACACACTTTTTAGGGCGGTAACGCTAAATTTAACAGTATCAAAATATTTTTCATCTGGCCAAAATTGGACAAGCGTTCCTGTCTCACGTTTGTTACTTGTACCAATTACTTTCAGTTCGCTCGCTTTTTCGCCATCCTTGAATTCCATTTGATAAATTTTGCCGTCTCGTTTTACCTGGACCAAAACGTGTTTTGAAAGGGCATTTACTACGGAAATTCCTACGCCATGCAAGCCGCCGGAGAATTCATAGGTGTCTTCCGTGAATTTTGCGCCGGCGTGTAAGCGGGTTAAGATTAATTCGACGCCTGTAATTTTGTGTTCGGGGTGCTTATCCGTGGGCATGCCACGACCGTTGTCGAGAACGGATAATGAGCCGTCCTTGTGCAATGTCACATCGATTTGGTTTGCGAAACCGGCTATGGCCTCATCGACGCTGTTATCGATGGCTTCATGTGCTAAATGATTTGGCCTCGAGGTATCGGTATACATCCCTGGGCGACGGCGTACAGGATCTAAGCCGCTGAGAACTTCAATGGATTCTGCGGAATAACCTGGTTTTGTAGGGGATTTTGACATTTTTTTCCTCTTTATTTAATACCCCTCAGTAACCCTGCTCCCGCAAGGGGAGAGGGAATAATAATCACTTCTCCCGCATGGGGGAGGGGATAATATTCACAGGAGTTGCCGCTAAAGCGGAAATTGCTGCAAAAGGAAATATACCATGCAGAGGGTTCTCCTTTAAACAAGCAATTTGATATTGCTAAAAGAAAGATCTTCCCTTAGGCTATGGCCAACATCAAAATTGAGGACTACTGTATGAGCGATGACCTTTCGCTAGGCACACCACAAAATTCAATTAGCGTTCCCGCCGGCGCACAGAGCAAGGTTCGGCCTTATGCGTTTGTGGTTTTTTCAATTGGCATACTATATTATTGCTTTGCCTATTTACTGCGCGTTTATCCCAGCGTGATGATGAGCGATCTTCAGGCGCACTTCAACATCACCGCCGGCAGCTTTGGTTTGCTCACCGCTTTTTATTATTTTGCCTACGCCCCCATGCAAGTTCCGGTGGGTTTATCAGTCGACAGCATTGGTGTTAGACGCTCACTTCTCATGGCCAGCATCATCAGCACCAGCGGCGTTTTTATTTTTTCGATAGCACCCAGCTATTCAATTGCACTGCTCGGCCGCTTTATGCTCGGTTTTGGCGCCGCATTTGCCTATGTCACCACCTTAAAAATCGCAGCCGAATGGTTACCAAAAAAATATTTCGCCACTGCCACTGGCATGGTCACTAGCTTTGGGATGATTTCCGCTATTTTTACCGACATGTATTTAACCCATGTGGTTTCCGAAGATGGCTATTTAAAAGCGATGCAATTCCCCGTCATTGTCGGCACCGTTTTAATTTTGTTAATTTTTTTATTTATCCGTGATAAAAAAACCAATTCCGATTCTGTCACCGCAAAAACGGTACCTAGCAGTCGAGAAATATTGCAGCATCTGCGCAAAATCATTCGTAATCCCCAAATGTGGATTATTGGTCTTGTTGGCGCTTTTTTATATTTGCCTGCTTCCATGTTTTTAGATGTTTGGGGAATTCCCTACCTCGAAAATGTTTATCACTTGAGTCCACAAGACGCTGCATACGGAATTTCTATCATGCTAAGCGGCTGGATATGCTCCAGTTTAGCCACCGGTGCATTTTCGGATTTATTAGGCACTCGTAGAATTCCTTTAATTATTGCCACTTTCGGCTCGGCAGCTATCTGTGCTGCTATTTTATATATGCCTGGTCTCCCAGTTTCCGCGTTATTTCTTTTATTATTTTTCCTAGGCATCATGTGCGGGCCTCACCCCTTGTGTTTTACCTTATCAAAAGAAAATTGTTCCAGCCAAGTCTCTGGAACAGCTGTTTCTTTCGCAAATTTTGTTATTATGATGGGCGGGTTTGTATTTCAACCAGTTGTAGGTCGCTTGCTTGACCTCGGTTGGAGTGGAGGCACATCACAGGGTATCCGGGTTTACACCACGTATGACTATACACTGGCTCTATCGATTTTACCGGTGTGTTTGTTGATCGCGGGTTTATTAACCCTGGTCATTCGCGAAACGTTTAAGCGACAATGATATAAATGGAATTATACTTACAATTTTTACGCGTACTGTACACCTTGGCCTTTTATCTGGCCTTTCCTGTAATTTTATTGCGTTTATTATGGCGCTCTCGCAAAAATTCGCATTATCGCCATCGCTGGAATGAACGCTTTGGTTACATAAAACGTCTTCCACCAGACCAAAAAAGCATCTGGGTGCATGCCGTTTCCGTTGGCGAAGCAGTTGCCGCTGTCCCATTAATTCGAGAATTGAAGAAGCGCTACCCTAAGCTTACCATAGTGGTTACGAATACAACTCCAACGGGATCTGCGCAAATTAAGGCCTCATTTAACAATGAAATATTGCACTTTTTCACGCCTTTTGACGTATCAAGTGCCATCAATCGTTTTATTCGACGCACTAATCCTGAGCTCTGTGTCATAATGGAAACAGAAATGTGGCCGAATTTATTACGCTGTTTACGGCGCAAAAAAATTCCCGTGATGCTAGCCAACGCTCGCCTTTCCGAACGTTCCAAAAGAAATTATAAATTTATTTCGAATATCACAAGAAATATGCTCTCCACCTACAATGTAGTTTCTGCACAAGGATTGTTGGATGGTGAACGATTTATTGAGCTTGGCTTAGACCCTAAAAAATTAATGCTCAGTGGAAATATTAAATTTGATATCACTCTGCCTGCAGACATCGAAATACAAGCCAAAACGCTACGAGAACAGTGGGGCACAACCCATCGACCCACCCTGATTGCAGCAAGCACCCATGAGGGCGAAGAGGCTATTTTACTCGAGGCTTTTACCCTCATACGGAAAAAAATTCCAAATGCTTTGCTTATTATTGTTCCCAGACACCCTCCCCGCTTTGAAAGAGTTGCTAAATTATGCGCAAACTCTGGTTTCAACATGGTATCTCGTAGCAAAAATGAAATGCCAAGTGCAGAAACCGATATTATATTGGGCGATACGATGGGCGAACTTTGTTTAATTTATGCCACTACCGATGTTGCTTTTGTGGGAGGCAGTCTAGTTCCTACTGGTGGGCATAATCTTATTGAGCCTGCCTCGCTAGCCCTGCCTGTTTTAACGGGGCCTTATTTGCATAATTTCACTGAAATTAGCAAGATTTTAAAATCAGCTGGTGCCGCGCAAATTGTGAATGATGCAAAATCCCTGTCTATCGCCGTGATTGCTTTATTTTCTGCTAAAGAGTTACGAGAAAAAATAGGTCAATGCGCTCGCGAAGTCGTCATTGAAAATCGTGGCGCTTTGGAAAAGCATTTGGATTGGATTGCCACTCAATTAGCTTGACCCGCTCTCCTTGATAATATTACTTCTCACGCAATATTAAAAAGTAACTCAGGCCCTTTCTTTTTAATTCTTTTTCAGCAACACGGGCCGTTTGATAATTCGGGTATTCACCATAAACCACTCGATAATACCCCTCGTGATGAATGATTCTTAAACGGGATTTCCAGCGCGGATATTGCTGCACAAAATGCTCGGCCTCCACGAGATCTTCAGCCGAATACAGTTCAAGAACATAAGGAGCAACTCGGTGTTCTGTCTGGGCCGGCGGTAACAATTTTAACTCTTTTTGTTTTCCAGAAGTTGGCACTGAA
The DNA here is from genome assembly GCA_963711375.1 of uncultured Gammaproteobacteria bacterium. GTDB lineage: Bacteria > Pseudomonadota > Gammaproteobacteria > Coxiellales > Coxiellaceae > CAVQDV01. Next base: position 751,670 of record CAVQDV010000005.1, read on the forward strand.
TCTGCCAATGGCGGCAAGGTTTGAATAATCGGAATATCGGCCTTCTGTGTCTGCAAAGGCTCTATAGGCAGATTGGACTCTGCTTTAAATAATTTTGCGGGTAAAGAAAAGTTCATGCTCTGCGTCAACCAAGAATTAATTTTTACCATATCTTGTGGAGACAAAGTGCCAGCCGCAAATTTTAAATTAAAAATATTAAGGATATAAAAATATTGGTCATCGTAATAACGCTGTTTGGCTTTATAAAGATTGCTGGTGTCATTTAAGACATCCACCATTGTTCTTGTTCCAACCGAATAACCCGCGCGTGTGGCTTCAAGGGCTTTTTCTGCAGAAATAATCGCTTGTTTATCCGCTTTGATTTGGCCAACACCAGAAACAATGCCCAAAAAAGATTGGCGAGTATTGGTAACCGTGGAGGCATCATCCATGTCAAATTGCGAGCTGGCTTCCCCATATTGATAGATCGCTTGGCGAGTACTTGCCAATACATACCCACCCTGAAGAATGGGGAAATTTAACCCAAGGCCTGCAGTTCCACCTTCTCCGGCGAGAGTAAATAAGGGACCTATGGTCGGGCGATCGGTTTCAGCGGTTTGTGTCCATGTTCCTTCCGCCGTAATCACCGGTAAATTTCCAGCTTCTGTTTGCTTAATGTTATCGCGCGCGGCCAGCATTTGAAATTCATCGGCAATTAAACCATAATTTTGGCTTTGTGCCGTTTGAACCCAAACATTAATATTATTTGGTGCAGGAATAATGAGAGGAACCTGGGTTTTAACCCCATTCAAGTGTCCGTAGTGATATCCTGTGATAGCCCGAAGCGATTCAACTTTATCATATACCATATTTTGGTCGGCCAATTCAGAGGCTACCGCGGTATCATAATAAGAGAGTGCCTCATAAACCCCAGTTTTTGCAATTAAACCCACTTCAAATTTTTGTTTGGCTGTGATGTATTCCCGATAGTAAGCCGCCTTACTCGCCTGGGTTGTAATTAATTGATCGTAGGCTTGAAGCACAGCAAAATAGGCTTGCCCCGTTCGCAGCATTAATTCTTGTGCGGCATAAGAATAAGTGGCAGTAGCCGCTTTTACACTCGCGCGGGCCTTTTTAATGTTAAACCAATTGGCTGCATTAAAGATCGCCTGATCTGCGGTGATGGTATATTGATACGTTGTGTTAGTGTCGGCAATAACGTTGGGAGGAAGCGGAAAAGGGCTTCTTTCGGTATGATTATAAGCCCCTAGCGCACTCGCCGTTAAGTTCACTTGAGGCAAATATCCTGAGCGAGCAATGGCAATACTCTGCTGCTCGGCATGCCAGGTCGCTTCTGCTTTTTGGAAGGTGGGATCATGGGAAAGGGCATCGTTATACACGCGTACCAAATCAGCGGCTTGGCTATTAATAGCGAAAGACGAAAAAAAAACCACTAAACCTATTTTAATAACACTTGAATTCATTTTAATTTTCCACTATTTTCGGTATGTTGACATTATCCTATACAGATTAGGATTTAGCAATCTACGGGTTACAGAACTAAAACTTTACACCAAAGGAGTTTGTAAAAATTTTTCTAACACGGCAAGTGGAGAACGCTCGGGTTTCGCCATGCATTCTGGAGGCAAATAAAATGTTTGTTCTAGCAAATACTGTCCAGACATCGCCGCATGAGGGGCAACATCTGTAAATACAAGCCAAGTGCTTTTCGGAGGAAGTTCGTAAATGCGGGGATACTTATCCTGGTAGCTCGAATCCATCTTCATTGAATTATGCAAATTCAGCATGTAGTAGTCGTAGAGCGTTTGATAACCGCGGGTTATCTTAAAAATTTGCTTTAAACGCCGCGATCCTGGAAAAGGCTTTTTAATTTTCGGAATAAATTCCTCCATAGCTTCGGAAAAACTAGGACCTAAGCGCCAATTTCTCGGCATCTCACTTGGATGAACATTGCTAAAAAGACGCAAAATTCGTTTACCGGCTACAGGAGTGGCTGGAAAAGAATCGACATGCAATAAACGGTCGTCCTTATTTCCTGATAAAGGAGCCCGCGTTGCAATTTCGATGGGCCGAAAACTGGTGCGGCCCACTTCTAATTGTTCGGCATATTGCGGAAATAGGGTTTCAACCAGCCTTTTTGCAGAATTCACGAAACGATGCATCATCGCCACTAACATTAAGTGTTCAATCGCTTCTTTTTTAGGATTCATTCCTTTTATGGAACGATGATTAACATCGTAGCTAATATTTTTTCGCCCAGAAAGGATAACATCCGAATTTAAAAATTGCTGCTCACTACTGTCAAGCACAAAGGGCAATTTACTAAAATGCAAAACAGAACCTTCCTCGAGTTTTTCGATGAGTTCGGCTTGCATCTCCGGTGTGACATGAGGCGTCCAGCTTGAAATAGCGGCTTTAATGATCATGATTTTATTTCTCGTGCAATGGTTTGCGCAAAGGCAAAGTACTCATCGGTTTTAATAATTTTTTCACGATCATTAAAACTTACCATTTGATTGGCAAATTGGTGACTGTCTCCGTCTTTCGCAATGGCTTCCAAGGTTTTTTGCATGGCGAAAATTGTCGCGCGCTGAAGATCGGAGGGAATAATCACTAATTGATAACCCATTTCTTTTAAATCGGCGAGTGGAATTAAGGGCGTTTTTCCGCCTTGAAACATGTTGATTAATTTTGGCGTTGGAATAGCCCTGGCAATTTTTTCCACTTGCTCACGAGTTTCTGGGGCTTCCACAAAAATAAGATCGGCACCCACGTTTGAATATAATTTCCCTCGTTCCAAGGCTTTTTCGAAGCCCTCTACTGCAATGGCATCCGTTCGAGCAATAATCAAAAATTCTGAAGTAGCGCGTGCTTTTAAAGCGGTAGCAATTTTAATGGCCATTTCGTCGGCTGGAATTAAATTTTTGCCTGCTAAATGTCCGCAGCGTTTTGGGAAAGATTGATCTTCTAGATGAAGGGCGGCCACTCCAATTTGTTCGTATTCTCTCACGGCGCGCGCAACATTTAATTCTCCGCCAAATCCAGTGTCGGCATCGGCAATGACAGGGATTTTCACAGCGGAAGTAATTTCTCGCATTTTTGAGAGCATTTCGGTGAAGCTGAGCAGGCCAATATCAGGGAACCCGGCACTTCTCGAGATGGCTCCGCCACTGGCATAAACGGCTTTAAATCCAGCATTTTCAACTAAAATAGCAGATAATCCATCAAACGCTCCAGGCGCAACAACCGTCTGGGTCTGCATTAATTTCTTCAATGAGGCTTTCATTTATATATCCTTTGTGGAAAAGACCACTATAAATCATGGGGGTTTCAATTAAAAGTGCGGCTCCTCCCTTTCCAAAGGGGTCTTAAAATAGTCTTCTTGCCATTTCGTCTTGAATAGGATCCTCGGTTTGCTTTTGGGATTGCACACAACCCCTAATAAAAACGGTTAGTCCCCCGATAAAAGCCACACCTCCAATTCCAACACAAACTAATGACATCGCTCTTATAATTTTGACTGTACTTGTTGAGTCACTGAGAGTGACACAGGCTCCTTTCGCAGCGGCAGAAGTAACATTACTGCAAAGCATTGCGAAGGCGCCAAGAAGATTGGGATCTATTTCTTCAGTTAATAGATAATAGGTCGTTGTTCCAGCCACAAAGGCAAGACCGCCACCCATGAGGGTCATGCCAATAGCTTGCTTCAAAAATCCACGCATAAAAGCCTCCTATAAATAAAAAAATAATACCAGGAAGGAGTTCCCGCTTTAGCGGGAGCTCCTGATCACTGGTAACCCTTCATGGATTCAATTACATCACCCCAAACTTCGGTTTTTTGTTCAGTCGGAGTTTTTTCCTGTCCAACTAACTCAGTTGCTTTTCTATGCTTTCTACGGCCATAAAACTCCAGGACAATTCCCCCAATAAACAAAGCCGTTCCAATTCCTTCTACTATCCATTCTCCCTTGATAACTTGGCCAATATTTTTCATCCCCTCGGTGAGATTGCCACACCCCGCTTGCCCCAAGACTGTGGTAATATTGCCGCAAAAATGAAGAGCGACTTCAGAAAGTTTATTGTTAATATTGATTGAACCATAAAACAGAAAAATTCCGCCTATTGAACCCAAACAAACCCCGCTAGCCCCGGCAGCCCTTCCAAAAAGTTTAGCCACATAACCGCGTGTATATTCCTCTCTCACGATAATCTCCTATTAGTTGTTGCTGTGTTCAGCAGAAGAAACTTGCTCCAAATTTTCTAATTCCTTTGCACGTTTTAACAAATAATCGCTTGTTTTAATAGGTGCCCATTTGCTACCAATTGGCTTCTTTAACGTTTCATTAATAATACTTTGAGCCCAGCTTACACAGTTTTCCGTTTTAACCGAAGCGTAGGAACTGCTGTAAAGAGGTGAATCGCCAGCAATATGGTAGGTGAATTTTTTGTCCACATCCTGGCGCAAGCGGAGCAATAATTTTTCCGCCTCATCTGGGTCTATTCCCAAACGAACAAATTCACAAGTTTGCGACATCAGATAACAGGTTTCCGCCGTGATGACTTTTGGACAAACAAAACCACGCCCACCAGAACTGGCTGACCAATTTAATAAACTGTTTAGCAAAGAACCTCTTTGAATTTGGGCGCCTGAAATGGATTTTTGTGTGTTAAGATCCAGGAAAAAATCAAAACGAAAGAAAACCTCTTTATTATCCTCTACCCCCTCCAAAACTAAAAATACATGATTATTATTTTCTGATTTAACAATTGAAATTCCCCACTGTTTTGAGCTAACAATTGCTGTATTGTCAATTAAGCTATCCAAAACCCCTTTAGCCCTATTTGTTTTACTATCTTGAATTGATTTTTCTTGAACAGATTTTCGATTACCGAACATAGCACACCTCTTGATCGGAGTTTAGATGCCTCTTCGAAGAATATCAAGGGCTAGATGTCGGGTCATTATTGCTGTTATTATTATTTCTTGGGGATTCTTGAGTGAGACTAGATGGAAGGGTGAATAGGAAGCTAAGCCAAGAAGAACCAGGGCGACTACTTTTTATTTTTTCAATTTGGTACAATTGTTTTTCACACCAGGTGACGCAATTGTAATACTCGATTCCTTCTTGGCTTTGTGGAACTTTGTTCGTATTCAGAAGTGAATATTTTATTGGAATACACTGATCATTACGAATATTGTGAATAAGCTTCATTCCATCTTCTAGATTAATCTCCCATTGTTGGGCCTCATATTCCTTGGCGGTTTGTTTGAACTTTTCGAATTTTTCAAAATCCTCAAAAGATTTAATTACAATGTAGGCATTTTGATGCTCTTCCTTGAATAATTCTGCTCGAATAATAAATCGGCGAGCTTGGAGCACTCCCTCAATAATTAAAAAGGTATGCAAGGCCAACATGTCTGGAAAGAAAAATCTAGGCTTTTTTCGCGCCACCGACACCACCCAGCTTTCATCAGAACATCGTTTAGATTCATGTTCAGTGGAACCAATTAAGGACTGCTGTGCTTTGGCGCTTATTGTTCCGGGAATGGGTTTAAAAAGCCCGCAGAAGGGTTGATAATTTGTGCAGGAAAGTGCAAATTGATTTGGATTAAATGTGGGGCCAGAACCCAAAGATCGAATGTAGCGAAACACCTGAAGGTCTCCATAGGTGTTTCCAAAAATGGGTGGCACAAAGTCTAGATCATCCACGTATGCTTTATTATCAAGCGGTTTATGTGAACTCTGCTCTGCAAAAAACTGAAGACTGAGTGCACAAAAAATAATGTGATCATCAAACTTAGGTGTGCGCCTACAACCCGCCAATGATTTTTCATCACTGCTCACAGCATAGGCCATCTCCTCATAACTGGGCAGTTTTTGAAATTGGCGGGGGCTTGGATCTGGGGCTTCTAAATTCCAGCAGGCGGGGCCTAGTTTTTCATTTGGTTTGGCGGATATCAGAAAACTTTTTGAGATATGAATCAGAAAAAGATAACTGAAATGTTCATAGGTCTTCAAGCGCTCACCTTTTGCGTTGCTTAAATAAATATTAATCTCATCCGAATAAGCGAGAACTTCATCATTTGAACTAAATTTCAAATCCCTTATCGGAAGGGAGTGTTTAATTTTTTTCAAAAAATTCCAAGCGGGTAAACTTCTAATAAAAATTGTCTTTGGTTTTTTAGTCCTGATCATGGCAAATAATTTGTCATTATAAGAGAGACTCATCTTGTTAATTTTCTCAGATTCTGATAACTCTTTGGATATTATTAAAGGGGTTTTATTTGCCTCAAATTTCCAAAAAAGAAGTTTATCATTTGCAGAGGCCAATATGTTGCCACCCATGCAAGTAATGGCAGGAGGAGTATCGTGGATTATTTTAATAAATTTGGCATTGGGTAAAGACCACACTTGGATATTTTCAGGAGTAGTAATAATCAATATTTTACTGACAACATGCGCGTGAAGCCCAATGACATCAGTTGGCTTAGGCTTTTTCATTTTCAATTTATAATCAAATAAAGTACTCCGGCTTTCCTTTTTCTGTATTTCTGATGAAAGAAGTACAATTCCATATTCAGGGTGAGCCGTAATCCAAAAACCTGGACTTCCAGGTGGTTGATAGTGAAGTATCCCTTCAATTTTTCCAGACGGGCAGACAGGGAAAAGGGGGCTGAGTACCCTAATAAAGTTCAAAAAAGAAAACTGGGCTCCTCGCAAATTCGCCCCTGAAAAATCGACTCCATGAAGATTGGCATCATCAAACCAAACATTTTGCAAATTCGCCTGACGAAAATTGCAGCAAAATAATCGAGCGCCTCGTAAATCTGCATCCGGAACTTGAATGTCTGTAAAATCCTCTTTTGAGAAGTCGACACCCATAAAATTTAAAATAGTCAGCGCATTGCTGGCCGCTATTTCAATACCGAAAACCTCTTTGCTGGCATAAACGATATCCTTCAACAATACAATGAATGTTTGATTGTTCTTATATTCCTCAGCTAACATGTGCAGCATCGTCGGATGGCGACGCAGAAAATATTGATTGATTTTCTCTAGGCCTTTTTCGCTACCAATATTCTTGGCATATTGTTTAAATTCATGCTGGAGATCATAAGCGATATGTTCAATAGTCAGATATTCCAATACTGTTTTGTGAGGAAATTGATAGCCGTTTTTAAGGGTGCGAAGCAAAGAGCCTTTGCGCATAATTTTTAAGCGTTTTAGACTAAGCTGCTGCTGTTTCTCCAGGCTAATAACAGACTTCCAAATTCCGTTCTCATCGCATTTTACTTTTCCCTCAAAAAAAGCCTTTCCCGAGTAGAGCCCATCACACTCATAATCACGCAATAAGTCCTCATATTCTTTCTTTGCCATTTCGGGATCTTTTAATTTTGAATTTTGTATTCTAGGCTCCATAAATATCGTATTTAAAGTATCTTCATCTCCTAAGAGTTTGGTCTTAAAATTACCGGCATTTTTCTCCCACAGGCTTCTCGCCAAATTACTCGTATACGAAAAAAGATACAGCTTTAGGTGAACCCCCTTGAGGCCGCATAAAACCCCCGGATATTTAAAATAGCTCTCTCTTTTAATGCGCTCTGCTTCATTAGACGTCCAAGAGTCCAGCAAGTTTTCATAAATAAACCAACGAGTCAGATGCTGCTCGATAGCTTTAGTTTTATTTTCTAAAGCCAATTTTTCCACTTTTTCCACCATGGTGGGCAAGGTATTAACGACCATTCGGAGCAAAAGTGGTGTTCGAACCATTTTCATTAAGCCGGGCAGTTGTTCAATCCAGTAAGAATATTGGAATTTTCCAGCCTCTTTTTGATCAACATCCTTCAAATATTTTTGAATTTGAGTATCCTTAAGAGGATTGAGACGATACGTTTTGAGAGATTTTCCGTGAAGCTCATCGAACAGCTTTGCATCAGTTTTTGGCGCCGCAAATAAGTCCTCTAAATTCTGATCCTTTAAGGCTTCTGGTCGACAAGTATAAATAACTTTTATATCACGTTGCCCATTGAGACTGGCCCAAGCATTTAATGTAAACAAATTGCGGGGTTCCTGAATTTCATCGAATCCATCGAGCAAAAGCAAAAGCGGCTGCTGCGAAATCCAAGTGATTTCCCCTTCTTCGAAGCTCAATATATTAGTGATATCTTGAGTAATATTTTTTTTTTGGGTTTGTAAAACCTCTTCGAGAAGCAATCCCAATTTTTCTACTTGCGGCAAGTGAACATACAAGGGAATTCTTTTAATGATTGGGTAATTTTCCCAACATCTTTCCGCTAATTTTTGACAAAGCAGGGTTTTACCCATCCCGGCGTCGGCCAAAATGAGCTGGGCTCGATCAAATCCATCTTTAACTTCGCCTAAGATGTGGTCAAAAAGATCAGAACCCGTTTCATCCAGAGGAGGTATAAAGGGCTCACATTTTGCGATAATTTCTTGATACCGGTCTTGAAAAGCCCTTTGAAGCTTTCTCAGTGGATCAGGTAAGCCAGGCCCTCTCATTTTTTAAATTGCAAACCATTTTTATTTTTAAAAGCTTCTGTGAGAAGTTCCTGCGAAGTCTCTCCGTCAAAATGAAATTTTTGTGTGTCCTCAAAATAGTGTAATTCCATTTGTTTTGCCAGAAAGACATGCTGTAAGAAATTATCCGGAGAAACCACACTAGAATTATCCGACGAAGTAGTGGATGACAAATTGCCATATAAACCACCCGCTGATAAACACCGATAGGCCATTGAAGCACAATTTTCTTCAGTTTTCTGATTTAACTTACGACTAAACATGCTACTCCCAATCAGTCGCCAACCTGCCACCACCGTTTTTTTCAAGGAAGATAGTTCTTTCAATATTTCAGAGGTTTTAAGCCCATATAATGCAATTCGAACTTTGGCCTCTAAAGGTTTTACAGCCACTAAAATTTCATCTCTCTGGAGGAGGGGTTCATCATTTCCTTCATGAACCCTATAATTCTCTTCTATTTTGTTATAGATAATAGCGATCCATCCATCATTCCTATTGAGTTCTCCGGCAATATAATTAATTAGCTTTACATGCTCTTCAGCGATTGCCTCATCAATTGTATCTACTAAATAACTCCCCTTGAAATTCGAAGGCCTGCCCTTAAAATATCGACCAATTTCATGAGGAAGAATTTCCAAAATTTTAGGCGAATCCAGCCTGTCATTTCTTGGACCAGGCCAAAAACTGACATATTCATTTCCAGCTTGAAAGGAAACATGCCCCACATTATCTCCCGGAATGTGCTTATTATCTTTTGAAGGCCAGATATTAATAATCACAGCATTTTCTTGTCGCAGTATTGGTTTTGACCCTCTCATCATCCTCTCCTAATCATTAATTTGATAAAACTAAGGCTTCTTCGGAAATAGTAAATTTTTCAGGGAACTCTATCTTCATACCGAAATATTGGCAAGGTGCATTCCATCCCGATTCGGTAAGCTCATTAAATTTACGCGGATTTTCTATCAAATTAAACGCTATTGTACTAACTCCTCGATTGTCTATAGCAATCGTTCTAATCATATCCTGAGGTCGATTTAAAAATTGGCTTTTCTCTGTTTGAGTAGCGGCAGAAACAGTAGTTTTCACCATATTGAACAATCCTGTTTTTGCAGCTTCTCTGGGGGGCTCTTGCACATCTCCACGCAAAAACTCCGCCTCTTCTTTTGAAGTAATTTTAAAACCTAGAACGGACCGATCATAAGCTTCATCCGGAAGATCAAAAACCGTAATCGGATAATTTTGATTAATTCCCCCATCAACATAGAGATCATCACTTTCTTGAACACGCAGGCCATTTATTTTCTCATGGATTTGGTGCGGTTCAAAAACCAGAGGAATGGCTGTTGAAGCTCGAATAGCATCGGAGATAATGACATTAGGACTATTTTTATAGTTAAAAACGCGAATTGGGGTCATCTTGGATTGTTTATTGACTGCCACCACAGTAAGATCAGAAAAAAGAGGGTTTCGTTGTGTTAATTCATGTAATTCAGAAAAGGTACAAAAGGCAGTGTCGGTTTTTTTATTAATCACTCGCTCGATCCAGGTGCGAAGTTCCTCACCCATGTAAATACCACCCTCTTTTCCAATCCTTGAAAACATGACAGGAGCTTTTGAAAGCGCGGGCATCACCGCGATGGCTGGACTCTTTTCTTTTTCCAATTTCCCTACCGTTTTTAGCAAGGGGCCCGCTGTATTTTTTCCATGTTCGTCAAAAAATTTCTTAAAGTCCATTTCCTTCATAATGCTGAGAATTTCGTCTACATTATAGCCGACAGCAACAACAGCCGCCATGATAGAGCCAGCCGAAGTTCCTGCAACCTCTTGGACCTGTTCTGGTTTCACTCCGCAGGCCAGCGTGGCTGCATAGGCAGTAACATGTCCAAGACCCTTGGCACCCCCGCCATTAAACACCAATTTTTTAACCTCTTCCGGTTTTATTTTGCTTAGTCGCATATTTTCATCTCCTTTGATTTTTCAGAATGATGCAACACTAGCAAACTTCAAAACCCAAATAAAGACTTACTTTTCTTGACATCGGAAGGCTCTAGCTCTATGTTTTGATAATCAAATCCAGAAGGAGCGAGTTTATGTGCGGAATCGTAGGTGCCATTGCCCAAAGAGATATTTCACCCATTTTGTTAGAAGGCCTAAAACGCCTGGAATACCGCGGCTATGATTCGGCGGGAATCGCGGTCATCGATCCCAAAAATGGTGAAATTGATCGTATTCGCGTGCACGGAAAAGTGGCAAAGCTCGAAGAAGCGCTTGAGACCAACCCATTGCCTGGCATCTTAGGAATTGCCCACACACGCTGGGCGACGCATGGCGTTCCAAGCGAAAAAAATGCTCACCCTCATCTTTCCAAAAATGAAATTGCTGTCGTGCATAATGGCATCATTGAAAATTATGCCGATTTACGTAAAAAATTAATTGCCGAGGGTTATGAATTTACATCCGAAACCGACACAGAAGTTATCGGCCATCTGATTCATCATCATCTGAAAAATTCTCCTGATTTAATCAATGCGATTTATTTATCCACCCTTGAACTTGCAGGCGCCTATGCGCTTGGCATTATTTCGAAAAAAAATCCGCAGGAATTATTTGCCGTTCGTCGCGGAAGTCCCCTGGTAATTGGACTCGGTATTGGCGAAAATTTTATTGCCTCCGACCCTTTGGCGCTTTTATCCATTACTCAAAAATTTATTTATCCAGAAGAAGGCGACATTGCGCATATCACCACAAAAAGGGTCAGCATTTTTGATAAAGATAAAAAACCTGTCGAACGTAAAACTCATAGATCTCAAGCGACGGCTGATAGCACAAACAAGGGTGAATATCGACATTTCATGCTTAAAGAAATTTTTGAGCAGGCCGAGTCTCTCACCAACACACTCAATGGTCACTTGGTGAATGATAAATTAATCGCAAATGCTTTTGGTCACAATGCTCCCAATATTTTTCCGAAGGTGAAACGAATTCAAATCGTGGCGTGCGGAACCAGTTTTCACGCCGCTTTAGTCGCACGCTATTGGATTGAGGCTTTCGCGAATTTACCCTGCAATGTCGAAATTGCCAGTGAAAATCGCTATCGTAAAATTATTGTCGAGCCTGATACTTTGTTTATTGCCCTTTCTCAATCTGGAGAAACCGCCGACACCTTGGCGGCTTTACGTCGCGCAAAAACCGAGGGTTATTTTGCTACTTTAGGTATTTGTAATGTTCCTGAAAGTTCTTTGATGCGCGAATCGGATTTAGTTTTCCTAACTCGTGCCGGTGCAGAAATTGGCGTTGCTGCGACAAAAACTTTCACATCGCAACTTATGGCCCTTTTAATTTTAACGGGTGTTTTAGGGAAATTAAATGGCATGAGCGAAAAGGATTCACTTTCACTCATTCGCGCCATGCAACAGTTGCCCGCCCTAATTAATTCGACACTTTCTTTAAATGACCACTTAAAAGAAATCTCTCATCGCTTTTTAAATAAAAATGATGCCTTATTTTTAGGCCGTGGTGATAATTATCCCATCGCCATGGAAGGGGCTTTAAAATTAAAAGAAATTTCCTACATGCATGCAGAAGCCTACCCCGCTGGCGAATTAAAACATGGCCCGCTTGCCTTGGTTGATAAGGACATGCCAGTAATTGTTTTAGCCCCAAAAAACAGCTTATTTGAGAAATTAGAATCCAATGTTCACGAAGTGCAAGCACGCGGTGGCGATCTCTATATTTTTACCGATGCGCCAGAACACTGGAAAGAGAATATTAATTGTCACGTCATTGCAATGCCTTCTCTGCCACATTGGCTTGAGCCAATTATTTACACAATCCCGATGCAATTATTAGCGTATTATGTTGCGGTTTTAAAAGGTACTGACGTCGACCAACCTAGAAATTTAGCGAAATCTGTCACAGTGGAATAAATCTGAGGCTGAGTATTATTTTCGCTCGTCTTGTAAGATATCCGACTAAAAAGTTTTTATTGCTTATTAAACTTTAAGTCGGTAAACTTTAATAAGAAAAAACCAATTAAAGTAATCTTTAATAAGAGACCTTCACTATGAACAAGGCGAATCGAGTAGGTAGACACATTACCACAAGTACTGGCGGTGAAAAGGTCAAAGCCTATCTCCCACCTGATTTACCCCCATACCCGCCACTGGAATTTTCTGAATATTTGCTTAGGTTAATGGAGGCAACTAGCCAAGCCCTTGGCCGACTTGATGGTGCAAGTTTGATGTTGCCGAATATCGATCTTTTTACCTACATGTTCCTACGAAAGGAGGCCTTAGTCTCCTCTCAGATTGAGGGAACTCAATCTTCTTTTGCCGATCTTATGCTTTATGAATCAGAGCAAACTCCTGACGTCCCTGTGGAAGATATTGAAGAAGTGGTTAATTATATCGCAGCTATAAACCACGGAATTACACGCATCAAGAAAGGCTTCCCCTTATCTTTGCGCTTAATTAAAGAAATTCATGCCATATTGCTGCATGGGACGAGGGGCCGAGAAAAAATGCCCGGTGAGTTTCGTCGTTCTCAAAATTGGATCGGTGGCTCACGCCCTGGCACGGCGCGATTCGTGCCGCCACCGCCTGATCTTGTTATGGCCTGCATGGGCGCACTGGAAAAGTTTCTACATAACGACCCCGTGAACACTTCGCCCCTCATAAAAGCGGCACTCATGCACGTGCAATTTGAAACTATTCATCCTTTTTTAGATGGCAATGGTCGCGTCGGTCGCCTCTTGATTACATTGATTTTATTTTCAGAATCGGTATTGCATATGCCCTCATTATATTTGAGCTTATATTTTAAAACCCATCGTGAACAATATTACGATTTATTGCAAAAGGTTCGGCTAGAAGGCGATTGGGAGGCATGGCTGGAATTTTTTTTAACAGCAATAAAAGAAACTTCCGAGCAAGCGGTGACATCGATTATGGATATACAGAAATTATTTTCCTCAGATGAAAAAAAACTGTTAAAGCTTGGCCGAGCTATGAAAAGCGCCTTAGAAGTTTATCGATATCTGCAAAAAAAACCGATAGCTACTATTGCGCAATGCGTACTGCATTTAGATTCCACGGTGCCAACTGTTACAAAAGCATTTGAGTATTTACTTCAAGCACGCATTGTGAAAGAAACCACTGGCCAAGAAAGAAATCGCATTTTCGCTTATGAAAAATATGTGAGAATATTAAGTGAAGGTGCTAATCCTCTAGTAGCCCGAACAACTGGAAAAAAAAAACCATCCACTCCGCGGGCGAGTAAAAAGTGGGGTTAATTTTTCTGCCTAATTTCAGTTCGGTTTTCTCGAAAAGCTTGAAAAAATCGGCATAAACTAAATCTTCTCCTATCACCATTAAATCAATGTCGCTGGCAGCATTATCACTTTGCTTTGCCAATGTGTAGAAATCCTTGTCTGGCTGACTAAAAAATAAACCAGGCATACCCTGCTTCGCTTTCGAAAACAGGGCGTCGGATAAGATGTCTTATCCCATACTCAGATTGGGTATGTTTATACCCAATTTAGGTATTGTCAATCCGGTGCAATAAATTTATCCAAGACCATTTTGAAATTCTTCAATTTCCTCATCATCTTCTAAAATTTCAAACCTTACATCGTCAGGATTTTCATTCATTCTTAGTAAAGGTATTTGTTCTTCATTAGGGGCCGCGGCATCTTCAGGAGTTGATGCTTGATACTCGTCGCGCATCCTGGGCAATATTAAGTAATTGAGGCCGATTAGTATCCGCAACGAGGCTTTTTTGGAAAAAAGTATTAAGCCTGTCTGATGCTATAAAATTAAATGTGGGTTGTTCACTCCGTGTTAGAAAATCATTGAATTGAACGTTAACAGCAGAAGAAATGCATCGTCATTTGAGAACATTTAGGTTCATGGCAACTCTTGTCCCCTCTCCCCTTGCGGGAGAGGGTTAGGGTGAGGGGTAAAAAATCCCGAATATTTTTACAGTGCCATTGCTATTATCATGAGCGCATGAAAAGACTCCTGTTAGAAAGAGCGAAAAATCTTAGAATAAAACAAACAAATGTAGAAAGATTAATTTGGCAGCATTTGAGAGGTAGACGATTTTCTAACTTTAAATTTAGACGACAAGTGCCAATTGGAAATTATATTTTGGATTTTGTTTGTTTAGAGAAGAGATTCATTATTGAAATTGATGGTGGACAACATTGTGAGCAAATTTTCTATGACAATGAAAGAACGGTTTGGTTAGACTCACAGGGTTTTCAATTAGCAAGATATTGGAATAATGAAGTGCTTTTTCAATTAGATGCTGTAATGGATGATATTTTTTTGAAATTGAATAGTCTCCTTTAATACCCCTCACCCTAACCCTCTCCCGCAAGGGGAGAGGGGACAATTGTTGCCATGCACTTAAATGTTCTTAAATGACTTATACTAGCCTCTCCCGCAAGGGGAGAGGGGACAAGAGTTGTCAAGCACCTAGGACGCCCAAGAGACTTATATCTCCATAATTTGAAATTTTGTCAGGTGCAAATTAAAAGTTAAGATAATCATTCCGAAGCCTTAAATAGATCCGAGAGGCTTACAATATTGGTCATGAGTTCCTGGCTAAATGACATAACGAGGCCCCTCTAGGAAATCGTTTCGTTCTGTCTGGAATGAGGTTCCAGGGAGAACGAAAACGAAGATAACTGGGTTTTCGTTCTGTCTGGACTTCAACTCCAAGCAGAACGAAACACCTAGCGGGTGGCTTTTGGTCTGGAGAATATCAGTGCGCTTCATCCCAATTTGGGCCAACACCGACATCGACTAGGAGGGGAACTGATAATTCAACTGCGTTTTCCATGCGATTTTTGATGTTTTCTACGAAATAGGCTTCTTCTTTTTCGTTGATTTCGAAGACCAACTCATCGTGGACTTGCATAATCATCTTAGCATCGGCTTTAGATTCTCTTAGCCATTGGTCAATATTAATCATCGCGAGCTTTATAATATCGGCTGCAGTACCTTGGAGTGGAGCATTAATCGCTGCGCGTTCTGCTGCTCTTCGTCTTTGTAAATTGGCCACATTAATTTCTGGAACGTATAATCGTCTTCCAAAAAGCGTTTCAACATAGCCTTGTTTGGAGGCAATTTCACGCGATTTTTCCATGTATTCGTGAACTTTTGGATAACGGGCAAAATAAACATCGATATAATCTTTAGCACTTTTCGTGTCGATGCCTAATTGCTGAGATAAACCAAAACTTGACATGCCATAAATTAAACCGAAATTAATCGCCTTGGCGTGACGTCTTTGATCCGAGGTAACAGAATCAAGTGAAACGCCAAACACTTCCGATGCTGTTGCGGAATGAATATCTAAGCCTTTTGCAAAAGCGGCTAAAAGCCCTTGATCCTGCGAAAGATGTGCCATAATGCGTAATTCCACTTGAGAATAATCGGCGGATAAAATTTTATAATGCGGTGGCGCAATAAAAGCCTGGCGAATTTTTCGACCTTCTTCAGTGCGTACCGGAATATTTTGCAAATTAGGGTCTGTCGAAGAAAGTCTTCCCGTCGCTGTTACCGCCTGATTATACGAGGTGTGCACTCGACCAGTTATAGAATTAATTTGCTCAGGCAATGCATCAGTATAAGTAGATTTTAACTTGCTTAAACTTCGATATTCTAAAATAAATTTTGGCATCGGGTAATGATGCGCTAATTCCGATAATACTTCCTCTGCCGTTGAGGGTTGGCCTGTTGGAGTTTTTTTTGTCACCGGTATTTTTAATTTTTCATAGAGAATAGTTTGCAATTGCTTAGGGGAACCTAAATTAAACACTTCACCAGCAATTTCGTAAACGGTCTCTTTAAGCGATTGAATTCTTTCGCCCAGTTCAATGCTCTGAGTTTTTAATAGCGCTTTATCAATTAAAACACCTGTGGCTTCTATTTTGGCAAGCACAGGCATTAGAGGCATTTCAATTTCTGTAAATACAGTCGTTAAGCCCTTTGAGGCCTTAATGTCCGGCCATAATTTTTCATGTAGCCTCAAAGTGACATCCGCATCTTCTGCCGCATAATTAGAAGCCACCTCAAGTGGAATTTGATTAAACGTTAGCATTTTGGAGCCTTTTCCAGCGATATCTTCAAATTTAATCGTGCTTTCACCCAAATATTTTAAAGCCAGGCTATCCATGTCGTGTCGGCTCATCGTGCTATTTAACACATAGGATTCGAGCATGGTATCAAAACAATGTGCTTTAAATTCGATTCCGTATTTCATTAATACTTGTCGGTC
This sequence comes from uncultured Gammaproteobacteria bacterium, assembly GCA_963711375.1. Taxonomy (GTDB): domain Bacteria; phylum Pseudomonadota; class Gammaproteobacteria; order Coxiellales; family Coxiellaceae; genus CAVQDV01. The sequence goes on from CAVQDV010000005.1 coordinate 768,496, forward strand.
ATATTTTAAATTTTGACCTACCACAATTTTCTTCGGGTCATCCAATAATTTTTTCATTTCTTGAATCACAAAATCTCTCGACAATTGCGTCGGGGCTTCGGGATAATTGTGCATCACGGGAACATAGGCGGCGTGAAACGAATGATCCGAAAATGAGAGGCCAACAAGCTCGGCTTCAAAAGGATTCAAACTGGTGGTTTCGGTATCAAAGGAAAAATAAGGCGCTTTTTCAAGTTTCTTAAGCCATTTTTCAAATGTGGCTTTATCAGAAATCATTTCATATTTTCTAGAGTTCACCACGGTTTCGGTTTGTTCTGATTGGAGCGCTTCGAGCCATTTTCGAAATTCTAATTCTTTAAATATTTCGATTAATTTTTCTTTATCCGGTGCCTGTCGCGTGAGGGTGTGAAAATCCACTCCGACGTCGACATCGGTTTTTATGGTGACTAATTCCTGTGAAAGCTTGAGAACCTCTAAATTTTCGCGAAGATTTTCGCCCACTTTTCCCGTAATTTTATCTGCATTGTTGACGATATTTTCGACCGAATCAAATTCCGAGAGCCATTTTACAGCCGTTTTAGGCCCAACTTTTGGAATACCAGGAATATTATCACTGGTATCACCAACCAAGGCTAAATAATCAATCATTCTTTCCGGCGGCACACCAAATTTATTAATAACTCCATCTCGATCGAGCAAGGTGTCAGACATCGTATTAATTAACGTGACATTTGGATTCACAAGCTGAGCTAGATCTTTATCACCTGTTGAGATAAGTGTTGAAAGGCCTTCTTTTTCAGCTTTTTTAGCTAAAGTCCCAATCACATCGTCGGCTTCAAACCCTTCAACCACCACGAGTGGCAAACCCATGGCTTTAATGGCTGAGAAAAGTGGAGCAATTTGATCCCGTAAATCGTCGGGCATTTTAGTTCGATTTGCTTTGTATTCTGAATAAAGGTCGTAGCGAAATGTTTTTCCCTTGGGATCAAACACAACGGCGACATATTCAGGGTGATAATCATTTAACAATTTTTTTAGCATATTTAAGACGCCATAAATGGCACCAGTCGGCTTGCCTTTGGAATTCGATAGCGGAGGCAGCGCGAAAAATGCACGGAATAAATAGGATGATCCATCCACTAATACTAATGGTTTTTTTGCAGTCATGATTTTCCTTATTGGAGATTATTTAATCGGCTTCCCAGGGAAATTTTCCTTTTTCCAGAAAGCGCTTCATATTGTTTTTTACGTGCGGCTCTTTCACTAAACGCTCTAACTCATGCATCGCGAGTTCTTCCATGTCTTCATTAATAAGCCACATTTTACGAAAATACGTTTTAAAATCACACAAGGTAATTTCTTTCACACGCAGCAAATGCGGGACTAATTCCGAAAATATTTTCTCGGGATCATCCGTCAAAAAATCCACTAAATTCATGGCGTGGGCTTCTGCTGCAGAAACCGATTGGCTTGTTAAGCTCATTCTATAGGCTTTTTGGAAACCCACGCGTCGAATTAAATAGGGCAATACATTCGCGGGTAGTAACCCCCAGAGCAGTTCCGATAAACTAAACTCACTTTTCGGCGTGGAAATAACGAGATCGCTGGCTGCCACTAATCCAACTCCACCCGCCATTACGCGCCCTTCAACCAAAGAAATTATTATTTTTGGAATTGAAGCAAAACGTTTTAGCAAATTCTTATAATCTTTTGGGAATGAACTTCCAGCTTCTGAAACCGCTTTAAAATCCATGCCCATGCAAAAAATTCCGCACTGGCCTTTAAAAATAATAATACTCCAGCGAGGGGTATTTTCCGCCAAATCTAAGACTTCATGTAATTCCTTCAGCATCTGTGCATTAATTGAATTACGTTTTTCGAGGCGATTAAACGTCACTTCTAGGCCGTGATTTAAATCTCTCGCCAGTAGAGTTTGGTATTCCATTGGTAATTCCTAGATCGTTTCTACCCAGCCAAAACTGTCTTCGGCTTCGCGCAGCTGAATTTTCGTGAGCAATTCATAAATTTTCTGCGTGACGGGCCCCACATTAAAATCATTAAACACCGTTTCTTTTCCTTCGAAATGAATGGCGCCTATGGGAGTAACTACGGCGGCGGTTCCGGAACAAAAACACTCCGAAGCTTTTTGTGCTTCTAAAACGGAAACAGGTCCTTCGATAACTTCAAGCCCTAATTTTTCTCGAGCCAAACGAATAATCGAATCTCGCGTAATTCCCGGTAAAATGGAGCCTAATTGTGGTGTCAGCAATTTTCCGTTGACCAAGCAGAAAAAATTGGAGGTCTCGACTTCTTCAATGTATTTTTCCTCTCGTGCGTCCAAAAAAATACATCCGCTGAAGCCTTCTTTTTTAGCGGCCTTGGAAACGGCTAAACCACCCGAGTAGTTTCCGATAAATTTCACATGACCTACACCATGAGGTGCCGCCCGATGAAAATCTTTTGTTATTTTAAATTTAACGGGTTTTAAGCCACCTTTGTAATAGGGCCCAACCGGGCAGGCATAAATCAGCAAGGTATAATTAGGGGAAGGCGAGACGCCCAGAATGGGGCCCGTCCCCCAAAGACAAGGGCGCAAATAAAGGCTGCCTTTTCCGTAAGGGGGAACAAAATCAATATTTTTCTGGACTAATTGTTTGATCACTTCCACAAATTTATCGGGGGAAAAAGGGGGCATCAATAAGCATTTTGCGCCCTCAGCTAATCGCTTGCCGTTAGCTTTTGGACGAAAAAGGACAACATCATTATCTTTAGTCCGCAGCGCTTTTAGGCCTTCAAATAAGCCCTGGCCATAGTTTAAAACACCAGCTGCAGGAGAAAGTTTGATATCGCCAAAGGGGAGAAATTCTCCTTCAGCCCAAGCGCCTTCGGCTTCGCAGGTATTTTTATACATAAAGTCTGTCGGTGTGAACGAGAAGGATAAGGCATCCCAATCAATTTTAGCGGTCATAATAAGCTTCCCATATAGATGTTATGCCTAAAATGATACCACATTAGGCTGTGCAAACTCATTATAGTTCTGAAGATTAATCGCTTTTTCTCTGATGACCTGCCGTTCAATCAGGAGAGGTTTATCAAAGCTGATTATAGGTATCTAATATAAAATCACCTGGAGATTTTTCATTAGCGATGTATAATAGAAAGGAGAATTTACATTTTAAGGGGAAAACGCCCATGCCACATCACCTCATAAAGCGCCTGTTTTTAGAACCCGAGAGCAGTTATTTCCTATTTGGGCCTAGGGGCACTGGGAAATCGACTCTCATGGCAGAACGCCATCGGGAAGCACTTTATATCAATCTATTATTAGCTAGGATCCGACGTGAATTTCTGGCTCGCCCGGAAATGCTGCTAGAAATGGTGCGTGCGCAACCGAATGGAAAAGTCATCGTGATTGATGAAATTCAAAAAGTACCCGAATTGCTATCCCTCGTCCATGTGCTAATTGAAGAACATAAAGATTGGAAATTTATTTTAACAGGATCCAGTTCTCGAAAATTAAAACGAGAAGGTGTCGATTTACTGGGTGGTCGCGCATTAAATAAAACACTTCACCCTTTCATGGCCATTGAGTTGGCTGAGCAATTTAATTTTAAAGAAGCGCTACTTTATGGATTATTACCCTTGAGATTTGCTAGCAAAAACCCATATGAAACCTTATCTGCTTATATTTCTCTTTACTTGGATGAAGAAGTCAAAGCTGAAGGGCTTGTCCGACAAATTGAGCCTTTCGCCCGCTTTCTAGAAGCACTCAGTTTTTCACACGGATCAATTTTAAATATGAACAAGGTCTCACAAGAAGCCGCAGTAAAGCGTTCCACGGCAGAAAGCTGGCTATCTATCGTTCAAGATCTTTTAATTGTTTTTCAGGTTCCAGTTTTTACACGTCGAGCAAAACGTTTGCTTTCCTCTCAACCCAAATTCTATTTTTTTGATGTGGGTGTTTTTCGCAGTCTTCGACCGCAATCCGTACTGGATCAACCCTCTGAAATGGATGGTGCTGCTTTAGAAGGTTTAATCGCTCAACATTTACGAGCGTGGGTGGATTATACCAGCTCGAAACACGAGCTATTTTTTTGGAGAACAAAGTCAGGGGTAGAAGTGGATTTTGTGGTTTATGGCCCCTTAGGTTTGTGGGCAATCGAAGTGAAAAATAGTCAACAGATTCGCCCAGAGGACTTGAGAGGATTAAAGCATTTCAAAGAGGATTATCCAGAGGCTCAAACAATAGTAGTCTATCGAGGAGAGCAGGCTCTAAAAAAAGGTGATATTTTGTGTCTACCAGCCGAAAATTTTCTTCGTGCACTAAGTCCCAATAAACCTTTTTAATTCTGAAGAGAGTTAATACCTAGAGCGCGTGGTCACCCGCGACTGAACCTCTCACATCCAATAATCGTTTTAAAGTGAGCCAATTTTTTATATTTTGAATTAGATGTTTGGCTCCTTCAATTTGCTGTAAAACAGAGGTTTTTGCAGTGCCTCCCGTGCAGGAATGAGACTCTATGGCAGTCTGAATTTCAATGCAGCCATAGAGATCTTGCTCAAACAATTCACTGAATTCCTTGTATTTTTCTAGCGAAATGGCGTTCAGGAATAATTTCTCACTAATAGCGTATAGCACAATTTTTCCTACAATGGTGTGTGTTTCTCGGAAGGGCATTCCTTTTCGGACTAAATAATTTGAAATTTGAATGGCATTGGAATAATCATTATTGGCGGCCGTTTGCATTTTTTCTGAATTGACCCGCATGGTATTCAGCATTCCTGAAAATACAGAAAGCGTTTTTTGGACTGTTTTTACTGAGTCAAAAAGCCCTTCTTTGTCCTCCTGCAAATCTTTGTTGTAGGCCAAAGGCAATGCCTTTAATACCGTTAAAATTCCCATCAGAGAACCATATACACGACCTGTTTTCGCCCGAGTGAGTTCTGCAACATCGGGGTTTTTTTTCTGAGGCAACATGCTGCTGCCAGTGGAAAAAGCATCATCTAATTCGATAAAGCCAAATTCCTGAGTACACCACAAAATAATCTCCTCACTTAATTTCGACAAATGCATCATAATCATGGCGGCATTAGATTGAAATTCTACTACAAAATCTCGATCACTTACTGCATCTAAACTATTCGCGTAAATACCCTCAAAATTTAATAAATTCGCAAAATATTCACGATCGATGTTAATCGCACTTCCCGCTAAGGCGCCCGCCCCTAAAGGGGAGATATTCACGCGAGGCCAACTTGACATTAATCGATCGATATCTCGACTAAACATATTAAAATAGGCCATTAAATGATGCGCAAAGCGAATCGGTTCGGCGCGCTGTAAATGGGTGTAGCCCGGCATTATCGTTTCGACATGCGCTTCCGCTTTTACCAAAATAATCTCATTTAAGATCAATAATTGCTGAATAATCGAGAGAATACTGTGTCGTAAATACAGATGCATATCCAAGGCCACTTGATCATTTCGACTCCTTCCGGTGTGTAATTTACCAGCCACTGGACCAATTATTTGGTGTAAGTGTCGTTCAATATTCATGTGAATATCTTCATCAGCAAGATGAAATTCCATTTCATCTTGCTTAATTTTTTCAGCAATTAAAAGCAGGCCCTGAGAAATTTTCTCCACTTCATCCTTCGTTACAATTTGGCACTGACCGAGCATTTTTACATGCCCTAAACTCCCTTCAATATCAAAGAGCGCCAATTGCTGATCAAAGTGAATTGATGCTGTAAACTCATCGACGAGAGCATCTGTCGCTTGCTGAAAACGGCCTCCCCATAATTTCATTGGATTTTTTCCTTAGCGTTATTGACGATTGAATGAACTTCCAGTGGCAGTCCCCAAATTTTAATAAAACCCTCAGAGGCTTTATGATCAAATTGATCACCGGATTTATACGTCGCCAGATCCATTTGATAAAGCGACTGTGCTGATTTTCGTCCAACAATAATCGCATTGCCCTTGTGCAATTTAATTTTCACAATACCACTCACCGTTTTTTGGGTTTCATCAATAAATACATTGAGCGCTTTAAATAAAGGCGAATACCAAAGCCCCTCATACACGAGATTTTCAAATTTTTGCTCAATAATTTTTTTAAAATGCGCCGCATCTCGCGTCAGACAAAGCGATTCAAGAGCCTGGTGTGCTTTTATTAACGTTAATGCCGCTGGTGCTTCATAAACTTCTCGAGATTTAATTCCCACTAATCGATTCTCAACGTGATCAATTCTGCCTACACCATGCTTTCCTGCTATTTCATTTAATTTCTCAATCAGCTTTTCAAAAGGGTAATGCACACTATTTAAATGGGTTGGCAAACCCGCTTTAAATTCAATTTCGATAATTTCAGGTTCATTCGGAGTATTATTGAGCGGCTGAGTCCAGGCATAGGCATCCTCGGGAGGCTCAAGCCATGGATCTTCTAGAACCCCGCATTCGCAACTTCTGCCCCACAAATTAAGATCAATACTATAGGGGCTATTTAAATTAATGGGTAGTGGAATATTATTTTTTTGGGCATAATGAATGGCGTCTTCTCGGCTCATTGGTGACTCCCTTACCGGAGCCACAATTTTTAAATTGGGATTTAAGGTTTTAATCGATACATCAAATCTCACCTGATCATTTCCCTTTCCAGTACAACCATGCGATACCGCAATGGCATTTTCGACTTCTGCAATCTCCACCAATTTTTTTGCAATTAATGGCCTCGATAAAGCGGAAATTAAAGGGTAAACGCCTTCATACAGAGCATTCGCTTTCAAAGCTTTAGCCAAATATTCATTGGCAAATTCATTTTTAACATCGATAACATGCGCTTGAATCGCACCGACTTTTAAGGCCTTTTCTTTTATTGCCTCTAAATCCTTACCTTCCCCCAAATCGGCAGCAACCGCAATAACGTCATAATGATATTTTTCTTGAAGCCATTTTATTGCAACGGAAGTGTCCAATCCACCAGAATAAGCTAAAACAATTTTTTCTTTAGACATTAATCTCTCCTAGGATAATAAATTTACTAATAAGGCTTTTTGTACGTGCAGCCTATTTTCACTTTGTTGAAAAATGAGGGAGCAGGGCGCATCCGGCAAATCAACGCTAACCTCTTTTCCCCGCTCCATCGGCATGCAATGCATAAAAACAGCGTCTTTATGGGCGTGACTCATGAGTGCTTCATTCACTTGAAACCCTTCAAATTCCGCTTCATTTTTAGATTCAAAGCCCATGCTTGTCCATACATCGGTATATACTGCGTGACAATTTTTAACCGCTTCTTTTGGATCCGAAAAGGATTTTATCAACGCTCTATTTTCAAGCCTGTCCAAAACCTCAGACTTAGGTCCGTGACCTTTTGGACAGCAGTAATGAATTTCTATCCCTAATTTAACACCCATTATCATTAAACTGTGTAATACATTATTGCCATCTCCGATATATGCCAATTTTAAACCTTGAAGTGTGTTGAATCGTTCTTTTAACGTCATCAAATCGGCGAGTGATTGACAGGGATGAAATCCATTCGTTAGCCCATTGATAATGGGAATTTTTGAGTATGCCTGCATTTCATATAAATCACTTTCTTCAAACGTTCTGATCACAAGAGCGCTGCAATATCCCTGCACCACTCGGATAAAATCTTTGGGTTCTTCGAATTTTCGGGTTTGAGAAAGACTCTCAATTACAACACCGCCGAGCTGATGAATCGCTGTCGCGAAACTAAATCGGGTTCTTAAAGAAGGCTTTTCAAAAACAATCGCGATATGTTTTCCACCTAAAAAATTGAAATTTAATTTCGGATATTTCTTTAGATTTCCAGCTAAAGTTAATACTTCATTAATATCATCTTTATTAAATTCATCCGCCGTGATGAGATGCTTAGGCGCAATTGCTAACATTTTCATACTCCACTCTGGTTTCTTCATTCTTGCATAAGGTTCCGACACCATGGATGGTGAAGAATTCTTCAATCAAAGAATGCTTTTTCTTGCCATTTAAAATGTGAACATGCGTTAAATCTTCGTTGAGCGCCTCTAATATGGCCTTCACTTTCGTTAGCATTCCACCTTCCACACTTTTACTTTTAATTAATTCTAAAAGTTCATCTCTAGATAATACCGAATAAATACTGCCATTTTTATCGTAAATTCCGTCTTGATCGGTAATAAAAATTAATTTATCGGCCTTGATAGCCTTAGCCACTTGGCTTGCCGCATAATCGGCGTTGATATTAAGAGGATTTCCCTGATGATCGACCCCCACTGGAGCAATTACTGGAATGCAATCAAAATAATCTTCATTTTTTGTTAGAAATGTTGAAATGAGCCCGGCATTCACCGAATGAATTTCACCAACTTTTCCATGCTGCTCACTATAATAGTGGCATTGCAAAAGATTATTATCGGCCCCTGAAAATCCAATGGCGTGAAGCCCTATGCTATTTAGTTTTCTCACCAAAAGCTTATTGACATGACCGCACAAAACCATTTCGATAATATTCATCGCCTCTTTGGAGGTTACCCTCAATCCATCCACAAAATTTGAAGAAATGTTATTAATCGTCAAATATTCGTTAATGGCTTTACTCCCGCCATGAACAATAAGAACTTTAATTCCTGCTTCCTTCAATAATTTTACATCATTGCAGATCGATTGTATTAATCTTTCGTCATTCAGCACGGAACCACCCAATTTAATTAAAAACACTTTCCCTCGAAATTGATTAGCGTAAGAAAGGGTATTAATAATTGATGAAATACTATCGATTTTTATCATGTTAAATACTCCACATTCACCTTCACATATTTCTCTGTGAGATCGCAGCCCCATGCCGTCGCTTGGTGTTCACCATCAAAAAAATTAATATCGATAATCGCCGTATCTTCCTTCATTCGATTAATTAATTCAGATTTATTCATATCGAGAACAGGTGCCCCTTTTGCAAAAAGTTTAATGCTTTGAATAGACACTTCGCAGTGATCCATCATTTTTTCTGAAATATTTTCACTCCCAATTTTAGAGAGAACTCTTCCCCAGTTCGGAGAGCCCCCATAAATAGCCGTTTTAATAAGAGGACTCATCGTGACAGATCGAGCTATTTTCTTAGCCAGTTCTTCATTGCCAGTGCCATTGACATTTACTTGAATAAGCTTCGAAGCACCCTCACCATCTCTCGCAATACTTTTTGCGAGAAAAATGGCGATTTCTTCGATGGCTTTATAAAACATATCCGCATCCTGTTGATTTTCTAAGCCTACGCCGCTCATGCCATTTGCCATTAAAAATACGCAATCGTTGGTTGAAGTGTCGCCATCGACGCTAATCATATTAAAACTTTTATCGCAGGCTTTTTTAACTATTGTTTGGGCCTCTGTCACTGTTAATTTTGCATCGGTCAACAAGTAGCCCAGCATAGTGGCCATATTCGGATGTATCATACCTGAGCCTTTGCAAACTCCAGTGATGCTGACGTTTCCAGTTGAAAGCTCGATGTCTTTTTGCACTGTCTTTGGAACCAAATCAGTCGTCAAAATTGAGAGCGCAAATTTTTCAGCGACATTCGATACCGTTCTTACTAATTCCGGAATCGCTTCTGTTATTTTATCAACAGCTAGATTTTCGCCGATTACACCCGTTGATGCCGTTAAAACTTGATGGCTTTCACAGGACAAAGCCATACAAACCGCATCTATCATCATTTGATTGTCTGATATTCCCCTGGCACCCGTTGCCGCATTGGCCTGCCCACTATTCGTTAAGATGGCTCTAACATTGTTAGAAGGTAATATTTTTTCGCAATGTTTTACCGGGGCCGCCTTGCACGCATTTTGAGTAAATACGCCAGCTACCACGCTTGGCACTTCGGAAATAATAATTCCTAAATCGGGCCTATATCGCCTCACGCCACAATTAATTCCCCCAGCCAAAAATCCCTTTGGCAATTTTGTTCTAAAAATTCCAGCTCCAATATTCATAACACACCTTCTTTAAGTAATAAGCCCGTTTCAAGCGGTAAATTGTAGAGCGCGTTAATATTTTCAATTGCCTGACTTGCCGCGCCTTTTAGTAAATTATCGATAGAAGAAAATAAAAATACTTTCCCGCTTTTAACATAATAGGCAACATGCGTTTTAGGAGTGCCCACAACGGACTTTAAAGACAAAAGAAATTTGTCTTTTTGAATATTGCCTTGATTAATCTCGCCAAACTTAATCAAAGGATAATTTTTATATTCGCTGTGATAGGCCGTTTCGATTGAGTCAGCGATTTCTTTATCTGACAGCCCAAGATTTTGCGCATCGGCATAAATCGACATAGAAATTCCTCTCGAAATGGGCAACATATGCGTCGTGAACGTCAGCTCACAAGACACATTCGTAAATTGAGTTAAGGCTTTTTGTATTTCGGGCGTGTGTTGATGCATCCCTACCTTATAGGGGAAAAAGTTTTGATGCATTTCATTAAACATCAAATCGGAATTGGCTTTTTTCCCAGCACCCGAAACTCCAGATTTTGCATCGATAATTAAATTGTTGTTTTTAAGGATTCCATGCTTAATCAAAGGAATCAGTGGCATTAATGCCGCCGTAGCATAGCAACCCGGATTCGCGACAATTTTTTTGGATTCATTATATTTTACTCCCCAAGGAGCAAGCCCATAATTTGTTATAGTTAATATTTCCGGCTCTTTTTGCGTTAATCCATACCATCCGTGAAATTCCTCCTCGGACAATCGAAATGCGCCACTTAAATCGATTATTTTGAAAGGGGCTTTTTTTAAAATCGACACTAATTCCATCGAAGTTTCAGGGGGTGTCGCCAATAATAAAATATCTAGAGGATAGCTCTGAATTTCTTCTACCGAAAATACAGGAATGTTCTGTTCGGCCAATAATGGTAGTTCTGCATAGACCTCTTGCTCAGATTTTTTTGCCAAAATTCCAGCCATCTCCAGCAGGTGATGCTGCTTAATTAAGCTCATCAGCTCTTGGCCTACATAACCCTGTACACCGGCAATCCCAACTTTAATTTGTGCGCTCATACATAAATATCCTGATTTTGTCAATTATAATGCATATTTATGCATCAAGATAGCATATTACTGCTCGTGCCAGGCGCTTGTCAACCCCTCTATTGAATAATTATTTACAGATCATATAAAATAGTGCATATTTATGCATTAACTAGGAGAAAAAATGCCAGAAACTATCAAAAACACCGAAAAATACAGCGCGGCTACTCATGCGCCTCACCCCTTAACGCCCACGTCTGCCGAGGGAATCTATATTTTTGACCACTCAGGTCGATCTTACATAGATATGGCCACTGGGACCTCCGTCGTCAATTTTGGACATAAGCATCCTCGTTTAATGGGAGCCCTTATCGATCAAGCCAAAAAAATTGCTATCGTTTCACGCTTATTCCACAACCAACCATTATCAGATTTACTAAAATCCGCCTGCGAAATGTGTGAGATGGATAAAGCCATCCCAATGAATAGTGGAGCAGAAGCAACTGAAACTGCCGTTAAAGTCTCCAGAAAATGGGCTTATCTGGTGAAAAATATCCCAAATGACGCCGCGGAAATTATTATTTGCGATAATAGCTTTCATGGTAGAACGATCACTACTGTGAGCATGTCTACTGTCGAAAAATATAAAGAAAATTTTGGCCCACTGACACCAGGCTTTATTTCAATCCCCTTTAACGATGCTACGGCACTCGAAAAAGCAATAACCCCCAACACAGCCGCCTTTATCGTAGAGCCCATACAAGGAGAGGCTGGGGTTATCATGCCCAATGAAAATTATCTTAAAAATTGCCAGATGATTTGCCAAAAAAATAATGTTCTCTTTATAGTAGATGAAATACAAACGGGAATGGGACGAACAGGAAAAGCTCTGGCTGTACAACATGATCATCTTAAACCCGATGGAATACTGCTAGGAAAATCACTGGGAGGCGGCTTATTACCAATTTCGCTTTTTTTAGCGAAAAATTCGGTTATGAGTGTACTAAAACCCGGCGATCATGGCAGCACTTTTGGGGGAAATCCACTCGCTTCTGCCGTGGCATTTGAAAGCATTCAAGTTCTGCAAGAAGAAAAATTAGCAGAAAACGCCCTCAAAATGGGGAAATATTTTTTAGAGGCTTTACGAAAAATTAAGTCTCCCGCTATTGCGGACGTTCGAGGCCAGGGACTCTTGCTTGCTATTGAATTAAATACTAATATTCTCACATCAAGGGCCGCCTTTGAAAAATTAATTGAAAATGGACTGCTTTGTATCGACACCCGAAATAAAGTACTTCGATTACTGCCACCCTTGATTATTACTAAAAATCAAATTAATGAGGCTGTTAACATTATTAGCAAAGTATTAAATACCGAGGAATTAAGGCATGAAAATTAAAAAAACTAACTTGAGCCCCAAGGAAATGCAACTCGCCTTAGCCAATGATCTTCGAAAATTGCTTCAAGAAGGCACAGTGGGAACCCAAGAAGAAATCTGCGCCGCACTCGAATTAATGGGACATATTGTCAATCAATCGAAAGTGTCTCGATTACTGCGAAAAATCGGCGTTATAAAATCCAAAAATGAACAAGGCGAAATTGTTTATCATTTACCCTTCGAGCCGGCTCCACCCACGACATCGAGCCAATTATCCAGCTTAACAATAGAAGTAATCTCAAACGAAGCTACAATTATCGTCAATACTTACCCCGGTGCTGCACAATTAATTGCCCGCATCTTGGATTATCATAAAGAAAAAATTCAAATCATAGCAACAATAGCGGGAGATGATTCGATTTTTATCGCACCAAAATCTGTAAAGAATATTGCCGCTTCTGTTAAGGAAATCCGGAAATTGCTGTTTTAATTATGCATAAATTGCAACATAACCCTTAAGATGACTGTAGCACGAGGGACATTCAAAATGAGAATTACTACAAATCCACAACATGGCCTTGTACATTCTGCCAATTGATGTCAAAATCAAAACTTAATTCACTGTATGGACTTGATCATGCGACAGGTACCTCGATATGCAGTCATCGGCAATGGCCGTATGGCCAAACACATTTGCCATTATTTTGATGAGCTTAAGCTCCCCTATCAAAATTGGAACCGCGCAAACCACTCCCCTAAGAAATTGGCTGAAATTCTCGCACTTTCCACTCATGTCCTACTATTAATTAGTGACGGTAGCATTGCCGATTTTATCCAGCAACATCATCTCATTACCCCAGAATATACGCACTTAAAAATCATTCATTTTTCTGGCGCGCTAAGCGTCCCTGGGGTTTATTCGACGCATCCTTTACAAACTTTTGCTGTAGAATTTTATTCTCTCCCGGAATATGAAGCAATACCATTTATTATGGAGGAAAGTGATGAAACATTTGAAAAATTACTTCCCGGCCTAAAAAATCCGCACTACGCCATTAAATCAACTGATAAGGCTTATTATCATGCTATGTGCGTCATGGCCAATAATTTTTCGACGATTCTATGGCAGAAATTTTTTAAAGAAATGTCTTCTCGTTTTTACATTAATGAAAAAGATTTACTACCATTTTTAAATCAATCTTTTCGAAATTTAGCCAAAAATCCTGATACCGCATTAACAGGACCCATTCCAAGAAAAGATTCCGTTACACTAAAACGAAATTTATCAGCCTTAGAAAAGGATGATTTTTACTTTATTTTTAGGGCTTTTGTTGAAAAATTTTTTCCGGAGATTAAAAAATGAAAACTGTTCAAGAATTTCTTATTAAAAAAACCAAGGGCAAAAAAATTTCTGTCGTCACTTGCTATGATTTCACCTCGGCGATGATACTCGAAAAATCCAACGTCGATTGTGTTTTAGTCGGCGATAGCGGAGTCATGACCATGCTTGGCTGCCCCAACACGACTGGCGGCACAATGGAAATGATGCGTTTCCTGACACTTTCTGTTGCGCGTGGAATTAAATCAAAATTTATCATCGGTGATCTTCCCTTTATGAGTTATCGCTTATCCTCAAAAAAAACACGGCAAGCCGCTTGTGAATTAATGCAGGCCGGTGCTCATGCCATTAAATTAGAAGGTGCGGCTGGAAATTTGGAAGATATACGTTATCTAGTCGATTCTGGCATTCCGATGATGGGACATATCGGTTTAACCCCTCAGAGCGTTCATGCATTAGGCGGATACCATGTGCAAGGAAAAGACGAAGATTCACAACGCAAATTGCTTTTGCAAGCAAAGGCCTTGCAAGAAGCGGGATGTTTTTCAATAGTATTAGAATGTGTCCCCAGCTCCCTGGCGCGCTCCATCACCGAAACACTTTCAATTCCAACTATTGGAATTGGAGCGGGAAATCAAACCGATGGTCAAGTGCTGGTTTTCCAGGATTTGCTGGGTCTTCAAACGGAATTTAAGCCTAAATTTGTAAAATATTTTCTGCAAGGAGAGAAAGTTTTTTTGAGCAGTATTAATGATTATGTCCGAGAAGTAGAAACGGGCACTTTTCCAGACGATGCGCATTCGTTCTAGACGGTGGAAGGCTTACTTAGGAAAATTAAAAAATGAAAATCATAAAAAACCTAGAAGAATGGCGCGAATTGCGCCGAAATTTAGATCAACATCAATCGCTGGGCTTTGTGCCCACGATGGGCTGCTTGCACATTGGCCACGCCTCCTTAATTTCTAGATCTGTAAAAGAAAATGATCTAACAGCCCTCAGTATATTTGTAAACCCCACTCAATTTAATAATCCCGAAGATTTCAAAAATTATCCAAATACTTTAGATAAAGATTTTGAACTTGCCAAAAAATTAAATGTCGATTTTGTTTTACTCCCAGATGAAAAGCAGCTTTACCCCGATGGAAATACCATCTATTTTGAATGCACACTCCCCATGGCGACTATTTTAGAAGGTCAATTTCGACCCGGTCATTTTAGTGGCGTACTCACGATTGTCATGAAATTGCTCTTACTCGTCAAGCCTACAAAAGTTTATTTCGGAGAAAAAGACTACCAACAATATGAATTGATCCGAAGCCTCATTAAAAATTATTTTATTGATACCGAAATCATAGGCTGCGAAACCATTCGAGAATCTTCTGGTTTGGCCTGTAGCTCGCGAAATAAACGCCTTAGTGCCGAAGAACGAAAAATAGCAGACAATTTCGCCAACAGATTTCTCAATCACAGTTCCGAAAATTTAGAAGACTTAAAAAATGCGCTAAGCACCTTGAATTTAACAGTTGAATATTTAGAAATATACCAAGGCCGCCTCTTTGTAGCGGTCAAAATTGGGCAGATTCGTTTAATTGATAATAGAAAAATTTCTTGACGGAGGTAATAACTAGCAGCCCCAACCTTGTCTATGAGATCCAATTTAGGTAAAATTACCAAATTCAACCCTGGAGAAATGATGCTTAAATATTTTGTTATTTTCTTGCTTTCTATCATTGGCTTCCCGGCCTTTTCTTCTCCCGCCGAATCAAGTCGCACCCCTTATATTTCGAATGAAAAAGTGAATGTGTGGAAAACCACCATTTACCCAGGAAAAAAACTAGCCCTAAAAGCGCATCGCCATGAATTTAATCGCGTGCTTGTTGCTCTAGATTCCGGTGAATTAAAGGTTGTGAATAACAAGGGAGAAATTGATTATTTCAAACTTCAGAAGGGTAAAGCCTATTATCTACCAAAAAATAAACCCGGCAGCACCCATTCCGATGAAAACCTTTCTCACCATCCTATCCAAATTGTTGTTATTGAGCTTAAGCCGTTCGTCTAGACCTACCCAAACCTACCCATAGGTAGCTTTAGCGCTAGATTCCTGCTTCATCGAGGATGGTTTCACCTTGATTTTACAATCAAGGCCAGAGCCTTCCTCTCCGCGGGCTTTCACGGTGGAACTCACCGCATAATTTTTTAAATTGATCGCTGCATTCACATCACGATCTAAAGTAGTATGACAATCGTCACACGTCCATTCTCGATCCGACAAGCGCAATTTTTCATTTTTATAACCGCAGTAAGAACAGAGTTTACTGCTAGGATAAAAGCGATCAGCCACCACCACCACAGCCCCTCGCCATTCCGCTTTGTATTCCAACTGTCGACGAAATTCAAAAAATCCCATGTCTGCAATGGAACGAGATAAGCAGTGATTTTTCATCATGCCTTTTACATTTAAATTCTCTATGCCAATCGTATGAAATCGACGTGTTAAATCCGTGCTTAAATGATGCAAGGCATTTTGTCGAATATTATTAATTCTCGCATGAAGTTTGGCTAATGCCATTTTTGTCTTTCTAAATCTTTTTTTTGATCAACGCTGGATACGCGTGCATAAGCTATTGTGCGCCGAGTATCTTTCGCTGAATGAAATTGTTCTGGTTGAAGTTCCTGTGGATTGTAACGTCTATGCCCATTTTTGGTATGAATGGGCGTAATTTTCCCTTCCTGCTCCCATCGACGCAGAGTGCTAATCGAAACACCTAGTAATTTCGCCGCTTGGCCTATTGCTATTAATCTATCCATATTGAGTAGATTAAATCAGATTTAGTTAGATTTCAAGTGAGCAGTAACAAACCCTCGCTCATCAACCCACTAAAGAACCACAAGGACAGGAATTTTCCAATAGAACTAGTATAAGTCCTTCTGGAATTAAAAAATGCCTAGAAGATCTACAAAAGCTTGACCTCGTCTACCAAAGTGATAATAGATTTTACCATGTCCTAGATCCTGCAATGGCCTACTTTATTCGTCAACATGCCAACAACTAATATATCAATGGTGTGATGGCAAAATCTCAGGATTGCACGTGCTGTACGAGTAGGTAATCCTATTTTTGCCTGATGTATTGACATATCGGAATATTCCGATATACTGATCTTTATGAACATGCATAATGTATTAAAAGCGCTTTCCAATGAAAAGCGCCTTAAAATTCTAGAGTGGCTCAAAGAGCCCGCTAAAAACTTTAGCTCACCTCATTGCGATGTGCAAAAAGATGGCGTTTGCGTTGGTTTGATTGAGCAAAAGGCCGGCTTGTCGCAATCAACGGTTTCCCAATATTTGCTTCAGCTTCAGCAAGCCGAATTAATCACAATGGAGCGTCGAGGTCAGTGGACCTATTGCAAGCTCAACAAAAAATTTATTAAACAATTTATTACACAACTAAATAAAGTACTTTAAAACAAATTAATCAAGGAATTTAATGAAAAAAAACCCCGCACTTTTCGAACCCTATCGATTAAACGATCTATTCACGTTAAAAAATCGAATTATCATGGCGCCCATGACAAGAAATGTCGCTGACGATGAACTTGTCCCTACGAAAGCCATGGCCGAATATTATGCTCGAAGAGCGGCCGCCGGATTAATTGTAACAGAAGGCACTATCATTCGCCCTGACGCCAGAGCTTACAGCAATGTACCGGGAATATTTACGGAAAAACAAGTTGAAGGATGGCGCCAAGTAACTGATCATGTTCATGAACGAGACGGAAAAATATTTTTACAAATTTGGCACGTGGGCCGAGTTTCGCATCCACATTTTTTAAATGGGGAACTTCCCATTTCGCCTTCCGAAACCATGATGCAAAGCCGAGTCTCTCGCTCAGACGGTTTAAACTTTGGGAAATCTCGTGCGGTTACTTTAGAGGAAATAAAAGGCCTCATTCGAAGCTATGAAATGGCCGCAAAAAATGCGATTAAAGCCGGATTTGACGGTGTAGAAATTCACGGTGCCAATGGTTATTTAATTGATCAATTTTTACATTATCATACGAATTTGCGAACGGATAGTTATGGAGGAACGTCCGAAAATATGACACGATTTCCACTCGAGGTTGTCAAAGCCTGCAGCGAAGCCATAGGTAGCAACAAAGTTGCCTTGCGATTATCACCAGGCGCCTATTTAAATGAAATAGTCGGAGATGTACGAGACGGAAGTGTCTTCCAATATTTATTAGAAGAACTCAATTCACAGGGTCTAGCCTATGTTCACACTGGAAATTTTAATGATAAAACGACATTCCCTGAATTGGGCGATGAAACGATGACAAATTTTATGCGCAGCCACTACAAAGGAACTCTAATTGCCTCGGGAAGCTATGAATTTCATGAGGCCAATGAAAGCATTAAAGAAAATAAATTTGATTTAATTGCGATTGGTCGCCCATTTATTGCCAACCCGGACTTAATACACCGATTACAGGAAAATATGGCAATTGCCCCTTACGAGGCTAGTATGCTGAAGACATTATATTAATGTATAATTAAATCTTTGGAGAAAATGTAATGCTACAAGATAAGCGAATCGTCATAATTGGGGGAAGCTCCGGAATAGGTTTAGCAACTGCGAAATTGGCTAGTCAACAAGGCGCAAAACTCGTCATTGCGGGTCGTTCCAAAGAAAAACTGGACCAGGCCAGCAAAGCTTTAGGTAAGGCCGATGTCCAATTTTTTAAGCTGAATAATCAGGATGAAAAAGAAATCGAAAAATTCTTTAAAAAAGTAGGCGAATTTGATCATTTATTCACTCCTGGTGCATCTTATGTTCGAGGCCCCATTACCGCTTCAAGTGAAACGGCACAAAGCAGTTTTATTGGCAAATTCTGGCCTCAGTATTTTGCAGTAAAATATTCCTTACCTTTCCTGTCAAAATCGGGCTCAATTGTTCTAATGTCCGGCGCATTTAGCCAACGCCCACCTGTCGATGGCGCAGCCTACACAGCATGCAACGGCGCCATAGAGTCTTTAGGAAAAGCCTTGGCAGTTGAATTGGCACCCATCCGCGTAAACGTCGTATCTCCAGGCGCCATTCAAACACCCTTCGAATGGATAGGATCTGAAAGCAATAAACGTCAACAACTTTTCGAAGAATTTAAACAACTCTGTGTGCTCAAAAGCATTGGCCGGCCAGAAGATATTGCGCAAACCGTCATTTATTTGATGACCAATCAATATACCACTGGCAGCACATTATATCCCGATGGTGGCTTCACCTTACGATAAAATACCATAGAGGGAGCGAACATTCGCTCCCCTTTGGATTCCCAAGGAGGTAATTCCAATGCGTTATGAACCCTTACCAAAATCTCTGGAATTTTTTGCCGAAAAATTTCCTACTAAAATCGCATTCATTGATGGTGAACGACAAATTACTTATCAAGAATTACTTCACAATGTCCAAAAAATTTCAGCTTATCTTCAGCATGAAAATTTAAAAAATAAATGTGTGGCCTTGCATTTGCCCAATTCACTTGAATTAATTTATTTATACCTTGCCTGCTTTCGAGTTGGTGCTATAGCGGTTCCCCTTAATATAATGCTAAAAAAACCTGAAATCGAATATGTACTAGAAGACACTGATCCTCAAATTTTAATTACAAATAGTCATTATTTTAATGAGCTTAAAAAAATAAATCTACACATGAAAGTCGTGGTTTGCGGAGAACCTATACCTAATGTAAAAACAATACCCTTCCAAGAATTACTAAATCATTCTTTCATTCTTAATAAAGAATGGCCACCCGAGAGTAAGCCTGCTGCAATATTCTATACTTCAGGCTCCACCGGCAAACCAAAAGGTGTTGTTCATTCTCAGAAATCAATGTCCGCCATGGCCAAAAGTATGAGCTCGTGTTTTGATATGACATCACAGGATATTTTTTTGGGCTATGAGTCCATAAGCAATGCCAGTGGATGCACTCACGTCATGATGCTTTTGCAAAGTGGTGGAACTTTTGTGATTTTAGAGGCGTTTGAGCTGGATAATTACATGGCTCATTTACGCCGCTTTAAGCCTACTTTACTCTGCATTATGAGCAGAGGCAATTATGAAATTGTGAATGCGCCAAATATCTCCCGA
Source organism: uncultured Gammaproteobacteria bacterium (assembly GCA_963711375.1). Taxonomy (GTDB): domain Bacteria; phylum Pseudomonadota; class Gammaproteobacteria; order Coxiellales; family Coxiellaceae; genus CAVQDV01. The sequence goes on from CAVQDV010000005.1 coordinate 788,391, forward strand.
GAAGATTTTTCCAGCGTGAGAATAAACATGACGGGCGGAGATAAAATTCCTACTGAATTAATTCAAGCATTTCAGGAAAAAACAAATGTTCCTTTAGAGCTCGGATATGGAATGAGTGAAATTTTATTGATCACGATTAATAAAAATCATGCTCCCACTAAACGTGGATCAGTTGGAAAGGCTACGGAAAATGTGCAAATTCAGTTGCGAGATCCGCAAGGTAAAATCGTTCCCCAAGGAGAAATCGGCGAGGCCTGGCTAAAAGGACCTAATTTACTGCTGAATTATTGGCATAATGAAGAAGAGAACCAAAAATCTTTTGTGGATGCTTGGTTTCGAACCGGTGATTTATTACGCTGTGACGAAGACGGTTATTATTGGTTTTTTGGAAGACTAAAGCATTTAATCGTAAGACAAGGAGATAATATCTCTCCACTCGAAGTCGAAAAAGCCCTCACACGCCACCCTGCTGTTTTAGATGCTGGAGTGGTAGGCGCACCGGATCGAGAAGAGGGCGAAGTTCCTGTTGCCTTTGTCGAATTAAAGAAAAATATGACAGTGAACACAGAAACCCTACTTGAATTTCTCGGTACTCAATTAGAAGACTTCAAAATTCCAACTAAGCTGACGATTCTGGCAACATTACCCCGTACGAAAAATGGCAAAATAGATCGGGAACGATTGAAGAACTTGTAATAAGCCCCTATTGCGATCGCTTTTTTGTAGATTTGAATCCCAAACTAACGACTACCAACGCGATGAGTGAACTGCAAACTAGCACCCACATAGCGGATGAATATCCAGAAATAAAAAAGCGGTGAAATACAGATAAAATATCTCCACTACTCAGATTCGAATAGTGCTGCAAAGTTTTAATCGCGCTATCGGGATCTGCTACTATTTTATTAGCCCACGTATTTGGCTTAATATGATGGCTCGCTAAATCACTCAACAAACTCTGTTGTGCACTACTCCGATACACCGCAACTCCAACGCCTAAACCAATTGCACCACCAATATTATGCAAGGTCCAAGAGGAACCCATGGCAACCGCTCCCATACTTTCTGGCACAGAACTGAGCGAAGCCACTGTCGAGGGACCTAAAATACAAGCCCAACCTATACCCATTAATACAAAGGCAAATAAAATAAATAATAAGGCACTATTTTCGGAAAATTGTGTTTGAAAAAATGCGGATAATGCGAAAAATGCAAAGCCAAAAATGAGCAATATTTTTGGGCCATGAGTGTCGACTAATCGCCCAGTAATTGGCGATAAAATCGCAATTGTTGCGGTAGTGGGAAGCAACATTAATCCAATTAAATAACCCGTCTCGTTGCGAATATTATGCAAGTAGAGCGGCATTAAAAAGAATGCAGCACAATAAAAAAAGGCAAGTGCCGCTGTAGAAATGATGCTCGTAATAAACATGCGATTGGCGAATAAATGAAATTGGATAATGGGGGACTCCACTTTCCATTCAATAAAGTAAAATATAATAAACATCACTAATGCGATCGCAAACGAACCCAGGGTCATTAATGAACCCCAGCCCCATTGCGCACCCTGGGTAATTCCTAATACTAAAAATGGCAAGGCAATCACAAGCGCAATCAATCCCAACCAATCAATTTTGGTTCCATGTTCTAAATTTTTAGATTCACTTACACTGGCGAAACAAATGACTAAACTGGCAATGATAAAAGGCACATTCACGAGAAATATCCAGCGCCAACTTAAGGCGCTTACCAAAATACCCCCCATAACAGGCCCAACGGCCAAACCAATTCCATTAACAGCAAATAAAGTACCGATTGCTTTACCACGTTCTTGCAAAGGAAATGCATTGGAAACAATCGCGCCTGAAGCGGTGTAGAGAATGGCGCAAGAAAGGCCCTGAATCAGCCGAAATAAAATTAAAAATTCAATATTGGTTGATAGTCCCGCACACAAAGAAGAAAGGCCAAAAACAATCATGCCGATATAAAGCAGAAGCCGTCTTCCATAAACATCGGCCAAGCGACCCATGATTACCATAAAGCTTGATAAAGCTAAAATAAAAATATTAATAATCCACTGCAACTCGGTCATTGTGGCATGAAGACCAATTTGTATGGCAGGTAATGCGGTATTTACAATGGTAAAATCGATGCAGCCCAAAAAACTAGCGATGCTGACGCCAATGAGCACCCACCATTTTTGTGTTTGACTTGTAATAAAGCTCATCGGTTCCCTCCGATTACTGAAAGCGACTAAGTATCAATTTAACATTAATGCCCCTGGAAAGATATGCTGTTTCAGTTATCACAAGACACTTCGAATGTTCGGAAACATCGGTAAATGCGGGTTATTTTTCTGAATGTAATGTTTTCAGGGTGGCTTCACACATGCCGCATTGTTTCCATAGGCAAGGTTCGCAGGCGGAATGAAATTTTTCGAGGGTCATATTATCTTTAATTTTTTGCTTGGCTTCGCCCCACGTCAAAGTTTGAGGGAGGTCTAATACAGATTGATGGGCATTATCTAATGCCTCAATTTTCGCTTGGGATTCGCATTTTAAGCCTAATTGATGAGGGCAGGCCGAACAAATACTGTCAGTATGATTTACCACATTAATCGGCGTACTGTCTGTTAAGTTTTCCACAATATTTTGGTAATTATGGACGAAGGGGACCGAATACCCTTTTCCTTGAAAGCATAATGTGCACAAAAAATGATGCGGTCGAAAATTTATCTCATGAATAGGCATAAAATAATTAACTTAATGGGTTCAGAAATTAAAAAAGGTTTTACACCCAAGATCCAGGCTTGAGAGCTTCCAATTAATTGTGAAAGAAATAAAAACCCAAAGCTAAAAATAATTAATGTCCCAAAAAAAGCGGCTGAAATAATCCAACGGCGCTGTGCTAAATAACCGCCGACAATGACTGCTGGTAAAAATCCAAGAAGATATCCTCCCGCAGGGTCAAGGAATGCACCAATTCCCATAGAAAAATTAGCGAATACCGGTAGCCCCACAATTCCTGCGGCAAAGTACAGGATAACAGCATAAGCCCCTAATCGTGGCCCCAATACCATGCCTATAAGTAAAACTGAGACACTTTGAAAGGTGAGAGGAACAGGATGTAGGGGTATGCTCAACTGTGACATCAGCGATAAAAATAAAGCCGCGCCGATTACGAGGAACAGTTCCTTAGGCCAGGAAAAGGCTTTAGTTATTGCATTGCTTTGTGTTGTCATAGTGGTTCTCCTTTATAACCAATACTATAGATTTAAGGCAGCGCTTTCAAGAGAAAGTCCTAGAACTCGGTGAAACAGTCGCAAAAAAATTCTCTGCTTAAACAATTTGTTTTAATCATGAAGTAGCTATAAAGTAGTCTTGGTCTAAGGTGCCTAGGCTTCCAATTCGAATTCTGGGAACACAAATTAAATCCTGCATGTTAACTAGCGGAACAAGCTTATCTTTTAAGATTATCATCAGATTTTTCGCTAATTCATTTTTTAAGCCTTGCCTTGCTTCAGATTCGAGCCATAGAATTTCGAGGTACACTTTTGTTCGATTTTCTTCACCTCGACCTATAAAGGAAAAGTTTTCTTGAATGACACCGCTCTGGCAAGTATTAATATCTACATTAATTTGTTTTGCCATCTCTTCATGAATGGTAATAAAAATTGGACGAAAATCAATTTTAGATATATCGATATTTTTTGAAATTCTAAGGCTTATTTGAGGCATTTTCTCTCCTTTTTGATTCGAGAAAAGAATAGCAGCATTTTCTAATAAGCTGCAAGTCAGTTGAAGGATTGAAAGTGTAAGCTTCAATCTCAGCCACAAGTATGACAAAAAAGTAATATCCCTCCACTCTAAAATAAAAACCTGAAATAATTTAAATTAAACTCTTGCTTTTCTGTTGTGGGGCGTGTAGTATTCGAAATGCGCCGATTTAAGCATCAACTTGCGGGCGCTTTAATAAATGCGGCTAAAGCGAACGGAACAACCATCTGTCGCAAGATGGTTTTTTTGTACCTGATTTAGCCCTTCAACCTTTGAGGGGAACGAAATGAAAACTCTACAGAAAAGTAAATCCTACTTTTTTCGTCCATTGTGCATTCGAATGCTCTTCCTGTCTTAGCGAATTATTCGGCTAAGCCAGGTATTAATTTTTATAATTATTTTATTTTTATTACATAATCAGCGTATTTTTGCGCTGAAATTAGGAGATATTAACATGAGCCGTAACAATCATAACCTTGACCAGACCACTAAAGACACGCACAGCGATGAAATAGAACGAGTCTTCTTCAATGGAACAACCTTAGCAGAACGTACAACTAGTTATCTGAGTGATCAGAAGCCTCTAACGACGAGTCCCCATTGCCTTTTTACATTCTTTAATGGGCAGAATGCATCTGGCAAAAAAATCAGTACTAGTGCTGCAGACGAAGGTCAGACTCAAACTGACACCCCCAAACCCTAACCCTTTCCCGCGAGGGGAGAGGGAATAAGATTTCCTCTTCCCGCCGGGGAATAAAGTTTGTCATGCCTTCAGCTGGTCTTGAAGTTTTTCTAGGATTTTTTCAGCTAATTTTGTTTTGTCTTCGCGACCTAGATTAAAAGTTTTTAAATCCTTCGTAATTAGAACGGCTTCGCTTTCGTTTGAATTAAAAGGAAAACCACTGGGCTCGATTTGATTGGCTATTATCGCATCGAGTTTTTTTTGAGTTAGTTTTGATTTTGCGTTTTCAATAAGATTCTCAGTTTCTGCAGCAAAGCCCACAATAAAGGGTTTTTTTTCTAAGCCTGAAACCGTCGATAAAATATCCGCCGTTTTTTCGAGGACAAGACTTAATTCCATCTCGGATTTTTTGATTTTATTTTTCGCAACTTGCTTAGGTCGATAATCCGCCACGGCGGCCGCGCTGATAAAAATATCGCAATTTTTAATTTCCCCCATTACGGCAGAAGCCATTTGTTCAGCCGTAATAATGGGGATAAATTGATCGACCAGAGGTAAGGCCAAGGATGATGGACCACTGATTAAGGTCACTTTAGCACCAAAACCATGAGCCGCCTCGGCTAATGCATAGCCCATTTTTCCGGAACTGTGATTACTGATAAAACGAACGGGATCGATGGCCTCATGCGTAGGCCCGGCCGTAATGAGCACGCGAAGGCCTTTCATTAATTCAGAATTTTTATTGAGAATATAGTCGAGAATTTTGTCGTTATTAATGAGCCGACCTTCGCCAAAGTCCCCACAGGCTTGTTCACCGACTTCTGGAGAGAGAATCTCATAGCCGTATTTTTTCTGTAATTTTTTGACGTTTTTAGTAACGATAGCATTTGCCCACATTTCTTTGTTCATCGCCGGCGCTATAATCATTTTCGCACGCGTAGCAAGGCAAATGGTGCTTAATAAATCATCGGCAATTCCAGCCGTTAATCGACCAATAATCGAAGCTGAAGCCGGAGCAATTAATACAATATCAGCCCATTTAGCCAATTCGATGTGCATCATCGGATTGATATTAGGATCCCACAAGTCATCATAGACTTTATTTCCGCTCAAGGCCGCAAAGGTATTCGCGTGAACAAATTTTTTGGCATTTTCTGTCATCACTACCTTAACATCAAAATTTGCCTTAACCAATAAGCGAACCAATTCTGCCGATTTGTAAGTCGCAATGCTTCCTGTAACCCCTAATACAATTTTTTTCATTTTGAATTTTTCTCCCATACCAAATAAACGCCTTGCAAGACAAGATCCGGAATATTCACTTCAAATAAATGTTCATTTTCAAAAAAATAAGCATAGCCACCGGTGCCAATGGTTAACACTTCTTCTCCCGGAAAAACCTCCTCTTTTAAACGCGAAACAATTTCTTTTGTCGCACCTAATTGTCCATAATAAATCCCGGATTGCATGTTGGCGGCAGTCGTTTTTCCGAGTACTTTTTCAGGATGCACAATATCAACTCGCGATAATTTTTCTGCATTTTGGCAAAGAGCTTCCATAGAAGTTTTAAGGCCTGGCAAAATGGCGCCACCCAAATAGGCATTATCTTTTGAAACGGCGCAAATCGTCGTGGCTGTTCCTAAATCAATTATAATTAAATTTTTATTCGGAAATTGGTGCATCGCCCCTACCGAATTAGCGATTCGATCGGCGCCTAATTCCAAAGGATTTTTGATATTAATATTTAAGCCGGTTTTTGTGCCCGGCTTTAATTCTAAAGGAGAGACAGAAAAATACTTGATGCAAGCGGCAATTACGGAATAATCAATAGAAGGAACCACGGAACTCATACTAATCGCTTTAACGGAATCCGGGTTCATTTTATTTTCTCGGAGCACGTTTATTAAAAACAATCCAAAAGTGTCCGAAGTACAAGGAGAAAGCGTTGGATAACGAAAACGCATTTTGATTTCTTTCCCAATAAACACACCGCCATATATGTGGGTGTTTCCGATGTCGAGGCATAAGATCATAATTTCGCTCCCAGGTTCTCTAACTATTATGCCATTCGGCTTGCTGAGTGCAAGAGAAAAGGGGAGGGAGCGAATATTATTCCGCCTGCAGACTCTCTATGGGGTCTAATCGCGAGGCTCGAAAGGCTGGGTAAAATCCGGAGAGCATCCCCACCAGCACGGAGACCACGAAGCCTAAAATAGGCGGGAAATAAAACATTTCGAATTCCCAGCCGCTTAAAATGGTGAGAAAAAATGAAATGGCAATCCCAAGCAAAATACCTATAACCCCTCCAAAAACCGTTAAAAAAACGGATTCAATTAAAAACATTTGGAGAATGTCGATACGCCGCGCGCCTATTGCCATACGAATTCCAATTTCACGCCGCCTCTCCACAACAGACACTAGCATTATATTCATCACCCCAATTCCGCCAACGAGAAGCGAAATTCCTCCAATAGCCGCTAAAAGCCAAGTGAAGGTAGCACGCTGTTTTCCAACAATGTTAATAATTTCACTGGGACTCCTGATTTGCACTTTTTTATCAGGCAGTAACTGATTTAAGCGAGCGGTAATATTTTCCTGTGCGGTTTCAACATTGGGATCTTGCACTAAACGAAATAATACATTGGAAATTTCCACGTCTTTTCCCAAAAAATAAGAAGTAGAAAGCGGAATTAATACTGCCTGATTAATATCGACAAATAGGAAAAAATTGGTAGGCCACACTTTTAGGGTACCAATTATAGTGAAATAAGTTCCACCCACATTTAATTGCTGATACATGGGATCTACACCATAACCTTCAATTTGCTTTGCCAATTTTGAACCAATAACACAGAAATATTGCTTATTATCATAATCTGAAATAAAACGGCCCTTATCCACGTTAATTTTTACAATATCCGCAATATCTTCAGTGACGCCCATTATTTGACTCTGTAAGACATTTTTCGAATAACGCGTGGACTGATAGAGGACCGTATAAGGGGCAGATTGAACCACTTGATTGGAGGCCTGATCCACTTTAGGCATCATGTCCAGTGTCAATTTTCGAGCTTGTGGGTTAGCGCCCCCTCCTGGTGTAGGGGCATTTTCCAATGTTACGGCTAATAAATTTGTTCCTAAAGTTTTAAATTCTTGAAGAGCATGCGCTGTCGCCAGTTGACTTGAAGAAATTAGAGCCACAACAGATCCCGTTCCAACCAAAACTCCTAAAATAGCCAAAATTGAGCGTAACTTTGACGATATCAGATTCGAGAAAGCCTCTCTGATGTGGGACATAAAATCCATTTATTTTTTCCCTTCCTCTAAAATTAAACCATCACGTACCACAATTTTTCGTTCACAACGATCCGCGACGTCGTGTTCATGAGTAATAATTACAACCGTTGTTCCCTTTGCTTGATGAAATAATAATTCTAAGACAACCTCACTCGTATGAGTATCCAAAGCCCCTGTTGGTTCATCTGCTAAAATAATTTCAGGCTGGGTGACCAAAGCACGAGCAATAGCTACCCGCTGTTTTTGTCCGCCAGAAAGTTCGTTAGGCCTGTGATCGTAAAATTTATCAATTTCCATTCGCTCTAACATGGCCATGGCAAGCTCTTTCATATTAGAAGGTTTATTTTGCGCATATTGCATGGGCAACATCACATTTTGCAGAGCATTTAAACGCGGCAATAAAAAAAATGCCTGAAAAACAAAGCCAATTTTACGATTTCTCCAGTAAGCTTGCTCATCCGGTGTAAGATCCAATACATCCTCTCCCGCAAGAGTGTAGTGCCCCTCTGTTGGCTTGTCGAGTAAGCCTAAAATATTCATTAAAGTAGATTTTCCAGAGCCTGAGGGACCTACTATCGCTACTTGCTCTCCTTTTTCAATGTTAAAACTAACTCCTTTTAGGGCCTGAAAAGAGGTTTCTCCGGTGTGATACGTTTTTTTAACATTTTCAAGTTTAATCATGCGTCACAATCCGATCACCAACAGAAACGCCCTGTAATATAATAATTCCGTCTGAAGTGGTGTTGCCCACTACTATGGGGACCAATTTGCGTGTGCCAGATTTATCTATCATCATTACGTTTGACTGACCATTTTTCGTAACAATAGCCGAAAGCGGCACAACTATTTTTTTGCCTTGATCGAATTTAATTTTAATTTTTGAGGTCATACCCACACGAATAAGCGCCGCCGCTTTGGGGTCCACTTTTGGGATGGTAATAAGCGCTGAAAATTGAGCCAAATTTCCCTGCGAACCGGAATCCGGATTCGCCTGAGATGAAACCGACGTAACAACCCCATTCAAGAAAATACCCGGAAAGGCGTCGCCCGATAATGTTGCTTTCATTCCTGGCTTAATTTGATTGACATCCACCTCGCTCACATTGATGGTTGCTTGCAAGCCCGATAAATCTCCTATAGAAAGCATCAACTGCCCTGCCTTCAAGTCGGTTCCAGCTGTTAATTTCACTGTTTTATCTTTGTCTCCACCACCGCCTTCTCCCGTCACCGGGAAAAGTGCAACCCCATCGGTCGGAGAAGTCACTACGATGTGCGTGAATTTTTGATTTAATAAATCCTGAACTTTTGTCATTTGCGACAAATTTAAGGCCAAAATGGTTGAGGGATCAATTTTCATCGGCTCTAATACTTTTTCCAAAGCAAACTTCGCTTGATAAAAACTTAAGACCGTATTTTCGTAAGTACTTTTAGCCTGAAAATAATTCTCTTTCGATACAACTCCAGCCTTATACAAAGCAGTTTCCCCCTGAAAATTAATCGTACCATTCGTGTAATCGGATTTACGTTGCAAATAATCGCTAATCGCTTTTTGATAACTTTCGGCGGCTCTATTTGAAGAAATACCCACTAATTCCTGGCCTTTTTTCACCCGATTACCATAGACAAATCTCAAATGCGCTACGTGCCCATCGACGGGAGAAGTAACGGCTACCGTTGAAATTGGCGCCAAAGTTCCTGGAAAATAGAGTGAAGTAGAAATAGCCTTCTCGGAAACCGTGATGATTTTTTCTTTGGCCTTTGATTCATCTTTTTTCCCACAGGCCGATAAAAATAGACTCATCACACCGAGTACTGAAATCCATTTCATTACTTTTAATATTCGCATAATTAATACCTCAGTTTAAGATTCCATGCCTCTAAGGTGGTCCCCATATCACTTTCAAAAGTCGTGATTTGATTTAAAAAACTAATTTCTAAGCCCACTAACTGCAAAGCTTGATTTAAGTATAAAGTCTGATTATAAGTCACGTCATTTACTGTTGCTTTTCCGTATTTTAATTGCAATTGAAAGTTTTCGAATGTCTTTTTCTGAAACGCCACAGATTGCTGAGAAAGTACCACTTGCTGGCGTAAACTGTGCAACTGATCTAAATCATTTAAAATGGTATTTACTAAATTTTCTTTATCTTGTGACAATTGTAGCTTGGCCTGCATCACGGAAATTCTTGAACTTATATAATTTGCTTTTCCTGCAACATTATCGATTGGAACGGTTAGCGCTATGGTAACGTTTGAGGAAGAGGTAGTATCCAATATCCCTCCAACAGGGGCAATTCTTGGGCCTTGTGCTAAACCAGAAGGCTGAAACGTTTGTGTGGCTGTCACATTTAAAGTGGGTAGCTGTGCATCTTGCGCGAGAATTACAGCACGTTCTGTTTGCCGCAAACTTAATAAGCTGCTTTGATAGGCAATATTATTGGCAAGCGCCACGACAATGGCCTCTTTTGGTGTTGGAATTTTATAATTTCCCAAATCAATTTTTCGATTAATTTTCAAATTCGCATTAACCGTCAGCCCTAATCCAATCATAAAAGCCCTATAATCCTGCTCAACTTGAATCCGCTGCTGCTCATACGTTAGTTTGGCCTGAGCCAATTGAGCTTCTTGTTGAATGAGTTCGCTGGGCGCCATTTGTCCCGCCCGTAATTTCAAACGATATTGCTCTGTTGTCACTTTGGTACTATCCAAATTGCTTTTTTGAATATCCAAATTATTATAATCCGAGACCATACTCCGATAAGAATTAATCACTTGGTCTACTATCCCAATAATACTCGACTTAAACGACAATTTTGCAATTTCTTCGCTATCGTAGGCATTTAACAGTGGAATTTTATTTACAAAACCAAATCCCTGCAACAGTGGCTGCGTCAGCGTAAATGCCGCGGTTCCGAAACTGCTTCCATTTGCAGCAGGAAATGTAGTGTTATAGGCCAGACCCAATTGCGTACCGAGTGGAGTTCGAACCGTTACACCAGCGGCAGCATTATATAGCGGACGATTCGCTGAAGTGAATACAGACCCAGCGCCTAAAGTATAAACTGGAACAAAGTCTCTTTGAACCAAATATAAATTATATTTATCATCGATACGCGTCAGCTGACTAGACTCTACATTCGGATTATACCGAAGCGCTAGTAATATGGCATCCTGCAAAGTGACCATGACTGGCTTTCCCAAGCCACGAGGCGGTGCTGGTAAATCCCGCTGAGTGAGAGTAGGCTCATAACTATCATTGTACTCGATATATTGTTCTTCAAGAGGAGGTGCGTGCAATCGGTTGAGCGGCATCGGTGGCATTGGACGAAGGGGAGAAGGCTCTTCAACCTGATGTTCAACAATCTCCTTAGGCTGTGGAATGTTTGAGAGATCTTGCGGAGGGGGAAGCTCGGCCATAGCCATCACTGGTGACACAAAAAATGCCACGATAAAACTAGCTATTTGTGAAAGCTTTAACGGCCGAAGCATTATCTGGGTCATCCACTCATTCTAAGCAAACTGATTGATGATATCATATTGGGGATTTATCTTGTAAGACCTGGGGGATAATTGGTGAAAATTGTTGTAGACGAACAGATCCCTTGGGTTCTGGAATTATTTGTAAACCATGGAATTTTGATTAAAAAGCCAAGCGATGCAATTTCAGCCAAGGACTTAAAAGACGCCGATCTCCTTGTGGTGCGATCGGTTAATAAAATAAATCGAGAATTACTCGAAAATTCCAGCATAAAAATGGTAGCCAGTGCTACAGCCGGGTTTGACCATGTGGATGTTGAATGGCTACATCAACAAAAAATTCATTTTGCTTACTCACCTGGATGCAATGCCAATGCCGTTGCGGAATATGTCATTTGCTGCTTCGCAAAACTCATAAAAATGAATTATCTAAAAATGGAGCAGCGCGTTGGCGTAATCGGAGTTGGTGAAGTAGGAAGTCGTGTTGTTGAAAAACTTTGCGCATTAAATTTTTCCGTTTTGATGAATGACCCGCCTCGAGAAAAAAGAGATGCAAATTTCCGAGGTCAGGCATTATCCACATTTACGAATCTTGATGCCATATGCGTGCATACTCCCTTAAGCACTAGAGGGGAGTTCCCAACCTACCACTTACTCGATCAAAATTTTCTTCAAAACCTGAAAAATAATGCCGTTATACTCAATGCAGGTCGGGGTGATGTTATTGATGAAAAAGCGCTCCTCGAGAATGAGTCCGCTAAAATGTGTTTAGATGTTTGGGCAAATGAGCCCCATATTAATTATGATCTTGCGAAACGATGCACAATTGCCACTCCACACCTTGCTGGTTACAGCATACAGGCCAAATTTCGAGCCACATTTCAAATCTATAAGGCGGCTCAAAAATTTTTCGGCTGGCCTTCAAACCCATTTTTTCCGACATTTAATCGTCAAATAATTAGTGCCACGAGCTGGGAAGACGCCGTCTTACAAGTGCTTGACCCAGATAAATTGAGAATTCAACCTAGACAATTTTCTGCAAACCGGAAGCATTATCCATTCAGAAATGAATTTAAATTTTGCGATGTTGTCACAACTCAAATGCCAAATATAGATAAAGAAATTCTTAAAAAACTCGGATTTGGAGACGCCTCACGCACTGCAGTGCTTGGGACAAAAACTTAAAAACCCGAATAGAAAAAAGTTTTTCTCGGTGTTCTAATCTTCCCTCGACCATTTTAAAGAGGGATTTTTTATGAAACAAAATGCATTTCCAGAAATTGAACTTGTTTTAAAAGAAGAAAATGAAATAAAAGCATTAGAACGGCATGGAACGCTAAATTATTTAAAGACCTTCGAATTGCATCGTTTGACGAAATTTTTGGAAAAAATAAAATTATACAACAGTCGCTTCAAGACTCAAAACTATCACCCCGAACGAGAAGGGAAAACAAAATTTTTTTCTTCCGAATTTCATAAGAATCACTTAAATGCGCTCTTAAAATCTTCAACATGGATTGCACTTGGCCAAGTTAATCCTCGAGAAGACGAAAAAATTCAGGCACTCGCGAGCCATTGGATCCCTCGCCTTTCACGATCTCTCGCCAGCAGCGAAGAGCTCGCAGGCATACTCGAAAATAAAGAATTAGAAGCTTTAACCGAATTCGCCACTGCGGCTTGGAAAGAAGCACGATGGAAAAGAATATTCGACCCCGCTAACCGCGGCATTTATGATCAAATAAAATTTTATCTAAGATCCTTTATAAATTTAAATCATTTTAAGACGGAAAAAAATAGGGTGATTAATGACTTGCTTGCCCGATTACACGTCGCCAGTTATTCCGAAAATAGCACATCAGATGATATCGTGCATTATGTCGTGACGTGCTTAAAAAACTTAAATGTTGTTCAGCAACTCTGCGGATGTGCTCTCGGACCAAATGGCCAGCATTATCTCACTGAAAAACAAATTACTCAGTTTTTAAAGAAACCACATTATTGCAATATGAACGAATCCCTGTATGCAAAAATCATCCATCAAATCGAGAATCATGGCTCGAAACGACAAGTGCTTTCTTTACAAAAATTCCCAGTGTTTAACGAGAATACAAAGATACTTCCTACTCGAAATTTATCGAGAAAAAATCATCTTTTTGCTGTTCCTACTTTTTTAATGGATTACATTCCTCGATATAAACCTTGGCCAGTCTGGTTATTCCGAAACAGACACTTTTTTTACCAATATTTTCGAAAAAAACAGTGGTTTTTGCAGATTATGAAAACCGAGGCCCTGGGTCAACCCGAAGGTGAAGATCTGATTCATATTAATCAACCATCGCTTGAAAAAATTCGATGGGCTAGGAATATTGCCTCAGTTGAAGCCAATAAATTAAATGAAGAAATTGACGAAATCAAATCTCAACAATCGAAAATATTTTTAAAAAAATGGCAAGAATGTGTCCTTCAATTCAAAGAAAACCTTGATCAAAAAATAAAATCCGAATCAGAAGTCTTGGAATCGGTGTCAATTGCTATTCCATCCTCACCTCATCCCGTGGAGTCTTTCATGGAAATGAACTCCACCAGCGTAAACGTAAAGCTTTTTAATGGGCTTAATGTAAAGCAGAAAAAAATTTTAGATACGTTCTATAGAATTAATAATAGTAAAGACATTGGAAAGCTTAAACAGAAAGAGGTGACTAGTTTATTGAAGCAAGCACACTTATCATTTCTTGAATCGGATGATTTTTTCAGCAATGAATGCAGCCGATATGTGAATCCCGTTTTTTTCGCGGGTTTAGGCGCTTATTTGCTTAACCATTCGATTCAGAATTGGATGCACAAAAATCAGGAGGAAAGGCGCTTATTTATGACCAGTCTCTTCGATTATTTTAGCCTTATCAAGGAAACACGAGTGAAAGAATATGGGATTAATTTCATTGTCCCGTTTACAAAAATCTTAATTAATCAGTTGAAAATTGTTTGTGAGAACATCATTCACGATTCCAGTTTAAATATTTTGTCCAATGAAATGGTGAACCATTGGCACGCTTATTTACGAGATTTAATTTTGGTGAGCGAAAAAAACTTCCAGTTGAAAATCTTCGTTTCTACCTTATGTAAAGAACTCACACTCATCACTAATCCACATCTACTCGAAGTGAAATGCCGTGCCATTTTGGAGGGAATTGCCAATAATCGACTCTCACCAGCTTCGAAGCTTTGGAAAAAAGAAAAATCAGATGATCATCACTTTACGACATCTCACAGTAATTTAACGAACAGAGGCCCCCTATGAGAGTGAATATTTTACAAAATTTTAAAAAAGATTTAAGCCAAGCTTTAGAAGATTTTGAGGCGGAAAGTGGCGGGAGACACAATAGACGCCCGGAAATTTCCGGCGCCATGAACGCCATCAGCGAATATATTAAACTGGCAGAGAATCCTCTCGTCCTGCTCAACACGCTCGAAGTTTACATTAAAAATCATCTCTCTGGCTTGCTAAAATCGATGCCATTTCGTGACGAATGCCAACTCAAAAAAAGAGTAGTCGCTATTTTTCTGCAGCCCGAATATTCTTTGCAGTCCTTAAGTTACACACTTTACCACGAAAGTGAGCTAGAGAAATTAGGCTTATATCGGCTCATCAATCACCTTGAAGAAAGACTGAAAAGTCTCGAGCAAGAAAAAGAAATGGGTGATTTTGACCGTAAGGAGAATATCCATGAAAGGGAATTTGAAGAATTACGTGCCAAAATATCTCATCTCGAGGAGTGTGAAAAACAAGCGCAATTTAAAATTGCTGAGCTTGAAAATGAACAGTGGTTAAAAGAAAGAGAAATTATTGCGCTGCGCGCCAAAGTTGAATCCCTTTCCGAAAATTTAGAAAAAATGAAGGCTGAAAATAAAATACTGAAAGAAGAAAAATCTGCGACTCAAATACCCGAGAAAGAGCCAAAAAAAATCATCAATAAATCTGCACCTCATTTGATTTATAGCAATAACTCAAAAGGAATAAACGCAAGTCGAGAAGGCCAGCATCGGGAAGAATCTTGCATTATTTTTTAGAAATATTTATAGCACTTCCTGAGGATCTACATCTAAAATCCATCGGACTTTTGAGGATTTTAGCTCCTTTAAACACTGCCTCAAGTGCGAGAGCATTTTTTGCAAATTACCGCGATGTACAGACTGAAACAATAAATGATAACGATATCGCCCCGATTTTCGTTCCATCGTTGCCGGAATAGGGCCCCATAAATCAACATGGGGGATTTTATTTTTGTGCAAGAGAGCTTTTAAATCCATTAAATATTTTATAGGAAATTCTCGCTCGACCCCTTCTGCGCGTAATAAGGCCATGTGTGAAAAGGGCGGTAATTGTGCCGCATGACGATCTTTTAAAACAAAATCGGCAAAGGCGGAATAACCCTCTTTAAGCAACCTATTTAAGAGTGGATGTTCAGGATGATGGGTTTGAATCAGCACTTCACCCATTTGTTCTTCTCGGCCGGCTCTTCCCGCCACCTGAACAATAGCCTGGGCCATTTTTTCAAGACCCCGAAAATCGGCGCTGAAAAAACCGCTATCGGAGTCCACAATTGCCACTAAGGAAAGTGCCGGGAAATGGTGTCCCTTGGCCAGCATTTGTGTGCCAATTAATATATCCACTTTTTTCTCATGAATTTTCGTCAGTGCCAAATCAAGCTGTTTTTTATTTTTGATAGTGTCTCGATCAATTCGCAAAATTGAATTATCAGGAAAATGGGCTTTCAGCATCTCTTCCAAGCGCTCTGTCCCAAGACCCATTGGAATTAAATCGGCACGTCGACAATTTTCGCAGATTCTTGGCGGATTTTTGGTTGAGCCGCAGTGATGACAAATTAATTTTTTGGGGGATTGATGCAATACCATTCTTGCATCGCAGGCATTACATTTAATAACATCACCGCATTGATGACACATTAAAATCGGCGCATAACCCCGACGATTTAAAAATAAAAGCACCTGGCCTTTTTGTCCCAGATGCAGAGCAATTTTTTCCAACAGAGGTTCACTTAGAATTTCACCGGGTTTTTGCTGGCGTAAATCGATCATCGTTATGATAGGAACCCTGGCCTCACCGGCTCTCTCGGGCAATTCAATGAGCTGATATTTTTTTTGCCTAGCATTATTGATGCTCTCTAAGGCTGGTGTTGCAGAGCCTAAAACGATCGGTATATTTTCTAAATTTCCTCGTAAAACAGAAAGATCACGCGCCGAATATCGAAAACCAGATTGTTGTTTAAATGAATTATCATGCTCTTCATCTAAAATAATAATTCCAGGTCGTAACAAGGGAATAAAAATCGCTGAACGCGTGCCAATAATAATATCCGCCTCACCGACTGCCGCTGAAAGCCAGGCTTTCCCTCGCTCATTATCGCCCAAGCCGGAATGCAGCACGGCAATAGAAGCATTGGGAAAACGCCGATGAAAACGTTCAACGGTTTGTGGGGTCAATGCAATTTCAGGCACCAAAACCAAAGCCTGCCGATTATTTTCCAATGCATGCGCAATGGCTTGTAAGTACACTTCTGTCTTACCACTGCCCGTGACACCCTGTAATAAAAAAGTTTGAAACTGTTCAGTATTAATTATGGATTCTATCGCCATTTTTTGGGCCGAATTTAATTCAAACTCGGGCTTTACAATAGTGGCTCGCCTTACTGAGACTTTTGAGTCGGTACTTTTTTCCACGAATCCCTTACTGATAAGCGCTGCGAGATGTACTTTTCCAAATCCCTTTTCCTTTATGTCAGTCAATCTTAGGCGGCTTATTCGAAACTCGGCTAGTAAGGCGATTTGTTTTTTCGAACGCGCTAAAGAGACCTCATCTACCTTCAGCCCTTCTTCGCTAATTTGAAAAAACTCAGGTGGCGCAATATTGACGGCTTTTCCTAGGCGTATCATTTTTGGCAAAGTTTTTAAAACCACCTCGCCTAAAGGATAATGATAATAATCACTGGCCTTTTGACAAAGAGCCAATAGACTTTCCGTCAGGAGAGGGGCTTCATCCAAAACCTCACTGATAGCCTTCAATTTTTCCAGGGAAATTTCGCTACTATTTGCAGTGCCCATCACTACACCCAGCAATTTTTGGCGACCAAAGGGAACTCGAACGCGCATGCCTGGCAAAACCCGAGAACCGTCCGTGGGCGCCAAATAATCGACACTATGGTACAAGGGCGTTGCTATCGCTATTTTAAAAACAGAATCTTGCTTTCTATCCATTATTTACTCTATCATGGCTGTCAATTTCCAAGGAGAAACGCATGGCAAACTATAGCACGAATCAGTTTAAAAATGGCTTAAAAGTGATGCTGGACGGCGACCCCTGCAGCATTATAGAAAACGAATACGTAAAACCTGGCAAAGGCCAGGCGTTTAACCGCGTGAAATTGCGAAATATCAAAAATGGGCGAGTCCTTGAGCGCACCTTTAAGTCAGGGGACTCCTTGCCCGGTGCCGACGTCGTGGATATTGACATGCAATATCTTTATAACGATGGCCATGAATGGCACTTTATGACTCAAGACACCTTCGAACAATACACGGTAAACAAAGACAAAGTGGAAGAAGCCGCAAAATGGCTTAAAGAGCAGGATATTTGCAAAGTGACCTTGTGGGATAACACTCCTTTTGCCGTCGAACCCCCGAATTTTGTAGAATTAAAAATTGTTGAAACGGATCCTGGTTTAAAGGGCGATACGGTGAGTGGTGGAGGCAAACCCGCCACGTTAGAAACTGGCGCCATTGTCCGAGTTCCACTTTTTGTAAATGAAGGGGAAGTGATAAAGGTTGACACCCGCACCGGCGACTATGTCTCTCGTGTGAAATAAAAAAGCCAGGGGCGAAGCCCCTGGCTTTTTTATTTCCCTGTTTAGATTTCGCCTGTGCGGGGAACCCGCACGGACGGCGACCAAAGGGGAGCGAACGCTCGCTCCCCTTTGGAAACCCCATGCGATAGGTTTTTTTAGTTATGAAGGTTTAAGAAACCTTAGGCATTTCAATTATGCGGGAAAAATTAATTTTGCGAGCGGAAATGCTCGATACTCTTCGAGCCTTTTTTTCGGCTCGTGGTGTCATTGAAGTGGAAACACCACTACTCTGTTCTTTTTCGGTGACGGATATTCACATGGACAGTTTTCAAGTGGAACATCGCTTTTTGCAAACCTCGCCAGAATATGCCATGAAGCGGCTTTTAGTCGAAAATTCTGGGCCTATATTTCAACTCTGCAAAAGTTTTCGTCGTGATGAGGCTGGCAAAAAACATAATCCCGAATTTGGAATGTTGGAATGGTATCGCCCCGGATTTGATCACCATCAATTAATGGACGAAATGGATGAACTTTTAATTGAAACGCTTGATAATCGCCCGGCAATTCGGATGAGTTATCAAAAGATTTTCCAGGAATACTTAGCATTTGATCCATTTTATGAAGATATAATATCTCTCCAGAAAATAATTAGCGCTAAAAATTTTGTTTCTCCACCTCTTATTCCAAATCTTACTCGTGTGGATTTATTGGATTTACTATTCACACATTTTATTGAGCCTAATTTAGGTTTGGAAAAATCAGCCGTTTTTGTTTATGATTTTCCGGTTGAGCAAGCCGCCCTCTCTAAAATTCGTCACGATCATCCCCCAGTAGGAGAACGTTTCGAGGTCTACATGAAAGGGACTGAATTAGCGAATGGATTTCATGAATTAACCCATGCGGATGAACAATTACAACGTTTTTTACGCGATCAACAACACCGCGCACAAAAAAATAAATTCATCCCCGAAATTGATCATTTCTTTATTGATGCCTTAAAAAAAGGCCTGCCAGAGTGCTCAGGCGTGGCTTTAGGTTTCGATCGATTATTAATGCTGAAACGAGGGACGAATGATATTAAAGACGTTCTATGCTTTCCCTGGGACGAAATTTAATTCCTCCTTCCAGCGAGAGAATAAAGCGGAAAAGCAAAAATACTGAGAATAAGCTGATAAAGCGGCAAAACCGTGAGTAAAACACTAATCTTAGGATGAAGACCTGCCGAAATCGCAAGAGAATATCCAACCACCCCAGAAATAATTTCTATCAATACAAAGACGAAAATCACCGAGCTTTGGAAAAAAGTAGCGTTCTTTTTTGAATTCAACCAAAGCAGCATTAAAAGCGGTAAAATCGACCATATATAATGAAATGAATACCCCAACCATTCTCCAAAGGTTAGCTCCCATGTATGTGATAAATAGGATATCGCCCCAACGGTGCCCAGAATCCCAAAAATTAGCAGGTAAAAACTTGTAGTTTTAATGTATTTCATAAATAACTCCCTCTTATACAAAGGATAGCAGAAAAAAAATCAATTTTCCTCACCCAGCAACTCGCTAAATTTTAGTTACGGCGGAATTACATATGTAATTCCGCCGTAATGCTTATTTTGGAATTGCTTACGACAAACTTAGTTTCTGTTTATCGAGAAGCGGCTAATAGCTCGATGGAATAGCCATCTGGGTCTTCCACGAATGCGATGACGGTGGTGCCACCTTTCATTGGACCGGCTTCGCGCTTAATTTTTCCGCCTTTTTCTCGGATTATTTCGCAGGCCTTGTAAACGTCCTCGACCGCAATGGCGATGTGACCAAATGCCGTGCCGTGCTCATAATGCGTGGTATCCCAATTGTGAGTGAGCTCCAATGCCGCTTGCTCAGATTCATCAGCATAGCCTAAAAATGCGAGTGTGAATCGACCTTCTGGATAATCTTTTTTTCTAAGTAATTTCATGCCCAATATTTCAGTATAAAAATATATGGATTTTTCCAAATCACCCACTCGTAGCATCGTATGTAAAATTCGATTCATAAAATACTCCCTATTTTTTCACCCATTTTGAGGGCCATTTTAGCTTTTACGGTTTCAGACCAGCCTATTTTATTTTCCGTAAATAAAATAATTACGGTTGACCCCAATTGAAAATGTCCCATCTCTTCGCCTCTGTCAATTTGAATATCGACATTGGAATAATCCCACATACTCACCGCTCGTGAAGAAGGGGGTGTCACAAGACCATGCCATTGGGTGCTGATTCCACCGACAATTACAGCACCAACGGCAATCACGGCCATTGGTCCAATTTCCGTTGAAAATAGGCTGATGACGCGTTCGTTGCGGGAAAATAAATTGGGTATACTCGCCACGGTAGGAGGATTTACCGAAAATAATTTACCCGGAATATGAAGCATTTTTTCTAATTTGCCTTTAATTGGCATGTGAATGCGATGATAATCACGCGGGGCTAAATAAGCCGTTAAAAATTCGCCGTCGAGAAAAGTTTTGGCCAGTTTTTCATCTCCAATTAAAGCGCCTAATTCATAATAATGACCTTTGGCCTGAAATAATCGGTCACCATCAATTTTACCCAATTCGCTAATCTGACCATCGACAGGGCTTACTAAGGCAATTTGTTCCGCTGCAATGGGACGTAATTCCGGCTTTAATTCTCGAATAAAAAAATCATTAAAACAGTCGAACTCTTTAGGATCTTCAATTTTTGCTTCTTTCATATTCACCTGAAAAAGCCGAATATATTTATTGATCGCCCAGTTTTTAAAACGGGGGCAACGGCAATTAGCCAAAAACCCCATAAATCGGGATAATCCATGTTGTGGTAGTAAATATTGCCAAATTTGCACTCTCTGTTTCCTCATGTCATGCTTGCTTTAAGTTTTGGGAGGATAACACAATTGAAGATCTATCTGGTAGGTGGCGCGGTCCGCGATGAGCTGCTTGGCCGCCCGGTGACTGAACGCGATTGGGTGGTCGTTGGGAGCACACCCGAGGAAATGCGTCGCCTTGGTTTCAAGCCGGTAGGCAAAGATTTTCCGGTATTTTTACATCCAGAGACCCATGAAGAATATGCCCTAGCCCGCACCGAACGCAAAATCGCAAAGGGCTACAAAGGCTTCGAATTTTACACCGATCCTTCCGTGTCTCTCGAGCTCGATTTGCAGCGCCGAGATTTAACGATTAATGCCATCGCGAAAGATGAAAATAATCAGCTTTTTGATCCCTATCATGGCATTGAGGATTTAAAAAATAAATTACTCCGCCATGTATCCGAAGCCTTTGGCGAAGACCCTGTGCGCATTTTACGCTTAGCCCGTTTTTCGGCGCGTTTTTCAGATTTTACTATCCATCCAGATACTATCGCCCTTATGAAGTCCATGGTTGAAAATGGCGAAGTAGATGCCTTGGTGCCCGAACGCGTTTGGAAAGAATGGGTGCGAGCTCTAAGCGAAAAAAATCCGCTTCGCTTTTTTGAAGCCTTGGAGGCCTGCGGAGCTTTGAAAAAATTGTTCCCGGAAATTAAACTCGAAAAAAATGGCATAAAAGCCCTCCATAAGGCTGCTGAAAAAAATGATGACACTGAAATTCGTTTCGCCTCGCTTTTTATCGATCTAGATGAAAAAAATGCTTTGGGAATTAATGCGCGATTTAAAGTCCCCAATGAATTTAAAGCATTATCGCTTTTAGTCTCTAATTTTTTTCAAGATTATTTACACATTGAAAAAGCATCCGCAGAAGATATTTTTATTTTTCTTAAAAAAACGGATGCATTAAGAAGACCCGAACGCTTCGAGAAATTCCTAAAAACCTGCGAAATTGGCAACGAAATTTCCAACTTAAGATTCGATCAAAGCAAAAGATTATTAAAATCCCTAGAAGCTATAAACTCAATCAGCACCAAAGGATTACAAGCCCAAGATTTAAAAGGAGCTGCATTTGCAGAGGCTCTGCAAAAAAAACAAATTGCCGCCATCATTTCGGCGCTTGAAAGTTCATCATTCTCCTCATGAAGGCATCAAATAAAGGGACGGTAAAAGCTATTTCACCATAAGACTGACTGTAAATGAGGATGGTACTCTTAATCCCTGGGGGCAATAATTAAATATTCGCTTCACCACAGGAACTTTGTTCCAAGCCATTAAAAACATCGACTCGGATTTTCGAGATTTTGTGGTCTTGAATAAAGCTTATGTCAGAGAGAATTTCGTTGACGAACCAGTCTGAGAGTTCTTCTAGCGTGATATTTCGGATAGGCAATAATTTCACGTCTTCCTTTAAGAAAAATAATTTTTTCTCGTTAAAAATAGCCTCAATGTAATCACCTTGCTCTGAAATTTCCAAAAAAGGTGATTTCAAGGGAAGCAAAAAATAGGAATTTAATTGCGCGCAAATTTCGAATAATTTCGTTTTTATAATTCGATAATCGAAAGTAATGCCGGCTTCATCGACAGCGGCTGTTATTTCCACCTCCACATAATAGTTATGCCCATGCATTTTTTCACGAGAGGTTTTTGAGAAAATGGTAAAATGCCCCGCCGCGAATCGCAAACTGCCTCGATGTATTTTTAACGTTTTTTCATGCTTCACTAAAGCCGCTCCACTCGATTCATTTTAGAAAACCCGATTAACTCTTCGGAAAAATCCTTAGTTAACGCCATAACTTTAAATAATTCGCCCATTTCTGAAGGCATCGTTAATTTTTTAATTTCTTGACTTGCACGATATTGAGCAAGCTCATCATCAGGAGGGAAAAATTCCATTACTCCGCAATTCATTAAAAAAGCGGCCTGATTCAAAAAGCCCTCAACACAAAAACCGTTGTCGACCGCGGCCTCTGCAATGGCCGTAAAATCCACATGTGCGGTAATATCTTGGATTCCAACATTAATTAAAGGATTATCATGAGCGCGATGCTGATAATGACACATAATCGTACCACGATTACGCTCTGGGTGATAATATTCACGTGCCGGATAGCCATAATCGATGATAATAACAACCCCTTTTTCTAAAACAGAAGAAAGACTTTTTATCCAGGGAGTCAACATAAAATTCATTTCGGACTCATAGGCCGGTTCGAGGGAAAGCGCTTTAATTTTATCGACTAATTCAGGACTTTCAAGCTCACCCAAATGCCAAGAAAATGTGCCCTCAATAAAATCTACATAAAATTCACGAATTTCTTTATCGACTAAAAATTTGGTCACTGGCATAGCGTCTAACACTTCATTTGCTAAAATAATGCCTGAAAATGGACTTGATAAATCCTCTATCCACTTCACGCGATTAAACAACGCTGAGTCTAATTCTGCCAATAATTTCTGCTGACGATCGCGCAAATCCGCACTGACCTCTAAAATAAAATACTGTTCAGGCAAATTATTTTTAGTCTGCAAAGATAACAGTATTTCTTTGGCCATCACACCACTGCCAGCCCCAAACTCCAAAATAGAGCCACCAGGAATTTCGGATAACACTTGTGCACACTGATTTGCAAGGCAACGCGAAAATAAAGGCGAAATTTCAGGCGCTGTCACAAAATCTCCTTCTGCGCCAAATTTTCTAGCTCCCGCACTGTAATATCCTAGGCCCGACTGATATAAAGCCATCTGCATAAATTTCGCAAACGTAATGGGCCCCTCGCGATGAATTTTGTCCGCGATTCTCGCCTGCAAGAGCTCGCTATGAGCCTTGGCAATTGGGCTTGGCACTGGTAAGTTTAAATGATGGTTCATGGACAACGTTATAAAGGGGTGTTCAAATAATGTCAAACAAAGTAGCTCTCATCACCGGCGGTGCGCGCCGTATTGGTGCTATTATCGCGCGAACCCTGCATCAGGCCTCTTATAACGTGGTTTTGCACTACCGCAATTCCCGAGCGGATGCTGAGGGATTGGCCTGGGAACTCAATGCAAAGCGAAATGATTCAGCTTTTATCGTCCAGGGTGATTTAAATTCTGTTGAGACCACTTTGAAAATTATCGGAAAAGCATGTAAGGCCTGGGGCCGCTTGGATCTTTTAGTCAATAATGCCTCTTCGTTTTATCCAACACCTGCACTGAAATCAACCCCTCAGCAATGGGACGAGCTCGTTAATGGAAACGTAAAAGGCGCCTATTTTTTAACGATACAGGCGGCACCACATCTTGCCAAAAATAATGGCCACATCGTTAATATTATTGATATTTACAGCGAAAAACCTTTTAAAAATTATCCGATTTATTGCATCGCGAAAGCCGGATTAGCCATGATGACAAAATCACTCGCCCTTGAACTAGGTCCGGAAATTTGTGTGAATGGAATTTCTCCTGGTCCAACTCTCTGGCCCGAAGGAATCAATACATTGGATGTAGAAGGACAACAAAAAGTACTCGAAAAAACGGTTCTCAATCGAAAAGTAGATCCAATGGATATTGCGAATGGAGTTTTATTTTTCGCGAATTCTTCGAGCATTACTGGGCAAATTTTAAATATCGATAGCGGCCGATCAATGAAATGATCAGGAGTTCCCGCTAAAGCGGGAACTCCTTCCTGGTATTAACGCTGGCGCGGTGGGGGACCCACCGCTGGCGCCCAAGGGGAGCCTTGCTCCCCCTGGGGACCCCCAGCTTTTTGTAGCAACTCCCGCTTTAGCGGGAATTGCTGTGAAAAGCTCCCGCTAAAGCGGGAACTCCTTCCTGGTATTAACGCTGGCGCGGTGGGGGACCCACCGCTGGCGCCCAAGGGGAGCCTTGCTCCCCCTGGGGACCCCCAGCTTTTTGTAGCAACTCCCGCTTTAGCGGGAATTGCTATGAAATGATCAAAATCCAATAAGAGAATTTTTTAAATAGTATTAATGAGCCAAAAGGGTGCAAACGATTGAAATCAATATACATAAACCGCCCGAAACAACAATAATAAATACCGTTGCATGTTCGATTTTTCTCCCTAAAGCAAAACGCATTTCTCTTAGTTCAGTTATTAGTGGGTTCCCTTCTTTTTTGAAACTGTTTTTTTTGTTTGGTATCATTTTTATACTCCATTATGATTCCCCTCACCCTAACCCTCTCCCGCAAGGGGAGAGGGGATAATGGTTGCCTTGCCCCTTGCATCTCTTGTGGGGTGAGGGTAATTTTCTGATTTTCTTTCAATCACCAGGCCGACAAATCGGGCATTTTTAATATCGAAGGGTTTTTTCAAAATTTTTAGGCGCAAAGATTGAATCGGAAATTCTCGGAATAATAGCTGCACAAGATCTTCCGCTAATTTTTCCATTAAATTAAAACGTCTACTTGAAATATATTCGCTCATGCACTTGCAGATTTTTTCGTAATTCAATGTGTCGTAAATATTATCCGATAAAGCGGCAGGAGTTGAATCAAAGGAACAATCCAAGTCCAAATAAATATCTTGCATTTGCTCCTGCTCAATAGGATAAATGCCAATAAAAGCTGGCACCCTTAATTTACGAATAAAAATCTGATCACAGGCCACTTTGTTTTTCACGAATTTCTTCAAAGGTTTTACAATCAATGCATTTATCGGCGGTGGGGCGTGCTTCCAAACGACGCAGGCCGATCTCCGTTCCGCAAGATTGGCAAAAGCCATATTCACCATTATCAATTTTATCTAAGGACATTTCGATTTTTTTGATCAAACGACGTTCGCGATCTCGAGTACGTAGCTCTAAATTAAAACCCTCTTCCTGAGCCGCGCGATCCAAGGGATCCGGGTATAAAATGGCCTCTTCTTTCATGTGACCAACGGTGGAATCCACTTCTTGCATCAGCTGATCTTTCCACTGATTAAGAATCAGCCGAAAATGCTCGAGCTGTTCTTCACTCATGTATTCTTCATTCACGCCAGGTTGATAGGGGGCAATTTCGACAGGACCCACCATTTTTTTGCTAGCAGGGTTAGGGCGTTTCAAAGGAGCTTCTTTTGGCAGTGCTTTTACAGGAGAGGCCTTTGCCACAGCAGGCTTAATCACTGGCTTATTCATCACCTGCTGAGGGGCCTTTGCCACAACAGGCTTAATTACTGGTTTATTCATCACTTGCTGAGGAGCCTTCTTGGCAGGGCTCTTCTTAGCAGCAGGCTTCTTTGAAACCACATTTTTTACCGGTTTAGCTGGCGCCTTTTTAGCTTTGGCTTTGGCTTTAGCCGGTACACTAGTCTTCTTCACAACGCTTTTTTTAGCCGGTGCTTTTTTCGCAGGCTTCTTTGCGCTGGGCTTGGCCACCTTGGCTTTTTTTGGTGCCTTGCTTACCTTTTTCTTAAGTGCCATGCGCATACTCCTAATTGATGGTTGTGATAATTGTAGCTTATTTTGGCGAGAGCGCAATTACAATAATTACAATGTATAATTTCCTTCAAACACAAATTCCGCTGGGCCAATCATTTCAATGGGTTGGCCTTTTCCCGCCCACGAAATTAGTAAGTCTCCCCCCGCTTGCCTTACGCTAACTTGCCCTTTCAAGCGACCGGATGCAATTCCAGCAACAACTGCCGCACAAGCCCCACTGCCACAAGCCAGAGTTCGTCCCACACCCCGTTCAAAAACTTGTAGATCAATTTCTTGTAGTGAATTAACGTTCACTAAGCCGACGTTAACCCCCTCTGGGAAGTAAGGGTGCTTACCTAAAAACTGACCCACCGAATCTATATCCAAGAGAGCACCATCAAAAATAACCGCATGAGGATTCCCAACATTCACGGGGTAAAATGCCAAAGAAGGACCTTCTTGATTGAGAGCAAACGGAATGGCATTGGATTCAAATTTCGGAGGGTCTAAAAGCACCTGAACTTGGTTTCCGCTTAAAGCCGACAATTGCATTGAGACTTGTTTTGTTTTTAAGGTAATCGATTTCTTATCACTCAAGCCCCGTTCGCGAATAAACCTTGCCACACAACGCGCACCATTGCCACATTGATAGGACTCTGATCCATCACCATTAAAAATTCGATAATTAAAATCAGCCGTATTATCGGTATTGGATTCCACCAGCAATAGCTGATCAAATCCGATCCCATATCTTCGATCAGACATTATTTTTATTTGTGCTGATGTAAAATCCTTTCGATTTTTTGTGGCATCTATCACAACAAAATCATTTCCTAATCCCTGCATTTTGCTAAATGTAATCACGATTACCTCGGGTTTTAGGTCTTTTAAGACAGAAACCAGTTTAAAGGAAAATTTTTAAAATACAATATGTGCATTCCTCATAGTCAGTTAAAAAGGAGCGAAAACCCCTGACAAATTAATGTTACTCGATAAAAAATAAATTATTTTCTAAGTCCTTCATTAAAAATACTAAATCTTTGCTTTTAATTTTAATTCTCCATATAATAATGCTGTGATCAGGGTTGGTCACGAGTTATGTTATTTAACTTAACCCAAAAAAGAGGGGACGAATATGCTAAAAAAAGGAATAGCGGCTGCTGCTTTAGTTGCAGCAACCACTGGCGCCTACGCGGGTGGTCCAGAAGCACCGCCACCAGCTTACATAGGTGGTATTTATGTTGATGTTGGTTTAAGCCGCGACGATGTTGCAGATAATTTTCGCCAAAATTCGACTACTACGCTTACGAACGTTAACAATAACTTCGTAACGGTTGGCCCAAATACCTTCAACCGCGTGAACGCCGGCGCTCCAGGCTGGGATGGCTTTGTAGGTTTTGGTTACACTTATGTATGGGATAATGAGTGGACTTTAGGCCTCGAATTCTTTGGTGATCTTAGCACCGCGAGTGGAACACAACTCATGTCCAATAACCCTGTGAATTTGGTAACAGGTGCATTCACGACCAGCTGGGAAAGACTGCGTCTTACTCGCACATTAGGCGTTTCTTTGATGCCTGGTTACTTCGTTGCCCCAGGTTCTTTATATTTCTTGGAATTGGGCTATGTTAACAGCCGCTTCCAACTCCAAGGATTCCCGAATCCTGTGCCATTAGCTTTTCAAAACACAACAGGCCTTCCAACAGCTAACGCAGACCTTTCTGGATTCCGTTTGGGTGTCGGCACTAATACTCAAGTCGGAACACACGTGGCTGTCCGCCAAGAATACATATGGGAAGCCTATGACAACTTAAACGCAAATATTACCGGTGGCATCCAAGGTATTATTGCGGACCAAACCCAAAGATTGCTTGCAACCAGACAGGTTAGAGTTAGCCCTTCAGTAGGCAAATTCAACTTAGCCGCTGTTTACTACTTTGCTCGTCAAGGTAATGCGCCAGATCTACAATCTGCGCCTGCACAGGTTGGCGGTCACTTCTATGCGGGTCTAAACGGCAGCTATGAAGAAGTCTCTTCTCAAGCCCTGTATTGGAATAACAGAACGACTAACTTTGATATCAATAATGTGCTTACTGCAGATAACTCAGTCAATCTGTCTGGAACCATGAAAGTGACAGGCTGGGATCTTGGCCTCTTAGGTGGTTACGGCTGGAACTTCAGTAATCGTTGGTACATTGGTAGCGAGTTATTTGTTAACTTCGACAGTCTTAATGGAAGCGCTAATCAAGATCAAACTGGAACAACAGTGACAACTCCTGCTGGAGCAGTCTTCTTGGGTCAGCTGGCCTCTTCTACCATCACTCGTCTTCAAAAGCAGTGGGACTTTGGTGTGGCCTTGTTACCTGGTTTTCAAGTGTCTGATCACGCTCTTATCTACGGTCGAGTAGGCTATGTTGGCGCTCAGTTCAGAACTCGAACTCTTTTAGCAGGCGGGTGGTTTCCCCCTGGAAATGTCAATGGCAATCCAAACCTCACGGCAGTTCAAAATGGCTTCTTGGGGAACTTTAATGGCAGAAGCTCTTGGTTGAGCGGCTTGCAATTGGGTGTTGGTGTTGACACTTGGGTTTATGAAAACTTAAGTCTTCGTACTGAGTTTAATATTAACCAATATGAAAACCTCAACAATAACCTCTTAACCGGGGTTAACATTAACATTATTAATGGCGTACCGCTTGGCCAAACCACTACAGTGGTCAGCGCACGTCAAAGAAACCTTGTGGAAGATCAATTCAACGTCGCGTTGATTTGGCACTTCTTCGGTTAATTCTTGATGCGATGAAAAGCCGGGTTCGCCCGGCTATTTTTTTTGCTTTTGCTATTAATTATCAATATAATAATTTCGGTGGTCAAGAAAGACCACATGCACTAACACAATGAGAGGGATTCAACATGTTAAAAAAAGGAATTGCTGTTGCCGCTTTGATGGCAGCCGCTTCTAATGTTTACGCAGGAGGCATAGAAGTTGCGCCAGCCCCTGCCTATTTCGGTGGTGCCTTTGTTCAACTCGGTATAAGCCGCGATGCGCAAAACACTTCTTTTCGCCAAACCTATATTACTCTTGCTAATGGTCAAGCTTCAGATCTCAGCCAAAGCAATTTGCTTAATTCCGGTGCTTTTGGTTGGGATGGCAATTTAGGGGTCGGCTATGACTACGTCTGGAATCGATGGTCATTCGGTCTAGAAGCATATGGAGACCTGTCTTCTGATCATGAAGTCATGTATGACCCCACCTTAATTGCAAACCAACTAACCGGCACAACAACGGCTACCACGAACTTCGACCTTCGTATGTATGGAACTTTTGGTATATCGTTCCTTCCTGGCTTTTATGTGGCCCCAGGTTCTGAGTTTTTCCTTGATATTGGCTGGGTGGTAAGTGAGTTCTCTTTAAGCGGATTTCCGATTTCAGACACCGCAGGAAACGTTAACGCTGTTGCTGCTCCACCTCGCAGAAACGTGGACCAATCTGGTTTCCGTTTTGGTATAGGTGCTAACACACAATTGGGCCCACATTTAGCCCTTTCTCAAGAATATGATTGGGAAACCTATGACCTGATTGCGAGAACTAACGTTGTGCCACTTGGTGTTCTCCAAGCACCTACTGGCGGTACGTTCAACAATCCTGTCCGAGTAAGCCCCGATCTTGAGAGATATAATCTCGCTGCGGTCTATTACTTCGGTCGCCAAGGGAATGCGCCAGACCTAGATACGGCTCCTGCACATGTGGGCATGAGCTTCTATGCTGGTATTAATGGCAGCCGTGATTTAGTGGGTTCACGTGCAACCTACTGGGAAGACCGTCAAATGAACGTCAATGCTGCCGGCTTCACCACCCTCGATAATATTACCGCTGCAGGCGGAGACTCGATGATCTCTGGCTTCAATATTGGTGCATTTGGCGCTTGGGCATGGAACTTCCCGAATCGTTGGTATACTGCTGTAGAATTAGGTGGAAACATCGATGGTGCAAATGGGCGTTATTCGCTTGCCCAACCCTTTAACGGAGGCGTGCTACTTGGCTTCAACGACTACTTCCGCCTCACTAAGCAAGGGGACTTTAGCATTTCGTTCCTTCCAGGCTATCAAGTATCTGACTACGCTCTGATCTATGGTCGCGTGGGCTATGTTGGTGCTCGGTTCAGCATCAGCAATATAATGGGTGGCTCGCCAATTGTAGTCGCTCCTGCGCTTACACCAAACCAACTTAATGTCTTGACCTTTAGTCGTGATGTTTGGCTCGATGGCTATCAACTTGGTCTGGGTGTAGATACTTTTATTTGCAGCAATTTAAGTTTGCGTACTGAGTTTGATGTTAATAGCTATAATGGCATAGATACAAGTGCTCAGTTGCTTGCTGGAAATGGCTTCAATATGAGAGCATTCTCTACTAGGTACCACAACATCTATGAAGATTCATTCAATCTAGGATTGATTTGGCACTTCTACAGATAATTCTCTGAATTAAAAAAGCCGGGTTTTCCCGGCTTTTTTTTGGATTTTAAAGGGTTAGGGTGAGGGGTAATAAAAAGTAGGATCTTCCAACAAAGCTTCCTCAAAACCTTTCTTCCGATACGAACAACTATCGCAACTTCCACAAGCTTGGCCATCTGGCGTAGCACGATAGCAAGAAACCGTCATGGAATAATCCACTCCAAGCGAAAGACCCAATTTAATCGTATCCGCTTTTGACAAATGAATAACCGGAGTGATAATTTTTACAGGATTCCCTTCAACAGCCGCTTTCGTGGCCAAATTGGCTAACTGTTGAAAGGCATTAATAAACTCAGGACGACAATCCGGATATCCCGAATAATCAGTGGCACTTACTCCAATAAAAATCGCCTCCGCATCGATCACTTCCGCAAAGCCCAATGCAACGGACAAAAAAATAGTGTTGCGTGCGGGAACGTAAGTGATAGGAATTTCTGACCCACCTTTAAAATCCGGCACCTCTATCGATAAATCCGTTAATGCCGATCCACCAATTTGCCCCAAGGGAAATTTAAATACTTTGTGGGATTTAACTTGAAAATGCCGTGCAATTCTTTCAGCCGCCTTAATTTCACCCTCATGTCGTTGCCCATAATCAAAGGTTAAAGCATGGCATTCATACCCTAAGGATTTTGCATAAGCTAGACACGTAGTAGAATCAAGCCCACCAGAAAAAAGGACAACAGCACTTGGTTTTTTAGACATTCGCTTCTCTCCACAAAACTGACATTAAAAATTTAAAATTCGGCACCCTGTGCCAAGGTCTGCTTTTCATAGTATCTGAAACTCACTTCAAGCGCTCCACCAAGCATTCACTCAATAATAAAAAAGCCAAGACTGGCTTGGCTTTTTTGCAATATTCAGCAATTATTGAAGGATTAAGTCAGTCCCGTTTACACTGGTCTGAACTGAGCAAGTACTGGTTAAAGAAGACACTTGGAATTTTCCATTGCCTTGATAAACAAATTGAAAGGTGCAGCCCGTTCCATATTTGGTTCCTTTGTAAGTGACGGTATTCACATCGCCGATTTGAGGAACTTGGATTGAGGTGCTTGCATAAACTCCGTAGGGAGCTTTCGTTGATGGTGGGACATAACCTGGCAGGTCTGCGTTGTACTTAACACCTTGGAAACTGGAATAAGCTAGGTCATAGCTATTATTAACCGAGGTGACTACATTGCCCATCGGAATAAAAGTAGGCGCAGCAAAGGCTGAAGTTGAAGCAGCAAGCAAAATCGCCGCTAATCCATTAATCATTTTTTTCATGTTTATCTCCTTTTAAAGATTTGTAATTTATCAAAACACGCGCACATCATAGACCATTATGCGCACGAGTCAAGAGTGCCGGATTTTAAACGCAAAACCGGGCAGCAGTGGTGAGCTAGATTGTCATTTGGTGAGATCAAGCCCAATTAGGAGCTTCCCCCATGGCAAAAATAGTATTTCCCGAGCGAGAATCTAATAATTGAACGAAAAGGCAAAAAAGGCTAGCCTGGCATTAGCTTGGCACAATATCTTTCCAATTCTTCTAATTCCGCTTTTTTTTGTTCAAGTGCAGGGTCCAATTTTTCGTCTATTAATTTTTGAAGCTTTTGGTTTCCCTTAATGAAGGTAAATATTCCAATTAAATTTTGGATATTAAAAAATGAAGATTTTTTGAGAGTCTCTAACTCCACCCGGAACGTTACCTGGGTTTTTATTATTGACTCCTTGCAAGACTCAATTTCGTTAATTTTTTGTTTTAACTTATCTGGTGAGAATTCTTTTAACTCAATCCATTTTCCTTTTTCCTTAAACAACTGGCTTCGCATTATCCTTACTCCTAATCTTTGCCTGCCTTCTATTTTAACAATTTGGCTATATTCGTACTTGATCTAGGTTATTACTCAGCAATTCCCGCTAAAGCGGAATTTGCTACAAAAAGCTGGGGGTCCCCAGGGGAAGCAAGGCTCCCCCCCCCTGGGCGCCAGCGGTCATCCCCACCGCGCCAGCGTTAATACCAGGAAGGAGTTCCCGCTTTAGCGAGCGGGAACTCCTGGTTATTACTTCAATTTGACCGGGGCCACTTCGTGCATATCGGGGCCATTGTCTCCAAGAACTTTGGTAACATCTTGATCATGATCATCAACTATTTGTTTAGTTTTATCATTCTGCAACTCCCGTACTTTTCCTGTAATTTCAGGCTCTTTCTTATTAAACAGGC
The DNA here is from genome assembly GCA_963711375.1 of uncultured Gammaproteobacteria bacterium. Lineage (GTDB taxonomy): Bacteria > Pseudomonadota > Gammaproteobacteria > Coxiellales > Coxiellaceae > CAVQDV01. The sequence continues at coordinate 821,479 of CAVQDV010000005.1, forward strand.
TTTGCTGTTTACTACTAGCTTTAGCCCAACCCGATTCTTTGTGCATAGATATATAGCCACCCCCTAGCGAAAGAACAAAAACCCCTCCAACAATAAGGGAAACTCCAGCTACCGCAGCAATTCCAGTAAAAAATAAGGCGAGTCCAACACCGATAAGAATTAGGCCAGCAATAACAAGACCAAATCCCAAATACTTCAATAGCGGATTTCCTGTTCCGAAACGAACCCTTTCAATTTTACTAGAATCACCAATAGTCTTTATTGAGGCAGTGGATGTTTTATATGCATCAAATGCGCTTGGGAGCTTATCAAGTGTTTCAGCTCGATAGCAAGCGTCGAGGTCCTTTATCTGATTGGTCATTTTTATTCTTGCATCGGTACTGGTAGCATTGTCGACTACTAGTTTATTCCCTTCCTCTATCAAAGATTCGGTGTCTGAGACCCACGAAAGTTTCAAAGTGGGGAGGAGATCTCTGTTCGGATCTCTGTTCGGATCACTCTTGGCTGTTTCCACGGCCGACTGAAGCGAACGAACGGCAGCAGCGTATTGAATTTTAGCTAAAAGATCCAGAATTTCTTTATTTTTTCCTTTAATGTTTGTGTGTGTGTTTACATTATCATTAAAGCCCTCATGAACTTGATCTGTGTCTGTAACAAATTTCTGGTACTTTTTATTGATATCCTCTTTGCTAGCATTAAAGAAGTCATCTATAGCCTGAAGCTGTGTAACAACTTGTTTTATTTTTTCATTAGATGTTCCTTTATCATTACATAATTGGGAATAATAAGCGTGTAATTCTGAGGCTTTACTTAATAATTCCACTTTCTCTTTTGCGGTTATAAAAGTGTCTTTGAAGTCTGGCTTCATGTTGATACTAAACAAGGATTCAAGCAAAGAAATATTTTGTTCCCTGGTTTCACAGTCCACCACTTTCATTCCCAGTCGAGCTTTGCAATCTTTCTCGGCCTCATTGAAACTTACTGAATTATTTGCCCGCAAAGAGAGTGTAAATGACTTAATCAGAGCCAGTGTTCCCTGTAAGTTCTTAATTTTATCTTCAGAAGAAAAAAGCTCCAATTTTCCCCCTAAGAAAAATAGGGCCCAGTTTTTTAGGGATTTTTTTCTATCTGCAAAAGGATCAACTTCGGAGTTTTCTTCGCTTATTAATTCTCTAAGAGCTTCTTCCCCAGCCGTAACAGCATGCTCTAATTCTTTATGAAGCCTTAGAAGAAGTGCCTCATCATCGTATTTTGAGCCGTGCATTTCAAATATCTCATGCTTTCTCGCTTCGCCAACTATTCCATATAATTGCTCGAAAATTTCAGCTCGGCGAAGTTTTTTAACAGCGTCTTCAAAAAATTCTGGTAATTCGAACTCGCTAGCCGCCTTGCCAGTTGGGGTGGAAACGAAAACATTTGAGTGCCCAGGTATTGAATCATTTATTAAAAATCCATGTGTGCGAGAACTCTCGAGCCCTTCAATACAGGTCGACTGCTGCTCAGTCAATCGGAAAAGGCCAGGGGTGAAGCTTATGTTGAGCCCTTTGTCAAAAACAATTTTTCCTAAAATTTGGGCCTTTGCAATTTCTTGCGTAACTCCTCCATTAAGCCTACTGGTTGCGTTTAAACTGCCACTAGCGATAAGGGTCAAGGCACCACTGCCCTTCTCTTCTGTTAACTCAAGAATCTGATACTCTGAAAAATTAAAGCTAAATTGCATTACCACTGCTTGATAATCCAATGACTCCTTCTTGTTTCTTGGAACTAAAACTGTATGCCCCGAAAATAGAGATTGAAAGAAGGAATTATACACTTCTGATCCTAGAGCAAAGATTATGCCGCGTTGCAGGGGAGATACTTGCTTTGTTAGGGCATTGTCAGAGAAGTCTGCATTCTCTATGATGTCACTGTCCTGAGACTGTCTTTTTTGATCGAAACTCGGTGAATGAGAATCATCTATCAATTCTGGTGTACCCAAAGATCGTTTTCGCGATAAATCACTGGATAAATCGGACTCAGAAGAACCTTCCTCATTTGATGGTGCATCCCACTCTTCTTTACCTTTTCCTGGAATCTCCGCAACATCTTCCTGATTGGTAAACCCAGCACTGGTTTGTTGGCCAGCTTTTCCTAGGAGTGCCATTGGAGCTTTCACATCTCCCTTTTGGGCAATTAGCGCGACCGCCAAATTGGCTTGGGGGACTGTAAATCCATACTTATCTTTAAAATTTTTGGCTTGGTCAGAGAAACTGGTTGGTGATTTTCCATCAGTATAAAATTGGCGATAACCATTACGTTCAAATTCACGAAGGAACTCAGACCTAATGGAAGCATCACTGTCTAACTTCATAATTGATGCTTCAGAGTAAGTATCTTTTTCAAAGTCTTGAGCTTTTTTAGCCCAAGCTCTTGCTGCATCATGGAACGCAAGCTTATCAAGGTTCTCATTATTCTCAGGTTCAAGATTAAAGAACTCTTCATCAAGAATAATGTATGTAACGTCATCTTTTCGACTCATATAGCCCCCTCTAAATGGATACTTTATTATCCATGAATTGATAGTACCACCAATATATTAAGGAAATATTAAATAACCTCACTTTTTTGGGGGATTTTTTCGGAATTTTTCCTGGGGCCTGGGTTGTTAGCTTGCGCAAGAGCATCCGAAAAGCTCGGTAGCAAAGCTTTGAGGCAGTTTGTTGGTATTTATTTCAGAATTGGTTGATTTGTGAACCTAAGGGTCTATATGATGAAAAAAATTAGGAAAAGTTTCCAAAATACTAAGTTTGTCTAGCATTACTAGACTAAATATATAAAAGTTAAACTTATACTTGACAAAGTTTATAAATAAACAATATAGTCTAGCATGGCTAGACAAAAAGATTCAAAATTAAACCAATTTATCTCTCAACTGCCTTTAGATGTTGTTTTGCCATCAACCTGGCTAAATCAGAATGGGATCTCTCGAAAACTGATCTGGTGGTATGTACACTCAGGGTGGCTGAAACAGCTTGAAAGCAAGGCTTATCAAAAACTGGGTGGTAAAATCTGCTGGGAAGGAGCCGTTGACAGTCTGCAACACTACTTACAGCTTCCAGTTCATATTGGAGGAAAAACAGCACTACTTTTGCTAGGTCGAGCGCACTATATTCCGCTCAGCGGTATCAAACAAATATTTTTATATAGCACACCAGATGTTGCTGTACCTGCGTGGGCAGGAAAAGGGACATTCGGCGAAACAAAATTCATTTTCATAAAAACAAGCCTGTTTGATACAAAAAAAAATCAGTCTATAATTTCGCGAGAATTTAGCGGGCATTCTTTAAAACTTTCCTGTCCTGAACGGGCGATATTAGAAATGATGCATGCTGTACCAAAATATGAAACTTATGAAGAAGCTATTTTATTAATGGAAAATCTTAATAATCTTCGCCCGCAGATTGTTCAAAGCATTCTAGAGGATTGCACATCAATAAAAGCCAAAAGACTTTTTTTACATTCGGCAGCACTTCACCATCATCCCTGGCTAAATGAAATTAATTTACGAACTATTGCGCTTGGCAGTGGTAAGCGTAAAATCGGCGAGGGTGGTGTTTATGATTCGAAATACCTATTATCTGTTCCCACTTTGAAGAGCCGATGAAATAGTGATAAATACACAATATAAGAAACAAGTAGAACTACTTCTGGATGTACTTCCAGCTATTAATGAAATCCCTAGCTTTGCCTTAAAAGGAGGGACAGCAATTAATTTATTTATTCAAAATATGCCAAGACTGTCTGTCGATATTGATTTAACCTATTTACCTATCGAACCAAGATCTACTTTTCTTACTAATTTCAAGGAAGACCTTCTACGATTAAAGAAAATTATTTTTGAAAAAAGTTCAGGAAAACATGCCGTAAATGAATATGGGGAGGATTGTGAATGCGGTGTTGGTTAATCGGAAGAGAATTACTGCAATTGGCCATTAGCCTTGTGTGGGACAAAATTTAGGGGGCTTTTGAATAATTCTGACTAATTTTCATTTCTTCGATGATGAACCGGGTGAAGGTAGAAATGTCACTTTCGGTGTGGACTTTTTCTAGGGAATTAATGTATTCGCTTCGCCGTCTTAACTCAACTATCGTCCAAGGGTAGCCACCAGAGGCCAGCATGGTGTTTAAAATAAAACGAGCCGTGCGACCATTGCCATCCATGTAGGGGTGAATGAATACAAAAACGTAGTGGCCAAGAACGGCGCGCACGGATGCTTCTGTCTCCGCCTTTAAGCATTTAAAAAAAGCCTCCATGGAATCTAAAACCGCCTCGCGTGGTGGCGGTGAATGCCTTGAATTACGAATAAAAACCCGATCATTTCGATAACCCACTAATGCTGATGGAGAAATAATATTGGCTCGCACTGAAGGCGAAAATAAATTTTGATACCAGGCAGAAAGATCTTCAGCCACGCAATCTCCTGGTGATTTTCCTTCTAATATTTTTTCTAAAGATTTTTTCACCAACTGGAAAGCTTCATAATATCCCCTCGCCGCCAAGGCATTTCTTTCTTTGGCATCTTCAGGATGAAGGCTTGGCTGCCATTCATTATTTTTTACGCGTAAAATTAAATCCGGCGTCACTTGATAGCCTTCGATAGAGAGAGAATTATAGGCATCATATTCATAGAGTTCATTAACCTTTTCGAGATAGAACTTTGGATTTTTCGGCAAGCCAGGCGCTTTTGGAAAAAGTTTGATAATCTCATCTCGGTATTTATTCCACATCACTTCAATTCGGGCTGCATAAGGCGAAAGAAATTGTCCTAGTGTCAAAAAAGGCGTGATCTGCTCGAAAGGATTATTAGGTTTAACGATAATTCCGGCGCGTTCCAGGTCATGTTTAATTTCGTTTGCTGGCTTTTCTAACCCTAAAAATTGATACGCCCCTAAAATTCTTTCCGCGGCACGATGAAAATCATTTTCTAAAATTACACGTGTTAAATCGGCGGAGGCGCGTACTGAGCGCAATGCAATTTCCGCATTTTCGCTGCATTTTCGAAAATAAGTCGGTGAAATTTTGCAAATGGCGAGTGGCAAAGGCATTACCTGCAAACCTTGAATTTCATTTCTTTGCGTAGGGAGGTTAGTGGGATCAGCATAAATCAGGATTGAGGTCTCAAAGGGCAATTTTTGCACGCTGCCACCCTGACGGGCTATGACTATCACCTGCTGCGGAACAATCGAAGCCCCAATTTGGAGTTCCAAGGATGTTTCGGCCGATAAACAATAGTCTTTATCAAAGCGCTCCTGCAAATAAATTTTCAAAAAATCCCAAAAATTGGAATACCAGGCCGCTGTATCCCCTGGCGCAACATCCGGGCGAGTCAGGATATACCATCCTTTGATAATCTCTTGAAGCCAATGGTTTCGGACCAGAATTTCCCGATCTTTTCGAGCAATTTCTGAGGATTTAACTATGTGAGCACCCTTTTGATCCGCTAGGAATTTTACTCGTTCCAAAGCTTCAGCGATTCTTTGCGATACGACCATGGATCCTCCAATTACTGAGATATTGTGCAAGCAATTACTTAGTTATTATGCTATCAATTACTCGGATATTGTGCAAGCAATTACTTAGATATTCTGCACGGTATCTGAGTTTGGCTTTATAGGAGCCTGTTTGGTAGCTTGATGATTGGGAAGATAGAGCGGGCCCGTTTGGCCGCAACCTGCTAGGATTAATGTGGAGATCAATAAAAATAATGTAGATTTGGTCATAAATGTAATTTTTAGCGAACTTTGGTGTTTATAAGCTTGTAAAATGTAACATGCTTGAGTTTAACAAACTAGCCTCCATGAATTCTGCTTCCGTAAGAGGGGAATTTAACACAGCTCAGTAATTCTCTCCCGGGAGAGGGGGTTTTTAACAGCCTGTACAAAATCTGCTTAAACATACCTTTTTCTTTCTAAAAAAACCCTAAAATACGAATTTACAAAAATAAAAAAGAGGTATATAAATCGATTATACAGTGTGAAAGCATTGTGAATTTTAAAAAAATATGCGGTGAGTTCCACCGTAAATTGCCGGTGGAGAGGAAGGCTCTGGCTTTGATTGTAAAATTAAAGTGAAACCAGCCTCTGTGAAGCAGGAATCTAACAGCAAAGCTACCTTTGGATAGGTTTGCATAGGTTTAGAAGAACGGTAAGAGTTTGTTGATACTGTAGAACATTACGTTATAATGCCTGCATGACAAAACTTGATGCCATTGTTATTGAAACAGACCCTAAGCCTGACACCGCGGTGATTTGGTTTCATGGGCTTGGTGCTGATGGGAATGATTTTGTGCCTATTGTGTCCGAGATGAATCTTTCCGATTTAAAAATTCGGTTTATTTTTCCCCATGCGCCCGTTCGGCCAGTGACACTAAATGCTAACATGCCTATGCGTGCTTGGTTTGATATCGAAAATTTAGAGCGCCTGCATATGATCGATTTAAAAGGCCTCCTGGAATCGTTTCAATCCATTGAAACCCTTATTCAAGAACAAAAAGAAAAAGGCATGCCGGCTAGTCGAATTATTTTAGCTGGATTTTCTCAAGGGGGTACTATGGCATTATTGACTAGCATGTTACATGCTGAGCCCTTAGCTGGCGTTTTATTTTTATCTTCATTTTTGCCTATAAAAACCGTGTTATCTCACGCCCCTCAGGCGCCTCTCCATAAAATTCCTATTTTTATGGCGCATGGTATTTATGATGACGTGATCCCGATTGCATTGGGCGAGGAAACTCGAGCTGGGTTGATTGCAAAGGGATATAGTGTCGAGTGGCATCAGTACCCGATGGCGCATAGTGTTTGTCAGGAACTCATAGGAGATATGGGGAAGTGGTTTAAAAAATACCCCTAACCCTCTCCCGCAAGGGGAGAGAGTTACTGGGAGCAGATTGCGCTCAAGTTATAAGTAGTTTATCCTAGTTTATCTCAATCGCATAAACTAGGATAAACTTCATATAACATGAATCCACTGCAGAACCCATATGCTCCTGGAGCCGGTGCCCCACCGCCAGAATTGGCAGGCCGTGATGAGCTCTTAGCGAAAGCCTCAACGTCTTTACAGCGAATAAAGGCTGGTCGCTTTGCTCGAAGCATGATTTTGACTGGGCTCCGTGGGGCTGGAAAAACGGTATTGCTAAATCGTATTCGCCAGAATGCTGAATTACACAAGATGTTAGTCGTCCGCTTTGAGGTAACTGAAGACCGTTCTTTGCCTGCCTTATTGGCCCCAGGCATTAAGACTGCCATCCTTAAACTGAGCCGAACAAAGGCGGCAGCGGATTTAGCAGGGCGAGGACTTCGAGCGCTAGCCACTTTCGTGAATTCGATGAAATTGAAATTTCATGATGTTGAAATCGGAATCGATATTGATCAAGAACAGGGACGCCCTGAAAAACGTGAACTTGATGAAAGTTTAACGGAATTATTTCAGTCGGTGGGTGCGCTTGCGAAGGAGAAAAAAACAGCGATTGTATTATTTATTGATGAACTTCAGATGTTGGATGAGGGGCAACTAGGGGCATTAATCATGGCCCTTCACATTGCCGCCCAAGATCTTTTGCCCATTGTGATGGTAGCCGCAGGTCTCCCACAAATTGCAGCAAAAATGGGAAAAGCTAAAACATATGCCGAGCGCTTATTTGAATTTATTAGTATTGGTCAGCTGGATAAAGAGGCTTCAATTCAAGCCATTATAGTGCCTGCAAAGAAATTAAAAGTGGAATATTCGAAAGGCGCTTTAGACGAGATTTTACGGCAGACAAGAGGCTATGCCTATTTTTTACAAGAATGGGGAAAGCATGCTTGGGATGTGGCTACGGCATCACCTATCACGACCGAGGATGCCCAAAAAGCAAGCCAATATGCGCTTGCTGAGCTTGATACTAGTTTTTTTAGGGTGCGTTTTGATCAGCTGACGCTTAAGCAGAAATTGTATTTACGCGCCATGGCAGAATTAGGTTCTGAACCTGTAATGTCTGGTCAGATTGCTGAGGTGCTTGGTAAAAAAGTGACATCCTTGGGGCCTATCCGGAATCAATTAATTAATAAGGGTCTCATTTACAGCCAGTCTTATGGTGAAATAGCTTTTACGGTCCCTTTATTTGATGCCTTCATGAGGAGAATGATGAACTTTAAGGAGTTCACGCCTTAGCGGAAACTCCTGGGATAATATCGCGCTCTGCGGCTCTTAAATCTTCTATCGTTCCAATATTGTGCCAAATACCTGAATAATGTTCGCCACTTACTTCTCCGGCGTGAATGGCAGAATCGATAAATGCCGGCGAAAATAGGCCGAAATTGCTGGAACTGCAATTTTCAAATAATTCATGAGAAAATAGGCCAAAACTGGCATAGGTCAATTTGGGGTCATTAAAATTTAAAATGCCCTCGGATAAGCCATAATCACCCTTAGCATGCCAAGCAGGATTTTCCACCATTAGCACATGCGCTTTTTTAAGAGCTTGGCTTAGTAATGTTTGAAAGGGAAAATCTGTGAAAATGTCTGCAGAAATCACAAGAAAGGGCGAATTTCCGAGTAAAGGTAAGGCATGTAAAATTCCGCCCCCGGTTCCAAAAGGCCCATTTTCCTCGAAAGAATAGGTGATGTTCACACCATGTTTTTTTCCATCACCTAAAAATTCCATCAAAAGCTTGCCGTGATAAGCCACATTAATCACGATGTCCACTATTCCAATGCGCTGCAAAGCCACTAAATGATGCTCAATGAGCGAACGCCCTTGAATTTTTATCAGAGGTTTCGGTGTGTGATCCGTGAGCGGCTTTAGTCGGGAACCCATCCCGGCTGCTAATATCATGGCTTTCATGTGAGAATTTTCCTTTTGGTCAAAAATACGGTTAATTCTTTTAAATCAGAGTGGCGTTGGCCCACAAGTCGAACATATTCCAAAATTCGAGGAATATCATTCAAATATTGTGGCTTAGCATCACGAGCATTTAATCGCGCAAAAATCCCGATACATTTTAAATGTCGCTGCAAGCCCATCCAATCAAACCAATGATAAAATTGTTCCCAATCACTGATCATCACCGATTGTTGCGCATTTTTTTGCTGGAAAAAAGATTTCACCCAAAAACGAACCCGTTCTTCTGGCCAGCTGATGTAGCAATCTCGGAGCAAGGATAAAAGATCATAAGTCACCGGACCAAGGACGGCATCCTGAAAATCCAAAACACCTACGTTTTTCGGCTCTAAAACCATTAAATTACGCGAATGATAGTCTCGATGAACACAAACCTTGGGTTGACCCAAAGCATCGACTATTAAAAGATCGTAAATATAGTCTAATAATTCGTTTTCCATGGACGTCAAGGTAAAGCCCATATGTTTGCTTAAATACCACTCCCTAAATAAATTCATTTCGGTGAGATAAAGCTCCCGGCTATAAAGAGGAAGCGAATAATTCGGAATACTCGTGCAGCTTTGCAACGTAATCAAGGCATCAAAAGCCCGTTGATAAAGGTCGTCTGCCGAATGCTCTGTCAATTGATTTAAATAAACCTCATCTCCTAGATCGCTCAGCAGGATAAAACCCAACGCTAGATCCTGCTCGAGAATCTGAGGCGCCATGACGTCTACTGCCCGAAACGCATTGGCCAAGGCCACAAAAGCTTCACAGGAATTTTTGTCTTTGCCTGCCGACATCACTACATAAGTTTTATCGGCCATAAACACGCGATGATAGGAGCGAAAACTTGCATCACCAGCGAGGCGCTCCAGGCGAAAAGGCACAGCACTGAATAGACTTTGAATCCAGCGTGTAAGCTCTAACGAGTTTTGCGTTGCTTCTTTTGTTGCCATCTATTATTCTCCAGCGACATGCGTCCAAAACGCTTCAGGTTCAGATTTTGGGCTAACATTATTTTTTTGCGCTAAATCGCTTCGGGTATATTCACACAATGACACGTAAATTACGAATCATCCTTTTTAGTCTTACCACCGGGATGGCTTTGATAAACACCGCCGCCGCTGATTCGCCCCCTTATTCGCCCGACTATATTGCCAAAGTATTAAACTGGGTGCCAGAGACTTCTAAATGTAATGCCTGCGCCGGCCACTATGCCGAGCCCAAAATTCTCATTGAAAATCCAAATCCCAAAGATCCCAATCAATCACCCTCTGAAATTACCGCCAGCGGACCCAGCACTTTTTCCTCGCATGGCGTTTCAATTCTCACCCAAAATGTCGTGATGACACAACCGGGCAGAATCGTCAATGCCGATAAGGCTTATATTTATCGCAACACAAAAACCGGGAAAATTAATCATATTCATTTAGTCGGTCATGTGAAATTGTCCGAGCTTGGAAAATTAATTGTGGCGAAAATTGCCGATTATTACACCGAAACTCATGAGTGGCACTTTAATAATCCCATTTATCATGTTACTGAAAAAAAGATTAACGGGATCAGTGTTAACAAATTCCACTACGAAGCCTTCGGCACTTCAGAATCTGCTTATAAGGATAAAGACGGGGTTATTCATCTGCGGAATGCCAATTACTCGACCTGTTCACCACAGAACCCCACTTGGCAGCTTTATTCAAAAAAATTGATTTTAGATCATAATAAAGGCAGGGGATATGCCTACAACGTTGTCATTCGAGCTAAAAGAGTGCCAATTTTTTATTTTCCGTATTTTAATTTCCCCCTCGATAATAGGCGTCAATCGGGTTTTTTAACCCCCACTTTAGGAAGTTCACAGCAGCGCGGTTTTGAAACGGACCTCCCTTTTTATTGGAATATGGCTCCAAATTTCGACATGTTAATTACACCGCGATTAATGACAAAGCGCGGAATAGGGATAAGCGATTGGTTCCGCTATTTATTTCCGAATAGTACAGGACGTATATACGAAGCAATAAATCCCGACGATTTGTATTTTCACCGCTATGTTGCCAATACCATTTTGCAAAATCGAAATACGCTTAGTCTTGCGCCCTATGTTACCACCTTAAACAGCTACAGAAATCAATATTTCCGTGGATTTTATAGCGTAGAAAATAATACTCAATTGACGAGCGCCTTGTCGACCAGTTTACAACTGAATTATGTGACCGATAATTATTATTTACGTGACTATGGAACCACGTTTAACGATATTTTTGCCAATCAACTTCAAAATGAATTTCGGGTAAATTATGAGAAAAAACATTGGACGGCCACGGCCTTTGTGCAGGCCTATCAAACCCTACACTTAATTGATCAATACCCTGGCGTGGAGGATCAATATCAGCGTTTACCAGAAATAGATATTGAAAGCCATTATCCCCGAATTTTTCGCCATTTCGATTTTGAGTCCGCTTCTCAGTATGTTAATTTTGCCTACTCGAGCATTTACCCACCCGCACTCACGTTTCAAAAGCCTATTGGACAACGATATCATGGCGCGTCTACCCTAAGTTTGCCGATGATTTTTGCATCAGGTTATATTACTCCAGCAATAACCAATGACTCCACCATCTATGATGCAGAATCTTCAACACTCGCTCCGAATATTCCTCGAACACAAATCCAAGCCTTTCGAGATTTGCCGATTGTCGACATTGACAGTGGACTTTATTTTGATCGCGATTTTTTGAATGGAAAATATCGGCAAACGTTTGAACCCCGTTTATTTTATTTGTACGTGCCCTATCAAAATCAAAATAATCTGCCATTTTTTGATACCCAGTTATTACCTTTTACTTATGATCAACTTTATGCCACCAATCGTCTCTCGGGTTTTGACCGCCTTGAAAATGCGAATCAAATTAGCTTGGGTGCTTTAACCCGCATTTTAAGCTCTAAAACGGGTACTGAAATTTTAAATGCGGGTATTGGCATGGAATACTATTTCCAAGCTCCCCAAGTGCCCATTTTAAATGCCTTGGGCCAAACAGTTCTGCCCTTTAGAGGCAGTATTTCGCCCCTCGTTGGGGAAATCACGTATTATCCTTGGGCAAATTGGTCTATCACTGGAAATGTTGCTTGGGATTTTGTGAATCAAAGCTTGAATAATGCCAATACCACCATCACTTATTCCGGCCCTGGAAATCGCACCCTAACACTGTCGTATTTATTTGCTAGCAATAATTTAGGTGTCATTCCGCAAAATCTAAATACGACACAAATTTCACAGCTGATTAGCGGTGGTGTTTCTTGGCCTATTAGCCGAAGCATAAACGTGCTCGGATATGAATACTATGATCTTACCAATAATCGGCAACAAAATTTGTTTGGCGGGGTTGAGTATTCAACCTGCTGTTGGGCGATTCGAGGTGTGGTTAGCCGCTCTCTCTTTAGCAGTAATGTTGTGGGGACAGGCGCTGGAATGCGCGTGACAAATCACTATCAAACGGTATACTATCTGCAACTTCTACTGAAGGGCTTTGGTGATTTAGGCAATGGTGATCCTTCAACATTGCTGACATCGACGATACCAGGCTATGTAGACCCATTTAAATCCAAGTGAGGTAATGATGAAGATTTTCAAGGCTGTTTTTGCCAGCATTTTATTCGGTTTTTTGCTATCCATGAATGCCTTTGCTGCGCAACCGCTAAATAAAGTAGTGGCTATTGTTAATGATGGGATCATCACACAAGATGAGCTGAACCAGGCAATCCGGGGAGTGCAAGCTCGAATGCAACAAGCTCATGCGGCAATGCCACCCGCTGATAAACTCCGTTCGGAAGTACTAAACCAGCTGATTTTACAAAAAATGCAATTGCAAATCGCAAAACGCGCTGGGGTGAAAATTTCGAACGCTGAATTAAACGACGCCATTTCGAATATCGCTAAATCGAATCACATAAGTGTGTCGGAATTAAAACAAAAAATTAAAAGTTCCGGTGCGAGTATTCCAGAATTCGAAAAAAATATCCGTCAACAAATGCTATTAACGAAATTACAACGTTCGGCTGTGGCAGAACAAATAAAAGTGACAGATCCCGAAATTAATGCCGCTTTAATTGAAATAAAGCAGAAATTGAGTGCTGCGCAACAATTTCAGTTATTGGATGTCGTTGTTCCAGTTGCCAATAAAGAGATCGTTCCACAGATAAAAAGCGATTTGCAGAAGAATGTCGCAACGTCTACCTTGACTAAACAGTTTCCAAGCGCCACATTTAATGACATGGGTTGGCAAAATCCTAACACACTTCCAGAATTATTTTTGTCTTCTCTAAAAAATGCTCATGCGCATGAAGTCATCGGCCCCATCCACGCTCCCAATGGTCTACACTTATTGAAAGTCGTTGCTACAAAATCTGGCCCTCAACAGCAGATAACTCGTGATCAAGCAAAGATGTATGTAATGCAGCAAAAATCTCAAGCCGTTTTGCAAAAATGGCTGGAAAAAATGCGTAAATCTGCTTACGTCAAAATTATATCGCAATGATTGCTGTTACTCCCGGTGAACCAGCCGGGATTGGCCCAGACATTCTGTGCGAGCTTGTCTCTGCAAATCCCAATTTGCCGATTGTGCTTATCGCGGACCCTCTACTGATGCAGGAGCGCGCTGAAAAATTAGGATTGCGCTGGCCTCAAAAAATTAGAATTTCCCCGGTAAAAATGGCTGTGCCTTGCAAGCCAGGTCAAGCGGATACTAAAAATGTGCCTTACGTTTTAGAAACCTTGAGCATGGCGCATGAAGGCTGCCGAGATGGCACCTATCAAGCGCTGGTTACTGGGCCCGTGCATAAAGGACTCATTAATGATGCTGGAATTCACTTTGTGGGCCACACTCAATTTTTGGCAGAACTCAATTCGTGCAACACATTAATGCTCTTTGTGACTCCTTTGATGAAGGTTGCACTCGCCACCACGCATATTCCTTTAAAAGAAGTTCCAAAAAAAATCACCGGCGATTTAATTTTTAATACTGTGAAATTAGTAGCGGCGGATCTTGAAAAATATTTTTCGATAAAAAATCCGAGAATTTCGGTGTGTGGCATAAATCCCCATGCGGGCGAGGGTGGGCACATGGGCACTGAAGAAGTGGAGGTGCTTATCCCGGCACTCAACAAATTACGCGATCAAAATTATATGATTATCGGCCCTGTGCCAGCCGACACGGCTTTTACCGAGAATAATGTAAAAATGTGCGATGCAATTTTGGCGATGTATCACGATCAGGCTTTACCTGTAATCAAGGCTCAGAGCTTCAGCAACGCGGTGAATGTCACTTTAGGCTTGCCCTATTTACGGACCTCTGTCGATCATGGGACGGCTTTTGAACTCGCCGGAACCGGACGCGCTGATAGTGGCAGCTTCAAGGCCGCTTTAGATTTAGCTATAAAACTCACGAGCAATTAATATGGAATTTCGTGCACGAAAACGCTTCGGTCAACATTTTTTACACGATTCCCATGTTATTCAAAAAATTATTCATGCGGTTTCTCCACAAAGTGATCAGCACATTGTTGAGATTGGGCCAGGCCAAGGTGTCCTGACTGAATTTTTAATTCCAAGGTCTGGCCGAGTCGATGCGGTTGAAATTGACCGAGATTTAGCGGCTTTTTTGCGTGAACACTTCAAATCATTTCCTCATTTTTATTTGCATGAAATGGATGTGCTTAAATTTGATTTTTCTACACTAACGGAAAAGCCGGCCTCGCTGCGCGTGGTGGGAAACCTTCCTTACAACATTTCTACCCCGCTATTATTTCATTTATTTGATTATCTTTTTTTCGTTAAAGACATTCATGTGATGCTTCAAAAGGAAGTGGCTCTCCGTATGACAGCTAAGCTTAATACGCCGGATTACAGCCGGCTTTCCGTAATGACGCAATTTTATTGTCAAACGCAAAAATTATTTGATGTTTCTGCGATGGCGTTTAATCCGCCCCCCAAGGTGGAATCGAGTGTCATTCGATTAATACCTAATCCTCCGGGTCGTTATCAACCCAAAGACCCTGCCCATTTTGCCGAAATTGTTAAAAACACCTTTAATTTCCGAAGAAAAACCATTCGCAATTCTTTGAAACCTTATTTGTCCGAGGCGGACATTATGAAACTTAATATCGATCCTAATAAGCGTCCTCAGGAAATATCGATAGAGGAGTTTATTCAAATTAGCGACGCTTCTTTAAGAAAATCCCCCTCAGTAACCCTGCCCCCGCAAGGGGAGAGGGAAAAAGATAATGATCCCCTTGAATGAGAGAGAGGGAGCAGGGCTACTGAGGGGTATTTTTCACGCAGCACAGTGCTAGCAGGAACAATTGGTTTCGTTTAGAATGAAGATTACCTAATAAAGGAGCCAACACTATGCTCTCGTACAAAAAAATCTTAGTAGCCACCGATTTATCGGAAGCTAGCAAGAAAGTTCTCAAGCGCGCTGCACAAATAGCCGCAGAATCTAAAGCAGAAATATACGCAGTTCACGTCATAGAATTTTCGCCCTTTGCCTATGCGGGTGAATTTTCGGCGACATTGGACCCGAATCTTGAACAAACGCTGGTGACCAGTGCTCAAGGGACACTTTCCGAATTGTGCGCGGAATTTAAAATCCCTCCCGATCACCAATTTGTTGAGCGTGGCTCGGTGAAACTCGCCGTCCACGAATCTGCACAAGAAATTAAAGCCGATTTAGTCGTGGTGGGCTCGCATAGCCATCATGGACTTGAAATCTTATTAGGCTCACGCGCAAACGCCATTTTGCATAGTGCAAAATGCGATGTCTATGTTGTAAGAATGAGGGACTAATTCATGTCTGATCCAATATCTGATGAAGTCATTAATGCGTTATTAGCGGATAAAAAAACGGCTAGACGCTGGAAAAATATTCGCAGCTTTACCTGGATAGCTTTGATTCTGCTGGGGATCATTTTGATTTTTTCCCCCAGCGGCAAAACAAAGGTTGATGCCGATAGCGATAGCGGAAAACCTTATGTGGCTTTGGTGCGCTTAAATGGCCTCATTATGCCAAATACAAGTTTTTCTGCTTTAAAAGTACTACCGGTTTTGCAAAAAGCGTTCGCTGACAAGACGGCAAAGGGAGTTGTGATCGAAATTAATTCCCCCGGTGGAAGCCCCGTGCAGGCGACCATCATCCACGACAAAATTATGCAGCTTAAAGCTAAATATCACAAAAAAGTGATTGTATTAGGCGATGACGCATTAGCTTCAGGTGCTTATCTTGTTGCGGTTTCTGCCGATAAAATTTATGTGCACGATGACACCCTAACGGGTTCCATTGGTGTCATCATGGATGGATTTGGTTTTACGGGTTTAATGGACAAAGTCGGCGTAACGCGTCGCGCGATTTACGCCGGTGATAATAAAGACCGTTTGGATCCATTTTTACCGCTAAATCCTGCCGACGTAGCCAAAGTCAAAACGGTTTTGGATGCAGCCCATCAGCATTTTATTCAGCTCGTTATGAATGGACGTAAAGGCAAATTAAATGGCGACCCTAAGGAGCTCTTTTCAGGCGATTTCTGGACAGGCACTCAAGCAGTTCAGTTAGGCCTCGCCGATGGCGTGGGTGAAATGTGGGATATTTTGCCAAAAGAATTTAAGGTGGATCACGTGAAGCTTTATCATTCAAAATCATCCATTTTTGAAGCCTTATTCCGTGGTATTGATACAAAATTAAATTTAGGTCTCACCAATCAATCCCCTAAATTAAATTCCTCGCTATAGGGATGGCGACCTATATTGTCGGGGATGTGCAGGGTTGTTTTTCGCCCTTAGGCGAATTATTGTCCTCAGTGGGTTTTGATGCTAATCGAGATATTCTGGGCTTTGCGGGAGATATAGTAAGCCGTGGCCCAGATTCTCTCGGCGTTTTACGCTTCGCCGCTTCATTAAAAAATTCCTTTGCTGTGCTTGGCAATCATGATCTTTCCTTAATTGCTCTTCATTTTGGCGCTTTCAAGAATTCGAATTTAACTTTAGAGGGAATTTTAAATGCCTCTGATCGAAATAAACTGATTGATTGGCTACTCGAAAAGCCTTTAATGAAAATTGATGATCTTCATAATTATGCTCTTGTGCATGCGGGGATTCCTCCGCAATGGCCTATTGATTTTGCTTATCAGCTCGCGCTAGAAACCAAGCTTTTACTCGAAAAAAATCCGGAAATTTTCGTAAAAAATATGTATGGTGATGTTCCCGATCAGTGGTCCGAGAATTTAGAAGGATTTTCTCGCGCACGATATGTAATTAATGCGCTTACCCGAATGCGATTTTGTACGGTGGAAGGAAAGTTGGATTTAGAAAATACCACTGCTGTTTCGACGAATGATTTATATCGACCTTGGTTTGAGTGGCGAGGAAAAGATGAGCGCAATATTATTTTTGGGCATTGGGCCTCCTTGATGGGACACTGCAAAAAACCTGGCTTTTATGCGCTGGATACTGGATGTGTGTGGGGAAATTCGCTCACGGCTCTAGAGATTGAGACATGGAAATTGCATAGTCTCAAATGCTCTCTCCCGCAAGGGGAGAGGGGACAATTTTTTTCTGATATTTTCGGTTCACCATAAGCGCACCGAGCAATGCGATCACTCCGCCGAGAAGCGAGAGGAAGCTTGGCATTTCGCTTAAAATTAGCCAGCCCATGATCGTTGCGACTAGGGGCATGGTGTATAAGAAGGTACTGGCCTTTGAGGCTGGTAAATTCGCGAGAACGTAGCTCCAGCAGAGATAGCCAAGGGCGGCCGGAAAAATACCAAGATAAATAACGGATAAAGTGGCTGAAATTGGCGCTTGTTGAACATCGTGAAAAAGTTGAGGCGCATAAATCATCATAAAAAGTGACCCAGCCCAAATCGAAAAGGTAGTGAGTTCAATCGGATTAAATTTTCGTAATAAGGGTTTTTGCAATACCACATAAAGTGCACCACTAAGTGCTGCAATTAAATTATAAATAATACCAAAATCAAAATGAGCTCCTGTACTTTCACCTTTAGCAATAATAAAAATACCAAATAAACTCATTGCAACACCCAGCCATTGTGGCCATTTTAATTTTTCTTTTAAAAATACAATCGCCAAAAAAATAACAAAGACAGGAATTAAACTAATTATAAAACTCGAAATTCCAGCAGGCACCGAAATTTCTCCATAATTTAAAGCGACATTGTAAATGGAAAACCCAACAAGGCCGAGCAGCATTAATAATAAAACTTCTTTTCCAGTGATATTTTTGGTTTTCGCGCTGCGAGAATATAAAAAAATCATGCACACAGAAGCAATTAAATAGCGCATTAAAGCCATGGAACCAGGATGATAAGCTTTCAGCCCAGCCCGAATACCCACAAAGGCGGATGACCAGGTTAAAATAACCGTAATTAAAGCCAAACTGATTTTAAAAATCGATGGCGTATTTTTTGGTATCATTGACTTGGTATTTTTCATGGCGAGATTATAACATGTGAACAAAATAAGTCTAATAATGACAATTAAAAGAGATAAAAATATCCGAAAAAAATAATTGCTTGCAAAAAAAATATATTACATGCCATAATTCGCTCCCAAGATTGATAAGGATTCAAATCTGATGAAACGTGAAAGAAACGAAAATAATTCGACCGATGACACAAAAGTTGGTTCTTCTTTAAAAGCTAGGAAAGCTGAACAATTATCAGTATTTCGTGAGAGTGCATTACAAGAACTAGCTGATATGAAGAAGCGGATAGATGCTAGAAGAAAGCAGGCTGGCACTGATAGCCAGCATGCCGTAGCGGAATACAGCAGCACGATACCCCCGTTAAAGATCCGATAATGAGCCGCGCTGGGCCCATCTTAATTTGAGAAGTGCATGGCCTCTAGCAGAGGCCTGGTCGACTGGTTTCTTCAAACTCTTTAGCTGAACCTATATAGGTGTTTAGCAAGCGTTCTAAGATCAACAAATCATTCTGTATAATGTCAAATTCTTTTTCCTCGGCAGGAAAGTACACTTGTTTAAAGAAAGTCTGGTGCTCATTACTTAGCTTGCTCTCAATACCGGAACAAGTGTGTTCCAGTTTAAGTTGATTCTGGGCATGTTTAAGCTCTGCTAAAAGGGATTCTCCCTCTACTCTGTCGAAAGAGGGAATTTGATCCATTAAATTCGTAATAGCTTGGTTTAAGTTTTCAAGATTTTTTTCACCTTCCTCAAGCATGGGTCTATTTTTAAGAATTATTTGCTTCTCTACTAGATTAACCAATTCTGGTGGTATTTTCGGGAGTTTTGTAAGTAGGTTATATCCATTACAAAGATTGACAATATCTACTTTTTGCCTCTCCAAAGCGCTTAAGGCCGTTTGCAGTTCTTGGCTCCCATTACTGATATTGCCTGCTACCAAAATAAAATCTTCAATCTGTGGAACTTTCTCTGAAAATTCAACTATGGCTTTTTGGTATTGAGATAATTGTGTCTCCTCACACCCCTCAACCCGCTTCACCTCATTAAATAATTGAAAATTGATTTTTCTTAAGCTTTCGGATCTCTCATGCACTTCATCTTTCCCAAGTAAGAATGTTTGGACCAGTTTATAAAAAGCATCGAGGGATTCCAGGCAAGAAGAAATTTCTGTATCAAGAATCGAACAATGGGCCACTAGGCTTCCTTCACTCATTTTCTGCTTAAGAAGTGTGTTAATTTTCTGAAACCCTTCAATCCTTTTTTCCGCAACTTCATGTGTCTGGTCTAGGAATTTTTTAATCTTAGTATTGGGTTTAAGCCAAAAAAAATCTTGGTCGAAATAAATACTTCGGTACTTGCAGAGAATATTAAAATTTTCTTCATATTTTTTCACTACTTCGAAAATTGTTTTTGCTTCTGAAATGCACTGACGCATTTCAGGCAGAACCACTTTTTCAGGTGACATTTCTTTTTTTCGTCCTGCAAATCTGCCAGAATCCCTCAGGCTTAGTACGGCCCCGGGTCCGAAGAATTCTTGATTTCTTGCCGAGATCATTTCTTTGGATGGGATCACCTCTTCTTTTTTACTTGTTAAAATTTTTAGGCAACTCAATTTTTTTTCAAGATCAACAAAGGTTTCCTTTATTTGTTCATTTCCAAAAAGAAAGATTCTTTCAACGAGGGAATCTGAATCGACTTTAAAAGCAAGAATTTCTTTTTTAAATTCGTTTATAATTTCAAAACAAAATTTGCCATCTTCTTCAAGATCCCAGGCCTCATCGACAAATTCTCCTAAAAATTCAGCTTCTTCCATAAAGGAGTGGATGACCTTGAATGTTCGATGGAGTCTCTCTACGTCAAAGACTACCTGGTATTTATGTTGCTCTAAATAATGGGTCTTTTTTTGATAGATTTCTTGCTGAAACTCAAAAAATTTAAGCAGAAAGTTAAATTTTTCAATGAGAGCGCCTAAGGGGACTTGGTAATTTTTATCGGAAGGACTCTCAAGCTCAAGACAAATTTTTAGTACTGTTACTTTTGCCTTTATCGCGTATAAAGCGACTTCCCTATTAGAGAAATCCAATGATTTAAAATCTTTAATTCTGGTTTTTTGATTTTTATCTAAAAACGACGATGCCTCGCTCAGAATTTTTTGATAATCTCCCGTTAAATCTGTTTTATCCATCAAATTTCTGATGGCTTGAGCTTGAAAAGAAAGCTTTTTGAATTCACCTTCCATCTCCCAAATTTGTTCACACAATGTGGTGTCTAAAACATCCAAGTTCAAACTTCCTTTCAGAGAAAGGAGAAAATACCTGAAAAATTGGGTTTCTATTTCTATATTTTCAGTGCAGTGGGATAGAGCTAGTATTTTTTCTTTAAAGTCAGCTTCCTTTGGCCCTTTTTGAATTATTTCACCCAATTGGTCCAAAATTTGGTTTTTACCTTCCAACTTGCATCTTAACACTTCATGCACATTGGAAAGTTCATTATAAAGAAGGGAAATAGAAGAATTCATGGAATCGACCAAGGAGGTTTTTCCTACTTTAGCCACTAAAGAGTCCCAACTTGATTGCAGCGCTTGATATTTTTCTTCAAGGCGTAAAGAATAGGTTTTCATGTGGTCTGAAAATTTAAGAATTTTAACATTTTCGTTAAAACTGGGCATCCCTTTCTGAAAGCGCCAACTAGAAATAGTCGAAAGCAGATTTTCAAAGGCGTTTTGGGACGGATTAAAGTCATCCATTCCCCGATATCCGCATAGCAGAATAAGCGATTTTGACAGTTCATCCGAAACAGCCTTCAGTTCAGTTTGATGGTTCAATATTGTGTCTTGCTCATCGGCCTTCTCTCCGCCTTCTGCTTCCCATAACTTCCGCTTTGGAATTTTCCTAGGCTTGGGCTCTTCTTCAAGAAAATTATCTTCCTCTCCAGATCTTGGCTTACGACTACCTAAGACAAGCTTTTTCAGGGAAACGGTGTTAACTTCATTTTTAATGACTGGCGTTAGCGGTGAGGGCATGCTACTTGCTTCACTGCCCACTTCTCCCTCTTGCCCTTGCGAATCTCCGATCCCATCTAATTCACTACCCCCTTCTTCCTCTTGTCCTTGACTACAGCTTACGTCTGAATTTTCTGAATCTCTGGATCGTTTCATTGTTCCACCTCTATTATTTAAAGTATATGATAATATACTTAATGATTATTAAAGCAATCTTAAATCTCATGCTTTATCTAAAAAATATTTTTATATCTATTAAGACACCTAATCTCATTCTACAGGTATTCTATTTGATCTGTAATAGCTTACGTAATTATCGTTGAACCGCCCTCTGATATGGGTTAAGTTAAACGAGAAGTTCCCGCTAACATGGGAACTCCTTCATAGTATTAACGCTGGCGCTCGGGGGAAGCCTTGCTCTCCCTGAAGACCCCCAGCTCTTAGGAGGCCTCGCCCAATGGACAGTTCCTTACATAAGATCCTTGAGGGATACCATAGCTTTCGAGATAAGTATGCCGAGGGTGACAATTCGGTGATGCGCTATCTGGCTTACCATGGACAAAATCCTGAAGTGATGGTGGTGGCCTGTTGCGATTCCCGTGTAGATCCGGCGCTCATCTTACAATGCGATCCCGGCGATTTGTTTACCGTTCGCAATGTTGCCAATATTATTCCTCCCTATGAAAAAGATGATTTGCATCACGGCACCAGTGCGGCCCTGGAATTTGGCATTTGTTATTTAAAAGTGAAGCATTTGATTATTTTTGGGCACAGCCAGTGCGGCGGAATTGATGCGCTCCTTCATCAAAACGAGCTTGGTCAGGATGACTTTATTTCGAATTGGGTTTCTCTTATAAAAAAACCCGATCATATTCATGATGCAGAAGAACTCGCCAAGTCAGCTCTTCTTGAGTCCTATCAAAATTGCCTTAAATTTCCCTTTATTAAACAACGTGTCGATGAAAATATACTCCATATTCATTTATGGTATTTTAATATTAAACATGGAGAGATTTTGAGTTATTCGCAGGAAAGCGGGACTTTTGACCGCTTACTGTGATACAAAAATATAGACGGGTGAGGGGTAATATTACACGCTTAACGCCATTTTTTTTGCTTGAAAATTAATAAAGACAAGGGCAAAAGCAATGCAATGACGAGACCAATGCTCAACATAGTGTGAAATAATTCCGCCTGATTCGCCTTTAAATCCGGCGGCGGATAAAAGCCGAAAACGACTCCCGCGATCGATGTGCTAATTCCAAGAGCCATGAGCAACCACAACACTGGATTTCCGCCGGGAATTCTAAATCCTTTATGTTCGGTTGGCATTGGCCGCAAGCGAAGAGCGGCCACAAATAAAATCACATAATAAATCAAAGAAGTCTGCGACGTGAGCACAAGTAAGAGCCAAAATGAATCTGAAACTTTTGGAAAGACGAGAAAAGCCATCGTGATCAGCGTAAATAAAAAAGCCTCGCACAAAAGCACGCCGACAGGAGATTCATTTTTATTTGTTTTTTGAAGGAATTTGGCGACATGATTTTTTTGGCAGGCTACAAACATCCCTCGTGTGCAACCCAGCATCCAGGCCATGACACTGCCCATATTTCCCAATAAAACCAGCAAAAAAATGACCAGTAATAAATAATGCAAATGAAATTGATTGAAGAAAACTGTTAGCGCATCGAGCATGCCGGTGACGACGCTCAATTTATTTCCAGGAATAATCAAAGAAATGGCGACAGCGGCCCCGGCGCTCAATAAAATAATCGCAATTCCTGAAATTAAAATACTCTTTGGAAAAGCCCGTTTGGGATTTACCACATTTCCCGCATGAACCGCGGGTAGTTCCATTCCAAATAGGGATCCTACAATGGCAATCAAAGAACCCAAATTATTTAAGGCATGAAAATCTGGAATTATCGGCGTTTGCTTTGCTGAAACTGCCAAGGGATGTCCAGACCACCACCAATAATATCCGCAGAAAATAATCAAAAGAATCGGCAATATAATTCCGAATATTCCAGAAATGGTACTGATTAAGCTGGAAATTCGAATGCCCAAAAAATTTAAAAGGGTGATCATCCAGAAAAGGCCAGCGCTAAATCCCATGATGAAAAATCGATTCGTCGCCAATGCTGGATCAATAATATAAGCGCAATCGGAGGCGATGATGGAAAAAACGGCTGGATACCAGAGTAGATTGGAAACCCATAATAAGGCCACGGTAAAAAATCCTGCTTTTGAACTGAACGCTTCCTCAACCCAAATATAAGCTCCACCCGTTTGAGGTCGAGTGGTAGCGAGCTCTGCGACCATCAACATACAGGGAAGGAAAAAGCCAAGGGCTGCTAATAAATATAAAAAAGGAAGGGTAAATCCATAAATTGCGTTCGCCGACAAGGGCTGCAAATTAGCCACGATAACTATTTGCAGGAGAACAAGGGATGTCACACTCAAAAACTTCTTTTTCACAGGCAACTCCGGTGGGCAGTCAAGCATTTTACACAGTTTCCCCCGAGGATCAACCAAAAAGTTCTATTTTCGATCAAAATCCCAATGTCAAAGCCCCTAGCGGATCAATTTCCCAGGAGTCCCCGCTAAAGCGGGAACTCCTTCCTGGTATTAACGCCCTCAGCGGTGGGGATGACCGCTGGCACTCAAGGGGAGCCTTGCCCCCCCCTTGAGGACCCCCAGCTTTTTGCAGCAATTCCCGTACGGTGATGAATTCTCTCCAAAATTGTTAGAGTGCACAAAACTGAAATCAATGGATAAACCCCATTGCAAACTAGGATACTCAGTATTATACTTTGGAGGATTGATATCGATGAGGATTTTTAAGACGAGAAGATTTGAACGTTGGGCTAGAAAAAAGAAAGTCAATAATTGGCAACTTATCGATGCAGTGAATGAAATTAATGCAGGCTTAGTAGATGCTGATCTAGGAGGTCATTTAATAAAGCAGAGAGTGGCTCGGAGTGGACATGGTAAGCGAGGAGGTCACCGGACGTTAATAGTATTTAAGTCTGGTGAGAGGGCAGTCTTTGTATATGGCATTTCGAAGAATAATCAAGAAAATATCAATGAAAATGAAGAAAAAATCTGTAGATATCTTGCAAATTATTATTTGGATTTAAATGAATTAGTTATACAAAAAATGTTGGACCAAAAAAAACTATTTGAGGTGGATTATGAAAAAGCGAATTAAACCAAACAAACGACTGCTGTTTGAAGCGCATGAAATGGCAAAAGACTTATTTTCAGTTGGCGCTATCGATATGGCAACGATGCGGGAATTTGATGCCATGTGCCTATCCAAGGTTCATGAGCTTTCACCGAGCAAAATCAAAGCCATTCGAAGAGAGGCAAAAGTCAGTCAATCCGTATTTGCGCTGATTATTAATGTAAGCCTCGCCGCCATTAAGCAATGGGAGCGAGGGGAAAGAAAGCCAAGTGGCGCCGCTTTAAAATTGTTAAATCTCGTCGAGGCTCGCGGCATTGATGCTATTATTTAACTAACTACATTATTAAACATTTAGCATCTTTTTCAGTATCTTTTTCCTCGTTCACAACCTGCGCTTTTCGAGACAACAAGACTTTCTCTATTACCGCCTCAAGATGCTTAAATTGTTCCGAAAGCACAGGAAGCATTCTTTGGAGCGCGCCCAAATCGGGGCCAGTAAAGCGCAAACGATTTAACTCCCCAAGGTTTGGACTTACTGCTAAGGCCATCGCTGCACCATTACAATTCGGCGACTCGTGACCCTGCTTACTGACACCAAAATCTTCACCCCATTTCTGATAATGCTTTGGATCAAATAAATCAAATTGTTTTTCTACTGTAGAGCAAATAAAGCTGCCAATTTTATAAGACTCGTAGTACGTCAGGCACTCTTCGGGATAGGCATAGGCATCGTGATTCCCTTTTTTAGCATCATGAAAGTACAGAAGTGCTAATAAGCTGCGTGGCATATGCGCCTTCAAGATCTTATTAAGCTCATAGAAACTGCCGTCTCCACTAAGCCACTTCTCATAAGCCTCAATAAGGATACTGCCATCGAACAAGCAAGATTCTTTTTTCAACTCTTGGATCTGTGCATAGGCTAGCTCAAGGGAATCTATTGGTATTTTATTACAGATCAACTCCAAACCTTTTTTCCATTTCAGTTCAAGTTTACGGGATCTAAATGCAAAGTATTCAAGGTTGTCTTGCGAAGTTTGATTTAGGGACATGGCCTCAATTCTAGGATAATCTTCAGATAGAAGTTTGCCCTCAATTTCGGCGTTCTCTGTACCTGTAACAGGATCGTCTTCGATTTTAGCTATCATTTTGACAAGGTCAGCCGGTTTTTCTACTAAACTTATTAGCAGCGCTCTAACTTTATTGATTTCTAAATTCGCAGCGGCAATTTGAAAAATGGATTTTCCTCCAACCCAGGTCTTTCCAAGAACCTGAATTTGACGATCAACCTGTTTAATTTTTCCGAGAGTTTCTTCGAAAGTGAATTTCCATATTTTACTCTTGGCCGGCAAGTTGCCTTCACCAGTGATCATTTGATACATGAGGTTAAGACTTACTTTCACTTGGTCCGAAGGATTAGAGGCATTCAACAGGCATTGAAAGGCCACTTTATCAAAAGCAAGTGCTGCTTTATAAAGAGGATGATCTCTAAATGAACGTCCATAGTGAAGTGAGGGGAAAATTGACAAAATTCGGGAGTCGCCATTTACTAATTGAACATTGTCCAATCCACTAAATTTCCCGTCCTTTATGCCATTAAATAATTTTCTTACTGCTAAGTTTTGTTTAACTCCAGCGTTCAACGCTTTACAAGTTAAAGACAAATTCACGAAATCCCTATTATTGAGGAGCAAAAGAGAAAATAGATCTTTATTCTCTAGGAACGAAAGAAACGAAGCTAAGGAGCCATTCACTAAAGGAACATGATTAGCATTTACCAGTCGTTTAACCGATAATTCATTATTTATTGTCAACTCAAGAAATTGCTCTTTTTCATAGGCGATGGCACAATTCACAAGATCATCAATTAAACGAACATTAATCACTCGAGGATTCTTTTTTGTGTCAGACTCTAAACACCTAGATCCTTCAGAGGCCTTCGCCACAAGGAGCCCCAAATCATGCCCTTTAAGCTTAGCATTTGAAATAACGACATATTTGTCACCAGGAACATGTTGTTTCGACTCTTCTTCATAGTCTGGACCAGCCTTAGGTTCTACCGAATTAGGTGAAAATTGCAAGCGGCTAATTTTATCAGGAGTAACAGCATAAAAGGTATGACTCAAGTTCAATTCGTTTACCAAGGCCAGCATGATATGATTTTCGTGAAAGATTTTTAGATCTTTCTGGGGGCCATAGCGAAAAGGATTACCACGTCGTACAAACATCTTTACATTATTAATTTTTTCCAAACCGAAAGCCTCAAAACCTATCAAGACTGGATTTTGGTCTTTGACTAATGCGTAAAGTTTAGCGGCAGAATATCCACCGGCACTGGCTCCGATGATAACATCGTCAGCTTTAAAGATTTTCGCTATATCATTTATTTTTGCATCGGCTAAATCACAAGGATAGGCAATAAAATTGTTCCCGATGCGTAAATTTCCACATTTAGAAAGGGCTACATTTAACGAGTTAAAATCAGTATTTATTGAAAGCTCATTACCAAGAAAAAAATGGACAGTTATAGCAGGTTTCTCATCTCTCATATCAGGGCGCCTCTTTGTGTACTCTGTGAATTATATTTTGAGGAACATTTCAAATCAACAAAAGAAATCTTAAGGTTTTGTTAAAGCACAATTTAAAATTTTATTTCTAAGGGGAGTTTTTAAGTTAAGCGATTACTTGTGGGTCACTTGAGTTACGATCTCCTCAATAATGCGTATCATCTCATCTCGAACGGCTTTTTGATTAATAAATAAATGATCACCCGCCATGCGATATATATGGAAAGCTTGATGGCTTAAGTCCTTCCAGGCTTGCATATCTTTTTCGGAGACATCAACATCATCCGATCCATAAAAGGCTGTAATTTCACATGGGAGGACTTCTTCCTGGTATCGATAGCTATCTACAACCTTAATATCAGGGATACCCATTTTAATATAGACTGGCAAAATTTCTGCAGGAATTTTTGAAGCTTCCGGTAGAATTTGATGATGGATAATTTGGTCGATGTCCTCTTTGGATAATTGATCCTTAGAAAAAATTGCTTCTAAACCCGCCTTTTTAAAATTTGACTTCAAATTTGCTAGCCGCGGATTAGGAATATTCGGAGACGTGAAGGCCGATACAAATAACTGCTGCGGAATTATTTTTTTCTTTTCATATAAAGTTCTTGCTAATTGATAGCCAATTAAAGCACCAAAACTATGCCCAAAAATTGCAAAGGGTAAATCAAGCTTCGAGCTTATCACCTCGCTTAAATCTTCAATTAATTCATAAATATTCGAATAGGCGGGTTCTTTCGCTCGTCCTTCTCTTCCGGGAAGCTGTATAGGACATACGTCAATTTCAGGCGAAAATAAATCCTGCCACTCTCGATAAATTGAAGCGCCACCTCCTCCATAGGGCAAACAAAATAATCGGCATTTTGCATTTGGTTTTGCTTTCCCCACAAACCAAATTTCAGGAGCAAGGGTTTTATCAGGAGGAAAACTCGAGCGATTCTCATGGGGGATTTTTGCAATTAAATCGACGAGTAATAAGGATAATTTTTCAATACTGGGTCCAAGCACAATTTCTTCGATGGGTAAATCTACCCCTAATTTTCGTCCAATTTCATTTCTAAGACTTAAGCCCATAATCGAATCAATACCAAAATCCCCAATGGATTCTTTCAAAGGAATTTCCGATTGTGGCAGGGTTAATAATTGCGAGAGTTGTTCTTTCAAAAATTCGCAAATAAGGGCTTCTCTCTCTGTGGGCGAAGATTGCATCAACTTGTCGAGCAAGGGATTTGGTCCCGAGGAGAGTGTCAGCGATCCTTTCATTGCGGCTTGTAGCGCTTCCAAAGCCTCCTTCGTAAAAGCCTGCATTTTACATTGACGACATTCGGCGATGAGCTCACCTTTTTCATTATGCAAATAAAAATTACCGACATAGCCTTCCTTGCTCGCTGCCTCTTTTTCCATATCAAGAGAGCACCATAACTCATTAAAGCCTTGGTCAACATGAAAGGTAAATTCACCCCATTTTGAAACCATAATCGTGAGATCCAAAGGTGCGGTTGCTGGTAAAAGGGCATGAAATAATTGCGCACAGGCATCAAGAACACCGGGATTAAATGGACTTGAATATTTGTCATGTTCTCCCATTGATAATTGAGACAAAAGTGATTGACCTTGCACCCACACTTTTTCAATACGAAGTACACTCTCGCCTAAATTTAGCCCACGATTAATCATCATTTTATAGAAAGCATTTTTATCGAACGTGGGAAGATCTTTTTTCAGAGCATCGAGTTTAAGAACCTCGCTTGAACGCTTCTGCGCGATAAGTTCAGAAAAATCAATTTTGCCTTCAGCATGCAAAGCCCACGAGTTTTTTCCTTCCTGATAACTTTGAAATTTAAAGGTAAATTGATTTTCATTTGTTTTACTAAGCGTTAAAATCACGGAACGCACTTCATTTTCAGGAACAATTAAGGGCAAAAGATAAGATACATTCTGTAGTTGATAGGATTTTATCGCTTTTATTTTTGCCAAGGCGTTAATCAGCATTTCTTGATAGAAACCAACATGAAGAATGCCATGCACATCATTCAAGTCTGGCAAATTTCGTCGGCTGATTTTATAAGTGAACGCCGGTTCTTCCAAGGAAAATGGCAAGGCCAGTCCCCGCAATGGAAAACTGTCTTCCGCTGTCGTCATTTCCAAATAATTTTCAGTTTCATCGAGCTCAATCCAATAAGATTTTCTTTGGAAAGGATAGTTAGGAAGCAAGACTGGATTTCGATGATAATCCCCGTCAAAATCTCGCCAATTAATGTCGATGCCTTCTTCGTATAAATGCGCTAAGCTGTGAATAATCGTTTCAGCATCTAGTGCATGATTAATCGTTTTATGAAATGGCCTCGAAGGCACAAGTTCCCTACCTGGATTAATTTGCAAATATTCATTGTCGCCTCGTTCGAGCAAGGTCTCCGCGGCCTTTAGCGAGGATGCTGGTGCTGTTTTTTGCTGCTCCCAATATAGGGGTTTAATTACCTCAGAAGATTTAACAGACAGGCCCGTTTGGCTTGAAATTAAGGTAATTTTGGGGGAAGACAAAATAATTTGGCTAGGATTTTTGCTATTTAAGACAAGGCTTATCGCTCCTTCCACATCCATAATTCCGGCTACTAGGGCAGCCAAATAAGCGCCAATGGATTCTCCATATACACCGTCAATGGGAATTCCCCAGGAACGCCATAATGAATACAAAGCATACTGAATAGCAAATTCCCCAGCTTTTTTTCGAAGTTCGTTCATTTCAATATTTTTATTTCCATATAAAATCTCGGAAATATCAGCGCCTAAAATCGAATGGCAAAGCGGATCCAGTTCCTTTATGGCCCTTTGATAGGTGGAAAAAGAAAAGTAAAATGGAGCTCCAAAGCCTCTGCAATCTCCTTCAAACTCTGTAAAAACTAGGATTAATTTTCGCGGTAAATTTTCTGGCATTTTTATGGCATGATTTAACAGTTTTTCTTTAAAACTCGCCTTTGAATTACCCACCACAGATATTCGATAAGGAAAATGGGCATGACCAACATTGGCAGAAAAAGCAATATCAGCAAGGTTTGCATCGGTTTTTTCTAGAAATTCGGCATAATTTTGAATACTGTCTTTTAAGGCTGTTTCCGTTTGAGCGGATAAGCTTAAGATATGCAAGGGCCGATCGAGTTTATTCGTTATTTTTTCAGCAATAGGCGCTTCCGTCAAAATCATATGCGCGTTAGTGCCACTAAAACCAAAGGAACTGATGCCAACAAATCGCCTTCGATTAAGGGGCTCCCAATCAATTAAGTGATCCGGAATTTTAGCTGGAATTTTGTCCAAATGAATGCGTGTGTTTACCTTATTCACCTTTAAAGGTGGTAACTTTTTATGCTGCAAACAAAGCACCGATTTAATAATGCTCGCAATACCCGCTGCCGATTCAGTATGTCCGATATTTTGTTTAACAGCCCCTAAAAATAGGGGATTATGAATGTCCCGATTTTTGCCTAAAATCTCAGAGACACTGTGCATTTCGATGGGATCACCTAAGGAAGTACCAGTGCCATGCGCTTCTAAATACGTAATATCGTTAGGAGTAAGCCCAGCATTTTTAAGGGCCTCACTAATAAGCTTTTGCTGCGCATTTCCGTTTGGAACCGTTAAACCGCTGCTGTGTCCATCTTGATTAATGGCACTTCCTTTGATTACCGCTAAAATGCTATCGCCATCTCGTTGTGCCGCCGACAAGCGTTTTAATACTATTATTCCAGCCCCTTCACTTCGTCCATATCCATCCGCACTAGCATCAAAAGTTTTGCAGTGCCCATCGGGTGACAAAGCTCTGACTCGACATAAGGAGATAAAAAAAACTGGGGTTAACATTAAATTAATTCCAGCCGCCAAAGCCATTTCGCACTCTCCCAATCGAATACTCTCACAGGCCAAATGCGTACTGACCAAGGAGGAAGAACAGGCCGTATCGATGCTGATAGCGGGACCCTGCAAACCAAACTGATGCGCAATGCGACCCGAGGCCAAACTGGTAATAATGCCCGTTGCTGAATAAGCGGAAAATTTTGTATAGTCATGATGTTTTTTGGCACGATCTAAATAGTAATATTCAGGAATTGATATCCCTACAAAAACACCCGTTTTAGTGCCTGCTAATCGGCTTGGATCATAATTAGCGTTTTCAAAAGCCTCCCAGCTAAGCTCGAGCAACAGTCTTTGCTGAGGATCCAAATCAATGGCCTCGGTAGGAGAAATACCAAAGAATTTGGCGTCAAATTCATTAATTTTTTGGGAAATAAATCCCCCTTTCTGAACATACATTTTGCCAAGGGCTTCTGGATTTTTATCGTAATAACGATTTACATCCCATCGTTCTTTTGGCATATCCACTATGCCATCACCACCCTTGGAAAGAAATTCCCAAAATTCTTCTGGGGTATTGCAGCCTCCCGGAAAGCGACAGGACATCCCAATAATGGCAATGTCATTTTCTTCGGGTATGGAAGATAAAATGGGGGTTTCATCTTTTGAAGTGTCTTCTTCAAGAACTAAATCTTTTGGGATGAGAGTCATCACATACGTGGTAAATTCTGTCAAAGTCGGATAATCAAACACAGCCGTATCGGATAATTTTATCGATAAGGTTTTTTCGATATCATTCCCCAACTCAATCACCTGGATGGAACTAATGCCTAATTCGAAAAATCCCTGTTGAATATCCGGTAATTTTGGCGGAGTATATTCCAATATATCCGCAATAAGTTTTTGCAAGTAACTTAGAATAATCGTGTGTTGTTCGCTTTCGGCGACATCCAAAAGATTTTTCAGTAGAGGCGAATATGTCTGTTTTATTTGAGGCTTTTTAAGGATTTCAATAGTAGGCTCTGCTAAACTCGGTTTTATAATATTTTCGGGAGAATTTTCTTCTTTTTTGGCTGGGCCATCTACCCAACAATATTCAGTAGCGAAAGTATAGGTGGGCAAATAAATGCGGTAATGCTTGCAGTCGCTATGCATAGTTTCAAAGGGGACTTTCGCGCCATCTCTCCATCCTTCTGCAATGGCTTCTAAATTATTGCTCTTGATTAAATCCTCGATGGCTGCACGATTCAGAATATTTGGTTTTTTATCCCTAACCTCTGCATTAAAATCATTGGCGAGCAAGGCTTCAAGTTTTTCAATTAATTCAGAAATACTGCCGACAAGCAATGCGATACGATATCGCATCGACACCCGGCCAACCTGAAGGGTATAAGCTAAATCAGGTAAGCTAATCTCGGAAAATAATGCTTCTTTTGAATGAATTCTGGCCTTCAAAAAGGCGTGTAAATTAATCACTTCCGCTTTTAAAGATTCAATTTTTTTGGCGGATAAGGGAATAATAAATAATTTTCCTGTCGCTGCTTCAGGTGATTTTTCATTTTTTGGCCCAATATACTCTTCCACGATGACGTGAACATTCGTACCGCCTGCACCAAATGAACTGATACCGGCACGACGAGGATAATTCTCAAATCGATTCCAAGCCCCTAATTTTTCTTGCACATAGAAGGGGGTTTTGTCGAAGTGAATATTTGGATTTAAATGTGCTGAATGCAATAAATTCGGAGCGATCATTTTAGCTTGTAATTGAAGGAGCACTTTAATTATTTGAGAAATACCAGCGGCCGCTTCCAAGTGCCCGACATTTGACTTAACGGATCCTATTGCACAAAATTGCTTATCTTTTGTTTTAGGCTTAAAGGCATCCTCAAGACCCGTAATTTCAATGGGATCTCCAAGAGCGGTTCCGGTGCCATGCGCTTCGACATAAGTAATGGTTCTTGGGTCTACGTTTGCATTGTCCAGCGCTATACGAATCGCCTGCGTTTGGGCCACTGGGCCTGGCACAAAATAATTACTGCTTTTTCCAACTTGACTGACACCTGTGCCTTTAATCACGCCTAAAATATTATCCCGGTTCGCAATTGCCAGATGCAGGGGTTTTAATACTATAGCGCCAACGCCTTCGCCTGGCACATAGCCATCACCACCTTCTCCAAAGGATCGGCAGCGACCATCACTCGATAAAAATCCAAATTTTTTGAGCGTTTCAAATTTTGAGGGGTGCAGTGAAAGATTAACGCCGCCGGCCAGGGCTACCTGACATTCACCCATCAAAATACTTTGTACAGCTAAATGAATAGCATAGAGCGAAGAACAACAAGCCGTATCCACCGTAAAACTGGGGCCTTTAAAATCGCAAAAATAAGAAACCCGATTCGCAACGGAGAATGTCTGGGCATTGGGAGGCGTTCTTTTTTCCGAAAGGGGGATTTCATTTGCAAAAAGAGAATAATCATTAATAGAAACACCTGCAAATACCCCTACTCTAGCAGAGGCATCCTTAACTAAAGTGTTGGGCTGATATCCAGCAGATTCGATGCACTTCCAGGCTTCTTCCAAAAAAAGCCTTTCGTTTGGAGTCATCAATTTTGCTTCAATTGGGGCAATATTAAAAAAATCCATGTCAAACTGATCCACGCCCTCTATAAAACCGCCCCATTTTGCATAGGACGATGCTAATTTATCTAAGCGATTTAAGGGTATTTCTGTAATGCAATCTTTTCCCTCTTTAATATTTTCCCAAAAATCGAAAATATCTTTTGAGAGCGGAAATACACCACTCATGCCAATAATGGCGATATCCCTATTCATTTGAACGGGTTCTTGATTAAACTGCAATTCACCCTCATATTCGGTTTCAAAGAAAGTAGCTAATTCATCCAGACTGGAATATTTAAAAAATAAAGTACTTGAAATTTCGCCAAATATTTCAGTTAATGCCGCGTTGAGCTCTGCGATGATAAGGGAATCAATTCCATAATCTGAAAAGGGTTTGTCAGTTTCTACTTGGTCTAAAGGTAATTTTAGCACTTCAGAAAAAACATTTTTCAAAATATCCAGAATGTTTTTGGATTTAATCTCAGGACTCAATTCCGCTTTAACCACTGGTTTAAGCTCGACTTTAATCTCAGGTTTAAACTCGGTTTTAAGCTCAGGTTTTGGCTCTGATCGATTTTCCATTTTAGGTTTAATGGATAAGGCTTCTACCCAATGATGTCGACGCACAAATGCCGGTTTATGATGTGAACGCTCTTCCCACTTTTTGAATTCTTCTTCCGTTAAAGGTGGGCCTTCTTCTAGAATGGCGTGTGCATTGGTTCCGCTGAAACCAAAGGAACTCACCGCCGCTCGACGAACCCGCTCCCCTCGGTTCCAAGGCTGATTTTGAGTCAGAATTTCAGCGGGAAAATTCATTTCAATGTGTGGATTTAATTTTTTAAAATGTAAATTTTTAGGCAAGGTTTCATGCTGTAAAGCTAAGATTACTTTAATGACACTCGCAATACCGGCCGCACCTTCTAGATGTCCGATATTGGACTTTACCGAGCCTAATTTTAATGGATGTGCAGCATCGCGCTCCCCATATGTAGCTCCAACGGCCCTTACTTCAATAGGATCTCCCAATGAAGTGCCAGTGCCATGCGCCTCAACAAAATCGATATCAGCCGCTTTCAATTTTGCCTTATCAAGCGCCCGTCGAATTAAGGCTTCTTGCGCCTCTCCATTGGGAGCCGTTAAACCTGCGCTCGCGCCATCCTGATTAATCGCGCTGGATTTAATAATAGCCAGAATCGTATTACCATCGCGTTTTGCATCGCTTAAGCGTTTTAACACAATCATGCCACAGCCTTCTCCGCGGACATAACCATCGGCGCTGGCATCAAAGCTTTTGCAGTGTCCGTCACGCGCAAGCATTCCGGCTTTTGAAAAATCAATCGTAAGAATCGGGGATATCATGACATTAACACCGCCCGCTAAAGCTAAATTAGAATCCCCACTGCGTAAATTTTTACAGGCTTCATCGATGGCCACCAAAGAAGAAGAACAAGCCGTATCTACCGCAAAATTGGGCCCCTGTAATCCAAAGAAATAGGAAATTCTTCCACTCGCCGTACTTTTTGAATTGCCCGTGGACAGATAAGGATTAATGAGTGTCAAATCTCCAGTGGCCGTAATTAAATCCATATAATCTTGTGAACAAATTCCAATAAATACACCAGTTGCACTGCCTTCTAATTCTTGCGGATTTATGCCCGTCGATTGAATCGCTTCATAACTCACTTCGAGTAATAAGCGTTGCTGCGGATCGAGATATTCAGCTTCCCTGGGATTAATTTTGAAAAAGGCTGCATCAAATTCGCTGACGTCCACATCTAAAAATCCACCCAATTTCGTAATCATTTTTCCAGGTACTGAAGGGTCCGGATCATAATAAAGATTAGCGTCCCAACGATTCGAGGGAATTTCTGAAATGGCATCCGTACCACTTTCCAATAATTTCCAAAAATCATCCACCGTATTGGCGCCTCCTGGAAAGCGACAGCTCATACCAATAATGGCAATGGGCTCATCTGGATGAATAGAAACAGGGGTTTCTTCCTTTTTACGTACGGGGAGGCTTTCAATTTTTAATAATCGACCTAAATAATGTGTCATTTTTTCGATACTGGAATGATCAAAAATGGCAGATGTCGATAAAACAGCGGCTTTTCCAAGCCCCGCTTGCAAACGATTTGTTAGTTCAATGGCCATCAAAGAATCGAGACCCATATCGAAAAAGCCTTTTTTCGCATCAATGGATTCAGAAGCGGATAAGCCAAGCACCGATTGGAGAATGGAAATAACATAGTCTTTCACTAAAGCGATGCGTTCATTATCCGAAACCTTTTCCAGAAGGGAGGGTAAATTCTCTTTGCTTGATTTTTCTTGGGCATAAGCGCTTAACCAGCTGGGCACTTCGATAAATGTGTTGAGGTAATTTTTCCATTTCATATGCGCTATCGTGAGATGGGTTTCGTTAGAAAGTAATGCCATTTCTAAAGCTCGCAACGCATCTTTGGGCTTTAAAGCCAGCATTCCCGCTTTAGCATGTCTCGAGACGAGTTCTTTGGCCATGCCCACTTCCGCCCATGGCCCCCAGGATACACTAAGTGCGGATAAACCTTGTTGTTTTCGATATTCGCACAAGGCATCCATGAAGGCATTGGCCGCTGCGTAATTACTTTGTCCCGGATTTCCCAAGGTCGATGCGATCGATGAAAACATCACAAAGACATCAAGATCTTTAGAATACTGATGCAAATAATAACAGCCGTATATTTTCGGACGAAAAACTTTTTCGAAACGATTCCAGTTTTGCTCTTGTAAAGTGGCGTCATCCAACACTCCCGCTAAATGGAAAATGCCTTTCAAAGGCTTTTCGAAATGGTGTAAGCGATCCAGTAAATTTTCGACGGATTTTTCATCACCAATATCTAGGGATTCATAGGCAATTTTTGCACCCAATGATTCGAGATTGTCTAAATTGGATTTAATTTCCTGATCCAGCGGTCTTCTGCCCGTTAAAAATAGCTGGGTGGCACCTTTTTTAATTAACCATTTTGCCAGTGTTATTCCCAAGCCCCCCACGCCTCCTGTAATGAGATAGCTAACATTAGATTTAATTTTATTTTCCGAGGAAGTGGTTTTCGATAGAGGGGTTTGTCGATTTAAAAATCGCGGAACATAAAATTGACTACCCTCAAGCCTAACGAGATGCTCCTCACTTTTATCAAAAAGAAATTGGAATAAAGATTCTGAATCCCACGTAGTTCCGAGATCGATTAGCTTCATTGATAATTGTGCTTGCTCATCCACAATGGTTTTGTACAAGCCAAATAAAGTACTATAAGCCACTCGATTACTTTCCTTTCCACCATTCGTGATTAAATAAAGAGGAATTTGTGTGGTTTCCTGAAGCTGCAACAAAGCTTGAGTTAAATGTAAAACACTTCTAATTCCCCGTGTTTGGGCAAGGCTAATATTCTCTGTGTTTAATGGGCCCAGTTCTCCAGTACTTGAAACATGCAAAATACCAGCAAATGCTTCAGCCTGTAAAAGCTGGATAAAATCTTCTTTAGAATTTGGATGGTTTTCAATCGCAATACATGTACAACTGGCGCCTTTATTTTCGAATAATAATTTTAGCGCATCGGAAATTTTTCCATCGCTCAAGATTAGCCAATGCCCAAGTTGATCGGGAATGCTAATTTTATCGAGAGATTTGTCAATCCACTTCCATTCATAAATCCATTCTTCCACTCGATTTTCATGCGCCAACATTTGTTGGAGTGCATTTCCCGTCGTTTTTCGAAAATGCAGCCCCTTAAGCGTAGCAAGAATTTTTCCGGCAAGCGAAAGGAGCGTTAAATTTCCCGACCTTCCAGTATCCGTATTTTCACTTTCTTGCCAGTAAGCAAAAATCGAGTCGCCTAAAGGTGCATAAAGTTCAATCGCATCGCAGCCAATTGGCAAATACAAATTTTCCGATTTTTCATTCCATAATGAAACGGCGGATAATTGAAATGCACCATCGAGTAAAGCGGGATGCGCTAAATACCCTTTCGAGGAAGTGGAAAGCTGTAATTCGCCTAAAGCTTCTTCTTGTCCTATATAAATCGTATTCAGAGTTTGAAAATGTTCGCCATAATGAAGTCCAATGGAATTCGTAAACTCGTAAAAATCCTTTTTCGCTAGTGTTTTTTTAAGGCGGGATTTTATTTCATCGATATTGAGTGAATGCGGGATATCTTTGTGGGCTTTGACTAGAATCAGCCCTTTAGCATGACAATGCCATGCGTCATCTTCGCTGCTTTTGTCGGGTGATTGACTATAAATTGCAAGATCATAACCCATTTCATTGGGAATCATAGTTACTTGCGTTTCAACGAATTTTCCGGCCTCAAAACTTAAAGCCGCTTCAAAACTAATATTCGCTAAATGAATTTCGCTTTCACCTACGCCATGTAAACTACCCGCCAACATCATTTCTAAATAGCCTGCCCCTGGATAAATAATATGATCAAATACTTGATGGTCTTTAAGATACGATAATGCACTGAGATGAATTTCACCTCGGTAAATAATTTGATCCTCTGGAGTGGTATATTGTTCTCCTAATAGGGGATGCACTGATTCTAATTTTCGTCCCAATGTTGGCATAGCCGCTTGCACCCAAAAACGTTGGGGCAAAAAGGGATAAGTAGGTAAAGTAATTTTTTCCCAATCAAAGGGAGAGGCAAAAGATTCCCACTCGATATCAGCTCCGGATAAATAATAATTTGATAACTCCCTTAAAAAGAGCTGCCAATTAATAAGAGGGCCAATATCAATATTGATGACATTATTGCTGATTTCATGAATGCGATATTCGCCTGAATCTTGATAGTTAAATTTTATTTTAAATCGCTTATCCAGCAGTACTTCGCCTTCAGAAAAATCCCTATTTTTCAATTTTAACCTTAAATCATTAACATCTTTCGCAATAAGCGACAATCGAAATTGCTCATGGGTTCGTCCTACCGAAGCGGTATATGTTATATTAGCGATACTTTCCTGTGTATTAAGTAGAAAATCCTCGTATTTTTGAATATAGTGATTTAAACCCTCCTTAGACTTTGCGGATAAGGTAAATAAATACAAAGGGGGCTCTTTTTCGGTCAATTTCTTTTTTTCGAGAAGAGGGGCTTCTTCTAAAATAATATGCGCATTTGTACCGGTAAATGAAAAGCCACTAATTCCAGCAATACGCTTTTGGCTTTCTTGGACAGTCCAAGGCGTAAGTTCTGTGACAATTTTAGCGGGAATAGGCGCTAAATCAATTTTAGGGTTTAATTGATGAAAATGTAAATTTCCTGGAATAGACTTATGATGTAAAGCCAAAATCATTTTAATCACAGAAGACATTCCTGCTGCCGCTTCCAAATGACCAATATTACTTTTTACAGAGCCTAATAATAAGGGATTTTCCTTCGATCGAGATCCGCGAAATACTTCATTCAGTGCATTAATTTCAATGGGATCGCCCAAAGCAGTTCCTGTCCCATGCGCCTCAACATAGTTAATATCCTTAGGTTTTAATTTAGCATTTTGGAGGGCCCTTCGAATTAACATCTCCTGCGCGACACCATTGGGTACCGTTAGTCCGCTGCTTCGCCCATCTTGATTTACAGCACTTCCTTTAATTACGGCAAGAATTCGATCACGATCTTTTTCTGCATCACTCAAGCGTTTTAAAATTAATATGCCTAAACCTTCTCCTCGGGCATAACCATTCGCGCTCGCGTCAAAGGTTTTGCAATGACCATCTGGAGAAAGCATACGACTCGATGAAAGACCAATATAGGTGGCTGGATCCAGTGTCAAATTCGTGCCACCAGCGATGGCGATATCGCATTCTCGAGCCAATAAACTATTGCAGGCGATATGCAAACTCACTAAGGAAGAGGCACAAGCCGTATCAACAATTAGACTCGGGCCTTGCAAACCGAAATAATACGCTAAACGACCACTCAAGGCATTTAGGGCATTTCCAGAAACAAAATAGGGACCTAATTCTCTTGTGGATTTAGAAATTAAAGGACCATATTCATTGGTGGAAACCCCAATAAAAACCCCTCCTAAATGATTGACGAGAGATTTTGGTGGAATTCCGGCGTTCTCCAAAGCCTCCCAAGTAAGGTGTAGAAGTAAGCGCTGTTGTGGATCCATCAGCAGAGCTTCAACGGGGGAAATTTCAAAAAAAGAAGCATCAAATAAATCGATTTTATCGATAAAAGCCCCTTTTTTAGTAATTATTTTATTGGCTTTTCCAGGTTCGGGATCATAATAATCTGATATAGGAAATCGCTCTGGGGGAATATCAGAAATGCCATCTATCCCATTTTTTAAAAGCTCCCAAAATGCTTCGGGCGTTTGCGAATGTCCAGGCATTCGACAACTCATACCGATAATGGCAATGGGTCCACTTATTCTTTTTTTTAGTGCGTCAATCTCGTCATTGGCCACAGTGAGCTCGAAAAGTGCTTCTCGAATTATGTCAGCGTCGAAATCTTTTTTATTATCTTCACTCATTTCTTTTCCTTCTCTGCATTTGCTTTCGTAACTCATCCATTACATTTTCATCGGCTACTTTTTCAATTTTTAATTTCGCTTCCGTTTCTATTTTTTCTCTTTCTAAGTCTTCAACACTGAGCGCAACTACGGCTTCTTTAAAATTCAATTGCTCTCTTAGATAATCCGTTAGTTTCTCAACGTTCGGATAATCGAATCCCATCGTTGACGTCAATACGCAACGATCTCCCACTGCTGTTTGTAAAATATTTTGCAATTCCGTTGCCATTAAAGAGTTCATTCCCATCTCAAAAAAGCCTTTTCTTTCATCGATGGGTACGTCTTGCTTTACCCCTAATATTTGGCGAACGACGGCTTTAACATAGTCTACAGTAATAGTATCTTGATATTGAATTAAATCAGATTGATCCTCTTTCAAAGCCCCTCCCATTAAGGACCTAGCCCAGTAGCGTTCCCTTTTGAATGGATAAGTGGGCAAACTGATTTTTTGGCGAGATTGCTCGGTGTAAAATTTTTGCCAGTCTATTGATTCGCCGGATAGCCACTTTTCGGCGTCATTTTTTAGTTTTTCTGGAATGAAATTACTTAAACCTTTTTCAATCGGCGAAAGAAGGCTTGCCAAAAGTTCTTTGCGTGTCATTCCTATAATGGCTTTTCTATAAAAGAAATGTTCTCTACCGACTTGTAGCGTATAGGCCACGTCACTTAAATTCACTTCTGGATACGTTTCTAAAAAAGTCCTAAATTGTGCTAGTTGAGCGAGCAAGGCATTTTCGGTTTTGGCGGAAAAAAGTAAAAGGTAAGGGGGTTTTTCAGGATCACTTTCACTTAACTTTGGAGCTTCACCTAAAATTGCGTGCGAATTGGTACCGCTAAATCCAAAGGAACTGATAGCTGCATAGCGTGGGGTTTCATTTTGCACCCATTTTATTTCGCTGGAGGCAATTTTAATTTTTTCTGCGTCGATTTCAATATACGAATTTAAATGATGAAAATGCAAATTTTTAGGGATGACTTCATGCTGCAAAGCAAGCACACATTTCATAAGGCCAGCCATACCCGCTGCGGCTTCTGTGTGACCAATATTGGTTTTCACTGACCCTAAAAATAAGGGGTTTTCAGTACTGCGATTTTCCCCATAGGTGGCGGCGATGGCCCTAACTTCAATAGGATCTCCCAAAGCAGTGCCTGTTCCATGTGCTTCAACAAAATGAATATCATCGGCTTTTAAATTCGCCAATTTGAGGGCCGCTTTAATCACATTTTCTTGTGCATGCTGATTAGGCACGGTTAATCCTGTGCTGGCTCCATCTTGATTAATGGCCGTCGCTTGAATCACGGCTAAAATTCGATCTTTATCTTTTTGGGCATCGCTAAGCCGCTTTAATATGACAATACCGCAGCCTTCACTGCGCACATAGCCACTGGCTTTTTCATCAAAGGTTTTGCAGCGGCCATCTTCGGAGAGCATGCCCGATTTACAGAAATTAATAGTGGATTCTGGAGCTAAAATTAAATTTACACCGCCCGCAATAGCTAATTCGCATTCGCCGAGATGTAAATGCTTAATGGCATTATCAATGCTCACCAACGACGAAGAACAAGCCGTGTCAATTGCCATAGCAGGGCCCTCTAAGCCCAAAATATAGGAAATTCGACCGGCTGAAACACTGTAATGATTACCAGTGCTGTAATAATTATCAACCGACGCCATATCACCCGATTGACAAATGAGCTGCCCATAATCATTAAAACAAATTCCCACAAAAACACCCGTTTTGCTGCCCTTTAGGGTGCTGGGAGGTATTGCAGCATTTTCCAAAGCATCCCAGGTAACCTCTAAAATAATTCGTTGCTGAGGATCCATATCTTCCGCTTCACGGGGCGAAATACCAAAAAATTCCGGATCAAATAAATCCACATGATCAATAAATCCTCCAAATCGCGTATACATTTTTCCAGGCGCTTCTTTATTGGCATCATAGTACGCGTCTATATTCCAACGATCCTGTGGTACTTCTGTAATGGCGTCTACACCATTATGCAAAATCCGCCAAAATTCTTCGGGATTATTAGCGCCTCCTGGAAAGCGGCAGCCCATTCCAATAATCGCAATGGGTTCATTCAAGGGAAGATAGGACATTCCCATCTTTTCGCTTATGTTTGTAGCATCCATCAGTTCCCTCAGCGCTTCACTTAAAGTGTTTATACTTAAATTTTGATGGATAAAATTAGAAGGTAAATCTAATTCAGAAATTAAATCTTGAACCATTTGATTATAAAATTCCGAGAGCACGATCGCGTCCATACCCATGCTCATAAAATTTTGATCGTCATTTAAGTGTGCGCTGAATTTTAATTGCAGCACGCGTCGCAGATGCATTCTTACATAAGCTTTTAAAATTTCAGATCGCTCTTCTTCACGCGCTTTTTTGAAGCGCTGTAGAATTTCAGATTTTTTTAGACCAATTTCCTGTGCCATCGAATGAAAGAGGGGCTGATCCTCAGGATAATGTGTCAAAAACTTTCTCCAGTCGATAGGTGCTATCACAATATCTGACTTTTTAATCGTTAATGCATAATCCAGTACATCCAGTCCCTCATCCGCCGTAAGGAGTCTTAATCCTAGAGGCAAACGCGACTCGACAATACTCTTAAATACCATTCCCTCATTGCCCCAAGGAGCCCAATTAATCGTCAAGGCTTTCAACCCACACATGCTGCGATAAAATGCTAAGGCATCTAAAAATGCATTGGCGGTGGAGCGATTGGCTTTTCCCCGTGGATCCATGGTTGAACCTAAGGCGGAAAATAATACAAAATGATCTAGGTCTTTATTTTTAGTTAAGGTGTGTAAATTCCAACTGCCACCCACTTTTAGATTTAATAGGCTTTGAAACCGCGGCCAATCCAGTTCGCTTATTAAGCCATCATCAATGATCGAAGCAAAAAAAATAAGCCCCTTTATAGGCGGACTATTTTCTTCTAGAGTGTTAATGATTTTTTTTAGAGCGTCATAATTACCAAGATCCATATGATCGAAAATTTGAACTTTAATCTCATTTTTCTCTAA
The DNA here is from genome assembly GCA_963711375.1 of uncultured Gammaproteobacteria bacterium. Taxonomy (GTDB): domain Bacteria; phylum Pseudomonadota; class Gammaproteobacteria; order Coxiellales; family Coxiellaceae; genus CAVQDV01. Next base: position 864,673 of record CAVQDV010000005.1, read on the forward strand.
GTTTTCTAATACTGGCAAGGCCTCTGGCGGCGTGGACTCTGGACTTATTAAGCTTAAGTGTTTTGCGCCTTTTTCTCCATACCATTGCAATAATCGCAGTCCCAAACCAAAGGCGCCGACCACTAAATAGGTGGCTTCTGTTTCAAAATGACCGAGAGGTTCAGTGGGAAAGTTAACTCGAACCAGGCGAGGCACCAAGCGTTTTTCTTTCTGCCAAACAATTTGATTTTCATTATCTTCAGCTAAAAGCTCCAAAAACAAACAATCTACTGATTGCTTCACATTGGCTTCTGAATCGAAAGAAAGCAAACGAATGCGAAATTCCGGATATTCAATCGCTGCCGCTTTACATAAACCGCTTAGTGGCCCTTCGGCTAATGAAGCGCTCACCTTAGAAAGGTCATGTGAAAAACTTCTAGAAGAGGTATTAGAATCTGATTTTCTGCGTAAAAACGCCTGAGAATCGCTTTGAGAACGCTTCACCCTCTTTTCATGCAAACTAAAGCTTGAAACAAAAATGTGGGGCTGGACCGCAAAATTCCGTTTATTTAGGCTTTTAATTAAATGCAAAAATCCCTTGCAGGTAAAGCGATGGATGGATTGAAGCATGTCCAGACTAGGTTCTCCTTGAATTTCACGAAAAAGACCCCATAAATAAATAATACCCTTAATACCATTATTACAGGCCGGAGAATTGAGCAGATGATCAAAATCCTCTTCTTGATCATTCCCTAAAATAAAGTGATTGTCATTTAATCGATTAAAATAGGCCCCGTTTTTGACGATCACGAAGCCTTGTTCATAAGCTGATAATTTCGCCGCCAATTCTTCGCCAAAATTACCCTCATCTGTAAAAATAAGCCAAATGCCCTTTTTTTGTAGGTTTTTGACTAATTCCAAAGGCTTAGGAATTTCTGACCACTGAACATCATAGAGCCATTCTTGATAAGCATGTAATTTTAGTTCAATAAAAAATTGAATAATGGCTTCTGCTGTTCCGTATTGAAAGAAAAATGTTGGATTAATCTCTTCTTTAAATTTATCGCTGAGTAGGGCACGAAGTTCCATTAAAGAAATGGATTCGAAGCCAAGATCAATCAGTGGTGTGGTGAGGATAAATTTTCCTCTCACTTTTTCCCCTAATATTTCCATAATCGATTGTTCAACAAATGTGCCTATTTCCCCTTCGGTTAATTTTCCTGGTGCACTTTCTTTTGTGATTCTTTTGCGTGTACTTAAAGCATAATAAACTAAAACTCCATAAGCCTTATTCTCGACATCATTTGGACGATAATTAGGGATCAAGCTTTCAATAGAGGCACCATGTTTCTGATGCATATGCGGTATGGGATCCACAATTTCTCCAGAATTCGTGCAATAAATCAAATACTGCTCTGGCGTTAATTCTGGGTAATCACTATAATTTTTCCATCGTGTGATGCCTATTACTGTGGAAATATTGGGGCGAAACGTACACCACTGAAGCATCCATTCCAATAAATTATCACCTAAGCCAAGCCTAAAATATTCAGGTAATACATTTAACGCTAATAGTTGAACGATACTACCTTTATCGTCTCGCAATTCAGAAATATTCACTGCATTTTTGGTAAATACGGCACTAATATCCATAATTCTTTGTGAATAAACCACGGCAAAAATTGTATTTTCTTGCTCAATCACCAAGTGATCCTGGGGGTGCTGTGTGATTCGATTCCGAATGATCGTTTCTGACATAGCTATGGGTGCTGGCCACGTTATCTGCTCGATCTGCATGAGGGCTGATAAATCCGCTTCAACCGGATGACGAATATGATAATTCTGTTTAGAAAAATAAATCAGGTTGTAATGGGGTAGAGTGGAATTACTTCGATAAGTTTTACAATGGCCTATCTCAAAAAACCACTGATTTTTCGCAGCATTCATCAACCAGGTATCCGCGGAATACTGAGAAAAAATAATGAGATGTTTTAGGGTTTCAAAATCTTGTTGCCAAAAAACTTCTGCTTGCATTTCGGTTTTGGGCAACACAAAAATCAAAAGGGCTTGTGATAAATTTTTAGGGCCCATGGCTTGCTTGGATGCGAAAGTAAATAAAGCTAAGGGAAATTGTCCTAATACTTTTCCACGAGGGGTGCTATTCTGAATGAAAGTGTAAAGATTGTTGATGAATTCACTGCTTTCTGTTCCTACAACAACGAGATTCCTTGGCTGTTGGGCTACTGGTTCTTTTGAAAAAATAAATAGCAGCATCTCGTTCAGATCAGCATTTATGTCAATTTCATATTCTTTGGGGAATAAAGAACCATACATCCACAAACTCCCGCGTTCGAACCCACTATTTCATTATAGAACATTTTGTAAACTTGGCCTAAAACATCAATAGGATAGCCGACCACGCACGTCATCGAAGGGGATCATGACGTTCTTTTGATACGCAGGTCGCTCCTTCAAGCCATCATACCAGGCTTCAACTTGTGGTATTTTAGGTCTATCAATATCCAATTCAAAATAGCGATAGAAGATTGATCCAATGGCAATATCGGCCAAAGAAAGCAATTCCCCACAAAGAAAGTCATTTTTTTTAATTTGATTATCTAATAAGGTAAAATGTTTCGAGCAGTTTGCAATACTCGAATTAATTAGCTTCCAATTGCGATCTTTTTCCGGAGTACGATAGTAAGCGAAAAAAACCCCAAGCAAAAAGTTCGGCTGCAAAACAGTCTGCAGCCAATCCATCCAAGCTTCTATTTTTGCACGTACTGCGGGATCTTTATTCCAAAAAGCTTTTTCACCATAACTCGCCGCTAGATATCTCAAAATACTATGCGATTCCCACAGCACATTACCTTTATCTACAATGACCGGTATACGGCCATGCGGATTCATCGCTAAAAATTCTGGCGAATCTAAGCCATGAAAGAAACCTCCAATGGGAACGAGCTTGAAAGAAAGATTTAATTCATCAAGCAACCACATGACTTTTTGGGTATTAATAGAACCTTTTTGCCCCCAGACTGCCAAATTCTCACTCGTTAATTCAGGCATACTCTTGCTCCTCGCGAATAATTGTTTTAAGCTTACTCATTAACTTTTTGCAAACCTAAGTTTCCTTTTTCTAAGCGAATAAAATATCCATTGATGGCGCTAGAACTATCTATTTTCAAGTCCTTTTCTCCCATCGATGCAAAAGGAGATTTAAGTTTATTGTCAGCCAGTTGTTCCCCTTTTTTACGAACAAAGGTCTCTAAAAAACAAGACTCCATATAAGAAATTATTTTCTTTGTTTTTTGTTCTGTCACGGGTTGATCTTTTTCCATGTCAAAATTACCCGACAACATGGGCTGGATAGTGTCAAAAATTGCTTGCACATTTTCTCCTTTAATACCATGCAGCACCACATCTTCTTGATGAGTAATTTGCTGGTATATAGCGGTTAACAGCAAAAGATATCGTGTATAGGCGGATCGAATATAAGTGTCATGAAAAATTGCGGCCTCATTTGGCGTACATTCACCTCGAATTACCGCGCAGAGAGTGGCGGCTGAAGAAAGGGCACCCAAAGTAGCCATGTGCAAACCTGTTGAAAGCAGTGGATCCAGAAAAGCAGCGGCGTCACCGGCGAGTCGAAAATTGTCACCCGAAAACTGCTGAGCAAAATAGGAATAATCATTCCAAAATTTAATTTCGCCCTCTTTGCTGGCTTCCGATAAAATATCTTTTATTCCCCACGCTAAATCAATTTTTGACTGATATATTTGTTCTTTGCTCAAATGTTGACTTTCAAGTTCTTTGAAAACTTGATCTGATATTACCACGCCAATACTGATGGTCCCATTATGTAGGGGTATGGCCCAAACCCATCCAGAACCATCTGAAATGGCATTCATCAGGAATTCGCCAGGATGCTCTTCACCAGCATCATCTACATAATGCTTGAAATTTTTCCAATAACCACAGAGCGCGACATTGGCAAGTGCAGGTTGAAACGTTCTATTTTTTAAAAAGCGATTCGATAATAAACCCGTTAGCCCAGAAGCATCGATGAGATAATCAAAATTAATGTCTCCTTCAGATTTATCCATTTTAATCCAGCGAGCACTAATTGGTTTTTCAGCCTCGAATATTACATCTTTGATGCGGGTTTCTTGAAAAACTTTTGCTCCTCTTTTTTCAGCCGCATTCAACAAAAGCTCATCAAATTCCGATCGAATAACCTGATAACTGTATTTGTATATCGGCTGCTTTCTAAAATCCGTATGGGCATCGGCAAGATCCTGCTTAATTTTCCAATTGGCACCATATTTTTTAATGAACCCATAATTATCGATTTCTTCTCGTAAGCCTAAAAATTCCAAAACCGGAAGTACTGACGGTACCATAGATTCTCCGATATGATATCGAGGGAAGAGATCTTTCTCGCACAGTACAACATCAAGGCCTTCCTGCACTAAAAACATAGCGGCTAAAGAGCCCGCTGGTCCTCCTCCAATGATGAGGACTTGTGTTTTTTCAGGTATTATTTTTTTATTCATAAAAATTCCTTATTCAGGAGTTCCAGTTAATTATAATTTTTTTTCTTTTAGCGACCAATAGCAAGACCTTCTTTTCGAGGGTCTGCCGCACCTAGCCAGCCACCATTTGGATTGCGGATAATGTTGGTGCTGCCGCTTACCATTTTTTTGCGTGTAATTTTTTCTCCCATTTTTTCCAGGGCATTTATTTGTGGTATGGGTGTGGAAGTTTCCTCAATGATTGGGGGTACATTCATCGCACATAAATTTGGGAAAGCATTCGCTTCCTTAGGGTTCATATGCATATCAAGCATTAAAATTAAACTCTTGGCGACATAGCAAATAATAGGATTTCCGCCGGGTGCACCTGTAACGATATATAATGCATGATTGTTGTTAAAAACTAAGGTTGGTGCGATTGAAGAGCGTGGTCTTTTTCCTGCCTCAACTCGATTTGCAATTAATTTTCCATCTTTATCTTTAGGAGGAAGAGAAAAATCAGTTAATTCGTTATTCAGGAAAAATCCATGTGTGAAAATATGGCTGCCAAATGTCCCTTCAACCGTAAGGGTGATTGAAATCGCATTTCCATCTTTATCTACAATGGAAATGGACGTGGTGCCTGGTATTTTATTGCTGGTATCAGGAGCAAATTGCGAATTAGAATATTTTGGAGATCCCGCTTGTACTGGTGTTGTGAGAGGAGTGTTCGTTATTAATTTGCTCCTTTCTTGCCAATATTCTGGTGACAATAAACCGGCAACTGGCTGCTTTACAAAAGCCGGATCCGCTAAATATTGATTTCGATCCGCGTAAGCCAACTTACTCGCCTCGAAAAAATAATATATCCACTTGGGATCATTATAATCATGACCTGAATATTTCAATTCATAAATTCCCATTAATTCAAGAAGCGCTACGCCTCCACCCGAAGAAGGCGGTATAGTGCAAATTTCATATTGAGAACGAAAATTACTGCAAATAGGTTGGTATAACTTTACTTTATAATTCGAAAAATCGTGCGCGTTAAATAATTCCGAACCAGCCTTATGATTAATCACAGAAATAATTTCGTGGGCTAATTTACCGCTATAAAGGGTATTTGGATTTTTTGCGATTTCTGTCAACGTGTTCGCATAATCAAAATTCTGGATAAGGCTTCCAACTGGCTTTATTTTGTCACCATCAAAATATACTTTTTTGGCTTCTATGTTTTTTTCCAAGATCGCTTCATTATCACATAAGGCATCATGTAATCGAGGGCTTAAAGGAAAACCCTTTTGGGCTAAATGGATGGCAGGAGCCAGCAAACGATTCCATGAGAGTTTACCTTGATCTTGATGTAATTTATAAAGCAAGGCTACCGCAGAAGGTACCCCTACTGATTTCGGACTCAACACAGCTTGAATGAAATTTATCGGTTTACCATCTTTATCCAAAAACCACTCGGGATTAGCCGTGTGAGGAGCGACTTCACGACCATCATAGGCTATTTTTTGCTTGTTTTTAGCAATATAGGTAAGGGCATATCCTCCACCACCAACCCCCGAAGATTCAGGCTCTGTTAGACCCAAAACAAATCCTGCTGCAATGGAAGCATCCACGGCATTTCCTCCAGACGATAAAATCTCTTGCGCTACTTCTGATGCAAAAGGATTATTTGTGACAACCATCGAATGCAAGCCACTTACTAGGGGAAAATTCTGTACGATAATAAATCCGCGATAAACATGTGCATCTGAGTCAAAGGTATTCATTGCCTTCCATAAATCTTCAGTTTTTACCCATACAGGAGGATAACGATAGCGGGCTACATCCAATATCAAAAATCGATCGGTCTTTTTATCATAAGCCGCCAGGGGTGAAAAATGACCGCCTGCTTGCTCGCCTAATGCGGGTCGAAGAAAATTAACAATAATGTAGCCGTCCTTATTATTAATCGTATTTACGGCGAGCATACGAAAGTCATTAATCGTTATTTCATTAGCATAAAAGTGCTGTACCTTCACACCAAAAGTAGCTAGGGCTTTACTGATCTGTTCGATTGTTGCACCTTGTTTTTTTACGAGCTCAGAGGGCAGAACTTTCTCTACGGCGGCAGTAAAAAAATTATTTTGGGTGAACGTTTTATAAGGGCCGAAATTCGGATCACTTGGAGCGGTAACATTTAAGGCATTTAAAACCATGACACTACTTGCAATACTGCAATAGCCTAAATTATCTTGGGAGACAAATTGCAAATTTAAGCGCCAAAAATAATCGGATTTTTGGCTTTGACTGAAAATTTGCTCACCTTGAGGAGTATCTAAAGGAATTAAATTGGCTGGCACAGGTAACTGAGCCGCCATAGAAACACCGTTTATAAATACTGCACTGAGTAAGGCTATGGTTAAAGCCAGAAATCGATTGACCCACATAGTTTCTTTGCCTCCCTGCAAACAGCAATGCTTGAATACCAGCTTAGCTTAGCTACTCCACCAATTCAAGGATATGCTATAATTGGAGAATAAAGGGGCTTGTATGGCAGATTTTTTTGGGTTTCAGGATCTCAAGAAATTGGCAGAAGGACGTGATCGAATCGTTTACTCAGCACTACGCTTGAGTGACCATAAGCCTGTTGTGCTCAAAACAATAAGCTCAGAACATCCTAGTGAGGACATGATCGCCCTCATGTACCATGAATACGAAATAAGCAAAGACTTAAGCTTACCGGGGGTGATTCGAACTTATGATTTTATTAATCAACAAAATCAATTTTTTTTAGTTCAAGAAGACATCCACGGAATTTCTTTACGCGATTATCTGCACACAAATCCAATTACCGATTTATCGATTTTTTTATCATTCGCCATCAAAATGCTGGATCCGGTAAGCGATTTACATAAGCATCAAATTATTCACAAGGATATTAAGCCTAGTAATTTTATTATTAACCCAGAAACGCTAATGATAAGACTCACAGACTTTAACTTTTCCACAAAATTATTGCATGAAACACAGGAAATTGTGCCTCCAGAAAATCTAGAGGGCACTCTAGCCTATATGGCTCCGGAGCAAACGGGGCGTATGAATATGAATATCGATTATCGAAGCGATTTCTATGCCCTGGGAGTTACTTTTTACGAGATGCTTTGTGGAGAGTTACCATTTTCCTATGATGATCCCCTCGAATTATTGCATGCGCTATTAGCTAATCCCGCACCCCTCGTCGCTAGTACAAAAATAAATATCCCGCCCACACTTGGTAAAATAGTGCAAAAACTCATGGAAAAAAATCCTAAAGACCGTTATCAAAGTGCAATAGGAATTAAGGCTGATTTAGAACAGTGTCAAAAAATGTTAAAAAAAATCGGAAAAATTGATTTCTTCCCACTTGGGCAAGATGATGTTTTAGATCATTTAAATTTATCTCAAAAACTTTATGGTCGTGAGTCCGAAGCCAAAATATTATTGGAAGCGTTTCACCGTGCCAGCCGAGGCGCGGTCGAAGCTCTCATGATATCTGGATATGCCGGAATTGGAAAATCCATGCTGATCAATGAAGTTCGCAAACCGATGGCTCAACATGATAGTTATTTTATTAGCGGAAAATTCGATCAGCTTCAGCTCAACATGCCTTATAAAGGTATCACACAAGCCCTCAATGAATTAGCCCGATTACTGTTGGCTGAGCCTGATGATCGCTTTGAAATGATTAAAAATGAAATTAAGGAAACGCTAGGCGATGTCGGCCAGATTATTCTCGATTTAGCACCTGAAATGGAACTCATCTTGGGACCTCAGGAACCGCTTGAAGAATTGCCTCCACAAGAAACGCAAAATCGAATGGTCATCTTCTTCAAACGCTTTTTAAAAGCGATAGCCAACCAGGATCATCCCTTAGTTATTTTTCTGGACGATTTACAATGGATAGATGCGAGCTCACTAAAACTATTTGAGTATATACTAACAGACAAAGAGCTAAGTCACATTCTGCTTATTGGGGCCTATCGTGAAAATGAGGTGGACGAACATCATCCCCTCATTCAATTTTATAAAGCCATGCAAAGCAATAAAACGAAAATAAGTTCACTTAAACTGGCGCCCTTGACCTTGGAAGATTTCGAAAAATTTTTTAAAGACAGCTTTAATCGTCTTGATATGGGGATAAAACCCTTTTCAGTCCTCCTACATAAACGTACCAATGGTAATTTATTTTTCGCCAAGCAAATCTTGAACACACTCTATGAAGAAAAACTCTTGTATTTTGACTATAAAAAAAATCAATGGGATTGGAATTTGGAAGCCATTAAATCCTTAAAAATCACGGATAATATCGCCGATATTCTGCTTCATCGTATTTCCGAATTGCCAGAAGAAACTCAAAGCCTTTTAAAATATGCCGCTTGTGTTGGGATTGAATTTACCATCGAAACTTTAATGGCTACGAGCGGGAAATCCCCAAAAGAAATCGATCGGGTGCTTTGGCCGGCCTTGCAGGAAGAACTCATTTTTGCACCCAGGCAAAGCTATAAACGTATGGCTGCCATGCATCGTGAGGTTATATCAGATTCATTATCCACTGAAATTATTTATCAATTTAGCCACGACCGCGTGAAACAAGCGCTCTATCAAAAAATTCCTCTAATTGAAAAACAAAAAAACCATTTAATTATCGCTCGAATGATGATGAGAAGAGATCCTGAAGCTATCAAACAACATTTATTTGAAATTGTTGATCACTTTAATGTGGCAAGAAATTGGCTTAAACCGGAAGAAAAAAAACTCGCGGCGGAATTAAATTATGAGGCTGGTATGCTGGCAAAAACCTCAAATGCTTTTCATCCTATGACCACCTACTTAAAAATTGCAATGGAGTTACTTGGCGAAGAGGCTTGGACCAATAATTACGATAAAATTTTTGCTATTAGCCGAGAATACGCGTTGAGCTTATTTTTACTGAACAAAGTCACAGAAGCTGAGGCTTTAACTTCTGAATTATTGAATCGCGCCAAAACAGATCTCAATAAAATCAGCCTCTATATCCTTCAAATTGCCTGCTATCAACTTCTCGCTCAAACCGAAAAAGGATTGATTATTGGGAGTCAAGCATTAGCGCTTCTCGGAATCCATTTTCCTACAAAAGCTTCCCGAATGCTAGTACGATTAAAATTAGCCAAAATATATTGGCGAATGCGTTCCTTCAACATTGAAACTTTGGAAAAAGAATTACCAAGCATTACTAATCCCTCAATAATAGCCGCTTTTGACATTTTAACGCCAATCATTGGAGTGGCGTTTTGGAAAAGCCCATTTCTACATCAGTATCTTATTTTAACGGCCGTCGATTTAATGCTTCAATATGGAAAACCCAAAGGTGCGGGTTTTTGGTTCCTGATGTATGCCTCTATCATTCTTCGCTTTTCAAATAATGTAGACCGGGCATTTAAATTTCGAAATCTAGGTATGAGATTATTAAATGAACATTTAGATAAATTTACGGCGAGCATTGGAATTTCGGCGACTGCTTACCTGAAGCATTTTCGGTTTCCAATTAAATCGGCCGAAGAAGATTATCAGCTCGCCATTCAATATGGCGCCGAAGCTGGAAATATTTTTGCAACTCCATTTTCCACAGGTTCTATTTCGATCAATCGCTTAGCAGAGGCAAAATCTTTAAGAAACACAGTTGATTTACTTGAGAGCGTCTATAAAGCCTATAATAACGTTGGATTAGTGGATTCCGCACATCTTGCTGAAGTGAACTATTTAGCGTTAAAAAATCTTGAACTTGGAGAGCAAGAACATAGCGACGAGCTTAAAGAACTCGAGGAAAAAATAGCGAAATCCGACAATACTTTTGTTAAAATTAATCATTTTAAACGATTAAGCTTTTATTATTATTTTATGGAGCGCTATGAGGATGCTATCTCTTTCCGCGAATATTGGTATGCTGAAAAAGATTCTCTTCGCTTTAACACCTTAAGTTTCGAAATAAAGTCGCTTGGGGGACTTGCCTTGCTTCGATGCATGACAAATGCTTCCTTTCTAAATAAATTTCACTATAAAAGACTTATTCGTCGAATTCTTCGAGATTTAAAGTGGGTATCAAAAGAATCGCCCGAAAATTTCCTTCATCATTATTTATTTTTAAGTGCCTCTCTGCACTATCTTCGTGGACATTATAAAGAAGCCTTACAAGAATTTAATTTAGCGATAAAAAATGCGAAAGAGGGCGATTTTTATTTGTGGGTAGCGCTGGGAAATGAATTGGCAGGCGATATGATCACTAAAGAGGAAGGTATTCGTTGTGCTATCGAATATATTCGCGAGGCACATTATTATTATGCTCGTTTTGGCATGTCCACGAAAGTAAAGTCAATCGAAAAACAGCATCCCGAATATTTTAGAGGATGGGTTCAGACTCAACCACTTTATACGTCTTCTGCAACAACTTCTGCCAGCCTGGATCTCATGTCCGTCATAAAAGCTAGCCAAGCGATTTCTGGCGAAATCGTATTAAGCGAATTATTTGAAAAAATGCTCTTTATCGTCCTTGAAAATGCGGGCGCTGAAAGGGCCCTTTTTTTAGAACCCATAAAAAATAATTGGACAGTCACAGCGAAACTTGAATTCCATGAAAAAAAGCCAGAATTTTCTATAATCAACCTTGCCTCTAATCAATTTCCAGATCTGCCCCAGAAAGTAATCCAATTTTCTTTACGGTCGAAAGAGTCTGTCGTTCTAAACAACGCTACTCAAGATAATCAATATCGATTTGACCCCTATATTTCTCGAGCCAAACCAAAGTCTGTCCTCTGTCTACCCATATTACGACACGAGAAGGTGCTGGGTATTATTTATCTTGAAAATAATCTAACGGTCGATGCGTTTACCAAAGACCGCGTAACGGTGCTTATCACGTTGGCTTCACAGATCGCTATTTCTCTGGAAAATGCGAGAAATTTCCAACTAATGCAAAATCTGTATAAAAGCACTGAACGTTTTGTCCCTAAACAATTTTTGGAAATTTTACATCGTAAAAACATCGAAGAAATTCGCCTAGGCGATTCTTTGCGTCTCAATGTTTCCGTATTATTTGCCGATATTCGCGGGTTTACAACTCTTCTTGAAAGATTAGAGCCCGAAGTCGCGTTTGCACTGGTGAATCGGTACTGGGCTATAACCGCCCCTGCGATTCAACACAATCATGGTTTTATTTGCCAATATCAAGGCGATGGATTATTAGCTTTATTCTCCGGGAAAGCGGACGACGCGCTTGCCGCTGGCGAAACCATGCTCTCCCGATTAATTGAATTTAATCAGGAACAAAGAAAAATCAAAGGACCGGAGCTCGATATAGGTGTCGGCATACATTCTGGTTCAGCTATGATCGGAATTATCGGAGTGCAAGAAAGGCTTGAACCTACCATCATTAGTGATATTGCCAACGCCGCATCACGAGTTGAAACCCTGAACAGAACCTATGAAACGCATTTCCTGCTTAGCGGCCAAACATTTAAAGCGCTTCAAGATCCAGACAAATACTCCATCCGGAGAGTTGATAAAGTGAGACTAAAGGGAAGGGTGGAAGTAACTAATTTGCATGAGTTTATCGACTGGGAATTGCAGCTAAAGAAAATCAGCTTGGAAAAATACCTGAGCTTATTTAACGATGCCTTTACCGATTACGAAAAAGGAGAGTTTACAAAGGCCAAAGAAAAATTCGCCAATTGCCTACGCTTTCGCCCCAGCGACAAAGCAGCTGAAATATTAAGGGCACGCTGTGAGGAATTTGTTCAAAACGGCCCACCAAAGACCTGGGATGGGGTCTACACCTTTACCCATAAGTGATGGGATTTACAGGAGTTCACTCTAAAGCGGGAATTGCTGCATCCCTCCACACTTGCTACCATAGCCACCAACCGGGAGAAAAGAATGAACTGGCACATCATCGTCGAGACCTTTGCAAGGGTTTGCATCGTATATACATTTTTCAAATCTGGCCTAAGAAACAGCCGAAATCCAAAACCTGTTATCGGTATGATTTCAAGCAAAAAATGGCCCTTTCCAAAAGCTATTTATGCCCTCACCATGATCCTATTGCTGGCAGCCCCCATCATGATCATTACCCATTTCTACGATGCTTTCGCCGCCCTGGGCTTACTGGGATTCACCTTACTTTCTAACCTATTTTTCTGCACTTATTGGAAAGTGAACGGAAATAATAAGCACATGACAGAATTCTTATTCGATGCAAACATTGCCATTATTGGAGGACTCATCTTTATAGTACTCTCTTCATATTGACAAATTTATAAAAAATCTTTAGGGTACGCCTATATTTTAAGGGTTTTTATATGCGTGAAATGATCGAACTTGTAGATAAGTCACTAGAGGAAATTCAACAGAACGAAAAGGAATTCAGAGAGATTCTCAAAGCTATGATTTACGCCGCTGAGAAAGCGTTTTGGGGTGTTTCATTCCAAAATAAACTTCCCACAGTATTTCTGTATATTTATTTAGTTTATGAAGAGCAAAATACATTTACTTGGAAAAATGTACCGGCATGCGACATCTTCCATTACAAACAATTAAGTGCATTTGTTAATTGCCTGGCTAGTCGCTTCCCTCACAAAACCAGGCAAGCCTTTCTGTTGGACTTACTCAACCTGACGTTAAAAAATTCAGAAAATCCACTTCGAAAGTTATTATCCTCCAACTCACTACCCTTGACCTCTCGCTTTATCTTTACTTTGCTCACATTTAAAGATCCCCAAAATTACAACCTATTTGAAAATCATACACCTACCCATTATACCGATCTTTTTAAAAGTCCTTTTTGTGACACTATGGAATCCCATAAAAATCTTCTTGACTCTCAATTTGTAAACGAGAAAACGGCTTTATTAAAATTCTTTTACTCGTTTCATTCGAATTCTTTCTTCAAAAATCTCCTGGAAATATACATAGAAGAAGACCCATACACGTCCGACCTAGAAAAATTATTTCGATTTTCAGTTAAATATTTTAACGAAGACTTTATTCTTTTATTATGCCAATTTTTAAAGTCTAAAAATTTACTTGGGGAATGCGTTTGCGAATCCATCGACGGGATTTTTCCTTTAGAATTTATCTTGGCTAAAAAATATGTCCGAGCGATTCCTATTTTTATTGAAGCAATCCAAAAACATAAATGCCTCCGGCATGAAAAAACCTTTCCATTAGCTTGCCTAACTGGGGAAAAGGAATTCATTAAAGGCGCATTCAACTTGATGACCTCTGGTAAAAGCCTTCGCGTCTTCGATTTAACACCTCAAAAGCTCCTCATGTGCTGCTCTTTAGGGGAGTTTGCCCCATTGTATTTGTGCATTAAGAGCCAAAATAAAGAGGGAATCTTTTATTTGCTCGACCTGTATCTCAGCACATTAAAACTAGAGAATATAGCACAACTATTTTGTACGTTGGATTTTTGGTTCCTAGAGGGTCAACAAAGACATGGAAATTTTTTCCATTTTGTGGGGCGCCATGCCCCGGAATTTCTCCTTGAAATATATGAGCGACTTGAAAATCATCTACCTGAACTTTTACCCAAAAGCCTACTCCCTCTGGATTATTCAGGCTTACGGCCTTTGGATTTTCTTAAAGAAGCCGCGCACCAGGAAGGCCTCCTTAAAAAAATGCCAAAAACCCCCGAGCTTAGAAAAGTCTTGGTCTTAGACATTGATGAAACTTTATTAGTAAAACGTAAAAACAAATGCTTAGAGACTCTCATCGAGAAGCAACATTATGTAATAGACAATTCTGATACCTTTGCCCTTTTACAAAAAGACGCATTAAAAGCACTTATTCTTTGGACCCTACATCACCCTGAAATGCTTCTTTATGTAGTAACATCAAGCTCTCGTAATAGTTTCGACGTATGCCATATATTAGCGATTGTCACAGACAAAAAAATCCACTTTATTTTAGAGCGTGTAAACGGAATTTTTACTACCCTAAATGAGAACTCAGAGGAATTTCTCTCATTTTTAGAAAAGGAAAATTTAGACGCTAAAGAAGGAAAGGGGTTCGCCCCCAGAAAACATGTTTCAATTAAATATTTATTAACTCATTCTGGTCTTGATTTAAATAAGGTCAGTGTCTGTCTTTATGATGACAGACCTGACATTTTGAAAAGGGCTTCTGAAGAAGCCAACTACCAATTAGAAACCATACAAGCGGATTTACTCACAGGAAGCCAAAATTCCTTACATCAATTAGCCACATTTTGTGAAATGGATCAGCCTATAGCCGAACATCTTCCAAAGGATTTATTAGAACCTTACAAAAAACTATTCAATGACTCTCTTGAAGTCACAGAAAGCAATTCTCCCATTCTCAACATTTAAATTCAGAGAAACTTTAAATTCACAAACGGTGATAGCGGCGGATATCTTGCGTCTTTTTCTCTGAAATCCCTGCGGCTGCAGAAAACTCAGGCCATCTTTCTACGGCGTCGATGACTTCCTGAATGATGAGCCCAGGGTTGGGGACGCCAGCTACCTCACTGACTTTGATAAAATCGGCGCGAGTAAAATTATCTCGTTTTCCGTTAATACTCATCTGATGTTGATTGGTCCATCGTCCTGAAGGATTGTGTGAATACATAACATCGAAGGCGGGTGATAATGTCCAGAGCCCCTCCTTATCCATCAGAAACGCGATATTTTTGGTATGATCATCTTGGTTGCGAGCGATTACATTAAACACCATTCTTCGAAATTGCTCAGCAATTTCAGACTTGCTTAAATGCAATTTTCGCATTACGGCAAAAGCTTGCTCATAAGCATAAGCACCTGCCAAATTATAATCATAATGAGCAAGTCCACATAAAGATTGCATGTGAATTTTTTCATGGTCTTGTCTATCAAAACGTTTTGTTAAAAAATGAGCTCGCCCATTTTCCTGCAATAAACGGCACTCTGTCATATTTATTCCCGCCGCTTTTGCCATTAAATAATAGGCAAATTCAATTCTTCCATAGCCCTTGGGTTCTCCTAATTCCAAATCCGTGATCCCATCAAATTTTAACAACCAATAATCGTAACCTTGTGGTGCCGCAATTTGACCTGATACCACATTTCCTGCTTCGTTTATAGCAATGACTGCCTTTGGTCTTGCGCCCCCAGCAGAAGTGCCAATTCTTAAAATATCAATAATGGCATCGGTGTTTTCATGTTCATTTTCGCCAAAAACAACCTGCAATTTATTTCGTTCTTGTATAATATTTTGTGCGAGGCCCACTAATTCAGCTATCTCTACTGGAACAGTTCTATCTAATTTATGGTCATAGGGCGGATGAAATTCCAAAGCTCCCATCGCCCTTTTCCCCATGTAACAAAGCCGCTCTACTGTACTAAAAGTCCCTGAATCACGCCCATTTCGAGCAAGCCATGCATCTATGATGCTGTTACCAAATTTATCGGGTAGAGCATCAGCTAGAAGCCCTGGTAATCCTTGATAAGTTACTCGATTAAGAGAAGGAAATGAAAAAACATTATTGCCCCTTTGAGCCTCATCTAAACTCATTTGGATAGGAGCAACATCCAAACCTTTTTTTAAAAAGGCAGCATCAAACTCAAATACAGCATATCCCTGATCATCTAACCAAGAAATAGCGCCAACTTTCATATCCCATAAGGAAACCTGAGCTGTTTCAATTTTATTTACCATTTTTATTTGCCTTCTTTGAAGCACGTAAACGTTTTCTACCTTGAAGTTTTGCAAGTTGTACAGGGCTAATTTTTAAATCCGGAATAAAACTGTCCAGTGTGTCTAAGGCCCTCAACTCTCTAAGGACAGCAATCAGTGTGGATATTTTTCCTTTGCCAAGCTCGAGAGATTTAATGGAATTTAATGATAGCATGGCCTTCTCCGCCAATTCTTGCTGCGTTATGTTTTTACGCAGGCGTAAAGCTCGGAGACGGTCACCAAGCTCCGTCAAAATTGCGGAATCAGATAATATGTAGAAATCCATAACAGCCTCATTTAGGACTTTTATTAATGAAAAATGCTATTTATGATCTTTTATAGGGCCATTGTAACAAGTGTCTTTATCGTGCGCAAATTGGCACTTGGAATCTACGATTTGTCAGCTCCCCCTTGCCTTCCTCCGCAAGGGGAGAGGGGTTTGTTACTGCTAACTTGAAATCTCACTAAATCTGCTTTAATCTACTCGATATGAATAGATTAATAGCAATAGGCCAAGCGGCGAAATTACTAGGTGTTTCGATTAGCACCCTGCGTCGATGGGAGCAGGAAGGGAAAATTACGCCCATTCATACCAAAAATGGGCATAGACGTTACAATCCACAGGAACTTCAACCAGAACGATTTCATTCAGCAAAAGATACACGTCGCACAATAGCTTATGCGCGTGTATCCAGCTTTGATCAAAAAAAAGATTTAGAAAGACAAAAAAAAGTGCTGGAAATGTACTGCGCAAAACAAGGTTGGACTTTTGAAATATTATCCGACCTTGGGTCTGGAATGAACTATTACAAAAAAGGATTGAAGCGTTTATTAAATGAAATTATTGAAAATAAAATTGGGCGTCTTGTGTTAACGCATAAAGATCGTCTTTTGCGTTTTGGCGCAGAATTAGTATTTGCTATTTGCCAAGCCAAAAAAGTCGAAGTCATCATTTTAAACGAAGGTGAAGACAGCACATTTGAAGAAGATTTAGCAAAAGACGTACTTGAAATTATCACCGTTTTTAGTGCAAGATAAATACCCAAAGCCTCTTGATTTTAGGTTCTGCGCCTTGTTCTTTTTTGCGCTAGAGTTTAAAAAAATGTCGACAATAGAATGGCTATTGTCGACATTTTTTAAAACTCTATCACAAAAAATAACAGTGTCCCAGACACCTAAAATCAAGAGGCTTTGGGTATACGGCAGCCGTTCTCGAAAAAATCAGAAATTAATTGAAGGAGTCAAAAAAGCCGTGGAAGATTCAGGATGCTAATTTCCCATAAAATTGCGCTTAATCCAAATAATAAGCAAGCGACTTATTTTTCTCGCGCTGCTGGTGTTGCACGGTTTGCCTATAATTGGGCGTTAAGCGAATGGAATAAACAATACGAGGCCCACAAACTCGATCCCACACAAACTAAACCCTCCCAATTTTTGTTGAGAAGACAATTAAACGCGATTAAATCAAAAGCTTTTCCATGGATGTTAGACGTAACAAAAAATGCGCCGCAGATGGCGATTATTCAATTAGGTCTTGCCTTTAAAAATTTTTTTCAAAAAAGAGCCGATTATCCCACGTTTAGAAAAAAAGGTCGGGACGATCGCTTTAGTTTAACGAACGATCAATTTGCCGTGAACGGTTCACGCATTCGCATTCCGAAATTAGGCTGGGTGCGCATGCGTGAAACGTTACGATTTACTGGAAAAATACAATCGGCGACGATTTCTCGTCGTGCCGATCGATGGTTTGCCAGTATCAGCGTGGAAACCGAGGATAATTCACACTTAAGCAAAGCCGAAAATCAAGGGGCCGTGGGTGTGGATTTAGGAATCTCTGCGCTGGCAACGCTTTCAACGGGAGAGCCTGCCATTCCAGGCCCAAGGCCACTAAAGCATTTGCTCAAGCGATTGAAACGCTTGTCCCGTCGCTTAAGTCGAAAGGAAAAAGGGTCGAATAATCGTAAAAAAGCGAAAATGGCCTTAGCCAAACTTCATGCGAGAATTAACAATATTCGACAAAATGCCTTGCATCATTTAAGCACGGATTTAACAAGACGATTTCATACGATTGGCATAGAGAATTTAAATGTAAAAGGCATGATGAAAAATCACTGCTTATCTCGTTCCATTGCAGACATGGGATTTTTTGAATTTCGTCGACAGTTGGAATACAAAGCGGAATGGCGAGGGGTTTTAGTGGTGGTAGCCGATCGCTTTTATCCTAGCAGTAAACTCTGTTCTTACTGCGGTTATAAAAATGAAAAATTGCGCTTGTCTGATCGAGAATGGACGTGTGACGATTGTCATACTACTTTAGATCGCGATGTGAATGCGGCGATCAATTTAAAAAATTATGCGGTGAGTTCCACCGTGAAAGCCTGTGGAGAGGAAGGCTCTGGCCTTGATTGTAAAATCAAGGTGAAACCAGCCTCGATGAAGCAGGAATCTAGCGCTAAAGCTACCTTTGGGTAGGTTTAGGTAGGTCTAGGTGAACGGGATAGCTTTTTCTACGTATTTTTCTAGGATTTCTTCGGCAGCAGGGGTGGTAAGGGGTTTTGTGATAACGCGTTGCATGCCAACTTGTTGGCAGGTTTTTTCGATCTCTGCGTCTAAATGAGCTGTTAAACCGACTATGGGTGTTTTGGATTTTTTAGGGTCTTGCATCGCTCTAATTTTATTGCATAGTGCAGTTCCGTCTCCATCTGGAAGACCAATGTCCATCAAAATAAGGGAATAATGATTGTTTTCAATTTTGGACAGGGCCTCCTTGCCGTTAGTTGCGCCTTCCACTTCGCAATTTAATTCTTGAAGCAAACGCACAGCCATGCGTAAGGCCAGCGTTTGGTCTTCTACCACCAGGATTTTGGCTTGGGGATTTTGACTAGTTTTTTCCGGAATTTTAACTGATGTTTCCCTTTGATTTTTAATTTTACTCTCGTTCAATTGCAAAAGTTTTATCGCTTCGAGAGGCACTTTTTTTAAAGGGAGCGAAACTGTGAAGGCTGATCCTTTTCCTACTTCGCTTTCCACATGAATTTTTCCGCCTAACTCTTCCAGATAACGTTTCACCGTAAACAAGCCCATTCCTGAACCTTCATAAATTCCTTGATAAGCTGGGGTTAGCCGCGAAAAATGTTCGAAGATTTCATCGAATTTATCCGAGGGAATTCCAATGCCAGAGTCTTTCACGGCAATATTAAACCAAACTCTATCCTCTTCTTCCTTTTCTTCGGAAACCAAAACTGAAATTTCGCCGGCATCTGTGAATTTCACCGCATTACCTAATAAATTCATTAAAATTCGATTGATGAAAAGTCGATTGCCAATAAAATAAATCGGCAAATTTTCGGGATAATTGAGATTCAACTTGATGCCATGGTTTTTAATAGCCGGTCTTAAGAGCATAAAATTATTTTCAATTAATTCGTATACATTAAAGGTTTCCTCGCGCGATTTCGCTTTGTTGGATTCAAGCTGAACCACTTCCAGAATCTCATTTAATAAATCCAATAATTTATGCGTGGAGGCCATTAATAAATCGGCATCTTCTTGAATTTCTTTATCTTGCACGCGAGCTTTTATCGAGTGAATTAAGCCCAGCATGCCGCTAATTGGCGTGCGAATGTCATGGCTAATATTGGAAATAAATTCAGATTTTGCGCGGCTGGCCGCTTCCGCTAATTTTTTTTGATGCGCTAATTCCAGCTCTCTTTTTTTCGATCGGTAATATCCGTATAAATTCCGAGAACACCCGCTACGCGTTTTTTATTATCAAGAAGAGGGACTTTGCTCACCAAGGCGATAATTTCCGTCCCGTCTTTGCGTGTCTGTGGATCTTCAATATCCAACCTTGGCTGGCCAGTTTGCATCACTGCTTTATCATCTTCTCGATATTTTTGGGCTTGAACGTGCCAGGGCATGTCAAAATCAGATTTCCCGATAAGCTCTGAAGGATCATCAAAACCCGCCGCTTTTGCAAAATGCTTATTGCAGCCCAGGAACATTCCATTTTTGTCCTTCCAAAAAACATGATGCGGGATGTAATTAATGATATCTTCTAATAAAGCTGTCGCTGTCTCATTTTTTTTGTTAATACCAATATGAAAACCGAGGACGCCAATGCTTCCATCAGGGAGTTTAATTGAAATTTTAGTAGTCTTTAGAATGGCTTTTTTGGCTTCTTTATTCGTGTAATATTCATCGAAAACAAGGCGCCCTTCTTTGGAGGCAATAACCTCAGCATCGTCTTGAGCATATTTTTTGGCATAGGGTGCCCAAGGCATGTCAAAATCGGTTTTACCTAATATATCTTCAGCAGAATTAAGACCAGAATCTTGCACAAGCAAATCGCTACACGCAACAAATTTTCCGGCGGCATCTTTTATAAAAACATGCGCCGGCATTTTGCTGATAACCAGCTGTAATAATTCCATAATTGAAATACTTTATTTATGCATATATGCTATTTGTGAAGTACCGTTCCTTTCAGGAAAGACCAATGTAACATCCCTAATATCCCCAAAAAAATTGTATTGATTATTACCATGCTGAAACGATGTATGAGGCATAGGATTTTGCCTTCGCATTAACTCTTCGGGCATTGGACAGCAACAACATACCAGCGAGAAAATTTTACCTAGGGTGCTGAAAAAGGTTTCGCTTACTTCTGTTTCCCTATCATTACTAACTTGAGCCACTACCTGTACGGGTGGCATTACCCTATTCATCGCTTGTAATGCTTCGCGATCCTTCTGCTGTGCCGCCTGGAGTTTAGAGAGTTTATCATTGAGTTCTTGGAGGGAAAGGAGAGTAACCTGGGCAGGATGCTCGGTCTGAATATTCGTTTCAGAATGGGGTGAAATTGGCAGAGGAAGACAGAGATTTTGCCCTACTTTGCAATGCCTAAGACGATAGCAAAACTCAGCTCTTTCTTGAGTTCCCATTTCGGGAAGCCAAGAGGCCACATGTTTATCAGTCTCTTGGATATAGGGATCTTCTTTAAACTCAAATACAACGGTATCCGAAGACCTGGGAACAATTGTGTGAAATCTCCCAGATTCTACAAAGGCCATTTGACCAACCTTTCTTAACTCCAAAACCTCTGTGACAACACCTTCGGAGTCGGTAAAAATAGCATCTGCAGAGCCTTGCAAAAGGGTAAAGGTTTCTAGCTTACCTTGGTGAGAATGCAACTCCACGTCAGTTCCTAGCTGAAACGCATTTAGAAAATATTGATTTTTAGCGTTTTTACCCATATAAACTTCGTCAGTTACTGGGTTTTTGAGGGGAACAATAGCACGAAGAATTTTGGACTCTTTACTCAAACGAAGGGCTTCTGCAATAAGCTCCAGAGTTATCCAATTGGAGTAATTTTGTTTGACCTCGGAAGATTTCTGATTTACTACCGAAGAATTTTCTTGCTCTTTGCAAGTTTTCTTTTCCCCTATAGGGGAACTCTTTTCCACTTGAGAAAAATTACCTTGGTCTAAAGAAGATCTCTCCTCATCTACGGAAGAATTATCTTGCTCGAAGGGAGATTGCTCTTCTTCTAGGGGAAGACTCTTTCCCTCTAGGAAAAAATTGTCTTGCTTATAAGGTAAGTTTTTTCCCGTTGAGTCATGTTGCTCTACCGGCTTCGCCGTTTTTAAAACCTGGGAAGGACTGCTTCTCATCATTCCACCTATTGAAAATATGCATTAATAAAAATCCATTCGGATAATGCAATGTAAAAAAATTTGTAAGACATCCATGCTCTCACGTTTGAGATATTGACGCATTATACGATCATTATTTAATACTATCTACACTTCAGTAAAAATAATTATGCTCTTGTAAGCCTATCTTTTGCACAAAAAGGTCAATTTATTGACTATTTATTACTTATTATAGGTAATTAATAATAAATTAATGACTTACTTTTCACGTTTAATGGTGAAATTACTTCGCTTGCATCGTGTGTATATTGCGGTATGATTTCGAAATTGAATGAGGAGAGGCCTTATGTATCGACAAAAAGGAATTACAATAGTAGAACTTTTATTGGGAATTGCGATTGCTGCCGTGATTATTACTATTTCTGTTCGATATTTTTTTACAGCCGAAGAAAATATGCGTGTTGAGGAAAGTATCGGTCTCATTAAAAATATTACGCAAGCTAGTTTCGATTGGCGCGCTCAACAAAGACAACCCGATTTTGATGCTCCTGAAATAATTTCAATTGAAAATCTTTTAAGTTTGGGTTTAATTCATCCCGAAGAAAAATTGAATCCTTGGGGCGGAGAAATTACGGTAGAGCCTGCGGCGGATCCTTCACATATTAAAATTACGCTTGCTCGCGTTCCTTTTACGGCGTGTGGGAAAATAAAACGAATTTTAGACGCCGCACCAAATTCGAAATTTAATGGAACTTGTAATCCAAAATCCAATATTTATACGGGAGAATTTTAAGTGCGTGATGTTGTTTTAGCCTCTTCAAATCCAGGAAAAATTGTGGAGCTGCAAGATTTATTGCGAGACCAAGGTTTTCATTTATTATCAATGTCGGATTTTAATATTCCCGATGCAGATGAAACCGGATTAACATTTGTTGAAAATGCAATAATAAAAGCGAGACATGCCTGCCAGTATTCTGGCTTGCCTGCCATTGCAGATGATTCTGGTTTAGTGGTTCACGCCTTAAAGGGAAAACCTGGGGTTTTTTCCTCTCGTTATGCGGGGCCTAATGCAAGCGATGAAGATCGAATTAATAAAGTGCTTCATGAATTAGAAAAATCGGGAAGCGCTGATCGAAGTGCCGAATTTCATTGTGCTCTCGTTTTTATGATGCATGCGGAAGAACCTTCACCAATTATTTGTCATGGTATTTGGCCGGGCGATATTTTAGTAGAACCAATCGGCACTGAAGGCTTTGGCTATGATCCGATTTTTTATGTGCCAGAATATGGCATAAGCGCTGCAGAAATGGAGCGATTTGAAAAAAATCGCATCGGCCACCGTGGGCGCGCTATGCTGCAATTAAAGGCCGCTTTGATGCATCGAAACTCCTCAAAAATCCAAATGTAATTTTAAGGCAGCATTAATAGCAGACATTTGCTCTTCCTTGACTACACCCGCTCGCGGATTTTCAATCCGATTTTTTAAAATGGTCCTTATTTGATGGCATTGGGCTTTTGATCGTTTTGGCAAACCTGAATGTTTCGTTTCAAGAAGCACTTCAAAAGGATAGACCTTGGTGGTATTGGATGTTATAGGCACGACCGTAATATTGGAGGCTGCCTTATTGTTCGCATTGTTGCTGACGATTAAGACAGGTCTTTTTTTTCGGATTTCAGAGCCAACAGTAGGGTCTAAATTTGCAAAGTAGATCTCACCACGCTTCATCTTCTTCTATTCCATCTGAAGTTAAGCTGTCGAAGGAGTCATCCAGTTCGGCATTGGCCTCTCTGTAGCAGGCTTCAAGGTGTGCTTGTTGTAAAAGATAAAGCGCCTCCCGAATGACTTCGGATCGTGTTTTATAATGAAGCTCCGCTTGATAGTGCTCAAGAAAATCAAACTGCGGCTGCGGCAAAGAAATCGATAATTTATGCGTATGCATGAATTTTTACCTACTTTTTTTCATACTTTCTATACTACTATAAGTAGGCTTAGGATGCAAATTGTATGCTTATTCAAATCCCTGTATAATCAATAGACTTGCCAATACATTTACTAAGGACGGTAAATTATGAAACGGATTCTCATTTTTATTTTGATACTTTTTCCGCTCGCTGTAGGCTTTGGAAAGGCTAAGGTAAAAAAAGACGATCCTGAAAGCGAATTCACCGATTTTACCAAAACTCAGTTTGTCAGCGAGAGATCACCGATTCTCACTTTGAAGCTTCAAGGTGTTCCTTCGACGGGTTTTATCTGGATTTTAAAACATAGCGATCGAAATTTGCTGAGATTGGTTAAGCATTCTTACACGCCAAACGAAAAAAATATACCAGGTGCCCCCGGAATCGATACCTGGGTTTTTAGGGCCAATCTCTATAATTTTACACCCGGACAGCGCACTGAATTAGTGTTCATTCATGCCCAACCTTGGAATTTGAATGAGCAGATTTCTGTGCGGAAATTTAAGATTGGCAGAAAATAAAAAAAGTCGGAGAAACGTATCTCTGAGCCCTCTTTTTCTAATTTGGCATTGAGCTGAATCGCTTTAGGCTTTCTGACGCATCCCTAAGGACCATCAGACCTGCACACCACTTTCCAAGTCCCAACTGCCATTGACTTTCTCACATGTTGGTTCAGGATCTAATCTCTCCGACCGTAAAACTCTTTCCTGTTATTATTATAGTACGCCTTTGAAATTTTGCCTGGGATTAGCCTCGCATCATGTTTTGAATTTCGCCGTATTGGCGTATCCAGGAACCGCGGGCTTTGAGCTCGGGCGCCATGTTGGCCAGTGCGGTTTTGGCGTCTCCAAGATCAGCATAATCACCCATAATTAAAATGTACCAATATTTATCGCGGCTAGGCACTGCATACAAAAATGCCTTTCCTTGCAAATCATTTGCCTTCACGAAATTATCAACTATGTCTTTATTATAAGAACCCATTAATTGAATGGTGTAATGCCCCTTTGGAATCGAAAGCACTTTATGCTCATCCAAAACGGGGGCACCAGAATTTTCACTTGGGTCCAAACTTAAAATGGTGCGCGCCTGCCAATTATATTGAATGGGTTTCGGCACTGGTTTTGGAGGAATTACTTTCGCAGGCACGGCCACTTTAGGAAGGGCGGATTCCACCATTCTAGTCGGCATTTGTCCTGGAACAGGAGTGGGTAATTTAGAAGGCAAGTTTACTAAACCATTAAACGAAATTAACCAGCGCTCATTTTTTTTCTGAATGCTAACGCCCTGCTCGCTAATTCCCATTACGGTCGAACCATCCGATAATAAAGAGCCCATATTTACCACCTGATAAACACCATTGTGATAAATGCTCGCGGTCCATTGACCATTTTGCTGATCGATATAACTTAATTGATAGCTCGTATTATTATTCGAATTTTGTGGCGGCGCAGTATAATTGCCTGATGCATCGGTATTCACACTAGCATCTAATTTACGAGTTTGATCATTTAAAACCGCTATACGATTTTGCGCCTGTGCAATAGCCGCTTGCTCTTCCAACATCTGACGACGCATTTTTAATAATTCATACTGATTTAATAATTCTAAATATTGTTGTTGGCTTTTTAGAAGAGGCGGACGCGCAATTGTGGGTAATTTAGCTGCAACGGGCGGTGGAGGTGCGGTGGTATTTTCCGCAATTAGATGCGCTGCCGATCCGCTGCCAAGTGGAACGGAAGATACTGGCGCCGTTGAGGACACGGTCGAGGAGGAAACCAATTTCGAAGAAGGGGCCGGAGGCACCGTTTGCGATAAATCGCTGCCGATCAGCTGATAGACCTGATAGCCCAAAAATCCAAACGCCAAGACGGTAATCGCCAATATTGATGTTTGCTTTTTATCCATTTGCATTTTTCCTTCCCCACACAAAAAATTGAATTGAGCCATTAATTGATCCGTCATTAAATGAAACATCAACGGATTTTAATTCCAGCGGTAAATTTTCGATTTCACGTCCCAGCAGATCAATAATTTCCGGCGAGGCCTTTTTTAGGTTGATCGTCATCGGTGTCGCTTGCGCCTCTCCATGCTCTTCTGAATTGCCAAGTTCGATCGCTTTTTCCTGAAGCAATTCGTCCAATTCATCGACGAGTAAACTCACCACCTGGTTAAGCGAATAAATATTCGCTGGCATGGGCCGTTTTTTTAGCGCGATTTTCTGCTTCAAAAGCACCTGTTGTCCAGTGATGCTTAAAATAAAATGTTTTTTCTTGCTCCAGTCTAAAAGCGATTCTAAATTACCGCCCTCAGATTCCAAAGCAATTTGATATTCTCCGCCTTCCATTTTTAAGCCCGTGACACGCCAGCCTGGAATAAAATAAAGATCTTTAATCACATCGACAAAATGCGCCAATTGATCGCTGGGTTCTGAGGTGGTGAGAGCACGCTCATATTCGGCATAGGGATTAGGAGCAGGGGCTAAATGGGGCACCGTAACTAAAGCAGGCCTTCCAGAATGAAAGAGAGAATATCCCGCAAATAATCCAACAATAAGAATGCCCGTTATTAATACGGGCACATGATTTTTTCCCAAAGCCGGAGATTTAAGCGCAAAAGCAACAGGACGCAAGCTTAATTCAGGATTCGCTGTGAGTTGATTAAAAACGGATTTCGATAATTTCTCGAAAGAGCTCGTTAACTGATCCGGAAATTTTAGCGTAATGTCACCAAAAACTCGAATCATGTAGGGATCTTCCCCTGCCATTAAAGGAATTAATTCCTCTTGCAAATTTTTGGCTTCAATTTTAGCGTCGATATACACCGAGCTATCGCGAATCACAATTAATAAAAGTTGATTATTTTCTGGCAAGGCTTCTACATAAATTAAATTTTCAGAATTATCGAAGAAATGCCAAATGGATTCGCCTAATAAATAGCCGGATTCCTTTGCAATAACCGCTTCGATTTCGCCGTTGAATTTTCGAGTTAAATAGAGATAATTGCCCTGTTGCTCGGCGAGCGTTCGGATCGCTTTAATTAATAGGGCTCGCGAGGCCATAGGCAAGAGTTCGCGGTAAGCTTGTACCACGAATTGCAATCCATCGCTTCTCGTTATTGTTGCCATATTAATTTGTTCGCATAATTACCGGGGTTATTAATACCAGGGTTTCTACATTTTGGCTTTCGGATCCTTTAGAACCTAATGGACCAATTCCTGCCAAACTCGATTTATTCGCTTCGTCGAATAAGCGCTTGAAACCTGCAATGACCAAAGTGTGGCCCGATTGAATCACACTGCGTTGATTAAAGGATTTTTGAGTAATCGTCGGTAATTCGATGGCGGAATATTGTTGTTGCTGCGCCGCAATTCCGGCTGGCGGTACTGCATTACGACGATTGTTTTGTCCATTGTTGCCCTGAACATCCGTCGGCTCCGTGCTTTCTTTTTGAATGCTCAATAAATTCGAAATGGTGCTGCTAATTTGCATAAATACATTTTCACCCGAAACTTTTGGTAATAAATAAAGCTGGAATCCATCTGTTACCGTTCCAGGGGTAATCGAAGTGGAAACATATTCACTCGTATTTGAACTGCTCACGCTCTTGATGTAACCGGTATCTTTTGTGATCCGAATAGCCGCAATTTGATTATTCATGGTCACCACTTGTGGTTTCGTGACCACTCGCAATTTACCCTGTTTATCCAGCGCCTGGAGAAGCGCATTGCTTTGATCTCGACCGACTTGGAAAGAGGCCACTCCCGAATCAGAGCCACTGCCAATTAAATTATTTAGGGGATTCGTGGAACTCGCTAAGCCGCCATTTAATCGAAATTGATTTCCCAAATCTCGGAACACTAAATTCCAATCAATACCGAGATTAAAGGCGCTATCCAGTTGAATTTCTAAGACTTGAACTTTAATGCCCACTTGTACGGATAAGGATTTATTTAATTGCGCGATATAATTAGCAATTTGAGCCATATTTTCGGGGTGATCTTCCACCGTAACCGAAGTGGTAGACTCGGAGACCATCACTTTTCCTTGGGCTGATTTAAGTTGTGCAAGCGTGCGACGTAAATCATCCCAAATGGATAATCGCCCGTGCAAATTACTGTATTCTTGATTTTGCAAACCGCCTACGCTTGTTGCATCACCTGTAGACATCGTGTTTTGCGCACCTTCTGTAGCGCCCACCATATAATTAGAGGTGCCCGGCATAAAAGCAATATTAAATGTGCGAGATTCAAAAGCAGACCAGGAAATGGTCTTGGCATTAATTGCATAGGTGTAATGGGTTTTTGCGGCAAGTGCATCTAAAGCACCTTTGAGCGTGCCCTGATAACTTAAATTCACTTTTTTTTGCGATTGAACGCTCTCGTCATAAGCTACGGTGTTGTTCGTGGAACGCAATAAACGGTCCATTAATAAATTTAAAGGCACGCCGCGCGCTTGGAGCGTAACCGTTTGTGCTAGCCAGCCGGGTTGTTTTTGCAAGCTCACGGGATTGGTATCAACATAATATCCCGACTTAACAACAACTGGAGGTGCAACCGCATCGGCCACGTGCTTTTGAACCGCAATTTCTTGACGAGTATTATCAACGGCCTGGTTCGCCTTTTGGTAGGGCGCGCAAGAAGAAAGAAAAAGGCACACTAAAAAGGTAATGGTGCGTGCCAATTGTCCCCTTTCCCCTTGCGGGAGAGGGTTAGGGTGAGGGGTATTTCTAATCATCGTAAAGTCCTCTGTGAAATAGCCAATATATGATTCCCCTTATAGAAAACCGCTTGCACAGGATAATTTTTTAATAATTGTGTAAGGAGCCCAGGCACATCATTGGCACGGATAGTGGTTTGCCCCACCCACTGATAATCATTAGGAACATTCCATACCACTTGAGCCCAGCCATATTTACCGGCGATGTGTTCGATATTCTTTTTTAAGGAACCCGGATAAACGGTGGCTTGAAGAAAGGGAACGGGAACGGTGCGAACCATCGGCTGCACTGGAGCACGCACTTCAGCTCGAACAGCCGCCGGGGGAGGCTCATATCCGCCAGCAAAGGCAAGACCTGTTGCATCCATCAACAAAAAAGCGCAAAGCAATTTTCCACAGTTTCGCATATCTGCAAATCCTTTTTACACATGTTTGGTAATTCTAATTTGGCTTTGCCACCCTAAGCACAAAAAAGGATCTCAAAGGGCTCTGCCTAAATAAGAGATACTTTACTCTGCTCAGGATGACACCAAAAATTAGAAGTGCCTTATAAGCTTTATAATTCCATTGTATTTAAATCAGCCCGAAATAAATATTCGGGTTTGCCAGTGTCATCCTGAGCGTGGCGGAGAATAAAAAACAAATCTCTACCGATTGGCGACGACAGTATACCTTATTTTCCTCAATTTATAATAGATTTTTTATTGTCCACTAAGAGTACAGTTGGCAGGACGGGGAGAGCGGGCAATATGGATTCGCGCTAGTCAGTAGTGCTCAAAACATCTTTTTCGTTGCACTTCCAATCAAATATTCCAAAGCAAATTCTTTACCTTCAAAGCCAATGCCTATCTTAATGACATCAGATATGCTTTTTAGCTTGAATTCTTCGTCATATTTTTTTTCTTCAATCTGGGCTAGCGCTCTCCCAGCATTGGCCAAATCGTGATAACTCATAATTTGATAGACAACTTTTTCTAAATCGACTTTGAATTTCTCAATTTTTCCATTCAAAAGATTTTCTATAAATTGATTGTACCAATCGATTCCATGCTCATTTGAAAGCCATTGTTCAATGATTTGTTGGTACAAGGTGAATACTTCCTCATTTGGAATCTTTAAATTACAGAGATCCCCTTGTCGGGTGATTTCAGATGAGCTCATAGAATTTATCGTAAGCTACAGTCTGACTGCTTTGCTTGATATCCTTGAACGTCACAAAAATAACCGGATATTTTCCTTGATGCTCCATGTATTTTTTACCACACTGAGCAATTTTTAAGTGTTCGAATAAACTCTTAGTTGGCTGACCTAAGACCTCTGGAGCTAGAAAATATTGCAGCATAGAAAGATTCAGGGTTTTGCCAAATCGCCGAGGACGGGTAATCACAATAACTTCTGCTGCTACGTCATCAAGCATCTCCTTAATTAGAAGACTCTTATCGACAAAGCCCAACTTCTTTTCAATAACCTTTCCAAAGTTGTCTACCGTTCTTCTAAACCTATTCAAACCTACCCATAGGTAGCTTTGATGTTAGATTCCTGCTTCATCGAGGCTGGTTTCACCTTGATTTTACAATCAAGGCCAGAGCCTTCCTCTCCGCGGGCTTTCACGGTGGAACTCACCGCATAATTTTTTAAATTGATCGCTGCATTCACATCACGATCTAAAGTAGTATGACAATCGTCACACGTCAATTCTCGATCAGACAAGCGCAATTTTTCATTTTTATAACCGCAGTAAGAACAGAGTTTACTGCTAGGATAAAAGCGATCGGCTACTACCACCACAGCCCCTCGCCATTCCGCCTTGTATTCCAACTGTCGACGAAATTCAAAAAATCCCATGTCTGCAATGGAACGAGATAAGCAGTGATTTTTCATCATGCCTTTTACATTTAAATTCTCTATGCCAATCGTATGAAATCGTCTTGTTAAATCCGTGCTTAAATGATGCAAGGCATTTTGTCGAATATTGTTAATTCTCGCATGAAGTTTGGCTAATGCCATTTTCGCTTTTTTACGATTATTCGACCCTTTTTCCTTTCGACTTAAGCGACGGGACAAACGTTTTAATCGCTTGAGCAAATGCTTTAGTGGTCTTGGGCCTGGAACGGCAGGCTCCCCCGTTGAAAGCGTTGCCAGCGCAGAGATTCCTAAATCCACACCCACGGCCCCTTGATTTTCGGCTTTGCTTAGGTGTGAATTATCCTCGGTTTCCACGCTGATACTGGCAAACCATCGATCAGCACGACGAGAAATCGTCGCCGATAGTATTTTTCCAGTAAATCTTAACGTTTCACGCATGCGCACCCAGCCTAATTTCGGAATGCGAATGCGTGAACCGTTCACCGCAAATTGATCGTTCGTTAAACTAAAGCGATCGTCCCGACCTTTTTTTCTAAACGTTGGATAATCGGCTCTTTTTTGGAAAAAATTTTTAAAGGCAAGACCTAATTGAATAATCGCCATCTGCGGCGCATTTTTGCTTACTTCTGACATCCATGGAAAATCCCTAGATTTAATTGCGTTTAATTGTCTTCTTAGTGAAAATTGGGAAGGTATAGCTTTCGTGGGATCGAGTTTGTGCGCCTCGTATTGTTTACTCCATTCGTTTAATGCCCAATTATAGGCAAATCGTGCAACGCCAGCCGCGCGAGAAAAATAAGTCGCTTGCTTATTATTTGGATTTAACGCTATTTTATGGGAAATTAGCATCCTGAATCTTCCACGGCTTTTTTGACTCCTTCAATTAATTTTTGATTTTTTCGAGAACGACTGCCGTATACCCAAAGCCTCTTGATTTTAGGTGTCTGGGACACTGTTATTTTTTGTGATAGAGTTTTAAAAAATGTCGACAATAGCCATTCTATTGTCGACATTTTTTTAAACTCTAGCGCAAAAAAGAACAAGGCGCAGAACCTAAAATCAAGAGGCTTTGGGTATTTATCTTGCACTAAAAACGGTGATAATTTCAAGTACGTCTTTTGCTAAATCTTCTTCAAATGTGCTGTCTTCACCTTCGTTTAAAATAATGACTTCGACTTTTTTGGCTTGGCAAATAGCAAACACTAATTCTGCGCCAAAACGCAAAAGACGATCTTTATGTGTTAACACAAGACGCCCAATTTTATTTTCAATAATTTCATTTAATAAACGCTTCAATCCTTTTTTGTAATAGTTCATTCCAGACCCAAGGTCGGATAATATTTCAAAAGTCCAACCTTGTTTTGCGCAGTACATTTCCAGCACTTTTTTTTGTCTTTCTAAATCTTTTTTTTGATCAAAGCTGGATACTCGCGCATAAGCTATTGTGCGACGTGTATCTTTTGCTGAATGAAATCGTTCTGGTTGAAGTTCCTGGGGATTGTAACGTCTATGCCCATTTTTGGTATGAATGGGCGTAATTTTCCCTTCCTGCTCCCATCGACGCAGAGTGCTAATCGAAACACCTAGTAATTTCGCCGCTTGGCCTATTGCTATTAATCTATCCATATTGAGTAGATTAAATCAGATTTAGGTAGATTTCAAGTTAGCAGTAACAAACCCCAATAGGCAACTGAACGCGAGATTCACGATCATTGCTGGTAAACGAGTCGTTTGACATTGTGCCGCCTTAAACCTTGCCTCAAAGAAGCGCATTATATAGCCTTTTCTTTGAGCAGTCACGCCTTGATGTTAAATATCAGCAGTTCTCATTTTGACACTGAGCCCAAGCTGAAAGCTAATCTCTCTCCTTAAAAATGGTTTTATCAGGAAGATTTCTACCACTCAAATCAAGCTCTATCAGAGAAGGGTCGTTATTCTTCAGTTTCGCAATAATGATTTTTATTTCTATTTCGCTGAGCATCATAGACTCCGGTTACCGTTATTTATGGGCGCATATCATCCAGCTCAATTACTGCAGTTTCAATGTTTTTCATAAATCTGTTATAAATTTCAGAATCATCCGGAATCTCTAGCTTTGTAAAGACAATGCATTTGGAAAGTTTTATATCTTTTATATCTGCCAGCAATTTTTGCTCAAGGAGATGCTCATATAAATCGATGCGTATATCCATATTGAATGATATTACGACTGCTGTATGAAGTATTGCCATTCCTGCTTTGACCTCGGTCACTAAATTATCGGAAATACCTAAAATTTTATTTAAATCACATTTTATTTTTTCTAAATGCTCTTTATCCACGCATTCTGAAAGATGCGCCATTCTTGGTAATCTATCTTTCTCTTCACGGCTGGCGACACCAAAATTAGATTGAAAAAACGCGCTTGTTTTATTCGCATTATTACTAGCTTGGGGCTTATTTTTATCGAGTTGATTTTTTACAGCTTGTTCTGATAGGGCATAATGTTCTAGATACTTCGCAAGGTCCAAATCGCCGTTTGCTAGAATAGTAATTCCTAAATATAAATAGCCAATATATCCAATTTTACCTGAAGAGACTTGCCTTTCAAGTTCCAATTCAAGCTGATGTTCGCGTAAGGGAGCATATAAATCCGAGACGTTTGCAGTTTGGCCTAAAGCCCATTTTTTGTCTTTCAAGCCTTGCTCGCTGCCATCAGCAAGCTGATATAATGTTTTAAAGGCCATACTGAGGGGGAGTCTTTCCATCTCATAAATAATTTTAGGGTCCGGTGGTGGAGTTGCTATTTTTTTAAATTTACCTATTAATGCGTCTCTATCCGCAATTAACCCCGGAAGCAATATACGATTCAGCGCATCCATAACCAGCGTCATTGTTTGATTAGTAATGTGAATATCATCTACATTTGAAAATGCCTGTATGATAGAGGACGCATTCATAGAACCAATAAGCTTCTTAATGGTTTTTTGCGCGTCCCATAATACAGCTCCACTTAATGCTTGAATAAGCACCTCTTCTGAGTGAGGCGCTTTTTTTAACATTAATTCCAGAAAATCAAGCCCATCAAATTTGGCGGCATCGATGAACGTCAAACTATCTTTAATCGGGTCGTATGGACAATTAGATAATAATATTTCGACAATTGCCTTTCTATTATGTGCCACGGCACAACGCAACGCCCTTTCAGGTTGATCTGCTAAAAACCTTTTAGCATCAAAGCGAATAAGCAATGCGATAATGTCATTTAAACCCCTTTCAGCCGTAAAAGATAGCAGCGAATGTTCGTCATCTTTTGCGTATACGCTAGCGCCACATTCAATTAACTTTTGAGATAAATTAACTTTGTTATTAATGGCGGCATGAAAAAAAACAGTATCTCCTTTAACATTCACGGCAGACGACGTAGAGAGCTCTAATTTTTTTAATAACCCACTAAGCCATTGTTTATCATCTTCAGGGAGTAAAGGAAAAACATCCTCAAATTTTTTATCGCATTTTGATTCTTTTTCTGGTCGCATCGGGTTTTGTACTCGCTTTCTCTTGGTAAATTAATAAGTTATATGGAGTCAAAATATTAGCAGATAGTACAGGAATGCGATATCCGTATTTTATACTCAGTTAAATAAACTGGTCCACGAGTTTATTTAAGGCTCGTGGCCATTTGAGCCAGGACGGAACCTAGTGAAAATTCTCCGAGCGGACCCACGCGCCTAAGGACACAACTGGCGCTTTATTCCTCCCTGCAGCACTTGATGTGAATAGGACTTTGACCCATTTTTACGAAACTTTTATTTGTTAGTCGCTATAACTTTACGAAAATTGAGAGGTTTTAGGTTCACCGGGAATTGCTGGTTAAATATAAGCCTCTAACTTCAGCTTAGCAGCCACCAGCTCAACAATTTTATGTCTTCCATGCCCTGGATTAATTTCTTCATGTGTTGTCACTAACCCAAACTTCTCCAGCTCAGTAATATCACGGTAAACAGAGGCTCTATTTCGCTTTATCACTTTAGCAATATTGGTGATCGTGTCTGGATGTTTACGAATGCTATTTATTAATTGAATTTTAGCAACACTAAGAAAATGCAACATTTCTGCTGGCTCAGTGAATGTTAAAGTCGCAGAACGTTGCTTGATGGATTCGCCCCGGTCAGCGGCACGCATAACATCTTTAACGTTGGAGAAAAATTCCTCCACGGTACCGGTTTTCACTCTAACGAGCCTGTTGGCTGATTTAGCGCTTATGTTGCTTTTTGGCTTTTTCATGTAATTTTCTCCACTCAATCTCAAAACACTCTTCAAGTTCCTCGTAGCTAGTAAATTCTATATTTTCCTCTTTCCCCATAAAATGACGATGATGATAGCCATGGCAATTATCAAAACCCACTACCCGCCCATTATCAACAGCACATAAATTGGGATTAATAACAGATTCTGCTCTTATTTTTTACCCCATAAAACTTGCCGGTCTTCGTTCTCCCCTTCCCATATTACATACTCAGCTGAATCTTCTGGATCAGCAACAACACCCAGCTTTACGTCATCATCGCTACTTTCTAAAGATACTGATTCAATGGAAGGGGCTCTTTGAAAAAGACCAGGTGAACGTAGCCCCATAAAAGTATTTTCACCGTCATTCGCCTCATCATTTCGAAAATCCCCTAATAATCTTGAAACAGCATCATCTTCTTCAGAGGAAGGTTCTAGACGAAATTTATTTTCGAGGCGACAGCTTAGTAATAAGAAGACATGGGCAATTATTTTTTCAGAAAAACCCATTTGACAAAAAAGAGTTCTGAACAAATTCTTAGGCCTAGCACAGCGCTTAATAAACTCGTTCACATCCTCAAATTCTCCAAGCGCTTCATGTAATTGCGAGAGGACACCAATCATCCGGTCAAGCGAGATTTCAATCTTAATTCGCTGACTTTCATCCATTTTAGACCGAGATTTCTCCAGCAAGTATAAACGGAGATTTTTTCGAGTATTAGAATCACGACAATCAGTATAGAGCTCTTCATAAATGGTAAAAATAGTCATCGCGGCATAGCGAAAAGCTGTTGCTTTTGTTTCAACCTCAATCGGCTCTCCAGGAAGCAGAATGTGTTTCAAAATAAATCCGGAAAACTTGTACGGATCACCATCAATAGTAATTGCCCGTAAAAATCCAGTAGAATGAGCCTTATAATTAAATCCTTCACACCGCGAAAATAATTGCTTGAAAAAAATAGGGCGTAAATGCTCATCGCAATACCCTTTCGGCATCTTACAAAAAATTTCCATCAAATAAAGTGGAGCATTAATGGGCATTTCGGCGAGATGATCCCTTAGCATTTTGTTAACAATTGAAAAAGTCCGTGTTGAAGTCTCAACTAAATCTATCCGAAAACAGGCCAAAAATAGCCACATCTCGCCGAAAAGAATGCCATCCTTTGAACTCAGTAAGGCCTTAGAAAAATTCATACCTTCCCATAATGCCTCTTCCGAAAAATCAATATCAGAATTATAAGCGCACATCAATTGATATAAGAATCGATATTTTTGCTCATTATTAATGTCCAATCTAGCGATTGCCCGAAACAATCCAAAGTAAAATCCTCGTGGGAATGGCTTATTTGCAAGGGCTGTCATTAGAGCCAAAGAATCCAGACCAGTGGTTTGCAAACTGGTCTCAACCAAGCCTTGTAGAAGGCTATACAAAATCCATTGATGCTGTTTTAAGGCGTCTTTAAGAACTTGAGCATTTTCAGAATTGCCTAATTTAATTTCATTATCGCATTTTTTCTTGATTTCATCATAGAAAGTAAACTGATGGATGAGTCCATCAAGCAAATTGGGCGCCCTTAAATTGGGATTTTTAAAATTTGATCCCGGATAAATGCAGCAACTAAAAATTCTTTTAAACACGTCCTTGTGATCATCGTCCCAGAGTCCATCGGCTATTAATTGGGTGCCAATTTCAAAAAAAGGACTGATATAATCTTTATTGTCTTTCTCGTTTTTTGGCATATTAAAAAGTGTATCAGTAATAATTTCAACGATGAGCGATTTTTTCTGCATCTCTCTTGCAAAATGGCGTCCCTCTTTTCGTCCTACCTCGCTTTTCATTAAGGCAAAGGCCAAGCGTGAGATCGCTCTGCTTAATTTTTCCGGCTCAATATTCAGGTTTTCCTCAAAAGCTTTTCTTAATAAAGCTAGATCACCCTTTTTATAAAAACGGTGGAATTCTCCAATCCCGATAAAATTAGAGGCAAAAGCCGCGGCATGCTGATTTCCCCTCGAGCCTTCCAATAATACAGACAAATTTTGAAATGTGGCTTCTCGGAGCGCTTCATTTTCTTGATTGATTAAAAAACTGCTTACGCGAAGATCATTCGTAAAACGAGAATTTGCCACGCTATTTATTCGATTTGCCGATGCCAATTGCAATTTCAGAATACAATCGAGTTCATTGCGCTCAAGCAATTTTTTGTAGATGGCCACCTCGGCGGCGGCGTTCACACGATTTTCTGAAATGAGTCTCATCGCATGAATTAAATAAAAGTCTTGAAAGGCGTTTGGATTCATTAAGGCCAATATAATTTCAGAAGCCAAATCTGCTTCATTTTCAAACAAAGCACGCAAATGTTTTTCCGAGCGTTTATCTGGCAAGGAAGTCAGAACATAAATATGCTGCGCCACCCGCAAAGGGTCTATAGTTTCCTGTTTACAATAAGCCACATAATTTTTCATGAATTTCGAATATTTTTTGCCATCATAGGATTTTTGTAAAATCCCTTCTTCACTAATCCAAGTAACGGGGTTCCAAGATGTCTTGCCCAGGTATTCATTTTTTAAAAAAGAAAGTGCCCGCAGTTGTCCACCCTCATAACCAGAAAGCAAAATGAAAATAAATCGCACCCGGGACTTCACGGAAAGCTTCATAAATATATAAAATTGAGTTTCCTTACAGCGACGAAAGTAATTGGCATCATGCCATTTAACGGTTTTAGTTCCAGTAGGCCTATCATTTAAACACAATAATTCGAGAGAACGACGATGCAAATCACTCTCAACTCCGGGATATCGATAATGTTTTTTCTCGAGACGATAAGGCTTTTTCGGAGCTTCCTGACTTTCGACAAGAATTACAACAGGTTTGGCATCATCAAGAAGAGGTGTGTATTCATCGCTTTTTTTTGGTTTTGGGAGGTCAGCATTTACCGAAGCATGATTATCTTCGATTAGTATATATTCCTCACGTTCTTCTTCTACAAAATTAAAATGTGGAAAGGGTACTACACCACCCTGTTGATGGGCTGGATTTTCTTTTAATACGGCTTCTAACAATTTCACGTGGAGATCCCGGCGAAGATTTTCCGTATCTCCTGCACAACAACAGGCGCCGGCGCAACAAAATTTATTAAGCCCTGTTTGGGAATAATTTTCACGCGAACGTAAGGGGGCTTGCTGAATCAAGCGCCCCACAAATTCAGCTAAATAGATGGCCATATTATTGATATCAACATCTGGAGTGGTCACTTCTGCATCTATTTTTACGGGTCCATTTTCTCTTGCTGGCGGTAAATTAATGGGCGGGCTATTGGGCATGTGAATAAATTTGTGTACTCCACCTTCTATCAGATCGCAGGAAAAAATATCACGCGCCTCTTCGCTTGCTGATTTTCTCTGAGATCTTTGTATTTCCTCGGGTTCGCCATCATTTTTTGATGCGGGGTACATTTTAATAACTTCTCTTGCCGGCCTTGAACTAGGTGCAAGATGAACGGTGAACATATGCTGATTGGCACTTGGAATATAGTCGTTTTTCTTTTCCTGATCAGCATAAGCACTGTGTTTATGTGCAGCTTGTAAATTCTTAACTCTTTGAACACGGTTGTACACTTCGTCGGACATCGGTGCTTGCTGCTCAACTAGCTCAACGTCAGGATCTCGATTTGAAGCCTCGTCCGCTTTTCGTTTTTCTTCAACATCATCCCGAAAAAATTCGACAGCTTCATGAGTTTCTTGATGAACTGGTACATAAGGAAATCGTTTACGCAGTGAACTTAAAGCTCTCGCAATCCCTTCAAAATCGTGCGCGTGAAATAAGATTAGCAATAAATTAGAATGAAATTTAAAAAATTCTTTACATTCTGTTAAATTTTTTGGGTGACGCAAGGTACTATCCAGATGCGGGGCATGGGGATTATTCATAAACTCATCTAATTTCTCCAGATAATCCATGGGAAATTCTGCGCTTCGATCACCTCGGAAATATAAATATATTTGACTGGCCGAAATATAGGAGTAGCCCCCAAGATGATAAAAACCAATACCCATCACCACCGCAATACTCCATATGGCTGCTTCAGAAGAGCCCCAATCGGCAGCCATTTCCATAAGTCTATCGCTAAAAAATAAACCCGCACTGAGTCCCAATCCTACCAGTCGATGGTCAACTTTTTCAGCCGCCCAGTCGACCAGTTGTACAAAAGACCTTGTTGCAACGGGTAGAAAAGGACGTAGATAGGGAATTCCCATTGCCCACTTTCCAATTCGATGATCATCTGGGGATTCGGCTAAGGCCTCATAAAGTTCTTTAGCATGGTGACCATCTCCTTGATTAAAGTCACGCATGTCAATTCGCGTGTCAGCTTTTGGAGGATTAGGCTTTACGATAAGAGTCTTTTTGTCGACATTGTTATTATCATTGTTGTTGTTTCGCTCAATATTTTTATTTTTTCGAATATCTGCTGCAACTTTGCTCATTTCAATTGGAATGTTAGGGCGAATATTATTATCATTGTTATTGTTATTGTTATTGTTTCCCTCAACACTCATATTTGTATTAGAATTCGCCGGAAAATTACTCGGAACATCAGGAATGTTTATGGCACCCTCGAAACTATTAACCTCCTGCATTTCGTTTACTTCATCTTTAAGACTATACAAGTCCAATTTGTCAAAAAGATCTCGACGTAGATGCAACAAGTCTTTTCTCTTGTTCGGATCCGATCCACGACATTCAAAATAATCCTGTCCACCTTTTTCTCTTAATGGTATTAGATTGCCCCCAGGATCGAGAGTCCAAATATAAAGCGTCCATCCTTCAACCAGTGCAAAAGCTCTTAAAACCCCTGGATGAGCCCAACTTTTTTCATTCTTGCAAACCTTAATATTGTACTTCACAAAAGCGATAAGAGTTCCAGGATGGCTGGCATAAGTGTTAATTGAATTTAAAATTGCAGCATGAGTGGCCTCGCGAGTCAAAATTTTCTTCTTCAGATACTTAAAGAATTCAGGTGTACCCAAAGCCTCTTTAACAGCAGGCTGAAGTAAATGATTTAAGGCGATCACTTTTTCATTTAAGGCACTCAAAA
Organism: uncultured Gammaproteobacteria bacterium; assembly: GCA_963711375.1. Lineage (GTDB taxonomy): Bacteria > Pseudomonadota > Gammaproteobacteria > Coxiellales > Coxiellaceae > CAVQDV01. The sequence continues at coordinate 904,458 of CAVQDV010000005.1, forward strand.
TAGACATAAAGGCATTTTTACGATTCGTATTAAATTCGACAAAGCCACCTTGGATGTCACCCTCTACTTTGAAACGTCCATACATTCCCCTAGACACAAATTTCGATCGCATAACAGTCTCCTAAAACAATTTTTTTGTTTGACTTGTATTTTTCATTTTGCACGAGGCCATATAACTTGCGCCAATGGTAGCCGTTTTAGCGTATTCGCCCGTTTGCAAAATATCCAGTGCTTTACAATCGGCATTCGTGCAGGTTTGAATTTGCAAATCGATTTGACAGGTCTCTTGGCCATTGCTGATGCTACAAGAATTATAATTCGCCGTTGCTTTCGAGCGCATAAAACTATAGCCTTGTAGTTTCCAGCTTATTTTCTGATTCATCCCTGGCATTGTAATAAAATTCGGTGTTACGATTATTTTTGTATCATAATTCGAAGGGCATGCCGGAAATGTGATTGAAAAAATTTCCGTTTGATCTTGAACCGGAAGAAGCTTGCAATTCTCCCTGTCGGGCACTTGATCTGCTTCATATCCTGTTGCGCAATTTCCAAGACCTGCAATATATATTTGTGCACTTAAATCGGTATTGGTATTGGCGGAGATTTCGGTTCTAACAAAACAGGGCTGATCGGTTTCGCAATCGTGGCTGCTATCATTATTCGGATCGCCGGTGATTATCGCGTTGGGTAAATGTGCGGCTAGGCGTTTGGCTAAATTGCTGTCGTTGTCGGGGACTTGGAGCGCAACGGAAAATAATTGCTTGTTTATTCCTTTTGCTCGCCAGCAATAATAATAGCCGAAACTACTTTGTGCTTGTGCGTTTGGTAAATAGTGTTGGACGAAATCCGAATTTGGGTCAGGTGTGCAGGTTCCTCCTGAATTATCTTTTGGCCATTTTCCATTGTTAGTATTGTAGGTTATTGCGGCTTGAAGCACTTGCTCGATTTCGAAGGAGGCTTTATTGATGCGCGCATTTTCGGCGTGTTGGCGTAAAGTTAAGACGGCGAATCCTAGCATGATTATTAATAATGTTAGGACGAGCAAGAGTTCGATTAAGGTGAAACCCTCCCCTTGCGGGAGAGGAGTTTTTAAATTCATCTTCACATTATTCATTTATCCCACCACACAATTTGAAGCGGAAATATTTTTGAGATTGATATCTTCTGTTTCAGACAATTTATTTTGCTCCCGACGAAATTCATTGGCGCTCGCTTGCAAAATCCAAATTTCATTTCCTTCTTCCGCCAAACCCTGTCCTGGAAAATTTTTCCAAATTAAATGATTATTTTCGTAGCGGGCATTAAATAAATTCGCCAACGCCACGATTTTCTTAGTGGAAAAATGCTTATTCATGTCCGCCATAACTAGCAATTCGTAAATGGGTTTCCCGCCCATCATCTGACTAGTGTTTTCAATTTTTACATGGTAGGCATCAACAACGGGTGGCCGGCTCATTCCGTCTTTTAAGTTCGGGTCCCCTAAGTCTGAAATTTTGGGCTCTAAATCCGTGCTGGCATAAATTCCGTTGCGAAAACAACCGACGCTTTCAAAATGACGATCGAGCGCTAGCATCAGTTCTGTTTCATCGCTGGAAATTCCGTAATAATTGACTTCCTCCTGATAAATCCAATAGCGTCGCAGGCCGATCAGCAAAATGCCTGCGATCACAACAATCACTAACAAAAGTTCTAGTAGAGAAAAACCTTTTGCGCGCATTTGAAAGCCATCTCCCTAAGCCGCTTCATAGGATCAACGTCAACTGAAACTGAGAGAAAATTTGCCGCTGCCATCACATATAGCGGCTGGATAACTATTATTAAGCTGCACGCAGTCATTATTATCTGGTAAAGGAGTAGCAATTGTGACAGCGGCTAAAACACTCGCAGGATCAATGGTCATGGTAATTTCTTGCCCCCAGGGATTATAGAGAACCCCGGCGGTTGTCAAACTGTTCGACAGGGTGAGCTCACCTTCATCTACCAAGGTTTTAATTGAAAGATTGCTCGTATATTGAGGATTTCGCCCTTTCCACGAATTAACCGCGGCAATTAATGAGCCAATATCTTGGCGCGTTGTATTTATTCGATTATTATTTTCTGCCACGAAAAAATATCTTACCGCCATGACTAAAATAATCGCGATGATCGTTAATGATAAGAGCACTTCTAATAAGCTGATCCCTTTTTGAAAATTCTTTTTTACTTTCATTTTTTTCTCCTTAAAAAATTACCCGGCCAAAATACTGCCGATCGAATAAATTCCTAATACCACCATAGCGGCAATAAACGCGCCGCCGATTAGCATCATTCCTGCCAATACTTTTCCGAGATTATTAATCGCCTTGATATTTCGTTTATTCGCTTGTCGACCTAAACTCATTAAGGCTTGCTCGAAATTTTTTCCGCGAGTGACGACGCGTAATCTTATAAGATCATTACGATCAATTAAATCCGTATTTAATACTTCGGCAATATTTTCTTGCCCAGAACTTAATCGCGCTTCCATTTGCAATAAGTGCCACGATAAATATGGCGAGGACTCATTATGCATCACGCTCAGTGCTTGTTTCAATACAATTCCGTTAGAAATTAATAAACCGAGTGTTTCCATAAATCGTGCCGCTACTATATCACGATATAATGACAATAAGGGAAAACTATCAAAAAGTCTTCGCGGGTCTCCCGTTAAGCTTTTAAAAATTCTCTGAATCACAAATACGACTGCAATTAACATCATTAAAAGCAACCACCACCAGCGCTCCACTAAAACGGCTAAAAAATAGAGATTCCTTCCAGTTTCTGGCCATAAATATACGGGTTTTATTTGCGCAAAATTAAGCAGAACTGAATTTTTAATAAACACAACAACGATTAAAGCGAGCACTATAACGCAGCTTGGATAAATCAAAGAATTAACCACAACAGAAAGTGCGCTCGTTTGTTCGGAAAATGAATTCAGTGCTCCACGCAAACTTCCAGGCAAATTTCCACCATTTTCTCCGGCGCGCACCACTTCAACAATCGCGTGATTAAAAAAACCTTGCATGCCGTCAGCCAATAATTGACCTTGAGCTAAATAACTTCCAATATGCAGAGCTACTTTTTTGTTTACGCCTTCGGAAATTTCGGCGATGGCTTCGATGGCTTGACCCACTGGCACGCCATCATCTACTAGGGAACATAGATCTTCCAAAAATGTCACTTGTTTACGGCGTGTAAATTGTAAGTGCGTGAGCCAATCCTGTGGGACAATATTTCTCATGAAAAATACCCTACTAGACGTTCGGCGTCAGTGGGGTCGCAATTTCCTTGCGCCACGAGTTTTAAAATTTGGTCTTTATAAGTGGGAATTTTTTTCTCATTCAAATAATTTTTCCAGCCAACTAAATTTTGGCTATGAATAAAATCCCGATCTTTTTCGTCAAGCCAAATGATTTCGGAAACCACTTGACGGGTGCTGATGCCTAAATTCAAACAACGCTGACAAGCCTCTCCCCTTAAATGAATATTGCTGACATCGGGAAGCAAGCGCTGCCATCTCGTTATTAAATTTTGATCTTTGCTTAGCGTTAAGGGAATTTTGCATGATTCGCATAAAATGGGTGCCAAACGCTGACAAATTAAACACAAGAGTAAATTTGGGCTTGCCAAAACGGAACTTGAAATTCCCAAATCCATCATGCGCGGAATAATGCCCATCGCGGTGTTGCTGTGGAGCGTAGAAAATACTAAATGGCCTGTCATCGCGGCACGAATCATCACTTGAACGGTATCTTCATCACGCATTTCACCGAGCACGACAACATCGGGATCCATTCTTAAAACCGTGCGTGCCATGGAAGCAAAACTGCGATCATAATGATCAGTATTTACCGGCACTTGCGTGGCGGAATAAATTAATTTTTCGACGGGATCTTCAATGGTATAAACTTTTCGTTTATCAGAAACCAAGCGCATGCAACTGGCGAGTGTGGTAGTTTTCCCAGAGCCGGTTGGGCCAGCCAAAATGACGGCACCCGCGGACATAGTCACGGCTTTATTAATCATTTCAATTTGCTGGGGTTCGTAACCTAAACTTTCTAGCGCAAATACTTTTTCATCAGCGGTTGTAAATAGACGCATGACGACATCGAAGCCCCCATGAGCGGGCAAACTGGATAAACGCAAACGCACGATACGATTTTCAATTTGCAAAGGCATGGAAGCACTTTGCGGAATCAGGGGATTAAAATGAGTAACTGAGTGATCAGTTTCTTTATTAAATGCTACAGAAGCAATTTCGCGCGCAAGCCTTGGCAACCATTGCGCGTGTAAAAATAATTCGCCGTGTTTTCGAAATCGAATACGAGCGGTATCCGAACGCACCTCAATATGAATATCGGTTGCTTCTACATCTAGGGCTTCTTTTACGAGCATTCTTAATCGTTGTTGCTGAGTGCTTACCGCTAATGTTTCGGTGCTATGATCCCGTACTTCTTCTGCATTGGCGAGGAGTATAGAAATGAGTTCACTGCTGGCGGGATAAATAAGGCCGGCGGTAATGCCTTTATTGATCATGACTATTTTACAATTTTGCACCACGCGCGAGGCTGGGTCGCCACATAAAATGCTACCATTTTGTAATACAACGATTGAAGTTTGATTTCGACACCAGGCGAGCATTTCTGGCATTGCGCGATCATTTGGATTTAAATCCGATTGACTGGCGAGAATTTTACTTCTCCCCAGGTTTGCGTATTCTCGCAAAATAGTGTGCTCTTGATGCTCCATCCTCAGTCCTTCTATCCCTGACAGAATTTGATATAGGAGACTATATAAGATCTAAACTTACTGTCAACATAATTCGGGAATTTTACTAGCAATTCCCGCTAAAGCGGGAACTCCTGAAATTTTACTCAGCGCCGACTTGAAGTTTTTCTTGGTAATTTTCTAAAATTGGCGAATAAAATTGTTCGTTTAACATGCGCTGACGCTCTAAATTATGTTTGTGCAGCAGGCGTTGTTCTTGCGAACCGTAGCTTGCAATCACTTCATTGCAGGCGGCCAATTTTTGGGCGATCGTTTCATTGAGCCGATTTTCAGGCAAATTAACGAGCTGGATAGCCTGGATTAATGCCTTCGAAGCGCGCTGAGCGCGATGAACCACTTCATTGCTATCAACCTCATAATTGTCTAAAAATTCTTTTAGAAATTCCGCAAACATCGTGATGCCCGAATAGGAATAATATCCTTGATCAGGGACTCTCATGTTTTGCTCGATATCGGCAATAATCGCGCGCGCTACTTTGTAGAGCGAGAGATCGTTTCTAAAATTTGAAGGATCTTTTAGATTTAATTGGGACAATTTATTCTGGCGTTCTGCTTGCGACAAATATCGACGCAACAACATACGGTAATCACTAATTGCCTTTGCAATGGTATCAAAAAATATACTTGTCATTTCGTTTTACCCTTCCGTGTTCCTCTTCGTTTTTCCTAACTTACATTGAGGTCAGTTGAAGCTAGTATACCTAACAAAGCTTAACGAAATCTTAAATCCCCGAAAAATTTTTATATCACCCTCACCCCTCGCTGGAGAGGGCCAGCTCCTGAATATTACTTAGGACTTTCTAAGGCACCATCAGTGGAGATATAATGACTTATCACAGCAAGGAAGTACCAATGAAAATGCTCAAACTATCAATAACTTTACTTTTCTTACTTTTTTTTAGCAGCCAATTAGCCTTTGCGGAAACCAACGAGGAAGGCGGAGTGCCCAAGTATTATGGTAAAGAGCTTTGCAGTTACGAAGGTTTCACCTGTCGAAAGGTTAAAAAAGGCGATACCTGGAAAAAACTTTTCCCTAACGAACGAGAACGCGAGCTAGTCAAAAGGCTTAATCGCACCAACATGGCCCTCAACTTACGAAGCTGGATAGTGGTTCCTGATAATGTTAAGGATTTGGACATCATGGATCTCTCCCCCTTCCCAGCGAAAGTAAACCCTCCTGGCAACAAGCTCATTGTCGTCAACCTAAAAGTTCATGCTTTTGGCGCCTATGATGCAGAAGGGAATCTTGTACATTGGGGACCGGTTTCCGGCGGGCACGACTGGTGCGCCGACATTGATGGCCCCTGCAATACCAAAATGGGTTCCTTTAAGATTATTGATCGCCAAGGTGAGCGATGCAAATCCTCGGCCTACCCGGTGGAAACAAGCGGTGGAGCACCGATGCCTTATTGCATGCACTTCTATCGAGGCTTTGCACTTCACGCCTCCAACGAGCTGCCAGGCTTTCATGCCAGCCATGGCTGTCTACGCTTATTCTTTGAAGATGCCAAGTGGCTAAATCAGCACTTTGTAACCATTGGCACCTTAGTGATTGTGATGCGATAGCGCTTATAATACACTGCACACATGCAAACAGCAGTCGCCAAAAAAGAGTGGCTTAAGGCCAGCGAATTCCCCAGCGAAGATTTAACCCCTTCTCAATGGAAGTGGTTGAGCCATCGCGGTTCTTTAACCCAAAAGCTTCGAGAAGCCCATCCAGGAAAAATTCTCCTGGACCTCAAGTCCGAGGCTTGGCAACTTCCGCAAAAAGATGAGGCCATGTTACTAGGTATTTCTCCCGGCGAACCCGCTTTAATTCGAGAAATTCATTGGAAGTTTGAACAAAAACCCTGGATTCGTGCCCGAGTAGTTATTCCGAAATCATCCACCCTTGGACCAGGCCATGAGCTCACCAAAATTGGTGAACGCTCTTTAGGCGATATTTTATTTTTAGATCCCAACCTAAAACGCAGCGAATTTTTATTTTGTGAACAGGAAAATTATTTTTCGCGTCGATCGATTTTCCACTTCCATGCAAAACCAATCTTAGTGCAAGAAGATTTTCTGCTCGAGCAATTCTAGCCTATGAATGCACGATTAGGCATATTTCCTGAGGGCATAAGCCAATAAGGGGTCTAGAACTCGGATTTGGTTCAGCTCTAATTGTGGGAAAGATTCATCAATTTTTTGAATTTTGTAGACCATGTCCTTGTCCATCAGCGATTTAATCGTTTGATTAATGCTGGAAGCGGGTGTTTTCGCGGCTCGTACAAAATCCTGCCCTGTTGGCTCCAATGCTGGATGCACCGCCAAAGCCTTCAAAACATCCTGCTGTTTACTCGTGAGTTTTTCGAGATCTGAAACAAGACGATCTTTGTGTTTTATGTAACAAGTTTCCCAGTCGTTTAAGAGGTCATCAAATTGTGGCAGCTTTTCCCGCTTCCAGATTTCATGGCAGAGTAAATTTACATAATAGGGATGCAATTCCGTAAGCTGCATGATTTTTTCAAAAATAGCTTTCTCTAAAGCAATACCCCATTTTTTTTTGGCTAATTTTTGCAAATGTGGGTGATAATTTTCAGAGGACATACGCTCTAAATGCATCATGTCGCAGAGCATATAAAGTGGCTTAGATTTATCGTCAAATAATTCCAATAATAAACGACGATTACTGCCTGAAAATATAAAAGTGATCGTTGTGGTTTCTTGGGCTACGTGCCGAATGGCACCTTGAATGGACTTCGAACTTCGTGCTTCACTAATATCTTGAAATTCGTCGATAAAAAAGATAATTCGTTTTTTCTGGCTTAATGCTAACTTTTCGAGCCCTTGCAATCCCATCAAAATTCGATCGACGGGATCAAAAGATCCATTTTCAATGGCGACCTCTAAATTAAAACCATAAGCCCCCAAGGAAACTCTAAATTTACTAAATATCGCCTGTAATTTTTTAAGCCATTTTTGATCCGGAGGCATAATTTGTGAAATCGCCTGCGAAATTCCAAGCAATATTCGTTTTGTAACGGCGGCATCATCATGTGCCAAAAATAAATCGACATAGGCACGATGTTCTTGCAGCTCCTCCGCTACCTTAATGACGAGACTCGATTTTCCATAGCGCCTAGGCGCAACCAAAGTCGTATGGCGACATTGCGCAATGTTCTCTTTCAGAAAAGCTTTTTCGATTTCTCGATTACAAAACTGACCTCCAAGGGCCAGCTTGGAAGGAAAATAGTCTAGGCTCATTGGATTCCACTCCATATGTTACATATCGTTATTACATAGTGTACGTAATAACGATATGTAACACAAGGCCCATATTCTCTAGGAAGCTTCGCTTGCCTTATGGCCCCTACTAAATTAAGCTTTTGTCTATTTTGACAGAGCAGGTAATTCATCATGAAACAAGAAAATGCAGGTACTTTTAGTATCCCCGAAACCAAGATCACTCTTGAATCAATGACACAAGCGGCAATACGAGCTGAAAAAATCAAACCTTTTCTACAGTGTGAGAGCAATAATGAAGGCGAGGTTGGAGCCATGGAATATCAGTCCTCGGGAGAAAACCAGTGTTGTTTCACCAGTATTGGAAAAAGAAAAGAACAGCAGGATCGCGCATTTTTTGAAGCAATTACCTCTGAGGGATATTCTCCGGAAATTATTGGGCAAGCCTTGTTTAATACTGGAATAGAAATCGGCATACACACTCTCAAGAATGGTTTCAAAGGGGGCTCTACAGCCACCTTTTGTTATGTACAAGACAAACATGTGGTCTCACTTCAAGTTGGCGATAGCGCTGCATTTTTAATTAGCATTCAAAATGGAAAAATTGAAACCAAGCGTTTAACCGAAATTCATAGTCCACATACAGAATCGCAGCGTATTAAAAACGCCGGAGGAATTATCAGAAACGGACGAATTTCCCCTCTTAATATTAATGTAAGCCGTTCCTTCGGAGATTTTATTATGTATACCGACGGTCAAAAAAGCGTTGTTTTAAATTCCAAAGGTTTTACATTTGAACCGGTTATTTCCTATACCGAAATCAATCCGGATTGTGAGAATTATTTATTACTATGCACCGATGGAATATCGGATTTTCTAACCCCACAAGACATCCAGGCTAAATTGTTTGACGTAGATAATGCTAAAAAATCATTGACCGATATTAGTAAAGAACTTCACGTACTTGCCGCTGATCACGGAAGTGAAGATAACAAAATAACGTTACTAAAAAAATTGGACCCAAAGAAAAAAGAAAGTTTTTTGTATGGCGTTTGCGATGGGCATGGTGAGGTTGAAACGGCTTTACAAGTCTGCGGGCTCTATCCAAATATTCTAAAAAAAATCCTGCCCCAAAGGCCAGAGAACTTTCCCGGAGTTTCGCTCAAACACGTCGAGGACCAAGTCGTTATGGAATATTGGGAAACTTACTTACCCACCTCGCTAAACTCCTCCTTTGCCTCACTCCCCGAGTCTGACACCTCAGACGATTCAAAAGACTTCCCGAGCGCAAATTCTTTGGGAAAGTAAGCTGCAAAAAGCTGGGGGTTATCAGGGGCTCACTGACAAATTAAAATAGCGGGTCTGATTCTGGCGAGGAAGTAGCGGAACTGCCACCTGAACTCGCGCTAGGAACGGATGCGGATTCGCTTCTCGAAGCAAATCGACCAGGAGTGTGATCTTGCGCAAAGTATTCAAACATCGCATTTCTTTGTGATGGTCGAGCCAATAAACCGGTTGCGGGATCAATGCGTGCTACAACAATTCCCGGAGGCTGGGGCATGGTAGCCTCTTCTTGACCTTTCAACGCAGGGCCCATAAATCCCATCCAAATCGGTAAGGCGGTTTGCCAGCTCCACTCATGAAGTGGCGCCATATTATCGAAACCTACCCAAACAGCGGCTACTAATTTACTATTAAATCCAACAAACCAGGCGTCAACCTGATCATTCGTCGTACCTGTTTTTCCCGCTAAATCGATTCGATTAAGGGCCTTTGCTGTTCTTGCCGTTCCGGATTGAATAACATCGCGCATCGCCTGTGTGACTAAAAACGCATTTTGTGAAGAAATGGTTTGCGGAGCGATCACTTTTGGACGCTCCTCTTTGGGTAAATTGGGGTCTGCGATACAAGCTGGACAGGCCTGCATCGGATTGGATTCGTAAACAACCTTGCCTTGCTCATCCACAATTTTATCGAGAAAATAAGGCACAACTCGAAAACCACCATTGGCGAAAACAGTATAGCCCGAGGCCATTTGCAAAGGACTTACGCTAGCGCTACCCAAGGCTAAAGTAAAAGAACGCGGCAAAGACTCCGGATCAAAACCAAAATTTCGCATGTAATTTAAAGCGTATTTGATGCCGATGGCTTCCAATAATCTCACGGCCACAATATTTCGAGATTCGACAAGCGCTACTCGCAAACGCGTTGGGCCATAGAATTTATTGGTGTCATTCATCGGGCGCCAAAATTCATCTTCCGTTGCGCCTCGAAGTACAATAGGCGCATCATTAATCGTAGTAGCTAAAGTATAACCCTTTGCAAAACCCGCTGAATAAATATAGGGTTTAAAACTCGAACCTGGTTGTCGACGAGCCATCACGGCACGATTAAAATTGCTGACGTCATAATCAAAACCACCGGAAAGGGAAACAATGGCGCCATCTTGTGGATTAATGGCGATGAGCGCGCCTTCCACTTTTGGAATTTCGGATAAATTCCAGGTGGCATTTGTATCTTGTTGTACCCAAATAACATCGCCCTCGGTGACAATATCGCTCGCAACAGAAGGCATTTTTCCGACGGCACCATCGGCAAGCTCCGGACGCGCCCAAGATAATCCTGTCCACGGAATCGTAATTTGTTCGCCATTTGCTAATAAAGCATCGACGGTATTCGGATTAACGGTAATAACCGCCGCGGGATGCAAATGAGCTAAATTATCCATTTTTCGTAAGGTTTCTTCCCACGTTTGAAAATTCGTGGGATCGGGCATACCGAGATTAACACCGCTAGGATGATACCCATGACGTTTGGCGTAGGCGATTAAACCCTCATCAAGCGCTCGATCAGCCTCTACTTGCATGCGCGCACTGACCGTTGTGTAAACTTTAAAACCCGAATCATAGGCGGCAAATCCATATTGCTGAACCATTAATTGTCGAACCATTTCCGCCATATAGGGCGCACGAACTTGAACTTGTTGGCCATGATAACGGGCGGTTTCTGGATCACGCGCCGCTTTTACATACGCTTTTTTGGTGATATATCCCACTTCGTACATCCGTTGAAGCACATGATTTCGGCGAATTAATGCGGCCTTTGGATTTTGCAATGGATTATTTTTAGAAGGGGCTTGAGGCAAGCCGGCCAGCATCGCCATTTGCGCCAAGGTGAGTTGCTTCAGTTTTTTTCCGTAATACACGTCCGCTGCAGCGGCAGCACCATACGCTCGATTACCGAAATAAATTTTATTTAAATAGAGCTCTAATACTTTATCTTTAGAAAATTCTTTATCAATTTTTAAGGCTAATAAGATTTCTTCAATTTTACGGCCGTAGGTTTTTTCGCTGCTTAAAAAGAAATTTTTCGCCACTTGCATTGTAATAGTGCTGGCGCCTTGAACTTTACGACCAGAGGAAATAACGGCTTTTGCTGCACGGACCAAGCTCACCAAATCGACACCCGGATGAGAATAATAACGCGCGTCTTCGGTTGCCAATACGGCATCAATAAATTCTTTAGGGATTTGGTCTAATGTGACGGGTGCACGACGTTTTGCACCATATTGCGCGATCAATTTGCCATCGGCCGTGTAAATACGCAGAGGAACTTGAAGGTGCTTGTCATTCAATACAGCAACATCTGGGAGCTGGAGCTCCAGATAGATGTAGGTAACCCCAAAGACGATAACCAAAGTCAGCGCAAAACTAAGGAGGGCCCAAAAAAGATAACTAATACCGCGTTTCAAAGTCGACATGGTGGGCATTATAGCGAAGCTTCCCTAAGGAATCTACTCCAGAAGGCCAAGTGCTTCCTTTATACGGTAGCATTGATGGCCTGATACGTGGGCTCTAACCAGATCCCTAAGTATTGAGTCCGCGATTGGTTTCTCAGACACTACCTGCATGAGACTTGGAATCGAAATACAAGACAATCACGTTTTTGCGGCTTTAATAAAGCGGCGACGCGAACGTTGGGAATTAATTCGCTTATTTAAAACAACTGGGGATTTCGCGCTACAAGAGTTGCGAAAAGATTTGCCTTGGTTTGGCGTGAAGACCATTGTTGGTATCCCTCGAAAAAATATTTTCCTCAAAGAGATTGGAGTGGATAAGAACCTTCTTAGTCATGAAATTGAACATTATTTAGAAAAAAATATATCAAAATTAATGGGTGAATTAACGAAGGAATTTTATTTTGATTTTGAAGTCAGCTCGAATCCTCTCAAATCGAATCAAATCCGAGTTATTGCCGTTCCGAAAAAATGGCTCGATGCATTTTTAGGACCGCTTAAAAAATCCGGTTTTCGGTTAATTGCGGCGGATGTTGATGAACTCGCCAAAGCTCGAGGACTTGCTGTTCGAGAACGTTTACCTGAGCCAGAATTTTTTACCGCCCTCGGATTAGCCCTTTGGGAGCCTTCGAATGAGCATTAATCTTCTGCCTTGGCGAAAACAACACTCGAGATTAAAAATTCTGATACTGATAATAGCAAGCTTCACGCTTTTGATCATCACGCTTCCCATCACCCTGCACCTCTATTACCAGCAGCTTGGCCTTAAAAAACTTGAAGAAACGCGGTTTAGCAAGCTGAAAATGGAAATGGAAATGTCGCGGGTGTCGATTGCTTCCGCTCAAAATCCCACCGCACACTATCAGGATCTCAAAAAGAAAATACACGAGATCGAGCGGCTCCGAAATTCGAGCATCGCTTTATCTGAAAAATTATTCAATCTAATCGAAAAAACGCCACAAGGTATTTCCCTCATTAGCCTCAGTATATCGGAAAAACAAACCATTATAGAGGGATTTTCAATACATAAACTAGCTTTGGAAATTTTCACACAAAAACTTGCCATCCTTTTTAGAAACTGGAATTTCTCTATTAATATAAGCGAGGGCTCAAAAGAGCTACCATTTAAAATTTTCATATCTTCAAGGACAAAATCGTGAAGCGTTCGTTCAAATTATCTACCTATTTATTTTTAATGGTATTATTTACATTGGTCCCTCAATTCATAATTCTCCAACACATTTGGAAAGAAAGGAAACTTGCTGAAAAAATTGTTTTAGAACAAAAAGAAAAAATGGCGACACAAGAAATAGCCCGAAAAAACTTAAGTCTAATTTCCAAAAAAACAATTAACTTGGAAAAAAATCACGAGCTGGTGTTACATTCATTAAAGGAAAATAGAATCGAAAATTTGCTCTATGCCGCTCAGTTAGCAAGAAAGCATCAATTAATTATTGTAAATTCTAAAATTGAAGAACAAACTTTATCCTCAAAAAATACTATGCATATATCCCCGATCAAAATGGTTCTTGGTGGGAGTCTTCAAAATTTCTATTCTTTTTTAAAAGAATTTTCAAGGACCCCAAAAGCGATACATCTTACTGGTATCGTCATCAGCACCAACCCAAGTCTTAATTATCAGGTCACCTGGGAAGTGGTTAGCGAGGAGACCTAAATTATGAAAATTATTTTTCCCCTTTTTTGTTTAATGACTTCAGTGGCAAATGCTTTTGCCTTCAATGACCCCTTTGTTAAAAATGAAATTCCGCGTCAAATACAAGCTTTTATTCCAGTGCATTATGCTGATGCAGGAAGTTTAAGCCAGAGCTTAAATAATTCGCAATTAAATTTATTGTCGCCAAGCGGGAAGGCCTATGCAGATGTTCGCAGTAATCAGCTCTACATTAAAGATGACCCCGAGCATTTTCAAAAAATCCAGCAATACATACAAAAAATGGATATACCACTTCAACAAATTTTAATTAGCGCTAAAATTGTTTCCATTGACAATAATTATACTCGAAATCTCGGAGTTATCTTCAATTTCAAAGACTCTGATTCCAATTCGATCAAAATCCCCATCATCAAATTCTCAAATACTCATTTACTCAATTTACAAATTCATGCGTTGGAAGAAGAGGGGCATGCCAATGTGCTTTCGAAACCTGAAATCATAACTCTAAATCGACAATCGGCTACCATCGAATCCGGGGACGAGATCCCCTATCAGGAATCCACATCAAGCGGCGCCACCAGCGTCACATTCAAAAAGGCTGTGTTGAAATTAAAAGTAAACCCCGTTATTCTTCCGCAAAATCAATTGCTCCTCAATATTCAGATTAACGAAGACAAAGTGAGCTCACTCAAGGTTAACGGGGTTCCCGCGATTAGAACCGAACAATTAAGCACCGCCGCCATGATGCACAGCGGCCAAACTATCGTCCTTGGCGGAATCTTTGAAACCACTCGCTCCCAAAGCCGAAGCGGACTACCCCTCATCAACAAAATCCCGTTGATAGGCCAAGTCCTGAGTGAAAAGCATCAACGTTTAGAACGAAAAGAATTATTAATTTTTATAAGGCCGAAAATTTTATTCCAATAAACTCCGTGCTAATATCCAGGTATTAACGCTGCCGCTCAAGGGGAGCCTTGCTCCCCTTGAGGACCTCAGCTTTTTGCAGCAATTCCCGCTTTAGCGGAAATTGCTGGCTAATATACCCATAGCGTTTGAGTTTTTTTTAAAAGAGAGATCCTTCGCTATGCTCAGGATGAAAATGAAGAATGACAAAATTTTTGGGTACATTTTATGATGAACAAAAAATCAAATATTTTTTTAGTGGGGCCAATGGGCGCTGGAAAATCTAGCGTCGGTAAAGTATTAACATTATTAACAGGTTTTACTTTATATGACACTGACCACGAAATCATGGCGCGCACTGGCGTAAAAATTAGCTGGATTTTTGAAATTGAAAAAGAAGCAGGCTTTCGCCGAAGAGAAGCGGAAATTGTCGAAGAACTCTCAAAATTAGATGGCATCATTTTATCGACCGGCGGCGGCTGCGTAATCACCCCCATTAACCGCGAAAATTTAAAAAAGAACGGAATCGTGGTCTACCTTCAAGTCAATTTAAAAGAACAATTACGCCGCACCAAAAACACCGTCACTCGCCCCCTCCTAGAAGTTTCTGACCCCAAAGCAAAATTAATGGAATTAAACGAGGCCCGCCAACCCCTCTACGAAGAAATGGCCGATCTCACCATAAAAACCACCCACAAAAAACCCCACGACATCGCAAAAGAAATCCTAGAAAAAATTAAAATCTTCGAAAATAATGAATAAAAAGTAGATCCAGCGCCAAGTCACAGGATGACAAAAATGCAGTGAAAATTCTCCAACAAGTAAGCCAATCTTTACCCCAATCCAAATAATTCATAATGACTACTAAAATACAAAATCAAAGAAGTTAGAATGCTAAAAAAGTCCAGATTTGCCCAAGGTCGGGCGATTTCTTGAAAAAAATAGCGGAGCATACAGCGAGTATGTGAGCACATTTTTTTCAAGAAATCGCCCGACCTTGGGCAAATATGGGCTTTTCCCAGTTAAGGCAGAGGCGTCAGGTGGTGATAGTCAAAGCCTAGCGCGACCTAGGGGCTCTCTGCTTTAAGACACCGCAGACCCGTCCTATGGAGATCTCTGTATCCTTACACACACTAGAGCTTTGCTATCGATGCCTATTTTAGGCATCCTGGGCACCATTACAATTGGGGATTTACCTTTTGTTTTTGTGCGAGATCTCGTATTTTCAAAAATTTATGACAAATTTGTGAAATGTTCATCAGCATGTGATAGCATGTTATCTAGGTCGCCAACGAGAAGGAACTCTGGAAGTGCCCAAGCTAGAAGATTTGGATTTTGAAAAGACGGATCTCCCCAAGCATCCAAAAAGTGGTTCTGATCAGCATTTTTTTGGTCGAAATGTTAGTGCTCACCGAGACCTTGTTCAAAATGCTGTTCCCCGATTCGAACCCGCCGACGTTCATTGTGTCGAAGAAATAGTCGATATTGGAGTCGCCCAATTACTCATCCGAATCTATACCCCAAAAGGGGAACCTCAAGAAAAATACCCCGTTGTTTTTTGGAATGAAGGAACTGGATTTGTTTCTAATGCTGACAAATTTTCCATGGCCATCTGCAGTAATATTGCAAAGGTCTCTGGTCATATTGTGGTTGAATTGCAGATCCGTCAAGCACCAGAAACCCCCTTTTCCAAAGGTAAAAAAGACGCCTATCTTTTATTTCAACATTGCATTAAAAACGCCGAGAAATATAAAATAGACATCAGCAAAATGTCCGTTGCAGGTTATAGCTCCGGAGGCAACATCGCTACTGATATGGCCAATCGTGCCTCGCGAGATGGAATCGAATTGGAGCAACAAATTCTCATCACGGCACTCATTGATTTATCCTTCTCATTTAACGAACAAGAAATTACCGATGGTATTTCGTACGATTTTCTTAAATGGGGTATCGATTTAGCAGTGCCATATGGAAAATTAACAAATCCCAGCATTTCACCTTTTTTTCAAGAATATCATCCGAAGTGGCCTCTGACTCGATTCATCGTAGGCAGTGAAGATCGACTTCGTCGACAAAATGAAGCTTTTTTTAAAAAATTACAAACAGAAGGAATTGGGGTTGAGATGTTCGTCGTTGATAAAGTGGGCCACGATTTTATGTGGCAGCAAAAAGCGGTGTCTGATCTCGTCGGAGAATTATTAAATTCGCCAAAAACAGCAGAGACACATAAAGTCACACTAAAAGAAAACAAATATAAAATTAGCAACCTGAAATCGAGACACATAAGGCTACATTAAGAGACCTGAAAAATAGACCATTTAGGCCATCGTTGTGACCAAATTTTTGAGCATCATACAGCTCATCGAGTTAAGGGGTTTACCCCATACATCATCAATTCCAGCTTCTTTACAAGCCTCTCGAATTTTTGCATCTTCGGGACTGTGTGCGGTTAAGGCAATAATCTGGGCATTCGCGTAAGCTGGTAGTTCCCGAATTTTTTTTGCGATTTGATAACCATCCATGTCCGGCAAACCAAGATCCAGCAAAATCAAAGGATAATTTTGCTTCTGAATTTTTGACAAGGCGCTTAGCCCAAGTTTTTCTACTTCTACGGCAAAGCCTTGTTGCTTCAGCATGTGAGTAGAGACTTTGATGGCTATATCATTGTCCTCAATTAATAATACGGTTAAAGCGCTCATTGACATCTTCCTTGATCAACTTTGAAAGGTAAAACGACGGTAAATTTCGTACCTTGGTTTAGACGGCTTGAAACTGTAATTTCGCCCTGCATTTGTGTAATGAATTTTTTGACCAGGTATAATCCCAAGCCAATCCCCTTAAATCGACCATTGTTTGACGCATGTTGCCGAAAGAATTTGTCGAAAATTAATTCGGACTGCTCTTCTGGAATTCCCACTCCAGAATCCTCCACCACTAGGATCAAGGTCAATTTACTATTTTCAATCGGAGTACTCGTAACGTGAATCGAAACGCCCCCCTGCTGAGTGAATTTAATCGCATTGCTAATTAAATTCAATAAAACTCGATATAAACGATCTTTATCCCCAAAAATAATAAGCGGAACCGCCTCGTCAATTGTGACATCAACCTTTAATTTTTTGTATTCCGCAGGGGGTTTTTCTAAAGAGATCAATTTATTGATGAGCTCGCGAATATCGATATCGGACTCAATAATTTTGTATTCCTTCGCCTCGCGTTTAGCAAAATCCAAAATGCGATCGCTATATTCCATTAACTCTTCACCACATTTTCGAATATCGGCCAAATATTCTTTCCATGTCGGATTCTCAATTTGATCGATCAAAATTTCCGCCAATCCAATAATGCCCGAGAGTGGCGTACGAATATCGTGTTCCATATCGCGAATAAATTGAGTTTTCAAGCGGTCCGCAATTTCGGCTTGTTCTTTTGCCAAACGCAATTCACTTTCGATTTTTTTTAAGTACGTGATGTCAAACGTATTCCCAATAATGCCGATAATTTCGCCATGATCATCTTTCCAAGGGCGTTTTATCGATAATTGCACGCATTTTTCACCGGTTGAAAGATAGGCTTCCTCTTCATTTTGAATTTCTTGGCCGGTTTCGATAACGATTCTATCGTTTTCTGTAAATTGGCGAGCAATTTCAAGCTCAAAAAGATCAAAGTCCGATTTACCCACCACCTCAGGAACCGCAAAACCGTGCTTTTTATCACTCTCGACGCTTGTTTTATTACGCCCATGATAAATTCCTTCACGATCTTTCCAGTAAATACAAGTTGGCAAATTATCAACAACACTCAATAATTCCGCAATCATTCGATCTTTTTCGGCTAAAGCTCCCCTAAGCTGCAGAAGGTCAGCTTGTTCAAAATCCATGTCGAGGTCCGTCTTCATGATCCGCAATTATAGTCTAATAATTTAAAATAAAGAAGGGCTTGTGATTATTTTCTACACGATTATAATCTGCCAGATGAAAACACATTCCATTACCGTTACCTACCTCGGCGGCAGCTATCCGATTTACATCGGCGAAAATCTTTTGAACGACAGCGAGCTGATTAAGCAGCATCTAGCTAGCCATCGCGCTGTAATTGTTACGAATGTCACTGTCGCAAAAATTTATTTGGGTTCTTTGAAAAAAATACTGGAAGGCATTACGCTCGACGCTGTAATTTTACCGGATGGAGAAGAATACAAAAATCTCGACACATTTAAACAAATTCTCGATAATCTTGCAGGAAAACAACATCACCGTGACACCACCGTAATCGCCCTCGGGGGAGGAGTCGTTGGTGATATGGCTGGATTTGCGGCGGCTTGCTTTCTTCGAGGTGTGGCATTTATCCAAATTCCCACTACGCTTCTCTCGCAGGTGGACTCCTCGATTGGGGGAAAAACCGGCGTAAATCATCCGATGGGGAAAAATTTAATTGGCGCATTTCATCAGCCAAAAGCAGTTTTTATCGACACAGAAACACTCCGCACCTTACCGGAGAGAGAATTTAATGCAGGTCTTTCGGAAATTATCAAAGCCGCACTCATTAAAAATGCGGATTTTTTCGATTGGATAAGCCAAAATATCGATGCGTTGATGGCACGTGATAAAGAAGCTCTTTCGATCGCTATCCAACGCGCCTGTAGCATCAAAGCGAATATCGTCGCTGAAGACGAAAAAGAAATGGGCATACGCGCACTCCTCAATTTCGGCCATACTTTTGGACACGCCATCGAAAATGCCTTAAATTATGGGGTTTGGCTGCATGGAGAAGCGGTAGCGATGGGTATGGTCATGGCCTGTGAACTTTCCGTCCGCATCGGCTGGCTTGACATAAATTCCCGCGATCAAGTTACCCTTTTGCTGACCAAAATCGGACTACCCACCACTTTACCTCGAAAAATAAAGCCGAAAGCACTCGAGACCCTTCTGGGAAGCGACAAAAAAATCCTGCAAAATAAAATGCGCTTCATATTGCTTAAGAAAATTGGGGAAGCTGAAATTACCAGCGACATTACCCCGGTTATGCTTCAAGACTTACTGCTGGATTTTACCTCTTAAACCCCTTTCCCCCTTATGAGTTATTACGTTTTTTTCAAAACTTGCAGGGATCCCGGATTTTGGTATCATCAATAATAGGACATAGAAGGGAAACACCGCGTGAAAAAAATTTTAACTTTTTTGATTTGCTTTTGGGTAGGATGCGCCAGTGCAAACCAAACACAGGACCATCTTAATGAGCTCGTTTTAAAAAGTAAAAACCCAAGGCTAGGCCGAGTGAACATCGGCGTCCTGGTGAAATCGCTAAAAACAGGCAGAACCATTTACGAATATCAGGCCGACCATCTTTTCGCCCCTGCCAGTATTCAAAAGCTTTTCACGGCCACAGCTGGATTAAGCTATTTAAAGCCTGATTTTCGATTTTCAACAAAGGTCTACACCACCGGCACCATTCAAAATGGAGAATTACAAGGCAATTTATATTTGAAATTCGCAGGGGACCCAACCTTAAACACCAGCGATCTCAAAGCCATGATCGAAAAATTGAAAACCTTTGGAATTCGCCGAGTAACAGGCAGAATTTACCTCGACAATAGCGAATTCAACTGGGTGCCTTATCCCGCTGGCTGGCTTTGGGACGATCTTAGCTTTAATTATGCCGCCCCCATGAATGCCATTATTCTAAATGAAAATAAATTTGGCCTTGGAATTTTTCCAGAAAGACCTGGCACAAGACCACTGTTAAAAGCCCATTTACCCGGCGGAGTGGCCAACTTTGATAACCGACTAATTACAACATCTCATTATGATAGAGGCTGTCCTGTCACGATTTATAGCACTCAGAAAAATTATTATCGCATTAGCGGATGCTTAGACAAACGTCTCGGCGGGCAAGGCCGCTCTTTAGCTATTCGTGACATCGTACGTTATGCCGAAGTGCTCACGAAACAATATGTGAACGAAAGTCATCTAGGCTATAGCGGTCCGATCACCTTAGAATCAACCCCTGCGAATGCAAAGCTATTATTTCAGCACGATTCTGCCCCTTTGCACGAAGTCATGATGCGCATGCTGAAGAAATCTGACAACTTATATACGAATGCCATATTGCGAAAAATTGGCGAGGAATACAATCGCGAGCCAAGCACTTGGCCAAACAGTTTAGCGGCTTTAAAAGCAATTTTGGCGCCATCTGGAATTAATTTTCAACATGTGCTTATAAATGATGGAGCCGGCCTGTCGCGCTACAACTTATTTTCACCGCGACAATTCGTGCAGCTTTTAGAATACGTTTACCGCGATAATGGCGTACGGGATCCATTAATCCATGCGTTACCGATTGCTGGACGTGATGGCACTTTACGTTGGCGCATGCCAGAATTAGGAAGACGCGGCAATGTTCGCGCAAAAACAGGCTCCATGACAGGCGTGAGCAGTTTAGCCGGATTTATTTACACTGATCACGGCGACGTACTCGTCTTTACGATCATGGTGAATAATTTTACGGGTTCCAAAGCCCCCTTCAGTTATCTGGAAAATAGAATGTGCGAATATCTGGTGAAGGCTGAATAGTGGACAAATATGGATTAATGGGGCATCCCATTGCTCACAGTATTTCTCCACTTATTCACTCTCTATTTGCGAAGCAAACCAAACAAAAAATGCTATATGAAAAATTTGATGTGCTTCCCGAAAAATTCGCTGAAACCGTAAAAAAATTCCAAGTACTAGGAATTAAGGGATTAAACATCACCTTGCCCTTTAAAATAGAGGCCTATTTATTAGCCACTGTATTAAGTGATCAAGCGAAAGAATGTGGCGCGGTCAACACCCTAATGTTTACTGAAAATGGCGGTATTTTTGGGGATAATACTGATGGACCCGGCCTAGTTCGGGATCTCACTCAGAATCATCACTATTCCTTAAGAGGAAAAAAAATTTTGGTGATCGGTGCCGGCGGAGCGGCACGTGAAATAATCCCGGCGCTACTAAAACGGGAACCGGCTTCTGTTGTTCTCACCAACCGAACGCTCGAAAAAGCCGAAGAACTTGCCGCACAATTTCTGATGAAAGGCGACATCAGCGCACAAGCTATTACAGAGCTTAAGAGTCCCTTTGATCTCATCATCAATGCCAGTAGTGCTGGAATTACCGGAGCATTTCCACCATTAGCTGGAGCTCTGATTCATTCAAAGACATGGTGTTATGATTTAGTTTATAATCCAAAATTCCCATCATTTTTAGACTGGGCTTTAGTCTTTCAGCCGGAAAAATCTATAAATGGTGTTGGCATGCTTGTTGAGCAAGCCGCTCTCTCTTTTTATTTATGGCGAGGTGTGGTGCCACTCACAGCGCCCGTGATTGAACAATTATTGAATCGAGGTCATCGTGAATCTACCGCAATTTTCTAACATTAAAATCCCAAAAATTGAATCGCAGCTCACCGAAATTCTGTCGGAAAATAGAGCTGAAATAAATCGTCTTCTGGATAAAAACACCGACTATAATTGGGATAATTTATTCCGCCCCTTTGAAGATCTTGATGATCGCTTACACCATTTTTGGGGCCCCATTTCACATATGCACGCCGTTGTCTCCTCTGCGCCACTGCGTGAGGCTTATCAAAAATGTTTGCCACTTCTTTCCGCTTATTCCAGCGAAATGGGTCACAACCATCGTTTATTTTCGGCAGTTAAAAGCATAGCGAGTAGTAAAAAGTATAATCATTTGAGTCTAGCCCAGCAGAAAATTATCGATAATGATTTAATAGATTTTAAGTTAGCTGGCGTGGATTTACCAAAAAATGAGCAAATTCTGCATGCTAAATTATGTCAAGAATTATCGGAACTAACGAATAAATTCGAAGAAAATATTTTAGACGCCACACAGGCTTGGCACTACCATGTGACCGATGAAGAAAAATTATCTGGCTTGCCAGAGCTCGCGATTGCGGCCGCCAAACAACTCGCCGAGGATAAGAAAAAACCTGGCTGGCTATTTTCACTAGAAGCGCCGTCTTATTTAGCGGTTATGATGCATGCGGATTCAAGAGATTTTAGAAAATCTATGTATCATGCTTATTGCACTCGTGCTTCGGATCAAGGGCCGAATGCTGGCCAATTTGACAACTCTTCAGTGATGAAAGAAATTTTAAAAAAGCGTCTAGAGCTCGCTCGACTTCTTGGATTTTCGAATTTTGCCGAATATTCCCTGGCTCGCAAAATGGTAAAAAAAACCGAGCAAGTTTTAGATTTTCTTAATGATTTAGTGACTGCTGCTTTGCCAAAAGCCAAAGAAGAATTTAGAGAACTTCAAGATTTTGCTAAAACACTCGGAACCGACTCTTTAGAGGCTTGGGATGTGCCCTATTTTTCCGAAAAATTAAGCGAGCATCGTTATGCAATTTCAGAGGAAACCTTGAGGCCCTATTTTCCAGAAACCCATGTGATTAATGGATTATTTACCATCGTACAAAAATTATTTTCGATTCGCGCCGAAAAAATCGCGCATTTTGATACTTGGCACAAAGACGTCCAGTGCTTCGCCCTACACGATGCCGATGACAAAGTCATTAGTTATTTATATATGGATTTATATGCCCGCGAAAATAAAAGAGGCGGCGCTTGGATGGACGAACTACAAACTCGTCGAAAATTATCTGATGGTGAAATTCAATTACCCATCGCTTTTTTGGTCTGTAATTTTTCTCGGCCGCTAGATGGAAAACCGGCTTTATTAACACATGAAGAAGTGCTAACGCTTTTCCATGAATGCGGGCATAGCTTGCAGCACATGCTAACAAAAATTGATTATGCTGGTGTTTCTGGTTTACGCGGAATTCCTTGGGATGCCATCGAAATTGCTAGCCAATTTTTAGAAAATTGGGCCTGGGAAAAATCAGGAATCGATTTAATTTCCTCGCATTTTGAAACGCACAAGCCATTATCAGATGAATTATTTTCTAAAATGCATCGCGCCAAAAATTTTCAAACCGCCATGCAAATGGTTCGACAACTTGAATTTTCCCTATTTGATTTTCGCTTGCATCTCGAATTTAATCCAGAGGTGCATAATCAAGTTCAAACTATTTTAAATGAAATTCGCGCTCAAATTTCTGTGATCCCCTTGCCTATATTTAATCGTTTTCAACACGGTTTCTCTCACATATTTGCGGGAGGTTATGCGGCTGGATATTATAGCTATAAATGGGCCGAACTCATGGCCGCTGATGCTTTTTCACTCTTTTTAGAAAATGGCATATTTGATAGGGCTACGAGCCAGAAATTCCAAAATACCTTTTTGGAAAGTGGGGGTGCCGTTGAACCCATGGCCTTATTTATTGAATTTCGCGGTCGAGAGCCTGAAATCGACGCACTTTTGCATCAATCCGGAATAAGGAAATAAATCATGAAACCAGAAGAAATGAAAAAATTAGCCGCTCTCGAGGCTATGAAATGGGTAAAAGACTCGAATGTAATTGGAGTTGGCACTGGTTCCACCGTGAAATATTTCATCGAAGAACTCGCTAAAATTAAGGGTAGAATCGAAGGGGCTGTGGCAAGTTCTGTTGGAACGGAAAAATTACTAAAACAATATGGCATTCCTTTGGTCAATTTAAATAGTCTTAATAGGTTACCCATTTATGTCGATGGGGCTGATGAATTTAATCCCTATTTATCCCTGATCAAAGGCGGCGGTGGGGCATTAACGCGTGAAAAAATTATTGCGGCGGTTGCGGAAAAATTTGTTTGCATTGTTGATGAGAGCAAGAAAGTTTCCATTCTGGGGAAATTCCCACTCGCTGTAGAGGTTATTCCGATGGCACGAAGTTATGTCGCTCGCCAATTGGTGAAATTGGGCGGCGAACCGGATTATCGAAGCGATTTTGTGAGCGATAATGGAAATATTATTTTGGATGTTTATAATTTAGATCTAAGTAAACCCATGCATATGGAAGAAATAATCAATAATATCCCCGGTGTGGTTTGCAATGGGCTTTTCGCTAAACGTGGGGCTGATGTGGTTTTAATGGCCACTCCTAATGGGGTAGTTGTTATTCCGGATAGTATGACTCCTGAATGAATTATTTTGGATTTGCTGTTTGTTCAAGAGTGTGTCAATATTTAATTTCATCACAAGGAGGGGAACATGTTAGTTTTAACTCGTTCCGTTGGCGAGCGCTTGATCATCAATAACGGTGAAATTAAGCTCTGCATTTTAGAAGTAAAAGGAAATCAAGTCCGCATTGGGATAGAGGCCCCGCGACATATTTCTGTTCATCGCGAAGAAATTTACAAACGCATTCAATCTGAAACCAAAGAATCCGAAACCGCCTAGTTCCTTGTCTTCTCACGCTTGTTTTGCCGATCAAAGCGCTCAGAATAGATTCAGAGTGAAAATTCAAAAACTGTTTGAGCTGGTATGCTTTTTTACGCCAAAATAGGCGTTTACTAAAAATAAACAGCTCGTAACAATGATTACGGCCCCCATGGGAACCTGATTTTTCACTTGTAATAAGGAGGCTAATGCACTGATTACTGAAGAACCTCCCATTAAAACGGTAGTGTATAAAGCAGCGGCATAGCCTAAGCGCCCAGGTGGTGTCGTGTGCATCGCCAGTGAAAATGAATTACCGAAGACCAATTGAGTACTCACTGCATAGAAAAAAATTGGCAGCATTATCGAAATCACATTTAAATAACCCAGTAGGCCTAAGAAAAACAGCAAAGCAGCTGAGAATAACATCGCGAAACCTCCAGCCAAAATCAGCTGCTGGGATTCAAAAAATTTCAAAAGCCAAGAATTATTGAAGGCCCCAATGACGATCGCTGCGCCAAAAATAAAGGCTAGCCAACCATATTGAATCGGCGTTAAGCCAATGACGTTCTGAAAAATAAAGGGACTTAGAGTGATATAGACAATGAAGCCGGCAAAAGCCAAAGTAGCACTCAGCGTAAGAGACATAAATTTTCGATCACACAAAAGTTGCCAATAATTTTTAAAAAGCTGGCGGAATCGTATTTTTCCAGGTGTTGGTGTTTTATTTGTCTCAGGAATGACAATGATCAAATATAAAATCGCTACTATCGTCAAGGCTAACATAAGAGCGAAATTGCCGCGCCAACCGAAGAGATGTTGCACATAGCCACCAATCATGGGCGCCATTGCTGGCACAATCCCAATAAGCATTCCCATGAGAGAGCCCACTTTCGCCAGAATTTTGCCTTTAAATACATCGCTCATCATGGTTCGACCTAAACCGCTGCCCGCCGACGCTCCAGCTCCTTGTATAAAGCGTCCAATAATTAGCAGCTTGATGGTCGGCGCTAAGAGGCACATCAGGCTCCCGATAAGAGCGACAATAAAGCCCAAAAACAGGATTTTTTTCCGCCCGTAATGGTCTGATAGCGGTCCAAAAAGTAGGGGTGCAAGGCCAAGGCCTAAGAGATAAAATGATATTGTTAGTTTAACGGTTTGGTGGCTGGCTGATAATGAGTGAGTGATGGATGGCAAAGAAGGTAGATAAGAATCTGAGAAAAACACCCCCACCGAAAAAAATAACAGCAAGCCCGCGATAATTAACTTATTTTCAACACTCAACTTCATGCGTCGAAGCATATCATAATGCCCAATAAACGGCCAGAGGCGCTCTTCCCTTGCTAACTCACTATGGCTAAAGGGAATTTTTACTGAACCCCTATTAAATGTTTCGTTTCGAGCTATAATAAAGATGAGTCTTGTGAACCATCAACTCAAGGGGGCTTTATGCAACAATCATTGCAAATCACTTTCAAAGACATCCCGCAATCAGAAGCCATCGAAACCCAAATAAGAGACCATGTAGAGAAACTTGAACAGTTTTATCAAGATATTATCTCTTGTCATGTGGTCATCGAGCAGCCACAACGGCACCAATCTCAAGGTAAGTTATATAATATTCACATTAGGTTAAATGTTCCTGGAAAGGAGTTTGCTATAACCCATAACTTGCAAGAAGACCTGTATGTTTCAATGCGAGATAGCTTCGATAATATGCGCAAGCAGCTGCAAACTCATAAAGATCAAATTAAGGGGCATATTAAGAACCATTCAGAAGTCTTGCATGGAACTGTAGTCCGTATTTTTGAGGAAGACGGCTTCGGCTTTATTGAAAGCAATGGCGACGAATATTATTTCAACTCTGGAAATGTCGTCAGTCCTAAATTCGACAAACTCGAAATTGGACACGAAGTCAGTTTTATTGAAGAGCTCACAGGCCAAGGCCCCCAAGCTCGCCGAGTAACCTCTAAACGAAATAATCGGGAAGTTACCCAGTAAAGTTTACTTGCTGAAAAGGGGAGCATCTGGCCCCTTTGAGGCATCCTCATTTTCCATTGCCTCTTTCATTTCAAAAATCTTTGGAATAAGCGCTTTTCCACCATTGCTAAAGAGAGCAAAAATGGGAGAATCATTATCTTTGGAACCAAGCAAAAATGCCTTCCGGCAATCTACTTTTTCTTCCAAAGCCTCTTTCATGATCAAAATCAACTTCAAGAGCGGCTTACCTCCATTCCGGTAAAAATTACCAAATGGTGACCCTTGGGCTATTGAACAAAGCGAAAACGCTATCCGACAAGCTATTCTTGCCCAATGCAGTTCTGTTATTTTGATAAAAGCTAAGTGACATGTATAGGGGAGCTCAATAAAAACTTGTAGCAAATCTTCGCCAGTTTGAAGGAGATGCACGGATTGTTTCGCAAAAGAAACCAGATTATTGTTATATAGTTTATTTTCTTCTTTACTAAGCATTGGAGGCTCAATAGGATAATGAGAGCAAGAGAAATCCAAACAATGGAGCACCTCTGCCAAATCGGTGGGGGTCTTAATAGCAGTCCTACAACTTTCCGCAAAATCTAAACGATGGCTATGTGGCAGAATCGGCAAAACGCTTACCAAGTCTTTGACATTTTCAAAAGATCCCTGCCTGGCAAAACAGCCTACAAGCACCAAATTGATTAAATTTCCATTATAGGTCCTTAAGATCAATGCTTCATCGGCGCTCTTAAAATAATCTAGATTAGTTATCATGCCTTCTCGTAAACCGACGAGTACTTTTAGCAAGTCCTTGATGGGAAGACGAGCATCTTGGAATGCATTAATATAATCTTTGAACAAACCATTTACTTCCCCATTCAAAGCCTCTAGTTCTTCTTTCGTTATAGTGTGCGCACAGACTTTCTTCAAGATCAGCTTGAGTATTCCCAGCAGCAATTGCAAAATATCATCTGGATTTGCAAATGCTAATAAAAGTGAGCGACTTTTTAGAAAATCACTCAGATTCTCAACGAGTAAAACCTGCATCACCGCTAGAAAGCTCTGATGGTCGTATCTTGCTGCCTTAGGATCTAAATTTATCCAATATTCCTCTTGTTGTCTTACAAATGGGTATCTACTATTGTCAGGCAGCAGGGGTACAATATCTTTTAAATTTTCGCCATTTTGAATGAGGTTAGCCAATTGTTCCAGTGAGGAGATTAATTCTTTCTCATCAAATTCAATAGAAAACTCAGTTAGGCAAGTGAGAACCCTTGTTAATTCAACGCATTCTTTAAGAGTGGCCTTCCATAGTTGTGCGAGCTGTGCGATTGGAAGCCAAATTTTAGAAGACAGAGGGGACAAAACTTTTACGACGTCTTCAGCATTTTCAGAGGGATCCATCATGGCAGCCAAACACATTCTCCTCACAAGAAGTATCAAGGTATGATAATCTGAAAGAAGGGCGGCAACATGTTCGGGAAGATGAGATCCTAAGTCATCCAAAAAGCACTCATCTAAACTGTAGAACAAATTTGGGAATACATTAATGTTCACACAACCCTGTGGAAAATTGCTGATATAATGTTTCACTAGTTTGATTATTTCTTTTTTCACAAATTCAAGGTCGCGTTTTTCTTCTGAAAAACTAGTCAGCTTGTTTCTAATTACTTTCAATAGGCCCAATATCAATTGAAAAATCTCATCCGGTTTTGACGATTGGAATAAAAATGATTGGTGTCTCTCCCAGAACTCCACTAAACCCTTAGGATCTAAAATTCCCATCACGTCTACAAAACTTTCTTTGTCGTATCTCGATTCATTGGGATCTGAATTTCTCCAAAATTTCTCTTGCTCTTGGATGAAAGAGCGCATCCTACTAAAACTTAAGCCATCAATCATTACTTTTAGATCCGCGCCATTTTTAATTATATTTCTAAATTTTTGAGCGCAGAGAAGTTGCTCTTCAAGAGGGAGAAAAGGCAAAAACTTGACTAGGTCTTCAGCATTTTCAAAGGTATTTTCTCTTTGGCTCAACAAGTGGCTCATAATTCGGCCTACCACTTTTTCAAAGTCTGTAGAATAGTTTTCTAGGCTGGCAAACCCAAATGGGTTACAAGCATTTAATTTGGTCAGCAATTCTAGCAAGTTTTTAATAGGTATCCGCTTATTTGGATGGACATTTATGAAGTGCGTACAGAGCTTGCCAATTTCTATCATTTGGGAAGTAAGGTCTACCATAGACATTTTATTAAACTTTTCCCTGATCGTTCCCAAAATTCCTAATATTACGGTAAAAATATCCTCTGAATTTGAGAGTGATAATAAAAAGTGCTCGTGGTCTTTCAGGAAATTGGCTATTTGCCTAGAATCTAAATTGTTCACAAAGTCTAAAAAGGTTTTTATGGTGTAGTACTTCGAAAATAAAACGGCTGGTTTGCGCATTTAAGGGCTCTCTTCTTGCTTGGCTTCAAAATTAATCTGTGGCGCACTATATCAAAAGCAGACAGAAAGGTCAAAATATGGTCGATTACTACTAACAATCCCTTTTATCCATGGGCCTTCTGCTTGAAAAAATCTGGGAAATCCTTGATGATTGTCGGCAAGATCAATCTCAGGAGAACCCCAATGCACGCCCCCAAGGATATGCTCGCTCGCGCTCAAGAAGTGCTTAAAAACTCGTACTCGCCTTATTCACACTTTCCTGTAGCTGCCTGTCTACGCGATGAAAATGGGCATTTACACTCTGGTTGCAATGTTGAGAACGCCGCCTATGGTTTGGGGCTCTGCGCCGAAACAGCGGCACTTTGTGGGCTGGTAAGCACCGGCAACAAAAAAATTGTAGAAGCCTTGGTCTTAATACCCGGCACTGATGTTTGCGCGCCCTGCGGCCGTTGTCGACAAGTGATTCTGGAATTTGCCGAACTGGATACTATCGTTCATTTATGCACGCTAGAAGGCAGCTATGCTCGCTATACTATCGATGAATTAATTCCGCATGCCTTTTCCGGCAAGTTGTTGGGGATTTCATGAAAAAACCCCCTTTTCTAGCCCATGAAAAAATAAAATCGCTGATCGGAAATTTTGTGCCAAAAATTGGAATTATTTTAGGTTCCGGTCTTGGCTCTCTTGTGGAAGGCTTAAACGATAAAATAAGCATCCCTTATTCTGAAATTCCAGGTTTCCCGGAACTTACCGTCGAAGGTCACAGTGGCAACTTACATTTAGGTTATTTAAATACTATTCCAGTTGCCGTCTTCCAAGGTCGAGCGCACTTTTACGAGGGCTATTTTCACAGCAATGATCATTTTTCCGCTAAAAAAATGATGACACCTATTCGAACCTTAAAATTATTAGGCGCAAAAATCTTATTGATTACCAGCGCAACTGGCTCATTTCACGAAAACGTAGGTCCTGGTAATTTGGTGGCCATCCGCGATCATATTAATTTTCAATTTACGAATCCCCTCGTCGGTGAAAACGACGATGAATTTGGACCACGTTTTATTGGAATGGAAGACGCTTATAATTCCGACATTCGTGAAAAAATTCTCGCTACAGGTGCTGAATTAAATATACCCATCACCGAGGGGGTTTATTTTGGTGTATTAGGACCTATGTTTGAAACACCTGCGGAAATTCGTGCTTATCGAATGCTTGGCGCCGATGTCGTCGGTATGTCCACCATCTCTGAAGTTATTGTAGGCCGACATTGTGGCCTAGAAATTGGCGCTATTTCTGTTGTCACCAACTTGGCGGCAGGTATGGGCAGTCAAAAATTAAGTCATGATGTCACGTTAGCCGGTGCAAAAATGGGCATTAATCGCTTACAAAATTTAATTACATCATTGGTAGCAAAATTATGAAACCTTCCGAAATTATAGCTCTCATCGATCATACTCGCTTGGACGAAAATGATTCTGAAAACGCCGTTGCAAAATTTTGCCAAGAGGCTATCACACCTATTGGAAATTGTGCCGCCGTTTGTGTGTATCCCAAATATATTGGTCTTGCTAAAAGCATGTTGAAAAATACGCCGGTTCAAGTCGCCAGCGTGGCCAATTTTCCCGAAGGAAAGAACAGTTTTCGTGCCTGTTTGGCTGAAATGGAATTTGCGTTTGAGGCTGGCGTGGATGAAATTGATATCGTTCTGCCTTATCATGAATTAATTCGCGGGAATGATTTTTTTATTGATGAATTTATTAAGGCTTGCCAACGGTATTGTGATAATAAAAAGGTTAAAATCATTATTGAGTCCGGCGCACTTTCTGTTGATCAGATTAAAAAAGCCAGCCAATTTATTATTGATGCAAAAATTGAATTTATTAAAACCTCTACGGGGAAAATTCCTCAAGGCGCAAGTCCCGAAGCGGTTCAAGCGATTTTGGAAACCATTAAAGAAAATAAAGGCACACAAACTGGCCTTAAAATTTCGGGCGGAGTCAGAACCGTTGCAGACGCAGACCAATATCTAGCCCTCGTTGAAAAAATAATGGGAAAATATTGGATTTCCCCAAAAACCCTGCGTTTTGGCTCCAGTAAATTAGCCCAGGAAATCTTAAAGTCATCCTAATAGCGCTGAAGTTTATTAAAAAAACAACTCGACTAGAAAAATGACTTGTTTTTAGCGATATTTATGGCACAATGCGCTCATGTTAATTACGGCGAGAAAGTGCGAATGCGAAAACAAGTAGAGACATCTCTGGACCTAAAAAAATGAGACCAAACTCTATCTCACTTGCTGAATATGTTGAGAATGCACTCCGTGGTCCTAATGGATACTACAGAGGGAAAGTAAAATTCGGACCAGACTTTGAAACCTTCGCTCAAGAATGGGCTCCACTTTTAGCTGATCGATTTTTTTTGGCTTGGAAATCCATGATCAAATTCAAGGAAATCCAAAAAACGGAAATATTTTATATTTATGAGTTCGGTGCTGGTAATGGGAAAATGGCCCACGTTATTCTTAAATATCTTCAGGGTCGCGCTAGTCTTGAACCGAAATCCGATTGGCCCGATTTTTATCAGCAAGTCCACTATGTCATTGGAGAAATATCTTCGGAATTAGTTGAATTACAAAAGCAAGAATTACAGACCTATTTATTAAAAGAGAAAATTTCAATCTTTAAAACAGATGCCAGAATTATTGACGACGTTATACCCAGAGGAAAAGGGATTGTAGTTTCAAATGAATTAATTGATACCTTTCCTCCACATGAAATAACATTGACAGAAAATGTAGAACAAGCAACGGCAACGGTCGTGGAAATATCTGAAAATAAAGACACTCCAGTGCAATTACCCGTCGACCAAGTTCTCAATACAGAAGAGCTCCGTTTTTTCAATGAGACAATGAAAAATTCAAAAAGATTGATTTTTCAATATCCCCTTACGTTTTGCCTTCATCCCAGCATCGATAATTACTATCAAAAATTGAAAGATATTTTAATTGCTGGGTTTGTTTTTACTCTTGACTATGGCACCGATGGGCTTGAAAATATCCTTAAAGATGCGGAATTCCCTCATATTCGAACCTTTTCTGAAAAACATGGCTCCGGAATTTTTTGTTTTAAGAATGCCGGAGAAGTTGATATTACTAGCGATGTGAATTTTTCAGATCTTGAACGGTCTGGCAGAGCCCTAGGATTTGATTTTACTTACTATGGCATGCGAGATTCTCTGGGTGGTTTAGCTTTAGATGATTTTAGAGTGTTAATACAGCGTAGAAATATAAACATCAACTGCGACAAAGAAATGTGCGATGGCATGAAAGAGAGCTCACCGATTCGATACGAAGAAATGCTAGCACTTTTGAAACTCTTAATTGAAGGCGAAAACTTATTAAACAAAGCCATAAGTCATCACGAAACCATGAT
Organism: uncultured Gammaproteobacteria bacterium; assembly: GCA_963711375.1. GTDB lineage: Bacteria > Pseudomonadota > Gammaproteobacteria > Coxiellales > Coxiellaceae > CAVQDV01. The sequence goes on from CAVQDV010000005.1 coordinate 937,035, forward strand.
GACTATGTTCGAAAATAACTTCTGTGATTATAATTTAGCCTCAGTCATTGAAAAAAATTTCTCCCAACTTGAAAATGCCTTGAACTTTTTTCTTGATTGGCTCTACGAAAACCACTATTCTTCGAGAGATAGGGCCTTCATTAACATCTTGAATGAAAGATTCTGTCGACTGATTCTTAATTTAGTGGAATTGGCTTATGAGGAGGGAGACACTGTAATTTCTCGATTTTATAGCCCAAAACTTTATTCAATGCTTTCGAAAATATCAGGTGATGAACGATACGCCAAAATTTTGCTATCGGCTATAGCTAATCATATGGAAGCGATGATAAGCCACCCAAATCCAAAAAAATCTAAGGAAATATCCGATTACAAAAAAAATAGGTCTGATTTAATTTTCTTAATTAGCCAAAAACATCCGGAACTAGCCTCTCAATTTTTAAATTATAAAAACCTTCGAGAGTATAATTTTGATAAAACGGCTTCTTCCGATGAAAAACAAAATTCCCTCTTGAGTCGTTGTTTAGCAGCGGCGGATTCAGAAAACAAAATTATTGTACAGAAATCTCAAGCCAGCAAAGGGGGATTTTTTACGAATAAAAACCTTGAAATTAGTGACACATCCTACACGACTTCAACAATAGAAATAAAGAAACCTTAAGGTTTCCGCCTGAAAATGTTATTGTCCTTTACTGTTTTACTCGCTACCCAAGGAGCAGAGAATGAAAACTATCAATCAAATTATCGAGCAATTTCAGCTCGAACCGCTTACTCCCGAAGGTGGGTATTTTCGGAGAATCTATGAATCTCCCCTGTTGGGCACTTCCGAACGCCGGTATGCGGCTTCTATTTACTATTTACTCGAGGCCCCGGATTTTTCCTGTTTTCATCGCCTGGACTGTGATGAACTTTGGCACTTTTATGCCGGCGCAAAACTTGCGCTTCATCAAATCTCGCCAGAAGGTGAGCTCACCACCTCGATCTTGGGAGATCCGATTTATTTGAGCGATACCATTCCATTTGCGATAGTAAAAAAGGGTAATTGGTTTGCAGCAGAAATAGTAGAGCTAGAAGGGTTTGCTTTCGTCGGTTGCACAACAATTCCAGAATTTCAATTTTCCACTTTTGAAGCAGGTAAAAGGAGCACATTAAGTGAGACTTTCCCAATGCACAAAAAATTAATCGCTAAATTAACCCGCGAATAAAATAAAAGAGTCGTGGTCGAAAATATTCTTCTAATACTCCCTTAATTATTTGGGCTCTATAGAAGGACTCAGTTTATAGAATCTGATATAATTTCGAGAATTGTATTGGGTGGAGAAAACAATGGTAAAGTAATGATGCATCGTTAAAAAATTAGAAATTTTTGATTTGATCATCAAATTGATATTTACAAAACAGCTTTTCCTGCGTAAAACAAACCACTACTAATAAAGATTAGTACAGATTTGAAAATCCATGTGATACGATTTCTTTATAACCTATGGGAAAACACCATGTCAAAGAAAAACCCACTTACTAAGATTGATGCAAAGCATCTCGAAGAGTTATTTCAGCGCGTTTCAGCTCATATCGTCACAGCCAAAAACCATGTAGCAACAACTATTGATACTGAAATGGTAAGAGCCTACTGGCTTTCTGGACGAGAAATCATCGTAGCAGAACAACAAGGAGAAAAACGAGCCGACTATGGCAAAGAAGTCCTTAAAAACCTATCCGAAAAGCTTCAACGAGAGTTTGGCAAAGGATTTAGTATTTCAAACCTAACTCAGATGCGAAAATTTTACATTATTTATCAACAAGTTAATTCCATTCAAAAATCGCACGCAGTGCGTGCGAAATCTGATATACCCACTTTTCAACCAAATCTCGGCTGGACACACTATCGAATCCTAATGAGAATCGATAACCCTGAGGCGCGATCATTCTATGAGATCGAGTCTAGTGAGAATTGCTGGTCCTCTAGAATTCTCCAAAGGCAAGTTCACACTCTCCTCTATGACAGAATAGCAATGAGTAAAGACAAAAAGGGGCTAATAAAATTGGCTGAAAAAGGTCATGAAATCAATCAGCCCAGTGATGTCATAAAAAATCCTTTAGTATTAGAATTTTTGGGCATTCCACATACCCACCAAATAACGGAAAATAAGCTTGAATCCGCTCTAATTTCACACATGCAATCTTTTTTACTTGAACTCGGAAAAGGATTTGCATTCGTTGGTCGCCAAAAAGCTGTTATTCTTAACGGAAAATATTATTACCCCGACTTGGTTTTTTATCACACGATTTTAAAATGTTATTTGATAATTGATATTAAATTAGATGAACTTACTCACCGCGATTTAGGACAAATGCTTTTTTATGTAAATTATTATGATAAAGAATGTCGATCAGAAGGAGATAATCCAACAATTGGATTATTACTTTGCACTGAAAAAGATGATGCTCTAGTGAAATACACTCTTGATGAAAAATCAAAGCAAATTTTCGCCAGTCGATATCAGTTTCATCTTCCTACTGAACAAGAATTAGCCTCGGAGCTTAAAAGAGAACGCGAATATATTGAAAGTAAATTAGAAGAATCAGAATTTGATAAAAATGAGTGATACTACTATTCATCCGATTTTTAATATTAAGGAGATATTCCAAAGTCGAAAAACTTGTAACGGTATAACGAGTATTGCACAGCCCTAAGATACTGAACTTTATGACACCCGGCCTTGCCGACAGATTGAAATAATTTTAATGTTCATGGGGTCCTTATCAATCACATTTTCAATTCTCACAAAAACTTCTCCTTGTTAAATTTTAAATATTTATCATTATAAAAAATAAAATTCGATTTCAGCGGCTAAATGGTAGAATGTATCGTAGTTAGTGCTTGTTTTAAGTTATATTTTTGAGAGAAAATGTTTCCCCGTGGCCGCTATGTGGCCAGTGATTTCTCTCACTCTGTTTTCTACCAAAATATCTGGGCTGATTTTGAGCTGGTAGGACCTGCTCTGCAGTACTAATTTGTCCCTGCAATGAGGGCGGGGTTCAGCGCAATTTTTTCTAAAGCCCAGGTAATCATTTTTTCGATGGAGGCAGCTGGATTTTTGCTGCTTGTGTTGTGGATTCGATTTACGACCGCGGTGCTGATGGAGCAGCAATCGTGGCCTAAGAGTTTTCCTAAGCCGTAAATATTGCTGGTTTCCATTTCTAGATTCACAATTCTTTGATGGTTGTGAGAGAAATTTTTTACGGTCGTCAAAAGATCCGGATGCGTTAATGCGGCCCGGACTTGCCTTCCTTGAGGACCATAAAAACCCGTGCAGGTGAAAGTAATTCCGGCATGCGCCTCTTTGGAAAATTTTTGAATTAAATTCTCAGCGCCTTTTGCGACAATTAAATTTTCGACAACACAAAGTGAGGCGAAATGTTTTTTTAAAGCTGAGAATAATGCCTCATCTCGATCTTTAGCGCAATCCGCATAAAACTTCAAAACACCGTCAAAAGAAAAGGCTTGATTCGCCACCAATAAACTGTCGACAGGAATATCTTCTTGCGCAGAACCTGTGGTCCCTAAGCGAATAAATTCCAATTTTGTAAGATTATTTTTTACCGTCCGAGTGGAAAGATCAACATTAAAAAGCGCATCGGCTTCATTCATGACAATGTCAATGTCGCCGGCGCCAATTCCTGTGGAAATGACAGAAATGGCTTTTTTACCGATAAATCCAGTGTGAGCTACAAATTCTCGTTTTTGTTTTTTTAAATCGACGCGATCAAAATGTTTTGAAACTTCGGAAACTCGATCAGGATCACCGACTAAAATAATGGTTTTTGCTAATTCACCAGGTAATAAATTCAAGTGGTAAACGGAACCATCTGGGTTTAAGATTAAATCCGCTTCTGAAATTTTTTTAGACATAAAACTATTTTTCTCAAATAAAAAAGGGGTGAATTTCACCCCTTCGCTCCGGCCTTCCTTACCTTTAGGCCCTATCCTTAGAGCCCTCTCATTCCTTGAGATAATCTATCCGTAGAGTGGTCAAGCCTTTGAAGTTCATCCCTTAACTTAGGACCTAATGTAACACCTAGGGTTTCTCAAACAAGGGGCTAATATAATACCCATGGCCTTCAACCAGAGGTCCTACAAAGAGCATTTCTTATTTTATATTAAAAAACAAAAGCTTATATTAATTTTGAGGCTGCATTTCACTTAAAAATAGCGCAAGTTTTCGCGCTAGTTTCTCACAATGGCTTGAGATATCTCGCACACAAGAGGCCCTTCTTTATCACTTACTTAGGGATTTTAGGGGAAGGGGAGAATGGTTGTCTTGAATGCTTTAAGCTATACTTCCGCTTTTACTCAAGGAGACCTCATTATGCGCACGGAAAAAATTTCTTACCAACATGCTGACACAAAATTCGAAGGATTTCTCGCTTATGATTCTAGCACTAGCGAAAAAAAACCGGCTGTATTGATTGCTCATGCCTGGGCGGGCCGTGATAGTTTTGTCTGTGAAAAAGCGGAAATGCTTGCGAACTTAGGGTATGTGGGTTTTGCCATGGATGTCTATGGTAAAGGAATTACCGGAAAAAACACGGAAGAAAATTCTAAATTAATGACACCATTAGTTGAAAATCGCCGAGAATTACGAGATCGTTTAAGGGCCGCTTATGAAACGGTAAAACAACTACCTATGGTTGATGAAAAAAATATGGCCGCTATGGGATTTTGTTTTGGTGGTCTATGCGCTTTAGATATGGCCCGCGAGGGACTCGATTTAAAAGGCGTGATCAGTTTTCACGGATTATTATTTGCCGCAGACAAAATTCCAAATCAAAAAATTAATGCAAAAATATTGGCTCTTACTGGCTTTGATGATCCCATGGTGCCGCCCGAGTTAATTGCTGCATTTGGAAAAGAAATGACGGCTGCTAAGGCGGATTGGCAAATTCATATTTATGGAAATACGAAGCATGCTTTTACAAATCCACAGGCTCATGACGAAAACTTAGGATTGGTCTACAATAAAAATGCTGATGTGGATTCAAAAGAAACGATGAAGCGATTTTTAAAAGAATTATTCTGACAAAAAAAAAGGCGGGGAGAGGGGCCCCGCCCTTTAGCTTCCTTACTACGTACCACAAAGAAACGTAACACTACTCCAAAATTAAATCTTTCGATGCAAATTCTAAAATATCACCTGGTTGACAACCCAAGACATGACAAATGCTACTTAGGGTTTCAAAACGAATGGCTCTCGCCTTACCCGTTTTCAAAATTGAGAGATTTTGCTCGGTGATTCCAATAGCTTCCGCCAGCTCCTTTGAACGCATTTTTTTCTTAGCTAGCATTACATCCAAGTTTACAACTATTGCCATTATTACACCGTGTAAATGTTTTCTTCGTAGATTCTATGGCCTTCTTCCATGATCCACGAAATAAGAATAATCAGGATCGCCACGACGACAGACATGAGCTTCGGAATAGTGAAGATCACGGCATAGCCGGCGTGAAGTCCATGCGGAAAACCATAAGTCATTGTCGCGCTTAGCATAAAGGTATAAATGGGCTCAACGACCTGATTCAGTAACATCATCCAACCAATGCGTCGCGTATAACGCACGCAGCCTATCGAAAAAATCTGGCTGGATTGATACAAGCGAAACAAACGAATCAAAAAATACAAAATGGACATGTAGATAAGAATCGGAATCATATTGATCATGAAACCAAAAATTTTGATTGCGGTGGAGAGTGTGTCCACGTCGGGAAGCATGGGTAAGGTTTCAGGCCATGGAAAAACGGCGATGGGCATCCATGGGCCAAAGGGATAGCCGTTGCTTAACCAATACACGATGGTGTAAATCGGTAGCAAGACGAGTAAAAATGTAAAAAGGTAACGGAGTATACCACTGACAACTTTGATTCTGTCCATATTAGGGCCTGCCCGTTTATTGTCTGAACTGGGGGTAATATAACATGGGTTTTATCGAAAAACAATAAGAATTTATTAGGATGGAGTTCCAAATTATGATTTTTAAAAGCCCAGAGGAGGGGTATTTCTCCTCTCATGACTCGTCGGCCTCCGGCCTCCTGTGCTTTACTTCGCTACGAAATACCCCTCCTCTGGACTTTTAAAAATCATAATTTGGAACGGGTGGAGGGGATCGGGGAGAAACCCCGGAAAGGAGTGCTGAGGGTGGCATAACGGAATCAGAGATCTCCGAAATAATTTTGGAGAAGAGCGGCAGCTATTATTCCGGCTGTTTCTGTTCGGAGAATTCTAGGGCCTAGGGAGATTCGCTTGGCTCCTGCATCGATGGCCGCTGAAATTTCGGCTTCTGAGAAGCCGCCTTCTGGACCTATAAGCAAGACAATAAGGCATTCGGGCAGGGATAGCGTTTTAATGGGCTCACCCCCTTCTGTATCACCAATCAGCAAGGTTCCTTGAGATGGGATAAACGATTGCAAAAGGTGTCCAAAATGCACCGGATTTTTGATTTGGGGAATCGCGGTGCGGCCGGACTGTTCGGCCGCGCTGATGGCAATGGCTTGCCAATGCGCTATTTTTTTTTCGGCCCTGTCTTCTGGTAATTTAACTGTGCAAAATTCGGTGAACATCGGTTGAATCGTTTGGATGCCCAATTCTGTTGCTTTTTGGATGGTGTAGTCCATGCGTTCACCACGAGACATACCTTGCGCTAAAATGATCGGCAATGGCGATTCTCGATTTACGGCTAAAAAATTATGAACGCTTAAAATAGCGGAATTTTTTTTAATTTCATCAATGCGACATTCATATTCACCACCTTCCCCATTAAAAATAATGACGGGCTCTTCCAAGTTCATTCGCAAAACATTGATGAGATGATGGCTTTGTTCCTTTGGCAAAAGCAAGCGCTCTGCCAATGCAATTGGTCCCGGATAATATATTCTCGTTTTCATAGTAAAGTATTCTCTCTTATTTTCCGTTTTTTGTCTCTTATCATTTCACCGTTCCGCTAGAAAAAGCGAAATTAATTTTTCCCTTGAAAAATTCGGCCTAAAATGGCATAGTTTGCTCGAATTTGCATTCCAATTCTTAAGAAAATATTAACACTAGGTGGCCTATGAAATGTTATTTCCAATTTCTACTTTTAGCAGCACTCCTTTCAATTTCGTACATCGCAGAGGCATCGCCTGAACCTGGTAATTTATCTTTCGTGAAAAATGAATTAAAAACTTATCATGATTCAGGTAAATATAGTGACGATATTTCACGAACCGTTAATCAGGCAATGAGCTATTTGCGTTTTCGCGTGAATCAAAATGATCGCTTAACGAATCCAAAAAAATTAGCGATTGTTTTGGATATCGATGAAACCTCTCTTTCCAATTATAATGACATGCTTCGATTAAACTTTGGCGGCACACCAAAAGATGTCGATCGCGCAGAAGGTGCAGGACATGATCCAGCGATCGAACAAACCCTCGCGCTTTATAATTTCGCGAAGCAACATCATATTGCGGTATTTTTTATTACGGGTCGTCATCCGGATATTCGGCAAAATACAATTACAAATTTGACTGCCACTGGTTTTAAAGACTGGGAAGATCTTTATATGAAACCAGCGGATTATAATAAAAAGTCTGTAGTGCCTTTCAAAAGTCACGTGCGTAAAGAAATTGCCGCAAAAGGTTATGACATTGTGCTGAATGTTGGTGATCAAGAAAGTGACTTAAAAGGTGGCTATTCTGACATGGCCTTTAAGCTGCCCGACCCTTATTATTATATTGGCTAATCTATTTCGGTTTTGCGACCATATTGGTCTAGGTAGCGAACAATATCATCTTCACCCAGATAATTTCCGGATTGAACTTCAATAACGTGAAGGGGTTTATTTCCAATATTTGATAAGCGGTGTATCGCTTTAGCCGGAATATACGTCGATTCGTTCGCATTTAAAATAAAAGTTTCTTCATTGCGAATAACTTCTGCAACGCCTTCCACAACCACCCAATGCTCGGCACGATGTTCGTGCTTTTGCAGCGAAATTTTTCCACCCACTTTTAAAATGATGTGTTTTACCTGGAAATTATGGCTTGTCGCAATCGATTCGTAGGAACCCCAAGGACGATGCATTTTTTGATGGCAATCAGCCACAGTTGAATGTTGTTCCTGGAGACGTTTCACAATTTTTCTAACATCTTGAGTGTGATTTTTATGCGCGATTAATACCGCATCCTTCGTTTCGACTATCACTTGATCGTCAATGCCCACAACAGCAAGAAGGCGACTTTCCGAGTGCATATAACAATTGTGCGCATTTTCGTAAATAACATCGCCTCGGATAACATTGCCATTTTGATCTGCGGGTAAAACATCGGCCAAGGAACTCCAATCGCCAACATCAGTCCAATCGGTATTGAGCGGAGTAACACAGGCATTTTTGGTTTTTTCCATTATGGCATAATCTACGGAAACGTCCGGACAATTTTGATATTCTTCTGGAATTCGTACATAATCTTTTCCAATATAGGCTGATTTATACGATGTTTCGCAGACTTTGCTAATTTCGGGAGCGTGTTGTTTCAATTCATGTAAATACACATCCGCTTGAAATAAAAATAAGCCACTGTTCCAAAAATATTTTCCATCCTTAAGGTAATTTTCTGCAGTTTCTGGATCTGGTTTTTCTGTAAATTGCTCTACTTTATAAATATTTTTGTCAACACATTCACCTATTTTAATGTAACCATATCCCGTGTGTGGTTTCGTTGGTTTCACGCCAAAAGTGAGCAGGCAATTTTCTGGGAAATTATTGACTAAAGAGTGTATTTTTTCAGAAAATGCTTCGGTGTCGTGTATCAGATGATCGGCAGGCATAATGAGAAGCAGCGCTTTTTCACCATGCAATTCGCGAGCGCGATGAGCCGCCAGCGCGATGGCGGCAGCTGTGTTTCTTCCGGAGGGCTCTAGAATCATTTCATAGGAATTTAAGCCAAAATTTTGCAATTGTTCTGCGGATACAAAATAATTGTCTTCGTTAATGACCAAAATTGGCGCGCTAACATTGGTAGTGTGGCTCAGGCCCTGCACCCGAAGCAGAGTAGATTGCAAAAGGGATCGATCATCGACCAGATTGATCATTTGCTTTGGGTAAGATTTGCGCGACATAGGCCACAGACGGCTTCCAAAACCCCCGGATAAAATAACTGGGACTAAAACTTTCATGCGTGAATCATATCGGAAGATTTTTGCATTGACAATTGCTGCTTGCCATTTGACGGTGCTTATGGTGGCTGTTACAATCCTGGGCTTTCACTGCATCGCACGGAGATTATTGGAATGAATGACATGCAAGTTCTGGAGCGGGATTCTGAAATTCAGGAACAAAACCCACACAAAACCGCTTTGCTTCACAAAATTCAAAAAAAAACAGTCCGAGTGGGTGTTGTAGGCCTAGGTTATGTCGGGCTTCCTTTTCTGGTTGAAAAGGCGAAGGTCGGATTACAGGTTGTCGGTATCGACAGAAGTCAGGAACGCGTGGATCACCTCACCAAGGGCAGCAGTTATATTGGTGATGTTAGTGATGCCGATCTCAAAAGTATTCTTGCGCGCGGTTTAGTAGAAGCCACTACTTCGTTTGAAATAGTTGAACATCTTGACGTCATCGTTATTTGTGTTCCCACTCCCATCGATAAAAATTTCTGCCCTGATCTTTCTCATGTCGTCGCCGTTTCAGAAAAAATTGCCGAGCATTTAAGGCCTGGACAACTCGTCAGCTTAGAATCAACAACCTATCCTGGAACGACTGAAGAAGTCATTCAACCGATTTTAGAAAAAAGCGGCCTAATTGCAGGGCAAGATTTCTTTTTAACGCATTCTCCAGAACGGGTTGATCCTGGCAATAAACGCTACACCACGAAAAATACTAATAAAATTGTGGGCGGCATTGATCAACATTCATTAGACATCGGCATGGCATTTTATGGATTGGCTATTGATCACGTGGTGCCTGTCAGCAGCGCAAAAACCGCAGAAATGATTAAAGTTTATGAAAATACTTATCGCGCCGTGAATATTGCGCTCGCCAACGAAATGGCCGTGCTCTGCGACCGAATGGGAATTAATGTCTGGGAAATGCTGAACGCGGCTTTCACAAAACCCTTCGGAATTATGCCTTTTTATCCAGGTCCAGGAGTGGGCGGCCACTGTATTCCTGTTGACCCTCATTATTTAGAATGGAAGGCTCGCGAATATAATTTTCAAACCCGCTTTATTGCCTTAGCCTCTGAAACCAACTTAAAAATGCCCTATTTTGTATTTAATAAAGCTTCACGTATATTAAATAAGCAAAAAAAATCGATGAATGGTTCGAAAGTGTTGATGATAGGCTTGGCCTATAAACCGGACGTTTCGGATTTTCGCGAATCACCAGCCTTAATGATTCATGAATTATTAACTGAAGCAGGCGCACAAGTCATTTATCACGATCCTTACGTTCCCACCTTTATTTCGAATGGTCATGCGCATTTAAGCATTGCTTTAACCGATGAATTATTAGAAGCGACGGATTTAGTATTAATTACCACGAATCACAGCTGCATCGACTTTACTCACGTGATCAAAAAGTCAAAAATGATTTTAGACACGCGAAATGCAACACAATTAAGTGCTGCTGAAAATGTGGTATTGCTCTAATGAAAACTAAAATTGGTGTTATCGGCGCCGGGCGGTGGGGAAAAAATATTATTAACACTCTCCATAACCTTGGTGTTTTAGCAGGAATTGCCGAGCCAAATGCCAATTTAAGAAACGACATTCACAGTCTATATCCTAATATCCCTGTTTTCGATTCTCATCAAAAATTGCTCGACACCGAAATTCCTGCTGTCGCCATCGCCACTCCCGTTTTCACTCATTTTGAAATTGCAAAAGAAGCGCTTTTGGCTGGGAAAGATGTGTTTGTTGAAAAACCGATGACGGTTAATTTAGAAGAAAGCGACGAACTCGTCTTGCTCGCTAAGCAAAAAAATAAAATTCTCATGGTGGGGCACATGTTGCTCTATCAGCCCGCCATTCAATTTATTAAACAATTTATTGGCGAAGGTCAATTGGGGCGCTTATATTCCTTGCGTCAAGTTCGCCGTAATTTAGGCACTATTCGTACACAGGAAAATGTGCTGTATTCTTTGGGCGTACACGATCTTGCCGTCTTAAATTATCTCGTGGGAGAAAAGGTAGTGGATTCTATTTCCACCGGCCACGCGATTACCACTGCCAATATTGAAGACGATATGACGGTTCATTTAACCTATGCCTCAGGCGTGCAAGCGCATTTACATGTGTCTTGGCTATGGCCTGTTAAAGATCGCCAACTCATGATTTTAGGTGAAAAAGGCGCTCTGCATTATGATGAGCTCTCTCACACGGTCATTTTTCATCAGCGCTTTGGAAATTCTGATGCGACGATTACCGATCGCGGAGAAGAAATAGTATTTAAAGGAAGTGGTGAGCCGCTGCGTTTGGAAATGGAACATTTTATCGATTGCATCGTGCATCGAAAATTACCGCTTAGTCATGGACAACAAGGCGCTGATGTTGTGGAATTAATGGAATCATTAATGGGAGCCTTGGAAAATGTCTAAGCCTTATTTTGCGCATGAAACCGCCATCATCGATGAAGGTGCGGAAATTGGTGAGGGCTCTCGAATTTGGCATTGGGCTCATATCAGCGGTGGGGCAAAAATAGGGAAAAAATGCAGCTTCGGACAAAATGTCTTTGTTGGGAACAACGTGACCATCGGGAACAACGTTAAAATTCAAAATAATATTTCGGTTTACGATAATGTTTTTTTAGAAGACGATGTTTTTTGTGGCCCGAGCATGGTTTTTACCAACGTCTATAATCCTCGTTCGGCCATTACTCGAAAAGATGAGTATCGAAATACTTTTGTGAAAAAAGGGGCTACTTTAGGCGCTAATTGCACGATTGTCTGCGGTGTTACTATCGGTGAATTTGCTTTTATCGGCGCGGGTAGCGTCATTAACCGAGATGTTGCGCCCTATGCTTTAATGGTTGGCGTTCCTGCCAAACAAATCGGCTGGATGAGCCAATTTGGTGAGCGTCTCGATTTACCGCTAAAAGGAGAAGGCATAACGACTTGCGAAAATACCGGGCAAAAATACAAATTAGAAAATAATCAACTTCAACTCCTAGGATAATGTCATGATTCAATTTATTGATTTAGCCAAGCAACAAAAAAGAATTAAAACCGATATCGATGCGCGCATTCAAAAAGTGCTCTCACACGGTCAATATATTATGGGCCCAGAAGTGGCCGAGCTTGAAGAAAAATTAGCGGCTTTTGTGGGCGTAAAACACTGTATCGGCCTAGCGAACGGAACGGATGCTTTATTAGTGGCAATGATGGCGCTTGGCATTGGCCACGGCGATGAAGTAATTACCTCTCCTTTTACTTTTATTGCAACCGCTGAAATGATTGCATTAATCGGCGCAATTCCTGTGTTTGTTGATATTGATCCGAATACGTATAATTTAGATCCTGCAAAACTCGAAGCGGCAATCACTCCTAAAACAAAGGCCATTATGCCCGTTAGTCTTTATGGGCTTTGTGCGGATTTTGATGCGATTAATTCGATTGCTGAAAAACATCAAATACCAGTGATTGAAGATGGCGCGCAATCTTTTGGCGCGACTTACAAGGGCCGCAAGTCCTGCGGATTATCCAGCATTGCTTGTACCAGCTTTTTCCCATCAAAACCCTTAGGCGCCTATGGCGATGCCGGCGCTTGTTTTACCAATGACGATGAACTGGCTAAAGCAATGCGTGAAATTCGCGTGCATGGCCAAAGCAAACGTTATCATCATACCGTCATTGGATTAAATGCGCGCCTTGATACCTTGCAAGCAGCCATTTTATTAGCGAAATTTGAAATTTTCCCTGGCGAAATTAAAATGCGTGCCGATGTCGGCGCCCGTTATACCTCTTTATTAAGCCGTTCTTTCAAAACCCCAATAATCCCGCTTCAATGTACTAGCGTTTATGCCCAATATACCATTGAAGTGGATAAGCGCGAAAACCTTTGCGAATTATTAAAAAAAGAAGGCATACCTACGGCTGTGCATTATCCCATTCCCCTTCATTTACAACCCGCTTTTTTACATTTGGGCTTAGGTGTTGGCTCATTCCCACATTCTGAAAATGCTGCAAAAAGAGTGATGAGCCTCCCCATGGATCCTTATTTGGATTCCTCTACGCAAGAAAAAATTGCCAGCACACTTCTTGCCTTAATCCCTGAAGTGATTGCATGACGAAATCGATTTTATTACTGGCTGACTACACGCATTGCACAATGGCTGTTGCGGATCATATTAATGCCATTACGCAAGGTTCGGAATTTCAGTGGTTTGTCGAAAATCCCCTGATTTGTAAGACACTGCATAAGCTCGATTTTAATATGTTTGATGCAATTGGCCTGCATTATTCCATTCGCCCACAACGCGCTTATTATATGCCAAAAAGTTTATATCGAAAAATTAAGGCTTTTTCAGGAACTAAATTTCTGTTGCTACAAGATGAATATCAGCGGGTGAATGACATCTCGGATCATATGGCAAATTTGGGGATGCATGTTTTATTCACCTTAGTTCGTCCTGAATGGGTTGATCGGGCTTATCCTGACCCACGTCTTAGAAATATGAAAAAAGTGACATTACTCACTGCCTATGTGCCCGATACCTTATTAAATCGCGAAACCCCGAAAATTGCCGATCGTAAAATGGATATTTTTTATCGTAGCCGCACCTGTGATTTTTGGCTTGGAAAATTAGCACAAGAGAAAGTCCTGATCGCAGAGGGAGTTTTAAATCACGCTTCAAAATATCATTTAAATGTGGATATCAGCGTCCAAGAAAAAGATCGAATTTATGGAAAAGAATGGGTTAAACGGCTTTCAAATGCTCGAGCGGTTTTAGGTACTGAAAGTGGAACCCATATTTGGGACTTTGATGGAAGCATCGAGAAAACGGTCTCGCGAGCTTTGTGCAAAAAACCTAATGCAAATTTTGATGAAATTCACCGAGAATTTTTGGAACCCCATGAAGGAAAACTTCAATATAATGCCATTTCTCCGAGAATTTTCGAAGCGGCGGCGCTTAGAACTCCTCTCATAATGTTCCCTGGATATTACAGCGGAGTTTGCCAGCCAGATCAGCATTATATTCTGCTTGAAAAAGATTTCTCGAATTTTGCCGATGTAGCTCTGAAATTAAAAGATGATCATTATCTCCAGAATTTGGCCGATAGGGCTTATGACGATCTCATCGCTTCCGGAAAATTCGCCCAAAAAACGATGGGAGAAACCATAGCCCGAGAGCTCGAAAATCTGATGTGCAAAAAAGAGCAAGACTCTTCTATCAATATAGCGAATACCATCATCACCTCAAAAAAGAAACATCGCATCCAAAATGCTATTTTTCTATTGCTGGCAGAAATCCAATTCGGAACCCGAAATGTGTTCTCCATTCTTTTCGACCGCCGTTACCCCCTCTCGAAAAAAATCAGCACAATCCTAAGCGGCATCCAAAGATACCTCGTTTACATCACCCCAAGAATCACCCACTTCTTAAAAGCACGTAAAGATAAGCCATAATCAGCCAGAACCACATTGAATGAGCCCGTTATTTACAACACTCATCACCACTTATGGGGCAATAGTGTGATTCTTTTCCAAGCTAATTCCCAGTTAATTCTTTCTTGTTCGAGACGAACGCCGGCTCCCCATTGTTTGTCACGAAGAGCGGTGTAAAGAGATAACTCTTCTTGGGTTAAATTGAGTAATTCTTCTGCAATCATCGGTTTTTCTTCTTTGGACCACAAATTTCTGTTGGGCAACAAAGTATTTTTATCCATTAATACAGATTTTATATTTGGAATATAGGATCGCAATCTATTGAGAATGGCAAAGCCATGCGTGTCGATATCACCCCAATAAAAGCAATTGGCACACCGAATCCAGGGAATATTTGCAAAGCATTCCACGCCATAACCTAATCCCATAATCACAATGCTATTGGGAATATCGTGAAAGGCCAATCCGGTTCTGATATTTTCCACAATAAAAATATTTTGTATGGACAGTGATAATTTTACGAGCTCTCCCCGGCTTATGGCAATAAAATCCAAATCGCTCATTTTATTTCGCAATTTATCATCCAAAAATCGAATTTTAATAAGTGTAGGCTCAGATTTTAAGCCGGTAATTTTGTGAAAATCGTTTTCTTCGTTTCGGTCAAGTAAAACTTTAACGAATTGTGAGACCACGTTTTTTCGACTTTCTATCCACTTGGTGTCAATTCCCAAAATAGGTAATTGACGCAAATACAAATTAGAATTGGAATTAGCTTTGAACCACGTTAAGACCGATAATAATCTTTTCCAATCTTCATCGGTATATTGCGCTAAAATTTCGTAATGCTTCGAAATACTAATGTTAAGCTTAGGAAATATAGCTAGAGATTCCTGAAAACGGAGGCAGGCACGTCGCCAATAAATGTGCTCATCTAACCATATCGAAACGTCATCAGCCGTATGGATAAGCAATTTTTCAGGGAAATTTTGCTTACCTATTTTTTTCCAATGACGCGTGACCCACTGGAGCTCTCCAACACCTCGCCACTGCTGCCATATTTTCACCCAATCCTGCAGGGCCAATAAATTATTTAGGGCCGTATTTTCCTTAGGAATATTTAATTTAATTGACAAGGGCCACTCGCCCTCTGCTTGTAACCACGACCCAAAATTGCGATCAAAAACGCGTTGCAAGATTTTCTTAACTTGCTCGGGGCTTGTTAATATTTTTTTATCCATAGGTTAAGTAAGATCCAATTTTTTATTCGGCTCGTTATACATAATTTGCAGTGCACTCGAGGTTTTACGATCTTTAATACTGATGACACAAGCACCACCAATGAACGGTTCTAGTGTCATCACCGATTTAAAAGGCGTTGCTACAATCATTTGAAAACCAAATTGGGCAAAAACTTGCATGACTTCCTGCGTAAAATCATTATCCGCTTTACTGAAGGCCTCATCCAAGACCACCGGGGCGTATAAAGGAAAACCACCATGTCTCCCACCCAGTTGATAAGATAAGGCCGCAGCCAAACAAGTGGTGGTTAATTTTTCGCGCTGACCTCCCGATTTACCGGCCCCACTGCGATGCACCTGAACCTCATGGCCATTCACATCATATTCCCTTGCTAAAAATGCCACATGTAAACGGACATCCAACACCGTTTTTCGCCAACGTTCCTGTTCATAGTCCTGACCACTCAGTTGCGCCACCATTTCACGCAAAATAATAAATCGTCGCTCTCCATTTTCTTTATCACCATCCCAAGCATGGCTCAGGATTTCTTTAATTTTTTGGCGAAATAAAATAACGGGCTCCAGCTGCTGATCAAAAACCTCTATTTTTAAATAGGTTCCAGCATGATAAGGCACCGACGCTAGGCTCTCATTCACCATTTCCAAGCGATCTATAATATCATTTCGAGCCTCAGATAAATAACTATTCAAAGCTGCCAAATTTTCCATACTTTGCGCGTTCAGCATTTCAAAGAATCGTTGTTCATAGGCCGGTAATCCATCATGCTCTAAGCGAGTCAATTTCGCCATAAACTCAGGAATAGCTTCAATACTAGCGTCCAGATCAGCCGATTCTTGGGGCCATTTATCCTTGAATTTCTGAAATCGTTTTTCGATTTCTTTTTGCAAATGTATTTTGTCGTTTTCGAGTTTCCCGGTTTCACCTTTTAATTTCAGCTCTACTTGATGACTGATGGCCGTCACATTTTTAACGGTGACCATTTCCGTGTCTAAAAATCGCTTTACTAAGCCTTCTTTTTGCGAAGGCGATATCACAAGCCCTAATAATTTCTGACTCGATTCTTGGAACTTTTCTTCAAATTCTTGAACATTTAAAATTAATTGCTGATAATTCGCTTTTAATTGCGTGTAGGTGGACTCTTTTTCACGAATAACAACTTCTTGCTGCTGAATTTGTGCACCGAGCTGCTTCAAAGATTGATTCGCATTTTGTAATTGATGAAGCTCTAGTTGCAAAGCGTTAATTTCGTCTAAAATGGTCCCCACATCCATATCACGCCAACTGAAATTCACAATATCCTGACAAGCCATTGCATGTTGAAAGTGCTTTTTATGCTGGTCTTCCAGAGCATGTAATTGCTGCTTCAGGACACCCATCTCACCAGCCATCTGCCGTGCCTGATTTTTATAAAGCTCCATTTTTTCACGATTATCAAAGCCCAGCACCCAGTTACGCTTATCATCCAGCGCATGTCGATCATCTTTTTCATGACGCGCCCATCCATGACGAATTTGTCCCTGCTCAGTTAAGGCCCTTTCTGCTTTCCGAAATTCCGCTAAATTATCCACGCAAGCGTAATTAAAACGATGTTTCAATTCCTGCGTCAGCCAATCCCGATGTCGATGCGCTTTATATTTTAATTTATTAAGCAAAGAATGCTCAGATATTATTGATTGCAAAATCAGCTGAGAGGAATCGTCCACTCGATAGTAAACCAAGCGCCCCCGTAAATTCATTTCATTCACGACCTTGCTAAACATGGCATAATGTTTATCGGAGACCAATAAAGAAAGTGCAAATCCGCGCAGCACTCGCTCGATAGAGCCCCTCCAATTTTGTGCGCCTTCGTCTACTTCAATTAATTCGCCTACAAAAGGGAAATCACTTTCATGCAGCTGTAATTGCTTAATAATATTTTCTCGAATTTCCAACATGTGGGCTGGGATATTAGAGGGCTGTTTTTCCAAAGCCTTTATTTCTCGATTTATCTCGGGAAAACGAGCCTCCAAAACATGCAATTTGTCTCGTAAGCCATCACGTTTTATTTGATGCTGCTGATTCACGTCTGGCCAATTTTCATTATAGGCGCGCGCCTCTCGCAATACTTGTGCGAATGTCTCGGGATTCGAAGGCATAGACCATTCTAACTTGTTACAAGCTACTTTTATGGCCTCATGCTTCGATTGTCGATCCTCCTTAATTTGCTCATTGCGCTGCAATTCGGCGTGGATTTGTTCGATTCTGTCGCCGCCTAGTTCTCGACGTTGCGATTCTAAACGACGCAAATGATCTCGTGCTTGCGTTAATTGTTCTTGCTGCCGAGAAAGCATGCCTTGCATGCCCTGTGATTCGGTATTTAAATCTTCTATTTTTTGTTGATATAATTTTATTTTTAATTCTTCGACATAGGCACTTAGTCCAGTTTCGAGTTCGCGATTTTCGCTAATGGTGACATTCACCTGCTCCAGGCCCTGATAATGCTCGCGTGCAGGACGCAGAATTTCAACCTGCTCTCGTGCCATCACAACGGTTTTATGCGCTACATCCAATTCAGTAAATTCCTTTACCATTCGGTCGGCAACGGCAAAGGTTTGAGGTTCATCCAACATATAATCCCGAAGAAATTCATTTAAATCGCCTAAATTTTTAGCCGACTGCGTTTTATGCAGCAATTTCAGCGCCATGTCCGTATCAATATTTAAAAATAAACGGAAGCGCTCACTGAAAGGTTTAAATTTCTCGCTGTGAAAAATATCTGGTAATTTCTGCTTTAATTTTCGAATATCCAAATCAAAGTCGGAAAATTCCTTGGCCAAATCAAACTCTCGATCCGCGATAAAATAGTGACGTTTTACTTCATTGGAATTCGCACTAACTCCTTTGATAAAAAATAGTCCGATTAAGGTCAACTGCTTCCCTTGTCGGTTGGCGAAACTCAAGGCTATAGCAGACCAGGTAGTGTCTTTACGTAAAAATTGGGTTGCCACCTGCCCAGAATGATCATCCGTTTGCTCACCGTGTGCCCCGCGCACGTAAAGTGCAAGATTGCGATCATGCCGATTTTTTTCGCCTTCCCGTGCGGCCGCATTAAAGCCCAACCAAATCGGCGGCACTAAAAGGGCAGACATGGCGTCTAACAATGTGGATTTTCCAGAGCCTGAACTCCCAATAAATAAAAATCCTTTCGCTGCAATTGGAATCCGATGCAAGCCGGAAAACGTGCCCCAATTAAAAACCTGCAATTGCGTCATGCGCATTTGAATGGCCAGCGCCTGGTCGGCCATATTGATGGGCGCGACTTCCATATTGGGTTCCATGAGATCTAGTTGCTGCATTGTGGAAATTCCTCAACTAATAATTTTTCAAACTGTTTTTGCAAGGCAATCACTTCATCTGCGCCAAACAATAATTTCAAGGTAGGAGATATTTCGTAACGATCTTTACTGTTTGAAATTTTAAGCAAAAAATTATGTTTTTTGGCATTTTCAATCGCCGCTTGTATGCGTTTGCGAAAACCTCCGGAATCGGTGCTCTGCAATTTTTCATACAAATACATCTGTTCCATCATATCCGCTTCATCCACAACCGCTCGCGTTGCCTGCACTTGCGCTTCGAGTAATAATTGGCGTAAATAGAGCATTAAAACCGATGACAAAAAAGTTAATTTAACGCGCCGCAATAAAATAGGCGCCTCAAGATCGCCGACCTCAGCCTGCTTGGTGAAGCCGACCTCTTGGTCATAATCAATGACGAGCTCAAGAAATAAATCTGCCAAACGAACTCGAAGAATTCCTTCATGATTCAAAAGTTCCTGCCACAATTTGAAATGGCGCTTTCCATCGATCGATGGGCCCGATAAGAGCTGAACGAAAACACGCCTAGCATTAAGGGGCAAGCTCCCACAATCTTCTGCATATAATTTCTCATTGACTTCTAAATTCATGCTGCTGGTCCTTTAGAAAATAAATACATGGGATTTCGGCAGACCGTTCTGTTTCATCGTTCTGCCAACTGACTATTTGTTTCAACTGGCTCGGCATACCATAGCGAAACCCCAAGGAAACATAGCCCACCACTGTGCCTAAACCTTGTTCGGCGGGAAAAAAATCTAAAATTTCCTTAATAGAAATTTGTCGGTGTTGATCTAATAATTCATAAATATGCTCCTTTAAAAGACGAAAATTAATCTCAGATTTCGCCACCCACTCGCTGATCATCTCGAATGAAATTTCAGATGATTCGGCGTTAAACATTTTAACCTGGCTCGCGTTTATGCTGGGATCGCATAAATACAGCTGGGAAATAGATCGTATTTTACTGCTGGATAGAAAAAATTTTGGGAATATCACATCGCTTGGATTTATTTTTTCTTTTAATTCGAGTGACAAACGTTGCGTTGACCGCAGAAGGCTCAGTAAACGACGCTGCTCCTGAAAAGTGCGGCTTTGCACAAAGCGTTTTAAACTACTCGCGAAATAATGTAAAACGTCATGCACTTCTCCCGCTTGTTCCAATAATATTCTCGTAAATTGAGATAAAAATCGTCTTTCGCTTCGCGTTAATTCATGAATAAAATTTCGTGAGAGTACTTTTTCCGCGGATTCTTTTAGTTCGAGTGATTGCTCAGGGCTTGTCAGTAAACGCCAGAAGGCCGTAAAAGTTCGGCCTGCGTCGCTTTCAGCAATGACATCAACACCCGAAAATAATTTTTCCAATACTTCACCGCGGCTGCCATCATTTTCAACAATTTGTTCTCGAAGATTTCGATTTAATTGCTGAAAATTATCGCGTACTTTTCGAAAGTCATTGGTTAAAGCTTCTCCTAGGGCCACAATTTCTCGTGCGCGTTCTAGGGCACGTTCTTTTGGAAGAACCGTAATTTTGCCAGATTCTATCGCTTTAATTTCGGCGTCAATTTTATCGCGCTCTACTTTTAGCCGCTTTATTCTGGCGGCTTTATCTTTGTCGGTTTGTTCCGCTAATTGGGAAAGTTGCTGGATAACCAAAGACAAACGACTTTCCGTCGCCACATGGTGGGGCCTATCCAAACCATCTACAAAGCGAATAGCTTGAATAGCGGCACTGCTCAGTTCATAAACCTCCTCAGGCGCATTTTGAGGATAGGTGCGTTCCAAGTAACCTTCGTGCAGCCACTGGGATATGTAAATTTGGGCCGTTTGTGGCATAGCCCAACCATTCATGCGTAATTGATCTAGCTCGTGTTTAACCCGCTCGTGAAATAGGGAGCTATATAATTTTCGATCTTCGGTAAAAAGCACTTTTTGCAAGATGGCCAGGATCATCGGAGCCTTATCAGCTGCCAGCAAGCGCCAAGAAATTTGCTCGCGACATTTGGTAAAAAATCCCGCCTTTTGCGCTATGATGGACATGGTTCTGGAGCCTCTAATTAGGCGGTAAAAGTAGCACTTTAGGCCCAGTTTTTCAATCCAAATTTTGATCGACTTCTGGGGGTGTTTTTGAGACAATCGCTCCACGATGAGTAGCACTGAAAAATTCTTTAATATCGCCGGACCCGTTTTGCCCGGAAGGCACTATTATTTGCCACAGCGTTTGGATGCTAAAAAAATTGATGAGCTAATTTCTCGCGGCTATTATTTTATCTTGCATGCGCCCCGTCAAACAGGTAAAACCTCTGCTATTCTTCAGCTGGACAAGTATTTAAGGGAGGGAAAACAGTATACTTCCCTTTACGTCAATGTCGAAAATGCTCAGGTGGCAAGATCTAACGTAAAGATGGGAATTGATGCGATACTCGACTTAATCAGGTTTTCAATCATAAATACATATGGCCCCGAAGATCCTGCCCTCGCAGTGTTTGATATGATTTCGAACAACCCCATAAACGCCCTCTATAATTTTTTGCGTGAATGGTCAAAAATAGCTCCCAAACCGATTATTTTATTTGTTGATGAGATCGACTCCCTGGTTGGCGACACCTTGATCTCTGTACTCCGTCAACTCCGAACGGGCTATCTTGAACGCCCAAGCGCCTTCCCACAATCCATTTGTCTGATCGGCGTAAGAGACGTGAAGGATTACAAAATTTTCTCAAATGAACAACAATCGATCGTTCTTGGTGGCAGCGCATTTAATATCAAGGCTGAAAGTCTAGTTCTTGGCAGCTTTTCACAAGAAGAGGTCAAGGCTCTTTATCTGCAACATACTGAAGAAACAGGCCAAATTTTCACGGACGAGGCCATCGCTTATGCCTACGAACAAACACGCGGCCAACCCTGGCTAGTGAATGCCCTTGCCGACCAAACGACAACACGAGAAGTGCCTAACCGTTCTCAAACCATTACAAAAGAAGCCATGGTTCGAGCGAGAGAGGCATTAATACTACGCCAAGACACACACTTGGATGTACTTATTTACAGACTTAAGGAAAAACGAGTTGCTGATATTATTGACACCATTATTTCTGGAGAAAAATCTCCTACTCCTTTTCCTTCCGAAGACCTACAATATGCAACCGATTTAGGGCTTATTAGCGAGCAAAATAAAATACTGCAAATTGCCAATCCTATTTATCAGGAAATTATTCCGAGGGAGTTAACTACTTCAAGGCAGCGCAGTTTTACTCAACCAACAGCCTCTTTTTTCAAAGCCGATGGATCTCTTGATATGCATAAAATGCTTTCCGAGTTCACTCAATTTTATCGAGAAAATATGCATATTACCGCCGAAGAACTCCTATACAAAGAGTCCGGACCCCATCTGCTTTTGATGGCATATTTGCAACGAATTGTAAATGGTGGCGGTCGCGTTCAACGAGAATGCGCACTCGGAAAAGGAAGAGTGGATTTATTAGTGGAATTCAAAAATCAGGCTATCGTTCTGGAACTAAAACTGTATCGCTCACATCAAAAAACGATCGAAGAAGGCCTAAAACAAACCGCTGAATACATGATGACGAAAAATGCCACTGAGGGGCATTTAGTTATTTTCGATAAAACTAAAGATAAATCTTGGGATCAGAAAATATATCAAAAAATTGAAAAAGTAGGTGCTTTAACCATTTATGTATGGGGCATGTAGAAGTCGGAAAGATTATTGAAGCTTGCTGATTAAGTTTTTTGAGAAAACTAATACTGCGCCAAGGCCTTTTACTTTTTTTAATTGCAGGTATATTACTTTGATTGAGTTCATATTTAGTATACGCCGCGCTCCCTTCATAAGATAACGCCTTAGAATCAATTGGAGCCGAGATTTGCCGCCCCTAGCAACAAATCGAGTTTGCTTAAAATCGTCTCTTAAAAGCGCCTCTGACATTGCAGACGTTTTAATTTCTGGGCTAAGGTGAAATAGATCATCTGGGTCACTAGCATCTATTATTCCAGAGAGAAAACGTGTTCCCTTCGATTTAGACAGCTTTTTTCCTAAATATAAATCGACACTCTTTACAAAACTGATGTAACGGTATGCACCACTTTCTATGACATCTTTATAGGCTCTTTCCGTCATTTGCTTTAAGTACTGATCATCTTGGATTTTTTCTAAAACTTCCTCAATATTGCTGAAATCTTTTTTAAGCGGAATATAATGAATATTCGCTTGAACGATATTTGAATAGGTCCCTTCAAATAATACCAGTCCCGTCCTTAAGGCAATGGCCTCAAAAATCTTCGGGGAGATTTGATTCATGCCGATTTTGCCTTCATGGACTTCTAAAAATGTTTGTCGAACGGTTTGATAGGTGGTCGTTGGATTTTTCGACATAAAATCCCGAATACTAGCGGAAAGTTCTCCGTCAAAATCAAATACATTGCATCCGCTTTCTGTTCCCAAAGTCACCTTTGCTGAGGATAAAAAAGTATACCAGTCGGATCCATAGATGCGTTTTTCTTCAGTCCACTCAATGTCCACCGGTAAATTTTTAGCTCGTGCAATTTCGCTCATTTTAACGCCAATAAATTCTTTTTCCTGCCCTAAGTCGCCATACCAAAAAGGAAGATTGCGTCCACGATAGGCGATTAATAATTTTCGAAATTCAGTTGGCTTTATCGCGAGTTTTTCAAGTTCTTCGGGTACATAACCCGTAAGAGTATGCACCAATTCAATTTGCCCTAGCTCATCTTTTGGATAAACCTGTGGCCAAAATTTTTCAGGAACAGAAGAATAAATTGTTTGAATACCTAATCTTTTGATCCAGCTCCACGATATTTTAATCCTGTCATATTCATCTTGAATAAATAATATTTTTAAGCCCGGGAAGTTTTCTAATCCATTGGTAATACTGTCTGACGGAATATGAGGTCCAATACCGGTTGAAGTCAAGCGAAGGGAATAATGAATTATAATGACATCAAAAAGATTAAAATTAATTTCCACTTCGCTACCGATCGTAGCGGGAGCATAATAAATTCTATGAAAGGAATATTTTTCAAAACCATCAAGGTGGGCTTTGACAGTTGAAACTACCACACTTTCGGGTTCATAAAGTACTAAAATATTGAGCTTATGCCCTGGTTTTAGCTGTTTTTCGGCCGACTCGAGAGCAAGCCGAGAAATCAAATTTTGAAATTTAAGATTATAGGATTGTTTACTCGCCTGCTCTAAGCGCTTTTTTAAATGTTCTGAATCATTTCTTAACTCTACCGCTTTCAACATCGCCAACTTAAATTCATCGATATTATCGGCAAATAAAAACACATCAGAAAATGGTTTTAAAGCCTCTATTGTGCTCGTAATAACGGGCAATCCAGAAGCCAAGTACTCAAAAGCTTTGAGAGGAAAAGAACGTCTGCTGAGAAAATCTTGCGGGCCAAAGGGAATAATACCAACCGTACACATTTGCCCATGGGATCTAATTTCTTCGGGTGAGATAACACCCAAATACTGAACATTTTTCAGTTTACGTATTTTATCCCAGGTTGAATCCTGAATAACAACGGGGCCACAATAATGAAATTCCCAGTCTGGCATTGTCTTAGCCAAAGCGAATAACATTGAAAAATCTAATTTGTGATAAATATTACCCTGATAAAAAGCAATTTTTTTATTAGGCGCTGGAATTCCTCGATTTTCTATAAAATTTTCTGCATAAAATTCGTAATCACAACCATTCGTAATCACACAGGATTTATGTTGGACATTGCAGGCAGACACTATCGTTTCTTCTACTCCTTCCGAGACACTGACTATGAGATCTACATGGTCTATGACACGTAGCAAGGCTTTGTGGGGGAGAGTACCTTCAATATATTTGCTAGGCATATCCGGTGAGAGGTAGGCTTCCGTGGCGTGATAGATAGAAAAGGCGCAATAGACATTACGAATAAAATCCCAAAAAAGCACGTGATATATCCAGATCAATGGGCTTCGTATATTTTTTTCATTTAAGGCCCGCGTTAAAATTTGAGATTGCTGTGGACCAAATTCCTTAAATACATGCAAAATAATAATATTGGGATGTTCAGTACTTTCATATAAGTATTCAGGTGAGGATAAATCCGGTTGGACAAAAATTACGGGATGCGTTTTTGCAAAACGCGTTGCATAATGATAACGATTACTGCGCAACTCAGTCTTCCAATTGGATGCTGTCAGCATTACAATCGAATCGATATTATCTGGTAACTTTATTTTCATTATCGATCCCCGTTATACCCCAGAAAGCACCTGACCAGTATCTGAATAAATACCCGCGTGTTTTAAATTTTTTCCAGAATTAATTTGATGGCGCCATTTTTCAGTGATCAATTCTCTCCACTCCCGACTGCAGGCGGCTTTCACATCGACATTAAACGCTTTTTTCAGCCATTCCACCTCTGGAGCCGGAAAACCCATCTTATCAACCCGCAGTCGGACAGGATCTGGAACTATTCCCTTCGTCGCTTCTCGCATAACGGCTTTGGTAAAACCGTTGATTCTTAAATTTGCTGGCAATGATAAACAAAAATTAACGAGATTCGGTTCTAAAAAAGGAACTCGCGACTCAATAGAAAATCGCATTGAATTCCGATCTTCATAACGTAAAAGTTGTGGAAGATTTGTTTCACAAACCAAATTTGTCAGCACTTCTTCAAAGCGATTTTCCGTTAATGTTAAACGCAGTAGTCTATCTTCAAAAGAATCCGTAAATTCTCGGCGAGAAATTTCACTCGTCGAAGGGCTCGAAAAATTGGCATTACGTACCCTATTTTTAATGGCTTTTAAAATTTCTTTGTAGCTTAGTCCTAATCCCATTTTTTTTGATAAAGCACGAGATTGCTTGAAACACTCTAGAAAACGCGCTTGACTCAGCAAGCTTCTTAAATAAACATGAGCAAAACCGTGATATCCTGCCAATAATTCATCAGGACCCTGTCCATCAAGAACAACTTTGACATCCGTGGTGTGAATTTTTCTAAATACAGTATATTGAGCAAAAATACTCGTGCTGCCAAAGGGCTCATCTTGATAATAAAGCAAATCCTCTAATTGACTGACGAAATTTTCATAACTTGGCTCGGTAAAATGAGCTTTTGCCCCGGCATAATCAATAACTTGATTTGCCCACTGTGTCTCATCGATATTTTGATGAGTGGGATAATGCGTTGTAAAGGTTGTAAATTGCTGCTTAGAATTTAATAATTGGCTGCCCATGCAAACAATCGTTGAGGAATCTAAACCACCACTTAAACAGGCGCCTACGGGAACGTCACTGCGCAAATGAATGGAAATGCTATCTTTAATTAAGCGTTGAAGCTCATGCGCGGCATCCTGCATAGTAATGGAAATAATCTTGCTCGGAGGTGACCAATATCTTTCAAAGTGAAGCTTATCAAAAGGTTTTTCTAAATCAATAATAGCGTAGTGCGCTTGTGGAAAACGTTTCACGCGGGTTAGAAAAGTCCATTGGTCGCGATCGACATAGTTATATTCAATAAACAACTTAACCGTGACTTCATCGATCTCATGGAAGCCTCTATGAGCTTCACGCAAGGCCTTTGGTTCTGAAGCAAAATAAAAATTACCATTCACGAATCCATAATAAAGAGGTTTAATTGCAAATGGGTCTCGTGACATCACAATTTGATTCTTAGCTTTATCGAAGATGGCTAAAGCCCACATTCCACGAAACATGGAAAAACATCTGGTATTCCAGTGTCGAAAACACTCCATAATGACTTCAGTGTCAGATTGCGTTTTAAATTGGCTGCCCAATTTTTCACATTCACTTCTTAATTCTTTGTAATTATATATTTCGCCATTGTAGGTGATTACATATTGCTTATCGATACTGTGCATGGGCTGAAGTGCCAAACTCGATAAATCAATAATCGACAATCGACGGTGGCCGAAATATACGCTTTTATTTTCATTACTCCATGCACCTTCACCATCGGGCCCTCGGTGACGCAAAATATCGGCCATCGCCTGAATGACTGGCGTGTAATCTTTTTTTCCATTTAGAGCGATTATTCCAGCGATACCACACATATATCTTTTACTCCGCCAAGGCTAGGACTTCATCATGCGTCAAATAATGATCGAGTTCAGAGAGGTATCGACGATGTTTTGACATGCAGGCTTTTATTACCGGCAAATTGGCCTGCGTCCATTTCACCGTTTTTTCTAGGCCCTGGTGAATATCCATTTTTGCACTGAAGCCTAATTCATTTTTAGCTTTATCCGTTGCAGCAAAACGTTTTCCAGATCTGTCCCAATTTCTGGCCGGTTGAAAATCAATGGAGGCGGAATTTCCGGTGAGTTGATTAATCATTCTAGCCAAATCCGCTATAGAGGTTTCTTGACCTGATGCGATATTGTAAACTCCACCTGCAACGCCATGAATCGCGCATAAAATAAGGCCTTCTACGATGTCATCGACATAAATAAAATCGCGTGTCGCAATTCCATTATTTTCGAGTGGTAGCCCCTCCTGATGGAGGGATTTGAAAATAAAGGTTGGCGTTACATTGCGCCAAACCGTATGTTTCGTTCCACGCCAATTTCCGGCGCCCAGAATTTCTCCGGGACCATAAACGTTTTGGAATCGCGCCTTAACGAAGGGCATTTTATAGTGGTGAAAATAATAATTTCCATAAAATTCGCCGAAGATTTTCGACATTTGATAGGGGCTATCAAGAAACAAAGAAACGGAATCTTCTTCGGTAGTGGCTTTAGCGGCATCAAACGTTTTTTGTGCCACCGTGCAACCTGCGGAAGAATACACCACTTTCTTTAAATGCTTAAAATTTTTAATCCAATCAAAGAGCATTAAAGAAGTTAAGGTATTATTTTCATGGTCAGCCAAGGGATCGTGCATGGAGCTTTGATTTCCATGATAAGTTGCCAAATGAAAAACATAATCCAAATCATTCGGTAATTTCTCAAGTATGGCGCGATCCGTGATGGAAGCAAAATGAAAAGTGACATTTTCACCGACAGGCACCCGACTAATATCCGCTGACAATAAATTATCAACGATAATTAATTCTTTGGGCTGACATTCGAGTAATTTATGGCACAAGTTACTACCAACAAAACCAGCACCGCCTACAACCAGTAAGCGGCTTCCTTTAAAACTATTTTGATACATATTAGGTCCTAATTATACTTTGGTGGTTTCTTCATGCCGTAAATGCGTGAAAGTTTCTTGAATGCCATGTTCTTTATAATAAGCAATGGCATTCGCAACACCTACATTTAAGGGTGTTTTGATCTTCCAGGAATAATCTTTTTCGGTGCGAGAAGGATCTAAAAGAATCGTGAAAGCATCGTCCGCATTTCGTGGGCGAACTTCTACTTCTTTCTCCAATTTAATATTTAATGCGGCAATAGTCGCATCAAACAATTCTTTAATGGAGTAATCGCTTCCGGAAGAAATGTGATATTCGCGTTCACCAACACCATCAACAGCCTTCTCAATGCAATCCACTAAATCTGAGATATAGATAAAATCACGACGTGTATCCATCACGAAACACGCTTTATTTGTGGTTAATCGTTGATAGAAAGTCGGCAATGGTCCACTGATATTTCTTGGGCCATACGCATTGGCCAATCTGAAGCTCACGTAACTCAAACCAGAAATTTGAATATATTGCTCACCAGCGGTTTTACTAATGGCATAGCTGCTATTGGCGGCATTAATGTGGTGGTCCAGTTGAATGGGCTGTTGAACGGGTTTTAAACCGTAGCAAAGTGCCGTTTGGAAATAAATAATTCGTGAACACCCGGCTGCTTTTGCAGCTTTTACGACATTTACGGTTCCTACTACATTGGTAGCGGAATCTTCTTCCCAATTGTCGGGATCTTTATAGGAAGCGGCGGCGTGAACAATAACATCCGGTTTGAAATGAACGACGGCATTTTTAACCACGTCAGCGTTTGCAATGGAGTCTTCAATAATACTTAAGTTTTTGTGTGCTTTTAAATTATCGCGACGACCTGTCGAATAATTATCGATTACTAAAATGTTATCACCACGAGCCAATAAACGATCGGCTAAATGTGACCCTACAAAACCGGCGCCCCCGGTTATTAATACTTTCTTCATGCTCGCGCTCCTATTAGTTTGTTAACGCTAGTTCTTCTTCTGTTTTTATCATGCGTTTAAAGTGCTGTGCTTTATCATGAAAATTCTGATGCCACAACTCATAACTTAAAAACGCCCATAATTTCCGGCTAAATTTTCCAGAATTATTTAAGCCCTCTAAAACCCTTGTGTAATTCACATAAGGTCTTTTGCGATTTAAACCGGTATGGAAAATATCCTGGATGAAGGGTTTAAGATCGCCGGCCATCCAATCATTGAGTGGCACGGGAAAACCCATTTTATCTCGACGATCTAAAATGGGTTGAGGAATAACATCCGACCAGGTTTTACGCAGAAGCTGTTTCATCTGGCCATTTTTAAATTTAATATCGGCGGGAATTGTCGCCACAAATTCGATTAAAGGATGATCGAGGAAGGGAACACGCGCTTCTAAACCATGCGCCATGCTCACTCGATCTTCTACATGTAATAATCCCGGTAATAA
Source organism: uncultured Gammaproteobacteria bacterium (assembly GCA_963711375.1). Classification (GTDB taxonomy): domain Bacteria; phylum Pseudomonadota; class Gammaproteobacteria; order Coxiellales; family Coxiellaceae; genus CAVQDV01. The sequence goes on from CAVQDV010000005.1 coordinate 966,919, forward strand.
ACATTTAAAATCGAAATGCGTCATTTTATCGAAATAGCTTTCTTTTCCGACATTATTGCTATTGTTGAAAATCTCGAGAAATTGCTCCGTAACATTATCGCGATTCAGTAAGTCGGGATCCACTTCATTCAAAAAATCGGCAGAACGATCAATTAATCGTAAATATCGTTTATCCAGGGATTCAAATAAACCTTTACTCCAAAATTGTTTGATTAAAGGCTGATATTCTTTTAATACACCCAGATTCGGAATAATGGACTCGGCGGTTACCACAAAATTTCCGTTTTGATAAGTGCCTTCCATCGCGGCTTTAATACATTGTTCGAAATAAGCGATGACATATCGAGCATAACCTCCAAAAATTTCATCGCCACCCTGTCCCCCCAATACTACTTTTACATGTTCACGCGCTAATTTAGAAACCATGTATTGCGGAAATGAACCAGGACCTGCTACTGGATAATCTAGGTGATAAATAATTTTTTGAATATTTTCGACGAAATCATTTGCCGTGATATCAATTATATTTAATTTAGAATGACATTCATCCGCCACAATTTGTGCATAAGCACTTTCATCATAATCATTGCCATAGGTAAATCGGCCATTAAACATTTCGATCGGCTTTTCTAGATGTTTTGAAGCGAGTTTCGCAATGAGGCTCGAATCAATTCCGCCACTAACATAGGACCCAATTTCGACATCACTTTTCAGATGAATGCCAATCGAATCATCCATTAAATCTTTTAAACGTCTTTGAAAATACGTGGCATTATGATCATAGTCGATCGTATAACTCACATCCCAATAACGCCACAATTTAATTTTTCCATTTTCTACGCGAAGCGCATGACCGGGCATGAGTTGTTTAATATTTTTAAATAAAGTGTGCTCACCGATGGGATATTGAAAAGTAAAATATTCTGAAAGGGCACTTTCGTTAGTTTCTATCGAGGATTGAAAGGGAAGCAAAGCTTTTGCTTCTGAGGCAAAAATAAATTGATTATTAATAATGGTGTAGAAAAAAGGCTTAATTCCAAATCGATCACGCGCACAAAATAAAGACGTTCCGTCCCAGAGGGCAAATGAAAACATGCCACGAAGAGAATCAAGGCAAGAATATCCATATCGATCGTAGGCGGCCAAAATAGTTTCCGTGTCTGAGTTCGATTGAAAACGCCAATGATCTTTGAGCTGGTTTTGGAGCGACTGATAATTATAAATTTCACCATTGAATATGATGACTTTATCTTGGGCAATCATGGGCTGATGGGCATGAGCGGATAAATCGATGATGCTCAAGCGGCGATGAACTAGGCCTACACTTTTGGTGGGGTTTGTCCATATTCCAGCATCATCAGGACCACGATGAGCGATTAAAGTATTCATTACTTTTAACTTCTGATCCAAACCTGAATCAGAGCTGCCATCAAGGCAAATCAACCCTGCAATCCCGCACATATTGCGTACCTTATAAGAAGTGAAATCGGGTTATATTACCGACTGGGACCTGGGCTGTCAAATTTAATACACCGCAAAAACTTTTGCACTTTTTCCGGTAGGCTGCTAACCTGCTGTGTGTTTTTACGAGCAAATTGGAACTGGAGAAAATGTCCATAAAAGTAGTTACCGTCGTGGGGGCAAGACCTCAGTTTATCAAAGCCTCTCCTGTCTCGTTTGCTTTCAAAACCTGCCAGATTAATGAAATCATGGTACATACCGGTCAGCATTACGATGATAATATGTCCGAGGTTTTTTTTAGCGAGCTGGGAATACCGGCTCCCCATTACAATCTTAATATTGGCTCTAATTCCCATGGAAAACAAACTGGAATGATGCTGGCGGCGATTGAGGAGGTGCTCTTCCAAGAAAAACCTCAGTGGGTCTTGATATATGGCGACACAAATTCCACGCTTGCGGGAGCTCTTGCTGCTGCCAAATTGAATATCCCCATCGCCCATGTAGAAGCTGGCCTGCGCTCCTTTAATCGTAGAATGCCTGAAGAAATTAATCGAGTGATGAGCGATCATCTATCCACCCTGCTGTTTGCTCCAACCCTGACCTCTGTGGCTAATCTCCTGAAAGAGGGCATTGATGAGAAACGAATTCTGCACTCTGGCGATGTCATGTACGATGCCGCCCTTTTTCATGCCAAACAATCTGATCAAAACTCCACAATAATATCCGATTTAAATCTGGCTCCAAAACAATTTGCGCTTGCTACCCTTCATCGAGCGGAAAATACCGATTCTCTGCAACGATTAAAGGCCATCATTGAAGCGCTCTGCAAATTCAGCGAAAAAACCGAGGTGCTTTTTCCTTTACACCCAAGAACTAAAGATTATTTAAAAAAATATGCTCTATATGAGACGGCTCAAAAGCATCTTAAAATAATAGAGCCTGTTGGTTTACTCGATATGATTCAATTAGAAAAAAATGCCTCATTGATCGTAACAGACTCGGGTGGGATACAAAAAGAAGCTTATTTTTATAGAACACCTTGCGTGACGCTGCGCGATGAAACGGAATGGATTGAGCTAATCGAGCTCGGTTGGAATCGACTTGCAACTCCGATCTCTGCAGAACATATTGTCTCAATTCTCAATCTCGCCACATCACCACTAGAAGATCAAAATGAAAAACCCTATGGGAACGGAGATACTGCCTCTTTCGTAGCAAAACAATTAATTGAAAAAACTATAATATAAGTGGCTGAATGACAGCGGCATCTTTTTCTTCAAGAATGGCGGGCTTTATTTTAAGCTCTTTTTCAATTTCATCATAAAGTTTCAGGAAGCCTTGGCATTCATATTGCCACTCGTATTTTAACCTGTTTTTGTGAAGGTTTGGTTTGAAACGAGCAGCACCACCTTTTGTTTCATCAAACATTTCATTGATCGCTTGTGCAAAATTTTCTGGTGTATTTAATTCCTGTAAAACACCAAAGCCCTCACCGGAAACAATTTTGTGTACATTGACGAGACCACTGTGCCCAATCATAGGCGTGCCCGCCGTAATAAATTCATACATTTTGTTTGGAGAAGATATTGTCGTATTCCAGTCAGTAGGATGATAGGGCATTATACCGGCGTCTGCAGAAGCGGCCCAATAAACCACTTGGTCCCAAGGAACGAGACCCAGAAAATGAACTCTTTTTCCGATGCCCAATTTATTAGCCATTTCTTTAAATTCCACTACCTCATGGCCAAACGTTAAAAATACAAGATGAATATGTGGCGGAGTTTGTGCAATTCCTTCTAGCAGTAAATCAATTTTTCTTAGACGATTAATGCCACCCTGAAACATCAAAATCCGGGTATCTTGGGTTAAATTAAGCGTTTGCCGGAATAAATCATATTTCTTGTTGATATCAAAATAGAGCGGCTCTTCGGTTGCATTGGTGAGCGGAGTAAAACCTTTAAGTTTAAAATCTTTTTGCATGATTTTACCTTGCTCTTCATTCACAACAACAACACGATGAATGTGAACTACCAGCGCTTTTTCTTCCTCAAAAATAATTCTACTGATTGATTTTGGCATACCGGGTTGATAACTAAATAATTCATGCGCATCATAGATGACCGGCACTGAGAGTAATTCCCCTAAATTCACAGCGGCTTTTAAAGCGGGGTAGTCATGCGCATGGATAATGTCGGGTCTAAACAAACTATTGATAGCCGTCATTATTACCGTTTTTTCCCAGTAGTCCATTTTCGGAAACGGAAGACTTTTATTCTTATTTTCCAGATGTTTTACTCTGTTCATTATTTCTTGCGCGTAAAACGATTCTTTTTTAATTTCTCCTCGTAAAGTACGCATCAGAGTCTTGGGGGACAAAGTCAATGCACCATAAAACAAAATTAAGATTTTTTTCTGAAGCGGTGAAATTTGGAGTGGATCTAATTTTTCAAGGAATATTCGTGGGTGGAGAAAACCGAAAATAAGCCTAGCGACCTTCGGACTTCGGAATATTTTTTTTAAACGTGCAATCGATTTGTCATGAATCTTGTCATTTTTAAGAGTGGGATCGGTATGGACTTGGCAATTCGGTCCGCATTTTTTCCGGTGGGTATAGGTTGTTTCCGAGAAAATTCGAAATACATTCAATCCATGATGAGACTCTCTCTGTTCGTTTTCATCTGTACCAGTGGCAATTAAATTCACCTCATATCCCTTTGCTAAAAGTGATTTAGCTTCCAGGATGATCCGACGATCTATCATTTGACTTCGATCAATCATTAATATTTTCATTAGGCAATACCACAAGCTGATTCATAGCTGGCAATAATCTCTTTCGTCTCACCATAGGCCTTTATTTTCCCATGATCCAGCCACATGACTTTGTTACAAAATTTTTGAATAATGTCATTGGAATGCGAAGCCAAAATTAAAATATTGCTCGAGTTAATCAAATCATTCATGCGTTTGTGGGCTTTTTGCAGGAATTGAGCATCACCAGCGCCAATGACTTCGTCGATTAATAGTATGTCGGGCGATATTGCCGTAGCCATGGCAAAAGCCAATCGCAGGTGCATACCGGAAGAATAGGTTTTTACCTGCAATTTTAAAAAGTCTGAAAGGTCCGTAAATTCTTCGATATCTTCCACTATTTCTTGAGTTTTCTTCTTATCCCATTCCATCATAAGGCTACGAATTTTTATGTTTTCGTAGCCCGTGGCGTCCGGTTGCATCCCTACAGTAGGGCTTAGCAGCGACGAGACAGAACCTTCGATTTTGAGGGTACCGGATGACTGAATATAGATCCCAGACAAAACCTTAAGTAAGGTCGATTTTCCCGCGCCATTGTGACCGATTAGTCCTAGCCTATCGCCATCCCGAAGTTCAAAGCCAATATCCGTCAAGGCATTGATGAATTTTATCGTATTGGATTGGTCTTCTATTTTTCGACTCTTACCGGTCGCGATATTGATGATGGAGCGTTTTAGGGAACGAGTGTTGGCTCCATAAATAGGGAATTTTAAAGAGAGATTCGTGGCAATGATTTTAGACATAATTAAATCCACATCGGTATTTTTTTGGAATTACGTTCAAATAAGAAAAAGGCAAGTAAGAAACAAACGATAGTCATCGTCAAACAAAATATGACCGATTCGAGTTGTGGCGCTTGGCCTAGTAAGGGTGACCTGACCAAATCTAAAAAATGATAAACAGGATTATAGGTGATGATTCGACTATTGCCTAACAAATGCGGTTGCCAGGTTATTGGCGAGACAAAAAATGTTACGGTGATAAGAGCCGTCACAATCGGCGGTAAATCCCGAAAACGCGTTCCAACCAGGGCCAATATCATACTCAGGGCGCTCAAATTGAGTGCCACCAAAATAAACCCTGGGATAGCCAGAAGGGTATAGAAATCAATTTTTACAGAAAATATAATCACAACCAAAAAATAAACCACGAGATTATGAAGAAATATTAAAATATTTCGCCAAATCATTCGGTAAAGAAAAATGAAATAAGGCATTCGAATACTGTCAATAAAATCTTTCGATGAAACGAAAACTTCTGTGCTTTCGCCAAGAGTTGAGGCTATGAAGGACCAGATTAAAATTCCGCAGGTTAGAAAAGGAATGTATTCTCGGATATTCTGATGCAATAAGCGGCTGTAAACAAGGCTCAAAGCACTAATGGTTATCAACATGCTAAAGGTGATCCAAACAGGCCCCAGCACCGAGCCTCGATATCTCAATTTGATGTCACTTTTTCCGAGATATAACCAAAGCCTGTATTTTTTGATGGAGGCCAAAAAATCATTAAAGGCGTTGTTATAGAGGTCGGACATTTTTAGGTCTCTTGTTTATTGGCACGGGCTCAGGTTCGGGATTGTACCAACCAGGTGGACCATCGTCAAACGACAGTTGAATAGTTGCTGGGCACCCGATATGATGCGCCCAAAGTGGCTATAAAAAGGGGGGCCCATGAGAGGTGTGATCTTAGCAGGAGGCAGCGGCTCGCGCTTAAGCCCAAGCACAAAAATTATCAATAAACACTTGTTGCCTATCTACGACAAACCCATGATTTACTACCCTTTGTCGACTTTGATGTTAGCTAACATCCGAGACATTCTCATTATTAGCACCCCAGCGGCCATCGATAATTTTCAGCACTTATTAGGCGACGGTAGATCTTTAGGAATTAGCCTACAATATGTTGTGCAACAACACCCTAGAGGTTTGGCGGATGCGTTTCTGGTGGGTGAAAAATTTATTGGAAAAAGCCCAGTGTGTCTTATATTAGGAGATAATTTTTTTCAAGGGTCCGGATTAGAGGAAAAATTACAGAGCGGAAGTGAAAACAAAAATGGGGCCAGTATTTTTACGTATTACGTCAGCAATCCCAGTGATTATGGAGTAGCCACTTTTAACGAAGAACGAAAGATTATTCATCTAGAAGAAAAACCTCATCATCCTAAATCGCATTATGCGATTACAGGATTGTATTTTTATGACAACGACGTAATTGAAATGGCTAAAAGCCTTCAGCCATCCGCCAGAAATGAACTGGAAATTACCGACATCAACAAAATATACTTATCTCAAGGTCGGCTTTATTCCCAACACTTAGGCCGAGGATTTATGTGGTATGACGTAGGAACGCCAGATAATTTGTTAAATGCGGCGAAATTTGTGGAGGTAATAGAATCTCGGCAAGGTTTTAAAATTAGCTGCCCCGAAGAAATTGCCTGGAGAAAAGGCTTTATTTCTGCAGAAAACTTAGAGCAGGCCGCCAAAGAAAATGGCAACAAGGCCTATGGTCAATATCTTTTGAGTTTGTTAGTTCATGAATACGTATAGACCCAAAAATATTTTAGTGACCGGTGGAGCAGGCTTTATTGGCTCGAATTTTATCAAGCATTTATTGTCAAATTACAGCGATATTCAAATAATAAATTTAGATAAATTAACGTATGCCGCCAATTTAAATAACTTAAAAACTTGTTCTGATAAAGTCAATTACAGTTTTTTTTGTGGTGATATTCTTGACGGCGCTTTAGTTTCAAATCTCCTCGCTCAATATAAAATTGAGACTATCGTACATTTTGCCGCGGAAACCCATGTCGATAATTCTATCGATTCTCCAGATGCCTTTATTTCAACCAATATTATGGGAACACACTCGCTTCTAAAATCAGCGCTGGATTATTGGCGCACGCAATTTAATTTAGATGAAGCTCATTGCCGATTTCATCATATTTCTACCGACGAAGTGTTTGGAGCACTTGGGCAGAATGATGCACCTTTTAACGCCAATTCCCCCTATCAGCCGAATTCACCTTATTCAGCTTCTAAAGCAGCGAGCGATCATCTGGTACGCGCTTATCATAAAACTTACCAATTACCGATGACCATTTCTAATTGCTCTAATAATTATGGATTACATCAACACTCAGAAAAGTTAATTCCTAAAATAGTTCAGGCCTGCATGAATTGGCTGCCAATTCCAATTTATGGAGATGGATCTAACATTCGTGACTGGCTTCACGTTAATGATCATTGTCGTGCCATTGATTCCATTTTACGTCGTGGAGAAGTTGGGGAATGTTTTTTAATCGGCGGGGATAATGAATTAAATAATTTATCTCTAGCCGAAATGATATGTGATTTAATGGATTCTCTTTTTCCAAGGGAAAAATCGCATCGCACATTGATAAGCTTTGTTCAAGACCGTCCTGGGCATGATTGGCGCTATGCTATTGATGCTAGCAAAATACACACACAATTGAATTGGAAGCCCGAAATAAAAATGGAAGACGGACTAAAAGCACTCATTCGAGCAAATAGCCCCTGTTTTAGCCTCTGAACTCAAATAAGCCTTTTCCAATTCAAGCAAATCTTTTTTTCGTTCTTTGATTTTTTTTGCAGGAATACCAATATAAATGGACCAGGGCTCAGTGGATTTTGTCAGCAATGACATGGCGCCTAAAGAACAGCCTTCCGCCATGCTCACCCCAGGAAAAATCACTGTCCTTGTCCCAACGATGCAATGCCTTCCAATTTGGACTTTGGCCTTTGTCTCTTTTTTATATTCAGCCGGTATGGTGGGACCGGTGAGTGCTACTCCTGTGTAATCATCACTTTGTGAAAACACATGACTTCCATAGGAAATACCCGCAAAATCATCGACGAAAATGCCCTCCGTGCCACCCGCAAGATTACAAAACACGGCGATGTGAACATTTCTGCCAAGACTTATTTTCCCAGAAATAACACAAAAATCATCTATCCGCGAATGATCACCTATTTCAATTTGATCCGCGTTATAAATAGAGGCTTTGTCACTGATATGTACATTTTTTCCGAGTTTTTTAAATCCCAATTGCAGAAGCTGCTTGCTTGTTAGATAAGCCATTTTTCTCCCCCAATAAATGTAAAGTTGCATCGATTACCCGATTTTGTTGTTCATCACTCATAGAAGAATATAATGGTAAACGAATAAGGGATTGGCTCACTTTTTCGCTTACCGGTAAGATTTTTCCGTCATGAAATGGTGCACCCATCGGAGAGGTATGCAAAGGTAGGTAATGAAAAGTGGCCTCTATTCCGCGTTCTCGATATTGACGAAGTAGCGAATTTCGCGCAGGCGCCTGTTTCAGCAAAAAATAAAATATGTGGGCATTTTGCTGACAATCCAATGGAATATGTGGCAGTTGAATAAGTTCTTGCAAAGCGTGAAGCGCGTTAAAATAAGTATGCCAGCGATCTAAACGTTTATTAATAATTGAATAGGCTCTTTCTAATTGTTTCAACAGAAGTGCAGCGGAAAGTTCGGGCAACATAAAAGAGGAACCGACATCCACCCACGTGTATTTGTCCACTTGGCCTTCGAGAAAGGCGGATCGATTAGTCCCTTTTTGCCACAGGATTTTTGCACGTTCAATGAAGCGATCGTCATTAATAAATAAAGCTCCACCCAAACCAGACGTTATATTTTTAGTATGGTGAAAACTCATCGCGCCTAAGTGACCGATTCCACCTAATGATTTATTTTTATAATTGGCACATATGCCCTGTGCCGCATCCTCAATTACAAACAGGCCATATCGATTCGCGATTTCCATGATGGCATCCATATTACAAGCGACGCCCGCATAATGAACCGGAACAATGGCTTTTGTTTTATTCGTAATGGCGGATTCGATGAGCGCTTCATTTATATTAAGTGTATTTGGGTGAATATCGACAAATACCGGTTTTGCACCCCTTAAAACAAAGGCATTTGCGGTGGACACAAACGTAAACGAGGGCATGATGACTTCATCGCCAGGCTTGAGATCAATTAAAATGGCCGCCATTTCTAATGCGGCCGTACAAGAGTGTGTAAGCAACACTTGCTTAGTGTTGGTCATCTTCTGAAGAAGCTCTTGGCAGGATCGAGAATAAAATTCTTTGGAAAAATGATTGGGGTTCTTCGCGAAATCGAGGAGTGATTCCAGATCTTTTTCATTGGTTTCAGGGACGTTAAAGGGAATAATGGGGTTATTTTCTAACATCGTGATAAACTCGATACAGCAATGCCGGTTATGATGAAAAGGGCTCCTATTATTTTGGGGGCCGTTATTTGCTCATTCAATAGCAATCCCGACAAAACAAGGACTAAAACAAATGCCGCCCCCATAAATGGGTAAGCAAAACTCACGCTGAATTTTGTCATGGCCAAAATCCAAAAAAGCGAGGCCAGAAAAGCGGCACAAAAACCGGAAAAAACGAAATAATCGGTAAAAATAATCTTAACGAAATAAACCAACTTATAAAAAAGTTCATGAGGCGCATCATGATAGAGCGTGATTCGCCATTTTATGATTAATTGGCCATACGTCGTCAGTAAAATAGTTCCCAGAAGGTAAAAATAACTCATTTTTAATCTCCCATCGGTGGGCCATTTTTTTTGAAAACTTCTTCAATGATAACAAAGGGCCGCTGCTTTGCTTCGGTAAAAATACGTGACAAATAAATGGCTATAATGCCTAAATAAATAAAGTTAATTCCCGAAAGCAAAAGCATGCCGATCATCGTGGATGTCCACCCGGACACAGGTGAATGGAAAAACATTTTCTTTAGTAAGAGATAGCCCGACAATCCAACGGCGATTGCCGTGCAGAATAGTCCCGAATAAAAAATATAATTTAGCGGTTTACTGGAGAAAGAAGTAATTGAGTTCACCAAGACATTAACCTTTTTTCGGAAAGTGTATTGTGAAACTCCCTTATGTTTTTTATCGATTTCGATTGCTCTCTGCTTGAACCCCACATCATGGAATAGGCCATGCATAAAAACAACGCTTTCCTTATATTCGAGTAATTTATCCACATATCTTCGGCTCATTATTCGAATGGTTGAGGAATTCGCTGGAACCTTGGTCCCAGAAAGTTTATTAAAAATTTTATAATAAATCGCCCCTGTCACTCGTTCAAAAAAACCTCCCTTCCTTTTTTTCTGGACACCATAAATAGCGTCAAATTCCGTTAATTTTATTTCGTCATAAAATGTTTTAAGTAGCTCGGGCTGTTCTTCTAAATCCGAATCGATAATAAAAACAAAGTCACCTTTGGCAAAACGAATTCCCGTTAACATGGCCTTGTGATGGCCAAAATTTTTGGATAGTTTAATGAAGCTCACTCGGCCATCCCTTTTCGCAATTTCTTGGGCAATGACAGGAGAAGTGTCGGTGGAGCCGTCATCCACAATGATCATTTCGAAGTTTAGGTCATTTTCGAGTGCGGTTTTTTTTATTCGCTCATAAAAGTCTATGATGTAGTTTTCGGAATTGTATGTGGTCGTCACAACAGAGAGGAGTTCCTGTGGAAGAGGCTCGACTGTACGCTGAATGTGAGTGGTCCTCGCCATTGCTTTGAAATCTAATTCGGCAGTAGACATTCTTTTCCTCTCTAAATTTCGATACCTGTTTTAACCATTGTCTTAGCCACTTCGCTTGCACCACTTCCGATGAAAATATTTAACCACTGTTCCAAATATAAAAGGGACCATATTAATAATCTTCTATTCGATGCGCCGGTGAGATGCTCATCGAGCAATTTTTTTATCTCACTGAAATCTAAAAATTGATAAATTTCTGCATTTTTATTCAATAATGTTCGCTTCACAAAATCAATACTTTCACCTTTGAACCAGCTGGCATCCGGTGCACTAAATCCCTGTTTATTTCTATCCGAAATACTAGTAGGTACGTAACGACTCATGACATCTCGCAAAATTCGCTTCCCACCGGAATGTTTTTGAAAAATTTTTTTATTCGGATTATTTTCATCAATCCGTTCCAATATGCCTAAATTGGCGAGTTTAAACGCAATTGGCACTTGCTCGGCAAGATTGACCAAGTCATTATCAAGAAATGGAACTCGGGACTCTAATCCGTGCGCCATGCTGAGTTTATCTTCCACCACCAACAGACTATGAAGAAATGTTTTTGCCTCAAAATAAAGAGAATGATTAAGATAGTCTTCTTTTTTAGACAAATTGCCGTGATTTTTAAATACATTTTTAAAAATATCTCGAGTGTAAATATTTTTAAAATCGCTTGAAATGGGGCGGCAAACTTTTTGTAAAATGGAATTGGGAATCAAACGTTGCCAATAATGGTAATATTGATCGATATAATGCTCAAAATTATCAGGCTCGTAAGCGCAATAATAACGCCAAGGATATCCGGCAAAAAGTTCGTCACCCCCCGCACCAGAAAGGACAACTTTACCAAATTTGCTCGCTAATTTTGCCGCATAAAAATTGGGATAACTTTGACCTACTCGTGGTTCTTCTAAGTGCCAAACCAAATTGGACATGCACCGTTCCATATCCCCCGCTTTAAGCACCATTTCATAATGCTCTGTTCCCGCAAGATAGGAAATGTGTTCAGCGGCTTGTCTTTCATCAAAAGCTAGCTCTAATCCCGAGGCAGAGCTTAAATCAAAACCCACGGTAAAGGTTTTCATGTCGCGCATTTCTCGAGAAGCTAATAAGGTGATAGAAGCAGAATCAGTTCCCCCGCTCAAATAACTATTCACGGGAACATCACTCATTAGCTGTCGGGATACGGCCTGCGTAAAAAGGCGGTCAATATCATCTCTTAATTCTGCCTGATTTTTCGATGATTCATGAGAAAAATTAAAATCCCAATAGGGCTTGATGCTTAACTCTTTTGTTTGCCCAAGCCACATAAAATGCCCCGCGGGCAACAATTTAATGTTTTTAAATAAAGTTTTATCGGTGAAAAAATTTTGGAAGGTTAAATACTCGATTAAGGCTTCTTTATCAACTTCGGGACGATAATGTTGAGAAGCAATAATAGCCTTAATTTCAGAGGCAAAAATGAATTGAGAACCGTTATGAAAATAATACAAGGGTTTAATTCCATATCGATCTCTTGCTAAAAAAAGAATTTTCTCCTGGGTATCCCAAATAGCAAAAGCGAACATTCCGTTTAATTTATTGAGGCAATCGGAGCCCCATTCTGCATAGGCTTTTAATAGGACTTCAGTATCTGAGTGAGAGTGAAAGGTGTGACCTAAATCTTCAAGCTGAATTTTTAATTCTTTGAAATTATAAATTTCCCCATTATAAGTAATTATATACCGACCATCCGGCGTTGGCATAGGCTGATGAGCCGCGCTAGACAAATCAATAATCGCTAATCTTCGATGCCCCAAACCTAAATGGGAATCAATAAAATGTCCCTCACCATCAGGACCTCGATGACATAGGCTGTCAGTCATTCGCTTTAGCGTATCCAAGGTGATTGGATGACTATTTTTGCTATATATTCCTACTATGGCGCACATGTTTAGGCCCGGTTAAATCTATGGTTAATACGGTAGTCTGGGGATAGACTCCAAGCATGAGAGCTACTCTACAGCAATCGACCAAAAAATCAAGAAACTGGGCGGCTTAACAGACTTAGGCTTTACATAACAATGCAAAATAAGGATAATGCCAAAGCTTTTCTTTGTGTCTCTAATCAAATTTTTTGGAGGGAGAATGTCCGAAATAATCAGTGGTTTTCGATCCTTACTCTCTATTTCCGCGGTATACGACTTTGTCCAAGCTTTGCTCGGAGCGAACCGGGCCACCCATACCTTCCTTAAAGAGCATACTTTCTCAGCACCAAACCTAAAGATTCTAGACATAGGATGTGGCCCAGGTAAATTACTCGAGCAACTCCCGCCCTCCTGGGAGTATCATGGTTATGACATTAATGACAACTATATTACTCATGCTAAGTCGATTTATAAGGATCGGAAAAATACCTACTTTTATGTTAACCACCAAAAAGGGTTTCTTGCACCCCAAGAAAATTATTTCGATTTGGTTTTGGCAAAGGGGGTTCTGCATCATTTAGAGGATCAAGAGGTAGTCGATTTATTTACCTCGGCAAGCCGCGCCTTAAAAAATCGAGGTAAATTGATTACGCTTGATGGTTGCTATATCAGTGAACAAAGCAAAATAGCAAAGTGGCTACTCTCCAAAGATAGAGGGCAAAATGTGAGGACAAAAGAGGGGTATGAGAACTTAGTGGAGAAAGCCAGATTATTTAGTGAAAACAAAGTTACCATACGGCAAGATTTACTTCGAGTTCCCTACACGCATATTGTGATGGAATTATATAAGTGACCCTTTGATCTACCATGAATATCCAAAAAATCGCTTCTTATACCGTTATCTGTTTTCTAATAGCCCTCGGCCTTCTCATTTTCTATCGAATTCATTTTGCCGTTGATTATTATGACGAAACATTTTATATCGGGATGACTTATCATTACCTACTCGGCGGTAAACCCTTTGTCGACGAACTTAGTATTGCGCAAGCCACTTCACTTCTACTTTACCCGGCTTTCTATCTCTTTTACTGGATTCATCACTCCCCATCGGGAATTGTTCTTTTTTCACGGGTTTTGTATTTCACCTTTACGCTCGGTATATTCTGCAGCTCCTTTCTATTATTAAAAAAAACGGTCGATCGCCGAATGGCGATGCTTATTGCTTTTATACCGGTTTCATTTACGCTTTTTTACATTTATGGCCTCAGTTATAATACTATGGGCTCTCTATTGCTTCTCACTGGAATTATTTTTTTATTTTACAGCCTCACTTACCGTGAATTTCCATTAATCACCGGTTTATTAATCGGCGGCGCCTGTTTTAACTATTTTCCCTTTACCATTCTTGCCCTTTTTCTTTTATTACTGATGTGGATTTATAATTGCTCATGGAAATTCATGGGGCGTTATTTTTTGGGCCTTTGTATTTTGGCTTCGATCCTAGCTTATTTCTTAATAAGCGCTGGATTTGCGAATCTCGAAAAAATTTATCAATTTTCCACTTCTCTCGGCGTTCAAGGCGGAGGCATTTTGAAGTTGTCCAGCTTCTTTCAAAATATGTACCATGCCTTCCCCTATAAACTTTTTTTTGTGTTTCTTTTTGGCCTAGCCTTCATTATTCATCGCCAATTTAAGGCCTCCTATTTCATCGCCTCTTGCATATTGATCTTCACATTAGTGTTGAAGGGTTGGGGCGAAAATAATTTTATGATTTACCTCAGTCTCATTGGATTATTAGCGCCCTTACTTTATCTTTTTATCAGAAAGCACCCCTTAGCGAATCGAATTTTATTATTAATCTGGCTGCCTGGTTTTATTGGAGGACTAATTTCGGCATGGGCCAGCGGAAACGGATGGTATAACAGCCTTGTTGGTGGCTTATCCATGCCCATAGCCACATTTCTTTTTTTGTCATTATTGTCGGAGGGAATCCTCGAACATTTCCACCAAGAAAAAATTAAAAATGTCGTTTTTTGCTCTAGCATTTTATTTATGATGTTTGTCCTAATTGCATTAACTCGAACTGCTTTTAACAAAAATTATGGGGATAAACCTAATGATACGTTACATGAAAAAATAACGTCTGGCTCTTTTAAGGGCTTGTATACTACGCCAGAAAAATCCAATTTTCTTCTGGCATTGCAGAAAGATGTTGCTTCAACCAGCACTCAAAACAAAAGCATTTTATTTTTTGACGATTTTCCAGCGGGATATCTTCTAAGCACGATGAAGCCTCACACCAACACCATTTGGTTATTTCCTACCGGAAGTTTTCCAAAATTTACCAAAAGCTTGACTCTAGCTTACTTTCAAAATTCAAATCATTTACCCGATGTCATCGTAAAAATAATCGGGGTTGCTGATAACTCGCAAAATTTTCATCCGTTTCAGTATCAAAAAAATGATTCTTTCCTGGAATTTATTCAGCAACATTATCACCCCAGCATTCAACGCGAGAATTATGTCATTTATTTGAAAAATTCTAGTGCCACTTAACAAGAGGTTAATTATGGAAATTAAATTAGAAATGTACACCCATGGCTTGGAACTCCATGAAGATGGTATTTGGCGGAGAGGAACACCGGTAACGGTATCGTATCCCGAGGAGGGAAACGCCGAATGCTTTAAATTAGAGGATAAATCCTTTTGGTTTGCCCATCGCAACTTGTGCATCATTCAGCTTTTAAAATCCTTCCCAGTACCAGGCCCTCTTTTTGACATCGGTGGAGGTAATGGCTTCGTGGCGAAAGCCATTCAAGACCAGGGCTATGAAGTGGTCTTAGTAGAGCCTGGATTAGTTGGTGCACAAAATTCCCGCTTACGAGGAGTTCGCCATGTCATCAATGATTTTGATAAATCCCTTTTTCGACAGGCCTCTCTTCCGTCCATTGGAATTTTTGATGTACTCGAGCATATAGAGGATGACATGAGCTTCCTGCACACGCTGCGAGACAGTCTTGTTTCAAAGGGGCGACTCTACCTCACAGTACCGGCTTTTAAAGGGCTTTGGTCCAGCGAAGATATTATTGCCGGCCATTATAGACGTTATACATTAAAAGAAATTACAAAACGTCTTCAGCTTGCCGGTTTTAAAATTGACTTTGGCAGTTACTTTTTCAGGCCTTTGCCAATTCCTATTTTTTTGGCGAGGGCTCTGCCGTTTAAACTCGGATTGCGTTCAAGTCCTTCTCAAGAAGCCACAGAAAGAGAACACGGCGACGGAGGGCTTGGGACAACTATCTTAAAAAAACTTCTGTACCCAGAATTGAAAAGGATCGCCGAGAAAAAACCCATGCATTTTGGCGGCAGTTGTATTGTAGCTGCCTCTTTACGTTAAAAATGTATGTCAAAAAAAATTTGGTTTGTTCATCACTATGCGGGCGCGCCCAGTTTGGGAATGTCATATCGCGCCTATTATTTGACACGAGAATTCAATAAATTGGGGCATAAGGCTTGTATTGTAAGCGCTAATTTTCATCATCTCATTCGTCAAAAACTTTCTTCGAGCAAGCCAAAAGTTTCTTACCAAGAAATTGATCACGTACCTTACTTTTTAATTAACGCACCAACTTACACCCATAATAATATCAAGCGTATAATTAATATGCTTATGTTTACCCATAATTTAAGGGCAGAATTCAAAAAAATAATTCAATCTGCTGGGAAGCCTGATGTGATAATTTGTGCCTCCCCTCATCCTTTTACTTATTTAGCAACGCAATATATTGCCACTCATTGCAGCGCCAAACACATTTTTGATGTTCAAGATTTATGGCCAGAAAGTATTGCCCAGCTGCTGAATGTTTCTAAGTATCATCCTCTCATGGCATTATTTAAATGGATAGAAAAAAAGGCATACCGAAATTCGGATGCCATTGTGGGTGTGATGGAAAATGCATATGCTTATTTATCTCAATATAATGTTGAATTATCAAAATTCCATTATATTCCCAATGGCGTCGACCAAAATCTCAATATAGAAAATAC
This sequence comes from uncultured Gammaproteobacteria bacterium, assembly GCA_963711375.1. Lineage (GTDB taxonomy): Bacteria > Pseudomonadota > Gammaproteobacteria > Coxiellales > Coxiellaceae > CAVQDV01. Next base: position 983,756 of record CAVQDV010000005.1, read on the forward strand.
TCTGCTTCCCGAAAATCTTTCTACTCACATCACTTTATTAAAGAAAAATCGACGTTTCATTCTGGCCTATGTAGGTGCGCATGGCACTCCTAATGCATTAGACCAATTAATTGAAGCGGCAGCGGCCCTACAATTGAAAAACAATGGGACAGTTCACGTTGTGCTAGTCGGTAGCGGAACAGAAAAATCTAGATTACAAAAAAAGGCTGCCACGCTCGAAAATGTTTCATTTTGGGACCCAATTTGCAAAAATGCCGTCTCCACCTTGCTTAGCCAAATTGATGCTTGTTTCATCGGTTGGCAAGATAAACCACTCTATCAGTTTGGTGTTTGCGCAAATAAGATATTTGATTATATGTTGGCGGCCAAACCCATTATTCACGCTGTTAACACAGATTTTGACCCCATCCAAAACGCTTTATGCGGAATAATTTGCCCACCCAATAAACCCTTGGTACTGGCCGATCAAATTGAATCGCTCGCCAATACCAATAAAGACGTTTTAATCGAGATGGGGAATAGAGGGAAAGACTATGTAATACAACATCATCTTTACTCAACACTCGCGGATCAATACTCAGCTTTATTTTAATATCGAAAATGTTCTCAATATCTTCTTTAATATTCTCTTAAAAAAATGGGGGGCTTTTCGAGCTACATTCACGCCAAGAATATCAAACAATTTTTCGATCCTCGTTATCTCTATTCTTTTTTGTCTTAAAGAGTAAAAAATTCTTTCCGATATAGAATTCTTGCTTAATACCTCTTTGCTGACAAGATCAAATTGGTCCTTGATGCGTTTTTTGGAATGATAAAGTTCCACCCACTTTCGTCCATTAATACTCAGCTCAAGGAGACGTGAAGGATTTTGCAGACATGCCTTGATCGACTGATAAATTTCATCGACACTATGCGCGCTTATAAAAGGCGGCATCTGTGGAAAACACCACTGATGTAATTCTTCGTTAAAACTGATCACAACAGGTGCTCCACAGGCGAGTGCTTTTGGTGCAATTAGACCAAATGTTCGATGCTCTCCAAATTGATCTAACACTAAATCCACTTCTTTATAATATTCTCGTAATTCAATTTCACTGATGGGGTCAATTAATATCACATGCGTTTCTAAAGCAAGCCTAGTAATCAAATTTTGTGTTTTTTCTTTGTCTTGCCCCCAAAATGGAATAATTAATTTAAAATCGAAGCCATCTTGAACTAATTTCGCCATGGCATGTAAATACTTGTCGTTTCCCTTTATAGTCCAATTTTGCCTCGCCGGAGCTATCATAATAAAAGGACTGTTATATTTCGTATGAAATTCCCGAGTTTTATGTAGGCTTGGCTTCCACTCATCTTCATCAACGGGATGGGGAATAAAGGAATAGCGCTCCACTCTTAAGTCTTTTAGGGCGCTGATGGCATCTGGATTCGTGATAAGCACATGAGGTGCTGTGCGATAAGAAAGAGCTAAAAGCCTACCCAAACTGGTGTCGGTAAAAGGAATTTCTCTCATCGTACCGATTTCAACTGGTACATAGGGAATCCTAGCGTTGAGCAGGAGGGGAACGGGTGCATAAGCATAGCCAAAAATAATGTCATACTTCTCAATAAAAAAATTTGACAAAACATCCGCCAAGAGACGATAACTCTTAATATCGTCTTTTCTCAAGGTAAAATTTTTTCCATATTGCTCAGAGAAATACATTAATCGTCGACACCAGGCATCAGACAGTAATTTTTTCTTCGTGCCTGAAAAGAGATCATGAAAGAAATCGGCCGTTTTAATTCGTTGATACCAGTCTGGCAAATACTCCCGAGAATAAAAATATTCATCTTTTAAAAATTCACCTTCCGTCATTTCGCTCGTAATAATGTTCTCATAACTTTCGGGCAAACTCAAAATATGCTTTAAATCATAGCACAAAACTTCATGCCGATTTTCATTTTGCGATTCGGGATATTGTTGCAAGAGTTTCGTGTATGAATAAGCCATGTTGGCGATGTTGGCCAGATGTAATGTTTTCACCCCACTTTCCGCCTAAAGTTATCTATCGCTATTTTCATTACCTTTTCCATAGTTTCTAGCACTCGTGCTTTTGAATAATGTTCCAGAACCCAAGCTCGAGATTGAAAAGAAATTTGTCTAGCCAATTCCTTATTTTCATACAGCCTCTTTAATTCCGTAAATATGGCTTTATCAGAATCCGCAGACAATAGGGGTGGATGGTCCTTAAAACACCAACGATGAAATTCTTCACGGTAGGATGTCAAAACGGGTTTTCCGCAGGCCAAAGCCTTTGGGGTAATTAATCCAAATACGCTCAACTCAAACTGATCCAAAACCACATCGACCGCATGAAAGTATTGAATCATGCGCTTTTCACAAATCGGCTTTATCCAGAGAATATTTCTGATATTATTTTCTTCGCAGAATTTTTTACTTCGCTGAACTTCTTGCCCCCACGCTGGAATGATCAATAAAGCATTAATATTCGAGCGAATTAATTCCGCAAAAGCCCGAAAATATTTATCATTTCCCTTCACTTTCCAATTTTGTCTAGCTGGAGCCAGTAGATAATAATCATAGTGAAGTGGAATACCAAGCTCTGTTCTCAATTTCTGAATTTCTGACCCACTCGCTTCCAGGGGTTTATAAATATCTTCATCGACCGGGTGTGGAATAAAAGTATAGCCATTCGGTAAATCCAGAGCATCCGCAAATGGCTTGCCATCAGGATTGGTAATCAACAAGTGAGAACTCGTGCGATAGGCAAGCCGCATCAATTTACTGAGAGTATCCTCTGAAGAGGCAACATCTCTTAAAGTGCCGATTTCTACACTGACACTTGGGTTAGTTCCTAAGAGCATCATCGTGATGGGGGCATACATATAGCCAAACAAAACATCGTCTTCACTATATTGGCCAAGAAGCCACTTCGCTTGGTTCAAAAATAAATGCAAATCTTTTTTTTGTATTTTCCATTTTTCTCCATATTGATCAGAGATTTTCATAAGCTCCTTGAATCTTTTGTCCCAATGAGAGTTTGATTTAATACTAATAGCGGAACTGATACTTTTCCAAAGATCAATATAATAAGGTTTGATTTTTTGAATCATATTAGCAGGCAATATTCGGCTTGCTTTTACGAATATAGGATGATTATAAGTGAGCAGACTCGTTGAATGAAACCAAGCGGGGCGTTGGTAATCCCCAAAATTTCCTTGATTTTTCGAAAAATCATTTTCATCCTGGAATTGTTCGGGATCTAAGTTAAGATCGTCCCATTCCGGCTGACTCATTAAATGCTTAATGTTATTACAATACAACTCAACGGGATTTTGCATTTCAGATAATATCTTGCAATATCCGTAAGCCATATTCGCCACATTACATAGGTGCACTGATTTTTGATTCATGATTTTTTTTGGCATACCAATTTATTGTTCGTGTCAGACCCTCATGCAATCTTACTTGAGGCTCGTAATGTAAATCACTGCGGATCGCGTCTATATCGGGTACACGAATATTAACATCTTCATAATGTATTTTTTTGTTCTCAATTTTTGAGCGGCTCCCGGCGATATCCCGAATTTTTTCGGCTAAATTAATGACTGTCACTGTACTCTCTGGACTTCCAATATTATACACTTTACCGATGGCTTTTGGGTTTGACAGCGCTAGTAAAAGGCCATGAACAAAATCATCAATATAGCACCAGGATCTAATTTGGGTTCCATCATTATGAACGTATAGAGTTTCATGTCGAATGGCCTGCAAAATGAAATTATGAATGGCCCCAATTCCTACCTGATTTGGGCCATAAATATTAAATGGTCGAACGGTAACAGTCGGAAGACCATTTTGAACATGATGCGCGTGAGCAATAAATTCTCCTGTTAATTTACTAATGGCATAGGTCCATCGACCTTCATTAATAGAAATCTGTGGATTCGCTTCATGTTCCTTGACTTTATAGGCAAATTGTCCAAAGACCTCGCTCGTCGAAAAATCAATAATTCGCTTTAATTTTGCCAGAGCTTGCGCGGCTTCAAAAACATTAAATACACCTAAAATATTAACCCGCAATGTTCGCATGGGATCCACAATAACAGTGCCCACTCCCGCGATAGCCGCACAATGGATGACATATTCAACATCCTTATCCATAGCTTTTTTCAATGCCTCTAAATCGAGGACATCTCCATTTACTAATTTTACATTCGTGTGGTTTTTTAAGGATGTATTTTCATAGGCATTATTATGTAAATTATCATACAATATTATTTCATTTTCCTCTGCTAGAATGGCAGCAATTTGAGTTCCAATAAATCCAGCTCCACCAGTAATAAAGATTTTTGAATTTGATATACCATATCGGTTCATTAATTTTAAGTTCCTTATTTAATTATATATTGAAGCTTCGAATGGGTTTCCAATTAAGTTTTTCCTTTAGGAGGCTATTGTCCCCCATCAAATCGTATCTGGGCTCATTGCTCTTTTTAAGCTTAGCTTTTAAATTGAGTTTTTTTTCCAATACGCGAACAATTTGTGCGAAACTGATTATTTCATCCCCGCATAAATTATAAGTTTCAAAAGCAAATCCGCTGTCCATAGACAAAGAAATCGCATTAATAACATCATCAATATGAATGGGATTTATATTGGGCCTTTCATTAAGGCTAATGCTAATGCTTTCATTTTTGCTTAACATATTGGAGACAAGCGGAATGATTCCATTTTTCTGATTTTCACCATACGGATAAAAAAGACGAAAAATCGTAATGGGTAAACCATAGGCTTCATGATAGGTTTTCACAAGATTTTCACCAATGTATTTCGTATAAGCATAAACGCCAATGGGATCTATCGCACCATTTTCCTTATGGAAAAAATCATTCTTAGCTCGATAAATACCTCCGCTAGAGATGAAAATAAATTTTTTAGCCTTATTTTTTACAGCCCAATCTAATATATTTTTGGTACCTTGAATATTCGAATCCACTAATGCTTGATTAGAATTTCCCCGAGGCATCAAAGCGGCCGCATGAATAATAATGGGATTATCAATTGGAAATTGATCGGAAAAAGGTTCTCCTATGTCTACTTGAACCTTCGCTTGATTACGAGCCAATCCAAAGATATCATGATCACTTTTAAATTTTTTCGCTATGTGTTGGCCAAGAAATCCATTTATCCCTGTGATAAGCACTTTTGACATTAAAAACTCCAATTTCTCCTTGTTCTACTGCTTCTCTCAACTGCAGCGCCAAGATCATAACCTGAATGTGCCTAATTCCGCAACCTGCAAAAAAACCTGTTTCTATCCATTCTTTTTTCTTGATTGTAAAAAAACATCATGCAATCATTAGCCAAGGTGAACTTGCATGAATTTTTTCTTAATACTACTTAGTCTCTTTTTTATCTCCTCCCTCACAGTTTTTATTGTGCGGGCTCTGCTTTTACGCCTGGCCATTTTCGATGTTCCGAATGAAAGAAGTTCACATACGGTTCCAACACCTCGTGGTGGCGGCATCGCCATTGCGCTTTCTTTTTATATTGGTCTTATGTGGCTTTATCATATTAATTTAGTACCCGAAAATGTAGCGCTCGCGTTATTAGGCGGAATTTTAATAGCTCTTGTCGGTTGGCTCGATGACCTTTATTCTCTCTCCGCTCGATGGAGAGCACTTTTCCATTTCATTTCAGCAATATGGGCTCTCTATTGCTTAAATGGATTTCCCTCTGTGAATGTAGGGGTTTCTACGCTTTATTTGGGATGGATTGGCTCTATGCTCGGGGTATTTGGCATTGTGTGGAGCATTAATTTTTATAATTTTATGGATGGTATAGACGGGCTTGCAGGAAGCGAAGCCGTATTTGTGAGTCTCGTTGCGGGAATATTACTGTTTCTTATCGGCAGTAAATTGGCCTTCATTTGTTTATTACTGGTTCCCGCTACGCTAGGATTTCTTATTTGGAATTGGCCTAAAGCCAAAATTTTTATGGGCGATATTGGAAGTGGATTGCTAGGCTATCTCTTTGCGGTATTAGCCATCGCTTCGGAAAATCAGCATGCCTTACCGATGATCTGCTGGATCATATTGTTGGCAGTCTTTATTTTTGACACTACTTTTACCTTGATTTCCCGCTTAAAACGGCGACAAGCTTTGCATATGGCGCACCGTGAACATGTGTATCAAAAATTAGTGCAAAAGGGTTTTAGTCATCAAAAAGTCACACTATTCATTTTATTTTTTAATGTGTCGGTTTTATTGCCCCTGACCCTTATCGCCCTTAAATGGCCCATACTTCTATTACCATGCCTCTTGGCCGCCACACTCATTTTACTGTTGGCCTCAGTCGCCATTAAAGCTATGAAATAAAAATTAACTATGACTGCCGGTAAATTCTCGAAGGTGACATGCTCATCCATTTGGCTTAAGATCTAGTCTTCGAAGGTTTGGCTTTAACCTAAGCCCTAATACCTCAGGACAACTATGATGAATATTAAAAAAATCACCTCATTTACCGTTATTTTTTTTTTACTGGCGCTAGCCTTGCTTATTTTATATCGCATTCACTTTACACTCGACTTTTATGATGAGCCATTTTATATCGCCATGACCTATCATTATATCCAAGGTGGAAAACCCTTTGTCGACGAATTCAACGTGGTACAACCTTTTTCACTACTACTTTACCCCATCTTCTACGTATTTTATGTAATTCATAAATCAACTTTTGGCATCATTCTTTTTTCTCGATATTTGTACGTAATATTTACCTTGGGGGTTTTCGCGACTTTGTTGGCCTTTTTAAAACGAATAATGGATTTAAGAATGGCAATGCTAATTGCATTTTTACCAGTCGCTTTTACTCCATTTTTCATTTATAGCCTAAGTTACAATACACTAAGCTCATTATTTTTATTGGCTGGCATCATTGCTTTATTTTCCAGTGTTTCATACCGAGAAAGGCCCTTAATTTCTGGATTATTGATAGGGGGAGCCTGTTTTTGCTATTTTCCATTTACTGTTCTTGCACTCTTCCTTTTTCTCCTGATTTGGATTTATCGTTGCTCATGGAAGTTTACTCTTTACTATTTCCTGGGCCTTTGTATTTGTGGATCAATTTTGACTTATTTTTTAGTAAGCGCTGGCTTTTCCAATCTTGAAAAAATTTATCTATTTTCTACATCAGTCGGTGTCCAAGGCGGTGGCTTAGATAAAATTTTGAATATTTTTTTGAATTTCTATCACGCTTTCCCACACAAACTTTTTTTCACCAGCCTCTATGTTCTGGCTTTTTTTGTTCATCGTTTCTTTAAACCCGCTTATTTCTTCGCCTCAATTTTAATGATATTAATTTTAGTAAATGAGGGTTGGGTTGAAAATTATTTCATGATCTATCTAAGTCTTATAGGACTGATTGCGCCATTAATTTATATATTTGCCAAAAAACATCCTTTAGCGAATCGCATTTTACTATTTATTTGGCTTCCCGGTTTTGTGGGAGGCTGCATTTCAGCTTGGGCAAGCGGTAATGGCTGGTATAATACCATTATTGGCGGATTGGCTATGCCGGTCGCAACCCTCCTGTTTGTAGCGTTATTATCCGAACAAGCCGAAAGTAATCTCAGCAATACCAAAGTTCAAAATTTTACTTTATGTTCAGGCATTCTCTTTTTGATGTTGATTCTTGTAGCATTGACTCGATCGGATTTGATGAATAATTATGGAGACCAACCGATAGGAACTCTTCAAAAAAAAATAGAATCCGGGCCTTTTTCTGGTTTATATACGACATCCGAAAAATATAAATTTTTATCTGAAATGCAGACCGATTTGTCCAAAGTCTCCTCCCCAGACAAGAGCGTCTTATTTTTTGATGATTTCCCAAGCGGATATTTATTAACCACGATGAGACCGCAGACCAATACGGTTTGGCTTTTTTCCACTGACCGTTACCCAAGCTTTAACAAAAACTCCACGCTGAATTACTTTCAAGAGTCAGGACAATTTCCGGATGTGATCGTACAGGTCTTGGGAGTAGCCGATAATCCTCAAAGCTCACCTTATTCTTACAAATATAATAATAATGATCCTTTCTTGAAGTTTATCCAAACTCATTATCGCCAAGCGATTCAGCGTGAAAAATATATCATCTACTTAAAAAATTAAGGGGAGAAGACTTGTAGCTTCCGTCATTCTGCGACTTGATGGAGGGATATATCTGGTTTTGAGGCAGTTTCTCACGAGAGAGTAAAGGCGCAAAAGTCAAAGCCAGAAATAGCGATAAAAAATGGCTCGTGACAATTGTACTCATCACATCATTGGCGAATGCACCCAGCAAGAAAAATAAAATCAAAATACGGGCGATAAAACGTTCGCGAGATTCTAAATAAGTCGCTTGGTACCACAGCACCAAGAAAAAAGCAAAAACAGCCGCTAATCCGACAAGCCCAAATTTCATAAAAATATTGAGATAATCGATATCGACCTGATCCTGCTCGACAGCGCGTTGAAAGCGTTCGGGGGGGAGCGAATGATAAGCGACACCAATTCCACCGGTGCCGTAGCCAAACCAGGGAGCCCGCTTTATTAAATACCAGCTATTTGAGGCCTGCGCATAACGCTTTCCAATGGAAGTATTGCTATCTAAATAATGTTTATCTTTCGTTTGCATGAGCACTAAATTGACCCTTGCATGAAGTGTGGAAGAGAAGACATAGGCTAATCCGCATAATGAAATTACAACAAAAAGACCTGGAATTAGGCCCTGAAAATGAAATCGGTGATACATGAGATAACAAAATAATAAGCAAAAAGTGATATAACCACTTCTTCCTTCTGACAGGATGAAAATATTAATAATCATCAGAAGGGCAATGATCAGTAAATAACTTCGCTTTCTTGGCTCTGATAAAAAGCGATCTAAAAGCAAAATGGCAGCAAAGGCCATCAATTCGCTTTGAACAATGTAGCTAACAAATAAAGCCGAGTGGCCACGATCAGGTCGCCAGGAAAAAAGCCCAAAATATTTACAGTAGGATAAAATTAGCGTGAGAATCATGGCGGCTAAAAATGCGTTGATTGCATAATCTCGCCATTTTTTCTCGATGAAAATAGGCATTAATAAAATAGTACCTAAAATCCAAAAATGTTTATAAAAGTCCTTAAGTCGATCATGCCATCCGCCCACGCTATAAGCCATTCCGACCACGTATAAAAGCAAATACAAGCCAATAGCGAGAATAACGGGATGGCGCCACCAGTGTGGCTGTAAGCGCCACTGTCTTGCATTTAGAACTGCAAAAACCACAGCAAGAAGATACAATGGACCTAAAATGGTGACGGACAATGGCATACAAAAAACCGTGGCTACTAAGGTATAACCCGCAGCATTATTGAGCCAATTTGGTGTATTTTCTTGCATGCGGCGATTCTAGCCATGTTTTGTCGGCACGTCAATTTATGTCGATTTTAGACTGGCTTTCTTATATCATCGGCTTTTTTCACTGGCACTGGCAAATTACAACAATGAAATCCCTGCTCAAAACGTCTTTTCTTACAGGCACTGCCACTTTTGTTAAGATTGTCACTGGCCTTGTGACCATTAAAATTATTGCCTTATATCTTGGGCCAAGTGGGGTAGCCAAACTTGGTCAATTTACCAATTTAATCAATATACTAGCAATTATTGCTGGCGGCGGAATCAGCCTTGGGGTGATTAAATACGTTGCTGAATACGCTTATGAGTCCGAAAAGACTCTAAAAGCCTTTATTAGTAGCAGTGTTGTATATACAGTTACTTTTTCCCTGATTACATCTGCCTTGGCCATTATTTTTCAAAAATCTCTTTCCGAGTGGATAATTGGCTCTCAAAACTACGCCTACCTAATCGTAATCACTGCTTTCTCCCAATTCTTTTCAGCTTTAAATCTATTGTTACTCGCCATTCTCAATGGATATAAGCAAATTGGCCGGATGACCTGGATAAACATACTAAGCAGCTTGCTCTGTGTTTGTGTTATTAGTTTTATGACCATGATTTATGGCTTCCGTGGCGCCTTACTTGCACTTATCCTGACACAAGCCCTAGTTTTGCTCATTAATATCAGCCTAACTTACCATCAAAAATGGTTCAAATTCTTGCTTCATTTCAATGTAAGCTGGCAATATATCAAGAACTTATCGCACTATTCATTGATGAGCATCATCAGTACACTAACTGTCCCCGTGGCCCAAATTATCGTTCGCTATGATTTAAGCCGCCTGTTTACTTGGCACGCCGTTGGGTACTGGCAAGCCGTAATTCGCATCAGTGATTCATATTTAACGTTTGCAACCCTAGCGCTGACGGCCTATTACTTACCTCGTTTATCCGAACTCAAAAATACACAAGACATAAAAAAAGAAATGTGGACGGCTTACAAAGTGATTATGCCCATAGTGCTCGTTTCCCTCTGTTTCATTTATTTCCTACGAGATTTCATAATTTATGCCTTATACAGCAAAGCTTTTCTACCAGCTCGAAATCTATTTCTTTTTCAACTAGTAGGCGATTTTTTTCGGATCGGCGGATGGCTCTTCACTTACCTACTTCTGGCTAAGGCTTGGACCAAAACTTACATAGCGACCGAAATCGTTTTAAGCTTGTTATTTGTGGTTTTAAGCCATATTATCGCCAGAACTTATGGCTTGATCGGCGTGACATATAGCTTTACAATCACCTACGCAATATATTGGGCCATTATGGCAGCCATTGGATTTTATTTTTTTAAGAAAGATAGCGAGCTATGTCAAATAAAACCCCACCTTTAGTCAGTATTGTGATACCGACTTTCAACGGTTTACCTTACCTTGAAGAGGCGATAGAGAGTGTTCTTTGTCAAACTTACAAAAATGTAGAGTTAATTGTTTTAGATGATGGATCTACTGATCAGACTTCAGCCTTTATGCAAAAATACAAAGAGATTTTCTTTTTTGAATCTCACGAAAACATGGGGCAGGCAAAAACACTCAATAAAGGATGGGCCGCGGCTCATGGTGACATTATCGGCTATTTAAGTGCTGATGATGTATTAACACCAGACGCTGTCGAAATTACAGTAAATTACTTTCTCAATAATCCAAAAGTAGTTCTTACCTATCCAGATAATATTTTAATAGACAACCAATCTCGCTTTATTAGAACCTATCATGCTCCTGATTATGACTATTACAAAATGATCAAAAATGCGGCCTGTCAAATTGGTGTTGGGGCTTTTATGTTGAAATCTGCTTTCGCGAAGGTAGGCGCGTGGAACCATGCTTATCGCTTAATGCCCGATTTTGAGCATCAAATAAGACTAGCCCAAATCGGCGACTTCATCCACATACCTAAAATCTTGGGCCACTATCGAATTCACGAGCAATCCACCATGTTTGGAAAAGTCTCTTCTGAACGAGCTGATGAAAACATATTGTTAATGAAATCCTTGCTTAGTACAACATCAGACCCTCTATTAATCGGCATGAAAACGCAAATAATCGGAAAATCTTATCTTATATCAGCGAGGACACACTGGCGCTCAAATCGCTTCTTAAAAGGGTCGTCTTATTTTCTTAAAGCCTTCTATTTATCTCCAAGCTTACTACTCGCAATAAGCACATACAGAATTATTCTCAATGCATTATTAAATCGATTGCTTCATAGATCAATCCGGTTTTTTAGGAACCATTTCACTAAAGGGAAAGCATAAGCATGAATGGTATTTGCACCAAGATTTTTGGAGTTATTCTCGTTAACTTTCTTGCCATAGCTTCTTTGTTTGCGATACCATACTATCCTGGCTCAAGCCTCGTATTTTTGTTATTTGATTTCGTATGGCTGGTAATTTTATTTCTCTGCTTAACAAGACCAAAGTCGTATTCCTGGTTTTTCATTGGGATGATGTTATTTTTGGGATTCTGGGCCAAAGCAATGCTTTATTTTTTAGTGCAAGTATTTCCTATCGAACCCATTGGTTATTGGATATGGGGTGAATCTTCCTATCTTTGGGACCGTGTCTTAATGGTGTCCATTGTTTCTGGCATTGGAGTGATGGCTAGCTACTTTATTGTCGATTATTTACTACCTTTTCAAACTAAGAAAAAAGTATTGTTAAAGCCCGTCATAGAGGCTAAATTTCTATATTTCAAGTACAAAAACTTAGTTTGGCTATTTTTGATAATTAGTATCTTGATCCTAAATTTTTTAAATGTTATCGGCCAATTAAACCTAACTGCCTTGCCTCAAAAATGGGTCCTCCCACTTCATATGAACGCCTTATTTGACTGGTTACTCATCTTTGTCACTCCTCTTTGTCTTTCCTTACTGATTAGTTGGGAGTATGACAACTCATCAAGCAATTTCCGCCTGTTATTAAGTATTATTTTTCTCTCAGCAAGCTTAACCGCTATAACAACTCTAAGCCGCGCAACTTACCCATTTTGGACCATCCCTTTGTTAATTGTCTTTTTTTCAAAAAATGCTTCGGTTAAAAATATAGGGTCCGTTGCATTAAGAAATAAAAGTGTCATTTGCACTTACCTCATCTTAGCTGTAATAACTCTTTATTCTGTGCAAAAACTTCGTGCTCACTATTATCTTCCCCAAACGCAAGAGAATCATCAGAAAACTGAAACTCCAACAATATCTCACTCTCACCAGGACATAAAAATTCTCCCAACATCTCACGCACATAAGATTATTCAAACAACAACTCCTTCCGCCCCGCTACATATTTCGGTATTTTTTCCTATAGAACGATGGATCGGGTTAGAAGCCATCATGGCAACGACGGCTTTTCAAGAAGGGGGAATGGACTTTTTCAAGACGGCTCTACTGGAAAAACCCAGCTTCACTGACAGGGTCGGTATTTATACTCAAAAGGTGCTCGCCCTCGATTATCACCCCGTTAAGAATAAATCATTTTCATCCTTACCAGGACTCGTTGGCTTTTTAAATTACTCTCAATCACTGCCTATTGTTTTTATTGGAATATTTATTATTTCTTTAGTTTTAATTTCACTTGAGAAAATGAGCTCTTATTTTTTTAACTCACCTTTTCTTAATGCTCAGCAGGGCATAATTTTAAGTTATTGGTGCGTATCGGGATTAAATATTCCCTATTTGGGTGTGATCAATTTTTTGGAGTGTCTATTTGTCAACCTTGTCTTTATTACTGTAATGCTTGCCTTTTATTATTTAAACTCTCGGAGAGCGCACACCGCTCTTTCAAGGACTTGAAATGGTAAAAAAAGTAAGCATCTTCGGAGCGAGCGGATTTGTTGGAAAGCATCTTGTCCATAAACTCCTTCAGAATAAGGTGTTTGAAGAAGTAAAACTCTTTTCGCGCCATCCTATTTCCCTCCAATATCCAGTTTCAGGTATGCTCCACACAGTTATTGGAGACTTACTCGATAAAAATACCTTAAAATTAGCTATTGAAGCCGGCGATACGGTAATTAATTTGACGTATCTTTCACAAAACCCAAACGATAATGCCACAGCACTCCGAAATTTAGCAGAAATTTCCGCCGAGAAAAAAATAGCTCGCTTGATTCACTGCAGCACAGCCTCAGTTTATGGAAATATAAGTCACCCCTTGCTAAACGAAAAAACTCCATGCAATCCAAGTTCATCTTATGAAAGGTCAAAGTTATTACTTGAAAATTTATTGATAAATGACTTTTCCAACAACTTTGAAATCGCTCTTTTGAGGCCCACTCAAATTTTTGGCGCTTATGGTAAAAATCTAATAAAACAGGCCGATGAAATTAGCACCGGAAATTCTTTTAAAAATTATTTAAAATCTTGCCTGCTTTCAAAACGTTATTTAAATCTCGTTGGAGTAGAGAATGTGGTTTCTGCGATAATTTGTTTAGCCGAAGCTCAACAACTGCAGGAGAATATTTATCTGCTTAGCGACGACGGAGAAATTCCGCTCACCTACCTAGATGTAGAAAAAAAATTGGGCGCTCTTTTGGGTGCCAAAAAAAGGACTTTCCCCATCATTCAATTTCCCTTATGGATATATAAAACTTTATATCGAGGATTTCGGCAGAAAAAAATTAATCCTACTCAGATTTATCGCGGGGAAAATTTATCAAAATTGGGTTATCGTCCAGAGATCTCGTTGGATGACGCATTAGCTAAATTTGCTTCCTGGTACAAAACAGAGCGTGAAAATGAAAATCCTTAACGTCAACCATTCAATTGACTGCATTACCGGAGGGGGTACAGCGGAACGGAGTTATCAAATCAGCCGATTTTTACAGAAAAAAGGTTTCGAATGCCAGATACTCACGCTGGATCCACTGCCTTCGACCGAAAAAATCGATGCCCTATCAGGCGTGAAAATAATAAGCCTCCCTTGTTGGAATAGGCGATTTTACGTGCCAAAACCAGCGCTTTTGAAAATTCGGTCAGCTGTAAAAAATGCGGATATTGTTTGTTTAAATGGGCACTGGACCTTGCTGAATCTTCTTGTGTATTTTTTTATCCGACAATGTCAAAAACCTTATATTGTTACGCCAGCTGGCGCATTACCTATTTTTGGCCGATCAAGAATTCTTAAAAAAATGTATAATTTTCTAGGTGGGTCTCAATTAATTAAAAAGGCCCATGGCTTTGTTGCCATTGCGTCAAATGAAGTTGAGCACTTTACCGATTATGGGATACCGAAACAAGATATTATTTTTATTCCAAATGGAGTCGACCCAACTCTTTTTTCTGACCTTAATAACACTTTTATTCCACCCACAAAAAACCCTTATATATTGTTCGTGGGTCGACTAAGCCTCATCAAAGGCCCTGATCTTTTAATAGAAGCGTTTTCAAAGCTCCCTCAACGGTTTGATTCGTACCATCTCATTTTAGCTGGCCCTGATGAAGGCCTGTTAGCGCCGCTTAAAAAAATGATCGAAAAATTCAAACTGGCCGATCGCATTCATTTCACCGGTCCGGTGAGTGGTATACAAAAAACAATGCTCTATCAAAATTCTGAATTTTTAGTAATCCCATCTCGATCAGAAGCGATGTCTATGGTGGTACTTGAGGCGGGTTGCCTTGGAAAACCAGCATTAATTACAAATCAATGCGGTTTTGACGAAATTGAAAAAATTAGAGGTGGCTTTGTTGTGGAAGCAAACGCAGATGGATTACAAAAGGGACTGAATAAAATGCTGGAGAATTCCTCCACACTTGCCATGTTGGGAGACAATCTCAAAAACCATATTCTCACAAAGTATTCTTGGGATCTAATTATTGAAACTCTAATTAATTTATTAGAAAAAATAATTCCCATATCTAGAGGTGCTTCAAAATGAAAATTTTATTGATAACTCAACATTATTCTCCTGAGCAGGGCTTCGTAACCTCCGATATTGCTGAGTTTCTGTCCGCAGAAGGACATCAAGTAACGGTTTTAACCGCTCATCCCAATTACCCCCACGGGAAATTTTTTGACTCGGTAAAATCGCTTTGGCCAACAAAAAAAATGGAGAATGGTCTCAGTGTTTGGCGACTGCCCTTTTATCCTTACCACGGCCTGTCTAAGGTAAGACGTTTTATTTCCTATTTGTCTTTCGCCTCCATCGCAGCCTTATTTGCACCATTTGTTTGTGCACGTCCAAAATTAGTTCTCGTTTATCAAACGCCTTTCACAAGCGCTCTCGCCTCTTTTTGGCATAAGTATGTTTTACGTTCAAAGCTCGCTTTCATCTGCGCCGATTTATGGCCAGAAAGTTTTACGGCGTCCGGAGTTGCGCCAAATTCTTTTCTATTAAATCTCATGTATTCTTACTCCAAATGGATTAATTTTAGAGCGAATCTTTTAATATGCACTTCGCAAGGGATAATGAAACGATATGCAAGCGATGGAATTCCTCAGGAAAAATTAACATTAATTCCAGTGTGGACTGAATGTCCTCCAAAAGATATTGGCATTAATTTTCCAAACAATCTTAGCCCCGTTATTGTCTATGCAGGAAATATGGGGCCGGCACAAAAAATGGATTTCCTTGTAGAAGCGGCTTCCATTCTCCAAAGTAAAAAAATAGGCGTACAAATTAATATTTATGGCATAGGCTCAGAACTGGAAAAATTAACAAAGCTCGCTGACTCACTTGGACTTGTCAATATATCCTTTCATGGAAGAGTGGCACCGGAGCTAGTAATCCAGGCCATACAGGCATCCGACGCCCAAATCGTTCACCTGGCCAAAACATCCTTATTTTCAATGACAATTCCCTCTAAATTATTATTTTCACTCTCACTTGGAAAACCGATTTTTTGCGGATTAACAGGGGAATCTCTCAACATTGCGGAAAGCAGCGGGGCCGCCCTCGTCTTTTCACAAGAATCTGGATCAAGCTTCGCAGAGTCTGTAGAGAAATTTATTACACTTTCTCCCGAAACGAGAAAAAGCATGGGCAATAAGGCTAGGGAATATTACCTTAAAAACTATGAAAAAACCGAACTTCTGATACAATATGGCTCTTTGCTTACCGAAAAATGTAGGGGTTAACACGATGAAAATACTGATTATCGGCGGGGATGGCATGCTCGGTCATCAAATGCTAAAACAATTAAAACTAAAACACGATGTTCGCGTTGTACTGCGACAGGAATATTCACATTATAGTCACCTGAAACTTTTCGAAGCTAAAAATTGTTACACTGGCATTGATATCCGTCGTGATTTTGAAGATTTAATCCGAATATTTTCAGATTTCAAACCCAATGCCGTCATAAATGCGGTGGGTATTATTAAACAACGAAAAGCCGCTAAAGATATTTTTCCATCCATTGAAATTAATACTTTATTTCCTCATAGACTTTATAATTTATGCCAAACCATTGGGGCCCGAATGATTCATTTCAGCACGGACTGTGTCTTTAGTGGCAAGACTGGAAATTATTCAGAATTAGACCTTCCAGATTCTGAAGATTTATATGGAAAAAGTAAGCACCTTGGAGAAATTGACGCCCCCCATTGCGTAACGATTCGTTCTTCCATTATTGGTCTCGAATTATCGAGAAAACTGGCATTGCTCGAGTGGTTTCTTGCGCAAAGCGGCACAATTAAAGGTTATCGCCATGCGATATACAGCGGCTTAACAACAATAGAAATGTCCCGGCTTGTCGAAATAATTTTAGAGAGTCATCTTACTTTATCTGGAGTGTGGCATGTCTCAAGCAATCCAATTTCTAAATTTGATTTGCTAAGTAAATTAGCCGCATTATTAAATCGCGATGACATCTCCATATTGCCTGACGACAGCTTTAAATGCGAACGCAGTCTTAACAGCAATAAATTTAGAGAAGCCACAGGGTATGTACCTCCATCACAAGCGGACATGTTAGCCGAACTCGCTAATGAAATTAAATTAACACGATACTCTATGCTGAAAACCTAATGAATCCTTCCAAAAAAGCAATTTTAATTACGGGGGCCAATGGGTTTGTCGGGCGAAGGCTTTGCAAAACCCTTCTTCAACAGGGCCATAAAATTTCCGCTTTTGTGAGAAGTGAAGAAGACGCACGTAGGCTGCAAGAGGAAAACCGCTCTTTTTCCAATGCTTTCCATTTCCAAATTGCAGATGATCTTATCACCGCCGCAAGTTCCCCAACTTTTTTTGATGATATTGAAGTGGTTATTCACTTAGCGGCTCGTGCTCATGTCGTGCGAGAATCAATCGAAAATCCTCTAGCGGAATTTCGAAGCATTAATGTCGACATTACCCGCCATTTAGCCGAGAAAGCGGCGGAGCGAGGAATAAAACGCTTTATTTATCTTAGCTCAGTCAAAGTTCATGGTGAAAATTCCTCGACTAAAGACGGGGAAATAAAAAAAATAACTGAAAATGATCCCCTTCATCCAGAAGACGCTTATGGCCAAAGCAAGTGGGAAGCCGAGCAAGTCTTGTGGGAAATCGCTGACAAAAGTCCTCTAGAAATTGTCATTTTAAGGTCTACTTTAATTTATGGGAAAGAGGCTACAGCAAATTTTCAAGCACTGGTCAAACTCGTTAAAATGAAAATCCCTTTACCACTCGCTTCAATTCAAAATTTGAGAAGTATGATTTATGTTGAAAATCTCTGCAACATCATTAGCTGCTGTTTAAACCACAAAAATGCCGCGAATCAAAGCTTCTTGGTTAGCGATAGCGAACCAATATCGACCCCCAAATTAATCAGAAACCTATCTAAAGCTCTTGGAGTCCCTTTAAGATTGTACAAATTCCCCGTCAGTTGGCTATATTTTTTGGGCTTGGTTACCGGAAAAAGAAAGGCAATCTCTCGCTTAACCAGTTCGCTAGTCATTGATAATTTTAAATGCAGAAATCTGTTAGAATGGCAGCCCCCCTTTTCAATGAAAGAGGCGCTTACACGCGACTTTTCTGATCCTAATACTTTCTCCAAACTACCCGATTAACATAATCAGTATAACTTTGAATAATTCGCAGCACTTTATCAGATACGCTTGGTGCTTCATAATCCGAAACTATATTTAAATCTCGATTTTTGCCACGCTTTTGCTTTTCTAATATTGCCAGCCCTTGCAAGACTCGGGGAAGTTCAAGACCCGTCATCATTACCGAGGCTTCTTCAAAACCTTCAGGACGCTCATGCGCCTCGCGAATATTTAAAGCCGGGAAATTTAAAATAGAGGACTCTTCTGTGATAGTGCCGCTATCAGAAAGCACCGCACGGGCCGAGGTTTGTAATTTAATATAATCCGTAAATCCAAGTGGTTTTAGCAGTCTGACCAGTGGATCGAAAGTAATTCCTTTTGAGGTAAATTTCTTTTGCGTGCGTGGATGAGTGGAAACAATAATGGGTTCATTATAGGTTGTTGCAAGAGCATTAAGCACCTCAACCAGTTTCATTAAATGAGGATCACTATCAATGTTTTCTTCACGGTGCGCGCTGAAGACAATATAATGTTCAGACTTTAGTTTTAATTTTTTTAAAATATTCGAGCGCTCAATAGAAGGTTGATAATAAGATAGTACTTCAAACATTGGGCTGCCTGTTTTAATAACGCGATCTGGCGGAAAGCCTTCTTTTAATAAATATTCGCGGGCAATAGCACTGTAAGTAAGATTAATGTCACTGACATGATCCACAATACGGCGATTCGCCTCTTCTGGAACTCGGTCGTCAAAACAGCGATTACCTGCTTCCATGTGAAAAATGGGAATATGACGTCGTTTAGCAGCTATTGAGGCTAGGCAACTGTTAGTGTCGCCTAGAATAAGCACGGCCTCAGGTTGCACCGTTTCCAGTAATGCATCGATAGCCATAATAATTTTTCCAATCGTTTCAGCAGACGTATCGCCGGCAGCATTTAGAAAATAGTCTGGTTTTCGAATTCCAAGATCCTGGAAAAAAATCTCATTGAGTTCGTAAGCATAATTTTGACCTGTGTGCACTAAAGTATGCTGAGTAAATTGATCAAGCTTAGCAATGACCCTGGACAGACGAATAATTTCTGGCCTTGTCCCTACAATTGTCATTACCTGCAATTTTTCCATTTTTACTCCACCGATTCGTATTCAGGAGTTACATTATTCATAAAATTAGAGGTGAAATCTTGTTTCAGTAAAATCGCTTTCATTTGGGCGAGGTCTAATCGGGTAGTATTATGAGAATTATAATCATGTGCTTGAGAAATTCTTAATTCTCCTTGCTCAACAAATTTACTATAATTAAGGTCTCGAAGATCAGGGGGTATCCTAAAATAATCTCCCATATCTTCAGCGCTGGCCATTTCCTCTCGACTCAGTAAAGTCTCAAATAATTTTTCACCATGTCGTGTACCAATAATTTTTATGGGATGATCTGGTTTCTCAAAAATTTCTATTATGGCTTGTGCTAATATTTCAACGGTTGCGGCTGGTGCTTTTTGCACGAAAATATCGCCATTAGATCCATGTTGAAATGCATACATCGTCAAGTCAACGGCATCATTTAATGACATCATAAATCTCGTCATAGTAGGATCGGTTATCGTGAGCGGCTGATTAGCCTTAAATTGCTCGAAAAAAAGTGGTATCACGGATCCTCGTGATGCCATAACATTCCCATACCTTGTGCCACAAATTATCGTTTTCTCATTATCTACATGACGAGATTTTGCAACCATCACTTTTTCCATCATAGCTTTAGAAATTCCCATTGCATTAATAGGGTAAACCGCTTTGTCGGTACTAAGGCAGATTACTCGGCCAACCCTATGTTGAATAGCAGCCTCTAAAACATTTTCCGTTCCAATAATATTCGTTTTCACTGCTTCCATAGGATGAAATTCACAGGAAGGCACTTGCTTTAAAGCGGCGGCATGAAAAATATAGTCAACTCCAGAACTTGCACTTAAAATACTGCTGTAATCTCGAACATCACCAATATAAAATTTCAAACGGGAATTCTGATAGCGCTTGCGCATGGAATCTTGTTTTTTTTCGTCTCGGCTAAAAATTCTTATTTCTTTAATATTCGTATTGAGAAAACGACGTAGCACAGTACCGCCAAAAGAGCCAGTGCCTCCCGTAATAAGCAAAGTTTTTCCAGATAACATAAAATGACCTCAATTTCTATTTTAATCGATTAAAACTGGTTCAGAGTAGTGCTCCACTACTCGTTGCCATTCCGGCACCAACTGTGCCAATAATTCTTGAAGTCCTTTTACATTATTTTCACCACAGGCAACCTGCATTTCATAAATAATACCCGTCAGCTCCTTCCAATCCATCGGACGAAAAGAGGCTAAAAGTGTTTTGGCATGTCCGGTGGCTACCAGATTTTCATTTTCGTGAAATAATTCTTCGTAAAGTTTTTCTCCAGGACGTAGTCCTGTATAGGTAATGGATATATCTTCGTTTATTTTTAGACCGCTCAATTGAATCATTTGTTCAGCCAAATATTTTATTTTAATCGACTCACCCATGTCTAGCACAAAAATTTTGCCTTCTTCCTTCAAAGCAGTCGCTTGTAAAATTAATTGTGCGGCCTCAAAAATAGTCATAAAAAATCGGGTTATTTCGGGATGAGTCACTGTTACTGGCCCACCAGACTCAATTTGTTGTCGAAAGAGAGGAATTACACTTCCAGCTGAACCCATGACATTTCCAAAACGCACAGTAATAAAACGCGTTTTCATATTTTCGTTCATAAAATTTTGACAAATAATTTCCGCGGCTCGTTTCGTCGCCCCCATAATATTCGTGGGATTCACAGCTTTATCCGTAGAAATCAAGGTGAAATGCTGAACACCCACTTTTGCGGACTCAGAAGCTAGGATCCAAGTTCCCAGCACGTTGTTTCGAATGCCTGCGCGAATTTGATTCTCAACCAGTGGCACATGTTTATAGGCAGCCGCGTGAAATACCACATGCGGTTTATATTTCTCGAGAACATCTGAAACACCTATTCGATCCGTTATATCAAGCAAATAAGTTGACAATCTAAGCGTCGGATATTTTTGGCGTAATTCCATATCGATGGTATAAAGATTAAATTCACTGCTATCTACAACCACCAATTGAGTCGGATTATTCTCCGCCACTTGCCGACAGAGTTCCGAACCAATTGAGCCACCACCACCTGTCACTAACACAATTTTTCCGGAAATACATTTTTGAATGGCATCCCAATCTAAAGTTACTGGTGTGCGGCCCAACAAATCTTCGATTGACACTTTTCTCAAGGCATTAATGCTTACATTACCGGCCGCGATATCTTTTAAGCCAGGCAAGGTTCTAAAAGGCTTTCGGGTTTGCTCGCAGAGCTGAACAATTTCTCGCATGTCAGATGAGGAGATAAAGGGCATTGTAATAAAAATCAAATTAATATTAAAACGCTGAACAACATTAGGTATTTCCCTTATTTTTCCCACGACGCGAATGCCATGAATTTCCCGGCCGATTTGCGAAGCTGAATCATCTACAACAGCTATGGGCACATATTGCTTTGATACATCGCGTAAAATGTCGCGTATCAATCCTTCCCCGGCCTGACCGGCGCCAACAATTAATACACGCGAAGCTTCCGCAACATTTCTAAAATTATTTCGTAAAATGCGATAAAGAAGTCTGCCTCCACATAAAAAAGAAACGAGTAAAAGAGGGTAGAGAAGAAAAACGGATCGGGGAATGTCAAGAAAACTGAAACACAGACCCACCACGACAGCCATACCTATATTTCCAACCATGGCCGCTTTTACAATGCGAACAAGATCTGGCACTGAAGCAAATCGCCATATTCCACGATATAAACTAAAAATAGCATAAGCGGAAATTTGTATAATCAGTAACAGAGGCAATAAGTCTATAGCATGTTTCAAAGTACCATGAGGCATTTTTCCTAAATTAAATCGGAGCCAATACGCTAACAGCCAGGCAAAAGGGACAGCGCAGATATCATGCATAAAAGCTAAAAATCGCTTTTTTAAAATAAAATTGGTCCGGTTTTGTCTCATATATCAACCTTGGTAACTTTTTCCCCTTTTTTGGGACGCTCCCAATTTTCGATGCTAGTCTGTCGTGCTCTAGCAATAGTAAGGCCTTGCGAACTAACATCTTGGCTAATAGCGGATCCTGCTGCAATATAGGCATTTTTCCCGATCTTTACCGGTGCTAATAATGAGGAATTTGAACCGATAAATACGTCGTCTTCGATAATGGTTTGAAATTTATTGACACCATCATAATTGCAGGTGATCGTGCCAGCACCAATATTCACATGCTTTCCAATTGTTGCATCGCCAAGATACGTTAAGTGATTCGCCTTACTGCCTTCGCCTAAGGTAGATTTTTTAATTTCCACAAAATTGCCTACTTTGGCATTATGATGAATGACCGTCTCGGGACGAATGCGTGCAAAGGGACCAATTTCGCAATTATCCCCAATTTTTGCGCCTTCAATAACACTGTTTGCCAAGACTCTTACATTTTCACCAATGTCGACATTTTTTAAATAAACATTAGGGCCAATTTCTGAATTGGCGCCTATTTTTACTTTGCCTTCCATTACAACGTTAATATCAATTATCACTTCAGGAGCAATCGAATGTTGGCCTCGAATATCCAAGCGAGTAGGATCTCGTACCGTGACACCACTATAGGCAAGCTCACGGGCCAGGGATTTTTGATAATGGCGCTCCATGTTCGCTAATTGCCAGCGATCATTTACGCCGAGCACAGATTCGAAGTCGTGTTCGATAACACCGCCCACTGGAACGCCTTCAATATTTGCCAACTCAATAATGTCCGTTAAATAATATTCATTTTGCTTATTATTATTCTTTAAAGCCGGCAACCAGGTTTGCAAATGCCTTGCCATGGTGGAAATAATTCCAGTATTAATTTCCTTAATTTTTCGTTGTTTTGGTGTGGCGTCTTTATGTTCGACAATGGCTAAAATATTTCCCACTTCGCTGCGAATAATGCGGCCAAAACCGGAAGGATCTTTCAGAACTGTCACTACCAAGCCCACACCATTTCGTGGTGTGTCTTTTATTAATTGTTGCAGGGTAGCGGCGGGCACTAATGGAACATCGCCATAAAGCACTAAAATTTGATCGTTGGGATCGCAATGTGGAACGGCCTGCATCACCGCATGCCCAGTTCCTAATTGTTGATCTTGGTGAATCCATTCAACATTTTTTAAATGACTCATTTGATCGGGTAAAGTCGATCCACCATTGCCATAAACCACATAAATTTTTTCAGGTTTTAATTCATTGGCTGTGTTTATGACGTGTTCGAGTAGCGGCATTCCACCTAACAGGTGGAGCACTTTAGGTTTATTAGAGACCATCCTTTTGCCTTTTCCCGCGGCCAAAATGATTATTCTTAGTGATGATTTTTTTCTTCTTTCTTCCATTGAAAATATCCTCTTCAGCTTTTGTTTCTTGTGCGCAGAGCTTTTATTGTTCTTAATTGAGCAACTGCATTGGCTAGCTCTGATAATGCCTTGGAATATTCGATGCCGATAATTTGTTTTTGCAGCGAATTTTCCGCATGCGCTTTGGCGGCTTCTGCGGCGGCTTCATCTAGATCCGCGGCACGCACTGCCGTGTCCGCTAAAACCGTCACTGTTTCGGGCTGCACTTCCAACATTCCTCCAGAAATATAAAAATATTCCTCACGACCACCTTCTAAAATTAAATTAATTTGTCCGGGTTTTAAAGGCGTTAATAATGCGGTATGCCCAGGAAAAATTCCAAGTTCACCCACATTTCCTGTGGCACCAACAAATTCAACTTTGCCGGAAAAAAGCAAGCTTTCCGCGCTAACAATGTCTAAATGCATCGTTGGTGCATATCGGCTCATAGTGTTTTCGCCTTTTCTATCGCTTCTTCGATGCTGCCCACCATATAAAAAGCTTGCTCAGGTAAATCATCATAATCTCCCTGAATAATGCCTTTGAAGCTGCGAATGGTATCTTTTAATGAAACGTATTTTCCACTTTGGCCAGTAAAGACTTCAGCCACGAAAAAGGGCTGTGACAAAAAGCGTTGAATTTTACGAGCACGACGCACCGTCGTTTTATCTTCTTCGGATAATTCGTCCATCCCTAAAATAGCAATAATATCTTTCAGCTCTTTATAACGTTGCAAGACTTCTTGAACGCCACGAGCGACACGATAATGTTCATCACCCACCACGAGCGGATCTAATTGACGGCTCGTAGAATCGAGAGGATCAATGGCGGGATAAATTCCAAGCTCTGCAATTTGTCGAGATAAAACAATGGTGGCATCTAAATGCGCAAAAGTCGTGGCTGGAGAAGGATCGGTTAAATCGTCCGCCGGAACATAAACGGCTTGAATAGAAGTGATCGAACCATTTTTGGTCGACGTAATTCGTTCTTGTAAATTCCCCATTTCTTCGGCAAGTGTGGGTTGATAACCGACCGCGGAAGGCATACGACCTAATAAAGCCGAAACTTCCACGCCCGCCAAAGTGAAACGATAAATATTGTCGACAAATAATAAAACATCTCGACCTTCATCACGGAATTTTTCGGCGAGCGTTAATCCCGTTAGCGCTACACGTAAACGATTTCCGGGTGGTTCATTCATCTGACCATACACGAGGGATACTTTATCCAATACATTCGATTCTTTCATTTCGTAATAGAAATCGTTGCCTTCGCGCGTACGTTCACCAACACCAGCAAATACCGAATATCCGCTGTGTTCAACCGCGATGTTACGAATCAACTCCATCATCGTAACCGTTTTACCTACGCCCGCGCCCCCAAATAAGCCCACTTTTCCGCCTTTTGCGAAGGGGCATAAAAGATCGATAACTTTTATTCCAGTTTCTAATAATTCAGTGCTACCAGAAAGTTCTAGAAAAGCAGGGGGTTTTCGATGAATCGCCATTCTTTCTTCAGTATCAATTGGACCAGCCTCATCAATCGCTTGGCCCAACACATTCATAATACGTCCCAGCGTTTTTTCGCCGACGGGCACTTGAATGGGGCTTCCGGTATTTCGGACCGAAATTCCTCGCTTTAATCCTTGCGGCGAACCCATGGCAATCGTACGTACGATACCATCACCGATTTGCTGCTGCACTTCCAGGACGAGATCTGCCTCTGTAACATGTAAAGCATCATAAACTTTTGGCACATGTTCACGTGGAAATTCAACGTCGATTACTGCACCGATTATCTCGATAATTTTTCCGGTCGTTTCTGCTTGATTAATAGTAGCCATTATTCCCCTCCGCCGATTGCCGCTGCACCGCCACAAATTTCCGCAATTTCGCGGGTGATGCTCGCCTGTCGTGCTTTGTTGTAAATTAAATTTAATTCTTTTATTAAATCGCCTGCGCTATCGGTCGCGCTCTTCATCGCCACCATTTGAGCCGCTAAAAAACAAGCCTGATTTTCCACCGCCGCCTGATACACTTGTGATTCAATAAATCGTGTTAGCAATAAATGCATGATCTGATTGGCGGAGTCGGGCTCATAAATATAATCCCAGTGTCCTCGCAATTCTCTATTCGTTTCCACTTCCGGTAAGGGCAATAATTTTCGCTGGACAGGTTTTTGCGTCATCGTCGAAACAAATTCATTATGCACGAGATAGAGCGCGTCAATTTCGCCGGCGTCATAGCGATCCAACATCACTTTCACAATTCCCATAAGGTCTTGTACTTCTGGAGCATCACCTAAATGATCGGCACTTGCTAAAATATTTCCACCAAAACGATTAAAGAAAATTCCACCTTTACGGCCAATTAAGCATAAATCAATGGCGATATTTTTCTGCTGTAATTCCCGCATTCCAGGGAGGACATATCGAAATAAATTCACATTTAAACCACCGCATAATCCGCGATCACTGCTGACCATAATATAGCCCACACGTTTATTAATTTCGCGATGTTCCAAATAGGGATGTCGACACTCACTATGACTTGCCGCAACATGGGTAATCACTTGACGAATTTTTGCAGAATAGGGGCGAGAATGCGCCATTCGTTCTTGGGCTTTACGCATTTTACTCGAGGCCACAAGCTCCATCGCACGCGTGATTTTCTGCGTGTTTTTGATGGAAGCGATTTGAGTTCGTATCTCTTTTGTTGTCGACATTTTGTATTACCAGGTATTGTTGCCCTTAAATTCAGTCAATACAGCCTTCATTTTCTCGGCGATTTCATTCGTGTAGCTTGGGTTTGAATTAATTTCTTCGATTAAATCGGCATAACTACTGCGCACGAAAGACATCAGGCCCTTTTCAAAATCCCGTGCTTTTTTAACCTCAAAATCATCTAAATAACCGTTATCCGTCATGTACCAAATTAAGGCCATTTCGCCAACACTCAAGGGTGAATATTGCGGTTGCTTCAAAATTTCCATAATACGTTGACCGCGATCTAATTGCTTTCGCGTCGCGTCATCAAGCTCTGAAGCAAATTGAGAAAATGCCTCTAATTCGCGATATTGAGCTAAAGAAATTCGCAAACTTCCGCTTAATTTTTTAATAATTTTCGTTTGCGCCGCACCGCCGACACGCGAAACCGACAAGCCCGCATTAATTGCCGGACGCACACCCGAATTAAATAAAGAAACATCTAAATAAATCTGGCCGTCAGTGATTGAGATCACGTTTGTTGGAATAAAAGCAGAGACGTCGCCTGCTTGCGTTTCAATTATCGGGAATGCGGTTAATGAACCTGTTTTTCCCTTTATTTTTCCATCGTTAAATTTTTCAACATATGCTTCGCTCACTCGTGAAGCCCGTTCGAGCAAACGAGAATGTAAATAAAAGACGTCACCAGGATACGCTTCACGACCCGGTGGACGACGCAATAATAATGAGAGTTGTCGGTAAGCCCAAGCATGCTTTGTTAAATCATCATAGATGATTAAGGCATCTTCACCCCGATCTCGAAAATATTCGCCC
The DNA here is from genome assembly GCA_963711375.1 of uncultured Gammaproteobacteria bacterium. Lineage (GTDB taxonomy): Bacteria > Pseudomonadota > Gammaproteobacteria > Coxiellales > Coxiellaceae > CAVQDV01. Next base: position 1,011,208 of record CAVQDV010000005.1, read on the forward strand.
ATCGTGCAACCGGAGTAGGGCGCTAAATACTGCACAGAAGCCGTATCGGAGGCTGAAGCCACCACCACGATTGTGTGCTTCATTGCATCGTGTTCTTCTAATTTGCGAACCACATTGGCTATGGAAGAGGCTTTTTGACCGATGGCTACATAAATACATTTAACACCGGTATTTTTTTGATTAATAATCGCGTCAATTGCAATCGCGGTTTTTCCCGTTTGACGATCACCAATAATTAATTCGCGTTGACCACGACCCACTGGAACCATCGCATCGATCGATTTTATGCCGGTTTGCAATGGTTGAGAGACAGACTGACGATCAATAACGCCAGGCGCTATGACTTCGATAGGAGATTTTAATTCTGTTTTTATAGGGCCTTTTCCATCAATCGGTTCGCCAAGCGCATTAACGACGCGACCCAATAAAGCCTCCCCAATAGGAACTTCGGTTATTCGCCCTGTGCAAAGCGCTTTCATACCCTCTTGCAAATGTTCGTAAGGCCCGAAAATAATAACGCCTACTGAATCCCGTTCCAAGTTAAACGCAACGCCATAAGTATTTTCGGGAAATTCGATAATTTCGCCAAACATGACGTCGGCTAATCCATAGACGCGAACGATTCCATCTTTTACACTAATTACCGTACCTTCCGTACGCATTTCGGGTTTAATGTCGAATTTCTTAATTTGCGATTTTATAATATCGCTAATTTCTGATGCTTTAATTTGTGCCGTTGTCATGTAGCTCCCCTAACCTAAACTTTCGCGCATCTGCGCGAGTTTGCCCTTAATCGACCCATCCATCACCCAATTGCCAGAACGAATTATCGCACCGCCAATGAGAGTTTCATCTAAGGAATATTTCATTTCTATTTTTGCAGAGAAGCGTTTTTGTGCACTTTCATGCAAAATCACTTTCTGCTCCTCATCCAGTGGTGCACTGGAAATTACTTCCACCGACACCACGCCTTGGCTTTCTGCCAGCATTTTCAGATATAAATCCGAGATATCAGCTAATATGTCGAGGCGTTTATTTTTGCTTAACATCATCAAAAAATTTTTCATTTCGACATCTTTGGCGTCAGAAATATCAGCAAAAAATTCGGACCAACGCAAAGGTGATATGCTTGGCGATTCATAAAGAGGCTTCACTTGTGGATCGGATGCTATTTTTCCAGCAAGCTCTAAAAACACGGCCCATTCCTGGAGTTTTTCCATGTTTTTTGCCAGAGCAAAAGCCGCTTTGGCATAAGGTCTTGCGATGGAATATTGATGCATCATCGTTAAAGCCCACTCACTAATTCTTTAATTAAACGATCATTGCTGGCTTTATCCACTTCATGCTGCAGAATTTTTTCTGCGCCAGCAACGGCTAATTCCGACACCTGCGTTAACAAGGTCGCGCGCGCCGCATTATATTCTTGCTTAATTTCACCTTGTGCTAAGACCAATAATCGCTCGCCTTCTTGACGTGCTTGGCGTTTCGCTTCTTCAATTATCTGGTGTGAACGCTGATTCGCTTGATCAATAATGTGGCCTGCCCGAATTTTTATTTCCATGAGCTCGGCTTTTACTTTTTCATGCGCCTGCTCTAATTCATTTTTTCCTTGCTCGGATGCTGCTAAACCATCAGCAATTTTCGCGCGACGTTCTTCCATTATTCGCATGAGCGGAGGCCACACTAATTTCATCGTAAATACGATGAAAAGTGCAAATACAATCATTTGTCCGAATAAAGTCGCATTAATATCCATGTCGGATACCTCTTGAAAAAATTAGCCAGCCGCCTTTGTTACCACGTGAGTCATCACTTGGCTTAAAAACGGATTCGAGAACATTACTAAAAGCCCTAAAGCAATCGAAATTGCCGCGAACGCATCGACTAAGGCCGCGATGATAAATAAATTCGTCATCAACATCCCTTTTAATTCGGGCTGTCTTGCAATGCCTTCTAAAAATTTACCGCCCAACAAACCGAAACCGATCGCGGTACCAAGAGCGGGTAAACCGATTAATAATGCAGCGGCAATCGCAGATAAGCCTTGTACACCCGCGATTAATTGAGCTACGTCCATTTTTCACCTCTTTAGTTAACGTTAAAATTAATGCGAACTATGCGCCATACTTAAGTAGACGATTGTTAGCATCATAAATACAAATGATTGAATAGTAATTACCAAAATGTGGAAAATGGCCCACATTCCACCCGGTAACCACTGAATCCACCACGGCATTAATCCTATCAGAATAAATACCATTTCACCGGCAAACAAATTTCCAAATAGCCGCAGCGAAAGGGACATCGGTTTAACCAATTCATCGAGAAGGCGAAATATAATATTAACCGGCACTAAATACCAGCCAAAAGGCTCTGAAAGAATTTCTTTCAAGAGTCCAAAACCACCTTTAATTTTAAAGTTATAATAAATAATCAGGAAGAAAACGCTTAATGACATGGAAAAAGTGAGCATGGGATCGGCCGTGGGTACACTCTTAAAATGATGAATGCCAAAATGCGAAACTATCCAGGGGAATAAATCCACAGGGAGCAAATCCATAAAATTCATCAGAAAAACCCAGACGAAAATGGTGAGCGCCAGAGGTCCAATTAAATCGTTTTCACCGTGGAAGGTGTCTTTAACGAGACCATCAACAGCCTCTATTGAACTTTCAACCATATTTTGGAATTTACCTGGAACACCGAGCACGGCTGTGCGCGCAACCCAGTAAAATAAGCCTAAAAATAAAATGCCGAGAGTGATGGAGATGATAAGCGTATCGAGATTAAGGACCCAAAAGTCCGTGCTGGGCCCGAGTTTCCACGTATGCAAATTTAACTGCCAGTGCGTCAGATGATGCTGGATATATTCTGCTGATGTTAATGTTGCCGTACCTTCACTCATTACGTAGCTGCTCTCTTTCGCGTAAAAAATGGCGTAAACCATGTGCCCACATGGGCGCCTATAAATCCAGTAATCAGCGGCAATACCGCTATATTGAATACTTTCAAAAATACCAGCATCATTAAGAGGCTAGTGACCAATTTTAAAATTTCTCCCACGTAAAAGGCCACCAACACTTTCTGTGGGCTCTTCGTGTGAATGTGTCCTAAAAAATATTGGGAAAAGCAGAAGGTTGGCAATATTACGGCGAAACCGCCTAATAATGCGCCTATCATGTCGTGCGTGTTTACACGCCACCAAGCCAAGGCCATCAACACAACAAAAATAATTTGTGGTAATACAAATCGAACCCCAAATTTTCGCATTTTGTTGCGCACAAAAACCCCTGCTGCCCGGACAACCGGGGGGAGTATAACACTAATAAGAAACCTGTCAAATAGAGGGGAGAGGAGTTCCTGTTTTAATCTGCGCTTGCTTCGGAGTTTGGCTTTGGCGAATCCGGTGGGATAGGGGTGCTTTCAAGACCGCGCACGAGCACATCCCTGTGGCGCTTCGTCTTCGGCCCATCCGGGGCCGAAACGATCTTGAAAGCACCCCTATCCCACCGGATTCGCCAAAGCCAAACTCCGAAGCAAGCACAGATTAAAACAGGAACGGGTGGTGGGTATCGGGGAGCAAGCTTGAAGACCGAGCCTGTCTTCTTGTCCCCTCTCCCCTTGCGGGAGAGGGCAAAGGAAAAGTGCATGTTTGTGTACTATATTGGGCAAAGGGAGAAACGCGGCGGAGGATTAGCTTATGAAATTTTGGATAGCAGGGGCCTTGGCTGGTCTAACGGTTCTTATTTTACCTGCAAGTTATGCCGACATTGCTCGGCTTCGGGTTGTAAATGAGTCGGATAAATCTGTGTACATTCATAAGGGTGGTTATGCTCCCTCTTATAAGCTCACTCCGGGGGAGTCTAAGACATTTGAGTATCCTTTTACTCTAATTCCCCCAGGTTCGGAGAAGGAGATATCTTCTAGTTTAATAGTTGCCTCATCCGGTGGGCGCTGGATGACCTCTCCGAATGGGACTACTTTTCTAGAAAAACCTACCATGCTCATTTGCCTGGATTACAAATCCAAGGAATATGCCGATAAAACGGGTGAGCGACTTTGGACCATAAAAAAGGCTGAAGGCTTTGATGATGGATGCGAAGTAAAAAGCTACAACCAACCTTGGTATGTTCCCCAGTAGAAACTCTAAGGGATAAGTATATACTTCATATGGGTGCATTATCAATAAATAGAGTCGAGTGGGGTAAATATGAAAGGGGAGAAGCCTAAGACATCATTCTCGTTTAGTTTTTTTCAGCCAAAAAAATATTGGTTTAGCCAAAACCCTCTTATTAAAAATTATAATCGGTTCGTTGAAGAATTAGCAAAAATTGGGATTGTCTTTGATAAATTAGCCGAAAAAGGCCTATGCAGTGGTTTAACGCTAAATTATCTTTTGTATTCTTATGAAGAACGTCGAGAAGAATTTTTAAGTTATCTTAAATTTATTGCAGCATTAAAAAAACCCGAACACATTAAAAAACTTGTCCAGGAATACCAAAAAATAAGAGAAAAGAAAACGTTTTGGGTTAAAGCAGATAAAAAAGCTGAGCCAGTTTTATTTCACAAACTCATAAAATTTTTTGAGTCCCTGAACGCGGCTCAGGATAATAAATTTTTCTCTACAGTTATTCATGCAAATTGGGATAGAACCTATAGTTTCATTTGTGAAAGAAATGCCTTGGCCAATAAACTTAAAGAAGCTGAAATTGCAAATGGTGGTTTATTTTATATGCATGTTGGCGCAGTTCATTCTTTTGCAATTGAATGCACGGATAAAGGCTTCTATGTCTTTGAGCCAAATAAAATAAAATCTTCCTATGAGCCTTTATTATCTGAAATAGAAGTTGCAAATGAAATTATCGATAATTTGATTAGTTGGGGGGCTCTTTCAAAAGATGGTCCAGAGTTAATTCTTTTGGGGGTTTCATCACTTTCTTTTGGAAACAAAAATCGTGAATTGGATGATGCACTAATGGAGACAAAAGTTGATCTTAGTGATTTTAAAGAATTCATTGAACAATATCAACAAGGAAAAAGATCACGGTTGGACTTGGCGTTAATACTTCATGATAAAATAAAAGCGTTAGAGCGTAAATCATTCGCTCATCTTGAATTAGACCGTGAACTAGTCGTTTACATTGAGAAACATGCTTATAAACCTCAGGTTATTTCCGAGAAAGAGGCAGTGTCTCCGGCTTACCTAAAATATTGCGAAAGTTATTGGTTACCCTCAGCGGTTCACTATGGTCAGATAAATTGCGTAAAGATGTTACTTGAGAAAGGTGCGAATCCAAATGATACGGATTCTGAAGGTAGAAGTGCTTTACAATTAGCTGTGATGAGCGATTATTTAGATCTTGCAGACTTGCTTATTAAGAACCACGCCGATCCTAATTTAAAAGACAAAAATGGTGTGACTACATTAATGGTGGCTATCGACCGCAAAAATTTTGAAATGCTTCGTTTACTTCTGGCAAAAGCTGCAGACCCAGACATTAAAACGAATGAAGGTGGAACCGCTTTACTTTTGGCCTGTAAAGAAAAACAGTTTGAGGCTATACGATTACTTCTAGAATATGGTGCGGCACCTGTTGGTCCGAATTCATTAGGAGATGATCAGCCTATAATAATATGGGCCTCGACCGTTGAAGACTCAGAAGTTGTAAAGTTCTTGCTTAAGGTGATCCCTCATATCAAAATAGCTGATCTTAATATGGCTTTATTTCAAAGCTGCATAAGAGGTAAAGACAATGTTGAAATTGTTCGATCACTCCTTCAACGTGGAGCAAACCCCAATTATTCTATAAATTATAGCACAGTGCTTGCTAGTGCTACAGAGAGGGGAAATATCGGTGTGGTCAAAACACTTTTAGAATATAAAGCGGATCCTGATTATTTATGTCAATACGGCTTTACGCCGTTGACGCGTGCATCCCAGGATGGGCATGTGCATATTATGAGAGAATTATTAAATGCAAAAGCAGACATTGAATCTGGCACTTATTTACTCACATCATCGCTGTATGAAACAGCAAAAGAAAATGGTTTAAAAGAGAAAATGGAAGATCTGTTAAAAGCTTATCGTGAGAAATTTTTTATATGTACGCCGCTTATTGCTTCTGCAATTAATGGAAAAATAGATGCTGTTAAATTGCTGGTAGAAAGTGGCGCTGATTATCAACAAAAAGTGTGCGGTATAGATTTGGATATTATGACTGAAGCTTTGGGCTACTCTGAAATAGCAAGCTTTTTAAAAGAATTGAACGCTAAGAACACACCCAGCTCGCTACGTTAACTCCCCATTGCCGCGGGCAGCAGAAAGGACAAGGGTACTGTAGCCTCCACTAAATCATTGTGCTAGGATCAACTTTTTCCACTACTGAGATTAATATGAACCGCAGTCGTTCTTTTTCGCTTAAAAAAACCCTTGGCCTCATAGTGCTCCCGGTCGTATTAATCGCGCTTACCTATTTTGTCTATCCTAGCATTCGAAATAACATTCATACCGTCATTCCTGGTGAGGTTTATCGAAGTGCCCAATTGCCGCACGAGAAATTGGATGAGCTTATTCAGAAGGACCACATTAAAACCATTTTTAATTTGCGCGGCAGTCATGTTGGAGAATTGTGGTATACACTTGAATTTAATTCTGCAAAACAAAATAATATTCGCTTTTATAATTGGTCTTTGCCTGCGCACAGCATGCCGACAAAAGAACAGCTGCAACATATTATTACCGCCTTAGATGAAGCTCCAAGACCTATATTAATTCACTGTAAAAATGGGGCAGATCGTAGTGGTTTAGTCTCTGCCTTCGCGCTCATTTTATATAAAAACTCGAATTTTACTGAGGCCGATAAACAGATCACTTATCGCTATTTAGCGCTTTCTCCCAGTAGTGTTGGGCGCTTAGTGATGCCCAAATATGAAGCCTGGCTTAAGAAAAATAATCTCGTTAGCAACGCTAATAATTTAAAAACCTGGATTGCCTCGCCACATCCTCTCGATTAAAAACCTATGAAAACAAGGACGGCTTATTTTTTATTAATTCTACTTTGTAGCCTTCTCTATTTACCCGGAATTTCCACTCTGCCGATTATGGATCGTGATGAATCGCATTTTGCACAAGCCACTCGACAAATGATGGAATCCGGAAATTATTTTACGACACAATATTTAACAATTACTCGGCACCAGAAATCGCCGGGCATTAATTGGCTTCAAGCGGCATCGGTTGACATTTTTAGCAATCCCGAAAGCACTCAAATTTGGCCTTATCGTTTGCCTTCTTTCTTGGGAGGACTCGCTTCAATTTTATTGTTATTTACTTTTGGAAAAAACATTTTTGATGGAAAAACGGCTTTTTTAGCCTGCGGACTTCTGGCTAGTTGCGCTTTATTGATTTTAGAGGCTCATGTTGCCGTCATCGATGCCTGTCTTCTTGCAACGGTAATCGCCATGCAAGGTGCCTTATGGAAAATGTATTTAGACCACCATAATAAACTAAAAATCCACATCGCCTTGCCTCTTATATTTTGGCTTGCCATGAGCGCTGGATTTTTATTAAAAGGTCTTCCCCTATTAATGGCTTTTCTCACCATACTTACATTATCTATTTTCGATCGTAATATTCGGTGGATAAAATCCTTAAATCCTGTATTTGGGCTTTCTTTGTTTATATTCACAACTCTGCTATGGGTAATTCCTGCAAATGATGCGAATCATGGAAATTATTTATTGCAATTATTTCACCATGATCTTCTCCCCAAATTAAGCAGTGGCGTCGAATTACATGGCGAACCTCCAGGATATTATATGGCGATTTTTCCCCTATTATTTTTCCCAGGTTCTTTATTCGTGGGTTTCGCCATATTCTGGGCTTGGAAAAATAAATATAAACGTGAAGAGCGATTTTTATTAGCGTGGATCATCCCCACTTGGCTTTTTTTTGCATTAATGCCGACAAAACTTCCACAATATATGCTTCCTCTGTATCCCGCCTTAGCGCTTCTAAGCGCAAGAGGCATGCTCCATATTTCCTGGAAAAATTCCACGACATTTTTTAAAGGCTTCCAATATTTTCAGCTCGTTCTTTGGCTCATCATCGGAATTGGTCTCGCATTAGCCCCTTATTTTCTCGGTCATTTAATTCAAAATGCCACCCCAAAAATTGCAATGCTCAGTGCTCTTCTCCTGCTCTTATCCCTCACGATAGCTATACTATTTTTCTACCAAGGGCGTTATGCTACTTGCATTTTCACCTCAATTTTAGGGCTCATTGCAAATTTTGGAATTCTCTCCCAATGGATTATGCCTCAAATGCACCATTTCTGGCTAAGCCAAACCATCATGCATGCCATTCACGATCAGGCCAATACGTTAATCTCGAAAAAATCCCCACTGATCATTGTAGACTACGACGAACCCAGTCTTGCCTTTTATTTGGGAACTCAAAAAATAAGACCAGCTCCAATGAACTTGAATAACATTAAAAATCGTTCCTCAGTAATCCTAATTCCAAAAGAAAAGCTCAATATAATAAATAACTCCTCATATAAAATAATCACCTCAGCAAGCGCCTACAATTATTCTCTAGGAAAATGGTCAACTTACTATCTTGTACAAATGAGGCCATATGAACAAGCCTAAGAAAATACCGAAATTTAAATCTTCCGGAGCGGAGGCTGCATTTTGGGAACAGCACGATACGACGGATTATATCGATTGGTCGATAGCCAAACGAGCACGTTTTACGAATTTAAAGCCATCAGCTCAGAAGATTTCCCTGCGCCTGCCTGAGGGGCGCCTGGACCCCCCAGACGAGGAATCGCCCTGATTACGGTCCTGGTTTTGGAATTATCAATCTAGAAAATCAGAAAAATTTATTATTTTGCTAAAAAATAGACTATCCACCACATCCTCACGCACGCCATTGACGTGAATTAAAATAGCGCGGCGTGACATGTGTTTAGGTAATTTTATGCTCTCAATTTTTTTGCTGACTTCCTGAATGATCGACTTTGTGATTTCAAAGCGGCTGAATTTTATTTCGAATATATAGGCCGTATCACGGGTTTGGATCAGGTAGTCTACTTGGCAGCCAGGAATTTTCTTAGTTTTTCTCTGGAAAAATGGGTTTGCAAATAAAATCTCATCTGGCATGACTCCCAACGTTTTTATTATTTTATTAAAATTATTCAGCACCAGGTTTTCAAACTGTAATCCCATGATCGTGTCCCATCCTGGGAGGGAAGAAACCGATCGATCTGTAAACAAACCCTTTTCAATTCGTAAAATATTGGGCTGAATATATTTTAATGCAAATCGAGTGTAGTTATCTTTTAATCGATAATGACTTAAGTTGGACATTTTATTTTTCACAATATTCCACGTATAATCTCGGGCCAAAAAACCCCCGAGCACCAAATCATCTAGATATTCGCTTAAGTCTCCGCTTTGCGCTATTTTGAGCTCTTTACTAATTTCCTCTTGTGTAGCTCTGCCATTAACTAAAAATTCGATTATTGGGCGGTAAATTGCATTTCGATTGGAATAAATTTCCGTAAAAATATGATCATATTCGCCAAAAAGGGCGCTATCTTTATCAAAGAAAAGATCACGAATATTTTCGTCAGCTGCTCGACTGGGTTTGATTAGCTCCAAATATCGGGGTACCCCGCCAGTAATAGCCAGCAATTTGAGTTTCTCAAAGCCCGAGATTTTCTCTCCATACTTACCCCAGAATTTATTGCATTTATCGAGCGGTAGCTCATCTACATTTAAGCTTAGGGAAGGTCGACCAAAATAGCCCGTGCTATCCAATATATTTTTCTGAATCCATGAAGATACCGATCCGCAAAGCACCAATACTAATTTTGTATTGTTTTTAAAATGTGAGTCCCACACAATTTTTAATTTGCCTAGAAAATCAGGATCGTCGATGGCTATCCACGAAATTTCATCAAAAAATATCACCACTCGTCCTGTTTTTGTCTCTTTAGCGAGAAGCAAAAATAGGTCCCCCCAATCGTCGGCTTTAAGAGCAGGAAGTTCACATTGACGACGTAGCTGCCTCGCAAATTCATCCCGTTGATTCTGAGCGGTTAAACCTACTCGCGGGTTAAGCCCGACAAAATGATAAAATTTATACCGCTTCCCAAATTCCTCAATGAGGCGACTCTTGCCAATGCGTCGACGGCCCTTTACCACCACAAGGTTTGCTGTTTGATTTTCAAAGAGTTTTTCGAGTTTCTTTATCTCTTTTTCGCGGCCAATAAAGGGGTCCACATTTGCTCCCAGTCGATCTTTGAGGCACCTCGAAGAAATGGCTTTTGCCAATTCTTCGAGGCGAAAACATAGGCAAAGTCTACCTCGAAGAAATGACTTTTGTCAATTCTTCGAGGCGCATGCTGAGCAAGGGGTTAAGCGCTTTCACGCGATATGAACTAAAATACCTTCTAGTTCATCCATAGAATTGTAATGAATCACTAATTTTCCTTTGCCAGAAGTTTGATGTTGAAAGGAGACTTTTGCGCCTAATTTTTCCGATAAATTTCCTTGCAAACGTGAAATATCAGGATCTAATTTTTCTATTTTCGTAGCAGGGCCGCTTTTTTCGCCGACTTTACGAATAAGCTCTTCCGTCTGTCTCACCGACAAACCACGCATAACAATCATATTGCCCACTTCGCATTGCCGCTCGCCTTCGAGTGCTAACAAAGCACGAGCATGGCCCATTTCCAAATGTCCATGTAAAAGCTGCACTTTTACATCAGGGTGTAATTTTTGCAAACGTAATAAATTGGTGACAACAGTTCTAGATTTTCCAACTGCATGCGCTACTTCATCATGCGTCATACGAAATTCATCGATTAATCGTTGCAGAGCGCCGGCTTCTTCAAGAGCATTTAAATCTTTACGCTGAATGTTTTCAATTAAAGCCATCGCAATGGCGGCTTCATCAGGAACATCCTTAATAATGACCGGAACTTTATCCATACCTGTCATTTGCGCCGCACGCCAACGACGTTCACCGGCAATAATTTCGTAGCCATCATTCATGTGACGAACAATAATTGGCTGAATAATTCCCTGTGATTTAATAGAATTGGCTAATTCTCTTAATTCTTCCGGCGAAAATTCTTTTCGAGGTTGATAGCGCCCAGGCCGAATTTTTTCAATGGGCATGTGCACAAAACGTTCTTCCGTATTTTCGCCGCCCGCTGAAATAACAGCAGCGACGGCTTGATTAGACTCACTCAATAATTCTGTTAATCCCAGATCAGAAAGACCTCGACCTAATTTACGTTCGCTCATGCTAACTCCCTAACTTCTTGCTGACGTAAAAATTCACTCGCTAAAGCCAAATAAGCCGTAGCACCTTGTGAACGACCATCATATTTTATCACCGGTTTTCCGTGACTTGGCGCTTCCGCTAAACGCACATTTCGTGGAATAACCGTTTTATAAACCTTGTCACCAAAATGCGTAATCAATTGTTCAGAAACTTCGATGGTTAAGCGATTTCTTCCATCGTACATCGTGCGCAATAAACCCTCTAATTTCAAATTCGGATTAACAGCCTTACGAATTCGATCAATACTGCCGAGCAAACTCGCTAATCCTTCCAGCGCATAATATTCGCATTGAATTGGGACCAAAACACTATCAGAAGCCACTAAAGCATTTAGCGTTAGCATATTAAGTGAGGGAGGGCAGTCGATAATAATAAATTCATACTGATCTCGAATTTCCACGAGCGCTTCTAACAAGCATTGTTCACGATGTTCTGCTTTTAAAAGACGTACTTCAGCAACGGTTAAATCACCATTCGATGGCATTAAATCATAGGCCCATTCTGTTGGAATAATGGATTCTGAAGCTTTTTTAGTGCCTAGTAAGACATCATTAATCGATGCGCTTAAATGTTTTTTATCAACACCACAACCAACGGTCGCACTGCCTTGAGGGTCTAAGTCAATTAATAAAATTTTACGTCGCATGGCCGCGAGAGAGGCGGCAATATTAACTGAAGTGGTTGTTTTACCTACGCCCCCTTTTTGATTGGCAATAGAGATAATTTTTGTCACCTACTTATCCTCTTTCATAATAATCATCAAATGTCGAAGAGCGTCCAGCCCTGGAACCTGCAGTTCGGTCACTTTGGAAACGTACTGCGCGGGGATGGATTCCTCATCCGGATATTTCCCTTTCATCAGCAAATAGCGCCCATTTTTGCATAATAATGAGCTGCTGTTTTCGATGAGCTCAGAAGCCGCCCCCAATGCCCGAGAGATGATAACATCAAAACCACGATCGGCGCGATAATCTTCGATACGAGACTGCACGGGCTTGACGTTTGGCAAGCTAAGCTCGGCGCAGGCCTGGAGCAGGAATCGAACCTTTTTGCCATTGCTGTCTAGGAGGGTGAATTGATGATCGGGTAGCGCGATGGCGAGTGGGATGCCGGGAAGGCCAGCACCAGTGCCAACGTCTAGTATGTTTTTGCCCTTCAAATAGGAAATCACGGAAAGACTATCGAGCAGATGATGTGTGATCATTTTATCGAAGTCTGTAATTGCCGTTAAATTATAGGCTTTATTCCATTTTTGCAATAATTCAAGGTAAAGGATTAATTTCTGCTGGGCGGCTTCGTCAAGCCTTAAACCCAGTTGGTTTATCCCGTCTGATAAGGTGCCTTTATCATTATTTTTCATAGATTCTCTCTCTTAACCCCTTCTCCCTTTGCGGGGACAATAACGGCCTTTCAATACCTCTTTAGAGGGATTACACTAAAGCAATGAAAACTCAATGGTCGCCAGTTAAAAAAAATTCTAAGGTCGCTCTCGTGTGCACAGGGTCGCCTTGTTTCTCGCCAGAGCACCCGCCTCTAGCCAAGCAATATCTTGAGAAAAATTACCACCTTGATATTCGCATTGCAAATGAAACAAGCGCAATAGTGCCTCCTTTTGAACGCGCTAAAACTTTTCTCGATTATTTATTTAATGAGGAAATTGAGATGATCTGGGCTTTGCGAGGTGGGGAGGGCACAGCAGACATTCTGCCTTTCGTCGATATTCACCGAGAAAAAATTGCACAATTACCGCCAAAAATTCTGATGGGTTTTAGCGATTTTACGCCACTCTTAATTTATTTCGCGCAACATTTTGGCTGGCAGACGATCCATGGACCCGGGGCTTCTCAACTGGCCTTAAAAAAAATTAACTCTGCTACCGAAAAAACGGCCATGGATCTACTATTTGGCTTAAATGCCAAGCCCATTCATCCTGGCCTCATTCCCTTAAATTCTTTGGCGCGTGAAAACCGAAAAATAGAAGCCGACGTAATCGGTGGTAATTTAAGCCTTTTGAGCATTAGCTTGAAAGATATTTGGGAAATTGATACTACCAATAAAATTATCATAATCGAAGATGTGGGTGAAAAAACGCATAAAATTGGGCGCATGCTGAAGCATTTGCAAAGAATTGGAAAATTTACAGGCCCAAAGGCTCTTATTTTTGGGGATTTTTTTGCACTGCCTCCTGGTGACACTGAAAATGCAAAGCGTGAAAACTGTGACTCCATGCAGCGTTTATTAGAATGGTTTACAAGTGAACTCGAATGTCCCGCCTTCCAAACCGATCAATTTGGTCATGCAGAAAATAATAGGCCATTTATTTTTAACACCCCAGCGATTCTAGAAAATCGCCAATTAATTTTTTAAGCACGCATCCCACGGGATGACGGCCAAGTGCTCCTTGTTTTTTCCATCCTCTTCTCTAAAAAAAGTGGGAAATGTTCCAGACGATGTTCTCATAAAAACATTTCCGCCTTCTGTAAGGCTAACTGAATTAACTGGTGTTTTATGAGCATCTTCAGCGTTTGGGTGCTTGAGTTTCAAAGCCTCTTTACGATTCATGTCGGCACGCTCTAACAGCCAAGGTTCATGTATGGCATAGTTATATAACTCCAAAAATTGGCAAGACGCTACATAAAAATAACCCTCTGGGTCTAGTGAGACATTAAGGTTTTTTGAACTCACGCAGAAGTTAAAATACCCATCTCTTAAAAGCTCTGCATAAAACTCTTTCGCCTCGGGATCTTCAATGGCTTGTAATAAATTATTCTGAACATCTTGTAGTTTTTTTAGCGGCTTTATCTCTGAGTCTCTGTACACTTTTATAGCCATGAATTTATGAATAACGAGTTTTTCGCAAGGATTTGTTATTTCGTTGAGGGCAGGAAGCTGCTCCACTTTTCCATATTGATTGCTGAAATAATTAATCAGAACCGCACGAGCGAAAGAGGTATTAATATCAAGAAGAATTTTTTTACAGTCTTCGGAATGGCTTTCATTTGATAATCCCCTCGACAATCTGACGACAACTTCATTTTTTTCGAAAACCATCTTCTTACAAGCTTTTTGAAACTCTGAATCCTTCAAGCTCTGAGGCCCTTCAAACCAAGACTTATAAATCAAATAAGCCGATAACTCTAAGTGCAGGGATAATTTCGGCCCAATAGGGTCTAGAAAAATTTTAACCAGCATTTGGGCCCGTTCTTCATAGGTTTTACTTGGATCTTTGAGCTCCAAAAGCGAAATAAGCTCTGAATTATTTAAACATTTTAGTGTATGAAGATCAAAATCTAATCGTGACATAAGAAATTCACACTCATCTCTAAATTCACCCACTTGATACAAGGTAAAATCGACAAAAACTTTGAGAATTTCGGGTACTTTTTGATAATTCAGTAAAAACTGGCTGCAAGTGGAAAAATTAGACTTATCAGTTAGGGCTTTTTGAAAATAGCTTGCTGCTTCTTCAAAATTTGGCGTATCCCCATAGTATCCTTCTACGCACACTTCTGAAACCTTCAGGGCGAATTTTACATCACTTTTAACCTGATTTTTCAAGAATTCCAATAGTAAGGGTCTAAGATTTTTGGGTAACACCTTTCCTATAGATTGCCTACGAAGCTCAAGCAAAATTACAGCGGGTTTAAATTCAAACTTTTCAAGGACTGCAACTTGCGAATTCGATTCTGCGCTCTTATCAAAATAACTTGAGGAAAATATTTTAATATAAAATTCCGCAAAAGTTATCATATCGGGATTACTTTTTTGAAAATGAACCCTGCTTTTGACAGCAATATGAAGACTTAACATTAGACCAATTTCTCGACTGTCTACATTAAAAGCTAAGTTTAGCAAAATTTCTTCAAAATAATGGGGATCGTAGGATCGTTTTTCAATATAATGACAGGCCGACTTCTCAAAATCGAGTATACTTGCCTTATATGTAGAATGTCTTAGCATAGCAAGAATAATTTTTTCTTGACACAGTTCAAAGGCAAAGGCAATCGGTGAATTTTCGCCCCCGCCAGGACTCATTCCATGCTCCATTAGGAGTTTCACCATGTTAACATTTCCATCCTCTACGAGATAATGAAGAGCAGACTTCTCTTTTTTTTCATCCCATACGTTGGCAATTTTGATCTCCGAAAATTTCTTAAGACAGGCCTCAATAAATGGGTATTCTTTAAGCTTTGCTGCAAATAGAACAAGCTTCCCGAGTGTATCAGCTGTTGGATTACAATTTTTATGCCCGATCGCCCACTCAACCCAAGAAAAATTCGCGTCTTCCTGCGCCATCAAAGCCGAAAGTATTTGATCTAATTCTTCCTTTGAAGGATCATAAGTTCGTCCATCACTCGGAAATATCCCTTTATTATCTCGAAGTTGTTTAGCAAATTCCCAGGCATTATCTTCGATGTAATATACTATTGGAAATTTAGTTTTCCCCTCTGGGCGATAACTCGGATTTGCGCCCTTCTGTAAAGAAGACTTTGGATCTTTTGGAATATTCATCCAAAATCCTAAATTATAATTTCTCATTTCAAATATCTCTCGATTATTTTCTAAAGGGTGCCAGTATAATCACCAATTATTAAAGTAATCTTAAGGAATGAAAAAATTTTGAAATTTTTCTTTGCACGGGACTGGCAACTCTTGTCCCCTCTCCCCTTGCGGGAGAGGGGACAAGAGTCACCATGAAAAAATTAGCCAAAAATGGTTTGACCTATCCAATTCACCTTTTGAGGAGGGGATTACCGAATGTTCACTCAAATTTGAAGTTCACATTATTATCATTGTTATTATCAATTGGAGCAATTCCTATATCTTTCTGCTCCGGAGATCTACTACCAAAAAGGCCAGCAGGATTTTCTGCGTTATGGCCCCGGGACAATAATTTCTTACTTCTATGCTCAAAATCATATAAATCATGTTGAATAAGCAATTCTGCTGCTTTCTTTTTTTGTTCGTCATACTTCTTAATTAAGTTCAGAGCAACTTTAAGATCATCAGAAATAAGCTTATGATGATCTTTGGAGATATCAGAAAAAATTTCTGGCATAGAAGTTCGATAGTACGAATTTTTGTTGTCGATTTTTAATTTTTTGAATTCAGAAAGAATCTCAAATTTTTTAGCAATCGATAGACCAGAAAAAGTTTTCGCTTTGAAATAGGGCTGAAGGCTGGTGGGAAGTAATTTTTCAAGCCTACTCTCAAATGCATATAATCCAAACATACTGAGCACTTCTACATTCGCATTTCGTCTATCTTTACCTGGGTAGTTTTTATTCTTTACTAATTTAAGTTTAGAAACTAAGTCATTTTTATCAACATCGGATAAATCGAAAAACTTTTTAGTCAGAAAATAAGGATATATCTTTTCAGTTAGTAATTCTTTAAGGTCGGCAGACAAAGAGTCATATAATCCATGCACCAAAAAAAGAGCTCGAAACTTATCATTTTGTGCCTTAAGGTCTTCCCCTTGTTGCGCTTCCCCTAGAATGGCAATATATAACTGCTCAAGATCCGAAACCACCTCATTTTTTTTCGCCTGAGATAATTCAAAAAAAACGTCAGCTTTAAAATTCTCATAAAGGCTGCCAGGTATTAATAACTTAAGCTCACTTGGTATAGGCAAAACCTTTTTTACAATTAAATTAACCACATCCTTAGGCAAGAGACTTAGGGGTGTATCATTTTTTCGACTATGAATTAGTAGGGTTATTAGCCCTAAATTATATAAATTATATTTCGAAAGAACTTCAACTATTCGCCCCCCTTTTTGTGCTTCTGCAACATCTGAAACCATAATTTTTCGAAGATCTTGAACCACTTTCTCATAAAAAGGAGATATGAAATACTTAGTACAAAAGGCCTTTATTTTTAAATAAGGAATAAATTCTTTGGGCAGCAAATGTCTCTCAAGAAAATCATCAATCTTTCCCTCATGACTTAACATTAGACGAATAAACCGATGATCACCACCTAGAAAAGCCGCATCACAAATCGATAAAGAAATCGGTAAAAATGGGTAGTAAGCATAAACGGGGTTGCGTGCAGGTAAAAATATGACGGTATTGACAAAAACATTGGATTCTTGGATATTTTTCAAGAAATATTTAATCGCAAAATATAAATTACCCCTCACCTTGCGCTTTGTCATCCCCAAGTCCAACAATACAGCTGTGACAACCTGAGAAATGTTTAAAAAGGGCAAAAAAACCTTGATCAACTCTTCTTTTCCATATTTAGCTTCTTTCCCAGCGAGTTCAAGCAATTGTTTAAACGAAGAAAAATTCCGATCCTCATAAAATAATCCCTGTTTGAGCACTACTGCCAAAATATGATGGCAAATGGCTTTTATTTTTTCAGAATATTTTAAATCGATCTTGGCCTTCTTTATTTCTTCCTCGGAATAAAACAGTCCAGGAAAATTCCCCATCCACTTGATAGCAGTCTTGTCCCTTCTACTATTCCATAAATGCTTATAAAGAGCAGTCAATCCGTTGAAAATTGGATCCATACCATTGAAATCAATTCCAAGCTTCCACTTAATAAATGAACTAAATGAGGTTTCATCAGGTTTGAAAGGAGAAGGTCCTTTTAGTTCTAAATTCCTCGTTGAGTGTTGGTAATCTCTTAGTATTGCGAAAATGCCTAAAATATTGGCTTCCGTTAATTCCAAATCTTTCGTTTTCATAGCATTTGCAAGAATTTTTTCGCTTAAGCCCCAAATACTGTCATCAGCCAAAACCTTATCCTGGATCAGGTTTACCCATTTTTGGGTCGAGGCCTCATCGATATTTTTTGCACTATCGAGCACCTTTAAAAATTGTGTTGGCAGTTCTCTAGGAGGGGCATTTAACATAGCACTTAGCAAATATTGGCGTTGGTGGGGGAGTAGGATTTCGGTAAAACTGCTTAAGTCTAAATTGTACTCATTCTTTAATATTTCAATTGCAGCTAAACAATTAAACGCGTCAAAACCAAATGAAGTTTTTCGATATAAATGAACTAAGTTCTTAAAAATTTTAACTGGAGAAATCCCCTGTTTTATTTTACAAGCAAGGACAAACTTAAAAGACTCTGAATAGTAGATAGCGTTATGTTCCCCAGAATTTAGCCGAAATATTGCCATTCGGAAAAGTCTGTCTAAATTTAATTGGAGGCCAAAATTATCAAAAATCCACGTTGAATTAACATCATTGCTTTTGAATTCATGCAGAAGAATCATCTGCATTAACATCACTTCTGCGCCTACTTTTTCAGCAATTCTCCTCAACTCATCTATAGTAAGCTCACCATAATTATGCGGATTATCTTTATCAAGCTTTCTTGTTAATCCCAAGTTGTATTCATCAAAATCTACAATTTGACGTCTAAAATAGCTATTTAGGGTATGCCCAGCTTGATCCTGATTATTCAAAATTTTGACTTTATTATCATCGAAGAAATACCGGCTAATAATAAGTAAACACTTCTTTTGGACCTCTATTTCTAAATCCAAGCCTTTCGTAAAATCAGACAACTTCATGAGTTCTATAAGACAGCCTTCCAGCTCTTCTTCTTTTTTGCCTTGAAATTTTGGAAATGTGGCTTGCAAGATCTCATTGGCAAGCAAAGCAATTTTCAGCTGTAATTCCTTTACCGATCGACTTTCCCGCACGTTGACACCCCGTTTCATTATCATTTTTTATCTGAGCGGACAATATCAAAGCTTAGACCTCAAAGCAACCATTAAAAAGGTGCATTTGTCTCTGCAGAGAGCGTTTAGCGTGCTATAATTTGGGTATGTTTAAGATAGAGCCAATTTCTGCCCTCAAGGATAATTACATCTGGATGATAACGCGTGCGTCTAGTGATGAAGCCATTGTGGTCGACCCCGGTGACGCAAAGCCAGTGCTAAGAGAGTTGCGTGAAAAAGGGCTTAAGTTGTCGGCCATTTTAATTACTCATCATCATTGGGATCACACAGATGGCATTGCAGAGCTCCTCTTAAATTATGATGTGCCAGTCTATGCTTCCGCTAATGATTCGGTTCCCGCTTGCACTCATCCGCTTACTCAAGATGATCGCATTCATTTTCCCGAGCTCGATTGCGAATTTAAAGTTCTAGAAATTCCCGCCCACACAAAAGGGCATATTGCCTTTCTAGGATTAGATGGCGTATTTACCGGAGACACCTTATTTTCCGTAGGTTGTGGCCGAATATTTGAGGGAACACCAGAACAAATGCTACATTCCTTAAATAAGTTGCGCCAATTACCGGATGAAACTTTTGTCTATTGTGGACATGAATATACGCAAAATAATTTACGATTTGCAAAATTAATTGAGCCAAACAATCCAAAATTGATAGCATACATTCAAGCTACCGATTTATTGAGGGCTAAAAATAAACCGACTCTGCCTTCCACTATCAAGCTAGAAAAAGAAATAAATCCATTTTTCCGTTGCGATCAAGACTCTGTGCGAATGGCTGTCGAAAAACATGTCGGAAAATCGCTTAACACTCCACTGGAAGTTTTCACTGAACTCCGAAAGTGGAAGGATGCCTTTTAATGAAAATCTCAGAATACATTCAATTTGATGGTCTCGGACTGGCTGAGCTCATTCAAAAAGGCGACGTGAGCGCCTCTGAATTAGTAGAGATCGCCATCCAGTTGATTGAAGAAAAAAATCCGGCCTTGAACGCCGTCATTTGTAAAATGTATGATGAGGCTAGAAAGCGCGCCTCTGAAACATTAATTCAGGTCCCATTTTCGGGTGTTCCTTTTTTGCTGAAAGATATTTGGGGCGATTATCCAGGGTATCCTGCAACAATGGGTTCCCGATTTTTAAAAGATTATTATCCAATAAAAATGGCCCCCATTGTTGAACGATTTATGAATTCAGGCCTTATTTTTCTGGGAAAAACCAATTGTCCTGAATTTGGAACCATTGCTTCTACTGAATCCATTTTATTCGGCGCGGCCCATAATCCATGGGATTTAAGTCGAACTCCAGGAGGGTCAAGTGGCGGTGCCGCCGCAGCTGTGGCCGCCAGAATGGTTCCTATCGCCCATGGAAATGATGCAGGAGGTTCGCTGCGAATCCCAGCGGCCTGTTGCGGGGTATTTTCGCTTAAAACCTCTCGGGGAAGAACACCCAATTATATTCCCGGAAAAATGGTGCTCGGAATGGTCTCTGAAAATGTCATTTCAAAATCCGTGAGAGATAGCGCGGCGATGCTCGACGCCACCTGCGCGCCGCAGTTAGGTGCGGCATTTACATTGCCCATCCCTAATGAAACCTTTTTACAGCAAATTCAAAAAGCACCCAAGCCTTTAAAAATTGCCTTTAGTGCTACTCCCTTTTTTGAACATATCACTATAGATCCAGAAATAAAAATAGCTTTGGAAAACGCGGCTAAATTGTGTGAATCCTTGGGTCATCATGTGACAGAAGCAAGCCCAACCTTGAATCAAGCCGAATTGCTAATGGCTAACATTATTGTGTTTACTAATGAATCCGCAGCTTACTCTCAGCTCTATCAGAAAATATTTCCGAATCGAAAATTAGAAAATTATGTCGAGCGACACAATATTGGAGTTGGGAAAGCCGCTAAATTATTTACCGCAGAAGAATTCGCTTGGGCAGATATGATTTTTGATAAAGTCCATTTTCAAATGGAGCAATTTTTCCAAAATTACGATGTTCTTTTAACACCGACTCAACCACATCTCCCCTTAAAATTGGGGCATAGCATCCCCTCCGCTACAGAATCCATTATCGGCAATTTTCTAGCTGACATATTACCAAAGAAATGGGTGATAGCACTTCTTAAAAAAAATGCCTCCAAATCGCTACGAGCGGTTGCTTATACCATGTTTTTTAATATAACGGGTCAACCGGCCATGAGCGTTCCACTTTTTTGGAATGAAAATCGATTACCAATCGGAATGCAATTTGCTGCCAAGTATGGCGATGACGGCCTTCTTTTACAGCTCGCTCATCAACTAGAAATAGCCAGTCCCTGGGCCGATAAAATCCCCACCAATACACATAAGTCACCACAATCGTTTTAAATCTTTACTATTCTGTGCTTCTCTAGCGCGCTATAATTGAAAGATAAGATAAGGAGATCGAATATGAAGTGTGCACATTGCCCTTCGGAAATTCAACCGGGAAACAAATTCTGCGGTAACTGCGGTAATCCGGCCCTTTTTTTATGTCCAAAATGCAAGGCTGAAAATCCCCCAAGCAGTAAATTTTGTGGAATGTGTGGCACTGGTCTGAATCAAGCTAATTCAGTTGTGCCAAATCCTGCAGCCGAATCAGAGCAAAATGTCATCTCCAAACCTGAAGAAATCGATTTTAAAAACTATCCCGGCGAACGTAAATATGTCACCGTTTTATTTGCGGATGTAAAGGGCTCTACTGCCTTGGTCGCCGATCGAGACCCCGAAGAAACACGTGCGCTTTTAGAACCTGCCTTAAAAATCATGATGGACTCCGTCCACGAATTTGGCGGCACGGTCATTAAATCTGCCGGTGATGGAATCATGGCACTCTTTGGCGCTCCCATTGCATTGGAACATCACACACTCAGAGCCTGTTATGCCGCATTGTCTATGCAAAAAAGAACTCAAGAAGCCAGTGATTCTCTCGGGATTCGTGTGGGATTGAATGCTGGGGAAGTGATTGTTGATATCATAGGCTCAGACACCCACAAAGAATACGATGCCCTGGGTCCTGCCGTGAATTTGGCCTCACGGATGGAACAATTGGCCGAGCCTGGCACTATTCAATTGACACGAGGAACACTCGATTTAGTTGAGGATAAAGTCCAAGCTCAATCCAAAGGAAAACAAACGGTAAAAGGTTTCAATGAACCAATCGAAGTTTTCATATTAAAAAAAGTCATTTATGAATATTCGGATTTACAAAAAAAGAAGGGTTCAAAACTTTCTCCTTTTGTCAGCAGAGAGACAGAGCTTTTTTTGCTAAATCATAAAATTGCTTTAGTAAAGGCAGGTCATGGCCATATCATTGCCTTGCACGGGGACCCTGGCGAAGGAAAATCTCGATTGCTTTACGAATTTATGAATTCAAACGATGCCAAAGATTTTTTAAAATATGAAGGTCATGGTTACCTTATCCAAAAACATGTCCCTTTTTATTCTTTAAAGCGATTCATGCAAAATATATTTTCTAGTCAGGGAGATGGCCCGGAAGACATCCAAAAAAAAATCGATTTGGAATTGGAAAAAGATCTCAAAAGTCTCAAGGGCGAAAAAAATGTTTTGTATTCTTTACTCGATATTCAAATCGCTGACGAAGAATGGAGCAAACAATCCCCGCAATTTAAGCGTATTCAAACCATGAATGTCATGATAAATTTTTTAATAGCAAAAAGTGCCAAAAAGGGCTTGATTATTTCATTTGACGACGTTCAATGGCTAGACAATGAAACACTTGTTTTTCTCGATCGATTTGCTTCTCAACTTAAAAAGGAAAAAATTCTCTTACTGCTTGCCTATCGAAGTGAATTCAAACATTCCTGGAACGTTGATCATTATCTAACCGAGATTCATATTGATTCCTTGGGTAGCGAGGCTATTCTAGAATTATCCAATCATATTCTGGGCAATGATCCTGAGCTCGGAAATTTGAAAGAAAAATTAGCCGAGACCTGCGAGGGTAATCCATTTTTCCTAGAGGAAATGATTCTATCACTTTATCACCATAATGTTTTATCTGGCGAACCGGGTCACTATAGGCTTGAAAAACTCGATGGAAATATTGTTTTACCGAATTCAATACAAGCCGTTATGGCCTCTCGAGTGGATACGTTAAGTATGGAAGAGAAAAAAGTACTCTTGTATTCTTCCGTTTTAGGCAAAAATGTCATTGTGAGCTTACTCAATTCCATTATCGATGTTCACGGCGAAAATTTAGAACAAATTCTCGCTATATTAACCGAAAAAGATTTCTTAGAAGAAAAACAAAAACACCCTGAGCATGAATTCTCTTTTGTAAATAATATTACCCTTGAAGTGGTCTATAACAGTTTATTAAAGCAAACCAAAAAACAAATTCACGTCCGTGTGCTTGAACAACTGGAGGAGATGTATCCAGAAACTTATCTTCAGACCAACCTTAAAGCAATACACGCTTTTAGGGGAGATTTATGGGAAAAAGCTTTCAAATACTACGCTTTTCTAGGTAGTGAAGGCTACGATGTTTCCGCTATTATCGACGCCCTTGCCAACTTCAATAAGGCTTTCGAGTGTTATGAGCATCTGACACCGACAAAAGATATTGATGCTACCTTTATCAGTTTGAGATTTAAAAAATTTCATATTTGTGTATGGCTAGGCCGCTTTGATGAACTCGAATCAATAATGCGCACACCGATAGAAATTGCAACAAAAACGAACAACATAAAATTAAAAACCTCCCTTAGCTTAGCGAGTGTAACCGTTTCTTCTATTACTCATGGGGATTATGAAAATGCAGAGAAAATCTATCGTGAATCATTAAACACTTGCAAGGAATTAAATGACAATGAACTACTCGTTCAAACTTCTTTTTACGGCATACATGCCTTAACCTACTTAGGTAATTACAAACAAAGCCTGGAATGCTATCGTGTTATCTCTCGTTTTTCAGGTGAAAGTATGGAAAGAGATGCACGCAGCGGGGACCCCTTTTCTCCCGCCACTGTTTTTTATGCCAGTATTGCGGCGGGTGAGCTAGGAGACTTTGAAACGCTTGCCTCTATTGAATCTTTGGCATCGAAAGTGGCCTCAATTATTAGACCGTCCTTGGAAACAATACTTATTCATGGAGCCCTCGGAATGGTGTATTTTTTCCGAGGTAATTTTAATAGAGCCATTGAGCATTTTAATATCGTTTTTGATAACACTGAGAAGACGGGTATTAATGTCTTAGTAGCCCCCATCTCCTCGGTGCTTGGCAATACATTAGCGCTCAAAGGAGAGTTAGAACTTGCCAAAAAATATCTCGATCAATGTTATGAGGTTTCTAAAAAAATGAATTTTGCTTTTAAGTCTGCTTTACTGCCAAGTTATATGGCAGAGGGTTACCTCCAGTGCAAGGCCATTGGAAATGTACGAGCTTGTCTGGAAAAATTGTCTTTTCTGGTTGACACCCGAAAACAAAAAACTATCTTAGCAAAAAGTTTGTGTTTGAAAGGTGAACTAGCGCTCGTTGAGGATAATGTTCCACCCGAAGACATTGAGTCCTTTTTCAATAAAGCGATTCAAGTTAATGAAGACTTAGAATTAAAACCTCACATCGCTCATTGTCAAAAAGGCCTGTATAAGCTCTATCAAAAATTAGGAAACACTGAAAAGGCGGAAAAAGCCTATGTTGCAGCCTACGATTACTATCAACAAAATGATATAAAATATTGGCTAGACTATATGAACGATTTGAAGAAATCTAACTAAATTTTTTAAGATGCACTAATAGTAATGAAATAGCGGCTGGTGTAATACCTGAAATTCGACTGGCCTGCGCAATGGTTTCTGGCTTAATTTCTTTTAATTTTTGACGCACTTCATTTGACAAGCCTGACACTTGATCATAATTGATGCCAGATGAAATTTTAGTTTGCTCCAAACGCTTGTGTCGATTAATTTCATCTTGTTGACGATGAATATAACCCGCATATTTAGCTTGAATTTCGATTTGTTCGGCAACCAGGGCATCTTCAACAGCAGGGCCCATACCATCGAGACTGACAAGATCCTGATAATTAATTTCCGGGCGACGCAACAAGTCCATTGCAAAATATTCGCGCTCTAAGGTTTGCTCAAATTTATCTTTGAATTGTGTTGCCGCTAAAAATTCTGGGCGGATTAATAATTTTTCTAAACGCTTTTGTTCTTTTTCAATGGACTCGCGTTTAGTGGAAAAAGCTTTCCAACGTTCATCATCAACAAGACCCAGATCTCGGCCCATTTCGGTTAACCGTAAATCAGCATTGTCTTCTCGTAATAATAATCGATATTCTGCGCGCGAGGTGAACATCCGATAAGGTTCCAAAGTTCCTCGAGTAATTAAATCATCGATTAAAACACCAATATAGGCTTGATCACGTCGAGGCGAAAATGCCTCTTTTTCTTGCGTTTTTCTTGCCGCGCTAATTCCCGCTACTAATCCCTGTGCCGCGGCTTCTTCATAACCGGTCGTGCCATTAATTTGTCCTGCAAAAAATAAGCCTGAAATGGCTTTTGTTTCGAGAGAGGGTTTTAAATCTCGCGGATCAAAAAAATCATATTCAATGGCATAGCCTGGGCGCGTGATGTGACAATTTTCTAAGCCTTTTATGCTGCGCACAAATTCTTCCTGAACAGAATAGGGCAGGCTCGTCGAAATTCCGTTTGGATATATTTCAGGGGTTTCTAAACCTTCTGGTTCTAAAAAAATCTGATGTGAATTTCGTTCCGCAAAACGAACCACTTTGTCTTCAATAGAAGGGCAATAGCGTGGACCAATGCCTTCAATTTCACCTGTAAATAAAGGCGATTCGCCTAAACCCGCTGTAATAATCGCGTGTGTTTTTTCATTGGTGTGAGTAATGTAACAGGGTACCTGACGTGGATGGTCAATAGTTTTTCCCAGAAATGACATTACTGGTGTAGGGGTATCACCCGGTTGAGCCTGTAATTGAGAATAATCAATCGAGCGACCATCGATGCGCGGCGGAGTGCCTGTTTTTAAGCGTGAAACCCGAAAGGGCAGTTCTCGTAAGCGATCTGAAAGCGCAATGGAGGGAGGGTCTCCTGCGCGACCACCGCGATAATTATTTAATCCAATATGAATTTTGCCACCGAGAAAAGTGCCCGCCGTTAAAACGACCGTTTTTCCAAAAAATTTAAGGCCCATCTGGGTAATGACACCGGTCACACGATCGTGATCTAACAGTAAATCATCCACAGCTTGTTGAAATATCCACAGGTTCGGCTGACTCTCGAGGGCTTTTCTCACAAAAGCTTTATAAAGAATTCTGTCCGCCTGAGCACGAGTGGCTCGAACCGCCGCCCCCTTGCTGCCATTCAAAACTCGGAACTGAATGCCAGCATGATCCGCCGCGCGGGCCATGATCCCACCCAAGGCATCGATCTCTCGAACTAAATGGCTCTTGCCTATGCCCCCAATCGCCGGATTGCAGGACATCTGCCCTAGGGTTTCGATATTGTGCGTTAGAAGAAGCGTATGGGCCCCCATACGGGCAGCCGCAAGCGCAGCCTCGGTGCCGGCATGCCCGCCACCCACGACGATCACATCAAATTCTTGCGCTGTTTTCATAAGGTTCTGCTCATTTTGTGAGCAGAGGATTCTAGCATGAAACTACTTTTACGCAAACATTAAGCGGTCACCCATTTTTTTATACACAAAATACTTGCTTAAAAAGAGCTTTCTTGCTTAAATGTGCGCATAAATAATACACTTAGTTGATAGCCACATGATTCATAAAATCCCGTTTTCTGCTTGGCTTCGATTTGAAGTCTTAAGTTTAATCAAAGCCTCAGAACTTCCTGAATTTAAAACAAGTTACTGTAGAATTGATGTCAAACCAAAGAAATTTGGAGACCCTGGTAGATGGCATTTTGACTTGGTTGTAATATTGCCAAAAGATCTAAATCCTGACGTTAAATTTCGAGTGAAAGAACTCCTTAAGTGTGAAGTCGGACAAAACTCGATCGCCTCATTAATTAGTCATCTACGCTTAGGAGAATTTAAGGATGCTGTCTCGAAATTAAATTCACTTAAAGAGGCCGTCCTGATGATTATAGAGCCCAGCAAACCAAGCGCGATTGAGTTTCATTATTAAGTTCCTGCTAAAGTTTGAATTGCTGATTATTTACCAATACAGAAACTGGAAAATATTTTTCCCAGTAGGTCGTCCGAGGTGAATTCCCCCGTGATTTCGTTTAAATGATTTTGG
Source organism: uncultured Gammaproteobacteria bacterium (assembly GCA_963711375.1). Taxonomy (GTDB): domain Bacteria; phylum Pseudomonadota; class Gammaproteobacteria; order Coxiellales; family Coxiellaceae; genus CAVQDV01. The sequence goes on from CAVQDV010000005.1 coordinate 1,038,525, forward strand.
GCCTGACGTAAGTCTTCGGCTACTAGCTCGCCGGCTTTTTTTTCCGTTAAGGCCGAATGGGCGTGATAAAAAAATTGTTCGGCTTTTTCAAGGGCATCCATATGGCGACGTCTGGCCAGAAAAGCCCCTTCTGTTGTCGTTTGAAAACCCATTAATTCTTTTAAGTGCTGTTTTAATAAATCGATGCCGTTTTTATATTTTGCGGAAAGGGAAATCTTCGTGAAATTTTCCGAATTTTTTTTCTCGGGCATTTCACTCTTTAAATCAATTTTATTATGAACAATAATAATGGGAATATTTTTTAAGGCTGGCTTTTTAAATTCGGATAATGATTCTTCACTTTTTTCTTCCTGAGAAGAATCGAGAACCAGTAAAATGGCATCGGCATTTTCTAAGGCGGCCCAGGCTCGGCGCATACCTTCCTGCTCGATAATATCTTCGGTTTCCCTCAAACCGGCCGTGTCTAAAATATGAAGTGGCATTCCATCAATATGCATATATTCGCGCAGGATGTCTCGAGTAGTTCCGGGGATTTCGGTAACGATCGCGCTGTCTCGGCCAGTTAGTGCATTCATCAGGCTCGATTTTCCAGCATTGGGTTTTCCAGCTATCACCACCGTCATGCCTTCGCGCATTAAAACGCCTTGTGCCGCAGACTCTTTAATTTTCGCTATTTTTTCTTGAAGGAAATTTAAATCTTGAAGAATTTTTTTATTGGCCAGAAAATCAATTTCTTCTTCGGGAAAATCGATGGCCGCCTCAATATACATTCGCAATTTTATTGTGTCTTCAACCAAGGTGTGAATTTTTTCAGAAAATTCTCCCTGTAAAGATCTCACTGCCATTTTCGCCGCTTCTTTTGAGCTGGCATCTATTAAGTCGGCGACAGCCTCGGCTTCTGCCAAATCCATCTTATTGTTTAGAAAAGCGCGCTCTGTAAATTCCCCAGGTTTTGCCACTTGCGCCCCCAATGAAATCGCTCGCTTAAAAATTTGATCCAGAACCACTGGACCACCATGCCCCTGTAATTCCAGCACATCTTCGCCGGTGTAAGAATGGGGCCCTGGAAAAAAAAGGGCGAGCCCTTCATCGATGATAGAATTATCCTCATCATAAAATTTAGAAAATAATGCGTTTCGAGGTGAAGGAACACAGCCTAGAATTTTTTCGGCGATTGATGAGGATTTATTTCCCGAAATGCGGATAATTCCAACGCCACCTCGACCAGGAGGTGTCGCTAAGGCGGCAATCGTTGGATTTTCATTATTCATTTTTATCTCATATTCACATCTCCCCTTGCGGGAGAGGTCGGCGCGTAAGCGACGGGTGAGGGGTGTTAATTTAATACCCCTCTCCCTAACCCTCTCCCGCAAGGGGAGAGGGAATAAGATTATTTTTTCTTATATTTCTTTCTATTTTTTTCAGCACTAGGATCGTAAAATTTCATTACGTACCATTGCTGCGAAATTGATAATAAACTATTCGTCAACCAATACAGCACCAAACCCGCTGGAAAAGCCCAGAAGACCACGGTGAAAATCACTGGCATTAAATACATTAATTTTGCCTGCATCGGATCCGGAGATTTTGGCGAAATCCAGGTTTGAAGCAACATCGCTAAACCATTTAAAATCGGCAATACATGATAAGGATCACGCACCGACAAATCATGTATCCACAAAATCCAAGGGGCTTGTCGCAATTCCACGCTTTCAATTAAAACATAGTAAAGTGCAATAAATACTGGAATTTGAATGAGCATCGGTAAGCAGCCGCCCATAGGATTTATTTTTTCTTTTCGATAAAATTCCATCATCGCTTTACTTTGTGCCGCCTTATCATCCGGGAAACGGGCTTTTAAGGCTTCTATTTTCGGCTGTACCAAGCGCATTTTTGCCATGGATTTATAGCTTTTATCCGAAAACCAGTAGAAGATAACTTTAATTGCCAAGGTGACTAAAATAATGGACCAGCCCCAGTTTCCAATCACACTATGAATAGCTGACATCATCGCAAAAATAATTTTAGAAATTGGATACAACCAACCATAATCGATGGTGGCATCTAATCCTGGCGCCAACATTTTTAAATTCTTCGCAATTTCAGGGCCAACATAAAGTTTCGAATTTTCAGAGAATTCAGCCCCTGTTGTTAATGTCATCGTTGGCAACAGGTAACCCACGATAAATATTTTATTATCCGCATTGGTAACGCCATCTTTTCCAATAACATGACTATAATATCGAATGCTTTGATCTTGAGCGGGAACCCACGCACTCAGGAAATATTTTTGCTGCGTCGCAACCCATCCGCCCAACACTGCCACATTGAGATCACCCTGCATCATTTGCTTATAGGTCAATTGCGTAAAGGGTTTATTCGGCGTGTAATAGGCCACACCATCATAGGTTCTAGAATGAAAACTGGTTTCCAGTGGTAAATTTTTACGGGTAATTTGATTAAAAAGACTACCAGACCACGTTGAGCTCGATTCGTTTTTCACGGTTGTTTTTAAATCAACCGCATAACTGCCCGAGGTAAACGTATACACTTTCGTCACAGATAAACCATTCTCAGTTTTTCCGCTTAGTGTTACGACTAGATTTTTTTCTCCTGGACTTAATTCGTATTTATCTTTTTCCGCACTAAAAACAATAGTGCCTTTAACGTTAGTTAATCCACTTTGTGTTACGTAAATTTGATCTGGATTTTGATTCAATATTTGAATCGGAATATTCGGCGTCGATTGTTTTTCGGGGTATTTCGGTAATTTCGCTGAAACAATATTTCCGCCATTTAAATTAATGCCGATCTGTAAATCGGCTGTATTCACCGAGATGATTTTTCCGGGGACTTCTTTCGTCACGGGCGTTGGGGCATTTTTGGGAGCAAACTTTTCTGTATCGCTTGGCGTATAGGAATCCGGCGAAACATTTTGAGCGGCAGCAACAGGTTGTTCCACTGGTGTGGTCGGCTTTCCATAATCTTTTATCCAAGCCTGCCAGAGAAAAACACCAACAGCGGCGACAGCCATATATAAAATTATTTTTCTGATATTCATTTTTTCTTCTTTTGTGGTACCGGATCAATTCCACCTGGATGCCACGGATGGCAACGAAGTAATCGCCATATGGTAAGCCCCAGACCTTTCATCAGACCAAAGCGTTCGAAAGCATTCTGCGAATATTGCGAACACGTTGGATAAAATCGACAGCAATTTCCAAGCAGCGGACTCAGCGTATACCGATAGACATAAATGAGCCCAATCGGAATCAGTCGCGGCATATTGGCAATTTGCTTAATAACCCGTCGATGCATTGTCTTAATTCTTCGTTTTCAACTGTTATAGCCTGATGACTCGCCATAATAACTAAATCCAATCCAAAAATCTCGTCTTGTCTCAAACGAAACGCTTCTTTTGCAATTCGGCGTAAACGGTTTCGATCGTGAGCCTTTTTAACCTGGCGTTTACTGATGACAAAGCCAATCCGGGAATGGGGTTTTGCATTTGAAAGATAGGAAATCGTGTAAAAGCGACTGAACAAGCGGAGCCTTTTCCCGAGGACATGACTAAATTCCGCCTGATGTTTAAGCCTTAATTCGGGTGGTAAACCTTTTTTATCAGGCACTTAGGCGCTTACGTCCTTTCGCACGACGTCTAGAGAGAACCAGACGGCCACCGACGGTCTTCATACGGGCACGGAAACCATGGGTGCGTTTACGGTGCAAATTACTGGGTTGAAACGTTCTTTTCATTGTCTTCTCGTGAAACAGTTTTGAGATCGGCAATACTACGCGTTCTTCTAGCCCTTTTCAATAATTAATATATATATTTTTTAAGATAGTTATTATTAGCTCAAGCCTTTTCTGTGGGTATTTTGTTTTTTCTTTGTAAAAACAGAGCGATAGGGCTTTTTTTTGACTGTTAAAGCTGTCGGGAAAGCCTTGGGGGAAGTATTGACAGCCGGTGGATATCTTTTTGGTTTTAAAAGCATCCACGTTTGCTCCAAAGCTTATCCACAGATTAATTCTTGATCGAAGCTTTTCAACTTTTACATTTCAAAAGTTCTCATCACTATTACCATAATTAAATATTAAGAAAATAATAGTTAATATAATTAGGGAAGCACTTTTTTGTTGATAAGTGTTTTTATTTTATATTAATCATATGGATGCATTAAAATTTATGATGTGCGTAAGTGGCTTTCAAGCCTGGGTTTATCCTCTTGATCATTGTGTATAGAAAGAGGCTTTTTCTAAAAGTGCTCAAATTATCCCCATTTCATCATCAACTTATCCATAGGCTAATTGCCAAGTTATCACCACACTTATCCACAGGCTCGTTAGTTCCCCCTCCTCTATTGGCATTTTTAGCGAGAGTTTAGTCTTTGTGCTAAAATAGAACTTAGGAAACAGAAAGATTAGGAGAATCTATATGAAAAAATATCAGCGCGTATTGTTGGCTTTGCAATTGGAATCAAAAACGGATAAAGCTGTGATCAAGAAAGCCAAGGAATTTGTGGCTCAGTTTAATTCTAAATTAACCCTTATCCATGCTATGGAAAACCTTAGCAGCTATGGTGCGGCTTATGGAGTTGCAGCAGGCATTGATTTGGAACAAATTTTGTTTGATGAAGCCAAGGTGGCCATGACCAAAGTGGCTAAAAGTCTTGAAGTGGATACAGCGCATCAAGTGATTAAGGGTGGCCCAGCTAAGAATGTGATTATTGCGGCGGCTAAAGAGAGCAGTGCTGATTTAATTATTGTTGGTAGTCATGGTAAGCATGGTGTTCAGCTATTAATGGGTTCGACGGCGAATGGCGTTTTGCATTCGGCTGAGTGCGATGTTTTGGCTGTTCGAGTGGAATAAGGAGTTTCGCTGAAAATTCTGCTGTTAGTTTAATTTTACATTTGCTTTCAAGCCCACTGGGACTAGAGCAGGGCCCCCTCTTTAAAGAATAAGCCAAAATGTAGTTTATTCTTTGCTGTCCAGCGATTCTTTCCTGGGAGATATCCTTTCCGGACCGCCCGGCAAGCACATCCTGTGGGGGCTTCGGGTTCCGCCATCCTGGCTCCACACGATCCGGAAAGGATATCTCCCAGGAGACAATCGCTAGACAGCCGTGCCAAAAGAAAAAAGTTTTAATGAGGGGCACTGGCCTTTTCCCCGCGTAATTGAAAGCCGTGCTTTTAGTTGAGGCTGGCAGAATTTACAGCGAAACGGGTGGTGGGTATTGTGGAGCAAGGAACTTGCCTTTATTGTTTCCTAACCTTCCTAATCTTTTTTGATTAGTGCGTAGAAGAAGCCGTCTGGGCCTTCTTTTTGTGGGAGGCATTGGGTTCCGTATTTGGTTGAGATGGCGGCTTCTGGGATGGATAGGGGGACTGGTGTGGCGTCTTTTTGTTGTTGGATGAAGTGCTGGATTTGGGTTTGATTTTCTTCGGGTAAGATTGAGCAGGTTGTGTAAAGTAAAAGGCCGTTTTTGGCTAAGAGAGGCCAGAGGGCTTTTAGTAAATGCTGTTGTTGTTGGGCTAGTTTGGCAATGTCGCTCGGCTGGCGTAAGAGTTTAATGTCGGGGTGGCGTCGAATGACTCCGGTGCTGCTGCAGGGGGCGTCTACTAAAATTCTGTCGAAGGGGGTTCCGTCCCACCATTCTTTAACGTGGCTGGCATCAGCCAAAATCATGTGAATATGTTCGTGCCGTATTTCTAGGCGCGTTAGATTTTCTTTTACGAGGAGAAGGCGATCGCTGTCGCTGTCGATTGCGGCAAAGTGATTGATATCGGGGTGGGTTTCTAAAATATGACAGGCTTTACTGCCGGGGGCGGCACAGGCATCGAGCACGCGATGTTTTTTGTGAACGTCTAATAATTTTTCCACCCTTTGGCCTGAGGCATCTTGCACGCTGCAAAAGCCTTCTTTAAATCCGGGTAAAAGCGAAACCGGGATGGGTTCTTTGAGTTTTATTGCTTGATCGAGAGTGCTAAGGGCTTCGGCTTGAATATTTTTTTCTTCGAGTAGAGCGAGATATTCATCGCGGGCAATTTTTTGGGAATTGATTCGTAAATATAGAGGTGCGGGGGCGTTATTGGCGTTTAAAATGTCTACCCATTTTTCGGGATAGGTCTTTTTTAATAGATTGATAATCCACTGGGGATGAGAAAAATGAGCTTCTTCATTTTTCTCGGTTTGCGAGAGTAGGGTTTCTTTTTCAGTAATGACTCGGCGTAGAATTTTGTTCAACAAGGCCTTTGCCCAAATTTTTCCTAGGTCTTTAGTGGCAGACACGGTTTCGGAAACGGCGGCGTATTCGGGTACTCGAGTGAAAAGGATTTGATAAACCCCAACGAGCAAGAGGCATTCCACATCGAGATCATTCGTTTTTAAGGGGGAGTGTAGCAATAGTTTGGTGATTGCCTTAAGCCGAAAATAAAATCGCAGCGTTCCGTAGCACAGTTCTTGTGCAAAGGCTCGGTCTTTTGGGCTAAGCGCTTGGGTTTCTAATGGAAATGCTGTGCTAAGTGATTGTTTTTTAATGGCGACAAGATAAACCACCTTTGCAGAGATGGCACGTACTTGGGTAATAGGACGATTTTCTTTATTCACTTTTTCAGTGTAGCGCATTAGGCTTTGTGAATAAATGATTGTCCATAATGGTAACAATTTAATATTTCCTTAAGAATCATCTGGTAATATTTTATCCATAAATAGATTAGTGGGTAATAAGTTAGATGAAGAGGGGGCGTGATAGTTTTGGGTCGAGTTATGAGGCCTTTTGGGACTATTTTGATCCTGATCGGAATAGCACCTCGCCGCATCGACTTTATCAGGCTGATAAACAAGGGCCCATTGGACGTGTTGATAGCTATCAAATGCAGGCCGTGGTCGATGAAGAGGCTTGGTTTACTTCTGTTCCCAAAGCTCCCCAAAAAACCAAAAAAATAATTTTCGCAGACCCTCTTTTCCATTTGCGCGATAAGGCTCCCGAAGAGTTTGAATTATGGGATGAATTAACCCAAAAACAGGCGGTTTATATTTGGAAAGGGGAAAGGCTTTCTCTCGTGTCACAAACGCCTACTCCAAATCGTTTGGCATTTTCAGAAGAACTGGAAAACCTAGTGCCAGACTTGGAAGACAACATAAAAAAATCTCTTGCCGAACAAGGATTGGAGGCTGGCGATTATATTATTATCGATATTTATAAATATTATGCCTTCTTAAATTCAATTTTGCCTGATATTGGGCTTAAAAAAAGAATTCCAGATTTTCACAATTTACTTATTAGGAAAGAAGAGAATTTAAATAAACCTAGAAATTTAAATGAATTAAACAATCGAAATAGTGAAGTGGCAAAGAAGGTCACTGACTTTTCGAAGTTTGAGCTTAAAGATAATTTATATATAAATTCACCTCAGAACGTAGAGGATGTTTCGAGAAAAATAACGGAAAATGCAGATTTAAAAAATCTCTCATTGTCGGCGACCTGGGAAATAATGGAATCTTGGTTAGCACGAGATGATCTAAGGAAAATTGAAACACTCGAGCTTATATTTGGAGAAGAGATTTTAAATAAAAAAAATATCGTTTTTCCCGATATTAAGGTCAACACTTTAAATATCGCCGTTCCAAATGAAACTTGCATAATTGATTTAAGAAATATATCCACGTGCCATAAAATTAAACTTGATTCCGAAAATAGTGATCTCTGTCATGTGATATTACCTACCCAATTAACGGAATTAGAAATAGAGCCAAAAGATTTTAAATTCATTAATGCGGATTTACCGGAAAATCTCAAAAAATTGAGAATTACGCCTTTTGAAAATTTCGAGGGTAATGTAATCATTAATTTACACCAGTTTTTATTGGAAGACTTAAAAATAGAGCAGGTTAGTGGCGATATTAGGGTATCGGATATACCCGATACCGTACATTGCATCGATGTTTCCGGTCGCCATGTTGATTTGAATATGTCAGCCGATCAAAGCAAGCTCCAAACGCTTTCCCTACGTTTTGAGGAAAAATTAGAGATTAATCAAAATGAATTCACACGATTAAAAAAATTAAGACTCGTTCATGACTCGCTTTCCAATGAAACAATAAAAATTGGGGGCGTCAAAATTACAAAGGAACTTGATTTATCTTTATTTCCAAACCTAGAAGAGATTACGATATCGGGGCTTCAAGAAATAAATAATATTAAAAACCTACCAAAGTCGCTTAAATCTATTCGTATTTCGAATTGTCCTAATTTGGAAACACTCAATTTAGAAGGGTTGAGCCAACTTGAATTTCTGAAGGTTTTTTTCTTGAAAAATCTAGATTCCATAGAAAATATACCTGAGTCCTTAAAAAATATTAACATAAGCAAGAATGAAAGTTTGGGGAACATAGATTTAAGTGATGTGAAAAGAGCCCATCATCTGGGGTTATCGTGTTTAGACTTGGAAGCCTCAAAATTTCCGCAAATTGTCCATCATCTTGATGTCATTTCTCATTCAGAATTTGGGGATATTTGCGATTTTTCTGGAATTCAAGAATGCTATTCACTAACGGTAAATGAGGCTTCAGGAAAAAGCAATAATCGCCATTTAAACATAAATCTTCCCAAAAAAATTGGAGATTTTAAATTCGATGGTAAAAATAAAATTAAGCTAAAAGGCTTGAAGGATTCAGGCATTATTAATATTGACATCCCTAATAGTGTTTCAGCCAGTTCAAAAGAGCCATTACCCATCACCTTGGAAAAGCTCGTTTTCAAAAATTTACTTGTTGAGGATAAAACACCCGAATTTGAGAAATTCCCTGAATTACGGGTTTCTAATCCGAATACTCTTACCGAAGTATTTGAATTTAATCAAAGGGTGTTGAATCGACATAACCAAGATCACCCCACGGCTTTATTAGATTTTGATGCGGATGTTCAGCCAGATGGAAATACCGGTGGCCCAACGCCTAAATATGATTACTCGGGTCGGCCCATAAAGGTGACTTCTTACGGGGCTGATAATGAAGTGGATATGAATCATTATCGGGCGACAATTTTGGATCAAATTCAGGTAGATGACGATGACACGATTACTTTCAAACGTTCGTATCCTAGTCTTAATAAAATTGAAATAGATGCCTTCAAATTTGATGAAAATGAAACCGCCGCCTTTCTAAAAAAGAAGGTTGACGATTCTAAGGGTGATTTGCAGGCGTTTTTTATGGAAGTCGAACTGGGTCCAGATATTCGGGTACCACTGACTTCTGCCTCGGGTTTACGTGATGGTGATATTAAAAATATTTATTGTAATGAAACTTTAATATGGCATAAAACGGAAACTCAGCAAATTTTCTTTGAGTTGCCAGAAGGTTCTGAAGATAAAGTCATAAAAATCGCCTATCTCCATAATCGAATTCCTAATTATTTAGCAAAAGAACCTATTAGCAATTTAGAACATATTGTTTTAAAGAACCAAGCTTTACTACCCGAGAGCTTGCGAAAACGATTAGAAGAAGTAATAACGGCAAATGCGCAACTCCATTTTTTACAAGATCAGAAAACCACTCTCCTTCAAAAATTACAGCAATTGAAAAAGTATTGCACTGATTTCACAAAAAAGAAAACGCTCTCGAAAGATAACACGGCAAGTCTCGATACTATTATTGATAATTTAATTAATAAATGCGGCTCTTGTCGCCACAGAGCAGAATGTTTTATGCTTATCGCTCATTATTTACAGGTCCCTGCCTTGATGGTTCGTAATCAGAGCCATCGATACATTGAGCTTCCTTTTTTAATAAATAACGAAATTACTTTTCATGCCTTCGATTTGGGAGGTGGTGAAATGCTCGATATCACTCCTGCCGAAGCCAAAACTAACCCATTCGAACAAGCCAAGAAAATCGAGAAAAATACAGATGAGCCAGGAATTTTAAAACCTAACGAGAAGGTATTTTTAATACCTCTGGTATTGAGTTCTGTGTTCGACTGCTTTGATAGTAAAGCTCCTCGTACCCCCTTGATTATGCTCCATCCTGGGGTGGATCCTGTTACGGTTAATGCCGCCATTTTAATTGAACAGTGCGGTAAATTAACGTCAGATTCTTCGCATCTCTATATTCATTCGCCTGCCGATTTTACGCGCTACATGCGCCCTGTAAAATTCGAGAATGGCACCCGCGAGGTGATTGAGGGTCCTTTAAAAAAACTCATCCAAGAAGGCGGCGTACTTGCTATTAACTGGAATAATTTTAATCCAACGCAAAGAGCCAGCTATAAATCCTTGCTGGAAGAAAAACCTACTTTTAGAGGCTTAGATGTTACATCCAAATTAAAAGTGATTAGTTTGCTTTCTAAAGATTCACCGGAAGCCTGCGAATCTTTTTCAACGCGAACCACGCCTTATCGCTTAGATTCCACTTATTTGCGCCAACACTCGAGGCATGTCAAGCCTTCAAATTTGATTCCAATAGAAGTCGATTTATTTGGCCTTCCCAATTGGCGAGAACGTTTGCTGGGCGAAGTGCAAAGAGAGGGTAAAAATATTTTTCTCACAGAAGGGGCCCTTATTCAGGCGATTAAGCAAAAGCGACCATTGCAAATTAATAACGCACCCAATGATCTTGAATTAAATGCTTTGTTAAAACGGGTTGAAACGGAATTAAGGCTTTTTTACAATGGTAAATTCTTAGAAGTGTCAGATGATTTTCATGTTATTTATCGAGAAAAAGAAAATCCGCTTACCGCAAAAAATGTAAAAGTTATCTCCGAACTTTCTGCTGAAATGAAGCCTGGAATTATTCTTAACTCCAATAATATTCATGAGTGCATAAAGCGTCTGGTCATTGATAATAAAATGAATACGGCAAACAGTAATGTAGCTGGCTGGTTTTATAATTGTCAGAACTTTTACATCAGTGATTATATCTCAAAAGGGGAGTGGCAAGAATTAATTTCAGAGGCGAGTTTATATGGTAATTTACCATTTACTTTTACGCTGTTGCCTGGTGGGGAAATTGAGGGTCTCGAAGGGGCTAAATGTCCCCATCGCATTAACGATCAATCTCCTCTTATTTTCTCAAATGATCCCGATTTTTATTGTCTCCAGCAAGAAGTTAGCGCAGAACCTCAGAAAAAACCGCTCATTATTGATGTGACTTCAAAGACGACCTATCAAAATTTGGTCGCCAATTTACTTGAAGTGGAAAATGCGAAAGGAAATGTAGACTATACTTTTGAAACGCAGAAAATATTTGAGCAGTTTCTTAATGGTCGACATGTGATTTTAAATGGCGAAATCAATGCCATTTTATATCAGCAATTAATACCTTTTCTAAAACCCGAGATTGCTCTGACGCACTTGAATGGTGAGCGAATGGTGGCGAAGGGAAAACTCACCTTGGTGATGCCGGATTCTGCTAAGCAAAGATTAAATCCGGGAGAATACGCCGAAAAAACCTATTCCTTGGAGGATTATAAACGCACACTGTCGCTAGGTGCTCTCGACAAGATTAATAAATTGGAAATGCTATTTAAATTGGCGAATCAACTTCCGCATTTAGGGCTGGGACAGCCCACGCTGCCGACATTATCTTATGCCCATCTTTCGCGTTTGCTGGATGTCATTAATAAAGGGGATGAAAGGCTACATCTGAGCAATCCCATTAAAGGCTTGTTGCATTATGATTATCCGAAAAATAGCCAAAATTATGCGGTTTTGAATGTAATGGCGAAATATTTATTTGCTCCCGATAATCAACTCAATAAATCTCGAAGCCAAAAACTCAAAACCTTAAATATTAAAAGTCTTGAAGACGTTCGTAAAAATCCTTGGGCTATATTAAATGCCTGTAATGTGAGCGTTATTCGAGAAATACTGGGCGATATAAGCCAAAATCCCATTCAAATTATTAATGGCCAAGCTCATTTAAGCGATGCACAAATTTCACATTTATTTGAGTATGTTATAAAGGAGCAACTTGAGCCCGCCAGATCTAAAAATCCACAAAAATCCTTTGAGCAGATTCAAGCTTTATTGCAAGATAAGAAAGCCCGCGCCATTTTTTTAAAAGGGGTTCCAGGATCGGGTAAAACCCATACTATTCGTCAATTACAGGAAAGCCTCCCCGAGGGCCATTATCATAAGGGGACACAATACATTGTAGATTGGTTAAATGCAAAACCAGCTGAAAAACAACCCATTATTTTGCACTTAGATGAAGCGAATATGGAAGAACCTTCGACTTGGGATATTTTTAAGGGTTTATTCAGAAATGAGTCCTCTATTTACTATCAAGGAAAAGAATATCAACTCAGTGATCAACACAAAGTGTTTTTCACTGGCAATGATGAAACGCTACCGGGTCGCCATTATCATCGCTTTTTCCAACAGTATGCCGAGACGATACATTGTGCTATGCCAGTGGATGAGTGGATTCATCAGAAATTTATATTACCCGTTTTGAAAGCGTTAAATATTCAAGATGATCAGATTAGCCAGCATTTACTTTGGGCCTTTCATCATGTCAAAGATTATCATCCTCATATCGTCACTTCCTTGCGTGATATTGATAGTTTGGTACAGCGATTTAAATTTATTTATCAACCGGAAAAAAATCTAAGAACCTTGACTTTTAAAGCCTGCCTTCTAGAATTTTCCTGCGCAATTCCTGACTTAAAAAATAGAACAAAATTTATTGAAGCCTTACGCTCGAAAATTAAGCCAGAGGCTGAAAAAGATAAAAATGAACTCGATGATGATGTTACTAGTATTGGCGATATCCTAATTCCTGAAAGCAAAAAATATATAGTAGAAGCACTTGAACAGGATTTAATAGCGGGCAAAAGGCGCGGGGTTTTATTTGAAGGGGGCTCTGGTATTGGTAAGTCTAGCCTCATGAAAGCTTTGCTCGAAAAACATCAATTTTCTAAAAATAGTCTTGATCCTAAGAAAAAATATTATGAAATTACGGTCGATTCGAGCAATGCTGTCCCTGAGACTTTAATTAGAGCCGCTTTAGCAGGATCAAAAGTAATTTTAGACGAACTGAATTTAGACCCAAAAATAGAGGGTTTATTAAATGACTTACTAGAAGGCGTACTTCCGAGGGATGCTCAATATGCTGAGATGATGAAACAAATCTCCCAAAGCGATAATCCTAAAATTGAGTCTGGATTTCAAGTATTTGCTTCTCAAAATGGAGGCACTATGGCAGGTCGAAAAGCCTTATCGTCAGCGGAGAGAAATCGCTTTCATATGACTTATTTTGATCCTTATTCACGCCAAGATCTCATCTCAATCCTCGCTTATGTTAAAATTCCAAACCCAGAATTAATGGTAGATCAATTTTTCTATGAACAAAAACAAAGCCCGGGTTACGTCAATACCCGAACTTTATTTGAATGGATGAAAAAATATATTAAACAAAATCTAGAGGAAATTTCGTCAAATGATGGAACGGAATCCAGTGCCGAAACCGATTCCGATAATGATCCAGAGCTGTCCTCAGGTTCTCAAAGCCCGTACGTGTCAAAATTTTGATACGTATCTAAAAAGAGATACGTATCGATTTTTGGAGTCAAAAAGTGACATACTAGTATCCATTTGATTTTAAAGAGGTTTCACTGAATAGGCAATTTTCGCATCTAATGAGGGGCTATATATTCTCTGGTTGCTTTCTTTTCTTGCTACCACACATTTTTTGTCAAGCAGGTTATTTATAACTTTAGAGATGAAGGTTCTGTTTTTCCCAGTCTCTTTGACAATACTAATCACATTGGCCTCCCCTTGGCGAACTAAGTGTTGTATGATATCCAACTCAGAGTTTGATAGGGAGAACTGATTCATCCTTTCCCTGGCTAAAGTTGAAATGGTATCTTTTGCAAGATCAAACGATACTGTTTGTACGAGCTTACCTATTTGAAGCCGACTTAATAAAGAATGAATTAAACTAAAAATATAACGTAATCTTCCATCCGTGATATCATATAAATAATCAAAAACATCTTGTTTTATGGGGAATTCACTATTTTTGTTTAAGCGATAATACTCGATTCTTTTTTTAATTAATTGATGGTATGCGGTTTTATTGGGTGGCTTTATAAAAATTTTATCACTGATAATATCATCCAGACGATCGACTCTGCTGGCAATAAAGGAGCTAATACCGACATCACCTACCAGTAACCATGATAAATTTTCTATTTGTAAAAAATCTCTAACGGCATTAAATAAATAGGATAAATGTTCTTCAGAATGCACAACGTTTAGATCAAGATTGTTGAGCTGGATTAAAATGCCATTTTTGTAACCTTGTTTCACCGCAAGATTGCCGAGATCTTGTAAATGGTGTCCAAGAGTTGTGGAAGGAATGAAGCTAGGCTGACTAATGGAGGCGGATTTTCCATAATTGCCCCCTACAGAAAAGGCGGTGATGCCAAAACTGTTATAGGCTTCCGACAGCCGATGTGAAAGTGCTTTGGCTTCGAGAAACACTTTATTCTTCACCACTTTGCCATCGGTCATTTCCATTTCACGCACGATGTTAGAAATAACAGCCGTTAGTAAGCTTTCTAAGCTCCAGTGTGCCTCAACGCTAACTTCTACTCGGGGAGCCAAATATAATTTTTTGGCTTGCGCCGAAAATTTGAGGTAGTTTGCAAAAGAAGTGGTTCCAACTCCCCTGGCGCCCTCTATAAGCAATCTCAAATTGTTATCTGTGAGCATGCTTTTACAAATTTGAACCTCTTTTTCGTGACCCACAAATAAATCGATGGTTTTCATTGAAATCGGGTTTACCGAAAATGGATAATGCTTAAATCCAAGAATTTCCCAGTCCATTTCAACCTCACATAAATAGAAACTGAAGTAATAGTATCAAAATTTAGATACGTATTCAATATTAGATACGTATCTAAAAAAAGATACGTATCCTTTTTTGGAGTCAAAAAGTGACATACTATTATCCATTTGATTTTAAAGAGGTTTTTCTTAATTGGGTATAATTTTAATCAATTAAAACTTCTTCTGCCGGAGGCCTTAAGTTGTAGAAGGAGCTCATCGAGCGGCCGTAGGCTCCTGTTGTGGCGATTAATAAGATATCGCCTTCCGATGTTTTTGGAAGCAAACGACAATAACCAAGCACATCACCCGATTCGCAAATAGGACCGACGATATTGGCGATATGCTCTTTGGGCTCGTGTAATTTTGTTAAATTTACAATTTCGTGATAAGCACCGTATAAGCTCGGGCGAATGAGCGAGTTCATTCCCGTAGAAATTCCAATAAAATGTGTGTCGCCTTTTTGTTTTACCTGTGTGACTTTTGATATCAAGACACCTGCGTTGGCCACTAAATATCGACCGGGTTCCAACCACAGAGATAATTGTGGATAGGCTTCTTTTATTGGTCGGAGAGAGGCATCAAATTCCGCAATATTCAGCGCAATTTGTCCGGGCTTTTCCACTACTCCCAAACCACCGCCGATATTTAATATTTTTACTTTCGGAAAAAGATTTAGAAGACTCGTTAATTTTACAGCCGTTTCGGCCCAAATATCCGCCTGTAGAATGCCGCTACCGCTGTGGGTATGTAAACCGATCACTTCTATATTATGCTTCTCAGCGATTTTAGCCATTTCTGGTAAATCGTTTAAAGCAATGCCGAATTTCGATTCTTCACCACCGGTGCAAACAAATTTATGATGGCCCGCGCCATAGCCAGGGTCAATTCTTAATAATACTTTTTTATTTTCAAAGCATTCTGGCCAGGCTCGCAAAATATAACTATTATCTATAGTGACACAGGTATTTTTCTGCAAAGCTTCGATATATTCTGATTGAGGGGCGAAATTGGGCGTGAATAAAATTCGTTCCCGATCAATGTCGGGAAATAATTCTAGTACCCGATCCATTTCATGGATGGAGGTGCATTCAAAACCCAAACCCATACGGTGAAATATTTTCAATATGCCGTCGTTGGAGTTAGCTTTCATGGCATAAAAAATTCTTTCAAGGGAATGGCAACTTTTCAAAGAATTTGCCGAGTTTTCCAAAGTTTCCCGGTTATAAACGTATTTCGCAGAATTCGTATCCCCTAATTTTAATAGGGCTTCTTTCTTATGTTCCCACCATGGGATATCGGCGGCTTTAGGCGCGCCGAAATTTTCATCCCAACTCTGCCCCAAGAAATAATTTCTGGGGTGTTGCTCGATGAGCATGACGTGCAATTTTTTCGTTAAACTTTCGGCGCGATCTTCGTCAACCACCAAAGTTAAATTTAAATCGTTGGCGGACTGTGAGAGTAAATAAATTTTCTGGGATTCAAATATTTCAAACACAGGCCATAGTTTATGTAAAATCATACGAATGTTACGGCCGACTAAGCTAATGGCCGCGCAAGGCCCTATTATTTTTGCATGGGCAAAAATATTTAATTCTGCAATTAACGCATCCAATACGCTTTCATTGCGTTTGATGTCGGCATTATCTACTGAAACGGTTATGGTGGTTTCTGCCGTCGATATTAAATCTACGGAAAGCCCATGCTTTTTGAAGCAATTAAAAACATCGGCCAAAAAGCCGACACATTTCCACATGCGCAAGGTTTCAATATGAATTAATAAAATATTGGGTTTATTCACAATCGCTTTAATTTGTACGCCAGAGGTATCGCTATCTAAAGAAATAATCGTTCCGCTAAATTCTGGCTGCTGTGTATAGCGAATATGCATGGGAATTTGACGAATTTTTAATGGCTCGATCGCATTGGGATGAACGACCTTTGCTCCCATCGAGGCAATTTCCTGAGCTTC
Organism: uncultured Gammaproteobacteria bacterium; assembly: GCA_963711375.1. GTDB lineage: Bacteria > Pseudomonadota > Gammaproteobacteria > Coxiellales > Coxiellaceae > CAVQDV01. The sequence continues at coordinate 1,055,326 of CAVQDV010000005.1, forward strand.
TTCATAGTCGAGTTGTTTTAATAAGCGCGCCTGTGGAATTTCATGGGGATTCGCGGTGTAAATGCCGGGAACGTCGGTCCAAATTTCGCAGCGTTCGGCATTGATTAAAGCCGCAAAATAAGCGGCGGAAGTATCGGAACCGCCACGGCCTAATAATACCGTTTCACCTTCTGTATTAGCCGCAATGAATCCTTGGGTAATGATAACTTTTGCATTTTGTTTCGATAATAATTCGGCAATATGAGGATTATAATCGATGGCACAAGTGGTTGATAAATACCGATCAGTATCCGTAGCGAGCTCATTTTTTTCGGTAATTAATAATTCACGCGCATCCTGCCAATGAATCGAAAGACCATTTTTATCTAAAAATTTAGCGCCAATTTCAGTGAGCATGAGTTCGCCAAAGGACAATAGACGCGCTCGAATTCGTGGGCTAGCCTCTCCTAATAATTCAATGCCTTTTACAATGCGAGCCAACTCTTCAAAATAGCGGTTTAATAAGGAAGGGCAATTAACGTCTAAATCTGTGGCGAGTTTTAAATAGCGTTCCTGTATTTCAATGAGCAGGGCAGCAGCTTCATTGCGAATCGCCGCTAAAATGAGTTGCTCGAAGCGATTGGTCATCTGCGTAATGGCCGAGCAAACGATCACAGGCTTAAAACCATCTTTAAGATGCTGCTGAGTAATCGTTAAAATATTGCGCCAGCATGAAAGGCTAGACACACTGGTGCCACCAAATTTAATCACTATAAAGCGTTCTGCAGACATGGAATTCCCCAAGGAGTTAAGACCCTAAGATTTTAGAGCGATTACGGTAAATTGCAAGCAAAAATAGCCATTTTTCAGGGGTTCTCGATAAAGCGGAAACCCCTTCCTGGTATTAACGCCGGCGCGGTGGGGAACCCACCCTTGGTGCTCAAGGGAAACCTTGCTCCCCTTGAGCATCCCCAGTTTTTTGCAGCAATTCCCGCTGTAGCGGGAATTGCTGGCCATTTTTCTAGAATTTAGGTTTTTTGATTTGGTTTAGAGGGTTACTTTCGGCAAGCTCTTTAAAGGCCGCGCTTAAACTCTCGAGAGCATCGGAGAACTCTTTTAAGCCTGGCTTTTCAAAGAATCTCAAAGAAGCTGGAGAGTTAAGTTTTGTTTTACGTTTGCGGATTTCACTCTTAGTTTCTTCGAATTTATCGTTGAATTTTTGTATAGCTTCATCTGCTGTGATTTTTAATTCACCAACTTCTTTAAATAGATTCGTAGTTTGAGCTTTAATATTGCTTACTTCTGACGAATTCCCTGAGTTTTGGCTAAATATTTCTATTTTATTTAAAAATAGATCTGCCATACTTTCTAGTAATTGAAGCTTAAATCCAATGGATTCCCATGTATCGCAAAAAACGTTAGGTTCATCAGCGAGGACTTTAACGTCATCTATGAGCTTTTCTTTGTGGCGTTGTCGAGAGACTCTCAGTGGTTTGGGTTCTGTTGATGTTTGAAACTGCCGTAATATGTCACTAAGTCGGAGAGTCAGGAGTGAGGCATTTTCTTGGAATTTTTTCACTCTCTCTAGATCTCCGTTATAAGCGACTTTGGTTGCCGCTTCATAATCTATGCTAATATTTTCTAGAAGCTTAGGATATTTTTCAAGGGAGCGACAAAGCAGTTTAAATTGAAGGTAGGGCTCTTCTAGTATAAAATTAAACTGATTGAGCTTCAATTTCTCCTTTTCTATAAGCCACGTGATTTCATTCTTTAAATGTGCATTAATGTAAATGGCATTTTTGCAGAGAGCTATTGCCTTTTTTTCCAAATGAAGAAGAATCCTTAGAGCTCCAGGAAATCGTTCCCAGAAAATGCTTACATTTTTCTGCAAACCCCAAAGATGTTCAAATGTGCCACGAATTTCCTTCAAAACTTTGTATTCTTCTTTTACATTTTCCGGCTGAGTTGCTAACTCCTCACCCTGCAACTCTTGGCACAGAATGTTTAGCAGGGACTTAATAAAGAGCTGGGTTAATTCCAAGAAGGGTTTATTATTGAGATTTTTTTGTATAAACGGCAAATAACCTTCAATGTAGTATCTAAGTGGATACGTATCCATCCATCCACAAATGTCGCAGGCCTTAGCTACTGCTTTTTTTACTTCATTTAGGGCCTCTTCTCGGCCTGCTGGCGAGAGGCAGTCTATTAGCTGCAGAGCGAAATTGTAAATTTTTTGAATTAATACTGAGGCCACCATTTTCTCTTCTAAGGTTTCCAATAATAGAGCTGGAGTGGCTTGATCACAGCTGTTAATTTCTTCCTGTACAGCTTCAGGAAGTGAGTCCCGGATTTTTTCTCGTAATTTATCTATTGCATTACCCGTTCGTGATGAAAGAAAGAGAACAAAAAAATTGTTGGGTATTTGACTAATGCGAAAAATAAGGCTGTCGATTATTTCTAAAGTGTAAGATTTCTCTCCCTTTATCATTAGATCCAGTTTTGAAATGGTGGCGTCTAGGTACTGGGTGTTCGTAGAGTGTTTGTATATTTCATAAATTTGATTATAGCGTTTAATGATTTCAAGGGCGCCGAATTTATTAAGCGATTTTAAAAATGTAGACTGCTCGACTGGATCCGGATTATCCTTGAATTTTTTCCTACAAAAATAATGCGTGGCAATTTCTATGGGCGGGAGGGCAGCCAGAATGAGTTTAACGACCGGCTTAAGTGTGGAGTGGCTTATTAAAAACTCTATGTATTCCCAGAAAATCTCTTGTTGAATTTGATTTTGGGGCATTCCATGCTGGTTTTGGAAATTGTTGTAATATAGACAATGGATGTAATTCGTAATATACAGCCACTCTGGATCAGATTCAATTGACCTTGTTACTGATTTCAAAACCAATAATCGGTCAAAAAAATTTAAGCAATACAAAAATAGTCTTTTGAGAAGAATTTCTTTTTCCCCGATGAAATTCTTAATTAATTTTTCGTTTTTTTCGCAGGTTGTATAAAAGTTATTGAAAAGGAAGCTTTGATTTCGTTCATTATTGTTTTTTTCTAGGAAAATCAGAAAAGCTGAACTAAGGTACATCGATAAACTCATATATTTTAAATAAAGCTCAGTATGTAGCTCTTCTGAAATTATCAGAGTTTTGAATTTTTCCGTGAATAGTTTGTCAATAATGATTTTAATTGGCTCTAAATCATCCGATATGTTTTTTGATAATTCTTTTGCATCTTGAAATTTCGAATTTTCATTTAGAAATTTAGAATGAAAACGTTTAAAATAAAAATCTACGCAAAGAGAAAATAGCCGTACTGTCCCTAGTAGATTTTCATCTAGATGAAAATCAATTAATTTTTGATTGTTCGCGTAGGTCTCGCAAAATGTAGCGACATCATCGATTTCCTTAAGATGAGAAATAAGCTTGAGAATTTCTACCCTATTATTATAATGCTCACGCTTTTTTCCACAAATTTCCTGTTTTTTATTCTTTAGGTTTGGATATTTTCTATTCAAAATTTCGAAGGCAGTTTCGCCAGCATTATCGCGGCATGTTATATCTGGAAATCCATTTAGTAAACTCGTAAAGTCGTTTAAACTGCCCCAACTTGCCGCCCAGTGTAAAGCCGTTTCACCCACATTATTTTTAGCATCAAAATCGGCTCCTAAAAGGAGAAAACGGGGCAGTAAATCCGGTAAAGCAACCATATTTTTTGCTTTGCAATGCACTATGGTGTCACCTGCGGGAAGAACCAGGTTTACACTCGCTCCGTGATTGAGCAATATATTTGCACATTCAATTTCAGTTCCGATTTCAATGGATATAATCAAAGCGGTAAGGCCCCAATTTGTTTTTTCGTCAACTTTAGCGCCGTTTTCTAGTAAAAAATTTAGTGTTATTGCGTCATTTTCTTCCGCGGCATGATGTAAAGCGCAATTGCCCGCAGGGTCTTTATAATTAATATAGTCAGGTATAGAAATCCCACATTTTTTAAATAAAGAAAAGTTTAGTTTTCTAGCCGCAAATAAAATCTCTCTTGAAAAGAAAAATTCTCGATATGTAGGCTTATTACATTGGTACAAGGTTTCGACTGGATAAACCTCTTCCATTTCCTCAGCCGTTCTACGTCTTAGTATTCCATTTTCATTAAAAAAAAGAATTTTGGTGAGCTCTTGCATATCATTTTTACTTATTCGACATTTTTTTAGGACTTTTTCTATGTATTTATTTTCACAATCTTGCCGTGACATTCTTGGACCTCTAAAGGTGTATAATGATTATTTTTTATAGTGTTTAATGTGCGAATTTTTATAAATTATTCAGCTTAAATAAAATGGTTCGTGCCGTTTTTACAATTTCCCCGTTGGGAACATTGCGGTTCGCTAAAATTACAATTCCTGATTTTCGATTGGGAATTATGCCAATATAAACTCGAAAACCATTGGTGGTACCTGTTTTTTCGATTAAAGCTTTTTCATCAAATTTTTGTTCGTTTTTATTTAGCATCTGGGCGGGAATGGGGCCTAATTTCATTTCAGCCGGCGGATTCAATAAGGTGGCAATATTTTCCCAGGAAATAGTTTCTATGTCCCAGACTAGACCCTGCCTGGCTCCTGGGATGCTGACGTAAGGCGTTTCGGTCATGCGCATGGCTTTATTAATTTTTTCAGGTGTTCCAGGAAGTCCCAATGCGGCTTTTAAAAAAAGTAGCATATCGTGACCACAAGCTTTCATGGCCCATGCCGCAGGAAATAGTGAAGTTTGTGTTCTGGGTGGCATCACTTTTCCATCTTTCATAAATCCTTCTGAAAGAAATGCATTAAGGGCTTTAGGAATTCGAAGGCCAATTTCTTGCATATGTAATGGCCCCAAAATATTGGCGCGATACATTTGATCTAGGCTTTGATGATTAGCCGTTTCTAAAGAAAATCCGAGCAGCCCAATGCCAACATTAGAATAAGCCCACTGGCTTCCGATGGCATAGGGTGGCGTCCAATGTGAAAAATAGCCTGCTAATTTCACGCGAGAATCTATTTCGGCTGGCGCTTCTAGTGGGAGGCTAGCCGTATGGGTTTCTAAGTTGAGTACAGTAATTTTTGTGCCAGCGGGAAAAAGATCGGGCACATATTTTGAAATTGGTGCGTTTAATTGCATTTTTCCTGCATTAATCGCTTCTGCCACAAGAAGGCTTGTAAAAATTTTGGTAATAGAGCCTAATTCAAAAATCGTTTTATCGGAGATAGGCGTTTTATTGTGCGAATCTGCAAAACCAAAGTTATAGGAATGCGGGACACCATTAGTATAAATTTCAACGGCTACACCTGGAATGCTATTTTTGTCCATCCAAGCAGGAATCATTTCGTTAACAATCGTATTTTCGTCCGCCGAATTGGGTCCCGCTTGGATATCTAGTGTGGTCAAAAGACAGAAAAAACTGACCAAGTATTTTACAAATATTTTCATAGTGGGGACTCCATTTAAAATTAAATAGACCTGTTTGTGTATTGACTATTACAATCATCTTCTGAAAAGCATTAAATTTCAAGCTAAATTAAAGCGATTTGCGGGGTCTATCCAAGATTTTTGTGTCAAGCAATAAAGTTTTTTCTATTGACACTTACAAATGAGAAATAGTATAAGGTTTTGGCAATGCAAAATATGAATCATTAGCAAAGGAGTGTAGAGATGCTGATTATTATTTATGGACTTCCCGGAGTAGGAAAAACGTTTGCTGGTCGAGTTTTAGCTCAGGAATTTGGATTTCATTTCTGGGATGGGGATAATGCGGTTGATCAGAAATTGGCTGATTGTATATTTAATAAAGGCTCAATCACACAAGAAATGATCGATACACTTACTGATACCCTCATAAAAAATATTATTATTCTCCAGAAAATAATTGGTGAAAAACATCTTGTGGTAAGTCAGGCCCTTTTTAGAACAAAGAATCGAGAAGCCATATCAAAAAAATTTCCAGATGCCATTTTTATTCACCTTCAATCTGAAAATCAAATCATACTCGAAAGATTGAACAAACGGGGTGGCGGTTACGACGAGACCTATCTTATTGGGTTGGCTAAAAATTTTATGTCTTCGCCTTATTCTGAGAAAAACATGAGCCTAAAAAACAATCAGGGTAAAGCGGAATTGATTGAAAATTTAAGTATGGCTCTCAAACTTCAGCCATTAAAAATTAATCTCGAGTTTCCTAATGAGCCATTATACCCAATAAAATTACAGCTAAATGCTCTCGGCGACAAATTGACATCTGAATTTAAAAATAATAAATTGGTTTGTGACAACTTTACATGCATTGATAATGCTGAGCATAAAATTGTTTTTTGTGAATCTTTCCTTAATGCCAAGATAGAGCATTTTTTTACGGTTCATATAGAAGAAGCTAGTCCCAGGGTTTTCATGGCTTTGCGGGTCAGTGTGACTTCTCCTAACGCTCATCTAATGGAGTGGCTAAAAGAGACCCCTCTGGATCGTAAGGAAGATTTGCGCGTTTGCATTTTAAGCAACACCAATGAGGCCTACCTCTATTTTCGTAATAATACAATACAAGTTATTAATTATAAAACTTCTCAAGAAATCGTAGCGATTATTATCGCTCTGGCTATAAAAAGTAGAAATAAATTGTCCTATCGCCGAGAAGATGTTTTGAAAATTAGGGATGATTCAAAAAGGATTACTGAATATTATGAAAAATTCTTTCATAGCAATGCCCTTTTAAAATTCTTAAATCCCCCTGTGAAAGTTTCTCGTCACCTGATTAAAACGATTTACTCCAATAGAAAACCCCTGGAAAAGAATACTTTTGTTTTGGGTACGCTCTATAAACAAGCCAATTCTGAAAAAGTTCCTACAATCATGTATTTTCCGGGGACCGCTTACATGCGTGAGTTGGATGTGCTTTCCGAAGAAGATGCCTATAAAATTGCTTTGTCAACAGGCTGTAACGTTTTTGTAATTCACTACCGACTTGCTCCTGAAAAGCTTTTTCCACAGGCTTTGCTTGACTGTGTTTCTGCCTATGAATATTTGAGTGACAATAGTGTCACACTGAATATTAATCCCCATAATATCATTTTATCGGGCTATAGTTCTGGTTCTACTTTAGCCTTACAATTGGGGATATTAGCCAGTTCTATCGAAAATTTTAAGCCGCCAGTTTCCATTGTTTTAGTGTTCCCCACTTTAGATTTTGCATATTTAAACTTCCCTGGAAATCCCTTTGGTAATAAGGACAGACTATTAACTGGTGATTTTTTTCGCCAAAAACAAGAAGCGTATTTCATAAAATCCAAAAATAAAACCCTAGAAAATCCGGTAATTTCACCTCTCTTCTTGGGGCCCGATCAATTAAAAACTTTACCACGAACTTTCCTATTGTCTGGCGAAAATGATCCTATGCTTCCACAACACCAAAAATTTGCTGTAATGGTGTCCCAATATGGAGCCAATGTAGAAAATCTTACTTTGCCAAGTGTTGATCATATTGCCTGGTGGGATAATCAATTAGTGGTGGATAGTTTTTCAGCTTGGATTCGGAAAAATCATTTCATCCCCAGAAATCGGCTTTGGAATGACGCGATCACGCATGATAAACAGAAGGTAATAGATCATCTTCCTATCACAAAATTTACTGCAACAGATCGGCTTCCATTTTCTGAATTATCACTAGAGCAAAAATCCATACTTAATCAATTTTATCGAGATTTCTTACTGCAAAGAGACGAATTAGCGCTTATTTTGAAAGAGGCGGACGATGACGTTTCTTGTATACCTCTTCAAATATATGCCGCTACTGTTCATATTTTGTCTCAGAGCCAGAAAGGTATAGACGCAGGGGAACGTTATTTTAAAAGAGTAGAGGGGAAAATTTCTTTTTGTGAACGTGAAAGGATGTTAGTTGAAGCTCTGAATTTTGGTAGGAAAAATGATTTAATAAAAGCAATCGAGAAATACACAGAAATTTTGCTGAAGTGGCCTGATGACATTCTTTCTGGGCTGATGGTGGAGTTTCATTGTTTCGAGGCAGGATGCCCAGAAAAACAATTAGAAGCGTGGGAGAAAATCAAAGGTCATTATATAAATAAACATGCTCTTATAGACCATCCTCATTCAGAACATTTTTTGACGAGTCTCGGGTATGCCTTTGAACTTGTTGGTCAGCCTAAAAAAACCCTTTACTATGCTGGACTGGCGCAAAGCCTCAACCCAATTAACCCATGGGCTCAACATGCTCTAGCCCATGCATTTGGGGCATTAAATAACGTAGATCTTGGCATTACCCTTCTAAATAATTATAAAGACACTTGGAACTTATATGGGGATTTTGTTAAAAATCATAATTATTTTCATTTGACTTTATTTTATTTACAAAAAAATGAATTTCATATAGCTTTTAATTTATACCAAACTCACATCAAGCGCGAATTTCCTGATCATATCTATCAACAGACTGACATCATTGTATTTTTATGGCGCGCCAATTTATGTGTTAATTTGCCAGATGATTTTAAAAAAACAATAAGCAATGATTTTATAAACCTTTATAAGCATATAAATAAAACGAATAGTGAATTCTTGACCCAAAGACATTTATTTCCATTTTTAAGTCTCACTTATCTTTATTTATGTTTAGGCTCAGGAAATATTGATTTAGCTCGAACCATTGAGGCAAATCTCTTCAATCCTGAGTATGCCAATCTAGAAAGAAAAGAGTGGGAAATTGGCAAAAATCTAGCAAAAGGTCTAATTCTTTTTTCAGAGGGTAAATATAAAGAAGCCTATAAATTATTGAAGGTGAACCATGCTCTTACTCAAATTGGTGGAAGTGATGAACAACGGTCGGTACTGAACATTACTTACGATATTGCTTGTGAACGACATAGAGCTCTGCAGATTAAATCTAAGAGGTCCATTTTTGCAATTGAAGCTCCAAAGCCTGGTTCGAAAATCACGGATGAAGACGCTGAAAAATTACTTCGAAATTAATAATGCGCCGTGATTGGTCGGGTTTCGGGTTCTGCGCCAAAATTATTTATCCGTTGGGAAATGTGGCATTATTCGTTTCATGAATCCCTCAAATAGGGGCACGGTAAAAGCCGTGTCTCCGTGTTTGGGGCTGTAAATCATGCCTTTTTTGATGAGATTATTTCGTAAGGGCGCCGCGTTTTTAACATCTAAGCCAAAAATATCGGCCACATCTCCAGATCTTTGTGGATCTGAGCCCAATTCGGCAAGTGCTCGGAGATATTCTTTTTCCCGCGGGGTCAGCCGATCGAATCTAACTCGAAAAAAACTTTGGTCAAGTCGTTCAATCGATTTTATGGTGGCCTCTTTTGCAACATCAATATCGATTACCGATTTATCTGCAATATTCCAGGCTTGATAGCCCCACTCTTGTAAAAAATAAGGATAGCCTTCAGTAATTCTAATAATTTCATTTAGTGCTTTTTCAGTAAAAGAAACTCCTTCTTTTTGTACAGGGTCTTGAAGTGCGGATTTTGCGTCTTCTTTTTTTAATGCGCCAAGCTCAGGATAATCAAAAAGCCTTTCCGCATAGGATTTTGCTTGGCCGGCTTTTCCAACCAACTGTGGCAGTCCTGCTCCAACGACTACAAGGGGCAATGATTTTTGCGAAATTTTATGAACTGCCATAATCAGAGAGCTCAGTTCTTCATCACTTAAATATTGAAGTTCATCGATAATAATAGCCACAGCAGTTTTGCGATCTTGTGCGGCTTCACCCAGCGCTACAAATAATTGTGCAAGATCGGTTTCTAAATCCCCGCTATCAGCCACGCCTCTTTCGGGTTCTATGCCAATCCCAAGATCAATTTCGCGAATTTTAATATTCAGCTTTATGCTCGAAACAAAACTTTTTAAAACTCGAAAGGCGCGCTTTACTTTCTGACTAATTTTTTCCCCCATATCAAGAGCAAAGAGAATGCGCCTTAATTCTGGTAGCAATAATTCCGCTAGAGATTTTTTTTCATGGGCCTCAATCATAATTGCGTGGTAGCCTTCTTGCTCAGCTAAACGAGAGATTTCATAAAGAAGTACGGTTTTGCCGGTGCCTCTAAGTCCGATGAGTAAGATGCTCTTCGCGGAGCGGCTATTTTTCACTCGTCCTAAGGAGATCATGGTTTGATCCAATAGATCACTTCTACCTGCCAAAGCGGGCGGCGGGGTCCCCGCGCCTGGGGAGAAGGGGTTTTTATTGGGATTCATTTATATGGACCTTATCCTAGTTTATCTAAGTTATCTATTTTATCATATAACTAGATAAACTCAAGTAAACTTCTTATACTTTGCCAAACGAAAATGGAAATGTCTTTATTTTCAAAGTCTACGCTTGTTCGATTTTGGCCGAATGTTATTTTGACAGAAAGAGAAATTAGGACTAGAATCCTATTATAGTATCAAAAAATAGGAGTGTAGTCATAATGATTAAGTCCCTTCAGCTGATCTTCAAACGCCTGCTTTTAGAGGTAAATCTTGATCATTATCGATTTTTATATGATCAGTTCAGTCTCAAAGATCGGCTAACAGGCCTCGTTGGACCTCGAGGGGTAGGGAAAACTACCATGCTATTACAGATCATCAAAAATCAATTTCCAGACAAGACAAATGTTTTTTATTTTTCGGCCGATCACATCTATTTTGACAAAGTGACTTTGTATGCCTTTATGGAGGAGCTTTATCTCTCGGAAGGCATCGACACTTTTTTTATTGATGAAATTCATCAGTACAAAAATTGGAGCCAAGAATTAAAAAATATGTACGATGGTTTTCCTTCTATTAAAATTATTTTTTCTGGTAGCTCTAGCCTGGAATTGGTAAAAGGTAGCCATGATTTATCAAGACGAGCCAAAATGTATTATCTTCCCGGCATGTCCTTCCGTGAGTATTTAAATATGAAAACCAATACCGGAATTCAGAAAATATCATTTGAAGATTTGATGGCCGATCATCAAAAGTATGATAAGATTTTGTTGGAAACCCCAAGAATTAAGGGTCATTTTAACGATTATTTACGACAAGGATTTTATCCTTTTTATCGTGAAAATCCACTAAGCTATCATGAAAAAATTCTCGAGGTTATTGATAAAACCATTTTTGAAGACATTGCGAATTTTTATAATCTCAAAACTGAAAATCTTCATTTATTCAAAAAAATATTAAATTTTCTAGCTAGTGTTCCTCCTGGCAACATTAGCGTGCATAACTTGGGGAAAAATTTATCTATTGATGATAAAACGGCTACTCATTATCTTGGTATTCTAAGCGAAACGGGCTTAGTTAATTTAATTTATCCTATGGAGAGCGGGAACCAAGGGCTGCGCAGACCCGAAAAAATATTTTTAAATAATACGAACTTACAATATGCTATTGAGGGGATTATTGGTACGAAAATAGAAGTGGGAACAGTACGAGAGTTATTTTTTATTCAGTCAGTATCTCAGGCAAAAAAAATATTCCATAGCGCTAAAGGTGATTATGGCGTAGATGGCTATACTTTTGAGATTGGAGGTAAAAATAAAACTTCAAAACAAATTCGAGATATAGAAAAATCTTTTCTTGTAAAAGACGATATACTGATATCAAGTCGAAGAGAAATACCATTAATCCTTCTGGGATTTTTATATTGATTCGCTTATGACTGTAAATCATACCTTCACAAAAAATATTTAAATTTTTTCGTGAAATTCAGCTAGTGTAATAATTGGATATTGCGCTTTTAGTACCAGCAGATCATTATCACCGGTTAATAGAAAATCTGCTTTACTCGCCAAAAAAGTATTTAAAATAATACTGTCGTTTGGATCACGCGGAACAATAACTTGAGGTGCGTCTGGATCAATCTCAATAAATTCCGTTAAAAATTGCATTAGAGAAAGATATTGATCAATTTTAGCGGCATCCCATTGAATGGGCTTTTGTATTTTTGGGTAAAGAAGCACTTTTCTAATTTCATCCAAAATTGGCTGAGAAGTAACGATATCTATTTTTGAGGCTTTCCATTGAAGAAGCACTTCACCGGCCTTGCTTTTTGGCAAAAGCAGGCCGGATATCCAAATGTGGGTATCAAGAATAATTTTCAATGTATCATTCCTTGTGGACAAATAATAATACTGGGGCATGAGCCAGTGGATTTTTATTTCTTTCTGACATTTTTTACGGCTTTTGTAATCTCTTTTTCGAATAGATCAGCTTCCTCACCTTCAAATGCGGCTTCAAGCTCTGCCGATAAGGCTTCAAACTGTTTCTTCATGCGCCTAATTTTTTCAAAAAGAACTATGTCGACAAGTGCAGCTACAAGCTTGCCCGCTTTGGTGATTAAGATGCTATCGTGGCGATACTGAACTTCGTTTAGCAATTCACCCAAGTTTTGCCTTACTGACATTGCACTAGCTTCGTGAATCATATGACCCCTATAGTTATATTAATTATAATAGTTATTACAAATATAGTAATTGTAGTGGTCTTTGTAAAGAGGGTTTAGGTTTTAATGCAGATCCAACCAGGCGCGTAATTCTTGGGCGCTGATGCCAAGGCCTGCAATTTTTTGAGGGCCTATTTCTTTTAAATCTTCGAGTAAGCATTTTTTGAAAGCTTCTTGGTTTTTTTCAGGTATTTTATTAGCGGTTTCGGAATTAATATAATTCATTAGAGATTTTTCTTTTAATAGTTGGAGGATGATATGTCGAATGATATCTCGGCGTTGCTGGCGATATCTTACTCGAACCTCATTAAATCCTAGAGATTCTGCGGTGGCATCATATTGTTGACAGGTTCTTAAATAGGAAAAAGCGTATAATTCAGCCAGAGGAGAAACACTATTTTTTTCATAAATAGTGATCATTGCAGCAGTGTAGTCATCTTTTTCAACATCATTAAAAGAGAGTGGAACTAAGTTTTGTTGAATAAGCGGAATATTTGCACTTAATCTAGAAGTGCGCTTGTTAACATCTATGAAGGCCTGTAAATAGGCAATGTGCACTAATAGGAAAAAGCTTTGTTCAAAAGGATCTGCAATTTCCGTGGCTTTTTTACAAATTTCATGCATTTGTTTTTCTAATTGAAAAGTATTTTCAAAAGGAACATAGGTGGATCCACCAATTCTCACCCCTTGGTCGCGGATTTTTCCAGAATATTGTGCTGGAACCAAGCCATCCGAGAGTAAATAATGCAGCGTACAAATTTCATTAAAATTAATTTTAATTTGTGGGGCCATGTCTACCAAATGGCGAATGGCCTCTTTGTGATTTAAAATCATTACGCGCTCTTCATCCAGTTTTTCTGGCAAGCTCGTGCCTTCCAGAATTAATTTTTCTGTGTCTAAAAGTGAGTAGGTATTTCCCTCGAGACGAGAGGAGTTATACGATAAATCGATTAAAAGCCGATTAAAAATCTTTTTGGCATATGTACCGGCGGGATCGTGATTATTCGTGCGGGCTCCTCGAGTGAGCATTTTTTTACGCGACTCGATTTCAAGGTAATAGGTTTCATTTGGGCGATATTCTTCAAGCCATTCGACATTATATGAAACAGGATCTCGTTGAAAGATGGGTCTCCGAATATAATGAATCGCTTCAGTGGATTTGCTGCTGAAATCAAAATTTACTTTTGGAGCCGAAAGCTCTGCTTGATATCGAGTACCTCGCTTACTTCCTGTTCGTTTAAGAAGGCCTTCATCTATCATCTCATTTAGCCAACGCCGAATACTTCGCTCGGCATACTCTGGACCCAGGATCTCGCGCAATTCAGGCAAAGACATAGGCTCATCACGCTGACGGATTATCCGGAATACGGCCATTTTTTTCTGTTTCTTGTCCACAAATCACCCTTTTAAGCCTAATAATACCCCGAATACGGCCAAAAAGACAATAAATACGGCCAAAAATTGAAGATACGGCCATTTACATGTTTAGGACAGCAGAGAAATATCGGCGACTTGAGTGAATAAATTTCTTAAAGCATGTAATAAAGCCAAGCGATTATTCCGCGTTTTTTCGTCATCCGCCATCACCATCACCTTATCGAAAAATAAATCGACGGGTTCTTTTAGGGCTGATAAATCAGAAAGGGCTTTTGCATAATTGGCGTCTTGATAGTATTCCGAAACGGCTTTTGTGTGATGGTTTAGTGAGCTCGCCAAATTTCGTTCTTCATCTTGCGTAAATAATTGTGTGTCAATATTAAGCGAAAAATTTTCCGGTAATTTCTTCAAAATATTGCTTACGCGCTTATTTGCAGCCGCTAAAGCTTCTGCCTCTGCAAGCGTTTGAAATTGCTGAACCGCCATGACACGATGATGAAAATCCAGCGGAGAAGTAGGATTTTTCGCTAAGACCGATTCAAACACATTCGCATGAATTCCGCCCTCTAAATACCAAGCTTTTAAACGATTCATTAAAAATTGAAACGTTTGATCGAGAGTATTTTCATTGGGCAAGGTATTTTTATAGCCAGCTTTTGCTAAGGCTAAGAGTTCCACGACATCGAGTGGTAATTCTTTTTCGATTAATATACGAATGATGCCGAGTGCAGTTCGTCTTAAGGCAAAGGGATCTTTATCGCCTGTTGGGATTTGATTAATCCCAAAAATTCCAACGAGAGTATCCAATTTATCCGCTAGAGCAACAGCAGCGCCTTCAGGCGTGCTCGGTAAAATATCGCCTGAAAAACGAGGGTAATAATGCTCTTTAATGGCAAGTGCAACGACGGGATCTTCATTATTATGCAAAGCATAATGATGCCCCATGATGCCTTGGAGATCTGGAAATTCATAAACCATTTCAGAGACTAAATCACATTTTGCTAATAGGGCAGCCCGTTCGGCTAATTCTGGATTGACATCGATTTTTTTCGCAATGGTTTTAGCAAGACTAGCCGTTCGCCGTGTTTTATCCCCAATAGAGCCCAATTGTTTTTGAAATAAAACATGGTCTAAGCGAGGAAGACGATCGGCTAGAGGAATTTTTTGATCATTTTCGAAGAAAAAAGCGGCATCAGAAAGTCGCGCATTAATGACACGTTCATTGCCTTTAATGACGGCAGAAGGATCGCGGCTTTTAATATTACTCACCAATACAAATTCTGAATTCAAATGGCCAGCGGCATCCACAACAGGAAAGCATTTTTGATGGGATTTCATTGAGGTTATTAATACTTCTTTCGGAACTTGTAAAAATTCGGATTTAAATTTTCCCTTTAAAGCCACGGGCCATTCGACAAGGGCCGTTACTTCGCGCAATAAATTATCGTCAATAATGACATGAGTAGTAGCCGAATTCATTTTTTCAATTTGTTCACGAATGAGTTCTTTTCTCGTGTGAAAGTCTACTATCACAGAAGCTTTTTCTAGCGTAGATAGATATTCTTTTGCGGAAGGAATGACAATGGGGTTGGGATGATGAAAGCGATGCCCGAGGCTTTGATTTCCCGTTTTTTTTCCGAGAATTGTGGCTGGAATAATCTCATTTCCGAATAGTAAGATGATCCAATGAACGGGCCGCACAAATTGCACCTCATGATTTCCCCAACGCATGGGTTTCGAGATCGGCAATTTTTTAACAGCCTCTTGAATAATGTCCGCAATAAAACCTGAGGTTTTTGCGCCTTTTTGTGTCACGCGGCACATGACACGTTCGCCCTTATCCGTTTTTTGAATTTCTAATTGGTCGATGGAAACTCCGCAGGATTTTGCAAACCCCATGCAGGCCATTGTTGGCGTGCCTTCTTTATCAAAAGCGCTTTCTTTATTCGGACCAAAACGCACGATACTTTGCTCGGGTTGTTCGGTACTTAAATCTGGGATAATGAATGCGAGTCTACGCGGCGTTGCATAGGAATGAATCGGAAGATGTTCTAAGTGCGCATTTAAGAGCAATTCAGTCAGTCGTTCAACCAGTGCGGTGCTTAAATTTTCTAAAGCATCTTTTGGCAATTCTTCGCAGCCAATTTCGAATAATAAATCACGTTTCATATACGGAATCCTATTGCCTCGCGGGCATCATAATACGTTTTTGCAGTGGTGAAGGCCAATTTTCTCACGCGTAAAATATAGCGTTGGCGCTCGGTTACCGAAATAGCCTGTCTCGCATCCAATAAATTAAAAGTGTGCGATCCTTTTAGCACCATTTCGTAAGCGGCGAGAGGTAAGTTAATTTCGTTTAATCGAAGCGCTTCACTTTCGTAATAATCAAACAAGCGAAATAATTCCGTTGTATTGGCTTGTTGGAAATTATAAGTAGACATTTCGACTTCGTTTTGATGAAAAACGTCGCCATAGGTCACGGTGCCTTGAGGGCCTCGTGTCCATACTAAATCAAAAATATTATCGACTTCTTGGATGAACATGGCTAAACGTTCGAGGCCGTAAGTAATTTCGCCAGTAACGGGCTTGCATTCCAAACCGCCGACCTGCTGAAAATACGTAAATTGCGATATTTCCATGCCGTCTTGCCAAATTTCCCAGCCTAGACCCCAGGCGCCTAAAGTAGGGGATTCCCAATTATCTTCGACAAAACGGATGTCGTGTAAAAGTGGGTCTATGCCTAAGGCTTTTAATGAGCCTAAATATAGGTCTTGAATATTATCGGGGGATGGCTTAAGTGTGACTTGAAATTGATAATAGTGTTGAACGCGATTTGGATTTTCGCCGTAACGCCCGTCGGTGGGGCGGCGTGAGGGCTGAACATAAGCCGCTCGCCAAGGCTCGGGGCCTATGGCGCGTAAAAAAGTGGCGGGGTGAAAAGTGCCCGCGCCAACTTCTAAATCGAGTGGCTGCAAAATAGCGCAGCCCTGATTGGCCCAATATTCTTGGAGTTTAAAAATAATTTGCTGAAATGTAAGCACTGTTGCTCCGAATAATAAAGCGAGGTGCCTTCACCTTGCTTAAAAATTACCATGCTATTATTAGTGAAAGTTGTAGGTTAATGCAAGGATGGGTTCCTAGGAGGAATACCCCTCAGTAACCCTCTCCCGCAAGGGGAGAGGGGACAAGAGTTGCCAGACTTCTTAATTACTCAGCAGCAGCGGGACCGTTTTTACCCTTTAAAACCGCATCAATTTGCGCTTGTAATTCGCCTGCAGAAGTGGCACCTGGGATATAGCCAAATTTGCTCAAGTCCTTATTTGCAATAATAAAGGCTGGAGTACCCATAATTTTTAATTTTTTGGCCAAGTCATAATTATTTTTTAATTCTTGAACGATATTGGGTGAGCTCATATTTTTTTGAATATCAGCTGCACTTAAGCCAAGAGATTGTGCCACTTGTGAAATTTTTTCAGGTGTTAATGGATTGCCAGCGGCCAAGAGCGCATCATGCAATTGCAAATATTTGCCTTGAGCCATAGCCACTAAAGCCGTTTTTGAAGCCAATTCTGAATTTGCACCGAATATGGGGAATTCTTTGAAAACGACCTTTAAATTGGGGTTCTTTTTCATGACTTCATCAATAACATCTTTCATGTCTTTGCAATGTCCGCATTGATAATCGAAAAATTCGACGAGCACCGCATTGCCATTTTTGTCCCCAACTACAGGAGAATTAGGATCATTGAAAATCTGCTGTTTATATTTCGAAATAGCGGTTAATGCAAAAGATTGCATTTGCTGCATTTGTTTTGCCTGAAGCTCTTGGGAAACTTCAACCAGCACTTGCGGGTTTTTAAGAAGATAATTGTGAACAACATTTTCGATTTGCTTAACTTGATCAGCCGAAAATGAATTTCCCGAGCTTATTTGGTCTGCTGCGAATGCAGTGGTTCCTAAAAATCCGAAAGCAAGACCTAGTAGAAGAGGCTTAAATTTCATGGTTTTTTTCCTTTGGTGAAGTGATGCTACAAATATATATGATTTGAATTCAGCAGTATAGGGGATTTTATCCCTCTGTAGCGGCCAAGTAGAAATGTCCTCTTCCAGCCATTTAGAAATGTCCCCTTAAAAAGCCACTTGTGGAAGCGATGTTATCGTAGTTCTCAGGTAGCAAACGGTAGGAGGCCGAACATGAACTCAGGGGGACGATTGCTAATGAGTCAAAAAGATATTGAACGAGATAGGGTGATTCAAGGTACCTGCGAAGGGTCGCTAAAACAAACGCAAGCGGCGAAGAAATTGGCTTTGAGTACGCGCCAAATAAGGCGGCTATGCAAAGCCTATAGGCAGGAAGAAAGCAAAGGTTTACTCCATAAAGGTCGAGGCAAGATGAGTAATCGCAGAATACCGGAGTCCACGCGATCGCAAATAATTGGGCTAGCATCCAGTGCTTATTTGGGGTTTGGCCCAACCTTCATGGCTGAGATATTATTGGAAAAAAATCAAATTAAAATTGGCAAAGAAACTCTGCGTCTTTTGCTAATTGAAGAAGGTTATTGGAAGCCTGCCCGACAAAAAATAAAAACTATCCATCAACAAAGAGAACGACGAGCTTGCTTTGGCGAATTAATTCAAATTGATGGCTCGCCGCACGATTGGTTCGAAAGTCGAGGACCAAAATGCTGCTTAATTGTTTTTATCGATGATGCCACGAGTGAAATTTTGTATTTGCACTTTGAAAAAACGGAGACGACTTTCGCGTATTTTCGGGGTCTTTTGCATACCATTGAAAAGTACGGAATCCCGTTGGGTTTTTATAGTGATCGCCACGGAATATTTCGAGTGAATCAATGCGATGATCCAGAAGCGCAAACGCAGTTTGGACGCGCCTGTGAAGAATTGAGGATAGATCTTATTAACGCGCGCTCGCCACAAGCAAAAGGTCGAGTAGAACGTGCCAATAAAACCCTACAGGATCGACTGACGAAGGAATTACGTTTAGAAAATATCAGTGACATTGATGCTGCAAATAAATTTCTAGAAGAAAAATACAGGAAAAAGCACAATCAACGCTTTGCACAAGCAGCGAGAGAAAAGCAAAGCTTATTTAGTCCAAATACCCGAACTCCAGAAGAATTAAATTATATTCTGAGCGAGCAAGAAGAAAGGAAAGTCACGAAGAATTTAGAAATTTCTTTCAATGGAAAAATTTATCAAATTCAAAACCAAGGAAAAGGACGAAGACTTCAGCAAGCGACTATTACGGTTTGCAAAGCACTCGATAGCAAAATTGATATTCTCTATAAAAATGAAAAATTGGAATACAAAGAATTTAGTAGAAACGAAAAAAGGCCAAAAGTGGTTGATGAAAAAGAGCTGAATGCGATTTTCGACAAAAATATAAATGCGAATAAATCCAGAAAACCCAGTGCATCGCATCCGTGGCGAAGTCTGGTGGTAAATAAAATCCCAGCATCTAAAAATTTACCTCAAGCCAGGCTCTTATTGAAGTATTCAATTTCGTAAGAAAAAGGTGTCTGTGGACGAAGCGAGGACAAGCCAGTGATAACCTGATGGATAATGGAATACATTCTCCACGAGGTTATCACCAGCTTGCCCTCCCTTCGCCCACAGACGGCCCATTTAAATACAGCAACAGTATAAATATTTTTTTGAGGAAGAAGGTCCAGAGCCCAAAACAGGATTTTGAGGCTCATTTGCATTGGAAACACGTAGTTTTGCTCCCAAAAACTAAGTGTCGTAGAATGGGCGATGACCTGCCTCAAGAGGACATTTCTAAGTGGCTAAGAGGAGGACATTTCTAAATGGCTCCAACAGGGGATTTTATCCCTCTCTCCCCTTGTGGGAGAGGGGCAGGGTGAGGGGTATTTTTTACTACTGAATAGCCAAACGCATTTTTTTCATCGCGTTTTGCTCGATTTGACGAATGCGCTCGGCAGAGACTTTATATTCTGCGGCCAAGTCGTGCAGGGTGGCTTTGGGTTCGTCGAGCCAGCGGCGTTGTAGAATTTCGCGACTGCGTTCGTCGAGTGCCTCTAAGGCTTCGTGCAAGCGATCATGGTGCGTTCCCGCCCAGTCATTATTCTCGAGAATATTTGCAGGATTAGTGGTGTGATCTTCGAGGAAATTTGCCGGTGCTGTCCAAGCATCATCATCAGCGCTTTCTTTATAATCAAAAGACTGATCATGGCTGTTCAAGCGCATTTCCATCTTTTGAACATCAGATTGGCTGACATTAAGTTCGCCGGCGATGGTTTCAATTTCAGCCTTGCTAAACCAGCCACGTTCTTTGGCTTTACGACGAAGGTTGAAGAAGAGTTTCCGTTGCGCTTTGGTGGTGGCGATTTTGACGATGCGCCAGTTGCGCAGAATGAATTCATGAATTTCGGCTCGGATCCAGTGGATGGCGAAGGAAACCAATCGAACCCCAACTGTTGGGTCAAAGCGTTTAACCGCCTTCATCAGGCCAATATTGCCTTCTTGGATAAGGTCAGCTTCTTGAAGCCCATAGCCGCTATAGCCCCGAGCGATCTTCACAACCAGGCGTAAATGGGATAATACGAGCTTACGCGCTGCCGCTAAGTCATTCAAATTCCTGAGTTTATCGGCTGCTTCATATTCTTCTTCTAGGGTTAGCAGGGGGATTTGGTTTACCCAATGGACATAAGTGCTTAAACTACCAACCGCGAGCGCTCGCTCAATTCGCATCAATTCTCTGCTCATTACTCAACCTCATTACAAAATTTACGGGTGAATTCTAGCACTCTTTAAGCACAATTTCCAAGCCTTACAAAAAGTATGTCAAACCAAAATGAAAATGTCCGCCTTTTCTCCAAAATGAAAATGTCCCCTTTTCCATCGCTTAGACCTCCCTTCTTTAGCCCAAGGGTTCCCTGCTTTCTTGCCCTGAGCTAGCTGGTTTGAACCACCTGGGCTTAAACTGCCCCCAGGGGGTCTTATGTCTATTTTGCGTTGACATTTTGGAACGCGCCACGCAATCGATTCCTCGTTTCTTCTTCGCTACCCTCACCGGGCGCTCTATTAAAATGAAAGGAATCTTTGATTCCTTGTACCATAAGGAAATAGAACCATCTAAATGCTTCTTGACGGTGACTTTCTGCTTAGGCTGAACCCGTGCCTTCTTTTCAATTTGGTAATGTTTATTTTCAAATTGAATAGTCCAATCATTTTTAACTTCCCTAGTGAATTCCCAGCATAAAATGTCATCTAAATTATTTTCTGCCCGCAAAGGGATGTGTGCATCTTCAGGGTTTGATGCTTCTTTCGCAAATTTCGCATTGAGTTTATTCACAAATCCTTCACTTAACATGGCGTTGGCTTCTTCGATCGTTTTAATTTTTTTAAGCTTAAGTTCTTTTACAAAACGGTCCTGATAAACAGCATGATTTCTTTCAACACGTCCTTTTGCTTGTGGAGAATAAGCTTTGATTATTTCAATGCCTAATTTTTTACAGGCTTTTGAAAAATGCGTTAGCCACTCGGGTTCAACAAACTCCTCTCCCTCTTCGTGACGCAAGGATTTTGGGGACACATATAAACTCTTTAAATCCACATAAATAGCTAAAGGAATTCCCGCTTCTTGTATCCACCATTTTAACAGAGCAAAGGCCGCTCGCGTGGTCTCTCCCTCATCTAGAATTGCCATGGTTTTTCCCGTGGCATCATCCACCATATTCATCAAACATTGTTTTTTATCAACGCCCTCAAGCCACGCATGTATCGAACCATCTAATTGCAGCAGTTCGCCGAATCGAGCACGTCGCGTTCGCTGTTTACGGTGCGTTTTTCGGATACGTCGTGGAAGCCATAATTTCGCCGCTTTTAACCACAGTCTTAAGGTTTCGGGGTGAACGTTGAGATGATCCTCCTCTTCTAATTTTTCAGAGGCGAATGTAGGCCCAAAATCCAAATATTTTTCCCGGTAAATCCCCAATATCTTTTCCTTCTTGTCTGCTGGATAAGTGCGTGAGGAGGTTTTACCACGACTTTTGTGGACTAGTCCTTTGTCACCATTCGCTTTGTAAACAGCAAAAATTCGTCGAAACTGTCTACTGCTTATAGCTAGCCGCTTTTTAGCATCCCTTTTGCTTATAAAGCCTGCTATCACTTGATCCAGCAGCGCTTTGCGCTGCCGCTCCTTTTTATTCATAATGAGTCTGTCCTCCATTGGAAGCTATCTCCTGTTGTCTATTGTTGAACAACAACAGGGTAGCTAGTTTTTCAAATGGGGGACATTTTCATTTTGGTCAAAAGCGGACATTATCATTTTGGAATGACAAGCCTTACAAAAAGTATACAAAAGTATACCTATGTATACGGGAAAAGTCGTATACTACCGTATACACCATTGTATTTGGAGGCATCGTGGATAAGATCAAAAATCCTTTTTCTCCCGGGGCGGGTTCTCCACCACGAGAATTGGCTGGTCGAGATGACATTCTTGAGCTCGCAAATATATTGTTAAAACGAGTATTAGCAAAACGTCCTGAAAAAAGTTTGTTACTAACGGGTTTGCGTGGGGTTGGAAAAACTGTGCTTCTAAATGAAATTGAACATCTTGCCCGAAACGAAGGCTATAGCACTATCCTTATTGAGGAGCATGAGGGAAAACCACTGCCGGTTTTACTAGCACAACACTTGCGAGGATTACTTTTTGAACTGGATCGTCGCGCGGGTGCAGGAAATAAAGTGAGGCAAGCTTTGGCTGTACTAAAAAGCTTTGTTAATGCCATCAAATTTAAAGTAGGGGAAGTTGAGATTGGTGTCGACCTCGAGCCGCAGATCGGCACGGGTGACACTGGTGATTTAGAAATTGATTTGCCAAATCTTTTCACAGCGGTAGCTGAGGCAGCAGCAGAACGAGGTACGCTTGTTGTTATGTTGATTGATGAAATTCAATATTGCAGCACTTCCGAATTAAGTGCGTTAATTATGGCAATGCATAAAATGCAACAGCGTTCCTTACCTCTAATTCTAATTGCTGCAGGTTTGCCCATTTTACCTGGACTGGTTGGCGACTCGAAATCCTATGCAGAACGATTGTTTAATTTCCCAAGCATTGGTCCTCTATCAGAAGAGGATGCTGCTTTGGCACTCAGGCAACCTGTACAACGAGAGGGAGTCGATTTTGAGGTCGAAGCATTGCATGAAATCTATCGGTTAACACGGGGCTATCCTTATTTTTTGCAAGAGTGGGGATACCAAGCCTGGAATCATGCGGTGAGCTCTCCCATTACACTTGAAGTTGTTAAAGAAGCAAGTGATTCCGTCATTCGAAGACTGGATGAAAATTTTTTCCGAGTTCGTTTTGATCGGTTGAGACCTCGGGAAAAAAGCTATTTGGGTATTATGGCAGAGCTGGGAAGTGGGCCATATAAAACAAGTGACGTTGCTGATAAAATGAATGTCAGCGTTAACAAATTGGGTCCTGTGCGCGCTAGTCTAATCAAGAAGGGGATGGTTTACAGCCCTGCTCATGGTGAAATGGCATTCACAGTTCCTCTGTTTGACGAATTTATGCGCCGTGCAATGCCAAAAAATTAAAGAACATCTATTAAGTATTGTTTTAATTTCGGCGATATCCGTTTGAGCTCATTTGAGCCGCGGGTGATTTTGGCGATGCTGACATTAAGATCTTTTGCAATTTCTCGTTGAGTTCGTTTTTGATCAAGAAGGGCTTTTATGATTAAGCAGCGGGTTTCTAGGCTCGATCTCTCTTCGGCGGTGAGAAATAAATCATAAATTTCGTCCAAAGTTTTTTCATCTTTAGCCGATAAGCATAATTCTAAAAAACAACGCCAGCCCTTTGCATTCATCAGAAAGCTCCTATTTCGATGTACTTGGGTAATGTTACATGATTATTGTGCTTCTGTCATCCGTGAAAAATGACAAAATCTGGTTGGATTCACCTTTTCAGTGTGAAATTGATCAAAATGTTGAAACACTTAATAATTCCTTAATATTTACCTGTTACTCTTCTCTCAAATGATATTTACCTTAACATAATAAGAGAGCCAGAGCATGCGACCATCAAACATTTCCTTCTTTCTTGTCCGACGCGCAGAAAACCCGACTTCAAAAGAGGTCATGTTTTATAGGAAAAATGAGAAAATTTTTAAGCGATATTTCCCTGCTTTTTATCAAGAAATAACCACAGATGGTGAAATGATGAACGAAGAACAATGGGGAAAAAGGTTTGAACTAGTATGCCAGGAGATCTTTGGGTCTAGCCCCATCATTTATGAAAACGACTTGAATTCCGTCATGCGTGAGCGAATCAATTCAGCAAAGGGAGTAGTAGGGGAAAAGAAAGAAAATAAAAAACTGAGTATCAATATTGAGCTCGCAAAATCGATGAAGACACTGCCGGATGAGATAATAAATGATCTAGCCGCTCATTTTAACGAAACTGAAAATAGTGCTTCCGACATTAGACAAAATTTCAATGATCTATTTAAAATTAGTGAGCGTGGGATCAAGGAACTTACACTTGAAAAAACGATTAAAATGGAATTCTATACCCTCATTGCAGAAGGACATCTGGAATTTGCCATCGAGTTTGTAAGAAAAATAAGTAAAGTAGGTAAATCGAGTTCTATTGATTTTTTAGACTTTTTTTTTCCCAATGCTATATTGGAAAAAGTTGATCCTTTACCAGCTAGGCGTGCGGATTTAGATGAACTTCGAAAATTTGTTTGGGAATTGATAGAGGAAAAGTTAAACAACCCTCAAAATCTTGATAAGGATAAAATTAATGATTTATTTATGAAGAGCATTTTAACACATCAAGCTCGTGAAAATATTCAATGCTTTATTGAACATGAAAGATCTTTAGACATACGTGCTAGATCATCTGCCTTATCTATTGCCATGCGTTCTGGTGAAATAGACCTTTTGAATTTGTTATTGGAAAATTTCAAATGCGGCAATATATATTTTAAATATGATCTTCCAATGTGTCCATTATATACAGCTATTTGTTATGCACCCCTTGAATTTTTCATAATTCTCTTAGAGAAAAAAATAGTATCACCTGATTTTTTTAGCATAAAGGAGAACCTGTCCCATCTCGCTGATATTGGGTTAAATCCTTTAGAAATTGTTTGTTTAAGGGGGCGGCTTGACATCTTGAGATATCTGATCGAAGAAGAAATTGTTACATTTGAACAAGTGCTGCGACTTCGAATTGGAGATAAGATCGTAGGAAGTAAGTGTCTTATTTACGCTTGCCAATCAGGCAATCCAGATTTGGTCGAGTATTTGATTTTAGACGGGGGAGGCAAAGATCAATGCAATAACAAGTTATTATTTGAAGCCTGTATGACCGGAAATAAGAGTATTCAAAGCAGATTACTCTTTTGTGGCCTGAAAATATTAGATTACAAACACTCCCCCCTACAAATAGCTTTTCATAATAACCACTCACTCCCGGATTTCCTGATCGAAGATTTGGTATCGCCGATTAATATCCAAGATATTATTGCAAGACCCATCCAAAGAGAGTTCATTTATACTGATAATCATATTCTCTTATTAAAATTTTTGGAAGAAAAAGGAAAGACAATAAATTTTAATCAAGAAGTAGTGAGAGCTATTAAGTATTGTGCAGAAGATTTTTTATTTTTTACTAAGAATGAAAAAATTTCAGAGTCACAAATTAGTATGTGTCAAAAATATGGTTTGTTTTTAATAGAAATAAGCTTTAGATACATTTCATTAGGAGATGATATCAACTCTACTAATTGGAATGATTATCGAAAAGAGCTTGTAAAAATTTACAAAGATTCCATTGTTCCATTATGCGTAGATGATCCAGAATTATTATTCCTATGCGCGATGGTCTTGGGCCAACCTTGGGAAGAAATTGTTTGGATTATTGGACTACTTAACCAAGAAATTGAAAGCGAAGCTCAGAGGGAAAGTCTATACTCTACTTATTCTACTAATTTCTGCAAAAAAGATCCGGACTTATACTTATTGTTAGCGATTGTCCTAAGAAAACCTGCTGAAGAAATAAAAGAGATTATTGTTACTCACAATGCAAACCCGGAAGGAAGCATGAGATATTCCTTTAGCCCAATTCAGATGAGTGATAGTTTCAACCCAGAGGCAAATTTTGTAATCCGTAATCATGCTGGAGGGCATGCCTATGAATTTGTTTCTGCAGAGAGCGAATCGCCAGTCAAAAAATTAAAATTTTAGACCGATGAGCTTGTAATCATAGTCTTACTGCTTGTTCTTGGTGGGCAACATTAATGGCTTCAGCAATTCGTTTAATGATTCTCATCATGTCAGAAAATGTCTGCGGCGAAATGGTTTGTTTCGCGTCTGAGACGGATTTATCTGGAGTAGGGTGCACTTCTACCATAATGCCATCGGCGCCAGCGGCCACAGCGGCGTAGGCCATCGGAGGCACAGCACTTCGAATACCGGTTCCGTGGCTTGGGTCAATTATTATCGGTAAATGCGTGAGTTCTCGTAAAATAGGAACAGCTGCAATATCCAGCGTATTTCGGGCATAGGTTTCAAAAGTGCGAATGCCTCGCTCACATAAAATGACATTGGGATTTCCCGTCTGCAAAATATATTCGGCGGCCATTAAAAAATCCATGTAAGTGGCGGATAAGCCGCGTTTTAATAAAATAGGTTTTCCGGATTTTCCTACCTGTTTTAATAGGCTGAAATTCTGCATATTTCTTGCGCCAATTTGGATGATGTCTACATAATTTGCGATTAAATCGATGTCTTGAGGATCCATGACTTCGGAGACGCTTAATAAATTATTTTTTTTTGCCGCACCTTGCATATATTTTAAGCCCTTTTCTCCGAGGCCCTGAAATTCATAGGGTGAAGTGCGAGGCTTGAAAGCACCGCCCCGTAAAATATTCGCACCCGCGGCTGCGACTAAGGCGGCAGTTTCGTGAATTTGTTCTTCAGATTCGATAGAGCAGGGGCCTGCCATTACGGCCAGGGTATTGCCTCCAATCGTGCGGCCATTAATCGAAATAATCGTTCTATCTTTTTTAAATTCTCGGCCAGCTAATTTAAATTTATGCGTAAAAGCTAGGATATTTTCGACATAAGGTAGACTAGAAAATAATTTAAAATCGATTTGCGAATCCTCTCCGCTGACAATGGCTATTGTAAAATGGCCATTTTCCTCTGTAGAAATCGCACGCAAATTCATAAAGTTTAATTTAGCTAATAATTCGTCCACATTTTTCTGTGTGGCATTTTTTTGTAGTACTAAAATCATTTTAATTTCCTTTTTCGGGTTAGGGTGAGGGGTTTTTTAAAGGATTTATACTCTCAGCTAATTTTCGCAATTCATCAGGCGTAACTCCATCCTCCAAAGCCTTCACGAATAACGAGCCAACAACAACCCCATCAGCTTCTTGCAAAACCTCTCTCGCCGATTCTTGATTCGAAATTCCAAAACCCGTCACGACCGGCATGTGAACATTTTCTCGAATTAACCTTATTTTCTCTACAAAATCTTCTGGCAAGCCAGTTCGCACACCTGTAGTTCCTTTTCGGCAAGCATAATACAAAAAGCCTTTTCCATATTGATCAATAGCCTTAATTCGTGAAACGCTTGTTGACGGCGAAATCACAAAGATAGGCGCCATTTCGTTTGCTAAACATTTTTCTCGAAAAATATCCGATTCTTCGATGGGACAATCCACAATTAAAGCCCCATCAATTCCGGCATTTTTGGCATCTTCAAAAAAAGAAGTTTCCATTGCCGATAATATGGGATTCAGATAGCTAAATAAAATCATCGGAATTTCGCTTTTTTTGCGGATTTCCTTCGCCAGCCACAATACATCCTTCAAAGTGGTTCCCGCCACGAGTGCGCGTGAGGCAGCTCTTTGAATGACAGGACCATCTGCGATAGGGTCGGAAAATGGAACGCCAATTTCCAGTAAATTAACCCCACCTTCGATTAAGGCGAGTGCTGCCTCGAGTGTGCGTTGAATACCCCCATCACCCGCTGTGAGATAAGCGATAAATAATTTGCCCTTAGAAAAATAATTTTCAATTCTTTTTATACCGTTCATAGTGTCACCAATTGGGCTAGATCTTTGTCACCACGTCCTGATAAATTCACAATTACGTGTTGGTTTTTTGCTAATGTGGGAGCAATTTCAATTAAATAAGCTAGGGCATGGGCCGATTCCAAAGCGCAAATAATTCCTTCAGTTTTAGCGAGCACGTTCAGGGCATTTAAAGCCTGCTGGTCCGTAACGGATACATATTCCACCCGCTTTTCTTCGAATAATTGTGCATGCTGTGGGCCTACAGAAGGGTAATCTAAACCTGCCGAAATCGAAGACGTTTGGGCGATTTGGCCATTTTCATCTTGTAATACGTAGGTGTAGCAGCCGTGCAAAACCCCTTTTGTTTTTTCTCGAAAACGCGCGGCATGTTCCCCTAATTTTGTGCCATGTCCTCCTGCTTCAACTCCAATCATTCGGACATTTTTATCGGCTAAAAATTCAGAGAAAATGCCGATGGCATTTGATCCGCCACCCACGCAGGCCATAATTAAATCTGGATTGCGGTTAAATAATTTTGTAAATTGGGCTTTACATTCCTTTCCGATAACCGATTGAAATGTAGCGACCATATCGGGATAGGGATGCGGTCCTAATGCAGATCCTAAACAATAATATGTGCTTTCATAAGATTCTGCCCAGTCGCGAAGCGCTTCGTTGATCGCGTCTTTTAAGGTGGCGGAGCCATTTTCCACCTGCACCACTTTGGCACCCATTAGATTCATGCGTAAAACATTAGGGGCTTGGCGTCTGGCATCTTCGCTGCCCATGTAAACTACGCATTCTAGGCCTAAAAACGCGCAGGCCGCGGCAGTAGCCACGCCATGCTGGCCTGCACCGGTTTCCGCAATAATTCTTTTTTTACCCATCGTTTGCGCCAATAAACATTGCCCTAAGGCGTTATTTAATTTATGCGCACCGGTGTGAAGGAGGTCTTCTCGTTTTAAAAATATTCTTGGGCCCTTGATGGCTTTAGCGAAGCGTGTGACTTCTGTTAATGGTGTTGGGCGCCCGGCGTAATTTTTTAAAATTTCATCGAGATTTTGCTGAAATTTTTTATCGGATTTAATTTTATTCCAGGTCTCAGTGAGCTCGTTAATGGGAGCCATGAGAAGTTCCGGCATGTAAGTGCCACCGAATTTTCGTTTAGTCATTGTCATTGTTATTCTCTCTATTATTATCCCCCTCTCCCCTTGAGGGAGAGGGGAGCTGAGGGGACTTTAAAACTCCTCAGTAACTCTCTCTATAAATTTTCGAATAAGCGCTATATCTTTTTCGCCTTTCGAATTTTCAACACCGCCAGACACATCTACCATGGCTGGATTTAATATATTTATGGCATTCCTGACATTTTTATCATTTAACCCCCCGGCCAAAATAAATCTGAAATCCCCGGAATATTTAAAATTATTCCAATTAAAAACTTCCCCCTTTCCAGCGTTCTCATTATCAAAAAGAAGATAGTCTCGTTTCGGATCACAGTGCGAAAGCCCCTGGTCCACGTCAGAGACAATATTTCCTTCCGGCGAGACAGGGCGCACATAAAAGCGTTGGTAATTTTTTGATAATAAATGATGCTCTTTCCTGGGTGGGCCTCCTTGTAATTGTATTACCTGAATATTTGCTTTTTTGCAAATGTCGTCAATTTCCTGCGCGGATTGATTGACGAAGACACCGACGGGAATCGCTCCATTTTCACGTGCGGCCTTTGAAATCATTTTCGCTTTTTCTAGATCAACAAAGCGTCTAGAATCAGGATGAAATATCAGCCCAATAAAGTCAGCGCCTAAAATCGCCGCTTCTCGAGCTATTTCAGGAGTTTTAACACCGCAAATTTTTATTAATGGCTTATGCACGACAGGCTCCCATAAATTCAGCGGGATTTTTCGATTTAACTAAGGCCTCGCCAATTAATACGGCATCGAAACCCGCTTGATGATAGGTTTGTGCGATTTTAGGTTCTAAAATTCCAGACTCAGCCACTCGAATAATATGAGGTGGAATATCGTGGGCTAATTTTAAAGCCCGATTGGTGTCTACCTCCAAGCTGCTTAAATTTCGGTTATTTATGCCAACGATTTCTGCGCCACTTTCTAAGGCAATCTTGAGTTCTGTCTCATCATGAATTTCTACTAAGACATCAATACCCATTTTTTTAGCGCAATCCAGCAATTTTTGAGTTCTAGTTCCCAGAACGGCGACAATTAATAAAATAGCATCTGCACCCGCGTTGATGGCCTGGGCAATTTGAATTTCATCAATAATAAAATCTTTTCGGAGTAAGGGGATTTGCTTAGCCTGCTGAGCGGTGGGGGAGGATTCAAGTGGATGCGTTAATGCGGAAGATACAATTTTTAAATCCTCTATATTGCCACCGAAAAATAATTCGTCAGTTAAAATGGAAATAGCATTTGCGCCACCCTCTACGTAATTTAGCGCCAAAGCAACTGGGTCCGTAATAGAGGCGAGCGCCCCCTTGCTTGGAGATTTTCGTTTTATTTCCGCAATAATAGCGAGCTTTGTTCCACGTAAAGCATTTTTAAAACTTTTCATGGAATTCCTTTTCAGAGCACCATTTAAGATCTGCGCGATAGGATGATTGGGCTCCTCTTTTAGCACATTTTTTAAATCCGCTACTTCTTTTTGTTTTTGCAGAATGATGGGCTCTAGTCTATTTTTCATTCGAAAATTCCTTCATCCGTTTTAATATGGCTAATGCTTTTCCACTGTGCAAATTTTCTCGGGCCTCTGGGATGGCTACTTTAATAGAGGGTTGAGTCCCATAAAGATAAAGCGCCGCGGCGGCGTTTAAAATAAGGGAGTCGGCAATGGCTTTATTTTTTGAAAGTGAGGGATTCTTTAAAACACTTAATAAAATTTCAGCATTGGTTTTTGCATCAGCGCCTTTTAAATCGGAAATATCACAGCGATTTAAGCCGAGTAGTAGAGGATCGATGCTGGATTCCTGGATCGTATTTTTAGTGATTTCGAGGATTTTAACGGGGCCGATACAACTCATTTCGTCGAGGCTTTTTCCATGAACGACCAATGATCGTTCCGTTCCCATTTTTTGTAAGGTTTCTGCCATTAATGGCATAATGTTTTCATTGAAAACCCCTAGCAAAATATGTGTTGGACTGCAGGGATTTAACAGTGGACCTAACATGTTGAATGTAGTTGGAACATTTAATTTTTTTCGAAGAGGGGCCAGTTTATGCATGGCTGGGTGAAAAAGAGGTGAAAAACAAAAAGCAATGCCCACTTCGTCTATGGATCGGCTTATTTTTTCTGGAGTTAACTCGATATTCACTCCTAGCGCTTCCAATACGTCTGCACTACCGGCGAGTGAGGAAAACGCTCGATTTCCGGCCTTTGAGATTTTAATTCCGCAACTTGCCGCGAGTATGGCACTAGCGGTTGAAATATTCACCGTGTTCGCACCATCGCCCCCGGTACCCACAATATCCAGTGTTTTGTGCGTTGTTGAAATAGGGATCATTTTTTGTTTTATACTTTGAACAAAGGCGGCGAGTTCTTCGGCAGTTTCTTTTTTGGCCCGTAAAAGCACTAGAAAAGCAGCAATTTGTGCTTCGTTCGCTTCAGTGGAAAGCATTTCATCGAGCACCTTTTCGCAAGTGGCGGCCTCTAAATTTTCTCGGCGCATTAATTTTTCGATACTGCTTTTTAACATCAGGCCGCGCTCTTAATCTGGGTGCACATTTCGACGAAATTTTTTAATAAATCATTACCTTTTGGCGTTAAAATCGACTCGGGGTGAAATTGAACGCCATAAATGGGCAAAGTTTCATGGCGTAATCCCATGACTAATCCAGCAGAATTTTCGGCTTCGATTATTAAGCTAGAGGGAAGACTTGCTCTATCGGCGATGAGAGAATGGTAGCGACCGGCTTCAAAGGGTAGTGGTAAATTTTGATAAATGCCTTTGCGATTGTGAAAAATTAAATCGCTTTTTCCGTGCACAATTTCTGGGGCTCCGATGACCTTTCCGCCGAAGGCCATGGTAATGGCTTGAAGTCCAAGACATACGCCGAGGAGTGGTGTGCTTGAATCGAGTGAACGAATTAATTCAAGGCAAATTCCAGCGTTTTCTGGTCGCCCAGGCCCAGGGGACAAAATAATTCCCGAGGGTTTTAATTTCTTTATTTCTTCGATGGTAATTTTATCATTTCTGACAACCAGAATATTTTCGAATTCACCTCTCCCCTCGTGGGAGACGGTAAGGGGGTTGTCCAACAATTCAGCAACAGCCTGGTAAAGGTTGTAAGTAAAACTATCGTAATTATCAATCAGCAAAATCATTAGAACCCCTCCTGCGCGAGCGTAATCGCTTCTAAAACAGAAGCCGCTTTTACTCGTGTCTCATTCGCTTCGGATTCTGGATTAGAATCGAAAACAATTCCAGCGCCCGTTCGCACCGTGGCAACACCATCTTTTAATACCGCCATTCGAATCGCAATGCAACTATCCATATTACCTTCGTAATCAAAGCGGCAAATAGCACCACCATACATGCCGCGTCTTGACGTTTCTAATTCATCGATAATTTCCATTGCGCGAATTTTGGGGGCGCCGCTTAAAGTGCCAGCAGGAAATGCAAATGTTAAAGCATCAAAAGCATCTTTATTTTTTTGCAAAATCCCCTCAACCACAGAAGCAATATGACTCACATGAGAAAAATGTTTTATTTTCGATAATTCGGCTACTTTTATGCTGCCAGGTTCGCAAACCGCGCCCAAATCATTACGAGCAAGATCCACCAGCATCATATGCTCGGCAATTTCTTTTTTGTCATTTAATAATTCTTCGGCAATTTCCTCATCTTTTAAGGAAACACTTCGGCGACGCGTTCCCGCGATGGGATTAATCGCTACTTTCCCCTCATGAATGCTAACTAATTTTTCAGGTGAAGCGCCCACTATTATGCTGTCGCCTACAGGTAAATAAAACATATAGGGCGAAGGGCTTACTCGGCGCAAGGAGCGATAAATGTCAAAAGGAGAAACAGTGAAGCGTTTTTTGAAACAGCGAGACAAAACAATTTGAAAGGCATCGCCAGCGACAATATGTTTTTTAGCGCGTGCTACCATTTCAATAAATTGCTCATCACTGATATCCACTTCAACTGGGGTGCTTTTCTTTTCGGCTGTTTCCGTGTTGACTTTTACGTTAGCATTAATTTTTTTGGCGAGTTGATTTATTTTTTCTAAGCCAGAATGATAAGATTCTTCGGGGTTTTCTCCTACTTCCACAATTCGGCTGATTAAGAGTTTTTGTTTAACATGATCAAACATGAGCGTGGTTTGGTAAAAATTGAAGAGTATTTCAGGTAGAGCGTTGTTTGATGCATGACGATCGGGAATATCTTCAAACAGGCGAACCGCATCGTAACTCACAAATCCAACGGCACTATTAACCAATTCTGCCTCGTGCTTTGTTCCGGCCACTGAAAGATCCGTTATTAACTCTCGTAGAACATTAAAGGCTTGGTCTTTACCCGTAGTAATGGTCTCTCCTACACGGCGAGTCACTATTTTATTTTGAACTCGCAATTCCGCCATTGCACCAAAAGCGATGAAAGAATGACGCCCAGCGTTATGATGAAGAAGACCAGACTCCAAGATGGCGCCATCCGCCATTTCTTCTGCTAAACTCTCGACTATGGCTATCGGGGTTAGTCGATCAGCCGCGATTTCGCGATGAATCGCAACTCGTTTCGCACCCTTGGCTAAGGCCAGAAATTCGTTTAAAGTCAGTTGTTCTAACATGTCGGATACCCGCCTGAGTTTGTAATCATGTAATGCTATATCATTACAAAATAGTAGTCAAGGTTTTTGTTGAAGGCCGCATTCCGTTTTCATGCGAAAAGTTTTCTCCTGATGGGAATTGGATCTCCTCGACCCATTCCACAATAAATAATCCCATGAGTATGCCAGTCTTCTGGATTAAACATATTGCGCCCATCGATCACGAGTGGAAAATTAAGGAGCTGATAAACCCTACTAAAATCTATTTGTTTAAATTCGTCCCATTCGGTAAGGATCACCAAAACATCAGCGCCTTCTATAGCACTATAGGGCGATTCACATAAAATTAATTTAGTTTCAAAAGAATAGGCTTTTCTGATATTTTCGCTTGCCTTTGGATCATAGGCTTGAACAATAGCATTATTCTTTAATATTTTTTCAAGCAGGGTGCAACTGGGCGCAGAACGAATGTCATCGGTATTAGGCTTAAAAGAAAGGCCCCAAATAGCGATTTTTCGTCCAGATAAGTCGCCTTCAAAATAATGATTGAGCTTTTTAAATAATGATTCTTTTTGGACTTCATTCGAAAAATGAATGGAGTCTAGAATTGGCGTAAGGCAATTTTGTGACTTCGCCAGCTTGCTGAGAGCTTGAATATCTTTCGGTAAACAAGAGCCACCATAGCCGCAGCCTGGATCCAAATATTGTGACCCAATTCGAGGATCCATGGTTAAAGCGACTTGAATTTCTTTAATGTCAGAATCAACACATTCTGACAGACGACTTATTTCATTTATAAACGCTACTTTCATGGCTAAAAAGGCATTTGAGGCATATTTCGTTAATTCTGCAGAAGGGGAAGACATTGCAACGAATGGGAAACCTTTAAGAATAATAGGTTGATATAAACACCGCATTTTTTCTAAAGCTTCTGGATTGTCGGTACCAATAATAATTCGATTGGGTTCCATAAAATCCAAAAGAGCTGAACCTTCTCGTAAAAATTCAGGGTTGCTCACAACGTCAAATTGCAGAGGAATTTTCAGATTTTTTTGAACAATCTTTTTAACATGTTCACTGGTTCCTGGAGGAACTGTGGATCTTATCCCAATTGTTTTTGAACTTTTCATGGCCAGCGCTATATTTTTTGCCGCTTGTTCGACAAATGATAAATTTACCTCACCTTTCTCAGTGTTTGGTGTGTTGACGGCTATAAAAATGATATCGCTTTCCGAAACAGCATGAGAGGCTTCAGTGGTAAAATGCAGCCGTTTGGTGCTCAAATTCTTTAAAAATAAGGCATTCAAACCAGGTTCGTGAATGGGCAATTCCCCTTTGCGTAAATTTAAAATCTTATTGGCGTTGATATCGACAATGATCACGTAATGGCCCAATTCGGCCAAGCAAACTCCGCTTACCAAACCGACATATCCTGCTCCAAATATACTCACTCTCAAGTGCGACTCCTTTTCGCGTATTTCAAGCATGAAGAATACTTTGAAACACTGGCTTATTGCAATTGCTCTTGCACTGTAGCTCTGCTAGCATTGTCAATTATCTTTCATGGGGTTCCAATTTATGCTTAATCACAGTACACCAGAAAAATCCGAGCTTGGTAAAAAGACTCGCTATGATAGTCAATATAATGCCGAAAAACTTTTTCCTATTTCACGAAAAGGGAAACGCGATGAGATTGGCATTTCAGGAAAACTCCCGTTTTCAGGCTTTGATGTATGGAATCATTATGAAGTTTCTTGGTTAAATGAGAAGGGCAAGCCGATTGTGGCGATGGCGGTAATTATTTATGGCTGCGATTCAGAGAATATTATTGAATCAAAATCAATGAAACTTTATTTTAATTCCTTTAATAATTCCAATTTTAAAAATATAGAAACAGTAGAAGCTATTATTAAGCGCGACCTGGAAGTACGCTTAAAAGCTTCTTTTGTTAGCATAAAGATTATCCCGCTCTCGAGTATTAAAGAGGAAAAACTACTGCCGAGATTAAGTGGTATTAACATCGATGAACTTGATATTGAATGTTCTGCTTATAATGTCGATGCTTCTTTTTTGAAAACTGAAAGTGAAATCGTTGAAGAAGTGTTGTATACGGATTTATTAAAATCAAATTGCTTGGTGACAGATCAACCCGATTGGTGCAGTGTGCAAATTGATTATAAAGGAAAGAAAATAAATCGTGAAGGCTTATTGCGCTACATTGTTTCTTTCCGTAATGACAATGAATTTCATGAACAATGCATGGAGAAGATTTTTGTGCATATTTTAAAATATTGTCAGCCTTCTGAATTAACAGTTTATGGGCGTTCTACGAGACGAGGTGGGATTGATATTAATTCAATTCGATCGACAAAAACGGTGGATCCGAACTCTATCTTGAATGCTAGGCTTTGTCGTCAATAATACCCTGGTTTTTGCAAATTTTCCGGGCTTTCTTAATAAATCCTTAATTTTCATACGGTATAATGCATTCATAAATTGCAAAGAGTGAGTCGGGGCCTATGAATTTGAAAGAACTATTGGAGAAGCTGCGTGATGCTATCAATAAAGATAATTTGGCTGCTTTTAAAGAAATTTTTTCGGCCCTTGCCCGCAAAATACGCGAAGAAAACAAGACTCGTAAAATGGAGGGTCTTAAACCTTTCAACCTTAAAGATTTTGTAAACCGTGGGGACCCTTATTGTAGAGTTACTTTACTCGATCATGCTGCTTGCAGCGGGGCTGTTAGAATACTGGATTATTTATTTGACTTTGGATGGGCTGATGCTAATGCGGAAAATGGGAATGGTGAACGCGCATTAGAGCTTGCTTGTTATTTGGGCCAAGAGGGCGCTGTAGACGTTTTTCTTGCCTATAAAGCCGAAGTTCATCGAATCAGTAGCAGTGGGGCTTCTCCCCTCTCTGAGGCCTGCAGAAGGAATTATATATCGATTGTTAATACGCTTATGAATGCAGACCCCCATCCTCCAGCTTCTGTTTTGATTTATGCTCTGATAAAAGCCCTAACAGAAAGCCATCGCTATTTATTTCTTCGATTTCTGGAGACGGGGAAAAAATTGTTGGACTCAGATTCTTTTGTTGAAATTTGTTCTACGGCGCTTCAGTGGACTTTTCAGAACAATGACCCCTCAATTGCTTTGAAACTTTTGGAGCTTGGCGCCAATCCGAATGGTGAGGTAATGATAATACTTGGTGGGGGGATAAAAGTTATGTCTTTTCTCCAGTTGGAAATCTTAGTAAAAAATGAACTCGTAGCTAATGCTCTTATCGATAAGGGAGCCAATATTTCTCAACATGCATTTAGTAGGGATAATAATTTTCGTGATTTTCTTTCTTTCGCTTTTATGCGAGGTCTTTTGACCGTTCTTGAAAATCTCCTTGAGAAGGGCGCTTGTTTTAATTCCAAGGATCCGCTATCGCGAGAATTTGGCGGTGAAATCTTACTTCATTATATTGAGCAGGGAAATGAAATGATCGCGAATCGCCTCATTAAAGCCGGGGCAGATCTCAATGTTAGGGCTGGCTCTCTAGCGCCACTTTTCTTGGCATTGTGTTATCAGCATAAGGGTATAGTAAAGGAACTTATGATTGGTGCTGCTAATGAGAACGCTTTCGCAGAATGCTACCTCAAATATCCTAAGATTTCGAAAGAGAAGCATGATAGTCTTGTGGAAAGTATAAAATTTGAAATTCAGAAAGAAGCCCGAGATTTTTTGAATGCAGGTATCAAGGAAATCAATGGCTTTAAAAGCGAAGCCGAAATCACAAAATTATTTCAATCTTCTGTTCGACGTTCAGTTCTACCCTTAAGGAATTTAGTATTTGATTTTTGTGCTGGAAAAACACTGTTTAATCCCGACCAAGTAAAATTATTTTTAAAAATAATGTACAACTTGATTCGGCCTGATAAGGGAATGGCGGAAATTCATTTTCATTTGGGATGCTGGTTATTTGGTAAGGGAAATGAATTAGGCGTTTTATTTCTAGCTAAAGGGCAGGACTGCGAAGATGACAGAGCCCCGATGTTATTTTGTCAGGCGTATCGAAAACTCCTGGGACTTCCAAGCTCAAAAAAAGGGGATGAGTTGAGGCAAAATCTAGTCGAGCTTATCACGGCTCTCCCTGAGAAGGAGAAATGGCGGGTGGAGTTTGCAGCCAATAGAATAAAGGCCTTAGAATTTATGTTGCAGAGTCCAGAATGGTCTGTTGCTCCGGAAAAATTCTCGAAAAATTGTGTAGTCACTCACTCTCATCATCACATTTTTTTCTCATCAATAATGGCTGATGATCCATTAATGAAACCCAGTGCAAAGGAAGAATCGGATAGAAGCCGGCCTCGTAGCAAGAGTTTTGGGTAAATCTAAAATCAAATTCGTCAATTTTATTTGCCATTTAATAGAGCTTTTGAGCCCTTGGCTTGTAATAATACCGCGCGGGTTTTATCGATGTCCGTTTTGGTTCGAGAAAGATTTGTAAAGGCCTCTCTTAAGTCTACTAATTCCCCTTCAAGCGAAAAATAGCGTCTTTTTGCGACATTAAAGGCCTTGTTTGCTAGCACTAATTCTTGCGAAAGATTCGCTAAGCGCACTTCGGATGATTTAATAATTTCATCGTATTTTCCGTTGGATTCTGCGAGTAATTGTTTTTGGGCGTCCACTTCTTCTTCTTGTGCAATGGCTAGAGCTCGGGCTCGTTGAATTTCACGTCGAGTGTGTTCGTTAATGAGCGGCATTGTCACTCCGATTCCAAAGGCATAATTTTGCACTGGCACTAAACGGGCCGTTTGCAAAGTACCGGCACTCGCATCCAGAACGACTTTTGGCAAATACTCCACTTTTTCGCGTGCTAATTTTGCCTGGGCTACTTCGTTGCCGACTATTGCGCGGCTGACCAAAGGACTAAAATGCAGGGTGCCATCAGAATTTTGCCACTTTGATAAACGCTGAGATAAAGCCGGGCAGGAAAAGCTCCCGGTTTTTACACCCATGATAATGGCTAATTCACGGGTCGATTCTTTTAAGCGTGCGGCATAAAATGCAGTAGCGGTTTTCGCCTCTTTGGTTTGTGCTTGTGATAAATAACCATCGACGATGGAACGTTGTCCCGTACGCACAAACTGCATGGCTTCTTTTGTAATGAGCGTAGATTCTTTGGCAAGATGTGACCAGGTATTACGCTGTGTTCTGAAACTTGCACAGTCATAATAAGTTTGCAGGGCCAGTTGTTTTATTTCGTATTGAGTGACCTTAGAATTTTCATGACTGTATTTCGCTTCATATCTGGCTACTTTAATATCGCGTTCGGTTCGCCCAAAATCTAAAAGCGTTTGTTGTGCTATTACACCTGCACTTAATTCTGAACGAAAAGGAGATCCCATAATGCCTTCAATTCCAAGTGCTCCATTGGAACCCGGAAATCCTGAGGTATTTATTGCTTCGGCATCGATGGTTGGAAAATAATTTGCTTCTGCAATATTTATTGATTTTTGGGCTGCTATTTCGCGCAATTGCGACTCATCTAAAAATCGACTATTTTTCTCGGCTAATTGCATTACTTTGCGAAGTGAAATCGTACTATTCGCTACCGCGTCACACAGCGGAATTAACATTAAAAAAATAAAAATCCACTTTCTGTTCATTCGGGCACATCCATTTTTTGATGTAAATTTCTCCCTAAAAAACAATAAAGCGTTGGCACCACAAACAAGGTTAGGAGGGTTGAAACAAATTGCCCCCCTATTACCGCTCTTCCTAAAGGAATATTCGCCTCAGCGCCATGGCCAATTCCGATGGCCATTGGAATTAATCCCAAAATAGCAGATAGTGAAGTCATAATAATCGGACGCAGCCGTGCTTGTGCACCCGCTACAATTCCAGTTTCAAAATGCGTGTTTAATCGAATATGGTGAGAAATAAATTCAATAAGCAGCACGCCGTTTGCCACGCTGATACCCACCATAAAAATCGCTCCAATTGCGGCTTGAATGCTGAAATAGGTGTTCGTCAATAAAAACATAAAAACAATTCCGATTAATCCCAAGGGCACCGACATCAGAATAATGGATGGCAGTAAAAAAGAACGAAATTGTATGACTAAAATTAAATACACTAAAACGGCAGCGAGAACAAAGCCACCGCCCATTAAACCGACTGCACTTTTCATCGTGGCAATTTCTCCGCGAATCGTGGCGGAATAGGATTTTGGCATCGGAGTATTTTTAAGAATTTTATAAACATCATTGGATAATCCACCAATATCGCGATCTTGTGCATCTAAATAAATATCAATCACTGGCTGATAATTCACATGATTAATTTCAGTGGGTGTTTTCTTTTCACCAATGGTAGCAATTCGATTCAGTGGGACCGTGCGATTTTTTCCCTGACCCTGTATTGGGATTTCGCTAAATTGGTCGAAGCTTGAAATATGCTCTTCTGCAAATTGCACACCCATTGGATAATCAATTCCCGTTTTAGGATCTATCCAAATACTCTTGGAATCAAAAGTAGTACTCCCAGTAACCGCACTTACGACATTTTTGATGACATCATCGGTGGTAACGCCGAGCGTCATAGCGACTTGACGATTCACCGCTACATTAAGGGTGGGTGAATCGAAACGCTCTTGAATTCGTACATCCACGGCGCCTTTTAATTTCTGAATTTCTGGAAAAATGTGTTGTGCAAGTTTATAACATTCTTTGAGATCTGGCCCCTCGATTTGAACATTGATCGGGGTTTTCGCGCCCTCATTAATGGCAGAGGTTAACAGACCACCCAGTTGAAATCCAATTTCGACTTTTGGAAATTCTTTTTTCATGTGTTCGCGTATTTTTTTTGCATAATATTGTGTGGTGTGAACGCGATCATGCTTAAGCTCTACATTAAAAAAAACATCCTGAGTGCCTGTGTTGGGTGTGAATGCAGCGGGATATCCATAAGAAACTCCCGCATTGCTGATGATCATGCTGAGATCTTTGGGCAGAATCCATTCTCGTAATTTTTTATCGATGACATTTGCAAATTCTGCCGTTTTTTCAATGCGGGTGCCCGAGTTTAAACGCAGTTGCAAAATAAAGTTTCCAGCATCGGCGCGTGGAAATAATTCTGTGCCTATTTTGGGTGCTAATAACATGGCGGTTACAAATAATAAAATGGCCGACGTTAAAACAATTTTTCGATAATATAAGCATTTTAAAAGCAGTTTTCCATATAAAACGGTAAGCAGATGTATGACATGGTGAGTCCAAACAAAAAAGGGATGCATGCCATGCTTGGCCTGCAAACAATAGGACGCGAAGAGGGGCATGACGGTCATCCCCACGAGATAGGAACCCACCATTGCAAAAATAACGGCTAAGGCTAAAGCGAAAAAAAGAATATTAACAATTCCCGTTAAAAATACCACTGGAAAAAATACGACAAGCGTGGCAAGGGTTGAGGCAAGCACTGGCATTGAAACTTCGGATGCCCCTTCAAGAGCCGCTTCTTTTAAGCTTCTACCGGACTCTATTTTTTTATTAATATTTTCTAAGACCACGATAGAATTATCAAGGAGCACACCAATAGAAAGTGCTAAGCCCCCCAGCGTCATGGCGTTGATAGTTTGCCCCGCAACTTTTAGCCCGATCAGCGCGATAATAATCGACAAAGGCAGCGAAAGAAGAATCCCCAAACTGGCTCTGGGATTTCCCAAAAAAAGGAAAATCATTAAGGCCGCGAGCGCGCCTCCTATTAAGGCTTCTTCAGTTATGCTAGAAATAGCATGACGAATGAAAATAGATTGATCGGCCACGAGCGTTAATTTTACTCCATGCAAACGATCTTGGAGTTTGGCTATAGCCACTTTGGTTTCATCAACAACGCTTAATGAATTTCCGCCCGGTTGTCGATAAATAGGAACATAAACGCGTTCTTTTCCGTCTATCATGACGATATTCGTTTGGATTTGTCCGGAATCTTCTGCGTGACCCACATCTTTGAGATAAACCGGAACTCCATATTCCGCTCGCAAGGGGAAATTATTCATGTCAGAAATTTTATCAATTTCGCCATTGCTGATGATTTGGTAGTCGAAATTGCCAATTTTAACGTCTCCGCTTGGGATAAAGGTGCTTAATTTTGAAAAGGGCTCCAATACACCTAAGGGAGAAAAATTATATTCGCGTAACTTTTTTGGATCGAGATAAATAATCACCTCTCTTTGTGTGCCGCCCATTACCGTGGGCGCCATTGCACCTGGCACGGCTTGAACGGCATTGCGCACTTGATATCGAGCTACGTCATAGGTTTTTTCGATGCTGTTATCGCTATCAACGGCGACTAAGGCTAATGGGATGGCCGCCATTGGATCGAATGGGAGGATGAGGGGCGGTTGTGTGCCAGGAGGTAAATGCCCAAGCATGGACATGACCAAGGCTGTGGTTTGAGAAACAGCAGAGTTAAGATCGCTGTTCGAGCCAAAAAAGTTTTTTACGATGCTCACGCCGACTAAAGATTCAGATTCTTGATGATTTACTCCAATGGCTTGACCGGTATAACGTTCAAAGCGGGCTGTTAAGTTTTTTTCGACATTTTCAACGGGCATCCCGGCATAAAAAGAAAGGATTTGCACGGCAGGTTGATTTCCAGCAGGTAGCAAATCTTTAGGCAATTTGTAGATTGCCATAACGCCAAAGATAATGAGTAATAAGCAAATGACGATAATAAAATGCGGATTTTGAATCGCGCTTGAAACAAGCTTGTTTGCTTTTATGGGCTTATTTTCTGGTTCCATAGAAAATCATCTTCCATGAGTTCCCGCTTTGCAGGTACTCCTTCCCGGTTTTAACGTTGGCGCCCAGGGTGTCTTGCTCCCCCTGGGAACTCCGCGCTTTTAGCAGCATCCCCCGTTAAAGCGGGAGATCCTGATCATCTTCCTGAAATTCAAGAGACCATTTTATCATACACGCAATAAAATCTCTAAATCAGACTCATTTCATCTTGTAACACTCTTTCTTTGAGTATAAACCTTAACCCAAGTCCATTTCCAAGGCGCAATCAATGGCTGAAACCAGTTGAATAAAATGCACATAAACTTTAATCAAAAATCCTGGGGCAGTTAGAATAAATGCAAGCGTTAATAAATTCGAGTGATACCAGTGCATTAAATAAAAAACGCCAAAACAAAGGTCATAGGAAAGACAGCTTAAATACAAAAAGGGTCTACTAGAATAATAAAGCTTAAAAATAGCATTATTCGAGTGCTCACTTATTTTATGATTCTCATTCTTGCTCATTCCTAGATAGTGCAAATGCGCAAAGTGGCTTGCCAAATCGAGAAACAATAAACTGAGAAATAATACCCTTAAATCTGGATATAGGATGGAAAGTCCAAGCACATAACAGGTTGTATATAAACGGTCTAGCATGAAGTCAAAGATTGCCCCAGTTTTTGAGGTTTGATTTAATTTCCTCGCTAAAAAACCATCGAGTGCATCAAGATTGGCTCCAATGAAAATGAATAAAACCGTAATGAGCCCCCATTTGAGACACGTGGCGATCGCAAGGAATAAGCACAGCACACGAATATAAATAATAATATTAGGTGCATTGAGTAGAATGGATTTTTTTGAAGAAGTAGTTGCCAAATCACGAATCCTTTTA
Source organism: uncultured Gammaproteobacteria bacterium (assembly GCA_963711375.1). Lineage (GTDB taxonomy): Bacteria > Pseudomonadota > Gammaproteobacteria > Coxiellales > Coxiellaceae > CAVQDV01. The sequence goes on from CAVQDV010000005.1 coordinate 1,098,676, forward strand.
TGTGGAAGCCTGAATAACCATGCTTTGAATTCCTAAAACAAAGAGCATCCAAAAACCAATTAACATATGAGAAAAAATCGGGGCGATTAAACTATTTGTTCGAAAATAAATCCAACCCCATACCACTCCTCCTCCAAAAGCCAATAAGGCGAAAACAGCCGAAAATTCCAAATGTATGGTGGCAAATAAAAGATTTGAAACTAGAATGGAAAAAAATATCCTATGTTTTCCAAGTAAAAAATTTTGTAATAAACTCTGCAATCCACCCCGAAAAATACACTCCTGTATTGGAGCAGAAAAAAAAATATACATACCGGCCATAAATAGAATAATCCCATTGCTCGCGCCTTTCATTGCAACCGATTGGCCCATGCTAAACAAAGACAAGGAGTGAAACGCAGGAACATAAATAATTGCCATCCATTTTGCCAGGGTGCAAAAAATGAGAATGGGTAAAGTATATAAAAAAGAGGTGAGTAAAGCCCCTCGCCAATTATGAAGCGTGAAACCGAAAAAACTTTTAGGATATCCACTATTTCTCATCCCAAACAGCAATAAAATCAGCAAAAATAATAAGGCGGGCATAGTAAACCAAACCCCGACACCAGCACGGTGTATCGATTTTGTTACTATATTAAGGGCAAACGTGAACGAGACTAACAGTATGAAAATGCTCACGATAAAACGGCCAGTCATCGCTTGTAGCTTCGTGCTGGCTAATTCTTTTTCCAAAGCTTCAACAGCAGTTTCATTAGTGTTATAAAGATGCGCCGTAAGGCGATTGGAGAGATTTCCTGATATAAGTGCACTCACCAATGGATCTTTGAGTGCAGTTTGAAGATCCTCTACATTTAATTTAAGCATGGACGAATCGCCCAAAGATCTAACTGAGGCCGCTCTCGTTTTGCCCCCCAATAAGGCTAGTTCACCAACTGTATCGCCCTTAGAAAGCACATTTAAGCGTATTTCTTCTTTTTTCCCTTTCTTTATAATTTCAACGGACCCACTATGAATAACATAGAAGGTTTGGCCGACTTCGCCTTCCTTCATTAAAAATTCACCAGATTTAAATTGAACCTCTTTAGTAAGAGCGGTCACTTTTAAGATTTGCTCTTCGGATAAGCCACGAAAAAGGGGGTTAGTTCTTATGGAATCAAAGACAGTTTGTTGTTGGCTCATTAATATTAACCTCGTGCTTAATCAGGAGTTCCAGCTAAAGCGGAAACCCCTTCCTGGCATTTAATATATTTTTCGATTAATTGGAAAGCAAGATCATCATCATATTGCACAGGTGGGTGTTTGCAAAAATAGGCACTAGGTTCGATGAGGGCGCCAGATAAACCCCTGTCCAATGCAAGCTTTGCGCAGCGAATCATATCAATCGCCACTCCGGCTGAATTGGGTGAGTCTTCTACGGACAATCGTAGCTCAATATCCATTTCCACCCCTCCGAATAATTCACCCTCCATTCTAATAAATGCCACTTTATTATCTTTCAACCATGGCACATAATCACTTGGACCGATATGAATATTTTCACTCGATAAGCGGCTAGCCGCAACGGATTGCACAGCCTCTGTCTTTGATATTTTTTTGCTGCTTAGGCGATCGGCATCTTTCATGTTGAGAAAATCGGAATTGCCTCCGACATTAAGTTGATAGGTATTGTTTAGTTTAACTCCTCGGCGTTTAAACAATGTCGTAAGAGCCCTATGGACAATTGTGGCACCCACTTGCGATTTAATGTCATCGCCTATAAGTGGTAAACCGCGCTCATGAAATAAATTTGCCCAGTCTGGATTACTAGAAATAAATACGGGCATGCAATTAATAAACGCACAGCGGGCTTCTAAGGCGCATCGTGCGTAAAGCTCGACAGCTTGCTGCGATCCTACGGGTAAATAATTGATTACGATTTCTGCTTTTGCCTTGCGTAGAGCCTCAATAATTTTTTCTTCTGAAGCTGAAGGACTGGTGTTTACATTATAGGCGTTTCTTTCGGCGCTTTGGGACATGTGCGGGGCAACTCCATCCATGACAGATCCCATTAGCACTGGAACGCCTAGGTGTGGTACGTCTCGATAAAATACTTTGGTGCAATTTGGACCTCTGAAAATAGCTGTTGAGACATCTTGACCAACTTTTCGAAAATCGACGTCAAATGCGGCGACCACTTCGATATCGTCGAGAGTATATCCCCCGAGCTCTGTGTGCATTAATCCACTGACTTTATTCTCGGGATTATTTTTATAGTAATAAAGCCCCTGCAGCAATGCACTGGCACAATTCCCGATTCCAACGATCGCTAAACGAATTGGGGATTTTTCCATTCACTTCTCCCTGTGTTATGAAGAAAAATTTTATAGGTCAAATTTTTTTGATATGCGTTAATACGTGACCGTTCTAGATTGTATAAGGAGCTACGAATTTTAGCAATTACATTTTGGGTTACACTTTATTTTCCTCGAGCGCAAATGCAAATGGTTTAACCACAATAAATACCGTAAAATTTGGATTTTCATCTTGAATATTTCTGGCATGCACGTTTAGGTGGTACATCCGAGCGGCTTGCTCGGGAGCAATTACGGCCGTGAATTCATCCAATACATTTTCAGCCAAATCTTTGGCCGCTTTTGCCGTATCGATCCATTCAACCAATTCGGCATATTCGTAATTATTTTTAAGAAAATTTTTACACTGTGCGAGGCCTTGTGGGTGCGACACAATTTTATTGATGGCAGATAATTTCGTGTCTGGACGAACCAATATGCACTGCTGCACATTGAGCCAAACATCATCAATGGGAATAAAAGAATATTTCCCCATAGCTTCAAAGGCGGGTTTCACAATTCCGCCCCTAAAATTAACAACAGGAAAAATGCCAAGATCGATTTTTTTAGCATCAATCGCGGCTAAAACCCCTTCCATATCCATTAAATGCACGAGTTGCACATTCATATTATTTTTTTTTGCAAATTCTAAACCAGCCTCTTCAGAAAAAGACCCCGCATCACCAGAAACACCGAGTATGATAGTTTTATTTTGCATCGCGGCTTACCTCTTCTGCCAATTGTAATATAAGCGATTCAGACTGTTCCCAGCTTAAGCAAGGATCAGTAATGGATAAGCCATCCATGTCAATATCCGACATATTTTTGGATTCAATGGCCTGATTGCCTTCTTTTAGGAAACTTTCGATCATAAAGCCTTTAACTAATTTTTTTAATTCAGGCTTGTTTTTGAGGCTTTCCATCACTTCTAAAATAACATTGCCTTGCCGTCGATGATCTTTTTTCCCATTTATTACGCAATTATCGTGGCTAGCATCGATGACCACGGCTGGGTTCTTAACCCCGCTAGCCCTTAAATATGAATTGATTTCTTCTAGATGTGCAATAGAATAATTTGGAGCATTATTTGTGCCGCGCAAAACGACATGCGCAAAGGGATTGCCATTGGTCTGCACTTCATATCCATCAAAAACGGCTACATGCGGATGTTGAGCGGCAATAATGCTATTGGCGGCAATTTTTAGAGATCCATGTGTGGGATTTTTCATGCCGACAGCGCAATCAATAGCCGAGGCGAAAATGCGATGCTCTTGATCTTCGGTGCTTCTGGCGCCAATCGCTACCCAGGATAATAATTCGATGAAACCTTTTGCGTTATGCGTAAACAAAGCTTCATCGGCAATTGGAAGACCCATTTCGATGACTTGAACCATCATTTTTCGGGTATATTTCACTCCGGCTTCGATGTCGGGATAAGCCAGGGGATCTGGCTGATTAACCGGACCCGTCCAACCCTTCGTAGTGCGAGGTTTTTGAATATAAACTCGCATCACGATCTTTAGGGCGTGTTTTACTTTTTCATTCAGTTCCACGAGTTTTTCGGCGTATTTTAGAACGGCTTTATTTGGCCATGCGGAGCAGGGGCCCACAACGAGCAATTTTCGTTGATCTTTACCTTCGAGAATATTTTTAATTTCGAGACGGTCCTGCGCTACACGGTGACGTCCCTTATCTGAAAGGGGAATTTCATGAATAATCTCGTCAGAGCTTGGTAGTTTTTTGATAATGGTATAATTCATTTTTTTCTCATTATTATTTGGGAGTTTTGGGTTTTGGAAAGACTAAATTGTAGAGGCGAGTATGCTTGGCCTAGAGGCCAAAAAAGAAGAAAAAACGCGAAGCAGCAGCCTTCACCCAGGAGGTGGTGGCTCTAACAGAAAGTGCATTTTTTGCCGCTAAGTTCATGTTTTTCGCTATAAAAAATTTTATCAGAGTTATAACTGTACCAATTATCACCACTTTTGTCAAACCAAAATAGAAAGCTTCTTCTGTAAGTCCAGTTCTTCTATGATAGCTAGAACGGAAGGCCGCTCAAGTGGATTTGAAAACAAACATTGCTTAATTATATTGCTAATGACAAGAGGTGTTGCCTTGGGAATAATGGGACGATTTCCTGAGGATACATTTTGCATAATTGAAAATATTCCCATACCTTTCCACGGGATGTCTCTAGAGGCCATTTCCCAAAGTAATATTCCGAGACTATAAATGTCGGAATGCTGAGATGTTTTTTGGTCATTAAAAAGTTCTGGTGCCATCCAGCCTAAGGTTCCACTTAAGTGCACTGTTGAGGATTGGGAAGAATTATTGCTTTTTATTTTTGCCAAACCAAAATCACATAATTTTGAAGTGTAGGCAGCATCTAATAATATATTATGACTTTTTAAATCAGAGTGAATAATTTTACTGTTATGCAAATAAGCTAATCCGCAAAGTACACCTTTAGCTATTTTATAACCATGCAGCTGCCAATCGATTCCGAGCTCGGAATTATCCAGAAAGTTTCTCAAGGATCCTCCCTCAAGATGTTCCATCACAATAGCGTAAATTCCAGGCTGATTCACAACACCGTACATTGAAACAATGTTAGGAGCGCGCAAAGTTTGAAATAGCGCGGCCTCTTGCATAAGGTCTTGTATTGTTTCATACGAGTAGGCGTCTTTCAGAATTTTTACAGCGACTTTTCCATGATTCCAGGTCGCCTCATATACTTTTCCGAACCCGCCTTCGCCTAATTCCTCTCCAAGTTTTAAATCGGCATAAGAAATTACGGTACATCCACCACTATCAGCGACTGGAAACCTAGGGGCCGTTCTAGCAATTGCTTTTTGTACTTGTTCATCTTGAACCGCTATCGTGTCTAGACCGTCAATTTCTCCTTGATATTGTGTAGAAGTATAAGTTTTAATTTTTTCGGCGATATCGTGTTTTTTACTCAACCTAGCAATTTGATATGCGGTTGCTTTCGAGTCATAGTGACGTAAAATTGGATTGGCATTGAGTTTAAAGAGTAAATACAATAATTCATTTTGAGCATCCTTTATTTCCCCTGATGCTATCCGCTGCATTAAAGTTTTTCCATCGGCAAATAATTTATCCGTTGCCTTCGATCTCCCAAATTGTAAAAGTGCTTTCAATGCTCGAAATGAAGTTCCTAAAATAATTTCTACCAAGTTTTTTCTCTCTTCTTGATAGTTCCAGTCGATTGTATGATGATTAAGAATATATTCGAAAACGGATAAATAATTTTTCTGCTTTTCAAGTTCGATTGTTTCGGCCAGCTTGATTAGGGCTCTGGTGCAAATGCTAGTATCATTGCCATACCCATGTTGCGCTAAAATTTTTAATTTATTAATATTTTTTTCTGGCTTGTTACCGCAATAGGCCGCAAACCCAAAAATTTTAGGTTTTCCTTCGGCTCCATTTTCCAATAATATTCGCACACTTTCTGGGTGCCCGTCCCCAACAGCCGACTCTAAAGCCGACGTGCGGTTTATGTCTTTAGCATTAATACAATTGGGATCATAGTCAATGTATTGTTGAACTATTTTGCCATCTTTGCTTGCGTCGATCGCTTCGAAAATTGAATTCAGAGATGAAAAACGGCCGTATTTCTCAATTTGAGGGGGGGAGCCATGCAAAGAGAATTTAATATTTTTACAGGCTTGTTTCATTTCTTCTGTACGCACATATTTCTGAAAAATTTTTTTGGAAATAGTTGCTCCTTTGTTTTTTAACAAATTCACGATGCTGACAAGCCCTTCTTTAACGGCCAGGTCCAGAGGTGCGATAAGAGTATCAGTATCCTTGCAATAAAAAGTGCGATTTATCGCTTTTTCATTTGAAGTTAAAATATCATTTACAGCATCGAAATCGCCTTGCTTTATCGCATCTTTTATTGATGTAGTTGACCTCATTTTTTCACCTTATTTCGTATTATAGAGGAATCATAAGCGGCAATAAATCTGTAGCCGTTTGCTTTAAGCAGATTCTTGTTTGAAGAGATGGCGTTGGATGGCGAACCAGGAACCTATAAGGCCAAATAAGCAGGATAATCCCACGATAAAAAATATTTCGTTGAAGGAAGGTCCTGAGAAAGAAATGTTAATATCGTAGGTTCGTGCCAGTTCGGAGACGGGGCCTTCTAACCAGGAAGACATTACAAAAATTAGCATTAATGCCAAAAAGCTTCCGAAAAGTCCATATAAAAAGCCTCGGTAAAGTAAGGGTCTTCTGATAAAAGCAGAGGTGGCTCCAATTAATTTTAAAATATTAATTTCTTCGCGATGACTTTGTGTCGTTAGGCGAATAGTATTGCCGATAATTAAAATAACGCCGATACCAAATAAAATCCCAAGAAGTAGGGCTAGGCGTTGTGCCGTTAATATTATGTAATACAGGCGTTTCACCCAAGTCATGTCAAATTGTACATCGGCGACTTCGGCCCTGCTTTTTAATTGCGTGGCTAAACTACCCATTTTCTCGGGCGTTTGTGCATCCGCGGTTGGTGTAACAATTAAAACCGTTGGCAGAGGATTTTTTTGCAATAATTGAGCGATATTATTTATCTTAGTTTGTTGCTCAAAATCCTTTAATCCTTGTTCGGGAGAAATCAAATCTATTTTTTGGATATCCGACATTTTTTGTAGAGAATTTTTTAATTGTTCAGCATCACCTGCATCAGATTTTAAATAAAGCGAAATCGTTGGTGTGCCACTAAAATCTTTTCCGACGGTTTGAACATTTTGCAATAAAATATAAAGTCCAGCGGGAAGCGCGATAGCAATTCCGATTACCAAGAGCGTCATCAAGCTCGCAAAGGGATTTCGAATAAGTTCGCCAAGCCCAAAAAATAAGGCTCGAATGTGGCTTAATATCCAGAAACTTAAGTAATTAAGTTGCGTTTTTTTTTGTTCATTCATCATCGCCTCCGCGCACCAATTCGCCGGCTCTTAACGTAATGATCCGATGATTCAAGGGTGCAATTAAAGATAAATCGTGTGTGGCAACCAGTACGCTGACGCCAACGGCATTAAAAGCCTCAAAAAGCCGCATGATTTCCATTGAAAGTTCTGGGTCTAAATTCCCCGTGGGTTCATCGGCTAAGACTAAACTTGGCTTATTGACGATCGCGCGTGCAATTCCGATTCTTTGTTGTTCTCCAGTGGAAAGGGCGTGTGGTAATTGTTTTTCTTTATTAAGCAAACCCACTTTATCCAGTGCCGCTCGTACGCGGCGTTTTATTTCAGCATCTCGATAGCGATTAATAAAAAGGGGCAGGGCCACATTTTCATAAATCGTTCGATTGACGAGTAATTGTGGATTTTGAAAAATCATGCCAATTTGTCGGCGCAATTCAGGAACTTGTCTTTTTGAAAATTTTTCGATATTGCGCTCATTAACAAAAATCTGCCCGCTATTTTTTTTATCGATCATCATGATGAGTTTTAACAGGGTGCTTTTTCCAGCGCCGGAATGGCCTGTTAAAAAAGCCATTTCGCCTTTTTGAATAGAAAAAGTAATGCGATTCAGCGCATGATAATTATTATAAGTTTTGGATACATTAACAAAACGAATCATTTTTCTTCCCTCAATTCTTCTCCAACCATGGCCTCTACAAAAGCGTCAGCCGCAAAGGGCCGCAGATCATCCAAGTCTTCCCCAACGCCGATAAAGCGAATGGGCAATTTCATTTTTTCACAAATCGCAAATAGAATGCCACCTTTTGCTGTTCCGTCGAGTTTCGTCAGGGTAATTCCTGAAAGCTCGATGGATTGATGAAATTGCTGTGCCTGATTTAAGGCATTTTGCCCCATCGAAGCATCGAGGACGAGCATCGTTTCATGCGGCGCCTCAGGATTAAATTTTTTCAATACGCGTTTAATTTTTTCTAATTCTGCCATGAGATGGTTTTGAGTGTGAAGTCTTCCGGCGGTATCGGCAATTAAAATATCGACATCGCGAGCGGTGGCGGCTTGCATCGCATCATAAATCACGGAAGCGCTGTCGGCCCCAGAATGTTGGGCGATGACGGGCACATGATTGCGCTCTCCCCAGACTTGCAATTGTTCGATAGCAGCGGCACGAAAGGTGTCGCCCGCGGCGAGCATTACTTTTTTGTGGTGGCTTTGAAAATAATGCGCCATCTTCGCGATGCTGGTGGTTTTGCCGGCGCCATTCACTCCAACCATTAAGATCACAAAAGGTTTCGCATTAATTTCAAGCGGAAGCGTATAGGGTTCTAAGGCAGACGTTAATTGTTCTTTTAAATTAACAAATAGCGCTGCTGGATCGGACAATTGTTTCCGAGAGACCGCACCAGTGAGTTCTGACAATATTTTTTTGGTGGTATCGACGCCGACGTCTGCCAGCAACAGCCGAGTTTCAAGCTCTGAAAATAGAGCATCATCAATGGTTTTTTTTCCTAGAAAAACCGTAGAAAGCCCTTCAGAGAAATGCTTCCGCGTTTTACCTAGACCGGATTTAAGGCGTGCTATCCAACCTTTTTTAGGTTCTGGGCTATCAGACTTAATGATCTCATCTGGTTTTTTTTTTAAAAAGCTGAACATATTGGCACCTGAGAAAATTATAATTTCACAAAACCCTGACTCTAAGGTCAAGGAAATAAAAATACCAGGAGTTCATGCTAAAGCTGGAACCCCAGAATTTTTATTTACTTTCCTGTGGGAGAATATATCATTGAAACAGAGGGAGTCATAGTCGGCGGTTCTGAGATCAGCAATGCTCATTTCCAAGTAAAGCGAGGGGCATTAATAGTGGAGCAATTTATGCGGAAATTTCTAGCTATTTTATTTCTGGGGTTTTTCAGCCTGTCCTTGGCTCATGCGGCAACAGAAAAAATAAGCCCTAAGTCAACAAACACCCAAGAGTTCCATCTGAAAAATGGCTTGACCTTAGTGGTTCGTGAAGATCATCGTGCCCCCGTCGCCGTGATGTCAGTCTGGTATAAAGTGGGCGGGAGTGACGAGCACAGCGGAATTACCGGTATTTCTCATCTATTAGAACATCTGATGTTCCGCGGCACTAAAAAATATGGCCCGGGAGTATTAGATAAAATCATCAGCGATAATGGGGGCGAACAAAACGCCACCACAACTTCCGATTACACGGTGTATTACGCAAAAATATCCGCCGATAAATTACCCATCGTCTTCGAACTCGAAGCGGATCGCATGCAAAATTTAGTGATTACGCAAGATATTTTTGCAAAAGAAATGAAGGTGGTTCAGGAAGAACGAAGAATGCGTGTGGAAGATAACTCGCAAGGGGCCGCGTGGATTCATTTTGAAGCCGCCGCCCATTTAAATAATCCCTATCATAATCCGACCGTGGGCTGGATGACGGATTTAGAAAATATGACCTTAGCCGACGCACAAAAATGGTATCATGATTGGTACGCCCCGAATAATGCGATTATTGTTGTGGTTGGGGATGTAAAGCCCAATGAAATTCTAGCCTTAACGGAAAAATATTTTTCCGGAATTCAGTCAGCCACCGCCCCGACAACTAAACCCCGCACCGAAGTTAATGCCAACAGTACTCGTCGAGTGGACCTTTATTTACCGGCAAAATTGCCCATCCTTTTAATGGGCTATGATACGCCTGTCGTTAAAGGTGCTAATCCGGCTTGGGAGCCCTATGCACTCGATTTATTGGGAGATATCTTAGGTGGCAGTGACAGCGCACGATTCTCGAAAAATTTAATTCGTGGTTCGCAAATAGCTGTTTATGCGCAAACGGATTATGATCCATTTGAAAGGTACAATGATTTATTTTCTGTCATTGCAATTCCTGCTGGAAATAAGACAATTCCGGAATTGCAAACGGCCATTAATCAAGATATTAAAGACCTCCAAACGAATTTAGTTTCGGTTGCAGAATTGGAGCGTGTAAAAGCCCAACTGACGGCTCAAAAAGTTTTTTCAAAAGATTCGCAAATTGGCCAAGCCATGGCCTTGGGTAAACCAATGATGAGCGGCCTTTCCTGGCGCGATTCGGATAATTATCTCGATAAAATTAATGCGATAACACCAGAGCAAATTCGGGAAGTCGCTCGAAAATATTTGCTGCCCTCGAAACTGACTATTACAGTGCTACACCCCCAAAAGAACGGTTAATAGAAGAGGAAAAAAAGGTTCAAGGGTTTTCAGCCTGTACAAAATCTGCTAAAACATCAGCAATTCCGCTAAAGCGGGAACTCCTGCTTGAACATACCTTTTTCTGTCTAAAAAAACCCTAAAATACGAATTTACAAAAATAAAAAAGAGGTATATAAATCGATTATACAGTGTGAAAGCATTGTGAATTTTAAAAAAATATCAGCAATTCCCGCTAAAGCGGGAATTGCTGCAAAAAGCTGGGGGTCCTCAGGGGGAGCAAGGCTCCCCCTGAGCGCCAGCGGTGGGTTCCCCACCGCGCCAGCGTTAATATCAGGAAGGAGTTCCCGCTTTAGCGGGAACTCCTGAAAAAATATGCGGTGAGTTCCACCGTGAATAGCCGGTGGAGAGGAAGGCTCTGGCTTTGATTATAAAATTAAAGTGAAACCAGCCTCGATGAAGCAGGAATCTAGCGCTAAAGCTACCTTTGGGTAGGTTTAAGTGGGTCTAGACAAACGGTACTGAGGGGGAAAAATTGTTTAAAATAATTCAAAAATTAACTGTATGCGTAATTATATTTTTTGCCGCATTTTCCAATGCAAATGCAAAGCCTGTTTTAGACATTCAACACTGGCAAACTAAAAATGGTGCAAAAGTGTATTTTGTTGAAGCTAAGCAATTGCCAATGCTGGATATTCGCTTAGTTTTTGCCGCGGGCTCTTCCCGAGATGGAGATTCCTTTGGTCTTGCCTCGATGACCAATAGCTTAATCGGGCAGGGGAGTGAACACCTTACAGCTGATCAAATTGCGGATCAATTTGACGCGGTAGGCGCATCCTTTAGCTCACAGGCTGGCCGAGATCAGGCGAGCATTTCTCTTCGCACTCTGAGTAAAGAAAGTTTTTTGAACCCTGCCCTCAAGACGTTTATCGAAGTAGCATCTCATGCTAACTTTTCTGAAGATTCCATAGTAAGAGCCAAAAACTCCGCAGATTCTGCCATAAAATCTCAGCAACAGGATCCAGGGGCTATGGCGAATAATGTATTTTACGAGACTCTTTTCAAAAACACGCATTATGCACACAACCCCATCGGTACTGAAAAAACAAATTCAGAAATAACTCGGGGAAAAATGCAGGATTTTTACCATCGTTTTTATTCTGCTAAAAATATGCAAATTATTTTGGTAGGGGATATATCAAAAGAATCAGCCGCTAAATTGAGTGATGAAATCGCCAATGCTTTTCCTGCAGGGGAACCCGCGCCAGTGCTTTCCCATATGCAAGACACTCAAAAAAGTGATTTAGTGAAGTTAAAATTTCCGGCCGGCCAAACAAGCTTAATGATAGGCCAAGTTGGGATTTCCCGTAAAGATCCGGACTATTTTCCCTTAAATGTGGGAAATACTATTTTGGGTGGATCTTCTCAAACCTCTTTGCTTTTTACGATATTGCGAAATCAAAATGGCTTGGTATATTTTGCGAATAGCCAATTTTTACCGATGCTCCATCGTGGTCCCTTTATTATTTCTTTAAAAACTAAAAATCAACAGGTCCAAGAAGCTTTAAGTTTAGTGAGAAAAACCGTTCGAGAATATATCAAGAATGGACCTTCGGAAACTCAACTGGCTGCCGCTAAGAAAAATATGATTGGACTTTTCCCTATGCAAATCTCGACAAATTCCAACATTTTGGAGATTACGAGCGCCATTGCATTTTATGGTTTGCCCTTGAATTATTTAGACACCTATCGCGCTAATGTCCAAGCGGTAACTGCAGACGAAATTAAAAAAGCCTTTGATAAACACGTTAAACCTGAGCATTTCATAGTGGTTAGCGTTGGTGGTGAAATCGAGAAAAAATAGTGGGAAAAATACGCATTATTTCCGGCATATGGCGTGGAAGAAAACTGGAATTTCCCGATAAAAATAATCTACGCCCAACCCCGGACCGCATTCGTGAAACTTTATTTAATTGGTTGATGCATGATATTTCTGGTTCCACTTGTTTGGATTTATTCGCTGGCAGTGGGGCTTTAGGATTTGAAGCTCTTTCTCGTGGAGCCGAAAAAGTTTTTTTTGTCGAAAAAGACGCTGACACTTTACAGGCTTTGAAAATGAATGTCGAAAAATGTGCAACTAAAAACGCTGAAATTATTTTTTCTGATTTTCTTAAAAATCCCCCGAAATTCCAAGCTAAAATATTCGATTTAATATTTCTAGACCCACCTTATGAAAGCGATTTAATTTCGAAAGCTTTTTATTGGTTAGTTGAAAATGATCTTTTAAAAGATCATGCAAGAATTTATGTAGAAACTAAAAAAAGTGAAAACCCTTTAACTTTGCCATCGAATTTCCAAATTCTAAAAAATGCCTCAACCGCAAGTATTTTTTATTATTTATGCGAATATAAAAAACCCAGCAATTCCCGCTAAAGCGGGAATTGCTGCAAAAAGCTGGGGGTCCCTAGGGGGAGCAAGGCTCCCCCTAGGCGCCAGCGTTAAAACCAGGAAGGAGTTCCCGCTTCAGCGGGAACTCCTGTAAAACCCAGCAATTCCCGCTAAAGCGGAAATTGCTGCAAAAAGCTGGGGGTTCCGCATTTTGCCTCGCGTCTTCTTTGAAGTAAGAATCGTGAAAATAGCTACCTTAGGGTGACGCCTAAATGTCGATATTTTCGGCAGCCAATGCGTTTTCTTCGATGAAGAGCCTACGAGGTTCTACTTGATCGCCCATTAAGGTCGTAAACATTTCATCGGCAACGATGGCATCTTCAATGCGCACTTTTAATAAGCGCCTTGTTTCTGGATCCATGGTGGTTTCCCATAATTGTTCTGGGTTCATTTCTCCAAGACCTTTATAGCGTTGGATATGGACACCTTTTTTGGCTTGGTCTAGCAACCAGGCTAGAGCGGCACCAAAGGAGCTTACCGATTCTTTTTGCTGTTCTCGCTCGATATAAGCGCCTTCTTCGATAAAGCCATGCAGCTTCTGTTGAAGATCTATTATATGGGCGTAATCGGCGCAGGCCAAGAAATCCGTGGATAATAAAGTATCTTTTTTTATCCCATGGTAATGATTTGTGATTATGGGTAAATTGAAACCAGTTTCTTTGTTTTCTTGAACAGAAAGAGTAAACCATTCGTGTTTATTTTTATATTTTTCTAAATAACTAGAAGCTTTTACTATCCAAGTATTCACAATTTCTGAATTAGAGAGATGTTCTGACTTGAGCGGCTCTATTTTCAGCATAGTTTCGAGTAAGGGCTTTGGAAAACGCAACGCCAATCTTTCGACACCACGTAAGGCACGCCGATATTGGGTAGCCAGTTGTTCAAAAGCACTCGCTGAAATAGCGGGCGACGTTTTCGATGGGTAAAGCTTTGTCTCTTGTAAGGCTTGCTGTAGCAAATAAGCGTCTAAGGCTTCATCGTCTTTGATATATTGTTCTTGTTTACCTTTTTTAAGCTTATAAAGCGGAGGTTGAGCAATATAGATATGCCCGCGCTGTATGAGTTCCAAGGTTTGACGATAAAAGAAGGTGAGCAAAAGGGTGCGAATGTGCGAGCCGTCGACGTCGGCGTCGGTCATAATGATAATGCTATGGTAGCGTAATTTATCTGCACTAAATTCTTCGCGCCCTATTCCACAGCCTAATGCGGTAATAAGATTGCCAACTTCTTCAGAAGCCAGCATTTTATCAAAACGGGCTTTTTCAACATTTAATATCTTACCTTTTAGCGGAAGAATAGCTTGATTTTTGCGATCTCGTGCTTGCTTCGCAGAGCCCCCCGCAGAATCACCTTCCACTAAGAATAATTCACAAAGCGCTGGGTCTTTTTCTTGGCAGTCCGCGAGTTTTCCAGGTAAACCCGCAATGTCTAAGACGCTTTTACGACGGGTCATGTCCCGAGCTTTTCGAGCCGCTTCGCGCGCGCGAGCCGCATCTATAATTTTCCCGACAATGGCTTTTGCTTGCTTAGGATTTTCTTCTAAGAATTCCTGAATTTTTTCAGCCACAATGGCTTCTACGATAGGCTTGACCTCAGAGGATACTAATTTATCTTTTGTCTGAGAGGAAAATTTGGGATCTGGAACTTTAACGGATAATACGGCTGTCAAACCTTCTCGCATGTCATCGCCAACGGTTACTACCTTCTCCTTTTTCGCGGCGCCTTGCTTTTCGATGTAATTATTTAAAGTTCTGGTAAGTGCAGCTCGCATACCCGCTAAGTGAGTGCCACCGTCGCGTTGTGGAATATTGTTGGTATAGCAGTATACATTTTCTTGGAAGGTTTCATTCCACTGAAGTGCAGCTTCTACCACGATATCGTTGCGTTCTTCGGAGAAATAGATCACTTCTGTGTTGATCGCCACTTTTTTGGTGCTAAGATGAAGTACGAAGGCCTTAATACCGCCTTGATATTCAAAAACTTCCTTTTTCCCCGTTTTCTCGTCATGAAGTTCAATTCTGACACCAGAATTCAGGAAAGATAATTCCCGCAGACGCTTCGCCAGGATTTCATAGTGAAATACGGTGTCGCTGAAAATAACAGGGCTGGGTTTGAAATGAACGGTAGTTCCATGTTTGCTGGAAGCTCCCATTTCTTTGAGAGGCGCGACAGGATCGCCGAGATGATATTCTTGGTAGAAATATTTCCCATTTTGGTGAATGGTAAGTTCAAGTTTTTCTGAAAGGGCATTTACCACAGATACCCCTACACCGTGCAGACCGCCGGATACCTTGTAGTTCTGTTTATCGAATTTACCACCCGCATGTAAGACCGTCATGATAACTTGAGCGGCAGAAACGCCTTCTTCTGGATGAATACCAGTTGGGATGCCTCGTCCATTATCAACTACGGTGATGGAATCATCTGAGTGGATGCTGACTTCGATACGATCGCAATGGCCAGCAAGTGCCTCGTCAATGGAGTTATCGACGACCTCAAAGACCATGTGATGCAAGCCGCTGCCATCATCTGTATCGCCGATATACATGCCTGGTCGCTTTCGAACCGCATCCAAACCCTTTAGAACTTTAATCGTGGAGGCTTCGTAGTTGTCTGACATAGTGAATACTCATTAACTGGTTGATTATGTAATAAAAAAGCTGCGTTATCCTAGCAAAATTTAGCAAAAAAAGCACTACATTTTTATTTGAAGTAGCAGCCCATTAACGGTTTTTAACCGTCACTCCAAAAACTGCTTAAATGTCAGCAATTCTCGCTTAAGCGGGAGCTGCAGGCACAACAACAGTCCCGCTAAAGCGGGAATACCTTTCTGGTATTAACGCTGGCACTAAGGGGGAATTGCTGAGCAGTTTCCGCTTTAGGGGGCTGCTGGTTTTTTTAATTTTTGTATTTAAAATTTCCCCTCACCGCGGCCCTCTCCCGCAAGGGGAGAGGAGCTTTTAACAGCTGTACAAAATCTGCTTAAACATACCTTTTTCTGTCTAAAAAAAACCTAAAATACGAATTCACAAAAATAAAAAAGAGGTATATGAATCGATTATACATTGTGAAAGCATTGTGAATTTTAAAAAAATATGCGGTGAGTTCCACCGTGAATAGCCGGTGGAGAGGAAGGCTCTGGCTTTGATTGTAAAATTAAAGTGAAACCAGCCTCTGTGAAGCAGGAATCAAACAGCAAAGCTATCTTTACAGGAGTTCCCGCTAAAGTGGGAACTCCTTCCTGATATTAACGCTGGCGCGGTGGGGGACCCACCGCTGGCGCTCAGGCGGAGCCTTGCTTCCCCTGAGGGCCCCCAGCTTTTTGTAGCAATTCCCGCTTTAGTTGGACTAGCTGGCTTGCTTACTAGAGAAGTAGCGCTTTCATATTCTCCACCACACCATGTTCCACGTGAAACAATTTGGTCTCGGGCTCTGAAATGAGGCCTTCAAGGTCGCCTTGTAGGATTGACGTAATAAATACCTGGGCTTTTAAGCTTTTAAGAGCCTCGATGATGAAATTTTTTCGGGTTGGGTCCAATTCTGAGGGAAGGTCGTCGATTAAGTAGAGCGGCTGAGCGCCGGTCATTTCTCCCATCAAGATCCCCTGAGCAAGTTTAAGGGCGTAGGCCGCAAGTTTCTGCTGCCCTTGTGACAAATAATCTTCGGCGGGTATGCCGTGGAATTTTATGCAAAGGTCAGCACGCTGAGGACCAAGCTGCGTGTAGCCCATCATAATGTCTTTAAATAAATTCAATTGAAGCTGGGTTTTGAAATCTCCATTGGTATCCCAACCAGGCACATAAATGAGTTCTAGTTCTGATTCTCGAAGCAGGGCTTTGAGAAGATTTGCTAGTATGGGTTGAAGTCTTGAAACATAATCCCGGCGCAATTCATCAATTTTTTCTGCAGCTGTTACTAGGCCAGCATCCCAAGCTGAAATTTCAGCTCTGGAAGATTTTCTTTTTATGGCGGCATTTCTCTGCTGAAGAGCCGATTGAAAATCCTTCCAGACCAGATGGAAGGGTTGTTCCACGTGAAACAATCCCCAATCCAGAAGTTGTCGACGACTTTTGGGACCATCATGAAAGAAACGATAGTTTTCAGTACTGATTAAGAGAATGGGGAGTTTTTTGGCTAGAGGTGCGAGCTGCGTTTGAGTTTGACCATCCATTCGAATTCTTCTAAGCCCGTCTAATCCACGTTCGATCCCTATCGTGACAGGTTCAGTGGGGTCTTGAGGAGAAAATAACTTCGCGCAGATCGAGAATTGTTGATGGTGATGCTCAACTATTCTGTCACTTTGGCTAGTTCTGAAGGAGCGGGCCGTGCCAAGGTAATAGATGGCTTCAAGCAAACTGGTCTTTCCAGCACCATTGTTACCATAAAAAACGTTGAAATAGGGGCTGGTTGAAATATCAACGGCAGATAAGATTCGAAAATGCTTAATACCTAGCTGCGATATTGTCACGAAAAAGCTACCCTATAAGCGCATGGGCATCACGACGAAGATGCTTTCTTGGATGGGCTCCGCTTCTTCAATACGTATGCTGCCGTCTGATTCAGAAAACATTAAGCGCACTTTTGTCTGGCGCAAAACGTTGAGAACATCGATGAGATAGCTGATGTTAAAGCCAATATCGATATCATCTCCTTGATAGTCTATTTCAATTTCTTCTTCCGCCGTTTCTTGTTCTGGATTATTGGCAATAATGCGAAGCAAATTTTGGCGAAATTCAAAGCGAATTCCATGGAATTTGTCATTGCAGAGAACAGAAGCGCGATTTAGAGCCTGTTTAAGCTCAGATCGATCCAAATCAACCACATATTTTCCCTTTTTGGGGATGACACGGGTGTAGTCTGGGAAACGGCTTTCAATGAGTTTTGATGTAAAGGCAAATTGTTCGCTACTGACGCGAATATGGTTAGTACTGACGGCAATTGTCACGATCGAGTCGTCTTCTTGCAATAACCGCGATAACTCTAAAATTCCTTTTCTGGGCACGATGATTTGAATTCGCTGATCTAATTGAATAGGCGCGTCAATAACCGTTGTTGCTAAGCGATGGCCATCCGTCGCAACGGCTCTCAGGGAATTTCTTTGAAGTTCAAGTAACAAGCCATTCAAGTAAAATCGTGCATCTTGCTGCGCGATAGCGAAAGATGTCGACTGAAGCAGGGTTTTTAGATCCTTTTGAGTGATTTTAAGCGAAACTTGAGTCTTTTGGGCCTCTGAACTCGGAAATTCATCGGCTGGGAGGGTTGATAAAACAAATCGGCTTTGGCCCGAAGTAAGAACCGCTCGATCTTTTTCAACATAGAGTTCAATTGGAGCGGCATCTGGTAGAGCCTTGCAAATATCAATAAGCTTCCGACCAGGAAGAGTTATCATATTGTCTTTTTCTGGAGGCTGCTCAAGATTAGCCTGTCCAATTAATTCAATTTCAAGATCAGTTCCAGTAAAAGATAGTTTACCATCCTTTACTGAAAGTAGAACATGGGATAAAATCGGAACAGTCTGTTTTCGCTCCACTACGCCGATAACCGTTTGCAAAGGGTTAAGCAAAGTTTCTCGTAAGGTATAAAGTTTCATCCGTCCAACTCCTAGGCCGATAAGGTTCTCAGTAAGTTTTTATAATCCTCTTGGATATCTAATGAGCTACCCAAGAGTTCTTTGATTTTACGACAAGCGTGCAAGACTGTTGTGTGGTCTCTTCCGCCGAAAGCATCACCAATTTCAGGTAAACTATGGCTCGTAAGCTCTTTTGCTAAAGCCATCGCCAACTGTCGAGGTCTAGCGACAGAGCGATTGCGACGTTTTGAGAGAAGATCTGCAACCTTAATTTTGTAGTATTCGGCGACTGTTTTTTGAATATTATCGATCGTGACCAGTTTCGCCTGCAAAGTGAGCAAATCTTTAAGTGCCTCACGAGCAAAATCAACCGTAATTTCATTGCCGGTAAAGTGCGCGTTGGCAATAACACGCTTTAAAGCACCTTCTAGTTCACGAACATTCGATTGAATATGTTTGGCAATGAAAAATGCGACTTCGCTAGTCAGATGAATATTAGCCTGCTGGGCTTTACTAATTAAAATGGCGACTCGAGTTTCAAGTTCTGGGGGTTCGATGGCGATAGTGAGGCCCCAACCAAATCGAGATTTTAAGCGCTCTTCTAATCCATTAATTTCCTTAGGATATCGGTCGCAGGTAAGAACAATTTGCTGATGACTATCCAGCAGGGAATTAAATGTGTGGAAAAACTCCTCTTGAGAGCGCTCCTTGCCAGCAAAAAACTGGATGTCGTCAATTAAGAGACAATTTACGGAACGATAGTAACGTTTAAATTCGTTCATGGCATTGCGTTGAAGCGCCTTAATCATATCAGCGACAAAACGTTCAGAATGAAGGTAAAGTACCTTAGCATTCGGATTATTTTTCAAAATAAAATTGCCGATGGCATGTGTTAAGTGAGTTTTACCAAGACCAACACCGCCGTAAACAAAAAGTGGGTTATAGGCTTTTCCGGGATTTTCGGAAACCTGTTGAGAAGCGGCACGCGCCAGCTGGTTCGATTTACCTTCTACGAAAGATTCAAAAGTAAAAAGCGGATTTAAATTGGTGCTATTGGAGTTTTCATTCGATTTGCCAAAACTTATTTGGGGCTTTTGGGTATTTTGTGTGGTTGAAACTTGGGGAAGGGGCCTGTTTTCTGCAGGATTCACGTCCTTTTTAGTGCCGATCATGAGGCGAACGGTGAGAGGATTGCCTTCTGTAATAGCGGAAACGGTGGTTTGAATTTGTTCGAGAAAATGATCGTTTACCCAGCTTTTTACAAATTCATTAGGCGCTAGCAAATTGAGAGATTGACCATCGATCTCAGCTTGTAGAGGGCGAATCCAAGTTTGATATTTTTGCGCAGGTAATTGCATTTCATCACGCAAATAATCGAGGCACTTTTCCCACAATTCAGCGGATTCTGATAAAACCTTATACATGGATTTCCTTTAGGGAACTTAGCTTAGGGCATTGCATTGTACTTAAGTTTAGTGGATGTTGCTACACCTAAAGCGGAGGAAAAGACATCGTATCCAAAATGGCCATACGTATCGCGACGCCATTCCGAACTTGTTCAAGAATAACGGATTGTGGACCATCCGCCACGGCGGAATCAATTTCCACCCCTCGATTAATTGGACCTGGATGCATAATAATCGCATCGGGTTTCGCTGTTTTAATATTTTCTGACGTGAGACCGTATTCTTCAGCAAATCGATGAAGGTCCGGAAATTCCGTTTGTTCGATCCGTTCGCTTTGAATTCGGAGTGCCATGATAACGTCGGCGTCTTTTAGTCCCTCTTTTAGGTTCTGAAAAGTTTTAATGGCGGAATCCTCTATTTTTTCCGGTAAAAAAGTAGAAGGCGCGATGAGGCGAATATCTTTTACGCCCATCATTAATAATCCACGAATGCAGGAATTAGCAACGCGTGAATGCGCAATATCACCAATGATAGCCACGCTTAAATTCTCGAAATTTTTTTTATGTTGACGAATGGTTAATAAATCTAATAAAGCTTGCGTCGGATGACTATGTGACCCGTCGCCAGCATTAATAATAGCTGTTTTCTCGAGTAATTTTGAAGTGATAAATTCCACGCTGTGATTTTCGCGGTGTCGAATTATAAAAATAGAAGTACCCATTGCTTCAAACGATCGCACCGTGTCTATCAAAGATTCGCCTTTTTGCACCGAAGAATTCGATATTTCAGGGCTTATTACTATCGCACCTAATTTTTGGGCGGCAATTATAAAGGAATTTCGGGTTCGAGTGCTGGGCTCAAAAAATAAAGTAGTGACAATTTTTCCGGCGAGTGATTGTGCCTGCATTAATGATGAATAATCCGCTCGTGAAAAATATTCAGCTTTATCGAGTAAATATTCAATTCCAGAACGATCGAGATTTTCGATTTTAATTAAACGATGAATTTTTGGTTTTGTAGTATTCATAAATTTTCCTCAGAATTTAGCCAACTTTCTAAAATAAATTTTGCAGCATATTGGTCGATTTCACTTTTCACCAGCATTTTATGCTCTTTTAAATAACTCTTTGCCGCCATCGTGGTGAGCCTTTCATCCACTAAAAAAACTGGCAATTTAAATTTTTCTTTTAAACGATTAGCAAATTTCCGTGCAGCAAACGTTAAGTGTTGTTCCGAGCCATCCATTTTATAAGGCAGCCCCACGATGAGCGCATCAGCTTGCCAGACTGAAATTAAATTTTCAATTTCTTCCCAATGGGGGATTCCATCAGTAGCGGCTAACGTTATAAGAGGATTTGCAGACTGAGTGATAGTTTGCCCAATGGCAATACCGATGCGTTTCAAACCAAAATCGAAGCCCAGCACGGTTTTTATATTGTGTGGGTCTTTAGGCATTTCCTGTAAAATCGCTCATTTTTGTGATATCGAAGCCAATTAATTCAGCGGCTTTGTGCCACCGTTCATCAATGGGCACATCAAAAAGCAGGCCTAAATCAAAGGGGGCAATCACCCAATCATTACGGGCAAGTTCCTCTTCGAGTTGGCCGGCGTCCCAGCCGGTGTAACCCAACATCACTAAATATCGTTTAGGACCTTTGCTTGTAGCAATTTGTCTTAGCGTTTCTTTTGAAGCGGAAATGACAATTTTCTCGCTTTCGCTAGGATCGCGCTGCTCGTAAATTACGAAACCATGCTCTTGCCCAATTGGACCGCCCATCAGCACGGGAATGCGTCGAACTTTTTCTGAAGCGATATCAATTTCCAGGTGATTCAGTACGTTTTCGAGCGTAATGTTCAGATGTTTGTTAATCACAAGACCCATCGAACCCTCGTCACTGTGTTCATAAAGATAAATAACTGATTTTGAAAAAATAGAATTTTTTAAGGCTGGTGTGGCGACAAGAAAATGGTTTTTGAGTGTTACGCTTTTCATGTTGTGAATGATAGCATGATGACCATAAGAGGGGGAAGGTGAGGAGAGGTTTGGTTCTTGAGCTAGAGTCGAACGCTTTTGATGTAAATCCTGGAATATGGCTTTAATGTTCCGGGGATCTTTGACATAATGGCGCGAACACACGCTAATAAATAGAGGTCCAGCATGCCATCAAGTAATTCTAGTCCGCACACTCACATTGATTCAACGAATGAAGAATTGATCCGCCTTGCGCTTCTGAGAAAGGAAGTGGTTCAGGCTAAAAATGGGGCCTTAACGGCGATAACGGGTGATCGAACTGGCCGCTCACCGAAAGATCGTTACATCGTTCGAGACAAAAACACCGAGAGTACTGTGGATTGGGGCGTCGTCAATCAAGCCATTTCCATCGAAATTATGGACACTTTGTGGAAGCGTGCTGAAAATTATTTAAAAGATAAAGAAACATTTGTATCTAATTTAAGTGTGGGCGAAGATGAGCATTATTCTCTTCCCGTAAAAGTCACGACAGACTTAGCATGGCATGCGATTTTTGTTCGCCATTTATTTATTAGAACTCCGAGAAATTTGAGTCAAGAAAAACAATGGACCATGCTGAATGCTTCTGGATTAAATGTAGATCCCAAGGTTGATGGCACCAATAGCGAGTCCACATTAATTTTGGATTTTACTAATCGTCGAATATTATTGATAGGCTTAAAATATGCTGGTGAAATGAAAAAGGCTATGTTTACCGTATTAAATTATTTTTTGCCAGTAGACGATGTGTTGCCCATGCACTGTGCTGCAAACCTTGGCGAAGACCAAGATGTGGCTTTATTTTTCGGCTTATCTGGAACTGGAAAAACCACATTGTCCTCTGACCCCGATCGGTATTTAATTGGTGATGATGAACATGGCTGGTCAAAAACAGGTGTATTTAATTTTGAAGGCGGTTGCTATGCTAAATGTATAGATTTGTCCCAAGAACGCGAACCCATTATTTGGACCGCGATTCGTGATGGCGCTATCATGGAAAATGTGGTGTTAGATTCTAAAACCTTGGAACCTGATTATGGTGATACGCGTTACACGCAAAATACTCGCGCGGCTTATCCGAGAGAATTTATCGAAAAAAGAGTGTTAGAAAATAAGGGCGGAATTCCAAAATCCGTTTTATTTTTAAGCTGTGATTTATACGGAGTTTTGCCACCGGTTTCTTTATTAACGAAAGAGCAAGCGGCATATTATTTTTTAAGTGGCTATACGGCTCTAGTGGGCAGCACAGAAATGGGTAGTGGTGCCGGTATAAAACCTACTTTTAGTACTTGTTTTGGCGCTCCATTTTTTCCACGGCCTGCAAGTGTTTATGCCGATTTATTGATGAAACGAATCGAGGAATCTGGGGCACAAGTTTATTTAATTAATACAGGTTGGTCTAAAGGGGCCTATGGGCAAGGCGGTAAGCGTTTTTCAATTCCTGTCACTCGTGCTGTAGTTACAGCTGCAATTTCTGGGGAATTAATTCATGCAGAATCGAAGATATTGCCGGGCTTTAATTTCCGTGTGCCAGTTCATGTGAAAGGCGTGGAGGATAATCTGCTTGATCCTAGCAAAGGCTGGCAAAACCCTGCGCAATATCGCGAAAATAATCAGGAATTAATTCAGAAATTTATTGATAATTTTGCTCAGTTTGATGTGCCGGCAAAAGTTGCGGAAGCGGGGCCCAAAGGGTAGAGGAAGGAGTTCCCGCTTAAGATTTTGGTTCTCGGTTTTTTTTTGGCACGGCTCCCGAGCAGACTGTCTAGGAGGGGAGCTTTCAAGACCGCGCACTAGCACATCCCTGTGGCGCTTCGTCTTCGGCCCGTCCGGGGCCGAAACGATCTTGAAAGCTCCCCTCCTAGACAGTCTGCTCGGGAGCCGTGCCAAAAAAAAAACCGAGAACCAAAATCTTAAGCGGGAACGGGTGGTGGGTATCGGGGAGCACGGAACAGACTTTGGTTCTTTATTCCCACTCCCCTTGCAGGAGAGGCTAGTGCGGGAGAGGGGTACTGAGGGGTATTAATCTTCCCTTTCGCCACAGCAGTGAGAAAAAAGACAGTGAATGACATCCCTGGAAATTTAGCGAAAATAAAAGAGCTCATAAATTTTTATGAAAATAAATATCATCGACCTTTGGGGTCGGTGAAATTAATAGTCGTGACTAAGGGGCAATCTCCAGAGAACATTAAGTTAGCTTTTGAGGCAGGGCAGAGGGATTTTGGTGAAAATTATGTGCAGGAGTTTTTGAGCAAACGGGAATTTTTATCGGAATTAACAGCGAATTGGCATTTTGTTGGGAGAATTCAATCTAATAAAACGCGGGAAATTGCTGAGAATTTTTCTTGGGTGCATTCAGTAGATCGGGAAAAAATCGCGCAGCGACTAAATGAACAAAGACCAGAAGCTTTATCTAAATTAAATATTTGTGTAGAAGTAAATATTAGTAAAGACCCCAATAAATCTGGGATTAGTGAAACAGAAATTTTTGCACTGGCAAAATATATCTCAGAATGCAAAAATTTAAATTTGCGCGGATTGATGACAATTTTGCATGAAACAAAGGATTTTTCGCAACAGTTGTCTTCCTTTAAAAAAATGGCTAAATTACAAGATGATTTAATAACGGCAGGGTTTTCCTTGGACACTTTGTCGCTGGGAATGTCAGGAGATTTTGAGGCCGCCATTGCAGCCGGTGCTACGCACGTAAGAATTGGGCAGGCAATTTTTGGGAGGAGGATTTAGCAACGGAATATACCTGTTGGGTCTCAATTTCCGGCTTTTGGTTTTGCCCAAGGCTAAAAAAACTCGGCAATATACCCGTAGCGTCTCACTTTCAGGCTTTTGCTTATGCTTTTTTTGGGCCAGGTTTTTAATAGAGGTTTTTTATGCAAATACTTTTTTCAGCTTTATATTTTGTATTAAGTTTGTTTTTTGATCTTTACATTTTTATATTATTATTACGGCTCTTGTTTCAAAAGCTCGGTGCCTCTTGGCATAATCCAATATCGCAATTTGTCATTAAATTTACAGAGCCCGTGATAAGGCCTTTGCGGAGAATTATCCCTGGATTTCGTGGCTTTGATCTATCCATCGTGTTTGTCGTATTAATTTTAGAAATGATTGATGCGTGGTTGTTGGGTGCTCTCCATTTTAGATTGTTTTTTGGATTCTGGAGTGTTCTGATGATCGCGATAGGAGATTTATTTCTTAATCTCAGCAACATTTATTTTTATGCTATTATTATTAGCTCGCTCATGAGTTGGTTTCCTCTCCTGCAAAATAACGCTCTTGGCGTAGTGGCAAGACTCATCAGCAATCCTTTTTTAAATCTATTTCGTCGATTCATCCCGCCTATTTCTGGAATGGATCTTTCACCACTTTTTGCCCTGGTCAGTTTGATGCTGATGAATTATCTCGTTTTCAGACCAATAATCTCATTAGGTGCTCAATTAGCAATTAAACACTAAACCGATTGCCTTCTGAAATTTTTTCGATTAGCATGTACAAGAATAGTTAGGAGTATTGAATGAGCGATCTCATCACAGCCACAACCGACGAAAATTTTTTGGTTGATGTGCTTCAAGCTGATAAACCCGTTTTAGTTGATTTTTGGGCCCCCTGGTGCGGTCCTTGCAAGGCTATTGCGCCAGTTTTGGAAGAGCTCGCGAAAGAATACGAAGGAAAGGTTAAGTTCGTGAAACTGAATGTTGACGACAATAATGAAACACCGGCAAAATACGGTGTGCGTGGCATTCCAAGCCTGATCCTTTATAAGAATGGCGATGTTGTTGGAACGAAGGTGGGTATGCAGCCCAAATCGCAGCTAGCAGCATTTTTAAATGAACATATTTAGGGCGTTATTAACCAGTAGAATCTTCGCCTAACCTATATATCCCCAATATCTTGGAATACTCCAAAACTTCACGTTAACCAATTTCCCGCAATTCAATTCAACAAAAGAGAGAAAAAACCAATATGAACTTAATAGAACTCAAGAAATTGCCCCCCTCTGAGCTCAGCAGACTTGCTGAAGAAATGGGCATACAAAATGTCGGTGCCATGCGAAAGCAAGACATTACCTTTGCAATGCTTACAGCGCATGCAAAGAAAGGCGAAGATATTTTTGGTGGCGGCGTTTTAGAGATTTTGCAAGACGGATTCGGTTTTTTACGTTCTCCGGACAGCTCCTATTTAGCGGGGCCCGATGATATTTATGTTTCGCCTTCACAGGTTCGTCGTTTTGCAATGCGAACTGGTGATACAATTTTCGGCAAAATTCGGCCTCCAAAAGCAGGCGAACGTTATTTTGCGCTGCTGGAAATTATTGAAATTAATAATGAACCCCCAGAAAATGTAAAACGAAAAATTTTATTCGAAAATTTAACGCCATTATTCCCCACTGAACGATTAAAAATGGAAATTGGAAATGGCAGTAAAGAAGATTTAACAGCCCGTGTCATCGATTTGGCATCGCCGATAGGTAAAGGTCAACGTGGTTTAATTGTCTCCCCTCCGAAAGCTGGTAAGACGATGATGCTGCAAAATATCGCACATTCGATTGCTACCAATCATCCAGAATGTACCTTGATCGTTTTATTAATTGATGAACGCCCTGAAGAAGTTACCGAAATGGCGCGTTCCGTTAAGGGCGAAGTGATCGCGAGTACTTTTGATGAGCCTGCTACTCGACACGTTCAAGTTGCCGAAATGGTTATTGAAAAGGCGAAGCGCTTAGTTGAACACCGCCGAGATGTGGTTATTTTATTAGATTCGATCACGCGTTTAGCGCGTGCGTATAATACGGTTATTCCAGCCTCCGGAAAGGTTTTAACCGGCGGTGTGGATGCCAATGCGCTCCAGAGACCAAAACGATTTTTCGGCGCAGCGAGAAATGTGGAAGAGGGCGGCAGCTTAACCATTATTGCGACAGCCTTAGTTGAAACCGGCTCGAAAATGGATGACGTTATTTACGAAGAATTTAAGAGCACGGGTAATATGGAAGTGCATTTGGATCGCCGTATTTCTGAAAAGCGCTTGTTCCCAGCGATTAATATCAATCGTTCTGGCACACGTCGTGAAGAATTTATTACGAAACAAGATGAACTTCAAAAAATGTGGATTCTTCGAAAAATTCTGCATCCAATGGATGAATTGGCTGCCAATGAATTCCTCTTGGATCGCTTGAAATTGTGTAAGACGAATGAAGAGTTTTTTGAATCTATGAAAGGATGACAGTTAATTTGTTTTAGGTATACAATGGTCCTATGACGAAGCCAAAGATACTCATAGTGGATGATGAGCTTCCTATTCGGACTATGCTTCGATATGCTTTAGAAAAAGCAGATTTTGAAGTTTTTGAGGCAGAAGATGCCAAAAAAGCGCAGGAAGCCATCAATCTGAAATTGCCGGGCATAATATTGCTCGATTGGATGCTGCCCAATTTAAGTGGCGTAACCTTTGCAAAATCCCTAAAACAAAACACGGTTACTCAAGATATCCCCATTATTATGATTACGGCAAAAGCCGATGAGGAAAGTATTATCCTGGGTCTTGAGGCCGCTGACGATTATATGGTTAAGCCATTTTCTCCACGAGAATTAATTGCGCGTGTTCGGGCGGTATTGCGACGCGGGCCTATGACGCACGCAGATGGAAAATTGCATTGCGCTGGCATGATTATTGATCGAGATGGTCAACGAATCACAATTGATAATACTCCCATTAAATTGGGTCCCTTGGAGTTTCGTTTATTGTGCTATTTTGTGATGAATAAAGATCGCGTATTTAGTCGTGATAATTTATTAACTCATGTATGGGGCACGAATTCCTATATCGATGAAAGAACGGTCGATGTGCACATTCGCCGTCTGCGAAAGCAATTAACGCCTTCGGGCTTTGATCGTTATATTCAAACGGTTCATGGTTCTGGATATCGTTTTTCTGAAAGTCATGAAAGCATCACAGTATAATAATAAAGATTTCGTCGCCAATATTTCTCATGAACTTAGAACTCCTTTAACCGTTTTTTTAGGCTATTTAGAATTGCTTCAAGGTGAGCATCAATTTCCTCACGAACAGCAGCAAGAAATTTTTGCTCACATGACGGGCCAGGCCCAGCGAATGGAGCGTCTCGTTAATGATTTATTATTATTGTCACGCCTTGAAAGTGATTTGCCGGATAAAGAAACGCATGTTGATGTGAATGTCGCCAAAATGCTAGCGGAAATTATGTTGGATGCTAAAACTTTAAGTGCTGATCAGCATCACGAATTTATTCTCGATGCTGATTCAGATTTAATTCTAAAAGGCGATGATGAAGAATTACGCAGTGCTTTTTCAAATTTGATTTATAACGCGGTTCGTTATACACCCGCGGAAGGGCGTATCGAAATAAAATGGTATCAAGATGAAAATGGCAAGCACTTGACAGTAGAAGATACGGGAATTGGAATTGCTGAAAAATATCTTCCCCAAATTACACAGCGATTTTATCGAGTGGATAAAGCGCGTTCGCGAGGGAAGGGTGGGACTGGATTAGGTCTCGCCATTGTTAAGCATGTTTTATTACGCCACAAAGGAAAATTAAGCATCAAAAGCCGGCTGAATGTGGGCAGTACTTTTTCTTGTTCATTCAAGCATTAATAGGGAAATTTTTTTAATAGCCTCATATGGTGCAAAATATCCATCAACCCGACAAAATGTAGGCTCAGTTGATAAAATAATTCGGGGTCAAAAGGATGTGATTTTTCCTGATGCGAAATGCTGTGATAAGCACCTTTACCGAGATTTATAAAATAATCGAGTGAAACGTGTTTCCGTAAAGCACGCTCCGGAAATAATCCCGATAAAATTAAACAGTGATCACCCAGATCACGAAGCTTCATGGCGCTGCTCTGAGTGTGGATATTAACGGTCGAGAGGAATTCTAAAGCTAAGATCGTGCTGGCTAATTTGATCTCGGTAGTGAAATGATCCAGCGTAAGCACAAGATAGCTTTCTATGCTTTCTTTAAGCTGGAGGCCAGCCAATCGTCGAGCATCATATACAAGCGAATACCACTGTGCTTGCGCAGAAGGTTCTAACGTAAAGCCTTTCATAAGCACCCCCTTTTACTTACCACACCCATATTATAGTACATCTTGGGAAAGGCGAATTTGGGTGATACAAAGAGGTAAGTGCATGATTTCTATAAAGTATTGCGTTTTAATAAAGCCTATACCCATAGTGTTTGAATTTTAACGCGGGGGCTAGGTCAGCATGCTTTGATTTATTATATGGTTCGAGTCTAGTAATCAGAGCTGGCCCAATAATTCCTGTGCATGGCCGGTAACTTTTACTTTTTGCCATATTTTTTCAATTTTGCCCTCTTCATCGATCAAGAAAGTCGAGCGATTGATGCCACGATATTTTATTCCAAAAAGTGATTTATCGGCGATAACACCGTATTTTTCGCAGACTTTTGAATCACTGTCTGACAGTAAAATAAAATTTAGACTTTGTTTTGCTTTGAATTTTTTATGGCTTGCAACTGAATCTCGTGATATTCCGATCACGACGGCATTTTTGTTTTTAATTTTCACAGAATTGGCCTCAAAATCGCAAGCTTCTTTCGTGCAACCGGGAGTGTTGTCTTTTGGATAAAAATATAAAATAACTTTTTTCCCTAGGAAATCTTTGAGAGAAACGTTAACCCCCTCATCACTCGGCAGCGTAAATTCTGGGGCTTTTTTTCCTATTTCTAAAGTCATGACAGGCTCCTCTAGTCATCAGAAAGTGAGGCTATTAAGTAATAGTAGCTCAACCTGATTTTAACGCTGGCGCTTAGGGAGAGCCTTGCTTCCCCTAAGAACCTCCAGCTTTATTACTCTTTTTCAATTTCTTTGTTCTTTTGTTCTCGATAATGCTGGCGAGAAATGTAACTCATTGCCGCATCCGCTAGAAAGGCTGAACGATTTCCACCGCCAGAGGCCGTGAATTTGTCGATTTGAATCAATAAGCGCTCGGGCATCGTAATATTGATCCGTTTGCTTTTGCCAAGATGTTTGGAAATATCAACCGAAACTAAAGCCCAAACGCCTTTGGGATATTGGCCATTGTTTTGGTGATCTTCAATTCGTCGTGGACTTGGGATGGGTTTGCCGCCTTGAGTGAGTCCATCGATGTGCAATTCAACGGTATCCGCCGCGAGCTGCAGCGCCGTTTCCATTGAAGGTCCGATCGTGATGCAATTTGGGATATCGGGAACAACAACCTGATATTCTGAATCGCCGCGTCTTTGAATAACTACTGGATAATGCATGACCAAATTCCTCCTTGTGTGGGTCCTGTGCTCATTATAATACACTTTTTGGAAATACACACATTAAACACTTCCTAGTAAAAAAATTGATCAAAATACTAATAAATGGGATGTTGCTAAAAAGATTGGAAATGACGATAGCTCAGGGATTCTTCGAGGTGCTCTTTCTCAATATTTTTTGAATTGGCTAAATCAGCAATGGTTCGGGCTAGGCGAATAATCCGATGATAGGCACGCGCGGATAGGCCAAGTTTTTCAGCGGCCTCACTTAAAAAATCCTGGTCTTTTTTTTCAAGCGGACAAAACTGTTTGACTTCAGCGGCTGTTAAAAGGGCATTAATTTTATGTTGACGTTCATACTGAGTATTTTGAGCAAATACCACTCGAGTGCGAACAGCAAGGCTATTTTCGCTTTTTTCCGAAGTCTGTAATTTAGTAGTCGGCAGACGAGGAATTTCGATATGCATATCGATGCGATCTAATAAAGGGCCCGATAATCGTTGTTGATAACGCTGCACTTGTTCGGCTGTGCACGTGCAGCGGCTGCTTTTATCACCGGCATAGCCGCAGGGGCAGGGGTTCATTGCGGCGATTAATTGAAATTGTGCGGGAAATTTAGTGTAAAACGAGGCACGTGAGATAGTAACCTGTCCTGCTTCCAGTGGTTCGCGCATCGCTTCCAAAGCGTGCCGCGGAAATTCTGGTAATTCATCTAAAAATAAAACGCCTTTATGAGCCAGTGAAATTTCTCCGGGTGATGGCGGTCTCCCACCGCCAACCAAGGCGATCGCAGAAGTGGTGTGATGAGGACTTCGAAAAGGTCTAAGTGACCAAGCACTTGCTGAAAAACCTGCTCGTGAAATTGAATATACCGTTGCAACTTCCAAGGCTTCTCTTTCTGTTAATGTTGGCAAAACACCAGGAAGCCGACTAGCTAACATGGTTTTTCCAGAACCTGGAGGGCCCGAGAATAATAAACTGTGGCCTCCCGCGGCTGCAATTTCCAGCGCGCGCTTTCCATGCGCTTGGCCAATCACATCCGACATATCTGGATATTCTGCCTCTGAATTAGGAAAGGTTCGAATTTCATAAGGCGAAATCATCGAGCTTTTACGCAGATGATTGCATATTTCCAGAAGTGAACTCCCCGGTAAAATTTTCAGATTTTTAACAAGTGCTGCTTCTTCTGCATTTTCGTGAGGCAAAATTAAATGCCGTTTTGCTTTTTGCGTGGCTAAGGCAAATGGCAAAATGCCCTTCACAGGTCTTAGCTCCCCAGTAAGAGCCAGTTCTCCCACAAATTCATTTTCATCAAGCATTTCTTGTGGAATTTGATGCGAGGCCGCTAAAATTCCCAGCGCAATAGGCAAATCAAAACGGCCGCCTTGTTTTGGTAAATCCGCAGGAGCTAAATTCACAATAATTCGCTTCACTGGAAATTCAAAGCCATTATTGATGATGGCGCTGCGAACGCGATCTTTGCTTTCTTTTACGGCAGTTTCTGGCAAACCAACGATATTTAAACTCGGTAAGCCTTTCGATAAATGAACTTCGATAGTGACGTTGGGTGCATCTATCCCCGCTTGCGTACGGCTTTGCACTATCGCCAAGGACATCGCTTACTCGTTTTCGAGTTCTTTTATTTTTTGTTCCAATTTTTCGAGTTTTTCACGTGTGCGCTCTAACACCGCCTTTTGCGCATCAAATTCTTCCCGCGTTACGAGGTTCATTTTCATGAGAGCCGACTGTAGAGCCTCACGAAAATTATGCCGTACTTCTTCTGGCAAATTTTTTAATCCTGGAGGCAAAGCGTCTACTACTTCTTGCACAATCTCACTAATTTTTTTGGGATCCAGCATTTTATTCTCCTATTTTATTTCCAATCTAAGCACTCTGGATAAACCGAGTGTCTTGCTACCTTTACCCCCTCTCCCCTTGCGGGAGAGGGTCGGGGTTAGGGGTACATAGTTTTATCCTACTACGTCTTCCGAAGCATAAACACCCGTATTTATCACCTAGTAAAATTCAAATAGCTCCCCTATACTTCGAATCTTAAACCAAAGGGAGACGCCATGATACTCGATAATATTTTACAGGCCATTGGTAAAACACCAATCGTAAAGCTTAATCGCGTTGGAAAAGAATTAGCTTGCACGATGTATGCAAAATGCGAATTTTTAAATCCTGGTGGCTCCGTAAAAGATCGTATCGGTTATTACATGGTTGAACAAGCTGAAAAAAGCGGACGAATTAAACCCGGCGATACGCTAATCGAACCTACCTCGGGTAACACGGGAATTGGTATTGCTCTAGCAGGAGCCGTGAAAGGTTATTCGGTTGTCATTACCATGCCAGAAAAAATGAGCCATGAAAAACAAGTGGTGCTAGAGGCTCTGGGCGCTAAAATTTATCGCACACCCACTGAAGCCGCTTGGGATAGTCCAGACAGCCACATTTCGCTCGCCAAACGATTAAATGAGGAAATTCCAAATTCACATATTCTGGATCAATACGGAAATCCCAACAATCCCAATGCGCATTATCTTCACACGGCGCAGGAAATTTTGGATGACATGGGACCCGATTTAGATATGGTTGTGATGGGAGTTGGGACGGGTGGAACGATTAGCGGCGTAGCGAAAAAATTAAAAGAAGTGAATCCGAAAATTCAGGTTATTGGAGTCGATCCCTATGGTTCCATATTAGGGGGCGGTACGGAAGTCTACCCTTATGTAGTAGAAGGCATTGGATATGATTTTTTCCCCGATGTTTTAGACAATACGCTGGTCGATGAATACGTAAAAGTGAATGATAAAGATTCTTTTGTCATGGCGCGCCGATTAATTCACGAAGAAGGGTTTTTATGCGGCGGTTCCTCAGGCACGGCCATGTGGGCCGCCTTGCAAGTCGCTTCACGATTAAAAAAAGGGCAGCGTTGCCTAGTAATTTTGCCCGATAGTATTCGAAATTATTTAACGAAATTCGCGGATAATAATTGGATGAAGGCCCAAGGATATTACGATAAATAATGTATTTTTCCCTCTCCCCTTGCGGGAGAGGTTGTTTTAAACGGAGCAAACATGGAAAATAAAAAACATTTAGAAACACGCGTAATTCACGCGGGCCAACATCCAGATCCCACCACGGGTGCGGTGATGATGCCGATTTATGCCACATCAACCTACGCCCAAGAAAGCCCTGGAAAACACAAGGGTTTTGAATATTCTCGCACACACAACCCAACAAGATTTGCCTTCGAACGCTGTGTAGCCGACCTTGAATCCGGCCAACACGCTTTTGCCTTTGCCTCCGGCATGAACGCCATTGCAACGGTAATAGAAAATTTAAATCCAGGCGATCACGTAATCGTAATGGACGATGTTTATGGCGGCACCTATCGTTTATTTCAAAATGTCCGTCACCGCTCCGCAGGCATTCATTTTTCCTTCGTCGATTGCTCGAAAATAGAAAATATCACTGCAGCTTTAACGCCAAAAACAAAAATGCTTTGGATTGAAACACCCAGCAATCCCATGCTAAAAATCGTGGATTTAAAAGCCATCGCCGATTTTGCGAAAAAACATAATTTAATTTCCGTCGCCGATAATACCTTTGCTTCGCCGATTTTACAGAGGCCCTTAGAATTTGGTTTTGATGTCGTCGTGCATTCCATTACAAAATATTTAAATGGACATTCCGATGTCATTGGAGGCATCGTTGTCATTGGCGAAAATTCTGAATTAGCCGAAAAAATGCGTTATTTACAAAATGCAGTGGGCGGTATTTTAGATCCCTTCAGCAGTTTTTTAGCACTGCGAGGCTTAAAAACCTTGGCCATCAGAATGGAAAGACACTGCGAAAATGCCGAGGAAATTGCGCTTTGGCTTTCGCATCACGATAAAGTTTCTCAAGTGATTTATCCAGGCTTAGAAACTCACCCGCAACATGCCTTAGCGAAAAAACAAATGTCGGGTTTCAGTGGCATGATTTCCGTTCAATTAAAACTGAATTTAGAAGAAACGGTTTCGGCTCTAGAAAAATTCCAAATATTTACACTCGCTGAAAGTTTGGGGGGAGTAGAAAGCCTCATCGAGCATCCGGCAATAATGACCCATGCTTCTGTCCCAAAAGAAACACGAGAAAAGCTAGGAATTACCGACGGTTTTATTCGCCTCTCTGTGGGAATCGAAAATGTTGAAGATTTAAAAAATGATATAAAGCAGGCCTTAAAGTGAAATTACGCAAGACTACTTTTTAGTTTAGTTTGGGCCTACCCATCTCGATGTCAACGTCTTCATTAGGTGGAGAATCCAGAATTGTCAAAATAATGGGCAAAATCTAACACTGAGCTTCATGTCACAGGTTTCAGTTATTTGGCTGGATCGACAAATGAAATCCAAGGCCATTAAGGATCAATCCGAAGGTATCAAGCCTGGGATTGCCAGATTTTGATAAGGCCTTATAAAGACTTTGTCTATTCAGGTGGGTTTTTTTAGCTAATTTACTTAATCCGCCTCGCGCCTCAGCAACATTACGTAGAGCAACTAATAGTAATTCAGCATTATTGTCTTCTTGATATTCTTCAAGAGCCACTTGCAGATAGGCATAAGATTCCTTTGGGTCATGCAAAGCTTTAATGAGCTCATCATGATAGCTTCTTGTGTTTTGTAGCAATTTTGATTTACTCATTTAATTTCTCTTGCAAGGCGTGCCAATATTGTTTCGCCGTTTTGATTTCTTTTGTTTGACCACCTTTGTTCCCTCCAGATAGTAAAATGACAACAGTATCATTCAATTCTGCGAAGTAAATCCGGTACCCGGGTCCAAAATGTAGGCGTAATTCAAAAACGCCATCTCCTAAAATCTTATAGTCCCCATAATGTCCATCTTCGACTTTATCTAATCGTTTTCTTATTCTCGCACGAGTTACCTGATCTTTAATGCTGACTAGCCAATCTGAAAAGGGAGCCCTCCCAGATGGTAACTCATATATTCGAAGGACTTTATTCATTTACCCTATCATTGTTAATTGTCGCATATAAGCGACATTATGTCAAGAATCGTAGAATAATGTTTTGAATAACCCCTCTCGATTTTGAGAGGGGGGATCTTTAAATTATGCTTTTGGTGCAGAAGCTTTAGTTTGCATAGCTGCTGAGGGTGTGGGTGCTACCGGCGCCGCTTTTTGTGGGGCTGGTGCTGGGACTAAAATCACTGGTTCCATTCCCGTTGGATTTGCCCAAGCGGAATCAAAGAAGCGTTGGGCATTCAAGAAATCCTGATTCATCATTTGTTCCATATTCATCGAGAATTTCTGCATGCTTTGAAATTGAGCTTCTTGTTGCTTGCGTAGTCGCTGATACAATTTTGTGGCCTCTTCTTTCGAAAGGGCTTGGCCATTTTTATAGGCAACGACATTCAGAACCGGTTTTCCGTGATCAGAAGTATCAACATGAACATAAATAGTTTGAATATCCGGACGATAATATTGCTCACGCGCTTTTTGATATTGCACCAGATCAATCCAACCGACGCTACCATCTTGCGGGTTGCCCACTTTAGCCCAATTGCCTTGCTGAAAAATGGGCACTAAACGCACGTTGGATGGAAGTCTTTTTAAAATTTCTTTTCCATCCGGATTTTTATAGAGGGCAATAGTATCAGCAGGTGCTATAGCCGCAGGGGATGCTGCTTTTTCAGGAGGGGTAGCTGCTAGAGCAAGCGGAAATGCAAAAAGTCCTAAAAAAATAGCGAAAATAGAAATAATAATTTTTTTCATAATACACTCCATTGAAGTCAAATTTTAATGACGCCATCGTATCATAAGTTATCCATAAAACTAAAGGGCTTAGGTAAAGCATGATGTCACTTTCGAGTTTCTGCGAAAATGAAAACCAGCTTAGAGCTAACGTCGGCTTCCGCTGGGCCAAGGATTTGAATTAACAATCTAATGCTGCATGGCAAACATTTCCCACGAAATCGACTCTACCCTAATCAATGTTAATAAAATATTAATTTCAGAAATATTTGTAATGGGTATGATTTGGCGCTGGCATAAGAGATAAGTAATAGGCAGAAGCTGTCGGATCTAGGATTATCAGGTTGAAACCCAATAAAATAGACTGTATTATTAGGTTACACCCTAACGAATGAAGAATGACCTAATGATGGAAAAACTATTTGATTTACAAAGGGCTCTCATTGAGCAGTTCGAGCAGAAACCTTACCATGAGCGGGCTGCCTACAGCGAATTCGCCCTTGCTAATCGTATCAATGGAATCGTCGGGTCTCGAGGAGTGGGGAAGACCACTTTTCTACTGCATCATGCGATTAAGAATGGAGCCAAAGAAGGGCTCGCACTTTATATTTCCGCTGATAATATTTTACTTGTTGAAAAAAATTTTTTGGATTTGGTGGACTGGTTATATAAAGAAACAAAAGTAAGATTACTGTGTGTGGATGAAATTCATAAATATGAAAATTGGAACCAAGAGCTAAAAAATATTTACGACACCTATTTAGGTTTTAAAGTCTTATTTACTGGAAGTTCAGCGATTGATCTTGTGCACAGTAAATTTGATCTTTCAAGACGAGTGAGTTTATATCCGCTCCATGGGCTCTCCTTTCGTGAATACCTTGAATTTTTTTTAAATATTAGGTGCCCTAAATTTAATTTGAATGAGATTGTGAAAAATCATTCAGCAATATCTCACGATTTAAAAATACCAAATGTTCTGATGCATTTTAAAGAATATCTGAGAGCTGGGTATTATCCGTTTTTTATGGAATTAACCGAAGAACTAGCTCGCTTTCAATCGATTGAAAATATCACGCAGAAGGTTATTTACGAAGATATTGCAGTTTTGCACAATTTAAAAACGGGCACACTGATGCTTATCGAGAAGTTATTTAAATACGTCGTTAATTCTCAACCTGGAGAATTAAACCCCAGTAAATTAGCGAGTGCACTGAACAAAGATTTCGAGAGTATTAGCCAATACTTTTCTTTCTTAAATCAAGCTGGATTAATTCGATTTCTTTTTCCGAATAAAGCTGGAAAAGCTTATTTAAGAAATCCGATAAAAATGTATCCAGATAATTCCAATATCGTTTATGCCAGCCATTTGCCCCAGTTAGTAGACTCTACGCTTGGAAAGATTCGGGAAATCTTTGTAGTAAATCAAATTCAAAATGCAAACAAAGAAATTTACTACAGCGAGATTGGGGATTTCGCAGTAGATTCCTATTGTTTTGAGGTGGGCGGTAAAAGTAAAACCCGAAAGCAGCTGAAGCATCAAGATAAGGCCTATCTCTTAGCAGATGGCATTCTCACTGGCCAGAACGATAAAATTCCACTGTATTTGCTCGGTTTTTTGAGCTAATGAAAGCATCCTCATCCTCCTATTTCTAGCCAAAATTAAGTAACTGATTATTTTCATGATCTGAATATTCCTCATCGCTGCTTTCAAGAATTTCCATTCGCATTTCTCGAGGGAAACGCACGATAAGTTCTTGGTAGGAAAATCTCGGTGGCTTGGTAATATCCATGCCACGTAATTCATCAATATGTGCTTGGTAGATGATCTTGAGTCGGGAGAACAGTTCTGAAACCTCATCAAGGGTAGCGTTGTCATTTATGGCTTGGATTCTTTGAATTAAATCTCTTTCATCATTATCTACGAGATCTTCATTTGGCAGACCCGTAATGAATTCAGATAATTCTTTGCAGAGAGCGATATGGTCTTTAAGAACCTGTGGACCGCGAACATCTTTGGGGAAAGGGCAATAAGGAGGGCTAATGCAGAGCGACACAGTAGAAAAAAAGCAAACCACCCCCAAAAGACCAGCCAAAATAAGAGGAAAAACATCAATTAGTCTATTTTCCCAGGTTTTAGCGCTGAGAAGGCACAATAGACCGGCAATGGTGAGGCTCAATGTAGAAATCCCCAACGTCATGAACCAGCTATTAAACTTTTTTCTGGAAAGAAGTAAAAGAGGATCAAGGGCTCGGATGTATCCATGTAATTTTTCAGTCCGAGTATTTAATAAGAATAACTGCGTATCTCGTAAGGCTCTGAATCCGCCAAAGGAAATATCAATGTTATTTTGCGTAATTTCATTAAAAATAGCTTTAATTTGATTGGAACTCGGGTGTTGGGTTTCAAGGAAAAGGCTGGAAGGAAATTGACATAAAATGGATTGGGCTAAGCCAAAATGAGGAACCTTTTTATTCCTTGTGGATAGCAAGACAACATCGGGCGTTATTTCCTCGGCAGTGGGCACCATTCCAAATCGAATTCTTCTACGCAGTAGGCAGACATTTTCATTATTCGGATCTAAAATTATTATTTCTTCAAGACGATTAGCAATTTGACTTAGAAGTTTCTGATGCTCGAGGTCAACTAATTTTGCAATGTTTAATTTACGTTCTTCTTTAAAAAAATTTGAATAATTTTGTGCTTCCTCGGGCTGTAATCCCTTAAGTTCTCGAATTTTATTTGGGGCATCCGTTTCAAATAATTCTTGTGTTGTCATAACGGCTCTTGGGAAACAGTCCCTGAGATTGAGAGGATCAAAATGGCAGCCTAGAAAAATTGGTCTTGCCGTTTTATCTGTCACAAGGCTAACAAGAGCATCTGGAATTTCTTGCATAACTCCAGCCGCATATTTTGTGATTAATAATAAAACTAGCTCCGCATGAGAATACGCTATCGCAATTTGCAAAGGGGTTTTACCATTTTCATCATAACAAATAAGCTTTGCTCCTCGTGCAATAAAATCTTCCACCAAACGGATGTTATTGGATGCACAAGCTCTGTGTAAATAATTCTTCTCTATGATGTTAAACTCTATACCTTCGGCCTCAAGAAAACGATATAATTCTTCAGTACGCTTGAAATCGGGATAATCGCAGAGTAAAAGAAAAATATCAGAATTTTTTACGGACTGAAATACGTCATCTTTAGATAATTTTTTTTTAAATAGCTGAATTCTTTCAATAATAAAATCGGCAGAAAAATCATCTTTTAATTGCTTGAAAAAGGTAGTCAGGCAGGATATTAGTGCTAGTTTCTCCACGTTCAATTGACTGAAAAATAAGTCTCTAAAAATATTGCCCCTAATATTTACTTGTAGCAATGCGGCCATTAAAAGGTCTACTTTGTCACTAGTCAAAAGATTTTGCTTTAGACAGATAGCGAGACGTTCTAGCAAAGATTTTTCATCGAAAACTCCAGTATTGATAAAGGCTACGCAGGCCTTAACAAAAAGTTCTTCGGCTTCTCTCATATTTCCTCTCTTATTTGGTAACGAATGCGCAAAGAATAACAGCTCAATGTTAAGGAAATATTAATTTCAGAAAGAAAGGCAGAAACCTTACCATGAGCGAGCTGCCTACAGCGAATTCGCCCCAGTTAGTGGACTCTACGCTTGGAAAGATTCGGGATTTCGCTGTAGATTCCTATTGTAAGGCCTATCTCTTAGCAGATGGCATCCTCACTGACAAGAACGATAAAATTCCGCTGTATTTGCTCATCTTAAATTATTGTACATTAAGCAACTCAACACAGGAGAGCATTATGAAAAAAAACACATTATCTTTGAAATTCAAAGATAATAAAGACAAGAAAAATTATGAAATTGAGTTAAAGCCCAACGACGCTATTGTTATAGACTCCGGCGATACTATTGTTGAATACACTACGGAAAAAAAGCCAGTATATGATTATAAAACTGGCGAAATCGTAACTGAGTATTCTGGTCTAGCAAGCGATCGGAATAAAGAACGAAGTTGGGCGATAGTGACGTACCACCCAAAGGCACCCTTGCATTTTCATAAAATCGGGACAGAAGATTATTTTTTTGTTAAAGGGGAGGGAGAGGTTTTGCTTGACGGAAAGCCAACAAAAGTTTCAGCTGGAAGTCATATTAAAATTGAACCCAAGCAAAAACACCAAGTAGTAAATTTCTCTGAAAAAGAAGAGCTAATATTAATTGTAAAATGTGTGCCTTCATGGATTATAGAAGATTTTCAGTTGAAGTAGCCAAAATATTAGCCCTTGATCCTAAGAAGGTAGTTTTTCAGGCGTTCCAGCTTTAGCGGGAACGCCTGAAAAACTACCTTCTTAAATTTAAAGTCGCGGAAAGAGCAAGAGCCCTTTAAAGCGGCGTTAAAATCAATTAGTATGGCGCTTTCAAAAACAAGGACTTTTTCCATGAGCACCAGAAATCACCTTTTTACCTCAGAATCCGTTTCCGAAGGGCATCCCGATAAAGTAGCCGATCAGATCTCTGATGCCGTTTTGGATGCTTTGATATCGAAAGATCCCCATGCCCGTGTGGCCTGCGAGACCCTTGTGAAATCTGGTCTAGTATTCATTGCCGGCGAGATTACGACTAAAGTCTGGGTGGACATGGAGCAGATTGCCCGTGAAACGATCGCTGGAATTGGGTACAACGATCCAGAGCTTGGTTTTGATTCGCAAACCTGTGCCGTATTAACTTCTATTGGCAAGCAGTCGCCTGATATCGCTCAAGGGGTAGACCGCTCTAGCGAGGAACTTGGTGCTGGTGATCAGGGCCTAATGTTTGGCTATGCCACAAACGAAACTGAAAGTTTTATGCCCGCGCCAATTTATTACGCGCATCGTTTAGTTCACCAACAAGCCAAGGTTCGTAAAAGTGGCAAATTATCCTGGCTGCGCCCAGATGCCAAAAGCCAAATTACGCTGCAATATGTGGACGATAAACCGGTTGCGATTGACACTGTAGTTTTATCTACACAACACGCTCCCGATATTGAGCAAAAAGATTTGCAAGAAGCCGTAATGGAAGAAATTATTAAACCCGTTTTACCAGCTATGTGGCTTACTAAAAATACCAAATATTATATTAATCCAACCGGTCGTTTTGTCATTGGTGGACCCATGGGCGATTCTGGATTAACGGGTCGGAAAATTATTGTGGATTCTTATGGTGGAACAGCACGACATGGGGGCGGCTGCTACTCTGGAAAAGACCCTTCAAAAGTCGATCGTTCAGCGGCTTACGCGGCACGCTATGTGGCTAAAAATATTGTAGCCGCCGGATTAGCGGATCGTTGTGAAGTACAAGTATCTTACGCGATTGGAATTCCCGAGCCCACGTCCGTTTATATCGAGACTTTTGGCACGAACAAAATTCCGGAAGAAAAAATCGAGCAATTAGTCAAAGAACATTTTCGTTTGAGCCCCAGTGGAATTATTAAAAGCCTCGACCTATTGCGCCCCATCTATAGAAAAACAGCGGCTTATGGACACTTCGGCAGAAACGAACCTGAATTTACCTGGGAAAAAACCGATAAAATAGCACAGCTCAAAGCGGCGCTTCATCAACGCAAGGACGCCCTTTAACAACAACCATGCGGGCTGTATTTTTCTTTAGGAGAGCTCCCTCTGAGGACCTCCAGCTTTTTGCAGCAATTCCCACTTTAGCGGGAATTGCTGATTTTATTACAGATTACGTTCATCAAAAAAATCTTCTAGTGTAATAAGTTCATCAAAATAGTGTCGTCTGATTAAGGCTTCAGAAGCTCCTTTATTGCTAATCAGAACTTTGTGGATTGTTTTTTTATTACGGTTGGGAAGCAGGGATAGTTTTTTTTCAAATTCTTCAATCACAATGGTATCCACAGGACTTTCAGTGTAGCGAATTTCACAGATAGTGAGCACGTGATCAGCGCGATCAAAAATTAAATCAATTTGAGAGCCATCACCACTGATTTGTGTTCCTTTGGTAAAATAGGATCCGCAATGATACTTAACCCCAGAAAATCGCAGTTTATTAGCCACCAGTCGACTATTACGTCGGCAAAATCGTTCGAAAGCATAACCGAGCCATCGTCGATAGGTTTCTTGTTTAATGGCACGGGTAGGATCAGAAACATAGTCACCATTTTTGATGTGGGATTTGGCTGGGTGAATAAATTTGTAATAAAAAGTCAGATAGGCATCACGAATGCAATATCGAATTAAATTCGTACTAGGATCTTTGTCATAAGGATAATATTTTTCAATAAACCCGCAAAGTTCTAGGTCGATTAAAATATCGCTGAGGGTTCCGCCCGATTTTGCATCTAATGCTTTTATTATTTCATTTCGAGTGGCCCTTTTTTTCCGGCTTAAATAATCGATAACTTTTTGATAAAAAGGATTAGAAGCTAAGCTGCTCACAAAAAGACGCTTATATTCGTCGAGAAAAAATCCCCCCGGTGTAAAGGCTTCTTCACACAGGCTCAAAAAAATTGATGAAGATTTTTTAAGCCTTTTTATATATTCGGGAATTCCACCTAGCACCAAATAGGCATCCATCACTTCTTTGTGTGCTTGGCGAGGTAGGAATTTAGCGGTTTCTATTAGAGACAATTCACGTAGGGCAATTTCGTGCATCGAGCGATTATAGAGTGCTTTGGAGTGCATGACTTTATTGATCATAAAAGAGGGAGAAGATCCGCATAAAATTAAAATTAATTTGGGATTATATCGAAAGGCATTATCCCAAGAATATTTCAATTCGCTGATGAATTCTGATTGATAATTTGCAAGCCATTGGACTTCCTCAAAGTAAATTGTCCAGACCCCGGATTTCACATAGCGGGCTATAAGGTCAAATACTTCAACCCAGGTACGAAGTTGTAGATTCGCCAAGATGGGATCCTGGGCGTATCGCGCTAATTGAAAAACCACATGATCGCGTTGTTGCTGTACATTCTTCCCCTCCAAACCCTCGAACTTTAAGATGTTCCGGTTCCGAAAGGTCTGTTCAAGGAGCTCGGTTTTTCCCACCCTCCGGCGACCATGAACCACAATAATGGCGGCTTCTCCGCCGGAAGCGACTTCCTCGAGGCGCTCTTTTTCGAAATTTCTCCCAATAAATGATTTATTTTCAATAACATGTAGAGGGTTCATTTGGGTAGAAGGCATAATTTTCACCAGTTTTGGGATGATTTTTTTAATCGATATGGCTGAAATTTTATTTATTATTACAGCCACGTAGGTTTAAATTTTATTCGATATGGCTGATTTTGTAAATCAAAATCCAGCCACATCGGGGTAATTTTACCTCGATGTGGCTGAGATAAGGTTTCAAGGAGGATTTTTACCCATGTTGAAGACAAGCTGCGGTAGTGGACTATGAGCGGGCTAGTTTGTAGAACCCAAACATAAGTGCCGTTAAGACAAGATACACAATTGGCATAAGCAGAGTTTGCAAGGAGAATAATCCCAAACTTAAAACCAGCAGAGTAGTGAGCCCCATGTTGATGAAATTCATCACGGCCGAACCATGCGCCTTGTCGTCCGTTTTGCTCATCGCTAAGGAAGACGCGTTGGCAAAAATTAGGGATAATCCAAAATAACAAATCGTCATAGGAATAAATAAAATGAGCAGAGCGGGCATTTTTAATAAGGCAAATATTAGCATGATTAAAGCGCCTGCTATTGTGATTAAAATCCCCGTGCGTAAAATAAAACCGAGTTCATGAGTTCGTACTAAACGGCCGGAAAATAAAGATCCTAAAATTAATCCAATTGAAGGCAATAAATTGGCCAGGCCATAGTCAGTACTGCTCATATGCAGAAGGCTGATGGCCACAAAGGGGGCGAGAGCTGCAAAAATATAGACAAATGCGGTTGCGCTGCCCATCAATAATCCGCCTGAAACTAGCCCAAAATTTTTAAATTGCGAAGCGTAGGCCTGGAATAAATGATTTAATTTTAGGGCGTTTAATTCGAGCTTTTTCTTAGTTTCTGGTAAACGAGTACTTAAAACTAACAAAATAAGGGCATAGAAAATGCCAGCATAAAATGGACTTTGCCAGCCGAAATGCTGTGTTAATATCCCACCGAGCGTAACTGCCAAACTGGGTGTAATCGCGAAGGCTATCATTAAATGCGATAATTTTCGGCTTGCCTCTGCGGGTTCATGTGTTTCGCTGATCAAGGTGAAAGTCATTTTGAGCCCCACACCAGCCCCTAATGCCATGAGAAATCGGCCTAAAACTAGAATAAAATACACGTGGACAAGGCCTGCAAAGATGCAAAGCAAACTGCTAAAAATTTGTAGGCCAATACCAGCATAAAGGGCGGGCTTGCGTCCAAATCGATTCGAAATTGGGCCATAAAGCAGTTGGCCAAGTGCATAGCCGACCAAAAACCACGTAATAGTTTCTTGAGCCGATGATTCTGAGATCGAGAAAAAATTCGCAATTTCAGGGAGCCCAGGAGAAAATAATACGGCATTTACCGATGCAAATGAGATCATTAGCATCAAGGTTATAAAAGATAAATGTACTGTTGGTTTCATGTCGTTACTCTCAATAAATGAATAATTCCTGCTTTAACAAGTTTCTGAGGAAATAGTAATACTTGACATATAAATTAACAATACCATAAAATATTAATATCTGTTAACTTCAGAACAACAAAGATGAGCAAGTTTGATCAAATATCCACTTTTATTTCGGTGATTGAAGAAAATGGTTTCGCGGCCGCTGCCAGAAAACAGCGAATTTCCACGCCGGCTATTAGCCGCCAGATCGCTTCATTAGAGAAAGCACTTGGGACTCAGTTAATAGCGCGTACCAC
Source organism: uncultured Gammaproteobacteria bacterium (assembly GCA_963711375.1). Classification (GTDB taxonomy): domain Bacteria; phylum Pseudomonadota; class Gammaproteobacteria; order Coxiellales; family Coxiellaceae; genus CAVQDV01. The sequence goes on from CAVQDV010000005.1 coordinate 1,143,501, forward strand.
TAGGCAGATTTCACTCACCGAAATTGGCGAAAAATATTATCAACAATGTAAAAAAACATTGGCGGAATTACGAGAAGCCGAAGTGGCTATTGCTGAAAGTAAAAATGAAGCAAGCGGCATTTTGCATGTCATGGCGCCCCGCTATTTTGCCATTGCGCGCTTACTGCCGAAATTATCGACATTTATGGCACTCAATCCTAATTTAAAAATACAATTACAATTAGCGGAAAGAGTACCCGATTTAGAAAAAGAGGAAATCGATATTTTATTTGGGGTATCCTTAGAGGGGGCCCTAGACCTAGTTCGAAAAAAAGTGGGAAGCACTCGCTATGTGCTTTGTGCATCAACGGGTTATTTAAAAAAGCATGGAAAACCAAAAAAACCTGCTGATTTAATAAAGCACGAATATATCACTCATAGCATGAGATCCCCGAATAATACTATTTTATTTAAGGATCAAAAGAAATATCCGGTAAATCCCAGTCTTTTTTTGAATGATACCTTTGCGATGCGTGAATGCGCCATTCGAGATATGGGCATTGTGAATCTACATGATTATATGGTGGCTGACCCTCTGCGCGAGGGGAAATTAATCGAAATCTTGCAGAACTATCAAGAACCAGAAAAAAATATTTATTTATATTATCGCCAAAGCCGATATTTGCAGCCAAAAATTCGGCGCTTCATTGATTTTTATCAAATTTAATTTCGCTGATAAATTTCCTAAGTGCGAGCGCCGACGCCCTTTAACAACAACCATGCTGGCCGTATGTTTCTTTAGAAGAGCATTCAGGTTTTCGAGTTCCTGTTGCCGACCAACAAAAAGATCATCATTCATAGCTACCTCGCTTGGTTCGCAATAATGACAATTGTCATTATTGCGAACCAAACTGTCAATTGAATTCGGTTCGCAGGAATGCCTTTTACACATATTGCGAACCAAACTGGATTCAAATTTTGGTTCGCATGAATGAAAAATATGAGGACGGTCTTTCCTGAGGGCATCATTTTTTAGTGCGAATTTTTTTCGTAAGAATGTCTTCACTATTTGAGGGGGAACCTTCTCGTTCTTTAGGGCTTCCTGAACCCTGAAAGAACAGTTGGCTTGAAGATTTTCGCAAGGGCACTGGGGAGGGGATGGCTCTGTTTAACATTTTTTCTTTTTCATTATTAGCTTCTCTGAGCTCACGCAATTCCTGATTCATTGCATGTAAAAATTCAATTCTTTTGGCTTCGAGGGCAATATTAAGGTCATTTTGACGTATTTTTTCAGCTTCTATTTGCCGCTGTAGGTCTTGAATTTCCTGGTCATTTTGAAAAATAGTTAGCCCTACTGGCTGGACAACTAATGGGTTTGGCACTGAAGGTGGTTTTGGAAGCACTATTACAGATGATTTTCCCTGAGAGAAATTCTTTTTCTGTGGACTCTTTTTTTCATTAACAGCTGAAGAAGGGTAAAATTCATTCATAAAATTACAGAGAAACCTACCATAAATGGCAATGGTTCCAAGGGCATAGTTGGTGAAATCAATGACTCTTTCAGAGGTTTTCCCGTTTATTATTACTGAAAATTGTCTTTCTTTTTGCCATTCGTCGGAGTTTTTCGATTTAAAAACAATTCGGCTTTTAGGGTTAGATTTAAATATTTTTTTTTGAAGTTTTCCTAACAAATAATTGAGCATTTGTTCACTTTTCTCATAAGAACCTGGCGGCGGAATATAAAGGACATATTTTGGTTGACCAACTTCTCCTTCCTTTGAAAGGGCATTATAGAATTTTTTTGGGCATTTAAAGGGCTTTTTACCGCTTTTGAATTCATTTAAGTCTTTTAGTTCGTTATAGTACTTTCGAGCAAGCTCAGAAAAGTAAGCTTTTATTTCTTTTTCTGAGAGGATCCCTGGCTGATCGTCTTCTTGTGGTGCATTAGAGTTTGCTTTTTCTTCAGGTCGCATTGATTGTATCTCCACAGGCTTTAAATTAGGTAAAAAAGCAGCAATTCCCGCTAAAGCTGGACTTGCTGCAAAAAACTGGGGGTCCCCAGGGGGAGCAAGGCTGCTCCTGGGCGCCGATGGTGGGTTCCCCATCACGCCAGCGTTAATACTAGGAAGGAGTTCGCAATTAAGCGAAACTCCTGATAAAAAAATAGGTTCTGGATTTATAGCGGATGGAGAGCTATTTAGCAATGTCAATAAGTCCATCCCAGTTTCCAAGCTTGAGATTATTTTTTGGCATTGGATGAATTTATCCTCAGATGCCTCGGCTTTATCATTGAGTTGCATGATCTTCCTAGCTAGGTCCAGTAGGGTAGCGCATTGTTCGTCTGTTACAGGGGAGTTTGAAGTGTCTCTGCGCCCGAGGTTATTTGAAACCAGATCAGCAAATCGAAGCAATATAAGCCTAAAGCTTTCTTTATCTGAGGAGTCAAAAATTGCCGCATGTTCCTTTATAAGCCCCGCCAATTTTTGAATGGCTTCCCTATAAACTTCCCAGGTCGTTTGTGTTGCTGATCCATATATCCCTTCAACATATCTCTGAATGCTCTCTAACTGAAGCGTAATAGAGTATTGGTCTTTGGGTATTTCGTTGATAGCTCTTTTCATTTTAGGTTTCTCAAGGACTATTAATTAAAGTCTATGATACCCGCCAAATATTAAGGGATTCTTAATTTTGACCCTTTTGCGTAAATATTTTTTCCAAGATCCCAGATCAATGCTATCCAAAATTAAGTCAATTTGTGAACCATCACCACTGTTTTGAGTTCCCTTCGTAAAGTTTCATCGAAGCCCATGAGTCGGTAAGAATGACAATGTTCACTCTTGCGAACCAAGGACACATTGTGCTTGGATAAAGAGGCTTTGGAAAAAAGAAATGGAGCGCAGAGACAATTGATTTACTGTTTCGAGACACCGAGATTAAAAATAAAATCGCCCTCGAAATTGGATACGGTGGAAAATTTGTGCCACTTATATTCTGCTTACAATCAAAAACAAGTGGATAGCTTAAAAGAGCCTTCGAATGCTGGCGAGTTTAAACGTAAATTCGGCGAAAAACCCTGGGAAGAGGCTTGCATGGGTTATCAGCTCATTGCTGATTCCATGCAAGCCCGAGAACTTCTTGTAAAAGAATTTGTTTGTTTAACTTAGCCTAAATTTTGATGCTTAGGTTGATTTTCCTCAACAGTTATATGTTCTTCATCACTGATTTCATAGTAGTCTCGGTCTCGCTTCTTGGTGGCCTCAAAAAAACTAGGGGGCTGAGGCTTATCATTGCGTGGCTCATCATTTTCAGCCCTAATAAATTTTTCAGGTGAATTAGCTCCACTTTCTGGGAGTATTTTTTCTTTCAGTGGAGATCCAAAAAAATTAAAATTGTTTCGGGGTTTTTCAAATGAACTCAAAGCACTATTATTAGCCTGCTCATTTTCAGCAGAAAGTTGATTAATAAATGATTTTGACTGGGCTTTCTCCCTAATTCCAACTTTTTTTTGACTGGAGCATTGGTTTTCGAGCCATATTACAATTTGATTTTTTACGCATCTATACAAATATATGTTGAGGAACTCGATAATTCTTTGCCCATAAATCGCGATAGTTCCCAAAGGGTAAGATTCGTTGGCCAAGGGGATAATCATTTCTTCAGAACCCATCTTTACACTTCTGGATTTTCCAAGAGCTGATGGAAACTTTATGTTACAAAACCCTTCCCATTCTTCGTTGCGATCAGATTTCAATAGAAATCTAGAAATCTCACCTTTTTCCATAGCTGTAACAGAAAAATTTTGCGAACGGTGGACTCGATCTTTTTTCAATTGACGAAAAATCTCTAGGCCAGAATTATATCCCCCACCTGGCAGTGGTTTAATTATAAGGAGGTGTGGCGGAAATCTAGAATCTGGCAGAGGAGGGGAATAAAGGAGAGGTTTTCTATAATCTACAGGTATTGCAGGAAGTTCCTTCAGCTTAAGATTCTCATCATTATCGGGGGAAGATAACTTGCTTACTAAGTATTTTTTGGCTTCTTCAAAGAGATGGTTTAATAAAGGGTTCTTAGGCGGATCTAAAGGTTTTGCTTCAAGTAGCTCCATTTTTCCAAGAAGAAGCTGGATATCATTGTCCTTCATAAGACTTTTGATCAGGGCGCCATCAATTTCAGAGTTATTTATAAGGCTCTTGATGAAGGCTTCTTCAGCTTCTTCTCTTCTTTTTGATGGGATTTTAGGCTGGGATTGTTTTGCTTTGGAAAACTTCTTTTTATAGGGGTTTTCTAAGGGGTTTGGGGGACTTTTCCGATTTTTCTTCTTCTCATGCGGTTCTGTCCCTTGTTTAGATTTTTTCTCTTTACGCGATACGTCAATGCTATAACTCTTTTTATAAGGGTTTTCTAGGGTCCCATTTTCTTTTCTGGTTTCCGGCGGGCGTTGTCTTTTACTTCGAGTATTTGGCTGTAATTTCTCTTTATTTTCTGAATCTTCCTTATCGCTTTCCAGCACTGGATCCTCAGAAAAAAGCCTTTCCTCAACTGATGGCTTAACGCCATTCTTAAGCTTCGTCAATATTATCTTTCTCATAAAACATCTCCTCCAAACTTTAGCAATGGCCTAAGGTTACAGGACAAATATTAAGATAATATTAAATTTTAGAAAAAAACGTATATTTATAAAACTTCCTAAAGTTTCCTTTAATGTGACGCAATTCGCTCTCACCTTGGATGGGGTGGTTCTGGCGCTTGGGGAGTTCCGTGCGCTACATAAATTGCGGTCAGAAATGCTTGAGCGTAGATTCTTTGGCCATCTTCTGCTATTTTTTGGCTTCACCTCACTTCAAAAAGGAATCGATCATGTTAAAAACCGCCGATTATCAAGTTGCCGATCTTTCGTTGGCCGAATGGGGACGCAAAGAAATTGCAATCGCCGAAACGGAAATGCCAGGTTTAATGGCGCTTCGAGAAGAATACCGTGGCAAAAAGCCGCTAAAGGGCGCGCGTATTACTGGCTGCTTACACATGACGATTCAAACGGCCGTGTTGATCGAAACACTGATCGATCTGGGCGCAGAAATTCGTTGGTCATCCTGCAATATATATTCAACACAAGATCATGCCGCTGCGGCCATCGCAGCCCGTGGCATCCCCGTATTTGCGTGGAAAGGTGAAACAGAAGAAGAATATTATCAATGCATCGAAGAAACCCTAAAAGGTCCAGATGGCTGGGAACCAAATTTATTATTGGATGATGGTGGTGATTTAACAGCAGTTGTTCATGAAAAATATCCGCATTTATTGGCGAATTTAAAAGGCGTTTCAGAAGAAACAACGACAGGTGTTCATCGTTTATATGAAATGGCGCGAGTCGGTACCTTAAAATGCCCTGCGATTAATGTTAATGATTCAGTTACCAAGTCGAAATTTGATAATTTATACGGTTGCCGTGAGTCTTTAATTGATGCCATAAAACGCGCTACCGACGTCATGATTGCTGGAAAAATTGCAGTAATTTGTGGCTATGGAGATGTGGGCAAAGGCTGTGCGCAAGCTTTGCGTGGTTTAGGGGCAACTGTTTGGATTACAGAAATAGATCCTATCTGTGCATTGCAAGCCGCAATGGAAGGCTATCGGGTTGTGACGATGGACGATGTTGCGCACCTCGGCGATATATTTGTAACCGCTAGTGGTAATCATCACGTTGTTAATCACGATCATTTAAAAGCCATGAAAAATCAAGCCATCGTTTGCAATATTGGCCATTTTGATATTGAAATTGATGTTGCTTCCTTGGAAAAATATAAATGGGAAAATATAAAACCCCAGGTCGATCACATTATTTTTCCCGATGGAAAAAGGCTTATTTTATTAGCGCGCGGGCGTTTAGTAAATTTAGGTTGCGCAACAGGTCACCCGAGTTTTGTGATGTCAAATTCATTTACGAACCAAGTCATGGCGCAAATGGAATTGTGGCAACATTCGCAAAATTACAAAATCGGCGTTTACGTGCTTCCTAAACACTTAGATGAAAAAGTCGCGCGTTTGCATTTAGAAAAAGTCGGAGCGAAATTAACGAAATTAACGCCGCAGCAAGCCGAATATTTAAACGTAAACGTAAATGGCCCTTACAAGCCAGAATATTATCGGTATTGAAATCAAAAAAAAGATGCTCGATCTCATTATCCATATTTAGAAAATTCCATTGACTAAATTTAGATAATGAGATATTCTATATTTATGTTAAGTCCACAATTTATGATACATAACAGCCACTTAGAAGATCCCAAGGAATTCAAAGAACGGGACCCAAATTGGCGTATGCTCAAAAGGCAGGCTTATCCATATCTGCCGCCGCTCGTTCATCAGCTCCCAAAAGATCTTCCTGGCATCTACACGATCACAGGCGGACGGCAAATTGGTAAAACCACTTTGTCAAAGCAATGGATGCAGCGCTTATTAAGTGAGGGTGTTAATCCTAAGGCCATTGCTTATTTCACCGGCGAACTTATCGTTGATCACTTTTCCTTAATTCAGCAGCTGCAAAATTATCTCGCCACAATGCCTCAAGATTCAATGCAGTATATTATTGTTGATGAAATCACTTATATTCAAAATTGGGATATGGGCGTTAAATTTTTAGCAGACGCCGGTCTTCTTGAAAATACGATGCTTATATTAACAGGGTCCGACAGCGTCATTATTCAAGAAGCACGCATGCGCTTTCCAGGTCGCCGGGGTCGCTCTAGGCAAGTTGATTATCATGTTTATCCAATTTCATTTTACGAAATGCTCAATTTAACGATGGCGGTCCCCGATCTCGAAAAATTCTTGTTGGCGGAGGAGCCTGATGAAAATGCGATGGATCCGTTAAATCAAGCATTTGAGCGCTATTTAATACATGGTGGTTATTTAGCCGCAATCAATAATTATGCTTCTGAAGGGATAATTGAAAAATCCGTTTTAGATACATATTCAGATTGGGTCCGTGGAGATGTCATTAAACATGGAAAAAACGACTATCATTGTCGTGAATTTTTTACAGCCATGCAAAATCGTTTAAATAGTCAAATCACATGGACTGCATTAGCAAAAGATTTTTCGATTGAGCATCACAGTACCGTCGCTGATTATGCCGCCTTATTGAGTTCAATGGATGCCATTTATATTCAAGAGGCATTAATGGAAGACAAATTAACGGGCGCTCCTAAAAAAGCCCGAAAATTAATTTTTACGGACCCTTTTATATATCATGCAATTCATGCTTGGCTAAGGCCTTCCCAAAATCCCTTCAAAGAACAGATAATGCCAGCTAGTCAAAATCCAATTATTACTTCTTATTTGGTGGAATCTTGCGTGGTTAGCCATTTTCGTCGCTGGTACCCCACTTATTATATTAAAGCAGAGGGTGAAGTGGATGTGGCTTATATTAATAAAAACAAATTTTGGCCCATAGAAGTGAAATGGACAGGACAATTACGAACGAAAGATTTAAAGCAAATTCAAAAATACAAAAATGGAATTATTTTAGCTAAACAAAGGCAAATTCACAAAGTAAATAAAACATTGAGTTATCCTCTGCCCTGGTATTTAGCAAGAATGGCTTATCAGCATTATCCTAGATCCGGCAGTTAATTCCCATTAGAGAACCCAGTAGGATAAACTATTGGATATTATTTACCTGCCAATTTAATTAATCGCTTTAATTTATCAATGAGATAGAGTGGACAATTTAAAATTTTCCCATCAAGCTTTAAATTCATTGGAGAGCAACGAATTAATAAGTTTGGTTGGTATTTTTCATTATAAACCCGTAGGCTTTGCTTTTTGTTGCTATTCCCAGATTTAATTTCGAAGGGATAAATTTTGTCTTCTTCCTGCAAAATAAAATCCACTTCCGCCTTGCCTTCGCTGGACCAAAAATGTAAGTCATATCCATAACAAACCAAGCTCTCTGCAACGAAATTTTCAACGAGTGAACCACGAAATTCTTCGAATAATTGGTGCCCATGCAGTAAGATATTAGCCGGTAAATTCGATTGAGCCCCTAATAAACCCACATCAAGCAAATAGATTTTAAAAAATTCAAATTGGGTATAAGCTTTCAGTGGAAACTTTGCTGTGGAAATATTGTAAACTTTATGAATCAGACCAGCCTCTTTTAACCATTGTAGGGAAACCTCAAATTCTGCCGCCCGCGCGCCCTTCCGTATCACGGAATAGATGAATTTTTTATTTTCTTTTGCTAATTGGCCAGAAATGGAATCCCAGACCTGATTAATTTTAATAATATGAGTGGGTGGAGCGTGTTTGGCAAAATCCAAACGATAGGCATCCAATATTTCTTGATGAATGGTTCTTACTCGAGTTAAATTTTTTGTTTCGGCATAATCCGCGACGGCTTCTGGCATGCCCCCTACAAATAAGTATTCCTTAAATAATTGCAAAAGTTTTTCATGCAAATTACTCGGTATTGGCTGAATAACGTCGATTTCTTGAATAAACTTATTCAAACGCTCTTCCCCAATCGCCTCTAAAAATTCCGAAAAACTTAAGGGGTACAAGTGTAGAAAATTCACTTTTCCAACAGGAAATCCATGAATATTGGAAATTTTAACCCCCAAAAGAGATCCGGCGGCAATAATATGATATTCGTTTGCATTTTCGTTGAAATATTTCAAGCTATTGAGAGCGCGTGGGCATTCCTGCACCTCATCAAATACGATGAGCGTTCTTTCAGGAGTAATATCCGCCTCTAATTCAATGGAAATAGCATTGATCAAAATGGAGGGAGTAAGGGTACCGTCAAATAATCCCTTAAGATTTGGCATATCTTCGAAGTTTAGGTAGATCAGGTTTTGGTACTGGGTTTCAGCAAAGTCTTTGATGATAGTGGTTTTTCCAACCTGTCGAGCGCCCATAAGCACTAAAGGCTTTCGTCGGCTATCTCCATTCCAGGCTCTTAAAGCGCTCAAAATGGATCTTTGTAGCTTTATAGGCATTAGTTGGCTCCAAAAAGTGTATGATATCACATTTATTGGTTCTGTAAAGTGCACATATGAGCATTTTTAGCACCCGAAAAGTGCATCGGCTGGGGATATCGAGAGGCGAATGATTCCTTGCCAATTATGGCGAGGATGAATGGTGCGCGAGGCCTGGTTGGAGAAATTTTCAGATTTTCAAATGACGTTGCTGGAACTGATTTCAGAAATTCTGCTTAATAGCTTCCTTCACCATTTTTAAAGTAGCTTCGGCCACTTCATTTGCTTTTTCTGCTCCTTTTTCCAGTACTTTTAGCACTTGGGCAGGATCTTTTTGATAGTCTTTTCGGCGCTCATGCATCGGCTTTAATAATTCAGCTAAAACCTCTATCAATCGTTTTTTGCATTCCACATCGCCAATATTTCCGCTTCGATATTTCTCTTTGGCTTCCTGAACCCAGGTTTTATCCAGATTAAAGGTGTCATGAAAAATCCAGAGAGGATTATTTTCAACGCGACCAGGATCGGTGGCTTTTAAACGATTAGGATCAGTATACATTTTCATTACTTTTTTCTGAACTTCATCAATGCTGTCACTCAAGAAAATCGCATTATTAAGTGATTTACTCATTTTTAATAAGCGGCCATCTTCAGTGGGCGCATTAATTCCCACCAAGCGATGTACGCGGCCCAATTTCGTTTCAAATAAGGGCAATATTCCGCCAGCTTTAATATAGTCCTCATCTTTTGTATGAGAATCTACCTTGCAATAAAGCTGATTAAATTTGCGGGCCACTTCGCGTGTCATTTCCAAATGCGGGATTTGATCTTCACCAACGGGGACTACATCTGCACGAAAAGCCAGAATATCGGCAACTTGCATAATGGGGTATAGCAAAAAACCAACAGAATAAGTATCGCCAAGGCCTTTATCGCGAATTTCATCTTTAATTGTAGGGTTACGCATCAGTCTTGGAAAAGGAATTAGCATGCTAAAAATACAAGTTAGCTCATAAATAGCCGGAATATCGGATTCGATAAAAATAGTACTTTTTAGAGGATCAATTCCAGCCGCCAAATAATCGAGGGTAATGTCCAAAGTGCTTTCGCGGATCGCCTCAGGTTCATTTACACGCGTGGTAAAGGCATGCAAATTAGCGAGTAAAAAATAGCAGTCGTAATCATCTTGCATATGAACACGGTTTTCTAAGGACCCCACCCAGTGGCCAAGATGCAAACGGCCAGTAGGGGTGTCACCGGTTAAAAGTCGAGGTTTTTTGTTGTGTATCATGAATGGTTTTCCTTGTTTAGCTCGCTGAATTTTAGACGAACATCCGTTCTTCTAAACCTATGCAAACCTATCCAAAGGTAGCTTTGCTGTTAGATTCCTGCTTCACAGAGGCTGGTTTCACTTTAATTTTACAATCAAAGCCAGAGCCTTCCTCTCCACCGGCAATTCACGGTGGAACTCACCGCATATTTTTTTAAAATTCACAATGCTTTCACAATGTATAATCGATTTATATACCTCTTTTTTATTTTTGTAAATTCGTATTTTAGGGTTTTTTTAGAAAGAAAAAGGTATGTTTAAGCAGATTTTGTACAGGCTGTTAAAAACCCTTTATCTGCCAGTAATATGTGAATTTTCCAGCAACTCCCACTTAAGTAGGTGCGACTGTGAATTGGTATAAGTTCTGAGCCGCGGTAACTGCTGAGATCTCTGTCTAGAATCGGTTAGCAATTGATCAAAAATTTGACTTATCTTCGCTCTCGCTATAGGCTTTCAGGATGATTAAATATTGCAAGAAATATACCTTGGTTTTGATTTTGTCGCTTTTCTTGGTGGCCTGCGCTGACGATGATCATTTTGATCCACATTTGAAGAATTCTCAGAATCCTAAAGCTTATCTTAATTCGAAAACGGAACGAATGCCCGTTCTGTCTCCTAGTGAGCAAGCGAAAGCTTACGAGGCTTTTTTAAAGCATTATTATTCTCCATGGTTTGATAAATCTTCGATTTTTAGAGACCCTGCTTTTAAAAAATATATGGAACGCAGCGTGAGTGATCTGACTTATAAACGAGGCTACGATGAGAATAGACACCATCATAGTCGAAAATGGCTTTCCGATATTGTAGAGGATATTAATCTCCCTAATTTTCCGAATCATCTTCAAAATGCGATTATTACCCGACCTACTTTTCAGCGGGCTTTGCCAACCATTAAGCCTTCGTTCACATCCAATGATAAGCCAGGCTTCACATTTCCTTTTGATGATTTTCAGGGCTCATTTTTACCCGCGAATACGCCGGTAAAAATATTACAGGTCAGCAAAAATCATGCCTGGTATTTTGTGCAGAGCAATGGTTCTTCTGGTTGGGTTATCGCTAATACGGTGGCGGTCGTAGATGAAAAATTTATTAAAAATTGGCAAGAAAATAAGGGTTATATTGAATTTAAAAATGATCATATTCCAGTCATTGATCGTGAACATTTATTTCGATTTATGTCTCATATGGGGGCGATTTATCCTATTCAATCAGAAACCCCTGAGAATTATATAATTGCTATTGCCGTTAAAGACCCTAATGGAAAGGCCATCATAAGCCGTGCCGAAGTTTCGAAAAAAAATGCCGATAAAATTCCTTTGCTGGCAAGCCCAGAAAATGTCGCAAAAATTGCGGAGCGATTTATAGGAATGCCCTATGGCTGGGGAGATATTTATGGCTATCGCGATTGTTCTGCCACCACGAAAGATCTGTTTTCTTACTTTGGAATTTGGTTGCCGCGAGATTCTGAAAGGCAATCTGAACTGGGCGGCAAAAAAACCGTGGTGGAAAAACTAGAAAATTTACAAAAATTAAAAATGTTGGAGGCGCAGGGCATTCCATTTTTTACTTTAGTTCATCTCGATGGCCACATCATGCTTTATTTGGGCAAAAAAGATGGAAAATTCTATGTATTACACGATATGTGGGGCCTAAAGACCAAGCATTGGTTTCGTGAAGAGGGCCGAGCGGTAGTCGGAAAAACCGTCATTACCCCCATTGATTTTGGTAAAGACTACATCAACGTAAAAGCAAGCCTGCTCGACAGAATGCTCGATTTTACTGTCCTAACCCAACCGAATGGGAAAGGTTAACTTCTTCAGAAGAATTTCCTATTGAGCAGCAATCTGGATCAATATAAGATAGTTTAAGATGATAACCGGAATAATGAGGTAAAAAGTGTCGAAGAAGGATAATGACTTAACTGCATTTGGTGAAAAAATAGCACATAAATCGATAAAGTCCTCCGTCTATAACCAATTTGATCATTCCGATGAGTTATCAAGTGTTGCTGATGGTGAGGCGCCAAGGGGGCGCATTATTCGAAAAAGCTATGCTCTAACCAAAAAAGATATTGATAACATCCAACTTATAAAAGAGAAATGTTTGAATAAAAGAGTAGTAGTGAATGATAGCCACATAATACGCTTGGCAATTAAACTAGCAGCAGATCTTTCTGATGATACTTTAGCTAATGCTGTGGGACAGATCCCCAGGGTTCAGACTGGGCGGCCCAAGCTAAAATAATATTTGTGGTATTAAAATTAATATAGTATTATCTTTAATAAAGTAATATGAATGCTTTATGACGTGACGTATCGGTGCAGTAACACTGATACGCCACTAACCAAAACACTACCCAAGGAGTCGTGCTATGGCTGAATACAGCGTAAACTATCTATCAAATTTAATAAATGAACAAATTGAATCTAGAGAAAATCTGAACGAGTTTTTATCAAAAGCAGTAGCATTAAGTTCCATAACATTAAGTGGTGATTTTCTAGCTTTCCCACAAGTGACTCTATACTGCTTTTTGTGGGGCCTTAGTGACTTAGTGGAGAAAGCCAGAGAGTTAAATGAACAAGCATTAAATTTGCTTATTGCAAGGTTGCCTCATTAAAGATATTTTTAGAGGTTAGCATTTAGCCTGGTGGTCAAAAATATCCAGAAAAATTTCCTAGCGGTTATTTGCTGGAAATCACACCTCAAGAGAAAAATGAACTGGTCGAAAATTTCGACCGGTTCGAAAAACTCAAACATTCCTCGGTGCCCTTAAAAGGATTTACAGAAAGAGGTCTCTATATGTTGGCCACCATTTTGAAGAGTCCCAAAGCGGTAGAGACTACATTAGCTATTATTGAAACTTTTACTAAGGTTCGAGAACTGGGGAGTGCCGTAAACCAAATCCAAGCTTTACCGGAGAATTCGCCAAAACACAAGACTTTAATAGAGCATACCGGCGATTTAATTGCAGACTTGCTGATTCCTGAAAACGAGTTAGAAGTTACTGGAACTGAAACCAGCTATGAAATGAATTTTGCAATATTCAAAATAAAAAGAACAGTAAAAAAAGGTAAGTAATTGCGTGAGAGGATGAATTGATCAATATTCCAAACGCTTTAGGTTTTGAAAAAAATGGGGCCATTAGATAATATCAACGTAAAAGCAAGCCTGCTCGACAGAATGCTGGATTTTACTGTCCTAACCCAACCGAATGGGAAAGGTTAACTTCTTCAAAAGATATTGATAAATCCAACTTATGCTCAATAAAGCCTCGCTATTTATACAATTTTACTAAGGTTCGAGAACTGAGGCGGTCCGTAAATCAAATTCAAATAATCAAAACCCAGAATATTTCATTTGAATTAATTTTGAGTTATAATTTCATATGAAAGGAGCTAAAATGAAGAAACCTTCTCCCACTTATGACACTATTAGCAAAAAAAACGAGGTATTAACCAAAGCCTTTTTGCGCATGGCTGTTCACTACGAATTCACGCGGCAAGACATTTGCAATATCATTGGATTTAGTGAGGCTAGTGCAAGTCGGTTATTTTCGGGAACAAAATTCATAGAAGTGAACTCGAAAGAGGGAGAAATGGCGCTCTTACTCTTAAGAGTCTACCGTAATTTAAATGCCATACTGGATGGTAGCAATCCACAAGCGGTAGAGTGGCTACGAAGTCAGCATCATTATTTCAATGAAACACCACTTCAGCACATGCAAACTTTGGCAGGTTTGGTAGAAACGGTCAATTATCTGGATGCAATGAGGGGGAAAATATGAATATTTGGAAAAAATGTGAAGGGGAAAAGCAGATAAAACCATTGAAATTCGTGGGATGGCGAGTGGTTGAGGCTCAGCATAAATCTACGACACGCTCGTTGGTGGATTCAGCAGAAGAGCACGAAATTCTTGAATCACTTATTGAAAAATCTAAGCCATCAATAAAGTCAGGGAAAAATCTACACTATTTATTATTTTCGCCATTTCGTTATCCACCATTAAAATATGGCTCAAGATTCGGGATAGCAATGGAGCCTTCTCTTTGGTATGGTTCCACAGAATTAAAAACAGCTTTTGCAGAAGTGGCCTACTATCGTTTGGCATTTCTACGTGATACAGAAGCAAATTTGGGCTATATACATGTTTTACTAACGGCTTATTCCGTGAAAATTAAAACGTCGAATGGCATTTTGTTAGATAAAAATCCTTTTGATAAATACCGCAGCGCGATTTCGTCACCACAGGAATATTCTAAAAGCCAACAATTAGGCAGTAAAATGAGAGAGGCCAATGTTCTGGCATTTACGTATTTTTCCGCACGCACGTCTCATGATGGCATTAATATTGGAGCATTTTCTCCAGAGGTTTTCGCAACAACAGAACCTAATCCTGAAATGCAGACCTGGAAATGCATTGCTGATAAGCAGAGTGTTGAATTCATCAAGGAAGGTACCCCTGCGTTTCATCGAGAAGTATTTCCTATCGATTTGTTTCGAATCAAAGGCAAAGTGCCGAGGCCAGCCGCCGCGTAATTGCAAGTTCACTTTATCGCATGCGAGAAAAACACTCCCCATTCATGGGGAGGATGAAAGTGCATATTAAAAAAATTTAGGTATAAACAGGTTGCAGTCTTGTGAGATCTATCGGCGGGGGCGGTCGGGACCTTAAGCCTGCGGAGTGGGGATTTAGCCGCCAGAAAGGGCTAGGACCAAAATAATTTGGCTATCGGGCTTTAATGAAACAGGATTTTTAATGGTGGTATCAAGCTGTTCCCCATCGATAAAAACGGCGACGTGGAGCAAAAGATTCAAATTGTTATCGAAGATATGTTCTTTCAGCGCAGGAAATTTATCGGCAAGGATTTCTAGAGCCTTTTGCAAGGTGTTTGCCTCAACATGAATTTCACGTTCTTGATTCGAATACTTAGATAAACTGCTGGGAAGATGAATCGTTGCCATGAATTATTTCTCCTCATATTGCTGCCAAGCGCGCAAACCACCTTTCAGATTAAATATCTTATCATGATTTAAGTGGGATTTGATAAGGTCTATAGCATCCGCACTTCGAGCACCCGATAGGCAATGTACGATCACGGTCTTGTTCGCATCAATTTTCGGCAAAATACTCTCGATATTATATTTAATTTCACTCAAGGGAATCAGAGTGCCATTAATATTCATCATCTCATATTCGGAGCGTTCCCGGACGTCGATAATTTGTATGGGTTCATTTTGTTTAAGCATTTCTTTTAATGCCGTCACCGTAATTTCTGGAACATCAGCAATCTCGCAGACCTGTTCACTTTGATAATGAAATTCTGGAAATAATTCGGCCTTATTTTTTTCGGCGCAAATAGAGCACTGAGCATTTTTAGAAAATTTTAAATTTCGGAAACGATTGCTTAAAGCATCGACAATTAACAGTTGATTCACTAATAAATCTCCGGCTTCCGAAATAAGTTTTATGGCTTCATTTGTTTGTAAACAGCCTATAATTCCGGGTAAAACGCCAATTACGCCGCCTTCAGCGCAATTCGGGACTAAATTTTTTGGAGGGGGTGCTGGGTATAAACAACGATAACAAGCGCTACCTTTATGGTTAAAAACGGCTACTTGCCCCTCAAAACGAAATATCGCAGCCCCGATGAAAGGCTTATTTTGAATGACACAAGCATCATTAATTAAATATCGGCTGGAAAAATTATCCGTGGCATCAATGACAAGGTCATATTGACCTACAATTTCCAGTACATTTTCGTGCTTTAATCGGGTTTCATGAGCCACAACATCAATGTGTTGGTTTAGAGATTGAATTACTTTTTTGGCCTGAAGGGCTTTAGATTGCCCTAAGTCATTTTCGGTATACAGAATTTGCCGCTGTAAATTACTCACTTCGACAACATCGTCCTCGACAATGCCAATTTTTCCAATTCCAGAAGCGGCCAAATACAATAAAATAGGAGAGCCCAATCCGCCAGCGCCAACAACCAGCACTTTCGAATGCTTCAATTTTTCCTGGCCGCTCATGCCAAGCTCTGGCAAAATCATCTGTCGATGATAGCGTTGGATTTCTTTTTCAGTAAGCTTTTTGTTTGTCATATAAGTTTTATTGTTTATTAAAACGCGCAACCAATTTTTCCTACTCAACTTGAATGCGCATCAACTATAAGTGTATTAACTCTGTTTTACAAATGCAGCGGGAGTGGCAGCTTGAGCGTTCATTTCTAGCTGAATTTGAGTTTCTTTTTCAAGATTCATGTCAGACTTCGCTAATTCCATATCTTTATAGTTATTATTCATGATGTACCTCATATATGTTTTGCTAAATTTTCATTCAGCAATCTTGTCATAATTGCCCCATGCTGAATGGTTCAGTCATGGGTAACTGCACATCATGTGAGCATAATATCTCCAAAGCTTAATTTTAAGCCTCCCTTAAGGTTTTGTCAATCATAATTTGTATCTTGTTATCCCTTATCTAAGATTGAAAGTTATCCTGAAGACTGCAGGTTTCCAGTTTTTCTTTTAATAACAAGTAGTTAATTAAAAATAGGTTATAATTGATAGGGGACTAGGACGAAAGAATAATGCTTTGGATTAAAGTCTTTTGTGTTTCGAGTAACCAGCTTCATTGAATGAAATTTGGCAATAGCCGCTTGGAAAGCATCTGGTAACTTCCATCCTTCAGAATTTCTAAGCTTGGTAGCAAGATCGGCTTCATCTGCCAATAAGGGGATTAACGTGAAATAATTCAGAAATTTTGTAGCAATTAAAAGCGGCTTTGATTCTTTTTGAAAGCCTGTAAGAACTTCAGCTCTAGTGATCGGAGAAATAAAAATTTGGCTAAGATGTTGTTCGATAAATTCGGAGGCTGGAGTGATTCCATTGAAATGATCGATTAAAATTACGGAATCAAGTAAATATTTCATTTTTATAATCCCTCGAAATCCTTTAATCCCACTCATTCCGAATTTTTTGTTGGTATTTTAGACCGTCGGTTTTTGGGGGCCAAATTCCCCTAGTTTTTTTTAACAAATTTATTTTTCGCTACACGATCTAGCCAAACTCTTTCTTTTTTTTCTAAGCTAATAATCGTTCTTATCATAAAATCCCCGTGATATCACCTATGTAACTGATTATATCACTACCAAAAAAATATTCAGGGTAGGTTTAGAGGTCCAATACACGAGTATTGCGCATTAATAAGGCGAACTTCCTTACGGGAGCCTTTTGCTTAGGCCCAAAAATCGAGTACAATGCCGCCCATGGAATTAAGTCATCTCACAGAAATTTAGAATGCTGGGCAGCAGGCCACATTGACTACCAGGCTAGCGAGGTGGTCGCCAACTTTTCAAATAATGAGGGAATATGATAGCTGACATTCAAAAATCCACTCTGGCCTATTTGCGAAATATTTTTGCTTCCTTGGATGAATTTAAAGATTATGTTTTTTGGATCCGTAATCGTGACATGAGCAAGCAATATTATACCAGTGATAACTTCAAATTGATTTGGGAGCGAGACGTTGAAATTATTTTTGAGATTCCCTTATTGTGGTTGGATTATTTAGCCCCAGATAATCGCCTTACTTATTTTAAACAACTTCAAGCACGACACGAGCAAGGTTATCTGGATTCTGAAAAAAATATTACGCTCTATCAAGTGTCTACCCCCACTCAAAAATTGCGGTATTTATTGGATCGGTGCTACCGTTGCGTGAGCGTATCCAAGGAGCATTATATTGTTGGAATTTCAAAAAGTATTAGTGCTGAGTCTTGGTCCATGCAATATGAGAATTCACCAGAGGCTTTAAGTGAAGATGATAAAAATGCACATCAGCAATTTTTTAGCCTTCTCAAGAAAGAATTCGGAATTACCCCACTTAATGAAAAACAGTCAATCATAGCGGAATTTACCGATAAAAATGACTATCTTGGAGAAATTCACACCTTCGGACTCTCGAAAAGAGAGTTTGAGTGTCTTTACCATTTCTGTAAGGGGAAAACTTATAAGCAGACCGCAAAGGAAATGGTGATTTCCCCACGTACCGTTGAAACCTATCTCGAAAATATTTTGTCCAAAACGTCCTGCAGCAGTAAAATTGAAATTATCAGCCGATTTTCACGCGCTTTTTCGCAAATCTGAGTACTGAAAGTAGTATTCCAGGATAAGAAGCCTGACAAGAAGCAAATGTCCATATTTCTTCAAGGTGCTATGAAAAAAGAGCCCCTCCGGGATACTCCGGATGTTTAATCCTCCATGAATCTTTAAATTAACTAGGCGGGTGCTTGGCAGTTCAAGTTCCCGATTTACAACCAATTGAGGAGATTAAAAATGAGACCATTTGAACATCTGGAAGGAGTGCTCAAGGAGCAGAACCTGGAAGAAATAATTCGCTGTGTAAGTAACCACATAGATTCTTGCAAAAAATATGAATCAGACGTGAGAGCCGTAAGTTTGATGACCATCAGAGATGCTTTGGATAAGAAATTTACAAATAGCATGCTGAGAGATCAGGGTTATATTCTGACGATTGCTCAATTCACAGAAGATTGCAAAAAATTCTTGGCTTTGTCGGCAGAAGATCCTATTTCATTCAATTCGCACTTGAAACGTTTGCATCGCGGTTTCGTAGCATTAAAGCTTAATTATATAGAAAATAAAGTAAGCAACCATGCTGTGCTGAGTGAAATGAAAGAACATTTTGCCACCGTTATATTGGACTGTTATACCAATGGCAGCTCTGATGGCAGCAAAATGCCAGAAGGCTTAAGCAAGGAAATTGCCTTACTGATTCAGGCAGAAGTAGAAGCTCTAAAAGGTAAATGGTTTAGCAATACCCTATTGAAAGATTACAAAGAAGAGTTTTCAACATTATTAAGCGCTCAGCTTTTAAGTGATTGGACTAAGGGAATTTTACCAACCCTTATTAGCAAGCAATTAGAGGCCGAGAAAGAAGAAATGAACTCGGTGAAAGCTTTGATGGGCTGTTTGCACCAAAATAAGTTGCCTAAAGAAATCCAGGACAAAATTATGGCTTCTGTAATCACAGAAATATCGGATGAAATTAATGCTGCAAAAATACAGCCAAACAGTCCTCTAGGCGCGGCTTTTCGCACGATTCGGGAAGAGAGTTTGCAAAATAGCAACTACAGTATTATTTCACGCCTGATTCAAAAATGGCAAAATGACAAAGTCACTAACGAAGTATTGCCAGGTCTTGAAAAATACATTACGCGTGTCATTGATAAGTTAAAACCCTCTCTGGAGGCAAGTTTAACCAAGGAATTTGAACAAATTTCAGTTCATGTTTTTCTGGGGAAATTGCAAACAGGAAAATATTTATTAAATTTATCGGAAGCTATGAATAAATATGCGTCAGAGATTGTGAAAAACGCCTTTCTTTATAACCAGGGCACGAATTCGGTTGATTTGCCTAAATGCAGGGCAGTGGTTTCAAGTGCAGCGATGGGGGCATTGCAAGGTCTCTGGCTTTCTGGAAAATTAGCCGAAAAAGAAGTGGATTTCATTAAAAACGCCATTTTTGCTCCGTTACAAGAACTGGACGAAAAAATACAGCAACGAGTATGGTCTAATGGCACAACACACGCGATCTCGAATCTCGTTACAGAGAATAAAAATCTGCGTAGTGAAGTGACTGATTTACGGGCAGAGTTTGTGCGTTTGTCCAGTATGATGGAGAAATTAGTTTTGTCGAAGCAGGATAATTCTGAAAATGCCGCATCAGCAGCTTCACCCCGTTTTTTTTCAGCAATGAAATAAAAGCAACAAGTCTTTTACACAGTTTGGGCGCTTGCTCAAACTGTGTATTGACCTTAGGTGCATAATGAAATATAAACAGCAAACTGATTTTATAAGGAGCAAAAATGAGATCTAATTTAAATTCCGAGCTAATTTTACAAGCAAAAAAAATTGCAACATCGCTGGATTGCCTTAATGAATTTGAGAATTCTTTGGCAAATTTCAGGCCAGATTTGATGGATGTAGGTAATTTTTTTACAAAGCTTTTAGAAGAATTAAAAAGAGCTTGGGATGAACGAAGTCATTTTAACCGCCACAATCATAAGGCAAGCTCTGTTGATAAAGATCGTTTGTTACAAGAATTTCAAAATTGGTATTACCGAGAAACACAGTCAAGCGATTCTGTAAATACCGAAGAAAAGCCATTATTTTTTCAGGTTTTCGAAAAAACGGCAGAAGAAAAGCCAAATAAAGTCGCTGTAATATTTGGCGAAATTGAGTGGACCTACGCTCAATTAAATCAAAAGGCCAATAGCATCGCACATTATTTGCGTCGGTTAATCGATAATAAGGCCTTATCAGAAAATGCGATTATTGCTTTATTTTTTGAAAACTCCCCAGAAGTCATTGCTTGCATTTTGGGCGTGATGAAGGCAGGTCTTGCCTATGTTCCTTTAACTCGAGATCCTAAATTGCCTTTAAAACGCTTAGCCTACTGTGTGGGAAACAGCGGAGCAGAGCTCCTTTTGGTGCAAGAGGACCTACGCTACCATGATTTTGTTCATTTTTTACAAAAGGAAAATAAGCTTTCGATCTGCACTTTTCAAGAGGCCTCACAAAATGAAGTAGGTGAAAATTTAAGGATTCCTGTGTCGAAAAATCAGTTGGCTTATATTACTTTTTCATCTGGGTCCACGGGGATTCCGAAGGGGATTAAAATTGCTCACCGAGGATTAATGAATCCCGTTAAAGACATTGCTGAAGCTTTTAAAATTACTGAGAACGATAAAATTGGCTGGTATTCATTATTAACCTTTGACGCCTACCTTTTAGACATTATGACGGCCCTAGGAAATGCCGCTACCTTAGTTATTATTCCCCAGGCAATTCGTTCAGACGCTTCTCAGTTAACAACCTATTTGGCAGCTCACGATGTCAGTATTATTACTTTAGTTCCATCCGTTCTCGTCATTTTGGACCCCAAAAAATTACCCGAATTGCGAGGTTTCATTAGCACTGGGGAGGCGGCAAAATTGGGATTATTCGCCGCATGGCGAAAAGCGGGGCGTGGGCATAATCCAGATCGAATTGAGGTCAATGGTTATGGCCCCTCAGAGTGTACGATCGCCGCCTCTTTGGGGTATTTTTCTGAGGATCTTAATGTGGGTGAAAATCCAATTCAGGGCTTAAGTTGGCATGTGTTGAGCTTACCCAATGAGAATGACCCTTACCCACGAAATCCCAAAAAAGTGGAGGAGGGAGAAGGGGAATTATACTTAGCTGGAGAAGGGTTGGCTCTGGGATATTTAGAAATTAATGGCGATAAACCAGACTATCATAAAAGGTTTCGCGCTATTCCTCATCCAGATGCAAAAAATCCCGGTGAAATGCTCTGGATTTATC
The DNA here is from genome assembly GCA_963711375.1 of uncultured Gammaproteobacteria bacterium. Lineage (GTDB taxonomy): Bacteria > Pseudomonadota > Gammaproteobacteria > Coxiellales > Coxiellaceae > CAVQDV01. The sequence continues at coordinate 1,165,176 of CAVQDV010000005.1, forward strand.
AAACCGGTGACGTTGTTGAAAGATCGAATGGAAAAATGCTTATCGTAAGACGTGTGGATGAGCAACATAAATATTTAGGTGAGCTCATCCATCCGGGCGCCATTGAAAATGCTTTATTGGAATTTGAAAATCAGGAGTGCATTCAAAATTCCAAGGTTTTAATCGAAGTACCGGACGAAGCGGGTAACGGCTTGCCAATTTTGAGAGCCTATGTCCAACTCAAAGGAAAAGTAGAGGCAAAGGAAAATATTTTTCGGAAAATTCAGGCTGATTTACGCCATCATTCCTATGTCAATATCACGCCATCTCGTTTTACGCTTGTAAATGAATGGCCAACGAATCTGAGTGGGAAATTAGACCTTGCACAACTAAAACTTACGAAGGGGGAAACCTATTACTCTAATCCCATTTTTCGTTTGCAGGCGGAAAATGCGAGTGAAATCATTAAGAAAATGGTTCTCGAAATAAATGATATTTGGCATGAAATTTTGAATATTCCCAAAGATACATTGACCTTATGCCTCGAACATAATTTTTATGAATTAGGGGGCGATTCCATTCGCGTATGGAGAATGCATGAGGCAATCAAGGATAAATATGGATTTCATCTCAATATCAGGCAATTTAATGCCTGCCCCACCGTTCGTGGGCTAGCATTTCGTATTTTAAACTCTAGAGGTAAGACTCCCTTCCTTCATAAGATTATCAAATTCAAACCAATTCAAGCTTTAAATCCCGATAAACCACCCATTATTTTAATTAATTCTGTAACTGGAGATGGCGGAGGAGATTACCAAAATCTGATGCCGGGAATCACTAAAAATTTAGACGGGTGGCCCGTATTTTATACCGAGGCCTTATCTCAAGAAAATTCAGCTTATATAGTTCAAAACTTAGAAGAATTAGCGTCTGACTATATTACGAGCCTATTTTCTGAGAAAATTTTTGAAAATTATTCCGGCCCTATTATACTTCTTGGCTATTCAGCAGGAGGAATGCTGTCCTATGAAATGGCGAGACAAATGCAGTTGTCGGGGCGGCAAGCAGCTGTCTGTTGTTTAGATACTCTGAATTCCTTCTATTATCAAAAGCTTTCTCAAAACGATTATGCCAAAGAAATTTATAATATGATGGGTCACATGCAAGGCCTCATGAGTATGCAAGCGGATAAGGAAATTATTTCTTTGAGTTTACTTCAAGACTTCTCGAAGCATGAGCAGCTCATGGCCTATGCGCAGGCTATAATGGAAAAATTAAGTGGTGCAAAACCGGGAGTACAGGAAAAATTTCTAAAACTTTACAGTTCAATTTATAATCTTGTTCAAACTCAGTTGGATTTTGTACCTCAGCCGGCGAAATGGGCCACACTCATTAGCTTTTTAGAAACACGGGATAAATCGAAAAATAATGACTTAGCTTGGGAGCCTTCTTTCATATCGAGGAAAATCGATTTGACCGGCAAGCATATTGATGTCGTTAAAAATAAAGAGTGGGTAGATGAAACCTTACTTCCCGAAATAATAAAATTTTGCCATACTTCCCGTCGACAAATGAGGTTAGATGACCTGATTAGTTCTGCTAAGGAAAAGAATGCTACTCCAATGAGCTTAATTGATTTGGATTGCGGTGCTAAGGGAAAACTTAAAACCTGCCTAAAAGATAGCCTTAAGAAAGGAGAAAGAATTTTAGTTATTGGATCAAAAGGCTCGGGAAAAACAAGTGCCTGCCAGTGGATTGGGAATATGTGGGCAAATGGAGATCTTAAAGATTTTGATTTAGTTTGTCGGTTTGATTTAAAACGAGATAATCCCCAGGCTTCACTCGATAAATTAGGGCAGCTTGAGAAAATTTTGGACATGACTACCATTGCCTCCAAAAACACAGTCGATTCTTTGGGAAAGATACTTCTCATTTTTGATGCTTATGAAGCGCTAAGTGCTAAAGATGATCTGGCACAGTATATTAAGATAATTGCCCAGGATCAGTCTCAAAAAAATAATCTGGTCATTATTGTAACGGCGGACAGTTTATCGCCGGACTTGTCTAAAATAAATTGGAATACTCGTGTCGAACTTGGTTTTTCGGCACAAAATAGAGAAGATTATAGTAAAGCCTTTATAACTCCGCAGAAGTCGAGTGAAGCGTTTTTAGAATGCTTTAAAGAAAAAACTGAGCTTCTTGAGTTAGTACGAACACCACTACATCTTTCTCTTGTGTGTGAATATTGGAAGGGCTTGACGAATCCCCTTGAGAAGGCCTTTAATTCTTTGAGCTGTGTTGAATTTATGGTAGAGGAACTATGGAAACGAAATTTTCATGGTGGAAAAAATGAGCCTCCACATTCTGCTTTTTCAGATGAGGATGTAGTCAGTGCTCAGCAGCGCATCCAAAATTTAATTGAAACTCTAGCGGCAAAAGCCTGGCCAAAAAAAGTGCTTGAACTCGACTCAGTAGAAGTTGAAATATCGAATTGGTACAAGTTAAAATCCAATGAAAACATTGGTGACTGGCGAAGAGAAAACTTTCTTAAAGAGCTCAATAATACGGGTTTCATTGAGTTCATAAAAGCAGAACCGGGTTCGAAATTGCAGAAGATTAGCTTCTCCTCAAGCATCCTGGTGGAATATTTTACAATTCAATATTTATCCAAGCATTTGACACTTGAAAATCGTGGGCTATTTTCACAATTCAATAACCTTATTGCAAAATATCCCGCATTATATGCACCCTCGCAAAAAATAGAAGAAAATATTTATCTTAAACGACTTTTAATGACAAGCACAATAATAGCCTTTTCTACTAGCGCGAGAGAAAGACTGCTTGAACTGGCGGACGAACCCTATTTAGGCGGCAATATAAAAGAAAGTCCGATATATCAGTTTGTTTTTAGTAAAATTGGTGAACAGGGGATTAAACAAATTGATGCGGAGCTAAAGAAAATTCAAAAGCAGGTTAAGTTTGAGGTGGCTGTCATTAGGATTTATAGGCATGAGCCAGACCACAGTTTTTTGAAGTATTTTAACGAAGCCGAAAATTTTTTTATTGGAAAAAAACTGGTTCTTTCTGATCCAGATGGTGTGCAAACAAGACAGGCTGAGATTCTTTCTTGCAAAAAAGATCGGCGTTCGTGCTGGTTTGATCTAGAAGACGATTCTAAAGTAAAGCTGGAGATCGATAGTTTTGATAGAAGCATTTCGCAAGTGCTTATTAGTAAGAAACACGAATATAATTTTTGGGAATATTTGAAGACCCATTTTGATTCCTCCCTAGTTAAGGAAGAAAAAAGATGCATCGATATTAAAGCAATTTCTGGGTCAGTTCTGGCTGAAAAATTGAACGAGGGTCGATATTGGCTCAGCTTGAGCCAGAATTGGAAGCCGGCAAAGGAAAAAAAATACCGCGGCTTATGGAGTACCGAGGGATTTAATCGTATCTTTAGTTTAGAAAGTGATTTGACTTCTAGTCGGTTTGAGATCGAAATTTTTCAAAAATCATCCTTGGGCTCAGATAAAAAAATTAAATTGGGTTCATCAACGGGTTCTCAAGATATTTCTATTTCTGAGTTGATGTGTTGTAAGGTGGCCGTGTTTACTGAGTTCCCAATTAAGGGGATTAATGCACAGAATGCAAAAGATAAAATTAAAGTTAAAGAATCCTATAAAGACGAAAATAAAATCAAGCTTGAAAAATTTAAAAAAATTGATCTACTGCGTAATAAAGTGTTACTAATTTTGAAAAATCATGAGAATCGGGCCTACTTCGATTCCCTGCTCGAGGATCTATTCAGAAATCAAATACAGTTTTTGTCCCAAAATGTAATTTTAAACCTCGAAAAATCGACTGCTGGGTTTGAAAATCTCCCCATACTCCTCGAAGAAATCGTGAGCCTTCAGAAGCAGGTTGGAGAGGAGAAAACGACCAGTGAAATTCTAAAAAAGCTTGTTTTAGAGGCCAATTACCTCAACATGATCAACAACAAAGAAAAATCTTCCTATGTATTTAAGGCCATGGAATTGTTGGGAAATGGATTTAAGCACATTACTTCCATGAAGGACAAAGATCTCATTTTGTTTTTTGGAACAACGGGCTCTGGAAAAAGTGCAGAAGCGGCTTTTTTGTTGGGAGCTAAAATGACCTTCATTCAGAATGAGTATTTCCAAAATGTTTTGGTGATAAAACCGAAAGATGAGCACCTTGTTAAAGAAGGAAAAATACCTAAAATAGGGCAGTCTTGGTCCTCCGAAACTACTTATGTACAGGGATTTGACTTCGCAAAAGTTGATAGGCCAGTAGTGGAAGCTGAGAACCTTGAACAAGATACGCGTTTTGAAGAAGCTTTAAAATCGATAGTGCTTTGTGATTGCCCTGGAAACAAAGACACAAGGGGGGATGATTATGATATAGCCACTATGATCAGTATAGATCACACGGTAATAAATGCTAGAGCGATAAAATCTATTGTTCTTACTATCCCTTTTGAGGCTTTTTTCTTAGACAGGGCAGGCCCAGTTCTAAGCCTATTTTTGGATCTTAGCGAAAGGGTCCCTGAAATTTTTACGGATCAAAAAATTAGAAGTTCCATTTTTTTGGTCGTCACAAAACATAACGTGTATAAGGATCCCATAAAAATTATTTCGGAAGTGGTGGAAAGCAAGCTTAAAGCAGAGAAAGAGGAACTGGAAAAAAATGACCAGGGGGAGGCTCAGTTTGATGGGATGAGAAGGGTGGTTGCCTTGGAATTGTTGAGTGAAATGATCGAGAATTTAAGAGTGCAATGCCACAACATCAAGGACCCTTTTCAACGTAGAGAAATGCTTAAAATGCTGGTATTAGCCCCTGGCATACCTAAAAGTGCCTTTGCTAAGGCTTTAAATCAGCCCCATTTTCAGCAGCAATTTGGAAAACATATTTCCTTGTCACTTGATACCTGGAAAAAAGGAATCCTAAAACCTTACCTGTTTAAACTTCCAGAGCTTATTGCCGTACAGGAAAAATTTATTGAGGGGGAAAAAGCTGATTTAATTAAAAGCAAAAATGATCAAAAGGATATTATCAGAGCAATGATAGACGAAAATATGCTTATTCATAGACTCAAGCAAAAAATAATAAAATGTGCTCGTTTTGATCAAATGGATGATGTAGAAAAAAATGAAATCCTAGTTGAATTAAAAGCCATTAACTCCGATGTGCAAAAAGAGCAAATTTGGATAAAGAAAGGGCAAATCGAAGCTCTAGAGGCTTATATTCGAGAAAAAGAAGAAAAGTTAAAAGACTTGGACCTTTCGACCGAATTTTGGAGAGAGAAGGGGAATGTTGTCCAAAGAGAAAAGGATAAAATTCCAGATGAAATTAAGCAACTTTCTGATGGGGTTCAAAAAATTTTACTCTACAAATTTAAACCTAAGGTAAATGATACGATTAAGATATCCACTTTGAAGCCTAATGCTTTGCAAAATGCCTTTGATGATTTTAGACCATTTAAACTTGATGATTTTGCGAAAAGTGGTGACGAGATAATTGCAGGTCAATATCGAGGCAAACTCACTCATTACGTTTATCTTGATAAAAAATTTCGAATTCTTCCCTCAGAAAAAGAGGAGCAAGAACGTTTTTTACAGTATGGAGAGTCGGTAGGTGCCATTGCTTATCTCAGAGGGGCAAATTTCCGCTTGGATACTTCGGTACATCCTTCTGGCAAAAAACCTTCGGAAAAAGGTACTAAAATGATTTATGTGCTAAAAACCGATTGGAGCGATCCTAGAATCATACCTTGGGTAAAGATTTCTCATATCCTACCGAAGATATTTATTAATGAGGCTAATATTATCAATCTTTATACCAAAAGCAAAACTCTAGAAATGGATTTAGAACAATATCGAAAACTAGAGGATCAATTTTTGAATGAAGTAGAGAATTTGAGCAGAGAAATTGATGGCCTTAGAAACAGTAAAAAAGTGCTTGAAGAGGAACTAGACCGAATTAAGAATCAAATAATCCAGACGGGAATATCTGCTTTGGTCGAGCAGTGTCAAAAAAACATTGCAACTTATAATTGGGACATCAAAAATAATCGTTTTATAATGCAGGAGAAACAAAAAAAATCATTAGAAAATATTGAAAAAATCAAGGCCTATGCTGCCATACTTAAATCTCATCGCCTACAAAAAAGAAATTTTGCTATTATTATTAAGACGCAATTTGAGATCTTGAATTTATTAAAAGAATTTTCGAATTTGGCGGCTATTAAGGATGAATTGGGAATTGAGCCACATAACCGTGATAAAAAATTAAATAAGAGCTGCTCTAACTTTGTTCAATATTACAACGAGAATATTAAAAACTTGCAGGAGGAATGTGAGCGCGATCTCAATCCTGATCAAAATCTAGAGGAAGATATTAGTTTTGTAGACCCTGATGAGGAAAGCTGTAAGATAATCTTTAAAAGAGAAGAACTTTTTCGAGGAGAAGAACAGAGGATATTTTTCAAGCTTGTTCCTGAGAATTTAAAATTAGGAAAAGCAAAAAGAAAAGGGGATAGCTTTTTTGATTCTTGTGCTGAATCCATGAATGAAATATTGGGGCAAGAAGTGCATACTTGTAAAACTATGCGGGTTTTGTGTCACGACTATGTGGTCTCTCTCGATCAACAATGTGGGGGGATTTCAAGTCATTCTGCCAATTGGGTAGCACAGAACTTTGATGAGGATACGGCTAGCTATCAAGGCTATTTTGCCAATGTTCAGTATACGGCGGAGGAACGAAGAGCCGGCGAGGGGATTGGTGATGATAGGACGCCAATTTTAGGGGCAATCAATCTCGATGCTCATATTCTTTCTATGAAACTCGGAGTTAGGATTCATGTAATTGCAGTAGATCAGGAAGAACCTTGTCATTATCTGATTCACAAAAATGAGCTTAAAACCGTAAACAAAGAGGCGATTGATTGGAATGACAAAGGAATAATTCATATAGTGGATTACGAATCTAATTTCGTTCCAATTTTGAAAACAAGCACTCTGCAGAAAGAGGGTTCTTATACACTCAAAATTCAAAAGAACCGAGAATTTAGTGCAAAAGAGGGATCCAAGGCAGGTTCAGAAGATCAAAGCCAATCTTTAGCTACATTTTTCGGGCTATTTGGAACCAGGAAGCAGGAAGAACGAAGCAGGGAGAAAGAAGAAGGAAGCAGGAAGAAGGAAGAGGCACAGCCGCACGGTAAAGATGAAAAAGTAGTCGATCAGACTTCTACTGAACAGACTTCCTCAGGCAAGAGCTCCTTACCCCCAGCACCAAAACTTAATTGTGCTAGTAAAATCCTAAATGAATGGGGTTCTGATATCCGCACACTGGAGGGTGAGGTGAATATTTCTCGAGAGGAGATCACACCAAATTTAAGGAACTTAGATAGTTATTATTCAGGTGATTTCGTCAATATATTAATGCAGGCTCATTTTCATACTCCAGATATTAAACTTTGTCCTGCACTCACTGAGTCTGAAGCCTTAAACATAGATTTTTTGCGCCAACTTTTGGCCCAAAAAGCAAATTATGTTTTTATACCTCTGAATGTATCTTTTGATAGGGAGAACAGTCCGGAGACCCCAAATCATTGGGTGGCCCTGATTATTAATAAGCGCGAAAGCCAGATTTTTTATTTGGATCCTGCTGGGAAGATGGTGTCGAAGGACTTTAAAGGGGAATTACTAGGAAAGCTCCAATTAGAGCGGGGTGAATTACTGGAGAATACCATTGAGTTGCAGCAAGCAGAACGAGAACTGCGGCATTGCGGTCCATATATGATTGAAATGTTTCGATTGATGGCCCAGAAGGTGATTATAGAGGGCCGACATATTTCGAAGCCTGGTGACGAAAACCCTCTTTTTCCTGAAAGTTGCTCACTTCTCGCTATACTAAGTGAAATTCCTTGTGGTGAAGTCGAGGAAGCACATAAATTCCGGAAGAAACACATTGAGGAGGCCTATCAAATTCTATTTCCACAACAAGAGGAAGAACAAGAAGAAAAGAAAACTTTAAATCTTTAGCTCTTTTGCTTGATCTCAAAAATCGAGTACAATGCCGGCCATGGAATTAAGTCACCTCACCGAAAATTTGAATGCCGAGCAACAAGCGGCGGTTATGGCTGCACAGCAGCATGTGCTGGTCTTGGCTGGCGCAGGCAGCGGTAAAACGCGTGTGCTCGTGCATCGCATCGCCTGGCTTTTGGCGCATGAGCGCGTTTCGCCCCATGCGATTTTAGCGGTGACCTTTACGAATAAAGCGGCCTATGAAATGCGGGGACGAATCGAGGCCTTGCAAGGCATGAGCCTTTCTTCGATGTGGGTTGGCACTTTCCACGGACTATCGCATCGCCTTTTGCGTGCGCATTGGAAAGAAGCGAATTTGCCGCAGTCTTTTCAAATTTTGGATTCCGATGATCAGCTTCGCATTATTAAACGGGTGCATCGAAATCTCAATTTAGACGAAGCCAAATGGCCGCCCAAGCAATCGCAATGGTACATTAATAAAAAAAAGGATGAGGGTCTTCGCCCCGCTCAAATTGTCGGCGATAATAGCTTTCATTCCGATATTTTAATTCAAGTCTATCGTGCCTATGAAGACGTTTGCCAACGCAGTGGATTGGTGGATTTTGCGGAATTAATTTTGCGCGCTTTAGAATTGCTAGAGAAAAACCTAAGCATTTCTGAACATTATCAAAATCGCTTTCGACATATTTTAGTTGATGAGTTTCAAGATACAAACACCATTCAATATCGTTGGTTGCAGGCTTTTGCAGGCTCTTCATCCTTCATTATGGCTGTTGGCGATGATGACCAATCCATTTATTCCTGGCGTGGCGCTCAAGTTGAAAATATCCATCGTTTTACGCGGGATTTTAAGAATGTTCTCACAATTAGACTCGAACAAAATTATCGTTCCACTCAAACGATTTTGGATGCGGCGAATGCGGTTATTGATAATAATACGGGCCGCTTGGGGAAAAATTTGTGGACGGAGGGCAGCACTGGCGAAAAAATTACTTTATACGCGGCCTTTAATGAACGCGATGAGGCTTATTTTATTGTCAGCACCATTCAAAATTTAATGCGGCGCGGCGATTATCGATATCAAGATGTCGCGATTTTATATCGTTCAAACGCACAATCTCGCGTATTTGAAGAAAAATTTATTGATGCGCAAATTCCGTATCGCATTTATGGCGGCTTAAAATTCTTCGAGCGGATGGAAATTAAAGATGCTTTAGCTTATTTACGATTATTAGCGAATCGTGATGATGATGCGGCTTTTGAACGGATTATTAATACTCCCACGAGGGGAATAGGAAATGCCACGCTAGAAATATTGCGTGAAACAGCCCGCGATAATGGGGCCTCTCTCTGGCAGAGCTCTGAATTTTTAACCGAAGGGAATAAATTAAGCGGACGCGCCAAAAATGCCTTGAGCGCCTTTTTAACCCTTATTCATTCCTTAGACAATGAAACCAAAAAGCATGATTTAGGAACTCAAACGGATCATGTCTTAAAAGAAAGCGGTTTAATGGCGCTTTATCAAAAAGACCGATCGGAGCAGGGCATTTCTCGACTGGAAAACTTGGAAGAATTAGTGAATGCCACGAGTGAATTTAAGCCTGAAAATGCCGGAGAAAATTTAACCCCTCTTGCGGCTTTTTTAGCACATGTGGCTTTGGAAACGGGTGAAGGCCAAGCAGAAGTGAATACGGATTGCGTTAATTTAATGACGCTTCATTCCGCAAAAGGTCTAGAATTTCCGATAGTTTTTATTTCCGGCATGGAAGAAAATTTATTTCCGCACCGTATGTCCACAGACGAACCGAATGGCTTAGAAGAAGAGCGTCGCTTATGCTATGTAGGTATGACGCGCGCCAAAGAAAAATTATATTTAACCTATTCGGAATGCCGACATTTATATGGTCGGGAACAATTCAATAGTCCCTCGAGATTTATTTACGAGGTGCCCGAAAAATTAATCGATTCTGTTCGCCCAAGCACAAAAATTTCGCGACCCACGGGCACTTATTACGACCGAGAAGATTCACAAATTTTAGATTCTTCTTTGCAAGTGGGCCAACGTGTTCGCCATCAAAAATTTGGTACGGGCATCATTATTAATTACGAAGGCTCTCGAGAAAATCTACGGCTGCAGGTAAAGTTCGACAACAATGAAACCAAATGGCTGGTCGCGAGCTTTGCCAATCTCGAAGCGATTTAGGCACTAAGAGAAAAACCGAGTCTCGAAATCTGACAAACTATGGTAAAATTAAGCCAAGATTAATCAACATTGGGAGTTAGTATGGGCTGTTTATTCGCATTTTTTTCCTTAATCACGCCTCGGGTGGTGATTGCTTTGATATTTATATTCACGCATTGGTTCTCGGCCGCTTACCAAACCGTAATTTGGCCGCTGCTAGGGTTCTTCTTTATGCCCTACACAACGCTCGCCTATCTGGTAGCCATGATTTATAGCCATCACAACCTCACCAATGGCTGGATTGTGCTCGTGGTTATTGCGGTCATTCTGGACCTTGGCGGTCAAGGGATTACGATCAACCAAAGGTAATTCCAATTTTGGGATCCTTCGAAGCCTCTTTTAGATGTTAGAGGGATCCAGTCCAAAAGATTTTTCTTATTTTCTATCAATTTTAACATTGCCTTAATATTCATGTAGTATTATTTACTCAAAATAAATTACTTTAAAGGTGAATAATGCGCTCAGAACAAACTAATCCTGTGATTAAGGCAAACCAAGGGTCTGAGGGATTATTTGTTTTTGAAGAAGAAATCACGCCTTATCAAGATGTAAAAGGCGAATCAAATGACGATAAGCCGCCTTCTGATTCTAACCCAGATTTTGGAATAATTTATGAGGCCGCATTTTATTCTGAGGCACTTCGGGGAAAGGATGAGAAAACTCGAACCACTCATGAGGAGCTAGGCAAAAAGGCGTTCACGATCTTAAGAGCCACCACAGAGAATTTCGCTCATTGGGTGAAAGCAGCGAAAGTGCCTTCGCAAAAAGGGGTAAAGTTTGAACAAGACAATGCGCAAAAACAGATATTAAAATCTTTTTTTGACTGTTGGAAGCCACTCGAAGGGGCTGCCGAAAAAATTGCAATGGTAATGAGTCTAACTGATTTTGTCCTTCGGTCGATGGATTTTGTGGATCCTAAGAAATTTCATATGGATGCATTTGGAGATGAGGAAAGCGATGAAATATCGGCATGCGCTTATACTCCAGAAGAAACTCTTTTAAAAGCAGAGCTCAAGAAAATAATAGATGAGTATCTACCTAAGGTACGATTCATTGCTGCACAGAAAGATGAGATTTCACTGCAATTAAAAATAGATGCCTGCAGGCCGGTTTTAATGTCGATACAATCACAGGAAAGACCCCATACAATAAAAAACTTCCGCGAAATTTCAAAAAATAATCGAAATAACCCCATTTTAATTAAAAAGGGTCAAATGATCTCTATTTATGGGTTTTCAAAGGGTAAATGGGAAATTAAGGAACTGGATCGGAAAGCTTTTGACCATCTGAATTTTCCTGAGATTGGAATTATTTCAGTATTAGAAGATGAGAAACTCACTAAGAAAATGCGAGAGGAAATAGAAGCAAAGGATGGCCATACCCCTTTAAAAAATTCCCCAGAAACAGAATGCGTTGCCTACTTTAAGTTGGGGTCACTGGGTGCTTGTACTGATCAAGCCCTTAATGAATTAAGCCATAAAATGAATTTACCGGATCTTTTTCCAAAATCAATTTTGCTTAGGGTTTACCCAGCAGATTTTCTTAGAAAAATTAAAAATGAATTAAAAAGTGTGGAGCGATTTTCATCAGAAAAACGCATTAGCATTCATCAACGATCTACCTCGAATAAGGCGCTTCAACCCGAATTATTTTATCCCCGTAGCGAACAGACCTTCTTAGAGGGTAGCCTCAAGACTGTGTATCAGGGTGGTAGTGACAAGTTTCAAGCACTCCAGAATCCGGATTTATTGATTTTAATTTCTGTGGCATTAATTTTCCATCTGCGAAGTGTAAGACCCACGGACATTATTGGAAATTCAATAATTGACGCTGGGATTCCGCTAATTCCTGGAAATGAAGAGAGGGGTATGCCAAGAACCGATTTCAGATTGCTTGGAGAGGTGTATAATCGAAGACCCAGCCAAGATGAATGGAATAAGTTAAGTGAATTTTTAAGCCGCTTAAATGAAAAAGAACTGGGCAAGTTTTTACAAAATTTTAAGGAAGGTATTACGAATTATGGCGAAACTCAAAAAACACCTTTTTCCTTTGCTATCGTAGATAAAAGAAAGGAGCCCGAGTTGTATCAATATAACCAACTCCAATTTTCGGGGATTTTGTTATTTGCTAATGAACAGGTTGATTTATTTTCCGATAATCTTTCCAATATGAAAAAAATCGTTAAGCATTTTGCAAGCAAGGAAGCTGAACCGCCTTCCATTTTGCAGCTTGTGCTAGCGATCGATCCAGTGTGGGTGTTTCGATTTGTTACCTTTAAGGTTTTTCGAGAAGCCAGCGATACGCTTAGAATGGCCCTGTTCCCCGATCAAGAAAAATTATTAAACCAGCAGCCTGTTCAAGAAGCGTTTCGAGGCGAGCTTGATAATTCTTGTATTCATGCTGGGTCTGTTTATACCTATCTACCAAAACTCGCGAGAAAAGAACTCAGCCAAACACAGCTAGATGAGTGCCAAAAAGTTTTGTCTTGGAGCTTAAGCAACGAAGAAATTCTTAATATTTTAAATCCCGATAAAAAATTAGGTAATGAGCCTAAGCAAACTGTTTCTCGGCCTACTTCGCCTGCTGTAGTAGAAACAACACCAGGTTGGAGAAAAAGCAGCTTAGTTGAAGGGATTTTTTCTTTGTTTGGCTCTCCTTCCATAGCAACGGGAAGTCCAGTGCGTAAGCTTCAGAAATCACCAAATCGAGAAGAACAAAAAAGGCCTTTTTCAAATCCTTTTGATTAATTAAGCTGCTCAAACAAGATGCCGTAACGAAAATAAATACGAGCATTAGGGAAGCAGGACACTAAGACGCCCCCTCCTAAATTATCGGAATAATATCCAAAATCAAATGAAGTGGGGGCGTTTTTAATTATTTAGTAAATACTAAATAATGCTTTAAACAAGGCTTATATTTTTCTTTAGCAATCTGACAAGCTGTGCCTGGGGTACCTCTAGTACCAATTTGGCTAAATCTTGTATCTTTAACTTTTCGACCTTTAAAGTAAATTTCAACCATACAAATATTCTGACTATCGGCACGGTAATTATACTGCCACAACTCAATGCCATTAATGCGTTGAGTCGATTTTGGTTGACCAAGACAGGCTTTAACTTGATCACGAGTTCTTTCAATGAGATAGCCATGGTGAGTGCGCTGAACCTTAACATAGGTCATCACTGCCGTAGTGCATCCAGAAAGCGAGAAGGCAAGCCCTGCCAAACCGAGAGAAGCAATCCATTTCTTCACGTTAACCTCCAAAGGTATTTTATTTATGGAAGCTTATATTGTATCAATACGGATGAATGATGTCTGCGGCTTGTTGCAAAGAATGTGGTCCACGCCCTCGGGCAGCTGGGACTCTCTTTCCACAATGGGTTTCTCGAACCAAAAGGGCGCAAAGAAGGGCCAGGATGAATCCCGCCGGGAATAAATACATAGCCCAAGTATAATCACTGCCTACGAATTGCTGCGTGCCATGATGTAAGCGCAGGAAGGCCTTATCATCCATCAATCGGCCAAAAATTGGCTGGAAAATCCAATATCCACTCATCACAGAAATGTTCACGACACTAACTGACATGGCGGTGACAATGGGTTGTGCACTCTCGGAAATTAAAGCATAACTGATGATTTGGGCCCCAGTGGTTAAGCCGATCAATGCAAAAAGAATGAATAAAGTTCCAAAGGATAAAGAGGGGAAATACACTAATATGCTCACTAAAACAAAGGAAATAATGGCGCCAATTATCATTGGGGGACGACGCAGCCCCATTTTATCCGAGATCCAGCCAGAAAGTGGTGCGCCGACTAGGCAGCCAGCGAATAAGGCCGAGGTGATATAAGAAGCATCTAATTTGCTAAGGCCATGCGCATCCATTAAATACATCACGCCCCAGAGACCGCCCAACACGGCAATTGGCAAATTCATCAAGCAACAATAAATTCCGCCTAACCAGTTTTGCACACGGAAATACGCTAAGCGCATACTTCTTAAAACACCCACTTCGCGAATCATCATTTGTTCGGCGCGATGAGTTTTTTGATGATGCGATGGAAAATCTTGAACCCAAATCGTAATTAATATAACAAAAATCGAGCCAAATGCGCCGTCGATTAATAAGGCATTTCTCCAGCCGAGCAAATGTACGAGCAAAGTCATGGGAGTTTGTGCTACTACACCACCGGCCATCGCAAAGGTCACGATAACACCAGTAACCAACGCCATTTTATTCGCGGGAAACCAGCGGGATGCTAAGCGTATGGAGCTTAAAAAACAGAAGGCACTTCCAATGCCCATTAAAAATCGAGCGATGGAAGCGGTTAAAAAATTATGCGAAAAAGAAAGGGTAAAAACACCAATGATGCAGATCGAAAGCGCAGTTAAAATGACACTTCGAGTCGAAAAACGATCGAGTACATTTCCAGCCATAAAAAGAAATAAAACATTCGCAATAAAATAAAAAGAGGAAAGGGCACCGAGCAAGGTAGCGCTAACATTAAAATCACGCATCAAGTCTGTACTGATGGCGTTGAACATATTTTGTTGAATAAATTCATAAAAGAAAAATGTGGCCGCGATTAAGACGACAAACCACGCTTTAGCGTAACTTTTATTCTGGGAGTTCAATCATTATCTCCGATTTTTTTTTAACGATATGAGCGGCATTGGTTTCCCGCACAAAAAAGGCAGCAATTAAAGCAATAAAAAAGGCAATGGGTAGAAGGAGCAGGGCCATTTGATAATCATACAGGGAATAAACGGGCAGATTATTCACGACTTGATGATCCCAATTTAAATTTAAAAAATAGGGAAAAAGTGAAACGGTGAAGCCGCCGGCCATAATTAAAATGCTCGATAATCCTTCTGCAGATCCTGTTAATTCTGGTGGATTGCTTTCGGCGACAAGAGGATAACCAATTACTTGGAAACTGCTGACATAGCCTAGAAGGAAGAATAAAGCTTTCAGGGTCCACAAGCCAGGATCGGGTAAATAAATAATGAGGAAGGCGATGAGTAGGCAGGCGACGGCACCAAAAATCATCGGGGGTTTGCGTTTGCCCATATAATCGGAAATCCATCCGATGGAAGTTGAGCCAATAATGACACCGAAAAACATGATCGTGATCAAGAAAGAGGCTTGGGGTCTACTGAGATGGTGAGCTTGAGTTAAAAATAAAGCGCCCCAGGTGGTTCCAATTACCATAATGGGTAAATTAATGAGGGAAATATAAAGGCCCGCCAGCCAATTTTGCGGATTTAAAACGGTTTTACCAATGGCTTCCCAAAAACCTAAGTGCTTGGAAGAATGGGCTTCGGTCGCTTGAGAAGCGCCGGCTGGAAAATCTTTGATAAAAATAATCATGGGAATTAAAAGGAGCACGCCAAAGATAGCATCGGCAATAATGGTTGGACGCCAGCCAATAGTGTCGGTGAAATAAGTCAGCGGGGACTGTGAAACCATGCCGCCCATCATGGCCAAGGTTACGACTACACCAACGACCAAAGCCATCCGTTTTGGGGGGAACCAACGCGAGGCCACTCTCACGCTGGAGAGTAGACAGAAAGAGCCGCAAAATCCCGTCAAAAAGCGCGCGATTAAAATTTGATTATAGTCAGTGGCAAGCGCGAACCACAAGGTGCAAAGCACGGCACCGATCATCACGGCAATAATTAATTTTCGTGGAGAAAATCGGTCGAGTAAAAGGCCAGCGGGATATAGAAAAATAACATTCGCATAAAAATAGCTGGCAGATAGGTGGCCTAATTGCGCAGCGCTAAACTGAAAAGTTTGCATAAGATGCTGGCCAACGGCGTTGAACATGTTCATTTGAATGAAGATGTAGAAGAAAAACAGTGCGGCCGAAATACACACCAACCAAGGTTCGATACGAGACTGCTTCACTGCGTTTACCTCTTGTTAACAGGAGCCCCAGCTTTAGCAGGAACGCCTAATGCTGATGCGGTGGGAAACCCAACGCTAGCGCCCAGGGGGGAGCCTTGCTTCCAATGGGGCCCAAGCTTATTGCAGCGGTGCTCGCCAACGCGGGAGCCGCTGTTCTTAAATGAATTTCGGCATTATAGAGGGGAACAACTTTACTTTGCAATGCCTCATGAATTCCCCTCTCCCCTTACGGAAGCAAGGTTGCTGAGGGGCATTCAGGCACACCAACCTCAGCAGCAAAAGAAGAAGCAATCGCCTGAGCTTCCCCAGAGCGAAAATGTCTCCTACAAGTCGAAACATAGCTATCATTACCCCCAATTAAGACCTGCTCACCATCGGACACTTTCTTGCCTTGCGCATCAATCCGCATATTCATACTCGCCTTGCGGCCGCAATGACAAATCGTTTTGAGTTCGATCAGGTTATCAGCCCATACTAATAAGTATAAACTTCCTTCAAACGGCTCCCCACGAAAATCTGCTCGTAAACCATAGGCGAGCACTGGCAAGTTAAAATCATCAGCAATATGGCAGAGCTGAAGTACCTGAGCCTTCTTCAGAAATTGCGCTTCATCTACTAAGATGCATTTTATGTTGGGATTTAGGCTAATTTTCTGTTTGGCATCCTCATAGAGATTAAAATGAGTATCGATCATGGTAGCATTGGCTTCCAAACCGATCCGAGAAGCTATTTTCCCTTTTCCAAAACGGTCATCGATCATAGGGGTATACAACAGGGTATCCATCCCGCGTTCATTATAGTTGTAACTTGACTGCAGCAAGGTAGTGGTTTTGCCAGCATTCATAGCAGAATAATAATAGTGAAGTTTGGCCATATGAGTTTCTCCATTCTTTTTTTGGAATTATCTACATTTAGGGTTAGAATATCCAGCACTATGCAAAATAAAAAAATCATTTTCTTTATGTTCGTTTTTTTTCCAATTCTCGCGCTCGGGGATCCACCTGCGTCCAAAACGCTTCTTTGCCCCCCCGTTTCGGCGCTCACAAAAGATCCTTTCAAACAAACATGGTCATCTAAAGATGGATTTAAAAGTTTTGATATATCTTTTGTCACCAGTATTAAAGACTTTTTGGGGGCCCAATGGAGCGGCGCTACGGTTGGTCAGATTACTTGTGTCTATAGTGGATTGCCGAAACAGGCTTTTAATGTGCTTCTGTATTATGGCGGCGTAGCACAAGAACCCTCCACCCAAAGTTGGGGTAAGAATTTGGGCGGCTATCGGAATTGCATTTCACGTACCCGAAAAACAAGCGAATGTCCTTTCGATGTTCAAATTAAGTCCGAAAAACAAAATATTTACGAAGAAATTGAGAAATATAAATCATGATAAAAAAAATTCGAGGAGTATTGGTTTGCGTGCTTCTTACTCTGTCGAGTATCTTGGTGGCTGTATTAATTATTATTATGGCTGGGCCAGTTTACATTATTCCAAGTAAGAAATGGAGGCACAGGGGCACTGCATTTTTGCAAAATATGCCGATCTGGTGGATGGATCTTAATGGTCTAATTTTAAAAATTAATGCTTCGGGAAAGTTAATATTTCGGGGAACTGGGGAATTAAAGCGAAAAGGATGGTACATGGTGGTTTCAAATCATCAAACCTGGGCAGATATTTTGATTATTAGCCTGGCCCTGCATCGAAAAGTTCCTATCCTGAAATTTTTTATGAAAAAAGAATTATTGTGGTCATTGCCTTTTGCTGGCTTGGCCTCTTATATTTTAGGGTATCCCTTTTTGGAGCGCCATAAACGACAAGACATTCGGAAAAATCCTGAATTAAAAAATAAGGATATAGAAACCACCAAAAAGGCCTGCGAAAAATTCAAAGAACATCCCACTAGCGTCATCAGCTTTGCAGAAGGCACGCGATTTACCCAGAAAAAACATGATGATCAAGCTTCACCTTTTCAAAATTTATTGAAACCTCGTGCTGGTGGAACGGCTATTGTTCTAACCGAATTGCGCGATCAACTCGATGGCTTTA
Organism: uncultured Gammaproteobacteria bacterium; assembly: GCA_963711375.1. Classification (GTDB taxonomy): domain Bacteria; phylum Pseudomonadota; class Gammaproteobacteria; order Coxiellales; family Coxiellaceae; genus CAVQDV01. The sequence goes on from CAVQDV010000005.1 coordinate 1,183,416, forward strand.
TCGATTCCACTATTTTTTATGACAGACCAAATTTATCTTTTTGGGATTTTGCCTGCGGTAATTTTGGTGAAATTTTAGTGGAATATAAACTGATTCCTTTATCTGAAGATCTTTTTGGGAATTACTACGAAGACCGTGCCTACCGTGCGAAATTTGCGCACTGGCTCAATGAGATTTGGCGGGAAAAAGACGCAAAATTAAGTGAACTTAGGGAAAAATATAATGAAAAATAAATTGCGCTTAGCAACTCGAAAAAGTCCCATGGCTTTATGGCAGGCCAATTTCATCAAAGAAAAAATCCTCGAAAAACACCCTTCTATCCAGGTGGAACTTGTAGAGCTTCTTACGGCGGGCGATAAAGACTTGACACGCCGCACGTCCGAAATAGGCGGTAAATCTGTATTTGTGAAGGAATTGCAGAGGGCATTACTAAATAATGAGGCGGATATTGCCGTGCATTCTGTCAAAGATATGTCGGTGCAGCCCACAGATCAATTAATTTTGGGGGCGATCTTCGAACGTGCTGATCCGCGTGATGCTTTTGTTTCTCTGCAATACGGGTCGCTTTCAGAATTGCCGCATGGGGGTGTTGTTGGCACGAGCAGCCCAAGGCGTGCGAGCTTAATTAAATCGCAGCGTAAAGATATTTCTATAAAATTGCTGCGCGGCAATGTTAATACCCGATTAGCAAAATTAGAAGAAGGCTTATATGATGGCGTTATTCTTGCGGCTTCCGGTCTTGCTCGTTTGAATTTTCAGCATCGAATTTCTGAATATTTTCCAACGGAAATTTTTATTCCGGCTATCGCTCAAGGGGCTTTGGGGGTTGAGTGTCGAGAATCCGATACGGATACGCTTAATTTAATTTCGCATCTGCATCACGAGCCAACCGCCATTTGCGTGAAGTCCGAGCGAGCAGTGAATTTACGCTTAGGCGGAGATTGTCACACAGCGGTGGGGGCTTATGCTGTATTGGAAAATAATGAACTTTATTTAATGGGCATGGTTGGTGATGAGAATAATGGCAGAATTATTCGAGCCGAAATTTCTGGTGATCCTGCTCATCCGGCGGATTTAGGCTATAAATTGGCTGAAATGTTGATAATTAAGGGCGCAGAAGCTTTTTTGAATCCGAAAAATTCGGCAGAGTCAGCCGATGATGAGTGAGAAGGGGGTCCTTGTTGCTCTAATCACTCGGCCAAAGCATCAAGCCAGAAAGTTGTGCGAAAAAATTGAAGATTTAGGCGGGAAAACCTTTCTATTTCCAACAGTGGAGATTATTTCTTATCGAGGCTCTGTTGAGTTGAAAAAGGCAGTTGAAAAAATTGCCGATTATTCGTGGGCCCTATTTACAAGTGCTAATGCAGTGGATGCTGCTGGTGAATTATGGAATCAATATAAAATTTCAGTCCCAGTTATTGCGATTGGAACTGGAACAGCAAACGCTCTTGCCTCGTATCGTATTCCTGTCGCTTTTGTTCCCGCAGAATTCAGTAGTGCGGGCATTTTAAAATTGTCGGAGCTCCAGGAATTAGAAAATAAAAAAATAGCTATTTTTTGCGGAGAAAATGCAAAACCTGAGTTGAAGTCTGGTCTTTCAGAACGAGGTGCCCTTATCACCGAAGTGCATTGCTATCGTCGTGAAAGGCCAAGCCTTAGTCGAGAAACTCAAATCCCTGAAGCTACTCGTCAGGCCATTACTGTTATAGTAAGTACTAGCCGAGAAAGTTTACTGAATTTGCACGCGCTTTTTTCTCCGAATGATCTTGAATGGCTTCTAGATAAACCGATTATCGTCATCAGCCCAGAGATGCTGCAGTTTTCCCGAGAGCTGGGTTGGCGGCAGGGAATTTATGTGGCAAAAAATCCAAGCGATGAGGCTATTGTCGAGGCTCTCAGTAACGTACAATGTAACTAAAGTTTTTGAAACAATCATAAGGATATGAATATGGATGAGCAAACTCAAACCCAAACTCCACCCTCAGCGCCAGAACCCGTGGCCTCTAAATCTCAATGGCCCTTTTTCATAATAGCGCTAATTCTTGCTATTATTGCGTTGGGCTTGGGGTATTTGATTTGGGAGCAAAAAAATCAGCCTACGCAAGCGGCAACGAATTCGGTGGCATTGGAGGCAGTGCAAACGAAATTGGCCGAACAGGATGCCAGTCTTCATATCCTACAAGCCCAGTTAGACCAATTGCAGCAAAAATCCAGAAATAGCTCAGAAAATTCTGTTTTACGCCAAGTCGTATATTTGGTCAATTTGGCCAATTTAAATTTAATTGCAGGTCACGATGTTGAAAATGCCCAACAATTATTAAAAATGGCAATGGAGAAGGTAGCGCAGCAAAATAATCCTGGGTTGAGTGAATTACAGAAATCCCTGGAGTCCGATTATGCGCGCTTAACCGCAATGGCCTCGTTTAATGTAGAAAGCGTCATTTTAGAGCTCGACAATATTAATAAAAGAATTCAATCGACGAGCTTAATGCCAAATTTGGAATTTAAAGCAGCCGATGAACAAAAAAGCGCTGCAAAGACGACCGAAAAATTACCTTGGTATAAGCGCCTTTTAAATTCGGTTTCGGGATTAAAAGATTTATTTATTATTCGCCATGTTGGTGCCAATTCCATTCCTCTGGTTAGCCCCCAGGAAGAAGTATTTTTAAAAGAAAATATATCGATTAAAATGATGCAAGTGCAGTGGGCAGTTATTCATCAAAAACCCCTGATTTTTCAGAGAAGTTTAAAGGACGTGGAAGTGTGGTTAAAAAAATATTTTCATAATCCACAGAGCGTTCAGTCTATTTTGGATTCCTTAACAAAATTACAGTCACTTAATGTGAGGCCAGATTTTCCAGGCTTGGATAATACCCTAAAAATTCTCTCAGACCTAAAGCAAAATCCAATTCCTGATAAAGTTTTGAAACCATTAGGGCCAAAAACCATGGGTCCAGTGATTCCCCTTGCGCCTCAAAAATTGGAGCCCTCGAATGTTTCTAAATCTTCTAAGAAGCCAGTAATTCCTCCTAAAGCTTCAGGAGTGGCGATATGAAAAAATTATTTTTTACCTTTATTTTAGTTTTAGCCGCTATTTTGGTCGGATTTTTAGTGCAGAAAGATCCGGGATATGTCTTGATGGCTTATAATGGCTGGACGTTGGAAACCTCTCTCTGGGTCGCTCTAGTGTGTGAGTTTATTCTATTTTTGGTGATATATTTTCTGATCCGGCTTATCAATAATACGCTCGATTTAGGAACACGCTGGCATAATTGGCGAAAAAAACGTTTGCACAGTAAAATGGACGAGAAAATGGAGCTTGGAATATATAATGTCATTTCGGGGGAATGGCCCAGTGCTGAAAAAAATTTTTCAAAAGCCTCAAAATTAAATGGCAGTAAAATGATTGCTTTGTTGGGAGCGGCATTAAGTGCGAATCAAGAGGGCGCGCATGAACGTTGTGATGAATATTTAAATGCAGCTTCAGAAGCAGACCCAGAAAACGAAGAAACTGTCCGCTTAATGAGAGCGCAGTTGTTGGTGCAAGCCGAGAAATGGGAAGCCGCAGAAACCCTATTATTGGAACTATATGAAAAATCACCAAAAAATAAGCTGATTTTGAAATTACTTCAGCAAACTTATGAGGGGCAAGATCATTGGGATAAATTGCTGGATCTTTTGCCAACCTTGTCACGAATGAAAATAATAGATTCCGAGCAAGCGAAAGATCTTATGCATCTTTCATTATTTTATAGTTTGGAAAAATGCGATCATGAAAAAGCGGCTGCTTTGTGGCATTCACTTCCTACAGAATATCAACGTGATCCTGAATTTATTTCAATTTATGCGGAAAATCGCTTAAAGCATCATCACGATCAAGAAGTCATTGATCTCATCGAGAAAAGTCTAAAAAGAGAATGGTGCCCAGATTTACTGCGTTATTTTAGCGAGGCCAACGGGAATAAAAAAGAGCAATTAATGCAAGCTGAAAAATGGCTTAAAAAATACCCTCAGGATCCAGATCTGCTCCTTTGCGCAGGCCAGTTAAGCTTACAGGAAAAATTTGAAAACAAGGCCCACGATTATTTGCAAACGGCTTTAAATATTCGCCCCTCTAAGGAAATTTATCGCGCGCTGGCCGAAACTTTGGTCGTCATAGGCAACCCGCAAAAAGCGATTAAATATTTTCAAATGAGTTATAGTGAGCGCTCGTTTTCTCATGGAGAAATAGTTTAGCCTAAACCTACTGTCATAGAAGGGCTTTCGATGCTAGACAAGTCCTCTGTTAAAATTTCAGGGTTTAAAGAAAAAATATAGCCGAGGGAACGGTTGCAAATCATTAGGAGCAAATCAATTCCTTCGCAGCTAAAATTGGCTATTTGAATGGCCAGTTTTTCAAGGGCTTTGCCAGTGAGTATTACTTCTTTACTTGAGTGAAAATTTTCAGTATTTAAAATTTGTCTTAACTCATTATAAGCGAGCTGATATTTCGAAACAAATTGTGAATTGTAGTTGATTGGTACGGGATTAATTTTTCGAAGGCCTTTAAATAAAAGATCTAGAAGAGCAGCAATGGTATTGGTGCTATCCATCTTAAGATCTAATATATTGCCGAGTTCCAATTGCGTTGTTTCGCTAAAATTCATTTCAACATTGACAGGGAGCTCAGCCCTTGCAAAAGTGTAGTCTTCCATGAATTCCAGAAAATGTCGAAGTTCCAATTTAAATTCACCAGATTGTGAGATGCTTGTTATTTCATTTGGGGGGCATTTTTTGGAAAGATCTTTTGGCCAATGATACTCCACTCCCTTAATTCCCCAAGGATTATGGAGATAAACAAAATGCAAGGTTCTGCCATTAATGATTTCTGTAGTCGCATTGGTGATGGCGTAAGCGTGCTTTGGATATAAGCCATTTGGCCATGTCGCCTTTCGAATGTTGTGTGTAGAAGCGGTTAATATATGAGTACTTAATTTATCCTGAATATTTGAAAATATATCGATCTCTTGGCGAGAATAATGGCCATAACCCCGGTCAGATGGATAATCAAAGTAGCTTAATTCTTTGTCATTTTGTTTTTTGGAGGTGTGCTTTAGCAATTGAAAGTAAAGTGCCTTTGACATGACACTGTCGTTCGAATCTAGTGATTTGTAGATCCTATACATTCCATAGAGAGTTTCATCTGCCTGTTTCTCTAAAAGAATGTCAGCGTTATTGTGTTTGGACTGTAATTCTAGGAAGGAATTAAATTTCTCTCGATCGGCTGTTGGATGTCCAAATTCTGGGTGTATTTTTACTAAAAATCTGAATGCTTCAATTAAACATAAGTCATCTTTGAAAAAGTCAGGCCATTCACCTTCGTCTTGATTATAAAGCGTCCTAAATTTCGTCATTATTTTATTCTGAATCTCAGCATCTTTTGAATCGCTGTTGATAACAAAATTTTTGAGTGCCTCCAAGTCCGTTTTTGCTAAATTTTTGTAAACACTGATGGCGGCATTGACGTAATGAGCGTCCAGAGGGAGAGCTGATGTTCTCTCAACTTGTTTTAAAGGAACCAATTCAGAATTTATACCGGTCAGAATTTTCATGGCAAGGGCTGGTGATCCACCATTTCCATATTGAGCTCCAAATGAACCATCGTTTTTGTTTATTTCTTTTCCTTTGGACGAAAAACCAAAACTAGCATAAGCCGCTTCAATGATATGTACCCAGAGGGCCTTATGCCGAATTTCGTGTTGATTGTAATACATTGAATAGAGCTCAAGAAAATGAGGCTCCCTGGTCACTGGATGAAAAAGACGAACAACTACTCGCCCAGTCTCAGGATCTTGTTTCATCATGTTGAGAATAAAATTTTGACCTTGCTCGTGATTGAGCAGAGAAATTAAAGAAGCCAGGAGGAAACAATCACCATAGGTGGATTGTTGAATGTCATTGATGCAAGGCAGCCTTTGGAAAAGAGGATCTTGAGTCCATTCTTTTTTGTCGATGGGCTCGAGGCTTCCACTTTGAGCGTCAATATATCCCGTTTGTCGGTGCTGAATTTCACGCCCGGTTTCTGACATTCCTTCTATTTTTTTTGAAATTCGACAAAAAGTGCTGACTTTCATATAAAATGGATTTTCCATCTGCTCTCCAGCCTCAAGTACGGGGTAGCTGGCGAAAACTTCGGTATCTTGTTCCAAAATTCCAATAATGTTGAGATTTTCTTTTGATTTATTGATCACATTTTCTGAGGAAACTTGGACGATGTTATGGTGGGTGATTGTATTATTAAGCACGAGTTCAATTTTTTGATACAAATCTAAATTTTTTTCTGTAGAGTGCTCATTGGGTAAGGCCTTCAATAGTTTTTTCAGGTCCGGCTTATCTTGGATATTAATATTTTCAATACCTGCGTTTTGATTAAAGTAATAAATTTCCCACGTTTGCGCTTTTTTTACTAAAATAAAGGTATCAGGTTCAATTTTTTTCTTTATTATTTCTCTGGGAAGGCGATCGATAGAAAAATTTTCGGAAGTATTCCACCAGTACAATTGAGAGGGGCCTGCTGAAAATAAAGGTACTGCATCTGTGTCTTTGTTTGAAATCGATTGAAGCTTTTCGGGGGTATTGGGCAACTCCTTATAAAACCTTGCACCGCGTTTTGCCTTATAAAGAATACCAGGATTACACTTCTCGATTCGTGGTTTTTTGGCTGGAAATTCGAATAGACCATTTTTATAGTCATGCTGGGGATTTCTCATTACTTTCGACCACTTCATTTGTTTGAAACAGGCAATATAATACCACTTAAACCTTAAGGAAATCTTAAACGCTTAGCCATTTGGGGGCTTTCGAGCATCACGCGAATTGCGTCATCCATGATCAAGGGTTAAGCTGACGACTTTCTTATGAATAGAGGAGCCCAATCAGTGGAACAAAGTCATTGGAGTAGAACGGTCATTCAAGTAACCCAGTAAATTTTTATGACCTCGTTGTTCCGCCCGGCGAATATTTTATGATGGGTGATAATCGAGACGACAGCGGCGATTCCCGCGATTGGGGATTTGTTCCTGAAAAAGATTTAATCGGAAAAGCACTGTTTATTTTCTTAAGCTGGAATTCAAATTCTGAGCATTGGTATGAAAAAATTCGCTTTGGACGTATCGGAACGAAATTATGAATAAAGAAATCGCAATTGTGATCTTCAAAGAGAAGTCTATTCGTCGTAGTTGGCATAATGAAGCATGGTGGTTTAGTGTGGTTGATGTCTGTGGCGCGCTGACTGAAAGTACGGATGCAGGTGCCTATTGGCGTAAGTTAAAACAAAGACTTACGCAAGAAAGCAATGAGTCCGTGACAATTTGTCACGGACTGAAATTGCCTGCGGCAGATGGTAAAAAATACACAACTGACTGTGCCAATACAGAAGGTATTTTTCGCATTATTCAATCTATCCCATCTCCCAAAGCAGAGCCATTCAAGCGCTGGTTGGCCAAGGTAGGTTATGAACGTGTGCAAGAAATTGAAGATCCAGAACTGGCACAACAACGTATGAAGCAGCTATACGAGCAAAAAGGTTATCCTAAAGATTGGATAGACAAACGGCTACGCGGTATAGCGATTCGCCAAAATTTAACAGACGAATGGAAAGAACGTGGCCTTACCCATGACTCTGACTACGCTATTCTCACTGCTGAAATTTCCAAAGCCACTTTTGGCATGACACCAAGCGAATATAAAAAACATAAAAACCTGCCTGGGAAAGCGAAGTCAAATTTGCGTGATCATATGACAGATTTAGAATTAATTTTCACCATGCTAGGCGAAAAAGTGACCACTGAAATCTCCCAGCAAGAAAAACCCACAGGAATGCCTGACAATAAAAAAATCGCTAAGCGCGAAGGAGTTAGAATTTATTAAAAATTCCGATGCGGCCTAAATTGCGATCCGTAATATCTTCAAGATGCCAGATTGTCTCATTGACTGGATCATTAAATTTGTTTCGCAAAATAATGGAAAATTATCGGAGCCCCAACGGCGTAAATATTTTTACATGCTAGGTGCTTTTTCTTAGAGCTGGCGAGTTGATAAAGATTAAAAAAAGTGAGACGCTTACGGGAGCATGGTTTTTTTCAATAGTCACCATGCATTAAGGATTAAGCGAGAAATGAAATGGATTTTGGAAAATAATAGAATTGCTATTGTCAGAATTTTATTTTTATTAATAATCCTGATGTATCGTACTGCGTGCGCAGGCCCCCCCTATATAAGCGATGACCCCGAGGTTACGGAATATCATCATTATGAATTATATTTGTTTTCAAGCCTAGATAAAAATAATATGTTGCTCGAAGAGCCACAGCTTATGGGCCCAGCGTTAGAAGGGGATTGGGGTGTGATACCCAATGGCGAACTTCATTTGATAGTTCCCTATGTGTGGGCGCTACCCATCGCTGGAGTTCCCGCGGCGACCGGAATTGGCGATGCGGAAGTGGGGGTTAAATATCGATTTATTCAGGAAGGTAAGCTTAGGCCACAAATTACTTTTGCTCCACTACTTGAATTACCCCTTGGAAATTCGACCTTCAATTTGGGCAATGGACAAACCTGGCTCAAGGTTCCGATTTGGGTAAAGAAAAAATGGGGCGCGTGGAGCGCGGATGTTGGGGGTGGTTATGCATTTAATTCCGCCCTCGGCATGCGCGATTATCCTTATGGTGGTTTTCAGGTGCAAGGAGACATCAATGATAGCTTGAGCATTGGAGCAGAAATATTTTCGCAGGGAGCCATAACAGTGCAAAGTCGAGCGGCGACTATTATTGATCTAGGAGCGACTTGTAATCTGACCAAACAATTTAGCGTATTATTTTCTGTTGGGCATTCTGTTATTGGTGAAGAATATCTCGTGGCCTATTTCGGTTTATATTGGACAGGCGGCTGATTATGCTTGTAGAATATCGCGATGACAAACGATACTGAAAAAACGCATTTTGGATACCAAGAAATCCCAGTGGGCGATAAAACCCAAAAAGTGGCTGAGGTTTTCCATTCTGTCGCCCAAAAATATGACCTGATGAATGATCTCATGTCCTTTGGCGTGCACCGTCTTTGGAAGCGATTTGCAGTCCAAATTGGGCAATTTCGTCCGGGGCTTCGCGTCTTAGATTTGGCCGGCGGCACTGGAGATTTAACGGCGAAAATTAGCCCTTTGGTTGGTGATGACGGTGAGGTGGTTTTATCCGACATCAATAGCTCGATGCTTAGTGTTGGTCGTGCGCGCTTATTAGATCAGGGTCTTTTTAAAAATATCAAAATTGTAGAGGCCAATGCCGAGGCATTGCCTTTTCCGAATAATTATTTTGATCGGATTATCATGGGCTTTGGTCTTCGAAATGTCACCAATAAGCAGAGTGCACTTGAATCCATGTTTCGCGTTCTAAAACCCGGTGGTTTTTTGTTGGTCTTAGAATTTTCTAAGACTAATTTGCCAGGCTTAAAATCCCTTTATGATCTGTATTCATTTAAAGTACTGCCAAAATTAGGAAAGCTTTTTGCGGGTGACGAGGGGAGTTATCAATATTTGGCCGAATCGATTCGCATGCATCCGGATCAAAAAACCTTGCAAAACATGATGGAACAGGCAGGATTTGAAAATTGCACTTATTTTAATTTGTCTGGCGGAATTGTTGCCATCCACAAAGGATACAAATTTTAATGCGAACAGGACTGAAGGCATTGGAAACTGCCATTAATCAATATTTGCGGCTCGATCCAGAAACAATCGCGCGAGTGGCCACTTTATCCGATAAAGTTATAGTGATGGAAATAACCGATTGGCGACTCAGTTGGATTATTTTGCCCCATCAAAATGGCCTTACTCTTTCTGAAGATTTCACCTTGGTGCCATCGGTTACGCTTCGTGGAAAATTATTTGACATGATCAAAGTTGGCGCCGCTCGAGGGTCGAATGAAGCTTTATTTGCAAATAAAATAGAGATGATCGGAGACACCGAAACGGGCGAAAAAATTCGAGAAATTATGCGTCAAATCGATATTGATTGGGAAGAACATTTTTCAAAAATCGTAGGCGATGTTGCGGCACATCAGTTAACACGCAGTGCCCAAAAAATGACTTCAATTGGGAAAAAATTATTCTCCACGCTTCAAGAAAATCTAACTGAATATTTTCAGGTTGAAGCTTCTTTGCTTCCCATGGGGAAACAAATGGAAGGCTTTTTCAAGGATGTAGGACGTTTGCGAGATGATGTTGATCGTCTCGAGGCTAGAGTTCATCGCTTGGAGCAAAGGAAAAAGAAATGATTACCCCTGTTCAAATTTTCCGGCTCATGCAGATTTATTTGGTCATTATGCGAAATACGTTCACCCCGACGGTTGTTGGTCGTCGCTCAAAATCTCTACATTTTTTAAGCTATTTTAATTTATTGCGCTTAGGAAAAGAAGAGCAAACTCGCGGACAAGCGGTTTGCAGCACCTTAGAAAAATTGGGGCCTATATTCATTAAATTTGGACAAGTCTTATCGACAAGACGTGATTTAATTCCGGAAGATATTGCTGATGAATTGGAAAAGTTGCAGGATCGTGTGGCTCCATTTCCGGGCGAACAAGCGAAATTTATTATCGAAAGAACTTTTGGACAATCGATAAATCAATTATTTTTAGAATTTGATATTAAACCGCTCGCTTCAGCTTCAATAGCGCAGGTACATGCGGCAGTGCTTCACGATGGAAGTGATGTTGTGGTAAAAGTGTGTCGCCCACAAATTGACCGCGTCATTCGACATGATATTGCCTTAATGAAATCCGCCGCAAAACTCGTTGAAAAATTTTGGCCTAAAAGCCGGCGCATTCATCCCTATGCTTTAGTTTTAGAATTTGAGCGCACCATTTTGGATGAGCTCGATTTAATGCGCGAAGCCGCCAATGCCTCTCAATTACGCCGTAATTTCACCGATTCTCCCATGATGTATGTGCCCAAGGTTTATTGGACTTATACGCGCACCAATATTATGACGATGGAGCGAATTTATGGTGTTCAAATCAATAATATTGCTACCTTAAAGGCCAAAGGCGTGAATTTAAAAAAACTCGCTGAATACGGCGTTGAAATATTTTTTACCCAAGTTTTTCGAGATAGTTTTTTTCATGCTGACATGCACCCCGGAAATTTATTTGTCGAAACGAGTAATCCAGCACAGCCAAAATATTTGGGAGTCGATTTTGGAATTATGGGAACCTTAAGCCCAGAAGATCAGCGTTATTTAGCCGCCAATCTCTTGGCCTTTTTTAATCGGGATTATCGAGAGGTTGCCGTATTACATGTGGAATCGGGTTGGGTGCCACCGGATACACGAGTCGATCAATTTGAAGCTGCCATTCGAACGGTATGTGAGCCAATTTTTGAAAGACCCCTTTCCGAGATTTCCTTTGGCCAATTACTGCTGCGCTTATTTCAAACCGCCGAACGCTTTCAAATGGAAGTTCAGCCTCAATTAATGCTGCTGCAAAAAACCTTATTATCGGTAGAAGGTTTGGGTCGCCAGCTTTATCCTGATTTAGACTTGTGGGTTAGCGCAAAACCATTTATGACTCGTTTTATGCGTAAAACAAGGAGTTTGCGACCGCTCTTAAAATCGGCGCTACGTGATTGGCAGACGACTGTTGAAGGTATGGCCAAGACCCCGCGAGAATTTTATGAATTATTGCACGCTTTAAATTTAGAGCGTCGGCTAGAAAAACCTTCCTCAATTTCTGTTCCTGAGAGAAGAAATCGGAAAGGCTGGTTTTATGGCGTCGCTACAGCTTTGAGCGTCACAGCTATTTTGGGCCTAGCGCTTCAGCATGATGGTATTAGTCCTTGGCAATGGGTTAATATAGTTGGAGCAATTTCATTTTGGTTCGTTGGTTTTGCAATTCCTTCAAAGGTGAGGTAACTATTATCCTCTCCTTGGTGGGAGAGGGTTAGGGTGAGGGTGAGGGGTATTAACCCCCAAAAACCCAGAAAAAAGCATTGAAATTGAAATGAAATATGGTTAATGTATGCGCATTTTAAGGGATATATTTATGGGAAAACTCCGATACCTTTTTTTCGCTGGCTTGGCACTCCTTCTCAGCGGTTGCAGAATAGCCGTTCTTGATCCGAAAGGAGTCGTGGCGGGAGATGAAAAACAGTTGTTGATCGAGGCCACCCTTTTAATGCTGATCATCGTAATCCCCGTTATTATTTTAAGCTTTATTTTCGCTCGGCGTTATCGAGCCAGCAATAAAAAAGCAGTCTATCGGCCTGATGAATCCCACAACACCCTGATTGAATTGGTGACCTGGACAATTCCCTGCATCATCATTGCAATATTGGCCGTTATGGCCTGGAATACCTCACATTCCTTAGATCCCTACAAACCGATTGATCCTGAAGTTAAGCCCTTAAGAATTGAAGCAATCGCCTTAAATTGGAAATGGCTTTTTATTTATCCCGATGAAAATATTGCCACGCTAAATTACGTGGAAATGCCCATTAATGTCCCGGTCGTTTTCTTCATCACTTCTGACGGCCCGATGAATTCGCTCGCGATACCACGTTTAGCTGGACAAATTTACGCGATGGCAGGAATGCGCACAAAATTATACATGAAAGCGACTTCAGTCGGTGTATACAGGGGTTTTTCAGCCAATATTAGCGGTGACGGCTTCGCTGGTATGCATTTCCAAGTGCATACGGTTACAATGGATGACTATAATAAGTGGGTTAAAACCGTACATGAATCGCCAAACGAATTAACAACAGAAGGCTTTGCGCAATTGTCTCTTCCAAGCTCGGATAATCCCGTTGAATATTATTCCTCGGTACCCGATAGTTTATTTAATCAATTAATCATGAAATATATGGGCCCCGATATGAAGGGCATGAACATGAGTGACTAAGGAAACCGATATGCTAGAAAAATTTATATTTGGTAATTTAACGCTTTCAGCGATGCCTCTTCATAATCCCATTATTATGGGCGCGGCCGTCATCCCAATGGCAATAATTGCCCTAACGGTTCTGGGCTTGATTACCTATTACAAACAATGGCGTTATTTGTGGACCGAGTGGCTCACAACAGTCGATCATAAAAAAATTGGTGTGATGTATCTTATTCTTGCCGGTGTGATGTTGCTGCGGGGATTTTCCGACGCGGTGATGATGCGCTCACAACAAGCCCTTGCTGTTGGACATAATTACGGCTTTTTACCGCCAGAACATTACAATCAAATCTTCACAGCTCATGGCGTGATTATGATTTTCTTTATGGCGATGCCTTTAATGTTTGGCCTATTAAATCTTGCTGTGCCAATTCAAATTGGCGCTCGTGACGTGGCATTTCCTTATTTAAATTCCTTGAGCCTTTGGCTAACGGTAATGGGCGCCATGCTCGTCAATATTTCTCTTGCAATAGGTGATTTTGCTGGAACGGGTTGGCTTGCGTATCCTCCACTTTCCGAATTAGCTTATAGTCCAAATACTGGAGTGGATTACTATATTTGGGCACTGCAAATTTCCGGGGTGGGCAGCCTACTTTCTGGAATTAATTTCTTTGTCACCATTATTAAAATGCGCGCCCCGGGCATGACCCTGATGAAAATGCCTATTTTCCCCTGGACCGCGCTTGCCGCCATGATCCTCGTTATTTTGGCTTTCCCCATTTTAACCGTCACATTGGCTCTATTATTTTTAGACCGTTTTTTCGACATGCATTTTTTCAGCGCAGGCTATGGTGGCAATGCGATGATGTATGTGAATTTAATTTGGGCCTGGGGACATCCGGAGGTGTATATTTTAATTTTGCCAGCCTTTGGTATTTTCTCCGAAGTCGTTCCTACTTTTTCGAAAAAGCCTTTATTCGGTTATGCTACGATGGTTTCTGCAACGATGGCCATCACTTTCTTATCATTTGTGGTTTGGCTGCATCACTTTTTTACGATGGGTTCTGGTGCGGACGTTAATGCCTTTTTTGGTATTGCGACCATGGTTATTGCCGTTCCCACGGGCGTAAAAGTATTTAATTGGCTTTTCACGATGCATCGAGGAAAAATTACTTTCTCTTTGCCAATGCTCTGGACCATGGCATTTATCACCACTTTTGCTATCGGTGGTATGACAGGTGTTTTAATGTCTGTTCCTGCGGTCGATTTTCAGGTGCATAATAGCTTATTTTTAGTAGCACATTTTCATAATGTAATTATTGGTGGCGTTGTTTTTGGATATTTTGCAGGCGTTATTTATTGGTTCCCCAAAATATTCGGTTTTAAATTAGATGAGAGGCTTGGTAAATTTGTTTTTTGGTTTTGGGTGATTGGATTTTATCTCGCCTTTATGCCGCTTTATGTGCTCGGATTAATGGGCATGACTCGACGATTAAATCATTATGATGCGGGCCTTGGTTGGCATCCGCTTTTATTGGTTGCTGCCCTTGGAACGCTTTGTGTCGCCATCGGTGTAATTTTCCAGATTTTACAATTAATTGTCAGCATTAAAAATCGCAAGAAATTAGCCGATAATACGGGTGATCCTTGGGGCGGTAGAACATTGGAATGGTCAATTCCATCGCCAGCGCCCTTTTATAATTTTGCTATTACTCCACAGGTTCATCATCGTGATGATTGGTGGAGAACGAAAGAAGAGCAAAAAGGAAAGCCGGAACAGCCGAAACATTATCAAGACATTCATATGCCCAAAAATACGGGCACGGGTTTTATTATTGCCATGTTTGCAGCGGCATTTTGTTTCGCGATGATTTGGCATATTTCGTGGTTGATCGTGGTTGGAATTGTGGGTGTTGCAATTACCGTAGTGGCTCGCGCATTTGATACCAGCACGGATTATTATCTGAAAGCCGCGGACGTTGAGAGAATGGATAAAGAATTTTCAAAGAAGGTGACCCAATAATGGCAGAAGCAGTAGAACATCTCGATCATCATCATGATGCAGACGCGACCGATATTTTCGGATTTTGGATTTACATTTTAAGCGACTGTATTTTATTCGCCACGTTATTTGCAGCGTTTGCCGTTTTGCATGAGCACACTTTTGGCGGCCCAACGCTCAAAGAATTGATCAGTTTGCCCTATGTTTTAGTGGAAACCATGTTTCTGCTCGCGAGTAGCTTTACCTATGGTCTCGCGATTTTGGCCTTGTATAAAGAAAAAAGAAATGCCGTCGCTTTTTGGCTCGTCATCACGTTTCTTTTGGGCCTTGGGTTTATTACGATGGAAGTTCATGAATTTTTCCATCTTTTTGCAGAAGGGCACACGTTTCATACCAGCGCTTCTTTATCGGCCTTTTTCACCCTAGTCGGCACGCACGGTTTACACGTGAGCATCGGCTTGCTGTGGATGGCGATCATGATTGCGCAATTATTTATTTTTAAAATTACGCCAGCGACAATTCGAAGACTAACGTATTTAGGCTTATTTTGGCACTTTTTAGATATCGTCTGGATTTTCGTATTTACGATTGTATATTTAATGGGAGCGATCTAATGGCTAATCATCAAGTACAAGGTCAAAAAGCAGCACCGGGTCAAAAGACCTTAACGTCTTATATGATAGGCCTCGCTTTATCACTGGTTTTTACCTTTATCGCTTTTTGGCTGGTCTCAGAACATGCGATGACCAATGAAAATCTTTATATCGTATTAACAGCCTTAGCGCTTTCACAATTGCTTGCGCAAGTGATTTTTTTCTTGCGCATGAATATGAGCCCAGAAGGTAGATGGACCTCCATGACTTTTATTTTCGTGATTTTCGTGGTTTTGATTCTTGTCGGCGGTTCACTGTGGATCATGTATAATTTAAATTATAACATGGTTAATTAAGTGAGATTAATCTCGATTACGAAGCCTGGAATTATTTTCGGCAATATCATTACACTTTTAGGTGGCTTCTTTTTAGCCTCAAATGGCCATTTTCATTGGCCGCTTTTAGTATTTACATTAATGGGTATGGCTTTAGTGATGGCCTGCGGATGCGTTCTAAATAATTGTGTCGATCGAGATATCGATTTATTGATGGAGCGCACCAAAAATAGAGCCCTCGCGAAAGGCGAAATTCCCCTGAAAATTGCAATTCCTTATGCGGCATTATTGGGGGTCCTCGGCTTAGCGATATTATTTTTTCGAGTTAACCCTTTAAGTTTTTGCATTGGTCTTTTTGGTCTTTTTATTTATGCCGTGGTTTATACATTATACGCGAAACGTAAAACGAATTACGGCACTGAAGTAGGTGCTATTTCCGGTGCGATACCCATAGTAGTGGGATATACGGCGGTTACGAATCACTTTGATTTGGGCGCTTTCCTGCTGTTTTTCATTTTATTTATCTGGCAAATGCCACATTCTTATGCCATCGCGATTTATCGTCTAAAAGATTATACGGCAGCAAAAATTCCGGTTTTACCCGTGAGAGAAGGGATTAGAACAACAAAAATTTACATGCTTCTTTATATTGGCGTTTTCCTCTGGGCAAGTTTAATGCCCGCCGTTTTTGCCTACAAAGGCTGGCCTTATTTTCTCGTGGCTTTTCTCATTGGCCTAACATGGCTATTATTCGCCATAAATGGATTTTTCACAAAAGACGACGCCAAATGGGCTAGAAAAATGTTTTCGATTTCCATCATCAACATCATGCTGTTAAGCCTCATGATGGCCTTATAGATCGCTATCCGTTTACCTATTAGTATTATACTGATAGGTAAACATCTATTTACCTCCCAGTATAATACTGTTAGTATAATAAGAGTTGATGGGGGCGGAATTATGGCATCTAAGAGTGTATTTAATCGGGGAATTGCGGCCGACGAAGCCTTTTGTAACCGAACAAATGAACTTAATCAGCTCCTGAAAAACGTGAATGACATCACGCATAGTTTATTAATTTCACCCCGTCGATATGGCAAAACCAGCCTGGCATTGAGGGCTATTGATCGCAGCGGTTTGCCGTATGCCTATCTCGATCTTTTTATGAAATATGAACCTGATGCGATATTAGGCGAATTTTATGAAGCTCTTGGTAGTCTTATTTCAAAAGTAATGAAGCCGAGCGAACGGGCCTTACGGAAAGTAGAAACGATATTGCGCAATGTAGCGCTTACTCTCCAATTGGGTGAGGTAGGTCTAGAATTTAAATTGTCTCCTAAAGCAGGAGACAATAAAAAGAATTTGAAATCCTTACTCATAGGAATTGATGAGCTTCTTAAGCAATCTAAGAAGAATGTCATCATTTTTATTGATGAAATCCAGTCCATCGTTGAATCGCCCTTTTGCGATGAAGTGGAAGCTTCTATTCGATTTGTGGCTCAAAAAACTGAAAATATCAGCTTTATCTTTTCAGGAAGTAATCGGCACTTGTTAGGTAAAATTTTTGATGATCGCAGCCGCCCATTTTATAAGCTCTGTCACCGAATGCCAATTCATAGAATTTCGGCTGAACATTATCGTGATTTTATCAATAAGTTTGCTAAAAAAACCTGGGGGCGAGCACTTGCTGATGAGACCTTTGAAAAAATTTTTTCCTATACGCATTTACACCCTTATTATATAAATATTTTATGTTCTTATTTGTTTGACTTAGAAAATCCACCAACACCCTTTGATGTAGAAGCGAATTGGAAAAAATTATGCATTGAAGAGCAGGGCTCAGTTGCGCGAGACACTGAGTTTTTAACGTCCAAACAAAAACAATTGCTAAGTGAAATTGCAAGGCACCCAGGCTTAACTGAGCCTACTTCCAAAAGCTTTGTGGACAAAGTGTCCCTCACTCCAAAAGGCATTATGGGTGCCTTAGAATTGCTCTTACGTCACGACCTCATCGAAAAATCCGACTCCGGAGAAATCAGAATTATCGACCCAGTCCTCGAGTTTTGGATCTCGTCAGAAAGAAGATAATTGGAAAATGAATAAGGCAAAGAAGGCTAGCCTGGCATGGGGCTGCTGCAGTACAATAGCAGGTACTTCTAAATTGAAATGAGGATGTTTCATGAACGCTACAAGGAAAGTTGGAATTATAGGCGGAGTGAGAACTCCTTTTGTCAAATCGCAAACAAATTATTTGGGCAAAACGAATCAGGATCTATTGGGGGCAGCCGTTAATGAGCTCGTCAATAAAGAAAATCTCAAGGGGAAATTATTAGGTGATGTTATTGCGGGTTCCGTGATGAATCATCCTCTGGATTGGAATCTCACCCGCGAAGTCGTTTTGGGTAGCGCACTTTCGGCAGAAACACCAGGCATGAATATCCAACGCGCCTGCGGAACGGGTCTTGAAGCAGCCAATTTAATTGCGTTAAAAATTGTCACCAATCAAATTGAAGTGGGAATTGCTGGCGGTACCGATACTAACTCTGATATCCCTCTCATTGGAAAACGAAAATTAACATATTTTTTAATAAAATTAAAAAATGCTAAAAATTGGAGTGATAAATTAAAAGTATTAACGGAATTTCGATTTAATCTGTTGAAGCCACAATTACCCACCGTGCAAGAGCCACGCACCGGTTTGTCGATGGGGGAACACTGCGAGTTAATGGTAAAAGAATGGAATATTTCGAGAAAAGATCAAGATGAGTTGGCATTTCAATCTCATCAAAATGCGGCAAAGGCATACGAAGAGGGATTTTATAATGATTTAATAGTGGGTCTTGATGGTCTTACAAAAGATACCATTACACGAAAAGACACCACCTTAGAAAAACTGGCTAAATTAAAACCCGCTTTTGATAAATCAGAAAAAGGAACACTTACCGCTGGAAATTCTACACCACTGACAGATGGTGCCTCGGCCGTTTTAATGGCGTCACCTGAGTGGGCTGAAAAAAATGGACATGAAATTTTAGCGTATTTTGTAGACTGTGAAGTGGCTGCAGTTGATTTTGTGCATGGAGCAGGATTATTAATGGCACCCACCATGGCCGTTTCACGTTTACTCGAGCGAAATAATTTAAGCCTGCAGGATTTCGACTATTACGAAATTCACGAAGCCTTTGCAGGGCAGGTTCTCTGCACATTAAAAGCCTGGGAATCCAAGGATTATTGCGAAAAAGTATTAGGAAGAAATCAGCCTCTAGGCTCAATTGATCGTTCAAAAATGAACATAAAAGGTGGAAGCCTAGCACTAGGCCATCCCTTCGCCGCCACTGGCGGCCGCTTAGTAGCAACAGCCGCCAAAATCCTAAAAGAAAAAGGCAAAGGACGAATGCTTCTTAGTGTCTGCACAGCAGGCGGCATGGGAGTTGCAGCAATAATCGAACGGTAAGTTGCTTGATGCCCCGTCCACATAAAGTATTGCAGGTTTTAATTTTGAATATACTTTCGATACTCATGCTAATGTTAGCAGATAACCTCACTTACAAAATCGAACGGCTTAGATCTTCGTCAGAGGCGAGGCCAGCTAATTGTTCTTCGACATAGGCGGCATCAATAATTTGTTTTTCATTGGCAAGATCAGTGGCTTCGAAAGAAATTTTTTCCAATAAACGCTCCAAAATCGTGTGCAAACGACGTGCGCCGATATTTTCGGTTTTTTCATTTACCTGTCTTGCGAATTCCGCTAAACGATCAATACCCTCTTCAGAAAATTCCAAATTAAATCCTTCTGTGGCCATGAGCGCGATGTATTGCCGCGTTAAAGAGGCCGAAGGTTCTGTTAAAATTCGGACAAAATCTTTTTTGCTTAAGGCCTTTAATTCGACACGAATGGGGAAGCGTCCCTGTAATTCCGGAATTAAATCGGAGGGTTTTGAAATACTAAAGGCACCTGAGGCGATAAATAAAATATGATCAGTTTTAACGAAGCCATATTTTGTAAATACTGTGCTGCCTTCTACGATTGGTAATAAATCGCGTTGAACGCCTTCCCGAGAAACGTCTGCTCCAGAGGTTTCGCCGCGTCTTACGATTTTGTCAATTTCATCGATAAAGACAATGCCATTTTGTTCGGCACTTTCTAGAGCCTGCGCTTTAATTTCATCTTCGTTCACTAATTTCGAGGCTTCATCGTCTTGCAATTGTTTCAAGGCATCTTTAACTTTTAAACGACGTTTTTTGGTACGACGTTGACTCATGGACTCCATCATGTTTTGCAATTGCCCCACCATTTCTTCCATTCCAGGGGGACCCATAATTTCGACAGAGCCACCAGCGGAGACATCCACTTCAATTTCCTTATCGTCTAACTCGCCATCGCGTAATTTTCGCCGATATAAAGCCCGAGTGGCGCTTTCTTTGGGTTCTTCTTTGTGTTCAGTGCCTGGTTCGCCGGTAAATGCGCCACGAGCAGGAACTGGCGCTGGAACTAATACATCCAAAATTCTTTCTTCTGCCATCTCATGTGCGCGTGCGTAAACTTTTTTCATGGCTTGCTCACGAGTCATTTTAACGGCAATTTCAATTAAGTCGCGAATAATTGAGTCTACATCGCGGCCTACGAATCCCACTTCGGTAAATTTTGTGGCTTCCACTTTAATAAAAGGCGCATTGGCTAAATTCGCTAATCGACGTGCAATTTCAGTTTTACCAACACCCGTGGGCCCCATCATTAAAATATTTTTGGGTGTGATTTCTTTTCGTAAATCTTCTGGCACTTGCATGCGGCGCCACCGATTTCGTAGCGCAATCGAAACGGCGCGTTTGGCTTCATCTTGGCCGATGATATATCGATCGAGTTCAGAAACAATTTCTTTTGGGGTCATAGTCATAAGTGTGTTGTTCATCGGGGTTTCCTTTATACTTCGCTGTCGAGTTCTTCAATTACAAAATTATTATTCGTATAGATACAAATTTCGGCCGCAATTCCTAAACTTTTTTCTACAATTTCCTTGGCGGAGAGCGTTGAGTGGGATTTTAATGCCCGTGCGGCAGCTAGGGCAAATGGCCCGCCTGAGCCAATTGACATAATGTCGTGTTCAGGTTCAATAACGTCACCTGTGCCCGAGAGAATTAAGGATGACTTTGTATCCGCAACGGCAAGGAGTGCTTCCAAACGTCGAAGAAATTTATCCATACGCCAATCTTTTGCGAGTTCTACAGCGGCTCTTACCAGGTTGCCTTGGTGCTTTTCTAGCTTGCCTTCAAAGCGTTCAAAGAGGGTGAAGGCATCAGCCGTAGCGCCTGCGAATCCGGCGATTACACGGCCATTGTAAAGACGTCGGACCTTTTTGGCATTGCCTTTCATGACGGTAGAGCCCATTGTAACTTGGCCGTCGCCGCCAATGGCTACTTTGCCATTGTGCCTCACGGATAAAATAGTGGTTCCACGAAATTGACTCAAAATACTTCTCCTCGTTGGGTTATCGCATACAGATGGGGTCCTGTGGGCATTTTTCAAGCCTAAGCACGAGCCAAGGGGTATGAAAGGAAGTTTGCTCAATAATTTGCTTATTGAAATAGTTATGCAAGAATACCCTCTTTTAACTTGTAGAACATTTTATGAATACTGCAAACGCTTTGCCCCTATCAATCGAGGTTCCCTTTGAGGATCCTTGTGAGGTATTTGCACGTTTTGAAGCGGAAGCTTGGGCCATTTTTTTGGACAGTTCAAAAGAAGAGGCCGTTCTAGGTCGCTATAGCTTTATCGCAATCTCTCCTTTCTTAACGATCCGAAGTCGTGGGGAGTCTATTTTTGCCAATGAGGAAATTATACAGGGAAATCCGTTTGAATTCGTAAAGGCGAAATTAAAAAATTTCATTTTACATTCACATCCGGATTTGCCTCCGTTTCAGGGTGGCGCTGCAGGATATTTTGCTTATGACCTTTGTCATCATATAGAAAAATTACCTAAGGCAAAAATCAATGATCTAGATTTTCCGGATATGGCCCTTGGTTTTTATGATGTGGTACTGGGCTTTGATCTCGAAAAAAAGCGGGCGTGGATTTTTTCCAGTGGATTTCCCAAACAGATTTTATCTGAACGAATCGAATATGCCGACCAGCGTGCTAAGTGGTTAATGGAAAAAATAAGACAGCCATTTTTAACATCAGAACGAAAAGAAAATTTACAAGCGTCCGTGATGGCTAATTTCACACCAGAAAATTATGAACACGCCGTTCAAAAAGCCATCAATTATATTATCGAGGGCGATATTTTCGAAGTGAATATAGCACAACGTTTTTCTGCCGAATTAACCGAGGAAATGAGCCCCTTTGGTTTATATCAAAAATTACGCCAAAAAAATCCCGCCACATTTTCGGCTTATATCAATGTTCCAGAGGTCATTATTGCCTCTGCTTCCCCGGAACGTTTTTTAAAATTACAATCTCATCATGTTGAAACTCGGCCAATTAAGGGTACACGTCCTCGAGGAAAAACAGCTGAAGAGGATCTTTCCTTGGCGCAAGAATTAATGAGAAGCGAAAAAGATCGTTCTGAAAACATTATGATTGTGGATTTAATGCGAAATGATTTATCGCGCGTTTGTGTCGATCACAGTGTTAAAGTCGATAAACTATGTGGCCTTGAAACTTTCACGACAGTCCACCACTTGGTTTCCGTGGTTAGCGGGCAATTAAAATCCAACTTAAATGCCATGGATTTATTGGCTGCCACATTTCCGGGCGGATCGATTACCGGGGCCCCAAAAATTAGAGCCATGGAAATTATTGCAGAAATTGAGCCTCATCGACGAGGCCCTTATTGTGGGAGCATCGGGTATATTGGCTTTAATGGTGACATGGATATTTCCATTACAATTCGGACCTTTGCCATTAAAAATAATGTCCTTACTTTTCATGCGGGGGGCGCGGTCGTGGCAGATTCTGATCCTCGCGCAGAATATGAAGAAACATTGGATAAGGCGAAAGCATTAAGAATGGTGCTGGAATCATGATTTTACTGATCGATAATTATGATTCCTTTGTTTATAACCTCGCACGTTATGTGGGTGAGCTTGGCTATACACGAAGCGTTTACCGAAATAATGAAATTAGTGTGGACGAAATTAAATACTTAAATCCAAGTCATATTATTTTATCGCCTGGTCCTTGTTCTCCTAATGGAGCAGGAATTACCCTGGAAATTGTAAGAAAATTATCGGGCATCATTCCGATGTTAGGGGTATGTTTAGGGCACCAGGCAATTGGCCAAGTCTATGGTGGCGAAATTAAAAAAGCAAAACGGCCCATGCATGGTAGAAGTTCACTGATTAATCACACGACTCATAATTTATTTCAGGGCTTACCAGAATTTTTAACCGTCGGGCGTTATCACTCCCTCATTGTTGACGAAGCGGGTTTGTCGAGTGAGATAGACATCATTGCACGCAGTGAAGAGGGTGAGGTGATGGCAATTGCGCATAAAAAACACCCGGTTTTTGGGGTCCAATTTCATCCAGAGTCCGTTATGACGGAACACGGTCACGAGCTCCTAAAAAATTTTTTGAGTTTTAAGTAGCAGGCTAAACCATGAAAATAGTCTTTATGAATAATGCTTATTTCGAAGCTGAAAAATGCACGATACCAATTAACGATCGAGGATTTCTCTTGGGCGACGGAATTTTTGAAACGATCCGAATTTATTCTGGGAAAGCTCTATTTCTAAATCTACATTGGGATCGTTTAAAATTAGGAGCCGAATTTCTAGAAATACCACTAAAAATTACGTATGAAGAACTTAAGAAAGTCATTAGCCATTTAATTGAAAAAAACAATTTAAAAGACCAAGAAGCCAGCGTGCGGCTCACGCTAACGAGAGGGCCGGGACCTAGAGGCATTACAGTGAATAATGCACAGCCAACATTTTTAGCTACGATTTCTCCATTAATAGCTCAACAAGAAAAAATGCTAAGCGTCCTTGTTTCATCGATTCGAAGAAATGAACTTTCACCATCATCAAAAATAAAAAGTTTACATTATTTAGATAATATTTTAGCAAGAAGAGAAGCAGAGAAAGCAGGTTTTGACGAGGCAATATTATTGAATACTCGTGGCAATCTTTCAGAGGCGACAATAGCCAATCTATTTTTTGTAAGAAACGAAATTCTGTGCACTCCGCAAATTGAGGACGGTGCATTGCCCGGAATTACCCGCGAAATCCTCTTAAATGTGGCGAAAGAATTGGGAATTAAAACAAAACTGGCTTCGTTTAGCCCTCAGGAATTATTGCTTGCCGAGGAAGCTTTTCTCAGTAGTAGTTTATTAGGAATAAAGGCCATATGGAAAGTAAATGACACCGTCATCAGCGAAAAACCTGGCTTGCTTACCGCTCGTTTGGCCCATTTCTTGACCACTTATAACCCACATGGTATAAAAAGAAAAGAGTAGCACTTATGCCCCGTTTCCAAAAACATCGATTGTATCCCTGGCTTGTAATTAGTTTGTCAGCCGCATTTTTGTTTTATAAATATGTCTTGCAAGTTTCGCCAGGAATTATGAGCGATCAATTAATGAGCGCTTTTCGCATAAACGGCGCCCAGTTTGGAAATCTAGCAGCCGTATATTTTTATGGATATTTAATTGTACAAATTTTTGCGGGGCCTTTACTCGATAAATTTGGACCTCGAAAAATTACTCCTCTCGCCATTTTATGCTGTGCTTTGGGTGCTTTTTTCTTTAGTCAATCTCATACCTTACTCGGAGCGATTGGTTCAAGAATTTTAATGGGGATGGGTGTTGCTTTTGCTACGGTCAATTATTTGAAAACCGCTGCTGATTATTTTAATCCGAAGCAATTTGCGTTTATTGTAGGTCTTCTCGGTACTGCTGTTATGCTGGGCGCTGTTTTTGGTCAAACACCTTTGGTGTTGGTTTTGGAAAAAATAGGCTGGCGGCGAATGCTAGAGCACGTTTCTCTTCTTGGAATTGCAATTGCGATTTTATTTTTCCTTTTCGTTCGAGAAAAGAAATCGGGAATAATTTTAAAAACAGAATTACCCAGTAGAAAAAATATTTTCAATATTCTTAAAAGCAAACAAAACTGGATATTGGCGCTTTATAGTGGTCTTGCTTTTTCTCCTGTGGCTGTTTTGGGAGGCGTATGGGGAAATCCTTTTTTACAGGCGGCCTATCCAATTAGCCTTCAGCAATCCTCATTTCTACTGTCTTTCATATTTATTGGATTTGGATTTGGAGGTCCAATTTTAGGATTTATTTCGGATAAAATTGGTAATCGACGCAGAATCATGCAAATCAGCGTAATGGCGTCTTGCGCAAGTGTGCTAATTTTATTTTATTGGCCTGATTTAGGGCTTTGGATGATTGGATTTCTAATGTTTTTGATAGGATTTTGCACGTCTTCTTTCATGCTGGCATTTGCTTTGGCAAAAGAAATAAATTTACTTGCCATGATGGCCACGGTAGTAGCCATGATTAATACGGGCAGCGATATTATAGGGGCCCTCACAGAACCGTTGGTTGGAAAATTCCTCGATTTACATTGGAAGGGCGAGCTAATAAATGGTGCTCGCCATTTTTCGGTATCAGACTATCACCACGCTTTCATTATTTTGCCAGTGTATTTAGTGCTTGCCGCGCTTTCTCTCCTTTTGATCCGAGAAAATTAGGGAGAAAATTAATTCATCTTACTTGGCGAAGGCTTTTATCATGCCACGCGCTACAGTAGCCATTACACTTTGTACGCCAAATTTCCCAGCGCTTGGTTTTAAGGTAACGGATGTCGTAGAACTCACACTAAATTTTGTATTAGCTCCGGTTCCCGATATCACTTTAATAATGGTAGATCCATGTAATGCTTTATAATCATGTTTTTCTGGATGAGGCCCTGACTTAGTGGCCAGGGTATAACTAATCGTGGTTTGTTTAGGACCCTGTTTAGTGACAGATTTCGTATAGTAAGAATAATCTTTAAAAATGATGTGCATATGAATCCATGCTACCCCGGGTTTAATGCGCTTCGCTTGAACCACATAGGGAACACCCATCGAAGCATAATTATCGACATCCAATTCACGAGCAACAAAGCGCTTATAATCTCCGACAATAATCGCATTAGCCTGTGAGGTGTAACTACCATTGCTCCCGCTTACACCAACTGCTAAAGACTGTATTTGCGAAGCAAAAACAGAGGAAGAAAACAGCAATAAAAAAATAGCAAACGAAACCCTTCTCATGAAACACCTCCGCTCATCAATACTTCTAACTCCATTATAGTACAAAAGGGGTTTTTTCGTTTTTAGGCTTTATTCTGCGAGCTTGATGGAAGTTTTTTCGGCGAATTTTTTTCAGCAGGTGAATTGTTTGGAACTGACATTTTGGGAAGAAGCGTATAAAAATCAAATTGCTGGGATAGATCTTTTGGCTTAAGCAAAGCGACAGGTTTTTTATCGGTATTATTTTGAGAAAGATTTTTTTTCTCGAGCATTAATTTGTGCTTCATATAAATCATTGTCAGTGGGAGAGCCAGCGCCAAGCTAATCAAAGCGATCGTCACCACCCACAAGCCAATTCCTTGGGGTGGTGATGAACGTCTATTTTTGTTGGCGTAATCTCGCATCGTTTATTTTTGGGGTTCGGGTTCGGGAGTTGGGGAAGGTATATTCGCTGGCGCTGCTAAAGGAGTGGCTGAAGTGCCTTGATGTTGCTCGACACCATTTACCAATAGTTTGGCATTTTCAAATTGGACTTTCATCATGAGAAGATCATTTGACCCAGGAATTAAGACTTTTTCTTGAATCCATCCAGCGATTTGTTTTTGGGCGAAGTCTATAGGAGTGGTATTCGCTGGAACGGATTTATCATTTTGATAATGCGCGGCAAGAAAAGAGGTCATCAGATTTTTGGGCACTTGCAGGTTAAAATCAATTTTCAGGGCGGCGATGAGCTGAAAAATATTTCCGGCGCCCAGGGCGGGAATACTTATTTTTCCATCGGCTTTTGCTACACCTTGCTTCGTGGAAATTGACAAATGATCCAATGTAATTAGCACGCCTTTGCTAATTAATTCCATAGCACTATCCGAAAGTTCGCGGGTATTTAAAGGAGTGGGCTCTTCTTTTTTAGCCTCTGCTTTTTCAATGAGATTCGATAAAGATTTGGTGTCAAGATTATTAATTGTAAATTCAAAATCGAGCGAATCGATTGGATTATTTAAAATACTGCTATTTTGAGCTTTATAATTAAGTTCAATATTGGTTTTGTCGGAAGCTTCACTAATGGTTCCATTCGCAATTAAGTTGTGGATGAGTGAAACCTGTCCTTGTGGAGAACTAATCGAAATTTCGCCAACGGTACCGGTGCGGCTTCCGTACCAAATATGATTCGATCGATTGAGATTTTGCGAGCTTGTGATGTTGCTCAAGATTATGGTCAAGGGCGAAGGCATACTGCCTTGGAGTTCAATTTTATCGACAGTGGCATTGGCCTTTAATATTTCTTGGATTGAATGATAATTAATATTCATATTGAGATTTTGTAGCGAAAAATGGATAGGCGCTTTGGCAACATCAATGCTGGGAATGCTGATCGTTGAGATAATTTGTTTGTTGAGCTTCCAAATAGTGCGAGAATTCGCTTTAAAATTGGGGTCGTCACTTTTTGCGGTGACTAAAGCTAGTGCTAAAATGGGCCCATTTTCAAAAACGAGAGGCCCATGTTGAATCGTTTCATCAAAAACAATTCGATTACTGGTATCAGCATTATTAAAACCGATGGCCACTTTTGCGGTTGACGAAAAAAAGCCGCGTTTATAATCAATTAAGGTCATACGAATGGAAGAGGCATTCGTGGGGCCTAAGAAAATCTTGGGGAAAATTTTCTGAATCCAAATACCAATTAAAAAGGGTGCTCCGACTCCAACGATTAAAACTAAAGCAACAACGATTGAAACTAGCCATTTTGTAGTACGCATTGTGATCCTCACATTTGTTTAGGGGCCGATACCCCTAGTAATTTTAACCCATTTTGCAGGGTGAATTGAACTGCTAAATTCAAATAAAGCCGAGCCGAGCGCAGAGCATTGTCACTCACCAAAAACCGTTCGGCATTGTAATAGGTGTGATAAGCGTTCGCCAAATCCTGTAAATAATGCACTAAAAGATGGGGTTCATGATTTTTGGCGGCAACCTCTATGATCTCAGGAAAGCGAGTTAAAGACTGTATGAGTCGCTTTTCATAATCTGAAGTCAATAAAGATAGCGACTTTTGGCCAATTTCTACGTTAAATTTTGCCCCGCTTTCTTCCAATTGACGCCATACACTGCAAATCCGAGCATGTGCGTATTGAATATAATACACGGGATTTTCGTTAGATTGAGACTTAGCGAGCTCCAGATCAAAATCCAAATGCTGTTCGGGTTTGCGCATCACATAAAAAAATCGCGCGGCATCATTGCCAACTTCCATCCGCAATTCTCGAAGAGTCACGAATTCACCGGCACGAGTTGACATGGAAACTTTTTCTTTGCCACGATACAAAATGGCAAATTGCACGAGTAATATGGTCAATTTTGAAGGGTCTTTTCCGAGACCTTTTAAAAATGCGCGAATTCGTTCCATGTATCCGTGATGATCGGCCCCAAAAACATCAATAATCCTGTCGGCGTTCGTATTGTACTTGTGTAAATGGTAGGCGACATCAGAAGCAAAATAGGTCAGCTGCCCGTTTGCTCGAACCAAGACACGATCTTTTTCATCACCAAGTTCCGTTGCTCGAAACCATTTTGCTTCATCTTTTTCGTAGACGTAGCCATGCTCTTCTAAGAGATTAATGCCTTCCTGTGCCAAACCGCTGTGAATTAATTCACTTTCTAAGAACCAATCATTATAGATTACGCCGAAATCCGCTAAGTCATCTTTGATATCATCCAAAATTTCGGTTGTTACTAATTTTCGGATTAAATCAAAATTATCTTGTCCTAGTAATGTTATCGCAGCATCAATATAGGCATCGATATAAGCTTCTGGCTCTTTTTTTGGATCTTGAGGAATTAAGGCCATCAAATCTGACGGTTCACGTTTTAGTGTGGTGTTATATTCGTCGAATAATCGATTGGAAGTGTAGAGGATATAATCTCCTCGATAAGCATTGTCTGGAAAAGTGACTTTTTCCCCTGTTTTTTCGAGATAACGCAAATACACGCTTAAAGCCAATATTCGCATTTGTCGGCCGGCATCATTCACATAATATTCTCGGTGCACGATGTAACCAGCGGCTTCTAAAATATTCCCAAGACAAGCACCAAAGGCAGCTCCACGGCCATGGCCCACGTGCAAGGGTCCTGTGGGGTTTGCAGAGACAAATTCCAAATGTACCTTTTTTTTCTGTCCAAAATTCGTGTGTCCATAAAGGGAGCCTTGCTTAATGATCTCCGGAAGTTTTGATAAATAAGCAGAATCCGCGATGGTGAAATTAATAAATCCAGGGCCTGCAATTTCTATTTTTGTCACAAGATCAGAAGAAGGTAATTGCTGGACAATGAGCTCCGCCAATTCGCGGGGATTTTTTTTGGCAGGTTTGGATAGAATCAGCGCTATATTACTCGCCAAATCGCCAAAACGAGCATCACGGGTGCGCTCAATTTGAATCTCATCTTGGGTAAGGTCGATTTCGAGTAAATGTTGTTTCTGTAAATTCTCAATTGCGGATGCGATGAGTTTCTTAAGTTCTTGTTGCATGATGGCCCCAGCTTTTTGAAGCAGTTTCCGCACAGGCGGGACTGCTGGTTTCGCGATTATATTAGGTCTTGCCCCAGAAGACAAAGCCTGCTAGCACTCTCGAAGAAGGCCATGTATAATGCTTGTTAGGCTTCACAGAAGCCCTCATGGACAAAACACGCAAATTAGGAGTATTGCAATGACGAGATTTTTAAAATCTATCTTTCTGAAGGCAATGATATTGCCAACTGTATCTTTATTGTTGGCGGTTCCTGCATTCGCAGCCACCGTTGATTATAAGTTGGATCCCAATCACAGCTATGTTCTTTGGACTGTCGATCATTTTGGGTTTTCTTCCGTAAATGGAAAAATTTTAGCTGAGGGAACGGTTAGCTTCGATAGCAGCAAACCACAGCTTTCAAAGGTTGATGTCACGTTAAATTTAAACACGCTGTCTTCAGATGTTAAACATTTAGATGAAACCCTACCTTCTAAAGATTTTTTTGATGAGGCTCAATTCCCAACGGCCACTTTTAAAAGTGACAAGATCGTTATGATTGGTAAAAATTCCGCACAAGTTCATGGGATCCTTACCATTAAGGGCATATCGAAACCCGTTGTTTTACACGCCGTACTTCGAAAACAAGGCATGCAGCCCATGGCAAAAGCTCAGGCTATTGGCTTTACAGCGACTGGATCGATTAGTCGTTCTGACTTCGGTTTAAAGGCTTATGTGCCTGCAGTAGGTGATAAAGTGCAACTCCAAATTACCGGTGAAGCACTAGTTCCTTCTGAAAATAAAGCCTAATTTCGTCTTATGAAGGCGTTGAAAAATACCCGTTTGGGCTATGGACTGGTGGCAATTTTATTGCACTGGTCCATGGCGCTTTTAATTATCGGCATGTTGACCCTTGGTATATACATGGAACAATTGCCGATTAGCCTAGAAAAGCTCAAATTATATGGTTGGCACAAAGAATACGGCGTAATAGTGTTAGAGCTCGGGATTTTGCGTTTAATTTGGCGACTTTATAATATAATGCCAGATTTACCAGCCCATATGCCACTTTGGGAAAAATTTGCTGCACGTGCCACACACCTTATTTTTTATGGATATATTTTTTTACTGCCCCTCACCGGTTGGCTAATGTCCTCGGCTGCGGGTTTGACGGTATCTTTTTTTGGTTTATTTTTGCTTCCCAATTTAATTGGGCCGGATCCTAATACCATGCACCTTTTAAAAGAGGTGCATAAATGGTTGGGTTATAGCTTAATTGGGGTGATTGGCCTTCACACGGCTGCTGCATTGAGACATCATTTTATTGACAAGGACGACGTTTTAAAGGGGATGCTGAAATGAGAAAATTACTCAGTTTTATTCTGATATTAGTAGTGCCAAGCTTATGCTTTGCCTCGGTTTGGAAAATAGTGCCAGACAAAAGTTCGATTACGTTTACCGCCACGCAAAATAATGCGCCGGTATCCGGAAGTTTTAAATCGTTTGAAGGCGTTATTGGCTTTAATCCGAAGGAATTAGATGGAAGCCAAGTGAGCGTTGCCGTGAACATTAATTCCGTAACGACCACTTATGCGGAATTAACAACTACTTTATTAGGTCCTGATTGGTTTAATGTAAAGCAATATCCACAGGCTCAATTTAAAGCGGACAAAATAACTAAGGTAAAAGATAATCAATACGAAGTGCAGGGTGATTTAACGATCCGGGATAAAACGGTTAAAATAACCGTTCCTTTCGAAGTAAAGCAATATTCCGACTCCTCAGCCGTGTTTGTTGGCCATGTTTCACTGAAGCGACTTTTATTTGGCGTTGGTCAGGGTGACTGGGCTAAGACAGACCAAGTGAAAGATGAAGTTGACGTTAACTTTACAATTACTACTCAAAAATGATGTACTGATTTGGGCGGTGTCATGACATCGCCCACGCCCACCTGATATAATCACTGCATTATGGCACAAGATCACATATTAATTGTCGATGATGACAAAGGAATACGCGATGTCCTGGGCGAGTTTCTCGTCCAGCAGGGCTATTTGATTAGCTTGGCCAAAGATGGCGACGAAATGAAATCCATCCTCGACAAAAGTAGCATAGACCTTATCATTCTCGACATTATGATGCCGGGCGAAGATGGCTTGCGTATCTGTCGACAGCTCCGTGTTTCTTCCTCAGTCCCTATTATTATGTTGACCGCTATCGGTGAAGAAATGGACCGAATTTTAGGGCTCGAAATGGGCGCAGACGATTATTTAAGCAAGCCATTTAATCCCCGAGAATTATTGGCGCGAATTCGTGGAATTTTACGTCGCAGTAGTGGAAAACCAGAACCCGATATTGAGCCTGTTGGGCACAGTCAATATCGCTTTCAAGGCTGGCGTTTAGATCGAGCTGCGAGAAAATTATATTCCCCAGAAAATTTAGAAATTAGTTTAAGCAGCGGAGAATTTACCCTCCTCTTAGTTTTTCTTGAGCGACCCCAGATGGTCTTAAGCCGCGATTATTTACTGGACCTCACCAAAAATAGATCCGCTTCACCTTACGACCGCAGCATAGATATTCAAATAAGTCGCTTGCGACAGAAAATTGAACCCAATCTTAAAAATCCGAGTATTTTAAAAACCGTCCGCGGCGGCGGCTATGTGTTAGCCTGTGAAGTTGAGATGGAATGAGTTCATTCAGACAAAAAATTAGCGATAAAATTGGGCTGGTTTTACTAGCGACTCTTTTGCTTACGCATTTGACCATCATGATTTTTTACTTGCAGGCGAATCGAATTGCCAGCGAAGATGTTCGACGTGATGCGATTATTCAGAAAATTATAAATGCCATTCATGTCGTAAAAGCCACTCCATTATCGTATAGGCCTCGTGCTGTAGCGGCAATGGATGATCCAGTGGTGCATGCGTCTCTAAGCACTATGCCAGAGAATGCTCAACGCTTTACTAACCCTTCACTTTGGACAATTTCACAGGCTTTGCAGCACGATTTAAATAAATTTTCCTTATCCATTCAATTTGAAAAAGGCCAGTGGTTAAATGTAAAAGCTAATTTTAAATCTCATTTATTGCTGGATCAATTACTGATTTTAAGCGCCGAATTAATTGTATTCGGCTCGATTTTTATGTTTGTCTGGTCGATAAATCGCTTTACGAAGCCCCTTAAAAAATTTAAAAAAGCCGCGGAACAATTGGGGATCGATTTACACACAAAGCCCCTGGATATTTATGGTCCTCAGGTTGTGCGTGAGGCTGCCTTGGCGCTTAATAAAATGCAGGAGCGAATTCAAGATTTAATTCGAGACCGCACGCAGATTTTAGCCGCTATTTCGCATGATCTTCGCACGCCCATCACGCGCATGCGAATTCGAACGCAATTTGTGCATGAACAAAATTTACAAGATAATTTAACGCATGATTTGGAAGAAATGGAGCAGATGATTAATGAAACTTTATCGTTTGCTCGAGCGGATGCGAATACAGAATCCAAAGTGCAAGTGGATTTAGTTTCGTTGCTGCAAACCATTTGCGAAGATATGGAAGACATGGGGCACGAGGTTACATTCTTTTGTCGAACCAATCGCATTCCTTTTTTCGGGCGTTCTTTAGCATTAAAAAGAGCTTTTACGAATTTAATTAATAACGGCGTACGTTATGGAAAAAGAGTAAAAGTGTCGATAAGCAGCCGAGGCAAACGCTGCCTAATTAAAATTGAGGATGATGGTCCAGGAATTCCAGAGGAAGAATTAAAGCAAGTTTTCTCGCCCTTTTATCGCGGTGAACATTCACGCTCTCGTGATACGGGCGGTGTTGGCCTGGGACTCGCCGTCACCAAAGACATCATCCAAGCCCACAACGGCGAAATTCGCCTCCACAACAAAAAACCCCACGGCCTACGAGTTTCCGTCCATCTATGAGGCTTGAGTGAGCCCGCACCTCCCTCCCTCATTAAATTTCTAGTAGACACGATTGGCTTGCAAAAAGAGCTATTTTGATCAATAATACCCCCGTAAAATATTCAAAATTGAAGAAAACACGGAGGTTAAAATGTTCAGAATGGTTGAAAATGACCTTATTGCTTGGAAAGATCATCCCAATCGGAAGCCTTTGCTAATTCGTGGTGCTAGACAAGTGGGCAAGAGTTTTGTTGTGGAAAAGGTGGGAAAGGCTCATTTTGAAAACCTGGTAACGATCAATTTTGAATTTGAACCCCGATTTAGCATCTGTTTTCAAACTTTGGACCCTTTCAAAATTATTCGGGCGATTGAAGCGATCTTTGCGCAAAGCATCATACCAGGATCAACACTATTGTTCTTAGATGAAATACAAGAGTGCCCTAATGCCATATTGGCTTTACGCTATTTTAAGGAAAAGATGCCTGAGTTACATGTCATTGCGGCTGGGTCCTTACTAGAATTTGCACTCAATTCTAGCGAATTTCGTAAACCCGTAGGCCGAGTGCAATCGCTTTACATGAAGCCCTGCTCATTCAATGAATTCTTAATGGCCTGTGGTGATCATAAATTACTCGAGTATTTATCGAACGTAAACATTTCGACTGGCGTCGATCAAGCAATTCATGAAGTAGCCCTTGAAAAATGTCGCGAATATTTTGTGCTCGGGGGTATGCCTGAAGTCGTGAATTATTATGTTAATCAAAAAAAATATCTTGGCTGTGAAGTGATTCAGGGTACAATATTAGAATATTACGAAAGAGATTTTCCAAAATATAAAGAAAAAATAAATTTACATCTTCTTCAGAAAATTTATATGAAAGTGCCAGCACTTATTGGAAAACGCTTAAAATACTCAAAAATTGATCCCGATATTCAAGCTCGAGATCAAAAACCGGCTCTTGCTGCCTTAACGAACGCAGGTCTCATTTACCCTATTTATCATACATCGGCAGTGGGCCTACCATTGAATGCCACTCTCAACGAGAAAAAATTTAAAATTCTGTTTCTGGACCTCGGGCTTTTGGAGCATGCTACTCGAGTGGACATGCATACCTTGTTGAGCGAGGATTTAATTCTCATTAATCAAGGAGCCTTGGCAGAACAGTTTGTGGGGCAAGAACTTTTAGCACACAGCAAAAATTATGAAAAACCGGAACTGTATTATTGGGAAAAAGACAAATCACAAGCGGAAGTAGATTATGTGATGCATTTTGAGGGGCACATATTTCCGATTGAAGTAAAATCAGGGACAACTGGCCGCTTAAAGTCTATACGTGTTTTTATGGACGAAAAAAAAATAAAAATTGGCATTAGAATTTCTCCTCAAACGCTTTCTTCTCACGATGGAATTTTGTCGGTTCCACTGTACATGATTTCTGAATTACCGAGATTATTGGCGCAATTATCCCCGTAGTGTTTCAGTTTTAGGTATTTTAGGGGAAAATATTTTAAATCTCACTTGATCATTAGATGAGTTTTCCCTATCCTACCTCACGAAGTTATATTTTTAAATTTGAGGGAATTCTATGAAAGATGTGTCGGCTGACTCATTGGACATGAGCACAAAAAGACGACTACGAGATTATTTGGATAAATTTTATGTCTCTATTTATAGGATAAGATTCCTGATTAAAATGCATGAGAAAATTGCTGAAAAATCTGCCGTACTGAAGAATCAGAATTTCTGGGGTTTGATGCAAAATAATCTGATTCTTGGTGCTGTCGTTGTTGAAATATTTAGCATTTTCGATAAAAGAAAAGGAAGCTTAATAAAAAAATTATCCGAATTATTGGTCAAAAATGAAATTAAAATAATTGAAATGCAAGCCATCGAAGCTTGGATAAAAAGGATTGACCCACATTCAGTCTTTAGACATAAGGTTTTAGCTCATAAAGATTCTGATGTTTGCGAGCAAAAAATAATTCCTGTTTCGTACCAAGATTTTCTGCAATTAGTTGATGAGTTTGATCATAAATTGAAATTGCTTGATAAACTAGCGGAAAATCCAAGTAGCTTTTACCCGCGAATAAGCTCGGATTTATCTTCAAAGAATCATTTTTTAGAAGAGCTTGAGATAATACTTTGTAGTGAGGGAAAAAATTAAAATAACTTACCATGAGAAAAATATATTTCTCATGGTTCTTGTAATTTCCTGTGCTATAGGTTTAGTTTATCAAAATAAATACTTTCCAATAAAATGAAACAGATAATTCACTATTATTGCATTTCTTGTTGGGGCAGTTTTTGCCATAATAATAACGCGATTTATTGATAAAGCTAATGAAAACTATGGGCGCCGGTTAATGAGTTTTCGTGACCTAATGGAAAACTTAATTAATCCATTTTCAAGAAACTATGTGGCTACATTTTTTGTTAGTTGAAATGGATTCGCCCTCAACGAATAAAAAAACATTTTTGAAAAAAGCGTTTAATAGAGAATTATGATGGAATTTGCCGCAATGCGGATGCCACCTCTTGCGTCTTCTTGTAATAGGATGCTGTTCAGGAGGGGCGGGGGTAAATAGTATTTGAAATCGAATCGTTATCGTAATATGGATGCTAGATCTGACATTCACCAGCAAAGAAACGCCCTTATTATGAAAAAATGCGACGCATTTGCGGCGTATTTGCGTCGCATTTTTGTTGCTTTTTTAGTGGAGTTATGGTAAAGTTCATTTAAAACAAGTAGATAGAGGAAAAATAGATGGACGAAGAGGTGCAGTTAAAATTGAAGCTCCAAGAGGGTGAAGGTTATCGCGTTGAGTTTAAGGAACGGCTGGCTAATTTAGACAGAGAGATGGTGGCATTTGCGAACGCCTCTGGTGGAGAAATCATTATTGGGGTTAGTGATGATGGTGAAATAAAAGGCATTAAAATAAATAATCCGCTGCTGAGCCAAATACACGACATTGCAAGAAATTGTGATCCCAGCATTCAAATCCACTTAAAAAAGCACAAAGAACAACACGTTTTAGTGGTACAAATTGAGGAAGGTTCAAATAAGCCCTATAAATGTCGGGATGGTTTTTTCTTGCGCGTGGGACCCAATTCACAGAAATTAAAGCGCGATGAGATAATTCAATTTATTAATGACGTTGGGAAAATACATTTTGATGAGGCGAATAATAGTCGATTTCAATATCCCAAAGATTTTTCAAAAGAAGCTCTAAAGGCGTATCTAAATCAGTGCCAAATTGACTTTCAATTTTCTCCTGAAGAGACATTAATAAGCCTAGATGTAGCCGAAGAAGAAAATTCTTCTTTAAAGATGAGAAATGCTGGCGTCTTATTTTTTGCAAAAAACCCACAGCTTTTTTTCAGAGAAGCGTATATTACTGCCGTTAGATATCAATCAAATGATCGCTTCTCAATTGTGGATAAAAAAGATTTCACAGGCTCATTAATTTCTCAAATCGAAGAAAGCCTCTCATTTATTGCCAGACATATGAGTGCTGCGGCACATTTCGATGAAAAAATAATAGGTCCCCGAAAAGATATTTACGATTATCCTCCAATTGCGCTCCGTGAGGCAATCGTAAATGCCATCACACATCGTGATTATCTTTATGATAACGCGCCGATTTACATACATATGTATCCAGAGCATATTGACATTGAAAATCCAGGCGGTCTTTTCAGGGGATTAACGGTAGAAGATTTGGGGCGAAAAAGTGTTCGTCGAAATCGCTTAATTGCCGATCTCCTGCATCGTGCAAAATACATAGAACGAGTAGGGAGTGGATTTGACCGAATGCAGCGAGCGCTTTCCGAAAATCAGAATCCGAAGCTTGAGGTGGTGGCGACAAATTTCTTTAGTATTCGTTTCTATAAACGACAAGCGGATTTTGATCTTCGAGCTCTGAAGCCTCGGCAATTAATGCTTTATCAACAATTTTTGGAAAGAAAAATCATTACAAAAAAAGAAGTCGCTATTGCCTTGAAAATAAGTGAGGACACCGCATTGCGCGAATTGAAAACATTAATGAATATGGGTTTAATCAAAAAACGAGGTGAAGGTAAAGGGACGGTCTACGAATTAGGTGATAAGAAAATATGATCAAATACATCTAAATATTTCATTAGAGGTAGATCAAAAATTCCTGTAGTTACGCAATCACGCAACCCGAATGATTTAGGGCTTTGATGTCGATAGGTTTAATTGGTGGACTTATTCGAGCATACTCGCTTCCCACCTTTAAATCGCCGAAGGCTTTGTATGCATCAGAAAATGCCTTATATCGCTCCAGAATATCGCTGGCCTGTTGGTGGTGGAGTGCGCCGGATTGCTCGGTAATTTTAATTCCCATGGCTTTATCGTAAAAACGTATTAATTGCGCGAAATTATCACAAGTAGCTTGGTGAATTGCGATGATATTTCGTCCGAGTTGGTCTAATCCATACCCTAGCACCCACTCAATATTCAGATTACACTCAATCTCTTTTACTGTCTTCATCACGTCCACATAAAGTTCGATTGCCAGGGAGAAATGTGTGGGACGAATAATGCAGTCGGGCACATGCTTCTCATCTTTAATCATTTGGGTAAATTCTACGACGCTGTATTCGCTGAAGCTGAGATAATAATTCGCTAAGATAATTTTAGAAAATGCCGCTGCGATAGGGTCCAGAACTTCAGTATAGGATTTAAGAATTTTTTTGATGGCGCGACAAGCCTCGACAGATTCTCCGTTATCCTTCAGTTTATCGAGTTTTAGTATTTGTTGATGAAGAATGGATGGTAAATGAAAGGAATAATGATCGGGGCAAATTTGTTCATCGATTCCAGGTTTGAAAAATTTAGCATTGGCTTCTGCATTAAAATGGCGGAAGAAGAATTCTTGAACTTGAATAAAATACTTCATGGAAAGATGAGGGAGTAGTTTTTTTTCATCTTCAGGCAAATTGAGTTTTGCACTAACTTCTTGAGCAAGTTTTACTGGGAGACAAAAGTATTTTTTATTAAATGCGTTTGTTGACATACGCACTAAAATTTTCTCTTCTTTAAATTTTGTTCTCAAGAAAAGTTGGAGTGCTTGTACAGACTCAATTTTGGGCTCGGAAAAAGAGTGATCAAGGCGGACGACGTGCCGTGGGCACAATAATTCTTTGCGTTGAAATTCAGACTCCCAAAGCTCGAGTTTGATAGGTTCTGCTGCAAGAGGTTCGCCAGTGCTCGGGTTAAGAATTGTCGTATTGGCTTGATGAATAAAATTGTCAGGACCGCGGAAAAATGCGCCATCTGTCCAGTCACATCCAGCGTTAACCTCATCCCTAAATCCGCAATTAGTCATTACGGTAACAATATTTTTAGCCTCATAACTTATAGGCGCAATTCGAATATTAAAGTCACCCGCAACAATCACAGATTCCTTGGCATATAATAGAGTCGTGATGGCATTTTCAGGCAGTTCTGGGAAATCGTTATGGCCTGGGTGCACGTTAAAGATGGTGACTTCTTTTATATTTTCACCTTCTCTTATCTGAAAGCGAGCTTTTTGTAAGTCACCAAAGACATTTTGTAATTTTTCAATACACACCTTGGAGTCGCATTCAATTAAGGAGAGCTTATCAGATTTTTTGTAGAGTAATTTATATTCTGATTTCGGATTATTTGAGGCCGCCATTTCCCAGCCGTCCTTAATATTTTCTTCTGTCAACAGGGATTGCCACTTCTCTTCAGCGCCCCAGTTAGCCTCTTGTAACAGGATGATATCCAGTCCTTTATTCTTAGAGATAATTTGATTGATAGCAAAGCCTATTCTAGTGAAGCGATGTTCTTCAGCTTCTTGATCTTCCAAGTAGGGCGCGAATCCGCTGAATAGATTGGGATTAAGAATATTCCAACTGGAGATAGTTAAACCGAGCGCTTTGAAAATAACCGGTAAATGATCCGAAAAAAGTAATTCAGGATTTTTTTGAACTTGCTCAACAGTGGGCAGTGCTGGAGAGTAGGGCGTAAAGATAGGATCTTGTTTCATTGACGACTTCCTCGGGTTTTAGAGAATATTTTGCCCGGAAGAATACTCTGTTGTTAGAAGAGAGTCAATTTTATCTGCTTTGTTCATAAAAAATCCAAAATACGAATTTGCGAAAATAAAAAAAACGAAAAGTCTTAACGTTCAGTGGCCGTATCGTCACTGTAACGAAGAATTTCGCCGGTTACGGCATTTCGAATTTCGGTGGGTAAATGTGATTTTCCGACTTGGGCCTTCAAAATAAAATTAATTTTATTTCCAAAAATTAATTCCACCATTCGGGCTTCTCGAGCGGGAAAATCCCCACTGATATTGGCACTTGTGGAAATAATGGGCTTCCCATAAAGTTTACAAATTTCCTGAACGACAGGGTGTGCGCTCACTCGAACGGCGATAGTTTTTCGATTACCGGTAATCCAGGTTGGCACCTCGGGATTGACCGGGAAAATCCAAGTGACAGGTCCTGGCCAGCTTTCGCGGACTCGCATCATCATGTGAGGAGGAAGGGGGTCAACAAAGGATTCAAGTTGATCCCAAGTAGCGGCTACCAAAATAAAGCCAGATTTGGGCGAGCGCTGTTTTAGTTCTAAAATCCTATTCACGGCAGCTTCATTAAAAGGATCGCAGCCTAAGCCAAAAACGGCCTCCGTTGGGTAAGCAATGACACCACCCTCTTTAATGGTCTCGATTGCTTTTAAAATGTCTTCATCGATAAGTTTCATGTGGGCAATTATATACTAAACTAATGGCACTTCCCATTCGTGGTAGAAAGGAATTTCTACCTCAATTATTAGGGTCTCCTCCAAACATTAAAGAAAAGAACCGGTTCTTTTCCTCAGGTCGAGAACAAAAGAACCGGTTCTTTTTTTGATTTTGAGTTAAAGTTTGCTCGTCTTTAATTGCAATACCTCGCAAACGTTTTTCAATCCATGCTTCTGAGTATCCTTTTTGTTGATAAATTTAACGAATACGTTTGACGGCAAGCTCAGGGTTCTCAATTTCTTCACAAAGAAGTGTGGAATTGCGGGAATAAGGGAGCAATGAATTTGGTGAAGGAGCAGGCCAAGAGTAATAGTTTTATTAAGGTACATTTGCTATCCGATTGGATAAAAAATGATGCGTAGTGTATGTTAAATTATGTAGCCGCCCGGAGTATTCTGGCGGCAATTTGACTCAACTTAGGGCGTTGGTAAATGGATATAAAAGCGTTATTGGAGCAACCTGAAAGTAAAACTCTCGAATTTAAGAGAGATTTATCTTCGTTAAGGCCTATTTTGAAGACTATCATGGCCTTTGCCAATACGGCGGGTGGTATTTTAATCATTGGCAAAGAGGATGATGGGAAAATTTCTGGTCTGAAGGATATTCAAAAGCAGCAAGACAAACTTGCAAATGCTATTGCTGAAAATATTTTGCCAAAACTCCTTTTCCCCGAGTTTGAATTTTATACATATAAGAAAAAAGATTTGTTAATTGTACAAGTGCATCACGTGCCGCAGCCTTTCTATCTTAAACAAGAAGGCGACATCAATGGTGTCTATTTGCGTTTGGGGGCCACTTCAAGACAGGCGCCACCTGAATTTATTGCTGAAATTAGACGCCGAAAGTCTAATCAGTATTTTGATGAAGAGCCTTGTTTGAAAGCGGCGGTATCCGATTTAAATCATGAGCTAATTGGTACAGTATTCAGAAAAAAAAGTCAGATAACACAATCGAAATTGCTTAGTCTTAATATTATTTGTAATCATAATGGGAAGATTTATCCAACGAATGGTGGTGTGATTTTATTTGGAAATAATGATGAGCGTTTAGGTTATTTTCCAAATACAGAAATAAGCTGTGCTCGCTTTTCTGGCACGACGAAGGCAGATTTCATTGATCGCCTTGATTTTACGGATAGTTCATTAGTTTCAATTGATGAAATTCCAAAATTTATCAGACGACATACTACAATGGCGGCTGAATTTGGAGAAATTAAGCGTAAAGATATCCCACAATATCCAGTCAACGCCATCCGTGAAGTCTTAATAAATGCATTTATTCATGCAAATTATGAAATGCGGGGCTCACGTTTTTATATTGCTATTTATGATGATCGTCTTGAAATTCAAAACCCTGGTAATTTTCCACCTGGTATGACGATCGAAGATTTTAGAGCGGGTATCAGCAAACTTCGGAACCCAACAGTTGCCAGAATCTTCCGAGAGAAAGAAAACCTAGAGGCTTGGGGCAGTGGTTATGAGCGGATATGTGAGATTTGTAATGAAGGAGCTTACCCGCTTCCAGTTTGGGAAGAGGTCGGTCCAGTTACAAGAGTGACGTTTTATCCTCTTGGTGCATCCCCTAAAGTGGTCTCTAAGAGGGGCCAAGCAGGGACCAAGCAGGGACCAAGTAGGGGCCAAGTAGGGACCAAGCAGGAACTAAGTAAAGTTGAGCTGAAAATTTTAAATTTATGCAAAACCCCACAAAGTTTTGCTGAAATAATGCAACACGTAGGCTACGTCTCACGAACGAAATTTAAAAACCGATACCTTAATCCACTACTCGATGCCGAATTATTAGAAATGACGGATCCTAACGCGCCAAACTCCCCTAAGCAGCAGTATAGGTTGGCAGCGGAAGGTAAAAAGCTGCTCATAGCTAAGTAATGGTACAGCTTATAACATTAAACACAGAGGATGACAGGATGAATAAGGAAAAGCCATACAATGAATTACCTTTATTGCCACCTAATATTAATTTTGATGATCCTGAATTGCTTAAAAAGACGATTTCTGCAAGCCGTACTTTAGCCGAGCTTAAGGGTATTGTTAATTCGATTCCAAACCAAGGACTTTTGGTTAACGGTATTGTATTGCAGGAAGCGCGCTTGTCATCTGAAATTGAGAATATTATGACAACGACTGATAACCTTTATCAAGCCGATGCTGGGGCTAGCGTCGACCAGGATTCTCAGGTAAAAGAAGTTCTGCGATATCGTCAAGCTTTGTGGCATGGTTTTAAATTTATTCAATCGCGACCCTTATCGGTTAATCTTTTTATTGAGGTTGTTTCTAAAATTCGTGAAATGAATATGACTGTTCGAAAAATGCCTGGAACAAAAATTGCTAATTCATTGGATGAGGTCATATATACTCCACCAGAAGGCGAGTCAGTTATTCTTGATAAGTTGTCGAATTTAGAAAAATTTATTCACGCAGAGGATGAAATTGATCCGTTGATGAAATTAGCTATTATGCATTATCAATTTGAAGCAATTCATCCATTTACTGATGGTAAGGGTCGTACGGGTCGTATCATGAATATTTTATATCTTGTCGAAAAAGGTTTGCTGGAAAAGCCCGTTTTATTTTTGAGCCACCACATACTCAAAACAAAGTCGACCTATTATCAATTATTGCGAGTGGTCACTGAAAAAAATAATTGGATCGAGTGGATTAAATATATTCTGGATGCAATTAATGCCACAGCTAGTGAAACTCAGCAGAGAGTTGTTAAGATTCTTGGAGCAATGGAGGAGGCTCAAGCTATTATTCAGAAAAAGGCGCCAAAAATTTACAGCAAGGATTTGGTCGAAGTTATTTTTGAGCACCCCTATTCAAAAGTGAGCTTTCTTGAAGCCAGGGGCATTGCCAAGCGGCAAACATCAGCTAGTTGGAAAAAATTGGTCTTTTAACGTCAGTTCAGAAATGGCGAGAGACTTATTACATTAATAAAATCCTGGTCAAAATATTGTCAGAATAACCACTTGAATAATAATAAGATATTTTTATCATGTCGATTTTATTCGATTTTTTCGACATGATGTAACATATTGAAATTTTTTTAATTTATTTTTTTCGGAACTTTTGTTCTGGAGATCCTTACTCGAGACACGACAGGTATAGGATGAGCGATGACGATCCTAATCATTTTTATCTGAAAGAGCGAAGCCGCACGCGGTAACGGGCGCTAGTTTACCAGGTTCCCATTGCTCCTACCCGCTGTGCCCATAGCTCAACCACTCTTGGTGATGATAAATTCAGTCCCTGAGTTTAAATTAATTTTGAAGATTGGTGAGACAGGTATGCTAGCCTTTTTTACCATTTTTCAAAACTTTCTAAATGACTAATTCCGAAAAGGCAAAAAACATAGCATGACATCGATACGTCGTTAAAACGAGTGACAGAGAATTTCATAGCCTTAACCTTCCCATGATTAATGTTGGCATAAACTATTTTTTGGCAATTATGAAGGAGCAATTGCATTCAGGCGCCAGGTTTTTTGATAATTTAGTACGAGCATCGAGTCTATAGCAGGACCTTTGTGCTATAGTGAAAAAGAAAATTAATTTCAATGATTTTGGGAGAGGTATCATGAGTAACACAGGGTATACAGCTGTAAAAATAGATAATAGAGGTATCAGGGGAAGAACTAATCATAATGCATTAGTAACAGATGA
Organism: uncultured Gammaproteobacteria bacterium; assembly: GCA_963711375.1. Classification (GTDB taxonomy): domain Bacteria; phylum Pseudomonadota; class Gammaproteobacteria; order Coxiellales; family Coxiellaceae; genus CAVQDV01. The sequence goes on from CAVQDV010000005.1 coordinate 1,227,384, forward strand.
AAAATATTTTTTAACTCTTAAAGATCTTTATAAGGGGATCCAGAACAATCGAAAATTTCATATGGGAGATCATTTTTTATGTCAAAAAGTTTTTAACTTACCTAGAAATGTAGTTAATACTGGATATATAGTAGGTGACGAGAAATATTTTGAGGCTCTAGGTCTTTTGAAGCTGAGAGAAAGTGGGAAAATTAAAAAAGCTTTCTTTAGAAAATAATTTCAAAATGTAAAATTTCCAAGCGGAGAGTTTTATGTCCGATATACAAAAAAATCTAGAGGACGAGTTTCAAGATGTCCATAAGGAACTTGAAGATCAAAGGGAATCCATCCCAAAAATTTTTCACTACACTAATTTGGAATCTGCAAAATGCATACTAGCTTCAAAATCATTATGGATGACTAATTATAGATGCCTTAATGACGATGAAGAAATATTTTATGGGGCTAATATTGTAAAAGACTATTTTTATGAACAATCAAAAATCGGTCAAGATCTGAGAAAAAGAATTTTGGATGACTTCGATCGAATGATTAAGAATGGTTACCAACCTTTCATAACTTCATTTTGTGAAGTCAATAATTCAAATCACGCTTGGTGTCATTATGCGAATCATTGTAAAGGAGTAGTAATTGTATTTAATGAAGGTTTAGGTGTATCCTCTTCTGGCCGATTTAATGATGTACCTTATACTTTTTATAAAGTTATTTATAACAATTACTCTCAATACAAGATATGTGAGAAGTTTTTTAATATATTTGACAAGTTTTTAACTCAAAACTCAAACGAAGAAACCGTTCATGCCAGGGCGGCATGTCTTATAAGTAATATACTAGTGTTTTTGGGAAAATTTAAGTCTAGTGATTGGCAAAATGAATTTGAATGGCGAGCAATTTATCATAACATTGTGGAGCCAGATGGCAATTTTACACGTCCATTTCCATTTGGGGATTTGATCGAAAAAATAACAGCCAATAATATGATTTCAGAAAAATCTCAAGAGAATTCAAAATTAATTCTTAACAGTTTACGCTTTGATTTTGTAGATATTGACTCAATTATAATAGGTAAGTTCGCGAATTTTGGCCAGTCAGTCATACTGCTAAAAAAAGTTCTTATAGATGCTGGATGTGATTTGAATAATATTTCAAAAATAAAATTTATTCGACAAGAGTAAAGGATGGAGTAATTTGATTTAAGAATTCGCTGAAATGAATAAAAATAGTAAAGTGAAGTTCAAAGCTAATACCAAGTTAGCCCCGAGCCATTCAAATATCCCAAAATAGATCCTTTCTCCAATCATTTTCAAATCCCATTTGTTCCCCAGGGTATTCTTCGTACTTTTCGAAAAGATCAAATAATTTATTTTTCCAGTTTGATTTTGGAGATATTTTTTCAAGAAGTTTTTGAATGGTATAAGCCACGATATGAAATTTATAGTTTGTTGTTGTGAAAAAATATTCCTTTAATGGTTCAGTTTTCGGGATGAGTGGAGGATTTACAAACCATCTGTTCCACAACCGAGCATGATGGGCACATAAATTTCGAGTATAGGATAAAGTCATAAGCCATGATTCTAGAATCGTTGTATGTGCGCCAAAGTAATTTGCAATTTCTTGTCGTAGGGATTTTGATCGAATATTTTTAAATAATTTAGAACACAACCCAAATGAAAGGGTTTCTATCATCATCCACAAAGGTGGATAGTTCGGGGCGTTGTATTTTTGGAAATAATGTTTTATAAATAATTCCTGTTTGCTTTTTAAGGTTGCTTGAATATTTTTCATGATGAAATCATAGTGTTCGCTACTTCGAAAGTGGGATAGTTCTGTATACCAAAATGGATCGAGTTTGACAGTAGTTACATTTACTAATGCGGTTCGAAATGCCACTTCAATTTTTTCGATTGCATCTGAAACAAGCAATCGTAACTCTCTGTCGAACTGATAAAGACGCCATATTTTGTCAAAGGTGGTATTGCTTTGAAACTGACGGGGCTCATTTTTCTGATTATGCGGATGTTTGAATGGTAATAAATATCCTGAAAGACGATAGTAACTGACTACGCTGAGCACTTGTCGGACGGATTCATACTCATTTATAACAAGGCCTTGTTTTGAGAGAAACTTAACTTGCTGTTCGATCGAGAGAGCTGGTTTGTCGTATTTTTGTTTAGCCATAAAAAAATAACCCGTCGTGGTGCGCATCGTTGAGAGGCGTGACGGGCATGGTTAATATTATTTTAGCCCATTAGCTCTCAAAGTCAATAAGAAATCGTTTTATTAGTACTAACGGAAGCCTCTTTAACTCTTGATTACGTTAGATATTTTTACTAATAACAGTTAAAAACATAATAAAAACATAGCTTTGTAAATACGTCAATATTAGGGATTCTCCGAAGGGAAAGGCTCTAAGAGTCTACTCTACACTTTCAGTAAAACCACATCTTTGTGGGCAGAGTTTTTCTGTGCCGCGCGATTTTGTGGTTTTGAGAGTTAGAATTGGCCATGCGCAATTTGGGCAGGGCTCGGCAATAGGTTCATTCCAGAGCGCATAATCACAATCTGGATAACGATTGCAGGAAAAAAATATTTTACCGCGTCGCGATTTGCGTTTAAATAAATTGGCTTGTTTGCATTTGGGGCATTGAACGCCGGTGTCTTCGGGTTTTTCGAGTGGCTCCATGTGCTTGCATTTTGGATAATTACTGCAGCCGATAAATTTACCGAATTTTCCAGTGCGAATAATTAAAGGCGATTGACAATCTGGACAGACGCGGCCTTCCACTATTTCAGGTTCTGCTTGCGGTTCATCCGTTAAATTACGAGTATAATCGCAATCGGGGTAGGTGGTGCAACCAATAAATCGGCCACGTTTGCCAAGACGAATCGAAAGAGGAGAGCCACATTTTGGGCACTTTTCATCGATTAATTCCTGCGTCACATCTTTTCGAGAAACATTGGTTTTCGTGTGATCAATTAAATCTTTAAAAGGCTGCCAGAAATTACGAAGCACCGGAACCCATTCTTTATCACCTCGTGCGATATCATCGAGCTGGTCTTCTAAATTCGCTGTAAATCCATAATCGACATATTGCGTAAAATAATTCGTTAAAAAGCGATTGACGATGCGGCCAATATCCGTTGGTTTAAAGCGTTTATTATCCACATCAACATATTCACGATTTTTTAAAGTGGCAATGATGGAAGCATAAGTAGACGGCCGGCCAATATCGCGTTCTTCCAGCGCTTTTACGAGAGAAGCTTCCGAATAGCGTGGCGGTGGCTCAGTGAAATGCTGCTCACCATGAATTTTGTCCACATCGACTATTTCGCCTTCTTTTAAAGGAGGCAATAATTTTTCGCCTTCTTCGGCAGCATCATCCGAGGTTTCGAAATACACGCTAATAAATCCAGGTTTAGCAATGGTTGAACCCGTGGCGCGGAAAATATTATCTTTCGCGCTTAAATCAATGCTAACAGTATTCATAATCGCTTCGCTCATTTGGCTCGCAATCGTGCGTTTCCAAACCAGCTGATATAATTTAAATTGATCAGTGCTTAAGAATTTTTTTAGCGGTTCTGGTTCGCGCAAAATAGACGTGGGGCGAATGGCTTCATGCGCTTCTTGGGCATTTTTTGATTTCGTCTTAAAAACCCTAGCTTCTTCAGGTAGATTTTCTTTTCCATAACGCTTGGGAATAAAGTCACGAATTTCTGCAATTGCTTCTTGCGCGAGATTCACTGAGTCGGTACGCATATACGTTATTAACCCAACAGCACCCTCATCGATTTCCACCCCTTCATATAATTGCTGAGCAATTTGCATAGTTTTTTGGGCAGAAAACCCGAGTTTTCTGGCCGCCTCCTGCTGCAAGGTCGCCGTAATAAAAGGGGGCGCTGGATTTCGCTTACGTTCTTTTTTAGTAACCTTGGTAACTTCGAGTTTACCCTTGGCGGTTTTAATAATATGTTCGGTAACCGTATTAGAATCTTTTTCATTCGTGAAGGTAAATTGCTCTACTTTTTCGCCTTTATATTGAACCAATTTGGCTTCAATTTTATCGGCGTGATATTTGCCTTCGGCGTGAATAGTCCAATATTCTTGTGAAATAAATTTTTCGATTTCTTCTTCACGTTCGACAATCATCCGAAGCGCAGGACTTTGCACACGGCCGGCGGATAAGCCTGGACGAATTTTCAGCCATAATAAAGGCGATAAGGTGAAACCCACTAAATAATCTAAAGCACGACGCGCTTGTTGCGCATGCACGAGATCCATCGCAATTTCTCGAGGATTTGCGATAGCTTCTTGTACAGCTGCTTTTGTAATTTGATAAAACACCACACGTGAAACGGATTTATCTTTAAGCCCTTTGCGTTTTTCCAATAATTCTTTTACAGACCAAGCAATGGCCTCGCCTTCGCGATCCGGATCGGGAGCCAGGTAAATGCCATCACAGGTTTTTAACGCTTTTGCTATCGCGTCAACGTGTTTTTTATTTCGATCGATTTCCTGATATTTCATGGCAAAATCATGCGCGACATCGACAGCACCTTCTTTTGGCACTAAATCTTGCACGTGCCCATAAGAAGCCATTACGCGATAATCTTTTCCAAGATATTTTTCAATTGTTCTGGCTTTTGCGGGGGATTCTACAACCACTAAATATTTGGGCATTTTAGTGCAAGCCCCCAACGGGTTGTTCAAGGACCAGTAATTCCATATGCGCTAATGCCGCTTCTGCATTGGGTTGATTAAAGAGGACGAGAAGGGTTACCCATTTTACTAAAGAGACATCAATGCCTTCTTCGCAAAGATCGACAATTTGATGTAAGACCATTTCACGTGTGGGGAAATCTAATATGCCAATTTGTTCAAGCTGCATAATATAATTACGACAAGCGGGATCAATGAGCTCGCATTCATAATCACTATAAATTCGAAAAGAGTTTGGTTTAGCCAGTGCTGGTGGGTGCTGATGATCAACACTTAAATTGGCAAGCCAAGAGAGTGCTTGAATAATGGTCTTGGGCTCAAATCCTATGTGCTCCAGTTCGTCGAACAAGCTGTCTTTCTCTTTTGTAATGTCACAATTGTTACGCATATGGTGCATGAACAAGTACATCAAAACGTTTAACACACTTTCTGGATTCATATGTCCACTCGTATATACCCGCCCGCTGTAGGCTTTATATAACCTTGTAATTCTAGGCTGACCAGAAGCGCGCTAACGCTCCCGGGGCTTAGACCCAAACGAGATACTAATTGATCAACCGACACTTGGTCAAATCCTATAGCATTGAGTACTAATTGGCTTTTAGGGTCTTTGGGCTCCTTTTGGGTCTTTTTAGGGCAAATGAGGGCTCCTTCAGGGGTAGTGAACTGGCCGACTTCTTTCACGATATCGTCGACATCTTCTGCTAACGTGGCGCCATCTTTCAAAATCGCGTGACAGCCTTTTGACTGTGGAGCGTGAATAGAACCTGGTATTGCAAAAACTTCGCGATTTTGTTCCATGGCGAGCCTTGCGGTGATCAAAGACCCACTTCTAAGGGTGGCTTCCACGATGAGAGTGCCCATGCTGATACCCGAAATGATGCGATTTCTTTTGGGAAAGTGGATGGCGTTTGGTGGCGTTTCGAGAGAAAACTCAGAAATGATGGCGCCATTGATAGCAATTAATTCAGCCAATTCGCGATGTTTATAAGGATAAATATGTTGAAGGCCACTCCCCAAGACCGCAATAGTTTTTCCGTCGGCCTCGAGCGCTCCGCGATGGCTTTGTCCATCAATTCCAATGGCCATACCACTCGTTATGCAAAAGCCTCTTTTGCTGAGTTCATAGGCAAAATAATAGGCATTTTCGGCACCGCTGTGGGTGGGGTTTCGGCTTCCAACAATCCCGATACTGGGTTCCTGGAGTACCTTTGGGTTCCCCCATAAATAAAGAAGCAGTGGCGGGTCTGTAATTTCTTTTAATAAGGGAGGATAGTCTGGGTGATCAAATGTGAGAATATGTCGTTCATTTTTTAAGCTAAATTCCAAAGCTTTTTCAATTTCTTTTTGATTGGGATTTTTAATTTTTTCAATAATCTCTTTGGATAAACCCAAAGCGGCCAGATATTTTTCGTCCGCCATAACCAATTGACTCACATCACTAAACTGATGCATCAGTGTTTTAAATTTAAGAGCGCTTATCCAGCTAAAATGCAAAATAAGCCAATTTTCGAGGGAATTTTTCATGTGAGTATTTTGCAATTTGTAAGGACTTAATCAATACCGTTAAAAACGCTTAGTGTTGAATTTTTTAACATGTTTTCGAGAACCCATTTTTTCGCTTTCAGATAGAATTGTAACAGTTGTCGAAACAGTATTGACGACTAAATCCCCTAGTTCTAATATCGAATTAATGAGAACAAATAAATAATCTCATATTTAACAAAAATTGGGGGTGTTTAATGCGCATAGCAAAGAGAAAAATAGCTGAAAAATTGCCGTCTTATCCTTTAACAGAGGATGATCATGAAATACAAAATAAACAAAAAAATAAAAGATCTATTTGCAATTTATCAAAGCCTCTAACAATAACTAATGATGAAAGAGGAAAAAATGAAGAAATAGAAGGATCTATATCCCATTCATTACCGCCAGCTTTCTCAAGTCAAAATAATAATGAAGCATGGATCACTTTTATTAATAGTCTTTCTGTTGTAGGAGAGAGCTTCGTAGAAAACATGTCCGAAGCAGGCGAGCATTGCATAGATTTTATGACTGAAGTGGGAAAGAGCTTCTCAGCCTATATGAATGATGCTTTACCACTCATTAAAATCACGAGCTTTGCCACGGGTTGTGTGACAGGTTACCCCGTTGGGATTGTGGAGCATTTTTTTGGTATTCCACCGCTTGTTAAACTGGCTTTTCATGATGATGAGCATTTAGGGCCAAAACATTCAAAAGATTTTATTGAATCGCTGGGTGTTAAGCGAACCAATATTTCGCCAGCGCATCTTTATTTTGCAGAAACAGGCTTTGCAGCCATAGCATCCTGGGTTGGGCGAGCTATTGGTTTTGCTCTCGCTGGATTGTTGGCAATTTTAATAAGCCCAGTTGCTGTTCCTTTGCATAACGCATATAAAAATTCAAAGGCGCTAGATAAAGAGAATAAAGCAGCATTTTTCAAAAATAGCAGTGACGCATCCTCTTCAGGAAAAGATCTTCAGAAGCCGGAACTCTGCACTGTTTAATGTGAGCTCTCATCCTGAGCAAATCGAGGGATCTCAATTTGAGACGCCCTCTTTGCGACTTCCATCCTGTGCAAAGCGAAGGATCTCCTGTTTTACTCTCGGAGCCACTCTAGGAGATCCTTCGCTTTGCTTAGGAAGACAGTCAAAATGATAAGTGGCTGTTATTATTATATAGGGAATTTTGAGGTTTGTGATAAACTGCCGAGGTAATAACAGGGGAATTTATGCCATTAAAAATTATTTTTTGTGGGACACCAGAATTTTCTGTCCCAACTTTGCAGGCCTTAATTGATTCGCCGCACGAAATAAGGGCAGTTTACACGCCACCCGATCGTCCAGCAGGACGTGGAAGAAAATTAATGTCCTGCCCTGTGAAGCAATTAGCCGAGAAAAATGACTTAGCTATTTTTCAGCCAAAAACCCTGAGAGATCTAGAAGAGCAAAAAAATCTCGAGAATTTAAGGCCGGACTTAATGGTGGTTGTTGCCTACGGATTAATTTTGCCACCGGAAGTTTTATCCATTCCAAAATATGGCTGCCTAAACGTACATGCTTCTTTATTACCACGCTGGCGAGGGGCTGCTCCTATTCAGCGTGCGATTTTATCAGGAGATAAAATAACGGGGGTAACGATTATGCAAATGGACAAGGGCTTAGATACTGGCAATATGCTCTTAAAAAGAACTTGTGATATTTTACCCGAGGAAACTAGTGAAAAATTACATAATCGTTTGTCGGTGCTTGGAGCGGAGGCACTTATCGAGGTTTTAACTTTAATTGAAGAAAATGCATTACATCCTGAAAAACAGGATGATTCGAAATCCTCTTATGCCGCGAAAATCACAAAAGAAGAAGCTAAAATAAATTGGCAAGAACCCGCTGAAAAGATCCACAATTTAATTCGAGCCTTTAATCCTTGGCCAGTGGCCTTCACTGATTTTAAGGGTCAGACTCTACGAATTTGGCAGGCTGAAATTTCCCAAGGAAAAACAAATGCAAAGCCCGGAATTTTAATTAATCTACATAAAACCAGCTTTGATATTGCTACAGGCGATGGCACTTTAAGAGTTTTAGAGGTTCAAATGCCAAATGCCAAAAGAGTAAGCGCAAGCGATTTTATTAATGCCCATCGTACTGATTTGATCCCGATGAAAACTCATTTTTGAATTTTCCCTCACCCATTAATTCACTGTAGCGTTTACCGTTGTCCAACTGCCATCATTAAAAATTAAAGTCAGTGGCACAGATTCTCCTGGCGTCAGAGATTTTTTTAAGCCCAAGAGCATCACATGCAAACTCCCTAATTGTAGGTCTTTTTCTGTATTTTTAGGAAGATCTATATTTCGCAATATTTTTATTGAAGCATGCGTGCCTTTAATCTCAGGTTCATGCAATTGAATTTTCGTAGCGGCGGGGCTGGTTGCAGCAACCAGCTCGTAATTATTCGTGCCATTATTTTTAAGCTGCATAAAAACTTGTGCGGCATCATTTTTAGTGACCTGGCTATCAATCACCGGCGCCTTAATATCGATGACACTCGCAGCCGTTTCTGAAAAAGCAGCAGAACTCACAAATAAAATTCCACAAGCCAAAAAGATTTTCTTAAACATATTTCCTCCTGAATTTTAAAATCCCGCGACTGGGTCGCGGGAAATGCACTTGTCTTAATGCCAAAGCCCGAAAATAACGCCATAAATGACAAACTGCGCAACATGATAACCTGTATCAACCAAAAAGATTTTGAAACTTCTTTGGGTAAATAAATAATTTGTCCCCATCGAGGTAGCCACCCAAAAAATACTGATCAGAAGCCCTGTTTTAATCGCAACACCCAAGGGAGGATTCGATCCGAGCAGCCAAGAAAGCGCAAGGGCTGCTATCAAGGCGAGTAAAAAACTTAAAATGAAAGCCATGGCATTGTGGCCGCCCTTACATTTGGCATCGGTCATACCGCACTCTTTCTTCCAAACTCTGCCAAAAAGCATCTTCGAATACCAGATACCCCCAAGGAAAAAAACAGCGACTGCACCGAGCAATGAGCCCCAAACATTAATATTGGCAAACATGAGAATCCCCTTATGGTTGATAAAGCGGCACAAGTTTTGCGCCGCATGCATAAGCTATCCAATATTGGTGTCCATGTAAAGCAACGTGGACAAAGCACCGGATCTTGCTCTTAAGGTGCAAAAGCCCATATCTGTCGAAGGTCGAGTGATTTTTTGAAAAAAATCTGCTCAGACACATGTAGGCTCAGCTATTTTTTTCAAGCCGGGATCCGCTGGACAAAACTAGTTGGCCTTTCGACCTTTTCTTGAACTATCGAGCATTCCTCGGTAATTGCCAAAATTGTATGCCAAGCTATTTTGACACTCTAAGGTGTGATTAGGCCTTGCTCGAAGGCTTTTACGAGAGATTCGTATTTATTTTTGGCTCCGAGTTTTTTGTTAAGCTTTTGAATATGAAAATTTACAGTGCGTTCGGTAATGTGCAGAGTTTTTGAGATTTGTGAAACCGAAAATTGTTTGGAAATTAATTGAAGACATTGTAGTTCTCGCTTTTTTAAGGGAGAATCTTCACGGCTCACTTGATTAATTAAAAAATATTTTTGTAAATAACCTTGAAAATAATAAGCTCCAGTAAATATATCGGCTTCATTTTGCTCCCATTGTTTCGCACAATTTTCACCCTTCATTTGAACGAGTAACAGTATGGCAAAATCTTTTCCGGGACCATAAAGTGGAATACACAGGCCTTTTTCTGCGCCAAATTCGATGGAATCTTCGCGCATTTTTCGCTCTCGATCAGACTTTGCATTTTTTAATTGTTCTTGCAAATTCCAGGCGGTGGGTAAAGTGGTTTTGCAAACATCGTCCATGGTTGAATCGATGTTTTCGTAGCGTTCTTCAAGATAATGCCGATGCCAGGGTTTAAAATTCTCCGAAGAAAAATCATATTGTAGCCGAGTATTCGAATTTTGATAGTGAGCCCAATAGGTGAATGAAAAAGTTTTGACGCCAAAACTCTCGAGGAAAAGCCGCAAAGCCAGATTAAGTTGCTCGATCGACTGAGCGAATCTTAAGGAATGATGAAATTCAGTAAACTTCATAAGGTTTTCCAGTTAAAACTGTCAGAGATGACAGTGGTATGTTAGTGTTTCGGCCCATATAGTACGTTTGAATTTTTAATTTTCATTTACTTAAAGAAAGCTTAAGAGGAATTATCATGCAAGCAATCAACAGATCAAGAATAATAGCACGTCTCCGGAAAAACTCAATTCCATCCAAAAAATGGAATGAAAAAGGAGTGCACCAGAACTCCTCCGAAAGCTTGAGATGGGATTTTTCCACTTTACCGGATCTGCAATTTAAATTCAGTTTCGATGGGGATAGTCGTGGCAATCATCAACTTATTCTCATCAATAATACGAATGTCACGCAAAAGCTCAAAACCATGGTTTTTCGCTGTAATGCAGATATCGAAAATCCTTGGCAAGAACTTCAACAATACTGGGAGTCCGTAACAAGATTGCAAGTAGGGAATGAGTATGTGTACACCCTGACATTAGCTAAGGAAATCGATATAAAGCCGGGAGAAAACACCTTACTGGAATACAGTGTTTCAAAAGCACTCGGTCCAATCTCGAATGTCGCCATGCCGCCAAGGGAAGTTTCCGTTAACGGCCAAGAATTAAGTAATTTTTATTGCAATGATCCACAAGTGAACCCTAACGAAAATTTTGAAGTTAATATGTATCACGCAAATTGGGGGCAATATAATTCCTACAAGCGTACGATGAAAGATGAATATTGGGCCGATATTAACTGCTTAACGTATGCTTCCGGCGGATTTGATTCTAGTGGAGCGATATTTTCACGGGATAATTGGGCAGATCAACTCGAGCTGATATTATTAGCGATTGCAAAGCAGAATAAACCTTATCTCAATACCTCTATTTCTTTTGGAGGTTGGACAAATGGGGGCGTGCGCATGGACTCGGTATTTAGTGCCTTGGTGCGGGATCCCGACAGTCGCCGTAAATTTGTAGTAAATGCTGTTTCTGCTGCCCTTCAGACAGGCATTAACGGTATTGATATTGATTGGGAATATGTGGCACAAGCCGATGCGCAAAATTTTGTTTCCCTTTTACAAGAACTTCGCGCCGAGATGACGAGCAGAATGCCGGCCATTCCAAAACCACGGCTCACAATTGCAGCACCCGCGAGCATGCAAAATATTGAAGTATTTACCGCACAGCAATGGAAGGATATTTCCAATACGGTAGATAAGATTTCGGTCATGAATTACGATTATTATGGGGCTTTTTCGACCTATGCTGATTTTCTCGCGCCGACAAAAATATCTCCCGATAGTCCGGATTATCAAGGTGGAAAGGGAGAGTGTATTGCAAACTCAATATTGGCTTACCAAAATATGGGTGTCGATTTAAAAAAATTAACGATGGGAATTCCCAATTATGCGCGGGGTGTTATTGTTGCTGCACCTAAGCCTGGAGAAGAAATTAATTCTAACGATATACCTCGGGGTTTATATCAGAAAGTTATTACGGGGGCGCCTGGAGACAGCGGAGAAGGGGATTCCATTTACAGCTGGGATAATATTTATAAATTTTTAAATAAGCAGCCTTCTACATTAGATAAACTGGGTCTTAAAAATTGCCTGCTTTATGATTCCTCAAACAATAATCATTGCAAAGAGGCACAAATGAGCATGATTTCGGGGGAGTTAGCGGATGGAAATGTTTTTGTGCTCACTTATTTAAGTCAAGAAGACGCGAAATTACGCGGTGAATATATAAAGCAGGCGGGTTTAGGCGGCGCGATGTTTTGGGCGAATTATACCGAAACCAAAGATCCTGCTACGAGCATCGTTGCAGCGGTTTCAGATTCCTTATCAGGATCTAAACAAAATAAAGTTTCTAACCCGAGCGCCCCATCGCTTGAATTAATGGGGATCGAGCCGCCAAGCTATGAGGAAACATGTGGGGTGCAGCCACCACCAAGCTATGAAGCCGTTATGCGGGAAAAATTAATCGAAAAGCAACTTGACATCATAACTTATTTTTCAATTCATATGGCCAATTTGAAAGATAGACTTTTATTCGGAAACGAAAAAAATACGATGATGCTAGAATTATTATCCTTCAAAGATAATGTTCCGAAAATGCAAAGATATTTTGAATGGAATAAAAAGAAACTATCTCAACATCGAAATATTTTTAAACGCGCTGCGACGACTTTACTTGGTGAAGATATAGGCTGCCGACTGTTTAATAAACCCAAAAGTTTAGAATACGCTGAGGAATTACTTAAAATTTCCCAGAAGGTAGAGCTCTCTTCTAGAAGCTAGAATAACTAGCATTTTTAGATAAATTGAAGGGCTTTAGCAAGATCTTCGTGTTCGAAAGCAGAAGACATGCGATTTATTTCGGATTTTGCTAGGCCCAGATGTTTTGCTATGACGCGCCATTTTGAAACTGATTTTGCTACTTCAGCGGCAATTTTGAGGGCTTCTTTTTGGCTGAGATCAAAATATTCTGCGACACTAAGCGCTAATTCCAATGAAGCCTTGCCATCATCGAGATCGATATTAGTACTTAGCACTCTTGCTTTTATATCGGTTGGTACGGGATTTAAATCGTAAGCAGGCGATAATTCCCAGCCATTTTCAAGGTACAAAAAACCATGATTACGAAGATGATCATCGGTATTTGATACTAGAATATTAAACACCATGCGTCGCCATAATTGATGAATATTCGCTTGAATATTAGATCCATATTGTCTCAAAGCATCGACGATTTCCAAATAACTTCTTCGCTCATTATCACTAGCGCCCAGTAAACTCATGGCGGATAAAAAAGGGATGCGCTTCTTTCCAGCTCGATCAAAACGCCTTGAAAGCAAAACCGATTTTTTGGCAATATTTTCGATTCTCCATTTTGGGACAGTGATTTTTGCTTGATGCGCCAATGTTAATGCGAGAGATTCCCATAATACGGTATTCGTCTCGTCTTCTTTATGAGGGAATTTTGCGATGCTTAAATGTCCACCTTTATCAAGCACCGAAGCTTTTGGGCGGGCCCCTCCGAGTGATGATCCTGGTGCTAACAATAATTGTAAATCCTCCGCCGTTTCTTTTTCATTCGCCAATTTTTCCGTAGCAGACAATAATTTTGGTAATTCAAGAAGTGGGGGAATGCTTGAGGCATTATTTGATAAAAAGGGACCGCCTTTAATTTCACAAAGGCGGAGTGCGCCTTCTCTTGAAAAATCATTGACGCGTAATAAAAAATCGATTTCAACCAAAGTGTGTGGGGTAGTGCCTCTTAATTCGGCTTCGCGTCGTTCAGCTCGTCGCATGAGTAAACGGCCCCATCGATCTGGTGCAGAATCACCAAATGCCCCAAAAATATTTTTATTGCTTGGCGTATGCTGTGGGCCATTTACTAGAATAAGTGCTGGTTCTAAGGCAAATCTATCAGTACGATTTAACCATTCTTCAGCATATTCAAAGCTTGCGCTTTCTCTGCCTTTTTTAATGCGCGACCAGAGCTGCCCAACATACTGAGGAGAATTGTCAAGATCAATATAAACATAAATTATTTTTTCCATAATTTTACTTCATTTTTCTTTTTCGGATTCGTTGGGGCAAATTTTCATCTTCAAGATCTTGTCCGAGATTGTCGTGTGAAATATCAACTAATTCTGTTAAACGATTAATGAGGCCCAAAATAAAAAGTACAGTGGCATAATTGCCAAGTGCGACACCTGAATCGCCTTTTTCAATTTTAAGTAATGTGGTTCGGCTAATGTCTGCCCGTTCTGCCATCAGTGAAGTGGATATACGACGCCTTCGACGAGCGTTCTTCATATCTTCCCCCAGGATGCGCAAGGCTCGACGAACGGGTATGGGTAAAGTGGGTTTCATATTAGTGTCCAAAATTATGGTTATTAACCAATTTACTGATCATTATAGTGAACATTAACGAATTAGGCAAGCGAGAGTTCAGGACGACAGTAGCACAAAGGAGCTGGCCTAAGCTATGGCGCAAATGCTAAAATATAAAAGATTCTCGAAGCTTGTAGATCTATGGAGTGCACTTTGAAAATATCCAATCAAGGATTAGCTGACTATTACCATCCAAAAGTCCAGGAAAGAGCCTTAGCTTTGACGGAAAGTGAACCCCTTTTAGCGGGAAAAATTAAAAAAATCTTTAATTTTGTGAGGGATGAAATTAAATTTGGATTTCCTCCCGACGGAGATTTCACTTGCGCCTCCAAAACTTTAGAGATTGGAATAGGTCAATGCAATACGAAGGGGACTCTTTTTTTGGCCTTGTGCAAGGCGGTCGATATTCCCGCCAGAATTCATTTTTCATTGATAAAAAGGGAAATTCAGCGTGGTATTTTCCCTCATTTTCTTTATATTTTATTACCAAAAAAACTTTCACACTCCTGGATAGAAATCAAACTGGATCAAAAATGGAAGCGTATTGATGGCTATATTGATGACTTAATATATTTTCGCGGAGCAATCGATAAGCTGTCAAAAAATAAATGGGACATCGGTTATTCAGTAGCAATCGATCCTGAAGAAAAATTTGAGCAGATGGCGGCCGTTATAGAGGATCATGGCATTTGGGACGATCCCCTGGACTATTATCAATCCAGTCACTATAGAAATAAACCAAATCAATTCAAAAAATATTTATATCATTTAACCTTGCCGTGGATTAATTCACGCATTAACAAAATTCGACATTCCCAAATTTAGCTTGAAAATTAGGAAGAGAGTTCATTAAAGCCCAGATTGCTCCCAATTTTTAGATAATGGGGAGTTAAAATAGAAAATTTTTAGGCAACTATTCAGGGGAAAAAGGTTTGTATTCGGGTTTCCAGAAAATGGCTTCGATTCTCTTTTTTAAATCTATTTCTTGCGAAATTGTGGCGTGATTTTGCTCGCGTGCAATGGTCGCCACTTTTAAAGCGATGGCCTTGCTGATTTTTTCCATGTCAGTAAAAGAAGGTAAAATTGGTGAATTAGGATCCGTGAGGGTGGGTGAAAATTTACTTAATATATTGCAAGCGGCCTCGATCATTTCATTTGTAACTCGATTTGCTTTTGCCGCAATAATTCCTAATCCTAAGCCGGGAAAAATATAAGCATTATTGCATTGTGAAATGGGAATTTCATGATTATTAAATTTAATGGGGGAAAAAGGGCTGCCGGTTGCCGTTATGGCTTTTCCATTGGTCCAATCATAAATATCCTGCGGAACGGCTTCCTCTCGGGAGGTTGGGTTCGAAAGCGGAAAAATCATCGGGCGTTCGACATGACTGGCCATTGTGCTAATCACGTCTTTGGTGAAGGCGCCATGAACAGCCGAGCAGCCGAATAAAATAGTGGGTTTAACATTTGAAACCACATCCAATAATGCCACTTTATTTTTGTTACCTAATTTCCAGTCTGAAATTTTCGAAGGATCTCGAGCATAGGGTTTTTGAAAATATAAAATATTCGGATTATT
This sequence comes from uncultured Gammaproteobacteria bacterium, assembly GCA_963711375.1. GTDB lineage: Bacteria > Pseudomonadota > Gammaproteobacteria > Coxiellales > Coxiellaceae > CAVQDV01. The sequence goes on from CAVQDV010000005.1 coordinate 1,243,177, forward strand.
ATTCAAAATTAAACCATCGCGGTCAATGAGCCAAAATTTTTCGCGTCCGGTTTTTTCCGGAATTCCGGCGGAGAGCATTTCTTGAAAAATTTGATCCGCTACTCCAATGCCTGCTGTTCCCGCTCCAAAAAGGACAATGCGTTGATTTTCCAAAGTTTCCTTTTTGATATTTAGGCCTGATAAAACACAAGCCAAGGCCGTGGCGCCGGTGCCTTGAATATCATCATTAAAAGTACACAAGATATCGCGGTAACGATCTAAATTTCGGCGCGCATTTTCTCGGCCAAAATCTTCCCAGTGCAAATACACATGTGGGAAATTTTTTTGAATGGACTTCACCACAATTTCGATAAAGTCATCGTATTCTTGTCCAGTGATTCTTGAATGACGCCAACCAAGATACATCGGGTCGGCAAGCAAAGCTTCATTATTGGTGCCTACATCTAATTGAATGGGGAGCGTTCTTAAGGGATTAATGCCGCCGCATAAAGTGTAAACCATTAATTTTCCCACGCAAATATCCATGCCGCCGATGCCCCAATCGCCGATTCCTAAAACACCTTCGCCGTCGGTCATAATAATTAAATCCAATTCTCGGTGAACCCGATTTTCGAGAATTTCTTCCACATGATCTTTGTCGGGATAGGCGATCATGAGGCCTGAAGGTTTATTAAATTCAAAGCTAAAATTTTGCACGGCCTCGCCGATGGTCGGGGTATAAATAATCGGAAGCATTTCAATTAAGTGGTTCGAGACTAAATGATAAAATAACGTTAAATTATGCTGTTTTAACGCATTTAGGGTGATATTTCTACCCAGTGGGGATTGTTTTTTTCGATATTGACGATAATAACGCTCTGCTTGTTGCTCGATGGTTTCGTAGCGGTAGGGTAATTTTCCAAGAAGGCCAAATTCTTCGCGTTCTTCGCGAGAAAAGGAAGTGCCTTTATTTAATTCGGGTTGGGCGAGAAGGGAGGAGCCGCGTAGAGTGGTGGAAATGGAAAGTACTTTTCCATGTTCGTCGGAAATTTCTGTGAATTTTTTCATGATTTAATCCAAGGTAAAACACCCTTCACAAATCTTAGTGAGCCCCCAAGATCGCGATAAGCTTCAACCTCATTATAGCCCAAATCGCTTAGAATTTTACACACGGCATCTGATTGATCAAATCCATGTTCTAGCACTAAATATCCCCCTTGACGCAAATAATGCCTTGCTTCTTCTGCGATAATTCTGATGGCATTCAACCCATCCTTTCCGCTCACTAAAGCCATTTGAGGCTCAAAGTGAAGTGCATTTAAATGCGGGTCATTTTCGCAAATATAGGGCGGATTACTGACAATGAGATCATAATTTTTTTGGGGAAGGGCAGAGCACCAGCTCCCGTGGAAAAAAGAAATTCGATTGGGAGTTAATTTTTCCGCATTAATTTTCGCCATTTTCAGGGCATTTTTATTCATGTCAGCGGCATGAATTTCCCAAAGCGGTTTTTCATAGGCAAGAGCAATGGCGATAGCGCCGCTGCCAGTACCTAAGTCGGCCACGAAAAATTTTTCATGAGAAGAAAAATGCTGCAAAATCCATTCCACGACGCTTTCGGTTTCGGGACGTGGTATGAGGGTGTCGCCATTGACTTTAAATTCAAGCGACCAAAACTCTTTAGAGCCAAGAATATAAGCCATTGGCTCACCGGTCTTGCGTCGTTCAGTCAACCTATGTAATGTTTTTTCTTGTTCATCCTTTAATAACAAATCAGGATAAGCCAACATTTTTTCTCGAGAAATACCAGCTGAAAATAATATTAATAATTGGGCATCTAAGCTCGGGCTCTCAGAATAAGACTGTAAGTCCAAGGTGATACGCGCCAGGGCTTCATTAACAGAGATCAAAATTAATGTTCCCCAAATTCTGCCAATTGTTCGGCTTGTAATTCACGAACGAGGGGTTCGATTAAAACATTCATTTGACCTTCTAAAATTTCCTCAAGCTTATACAAGGTTAAATTAATTCGATGATCGGTTACGCGACCTTGTGGAAAATTATAAGTGCGAATGCGTTCAGAGCGATCACCAGTTCCCACCAAAGATTTACGAGTGGCTGCACGCTCTTTAGCTTGTTTGCTGCGCTCTTGGTCTAGCATACGGGCTTGCAGCAAAGAAAGCGCACGCGCGCGATTTTTGTGCTGTGAACGTTCATCTTGGCATTCCACTACAATTCCAGTAGGAATATGAGTAATGCGAATAGCAGAATCGGTTTTATTAACATGCTGTCCGCCAGCACCAGAAGCGCGATAGGTGTCTATTCGCAAATCAGCAGGATTAATATCGATAGAATCTATTTCATCGGCTTCGGGTAAAACCGCGACAGTGCAAGCAGAAGTGTGAATTCGTCCGCTGGATTCTGTGCTTGGAATACGCTGAACGCGATGCGCACCGGATTCAAATTTTAATTTTGAATAAGCCCCTTTACCTTCTATGCGAGCAATAATTTCTTTAAATCCACCTTGTTCACTTTCGTGCTCGGAAATAATATGAATTGTCCAGCTCATAATTTCCGCAAAACGGCTGTACATGCGAAATAAATCCCCTGAAAAAAGAGCCGCTTCACTGCCGCCTGTGCCGGCCCGAATTTCGAGAAAGACGTTGCGTTCATCATTGGGATCTTTCGGTAAAAGCAGGGTTTTTAATTCGTGTTCGAGTTCTTCTTGCGTTTTTTTAAGCGCAGAAATTTCATCGTAAGCCAGTGCCTGCATTTCAGAATCTGCTTCTTTTAAAAGTGCGTTGGCATTTTCCATGTCTTTTTCAGACTCGAGAAATTTCGCAAAACATTTTGCAATGGGTTCTAATTGGGCATATTCACGGCCCAAATCTCGGTATCGATTTTGGTCGTTAATTATTTTTGGGTCTGACATCAAACGTGAAATTTCATCGTGACGTGTGGAAAGACTCGTTAATTTTTCTTTAAATGATTGGTTCATATATTTAAAATTTCTTTGGCAAATAATATTAAATTCACGTCGTCGTTATAAGCGGCTTCGCGTAATTTTATGGTGGGCTGATGCATAAATTTATTCGTTAAATTTCGCGCCAAGCTTGCCAACACCAAATCTTTATCTAAGCCTTGACGCAATTTCTGGATTGCTTTTTCCACTTCCTGATCGCGCATCGACTCCATACGACTTCGGAAGTGACGTATCATATCGCCCGCGTTCAGAATCTGCAACTTCTGGATATAGTGCCTCGCTTGAATATCAATAATGGCTTCAGCTTGTGCGGCGGCTTCTTGGCGATTTTTCAAATTTTGCGCAGTAATATTTTGCAAATCATCAATATTGTAAAGATAGATATCTTCGAGGGCGGCAATTTCTGGCTCGATATCCCGCGGCATCGCTAAATCCACCATGAACATCGGTTTTCGTTTTCGGTTTTTTAAAACCGTTTCTAGCATGCCTTTTCCTATAATCGGAAGTTGGCTGGACGTGGCGCTAATGACGATATCCGTTTGGGAAAGATAATGAGGAATTTCTCCGATGCGAATCGCTTTGCCAAGGAGTTGTTCTGCTAAAGTGCTCGATTTTTCGATCGTGCGATTCGCAATGGTGAATTGGTGGACGCCTTGCCCTTGTAAGTGCAAAGCGACTAATTCAATCATCTCACCGGCGCCGACTAATAAAATTCGGCAAGAATTTAATTGTGCGAAAATTTGTTTTGCTAATTGAACTGTAGCGTAAGCAAAAGACACCGGATTTTTGCTAATATCAGTTTCACGACGGATGTGCTTCGATACAGAAAAAACAGCTGGAAAAAGGCGCCTTAATTGCGTCCCCACTGTGCCAGCTTCTTGGGCAAAGGCAAAAGCTTCTTTCATTTGCCCTAAAATTTGAGGTTCACCTAAAACCATCGAATCCAGTCCACTGGCTACTCGAAAAATATGTCGAATGGCATTAAGACCCGTGTGTGAATAGAGAATAGTTTCATGATTCAGAGCCAATTTACTCATTTTGTCAGAAAACCAATTTTCAATATTATTTTGATTTTCTAATAGCGTATAAATTTCAGTGCGATTGCAGGTCGATAAGATGACAGCCTCACTCAAGGAGGGGGTATTCGACAAACCCTGTAAAACGGTTTTCGTATCTTGAGAGGCTTTTGCAAATAATTCCCGCACTTCGATGGGGGCTGTTTTATGGTTGATTCCGCAAGCTAGGATTGGCATATCATTTATTTCCCTAAGTATTTAAGGAGTGTAACAAGTTCTACCAAAAAAAGAGAGGGTGGCAAAAAAAAAGGGAGGGTCCATTTGGACCCTCCCCGGCGCTCTCTCGTTGAAAAGATGAGGATTAATATCCCATTACCATCACCTTGGTACCGACACTCATGAAGTTTTCACTCAACCAGCGTGCGGCATCTGTCGTGACTCGAATACAACCATGACTGGTGTTGTTATTCGAAAGGTAAGGCGAACCATGGATGGCATAACCACCTTTGAAGTACATGCAATAAGGCATCGGTGCGCCGCCAACCCCAACAGGGAATTTACGCGACTTACAGTCATAACTACCTTTCATATACACCGCGTGCATACCAACAGGCGAAGGGCAGGATTGTCCAAGGTCTGGGCAGAACGAGTTACCGCCATTGGCAATACCAGTGGCTACTCGCGAGCCGTCAGATTCATAAGCCGCCCATGCTCTATAGTGTGGGCTAAAGATAAACAATTTATGACCAGGAGCGCGTATTTGATCCGGGAAGCGACTGCTGCCATAAGGGTGGTGACTATAGCTATGGACACTACCGTTATACGTTAAATCGAAGAAAGTATGCCCTTCCTGAGCGGATACAAGCAACGGTGTTGTTATTAAGGCTGCTGCTGCTGCTGCTACTACTATGTGTTTGAACGATTTCATAAGAACCTCCTTTTATCATCGTATGACCACAATATAGTTCAGGGCCTCAAATCTTCCATTCCTACCTTTAAGTTCATTTTTTAGCCGCTTGATTGTGAAGGGAGAATATTTTTTTTATCTCCAAAGATAAGTCTGTTAGAATGCTGATGGAATACGGTTAACAAAAGGAAAAGCATATGGAATATAGGCAATGCCTCCGTGCTCTAGGATTGGGCTTACTGTTGTTATTGCTGACGAGCTGCAATATGTGGCCTGTCACTCATATGAAGCGCTATTTCCACTATATTTCGCCCGAAATGCGACTAGCTCGCTTCCAAAACTTTAATTATTGGCGAGTCGAGGGCGTATTCAGCGTGCAATGCTATGGGCTACCTCACGCAAAACCCTTCACCGTTACGCGTTTTTCCTGGAAGAACTTCAATAAAAAGAATTTCACACTTCGTTTGGAGTCAACTTATGGCGATTTTGATACGACGGTGATGGTGGAATACAACGACGTACTAATTTGGAGAGATTTTAAATATCCCTTCCACATCAGGCGCCCAGAGCAATACATGCAGCAAGAATTAGGGTGGCATTTGCCTATGAGAAGTATGGCCTTTTGGCTGCGGGGTATGCCAGCGCCCGTACCGTTTGTGGCGCATTATAATGAATTTGGTTTGATTGATGTGCTGCAACAGCAGGGGTGGACAATTCGCTACAAAACGTATACAGACTTGGACGGCTATGACGTTCCCCGTTCTATGACGATGATTGGTCAGGGCGTATTTATCAGCATTGTGATGAATCAATGGGACACCTTGCTCCTAAATCGTTCTGTTGAACCATTATGATTCGCCTCCCTTCTCCCGGGAAACTGAATTTATTTTTACATGTCCTGGGGCGGCGAGAAGATGGCTACCATAATTTGCAAACCGTTTTTCAATTTATCGATTTTTGTGACGAAATTTCGTTTGAAATTCGAAATGACGGAAAAATCTTGGTGGCGCCCTTTTCCGAATTTATTTCCCTAGAGGATAATCTGATTTATAAAGCCGCTCTCGCCCTTAAAAAAAAGGCAAAAGCCAATGTCGGTATTGATATTACGGTTAAAAAACAGTTGCCTCTGGGTGGCGGTGTGGGGGGTGGTAGTTCAAACGCGGCCACAACCTTACTCGCGTTAAATAAAATCTGGGAATTACAGTTAGCGCAATCAGAATTGCAGGAGCTTGGTATCCGTTTAGGTGCCGACGTCCCGATTTTTTTACATGGTCATGCGTGTTGGGCAGAAGGGCGTGGCGAAATATTAACGCCGATCATTTTGCCCGAGCTCTGGTACGTTCTTTTAATTCCACCGGTTCATGCCGAAACCCGGAAATTTTTTAATGATTCGCGATTGACATGGACGGCCGATCCACTCACAATGACGCACTATCAATTTGGACAAGGGCACAACGATTTTGAGCCCATCGCAAGGATGGATTTTTCGCCAATTGCAGATGCCTTGGACTGGCTGAACACCTTTGCTCCTGCGCGAATGAGCGGCACAGGAAGCACAGTTTTTGCTGCATTTGACACGAGAGAAGAAGCGAGTAGAATAGTGGCGCTTTCGCCTGGCCAGTTTCAGGCTGTTGTCGCTAAAGGCTTGAATCATTCTCCTTTGCTGGCGGCGTTAGCGAGTTTTTAAATTGGGGTGTCGCCAAGCGGTAAGGCACCGGGTTTTGATCCCGGCATTCCCAGGTTCGAATCCTGGCACCCCAGCCAATTTTTACAATAATCATTCGGGTGCATTCATGGATATCAAAGTTTTCAGTGGCAATGCTAATCCTGCTCTCGCACAGAAAATTGCTGTCGCAATGGGTAGGCCGCTGGGCGCGATAATAGTAGATCGTTTCAGTGACGGCGAAGTGCGAGTTGATATTCTCGAAAATGTCCGCGGTCGCGAAGTTTTTATTATTCAGCCCACCTGTGCTCCTACGAATGATAATTTAATGGAATTAGTGGTGATGGCCGATGCTTTTCGTCGAGCCTCTGCTGCGAGTATTACGGCGGTGGCGCCTTATTTTGGTTATGCACGTCAAGATCGTCGAGTGCGTTCTCAGCGTGTGCCCATTACCGCGAAAGTAGTGGCCGATATGTTACAGGCCGTGGGCATTACCCGTTTAATTACCGTCGATTTACACGCCGAACAAATTCAGGGCTTTTTTTATATTCCTGTTGATAATATTTATGCCAGTAATGTCATGATCGAAAATGATGGGCTTCTTAATCATTATCCAGATCCGGTTGTCGTTTCTCCAGACGTTGGGGGCGTTGTTCGAGCGCGTGCGATTGCGAAGCGGCTTCACGACACGGATTTGGCGATTATTGATAAACGTCGTCCTTCTGCTAATCAATCTGAGGTGATGAATGTCATCGGTGATGTAGCTGGGCGCAATTGCGTAATTGTGGATGATATCGTCGACACGGCTGGCACTTTATGTCAGGCCGCCATTGCTTTGAAAAAGAAGGGCGCTCAACGCGTGGGTGCTTATTGCACGCATGCGGTTTTATCAGGAAAAGCCCTGGAAAACATCAGCAATTCTGAATTGCACACTGTGGTGGTGAGCGACACGATCCCGCTTTCTGAAGCGGCACAAAATAATCCTAAAATTCGTCAGGTTAGCCTGAGCAACTTGGTAGCTGAAACAATTCTCCGCGTAAACCAAAAAGAATCGGTAAGCTCTCTTTTTGTAGATTAATATTTCCCCTCACTCGTCGCGGGTACGCGCCGACCTCTCCCACAAGGGGAGAGGTGGAAAAAACCCCTTCCCTTTTTTGTCAAAATCGGTACAATGCCCTATTCCCGAATAGGCTTTGGAGTATCTAAACATGATGAATTTCGAATTTAATGCAGATGTCCGCGGTGTCAAAGGCACGAAAGCGGCACGTGGTATGCGCCGTCAAGAAATCGTTCCTGCGGTTGTATATGGTGCGGGCCAAGAGCCCCAAAAAATCAGCTTGTCCCACCAAGCTGTCTTGCGCGCGCTTGAAAATGAAGCGGTGTATTCACATATTTTGACGCTGAAATTAGCGGGCAAAAATGAGCAAGTTATTTTAAAAGACATGCATCGTCATCCGTTTAAATCGCAAATTATGCATATGGATTTTATGCGAATTAATGCGAATGAAGAATTAACCATGCACGTACCCTTACATATTGTCGACGAAGATAAGGCCCCTGGCATAAAAGATGGTGGCGTGATGTCGAAGTTGATGAACGATGTTGCGATTCGTTGCTTACCCGCCAATTTACCAGAATACATCGAGCTCAGCGTAGCTGGTTTAGGTATTGGTGATTCCTTGCATTTGACCGATATCAAATTGCCAAAAGGTGTCGAGTTTGTAACGGAAATTGATGAAGAACACAATCAGCCTGTTGTTAGCATCCATGTATCTAAAGTATCGAGCGACTCGATTGAAGAAGGTGCTCCAGTAGCAGGTATCACTGAAGTTCTAGGTGAAGTAGAAGCGGCTGCAGAAGAAGCTGAAGAAGGCAAAGAATAATAGGCCCTGAAAAATCGCCCAACCTAGGGAAAATATGGGCTATTGCCTGTTAAGTGAGAGGGCTCAGCATTGTCTGCAATTCAGTTGATCGTCGGTTTAGGCAACCCGGGCGCAGAGTATGAAAATACTCGGCATAATGCAGGCGCCTGGTTTGTCGAATTTTTCGCTGCTCAAAAAAATATTTCCCTTATTCGTGAAAAAAAATTTAATGGTATGATCGCGCAAGCTTCTATGGCCGAAAATTTATTTTGGCTTTTAATTCCTTCGACTTACATGAATGAAAGCGGCAAAGCAGTATCTGCGATAGCTCGGTTTTATAAAATTTCTCCAGAGGCGGTTTTAGTGGCGCATGATGAGCTTGATTTTCCAGTTGGAAAAATACGTTTAAAAGAGAGTGGCGGTCATGGCGGGCATAATGGCCTGCGCAGCATAATTGAGTGCTTAGGATCGGATCAATTTATGAGATTGCGAATTGGCATTGATCATCCGGGGCATCGAGATCGTGTCGTACCTTATGTGCTTAGCAAGCCTTCGCAAAGTGATCGAGAAAAAATTGATATAGCTATTTCAGACTGTGTTTTGCCGGTAAATGATTTAATTTTGGGTGATCGACAAAAAGCATTTCGAGATTTGCATAATTGCTGAAGGGGTTTTCAAAGATTTAACAGGGGTTTTTTATGGCATTTAAATGTGGAATTGTAGGCTTACCAAACGTGGGAAAATCCACGCTATTTAACGCACTCACGCAGGCAAAAATTGCCGCAGAAAATTATCCTTTTTGCACAATAGAGCCCAATGTTGGAATGGTACCCATGCCAGATCCACGCTTAGATAAAATTGCGGCCATCGCAAAATCAAAACAAATTATCCCCACCACGATGAAATTCGTGGATATTGCGGGCCTAGTGGCAGGAGCAGCAAAAGGCGAAGGTCTAGGAAATAAATTTTTAGCCAATATTCGAGAAACGCAGGCCATTGCACACGTGGTGCGTTGTTTTGAAAATGACGATGTCACACACGTTGCCGGAAAAGTGGACCCGCTTGCAGATATAGAAGTGATCGATACCGAGCTAGCATTGTCCGATTTAGAAGCCATAGAAAAAGCCTTATTAAAAATTTCAAAAGACGCAAAACGCGGCGAAAAAGAAGCTATAAAAAAAGAAGAAATTTTAGAAGCGGTAAGAAGCCAATTAAATCTCGGTAAACCCCTTCGAGGCCAAAAATTAAGTGATGAAGCCAAAGAAATATTGGCACCTTTCCAATTATTAACCGCAAAACCGGTGATGTATATTGCAAATGTTGATGAAGCGGGATTAAAAAATTCAGAACATTTACAGAGAGTGAAAAAACACGCAGAAGACGAAGGCTCAATAGTAGTTCCCATTTGTGCGGCGATTGAAGCAGAATTAACCGAGCTCGATGAATCCGAGCGAAATGAATTTTTGCAGTCACTGGGTTTAGAAGAACCTGGATTAAATCGAGTGGTGCGCGCCGGTCATAAAATACTGGGATTACAGACTTATTTTACAGTAGGCCCAAAAGAAGCACGGGCCTGGACCATTCCGGTGGGAGCCAGCGCCCCACAAGCAGCAGGCGAAATTCACACCGATTTCGAAAAAGGTTTTATCCGGGCCGAAGTCATCGCCTATGACGATTACGTAAAATACAACGGAGAAGTGGGCGCAAAAGACGCTGGAAAATGGCGTCTAGAAGGAAAAGATTACATTGTCCAAGACGGCGATATAATTTTATTCCGATTTAATGTTTAAATTTTCAAGCCCATCACTTCACAAACGGCATCACAGATATTTTTCAATTGGTTTTTTGCAATTATAGTCAGCGGTCCACTGACTAAACGTTTATTATCGATAGCACGTATTTGATCAACTAAGAGATCTGAATTTTTTTCGAGTTTGTCTTGAGCATTAATTTAAAGAATTTTTTGGATCACGTTCAATTTCACTAAATTCAGCGTTAATTTTCATGCTTTCCTTTCTTACCCTTAGGCTAGCTTTTTTAAGTCTTTTCTTTCGTTCTTGTTTTTCTATTTCATGATTCATGTTCTCAATGGCCTTACGTATGTAGTTCGTCTGAGATAAATGCAAAAGATGTGCATTAGCCTTTATTTCTTGTAGAAGGCCATCATTCAGGCTAATAGATACTAAAGATGTCATGCTAACCTCGAAAAGAAAATTGCTACACTTTCTGAACTACTTTTTTGAATTATAAATCCGTCGTACAATTTGTCAACAATCTTCTAGGCATTGACACGAACCGCCGATCTCGATAACAATAACACCCGTTCCCACCTTTCAAGGCTATGTAGCTCAGCTGGTTAGAGCACGGCATTCATAATGCTGGGGTCGTTGGTTCAAGTCCAACCATAGCCATTCCCGAATCTTGCAAAAACTTTTGGAATCCTATATATCTAAGTCTTACAAGGAGTGAGGGCTATGACAATGACGAGGAGATTCACAAGAGGTTTTACCTTGATGGAGCTATTGATCGCCATCGCCATCGTTGGTTTATTGGCTGCTATCGCTATCCCAAGCTACATGAATTACGAGCGAAAGTCCCAATACACCCAAATTATTCAAACGGCTGATTCTTTCAGGCCAGCTATTGCAAGCTGCATTCAAAAATTAAGTACAGTTACAGGTTGTAATTTAGGCGCTAATGGAATTCCCACCTGGGCAGGGGCTGCTGGAAATGTTAATACCCTAACGGTGACGAATGGTGTTATTAAAGTTACTCCTACCACCACAGTATTTTTAGCAACCGATACTTATACCCTCACGCCCACCTATACGAATGGTGCTGTGACCTGGGCAGCTACTTGCGCCAACGTGAACTATTGTTGATTTCTAGCTCATTATTTTACACACATTATACACATAAAAAATGCTTAAAAATAAACAACTTAGTTGCAAAATTTGGCCACATCCACTATATCTATACATAAGGGCATGAGGCTCTTAACTAAAACAAGTCAAACACATGGGGGTTTATATCATGAACAAGATTAGAAGAAGAGTCACGAGCGGCTTCACGTTGATGGAGTTGTTAATTGCGATTGCTATTGTAGGGATTTTGGCGGCTATCGCGATTCCTAGCTATTTAACATATGTACGTAAGTCGCAATATACAGAAATAATTCAGACGGGTGATACGTATAAGACGGCAACGGCGGCTTGTATTCAAAAACTGAATACCGTAACGGGTTGCAGCGGCGGCGCCAATGGTATTCCAACCTGGACTGGTGCAGCTGGTAATGTGAACACAGTAACGGTAACCAATGGTGTGATTGTGGTAACGCCTACCACGACAGTGTTCTTGGCAACAGACACCTATACCTTAACACCAACCTTAACAAATGGTGCGGTAACCTGGGCAGCTACCTGCGCAACACCTGGCTACTGTTAGTCTGATAGTGTAATAATAGACGCTGCACGTGGCTCACTAGAGCCCCGTGCAGTTTTTTTAGGGAGAGGAAAAATGAGGGTCCAGCAGAAGAGCTTATCGGGATTCACCCTGATGGAACTTCTCTTGGCTATTGCGTTTATTGGAATTCTCGCTGCTATTGCCATACCGTCTTACCTAGGCTACATCAATCGTTCAGCCTACAGTGCAGTGGTGTCGATGGCAGACCGTATTAAAATTTCCGTTGCCGCCTGCCTCGATTATAACTCTGGGGTTACCACAAACTGCAATGGAGGCTCAAATTCAATTCCAGCCAACATTACATCCCCAGGCCCTGGACTCGTAGACTCGGTAACGGTAGCATTAGGGGTGATAACAATAGTGCCGAAGAACCAAAATGGAATCAGCGCGGCCTATACTTATATTGCAACGCCTACTTATAGCAGCACTACGGGCGTCACTTGGACAATTACTGGCGGCGTGTGCGGAACAGGGTATATTCCCGATTGTTAACGGAGTAGAGAATATTGGGCACGGAAGCAAACAATTCCCTCAGTATTTTTGCACAGCGACTAGTGTCTCTGGGTTATTTGACGTCTACGCAGGCCGAAGAAGCCGCAAAACGCGCGGAACAAGATAAAAAATCCTTAATTAATCATTTGCATGAGACCCAAATTTTAGACTCCAAAAAATTAGCCGAGGTCGCTAGCAAGACCTATGGAATACCACTTTATGACTTAAGGGTTCACAACCCAAGCTTTATACCTCAGGAATTTCTTGAGCTTGATATTGTGGTTAACAAAGAAGCTTTACCCATTTTAAAACGACCCGATAAATTAGTTGTGGCTGTGGCGGATGCCGATCTTCCCTCGCTGCGGGAAATCAGCTTTGTTACAGGTTTGAAAACGGAATTTGTCATTGTCGATGGAGCCTATTTGCGGCTTAAAATCGATGAATTAACAGCACCTTTAGAAGAAACGGAAGAAGTTAATTTTGAAGAATTTGAAATTAATGCGTATAACGACGAAAAAGAAGACGATAGTACGCTCTCCTTTGGCATCGACGACACTCCTGTGGTGCGCTTTGTCAATAAAGTATTGATGGATGCCATTAGAAGCAAATCTTCCGATATTCATTTTGAACCCTACGAAAAATTATATCGCGTGCGCTATCGACAAGATGGAATATTATATGAAGTTGCTACTCCCCCATTTAAATTGGTGAATTCGATAGTGGCGCGTTTAAAAGTAATGGCCAATTTAGATATCTCAGAAAGGCGAGTTCCACAAGATGGACGATTTAAATTAACTCTGGGAAAAGACCGCGCGATTGATTTTCGTATCAGTACCTTGCCCACTTTGCACGGAGAAAAAGTGGTGATGCGAATTTTAGATCCTTCTGCCACGCAACTCGATATTGCTACCTTAGGTTTCGAACCGAGGCAGCAGGAAGATTATTTAAAAGCCATCAATATGTCACAGGGAATCATTTTGGTCACAGGCCCAACGGGTAGCGGTAAGACCGTTTCTCTGTATACGGCTTTGCGAATTTTAAATCGGCCTGAAAAAAATATTTCAACGATCGAAGACCCCGTGGAAATTTATATGCAGGGCATTAATCAGGTGCAAGTGAATTTAAAATCCGGTATGACGTTTTCAAAAGCGCTGCGAGCCTTTTTACGACAGGATCCGGATATTATGATGGTAGGTGAAATTCGAGATCTTGAAACCGCAGAAATTGCTGTTAAAGCGGCACAAACAGGTCACTTAGTATTGTCGACTTTGCATACGAATAGTGCGCCAGAAACTCTTGATCGCTTACGAAATATTGGAATTCAAACGTTTAATTTAGCAAGCTCCGTTCTATTGGTAATGGCACAACGTTTAGCGAGACGTCTGTGCCAGAATTGCAAAAAACTCGAAAAAATTAATGAGGTAATGCTAAAGGGGGCTGGATTTAATCCTGAAGAATGTGTAGATATTCAATTTTACGGTCCAGGGAACTGTGATGCATGCACGCGCGGTTACAAAGGTCGGGTGGGGATCTACGAAGTAATGCCCATTTCTGTCGACATGCAAAGAATTATTATCAATGAAGGTAATACGCTAGATTTGCGCGAGCAAATGATCAAAGAAGGCATTAAAACCTTGGCGCAGTCTGGCATGGACAAAGTAAGGCAAGGCTTAACCAGTTTCGAAGAAATTAATCGTGTGTGTTCACGATAGGAGCAAAATATGTCGGAATTTGGAAAATATAATATTTACGAGTGGACAGGGACCAACAAAATTGGCTTAGAGGCTACTGGCATGATTCCCGCGGAAAGTGATACCGTCGCGATGGCTCAACTTATTGCTCAGGGAGTGGAAATTCGCACACTCAAAATGAAGCCTCGTTGGATGGTGAGAGGAAAATTAAAGCCACCAAAATCAGTAGAAATGGTGGTGGTGATGCAGCAGCTTTCTACAATGATTAGTGCAGGAATACCGCTCGTAGGGGCTTTAGAAATTATTGCTAATGGTGCGGAGAAGGTGAGCATTAAATTGATGGTGATGAATATCTATCGAGACGTTTCTGGCGGCGTAAAATTTGCCGTAGCTCTGACAAAATATCCGAAGCAATTTAATAAGCTGGTGACGGGACTTGTCGCAGCAGGAGAAGAATCGGGTACCTTGGATGTGATTTTAAATCAAATTGCAAATTACCTAGAGCGCATGGAAGTGCTCCGTTCTCGAGTAAAAAAAGCAATGTATTATCCGGTGATTATGTTGGTGGTGACCAGTGCGGTGGCCACTTTATTATTGGGATTTATTGTTCCACAGTTTGAGGCTTTATTTCATTCATTTGGTGCAAAATTACCCTTGCCTACTCGCATCGTGGTAGAGATGGGGCGAGCATTAACGCATTATTGGTATCTCATCATTGGTTTTTGGGTGGGCGTAATTTACGCTTTTATTCAGGCTAAGAAAAAATCCGAAAAATTCCGCTATCTTCTCGATAGATTTGCTCTTAATGTTCCGATTTTTGGGGAGCTCATCCGAAAATCTATTTTAGCACGTGTATCGAGAACATTATCTATTACATTGGGTGCGGGTATTTCTTTAGTGGAGGGCTTAAAAAGTGTAGCCGAAGTGGCGAATAATCGAATTTATCGTGATGCCCTTTTGAGGGTGCGCGAGGATGTTATTTCCGGTAAGCAATTTTTTCTATCACTGGGCGCCACCAATTTATTTCCTCAGATGATGCTGCAGATGGTCGGAATTGGTGAAAAAGCGGGTGCGTTAGAAAAAATGCTGGGGAAATTAGCCGATTTTATGGATGAGGCCGTTAGTTCAATGGTCGATGGCTTGAGTACTTTGCTCGAGCCCGTCATGTTGGTAGTTTTGGGTTTATTAATTGGTGGATTTGTAGTGGCCATGTATTTACCGATATTCCGCATAGGAACGGTACTGTAGAGGTTTTATGAAAATAAAAAAATTGCTGGGATTTACGATGATGGAATTATTGGTAGCGATGGCTATCATAGGAATTTTGGCGGCTATCGCAATTTCCTCTTATCAAACCTATATTCTAAAATCCAATCGCTCAGATGGAATACAAAGTTTGCTGAATATTCAACTGGCGGAAGAGCGCTACCGTATAAAAAATTCCACTTATGGTACTTTGGCGCAAGTGTGGGCTGGTGTAACCACTAGTACTGCAGGATATTATACCCTTGCCATTAGCAGCGTCACCGCTACTTCCTATACCATAACGGCAACCGCTACGGGAAATCAAACGTCTGATGCTGAAAATGGCACTTCCTGCACCCCCTTATCATTAGCGTATAGTAGTAATGCCGTCACAAAAACCCCTGCAGCTTGTTGGATGAGTTAATATGGATTCACTGAGAAAAGTAAATTGCGAATTTAAAACTGAACAGGAGCTTCAAAAAGCCTACATGCCATTCGTTAATGGAGGTGGAATTTTTTTTCGAACGGATGAAGAATATGCTTTAGGTGAAATGGTTGATCTGGCTTTGAAATTTCCCAATGATGAAAATCCGCTAGAATTGCAGGGCAAAGTGATTTGGCTAACTCCAGACCCATCAAAAATTACGTGGATTTCTACAAGCACGACATCAGGTGATCACATGTTTGCGGGTGTTGGCTTTCAAATAAGCGGCTCGGCCGAAGATAAATTTCAAGAAAAAATCCAAATTGTGATGAATGGTGTTGACTCGTTCTTCTTGAGTGACACGGTCTAGCAATCTTATCCCCTCTCCCCTTGCGGGAGAGGGCTAGGGTGAGGGGTAAAATAAAGCACTTGTTTTGTCACAGGAGCAAAATCTACACAATCAACTATGCACTTTACACATGCAGGAGAGAATTAAACAGGAGCTCGCAATCTCTGTATCGGTATGA
This sequence comes from uncultured Gammaproteobacteria bacterium, assembly GCA_963711375.1. GTDB lineage: Bacteria > Pseudomonadota > Gammaproteobacteria > Coxiellales > Coxiellaceae > CAVQDV01. The sequence continues at coordinate 1,259,428 of CAVQDV010000005.1, forward strand.
GAAAATTTCCTTTGGACTTGTTGGGACAGAATTATGAGTAAAAAAATGACAAAACTGAAAAAATTAAAAGAAAGCCCCAAAAAGGTAATCAAAAAAACGGAGGGCAAAGTAAAAGCGGCTAGGACGGAGAGCTCTATGAAGAAGCTGAAAGAACATCCCCGCAGTTATAGGCTCGATCCAGAGATACTCGATGAACTAAAGCGAACGCTGAAACGAATTAATGAAATTGCTCCAAAAAAAGTGAGTGAGGCTAGACTTATAAAAGCCCTAATTCTAATGTCTAAAGAAATTGAAGATAGCAGAATAATAAAAGCTTTAAAGGAGATCTGGTAAAAAAGAAATTTTAATATATACTACATTTGTAGTGCAGATAAAACTACAAAAACGCGCCACATAAGTGTTCAAAGCACTTACGCAGCGCTAACCACTCAACCTAAACAGGAGATTGAAATGGCTGATAACAGCGTAAAGGAAGTTTTGTATTTAAACCACCACCAAGTAATGGCTCAAGAAGTTATACGGGAACACTTGCTTAAGGTTGAGGCTGTAGCGAACATGGCATTAAGCGAGGATTTTTTGGATTGTTCCCAAACCCACATTCATGCTTACATGTGGGCGCTGTCGGATTTGATAAGTGAGGTTAAGCATCTTCATGAAAGTGCATTTAATGACCTGCTCAAAAGCAGAAAACCGGAATGGGTTTCAGGATGATGAATTTAGAAAAGATAAAAGTGATATGCGCGAGAAAGGAAACCAAAACGGTTGAGTTTAAAACCTCAACCGCTCTGGTGCGCGCGGTATTTGAAACTATTTGTGCTTTTCTAAATGGCAAAGGCGGAATCGTGCTCATAGGTGTTCGCGACGATGGCAGGATATTGGGTCAACACATTTCCGATGGCACACGCAAAGAGATTTCTAAAGAAATAAAAAAAATAGAGCCAGCCCCACAGGTTGAAGTAGACTACGTGGAGGTGGAGCCCGATAAATTTGTCATTGCAATTCAGGTTAATGCAGGGGACCACGCGCCTTACGCTTATGATGGCCGTTCCTTTCAACGTGATGAAACTGAAACGAACAGGATGTCGCAGCATGCCTACGAACAATTACTGATCAGGCGAGGACAGCTCAATCATTCTTGGGAAGAAGTCATCGCTACCGAATATACGATAAATGATCTCGACCATGAAGAAATATACAAAACAGTAGCTGATGGGATTCGTGAAAATCGCATCCCAGCAAGCGCCCAGCGTGAGGACGTTAAGCAGATTTTAAATCGCCTAAGCCTTATAGCTGGGGATCAATTAAAACGTGCCGCCGTCGTGCTTTATGCCAAACCAGAATCAATGAAATTTTTGCAATGTATGATTAAAATGGCTCGATTTAAGGGGACAGATAAATTAGGCGATTTTATTGATAACCAGCAAATTTCGGCAAATGCCTTTAGAATTTTGTCTGAAGCGGATGCTTTTCTGCGAAGACATCTCCCAATAGCTAGTTTTTTTAAACCAGATCAATTTAAGCGAATCGATAAACCAGCGCTTCCAGTGATGGCAATTCGGGAGGCTTTGATTAATTCTATTGTTCATCGTGATTATAGTGATCGATATACCGATATTTCCTTAGCGGTGTATGATAATAGACTTGAGGTATGGAATAGTGGGATTCTTCTTAAAAATCTAACTATAGAGAATTTAAAATACGAACACGAATCTGTTTTGAGAAATAAACTCATTGCGAATGCCTTCTATGTAAGGGGTTGGATAGAAAAATGGGGCAGAGGCACGAATAGAATGGTTGATTTGTGCAAGGAGGATGGAATACCAGAGCCCACATTTGTTGAGAGAACCGGAGGCCTGGCGGTTATTTTCAAATTTGCGGAGCCAATAGGGATAACAGGAAGGGATGAGTACCCATCCCGTGTAGAACTTACAGCTAGGCAAGAGGCCATATTAGGTTTCATGAAGGAAAGCAAAGTTGCAAGCACTCAACAAATCTTAAGTCATCTTGTGTCAATATTTCAGGATACTCCAGTGAAAAAGACCATAGTCAGAGACTTGAATTATTTGAAGTCACTCGGACTTATTGGCCTAGAAGGAGAGAAACGGGGGGCAGTATGGGTTTACCTGGGACCCACAAAATAAAGATTAATGTTTTGGGACATTATGGGACATTATGAGACATTATGAGACATTTGATAGTTCTCAGGAGAAAGCTAGACAGCCTTGCCAAAATAAATAAATGACCTTTGGGTTATTTAAGTCCTCTGGCTTTTTGAAATCTCGCTACATAATAACGTGCCATTTTTTTATTTCCCATTTTCGAATAAATTTTCGCTAAGCTTATTAAAGCGCCCCTGCGATTTGGATCGTTTTCTAGAGCTTTTTGGAAATAGACGATAGCGCTTTTATAATCGGGAATTCTCGAGGCGCATACACCTGCGTTTTCATAGGCTTCGGCGGTATTGAGATAATTTGACGATTGTGCAGCCATCAAAATTTGTTTAATGCCAGCATGATAGTGCTTTTCTCGGCATAAAAACGCGCCATAATTATTTCTCGCTGCGCCAGCATTTGCTCGAGGCGCCAAAGCAAGCGCTTTTCGATAGTCTTGTTCTGCAAGGGCAGAATTACCGGTGAATTCATAGTAATAGGCCATCGCATACCAGGATTCTGGGCTATTTGGGGCTTGGGAGATGGCTCTTAACAAACTTTCCTTAGCCGCTTCAGGATCGCCCTTTTTAAGCAATTCCATCCCAATTCGAATATTCGTATCGGAAGCTGCAGCATAATTGGGTTTGGGTTGTCCCACATAATTATCGGTAGTGCACGAAATTAAATTCAGGCTCAAGCCAAAAATGGCGGCCACTAAAATTTTTTTTTTCATTACATTATTCCTGGCTTAATTGCTTAGGAGAATAAATAATATGCGGGGTTAAAAAAATCAAGAGTTCGGTACGATTATTTTGTTGTGCCGTATGTCTAAATAAGGCGCCAACGACCGGCAAGCTACCCAAAAATGGTATGCGTGTCACAATGTTTTGTTTGTTTTGTGTATAAACGCCACCTAAAACGATGGTTTGCTTATCATTGACTAAAACTACGGATTGTTCTTCCTGAGTGGCAATTGGAATTGCCGAACCACCACCAGATAATGGCACTGCCGGAAGTGCCTGGTTGTTGGTAACCGTTAATCGTAAAACCACACGATGATCTGGGGTAAGCTGGGGTGTCACTTTTAAGCCCAAAGTCGCTTGCACAAATTCAACAGCGGTTGCACCACTTGAAGTGGCCTGCTGATAAGGAATTTGCTCGCCGGTTTGAATATAAGCGGGGGCTAAATCCGAGGTGACTAAGCGAGGGGATGATACGATTTGAATTTTGCCTTCTTGTTCCAAGGCCGATAATTCCATATCAACGAGAGTCTGCCCAAATTTCGCAAGAGCGACGGCAATTGATCCGGCGCGACCAAAGCCTGGGAGAGATGGCATGTCAAAATTTAAGCGCGGCTCTTGACCGTCAAGCCCGCTGATTAAGGGCGGGGGGGAGGCATTGCTGATAAGAGGCGGTCGCGTAGGGTTTGAGAAGCCACCCCCATTGACTGTGCCATTGGCTAAGATCTGGTTTGCTCCATTTAGCGTTCCTGAAACGCGATCATTAGGATTTGTTAAACCGAAACGCACGCCAATTTCACTCTCATAATTTTGGTCGATTTCGACTATTCGAGCCTCAATCATGACTTGCTTAACGGGCTGATCAAGTCGTCTCACCATTTCTCGCACAGCGGCTAATTTTCGCGCATTGTCGCTGATCCAAATAGAATTTGAGCGTTTCTCAAAAGAGACTTTGCCTCGGTCTGATAACAGAGTACCAGTACTGGAGGTGGCAATAGTCTTATAAACCGATTCTGCATCCGCATAACGAAGATGGATGATCATATTACTAAGTGGCTGAGCCTTTTGAATATCCTCTTTTGAATGCAAAGCCTGTAATTCATATTTCGTCAGTTCGTCGAGAGGGGCTACATAAATCACGTTGTCCATGCGACGCATGCTCAAGCCCTGTGATTTTAAAATCACCTGCAGGGCATCTTCCCAGGGCACTTTGCGCAAATGAATCGACATTTTGCCTTTTACCGAGTTGCTGACGACGAAATTGATGCCAACAAATTGAGAAATTACTTGGAGTAATTCCTGTGTTTCAATATTCGTAAAATTTAGGGAAATTAAGCGTTCTGTCGGAATGGATGAGTCAACATCAATATAGCCTTTTTTTAATTTGGGGCCTTGAGTTTGATTGAGATTTTTTTGCAAATTGGGCACTGAGGCTTCAGGTGGAAGAATATTTTTGGATGGCTTTTGCAATGCATGAGGTGTTGGTGGCGGATTAAGAATTTGGCTTGGGTCCGGAGTAAGATTTCCGTCGGAAAAAGCCGCGATGCTTGCGCATAGAGAGGCAACTATGACAGCAATTGACATTCTTCGAATGTATTTTATCAAAAGTTTCTCCCTAAACTTTTACGCCGCATGGCGAAAAAACTCTTCCTATGATATCAAACTAATTAATTTTTTTGCAAGACTAATGTGGATTCTTTTTTCTGATTTGATGTGTTTTGGTCCGTTTGTAAAACAACGGAATTTCCAGCAATTTTCGTGACGAGTGATTGCTGATTGCCAATACGAGTGCCAACGGTAATTTTGTAAATTTTCTCATCCGGTGCGCGAAGCATGGCCCAATTTTTTCTCTGATGTTGGAGAATGCCCACCAAATGCAGGGAATCTAGGGTATATTGCTGCAAAATGGAGTTGGGATATTTTTTGGAATTCACAATGGATTCCAGGGATGCAAAAGGATCACGGCTGTCAGTGGTTTGAAATTTTGCAGAAAAATTCTCAGTCTTAATCGGCATTGGGGGTTTAATCGGGGGTATGTCACTTTGAACTTTTTTCGTAAAATCGTTTACCGCTTTTTGGGAGTCCTTGTTACCACACCCACTCACACAAAAAACAGCGATAAAAATAAGGGCGTTTCTAATGAGTTTTAAAGACGGACTCATGTTTTATCTCCCTCGGTGGGTGGTAGATACTGAACAACAACTACCGTCATGTGCATGGCTAAACTGCTCGCCGTGGGGCTTTCCCGTGTAATATCGAAATCCTTAATCGTTAGCAGATAGGGCAAGTTGGCAACGCCACTAATAAATTGTGCCATATGCGTGTAGTCGCCAATGACAGAGATACTAATAGGCGTTAGAGAAAAAAAGGTCGTTTTAGCGACATCTTGGGGTTTAAAAGCGACAATTTTTAAGCCTAAATTTTGGCCGATTTTCGTCATTTCTTCAAGGACGTCATCAATTCGTGTGGTTTTGGGGATGGTGGTGAGTAACTGACTGAATTGTTTCTCGAGCACTGCAGAGGATTCTTTTGCGGCATGTAATTCAGTATTTTCAACAACGAGTTTTTGATAATTATTCTTTAAAGCAATGGTATAGCCTTTTGCGCCGAGGGTTTTTGTGCGAATAATGCTGGTATCAATAAAAGAAACCAGCAGTAAAAAAAATAAAGACCCGCCCAGCATCATCAACAAATTATTGGCTGGTGTATTTTCAATTTGAAATTTTTTTGCTGAAATCATGGTTTTTTCTCGGGGGCCGGTTCATGATAGTTTGTGCCAATTTCAGCTGCGATCAAAAATTTGGTTACCGTCAGGTTATTATATTTTTCTTCGCTAACGTCTGAAATTTTAGCAGGAGTAAAAACTTTTGTTGCATCCATTTTAGCCACTAAATTAGAGATTGCGATATTGGAAGTAGCGTTACCTTGAAGCTCGGTTAAATGCCTGTCGAAGCGAATTTTTGTTAAATAAATATCTTTCGGAATAATAGGAGTTATCGCGTTCAGCATACGAATGCCAATGTAACGGTGAAACTGAAGACTATAGATAAGGTTAATATTTTTTTCGAGTGTTTTTTGAGTTTCCTTGAAGGCCGCCAGCTGTGCGTTTTCGGCCGTAAGTTTTTGGATTTTAGCTTGTAATAAAACATTTTCACCCGAATAAAAATTACTTTCACCCGACCGGAGGCTGTGCAGAAAAAAAATGCCAAACAGGGTGAAAATAATAATGGCGATAATTTCGATTTGAAGAAGTTTCTGATATTTTTTGCGATTTTCTTCACGCCAAGGCAATAAATTAATATTTTTCATGTTCGCAATCCTCGCATCGCCAAACCGCAACTCAGCATCAATGCAGGAGCTTGTCGCTCGAGCCTTTGTTTTAAGGAAATATCAACCTGCAGGCCAGAGAGAGGGTTGGCCAGTTGAGTTGGAATATTGAGGGCATTTTCGATTAATTCGCGCATGCCGGGGATAAGGGCCAAGCGCCCCGACAAAATCAATTGAGATAATTTTCGCCCTGGAAAATCCGTTTGGAAAAATTGGTATAAGCGTTTCACTTGCGCATCCAGGGCCTCTTTAACGGTGACGTTAAGAGGGGAATTTTCGCTCTCTTTTGGAGTACTGTCGTATAAGTATTGATTCACAGAATCGGCTAAGAAACCACCGCTATACGTTTGGCGATGAAAAAAAGCCAATTCTTCATTTTGCATAACCACTAAAATCAGAGCATTGGTATCGATATTGACTAAGGCCGTATATTGTTGGAGATCTTCTGTTTTTAACTGGTTTTTCACAAGTGAAAAAGCCCGAGCCAAGGCGTAATAATCCACGTCGATTGCTTCCACCGTTAGACCTGCATTAACAATAGAGCCCAATCGATCTTGTAGTTCTTTTTTACGAGCGGCAACGAGCAGTAATTTATTTTCAGGTAGTAAGAGATAATCGAGATATAAATTATCCGTAAGACCGGGAAAGGCTTTACGGGCTTCGTTCCAAGCAAAAGTACCCATTTCGGCTGTAGGAAAACCCTCTTTTAGGGGGATTTTCTTAGTGATGACAAGGCTGCCAGGAGCCGCAATGCTGACGTTTGATTTCAAACGTGTGCGGGTTTCGGTAGCCAATAGCGAAACAACTTGAGTTAGTGCTGAAGGATTATGAATGTGTTCATCGGTCACTATGCCGGTTGCCATTTTCTGAAAATCGACCCGAGTCAGCTTAGGAACGGAGAGGGATCCTGATAAATGAACAAGGGCCGAGCTGCTGGGCTCAATATCCAGCCCCAATTTCGTGTTATTAATCCCCACCAAATCTTCGAGAGAGCGATTGAGAAAATTTAAGAAGTAAGTTAAATCCATTTATTGACTCACTCTATGGTATGAAATGAAATTAAGCTTCGCTTTATTCCTCTTGATTGACTATAATTTAATTACCGGTCTATTACAATATGAAAAAATAACGCGGTGAAAGGATGAAAACACTAAAAGGATTTACCCTGGCCGAACTTCTTGTTGCCTTAGTTATCGTTTTGATTTTAGTTCTTGTCAGCGTTCCGCTTTATGAGGAACTTATTTCCAGTGGCCGAGTGAAGGGCGCCGCCGAAACCTTATATTCCTTTATGCTGAAAGTTCGCAGCGACGCCATTAATACGCAAACTACAGCAACTCTTGTTTTTCAAACGGGAACTTCATGGTGCTTTGGTGCTACCACAGCGGCCACCTGCAATTGTTCAACAGTCGCAGCTTGCAATTTGGGCCAATATAATTCGACGATTTATAGCAACACGACCTTAAGCGAAACCGGCCTTACGGTAAGCGGAGCTTCTTTTATCACCACGATTACTGGTACAAGAGGCATTTCTTCCACTACTGGAACGATATCGTTTAGCACGCCCGACGGCGATGCTGTCTCTGTTATCATTAATACAATGGGTTTTGTCCGAATTTGTTCGGCGAACGTAGTGGGGTATCAAGCGTGTTCATGATAGAAAAAAAAGAGAGGCTAAGACAAACATCGAAGGCCTTTACCTTGATGGAATTATTAATCGCGTTGTCAATTGGCATGGTTATTATCGCCGGAACTCTAGCGGTATTTTTTGCCATGATCAAGCAGAGTCGCGGTCTTTTAGAGATCAGTCGCTTAGATCGTGATTTAAATAATGCGATGATTATAATGGTAACCGATATTCAAAGGGCGGGATATTGGAGTTTGGCGTCCACCAACAATACGAATCCTTTTATGACAACGGGCACTACAGATATTACCGTGACAGGTGCTAATTGCATTCTATTTGCTTACGACATTACGGGAAGTGGTGTTTTGCCAGTGATTGGAACTGGAACTGATGATGATCGATATGGATATCGCCTAAGCGGGGGCGCAATACAATTTCGGCCGGTAAATGCCACCAATTATGTTTGCAGCGCAGCGGCGGCTACTTGGACAAATTTAACGGATCCGAAGGTCGAAACGATTACTGCACTTTCTTTTGTGCTGACTAACGTAGCCATTACTATAGGCGCAGGGCCGCATACGACGAATTTGCGTCAAGTCGCGATCACGCTCACCGGTCAATTAGTTTCGGATAGCACGATCACAAAAACAATCACGAGGACAGTGAGGGTCTACAATGACAAATATCTGCCCTAAATTTACATTTAAACCCCAACAACATGGATATGTTGTTTTAGGAGTTTCCCTTATCTTGCTTGCAGTAGTCACATTGATAGCGCTTTTTTCAGGGCAAGCCTTATCGACAGAAGCAAAAATTCAAAACAATACTTTTCGGGCGCAACAGGCATTTGATGCCGCACAAGCGGGTTTGGAATATGGCATTAATTACGCTCAAACCAACAAAGCTACCATTACCACCGGGCAGGTGCTTGCTGCTACCCAAGCCGATGGCAGCACTTATAGTGCCGTTTTAAATTTTGTTGGTGGAAATAACAATACCTTGAATATCGTTTCGACAGGAAGTAGTCCTGATGGTACGGCCACCCGAATTATTATGCAAGTGGTCATGGCCGTGAGTGGTTCGGGCAGTATTCCACCTGGGCCTGTTATCTCAGTAGGCTCAATGAATATGACCAATAGCGCCGTTGTCACGAATAAGTTTGGTACTACCTCTATCGCTACGGGTGGCACTGTTAGCCTGGTGAATAGTTCTGAAACCGTTCTTGCGTCAGGTGTGAGTTCTACGGCAGGCAATATCAAATCTGACATCGTTCAACATGACGCCGCTTTGACGGGCATGTCTTCAGCGACTTTGCAAACCACGTATCTTGGGGAGGCTATAACCAGCTTTGCTTCGGTTGCCAATACCACTTACACAGGCAGTGGCACCACGAACTACAGCTCTAAGTTATCGGGTGTTGATGGGAAGATCATTTATATCAATCAAGGTGGTACTGGCACAGCTCAGATAGTAAACAGTGTCACAGTGGGGACGACCGCCAGCCCCACAACGCTCGTGGTCAATGGAAATGTGACCCTGACCAATAGTATTACTTTTAATGGAAATATTTACGCGACGGGTACAGTAACGCTTACCAATAGTGTTACTGTGAATGGCTATGTGTTTGGGGGCGCTGGTGTCAGCCTTGTCAATTCTTCAGGAGTGAATGGTGCGGTGGTTTCGGGTGGAACTGTTTCGGCGGCAACCAATAGTACCTTCATCACTTATAGTCCTACGATTTTAAATGCGAATAATACGACCGGTGGATCGAATTATGGAAAGGTGAATGGCAGTTGGCAGGACATGAATCTATAGGTTAAAACGATGAAAAAACAACGTGGAATTACATTTCTGGAAGTGCTTATAGCCCTAGTGGTTTTAGGGGCGGGTGTAGTAGCGCTTGTGAAATTTCAAGGCGATTTAATGCGAAATCGCATTGAATTAAGCCAAGAAACCGAGGCGCTCATGTTGGCCCAAGATCAAATGGAAAGTTTGCGATATTATCAAGTGCTGCCAACTACGGCGGGATATATTGCTTATCAAGATAAAGTGACGGGCACTACTAGTGTAGTCAAAACCACCGCGACATACACAGTGGCCTGGACGATTACCTCTTTCACTGCGCCTGATTATTTAACCGCCGTTGTAACGGTGACCTGGACGGATCCGATGAATATTTCACAAACAACGAAATTAGATAGCATCATCGGAAAAATAGATCCTGCCGTTTCAGGATCTGTGATGGCAAGCTTACCCTGATTTTTAAGGAGGAAAAATGAAATATTTATTGTGGATAATATTGCTTGCACTTCCCTTTTTTGCATCCGCCAATATTTATCAAATTAGCGAACCCGATGGTAGTACGTATTACACTGATCAGCCCTCTGATAGTGCGAAACCTGTGGAACTCGATTCGACGGGTATTGTTCAGAAGGAACCTTCTTCTAGCGCTCAAGTGTCAAAGAAAAAAGGCAAAGAAAAAGACTCCGACGAGGATACGAAAAGCTATACCGAATTTAAAATTACGGATCCAGTGGACAAAGCTACTACTCAAAATCAGCCTAAAATTACCGTTACTTTAGGTATCAAACCGAGTTTATTTAAAGGTGATAAGGCCGCTATTTATTTGGATGGTAAACAAATGGCTGAGGGTGAAGCCACCTCTTTTACTTTAGACCATCCGGATCGTGGACAGCACTTATTGTCGGCGAAAATACTGGGGCCAAATGGTGAGACGAAAAAAGAATCCAATAATGTAACGATTTTCGTTCATTATTCCACAGTAGGTGGCGGTCAATAAAAAAAGGAAAGAAACAATGAACATTCAAGACTTACTAAAAATCACAGTAGACCGCGAAGCGTCCGATTTACACATTTCTGCTGGAGAATCCCCAATGATTCGAATCGACGGAGATTTAATTCGCCTAGATTTTCCTCCACTTACAAAAGAAGAGGCGCTTTCTTTAGTCAATCAAATGATGACCGAATCTCAAAAGGCAGTTTATGAAACTCAATTAGAAATCGATTTCAGTTTTACCTTAGATAACAATGCCGCGCGTTTTCGGGTGAATGCCTTTAATCAATTTCGTGGGGCGAGTGCGGCGATTCGTTACGTTACAGCAGAAATTCCCACGCTGGATGAATTGGACCTAAACGAACCTATTTTTAAGGAATTATGCAATTTGAAAAATGGCTTGGTATTATTAACAGGCCCAACCGGTTCCGGTAAAAGCACCACTTTGGCCTCGATGGTGGATTATATTAATCGGGTTTCACAAAAAAAAGAGCATATTTTAACGATTGAAGATCCGATCGAATATGTGTTCAAAAATGAAAATTGCTTAATTCAGCAGCGTGAAGCGGGGCACCATACCTTAGGTTTTAGTCAGGCCCTGCGCTCGGCCCTGCGGGAAGATCCCGATATTATCATGGTCGCGGAAATGCGAGATTTAGAAACTATTCGCTTGGCCTTAACCGCGGCAGAAACCGGACACTTAGTATTTTCTACGCTGCACACAAATAGTGCCGCCAAATCCGTTTATCGTATTGTTGATGCTTTTCCCACGGGAGAAAAGGCCTTAATTCGATCGATGTTATCGGAGTCTCTAAAAGCGGTTATTGCTCAAACTTTAATGAAAAAACCCAACGGTGGTCGGCGTTCCGCCACCGAAATTATGCTTTGCAATAATGCTGTTAAAAATTTAATTCGAGAAGATAAAATTGCTCAGATATATTCGGTAATTCAATCAAGCCGCTCCGAAGGCATGCGTACTTTTGAGCAGCATGTAACCGATTTATTAATGGATGGCGCAGTTATCGATCCAAAGCCAGGGGAAGTCGAAAGTAAAAGTATTTAGTACGTCCCAGAACTAGTATCAAAAGAATTGCTACCTAATCAAAGCGAGCGAGTCTGTAGAATTAGTAACATATCCAGTTTATTCATTGGCAATGAACATTGTAAGCTAGTATTTTATTTATCATTAATAAACAAGCTATTAGCCCCGATCACGGGTAAAAAAATACACTTTATTCTATACTGAAATCATCTAAGACGTTAGTGACGACTTAAGTCAGAGGGGGTTGGTGTGAAAAAGTTTGTATTTATTGTTCTTACCGGGCTCTTGGTTTCTTCCTTGGCGGATGCCGCCGGATCGCAGCCGAAGATTTTTGTACGAACCGCGTATAACCCATTTGCCACGTTTTTATTTGTCCCAATTGCCCTCAATACTAATATTCATCTTTGCTTCGTAGATAAATGCATTCAACTGCGAACTGGGCAGGTGGGAGGCAAGTCTTATGTCGCATTTCCTAATTCCTATTCGGGAAAAACAATTTTAAGTGCTTATTTTAACAAAAAGAGCGGCTCCAATTTTCTAAATCGCTGTAATGCCTCTAAGTATCTCCCAATTACGATACAAAAAGGCGTGTTTGCAACAACTCCAATTCGCTTTAGCTGTCCCAAGGGAGTGAGTTAATTGTCCCCTCTCCCCTTGTGGGAGAGGGTTAGGGTGAGGGGTATAAAATTATTTCGTTCAAAATAAGAATTCACAGCAGTATTAGTGACTTCTCTCAAATCCCCTGGTATCCAGCGAGGATTTTTATCTTTATCTATAATTTGCGCACGCACGCCTTCATAAAAGTCATGAGCCTTTAAAAAATGAAGAGTTAATAAATAATCTTGCTGAATAATTTCATCAAATGATAATTTCTCGCAGCGTTTTAAATGTTCCCAGGTCACTTTTAAACTCATGGGGGAACGTTTTTGGAAAATCTCAAGAGTGCTTTTTGCAAAAGCGCTTCCATTTTTCCCGAGTTTTTCGATGGCTTCATCAATAGAATTTACATTGAAACAATCTTCGATCAAGTCCTCGTGCTCTTGAAATTCAGGATTTACTTTTTGTTCAGCAAATTCGGTAATAACATATTTATCGGCAGTTTCGATGAGCGCATTTTCAAGATCCGAAATTTTTTCGCTTGGCACGAAATGCGTGCAAAAACCAAAATGCAGAGCATCCGCTGCGCCGATCGTCGTTCCCGTTAGCCCTAAATACCAGCCAAACTTTTTAGGCCTTCGTACTAAATGATAAGCGGCCCCAACGTCGGGATAAAAACCGATAGCGGTTTCAGGCATCGCCAAGCGCAATTTTTCAGTGGCAATTCGATATGAGCCGTGAATAGAAACTCCAATGCCACCGCCCATCGTAATTCCATTTAATAAAGCAAAATAGGGCTTTTTAAAATGAAAAAGCGCATGATTCATCGAATATTCCGCGCTAAAAAAAGGCTGGGGTTCCACAAGAGGCTTTCCTTTTTGTTCATGAATTTGGCGTATATCTCCTCCAGCACAAAAGGCCTTTTCTCCGGCGCCTTTTATAATGACAAGTTTTACGTTTGGATCATTTCCCCATTTTTCTAGATTAATATGAATGATGTTGCACATATTTTCGCTGAGTGCATTTAAGGCGGTAGGTCGGTTTAGAATAATTCTGCCAACGGCTCCATTTTTGCCGATTAATTCTTCAATAATAATGTCATCCTGCATTTACGGGCTCCTTAATAATCGGGATGGAATTCAGCAATTGCTGAGTATATTGATGTTGGGGATGGCTTAAAATAGAATTTGTGTCGCCATGCTCCACAATTTTTCCGTTGTACATGACAGCCGTGTTGTGGGCCATGTAGGCTACAACTCCTAAATTATGAGTGATTAAAAGATACGATAATTTAAGGGTATTTTGCAGCTCTTCGAGTAATTCTAAAATTTGTTTTTGAATGGAAACGTCTAGCGCACTTGTGGGTTCGTCTAAAATTAATAATTTCGGTTCAAGGGCGAGTGCTCGTGCGATGCAAATTCGTTGACGCTGTCCGCCTGAGAATTCATGGGGATATCGCCATTTACTGTCGGATGATAAATTGACTTTTGCTAGCAATTCATCGACTTTTTTGAGGGCTTCTTTTCGTGAGCGCACTTTTTGTAAGGCATATAATCCTTCTGAAATCGAGTCGAATATCATGAATCTTGGGTCTAAGGCGGAAACGGGATCTTGGAAAATAATTTGCATATTTTCGCGCATTTTTCGAGTTTTTCCTGAGCTTAATTTTAAAAGGTCGATACCCTTGAAATGGATGGATCCGCTGGTTGAGGGGATTAATTTTAAAATGGCTTTTCCGGCGGTGGTTTTTCCTGAGCCGGATTCTCCGACGAGGGCTAGTGTTTCGCCCGTTCTAATTTCAAAATTAATGCCGTCTACGGCTTTTACGTAGCCGACGGTTCGTTTGAAAATGCCTCTTTTTATGGGGAAATGGACTTTGAAATTGCTGACTGAGAGTAAAGGGGTGAGGGGTATTTCTTCCCCAGCATAAGCACCAATTTTACGCGCAATATTCGGTAAAATAGCCGCCAATAATTTTTTGGTATACTCCGTTTTAGGCTTCTCAAAAAAATGCTGCGTAGAAGCTTGCTCGATTTTAAGCCCATTTTTCATCACAATAATTTCATCAGCAAGCTCTGCAACCACCGCTAAATCATGGCTAATAAAAAGCAAAGTTTTTTGAAATTGATTTTTAAGATTTTTTAAAAGACTAAGAATTTGCGCTTGAAGGGTAACATCCAAAGCCGTAGTCGGCTCGTCAGCAATTAAAATATCAGGATCCCCCGCCAGCGCCATGCCAATCATTGCTCGTTGTCGCATCCCACCCGATAATTCATGCGGGTAAGCGCGCAGAGCTTGTGAGGGTTCTTTAATTCCTACTGTATCCAATATTTCCGTGGCCTTCATCTGCGCATGATGATTCGATAATTTCTGATGCAGTTTCAAAACCTCTTTAAGCTGCTCTCCAATCGTAAGAACAGGATTAAAGGCCGACATGGCATCCTGAAAAATAAGCCCAATTTTTTTGCCGCGCACATGGCGCATTTGTTTTTCAGAAAGCGAAAGTAAATCTTGTCCCTGAAAAAGTATTTGGCTTTGTTGGCCTACCCTGGCGCCAAAGGGAAGGAGCTGCATCATCGCCAAGGCAGTCATGCTTTTTCCACTGCCAGATTCGCCAACAAGCCCAAGACACTGCCCAGGAAATAAATCTAAATTTAATTGGTGAACGACTGGATATTGATGTTGAGATAAGTTTGATTGCTGAAATGCAATCGAGAGATCTTTTATTTGCAGCAGGGGTGAACTCATAGGAAAGATAATAGCAATTCCAGGTGTATTCCGCCATCCACGCCAGCATTTGCTAGAGATCGTTTAGCGCAGGCAATTACTTTTTATTTTGAAACTCTAGGGATAAACCAACATCCTTCTGAATTTGCTCTATTTTGCGTTGATCATCTGGCATCAATGCGTTTTTAAATAGAATAACAGCATTATTGGCATTTATGCCAAAAACCTCTCTTTCTTCAGCATCAGAGATGAGTTGCGAAAGTCGAATTAAGTCCAATGCAAAAAGCTCTGTTTCCTTCTGATGTTGATAATTAGCCGCTATTGAACGCAAGCTTGCAGCAGCCAAAGCGCGCACTGTAGCTTGATCCATTGCAGGAGCCGATGATTCAGGGTGATAGCTGATAACATAAGCTGGAGCTGATTCAGTGTTATCTGCTTTTAGCGTACTTTCTTGAGGCTGCTTGCTGTAATCCTGATCTTCGGGAGCTTTAACAGGAGGCAATACAGGTGTCTCAGGCTCTTTATTAACTTCTGAATCATCATCAGGAGACCATTTAGGGGCTGAGGGCTTGGGCAGCACATTGTTGGTTTCAGGCTCCCTATGCTTATCATTAATTTCCTTCGCCATTGCTAATAAAGGGTCTAGTTTTTTTCCATTCTTGGTAACATTTTCTCGCATATATACCTGCCATTCAGAACCCTAGCATACTGGCGCTGGAGGGACAAGGGGATTTCACACCCAAACTCAGCAAAAAGTTTGTTATCGTGGGGGAAGTATGCTAGCTTTTCCACACTTTTTAAGTAAAACAATAGCGACAACAAATATAATCGGGGTAATGAGATGCGAAAAACAATCTTCGGAACATTGATAGAGTTGGTTAGAGGTGGGCAAGGTATATTCACCGGTAACAATCAGGGTCCATTGGATAAAGCCAGTCAAGGAAAGATAGATGCTGAAATGGGTCCTATAATAAATGATAAAAGCTTTAAACCCCAATTTAACTCCGAAAAACAGCAGGGGTATTTTCTTAATAATCTACAGGCAGTTTTAGCGCTTAAAACCCATGCTGAATGTAAAGATACTATACCAGGCTTACAAGTCAGTGCGCAGATATTGCCAGGAAAGGAAATGGACGAACAGCCGAAAATGCCTCTAGTTGCTTCTGATCCTCTCAAAATTAAACCCTCGGATTTTACATTACCCAACGGTTCAGATTTGGAGTCGGAGATTAGAAGTTTATGTAGAGGAAAAAATATTCAAATTGAAAGGAATCTTGCTGCCATCGATCTAATCTCGGTATCGGTAGCTCTGCCCGGTTGCAATATAGCGACGGATGTAGAATGCGCTAAAGTCACCAAGCAAAATTATAGCCCAGTGTATTTTCTACCAAATGAAAAGTATTTTAATAGAGAAGTAGAATGCCCTAAGAAGTATGGTGCTTCTCTTGTTTACGCAGACAATCAAACGTTAACAGATTGTCTTATTCTGACTAGAGGAGTTTTTGCCTGTGTCGGTGGAAGCCAGAATCCAAGGACTTTGACAGCAATAGAAATTCCCAATAGCACAGTATCTAAAATTATAAAAAGTGATGAGGACATGGCTGAGGCGATGATGGAGCCAGGATGTATTGCCATTTTTATTGAATGGGATATAAAGAGTAATCAAGCTCGTAATGCTTACCGCCCTGCGCAAACAATGGCAAGTCAGTCAGTTGAAAGCCCATTAATAAGTGGTGAAAGATTAGAAGTAAAGTGTTCTGGTGCTCAAGCCGGACCGAAAATGATACGAAGCCGTGATAATCCAGAATCTGCTTCGTCACAGACGAAAAATCATGAGGGCCAATCCATGGTCTCTGCCACGCTAGTAGGTGGGTCAGTAAAAGAAACGAGAGCGCCTATTGTGATGACAGAAGATAGAATATTCCTCAGAGCAACCGTGTTTGCAATTGCCCCAATAGTAGTTAACACCAGAGGTGTTGAGGCTTCTAAACTAGATCGCGATCAGTTGATTAAGGGTATGCAAAAGCGCGCAGATGATGTAAAGAAAAATTATGAATCTAAATTTGAAGAGGAGCACAACAACAATGCTCCTCGTAATAGGTTCTAATTCAGGAGTTCCCGCTAATTTTACTTCAATTCAAGTGGTTGACGGCAATTGATACCATTCCAGCCTTCGTTTCTCTCTGGTGGTCTTGGTAGGTTAAAAAAATTGGCGTGTCCGGGCTGATATTGTGGAGGCGCGGCATGCTGAATTTTTTTCGGAGCCTCGGGTTGAGCTTTAGGATCCCGTAAAGTTAAATCGCTCACCATTTCGCTAAGTCCATGCTCGGGAACAGTATCCAGATAAAAGTCACTTATTTGATTAGCACGCACCTGCATAATTTTAACAATGTCCTGGCATAGCTCATCCGAAATGATCAAACCATTTGAGTTCATCACCATCGGGGCAAGCACATAAACGCTTACTCGTGTCAGTCTCTTTTCCCCTTCCACAATAGTCCCTTTTCTGCTGTTATGCGTAGCGCCGCCTTGAACGATGGCAGCGTATGGGGATATTCCTCCCCCCTTAACTTCCACCATGCCGCCAAGGTCTTGTCCTCTATAGTCATTTTTTATATTGTAGCTTTTGCTAGCACTATAAGCTTTTTCTTGAACATCGTATTGGATAAAAACCATCACTGTAGCTTGTTTTTGCATCTCTAGAAAAACATCCGCTTCATTCTCTGCCAAGTTTGCTGCCACGGCGTTGGGTATTTCTATGGCTTGTAAAGCTGAGTTTTTATTTTTGCCTTCGCCTTTTTCGTTGACACAGTTAAAATCTCCGTAAGTTTTAACGTGGTCAAGACGAGCCTCAAGACCTGCTGTATCAGCAAAAGCAATTACATGATTCTCCCTGCCTTTTTTATTTTGAAATGTCGGAACATACTTTGCGGCGGTGCTTCCTTTGCAGGCCTTGTCTTTTATGCCATGACAACCCGCCAGCGGAATTACTGCCGCTATAAATTCCAGATTATTGAGATTAACTCCTTGGGTATTAATGTTCTGCTGCTGACATAAATTTTCAATAAGCGCATTCAATGATTTACCGTCGCTTAAACAAAACTTTTTGGGATCAATTTTAAGAGCGGCGGAGGAAACTATAGGCAGGTTCGGTTGATTCTCTGCGCTACCATTAATCGATTCTCTTGCCCCCAAATTACCAACACTTGTGTTTTTAACGATACGTGCAATACCTTCGGCTACTTTTTTATTGTTTTGGTAAACACCTGTTCGTTTTTGGTCTTCTTGGGCGTCTTGTTCTACTTTTTTCCGATTTTGATTGGCTTTGTATAATGCTGCTAATCCTTCCTCCAGTAATTCATCTTCTGATCCGTATCTTTTCATATGATTCTCCAACTATATAAGTTTATTAATTATTTGCGCCAAGCTTACTGGCCAGTATCAGGGTTGTCAAGTTGGAGTCTTGTCCCCCTGGGGCGCAAGCTTTTTGTAGCAATTCCCGCATATGTGTCCGATAAGGGAATGATCCATTTTTTAGGAGAGGTGTGGATCGAAGGCATCTCGAACGGCGTCGGCGAATAGATTGGCGGAGAGGACTAATAAAAACATGAAAATTAGGGCGGCTAATAAGGGCCACCAGACGATGGGGTCTCTCGCTAATTCTAGGCGAGAGCTATTGATCATGTTGCCCCAGCTTAGCGTTGTTGGGTCTACGCCAACGCCGACATAGGATAATACCGCTTCGGCTAATACTAAACCGCTAAAATCCAGTACCAAAGTGATTAAAACAATATGCATTACATTGGGAAGAATATGCTTGAGAATAATTTTGGAATGACGCACGCCGAGAGATTGAGCGGCTTGAACAAATTCCAAACTTCGCAATTTTAAGGTTTCGCCGCGTAAAAGACGGCATAAATTCGCCCAGCTTGTTATTCCTAAAATAAAACAGAGCGCTAATAATCGGGCATCGGCGCGCTGTGCGAGAGTTGGAAAAAGGCTCGGATGATTAGAAATAAAAATTTGAAGCATTAATACCGAGGCGGAAATTAATAATATTCCAGGGATAGAGCTTAAGGTAGTATATAAATATTGAATAACATCATCAGTGGTGCCTCGAAAATATCCGGCGAGGGCGCCAAAAATAAGCGCAAAAGGCAGCATAAAAAGCGTGGTAAGCGTGCCAATTAATAATCCGGTTCGGATGCTTTTAATGCCTTGGTAAAAGACATCTTGCCCAATTTTGTCCGTGCCCAATAAATGAAAGTGGTGTGAAAGTCTTGTGGCGACACAAATAATAAACCAACAGACCGCGAAGGTAATTAGGGCCTCTCGCCAGGCAATTTCCGTTTTCCCTTGAAATATTGTCGACATTGTTAGGATAGGATTTTGCTGTTTTCTATAGCTGATGATAATAATCAGGCCCAAAAATAGAATGGTGAAAGAAAATATTCCATCCATCACCCCGTAAAAAACAAGGATGCGAATTTCATCGCGATCATTGCTATATTTTAATTCTGCAAAGGAACGGATTTCTTTGCCATTGGGTAGCGTCACTACGTCCTGTGTATACAAATGCATGGCAAAGGGGGCGGAATAGGTTTTTTCATCATTTTGTCCTAATGGACTTAAGACTAAATCGAGGACACTTTTCGTTTGTTGGTTTATGCGCAAATGAATTGAGTCCATTAATCCTGTAACGACATAAAATGAAAGAATCACCAGGGCGATCATGCCCAATTTTCGGCTTAAAATAAACCGCATGGGTTCTCGATAGCGAGGATTATTTCGAACGATGGTAAAAAAAATGATGGCGATGAGAACTAGGATCCAGACGATCCAGTCGCTTAAGAGCAGGTTTAAGTGAATATTTCCCATTAGCTATTTTCCGAAAATTTAACGCGTGGATCAACCAGTGTGTAGGAAATGTCCGTGAGCACAAGGCCAATAATATATAAAACTGTTCCTAAAAATACCATGACTCTGACAATATCAAAATCTTGATGTTGAATGGCTTCAATTGTGTAGCTGCCGAGCCCCGGTATCCCAAAAAAGGATTCCATGATTAAACTGCCTAAAAATAAGCTGGGAATAATCACCACGACGCCGGTTAAAATTGGAATCATGGCATTTTTTAACACATGCTTAAATAAAACCGTCATTTCCGATAAGCCTTTTGATCGCGCGGTACGAACATAGTCTTTGTGCATTTCTTCTAAAAATAGCGTGCGATACCAGCGTGTGCCAGAGCCGATGCCGCTGACGACACCAATGGCGACCGGTAAAATAAGAAATTTAATGGCGTTAATGCCATATTGATAGCCGGAAATGGGCACTAGATGCAGCATTTTACTGATGAGATATTGCCCGAAAATAATATAAAATAATCCGGAAATAGACATCATTACCACACAGAGAAAAACGGAAAAATAATCGAAAAAAGTCGATCGAAATAAGGCAATTAATAGGGCGAAGGTGATATTGATGAATAATCCGATAATTAATACGGGCACGGCTAGTGCAAGGCTTGGCCACATGCGTTGGCTGATGTCGTAACTTATGTCACGGCCTTGGTCGGAGCGGCCGAAATTAAAGGTAAACAAACTTAAGGAGCGTGTAACAAATAAGGTGTTGGTAAGACTTTTTAGACCTTCCTCCGCTGAATTATAAAATAAGGGCTTGTCGTAGCCGTGTGCGGATTTCCATTGTTCGATGGACGCGGCTGTGACGTGTTTTTGTCCTAATTGCATGCGGGCCATATCGTCCGGCGAATTTACCGTGAAAAATAGTAAAAAAGTAATAATATTCACGCCGATTAAAATCGGAATGGCGTTTAATATTCTGCGAATGATATAAGCTAACAAAGCGGTGCTCCCTTCTTACTCCTTCTCCCCTTGTGGGAGAGGTGATTATTCCCTCTTAACACTCGATCTATTTTCTCGCCTCCAGAATGTAATAACAAGTGGCACTAACATTAAGGCCATAATTCCCACAATAATCCAAATCGGCCACAAGGTCGGTTTATTCCACTCCTCCCTTTTTTGGTCCCTTTCTTTGGGATTCAGTCTTTCATATTTTAACAAATTATTGGCGATAGGATTCGGCTTGCTGGGGCGATTCCAGCTGTGGCTGAGAACAAAATCAATGGGGTGAAATCCAAATAACCAAGGACTATCTTCGCGCACAATTTTAAGGAGTTCTGTAATTTTGGCCTGTCTTTCAGGACCATTCGGCATATTTTTAATTTGATCAAAAAGCGCATTCACTTTAGGATTGCTATAATTAGAAGCATTTTCTCCTCCTGATTTTACTATTCCGTTTGGTCCATAGAGCAAAAATAAGAAATTTTCCGGATCGGGATAATCAGCATTCCATCCCCACGAAAATATTTGCGCATTTCCACGACGAATTTTATCTTGAAAAGTATTATATTGCGTGGCGCGAATATTAAGCTGAATGCCTAATTTAGCAAACTGCTTACGTAGCCAATTAAACAGAGCCTGGTCGTCGGGGTTTCCGCTAGAGGCCGCATCGTAATTTAAAATTAGCGCTCGGCCAGTTTTGGGGTCGATGCCATTCGGATAGCCAGCTTCGACCATGAGTTTTTTCGCAAATGCTAGAGGTTTTCGTTTAATTTTTCCATGATCATCATAATAAACAACGGGATTGAAATCCTTTTTTTCATATCCAAAAATACCAGGTGGAATGGGACCCTGCGCTGGAACCCCGCGGCCGTTTAAAAAAATAGAAATAAATTCTTCATAATCCACTGCAATCGCAATGGCCTGTCTTAATTTCTTTTGTTTTTCGCCATAGCCGCCAACGACGTCATCCTGCATATTAAATCCAATGTAAAATAATGAAGGACTAATGCTGGTTTGTAGCTGTATTCCTTTTTTTTGTAATTCTGGAGAAACGATGGGTTTCCCATTCGCATCGAATCTTATCGCTTGATCAAAGCTGTCGGCACTCACGCCCGATTTATCATAATAGCCTTGCAAAAATTTATACCAGCGCGGAATACTTTCTTTATCAAGACTAAAAATAAATTTATCAACGAAAGGCATTGGTTTTCCGGCATCTTCTAAATAGCCTTTTTCTTTGTCGCCAGGCTCGCCAACGCTCGGATATTTTTCTCCATGAAAGTTTGGATTACGTTCAAGAACCATTTGTTTATTGGGATTATTCTCGGCTAAAAGATAGGGGCCGCTGCCTATAGGAAACCAGTCGAGTGTAATATTTTTTTCTTTCATTCCGGGTTGGGAATAAAAATAATCGGCCTCCCAAGGAATAGGTGCAAAAAAGGGCATGGCGAGCCAATATTTAAATTGTGAATAAATACCCTTAATTTTTATTTGATAATGATATCGATCAATGACTTTAACGCCTTCGAGTGGATAATTTCGCAAATCCAGAAATGCATTTTTATCGGGAAGCTTTTTATAGGCATTTTGTAGAGTTTTTCCATATTCAGGAAAGCCCACGATATAATCGCTCATCAATCCAAATATAGGAGATTGAAGAGCGGGGCTTGCGAGGCGTTTGATTTCGTAAGCAAAGTCATCGGCAGTGACTTCCCGAGTGCCCTGATATTTGAAATCATTGAGTGAATAAATGGGGGCAAGATCTTTAGCGCTTAGATGATGATAGCGATACTCCCCCTTCTCATCTTTGGCTAGGGCAGGGTGAGGCTGATAATACATGCCTGGTTTTATTTCAATGTCATAAAGGCTATAGGCAATTTTTTTAGGATCGACATTTTCCGGTAATTTTTGTCCTTTGGTATTGTAATAGGTCACCGTTGGCATTTTGGCGGCGGCTAATGGCACGAGCTCTACAGGCCGCTTTAAATAATCGTACTGAAGGGGGGGCTCGTATATTTGGGCAATAAATAGGGTTTCATCCGAAGAGTAGGATTTAGCGGGGTCCAATGTTTTAGGCGGACCCGTGAAGGCTCCATAGCGGATATTTTCTTGGCTATTTGTTTGATGAGGATTATTCCATTGCGCCGCAGCGGGGCAACAAATAGAGGCAAACACCAAGGCGAGGAACATCCGTTTCATTCTAGTAATGTAGCATCTATCGGCCATCTAAACTATACTTAATGGGTCCACGGAAAAAAGGGCGATTGAACCAATGATTCACAATAAAGATTTTCGATTACTTGTCATCGATGATAATCTGGGGCTTCACGAGGATTTTCTAAAAGCCTTAGGAAGGGACAAGATTGACACGGCTAAACGCAGCCCAAAAAATGTGGATCAAATTCGAAAAGCGATAGAAGAAAATAAGCCCTATGCCCTGGCTTTCATTAATTATCAAACGCCTATCGGTGCGGAAGAGATCGAAAAAATTAAAGAAATTTGGGAGCTCGATCAGGATATTCAAATTATTATTGGCATGGAATATTCGGATTATTCATGGGAAAAAATTATTAAAGAGCTCGGCCAAAATGAAAATTTACTACTTATAAAAAAGCCCTTTGATCTTCTCGCGCTTCGTCAGTTGTCTTTTGCGCTAACGAAAAAATGGGAGTTAATAAAAGAGTCACAGCAATTTTCAAAGTTACTTGAGGAAAGCGAGAAAGATCGCGCTAATTTTTTGCAGTATCAAGCCACGCATGATTTGCTCACGGGATTGCCTAATCGAACACTTTTAATCGACAGAATTCAGCAGGCCATCAATTTAGCAAAACGTGAAAAAGGAATGTTTAGTGTCTTAGTTTTTGATTTAGATCGCTTCAAACTGGTGAATGATAGTTTTAGTTATTCTCTGGGAGACGAATTACTACAACGCATTGCTAAGCGAATTAAAGCGGTCACTCGAGAGTCTGATACCATCGCAAGAGTGAGTGGTGACAAGTTTATTGCTGTTTTTGTTTTAATTCCAGATGATGATGCTTTAAGCACAATTGCAAATAAAATTTTAGATGTATTTAAGAAGCCTTTTAAAATTTTGGACACAGAAGTAACGATCTCTGTAAGCGTGGGAGTCAGCATTTTTCCGCGTGATGGGGCTACTCCCGATGAATTATTGCAAAACGCCGAAATTGCGATGTTTCGGGCAAAAGAAATCGGTGAAAATCAAATTAACTTTTATTCACCCGGTGTTGCCGCCCATGCTATCGAATATTTGGAAATGGAAACCGCTCTGCATAGGGCTCTCGAAAAAAAAGAATTTTATCTTTGCTATCAACCAGAAATTGATATTACCAGCGATGAAATTATTTCGGCGGAGGCCTTGATTCGTTGGCAACACCCCAAAAAAGGCCTTATTTTACCGAATGATTTTATACCGCTAGCAGAGCGAACGGGCGTTATTGTTCCCATTGGCACTTGGGTGCTAAGAGAGGCCTGTGCACAAAATAAAAAATGGCAAGATGCAGGACTAGCACCTATACGAATAGCGGTTAATATTTCGTCGAGACAATTTAAACAGTCGAATTTTGTCGAGGTTGTTAAAAATATTTTAGAAGAAACTGGCTTAAAAGGGGAGTTTTTAGAGCTTGAGCTTACCGAAAATCTTCTAGTCAAAATGGCAGAAGCAGAGACGACGCTTTTTGAATTAAAAAAATTGGGCGTGAGCATTGCGCTCGATGATTTTGGGAGCGGATATTCTAGTTTAGGCTATCTTAGGCATATGCACATCGATAGGTTGAAGATCGATCAATCCTATGTGAAAAATATCGCGTTTGAGAATGAGGATGAAATCATTATCAAAGCCATTATTTCGATGGCACAAAGTTTGAATTTGAATATTGTGGCTGAAGGAGTTGAAACGCAAAAACAGCTAGACTTCTTAAAAGCGAAGCATTGCCGAGAAATGCAAGGTTATTTTTTTAGTAAACCGGTACGTGCCCAGGCACTGGAGGCTTTGCTAAAACAGCAAAAGGATCGTAAACTATAGTTGTAAAAACCACAGCAAGGAGTGCGTTATGGTTGGTCTCATTCAAAAAATTCTCTTTGATATGATCCTAAAAGTGGCCGGGGAAGACAAACTGGAAGAGATCAAAAAGGTGGCGGGACTTCCTCCCGACCGAAACTTCCAAATCAATCTGGTTTATTCGGATGAAGAGTGGCAACGCTTACTGGATGCTGCTCTTAAAGTGCTAAATCTTACCCAGGAGCAGGCAGAAGATATTTACGCAGATTTTTTCGGCACTGATGCGCTAAAGCGTTTTCCCGTCTGGTTTAATACTTGCAAAAATTCCTATGAGTTTTTATTAATTCAGCCCACGATTCATAATTGCTTCGCCACAGGGGTTTCTAACGAAAAAGACAGAAGTGGTATTAATGACAAATTCACGGTGGAAAAGCTTCCGAATAAAATTATTACTCGTTATAAGTCACCTAATAAACTCTGTGGTTTATATAAATCCTTAGCAAAATGGATGATTAATCATTATAAGGATGAAGCGACTATTGAGGAAACACAATGCATGAAATCGGGCGCGTCCGAATGTGAGATTCACGTTCAATGGAAAAATCAGGTAAGTTAGAATGAATGAAGAAGCTAGTCTGATACATCAGGAAATTGAAGCGATTTCTGATAAACTTTGTGTGGCTGTGAAAGGGGAATTTGATTTCACCGTTGAGGTCCACAATCCCGATGAAAGTCTACAAAAATTAAGTATGCTCATTAATTTCGTCTTAGATGCGGCACGTCGATCTCTAGCGGATATAAAAGAAAAAAATACTAAATTAACCGAGCTGGATAAACTAAAATCCGATTTCTTGGCGAATGTGAGTCATGAGCTTCGGACCCCACTTACGCTAATTTTAGGGCCGTTAGACTCCATATTAAGTGATTCCACTTTAAGGCTTTCCGATGAGCGTCGCCAAGATTTGTTACGAATACAACGCAATGCTAATCGCCTTTACTTACTGGTGAATGATCTGCTCGATTTTTCAAAAGCTGAAGCGGGCAAGCATAAAGTGCATGAAGAAGTAATCAACATAAATGCCGTCATCTCAGAAATTATTGATGACGCACAAGGTTTGGCAATCGATCGAAAATTAGCTCTAGAGTATCTTGGGTGCCCCACATTAAATTCGGTTTTGTTTGATCGGAAAATGTTGGGGAAAATAGTCCTTAATCTCGTGAGCAATGCGATTAAATTCACCCCGCAGGGCGGCAAAGTGACGGTTCAACTTATTCAAGACGCAGATGCTATTCAGCTCATTGTTAAAGACAATGGCATAGGTATTCCACAGGATCAATTGCAGCATATATTCCAGCGATTTCATCAAATCGATTCCTCTAGAACTCGAGCTTATGAAGGCACGGGTATTGGTTTGGCACTTATCCAGGAATTTATTACCTTAATGGGTGGAAGTATCCAAGCGGAAAGTCAGGAGGGAAAAGGTTCGACATTTAGCGTAAAACTGCCATTGCATATTCCTGATGCGGCCCAGCTCTCTCAATTTGAGCTTGAAAAATCCATTACGGCTGATGAAAAAATCTTGCTTTTGCCTAGAAGGGAAGCGAATCGGGTAGCACCCGTGAAGCCAAAAATTGAGGGCAAATTTCCCCTCATTTTGGTTGTGGATGACAATGAGGATATTTGTTCTCATATGAGTTCATTGCTCAGTGATTCCTATGAGCTTATTACGGCCAGTAATGGCAATCTCGCGTTGGAAGCTATTTATCAGCATCATCCCAGTATTGTTTTATCGGATGTTATGATGCCGGTCATGGATGGTTACGAGCTAACCAGGAAAATAAAAGACGATCCTGCTATTAAAGATACGCCTGTTATTCTGGTTACGGCTGAAGCGAGAAAAGAGGCCGTTTTAGTGGCTACGGGGGCATTAGCGGATGATTATTTGCCTAAGCCATTTTCAGTCGAGCAATTAAGGGCGCGTATCATCGTGGCCCTTAGGAATGTTCAGTTAAAAGAAATAAATAAGAAATTATCAGCTGAAATAGACGCGCGAAAAAAAGCGGAGGAAGAGGCGGCTGAATTAAATAGTAGGCTTGTGATGGTGGCTAGAAGAGCCGGGATGTCTGATCTAGCCACCAGCATTTTGCATAATGTGGGCAACATTTTAAATAGTGCAAACATTTCAGTTCGATTATTGCTAGAAAACCTGGACAAAAAAGATTGCGAAAAACTCATTAAAATTTCCGATATGTTTAAGGAGCATGCCACTGATCTTACGGATTTTTTAACAAACGATTCCAGAGGGAAATTATTGCCAAAATATTTAAACTCACTCGCTAAGGTTATTGCTGAAGATCGTCATAAAGATGAGGTAGAAACGCAGAATTTGGCGACGCATATTAAACATATAGAAAGTATTGTGAGCATGCAAAAGGCACTTAGTGGTATCAATGGTGTGACAGAAAAATTTTTTGTGCCAGAGGTAATTGAAGATGCTTTTAAAATTTGTGGCGAGAAATTAGCAAACATGAATATCGAGGTAAAAAAAGAATTTAAAGATGCGCCCTTTATCGTCTCTGACAAGTCCAAGGTTTTACAGATTCTCGTTAACTTAATTCAAAATGCCAAGGATGCTTTCTTATTTTCAGATTATGAATTTCCAAAGAAAATCATAAGTGTTAGCGTTCATCAAACGGAAAGTAAGGATCCTATCAAAAATTCCGCTATAAATATTGAGGTTTCAGATAATGGTATTGGCGTGGTCCCCGAAAATCTCATCAAGATTTTTACCTTTGGTTTTACAACGAAGCCCACGGGTCATGGGTTTGGATTGCATAGTAGCGCGATATCCGCAAAAGAATTAGGTGGGGCATTATTAGCAAAAAGCGAGGGCGTTGGATTGGGGACCACTTTTTCTCTAACATTACCCCAGAATAGGAATTAATAATTATAAAAAGGATTGCTATGAATACTGAACAAAACTTACGAATACTAGTGATCGATGATAATCCAGAAATTCACCGTGATTTCATCAAAGTGTTGACGACAAATAGTTCGAACAGAAGCGAATTGGAAGGATTTGAAAAAGAATTGTTTGGGACGAATAGGAGTGACAAAAATGCCTTGCCTTCCTTTCATATCGACACGGCGATGCAGGGTCAAGAGGGGTTTGAGCGGATTTCAAAGGCCATCCAAGAAAATAATCCTTATGCCTTGGCCTTCGTTGACATACGTATGCCGCCAGGCTGGGATGGAATCGAAACCATTAAACATATTTGGAAAGTAGATCCCGATATCCAGATTGTGATTTGTACGGCCTATTCCGATTATTCTTGGGAACAGACTGTGGAAGAACTGGGTCAACGTGAGAATTTATTAATTCTGAAAAAACCCTTTGATCAAATTGCCGTTCAGCAATTATCTTGCGCACTCACCAAAAAATGGCAGCTCGTAAAAGAGTCTCATGAATACACCAAATCGCTCGAAGTAAGTGTTAAAGAACGTACTCTATTATTACAGCAATCCTTATCGGTGACGCGTGGCACTCTAGAATCCTCAGCAGATGGGATTTTTGTGGTGGATAAGGAGGAGCGCATTATTGATTTTAACCAAAAACTTTTAGAAATTTGGGAGATCCCTTCTATCATTATCGACCGCAAAGATGGTAAAGCGTTATTAGAAACGATTTCGGGTCAAGTAACAGAACCAGACAAATTTTTAAAAATGACCAAGGAATTTTTTTTACAAGGAGATTCGATTAATCTCATAAAGCTGAAAACAATCGATAATCGTACCATAGAATATTGCTCACAAGTCTATAGAATGAATGGTGAAATTGGCGGACAAATATGGAGTTTTCGAGATGCAACGGAACGTGCAAAATTAGAGGAAGAAATTAAATATCAGGCGACACATGATATTTTGACAGGATTGCCGAATCGTGCCCTTTTAATGGATAGAATTCAACAAGCCATTGCATTATCTAAGCGTACTAATACCCTGTTTGGTGTTCTATTTTTTGATTTAGATCGGTTTAAATTAATTAATGATAGCTTTAGTCATTCTGCTGGCGATGAGCTATTACAACAAATTGCTAAACGCATTAAGTTTGCGATACGAGAGTCGGACACGATTGCAAGATTGGGAGGTGATGAGTTTATTGGTTTGCTTGTTTCAATGTCAGATAGCCAAGCTCTGGAGATAATCACCGACAAAATCATGGCCATTTTTAAGCACCCTTTTAAAGTAATGGAGCATGACCTCACGATTTCCGTCAGCATCGGCGCGAGTATTTATCCACGTGATGGAAACACTCCGGACGAGTTGCTGCGAAATGCCGATATCGCGATGTATCGTGCTAAAGATATGGGTGGAAATCAACTTCAATTTTATTCACCTGATATTAATACGCATAATATCGAGCGGCTTGAACTGGAAACGGCCCTGAGTTTGGCCTTACAACGAAATGAATTCTTTTTGTGTTATCAACCGGAAATGGATGTGGCCTCAAATGAAATGATTTCCGTTGAGGCATTAATTCGTTGGCAACACCCAGAAAATGGAGTTATTTTACCAATCGATTTTATACCGATTGCGGAGCAAACGGGTCTTATTGTTCCCATAGGGGCCTGGGTAATTAAAGAAGCCTGTGCACAGAATAAAAAATGGCAAGAAGCTGGATTGCCGCCGATTCGAGTGGCTGTCAATATTTCGACGAAGCAGTTTAAACAGCCTAATTTTACTGAAGTCATTAAAGGGGCATTAGCAGAATCTGGCTTAGCTCCGGAATTTCTTGAGCTTGAGCTTACTGAAAATCTTTTTATCAAAATTGGGGATGCCAAGGACACGCTTTCTGAATTAAAAAATATGGGCGTGAGCATTGCGCTTGATGATTTCGGCACTGGGTATTCGAGTTTAGGCTATCTCAGACAAATGAATATTGATCGCTTGAAAATAGATCAATCCTACGTGAAAAATATTAATGCCGATAATGGGGATGAAGTTATAATTAAAGCGATTATTTCTATGGCAAAAAATTTAAATCTTGATGTTATTGCCGAAGGTGTTGAGACCCAGAAACAATTAGAGTTTCTCCAGTCGAAGGATTGCGATGAAATGCAAGGTTATTTTTTTAGTAAGCCTCTGTTGGCAGAGGAACTGGAAACGATTTTAAAAAACCCTAAAAAACCGCCTTCTGAAAAATAATGGAACTTATGAAAAAAGATACAGAATTTCGAATTATCGCGATTGATGACGACCCAAGCATCCACCAGGATTTTATTAAAATATTAACGCCTCCGATTTTCCAAATCCATACCGCTACGCGAAGTGAAGAAGGCCTCGAATTAGTTCAAGATGCAGTCGAAAAAGGAAAATCGTATGCGATGGCATTTGTCGATATTCGTTCACCTTCCGAAATGGATGGAATTGAGACGATCAAGAAAATTTGGCAGCTAGATCCGGATATTCAGACTGTGATTTGCACTTCATCATTAGATGAGTCTTGGTTTCAGACGCTTGAAAAGCTTGGTGCAGAGGACAATTTATTAATATTGAAAAAACCGTTTGATCATTTCGCCGTTCGTCAACTGGCTTGTGCATTGTCTAAAAAATGGGAGTTATTGCGAGATAGGCGTCACGATATTGAGTTTCAAGCCACTCATGATTCTGCGACAGAATTACCAAATCGCGTTTTATTAACAGATCGAATTCGCAGCTCAATTTCTCGCATGCATTTTAGTAATCAATTATTGGGAATTTTCTTTTTTAATTTAGACCATTTTAAATGGATCAATGATAGTTTGGGTCACGAAGTAGGCGATGAGTTATTGATTCAAGTGACAAAAAGATTGCAAAGATCTCTGCGTATAGATGACACCATTGCGAGGCTGGTGGGTGATGAATTTGTTGTACTGGTTTCAGATTTTAATGACCATGGAGCAGCCGAGAAATTAGCGCAGAAATTTATAACCATTTTTGAAAAGCCTTTTCATGTCGCCAATCGTGAAGTGGTGGTAACGGCCAGCATAGGAATTAGCCTTTATCCTCAAGATGGCAGTACAGTGGAGGAATTATTAAAAGCGTCTGACCTTGCCATGTCCCGTGCCAAAGAATTAGGACCTAATAAATTTCAGTTTTACACAAAAAAATTAATTAAAAAAAGTTTAGAGCGCTTAGAAAATGAAGCAGAATTGCGCCGAGCAATCAAAAATAAAGAATTTTTCTTGAGCTTTCAACCGCAAGTGGATTCGAATACAGGGAAAATTATTTCGGTGGAGGCTCTCATTCGTTGGCAGCATCCGCAAAAAGGGATTATTCCGCCAATGGATTTTATTCCATTAACGGAGGAAACTGGGCTGATTGTTTCCATTGGTGAGTGGGTACTCAGGATGGCTTGCGAGCAAAATAAAATCTGGCAGAATTTGAATCTTCCCCCTATTCGTATCGCTGTAAATGTTGCATCTGCTCAGCTGAAACAGCCGAATTTTGCTGAATTGGTCAGTAAAATTTTGCAAGAAACGGAGTTGGAGGCTAAATATCTCGAGATTGAAATGACAGAAAATATTGTCATAGCCGATTCCGATATCATAAACGTAATAAATGAGTTAGATAAATTGGGGGTGAAAATTGTGCTCGATGACTTTGGAATTGGAAATTCGAGCTTAAATTATTTGAAAAAAATTCATATCGATAGCTTAAAAATCGACCAATCCTTTGTTCAAAATATTCATCTAAACAAGAGTGATGAAGTTATTATTCACGCTATTGTTGCCATGGCTAAAAGCTTAAATTTTTCTGTGGTAGCAGAAGGCGTAGAATCAGAAGAGCAATTGACCTTCTTGCGTGGGCAAAGATGCCATGAAATCCAGGGATTTTATTACAGTGAGCCAGTATCAGCCGATAATATCACGGAAATGCTAAAGCGTGGTTAGCATCTACTCCGAAGACCGAACCCATCTCAAACAATAAACCCATAGAATCTAACACCCAAAACGACTATACTCCCGCGCATGAAAGAGTGGCAAATATCTCTAAAAAATGCAGTTTCGGACCCCCTACACTTGTTTAGGCTGCTGGAATTGGATCCCACATCGGTAGCGGACCTCAACCCTGCTCTTCGACAGTTTTCGCTTAGGGTCCCACTAGAATTTGTAGAGCGCATGGAAAAAGGCAATCCTCTTGACCCCCTATTATTACAAGTTATACCCGATGTGCAAGAAATGCTCGAAAAGCCGGGTTTTATCAATGATCCACTTTATGAAAAAGATTATAATCCAGTCCCGGGCCTGCTCCAAAAATATCATGGCCGGGTCTTGCTCCCCCTAGTGGGCGCCTGCGCGATTAATTGCCGTTACTGTTTTCGTCGAAATTTTCCCTATGAAGAAAATATCTTAGGTGCCTCACATTGGGATCAAGTACTGGACTATATTGCAAAAGATAGCTCTATTGAAGAAGTGATTTTTAGTGGCGGTGATCCACTCATCGTAAAAGACCCGCAATTATCGGAACTCGTTTCCAAGCTCGAAAAAATTGAGCATGTTCAGATTTTACGTTTTCATACGCGTTTGCCGATTATGATTCCATCGAGAATTAATGAAGAATTTCTCACATGGCTCAAGGCCTCTCGGCTGCAAAAAACGCTAGCTATTCACTGCAATCATCCAAATGAAATTGACGATTCCGTCGTAAAAGCCCTTGCTCGCCTGCATGAAAATAATGTGACTTTATTAAATCAAACCGTATTATTAAAAAATATCAATGATGATGCTGAAATTTTAGCCGCCTTAAGCAAAAAATTATTTAAAGCAAAAGTACTCCCCTATTATCTGCATTTATTAGACCCAGTTTCAGGAACAGCACATTTTAATGTGGAATTACCGGAAGCCCAGCAAATAATGGAAAAATTACGCCAAATACTCCCTGGATACTTAGTGCCACGATTGGTGCGAGAAGTGCCGGGCGAAAAATCGAAAGTAGCTATATGATCATATGGTAGCTTTTCACCAGCGTTTTTTAAACTCTCATTGATTTTTGCCCGCAATTGTAAGAGAATTCGCGCCGGGTGCTTAACTCAGTAGGTAGAGTGTCGTCGATATATACATGACGAATGTCAATGGTTCGAGTCCATTAGCACCCAGTCTTTGATTTATAATGAAAGGGATGTATATAACGTGGGGCAAGCACATTTAAATAATGCGACGGTTGCAGTGATCGGTATTGGTTTACGAGTACCAGGGGCTGATACAGTGACGCAATTTTTGAATAATTTATGCTCCGAAACTGAGAGTATTTATTTTTTTTCAGATGCCGAATTATTAGCTTCAGGCATTTCGAAAGACCAAATTCTACAAAAAAATTATGTTAAGGCAAAAGGCCTGTTAAAAAATGTCGAGTATTTTGATGCGGAATTTTTTAATATGACCTTCCGTGAAGCGCAAGTCATGGATCCTCAACAACGAATATTACTGGAATGTGCTTATGAAGCACTTGCTGATGCTGGCTATCATAATAGGGAAAAAAAATTTGATGTTGGTGTATTTGTTGGTGTAGGTAACACGGAATACTATTATCAGAATATTTTGCCAAATCGAGAGCTATTTGATTCGCTGGGTGATTTTCAACTGAAACTTGGAAATAATAAGGATTATGCAGCAGCACAATTATCTTATCGCTTAAATTTAAGTGGTAAAAGTCTCACCATCCAAGCGGCTTGTGCTACAGGCCTCGTTTGTATTCATGAGGCTTATCGTAATCTGATTTCTCATGAATGTGAGTTGGCCTTAGCCGGTGCCATTTCATGCACATTTCCTCAGTTTGCCGGATACCTTTACAAGGAAGGTGGACCGCATTCGGAAGATGGTCACTGCCGCTCGTTTGACAAAAATGCTAGCGGGATGGTACGAGGAGAGGGTGGGGGAGTGGTGCTTTTGAAACGTCGAGAAGATGCCATTCGGGATGGAGATGAAATTTATGGGCTTATCCGTGGGGCGGCGGTCAACAATGATGGTGGTTTTAAAATGGGGTTCACTGCCCCAAGCGTGACAGCGCAAACCGATGTAATAAATTTAGCCCTTTTAAGAGCCAATCTTCATCCGTCTGAAGTTACCTGTCTAGAGGCGCATGGTTCTGCTACAAGGCTGGGTGATGCCATCGAGTTGGAGGCCATTAACAGTGCTTATGGAGATCGGGAAATTTCTGATCCTTGTGCAATAGGTTCTGTAAAATCCAATATTGGACATCTGGATTCGGGAGCCGGAGTCGCTGGTTTTATAAAAGCTATTTTGTCACTTCAGCAGAAATTTCTTTTTCCAACACTTCATTTTAAAGAATTTAATAATGAAATTAACGTAGATCAAACTCGATTTTATGTTAATACGAAACTCTCGCCATGGAATACGAATAAATTGCCGAGGCGGGTGGGCGTTAGTGCTTTTGGTCTTGGGGGATTTAATGCCCATCTTATTTTGGAGGAAGCTCCGAATAGTATTAAATTGAAAAAAAATCTTTTTCAATTTAATAGAAAAAAACATTGGATCGATTCAATTAATTATACGGGGAATGTGTAATGGATGAAAATTTGCGAGTCATACAAAGGGTTATGGCGACATTAATGAAAGGTTTATTAGGGTTGGAAAATATTAGTTTTGAGGACAATTTTTTTCACTTAGGCGGTTCTTCATTGACAGCGGTTCAGCTGAATCACAAAATCCTAGAAATATTTGATATTTCTGTACCCTTGGAAAGATTTTTCTTTGCGGCCACTTGTCAGGGCTTGTCAGAAACGTTATTGGAAATGGCGGAGGATGCAAGCTTGCTGGTAAAGAAAGGCACTGATTACTTGGGTATGAAGTTGCCTAATGAATCCTCACGTAAAAATAATGATTTTGTGGAGTGGCAGCAGATGATGCCGAATCTCGAATTATCCATAGCACCAACAACAGAAAATGATATGGATTTCAGCTTATTTTTCTTTTCGAGTAGTGATAAGGTTCAAGAAAAATCAAAATACCAATTCATTATGGACGCCGCTAAGGTTGCAGACTACAATAATTTCTTAGCAATATGGGTTCCTGAGCGGCACTTTAATGAATTTGGAGGCTTATATCCTAATCCAGCAGTTTTGCAAGCCGCCATAGCCATGCAAACGCAGCGTATAAAGCTTCGCGCGGGTAGTGTTGTATTACCTTTGAATCATATTATCCGAGTGGCAGAGAATTGGTCCGTAGTAGATAATTTATCCAACGGAAGAATCGGTTTATCTTTAGCACAAGGCTTCCATCCTGATGATTTTGTTTTAGCCCCTGGCAATTATCAAAATCGAAGAGAAATATTGTTTCGCTCAATCGATTTATTAAAAAAACTCTGGGCTGGTGAATCCGTATCTGCGAATAATGGTAAAGGCGAAATGGTGAATATCAACATTCATCCCTCACCAGTACAAAAAGAATTGCCACTTTGGCTAACGGCTTCAAAATCACTCGATGTTTTTATAAGAGCGGGCGAAGGCGGGTACAACGTACTTACAGGTCTAATGGAGCAAAATATTGAAATTTTGGAGCAAAATATCAAGGAATATAGATTACATTTTGCAAATCAACATCCGGGTAAAAAAGGCCATGTGACTATTATGCTGCATACTTTTTTAGGAGAAAATCGGGAGCAAGTGAAACGCATTGTTAGGAAGCCTTTTTGTCACTACCTAAATTCTCATATCGATTTTAGTAAGGCTTTTGCTTCGGACACGAAACATGACTTAATGCAAAACAGTAGAAATGAAGTTCTGGATTTTGCGTTCGAGCGTTATTTTAATTTTTCTTCGCTCATGGGTTCTATTGAAGATGGAGAGCGGATCGTAAACCGATTAAAATCCATAGGAGTAGATGAAATAGCCTGTTTAATTGATTTTGGTGTTGATCATGAAAAGGTATTGAATAGTCTACAATATTTGATTGAACTAAAAGAAAGAGTAAATAAAAAAAATACCCAAAGTGTCGCGGCCTAACGAAAGTGATTATTGTGAATTCGAAAACCGTAAAATTTCCACTCTCTTTTGCAGAACGCCGATTGTGGTTTATGAACAAATTGGTCCCCGCTGATCCTTTCTATAATATTTTGGTGCCGGTGGAATTTTCTACTTTTCCGGATGTTGCCCTATTAGAGAAAACCTTAAATGTTCTATTAGATCGCCACGAAATATATCGGAGCAGTTATCACGATAATGGTGGTAGTCCTTATAAATTGGTGGAAGACAAAGCTGAAATAAAAATAATAGTGCATAATGAGCTCGGGGATGTTGATTTATCAGAAAAAGAAAAAATAGTAGCGATTGGCAAGAAAGTGGGGAAATATATCATCGATATTAGAACTGCACCCTTAATGCGTGCCGTTTTGGCAGGAGTCACCGAAGAAAAACAGGTTCTTTATCTCATCATGCATCATATGATTACTGATAAATGGAGCATCACGATTCTGTTGAAAGAGTTGCTAAGTCTCTACACGGCTTTTAAGGAAGGTAAAGAAATCGAGTTAACAAAAATAAAATTAAATTACACGGATTTTGCAATTTGGCAGCATGACTGGATGTTGACAGAAGATGCGATTAAACAAACTCAGTATTGGAAAAAAAAATTGGAGGGGCAAAACCCTTTTGTCGAATTTCCAACCGATTATATTCGGCCAGCAGTTCCTTCTTATCTAGGAGAAGCTTATCATTTTGAAATTCCGGAAGATTTAGTGGCTTTGATGCGTGCCTATTCTAAAAAGAATAACGCCACGTACGCTGTTTTGTTTTTATCTGCCTGGAATTTGTTGGTATACCAATATTCAGGTATCGAAAATATTGTTATGGGTACGACGATGGGGGCTCGGTATTTGTCAGGATCTGAGCAAGTTATTGGGTGCTTTATTAATATTTTGCTCATTCGGTCCTTTGTCAATGGGAGGCTGCGTTTTACGGACTTGGTGCAACAAATCAAGCTGAGCAGTATTGAGGCCTATACCAATGGAAAGATTCCTTACGAATATGTGGTGGAAAAAATAAATCCAGATCGAGCCGCTAATTATATGCCCTACAGTAACCTGTATTTTCAATTTCAAGACATTAATTTAAGGAAAAATCAGGAGCAATCGGCTTCTTTTTATGAGGTTTCGAGCGGGCGATCTAAGTTTGATATTATGTTAAATATGTGGGAAACCGAGAAAGGTTTTTCGGGGGCCTTCGAATATTGTATTAAGCTATTTTCACCATTAAGAATTAAAGCATTAGCGGCGCATTTTATTCACCTACTTTCATCTGTTTTTCGTGAATCCGAAAAAGAAATTCGACTGCATTCGATTTTGACTCTCGAAGAAACGCTTCAATATCACCGTTGGAATACAACCGCTTTTAGAGTTTCTAAAAAAAATTCCATCCCCCATTTAATTCAGGAAACAATTAATAAAATGCCCAATGCGGTTGCCGTGTCTTTTGGAGCGGAGCAATTGACCTATCAGGAGCTTGACAGAAAAGTAAATGTCGTCGCTGCAACTTTGTTGGCAATGGGAGTAAGAAAAAATAACATTATCGCGGTATTAATGCAGCGTTCCATTAATGTCATTGTAGCCTTGTTAGCTATTTTTAAAATTGGTGCTGTATATCTTCCTTTAAACAGCAATTATCCAATGCAGAAAATAATGGATCTTCTCTCCATCAATAAAGTATTTCATTTATTTCTAGACAATTCTTCATTCCCTAAAATGTCTAACCTTAATGATCAAATTCATCTTTTAAATATTGATAACATTAATGATCCAAAAAATGAAGCGGTTATTGAAATTTTTGAATCTGTCAATGTTAAAGGAGATGACCATGCTTATATCATGTTTACCTCAGGTTCAACTGGCGAGCCAAAAGGGTCGATTATTACTTACGACAATCTTGCGTCATTACTCCATTGGAGCCGAAAATATTTTTCAATAGAAGAGATACAATGCGTGCTAGCAAGTACCCCTATTTATTTTGATCTCTCGGTGTTTGAACTTTTATTGCCTCTATGCATGGGGGGTTCTGTCCGCATTGTTAAGAATTTGATTTCAGTGAAAGAATGGTGTGATCACGGAGTTACTTTAATTAACACGGTTCCCTCTCTAATGTCTGCTTTTCTGAAGAGTTATAAGAAGCTTCTTGCCTCTATAAAAACAATTAATTTAGCAGGAGAGTATTTACATAAAAATCTTCTTTCTGAGATTAGGGCACGAAACTCAGAGCTTAGGATCAATAATTTATACGGACTCACAGAAACCACGATTTATTCAACCTGTTGCCCCGTTAGAAGTCTTATGAATGAAAGCATAAACCTTGGTCGACCAATTGATAATGTACAGATCTACCTATTAAATAAAAATTACCAATTAACTCCAGCTGGAATTAAAGGGGAAATATTCATCGGTGGAAGAGGGGTGGGTCCTGGGGTATTGATCAAGGGTAAATTGAGTCGAGAAGGATACATAAAAAATCCATTTTCCTCTCATCCTTCTGATTATTTATTTAAAACAGGCGATATTGGTTTTTACTGCCCCGATGGCAGTATTCAGTTTCTAAAAAGATCAGATCGGCAGGTTAAAGTTAATGGCCAGAGAGTGGAATTAAAAGAAATCGAAGCAGCTATTTATACTTTCCGTTCTATCACCCAATGTTTTGTTACTTTTCTTGGTGAAGGGGAAAATGGAGTTTTGTGTGCTTTTATTGACTGTGTTGAGTATTTTGGCGAGCAAGAGGATGAATTGAGAGAGCATTTAAAAAATCAAATTCCAAGATACATGGTGCCAAATCGCTTTATTTTCTTAGAAAAGTTTCCTTTGACCAATAATGGCAAAGTGGATGAAAAAAAGCTAAAAGAAATATTTTTAAATTCGACTAAGCTTTTTGCTAAAAATAGTGATCCAAAAACAATAACAGAAGAGAAAGTAAAAAAGATATGGCAAGAAGAATTGGGAATAAATGCGCTAGGGTGTTCTGACGATTTTTTTGAAGTGGGCGGACATTCCTTAGTGGCCATTCGAATTCTCTGCAAGATTAACGAAAAGTTTTGTGTCAATCTTCCATTTGCAAGTATTTTCGATTTGATGACTATACGGGATGTCTCGAGAGAAGTCGATGGCATTCTGGTTCAGCAGAAAAATACAGAAAATCTTAGGCTTTATTGGGAGAAAATAATAAGCGATATCTGGAAAGACCTTCTTCAAAAAGAGAATTTCGAATTAGGGGAAAATATTTTACATTTTGGCATAGATTCTGTAGTGGTTCTGAAATTTGTAGCTCGGCTTAATTCAAATTTTGGCCTTTCCTTATCGGCTCGTCAGGTTTTTGAAGTGGGCTCTTTCCAAGAGTTGGTAACGAGGGTGATTGATCTAAAGAATTCAAAAGAAAGTGCTTATCTAGTAGAGCCACAGCCAAGAGAGATTTTCGAAATATGAAAAGCATTGACGATTTTCTCATGAAATTATTTGGCAGAAATATTCATTTGCGTTTAGGCTTAGAAGATAAGCTTCAATGCGATGCTCCGAAAGGGATGTTACCTGAGTCTATTATTAACGAACTGAAAAGTAAGAAGACTTCTCTTATTGGGGTCTACAAAAATTACAAGACCAAAGAACTTTATCCCCTGTCGTCTGTGCAAAGAAGTTTGTGGTTTTTAAGCGAACTCAACATGAAAAACGGTGAATACAATGTAACTTCCTTAATTAAAATCAAGGGAAATTTCAATATGAACCTCATGAATGAAGCTTTTCAAGTGCTGTGCAAAAGGCACGCCATTCTCAGGTCCTTTTTTTTAACATTAAACGGTACTCCATTTTCGACGACGAATCGGCATTTGATAACAAATATTAAAGTTCTTGATGCTCAGGGAAAAAATAAGACGCAATTAGAAGAATTTATTTTATCTCTTCAAGAAAAAACCTTCAATCTTTGTCTAGATCCCCTGGTGGAGATGTTTCTGATTCACTGTGGGAAGCAAGAGGCGATTTTAATGCTAATTTTACCGCACATCATATCCGATGCCTGGTCTATAAATATTTTGATGCATGATTTTTCGGTTATTTATAATGCCTTCCATGAGAACCAGAATATTTCATTGAAGGAGATAAAAGGAAGTTACTTCGACTTTGCCAAAGAGCAGGCCACTCTGGATTATGATCAGAAAATAAGTTCATCTGTAAACTATTGGGTAAACCACTTAAAAAACTTTCCGCCGCTTCTAGATTTTCCTTTGAATAATCCCCGCCCAGCCTTGCAAACTTCGACTGGAAAATCGCTTAATTTTACCTTTTCCAAAGAATATCTTGCCGCTTTCAAAGGGATTTGTGCTGATAACGACTTAACCTTGTTTATGGGCTTGATTGCCTTGTTTTCAATACTATTAAATCGGTATACGGGGCAGAGCGATATTGTGATTGGAACGCCTGTTGCAAATCGTACGCGCTTGGAATATGAAGAAGTGGTCGGTTGCTTTATCAACAATATTGCTTTTGGTTTTTCCCTTGATTCTCAAAAGAGCTTAAGAGAATACTTTCAGTCAGTTCGGAAAATGATATTGTCTGGATTTGAGCACCTTTCTGCTCCTTTTGAAAGTGTCGTGAAAGCCTTGAATGTTGAGAGAAGCTTGGCTTTTTCGCCTATTTTTCAAGTGCTTTTTGTGTTAAAAAATGCTCCAATTGAGCCTATCCACCTCGTTAATATGAAGACGGAAGCCTTATATCTTCCGAGTCGAACTTCTAAATATGATCTCACCTTAACGGTAGAGGAGTCCGATGAGCAATTAATGGCTCAATTAATTTATTGCGATGATTTATTTGAACCTGACGTTATCTTGGGCTTTTCTAAGGCTTTCCAAAATTTGATCCATGAAGTGGTCGAAGATTCGAATCGAAAAATTTGTGAGTATCGATTATTGAACGAACAAGACGCTCAAAGTTTAATGGCTCTAAACCATAGAGAATTGAGGAGTCCGGAACACAATATTTGCATTCATACACTGATTGAGCGCCAAGTGCTAAAAACACCGCTTAATATTGCTTTGAAATTTGATGATGAATGCTTAACATACGTAGAGTTTAATGCCAAAGCAAATGCTTTAGCTTATCTCTTGATGGAATATGGCATAAAATCGGGTGACTTTGTCCCTGTTATGATGGAGCTTGGGCTTGAAATTCCTCTAGCTTATTTCGCTATTATGAAGATTGGCGCCGTCTTTGTTCCGATTTCTCCCGACTGGCCAACCACAAGACAACAGTTAATTCTAGAAGATATTGCCGCTTCGATAATCCTCTCAACTCGAATTGAGCTAAATTTACCGAATGCAAAATGTAGAAATATAACTGTTGATTATTCTGAAATTAAAGGGATTAATCAAAACCCAGAGCTTCATGTTGATATTGATGCTCCGATTTACGCTATATATACTTCCGGGTCAACAGGGGCGCCACGAGCTGCTATCAATAAACATCGCGGTATTACGAATCGTTTTTTATACATGAATGGGGTTTTTGGTATTGGCGAATCGGATACAATATTACAAACCACGGATCCAATTTTTGATTCGGTCGTGTGGCAATTTTTTTGGCCATTAATTAATGGCGCACGTTGTGTGCTTCTAAGAAAAGCCGATAAACTGGATATTGATGTTGTGGTTGAAATTATCAATTTCAATAAAATTACCTACGCCGATTTTGTTCCTTCCTATTTTGAAAGCCTAGTGGATGCACTAGACACCAAGCTTAATTTATTTCAGAAATTAACTTCACTTCGAAGATTGATTATTGGCGGAGAAGCAATCGTTCCAAGCATCATTAAAAAATTTAATACCTTTTTACCCCATGTTAGAATTAGCAATGCTTATGGACCTACTGAAACTTCGATAGGCGTTATTTTTTATGATATCCCATTGAATACCCCAGATAAAATTCCAATCGGAAAACCCATCGATAATGTTTACTCGCTCATATTGGATGAAAATTTGAACCCCTGTCCGCAGGGCGTCAGGGGAGAATTATTTTTGTCTGGCGCTTGCTTGGGCCTAGGGTACCTTAATAATAAAGTCGAAACTGAAAAAGCATTTATTCGGAATCCTCATTCACAAATTCGAAGCGAATATTTATATAAAACGGGAGATCGAGTAAGATATGCTGAGAATGGAAACATTGAGTTTTTAGGAAGATTAGATAATCAGATAAAGTTTAGAGGCTATCGGATTAATTTAGATGAAATCAAAAAAGTGCTCAACACTTTTCCGGGCATTAGAAATTCGGAGATTATTTTTGATAATAACGTTGTGGGTTCTGAATGTTTATTGGCGTTCTGTGTGTCTAAAATTGAGCAGCTAAATTCTGAGTATTTGAGACAATATTTGTCGGAAAGGCTTCCGCGCTATATGATTCCCGCCCGATATATTATGTTAAATAAAATTCCGCTCGCAGAAAGCGGAAAGCCCAGTAGAAGTGCTCTCCTAAAACTCAATGTTGCTCCAGATATCCCATTGCAAGAAATAAACGAGGAGGGCGAGTTTGAACACTCTGTTGGAGCTATTTGGGCAAAATATTTAAATCTCGAAAAAGTAGATATCGCTAAAAACTTTTTTGATTTGGGAGGACATTCATTGATGCTCCTAAAAATTTATCGGGATCTTATGTCGCATTATGAAAACACTAATTTGAAAATTACGGATTTGTTTAGATACCCCACCGTTCGGCTTTTGTCAAATTATATTAAAGAAAATATGGAAAGTAACACATGCAAATTGACTTAAGTAAAAAATTTATTTGGGCGGGCTGCCAATCTCCGCATATATTCGACGAATCGGCATCACGATGGATTGCGGCAAGTATAAAATATCCCAAGGTGCATTTTTTCCTGGCTGATGCAGACCACGTTGGCTCTTGGTCGAATGACAAGCCTTTTGTCGCCACTCATGATTTTGACCAGTTTTACAGTGCGATGTATCACTACTTTCCCTTTTTTGGAAAACTTGGAAGGTTGAATTATGAGGAATTCATCAGCCAATACTCCCTCCCTAGAAATTTGTGTACGATTGTTCTCAAAGATTTTGATGATGAAATAAAAAAACGAGATAAATTTTTCTTAATGCCACTATACGATCGGGATGATACGATACGAAGCATAGGGGTCAATAATGATTTGCGGGCTTTAATTGGCGAGTTTTATTCGCTGATCATTTCTGATATTAAAAATATTTTAGTGACTGATGAGCAAAAGGGAAGATTAGAAAATGTGATGAACTGTTTAAACGATAATTTCAATAGTTTTGAAAGTCTCAGTAATTTACAGTATCAACATCTATTAAGTTTATTGAAAATCAAGACGAAGGTAGAAGTTCATTACATGTCAGATTATTTTCACGATAATAAATCGTTCATGATCAAAAAAATTGAAAAATTTAAATCAAATTACTCGGATAATGCGAAGAAGTATAATTATTCAATAAGAGAATTTTCACTGCCTTATCGTGCCCTGGATCTTGCCAAAAATGAAATGCCGTTTCTTTTTATTAATCGAAAAAGTTTTAAGCGAGAAGGGCTCACCTTAGATAATTTTGATCCTGAAAGCGAAGAACATTTTTTTGTAGGACGTCATGCGTTCTTAATTGCTAGCTTCTCTTCCCCAGAGCTAAATTCAGGTTCACTGTATTTGGGAGGCCCTGAAAATACCCCCTACCATCAGCTAACGGATTTTGCCGCCATCTCGATGGGTACTGGGGAAAGCGAGACCTTAGTATGGCACCAGCCCGCGCTTTTCTTTAACTATCTTTCCACATTAAATGACCCCATAAAAACGCCTCTTTGGTTACAAGGTGGACAAATCCGAAAAATTGAGACTTGCTCTGAATTTATAGGAAAAATTCTGGAATTAATCGAAGCCGCCGATAAACAGCTTCAAGATGCCCAAGGAAAAATGGGTCTTTTACCCATAATAACCCATTTTTGTACAGAATCTGAGGTCGATCAATATCGCGACATGAAAAATCAGATTAAGCATTCTCTCGATGAAAGCCGCCGCAATGCATTATGGGAGACTTTTTGGCAGTATCAGTCAGAATTAATTAAAAAAAGCTTTTATAATT
The DNA here is from genome assembly GCA_963711375.1 of uncultured Gammaproteobacteria bacterium. Taxonomy (GTDB): domain Bacteria; phylum Pseudomonadota; class Gammaproteobacteria; order Coxiellales; family Coxiellaceae; genus CAVQDV01. Next base: position 1,303,427 of record CAVQDV010000005.1, read on the forward strand.
GGGCTCGATATAAACATATTTCCATGCTAACGCGTTTTCAAAGTCGGGGAGCGCATTTAATATGGCTTTATGTAATTGCCGGAGAAAATGCGGCTCGACAGTATCTCGACAACTTAGGGAATAGTTTATTATGAGCTATAAATTGAAGGCCTCGGAAAAATTTCTAGTTCCACTAATGATTACCGGATTAATATTTGTGGGCCGATTTTCGATGGATGGCTGTTTGCCTTCCTTGCCGGCTATCGCCCAGTTTTTTGATGTTAGCCACAGCCAGGCTCAATATATTTTTACCGCTTTTGTCTTTGGCTTCGGAGTCTCTCAATTGCTGTATGGTCCACTCTCCGATCGTTATGGGAGAAAAAAAATATTGCTGCTGGGCTATGGCATTTTTTTGCTTGGTAGCGGTCTTTGTGTTTTTGCGGGATCACTGGAAATTTTGGTTGGCGCTCGATTATTAGCCGGTTTAGGTGCAGGCGCAGGTGCTGCTATGCGACTTGCAATAATCAGTGATTGTTATGAAGGCGCGGATTTAGCCAGAGTATGGAACTATACTACCTCTGCAATCGTCCTCGGAATGATGGCCGGACCATTGGTGGGCAGTTTCATTCAAACCTACTTTGGCTGGCGATATAATTTTTTATTGCTAAGTGCGTATATTATTACTCTAAACATCATGCTTTTTTCTTTTTTCCCTGAAACGCATTTGAATAATTTAAAAAGCTCCACGTTTGGAGAGGTTTGTAAGAATTATTTCACTCTCATTTCCAATAAATCATTCTTATTTTATTCGATCAGTTCAGCTCTGAGTGTTTCTGGCCTGTTGGTTTATTTTCAATATAGTCCATTTATTTTGATCAAAGGTATGGGTTATAGTGTAGCGCATTATGGCATCATAAATATGTCGATGGGTTTAGTTTTTATCTGTGGCGGCCAACTTTTTTCTGTTTTTAAAAATCGAATGTCGGATAATAATATTATTTCGATGGGATTCATGCTTTATTTTGTCTCTGGGATTCTACTATTATTTTTTACCCTATTTGATTTTTTTAACATATTCACCCTTATGATTCCCGCTTATTTTTACGTTATCGGTATGCGCTTGGTCATGCCTAATACAATGTCTGAGGCCCTTAGGTTGGGGAAGGGGATCTCAGGAGTGGCTTCGGCTTTAATCGGGGTAATTGTGACAGGGGGTGCCTCCTTAGTGAGTTATTTTGCCGCGCAGTTTAGTTTAGGCAATTTCGCTCCTCTGGGCGCTTTATTTTTATGTATTGGACTCATTACTTTGGCTTTAGTTTTTGTTAACAAAAAACAGGAAATATTATGTTAAATGAAGATATTTTACGATTGCTTTCGGAAAATGATAAATCCCTTAACTATATTAATTGGACATCAAAAGAAATATCTCTGGAAGAAATTGACACGCTCTGTAAGATTTTATCCAGGAATTCGAGTCTTAAAACTTTAGTCCTTAATAATTGTAATATAGATGATTTTGGTGCTCGAATTATTTCGGAAATGCTAAGAAAAAATACCTCTCTTAAACGATTGGAATTGGCGTGCAATAAGATATCTGAGGAGTGCACTCTCCAAATGAAAACAGAATTTACGCCGCGATTTTCCCAAAAAAACACGCTTTTGAACAAGTTATCGTTAAATCAGTATGCTAAAAGAAAAGAAGTCGATCGGCTCAATTCGATATCCAAACAAGATTTTTACGAGCATTATGTTCAAAAGGGTATTCCCGTGGTAATCACGAATGGATTTAAAGATATGCCCGCTTTTTCAGAATGGAATTTGTCGTATTTAACGGAAACCTTAGGCGATGAAAAAATCCGAGTTAAAGTGCATGATTATTCAATGTATCCTAGAACTGGGATTCCGATGCTGACAACGATGAAAGAGCTCTGTCATTTTATGGATAATGCTCGCGATGAAAATGTGAAATTTTATTGTGCGGCAAGTCCTATCATTAATGATCATCCTCAATTAAAAAATGATATATCGATTCCTGAATGGGCACGGGTTAATCAAATGCTATCTCCCTTATATTTGTGGGTGGGGCCCTCGGACACGATGTCTTCTTTTCATTATGATAAATCAAGCACGATTGGAAATATTTTCATGCAGGTTTATGGCGAGAAATTAATACGACTTTATCCTGCCACTGAACGTCGATTTTTTTCACTCTATCGTGAGAAACCATTTCGGATTACTCCCGAAAAATGTGATGATCGAGTTTCCGCCAGCCAAATTCCTGATATTGATACCATTTCGCCGCCTTTTGATACCCTGTTTAAACAAGCAGAGGCCCCATGGGTGATAACAGTACGTCCTGGGGATGTTCTTTTTATGCCCGCTTATTTTTGGCACGATGTTCGTTCTATCACTCCCTCGATATCGGTTAATGCTTGGTTGGATATTGAACCCGAAACAAGTCGTGATGTTGAAGAACAGAAGCTTGAAAAAATTATCGAAAAAAATCTATTCAATGTTAAAAATGCTTTTTCTTTACAAGAATTAAACCAGGGCCTGCAAGAATTTTTGAACCAGGGTGGAAATCCGAATTTTGTCAGTTATTTTTTGCGAAATACGTCCATTTTGAATATGGCCGTGGCCTTTAATTTACCCGATATGGTTGAGATATTATTGGCCCACCCAAAAATTCGACCTAATGAAGTTCTCGCGGGTTACCCCTATTCGCCGTTTTGTTTGGCCGTTGAATTTGGTTTTCTCGATATTATTACCTTATTTTTGCAGCATAAAGAAATAAGCCCAAATCACGTATTTAGTTCGATAGGCTACACACCCTTGACCTTGTCTGCCGAGAAAGGGCATCTAGCGGTTCTAAAATTATTGCTTCAGTTAGACAATGTAGATCCCTGCGAGCCCGATCTCAATGGCAATACCTCTCTTGAGCTGGCTATTCGACATGCACAAGAAGATTGCATTGTCTTACTGAAGTCTTATTCCATTAATGTTGAAGTCTGATCTTATCCATTAATAATGGGATCGTTTTTCTCTTGCTTCGCATAGACAAAAATAACAGACCCATTTTTGGTGTAATTCACAAATTGCGTGCTTTTGCTCGGATCAATTCCAAAGCAGCCCCAGCTGCGGCCAGCACGATTCTCGTGTTTGATAAAACCACTGGTAGCATACCAAGCAGGATGTACTACGATATCGCGACGATAGGCATTATTGTTAATCCCTTTTTCTAGGCCTTTTACGCGCTCAGAATATCCGTGTTCACCGCGGTAAGTGTTGAGTGTTTCATAAGTGCCTAAGCTGCTTTCATCTGTGTGACGTTGATTGGAGAATTTAGATGCAAAGGTCATTCCGCTACCCTTACCATGCGTGGTGTAGAGATTCATGAGCACAGTGCTATTATTAAGATTAATGACCCACATTCTTTTGGCATTTGAAGGTTGCGTAAAATCAATAATCGTGAGCACGTCTCTATTTTTAACTTCGCCTTTTTTTAGGGCCCAATTATAGCCTTTTACAGCTACATTTAATGCAGAGGGAGAAAGGCCAGGCGCATTTTTTAGTATTTTATTTTGATCAATAATTGGAGAAGGCCCACTATTATTGGCTAAGGCCATCGTGCTCACAACTAAAAGAGGGATCAAGCTGATGATTTTAATTTTCGTATTCATTTATTTACCTCACGTTTAAAAAAGAGACTTTACACGATTGTGCAAAAAAAATCCACCCTTTGCTTGAAAAGGAGAAAAAAAGGCCCCTAAAATGAGAAAAACCCCCTGAAATAAGAAATTTCTGTTTAATTATCTAATATCAATTTATACTCTTACTTGCTGATTTTAAGGAGATTTCTCATGTCAAAAAGCCTTTATACCTTTCCACAGTATTATGATGCTGATCCGAGAGAATTTTTACGAGAAGAACTAGAATTTATTAAAAAATTAATTGAAAGTATACCGAATATTCAAAGTATTTGTGATATTGGCTGTGGCACCGGCCGAGTTATTCATTTTTTAAAAAATACCAATCGAAAATTGCTTGGAGTCGATAATAATCAAGAAATGCTGGAAATTGCGAAGAAAAGGTTAATTAATTCAGAAAAAGTATTTCTTTATAATACCAATATCTTGACCGATAAATTGAGCTTGTTAATTGATCACCCAGTTGATTTGGTTTTATTTAGCTATAATTTTTTTCAACATTTTGGTGAAGAAAAAGAATGGTTAACAATTATCAGAAATGCGGCTTCTATTTTGTCGCCTCAAGGTGGTATTTTAATAAATCTCACTAATGTGACAGAGGCGCAGAGCGAAGGTCCTCCAAAAATAGATTATTCTGTGCCCTTTGAAAGTGGGGTCTTAACGCGGACACAGCAAGTATTAGCTGCAGATGAAGCAAAATTAACGCTAGAAATACTTTTTCAATACGCCGAACAAAATGGGGGTTATGTCAAAAAAGATTCCTGTTCATTATTATTTTATAAAATTAAATGGGTAAGATTATTTAAAGCCTGTTTGCAGAACAATCTTTTGCCCGCTTGGTTAAAACTGGGTTATGAAACGGGAGCCAATAAAAGGAAAATATCGCTCTTCTTGTCAAAAAAGAATTTTGATGGTTTTTTTATTGATGAATGCGAAGGCGATGAGTCCCTTCTTAAATTTCGCGAGAATAACAGTGAAGCTTCCCTGTTTGTGCGATATAAAAAAGTAGGTTCAACTATAGAAATAAAATTAGCTTCAGAAAAAATCTTGGAAGCGAATAAAGATATCTATAAAAATCTACTTGCTTTGCTTACTTTAAAATATTTTGATCATTCTTTTAAAATCGCTCTAAGTAATGGCCATATAATTATCGAAAATATATTAGGTAAGTTGGGATTTAATCTCGAAACCAAAGAGGGCGTAAACACATCCAAAGAATTTCAAAGAGATCCGTTCCAAGAGTTTAGAACCTAAGCTCAAAATTTAAAAAAATTGGCATGAGCTGTATAAATGGGAGAAATCCCATTTGCAGGACATGCTTTTCTTGCCCAATTAAGTTCCACCGTGGTGATCTTGAATTTTTTGCTCGGTATAATCAATTTGCTGCTGCACGGTTTTGCGGAAACCCATGGGGTCTGGGATATAGAAAAAAGGATCTTTTGTGCCGCCGGTACCGATAACAATAATCGATCCATAATCCAAAATGCGACCTGGTATTGATTGCTCCACATGCAGCGCTTCGATTCTTTCAAGAAATAATTCCAGCGAATCGCGGTGAATAAATCCGGTTTTCATTAAAACGCGTTTATTCGTGATGCCGAATTCGGATGTGACATAGGTAACCCAAGAAGATAAAAAATAATAAAGACTAATAATACCGCTTCCTACAGCACATATATCATAAACGGGGTAGCCTAGAATTAATTCCTCTGTAAGAAAATATTTTCGTCCGAAAATTAAAAATACAAAGGCGATAAGGGCCGCCAATATTGGCCCCGAAAAAATAATCCAGTGAGGACGAGAGAGTGAAATAATTTTTTCATCCTTTAATAAATTATTTTCAATATAATTCATGGATTATTCCTCGACTGACAGAGAATCAACTTTTAAAAACCCGCGGGGCAGTTTATTACCGCGATTCCCACGCTCTCCGACGAAATTTGCTAAATCCGAGGCTTTTAGCGTGAGATGACGTTTTCCAGAATGTAAAGTAAGCGGACTTTTTTTATTGATAATGGCAATATCAATACAATATTCTTCGTGATTTTCAGCTCTTTTGCCGGGAATTTGAATGGTTTTATTTCCCTTGCCTCGAGGTAATTCTGGCAAATCAGCTACCGGGAAAACAAGTAGGCGACCCTCATTGGTGACGACCGCTAAGAGTTGATCCGGAACCGATTGAATTAAGCGCGCCGGTAAAACCCGAGCATTTTTCGATAATTTTAAAATTTGTTTGCCATTTCGATTTTTAGTGATGAGATTGCCGAGCTCCGTGACAAATCCATAACCCGCATCACTCGCTAATACTATTTTTTGCGTTTCATCGCCCATGAGAACTGTGACAAAATTCACGCCATCTTCGGGTTTTAGTCGAGAAGTAAGCGGTTCGCCTTGACCTCGAGCGGAGGGCAGGGTGTGTGCAGGAATAGCGTAACTTTTGCCCGCGCTATCAATAAATATCGCGAGTTGATTACTTTTTCCGGGCACCTGCACCAAGAATTCATCCATCGCTCGATAACTTAAGGATTTTCCGTCAACCTCATGACCTTTTGCTGCTCGCACCCAGCCACTTTTCGAGAGCACAACGGTCACCGGTTCTGCCGGCGTTAATTCTTCTTCACGAATCGCCTGGGCAACAACAGCGTTTTCATTGATGGGAGAGCGACGGGGATCACCATTTTCTTTCAGAATTTTCGTAAGCTCATTTTTAATGAGGGTTTTTAAGCGTGCGGGTGAGCCTAAGGTTTTTTCGAGATCTTCTTGTTCTTCTTTTAAAGCTTTTTGTTCTTCACGAATTTTCATTTCTTCTAATTTGGCCAATTGGCGCAATTTAATTTCTAAAATGGCATCGGCCTGGAGTTCACTCAGCTTAAATTGTTTGATGAGCGCCGCTTTGGGATGATCTTCCTCTCGAATAATTCGGATGACTTCATCTAAATTTAAATAAGCAATGAGCAGTCCTTCGAGAAGATGCAATCTTTCCGAAACTTGTGCAAGTCGATATTCCAAGCGACTTCGCACTGTTTGCGTGCGAAACTCGAGCCACTCGGTTAATAAATCCAAAAGATTTTTAACGCGCGGGCGGCCGTCTAAACCAATAATATTTAAATTGACGCGATACGAGCGCTCTAAATCCGTGGTGGCAAATAAATGCAGCATCAGCGTTTCGGTATCGACCCGATTTGAACGCGGCGTAATCACTAAGCGTGTGGGATTTTCATGATCCGATTCATCTCGTAAATCCGTTACATTCGGTAATTTTTTTGCCATCATTTGTGCGGCAATTTGTTCTAAAACTTTTGCGCCGGAAACCTGATGAGGTAATGCGGTAACAATAATATCGCCTTCTTCAATGGTATATTTTGCTCGCATGCGAATGGAGCCATTTCCCGTGCGGTACAATTCGGCAATTTCCAGTGGGGAGGTAACAATTTCTGCATCGGTGGGATAATCGGGGCCTTTGATAATTTGTAAAATTTCTTCCAAGCTGGCTTTGGGCGTATTTAATAAATGAATACAGGCGGCCACCACTTCGTTTAAATTGTGTGGAGGAATGTCGGTGGCCATTCCCACAGCAATTCCGGCGGCACCATTTAATAACACATTCGGAACCTGCGCAGGTAAAATGGCAGGCTCATCGAGTGTGCCATCAAAATTAGGATTCCATTGAACGGTACCTTGACCTAATTCAGCGAGCAAAATTTGCGCGTAAGCGGTTAAGCGAGCTTCTGTATAACGCATGGCTGCGAAGGATTTGGGGTCATCAGCGGTTCCCCAGTTACCCTGGCCATCTACAAGGGGGTAGCGATACGAAAAGTCTTGGGCCATTAAGACCATAGCCTCGTAACAAGCCGAATCGCCATGAGGATGATATTTGCCGAGAACGTCACCAATGGTACGGGCAGATTTTTTGTGTTTGGAGCTAGCCTTAAGGCCAAGTTCGGACATGGCATAGATTATGCGGCGTTGAACGGGCTTTAGACCATCGCCAATATGGGGCAGCGCACGATCCAAGATGACGTACATAGAATAATTGAGATAGGCTTTCTCGCTAAAAGTGCTAATTGGAATTTGTTCAGTCATTTGCTTTCCTCGAAAAATACAGCGTCCGCTCAATGAGACTCTTGTTTGTCAAATCTGTTTTGCGTTATTGTTCTATCTTGAAAGCTATTCAATATAGAACAATAAGTCAATATTTTGTGTTATTGATCTATATTGAAAAGCCCAGGGCTGAGGGGTATAAATTTACCCCTCAGCTGCAAGAGGAGATTAGGACAGCACGCTGGCAGTCTTGCGTCGGCCGCGTTGACGAGTTGGGCCCATTTGAACAGACCAGTCGTCCACGTCGACTCTTGTGCGGGGCTTAAAGATGCGTTCGATTTCTTGGTACATTTCCAGCGCGTTGCATAAGGCGATGAGGCGTTCCAGAGAAATTTGGCCGCTGCGTTCGAATCGTTTAAGAGTATGAACGTTTACGCCAGATTGGCTCGCGAGAGTTTCGCGGGTCCAGGCACGTTGTAAACGGAGTGCGGTAAGTCTTTTTGCAATTTGCAAAGACATTTCGGTCGGAGATTTGATATCCATGCTACAATCCTTGTAAGTTTTGTCCACTAAATAAATATTGTAAGCTGCTCATTTAGGTATTAGAGCCCATCTATTTCAAAAAACGATGCGGTTCCAAACACAAAAAATGTTACGCTCTTGGGATATATTATTTAAGTTGAGATAATTTTGCAATAGTTATTATAATATTCATTAATCAATCAAGGGAGATAGTATGCAGCGTCACTACACACTATTGGATAAAATGATATGTCAATTGGACGATTTTTTGACGGTGATATTTACAGATTTAAATCCGGGCCGAGAAAATCCCGCTAAAAATTTAGCGGAGCCAACATTAACACCGTCGGAAAAAAAACAAAGCGAAGGAATGATGCGCATTAATCATGTGGGAGAAATTTGTGCACAAGCATTATATCAAGGACAAGCTGTCGTTGCTAAATCTTCTACAACACGCGAATCGCTTAAAAACGCTAGCATTGAAGAGGTGGATCATTTAGCCTGGACTCATGAGCGTTTGAAAGAATTAGGCGGACATCGCAGTTATTTAAATGTGTTTTGGTATACGAATGCTTTTATGATTGGAATATTAGCCGGGCTCGTTAGTGATAAATGGAGCTTAGGCTTCGTCGAGGAAACCGAGCACCAAGTGAGCGCCCATTTAAGTGATCATTTAGGAAAATTACCGAGTGCTGATACCAAAAGTCGCGCCATTGTCGAACAAATGAAAACCGACGAAGAAGCGCATGCGGCGATGGCCAGAAAATTAGGCGCAGAAGAATTACCGGACCCAATAAAAACGCTGATGAAAATTCACGCTAAAATAATGACGACGCTTGCTTACTGGATTTAGGCAGACAATATCCTTACGTCCCTGCACAAACTTTGGCCATTAGAGCGATCTGATGGCCAAACCCCGGATTCGTGTTAATGCCTATTAAGACTTACCTTTGGAAAGCATTCGAGTTCGACGCCATCTTTTTCAGAAGACAGGTTTTCCAAATAAATTCGAAATCCTTTAAACATTTTTCGAATTTCGGCGGCATCACTGAAACTCATTCTTTTTTCACCAGGGGATTCCGACCACGAGAATTGACGCCAATTATTTTTTTCCAGAATATTGATTAATTTAAAGCAATCCTCTCCTTTTTGATTTTTTAATGTTAAATCAGCACGCTCGAGTAGAGCATATATGCAAGTCGAAAAATATCCTGTTAGCGGGTCTAGGTTCGTCCAAAATTCATACTTATCCCAACATTCCCAGTCGTCAAAACATTCTTTGTTAACGTATTGATAAAAATAGTCAATATCAAGAAGTTTATGGAGGAGCTCTGTAAAGCAAATAGTGTAATCCAGGGGGTCTATATTTAAGCAGAATTGTTCAAATTGGCAAGATTCGAAAGCACGAAGCAAGAGCTTTAGGCCCCCGGGTCCTTCAAGAGAGAATTTACCTTTTTTGTACAGAAATTCGGCTAGGATCCAAGGCAGGCCCGCTTGTTGATCAGGTTCTAAGCTTACATGAGCCAAATAGCGGTCATAAATTATTTCAGAAGTGCCGTTTTTTTTGGTAATTAGTAGTTGAGCCATTATAGAAAAAATAATGGAGTGTCCATTTTCTTTCTGAGACAGGCCTTTTAATAAATGCAGATTGTCTTCGTTAAGATTAAGAAAGTTAGCAATTGAGGCTACATAAACATTTGACACGTCAAGAGGCTCGAGTGGGAACCATTCTGAATTCCCGCCAAAACGATTACAAATATATAGGGCAAGCTCAATTTCATTGAGCATTATAGCAAATTTAAATAATGCATCAATTTTATTTGCGCCAAATATACCCATATAGAGCGAATTCAAATAGAGAGACAATTTAGGACCAAGTAAATTTTTAACATCTGAAAACAGATTATTGGAAAATCGAAAATAATCAAATTTTATCAGTTTGGACTCATGGCTTATACTGGATTTTTCAAAAAGAAGGCTTTTTGTGTTTTTGTTATCGGTTTTAAGAAATTTATTTTCAAAGTCGGAAATTTTTTTAATGATCAATTCTTCCTTTTCATCTTTGAACTGATTATCGTTTGATTTCAGAATTTCTTTCTTAAGGGCAATTATATCTGTAACAAAAAAATACAAATTTGAAAAATAATTATTTCCTGATAAAAACAAGCGTTGAGAAATTCCATTGTGAAAGGATTCATAGTCAAAATTATTGTCCTTAAGTAAATATTTTATAAACAGGCGAAATGCAATTTTTTGTATTTTCATGTTTGTTCCCCAGATTGTTCAGAGGACATTGTGAAGTAGCGTTGATTGTCAGTAAAATCAAATTATTCTATCGCGATGATAGGTTTTAACTATTGATGTCAATCGAGGGGGATGCTAGATGTTCTCGTGAATGGCCAATGATTCCAACTTTTTTGTGGAGGCGGATAGATGCTGTGTAACACCTGAGGGATTTTGGAAAGCCCATAACCCAAATTCGGGCAGCATCGCAAAAATATGCTCAAAGATACCCGATTGAATGGCTTCATAGTTTTCCAAGATGCCAGTATTGGTATAGGCATAAATCTGGATCGGAAGGCCAGAAATATTGGGCTCAAGATAGCGAACCAGTCGTCGCATATTCTTGTGAAGACCTGGATGCAGATCAATAAATTCTTGTAGGTAAACGCGAAAAATTCCTACGTTTGTAACATCGTTTTTATGAATAAAGTGCCGATATAATTTTTCGCTTAGAATATTTTTTTGCTTAAGAGATTCTAATAATGTGGCATTGCAAGTCGTAATGGAATTAAGATCGATATTGAAACCGCGAAGAATTCTGCGCCCACCCGTCTCGCTCAACGTGCGCCAATTTTTCATTCCACCATTGAGAAGGGTATACGTTGGGATGGTTACAATCGCATTATCATAATTTCTGACTTTTACACTGCTCAGTGAAATTTCCAGAACGTCACCATCGGCCTGGTATTGTGGGACTTCTATCCAATCACCCACGCGAATTAAATCACTGCTGGCAATTTGAAGGCTGGTAACGAATCCTAAAATGGTGTTTTTGAAAGACATGAAAATTAAAGTAGCGGCCACACCAAAACTGCTTAATAAATAAAGTGGGGATTTATCTAATAATTGAGATATGACGAGAATCGCAGTCACAATTAAGAGCATTATTTTTAAAATTTGAAAATAACCCTTGATGGCGCTGAAATAATTTAATTTGAAATGCCGATAACGGTTTTCGATAACATCCAGTAGCGCACAAGTTGAATAGAAAAGCGTAATGAAGAGGTAGGAAATCCCCACACTACTAAATACTTTGGAGAGGCTCAGGGAATAAACTGAATGGGACATGGCCATTAAAGGTGCCGTGGAATAAATAATAAGACTGGGAATAATATGCAAAAGACGTGAGAGTACACGATGATCAAACACAAGTCTGGCCCAATTTAGCTTATGCTTTTTCGCCAAGTTTTCGATAGTTCTCAGGAAATAATGCTTAAGAACAAAGAAGGTAAGGAAGCTAAATAATAAGATAGAAAGCGCAGTGCTTACGGTAAGTAACCAAATCGTGGCTGTGTGGCTCAGTCCAAGGAAATGAGAGCCTCGGATAATATGAGTTTGAAGGTCTTTGCCTACTTGATTGACGGTATTTAACATGGGCTAAATCCTAACAGATAGGGGTACAGTTGTCCAGTTTTTTTACAGTTTAATCTCACATAAGTGAGCTACCTTGTTGTTTTAGCTTACAAAGTTCGAAATGGCAGATTTGCTGACTCAGAGCCAGTTTTTGTGCAAGAGCCTGGGGATACTATTGAGAAAGTTCAGAGCGAAATTGACCCAGGTATTGTTGATAATCGGGAGCATGGAATAATCCAGACCCTACTACAAAAAAATCCGCACCGGCTTTTGCCACTTTGGCCGCATTATCAACTTTAATTCCACCATCAACCCCTAGCCACGCTTTGCTGCCAGTTTTTTCTAATCGTTCGCGTGTATGTTCGATTTTTTCTATGCAGGATTCATCGAAGGATTGGCCACCAAATCCCGGTTTTACTGTCATGATTAAAATCATATTAATTTCGACGAGTACTTCGTCACTAATAGTGACTTCCTGATCTGGATTAAATGCAAGACCCATTTGCAAGCCAAGATCTCGAAGCTTTTGAAAAGATTTTTTAATATCTGGAACCGTTTCTGGATGGAAGGTAATTAAATTCGCACCGGCTTTTGCAAAAGGGGCAAAATAACTTTCGGGATTTTCCACCATTAAGTGCACATCGATAGGAGCTGTGATACCGCCTTTGCGAAGAGATTCACACACGACGGCACCAAAGCTTAAATTTGGAACATAATGATGATCCATAACATCAAAATGAATGTGATCGGCACCAGCAGAAATCACGTGGCGTACTTCTTCGCCAAGACGGCAAAAATCCGCCGATAAAATGCTAGCGGAAATGATTGATTTATTTTTCATATTATTTACCTCGTTTCATCCACCCAACTGGTAATGTTTTTATGCTCAAAATTACATTTTAGAAGTGGAACCAGTTTTGTTTTATTATAAATTTTAAATCCTAAATACAGCGCAATAAAAGCCGGAATTCCAATATAGGTTCCTATAAATGTCCCCCAATTAAAATGAGCAGAGGGCGAAGTGAATTCTTGCGCCAAGATAATGCCAAGGCACAGCACTAGAGCAAAAATGGGGGCGAAGGGAAAATATTTAGAAAGATAGGGTAAATCGCTGAGGGATCTCCCTTGCGCTATATAAGCGCGACGAAAGCGATAATGGCTGATGGCAATGCCTAGCCATGCAATAAATCCAGCTAAAGCCGAAATATTAACGAGCCAGACAAAAATATTTCCGTTCCCGAAAATGGAAGATAAAAAAACGAGTGCGCCAACGGCGGCTGTGGCTAATAGGGCATTAATGGGAACGCCTTTTCTCGTGATTTTTGAAAAACAACGCGGTGCATTGCCTTCTTTGGAAATATGCCACAATAAGCGAGAGGCGGTGTACATGCTCGCACTGCAGGCGGAAAGTACGGCGGTTAAAATAATGCCATTGAGAACCGAGGCTGCAAATGGGATTCCTGCTTTTTCAAAAACAATAGTGAAAGGGCTTAAGGCAACATCTTTTGTATCATTGTGAATGAGCGAGGGGTCTGTGTAGGGAACCACAAAGCTGATCACGAGCATCGACAAAATATAAAATAAAAGAATGCGCCAAAATACGCTTTTTACAGCGCGCGGAATGCTATCGCGAGGGTTGGATGCTTCGCCGGCAGTAACCCCAAAAATTTCCGTGCCCTGAAAGGCAAATCCTGCGACTAAAAGTACACCGGTAAATCCTGCCCATCCTCGATGAAAGGGGGCGTCGCCTAAAACCCAATTGTGAAAATTAATGGCGTGATAGCCAAATACGCCTATCACCATGAGCCCGCCAACGAAAATAAAAACAATAATGGCGATCACTTTAATAATCGATAAAAAATATTCGGATTCACCATAAAATCCGACGGCCAATAAATTTAAGCCAAAAATAAGGAAAAAGAATAGGACGCTCCAAAACATAAATGGCACATGAGGCAGCCAAAATGACATGACAAAAGAGGCTGAGGATAAATCCACCGCCACAGTGATTGCCCAATTAAACCAATAATTATAGGACATGGCGAAACCAAAAGCCGGGTCGACAAAGCGAGTGCTATATTCGCAAAATGTTCCGGTAACGGGAATTAAGGTGGACATTTCTCCTAGACTCGTCATCAAGAAATACACCATTATGCCAATAATGGCATAAGCTAAAATAGCGCCACCAGGTCCTGCTGTGTAAATGGCATTTCCGCTTGCCAGAAAAATCCCAGTTCCGATCGAGCCGCCGATGGCAATCATCGAAATATGCCTTGTTTTTAAGCGTCTCTGTAATTCTTGGTTTTCCACAAAGGTTTACTCTTCGGCAAGTGCTTCGACAATAGATTTTCGCTTAGACAATTCGTCAAAATAACGGGCCAAATTGGAAAATTCACTAAGGTCGATTTTCATCATTCTGGTCCAGGTTAGCATTACATATAAATAAGAATCCGGGATCGTAAATTTATCGCCCGCTAAATACTTATTTTTTTCTAGCGAACGGTCGGCCATCCCAAATTTATTTTTGAGCATCGGAATAAAGATTTCGGCCTTAAGTGCCTCTGGAACTTTGGGGTTGAACAAGGGGCCGAAGCCTTTGTGAATATCGGTAGAAACAAAATTGAGCCATTCGAGCACTTTGTAGCGCTTCATATCGCCCACAGGTGGCAGCATCACGTGGCCGTCAAAGTGCTCAACCAAATATTGCTGGATGACCGCGTTTTCGGTAATCACCACATTATCATCGGTAAGCAAAGTAGGAACTTGACCCTTTGGATTCACGGTTAAAAAGTTCGCATTCGTTTTGGTAACTTTCGTCTTCAGATCAACGGCTTCGTATTCGCAGGGTAGGCCCAATTCGTGGATGGTGATTCGAACAGCTAATGAACACGCCCCTTTCGAGTAATACAGTTTCATAGTATTTTCCTTGATCAGTAAGAAATGTACGGCCATGGTAGCTGAAAGGGTGTTTGAATTCAATGAGCTTGGATGACAAGAAGAGCCTAAAAGGCTACGATGTCATAGTAAACAACAGGAGTTCCAATGCACCAAACCAAGGCCTTAATTGAACTACGAAAACACCTCTGCGAACGTCAAGCCGATGTGGAGGCTTGGTTCCGAAATCAATGGCGAAATACCCATCCAGTATTTTACGGTTCGGTGGATTTGCGAAATGCGGGATTTAAAATTGCGCCCGTAGATACGAATTTATTTCCAGCCGGATTTAATAATTTAAATCCAAAAGATATGCCTTTGTTTGTTCAGGCTCTGCAGGCCACAGTGGCCGAAGTATGCTCAGATGTCAAAAAAATATTAATTATTCCAGAAAGCCACACGAGAAATACATTTTATTTTGAAAGCTTAGCGATGCTTCAGAGTATATTTACAAATGCTGGCTTTGAAGCGCGTTTAGGAACCATGGCTGAAACGATCACAGAACCTACGAGCGTTGACTTGCCTTCTGGAAAAAAAATTATCTTAGAACCCTTGGTTCGCAAAGAAGACAAAGTTGGGGTTGATAATTTTTTCCCTTGCTGCATTATTTTAAATAATGACTTATCTTCGGGGGTTCCCAAAATACTCGAAAATCTTAGCCAAAAAGTAATGCCGAAGATTGAGCTCGGTTGGTCGAATCGATTAAAGTCTGAGCATTTCGATTTTTATTTGCGGGTGTGTGAGGAATTTGCTAAGGATCTCCAAGTTGATCCTTGGTTAATTATGCCCTGGCATGATAAATGCCCTGAGGTCGATTTTCAGAAAAAAGAGGGCGCACAATGCTTAGTGGATCGTGCGGAAATTCTGTTTCAGAAAATTCGAAAAAAATATGAGGAATATAAGATTGACCAAAAGCCATTTGTTGTCGTTAAAGCCGATAATGGCACTTATGGGATGGCGGTGATGATGATTCGAGATCCCCATGAATTGGAAACCTTAAATCGCAAACAACGCACGAGTATGTCAACCGTTAAAGGCGGAATCGCCGTTACAAAAGCCATTTTGCAAGAAGGCGTTTATAGCTTTGAAACAGTGGGTCCTGAAAAATCGGTGGCGGAACCCGTGGTATATTCTTTTGGCCGACATGTATTGGGTGGCTTTTATCGAGTCCATAAAAATAAAGGACCTGACGAAAATTTAAATTCTCCGGGCATGAATTTTCAGCCTTTATTATTCGAAAAATCCTGTCATCTGCCGGAACAAAATCATGAGGAATCGAGCCCATTTTATATTTATGGAATTATTGCACGGCTGGCAATGGTAGCGGCTGCTCGGGAATTAGCATCATTTGAGAAAGAGGAAATTATATGAAATGCGGCGTAATAATGGACCCCATCACGAAAATAAAAATTCAAAAAGACACGACTTTTTCAATTTTGCTTGAAGCCTATGAACGTAGTTATGAACTTTATTATTTCGAGCCAAATGATATTTGGTTTCAAGATGGAATGGCCTGGGGGCGCAGTCGAAGACTATATGTTTATGAGGATCATGATCATTGGTTTGATTTTGAGGAGCCGATGGAAGCTCCCCTCGCCGATCTTGATATTTTATTAATGCGAAAAGATCCACCGTTTAACATGGACTATGTTTATCTCACGTATTTATTAGAACAAGCTCAGGAACAGGGAGTATTTGTAACTAACAATCCTTCTGCTTTGCGAGATGCGAATGAAAAATTATTTACTACCTGGTTTCCAGAGTGTTGTCCTCAAACTCTCGTCGCCATGCAGAAATCAGTTTTAAGGAATTTTGTGGAGCAGGTAAAAGAGGCTGTTGTAAAGCCTCTGGATAAAATGGGTGGCCAATCCATTTTTCGCGTTACAAAACATGATCCGAATTTGAATGTGATTTTGGAAACGATTACCGAAAATTATTCGCGTATGATAGTGGCTCAGCAATTTATTCCAGAAATTACAGAGGGTGATAAACGAATATTGATGATTGATGGAGAGCCAGTCCCCTATGCATTGGCTCGTAAACCAACGGGTGGCGATTTTCGAGGGAATTTAGCGAGTGGTGGGGTAGGGGTTGGGCAGCCTTTAACAGATCATGATTTATGGATTTGTGAACAAGTGGGCCCGAAATTGCGCGAAAAAGGCCTATTATTTGTGGGTCTCGATGTTATAGGGGATTATTTAACCGAAATTAATGTTACAAGCCCCACGTGCGCACGTGAACTGGACGCGATTTTTGATTTAAATATCGCCGGGCAATTATTGGATGCGATCGAACAAAAAGTCGGTGCAGATAAGTGATTTTTCGCTATTTATTCCCCCTCACTTCTGAATATTATCCCCTCGCCCCTTGCGGGAGAGGGTAAGGGAGAGGGGTATTAAAATGTTTAAAACGGCATTGCTCTTCGATAATACTCACGAAACTCAATGCCACGCCATAGAAAAAGAATTCAAAATTCCACTAATTTCTTCAGAAGACCCCTCCATAACCCCGCCGTTCTTACTTTTTTTTCAAAACGAAAAACTAACTTTAAAAAGCATTTCAAAAAATTTCGGGAACCCAATCAGCATCGACTTTTTATCCGGAAAATTATGGCACCGCTATCGCTTCGGAGGTGGTAAAGGCCAACTAATTGCAAAAGCCTTAGGCATAAAAACTGGATTTATTCCAAGAATTCTCGACTTAACAGCAGGCTTAGGCCAAGACGCTTTTGTATTGGCGAGTTTAGGCTGTGACGTAACAATGCTAGAACGTTCCCCGGTAATCGCCGCATTATTACAAGATGCATTAAAAAGGGCGATACTAGAACCTTGGTTTTTCAAGCTAAAATTAAATTTACTCTTCACCGATTCCAAAAAATATTTACAGTCTTTAGCAGAAAATAATCGCCCAGACGTCATTTATTTTGACCCCATGTTCCCAGAAAGCAAAAAATCAGCCTTGGTAAAAAAAGAAATGCGCTTACTAAGGGAGTTATTGGGCGACGATAGCGACGCAGGAGAATTATTAACTTTAGCCTTGAAATCTGCTTTAAAAAAGGTAGTGGTAAAACGCCCACGCCTGGCAGATCCTTTGGGGAGTAGAAAACCCGATTTAAGCTATCAAGGAAAATCCAGCCGTTTTGATGTTTATTTTCCACAATCATGCTGAGAATTTTAAAAAAATTCAGCATTTAAGTGGCTAAGAAGAGGACATTTCTAAATGGCTCCAACAGTTCCAGATTCATTACATAATGGAAAATGCTAGAATTCTAGTGGCAGGAAAAATAGGAGTTAACTACCGCTATAACAGTAAAAATCAGAGATTTTTCATTATACCCCATAGAAAATTTCACAAAAATGCGTATAATTACCGCTATAGCAGTAAAAATGTGGAATCACATGAAAATAATTCGAGACTGAAGAGGAAAGTATGCTATATTACTGCTATAGCGGTAAAAATTGAGGGAGAAATGAATTCTACTGAGATGGGTAACATGCTGCGATATTGTCGCAGGCAGAGCGGACTTTCGCAGCTTCAGCTTGCCAAGCTTGCTGGGGTTGGCAAAACGGCCGTATTCGATATTGAGAATGGTAAAGAGACGGTTCAGTTTGATACATTACTTAAAATATTCGAAGTATTAAATATTCGTGTAAAATTTGAAACGCCTTTTCCACTTCCAGAAACAATAGAGGATAATAAATGAGGAAAGCCAGCGTTTCAGTAAATGGTGAATTTGCAGGAATTTTAGAAGAGTTGAGCAATGAAGAATATCGATTTACCTACGCCGAGGATTATAAGGGTGCACCGATATCTCTTACTCTCCCTTTAAAAAAAAGAGTTTATGAATTTACAAAATTTCCGTCTTTTTTTGATGGACTTTTGCCCGAGGGCGGAATGCTAGAGGCTTTACTGCGAAAATACAAACTAGATAGAGAGGATTATTTTGGGCAATTATTAAAAATTGGTCAGGATGTAGTGGGTGCAATCATGGTCGAGGAATTAAAATGAGGCGCTGTCCAATTACTTATATGGCGATTAAATTAAATGAATATTATTCTCAAGTTGGATTGCATTTACTTTCGCCCCAATTAAAAAATTTGCAAGCTCTGCCCTTGAGTGCAGCAGAGCAGCGTCGTGAAGCTATTGCTCGTGTAGGGAAAATGTCAATTCAAGGGGTTCAAGCCAAATTAAGTGCTCGATTAAAAATAAAAGAAGCCTGCTTCGAAATTGTCGATCAAAACGGTCGTTTCATATTAAAACCACAGAGTGAGCACTATCCTGAATTACCAGAAAATGAAGCCATTACGATGTTTCTGGCGGCAACAATTGGCATCGAAGTGCCTGTTCATGGCTTAGCGTATTCCATAGATGGGAGTATGACTTATTTTATTCGACGATTTGATCGAATTGGTCATACTCAAAGATTAGCAGTTGAGGATTTTGGACAATTATTAGGTTTAAATCGGGATACAAAATACAATAGTTCTATGGAGAAAATAATTAGTGTTATTTCTGATTTTTGCACATTCCCTAAAATTGAATTTGTTAAGCTATTTAAATTAACATTATTTAATTTTCTAATTGGAAATGAGGACATGCATGTTAAAAATTTTTCTCTAATAACTCGAGATAACAAAATTATGCTATCGCCATCCTACGATCTTGTGAATTCTTCTATCGCACAGAAAAATACAAAAGAAGAAATTGCGCTTCCGCTGAATGGAAAGAAAAATAACTTAACAAGAAATGATTTTGTAAACTATTTAGCTTTTGAGCGATTGGGATTGAATGAAAAGATGATAAAAGAAGTCCTGGACGAAATTGAAATAGCGATGCTAAGCTGGCCTTCATTCATAGAAAAAAGCTTTTTATCCTTAGAAATGAAAAAAAAATATCTAAGGCTCTTAGAAGAAAGGTGTCGTCGATTGAATTTCAAAATCCCGGATATTGAAAGGTCTAGTGATTTAAGCTAGATTTTCAATTCGTCTATTTTTTAGGAGAAAAAAATGAGAGAGCCAAAAGTGCGTTGTGCGTGGGTGAATCAGGAGCCAATTTATGTAGAGTATCACGATCATGAGTGGGGCGTTCCGCTGCGTGATGATCAAAAATTATTTGAGCTTTTTATTCTCGAGAGCATGCAAGCGGGATTGAGTTGGATTACCATTTTGAAAAAGCGGGAAAACTATCGTGCCGCCCTCGATCAATTTAATGCCGAAAAAATTGCGCGATACTCGGAAAAAAAGATTTCGAAGCTTCTAGAAAACCCGGGCATCATTAGGAATAAGTTAAAGATTCATTCTATTGTGAACAATGCCAAAGCTTATTTAACAGTAAAAAAAGAATTCTCTAGTTTTTCAAACTATTTATGGCAATTTGTTGATAATGATACGATTCAAAATCATTGGAAAACATTGGACGATATACCCAAAACAACAGCTCTCTCGGATGCCGTCACAAAAGATCTCAAAAAAAGGGGCTTTAAGTTTTTTGGCAGCACCACCTGCTACTCTTTTTTACAAGCCGCCGGCTTTATCAATGATCATACCGTAGACTGTTTCCGCCATCGCGAATTAGCGCAGCGCTAGCCCATGAACCTATGTATCAATCTAAAACAAATTCGTGATCCATATCAAAATATTGATATGGATCAAAAATATGATACAATCAAGCCATCGAAATTCTTGTATGAGAGGTGGTTTTATGGAGTGGCAATTGCTTGGGTTTAAAACTTACCCGTTTTCCGTCGAACCCATTTCAGCGGAAACTATTGAACTTTTTACCGGTCATGAGCCCGAGGCTTCTCTGTGTAAAAGTGTTCTTCAAGATCAAAATGTTCGCCTCATTATTGAAGGGGCAAGAGGTGTTGGTACAACCTCTTTTGCCAACTTTATAAAATTTTCAGTACAAAAAAAGAAGATGTATTTAGCACCCAGAGATGAGGTCAGCGTAGAACGACACTGGAATTTAGAAAGTCTTTTGACTGCTGTAATATCAACCGTGGTGAGAGAGCTTGAGGTCGCTCATGAAAGTTCTGTTAAGAACAATAAGATTTTTAAAGAAGCAAAAGCCTTATCCTATCGATTATCAGAAGCTTACAATAGCTTTGGATTGACGGCATTTTCGGTTGGAGGGAATTATGGTAAATCTTCGAGTGTAACGCAGCCGACCTTTGTACCGGCCAATACTTTAGGTTTTCATCTGGAAGATTTGGGTAAGCTCGCCGTAAAGCTTGGCTATAAAAACGGTCTTTTAATTCAATTAAATAATCTGGATGTTAATGTAGTCCATAGCGAAGAGCACCTTGAATATTTATTTAATGCGGCTAGAGACTATTTTCAAATCAGCAATATTTCCTGGCTTTTGGTGGGTGATGTTGGGCTAAGATCTTTCGTCGCGAAGCGGGTAGATCGATTAGATGATATTATCAGCCACGATGTTTTTATAAAACCTCTCAGCAAAGTGCATTACCATGACCTCATTAAAAAGCGTTTAAATTACTATAAAACCAAGAAAAATGCAGAATTTCCAATCGATCAAGAGGTCTTTGACTATCTTTATGAAGTGGCAGAGGGACGGCTTCGTTATATTTTTGCATTAGTATATGTGCTGCTTCAGCGTCTCCAAATTGGAAAAATTCTACAAAAAGTTTCAGCGGAATTGGCAAAAGAAATGATTGCGGCATTGGCATTTGATAGAATATCAAAATTTGATTTGCCAAAGGGCGAAGTAGACCTGCTAAAAGTTATCGTAAAAAATGGTTCCGTTGGTGTTTCCGAGTTGGTAAACTTGTCTACAAGAAATCGAATTTTTGTCTCCAGAACAGTCAATAAATTACTCAGTGATAAATTGCTAGCAGTCAAACAAGAAGGGAACAAGCGAATTTATAGCCCAAGTCTAGATGCCAAAATTGCTTTTTCTACTAAGAAGTTGTAAAACGCGCATGTCTGCCAATTTGGCTCATTTTTTCAAGCCGCCGGCCTCATCACTGATCAAGCTCTAAGAGTTGCATTAAAAATTTTAATGTTAGGTTTGTATTAGGGTTATTTTTTTGATAGTCTTAAGCTTCTTTATGTTGAACAAGAGGTTTTGCCATGAAAATATCAGCTTATAAGCTACCATCATTAGCTTTATCTTCTATTTCTGCTTTCTACATCACTACGACGATCGCGACTACCACGACGTTTGCCTAATATCGCTTGACGTTTCTCGAATTTATTAAATTTTTTTATTCCCTATAACTACCACCATTGGTGTTTAGTTTTGGATTAATTTTTGAAGGATAATCTGTCATGAAAAATCAGTATCACGAATATTCTGTTCACAAGTTTGGCGGCTCAAGCTTAGTTGATGCCAATGGTTTTGCCTTAATAAAATCACTTTTGAAAGGAAAAAATGAAATTATTGTGGTTTCTGCAATAAATGGCTGTACTTCAAGCTTACAAACGCAGTTGGATGAAGCTAAAGGTAAACAGGCATTTTTGGAAGGGCTCCAAAATATCGAGAAAATCCACGTTGAAGTCATAAAGACACTCTTAACGAAAAATAAATCTGAAGCAATTATTGCATCCCTTCAAAAAGATTTTTGTGATATTAAAGAGATATTAAAGGCGGTAAGTCTTACCGGTTTTTATTCGAAAGAAATACAAGATCTGATATTAGGATACGGGGAACTTTGGTCATCCAAAATTTTAGCGACGTATCTCGCCGATTTTTCCAATGTTATTTATTTGGATGCGAGTCAGGTTTTATTTATCGATGAGAAAAATGGAAGCCCACGCGTGGATTGGAAGAAAAGTAGGGCGACTTTAGAGGGCTTCTTAGAGAATAGGCCTTTTGACCAAATAGTGATAAGTGGCTTTGTTGCCGCTACTCAAGAAGGCCGTAGAACCATCTTAGGTAGAAATGGCAGCGATTTTTCAGCTGCCATTTTTGCTAGCCTATTTAAAGCAAAATCGGTCACCATATGGAAAGATGTAGATGGTATTTTTACAGCAGATCCAAAAAAAGTTCGTTCGGCATTTGTCATTCAAGCACTATCGTATAATGAAGCATTAGAGCTGGCCTATTTTGGGGCGAAAATTTTGCACCCCATGACGATTGCGCCTTTACAAAAAAATCAAATTCCCATTTGGATTAAAAATAGCTTAAATCCTAGGGCAAAAGGAACTTACATTTCGGCGGTGTCAGGAGCCTCCAGCGCGCTTATTAAAGGACTCACCAGCATCGATAATATTGCCCTCATCAATATTGAAGGCAGTGGAATGATTGGCGTTTCGGGTATTGCCGCCCGAGTTTTTCAAGTACTGCATCAAATACAAATATCAGTGATTCTAATTTCGCAGGCCAGTTCTGAGCATTCGATTTGTGTTGCCATATCGAATTCGCAGGCAGACTTGGCTTTAAAAGCACTAAAAGAACATTTGAAATTTGAAATCGATCGAGAAGAAATAGAAGCCATTTATGCCGATAAATCCTGCGCCATTTTATCAGCCGTGGGCGACAACATGGTAGGAACCATTGGAATTTCTGGAAAATTATGTGCGACACTTGCAAAGGCTAATATTAATATTAGAGCTATTTCGCAAGGTTCTTCTGAGCGTAATATTTCCGTTGTGATTAAAAGCGATGAAATAAGTCGGGCGCTCCAAGCGGTTCATGCTGGATTTTATCTTTCTCATAAAACGATTTCCATCGGGTTAATTGGGCCTGGGCAAGTGGGCGGCGCTTTTTTGAATCAAATTCAGGCAGCCATCGATGACTTAAAATTAAAATATCAGGTGAATTTATGTGTTCGAGGGATCATGAATAGCCAAAATATGTTGTTGAGTCATGAACCCATCGATTTACTACACTGGCCAGACCATTTGGGAAAAAGTAATACGCTCACCAACATGGATGATTTTGTGTCCCATATTATGGCGGATGATGTGCCGCACGCCGTTATAATTGATTGCACGGCGAATCCGAAAATTTCGAAGTATTATTCAGGTTTTCTAGAAAAAGGCATTCATGTGATCACGCCGAATAAACATGCCAATGCCGGAGATTTGAATTTCTACAAGACATTAAAATCGTTGGCCCTCCAAAATAACTGCCATTATTTGTATGAGGCGACGGTTTGTGCAGGCCTCCCCGTTATTAACACACTTCAAGATATTATTAAAACGGGAGATGAAGTTACTAAAGTGGAAGGAGTGGTGTCTGGAACGCTGAGTTATATTTTTAATGAATTAGCAAAAGGAAGAATATTTTCGGAAATTGTGTTGGAAGCCAAAAGGAAGGGCTTTACCGAACCCGATCCAAGAGAAGATTTATCGGGCATGGATGTCGCACGGAAATTGGTGTGTCTTGCGCGTGAAATGGGCCACGAGGTTTCGCTAGACGATATTAAAGTTCATGACTTGGTGCCGGAATCTCTCAAACGCTGCAGTGTGGAAGAATTTCTCGAGAAATTGCCGAATTTTGACAATCAAATGACGGAGTCGATTCAGCAGGCTACTGCGAAAAATGAAAGACTCTGTTATTCAGGTGTCATTCATTCCAATGGATCATTGCAGGTTTCAATAGAGTCATTTCCGATGCAACATTCATTCACAAGGCTAAAAGGCAGCGATAATATGCTGGTTTTTCACACTCGTCGATATCACGAATATCCTCTGATCATTCAAGGGCCAGGGGCTGGTGCAGAAGTGACAGGCTCCGGTATTTTTGCTGACTTACTTCGTTTAGTGTCGTATTTGTAGGAGGAAAAAATGATTAGGATAAATGAAGAAATAAAAACGGCAAGGGCTTTTGCGCCAGCGACGTGCGCCAATGTGGCCGTTGGTTTTGATATTTTAGGCTTTGCCCTTCAACAGGTGGGAGACTGTGTTACCCTCACGCGTCGAGATGACAATAAAATGGTGATTGAGAATATTCAGTCTAAAGAAACATTGCCAACCGATACGGATAAAAATACGGCTTCATTTGTGATTAAAAAATTATGCGAGGATTTTAAGTTAGATCTGGGATTTTCCCTGAATATCGAAAAAGGCATCCCTTTAAGTTCTGGAATGGGTGGCTCCGCGGCTTCGGCTGTGGCCGCTTTAGTAGCTTTTAATGCTTTTTTAGAGCCAGCTTTATCACGCGAACAATTAGCGCACTACGCGCTTTTTGGTGAAGCCGTGGCCAGCGGTCAAGCACATCCCGATAATATTGTTCCCTGCCTCTGGGGAGGATTAACCTTAATTCATTCGGTAAATCCAATCGGAATTGTTGAGCTACCTATTCCCGATGTATTTTGTGTGCTGGTTCATCCGCATTTACACGTTTCGACCAAAGAGGCCAGAAAAGTATTGACCGAAAAAATAAGCCTAAAAGATTCGATTACTCAATCTGCAAATTTGGCCACCTTTATTTCCTCGCTTTATCAAACCGATATTAATTTGCTTCAAAAATCCTTACAGGATGTGTTAATTGAACATCAGCGCGCGCATTTTGTGCCGGGATTTTACGATGTCAAAAATGCCGCCGTAGAGGCGGGCGCTTTGGGAGTTTCCTTTTCGGGCTCAGGCCCCAGTATTTTCGCATTTGCCAAAACAGAAAAAGAGGCAGAGGGCATTCGCGAGGCGATGGTCTCCCAATTGCAAACTAAAAATATTGATACGGATTCGTGGATTTCTCCGATCAGTAAAGAACCCGCGAGGATGTTATGAATTTTATCAGTACTCGAGATAGCAATATTTCTTATTCCCTTAAATCGGCTATTCAAAAGGGGCTAGCTGAAGACGGTGGCTTATTTGTGCCTGAATATTTTCCAAAAATGAATGCATCCGAATTTTCGGGGGATTTTGTTCATTTATCTGAAAAAATTCTGAGCTTATTTTCGAATGAATTTGAGAAAAATAAATTGGCATTGTTGTGCAAAAATGCCTTCAATTTTGAACTCCCACTGAAATCTTTAAATAATAACACTTTTCTTTTAGAGCTTTTTCATGGGCCCACTTCATCATTTAAAGATTTCGGAGCCCGCTTTTTATCGGAGTATCTTAATGCGATTTCCGAAAATGAAAAATCGACAATACTGGTGGCCACTTCGGGTGACACCGGTTCTGCCGTTGCCAGCGCATTTTATGGAAAGCCCAACATTAACGTTATTGTTCTTTATCCAAAGGGTCAAATTTCAGCACGACAGGAGCATCAAATTACCTGTTGGGGTACGAACATTTTAGCCTTAGCAGTAGAGGGAAATTTTGACGATTGTCAGGCGCTGGTTAAAAGCGCATTTCAAGACCCCTGGTGGAAAGAACACACAAGACTGAGTAGCGCGAACAGCATTAATATCGGCCGTTTATTACCGCAAATTATTTATTATGCTTATTCTAGCATTCAGTTTCTTGAGCATTATCGCACAAAACCAGGATTTGTTATTCCGAGTGGAAATCTTGGTAATGCCACAGCGGCGTATTGGGCAAAAGCCATGGGTTTCCCGATACGAGAAATTGCACTCTCGAGTAATGCGAATAAAGTACTGCCCGATTATTTGCAAACAGGAAAATATACGCCTCGGCCTAGCTTAGCAACGTTGGCGAATGCGATGGATGTCGGAAATCCCAGTAATTTTGAGCGGCTTCACAATTTATTTCCAAGCAAAGAAATATTTAATAAAAATGTTCGAGCCCAAAGTATTTCAGATGAAGATATTCAAAAAACGATTAAAAATGTATATTCAAAATTTAAAACGATTATTTGCCCACATACGGCTACAGCGTTTTTTGCGCGAGAAAATCTTTCGGATGAACCTTGGATCGTGGTGGCTACCGCTGATCCCTGCAAATTTGAAAATATTATTGAGCCCATTATCGAGGAAAAAGTGCCAGTAGCTCCACAATTGCAGGCGCTTCTCGAGCAACCTTCAAAGGTGAAAGATGTAGCCGCTTCTCTTGATGAAATTCGGCAATTAATGCAGGCAAGCTAAATAACGCGAAATGGTTTCTTTTAGGCCGAGATAGAGGGAATCGCAAATTAAGGCATGTCCTATGGACACTTCTTTTATTGAAGGAATTTCAGTAACGAGATGGCGAAGATTAAAAAGATTGAGATCATGTCCAGCATTAATATCGATACCTAAAGCATTAATGTCCTGAGCGACTTTTTTATAAATATCGATAACTCGTTTAGCATCCGAGGTACCAAAGGCATTTGCATAAGATTCGGTGTAAAATTCAACACGATCCGTGCCGATTATTTTTAAAAGATCTATTTCTTCGGAAGTAATGGTTTCAGGATCGATAAATAGCGAAGTTCGAACATTACTGTCATGTAAGCTTTCAACCGTTTTTCTTAGAAAATCGAGATTTTTTTTAATATTCCAACCGGCATTTGAAGTCAGCGCTTCTGGAGGGTCGGGAACTAAAGTGCATTGCGCGGGTTTTACATCTTTTACTAAAGCTAATAAATTTGTATCGGGAAATCCCTCAATATTAAATTCAACATGAATGGCGTTTGCAATATCGTAGACATCTTGTTTTCGAATATGGCGACTATCGGGACGAGGATGCACAGTAATGCCTTCGGCGCCAAAAGACACAATATCTAAAGTAGTTTTTAAAAGATCGGGATTATTTTTTCCTCGGGAATTTCGAAGTGTAGCAAGCTTATTAACATTAACGCTAAGCGTGGTCATCTGAGTTCTCAGTTTGCTTTTCTTCAACATCAAATGAAGAACCACATCCACAGGTGGTCTTGGCATTCGGATTGCGAATAATAAATTGAGCACCGTTTACATCTTCACGATAATCGATTTCGGCATTCTGCAAATATTGAAAGCTTTGCGGATCGACCAGCAATTTTACGCCAAGTTTTTCAACCGAAAAATCGTCTTCTCGAATTTCTTCATCAAAGGTAAATCCATATTGAAAACCCGAGCAACCACCGCCGGTGATATACACCCGCAAATTCAGTTTGGGATTATTTTCTTCAGTAATCAGGCTTTGTACTTTCGTGGCGGCCGAATCCGTAAATGTCATATTCGCTTGCATATCTACCTCAAATGAACTGCAATTATCCAGATTTTTACACCTTTTGTCAAATTATTGAAATAAGCTCTTGAATTTAAACATATAAACACTCGAAGAGTTCACCTTAAAATTTCCCTCCGGTGTGAATTTACTTACGTTTAATCGTGGGTACCCAAGCCTACGATTTACAACGCCTACGTCAAGTTGAACAGCATAATCGATTATTTTTTGCGGATCAATCGCATCATGTTTTATCGAAAAGGCTTTAGCAACTTCTGAAAATCCGCCGCAATAACGAGGTTGTTTTAAACGTTATTAACTCACGAGCGACAACATATGGATTGCCCAAATATTCTCGTTCGAATCCTAATTCAAACGGCACAAGACGAAATGTCCCAGCTTTCAATCGGGTTACTATTCCGTTATGTACGAGTTGGGAAAGCGCGTTGGCAGCTGAGGTTCTTCCGCCCAAAATTTTTGCTGCCTCGCGAAAATGAAAAATGGGGCGATTATAAGCATAGAGTGTCGCTACGAGGCGAGCAGATGCCGGACCAAGTGCAGTTCCTTGCTGCCCATTTCTTTTTGGGTAGACTGCTGCGCAATAGTCATACATTTGGCTGATTATCGAGATTTTTTTACATTACTTTATGTAGAGCTTATAGCTAATCTGTTGTTTTTAAAAGTTATTTTAACCTTGGCTGACTGGAATCTATTTAGGGCTCTAATATAATAGATACTATTATACTAATTATTATTGACAAATCCTTAAGGGAGGCTTAAAATTAAGCCCTGGAGATTTAATTAGCACATGATGCGCAGTTATCCCTGACGGAGCAATTCGGCATGGGGCAATTAACATTAAAATGTTTAATGAAAATTAAGCAAAACATAAATGAGGTACATCATGAATAACAACTATAAAGATATGGAACTAGCAAACTCTGAAAAAAGCGAAGTAAGCCAATCTACTGTGCAATTCACAATGAATACGCAAGTTGCTGCAATGGCAATTTTCAGCAAAAATCAGTAAATTCTTCAGGAGTTCCCGCCTGAGTGGGAACTCTTGTATTTTTCATAAAACATCCTTATGTTATCATGAATTTACCATGACTAATGATGATTTCATCAAAAAGCTAGAAAAAGCGATTAAATTTGCTCGTATCAGCCGTATTGCGCGGCTAACGCGGATGGATTATCTGGGACTGCCTGTATTTCAGTGTACTCGACCATTCTCAAGAAATATGGTGACCTCTCAAGGAAAAGGCTTCACCGAGGAACATGCCAAAATTGCGGCTATCATGGAATCTCTCGAAGCCTTCCATGGCGAGGGTGTTCCCATAGATAAGCAAGCCCTTTTTAGCGAAATTGCTCCAGAATTAACGTACGATCTTAAAATTATTACTCCCAATATTCCTGATGCGCCCATTAAATGGACAAAAGCTTTCGATCTCATCCAAGAGAAGCACACCTATCTTCCGCATGCTTTAATTTGCATGGATTTTTCAGATGCTTATCTGCCCGATCTTCCCATTGCTCCCTCTTCAAATGGCTATGGCGGCGGAAGCAGCAAAGAATCTGCGCTTCAACATGCCATATTAGAAGTGCTCGAGAGGCATATCGTGGCCTCAATCCAGCCCGATTACGTTCCACTGAATGCTGAAATTGATGCGCTTTTACAACCTTATTTTGGAAAATTGCGTGAACGGCATTTTAAAATGGGGATTTTTTACCATTCAAATAATGAAGGTCTGCCGACATTTAAAATAAATATCCAAGAACCGGGCAAAGAAAATACGCATTTTGGCATGTCCTGCCATCCAGATAAAAATACCGCTTTAATTAAGGCCTTTTGTGAAGCCTTGCAATCTCGTGTCACTTTTATTTCTGGCGCTCGAGATGATATCGAATCTTATCAATACAGCGCCAGCGAAGATGTAATACAATTACAATTGAAAATAACACAATACAGCGATATCCCTACAGGCTCCAATTATACTCATTTAAGCGAAAAAGAAAGAGTGGAGTTCTTGATCAATAAAAGCCAAGCATTCGGCTTTAAGAATTTAATTGTGGTTGATTTAACAAAAAAAGAAATTGAAATCCCCATTGTTGTGGCGGTTATCCCTGGATCTCAAATAAACTTAGAACATCATGGCGGTCCAAAATGAGCCTCCACATTTTTACAGGCCCAAGTCTAGATACAAAAACTATTTTAAGTGTAATGCCTGAGTCCATCATTCATGCGCCGGTTGCCCGTGATGACTTATTCAAAATCCCATTTATCACGGGTGATCAAGTGCTCATTATCGACGGTTATTTCGAATCTAAACCCTCTGTGGCGCATTTTGAAATTATCGAAATAATTGAAAATGGAGTAAGCGTGTTTGGTGCTTCTAGCATGGGCGCTTTGCGTGCAGCAGAATTAGCGGATGTGGGCATGATTGGCATTGGATTAATTTTTGAGATGTATTTTTCTGGCTTAATTGATGGCGATGACGAGGTGGCGATGCTTCATTCGGAAGATTATATTCCGCTCACCATGCCGATGATCGATTTAAGAATTATTTTGCAAAAACTAAGTGCTAGGGAAAAAATAAAACAGGAAACTTCAAATAAAATAATTCAAGATGTCGGACAGTATGCCTATCAAGAACGCACGATGACCTTAATAAAAAAAATCATTGCCGCCCATGCAGACTCAAACGAACAAAGAATTATCTTTCTGAATTTCACCTTGGAAAACAGCCAAAAACGAGCCGATGCGCTTTATGCATTACGTTTCCTGAAACAATTATCAACCAAAGAAAAACTCTCACTACCCAAAACCTGCTTTAGAGTAGCCGGGAAAAAGCACGCACTGAAAGTATGAAGATGATTTTTTGCTCCTTCAATTGAGCCCAAATGCCAAGCTCTTTAGCAGCTCGTAAGTGTCAGAGCCTATAATCTCGGAAAAAATAGGAAGAGGAAGCTCTAGCTCGGGATGATCGAAACAGGCTTTAATAATCTCAAATTCTTCTGGTGCAGTGAGATCGGGCCCCGGTGCAGTTTTTAGAATGCGCTCGGCAATTTTTATGGCGGGACCGCGCCTTTTAATCTGGAGAGGCAGGTGAGCCGAAGAGTTGATAGTGCTAGAGGATTATGGCCTAAACAACCAAACGCCATCTTCACCCATGTCTACATCTTCCAACCCATCGCTATTTTCAATGGGAAAGAATAACATACCACTGTTTAAGCCAAACACAGAATTGAAGAAGAGTCTTTCAAAAAAAGGAGGAAATAAGAGGCCAGAATTTGGATCCCCCTTACAGCCCATCTCTTTTCGGGTGGGACTGCTGTAGTAAACTTATTTTTTAAGTTCAGCTTTTTTTTCTTTATACACACCACCGAGTTTAGTTTGTTTGACGTTACCGACATTTTTAAAGAAGTTAAACGTAGAAAAAATGAGTGATTCTTGAGCTTTAGAGTGCCAAATCTCACGAAGCCCTTCAACAGAGGTAGCGTGCTTCATTAAATTTTCAAGAATATTAGGAAGCTGATCCTTGAGTAGTTTTAAGCCCTCTTTTTCCAGCATGTCTGGTTCAATAACAAAAATCAGATGACTTT
The DNA here is from genome assembly GCA_963711375.1 of uncultured Gammaproteobacteria bacterium. GTDB lineage: Bacteria > Pseudomonadota > Gammaproteobacteria > Coxiellales > Coxiellaceae > CAVQDV01. Next base: position 1,334,847 of record CAVQDV010000005.1, read on the forward strand.
TATAAAGTAGATCGGGACGTTTAAGTAAAGTCTTGATGTCATCAGTAGGAATTTTTTTGTCTGTCTCAGAAGTCAACTTCACATTCTCAAAATTTGGCATTTCCTTCGCTGAAGAAAGCGTTTTTAAAGTGCATATTTGATTGAGCGTAATTTCAGTAAACCCCAGATTCGCACAACTGAGGTTCGCATCGACAAGAATTGCATTTTTAAGATCTGTGCCTTGCAAATCCGCATGACTAAGATTTGCTTTCGTAAAATTTGTATTCACAAGCCCGGTGAGGTTAGGTAAAACAGCGTACGAAAGATTTGCATCTGTAAAGTTTGTGTTTTCAAGAAAGTTTGTATTTCCAATCGATGTGTCTGTAAATATTGCTTTTTCAAGATTTGCACCAGAGAAATTTGTACCACTCAAGTTACATTCGAAGAAATGTGAACCCCGAAGATCCTTTCCATGAACGTCTCTTTTACTATAATTTTTTTGCGCGTAAAATTTTGTTTCAATGGGTGCAGCTTTTTTTGCGCTCGGCGGGTTAAAACGGGTTGGTATTCCAGTAGAAAACATGGAAGCGAATTCGGTAAACCCAGAGAATGGCTGAGTCGGTTGTCTTGTAGAAGTGGCGGCTGAATATGTTTGGTTGCTGGAGGCTTTATTAGTTTGATTTTTTTTCCGCTCTATTTCATCTAATAAATTTTGACGAGCACAATTAATACTTTGAAATTTATCAGTCGCTTCTTTGCCTAAATTTTTGTCAGGATGCCATTTCATTGCCAGGAGCTTATAGGCTTTATTGATCTCTTTTTCAGAAGCACCAGTTTGAAGCCCCAAATCTGCATAATAATCATTTAATGATTTTCTCATAACGTTCTCCGCTTTTTCGTAACCCGATAAGAAAGTTTATCGGGTTTAATTTAATCTATACTGTTCAACATTATTATCGTTATTGTTCTTTTCCGCTCTTGGTTGTTGTGACTGAAGAAGAAATCCAGCAAGACAGCATTCCGACGGCCGAGCTTTCGCCTAAGCCTGCAGCCTCCCTTGCCACCGGCTTCTCTAATAACTTTAATTTTCAAAATATGGCTCTCAATATGAGTGAATTTAGGAGTCTAGCACATCTATATTAAGGAATTATTAAGCAACATTAAGAGGGCATTAAGAACCAGGGCAATCTTACCACAAAGCACACAAAGCATACCAACCCAAACGGCATTTAAATTTTTGTCATTAAAACGTAGGGTTATATTTTGATTAGTGTGGTGTCGTTGCAAGTGAAAAAGTTTTATCTCATGAGGGCCATTGTATTTCTGCCTGTATGAGCGCGATTTTCAAGCGGTAACAAGCAAACATGAAAATGCCTTGTTTTTGGTGGAATTTATGGCAGAATGCGGCCTTGTAGATGAACATGAGGATAGGTAAATGCGAGCAGAATTAGGGGAACTCGAAATTGAACTTGAGAATGTGGAAGAGCAGTTCCCTGGATTTAAGGAACTTAATTTTTGTGTTAACCAAGATAATTGTCGATATGTCTATTTTATTGATAAGTTCTTTGCTAAAGACGCCGCTAAAGGGGTTTGGCAATTTGATCCTATGTCACAAGAGAAAAATTTTTTGATTCCAGCAGCCGGCTTTGCTACGGACAAATTGAATTTCCAACAGATTTTATGGGCAAATGAAAATTACCTCATTCTAGGAACTGATTTGTATTCAAGAGATTCAGATGAAGATGTTCACGGGTTTCAAGTCCACTTTCTTGAAATTAAAAATGGCCTTTTAAAGTGTTTAAGCTCAATTTCCTATGATTTTAATGAAACCACGATGGTTTCAGTTTTATCAAAAAAAATGATGGTGTTATTTGGAGACCCTGTTAAAGATTCAATAGTGCTCTGGGCTATAAAAAATGATGGGTCTACACTAAGCAAAATCAACATCAAAGCGGAAAAAGAAAGCTCCGACTTGTGTACACTTTCTAGCAGCGGAGATTTTGGTAAACGATCGGTTTCTTCAATAATATTATCCACTTTAAAATTTGTTGAAGAACAGGCTGTTATTGCGACCTGTAATTATCCACATAAAATTATTCGTTGGAATATTGTGAATGGTCAATTGCATAAGTCCTGGGAATTTTTAGAAAAGAAGATGTATGCGTATCGTGTTTCACCCTTTCAACAGTGCACAATGAGCGTGCATTCAGATCTAATTATTCTATTAGATCAAGAAGAAAATAATACCATAATCCCAGTGAATATCGAAAATGGAAAACTGATGGATAAAATCCCAATTCCTCCTGAAATTAAATGTAAAGTCAGTATTTTGCGCAGAATCAGTGAGGATCGGATCTTGCTTGCCGGAGGCGGTGATAGTTTTTCTATGGGAATTTACAATATTAGAACTCAAGAATGCACACACCTTTTTCCGCTACAAATATTCACGTTTGGCCACCCCAAAAAATTTATCATTTTGTCTCCCACGCTATTCTTAAGCTATGACGATGACAAAATACTTCTTTGGAGAGCGGGAGAAAATAGAAGCCTTAGCTATCATACTAACGTGTTTCAATCCCTTGAAGCCCCTCTGCCTTTTATTGTTTCTCTAAAAAATGGTGATTTTTTTGTGGTAAATAATTCACTCACACAATTATTGGCTAAAAAGTATTCTAGCCGTCGAGAAATTTCTCAAGTAGAGCAGGCCCTTACAATCAGAATCAAAAACTTTAGTGATCCGATTAAAATAAACATTCTTGAAAGAGCCTACGGAGCGATAGTGCTCGCTCGTCTCGTTGCTCAAAGGAAATTGGTAAGGGACGTCGCTATTCGAATTTTGTCTTTCATTCTTTCCGGTCATGAAACGAAGGAGCAATTAAAAAATATTGGTCCTTATAGCGGGGAGTTATTTTCTTGTTTTCAGCAAGTAGTGAGCATTCAATATATTAGAATTCCAGCCAAAAAAATAACCCTGGAATCCATGAATGATGAGGCGGAAAAAGCACGGAAAATAAGACATCCAATCTGTGAGACTTCGCAACGAAAGCCATCGGGAAAAATTACCTCTAAATCTTCTAAAGACTTCTCTATTTTCTGTACTCAGGGAGACAGGGATTATCAGCAAGATCGAGCCTTCCATACTGAAATAAACTGTATCGAATATGCACCCGAAACTATTGGACAAGCACTGTTTAATACAGGAATCGACGTGGGCGTGGAAGCATTGACCACTAACTATATGGGAGGCAGCACAGGCACCTTTTGCTTCGTGCAGGAGAACAAGCTCTTTCTCTCCCAATTGGGCGATAGCTCAGCATTTTTAATCACTTTTGAAAATGAAAATTTTAATACTCAACGTCTAACTAGCATTCACACCGCCTTAGCTGAAAAAGAACGGATTGAAAAGGCCGGCGGTCAAATTTGTTTTAAGGAAAATGATTTTCGAATAGGTAATCTTGCTGTTAGCCGGTCTTTTGGTGATTCTCAAATGTATGATGACGTAAGATTGCCTGGTTTCACCTTTGAACCAAGTATATCTTATTCCAAATTTAATCCTAATGCCGAAAATTATTTACTTCTCTGCAGCGATGGGGTCACCGATGAACTTGATATAGAGACAATTGCTTTGATCCTTTTTACGCATCGAACGTCCTCAGACTTAACTGAGATGAACAAACTGATGCATGCTTGGGCTTGTCTAAATGGCGGGGATGATAATAAAACCAGCATTTTAGTAAAATTAAATCCATCGGATAAAAAGGGTCATTTATTTGGTGTTTGCGATGGGCATCGGGACAGTGATACCGCCATAGAAGTTTCCGAGCATTTTCCTGAAGTATTTCAAAAGAATTTACTCAAGGAGCCTACGAATTTTTCGGGAGTTTCTATCAGAATTAGCAATCGTTTCAATAAGTTATTTAATTGTCGTGAGAAAATTCTAGTGCCAAATGATGATAATCAAATCAAACCCGATTTTGAAAAAAAAGTAACAGAATCAGAAAAGCAACTTAAAATTTAAAGGAGCAGTAATCATTTTGGCTATCATCCTGAGCTCAGCGAAGGATCTCCTGAATAGGCACAGAAAATAGGCATACCAACCTAAACCGCTTTTGAATTTTTGTCATTAAAACCTATACATATGCAAGATAAACCGGTCTGGACATATGAAATTGTTTAAGTCCCTACACGGAAAATTTTGAAAAAACGCTCAAGAAATATCAGACAAGTTTGTCATTTGTTAGAATCAGAAAATAAATCATCAAGCACTACTACGCTTTGAACAAGTTCGTCGGAGTAAGGATTATTTTTAATTCCACCTGCTGATATTAGGGCAATAAATATTTGTTTTTTTGTTCCTGTTAATTTTACAAAGATCTCTCGTTTTTTGATCAATTGAGCCGCATAACTTTTATCAATTAAAAAAGGACTTTCGGTAAATTTTATTTCACAAATCGTGATGGTCGAATCTCGTCGGTCAAACAATAAATCAATTTGTGCTCCATCTTCTTTAGTAAGTTTAGCAGGTGTATATCGCCAACTGTTTGCAATCGCCGTCGCAGGGATTTTTAGTTTTTTTCTGATCTGAGACAAATGTTTATACACCATCGCTTCAAATGAATAGCCCGCCCAGCTATTCCAAGAGGGGCTGTTCTGAAGCTCTTGCCAATACCCTGATTCTAATGATTGCTCTTGCAAGGTATCTCTAATGGGTTCAATCCAATAAAAATAGAATAGGGTGTACTCATCGACAATTCTATAATAAAGCCCTTTCTTTTTGTGTTGATGGGGCTTAAATCCCAGCACAAATCCTGCTTCTTTCAGTTCTTTAAGTGCGCTGCTTATTCTTCCTCCCTTGGAAAAATAAATGGATTTTTTGGCCAATTTCGCTTGTGAAATGCCATAACGGTTTTTGGCGATAATTCTGAGTAATTCAATATAGGGCTCTGAATTTTCAAAAAGTGATGAAAATAAATTATCGAATTCTTTTAACAAGAGAGAATTCTCACTAAAAGCCAAGCTTTCTATCGTTTGTGCAGACGACATCCCTTTTTCGACGAAAGAGAGATAAAACGGAACCCCACCTGTTACCATATATATTTGTGCTACTTGCCAATTGTTTAATCGCACACCTCGAGAGAAAAGGAAATTTTTAGTTTCAGCAAGATTGAATGGCTTTAATAATATTTTTCGAGTCACCCGATTATGGAGTCCGCCTCGATTATTGATGATTTTATTAATAATCCAGGATGCAGATGAACCACATATAACCAACTTAATTCTAGAATCATGTGACCAATAATGATTCCAAAAATGATCCAGTGTTTGTAGTAATTTAGATTTATGAGTAGCCATCCACGGAAATTCATCTAAAAACAATACTACTTTTTTCCCTTTTTCGACGTGTTTGTTGATAGCATCGGTTAGTGCATCAAAAGCCTCTAGCCACGCTGATCGCTTTTTTATTTCGCTTCCTTTGTAAAAAGTATCACTAATGGCTTTAATAAATCGAGAGATTTGATCTTTAAGCAAGCCGTCTTTTATGCCGGTAAAATGAAAAAAAACGCATTTTTTCTTTTCAAAAAAATTTTTAATCAAGAAAGTTTTGCCAATCCGTCTTCTACCATAAAGAGCTAGGAATTCGGAACGATCCGATTGATAAAAGCGTTCGAGTTCTTCCTGCTCTTTTGTTCTACTGGCTAAGGTCATTGGCACTCTCGTGTTTTATGGGGCCACGAATAATAGTACTATTGGTGGCCCCATAAAGCAAGGTTTTGGTATTATGGGGCCACCAATAAGATGCTTATTAGTGGCCCCATAAACCGACATCTGATATTTTCTGGGAAAACAGCAGCAACTCCTGGTAAACACCCGCTACCAGGCTAGGCAAAAAAAGAGCAATAGGCATACCAACCCAAAACCGCTTTTAAATTTTTGTCATTAAAACCTAGGGTCCACCCATTGCCACAAGCAAAATCCCACCCTGATAGCGTAAGGGTTTGTATCTTATAACTAAAGTTAGGGTATTTTCACTGATTGGCTAATTGCATTTCAAAGTGATCTCTAGGCGGCTCCGGATAGATGTGGAAGCTAAGAACGCCAGATATATTAATAACTGGAAATATATATTGCCAATTTAATAAAGATGCGGTAATATTGGTTACCATTTAAGAGTAAGAAAAGACATGGAAAAAACAATAAAAACCCTTCTATTGGATTTTCTCGAGATGCCCTTAAACACAGGGGTGGAGAGAAAACTCAAAATCGAGACTGTTCATGGGAAAGCAACTGTGTGCGTGGGGGTTCGCCGCTGTGGAAAATCCACTTATCTATTCCAAGTCATGGACTCTCTTCTTAAACAAGGCGTGTCACGGGAAAATATTTGTTACTTAAACTTTTTTGATGATCGATTACATGATCTTCAACACGAAGGGCTCGGGCAAATTACTGAAGCCTATTATTCTCTTTACCCCGAAAAGAAAAATACCGAAAAGGTATTTTGCTTCTTTGATGAGATACAAATGCTTGAGGATTGGGAGCCATTTATCGATCGTGTGTTAAGGACTGAAAATTGCGAAATTTACATCACGGGATCTTCGGCAAAGATGCTCTCAAAAGAAATTGCCACGCAAATGCGCGGACGAGCTTTGTCATGGGAATTATTTCCCTTTTCGTTTAAAGAGTATTTAAATGCTAAAGAAATCAATTCGCTCGCTCCTTTTTCGACAAAAAAAAGGCTTCTCGTCCAAAAAGGTTTCGAAAGTTATTGGGAAGCTGGTGGATTTCCTGAAGTAATTGGACATGAAAAGCATTTAAGAATCAAAATACATCAAGAATATTTTCAGGCGATTTTATTTCGAGATTTAATCGAGCGCTATGACATTTCACATCCAAAAGCCGTAAGCGATTTAGCCTATAAGCTCATTGATTCAATAAGCTCATTATATACGATCAACAGTCTTACAGGCTATCTTCAGTCCTTGGGGCACAAATCACCAAAATCAGCTGTGACGAATTATATAGAATGGTTTGAAGACGCTTATTTTTTATTTACTGTGCGTCTTTTTGATGCCTCATTATCGCGCAGTAATGCAAATCCAAAAAAAATTTACTGCATTGACCATGCCTTTGTGACCTCGATTTCATCAGGAATATTGCTTAATTCTGGGCATTTATTGGAAAACATGGTATTTGTGGCACTGAGGAGAATTTCCTCGACTATTTATTACTACAAAACCAAAAACGGTCGAGAAGTGGATTTTGTTGTGCTGCTTCAAGATCGATCTAAGATGCTCATCCAGGTTTGTGAATCGATGCTAAATGAGCAAACCAAAAAACGAGAAATTCTTGCATTAACAGAGGCCATGAACGAATTAGATTTAGCATCTGGATTGATTGTGACACGTGATGAAGAAGAGGATCTTGAAATCAATGGGAAAATAATAAGAGTTGTTTCGATTTGGCGATATTTGCTAGAGATCTAATCCAATTCATCGTCAAGCGAATTTTTAAAGCTATATGAATTTTCCAAAAAAAAAGTACGCAAGGAAATGTATACCACTTGCGTGATGGGGAAAATGCTCACAAATAGGCATACCAACCCAAGCAGCTTTTGATTTATTTAATACCCAATTTTAGCATCTCAAATTAAAAAGGCGTATAAAAAATACCAATCTTTGTGAATTTAAACCAGTCTGCAATTTTTCGCGTGAATCAGAATCCTATTTTGGCTCAGTTTAATGCCTTTTTCGGTTTGAAAAGAATTTACAACTTCATTCAAAGCATCGATATCACGAGCCGCATCATAATTTCGAATGGTAGGCGTAAACGATAAGAGCTGCTTTAGTCCCTCTTCAGAATAGTAGGTGTCCCAAAAACCATTTCGAATGGATACTGTATCAAAAAAGGTTGAAAAATCGTCATAGCATAGTTTGAGATATTCATCTTTTTGATACTCGATGAACTGGCCTCTCCATCCTTTTTCGTCAGAACCAAAAAGTAATTTAAAATCTTTTTTGTCTTCACATCCAATGTACTCAACAATGCAAATTCCATTTGGCTTTAATACCCGCATAATTTCAGAGGCATCCCAGCGAGATAAAATGCTGCTAATGACATCAATGCTGTGATCGGGGAAGGGTAATTTTTCAGCTTTACCCTCTACGAACCGTATATTGTTTATATCTTGCTTTTTAGCATTTTTGGCAGCAGCCTCTAGCATACTTTGGCTGGGATCAAGCCCAATGACTTCTTCGAAATATTTTGCCAAAGGAAATATTTTAAATGCGGTTCCACAGCCAATATCCAGAAGCTTTTTTTCTTTCGAAGCATGAATTTTGATTACTTCAAATAGGTCCCAGGGTCTTGGGGTTTTGGGATCATCCAGTCCTCGCAATAAGGCTGAATCATACTGAGCCTCATACAGGCGTCTATTTTTTATTTTTAATAACATAGTCTACAAGAGTTAAAAAAATTATAATTTTGCCATAATTTTTGGCGCCGTGTGTTTTGCGTAATTCGAATTCAAATCTTTTACATTGATCACTTCTTCAAAGAGCGTAAGAGCGCGGTAGAAACTTTTCGCTCCCTCTCGACCAATAATGGGGATGGTATTTCTCATAAATTTAACTTTTACATCCTCACTTGATAATAAATTGAGAGGGCTTCCTGAAAATAGGCATACAAACACAAACAGCTTTTAAATTTTTGCCCTTAATACCTAGGCTTATATTTTTAATAGTGTGATGTCGTCGCAAGTGAAAAAATTCAATTTCTCAATTATTATCGCGATTGTTCCAATAAATCTTTTATAGGCGAGCTGTCTGAAACCACTTTTGAAGCGCGTGTGAAAATAGAATACACATCCTCTTCATTAAAAGTTCCGGCGGTGTTGTTCTCAACAGTTAGCCTGGTTAATTCAAGCGCAATTTGCATTTGATTTCGGCTGGCTTCGATTAAGCCGCCCATCATGCCCACCATCATTTCTTCATCTGGCGAGTCCATCATCATTTCAGAAAAATCAAATTCTTGCATTTCCTGGGGTTGTCGCTTTTTTAGCACGTTATTTTTGGCCATTTTGTGTCTCCTGAGGCTTTAGAATTGTAAGTGGCTAATGGTAAATGCTTTTATACTGGCTATGCAAGTTGTTTTTCAGTAAAGGTTTTAGCTAGGCTTACCAATTGAAATCAAGGCCCACACTGATGCCTTGTGCCCATAAATTAATATTTTTAAATTGAGGCAAAGGAGCAGCGACACACGCGCTTCCGTTGCAAAAGCGCTTACAATGTGCAGCATATTTTTGTCATCATCGTAACTTCTGCGATTGCATTTACCATTTTAATCTTTGAGGCCCATTCTTGGATTTGAAAATACTATGGGCCATAGATGCATAAATATTGCCTTATGAAGGTTTTTATGATCTCATATCTCCAGTTTTATCGCTTAGGAGGCCAAATGAGGCAGAAACAGGAAAAATCTTTAACGCACAGATGCCCAGATTTTTTATCCTTTGAAGATATTCTTGAAGAATTTCATTCTATAAAAAAATCGGTGGAAGAAAATCCAAATTTTAATAAAAATCGCGATGAGTTATTAGCGCGTCTCGAACAATTTTCTCAGTTTGAGTTGGGCCGCTTTTTTATTAAAACTAAAGGCGCTCTCAGTGGTTTTTGGACCCAGTATGTTATTTTGGGTTATACTGAACATGAGATAAAAAATCCCCTCGAAAATTGGATTTTGAATAATGCGCCAGTCCTTTTAGCCACTCGACAACGTTTTAAAATTTTTCAAACCTTGCTTATGAAACACATAGAGGCTAATAGCCTAGTTTGTTCGGTACCTTGCGGACTTGGGGATGATTGTTTTACCTTAGACTTACCTCCAGAAAAGGCCGAGGTCCGATTTGTTGGAATTGACTTTGATGCTGTTACTCTAAACTTAGCCAAAGAATCCGTTCTAAAACTTGGCGTAAAAAATAAATGTGAATTTTTCAAAGAGGATGCCTGGGAACTGCCTAATGTTTTGCCCATAGAACTGAGGGGAAAATTTAATGTTCTAACATCCAATGGCTTAAATATTTATGAGTCAAACAATGATAGAGTTGTCGATCTTTACAAGTGTTTTTACGAATGTTTAGCTCCCGGTGGCGTATTTATTGGCAGCGCATTGTCTTGCCCGCCAACGATGGATGAAAAATCGGAAGTGAAAAAATCTGAATGGGACATGACCAAAATTAATTTAAAAGATTTAGGGATGCAAAAATTGTTGTTCATTGATATGTTAGGCGCCACATGGAGTCATTTTAGAGCCTCAAAAGAGACCATCGAACAATTAAATAAAGTTGGTTTCACAGATGTTGAAATTCACTGGGATGTTGCCAAGATTTTTTACAGTTTTGAAGCAAGAAAGCCACTTGGGCCCTAGGGTACTAAATTGGCCTGCGTTTTTTAGCTCGTTATTTTTGGCCATTTTGTGTCTCCTGAGGCTTTAGAATTGAATTCATAACCCATTTTGAAGCGTAACTCTGGGACGAACGCATAATCTAGATGAGTTTTTGCGCCAATTTGAAATCCATAAAAATTATTTTTAGTAAAAAATTTATCACGAATATTAGCGATAGAATTTGGGAAGGCAGGAATAATATTCGCGTCATTAAGATTCAGGTGTCAATCGAAAACCAGCCATGCCGCCAAAATCAAAAGCATTTCGATTTGACCCTGCGCCAAAAATTATCGAAGTTCCAGGTTCATTGATGAGGCCAAAAGCAGAAGGATTATTATTCTTCGTAATCAAAGGCGCACCAATTGGCGAATTTTCTACCCACCAATTTACATATTCGACATTGATCCAAAATCGTGCTTTAGGTAAAGACGATGAGAAACTCGAATGAAAATAGCTCATTGATAGTAGCAACGAGATTAAAGTGAGCCTGCGAATTGATCTAAAAATCTTCATGTTATCGTCTCAAAGAAGTGAAGATAAACCTCCAAAATTTCCTCGTGTTTTTGTGATACGTTTAGCCTCAATTTTTTATAATAATGCTTTTACATCTTATTGACTACAGTTGATTTTAGATAGAATTTTCTAATAGAATATGGAGCTTCCCATAATAAATCTTTAGACCCTCAAATGGGCTCGTCTCTTTGAAGGAAATACAATAATTCTTGATTTCCAGTTAATTTTAATGAAAGTTCTCATTAAAACAATTTGAAAAAAATAGCCAATTATTTAATTTCGGATTTTAACCATGTAAGGAAAGAAATAATTTTATTATCGTGAATTCGATTTTCTGGAAAAACCAGGTAATATCCATTTGTCGGCTCATGAATACTCACATCAAAAAGTCTAAGCAATTTTCCCGCTTCAATGGCGGGCTTTACAAAATCACTGCGTTCAAGCGCAATACCTTGCCCTTCCATGGCGGCTTGAATTAATAAATAACCAGTTTCGAAATATAATCCGCTCTCGGGATTCACTTCTGTAGCCCCAACAGCTTTAGTCCAAGTTCGCCAATCGGGATAATCAGGATGCGCAATAGCCCCTGTTTCATGGAGCAAAGTGAAATGTTTCAAATCATTCGGCTCCTTAATGGGGTGTTTTTTTAATAAAGCCGGACTGCAAACGGGAAAGACTTCATTTTGAAAAATCAAGGTCGAATTTAATCCCAGATATTTTCCATTACCCCAACGAATGCCGATATCAATATCGCTTTTTTTAAAATCCACTAATTCGTAGCTCGCCGAAATCCGTAATTCGATATTGGGAAATTCTTTTTTAAATTTGTCTAATCGGGGGATCAGCCAATAAATGGCAAAGGCAGGTTCAACACTAATGGTGAGCAAGCTACGTAAATTTTGCCTTAGTTTTCGAGTTTCTTCGGATAATTGCTTAAATATTTCTTGTAGCGCGCTGGAATACTGTTGACCCGCCTCTGTTAATAAAAGGCGTCTATTGAGGCGTTTAAATAAGGGTAGTCCAAGCTGAGACTCCAATAATTTTATTTGATGACTCACCGCGGCAGGAGTTACATGCAATTCTTCTGAGGCCTTTTTTGCGCTTAATAAGCGGCTGACCGATTCAAATACTTTTAGGGCGTTTAGGGGTGGAAGTCGTTCGCTCATGTTCAATATTTCAGTTTAGTAAAACTAAACTATCATACAAAAAATGTTCACTTGTGTAAATGGGGTAAAGCGATATAATTTTCTAAAATGATTAATGGGATTTAATTTATTTTACCATATTAATCAATTAGATAGATATAAACGAATTTCGAATTTTTTTACTAACCTTCCGGAGATGCCAAATGAAAATTGACAACGAAAAGTATACTAAAGGCTTAGACTTATTAACGCAATTGCATGGTGGTCATGCAGGAGAAGCCATAGTGGAGGGGCTAAAAGACATTTCCCCAGACTACGCCACAATGACAATTCAGTTTGCTTTTGGAGAGGTCTTTAGTCGTGGTGGATTAGATTTAAAAACCCGTGAACTGGTGGTGATTGCGGCCTGCGTCACCTTAGGAAATGCCATGCCACAATTAAAAGCGCATATTGAAGCGGCATTAAATGTAGGAGCAACAAAAGAAGAAATAGTCGAAGTTATTTATCAGACTGCTTTGTATTCCGGTTTTGCATTGGCAACGAATGCGATGTTTGCTGCTAAAGAAGCGTTTGCTAATTATCAATCTATTAGAGGAAAAAATGAAAAAACGAGTGCTTGATAAACAAACGGGTACAAAAGTGTCGGCCTTAGGCCTCGGATGTATGGGTATGGCCGAATGGTATGGACCGACTGATGATGCTCAATCTATTGCTACTATTCAGTTGGCTTATGAAATGGGCGTCACTTTATTTGATACCGCAGACATGTATGGTAAAGGGAAAAATGAGGAAGTCATTGGCAGCGCTATTAAACCCTTTCGAAAAAAAATTATTCTTGCGACAAAATGTGGGATTGTTCGAGAAAAAGATGGCAAAGATTATATGGGGATAAATGGCACACCGGAATACATTAAATCGGCTTGTGAAGCCAGTTTGAAGCGATTGGGTGTCGACTGCGTAGATCTTTATTATTTGCACCGCATAGACCCCAATGTCCCCATTGAAGAAAGTATGAAGGCTATGATCGAATTAATTGAGGAAGGTAAAATTCGATTTATTGGATTATCTGAAGCTAATGAAGAAACAATTCGAAGGGCTCATAAAATTCATCCGGTTACGGCCTTACAAACCGAGTATTCGGTGGGTATACGTAAAGTCGCAGAATCCGTTTTGCCTGCCTGCCAAGAGCTTGGAATTACGTTTATACCTTATAGTCCAATTGGCCGAGGCTTATTATCGGGACAATATCATTCTGCAAAAGATTTTGCAGAAGATGACTTTCGACGCAGTCTGCCTCAATTTCAGGATGAAAATCTTTTAGCTAATTTTCGATTAATTTCCTCACTCGAGAAAATTGCGGCGGAGAAAAAATGCACCACGGCTCAATTATCGCTTGCGTGGTTGCTCGCACGAGGAGAAAATATTATTCCTATTCCAGGTACAAAACAAAAAAATCATTTAAAAGAAAATTTGGAAGCGACCAATATTGAATTATCTTCGGTGGATATGGCGTTAATTGAAACGGCCTGTTCAAAAACGCCACTCAAAGGCGAGCGTTTACCCCAGATACTATTAGAGAAATTCGGGCTGCATTCTTGAAAAATTTGAGTGGTAACAACCTAACATAAAAAGACGTTTATCTTGGTGATTATCATGATTTTTTGACATTTAATATCAGAAAATGGCTAAGCCATAAATTGGCCACAGCTTGTGGCGATATTGGATCAATTATTTTTCATCCAATTTTATTTGCGCAGACAATTCAGATTCCAATTTTTCGATTGAGGGCAACTCCCTTTTAAGCTCTTTGGGTACATCATGCATTAAGCGATATAAAGAATATTCGGCAATTACTTTGTTCTTCTTTTGGCATAGCAAAAGACCAAATAGAAAAGCATATCCAAGAAGAAATCTGTGCCATCCACAGTGACCCTTCTAATACACTTCGGGCGATCCCATTTTTCAAGGCGTTGATTGCGTACAATCCCTAGCTTCCGGGTTATTAACTTCTTGAATTAAAATAACAATATCCCCCCACGGCAATTTTCGCACAGGCTGTGCGAAAATTGGATCTGGATACAATCTCGCGAATTTTTTGATCCTTAGTGGAATAAATTTTAAAAGAAAAAACTGCTGGAGAGCCCGATAGCGTTTACAGAACACATTCACTTGCCAATTGTTAAAGCTTTTGTTAACATTTGGAACATGACAAAATTGACTGCCAATCCCTTCAAGTTCGGCGATCCCGTCGAGGGGGACTACTATGTCCCCAGGCCAGAACTCTCCGCTACAATACGCCAATTCTTGCAGAATCGCATCCATGTCGTTTTAATGGGTCCAAGGCGCTTCGGCAAAACGTCTTTTGTCTTGAACCTCTTTGATTCACTGGAGACCAAAGGCTACACCTGCCTTCTCGTTGATATTTTTAACATCACTTCGCATCGAGATTTCCTGCAACAAATGCTTCGGGCTCTTCGGCACAAACGAGGTTTTAAGGAAAAAATTAAATCCTTGAGCAAGAATATTAAGCGGTTTACGCCTTACCTCAAAGTTGATTTTGAACCCCTCACTGGCACTCCAAGCCTGGGATTGAGTTTAGCGCAATTACCTGATGAAGACGTAAAGACTGGAATCCAGGATTTATTAGAAGGACTTACTCACTTAGGCAAAAAAGTAATTATCGCCTTCGATGAGTTTCAGCAAATTTCAGAACTCGAAGACAAAGGTTGGCTTGAGGCAACGGTAAGAACGCATTTTCAACGCCTAGCAAATGTTTCTTTTTTATTTACGGGGTCTAGAAAAAAGCTAATTTCAGATATGTTGAATGATCCTGCTCGCCCCTTGTATCGATCCTGTCAAATTATTGAATTTCCTTCCTTTGGATCTGAATTTACCGATTGGATTCTGGCTCGTTTCAAAAGTGTGGGTGTTAAAGCGGAAAAAGAGGCAATTAATCATTTACGCGCCCTGGTTCAAGACACCCCAAATTATGTGCAAATGGTTTGTTTTCATTTAGTCGCTCAAGCAAAAACCACTGTTTCCAGAAAAGATGTTGAAGAAGTTCTACGTGCCGTCGCCGGTCAAAATGCGTATGCTTATCAAAGCTTATTAAATTCCCTTACACTGGCACAACAACGCGCATTACGACTAGCCGCAATTGAGAGGCATACCTTATTTCAAAAAGATCTAGTAGCCAAATATGAAATTTCCAGCAGACCTGCGCTGCATGCATCGATTAAAGCATTAAAAACAAAAGGCATCCTAGATGAAGAAGGTACTGCCCAAGGCAAAGTGTTATTTGACGATCCACTTTTTGCGTATTGGTTGAGGATGAATTTTCAAATTTAGGAATTTAGCGAAAAAATCATAATTAGAAGATCATAATCGAATCACAAGGTGATAAGGCAGCTGATAAAATTCGTAAGCATTCGGTAATTCTGCCCCTTTTGAAAACAGTTTAAAATCCGCCTACCCTATCTAACCACTTGCAAACGGAAGTGACAGCTGTGTATTTTCGTGGGTATATAAATAGCGACAAGAAAGCACATTTCCAATAATAAATTAGACGATATCCGAGAAATAGTCACAAAAAGCCCATGGCTTCTCACAGATTTAATTTTAGAAAAACTATTTAATAAATTTACACAATATGGCGTCAATGGTGATGAAAACCTTCTAAAAAAATTAATCGAAATAAATCCGAAACTTTTTTCAGAATGGATACTGAAAACAAATCTTATTGAAGATTATGCGGGCCGTATTTTTCCCCCTACTCAAAGTATTTTGCAAATCATCGAGTGGATTGGTGATTAGCCTATGAAAAAAACTCTTTTGGAGCATTTACCAGAAAATAAAACTGCAGAAGCTCTAGCTCAACTCAATGAATTTAGAGCCAGTGTAATTCAATACAAAGTCAAAATATTACTTGAAGGTGAGTTCGCAAAAGAAATGATAGATGCCGATATAAATGGCACCCTTTTTTGCACAGTTAGAGTGCTATCCAAATCGGCGAAAGCGGTGGGCGAATTTTGAGGAAAAATTTTTTGATCGTCGCTTAGAATTTTTATTTTATGGAATGATCATTAGGCATTGGTTCCCCGTACCCCAAAATTTGGGCTTTACATATACTATAATTCGGTCCGCATCTCAATCTCATCATCGCAGGATGCCACTGGGATCTTCACTTCCTTTGATCTTAAGCCCGATAAATTAGTATTACTAGATCGACCCGCTGTCGTTGCAGCCCCGAATGTTTGCAGACCCCTTGGGCGCGGAAGCATTCAGTTGCGAGATAATAATTTTAAAACAGATCCTATTATTCATCATCAATTATTGGCAGAGAGAGACGATTTAGAAGTGGTGTTGAAGGCTGTAAAATCACACGAAAAATATTCCAAGCCGCACCCTTTAAAACGTATTTGACCGGCGAAAGAATGCCTGGTAATGAAATAAACACTAATGATGAGTGGGAAGATTATTTAAGAAAATACGCCGCATTAAGTTATCATTTTTGCGGAACGTGCAAATTGGGAAAAGATAACATGTCTGTTGTCGACCAGAACTTAAAAGTGCATGGTATTAGCAATTTACGTGTTATTGATGCCTCAATCATGCCAACGATTCCAAGCGCCAACACGAATGGGCCAAGCATTATGATTGCAGAAAAAGGGGCTTCTTTAATACTAATTGACCATTCAAAATAATATGATGGTTTATCGAACTAATGATTACATCATAAAATGCTTCATTTAATACATGTCCCATTCCGTCTAGAAAAATGTAGGATGAATTTTTAATTTGCCTTGCAAGTGCGAAACCATGCTCGGGAGGTAAAATGGGGTCTTCACTGCCGTGAATAATCAAGGCTGGGACATTTACTTTAGAGGGAGCATTTTTTATCATTGTTTCAGAATTTTTGCAAACCATTATATGATTTAGGGTATTCTGCAAATTATTGGAACGTTCACAATATTGCTTATGAAGTTCGTAATGAAGCGTTTCATTAAAAGCCACTTTTGACCCACTTAAAATACGCCATCCTTCTAGTCTGAATTGAATGATATCTTTGACACCTACCGAATGATTTTCTTGAAATTGATTCATCCATCGTAAATATAAATCAGTGGGCCTGGGTAATGCTCCTTCTTCGGCTGGCAAGCCAGCATAGGCAAGATTCGTCGGTCTCAGATCACATGAAGTCGACATCAACGTAATGGTATTAATTCTATTTTGATAATTTGCGGCTAATAATTCGGCGATAGGTCCGCCCATGGAAAGTCCAACACCATGTGCTTTATCGATTTTTAAATAATCCAGTAAATGGATGGCATCCTTCATCATGTCTTTTAAATCATAAGGATTCTTGTCAAAATCAAAATAAGAAGAAAGGCCTGTGTCTCGATGATCATATCGAATGACATAAAAGCCAATATTCGCGAGTTTAATGCAGAATTCCAAAGGCCAAAGATTCCCCTGGCAACAGCCACCCATAATCAGTAATATGGCTTCATTTTTACAATCGCCAAACGTTTCATACCAGAGATCAACTCCAGTCAGTTTTGCCATTGGCACGATTTAATCCTCTTATTAAATTACCGAGATTAAATCGAGGGACGAGAATGAGCAATCCCGAATTAAATTCGGGGTAATAGATATTCGATATTTGTTACGGATTATTACTATTGTTATTGCTGTGTTGTTCTTCTCGATTATCAGTTTTTCGGGCATTCCTAAAAAAATCAAAAGGTATAAAATTTTTATCATACGCCACTTTAAGTTCAGGATCCGATAATACTGTATTGGCATCATTTATCTTCATCGAGTTTTGGCTGGCCTCCTCAAGATTATTTGGGTTTTTATCCGGGTGATTTTTTAGAATCAGATTTTTATAGGCCTTCTTAATTTCATCAGCGGATGCATTTTTTCCGACTCCCAAAATTTTGTAGTGGTCCTGTACCTCTGGAAAGCCTTCCTGGCTGAATGTACCTAAATTTGTAGTAGAAAATAAATTATTTAGACTCTTAGGGTCTTGATGGGCGATAATGAACGCAATCATTTCTTTTCTAGACTATCCAAGCACAAAGAAAAAAAGATGACATGAAGAAGATACCCTGCTTCATTAGGCTTCGTTGCTTCCCGAAATTCAATAATGGCCTTGTAGTTTGATTCTGTAAGTATCCCCCATTTAGGGAATTTCCAAAGCAGTCCCAAAAAAATTTCAAGACCCCTGTCAATTTTTTTAATATTTGCCAATATAACTAACAGAAATGACCCAGCTAACTTCGAAATATCCTCAGTTTTATACTTTTTTTAAGACTGGGCAGTATGAACTAAAAATCTTTAATTATAAACCCCGAATTAGCTACGGGATAGGACTGGCTTAAGACGCTTTCGCTACGGCATTGACTGCTGGATCTAGGATTATTATTCCAAAAACGCGCTGAAATCGATTATTTTTACAAAAAAATCACTCTTTCGAAGCGCTTCCTCTGTGCCGTTAACCTGAATCAAGACAGGACGAATGCTCAAATTTGTTGGATTATTCAGCCTATTTATTTTTTCTTTTACCTGATTGATGATCCCAGATTTAATTTTATTTCTTGAGAATTTTATTTCGATTATATACAAACTAGTGGTAGTTTGAATGAGATAGTCAATTTGGCAAGCTCCTTGACGTAAAGTTTTTTTCTGAAAATAAGGATTGTCATTAACAATCTCCTCATTTTTGATGCCAAGAATTCTTTTGATACGATCTCTATTATTGAGCACCATGTTTTCAAATTGCAATCCCAAGATAGTGTTCCACCCCGGAAGAGATACCAGGGAAATGTCTCTATAATTGCCAGCCGATATTTTCGTTGAATTAGGCTGTATATAGTTCAAATAAAATCGCGAATAATTATCGGACAAGCGGTAAACACTTAAGCTCGATTGCTTCTTGTTTTCTATGTTCCACGTAAAATCTCGGGAAATTATTCGAGATTTAACCAGATTATCCAAATATTCGCTTATTTCTCCTGATTTTGCGACCTCCAAAGCAGTGATAATTTCTCCTTGAGTTTTCGCCCCTGTTGCCAACACTTCCACAATATTTTTATAAGTCCTTTTTCGGGCGGAAAAAAGATCCGAGAATATTTTTTCAAATTCACTCAGCATAAAAGATCCTTCATCAAAACACATGTGTTGAATGTTTCTTTCCGCAGTAAGCTTGGGATCAACAAATTCTAAATATCTTGGAATACCGCCTGTAATAGATAGCACAATAAATTTTTCATATGCTGAGGTAGGCAATCCTTTCCAAAATTGATTACAAACATCGAGGGGCAGTTCTTCCAAAGTTAAATCAAGCCCATATCTCCCCATAAAACCAGTGCTAGCTAAAATATTCTCTTCAATCCAAACTGATAAGGAACCACAGATCACTAGAATTAATTTCGGGTTATTTGAGAAATAGAGATCCCAAGCATTTTTTAATTTACCCAAAAAATCAGGATCACTCGAACCCATCCAATTAATTTCATCAAGCACCACAAGAGCTTTGCCTGATTTAACTGTCTCCGCTAGAAACCAAAGTAAGTCCCCCCAATCATCCGCCTTAACTGGTGGTAAACCGCTAGCTCTCTGCAACTGTCGGGCAAACTCTTCTCGCTGGGATTGGGCAGTAGTTTTTGAAGTGGGGGGTAAGCCAGAAAAGAAATAGGCACGTCCAAAGTTTTTGGCAAATTCCTTTAAGAGCCGACTCTTGCCAATCCGCCTCCTTCCTTTTATAACCAGTAGAGTCGCTGAGCCTTTATTTAGAAATCGCTCCAAAATGCCGAGTTCATGTTCACGACCATAAAATGCTGTACTTTCTATCATTATCTTTACCCCTTATCAGCCTCACGAAATCAACATTTTGTCGCTTTCGTGAGGCTAGGAATTGTAATGCATCAGCCTCCCAAAATCAACATTTTGTCGATTTTGTGAGGCTAGCCCAACTTGGTTCTCACTCAATAATCTAAAACGAACTGGAGTAGTAAACTGCTTGCCCATTTTTGGTAGAATGCTGCAAAAAAGATTACGAGTACCCAATGACCTATTTAGATGAAATCACTCATGCCTCGCGTAAATTTGAACGCGATATTAATAAGCAGATTTTGCCTTTAAAAAAGCTTGGTATTACCTACATGGCGATACAACGAGTCAGTAAAGAGGGGCAATGGAGCATCATTTCCAGTAATCCAACCTGGATAGAGTATAGCGCTGGCAATCAGTTTTACAAAAACGATCCCAGCCTAATTAATCCCAAGCATTATGAATCTGGCATCAGCTTTTTGTCTGCGCATAAAAATGACGAATTTCGGGGCACTCTTCAAAAACATGCGGAAGATTATTTTGATCTCGGTAATTGCCTGGCAATTGCTGAAAAAAACTCAGAAGAATGCTGGTTTACTTTTCTGGCGACCTCCACGGAAAACAAAAGCATTTTGAATACTTATATTTCCAAATTGAAAGCCCTCAAAAATTTTATTCGGCATTTCAGGAACGCCAATAAAGATATTTTCGACAATGCCATTCCTGTTGATCTTACGGTAATCAATTCAACCGCCTATTCAAGCCAGAATAACATAGCTGAATTTTCTGCGGATAGTGCCGATGAAGACGAATTATTTAATTTATCGCCTCGAGAGAAAGAAGTTTTAAATTATTTCTTATCTGGAAAAACCAGCAAAGAAACGGCTCGTATTATTGGAATTTCTTATCGAACCATCGAGGAATATTTTACTAACATCAAGAAAAAGCTGCATTGCGCACATAAGCGGGACTTGTTAGGTATTTTTAAATAAAATGAAAAAACAATACACGATTAAAGTAACTCTTTTACTCGAGAATTCTTTATGGATTGGGCTTTTTGAAAGAACAGATGAAGGTGGCTATGCCGTTGCTAAAGAAATTTTTGGTGGGGAACCAACTGAGGCCGAACTCTATGATTTTGTTTTGACCCATTTTGACCGTTTAGAATTTACCGAGCCGCATGATTTTAAATTGCTTATTAAACGGAAAAACCCAAAGCGAATGCAGCGTGAAGTTAAAAAAGAAATGCAAAAAGCCAAAAATGGACTCCCCTCTACATCCCATGCCCAAGAAGTATTAAAAACAGATCTTGAAAAAAGGAAAAAGCAAAAAAAAACTATCTCAAAGGCAGAAAAAGAAGCGGCTGATGAGAGAAAATTTCAACTTAAACAGGAGAAAAGGAAGAAGAAACATTCTGGACATTAGCAGACATATACCAACCCAAACAGCTTTTAAATTTTAATTTTTAAAACATTAGGTTAAAATTTAATATGTGTGTGGGTGTTACCACTAAGATGAGTGCTTCGAGCCTCTTTTAAATCTTGGGTCCTTAAGGCATCTTGAAGGTTCAGTTATGCAGGACTTTAGGAAGGCTTATCGGCTAAATAATGATAACTCATCACAGCCAATAAGCTACTAAATTTAACCTTATTGGCTGAAAATGATAAACAAACAAAGAGTAACAGGATGACAATTCCCTACGAAATTGAGCCAAATCCAAAGTTTATTGGGCGCGAATATGAGCGTAAATTTATTGAAAAGGTAGCCTTTTAAACAGAAACGCGCGAAGACGATTCAAAAAGTCTTAATGACTACTGTTGGAGTCGAGAAAAACGTCCTCGAACATCCCTACTTCGATCGAATTATAACACTCAATGAAATTTTCAAAGCCGATAATTGGCGTTGATTTAGGTCTGAACTTATTACAAATTACAAAAGCTTGCTGGTTCATCTGTAACTTTGCTTTTCCAGGCTTCTAGCATGGGATGCTGGCCCTCATTTTTTGCAAAAAAAATGCCATCTCTCAAGATGCTGATATCATCAGCATACCTCAGTACAGTTTCCACTAATCTTATTGGTTCACTTACATTCCCTTTTTTCCAGCGACAATTTAAAAACCAATAAGCGAGTCGTGCCTTTGTTAAATCGAGGGCTAGAGCCTCACATGTTTCTTGTGACACTTTTGTTCCAAAAAAATGAGTAAAGATCATCAACCAAATATCCTTCGGAAAAAAAGGCATCGTTTTGTTATGTAAAAATAATGATAAAAATAATAATGCTGCTTCTGGGGAGCTATGAGCAAAGGAGTGGAGGAGTTTAGAGTGTTGGCTGCGACGAAGTAGGGCGTGCATAGTGCAAGGATTAGCGTAAATAAGGTAGCATTGTTTAGCGGCAAACGTCAAAGCTTCAATAATTTTAATTTTTCCTGCAGGATCTTGTGTGTCAACTTTAAACCAAGCTTTTATGTTATGAAGAGCAACTAATTTATTTAATTCTTCATCGCTGTAGGCATCCTTGGGATATGCATTGGAATTAGTGCATAGCAAAATAGTGATTAAAGAAGTGTTAAGAGCATCAATATGTTTTTTCGTGTCAATGGCAAAGTCGAGTGATCCCTTCTGAGTAAGATCACAAACAAGAAATCCAACTTGCATACGAATAAGGGAGGCCTTGTTTAACTGTTTTGCTTCTTCAGTACCTTTTTCCCACATTTGTAATTTTACTTCTTTTTCGAAAATATGAAGAGTTTTAGTTTTAAAATCTGATCCTATTGTTGAAATCAATTCAGGATGATCAAGCAAACCCGCAACGAGTTTTAAAATTTCTGTTTTGTTTTGATTAGTTTTATTAATTTTGTTGCCTATTAAAAAGGCTTTGTAAATACCAACAGACAGATCTTTATAGATTGAACCAGCTTTATGTTCCCAGAATAACAGATTTGCTAATGAATCTAAATTTTCAGGCATTCTCATTTTAAAACTCCATAAAGTAATTTCAACATTAACAAGTAAATCAATTGATTCTCTGAGAATAGCTATACCCAAAGCGTCTTTATTTTCGTTCTGGTTCTTGTTCTTTTTGGCGCTAAAACTCAGATACTTTGGGTACATTACCCAGTTTTCTCATTTCATCGAATTTCTTAAAAGTAAATTCACTCCAAACCAACCCCAATAGATTCTGTGATGGTCAATTTTTCCAGCATTTATTTCCATCAATTCTAAAATATCGATTTGGTCACCGTTGGGAGTTTCGCGAGGATATTCCCAAATTAATGTATTTCCTGAACAAAAATATTGGCCAGTTCGATACCATCGAACTAAGTCATTTGGTCTTCGCCGGGTGCCTTCTTGTAAAAAATGATGAATTTCGGCCCTGCCTTTTAAAATGCCCGATTCTTGATTCAAAATGATAGGAACCAGAGGGCTTTCTAAAATGGCTTTTTCAGCATACAAATTCAAAAGTTCATCCACACGGCGATTAGCGGCAAATTCATGCCATAGCTCGTAAATGCGATGAAAATCATTTTCACCGGCAATGGCACTTGGCCCCTGCGCTTGGTCTTCTTCAGTATCAGGTATTAGCTCTGGTGCTTCTGATGTCCCCATAAATGCATCCCCACGGTTTTAACCTTGCATAACTCTAAAGGGAACCCTAGCAGAAAAACAGGGTATTTTATACCTATAAACTTGTTGAAGAGTGTGGCGCTTTCTACGTGAGTAGTTTATTTGGTCTTTTTAGTTGCCGCCAGAAAAGAAAACCCAGTGCTAAAGACCGAGAAGTGACTACATCTACCGAAGAAGTGAATACACTAGCAGGCTCTACCAAACATTAATTAAATTTTTTCCTGCTACTGCTCACTTGTTTGTCACTTGCTATGGGGTTTGTACTAGCTGGGCCAGTTTTTTTAATATATGGGGAAAAAAATGGATGGATTTTTTTTGGCTCTTGTTCGCTTGGTATTTTTAATTGAGGTTCGGAATGTGAATTTGAGTCTTTCTCAGAATCAGAATTAAGCTCATCCCGATTACGTTTGGAGCGCTGGGAGCGTTTTGGATGCTCGGGAGAGAAAACAATTTTATTGTCAGAATCTTGTTTAAATTTAGCATCAGCTTCTGGATTATATTCAGGATCAGCATCAGAATCAGAATCTGAACGTGGAACCGCTGCAAAGAGCATACTGCGTACTTGCGGATGTTCGATATAACTTGATTCACTTTGTTCCGAGTATATATCATCATTACAATCCTGCACGATGTCTTGAGCATTATTAACATAGGCAAGATAACGGGCTTGAAATTCTGGATACTTACGATCCCAATTATCCTTTCGGAATTCAGGGATTTCATCAGACTTCATTTCTATTTCTTCGGAATCAGAAAATAGCTCTCCCCATTTCAGTGTTTTGAATAGAGAATAGGGCAATTTAAAGCCAGCTTGCATTAAAATACTTAAATAAGTAGCATTATGGCCTTGCCACTCGAATACTGCCGAAGCAAACTCAGAGTCATAAAGACAACAAGTCTTTATAACATATTCCAAGTCTCCCTGACTAAAGAGGCGACTTTTCGAGAGTAAATAGGCAATTCCATTCTCAGAAAGCTCTTCTTCAATGTCGGATATTTCATTTTGATTATCATAAATTTGAACGACATCGAGAGGTTTTCTCGTTTTCATATTTTCAAAGCACAAAAATCCTTGAAAAAGATTTTGATCAATCTTTTTTTCTTTAATAAATCGATCAATTAAATAGGTCAAGGGAGATCTATCTCCACTATCAAGCGATTTCAAAAGATTTTGAAAGAAATTATTCGATTTATAATACTCAAGCCCTTGACCTTGCCGTAAACCATGGTCTATTAAATGTGCAAAAGAGGAAAATCTTTGCCATAATTTATTGAAGTCTGAAATATCTCCCCATTTTGCGCAAAGATGAAATATATTTTGATCGAGATGATTCTTGAGAAAAAAAATTCTCTTAGAAGATTTATGCAATAATTCCATAAGTATAGGCCAAATTTTTGTTGGAGACTCGGGATATAAATAGAAACACGTTTCCATGGCTGTCAAATGACTAATATTATTTTTATTCAATTCCTCGTCTTCAGGTTCTCGAAAACGGCTTAACAAGCCAGAATCACATACATAATTTTCTTTGAGTAAACTAAGCTCATAATAACTAATGCCATTTTGTCTGATGTCAATTGTCAGGTCTTCTAAATTTATATTTTTATTTTCAAGAAGAGAGGCATGATCTTCGGTGAAAAAATCATTTTGCGTAGCATGAATTCTCTCTAATAGGTGTAAGGCTCGGCTTCTTTGGCCGTTTATTATTAAAAAATCATATAAGGAATTTCCGAAATTGTCAGAAACAGTTAAATCGACTTCTGGATCGTTTAAGCATTTTTCAAGAAATTCTTCGAATACCTTTTCTTTTGGTCCGAGTAAAGTTAAAGCTTGCAACAGAGAGCATCCCAATTCATCCAGTGCCTTCAAGGAATTGGAATCTACTTGCTCGAGTAATGTGGGTTTCTTAATAAGATAAAGTGCTGCAATTTTTACAAATCCTCTCATTAAGGCAAGACCAAAAGGAGTCAGGCTATTCTCATTAAGCAATTTATTTGGCAAAGCCTTCCACTTGGTCATTGATGAAATCTTTTGAATGGTTTCAAAGTCATCTAAAGCCACTAATACATGCATAGGAGTTAAAGTGTTAGTCAATTCGGAATCAAAGTAGTCTTTTTTATATCCGCTGCTTCCGATTTCTTTCAGAATGTCCTCCTGAAAACAAATAAGATCATCATAGCTTACGTTTTTTAGACCCTTGCTGGCCATGTAAGCATTATTTTCTTCGGGACTTAAACAAAAAAAAGTATGAATAAAGTCTGTGATAACCAAGCGCATATCATTAAGAGTTTTAATAAGCCTTTGCAAAATCAGCTCGCTATAGAATTCTTCAAAATTTTGACTTAGCCTTTTCAAAGCCTCTTTATCACCAACAAAATCATTCAAATTTTTATGATTTAGGCTCCAGTCCACAATTTCATATAATGCTTTAACATGAGAAAAATTTGAGTCATTTTTAGAATTTTTAAATTGCGTATCTAAAATAGAAAAGGGATCCGATAATTTAAAAAGTTCGGAAAGTAGAGATGAAACCTTAAGTCGTATAACATCCTTTTTCCCCTTCTTTTCTTTTTTTTGGGCACTAAGTTTAGGAAGGGCGTTGTAGATCATATGAGCCCACGCAAGCGGTTTTAATGGAGATTGAGGAATGCCGCGAAAGTGGTGGATATCATTTAAATTCCAACCAACAAATTTGCTTTGTTCTTCATAACCTGTAAATTTCTTTTTCATTCTGGTTGGAAGGGTAGTGGTGATAGCAGCCTTAATATCAAAAATAATTTGGGGGTTTTCTCGTTTTATCAAGTGTCGCACCACGCCTTTCATTTCAGAACGTTCCAACAAAAAGGGCTCTAATAAGGAGTGGACATTGGGTGGCAGGTAAATCAGGCAATTAGTTTCGCTATAATAAATGCCTAAAGGAAAAATTTTGGAAATCGCATCTTGAATCTTTAAAACGAGATTTGCATATTCGGATTGCATGAATCCTTCCCCGGGGTCAATGCAAAATCCTCCCGCCATTAGGGTTGGTCTTGTATTTTTGAGATCCGTCAACAAGCGGTTTTCATAATATCGCAATAAGCCAAATCCATTTTTTAATATCATCGATTTTACATCAGCATCCAACATTAAAAAATAAAGATCGCTCTTTTGAAACTGTGATCTCAGTCGATATCCAGCTTCTTGAGTGGGACGATAAGACGCAATTGTGTTGCGAATTCCGCCATAGGGAATCATTGTGCTTTTAATCTTTTCCTTTTCAAAAAATTGCACGTCGGATTTCGCCTGCGGATTTTCCTCGCACCAGTGTTTGGCCATTTGAAAGCTATCGAGATAATTGAAATTGATTTGTTTTACACCTTCTTGAGTAAAACTGAATGATGGCTTCCATAAAAACCCGATAATAATGACATGAAAAGGCAGAGTATTTATTTTATTTTTTTCTGCATCACTGAATGTTGGGATGCGGCTTTCATCAATTAAGGACA
Source organism: uncultured Gammaproteobacteria bacterium (assembly GCA_963711375.1). Lineage (GTDB taxonomy): Bacteria > Pseudomonadota > Gammaproteobacteria > Coxiellales > Coxiellaceae > CAVQDV01. Next base: position 1,361,863 of record CAVQDV010000005.1, read on the forward strand.
TTCGTCGATTGATCCCTATTACAACGGATAATCGGCTCAAGTCTTTTTCTCTTTCCGCCACACTTAAATCATTATCAAAAAAAATTTCTTCTCGAATTTTATCGAGCAATTGAATGGGATCTAACTCAGGATCTGCGCCATTCATTGGAATATTCGCAAGATAAATGGGCCGATCTGAACTAAAATCAGTAACTTTTGCTTGGGATTCGAAAAGCAATTCTAAGGTTTCAGGCACAACACAACCTGAATCAGATTTTTCCGCATAAAAAGGAAGTGAGCTAACGTCGTTTTTGCGCATTTTTATTTGTCCCTATGAAAAAAGCCACGCCCAGTTTGGGGCTGATACGAGAGGTTAATCGAGTGAACATGTGAAATCAATAAAGAAATATTTCCAATGAAATCTAAAATTTAATATTTCCTTAATATTAGGGCGGTATACTTTCCCTAATGATCACAACAAATAGGTGTAATGATGAGAGGCTCAGATTCTTATTCCGAGAATGAAACGACAGAAATAATGCTTAAAACTTTGGTTTTAGGTGACATTGCTACTGGTGCCAAGGACCTGATTCGGGCTTGGACCTATACGGGGTTCGGTGTGCCTCGGACGACCACGATTGGTTGCGATTTCGATCTCAAAAGCATTAATTGGTCTAATGATACAATAGTTAAGCTTCAACTATGGGCGATCGCTGGGCAGGAGCGTTTTGGTAATTTGACTCGGGTCTATTATAGAAATGCCGACATCGCGTTTATACTTTGCGATTTAACTCAACCCGCCACCTTTGAGGCGGTTTTAAAATGGAAAAATGATTTAACGTCAAAAATCGACGATCCAAATTTGACTATTGTTCTTATCCTGAACTATGCAGGCAAGTATCCTGTAGGCCTGCTAGATAATGCTAAAATGGATCAGTTTATAAAAGATAATTCTATCGATGCCTGGTTCACTGCAAATCCTGAGCGGGGTAAGAGTTCTGATGGAGAGCCTCTAACATTTGCTATTGAGAGCTACTTGAAAAAAACTCAAGCAAGCAAGGATTTGCCTGAAAATCTGAATTTAGTTAGTCCGGCGCCTATTAGTTCTGCGCCTAAAGTGAGTATGGTCCAATCTTTAGTAAATGGTGTCACTGGGCTTTTTTCTTTTGGCAGAAAGAAATCAAGCTCGCCCGAGCTTGCTCAAGCAATTAATTCTGTGCCCAACAACAACAATAATGACAACAATGCGCCTGACCCGCGTCTTGAAAATGTTAATGTTGAAGAAGCTAGGAAAGAAGAGGAAATCAACGCCTCAGATGAAAATCAGCCAACGGAAAATGCTGATTCGATCGAACTAAAGGTTCTTGGTAAATAAAATCCCTCATTAAAGAAAAAGGAGGCGGATATACCCGCTTCCTCTTTTGAATGGATACCAACCCAAACAGCTTTAGAAGAGAATTCATTAGCATGGTCTACCCATAATTAATTTAACTACTTCCTACTACTGATCACTTGTTTGTCACTTGCTTTATTACTAGACGATAGCGTAGGATTTTCTTGTTTGGAATAATTGAAAAGCATCGACAGTTGCGCCCCAGGAACTCTCTTTAGAAACTCTGTGGGCAGCGCGTGCAACCAGCCCGGAGCAAATCCAATAATTAGAGCCATAGCCTCAAAATCAAGTGTCTCGCGATCTCCCTCACAGAAGCCTTCTAAATTTAATTTATTTTGATAAAAGGCCATGAGCTTTTTACCTATGTCACTAGATAATGCCGGATGAAAAAGGGAGGGTTTTTCCCCTCGAATTTTGGCTCCTTTAACGGCATTAAAATAGTGATTGAATACTTTGTCTTTTAACAAGGATTGGAGTTTTCGCATCAAAATGAAGGGGTCTTTTTCAGAAGTAATAAGTTTATTGCGAGACATAAGAAGATCTGCTTCACTGCCACAGGAGTCAATAAAGCTACACTCAAAAAGAATAATTCCAGTTAGAGTTTGATTTACCCTTAAAGCAGCGCAAATTCTTCTGGCGCCCTCCTTTAGGATTCTATTTCCAAAAAGATGAAGGAAATCGAGCGTTGTATTTTTTTCGAGAGCTTCAGCTATTTTAAAAGCCCCCTTAGAACTAAATTCATTTAAACTTAAATCGAGCGTGCTTAGCGTTTGATTTTCTATCAAGCCTTCACAAATTCTCTCGATTCCCTCATCGGTAAGCCCAGTCTTGGAGAGCGAAAGATCGGTAAGGGTAGTGTTTTTTTTTAAAACCTCGCCAAAATATTGGGCCCCCACTAAGCTTAGAGGGCTCTTTCCAAAATCGATTCGTTTAACAGTTTGATTTTTTTTCAAGGCCTCGCAAATCGCACGGAGTTGCTCATCGCGCAGACTAACGAGTACCATGAACATAAAGTTTAAGCCTGGGTCATTATTTTTTAATCCCTCTATGAGAATTTCTATTTCTTTTTCTTCTAGAGGTCTCGGTATTTCTTCATATCTCATCACTACTCCTCATTAATTCTTCTTCATAAAAGCTTGTTGTTCTTGAGAGTCATCATCTGTTTCAGTTAAAGATTCCGGTCGAGTCTTGAGCGGGATAATTGCAGGGTCGGTAATCAACTCTTCCCAAACCGATCCATAAATTGGAACAAAGGTGAAAATATCCAGCTCCTTTAGCTGCTTTGAATCATAACCACATTGACTCCAGGTATTGTCCCCAGTAGCAGCCAAATGGGGAATCCCAGATTCATTAAATCCATACACCAGGGTAAAATTATCACCCGCGCTAACTCGAATAATTTTTCGTAAACCCGGTGGCAAAGGCACCACTGTGAATTTATCTTGATTAAGTTGATTTCCAGTTCCAAGTTGGCCTTTTTCATTATTGCCGCAGCAGGCAATGAGAGCTTGGCCCTTTGCATCGATACCACTGACAATTGAGTGATAAATGCCATTAGAAATTTGACATACCGCGGCAAAATCTTCTGGTAAATCCAAATTTTTAATATTGGGTTTCTTTCCAAGATTCAGAGCAAAATGCTTTGTTTGACCATTGTTATTTGAGCAGCGCACAACGATATAAGGGAGATTTTCGCCATCATTCAATGTATTATTGCTCGCAATAATTTCATCTATCCTAGTAAAAGATAAGGGCAATTTTATACAGGTAAAGAGCTTATCTGAAAATTCGTTGTTCTTATCAGTAATATCGAGGTATTTTTCTGGAATTTTGAAGGGCCTGTTTTTAACTGAATCCAAATCCGAATCCGAATCTTCTTCTGAAACTGTTATTGCTTCAGTAGGGGTATTAAAGCTTGCTAAAAACAGTTGATTATCTTTATCCTTCCCATATAGCACTGTATGAGTAGAATCAAAGCGCACGTCTACCCAGTCGCTGGGCGGTCTTAGAACATAGCTTTGATCTCTGGATCTCTGAGAAATAAGTGCAAAAATGGGTTCCCCATTATAATCTTCACCATGTAAAACGATATATTGATCAATATCATCGTTCTGGGTGATATAAAGACGAAAAATCTTTGAAAAAAATTCTGGGATTTCTTCGGAAAGAAAGGAAGGCATATTGGGATAAACTTTTCCCCCACCAATCTTAGGCAGGTGATTGTAAGTAGGGCCACAAGTGAATAGAAGAGGCAATCCTTCTTTATTGATAGCGCTTATCGCGGAACAACCGTCACCAATCGCAATATCTGTCACGCACGTTAAAGAGTCCGGTAAAGGGACGAGGCAAACGCCAAAAGGGAGTTTGTCATTATCAAGAAGGTGAGACTTAGAGCCAGCTGCAGCAAGTAAAGGTTGGCCTTTCTCATCGACACCATAAATTATAAAATGACTGTCATAGGGAAAAGTTAAAGCCAAGGACCGTCCAACTGCAATTTGAATGATACGAGCAAAAGTTTTCGGCAAATTGAAGCAAGTGAATATTTTTAAATTTTCAACATTAGCAGCGGTAAACTGGCCAATATTTTTTCCACTTGCTGCTATAAAAGAAGTATTTTTTTTCCATATGAAGGAACAATTCCTGCTTACATTAAATTCTATCGCGGAGCGAGAAATTAAATTTTTCCAAATGGGATCCTCATGCGTTGCTTTATAGAAAAATTTGCATGTTCGTCCTGCTCGCGCGGCTTCTTTAATAGGAAGAAAATCAAAAATCTTTCTGACAAGTTCAATAGGAAATTTAGCAAAAGGGGAAGTATAATTTTCATCAGTGATTACTGATTCAATTAAAGGTGATGCGGCTTTTGGAGTTTTAAGTGGATTTTTAGAAGGAGACTCATTCCTATTTTTAAAATAATTAAGAGTCGATCTAAAAACTTGTGCTTCAACTTTCTCTCCAATTGACAATGAAAAATTTTTGCCTTGATCATTTTGATTAAACAGATTGGAAAATTCATCTATTATTCTATCTTCGCAAAGCGCTTGAATATGTTCCCAGACAACTTTTAAACCCTCGTCTCGAATTTTACTCAATAAGCGTAGAAGATCTTTTTGTGTGCGTTGAGATAAATAGTTTACTAGCATTTTTGTAATAATATTAGGGAGTTTAAGTTGAAATTTAGTCATACCAAGCAAAGAACCCGTACGGCCCTTATCGAGCAAAAGAGGTAGATTTTCATAGCCCTTGTCGTGGCAAAAATCGAAAATGCTATTTGCAAAAATATGGGGGGTTTCGGAGTCAAATAATCGAATTTGGATTTTTTTTGTATATGGTTTTATCGGTGATAATAATTCAGCCTTAGCTAGAGCACACAATGCGAGCGCCAAATTTTGAGGATCTTGGTGTGAAACTAAGGCATCAAAATTGTTTTCAAGCACTTTAGGGTAAGTATCAAGATATCGAAAAGCTTGAAGCAGGGTTTCTGGACTCTTATAAGTTTTAATTGCTTCTTGCTCTTTATGGGTAATAGTAATTTCTGATTTTGCCAAGAAAACTATAATCAAAGAAATATATTCATTCTGAGGAAAATCCTCGATGATTACGGGTTCCACTTCTATTTTTCTCATAAGGACAACTCCATTGTTTTGTCTCTGCAAAACTCTAGGGAGAAATCCCAAAGAAAAATAGGGTATTTTATACCCTATTTTTTGCGTAGGAAGCAAAAAAGCATGCCAACCCAAACCGCTTTTGATGTTATATTTTTAAAACATGGGGTTAAATTTTAATTTATGTGAGGGTTTTTAACAACCTGTACAAAATCTGCTTAAACATCCCTTTTTCTCTCTAAAAAAACCCTAAAATACGAATTTACAAAAATAAAAAAGGTATATAAATCTATTATACAGTGTGAAAGCATTGTGAATTTTAAAAAAAATATGCGGTGAGTTCCACCGTGAATTGCCGGTGGAGAGGAAGGCTCTGGCTTTGATTATAAAATTAAAGTGAAACCAGCCTCTGTGAAGCAGGAATCTAACAGCAAAGCTACTTTTGGATAGGTTTGCATAAGTTTAGAAGAACGGCCAGAGACCCAGGCAAGCTTCAGAAAAACGGAACGTTGAAGGGGCTTTTTAGGCTTAATTCGGCTAAAATCTGTACATTTCTAGGCAGTTTTAAGGTTCCCTTAAGGTTCATGGGGTATAATTTGCCTAAATAATGAGAAAATGACGATGTACAGAAAACTAATAGCGATGATCTTTTGCCTATCGACCCCTTTACTAGCTTCGGCTGGAATATCGAATGTTATCGTGTTTGGCGATAGCTATTCGGATATGGGCAACTTCCCGGAAGATGCCCACACCCTAACAGATCCTAATAAGCCGATGACACTTGCCAATTTAACGAGCATGGTTTTCGTTCCGGTGGTCAATCCCGTTGATCTTTCCCTGCCAAACGTCAATGTCCATAATTATCCTGTTCCAAATTTGGCAAATGATCATCTACCTCCTCAGCCTACGCTCGATGGAATTGTGCGCCCTTTTCGCAGCCTATCTTGGACAGAATTTTTAACGACGGATTTATATGCCGATAATCAAATTAGTTCGCCCAATATTACACCCTGGATTAGCGTTGAAAATAGCGCTCAAAACATTGCTGGCGTAAACATGTCCGTTAATTATGCCTGGGCCAGTGCAACAAGTCTTTCTACTTGCACTTATTATGGTAGCTTTAAAAAAGTTCCCGCAAATCTTTGCACGGCAGAAGGCATGCTTTGGGCTCGACAAACTTATTTAGCGGATCCGTCTCTTGCGAATTTAGGAAAAGTTATCGTGCCTGGGATGGATCGACAAATTGAATTATTCCTCGCTGATTTAAAAACGAAGAGAGTCTCCGTAAATGCCAACACCGATTACGTACTAGAAATAGGCGGTAATGATTTATTATCGGCCGCGAAACATCTTCGATCACCCAGTACCTATAATATGGCAACACGGGTATATATGGGTGCCTATCGAATACTGACTTCGATTCCCCAAGGGCATGTTTATATTTTTACGTTGGCGAATTTTGATTTAACTCCATTCGCCGGGCAACATCCTGTTTTGGGCTTGTTTACCCAACATTATGCACTATCTTATAATAAATATTTACGAGAAGAAGTCTCGCAATTAAATCAACAATTCCCAGGGCGCGTGAGCTTGGTGGATGAATATCAATTTTTTCAGCAGATTGCTCAAGAAACACCAAAGCAAAATTTGCAGAAGGCCTGTCAATTGCACCCTACCCAAAATTGTCAGGGCTACAATTATTGGAATTCACTACACCCCAGTTCAAGCACTGAGGCCGAATTCGGCTACGATGTAGAGCAAGTTTTTTCACAGCAAAATTAAGTATAATTAATATTGCGCGTAGTGCCGTCATTTATCATAAGGCATTTCCTCAGGGTATTTCGAAAGATTTTCAAGAACAGTATTGTAAGGGGGAGGGCTAAAAAAAGCGCTGGAATTCAAAGCCGGTGGTGCACTCGGAGCCGGTGAACTCAAGGCAATTAGCTCAGCAAGTTGGGAAGAAACAGCCTCAAAGACTTTTAGCAATTCTTCGTAATTTTTTCCCACGATCAACTGGTTCGATAGAACGTCTTTTGCACAAGTCAGCATGATTTGCTTCACTTCATCCGGTAAGCTAATGGCAGATTTCACATTTTCTACGACCACCTGAGAGAAAACCAGAGGGTTCATTTGCGCCGCACAATTTAGAAAATTCAGTCTTTGATGCTCATTAGGCGCAAATATGGCCTGGAGTATAGAAAGACGAATTCCTTCCGATGAGGTTTGCCCCAGCAGCTGGAAATCTTGTTCATCTTCTTTTTTCTGAACTTTTTGAGGTGTCGATGGGATGAACCGGCGCTCCATAGGCCACGAGTTTTCAATCAATATTATTTCATCCTGAGACCATTGAAATTTATAGAGCTGTTCTCGAAAATCCGAAGTGGACCGAAGCCCCCCTATCCAACGTGATTCGTTCAGGCTATCAAGCCCATTCTCTAAAAAATCCCGCCGCTTAACATAAAAGTACATTTCAATAAATTTCTCGGCTGCAGCCAAAAAACGTGAGGCTGCCAGTTTCTTATCATGTTTACGAAAAAAATAGTTCTCTTTTAGACATCTTCCGTAAAGGTAACTAATGGTTGCAGACTCTAAAGCTGGCGAACAAACCTTGTCAACTTTCGAGCTGGTAAGTTCAAAAAATTTTTTCGAAGAACCAGAATGCCACTTTAAAGCTAAACATTGACAAATAGCAATCTCTGATGCAGTAAGCCTATTTACGGAATTGACATTTGCTTTTCCATTAAAAAAACCTGGCTTTGAATTTTCGAGCATTTTTTCTAAAACTTCAATGCTTCGTTCCATGTATGAAGCGGCATAATGATCGATGAGAAAGGCACGAGCTAAAGGCGTATCCATTTTTTCTAAAACTTCAATGACATCTTTTTTGTTTTTTTCATCCGACAATCCACGACAGAAATCGCCTTCATTTTCTGCTTTATTAAATTTATCAGAAAGCATTTTTACAAAGTCCGCATCCGAAGGATTTTTGGCTCCTTTTTTTAAATCTTCACTTATTTGAAATGCAACAATTTTTAATTCCAAAGTGAGGTCACTCATTTCTAAAAACTCAGCCAATAATGTGCAGCGCAATTCAAACTGGGTTTTGGGATTTTTTGCTTGATAGAGGGTATCAATTCGGAATTGATCTTTGATCTGCTGAGCAATGTCGTCATGGTATGCCAATTTTGAAAGGGCAATTTCACACTCGAGACGCGCATCACCTGTTTGCAAACGGGCGAAATCGATAAACGGTTTAATAAGCGCTGAATAGGCGGGATTATCATTTAGCGAGACACCGTAATACTCCACGAAATTAATATATTCGGGGAGCCCTTTTTTCAACTCTAAATTTGCGGCTTTTAGAAAATATTCGCCAGCGAGAAGAAGATCCTTTATTTCCTTAGGATTCCCCGCCTTCGCTTGATAGGCCTTTGCTATCCCTAATGCGGATCCGAAATTTAGTACCAAGTTTGGCTTACCATTTTCCTGCTGAAGTATCAGGAGGGTTGCTTCAAAATAATTTCTCGTCGCACAGAATTCTAGGGCAGAGCCGCCCTGGCCTCCATAACTCGAATCTGCACCAGCAGCAAAAAATTTCTTAATGGTATTTAAATCCGGTTTTTCATTTAAGGCTTCGATATAAGTCTTAAAATTTTCATTATGTATCGGGCGAGCCAATTCGATATCGATGTTATCTAAAGATAAATCTTTTAGTTTTTTTATCATCGCTTGTGAAATAATTAATTTAGATAGAGCTACTTGGAATTTTGCCCTCTCAGGATTTTCTTGTTTCGCCGTAAAATCAATAAAAGAGCTAATCACAGGTTCTTCAGATTGGTGTAAAGGAATAAAAATTAAATACTTTTCAAGTGCTTTATCGGCCAGTAAAGTAACAGCGCGTTGAAAATATTCATTAGCCTTTATGAAATCCGTTTTTTGTCCATGAGTGCCATTCTCTAAAGCTTCGGCCACGCACAAAGCCATTTCGCCAGCTGGATCTTTGTCTTTGGAATCCGCGCAGGCTTTGTAATAGTTAAAAGCGGTTACGGGCTTTTCCAAAGCTTGAACTAGCGATGTAAGATTCTCTGGTATATTTCCGGAAGAAAATTCATATCGCAAATCATAGAGCGTTTTGGCCGCTGGAAAAGTATTCTCTTTCAATTTAGCAAAATCTTCTGAAATATCTTTAATATTTTTATATCGAGTATCGTTTGATCCAAATATTTTCTGATAGACGTCTGCAAACTCCACGAATTCTACTTTGGCATTTAAATTGATATCGGTATTGGAGATCAGTTCCATTAGCTGGATACCAATATCCCGATGTTTCGTTTTGAAACTTAAGTGATGGATAATTTTGTTAAAGGATTCAAGAGACTTTTCGGGCTGCGCTTTAAGGTAGTTGATAAATTGAGACTTAAAACTGTTAAGATCGGGATTATAATTTATGCTGTCGAGCATCACACAAATTACATCAACATAGCTTTTTAAATCTTCATCGCTTTGCTTCTCGCAGGCTAAATGAAAAGCATAGGCCATTGGTGAGGTATTAAAGGAACTTCCAGCTTTAGCCACAGGTCCCAGTGTATAAGGATTTGCACCATATTCCATTAATAATTTCACAAGCTCAGTTTTTTTGCTAAAGATCGCATGATGCAGCGCAAGACCATCTTCGTTCTCAATACACACATTAAAGTTGCAAAGATGTTGAAGGTCAGTCGGTATAAATTTTCGGAGAATAGATTCAGCTAAGGAGTATTCTTTGTCTTTGATTGCATAAAAAATGGCATTATTTATGGAAGCAAGCGGAGTGTACTTTTTGTGCATCACGAAGGCTTGAACCAGGTGGTATCTTTTTAACGCAAGCAGGTGGAGAAGCGCGGATGGATATTCCTTACAACTCTCAATAGCTCCTTTATCTAAAAAAATTTTAAGTTCTTCTACTTCTTTTTGATTGATTTGCTTTGGAAATTCAGCACGCAATAAATTCTTCAAGCTCATCGTTTTTCTGAGCCACTCATAAAAATTCTTGTCAATTTGTCTCATTCTAACCTCGCTTTATCTCACTTAATAGATCTAGTATATCAGCCAAATGTTAAGGAATTATTAAGCGATTTGGGGTAATTATGGGCCTATCCTCTGCCCGAAGGGGAGAGGGGGCTCCACATTTTGAATCCACCTGCAAAGAAATATCGGATAAAAAGAATCAAATTTAAGATTTCCTTAATATTATGGCCCTATACTTTGCCTACATGCAAAAATTTTGGAGTTACTATGCGTCCTGAAAAGAAAGAAGTCCCCCATCATTTAGAGAAAATTCTCAAGGAAATGTCCGTCGATAAGGCAAGTCAAGAGGATGTCATTACGGCTGAGGCGGATTTATCTTCTAAAAGTATGTTGGATTTTACCTTAGTTGCTCGTTTTTTACTGGACTTGAAAGTTACTAAAATTTCCCAACAACTTGGCAAACTTCTGATGGACTTACGGAATAAAAAGAGTGAAATAATACAAAAGATTTTTCTTCATACAAAAGAAGAAAAAATCGAAAATGAAATAAAAGCTCAAGCTTGCTTCTATTCTGGTTTTATTTTTCAAAATCTTAAAAATATTCCTAATTCAAAAAAATTTATGATCCAGTATTTCCAGTTGGCTGAAATCTTAGGTCATCCTGGAGCGGAAATTTCTCTTGCTTGCATTCCTGGAGTCCTGAGCGTAGAGAGACGCCTAGCAAAATGTTATGAACTCCTGAAAAACAACGATTTTGAATCCTGTGCCTTAATCCTTGGGATGCAGATTAAGCCAGAAGACCTAAACAAAACATCCGAAATTAAAATTCAGTCAATTCTATTTTTTATTTTATCGGAAAAAAATCCAATGCTTCCAACATCCTTAGAAGAAAGACAGAACTTTTATTTTACGGTTGCTAATTTTTTAGTTGAGTACTTCCCTGGGAAATCCTTGGCACGGAGCATTTATTACTATCTAGATACAATAATGATTAGACTTACAGGTGTAAAAGCTCTATTTAAAACACCTTACCCATATATTGAGCCACTGTCCCTACTTGTTAAAACGGCATACAAAATATTGTCTGAATTTGCCGAAAGGGAGAGCGCAAATGCGATGTGTGGTTTAGGCGGTTTACTTATCAACTATCGAAGATTTTTCACTATAGAATATCCAGAAGGGGTAATGGAAACTGCATTCAAACTATTCAAAAAGGCAGCTAATTTAGGGGAGCTTAGCGGTTTTTCAAACATTTCCTTTCTCATTAAGCTTGGTCTATTTCCTGTTTCCCCAGAAAATATCTCTGAGCTCGAAAGTATGAAGCTTTCTTTGCATTGGATGCAGTTCGCTGCAGCAAAGAATGACAAATACAACTGGGGTTGTGAGAAGCTAAAAGAGCTTATTGAGAAATTAGTTAGGACGGAAAATCCAGATCTTAAAAAGTTTGAAGACAATATTTCAGAAAAAGAAAGAGAGCTTCAAGCTTTACGAGAACAAGCCGAGCAGTTAAAAAAGCAGCTTTATTCGGAAGAACTGCAAAAACCCCTGGACCCTCGATTTAATAATTTATTGCATTCGGCTGGTGTAGTAACAGAAAGCGTTATACGTGAAGAATATCCTCAAGATGGAAAAGGTGAGACAGGTAAAAGGGTTTCCCCTTCGGCGATTTTTGTTTTAGCTGAAGATGAAGAAGAGGGCGTGACGAAGCGCGCAAAAATTTCTCCACCACAGTTTAAATGGACATAAGTTATTAATCAATCTCAACCATTTCAAAATCGGCTTTGGTGGCACCGCAATCTGGGCAGGCCCAGTCCTCAGGGACATCAGCCCATCGCGTGCCGGGGGCTAGGCCATCTTCCGGCCAGCCGGCCTCCTCGTCATAAATGAAACCGCACAACAGACAAATGTATTTTTGATATGGCATAATGGGGCCCTTTTAAAACCGAATTGGAGAATATCCCATGCAAGTCGTCGAGGCGCAAGCCACTCCTATGCAATCAAAAATTTTATTCGATCGCGCGAAGGAAGTCATCCCAGGTGGTGTAAATTCACCCGTTCGCGCATTTAAGGCGGTGGGTGGCGTGCCACGATTTATCTCAAAAGCGAAGGCTGCCTATATTTTTGATGTCGATGGACGTCAGTATGTAGATTATGTCGGATCCTGGGGCCCCATGATTTTAGGGCATGCCCATCCGGCCGTCATAAAATCCGTTCAACAAGCCGCTGAAAATGGCTTAAGTTTTGGCGCGCCCTGCGCCGCTGAAGTGGAACTCGCTGAATTAATTTCTGCCCTAATGCCCTCCATCGAAAAAATTCGTTTGGTGAGTTCTGGGACAGAAGCCACGATGTCCGCTCTGCGTTTAGCAAAAGGCTATACCGGCCGAGATAAAATAATTAAATTTGAAGGCTGTTATCATGGCCACTCTGATGCTTTATTAGTAAAAGCCGGTTCAGGCGGCCTCACCTTTGGTGTTCCGACGTCTTTGGGTGTATCGGCAAGCGTAGCACAAGACACACTTACCGCAACATTTAATGATTTAGATTCTGTTTCCGAATTATTTATAAAATTCGGCAATCAAATTGCCGCTATTATTGTGGAACCCATTGCTGGAAATATGAATATGCTTTTACCAAAACCTGAATTTCTCCGAGGTTTAAGGCGTTTATGTGATGATTATCAATCGGTGTTGATTTTTGATGAAGTGATGACAGGGTTTCGTGTTGCTTTAGGTGGTGCCCAATCTATTTATGGAATTAAGCCCGATTTAAGCACCTTGGCGAAAATAATTGGGGGTGGGATGCCGGTCGGGGCTTTTGGTGGACGTCAGGAAATCATGAATTATTTGGCTCCAGAAGGCGGGGTTTATCAAGCGGGAACTTTGTCGGGAAATCCTTTAGCAATGGCCGCTGGTTTGTCGACGTTAAAAGAATTAACTAAGCCAGGGATTTATGAAAGTTTAATGGAAAAAACGGCCTATTTAGTGAATGGTATTTTGGAAAAGGCTAAAATAGCTGGGATTCCACTGGTGGCGAATTATACCGCCGGGATGTTTGGTTTATTTTTTACTGAACAAAAATCTGTGACTTCGTATGAAGAGGTGATGAATTGCGATCAAGCGAGATTTCGAAAATTTTTTCATGGGATGTTGCAGCAGGGAATTTATTTGGCTCCATCGGCTTTTGAGGCTGGATTTATTTCTTTGGCACATGGGGAGAGAGAAATTGAAAAAACCTTGGAAGCGGCTGCAGTGGTTTTTGGTGAGTTGAATTAGGTTGGATAAATTCGAGAGGGGTTAGGCTCCCTCAAACAAACCAAGTTGGAACAAAATTATTTTCGTGCTTAATTTCTCGCTCTAATCGTTTGTAGTGGGGGAGATGGTGCTCGACTAAATTCCAAAAATTACTCGAGTGATTGAGAAATTTAGTGTGGCAGAGTTCATGAATAATGACATAATCCACCAATCGCCTCGGTAAAAATAGTAATTTTGAATTTAAGTTAATTTTGTGATGAGAGCTGCAACTACCCCAGCGTGTTTTTTGTGAGCGGATGCTTAATCCTGCAAAAGGCAAGTGATGTTCTTTCGAAAGTTCTGCTAAATGTTGAGGTAAATATAACCAGGCTTTTTGTTTCAACCATAATTTTAATAGCACCATGGCTTCTTTGTAATTTTTCGATCGAATGGGTAAAAATAATTCGTGGCCATTTTCACAGGGTTTTTTTGTCGGTAAATTTGGGTCGTAAACGATTTTCCAGGTTATTTGGAGATAGTGCAAAGTGATTTCATGGGGCCCCGTTTTTCGCTGCTTACCATGTCCAAGAATATTTTCGCTTAGCCAGTTTTTCATGAGGCTATCCTAAACGGGCTTTGGTTTTTGTACAAGAGGCTGTTCCTACCACTAATACTAGCCTCTCCCGCAAGTGGAGATGAGATAATAACAGTCGCTATAAAAGAGGTTTTTTGCGGCGGCCGAAATCCATGGCAACGCCAAAGTTCTTATGAAAACGATGGGAGAACTCATCGATGGTGAAGCGATAATTTTGCGTGCCACGATGTTCCATTTTGATGGCGCCCATCAAAGAGGCGACCCGACCAGTAGCCTCCCATCCCAAGTCTTTTTCCAAGCCATAAATTAAACCCGCACGATAAGCCTCTCCGCAGCCAATAGGATCGATTCGATCACGAGGTTTTGCAGGCGGAATTTCAATCTTTTCATGTTGAGTAATGATGAGAGAACCTTTAGAACCTCGAGTAATAATTAGCGCACGAACTTTTTTCACAATTTCGTCTTCACGCATTCCTGTTGCACTATGGAGCATTTCCCATTCATAATCATTTACCACAATATAACTCGCTTGATGGATGAGCTCGGTTAATTCAATATCTGAAAATTTCGATAATTGTTTGCCGGGATCCAACATAAAGGGAATTCCAGCGTGTTTAAATTCTTGAGCATGCAAGAGCATGCCTTTTTTTCCATCGGGTGCAACAACCCCCATCGTCACATGTTCCGCATCAAAAATCGAAACTAAATGCGAGCGATTCATAGCGCCTCCATGAACCGCGCTGATTTGATTTCCGTCAAGATCAGAAATGGTAAATATTTGAGCCGTTAGCGCCTCCTGAATCTCATGAATATACTGATGTGAAATTTTATTTTTATCGAGCCAGTTAAGATATTTTTCAAAATCAGAACCAACGGTTGCCATTGGCAAACTCTCAATTCCCAGCAATTTCAAACCATACACAATATTCCCAGCAGATCCCCCAAAGCTTGGAGAAATTCGAGGAATGGGAAAAGCAACACTAATCAAATGTCCCATGTCTTGTAAAACATGGTTCTTAAAATGGTCTCGAAAAACCATGGTATTGTCATAAGTGAACGATCCACACACCAGCGTTGTCATATCCATCTCCTGGCCAGTTCATATAAAACCATTATAGGTCAGAAGGCCACATTTTTCTCGATGCGGCTTGAAAGTGTAGCAATTTCTGAGGGATACCAATTTTCATGTCTGATCAGTATAATGAGTAAAACAGGATAGCCACATGTTAAAAAAACCTTTAGTTTCCATCATCGCGGCGATGGCTCGTGGTCGTGTGATTGGCAAAGAAAATAAAATGCCCTGGCATTTACCGGCGGATTTGGCCCATTTCAAAAAAGTGACACTGGGAAAACCGATAGTCATGGGTCGAAAAACCTTTGAAAGCGTCGGAAGGCCATTGCCTGGTCGCCGAAATGTGGTTATTTCTCGGCAAAAAAATCTTGTTATAGAAAATGTGGAATGCGTAGATTCCCTCGAAAATGCAATAGCCCTTTTAAAAGAAGAGGCGGAAATTATGATTATTGGTGGTGCCAATGTATATACACAGGCGCTTCAACTAGCCGACCAACTTTATCTCACGTATATAGATTTAAATTGTGAAGGCGATGCTTTTTTCCCAGATTTTGACGAAAATAATTATGTAATTTTAAATCGTGAAGCCCATCCATCGGACGAAAAAAATCCCCAGGCCTATGAGTTTCAGCATCTCGTGAAAAGGAATAATCATGCACTTAATGAAATTTGAAGAAAATCGCTTTATTTTACTTTTTATTTCTTTAATGCTTTATTTTCTTTTACCGCCTTTTTTTATTGACACACCTCATCGCATGCACCTTATTTCTGGGCTATTTAGCTTGATATTAGTTCTCAGTGTCTATGCCATCGAAAAGAATAAACGGGTTTTACGTTTGGGCATTGTTTTAGCGGCATTTGTGTTTGGCGTTCAATGGTATGGAGTTATTTATGGGATGGGACCTAAAACGGGGTTTATTAATACGAGCGTGACTTGCTTTTTCTTTGGGGTAACCAGTATTGCAGTTATCTTTTATATTATCCGGAGTGAAGAAGTAACGGCGAGCACCATTTTCGGGGCAATTTGCGGATATATGTTGTTGGGCTTGACCTTTAGTTTTTTGCACTTGCTTATTTTTGCCGTTAACCATCAGGCCTACGCATTTCCTACCGCTATCTCAAATGTTCAACAAATTAAAACACTCAATTTTATTTACTTTAGTTTTATTACTCTATCAACGGTTGGTTATGGCGACATTACGCCGGTGTCACATGTGGCCAGAACGATTTCGTGGATGGAAGGCATTACGGGCCAAGTCTACCTAACCGTTTGGATTGCGCGGCTAATAGCCCTGCACATTACTCACGAAAGACACAAAGAGTAGATCAAGATTGCCTTCGGGCCGCGAGCTCGTTATGATTGAGCGCGCGTCCACTATGAAGAGATCAAAACAATGCCCACACGAAAGACCCTTGCCAACGCTATTCGATTTTTAGCGATAGATGCTGTTCAGAAAGCAAACTCCGGTCACCCTGGCATGCCTATGGGCATGGCGGATATTGCCGAAGTGCTATGGAACGACTTTATTCGAGTAAATCCACGAAATCCCCATTGGTTTAATCGAGACCGTTTCGTGCTCTCAAATGGTCATGGCGCTATGCTGCTTTATGCCGTGCTGCATTTAACGGGCTTTGAGCTTTCTATCGAAGACATAAAAAATTTCCGTCAGCTTCATTCCAAAACGCCAGGACATCCAGAATATGCGGAAGCGCCTGGAGTGGAAACCACGACAGGGCCTTTGGGTCAGGGGCTTGCTAATGCAGTGGGTATGGCCTTAGCTGAAAAAATTCTGGCGGCACAATTTAATGACGAAGAATTCAAGCTTGTTGATCATTACACCTACGCTTTTTGTGGTGATGGTGATTTGATGGAAGGCATTTCACATGAGGTCTGTTCGCTCGCCGGAACCTGGGGCTTAGGAAAATTAATTGTCTTTTACGATGATAATGGAATTTCTATTGATGGTGACGTTCAGGGATGGTTTACGGACAATACACCACAGCGCTTTGAAGCTTATGGCTGGCAGGTGGTGCCAAATGTGAATGGACATGATTCTGAAGAAATTCGAAAAGCGATAATGTTGGCGCATGAAGATCGGGAAAGGCCTACTATCATTTGTTGCAAAACGGTTATTGGTTTTGGTTCACCGACCCACGCGGGTTCTGAGAAAACGCATGGCGCCCCATTGGGGGAAGCTGAAATTGAAAAAATCCGCGAAAGATTAGGGTGGAATCACCCACATTTTGTTATTCCAGCGGAAATTTACGCGGCCTGGGATAAAAAACAAGAGGGCGCAGAATTAGAGCAAAGCTGGAATATCCTATTTTCAAAATACGAAAGAAAGCATCCCCAAAAAGCCGCTGAATTATTACGCCGTCATGGTGGATTTTTGCCCGAGAATTTTGCTGCAATCACAGAATCACTTCGGAAGAGTGCAAAAGAAGACACTAAAGATATTGCGACGCGAAAAGCCTCTTTAACCTGCTTAAATGTTTTTGGTCCTCATTTACCAGAATTATTGGGAGGTTCTGCCGATTTAACGGAATCAAATTGCACAAATTGGTCTGGCACGCACATATTATCTCGAGAAAATCCCGCCGGAAATTATATCGAATATGGCGTGCGCGAATTTGGTATGGCGGCCATAATGAATGGTCTGGCGTTACACGGTGGATTTATTCCTTACGGCGGCACATTTTTAACGTTTACAGATTATGCGAGAAATGCAATACGTCTGAGTTCTTTGATGAAACAGCGCGTCATTTACGTGCTAACACACGATTCCATTGGGCTCGGCGAAGATGGTCCAACACATCAACCGATCGAGCATGCTAGCATGCTTCGATTAACGCCGGGCGTTAATGTGTGGAGACCCGCTGATTTATTAGAAACCGCAGCCGCCTGGGAGCATGCGTTGCAACATCGGGGTCCTTGTGCTTTATTATTAACGCGTCAGAATTTACCTTCTTTAAATTATTTGCGAAAATCTTCGGAAAATATAGAGCGGGGCGCTTATGTCCTAGCTGATTTTGGGAGTGATTCTGGTCCGATCGAAGGCATTTTTATTGCAACAGGTTCTGAAGTTCACTTGGCCGTTGAGGCCGCTGATCAATTAAGTAAAGAAGAGAACATGAAAATTCGTGTGGTCTCGATGCCTTGTGCCGATATTTTTAAAAATCAAACGAATGAATATCGCAATAGCGTTATTCCGCTGTCTGTTCGTGCACGTGTGGCGATTGAAGCTGGTGCTTCCGATTATTGGTATCAATTTGTGGGTGATTACGGCCAGGTGATTGGAATTAATCAATTTGGTTATTCCGCGCCGGCAAAATTAGTTTACAAGGAATTGGGCATCACCACGGAAAATCTGAAAAAGACCTTATTATCGCTGCTTTCACGAGTGGCATAACCTCAAATTTATAGGAGAATAGTATGGCAATTAAAGTAGCAATTAATGGTTTTGGTCGAATTGGGCGAAATATTGCTCGCGCGATTTACGAAGGCCATCGTGAAAAAGAAATTCAATTGGTGGCGATAAATGATTTAACCGACATTAAAACCAATGAGCATTTATTAAAATACGATAGTGTGCATGGGCGCTTTCCAGCAGAAGTAGGCTCCGATGCGAATTCCATTATTATTAATGGCGATAAAATTCGGGTATGCGCAGAAAAAAATCCCTCGGCTTTACCTTGGGCTGAGCTTGGGATTGATGTGGTGCTAGAATCCACGGGTTTTTTTACAAGCAAAGAAAAAGCTTCAGCCCATTTACAAGCCGGCGCTAAAAAAGTGCTTATTTCGGCTCCAGCAGGTGACGATTTACCGACTATTGTTTTTGGAGTGAATGATAATATTTTAACAGCCAATGATCGTGTTGTTTCCAACGCCTCATGCACGACAAATTGCTTGGCGCCACTCGTTAAAGTGTTGCATGAAGCCTTTGGAATTGAGCGCGGATTTATGACCACGGTGCATTCCTATACGAGCGATCAGCGATTAATTGACATGCAACATTCCGATTTACGTCGTGCACGCGCCGCTGCATTGTCGATGATTCCAAGCAAAACCGGTGCCGCGTCTGCCGTAGGTTTAGTGCTGCCAGAATTATCCGGAAAACTCGATGGATATGCAATTCGCGTACCCACTCCTAATGTTTCTGTCGTGGATTTTACCTTTGAAGCCAAAAAACCATTCTCTATCGAAGATATTCACTCGGCTATGAAAGCCGCAGCCAATGGATCAATGAAAGGCATCTTGGCCTATTGTGATGAACAATTAGTCTCCGTTGATTTTAATCACAATTCAGCATCTTCAACTTATGATTCCACATTGACTCGAGTGATTGGCAATTTAGGTAAAGTGGTTTCTTGGTACGATAATGAGTGGGGTTTTTCGAATCGCATGATTGATACCGCTCTAGTAATGGCGGCAAAATGATAAAAAAATATCGGACGATGGATGAGGTGGATTTAAAAAATAAACGCCTCATTATCCGAGAAGATTTTAATGTACCCATGGAAAAAGGGAAAATTAGCGATGTTGAGCGCATTGACCGTGCTATACCCACTATTCAAAAAGCCTTGTCGGCGAATGCGGCCGTCCTGATTTTATCGCATTTGGGTCGGCCTACTGAAGGCGAATTCGATCCGCAATTTTCTTTATTCCCCGTTGCAGAAGTCTTGTCGGAAAAAATTGGCAAGCCCGTGAAATTTTTTCCGAATTGGTTAAATGGTTTTGACCTTAAGCCAGGTGAAGTGGCATTGGCGGAAAATGTTCGATTTAATAAGGGCGAAAAAAAGAATGATCCTGCCTTAAGTCAAAAAATGGCTTCTTTTTGCGATGTTTTTGTGATGGATGCCTTTGCAACGGCTCATCGCGCGGAAGCCTCGACAGTCGGCATTGCTGAATATGCGCCTATTGCCTGCGCTGGATTATTATTGGATTCTGAATTAACACATTTATCTCGGGTTTTTCAGGATGCCAAGCGTCCCTTGTTGGCGATTGTCGGTGGATCTAAAGTTTCCACAAAATTTCAATTATTAGAAAATTTGATAAATAAAGTGGATGTATTAATTGTCGGCGGTGGAATTGCCAATACCTTTTTAAAAGCAAAAGGAAATAATATTGGTAATTCGCTCTGTGAAGATTCTATGCTAGATCAAGCCCTAACATTACTGAATTTAGCCGAAAATAAAGGCGTGAAAATGCCTTTGCCCAGAGACGTAGTGGTGGCTAATTCTTTTAGCGAAAATGCCGAAGGGAAAATTAAAACGATTGATGACATCAGCGAAGATGAAATGATTTTGGATGTGGGCCCTAATACGCAGATTGAATTTGCACAATTTATTAAAAAGGCAGAAACCATTATTTGGAATGGTCCAGTAGGTGTTTTTGAATTTCCTGCTTTTTCTTCAGGGACTCGAGCCATGGGTGAAGCTATCGCGGACAGTCATGCATTTTCAGTTGCTGGGGGCGGTGATACACTCAGTGCGCTCAGTAAATTTAATTTAATGGAAAAAATTTCCTACGTCAGCACAGGAGGCGGTGCTTTTCTGGAATATTTACAAGGCGATATTTTACCAGGCGTTGCCATTTTGGAAAAACGAAAATAATTAACAGAGACAAATCATGAAAAACCAAGCACATTTATTAAGAAGAACAAAAATCATAGCCACCTTAGGCCCGGCCACTGATATCCCTGAAAATCTAAGTAAAATTATCGCCGAAGGCGTCAACATGGTTCGTTGTAATCTTTCACATGGCTCCCACGAAGAACACCGAAAAAGAATTGAATCCGTTCGAGCTGAAGCTGAAAAACAAGAACGCATCATCGGAATTTTAGTCGATTTACAAGGCCCTAAAATCCGGGTCTCCCGATTTAAAGAGGGGAAAATCACGCTCAAAAGTGGAGATATTTTCGTACTGGATGCAAGCCTTGATACCAATGTGGGTGATCAAAATCAGGTGGGCATTGACTATAAAGAATTGCCTCAGGATGTATCAGCCGGTGATACTTTATTACTAGACGACGGACGCTTAACGTTCACCGTAAAAAGCGTAGAAGGCCCACGTATTATTTGTGTCGTTAATGTTGGCGGAACTTTATCGAATAATAAAGGCATCAATCGAAAAGGTGGCGGATTATCCGCACGAGCATTAACAGACAAAGATCGTGAAGATCTTAAATTCGCCGTGGAAAATTACGCAGATTATATTGCCATTTCATTTCCACGCAGTGCGGACGATATACTGGAAGCCAAGGCTTTAATTAAGCAGCATCATGGTGCAACGGGGGTTATCGCAAAAATAGAACGTACAGAGGCCATTGATGAAATCGATGAAATTATTGAGGCCAGTGATGGCGTGATGGTGGCGCGTGGTGATTTAGCAGTGGAAATTGGCGATGCTGAAGTGCCTTTGGCGCAAAAACTGATTATTCGTCGTTCGCGGGCATTAAATCGCCCCGTGATTATTGCTACACAAATGATGGAATCCATGATTAACAGCACGGTACCCACACGCGCAGAAGTGTCGGATGTCGCGAATGCCGTATTGGATAATGTCGATGCTGTGATGTTGTCTGCTGAGACGGCTGTTGGGGAAAACCCTGGAATTGTAGTGGAAGCGATGTCGCGAGTGTGCCAAGTGAGTGAACGTCAACCGAGTTCATTATTGGCAGAGCAATTATTAAGTAAGCGTTTTCAACGAGTAGATGAAGCTATTGCGATGTCGACGATTTTCACGGCAAATCATTTAAATATTAAAGCGGTAGTCGCCTTAACAGAATCGGGCGGAACGACACTGTGGATGTCGAGAATTCCAACCATGATGCCAATTTACGGATTAAGTCGCTTCAAACGCGCACTAGGAAAAATGACCTTATATCGCGGTGTTTACCCGGTTTTATTTGATGTAACCAAATGTACTCGTGATGAAGTTAATCCGAAAGCAATTGAAGCCCTCGAAGAACTCAGCGATTTTGAAAATGGTGACCGCGTTATTTTAACAAAGGGTGATCACATGGGCGTTGGCGGTGGATCTAATGCGATGAAAATTCTAGTGGTAGGACAAGTTGTTTAAAGGCGACAAAAAGCACTACCCCATCTCCGATCATTTTGATGGGAACCGGTTTTTCAATCCCAATGGGCTAGGAATTAATAGAGGCATGGTCAGTATGCTAAAGCTCATGAAGGAATTGAGCAAAAGTAAAAGCTGGCCATCGTACACGCCCAATGCGGCGAAACCAAAGTTTGCAGATGAAGCTTCGAAGAATGAAGTTTATATCACCTACATCAATCATGCCTGCCATCTTATACAAACTCGAAATTTGAATATTTTAACCGATCCTCTTTTTTCGAAACGTGCTGGACCGATGTCGATAATGGGGCCAAAGCGTAAACGTGATCCAGGTATTCATTTAAAACAATTACCCCGCATTGACGTAATTGTCATTAGTCATAATCATTATGATCATATGGATTTACCGAGCTTGAGAAAAATCGAAAAACGTTTCCATCCTATTTTTATAGTGCCTTTAGGCAATCATAAACATTTAGCAAAAATGAAACAGGTGGTGGAACTTGATTGGTGGGAGAAGCATAAAATAAATGAAACGCAGTCAATTAGCTTGGTGCCGGCGCAGCATTGGTCTTCACGTAAATTCGGAGATATTAATAAAGCTTTATGGGGTGGATTTTGGATGGAGTCTGGTGATGTTAAAATATTTTTTGCCGGCGACACCGGATATGGGGATCATTTTAAAGTGATAAAAAATAAGCTCGGTTCCCCGACCATTAGCATTTTACCGATAGGTGCCTATGAACCTCGCTGGTTTATGAAAAATTCTCATATGAATCCAGAAGAGGCTGTGCTGGCGAGTCTTGATTTGGGCTCTAAATTAAATATTGCGTCGCATTATTTAACACTGCAATTATCGCTGGAGGGTGTGCATGGTCCAGCAATCGATTTGCGCGAAAGTATGAAAAAACACGATCTAAAAGAAGAAGAATTTCTCTTGCCTGAAAATGGCGAGACCGTTATTTACATCCCGCCTAAGTAGCTTTACTGATATTATTTTTTTCCCTGCTTGTGGCTTATTCATTTGAAGTAGGTTTCTCAGCAGGCTTCATTACGTGAGTAGTGGTGGGGCCGCTGGGCAAAGAGGGATTTGGTCTGTTTACCGGTGTTGGTGCAGAGGTAGTGCTTGGAGGCGCAGCACTGCTGCCAGATCCGCCGCCTTGAGCGGGAGGAGGGCTTGTTGGTATCGGTGAAGCAGCACCGGAGTGGCCGAAAACAGGTTGCAATTGAGGATTATTTGTTGTGCTCGGAGGAGCGCCAGAGTTGCTGTGTAAGGGAGGTGTCGTTGCGCTAGAAGGAGCCACTATGCCGCCTTGGTGAGAAACACCGCGATTTCCGTGGTAGCCTCGATTGTGATGGTGGTGGCGATAATGACGGTGTCCGTCACCATCAACATAATACGTTTCGGTGGTGGTGGCATAGCCGGAATTGTCACCATTATCATAGAGCGGTTCTTCCCCAACCACGCAGCCAGCGAGTAATACTGGAAATAGCGCTAATAAACCAATTTTTGCAATTTTCATAATTCTCCTTACGTGTTAGAATCCATTCCACTACATTTTGGAGATTAACATGGCGAGACGTGAAAGACAATTAGCCTGCGCTCAGCGCCACTATGAAGTGACCCGAGAAGATTTGCCGCTCTGCTGCCCTACAAAAGATATGATACTTTGGAATGCCCATCCTAGGGTGTATTTGCCGATTGAAAAAAATGGCCATGTACGCTGCCCCTATTGCGAAGCACACTACACCTTAATCGATTTTTGATTCGATAAAAGAGCAGCAAACGCCAAGGCAATAAAGATCGATAAAAGATGGCTGGATACGATCGTGTTCATCAAATCATCGACGATGCAGCTGGCTAAAAAACATAGCACTAATCCTTGCGCAATAAAACGTTCTCGCGGTTCTAAAGCGTTTGCATAAAACCAGATCACGGAAAAAAAGGCTAAAACCACGGCCAATCCGATAAATCCAAATTTCATTAAAATATTAAAATAATCTAAATCCAATTGGTCTTTAAGAATAGCGCGTTGAAAAAGCTCATGGGGTAGGCTGGAATAGGCCGCTCGAATTCCGCCAGTGCCATAGCCTATCCAAGGAGATTGCTTAACAGAATACCAGCTGTTTAAAGCTTCTGCATAGCGTCGACCCATGGAAGTGCCATGATTTAAATAATGATTTTTTTCGGTTTCGGCAACGACCTGGTTTATTCTTTGATGAAGTGTGTTCGAGAAATAATACGCTAAGACGCAAAACGAACATAATGCAAAAAACGCTAGAATTAGGCCCTTTAAATGGAAGCGTTGAAATATCAGGTAGCAGAACAAGAGCGAAAAAATCACATATCCCGTTCTTCCTTCTGAAATAAAGAAGATATTAAAAATCAAAAATAGCGCGAGTATCAATAAATGCCAATTTTTTTTGGGCTCAGTTAAATAGCGCTCTAAAATGAGAACGGCGGCAAAGACCAATAAGATGCTTTGAACAATGTAATTATTAAAAATAGCAGAGGTTCCAAAATCCTGGTGCCAGGAAAAAAGACCATAAAATTTGCAGTACGATAAAATCGCGGTGAAAATCATGGCGCATAAAAAGGCATTAATCGCAAAATCACGCCATTTTTTTTCGGTAAAAATAGGAATTAATAAAATAGTTCCAAAAAGCCATAGGTGTTTGTCAAAATCTTTAATTCTTTCATCCCAAGTTCCATCGCTATAAGTAAGGCCAAGTACATAGAGCAAAAAATAAAGTCCCGTCACTAAAACGACAGGATGAAGCCACCAATTTTTCGCCATATTCCAGTTTCGATAATTTAGTACAGAAAAAAGAATGGTCAGCGGATAAAGAATACAGAGTGCTGTGATAGAGAGAGGAAGAAAAAAAACAGTGGCAACGGCAGAAATGCCGGCGGATTTGGTGAGCCAGTTTTCAGATGATTTCGGCATTTTTCTGTTCTCTAATTGAAATTAAAAGTTCCCAGACGGCGTCGGCCGCCGCTTCGGGTGTAATGCTTGCCAAACCCAATTTGGGATTTCCGCTGACTTCGGTTCTTAAGACCTTGCATTTTTTTTGACTCATGAAAGGTCCACAATCTTCGGGCTGAAAACTTGAAAATAGGGCCACCAAGGGAGTTCCTAATGCCGCTGCTAAATGCATGCTACCGGTGTTAACAGAAATTAATAAATTGAGGCGATTTAAAAAAGCAATATATCGTTGAAGATTGTGTTTGTGAGACATCACGGTAATTAAACCGTTAGCTTCCTGCAGTATGCTATTGCCAATAGATTTTTCTTCGGGTAATAAATCCATTACGATCCGCAATTTCATGTTTTCATTTTTGGCGCGTTCATGGAGTATTTTTGCCAATTGGGAAAAATGGCTGGCAGGCCATAAGCGATGCGTTTTTTGATCAGAGGATGATTTAAAAGACCCGCTAAAAGTGGGGTGAAATCCAAGTAGTATCTCGTCATCCTGAATAAAATGCACCTGAAGTTGTTCGTCTAGAAGGATTTTACCGGCTTCGATTGGGGCTAAATACGGGGTTTCTGGATAATCATTTAACGTGGTATCGTGCACTAAATTCAAGCAATGGTTGGCATAATGAATTTTTTTATTATCGGCTTTTATAATTCTCCGGACGGGAGATTCTGGTAATAAGCGTACATGCTTGGGCTTATTTTCAAAGCAATAAATCTGGTCATATTGAGTGCCTCTTAAATCGCGTTTCACTCTAAAAAAATCGATAAACCGCATAGGAAGCGAACTGCGGTATGAAAAAATTTGATCGATATTCGGATGATAATTTTTTAGCAGCCGCGCACCTTCCAAACTTGTGATGATATCTATTGTTGCTTCGGGAAATTTTTCAAGCAGCGCTTTTATGGCAGGAAGTGCCATAACCATATCTCCGAGACGACCAATACGTAGAATTAATATTTTTGATTTAGCTTTTTTTTTTGACCAAGCCGCTGAGAAGGTTTTCACGTGTCGATAAAAACTATTTTCTGCCAAATAATAAGCGAGAAGAAACCCCGCCTTTCCATCCAGAAAGCCTAGGCGTAATAAATAACCCCGAAAAAATATCCAGCTGCTCGCAAGGGTGGCGCTTTTGAGTGATGAGCTTTTGTTTTTAGCTTGGCGAATTGAGGCGGTGAGAGAGGTGTAACGATTCATTTTGTTAATAGCATCTTCAAAATCGTCAAAACTTTCGTGAAAAAGAGGATTTTTTAATAGGCCGACTTTGCCCTTTACGCGAACGACTTCATGAACAATGGTCGTGGTAAACGAGCCAAGCTCGCGTTTAAATAATCGTAATACTTGGTGTCGGCTCCAATCGCCGTGCTGAATTAATTTACCACAAAAATAATTTGAGCTTCGAACATTATAGGCATCAAATTTGGGGCCTTTTTTAAGTAATGTTTGGATTTCGGTTTGCATAGATTCGCTTAACCACTCATCCGCGTCCACGGAAAGTACCCATTCACCGGTGGCTTTAGAAAGAGCTCGGCTTTTTTGTAAACCAAAGCCCGGCCAGTCCTCTGTTACAAATACGTTCGAGGTATATTCATTGCAAATGGCAACAGTGTCGTCTTGACTATTGTTATCATAGATAATAATTTCGTCGGCCCACTTTACCGACTCTAAACAGCGGCGAATGCAAGCCGCTTCATTTTTTGTGATGATAATGACACTTAATTTTAACATGATGAAAAGCTAACATGCCGATGAATTAATGTCCATAATTTCAAGGGATGCCTCAAACTATGCGAAACAACAGCGACAGGCTAGGATTCTTATGTGATAATGGCCATGGCCACTTATTGAGGAGACCACTATGTCGTTAATTTCACTGCGTCAATTGCTAGATCATGCTGCAGAGCATGGGTATGGAGTTCCTGCGTTCAATGTGAATAATCTTGAGCAGGTTCGGGCGATTATGGAAGCCGCAAAGGCTTGTGATAGTCCTGTTATAATGCAGGCTTCTGCCGGGGCTCGCAAATATGCCGGTGCGCCATTCTTGCGGCATTTAATTTTGGCGGCTGTCGAGGAATATCCTAATATACCGGTTTGTATGCATCAAGATCATGGCGCTTCCCCCGCGGTTTGTCAGCGTTCGATTCAATTGGGCTTTACCTCGGTAATGATGGATGGCTCGCTCAAAGAAGATGCAAAAACCCCAGCCGATTATGAATATAATGTTGAGGTGACTTCTCGAACAGTTGATATGGCCCATGCTTGCGGTGTTTCGGTTGAGGGTGAGCTAGGTTGCTTGGGTTCTTTGGAAACGGGCATGGCCGGCGAGGAAGATGGTTCGGGTGCGGAAGGCAAATTATCTCATGATCAATTATTAACAGACCCAGAACAAGCCGCGGATTTTGTTAAGCGCACTCATGTGGATGCTTTAGCGATTGCCATTGGCACGAGTCATGGTGCTTATAAATTTTCGCGTCCACCGACCGGAGAAGTGCTGGCGATCGATCGAATTAAAGCGATTAATAAGCGTATTCCTAATACGCATTTAGTAATGCATGGTTCTTCGTCAGTGCCCCAAGATTGGCTGAAAATTATTAATGAATTTGGCGGCGACATTGCAGAAACGTATGGCGTGCCAGTTTCAGAAATCCAGGAAGGCATTCGTCATGGCGTTCGCAAAATTAATATTGATACCGATTTAAGATTGGCTTCGACGGGTGCGATTCGCCAATATTTTGCCCAAAATCCAGCTGAATTTGATCCACGAAAATATTTAGGCGTTTCTCAAAAAGCAATGATGCAAATTTGTATTGATCGTTATGAGGCATTTGGAACGGCTGGAAAAGCAGGGAAAATTAGGCCAGTTTCATTAGAAACGATGACGGCTCGTTATGCAAAAGGTGAATTAGAAGCTGTGGTATGTTAAGAATGACTTCAGTATTTCAGTATAATCAGGCCACTTTTTTAACGAGCGCGGCACAGCTTAAGCAACTGCCGGACGATGAAGGGTTTGAAGTGGCTTTTATTGGGCGATCCAATGCGGGCAAATCGAGTGCCATTAATACCATTACGAATATAAAAAATTTAGCGCGTACGAGTCGAACTCCAGGGCGTACGCAATTAATTAATTTATTTATTTTGGATGATGAGCGTCGCATCGCGGATTTACCTGGTTATGGTTATGCAAAAGTACCACGCACTATTCAAGAACGCTGGATTGCGACGACCAATGAATATTTAAAAGAACGCGATTGTCTGCGTGGTTTGGTCGTTGTGATGGATATTCGCCACCCATTAAAAGCGGTAGATCAGCATGTTTTGGCGTGGTGTGTGGATTCAGATGTGCCGGTTCATGTTTTGTTGACCAAGGCTGATAAATTATCCTACGGGGCTGCCAGAAAAACACTAAAAGAAGTGGAAGAGGCCTTGAAAAGTTTCGGCGGAGAAATTAGTGTGCAGATTTTTTCTTCACTTGAACAAAAAGGGGTTGAAGAAGCGCATGCGGTCTTAGATAAATGGTTTGGAGTTGAGTTTCATATCCCCTCTCCACTGCCGAAGGAGTACTGAATAAAATAATAAGGGTCCTTAAATGCCAAATTTACCAAAGATTTTCGCAAAAAATGAAGCGGCCCGTTTGCCGATCCCGAATTCTTGGGATCTCATCGCCTTAGTTTTCGTATTATCCTTCATCGTTTTTATTTGCTGGGGCGCTAAAGAAATGATGGGCCAATATCACCCAGGTCAGGCCTTACCGATTTCATTAAATCCCGAAAATTTACCGTATTATGCGTGGCGTTCAGTAATGCGAATGTTGTTTGCAATGCTCTGCTCGCTGATTTTTACTTTTTTGTATGGAACACTCGCTGCCAAAAGTCGCAACGCTGAGCGCATTTTGATTCCTTTTATTGATATTCTCCAATCAGTCCCAGTTTTGGGATTTTTGCCAATTGGCATGGTAGTTTTTGTCGCCTTATTTCAGGGCAGTATGCTTGGCCCAGAATGTGCGGCTATTTTTGCCATTTTTACCGCACAAGTGTGGAATATGACCTTGAGTTTTTATCAGAGTTTAAAAACAGTGCCAGCGGATTTTTGTGAAGCAGCTAAATTGTTTCAATTATCACCCTGGCAACGATTTTGGCGGATGGATGTGCCTTTTGCGATGCCTGGACTCTTGTGGAATATGATGCTTTCCATGTCGGGAAGTTGGGTTTTTTTGGTGGCCTCGGAGGCCATCACAATCGCGAATAAGCCTGTGATGTTACCCGGTATTGGTTCTTATATCGCGCTGGCAATTCAAAAAACGGATGCCCTTGCCATTATTTATGCCATCATCGCGATGTTAGTCGTCATTGTGGGCTATGATCAATTAATTTTTCGCCCGCTGGTAGCTTGGGCCGATAAATTTAAGGCAGAAGAAGCTGGCAGTGAAGAGGAATCGGAATCTTGGTTGCTCTATATTTTCCAGAGCACACGTTTTTTCCAATATATTGGCGACTTTTTCGCAAATTTTGGTGACGCGATCGTCAATTTTGCGCCTTTTCGCACAAAATTTCGGAAAAAATATCATAAGCCAAACGAAACATTGCGCGTGACCATGAATATTTTTTGGCATTTTATTTTGATTATTGCACTGGGATTTGCCCTTTATATTTTATATCAATTTATTTTCACGACGGTGAGCTTTTATGAGGTTAAAAAAGTAGCCTATTTAGGTTTATTAACCGCCATGAGAGTGATGTCGGTGATATTGTTGAGTTCCCTTATTTGGGTTCCAATAGGTGTTTGGGTTGGTCTGCATCCCAAGGTTTCAAAAGTGGTTCAACCTTTGGCACAAATGTTGGCGGCTTTTCCAGCGAATTTATTATTTCCGGCAGTCTCTTTTGTCATTCTTAAATACGCCCTTAACGTGAATATTTGGACCTCACCTTTAATGATTTTAGGTGCGCAGTGGTATATTTTGTTTAATGTTATCGCAGGAACTATAGCGTTACCGCAAAATTTATTACAAGCTGTAAATACCTTACATGTATCAGGCTGGCTGTGGTGGCGCCGTTTTATTTTGCCGGGAATTTATCCCTATTATATTACGGGTGCTATTACAGCCTCCGGTGGTGCTTGGAATATTAGCATAATCGCTGAGATCGTGAGTTGGGGTAAAACCCATTTAATGGCCCAAGGTTTGGGAGCATACGTTACACAAATGTCTAATAAAGGGGATTTTCCACGTTTAGCCTTGGGCGTGGTGATGATGTCTTTATATGTGGTATTAATTAATCGAGTATTTTGGCGGCCCTTGTACAATTTGGCTAAAGAAAAATTTATCATTCGCTAATAGGATGCAATAATGACGAATCTAAAAAATAATAATTCCATCATTAAAGTTAAAAATATTCAAAAATCCTTCAAAAAAACGGGGAAGCAAGAATTATTAGTATTAGATCGTGTGGATTTTGATATTCAGGAAGGTGAAATTATTGCCTTACTGGGAAAATCTGGTTCAGGAAAATCCACACTTTTGCGAATAATTGCAGGCTTAATCACGCCAAGCGATGGCGAGGTTTTATTTCACGATGAACCCATTCTTCGGCCTGTTTTAGGGCTTACCATGGTGTTTCAGCATTTTGCATTATTGCCTTGGCTTTCCGTTTTGGAAAATGTGGAGTTGGGTTTAGAAGCACAAGGTGTTCCGAAAGCGGAACGTCGTAAGCGTTCTTTAAAAGCCATCGATATTGTAGGGCTCGATGGTTTTGAGTCTGCCTATCCAAAAGAATTATCGGGCGGTATGGCTCAACGCGTGGGTTTTGCGCGTGCTTTGGTGGTAAATCCCGAGGTTTTATTGATGGATGAACCTTTTTCTGCCCTGGATGTGTTAACAGCCGACAATTTGCGAAGCGATTTAATTAATATTTGGAAATCGCCTGATACGAATATTAAAGGCATATTAATCGTAACGCATAATATTGAAGAAGCCGTTTATTTGGCGGATCGAATTTTGGTATTTGGTACTAATCCTGGTCGCGTCCGAGCAGAATTAAAAGTGGAATTACTACATCCACGTGATCATGAGGATTCAAAATTTAGGGCTTTAGTTGATGAAATTTATACCTTGATGACACGTCCAGAAGGTGCTGAGACGGTTGAGGAAAAACCGCATAAAATTATTGGGATTGGTTATCGTTTGCCAGAAGTCGAAATTTCAGAAATTACCGGTTTAGTGGAAACCTTAGCAGAATACGAGGGTCACGTGGATCTTCCGGAATTGGCTGAAGATCTGCACATGGAAATTGATGATATATTCCCGGTAATGGATGCGCTTGAGATTTTACGTTTTGCTCGGGTTTCTGAGGGCGATATTGAATTAACTGCCCGTGGAAAAGAATTGGCCGATGCGGATATTTTAGAACGTAAAAAAATCTTTGCGGCACATTTAATGAGCTATGTTCCAATTGTGCGTTATATTCGAAATGTTTTGGATGCTCGGCCGGATCATAGAGCTTCCGAAGATCAATTTTTGACAGAACTCGAAGAGTATTTAAGCGAAGATGTCGCAAAAGAGGTTTTAGAAACCATTATTGATTGGAGTCGATATGCAGAAGTTTTCGCCTTCGATTACGACACCGGAATTTTAAGCCTAGAAAACCCGACATAATTTATTATCCCCTCTCCCCTTGCGGGGCTGCATGAGAGGAATTAATTATCCCCTCTCCCCTTGCGGGAGAGGGTTACTGAGGGGGCACCAGAGGAACAACATGAATATTATTTTTCCAGAAAATACCGCCACATTTTTACTAGACGGTCCAGCTGGTAAATTAGAAGTCATGACAGTAAAGCCAGCTAATTTCACATCAAATAAAGTAGCAATTATTTGCCATCCAAATCCAGAACAATTAGGAACCATGCAAAATAAAGTGGTGACAACGCTTGCTAAAGTATTTGAACGTTTAGGAATGGCAAGCCTAAGATTTAATTTTCGCGGTGTCGGTAAAAGTGAGGGCACTCATGGGGGCAGCATTGGTGCAGCCGAGGATTTACGTGCCATGGTGGCTTGGGTAAAGCAAGCCTTGCCAGATTATGAAATAATATTAGCAGGATTTTCGTTTGGATCTTATATTGCCGCCTTAGTGGCAAATGAAATCTCGCCGCTGGCTTTAGTTTCAATTGCCCCTCCAGTTGATCGCTACGATTTTTATCAATTGACAGAAATTCATTGTCCTTGGTGGGTGGTAATGGGGGATGCGGATGAGGTGGTTCCCCCAATTGCCGTCATTGATTGGGCGAAACATCCGCCAGCTCCGATACATTTCATATTGCTTCCTGGAGTGAGCCATTTTTTTCATGGTTATTTAATGGAGCTTCGTGAATTGTTAGTGGAAAAGCTTTCATCATTAAAGTATTTCCCTTGACGTCGAGAGGGGGTTAGGGTGAGAATGAGTCTAATTGAAAATCATTCTCATTTGGAAACGAGGTTTTGGGATGTCGGACGTTATACTCAAATTAGGTCAACACTATAGGATTTGCGGTGTTCGTTCTACCATGCTCAAATCCTATCGGGATAAATTGTTATCCATGGGTTTAATTCCAGGGACCACATTTAAGGTGGTTCGCTTTGCTCCTTTTGGAGATGCCCTTCAAATTGAGGTTAATGATTTTAATCTCAGTCTGCGTGCTAAAGAACTTCAAGGGATGGCGCTAGAGGCGCTCGTCTGATGAGCAAAACTAGCATGCGCGGAAGTGTGGATGCTTCGTGCTTCTTTAATTTGCGCTTGCCATTAAGGGGGATTTATTTATAGGCGACAGCCGCACTTGAATACTGCATAAGTGGGATAATTTCAAATCGTTTAAATCCAACTTCTTTACACCATTTTTTGAAATCGGCCCCCGTAAAATCAAAGGCCTCCCCTAGTTCTATGAGCATATGGAGCGACATTAATAAGCCTAAAAAATTTTCCCGTCTGTCATCATCAATCAGGTGTTCTATAACTATCAATGCACCGCCTTCTGGAAGGGAATCATAGGCTTTCTGGATTAACAGCATTTTCTTTTCAAGACTCCAATTATGCAACACATTGTTTAAGGTAATGACATCACCTCTTGGTAAGGGGCCAGAAAAAAAGTCCCCTCCGATCGCGCTGATGCGCGAAGAAAGACCTACGGCATCAATGTGTTTTTGAGCTACGGCCGTAACCTCTGGAAGATCAAAGTTTATTACATTTAAGTGGGGATGGTCTTTTGCGATTAAGATCGATAAAAGCCCAGAACCTCCGCCAACGTCGCAAACGGAATGGTAAGGTGAAAAATTAAATTTTTTGGATAATTGTTCAAAATTATGCCTTTGAATCGCATTCATGGCGTCCAGGAAAGTTTCAAGTTGGATAGGGTCTGCATATAGGGTTTCAAAAAGGTGTTGGTCAGCTTCCTTCATTTCACTTTGAGCTTGACCTGTTTTCAGTGCGGTTTCTAGGCCAGCCCAGTGTTGATAGACACGAGCCTTATACATTTTAAAGACAACGCCAATGTAATAAGGGCTAGCGCTATCCAAATACTCCGCCGATTCTTTTGTATTTGTGTATACTCCCTCTGGCCCATTTCCTTCCCGATTGAGTAAGTTAAGTGAAACTAGAGCATCAAAAAAGTCATATATGGCTCTGGGGTGAAGGCCAAGCGCTTTGCCGAGTTCAGGGCCGGTCATGGAGTGCTTACCTAGGAGCGTGAACAAGTCAATGTTTACTGCAGTCAGCAACACCTGGGCTGACCAAAAACCAGTTCCTGTGGCCATAATATAGCTTAGATCATCTTTACTAGGCATCAGCACACACTCCTTTTCGTTAATTGGATTAAAGTGTTGCAATAAAATTATAGCAGAAGCCAGCAATTCCTGCTAAAGCAGGAATTGCTACAAATTTATTCTTCTTGACGCCGAGAGGGACTTAGGGTGAAAATGAGCCTAATTGAAAATCATTCTCATTTAGAAACGAGGTTAAGGGATGTCTGCGCTTGTATTTAAATTAGGGAGGCAGTTATTGTATGAGTAAAACCATTGCAATTATTGGCAATCCCAATTGTGGTAAATCCACTTTATTTAATGCCTTAACGGGCTCCAAACAAAAAATAGGAAATTGGTCGGGTGTTACTGTCGATAAAAAAGTGGGCCAGCTCCATTTTCAGGGTGAAGATTTCAGGATAGTGGATTTGCCGGGAATTTATTCCTTGTCTGTAGGGAGCCATAGCGCGATAGATGAAAAAATAGCCTGCGAATTTATGCTTTCTCCCGAAGTGGACGGCGTCATTAACATTATCGATGCCTCAAATTTAAAGCGAAATTTGTATCTCACTTTGCAATTAATGGAAATGCAGGTTCCCTGTATTTTGGCGCTTAATATGATGGATATTGCGAAGCAGCGTGATATTCATATTGATTTTCAAAACTTGTCCGAATTTTTTCAATGTCCTGTGGTGCCGCTAGTTTTATCGAAAAATCAGGGTCTAAGTGAGTTGAAAAAGGCGCTTTTAAATACCCCTCTCCCGCAAGGGGAGAGGGAAAATAACTCATTCCCCCCTAATGCTCGCGCTGAGAAGAGCCATAATTTCTTACCCCCTCTCCCCTTGCGGGAGAGGGTTGGGGTGAGGGGTATTAAACCCTCATCAAAAAACCTAAACTACTCGGAAGACTTAGAAAAAAAACTCCAACAATTAGAATTACTACTTTCCAAAGAAATCCCCGCTGAAAAAAAACGTCTCTACGCCATAAGGCTCTTAGAACAAGACGCCTATTTCTCAGAAAAAATCCAAAATAAAGCACTTTTTGAAAAAGTCACAGAAATTCGCCAAGAAATCGAAGCCTCAAGCGGAGTCGACACCGACATCGTGCTAGCCGACGCGCGTTATCAAAAAGCTCAAGAAATAGTAAGCTCCGCCGTACATCATAAAAAAGCCCAACAAAAAACGCTAACTGATCGTTTAGACTCCTTACTCATGCATCGCTGGCTAGGTATCCCGATTTTTTTAACGATCATGTATTTAATGTTCGAATTATCGATGAATATCGGCACTTTATTACAGCCCTTATTTAATATCCCCTCGACCGCTATTTTCGTGGATGGCGCCAATTATTGGGGAACGCAATGGCATTTACCACTCTGGTTAACAGCCATTTTTTCAAATGGCATTGGACTGGGCATAAATACTGTCGTGAATTTTATTCCACAAATCGGATTAATGTTTTTATTTTTATCGCTTTTGGAAGATTCCGGTTACATGGCACGCGCGGCCTTTGTGATGGATCGTTTTATGCAATTTGCGGGCCTGCCCGGAAAATCCTTCGTACCTTTAATCGTGGGTTTTGGTTGCAACGTGCCTTCCATCATGGCTGCACGTACGCTGGACACTCGACGTGATAGAATTTTAACTTCCATGATGGCGCCTTTTATGTCCTGCGGCGCGCGCTTAGCGATTTTCGTAGTATTTGCGACAGCCTTTTTTCCGCATCATGGCGGCAGCATTATTTTCCTTTTATATTTAACAGGAATCGTCACAGCCATTTTGACGGGATTAATGCTGAAAAAGACGCTGCTTTTTGGAGAGGCCTCTCCTTTCGTGATGGAGCTTCCGCCGTATCATATGCCGCTTCTCAAAAATATTTCTTTGCTCACCTGGGGGCGTTTAAAAGGCTTTGTTTTTAGGGCTGGAAAAATGATTATTCCGATTTGCGTTTTGGTGGGAAGCTTAAATGCCATAACCCCCGAAGGAAAAGTTTATCCTTATGGAAGCCAAGATTCAATTTTATCGCAAATAGGCCGCACGTTAACGCCTCTTTTTACACCAATGGGCATCACTCAAAATAATTGGCCAGCGACAGTAGGGCTAATTACAGGAACCTTGGCGAAAGAAGTGGTGGTAGGCACTTTAAATACTTTATATTCACAAGAAAAAACATCGGAAAAAATGGCCTCATTTAGTTTAAGTGGTGAATTAAAGTCCGCTGTTACCACCACTTGGCTTGGGTTTTCCAGGGCTTTTTCGTGGGAGATGATCAATCCTTTTACGGCAAATGAAGCGGATCACGAAATGTCTTCATCAGCGATGGGTCACATGGTTTATGCTTTTGCGGGCTCTGCCGCCGCATTTTCCTATTTATTATTTGTTTTATTATACGTGCCCTGTGTTTCAACCATGAGCGTATTAGCCCGCGAAATTGGAAAGGCTTGGGCATGGGGCAGTATTTTGTGGAGCTTTAATGTCGCCTATGTTTTAGCCGTAATTTTCTATCAATGCGCCACTTGGTACGATCATCCACTTTATTCCAGTGCTTGGATAATAGGCCTAATTCTCTGGCAAGCGCTTATTTTTATAACGCTACGTTTTTATTTTTCACCAAAAGGAGCCGCCGATGTCGCTTATTGAACTGAATCAATTTTTCGAAAAAAATAAATCGGCGACTTTGTCTCAATTGCAGTTAAAATTTAACGTGGACCGCGAAATCTTAAAAGATATGCTGGAATTACTAGTGCGAAAAAATAAAATCTGCTGCAAAACCCTAAAGCCAGCCTGCGGAAAAACCTGCCTAAATTGCGACACAGCTAAAATGATGTTCTACGAAATAGTGCAGTAAACTTCAAACACTAATTGTCCCCTCTCCCCTTGCGGGAGAGGGTTAGGGTGAGGGGAGATATTTCAAAACAAATTCCTTACCCTCAAAGCCGATGCCTATTTTAACAAATTCTTTGATATTTCTTTGATGAAATTCTTGCTCATATTTTTTTTCTTCGATTTGGGTGAGGGCTCTATCAGCAGCGCCATCTAAAGTTTCATTTTGTCCTTTTAATTTAAATTCGATGACCACTCCCAACTTTTGAATATCTTTCGGCAAAAGCATAATATCAAAACGGCCAAAACCACTTTCTCGATTAGACTTAATTTCATAACTGGAATAAAGGCTTACAGTAAAACCAAGCAATAATCCATGATAAAAAGCCTCAGGTTCTTTGGCCAAATCATGATAACTCATAATTTGATAAACTACTTTTTCCAGATCGATCTTAAATTTTTCAATTTTCCCAGTTACAAGATTTTCAATAAATTTGTTGTACCATTCAATTCCATTGCCGTTTGATAGCCATTGCTCGATAATTCCGCGGTATAAAGATCGCACTTCGCGATTGGGAATGCTAAGCTCACAAAGATCGCCCTGTTCAACAATTTTAGAAGAAAGTGGCTTCAAATAGCCACTCATTAGCAGCAAATTCCAAACACCGGAGGGATGATTTCCCAAGTATTTAAAGACGATATTGCTATCAATAGTTTTTTCAATCGAGCCGCCGCTCACCAAAATTTCAAAATCTTTTTTGAAATCCAGAGAAGATTTTTTCAATAAATCTTTAATTAATTGATTGTCACTGGTATTCACCCAATAAGGACGAAGCTCAAAATTCGTATAAAAATAATTCGCAATAGACCAAGGATTGTAAATGATGCTGTCGCCAAATTGGTAGCCGTTGTACCACTTTCGAACTTCATCGAACTTAGAAAGTAAACGACCTTTTTCAAGCAGATCCTGAATTTCCGGCTCTGTGAATCCAAAATAGTCGCTATACTTCTTATCCAGAATGGAATAAACATAGAGATTATTCACCCCAGAAAACAAGCTCTCCTTTGAAATTCGCAAAATTCCAGTAATAATCGCTTTTTCCAAAAACAAATTATTTTTTAACGCAGCGCCAAAAAAACCTTTTATGAATCCAATTATTTCATCGTAATAGCCATGAGCATAGGCGGCATGAATGGGAGAGTCATATTCATCAATTAACACCCAAACATTGACGCCATAATACCTATACAAAAAAGCCATTAAGTCTTTTAGTGAACTTCTTAGCGTGATGATATCGGAGTCTCGATCAAGAATGCTCTGAAATGATTTTTTTTCATGCGGATTTAATTTTTCGCTCTTCAGCAAAAAAATATGTTCGGTATAAAGCTCACTCATGAGTTTGGAAAAGCTCAGTAATGCCGTGGCAAAATCAAGCTCTTTGATCTCTTTGAAGGTCACTGAAATAACAGGGTACTTCCCCTGCTGTCCCATATACTTTTCACCACAACGAGCAATCGCCAGACGATCAAACATACCTCTAGTAGGTTTTCCGGCCACTTCTGAAGCCAGAAAATAATGCAGCATAGAGAGATTTAAAGTTTTGCCAAATCGACGGGGGCGAGTGATGACGGAAACATGAATATCCTTATCATCGAGAACTTCTTTTATAAGGAGGCTCTTATCAACAAAGCGAAGTTTTTTTTCGGTAATCTGGCCAAAATCATCGTATCCGATCGGCAATCGAATGCGGGTTTCATGTTCATTGTTATTGACGTTTTCTTCAGACATCGCGCTACCTTGGGCTTTTCGGCAAAGACCCCAATGATATAGCCTTTTCTTTGCACAGTCACGCTCAAGGCGACGAAAATTCA
This sequence comes from uncultured Gammaproteobacteria bacterium, assembly GCA_963711375.1. Taxonomy (GTDB): domain Bacteria; phylum Pseudomonadota; class Gammaproteobacteria; order Coxiellales; family Coxiellaceae; genus CAVQDV01. The sequence continues at coordinate 1,400,253 of CAVQDV010000005.1, forward strand.
TTTGGGGTTTTTGGCTAAAAGCGAGATTCTAAGTTTTCTCATTGAATCCACTGCAAAAATTTTCCCTAAAAAATCCCCTAGATTTAAGAAAACCTTAAGATTCACGCGGTACAATGGAGACAGTTAAGTAGTTGATTGGAGCATATGAAATGAGAACTTTACAGAATGAAATTAAATCGGCACTAGAGCAGACGAAAGATCTGGAGGCTTTGTTAGCTTTAGCCAACATGGATCATCACGAGCCCAAGCCCCTTGGAAACTATCCTGAAGTGTTTAAGGTTCAGCTTAAGGCAGCTACTGTTAAAGCCAGCCCAGCCATTAATGAAGAGGGATATACCGCTTGTTACCAATTTAATCGAGATGAGATATGCGAGTATGCTGCTTACATCTATTACAAGCATTTTATCAACAATGCCGATAATAGCGAACAGAAAAAGAATGCCTTAAAAGCTATCGCAGAAAAGGCCGAACAGGATACAGAATATGACGTGAGAGTCCGCCTGAATATCAATAAAAAAGGTTTAATGCCAGCCGAAAAAATTCTCGAAAGGCCAGCTACTGTTGGCCACGCTCAGGAATTAAGAAATCTTGCTGCAAAAAAATATGTGGAATTGAAAATTGAGGAGCTTCCTTTAAAAGAACTTGTGCGCTTGGGGAATACTCACCATGATCCCAAAAAGTTTCTAAAATTGCTGAATGACCCAATTGTACCTCCTGTTCTTAACGACTCAAGAAATGACCATGATAATAATGCTTCCATTTCTGAAGACGATTATTCAAATGAAATCCCTCCTCTTAAAATTATTAAATTAGGCAATCTGGATGAACAAAATGAAATTCTTAGGGACGATCAAATCCAAGAGTTAATAGAGTTTGTGAAAGTAAAAGCGAAAAACACAATTTGGGAGTCTCGGATTCAAGGTTGGAAAAAACTAAATGAGGCCCCTAAAGATGCTTCAGGACAGGTTGATGAAGCGCAAGTGAAAGTTTATTTTGGAAAAGGTATCCTTGCTAGGGGCGAGTTTGAAGATAAGGTTCTTCCTAAGCTTCTTGAGTATATTTTGGAAACAACAGATCAAGCTCAGATACAGCATGCCTTGACTACAGCGAAGACCAATTTAGGTAGCCAAAATTTCTTGTCAGGGCAATATACTTACAAATTAAATGATTTTAAAGTAACAGAAATAGCAAAAGGTGAAAGTAAGGTTGAAACAACAGTAACTTCGCCTTCGGATACCGTCACACGAAAAAAATTGTTTCGCCTCGCACTAGAAAGCTTAAAGCTTCGCTTTGAAGCGCAGGGGATGGATCCGGCCACTCAAGTACTGGTACTCAATCAGCTCCCCACCTATAAAAATAAAAATGGATTAGTCGAGGAATGGAACTCAAGCTCAGACTTGCAGCGGGATTTCTTAAGTGCTGCACACGAGGCTGGCTTTAATATTAGTACAATACAATACCCAGCTGAAGTTAAGATGGATATTAATTTGGATCAATTTCAAACTACTCCAAGTCCAAAGTTTGAAGACTTAGATCCAAACGATGATACAGAAGTTACTAATGACAATAAGGAGAGTCAAAATAAAGTCGAACCTGACACCAAACTCGAGTTTAAAGATCTACCTCTCGATTCAGACAAGGGTAAGGAGGAAGCAAATGAAGAAGAAAATAATGCAGCTCTAGAAATCACGTACTTAGACAAAAAAGGTGCTACGAAGAATGCTTTGTGGTTGATGGGAAATTCTGCAGCGAATGCATTAGAGTCTAATTATGCTCTGTCGGTTTCAGATAGGAATGCACTTGGGACCCTTGATAGTAGTACAGATAGTGAACAAAACTTGATGCAGGAGGTTCTTGTTGAGGAAAATGAGAATAACTTAGAAAATAATGAGCTTACGCCCCCTAATGCTCAAATTCTATTAGAGTCTTTTGATAAGTTTAAAGCTGAGGCTGAGGCTAAGGCTAAGGCTAAGGCTAATGCTGAGCCTACCAAACAAATAGAAAAAGATAAAAGCAATCTACCAGTAGAAGCTAAAGAAACTCTTAATTATTTGACTCCGAATAAGCAGGAAGATGGCAAAGTTGTTATTGAAGATGAAGATGAAAAGAGGCCATCGGTAAAGTTTGGTTGAGGATCCGTCATCATCCTCCATTGTAAAGAATTAATGCCAAAATTTAGATTATCCCCTGAGGATATTTATGTCACAGAATGACTACGGGAATTTTTTAGGGCTTCCTTGCGTCTTAGAAAGATTCAGCATGGTTTCAAGTTTCCATTCAAACCAAGAGAGAGTCCTGCTAAAGGGTACTATGCTTGTTTCGGGTCAAAAAGTTTTAGAGGCAGTAGTACTTAGCCATTTCAGCATGCAAGTTATTCTGAAATCTTCCTTGCAATTATTAATGTGGTTGGATGGCGTTTCTTAGGCGAACTTCTAGATCGTTTGAACTTAGCGCCAAATGGGTGCGCACTTCCCAATCGTGGCTGCTGGGGGTGAAGCCTGTTAGGGGGATGCCCATTCTTTCTGCGGCAATCCAGATGGCGCGAGTCATTAGGGGATGGCCGTCGGCTATGTTGATGCTTGGCCAGCCGTGTTCTTTGGCGATCTCTACCATCTGCTCTGCCGTGTCCCACGATTGTTTGATGATAGTGCCTATGCCACCGCCACCTTGATCACCGTCGTCCCCAGCCTCTGTATTTCGCTTATAAGTGGTGTTAAACAGAAGGTGCCCAGGAGAGCTGCTCATGGCGTCGCCATAAAAATGAATTTTCCAGCCGTTATTCGCCGTGAGAATTTCTACGGATTGACCTACTACTTTTGGATCGGCGCAGACGATTTGTACAAATGGGCATTGGTCCACTAAATACAGAATTTCTTGCGGCGAAAGGGCACGCATCCAATCGAAATCGATGTTTAATTTTGTAGCGGCATTTTCAATGTTTTCTTCAAGTGACATTACTCTGGTTCTCTCTTTCGGTTAACGATATAGATCAATTAGTTAAGTTTTGGGGTATTATCGTGTTCACCTTCATTTTCTTTCTCATTGGTAGGAGCCAAGTTATCATTTGCGGCTTTATTTTCTTCAGTTAATTCTGGCCTTAGTTCAGCTGCAAATCCAGCTTCGTTTTTGGGTTTATTATCTTCTATCTCGGCAAGCTTGATTGCATTGGTTGATCCCATAATTTTGAGCGTAGAATTTTTGGCATCTGGGCTGGGTTCCGGAGGGTTGCCTATACCGCATTTCATAATAAAGCCAATATTCCCATTTGATTTTGTAAATATTTCAAGCGACACCGTGTAGCCTTTGCTCTGGAAGTCCTTCAGAAGCTTAAGTAGTTCCTCTTTTTCTTGTATTTGGTTTGGACTATGATTGTCAGCTTTTAATTTCTTAATATCCATTTCTAGTTTTTCAATGCTTTCAGGAAGGTTTTTCAATTGACGCGCTATTTCTTGAATCTCCCTCAAATTGAGTTCTAAGTTGTGTGTTCTGGGTGTTAAGAATATGTCGCCTGGTTTGCCATCTTTGCCTACGTTCTTCCTGTACCAATCCGATATGATGAACTTCTGTTCGCTGCCAATTCCTACTATCTCAGCAATTTTCTCAAAATCATTAACACTTGGGGAGAATTTTTTCCAGTCATCATCTCTGAGGGCCGCGGAACCTCTTCTTTGATTGAAACTCTCAATTGAGAACCAGGCATTTAGAGCATTTTGAAACTCTGCATTTCTTATCAGTAATTTATCAATTTCACCTGCCAAAATACCGGCAAGTTCCTGACTTCGCAAAGCTTTTTTAAGCGAAAGAGAATGTTCTCTCAGCTTGTTAAGAATCTCAAAAAGTCTTGGAAAGTTATTTTGGAATTCTTGCTCTTTTGCTTTCGGGGTTGCAATGGCTGTAAGCTTGGAATGCATCCCAATCAATTCGTTTTCAAGTCCGCGGATTTTATCAATAGTATTTTGAACCTTTTTAATAGCTACGTCTTCTTCATAGCCTTTTTTGGGGATCACATTCGGAAACCCATCTTGTTCTGGGCCTCTTGTGGCGGAAATCAGTTTATGAAGAGTGCTCATGAATTTGTCTTCCGCAGCTTCTTCTCGTTTTCTGGCATGAAAGTTGAAAAAAGATTCTTTCACTTTTTTAATGGCGTTTCCAATTTCAAAAGTGTCTAGGGCATGTGGCATTTCAATATCTCCAAAATTGATCAATAAAGGCAGTATATCACCCAAAGCTTAAGGTAATCTTAAATCCCAGGGAAATTAGAGATAAAAAAAGCCCCCAAAACCTAAGCCGTGGGGGCCTTATTACGAATGTTAGAATTCGCTTAGCTAGCCATTTCTTTGAGTCTTTTCAAAGGACGGATCTTCACAACACTGCGAGCGGGTTTAGCTTTGAACATAACTTCTTCGCCAGTGAATGGGTTGATGCCTTTGCGAGCTTTGGTAGCAGGCTTGTGCTGTACTTTGCATTTCATCAAGCCAGGAACGGTGAACTCACCAGGACCTGCTTTACGCAAATGGTGATGCATAACATCGGTTAATGCATCGAATACGGCCGCAACATCTTTTCTTGAAAGTTCAGCTGTGCCAGCAATGTAAGTGAAAACTTCAGTTTTTTTCAGTGGGGCTTTGCCAACTTTCAAAACTGGTTTTTTTACAGAGGCTGCAGCAGCAGCGCGTTGTTTAGGAGCTGATTTTTTAGCTGCTTTTACAGCAGGTTTACGAGCTACTTTTTTCGTAGATTTAGCTTTTTTTCCAGCCATTTCTATCCCTCTTTTTATTCCGTTAATGAAATGGTTTTTACTGATAAAAACCGTCCAAGCTAGAAAAATAGCATATTTTAACTGAAAAGCGAATGTTTTTTTCGAAAGGAAAAATGCAGGGAATTTTTTTGTGCTTATTTTTCATGGTGGAAGGGGATAAGACGGTGAACGACTCTAGCTTCACAAACCCCACCCGCTTCGCTGGGCAGTAAACCGATACCCAATTTTGGCACTTATCACCTCTTGCCATTGCCAATTATCTACTGTAATATCCTCAGCCTTCTTATCGACAATTTTTTAGAGCATAGGTCCTATGAAAACTTATATTGCAAAAAACGGCTCAGTAGAGCGCAAATGGTATGTGGTCGACGCCTCAGGGAAAACTTTGGGTCGCTTAGCTAGTCAATTAGCTGCTCGTCTACGTGGCAAACATAAAGCAGAATTCACGCCAAATCATGACACCGGCGATTTTATGGTCGTGATCAACGCTGATAAAATTGCGGTTACCGGCAACAAAGCCCAAGACAAAATTTATCATCATCACACCGGATATGTCGGCGGAATCAAGTCAGAAAATTTTGCAGACATGATTCAACGCGCGCCAGAACGCGTGCTTGAAATCGCCGTAAAAGGGATGATGCCAAAAGGTCCCATGGGTCGCAAAATGCTGACCAAATTAAAAATTTATGCGGGTAGTGAACATCCGCACGAAGCGCAACAATTACAGCCGATAGAGATTTGAGGATAATTAAATGGCAAAAGCCCTAGTACAACAATTAGCAACCGGTCGTCGTAAAACATCCAGCGCGCGCGTATTTTTACGCCCTGGAAAAGGCACTATCACGATTAATCAAAAACCCATTGAACAATATTTCGGTCGCGAAACCGCTCGCATGGTGGTTCGTCAGCCACTCGAAATGATCGAAGTAACGAATAAATTTGACGTGTACGTAACTGTCAGTGGTGGCGGAATTAGTGGCCAAGCTGGCGCGATTCGTCACGGAATTACACGTGCATTAATTAAGCACGAGCTCGAAGAATCAGGCGGAGATGAAGGTGGCGAAGGCGGTCGTGGCGATTGGCATGATGCCTTGCGCAAAGCCGGATTTGTTACACGCGATCCGCGTGCCGTAGAACGTAAGAAAATCGGCCGACACAAAGCTCGTAAAGGAACTCAATTCTCGAAACGTTAATGGAGTAGCGTTCATGATCAAACGCTCGGTAATGACACTATATTCTGGCGCGTTGGATATTAAGAGCCATCAAGTCCGCATCGTATTAGCGGAAAAAGGCGTTAGCGTCGACGTATTAAATGTAGACGTTAATCATCCCAACGAAGATTTGGCCGAATTAAATCCCTATAACACGTTGCCGACCTTAGTCGACCGCGAATTAGTTTTGTATAATGCCCACGTTATTATGGAATATTTAGATGAACGTTTTCCGCATCCGCCATTATTGCCGGTTTATCCGGTGGCGCGTGCAAAGAATCGTTTGATGATGTATCGCATCGAACGCGATTGGTATTCTCTGTTTTACAAAATAGATACTAATGCCTCAGATGCTGATCAAGCTCGCAAAGAACTTCAGGATAGTCTACTCACCCTCGCTCCGGTTTTTGCAGATTCACCTTATTTTTTAAGTGATGAATTTACATTAGTAGATTGCACGATAGTCCCTTTGCTTTGGCGTTTGCCGGCCTTAGGAATTAATTTTCCAAATACAGCCGGAACAAAAGCCATAAATAAATATTGCGAACGTGTTTTTAAGCGCGAATCCGTTCAAGCCAGTTTGACGGAAGCCGAGAGAGAATTGCGAGAGTAGGAATGACTTCAAGCAAGCCCTATTTAATCCGCGCAATTTATCAATGGTTAGTCGACAATCGTCTCACGCCCTATCTTATGATTGATGCTGATTTTCCCGATGTTTTAGTGCCCGAGCATTTTATCGAAGATGGAAAAATCGTATTAAATATTGCGCCCATGGCCATCGGTAATCTGCATTTAGGCAATGAAGCTCTCGAGTTTGACGCTAGTTTTTCCGGTGTTATTACGCATCTTTATATTCCTACTAAATCCGTGATGGCCATTTATGCTTTTGAAAATGGCAAGGGTATGGTGTTTAACGAAGAAGAAGGTGAGGATGATGTTGGTGCCGGCGCCCCTCCTGAACAAGACCCTACTAAGCCGCCAAAAGATGATGGCCCGCACCCAAAAGGCCGCCCAAGTTTAAAGATTGTTAAATAAACTGCAGCGAAAGTTTTATTGAACTGCTTTTTCCTTCCGATCAATATACGCAGAAACCTTGTAAGACAACTGAATCGACCAAATCGCTAATGCAAGCCCTGCAAAAATATCCACCAAATAATGCCAGCCTAAAAAAAGCGTGGAAGCAATTACACCTAAATTGAGGAGTAGCATAGGATAGAACAGCCATTTGTGATTTCGGCATAAATAGACTAAGAGAAACGCCCAAATTACGTGAAATGAAGGGAAACTAATCATGCCGCCTTCAGAGGTGGTTAGGAGTAAGCGGTGATGAATTTCAAAGAATTTTAAATAAGTGTCATGTTGTACATTCAAAAAATGGGCGCTGTGAAATATATAGGTAGGCCCGCTGGTCGGTAGGAAATAATAAACAACCATGCCAATAATAAATGAGATTAGGAAAGTCAAAAAATAAATTCGGATAGCGATTTTATCATGCAAAAGTCCTAAAATTAAAGGGAAAAGTATTAATTCGAGACCTAAGGCGGAATAACAATACAGGTAAAATTTTAGTATAGCAGGGTGTGCATAGGTCCAATTCAAAATAGGCAAAGTGTAATAGCCCATCCATTGATCGATAATCACAAGGTATTTATCAATCAGCGGGAAAGGGGTGTATTGAATCCCTTGGGACATGAAGGAAAGGGATATAAAAATGAAAAAATAAGTCGTATAAGTTTTTGTGAAGAAGCTCGTGCGCGGGGAAATATCTTTTACGCATAAAGAGAAAATTAAAACGGCAAGCACGATGGGTGAAATGAGTAGCCACATGGGAGGGGTATAAAAAACCCCCGTATAGTGGAAAAAGAGATCATTAATGAGAATAAAAATGACCGCCAGGATGCAGGTTATTAAGCAGCCCAAAAAATAAATTTTGGTTTCAAGGTCTAGATATTGTTCGTAGAAAATTTTGATATATTTCATCATGAATTATGTCAATCCAAATAGGTTAGAGAGTAAAGTAATTAGCCCAATGATGGGTGGCCCGAGTAGGGGTGACAAAAGCCCCGAAAAAAGCAGAAAAATTAAGATCCAAAATCCAAAGGGTTCCAGTCGATCATAAGCTAACGACAATTTAATCGGTAAAAGACTGGAAACTACCCGGCTCCCATCGAGTGGGGGAATGGGGAACAAATTTAAAATCATGAGGACACAGTTAATCTGTATGCCAAACATGGACATACTCTGAAGAAAGGGCGAGGCAAAGGCCGGAAGAAATGCGCTTAATTTCGCAATAGCAGCCCAAATGATGGCCATGAGAAGGTTTGTGAGTGGGCCAGCAGCGGCTACGAAGGCCATATCTCGTCGAGGTTTTTTTAAGTTGTTAAAATTAACAGGAACCGGCCTTGCCCAGCCAAAAATAAAGGGACTTCCTGATAAAGAGGAAGTGATAATGAGCATGGATACCGGCACAACTATAGTACCTATGGGATCAATATGTTTCAGAGGATTTAAGGTGAGGCGGCCCATCATGAGGGCTGTTTTATCCCCTAATTTGCTGGCCACCCATCCGTGCGCTACTTCGTGAATGGTAATAGCAAAAAGAAGCGGTATGGCGCCGATAATAATGACCAGCAAAATATGGTTAATGTTCATCTATATTGAAACACCTTTATGACTTCGCGAACACCGTCGACTCGGCGTGCGGTATTTGCCGCTAGTCCGGCTTGGTATTGCGAAACGATTCCCATTAAATAAACGTCACCATTTTCAGTGACGACTTTAATTGAGTCCGAGGGCACTCTTTTTTGTGCAACAAGCGCAGACTTTACTTTTGTGGTGAGCCAAGCATCATTGCTGCGTTCTAGCATGGAAGTAGATCCGCTTACTTTTACTTGGTTATAAACGCGGCGAATATTTTTTACTCGGCTGACATAATCATAGGCGCGTTCACGTAATTCTTCTGATTGGGCCTGGCCAACCATCAGTGCAATATGATTGAAGACATAAACACTGATATGACTGTGAGCTGAAAGACTATGATCATTATTAATCATTTCTTGTGCTTGTTTTACAGCGTTTTGATCTTGCAGGATGGTGTTGAAGGGACGCGGGTCTTGGGCAACTATAGTTGTGCCAGCGGTTGCACCGGCGGCCACTAAAATAACGGGAACACAACCACTTAAGGGAAGCAGCATCATTGGAACTAACATAATTTTTTTATACATCACAAATACCTCTTATTAATCTGCATATACTAGCATAATTCGACTAGAAGTAGAAAATAAGTGATTTTCGGAGAGAAATATTATCTCTTTACGGGTAGATCTTATTCCCTCTCCCCTCGCGGGAGAGGTAAGGGGTGAGGGGTATTTTTTTATCTTCAAGCCTGAAACGCATCCCGAATCCAGCTAATATGCCCTCATCAATCGCCAGCACATCAAATCGGCAATCCACTTTATCCATCCGATCATTTTTTTGTAAATAATGCAGTGCACTCCGGATAATTCGGCGCTGCTTGCTTAGCGTGACAGATTCAGCACTGCTACCATGTTCGGGATTTTGTCTCATGCGAACTTCGATAAAAACATAGTAGTCTTTATCTTTCATAATTAAGTCAATTTCACCGCCAGGGCAGCGATAATTTTTCTCTATAAAACGCAGGCCTTTATTTTCTAAAAAAGCACAGGCCTGCGTTTCTGCCTGTTGCCCGGAAATTACCGACAATTTTCGTTATCGGCTAATCATCACCGGCTGACCATTTTCTATTTTCGACCACACTAATTGGCGGTATAAATGTAAATTTTGTCCGAGGAATAGTGTTCCAGTTGCACTGGGAAGGCCCGATTGCGGATTAGCCGCCATCTGGCTTAAGTGCATTGCAACGCGGTAAGCATCGACACCTAAGGCATATAATTTCGCATTATTCGCGTAAGAATCGGGCCACGCCGTTTGCACTTGTTGTTGAATGCGTGCAAGTGAAGAAGGGCTTAAATTGCTAGGTGAAAGCACCCAAGGCATATCGCAGAACATCACGCCATTCAAATCAGCATCTCGTTGGGGATTTGGTCTGCCACTGTAAATTTGAGAAGTGGCATAAACTGGAATATTTCCCGCAAAAAAGTAGCGTAATAATGGGCGAATTTGACGGCCGTAATAAGGGGTAGCCACCATGAAAATAACATCCGCATCTTGACGATGGGTAGGAATCGATTTCACTTTTTTTCCAGGGCGATTTTCGGCGTTGGGATCGGTTTCTTCTTTAACCTGCAATAAATTTTTTACATCACCCATTAAAGATTGTTGATTGGTATAATAACCTTCGCCCACCACATGTCCGCCGAGTGATTTCCAATGGTTCTCAAATACTGCCACAACCGATCTGCCCCAAGCGGAATTCGGCGCAATAATCAGCGCATTTTGGTGATGATCCTGGAAAGCTTTTTGAGCGGCTTGATAAGCTTCATCAAGCGGGGATAAGCCAAATTGATACAAATTTGAAATTCTTTGGCTATTATCAAGGGCATTTAGTGCCAGAGTTGGCACGGTTAAATTGGTGTGAGCAAGGGCTGCCACTTCCGGCTTTGTGAGCGGACCCACTATAAAATTCGCACCAGAAGCTACCGCTTGATTATAGGCGGTAAGCACATTCGTACCGCTTGTATTGACAACCGAAATGGTGGGGGAGCCGCCGCCGCTATTTTTGGAATCATAATAAGCTGCGAAAAAGCCGTTTTGAATCGCTTTGCCGTAATTTTTCAGTGGCCCATCGAGTGGCAGTAAGAGCGCAATTTTGGTCGGATGAGGAATATTCGTATCAATAGGTCCAGAGGCAACTGGAGATTTTGAAAAAGATTTACCAGAAGGACCACCTGGCGTAGCACACCCGGTCAGCACCATTGCTAATATAATGCACAGGGTTATTTTTCTCATCATTTTACTTTCTCACTTTTTTAAATGGGGTATATTAGGCGTATACTATCACAAAACAAAATTAAGGCGATATTCGTGAAACGAGGAATTTTATATGTGGTGGCAACTCCCATTGGCAATTTGAAGGACATCACGTTTCGGGCTGTGGAGGTCTTGAAATCCGTCGCCGTGATTGCCGCCGAAGACACTCGTCACAGTCATAAATTACTGGCTCACTACCAGATTAATACGCCCATGCTTTCTTATCATGCCTTCAATGAAAAAAATCGCCTTTCATCTTTGATCGCTCGTTTGGATCAGGGAGAAGATGTGGCGCTGATTTCCGATGCGGGCACGCCCTTGATCAATGATCCTGGCTATATCCTGGTACAGAAACTCCATGAATTAGGCCATAAAGTGATTCCCATCCCTGGACCTTGCGCTTTGATCGCGGCCTTATCGGCTTCGGGTTTGCCGACGGACTATTTTGTCTTCGAGGGGTTTTTATCCTCAAAGCCAAGTGTCGCTCGAAAAGAATTAGAGCTTTTACAGAAAGAAACTCGTACGATTATTTTCTACGAAACTCCACATCGCATTTTGCAGTGCTTAGAATTAGTTATTGAGGTGTTTGGGCCAGATCGTAGAATGACTCTCGCCCGAGAACTCACCAAAAATTTCGAAACTATTTTATTGGATTCCGCTCAGAATTTGCAGAAAAAATTAATCGAAGATCCGAATCAGCAAAAAGGCGAATTTGTTATTCTCATTCATGGAAAAATTGAAGAACAAAAAGAGGGGATAGAAGTTCAGGCTGAAGAAATTTTAAAAATATTAATGTCAGAATTATCCCTAAAACAAGCGGTAGGTTTGGCGGTTAAAATTACTGGCGGCTCTCGAAAAAAACTCTATGAATTAGCACTGAAATTACAGTAAAGTCGAATTAATATCCCCTCTTATCCCCCTCTCTTCTTGCGGGAGAGGGTGACTGATGGGTATTTTTATACGTAAAAATTACGGTTATCTATTTTTATTTTTAAAGTAAATAATAATTCTTTATTTAAAAGGAGAATTATTATGAAATTTAAATTTTTAGTAATGGGATTAATTTTTGCACCGGTTTTAGCGAGTGCAGAACCGCTGGATGTGACTTGCGGAATAAACACGACCTGTCAATTTGGCATTCAGGGGCAATTTAACAAGCGCGTGCATTCGGGAGATATCGAGGGAGGTAAAATTTATATTTGTAGAGTATCTTCAGGTACAGAAGGCTATCATTTTAATGTTCAAAACATTAAAGCAAGCCCTGGAATCACCTTTACGGTGGGCGAGCGTTTTGACGGGCCTTTTGTGATTGATGCGCTGGAAATCAGTGGCCGCGGAGAAATTCATTATACCCTGCATAACAATGATCATGTGTGGAAACACGATGTTATCCAGTACAAGTGTACGGCGGAAAATTAGTGTAGACTACGCTCGAGTCAGCCAGGCAGTCGCTTCGCGCAAGCGAGGAGGAAAGTCCGGGCTCCAAAGGGCAAGGTGCCAGGTAACGCCTGGGGGGCGTGAGCCCACGGCCAGTGCAACAGAAAGTATACCGCCTAAGCTTTGTTCGCAAAGCCGGTAAGGGTGAAATGGTGCGGTAAGAGCGCACCGCGCAGGTGGTAACATTCTGCGGCTTGGTAAACCCCACCTGGAGCAAGACCAAATAGGAACCGTTGTGGAAACACAGGCGCAAGCCCTGCGCTTTAACGGTTCGGGTAGGTTGCTTGAGGCTTTTGGCGACAAAAGTCCTAGATAGATGACTGTCCAAGACAGAACCCGGCTTATCGGCTGACTCTTTAATTGCGTCCCGCTCTAAATTCTGCATTTTTCTCAGTTTTAACTTAAAACAACAATTGCTGTTTACCAGCTGTTCCTGCTGTGAACAGCTACTTATTCATTCTCTCCTTGCTTGAGAGGGGTGATTAGAAAAGAGTCCTAACTTGAAAAATACCTTATAATGTACTACACTATAAAATATCAGGAAGAAATAAAATGAAATGGAGCGTTAGTTATTTAGATTCAGTGGAAGAGTGGTTAGATTGTTTGGATAAAGCGCAGTTTAAGTCGCTTGCTAAGGAAATTAAATTGCTTGAGCTTTGCGGCAGCACATTAAAGTTGCCTCATAGTCGGCCCTTAGGTGATGGTCTGTTTGAATTGAGGGAACGGAGGTTTGGCTTGCGCATTTATTATTGTTTCATAGAGGGGGCAGTTATCTTACTGCTTTTTGCTGGAGATAAGTCTCATCAAGCAAAGGATATTATAAAAGCTAGAGAAATATGTAGGTTTATTGGGAGGTAATTAACATGAAAGTAAAAAGCTTTAATACCTATCTTGAAAAAAGATTGGATAAAAAAGAAATTAAAGAAATAAAGGACGCCGCGAAAGTTGAATTTGAAATTTTTACGGCTTTGCAAGAAGAGGTCGCCAAAACACTTGTTGATTTTATGACTAAAAATAGTCTTGGATTTAACGAACTGGTGGCTAAGCTTGGAAAAAGCCCAACTCAAGTGTCAAAAATTATCAAGGGCAAAGCAAATTTAACATTGGCAACTATTGCACAGCTCTATGCTTTCATGGGCCGTCGTCCACACATTATTGCACGTGAGTTGGATTAAAGGCTTTCTCGATAATTATCTGTTCTTGGGAAAGCAAAATTTTAATGGCTTTTAACGTGTTTTGGGTCTCGTAGGCGCCAAGTGAGAATTCAGCGCTTTCTCTGGGATTATTCAGCATTCTTGAAATATTGAAATCGAGCCAATTTAGCCAGTCTGCTAAAAAACCATAAAAACCGGCCTTTATTTCATTTTTTTCAATTGAGCCTCCATTTTTGGAGTAGGTTTCTAAAAATAAAAAGAAATAATCGACATTGACTTGGTATTTTTCGTCGAAACTCCAGTAAATGGCAGTGGCCATTAGATCTTTAGTTTTATTAATTAAGCCGGCGGATTCCCAGTCGATAAGATAATATTGTTTGGCCTCATCCCAAAGCACATTTTTAGGATCGAAGTCTCGATGACTAATTACAAGATTATTTTGCAAAATAGGCAGAAGATTTATGTGCTCTCGATGAATATCTTCGAGCACTGATACTTTTTCTAAGAGATTTTCGGCTACTAAGGGAGCTTTATTTTGTAAGGCTTCATAGGCAGTTCGCCAGCAGGACACATCTCGCGAAAAAAGCTCAACGGCTGGTGGATTTAGAATGGCAATATGAGTGCGATGAATATTTGAAAGAGCCGTAGCAATTTTTTTAACCTGCTCTGCTGTAATGCTCTGTTGTGTCAAAATTGAGGCATTTTTATAGGGAAAAACTAGGAAGCTTTCATTTTCATCCGAAAAAATAAAATCTCCCTTTTGTTTGAGGGCAGGGATGGCCGATATGGATTTTGAAAAAATTTCTCCAATTTTTTCTGAAAGACGATATCGATCTTTCTGAGCCGAAACCGCAGGATTTAATTTCTTGATGACGTAAAATCCAGTCTCAGTTTTTATTTTCCAAGTGGAATGCAATAAACCGCCACTAAGAGCCAAAGGTTCCCCCAGCAGTTCTCCGATTTGGTAAGCTTTGCAAATTTTATCTAATAAATTTTTTGTTAAAATATTCATATTTTAATATCCCCTCAGTAGCCCTTAATCCAGAATTCTATTATCTTATCTCCTCTCCCCTTGCGGGAGAGGGCTAGGGTGAGGGGTATTCAACCCCCCGAGTAGCTTTTAACAAGGAATAATCTTTCGAAACAGGCACATCATCATTCAAAGACCAGGTCATTAATCCAGCAAGATGATTTTTCCTCACATAATCCAGCTTTTCGTGCACAAGCTCTAGGCTGTCATAGGTCACAAATTGATGAGTTTTCGCATTATAAGCAAAATTCGCGCTGATGTTCTGACTGCTAAAAGTAGCATAGGGAATAAATCCCGAGCGTATTAAATTCGCGATCATTCGATAAGGAACATGCCCACGTACTTTCATTTCGGTATTTATATGTGGCGTTTTTTTGGGATCAAAAAGCTGAAATAGCCCATGATTTTTATTTTTCACCCCGCCATACATAATCGCATACGAAGGATACCCTAAAATAATTTTTTGAGCAGGAACGCCCAAAAAAGTGAGCTGTTTAATCGACTGATCACAGCTGACATGAGGATAGCCGCTCAATAAGGGTTCATTAGGATCAGAATAAAGATTGCTATTATAGCCTGTAAAATAAGGCGAAAAAAACGGTGTATGAAAATCGTAGCACATGTCAGAAACATAGCTCGATTGTTTACTGATAATTTCCCAAGCCTCGCGCTTAATGTTTTGATCAGGCGCGACGGTTGCAAAAATTAGCTTTTGGGGCCCTAATTTTTCACGAAGGGCAGTGACGAGTTTAGCATAATCCATCGACTGCTCTTCAGTAAAAGAATCCGGCTCGAGATCTAAATCCACGCCATCCAAATGATAAGCTTCAATAATAGTCGCAACTGAATTGACGAAGGCAGGAATATGATTAAATGCTGCTGTCAGCGAACCTTTATTGATTCCGCCTCGATCGACAGGATCTTCAAAAACTGAAAGCACTTTTTTCAAGGAATGATTTTTATTGTCGAGCCTAGAAAAAGCCGAAAAATTTCCGAGTTTTGGTGTATATTTTCCAAAATCATCGGTGCAAATATTTTTATTGGCCCCACAAAATGCATTATCACTCGAACTTAGGTCAATTTGACTACTACGAAAATGCACCACTCCATCACGATTCACATGCAAATAAGCATAGACGACAACATCTAAATAATTCAATTTATCCTGAAAATCTTGGTTTGAAACTTTCTGGCCATTTTTATCCACGCTTCCCGGTATTGGATAAAGTGAAACGAAATGTTCATTCTTCAAAGATTTAGGATAGGACCAATAACCAAGGACCATTTCTTTGGGCTCAATCGTTTTTGAGCAGGCGCATAATGCCAGTATAAAGACTAAAACGAGAATTTTTTTGAACATGGCGTATACCCAGTGCAACCCAATTTTAGGTGGCCGTTTTTTTGTGTAGAGTGTTAAACTTTAGCACAAAAATCGACATCGTCCCAGACGCCGAAATTTGAGTATTCACTGCCGGCAAGATGAGTTAATATGTGAGAATAATACTAAAAGAGTTTAGGCTATGGAACACGCAATACCTTACAATCATCCCGCGTGGGTTGAAGTCAACCTGGGGCAGTTTAAAAAAAATCTGCACATTATTCGTCAATACGTGGGCGGTCGCAAAATTTGCATTCCCATAAAGGCTAATGCTTATGGTCATGGTCTAGTGCCTATTGCACGTGCGGCGGCAGAGGCGGGCGTTGATTACCTGGCCGTGTCTTGTTTACAGGAAGGAATTTTGCTTCGACAGGCTCATATTCACATTCCCATTCTAGTTTTTGGGGTGGTTTATGAATCTCAAATCCCAGAGCTTTTGAATCACGATTTAGAATTCACCATTTCTTCGCTTAATAAAGCCAAAATAGTTGAGAAAATCTGCCAAAATTTGAGGAAAAAATCTAAGGTTCATATGGAAGTGGACACCGGCATGCAGCGGACGGGTATGCGTCCTGAAACGGCGAAAGAAGTGTTTCAATATCTCGAGCAATCGCCTTGTTTTAAAGTGACGGGAGTCTACACGCATTTAGCGACAGGCGATAATCCGAATGATGCCTTCGCCTATGAGCAAATAAAAAGTTTCCGAAAATTTTTGGATGAGAGCATTGGCGATCGTCAGGATATTATTCGTCACATGGCCAATTCAGGCGGCACTTGTTTTTATCCCGAATCTCACTTAGATATGGTTCGCCCGGGAAAAATGACCTATGGCTATTTTACAAAGCAAACCGATTCTCTTTTAACTGAAATCGCCCCTGTTTTTTCGGTTAAAGCCCATGTTTCGTATTTCAAAGTCGTCGAAAAAGAGCAGGGCATTGGCTATGGCCATACCTTCAAAACCCAGGAATCCACGAGAATTGTCACCATTCCTTTAGGCTATGGTGATGGCTTTCGTCGAGCTTTATCAAACAAAGGTCAAGTGTTGATTCGTGGTAAACGCTATCCCATCGTCGGAAACATTTGTATGGATCAGTTCATGGTCGATATTCATCTCGACGAGGCCTATGTGGGGGAAGAAGTGGTTTTGGTCGGGAAACAAGGCGCTGAAGAAATCACCCTGGGCGAGCTAGCGAATTTGTGCAGCACAATTTCCTCAGAAATTTTATGTAATTTTAATAATCGCCTCCCGCATTTTTACACGGATTCCACCGCACAATTTTGGGAATTCGATTCTCTAAAGCACAGCACTTGGGAAATGCCAAAGTCGGGCGACAACATCATTTCTGCTCTACCCCAAAGCGAGAATTAAGTCAGGAGTTCCCGCTAAGGCGGGAACTCCTTCCTGGTATTAACGCTGGCGCGGTGGGCAACCCACCGCAGGCGCCCAAGGGGAGCCTTGCGCCTCCTGAGAACCCCCAGCTTTTTGCAGCACTTCCCGCTTGAGCAGGAAGTGCTGATCTTTAGTCTAATTTTTGATAGAATCGGCTCACGATGACTAAGCGAGAAATAAAAAAATTTTTCAATATTGCTGGGCCTGTTGTTCCAGGGTATCACTATCTTCTTCCATTACGCCTAGATTATGAAAAAATTCATCAACTAATCGATCTTAGATTTTACTTTATTCTCAACGCTCCAAGGCAAACGGGCAAAACTTCCGCTATTTTTCAAGTAATCGAGCGTTTGAAAAGTGAAAATGAATTCACCCCCCTTTATGTCAATGTTGAAAATGCACAAGCAGCGAGAGGGAATGTTAAGGCTGGTATCGATACGATATTAGAGCTTATAAAATTAGGTATTCTGGATGCCTATGGTCCCCAAGATCCAGCTCTAAAATTATTTGAAAAAATAACGGATAATCCTTTTAACGCCCTTTACGAATTTTTACGAGAATGGTCAAAAGTCGTATCAAAACCAATTATTCTTTTCATAGATGAAATCGATTCATTAATTGGTGACACATTAATTTCAGTGCTCAGGCAACTTCGTGCGGGTTACCTAGCGCGCCCTAGTGGATTTCCACAATCGATATGTCTCATTGGCGGGAGTGCTTTTAATATTAAAGCCGAGAGCTTGGTGCTTTCAAGCTTCTCCCTAGAAGAGGTTCGTACACTCTATGAGCAGCACACTCAGGAAACGGGCCAAGAATTCACAAACGATGCAATTCTATATGTTTTTGATCAAACACGCGGTCAACCCTGGCTAGTTAATGCGTTGGGGTTTCAAGCGACGATGCGAGACATGATTGATCAATCCCTTTCTATTACAAGGGAGCTTATGGTGCGTGCGAGGGACGCATTAATCCTTCGTCGCGATACCCATTTAGATGTTCTTATTGATCGACTCAAGGAAGAGCGAGTAGCAAATATTATTGACGCTATTATTTCGGGAAAGCGAACCCCAGTTCCCTTCCCTTCTGAAGATGTAAAATATGCAACAGATTTAGGGCTTATTACCGAACAAAATGGCATTCTGCAGATTGCTAACCCGATTTATCAGGAAGTGATTCCGCGCGAGTTGACCAGTACAAGACAACATAGTTTCACACAGCCTAGGGCCTCTTTTTTCAAGGCAGATGGATCTATTGATATGAATAAAATACTTTCTGAATTTACCCAATTTTACCGAGAAAATTCTGATATCACAGCAGAAGAATTGCTCTACAAAGAATTGTAAATGGTGGGGGCCGTGTTCAACGAGAGTGTGCCCTAGGTAAGGGAAGGGTTGATATACTGGTTGAATTTAAAATGCAGTCAATTGTGCTGGAATTAAAGCTTTTTCGCTCGCATCAAAAGACACTGCAGGATGGTCTTCGGCAAACGGCTGAGTATATGAAGATAAAGGGAGCCACCGAAGGGCATTTGATTATTTTTGATCGTTCAAAAGAAAAATCCTGGGATGAAAAAATATTTCACAAGTCTGAGAAAGTGAATTCTTTATCTATTGAGGTTTGGGGAATGTAGTAATTTTACGAGGGTTGCTGAGGAGAAATTGCATACCTAAGCGCGAGAAGTTTTTACCACCACAAAGAGAGGTGATTTATTCTCTTTTCACTTGCTTTTAAGGGGTGAAATCCATAAACTGTGAGTCAAGTTCAGCTGAGTGTGTACAGTGAGGTCCGCAGCAAAAAAATTTTCCGAAGTTTAAGCTTATCTTAAGGAGGAGTTAAGATTACTTTAATAATTCTCTGTTAATATCTTATATAACAGGATAAGGAGAGAGGTGGACCCCACATGCGCGGCTTATATAAATCTCTTAAACAAGATGAACCAACTAAATCTGAAGAATTGCCTAAGACATCATTTTTATGGGAATTTTTTAAAGGCACCGATACAGAGGGAGCGCAGTTAGATTCCTATTTGGCTTTACTTGCAGAAGAAGAAAATAAGACAAAATTCGATGAATACTTAAACTCACTTTCCTATGTGAACCGAAAGCAGCCGTACAGTGTTTCTGAAAAGAGTGCTGCAGCATTACAAATTAGAACCTGGTTAAATAAATTTTCAATTGCTGCTTATTCTAAACCTAACGCGAAAACTTCTTTGGAGCTTGTACTTGGGGTATTTAATGAATTCAAAATAGCAATTTATGACGAGTTTAATTTATTTAAGTCTGAGTTCGACCCAAGACATGAGATTGGTTCTTTCGGTTGGTTGAAACTTTTTAAAACGTATTTACTCTATTTTCGCGATTTTCTTTTCGATTACAATAATAACTACTTCCAGCTTGTTTTCCTGGATTCAGAAGGTAAAAAAAACAAAGCATGTGGACTTGGAGAAATCTTTAATGAAAATTTGCTCCAAGATAGCTCCGGCAATGTAACAAGCGAAGGTGGAATTTTTTTAACAAAGCTTAAACAGATACGCGAGCCGAAAGTGTCTCCGTTTAAGAATGCAGTAAGCATTAAATTCTCTCCGGTTAAGAACGCAATAAGCCAAACATTCAAAGCTTTATTGGGTGAAGAAAATAAATCGCCTGTAGATTTCAAATTTTTGACTCAGGAAGCTGCAGACTTGGAGCTTCAAGAAGCTAAAGAAACCCTTAAAGCTTTAAGAGAAGAGGAGCGACGTAAAAAAGAAGCCGAACAACGTAAAATTGCTGAAAAAGATTCGTTTCTTTTGGATGTGAAAGATTCCATTCTAAAGCTACTCAATGATTCAAATAATAAAGGCGATCCAGAAAATAAATTAGGCGCCCTTTTAAAAGACTTAGCTTCAAACTCTATTGAAGTTAATTTTGGAAAAAATGGAAAAGCGGCATTTGATTCGGTTTTAAAGCAGGTTTTAGCCAAGTTCACATTATTTAAAACTGAACGCAAAGATTCAATAACTCTTGAGAATAGTATAGCTTTGTTTCAATTGTTTCTTAAGGCATATTCAGCCTCTTTGGTTGAGGCTAATCTCAAGGCTTTTCAAGAACTATTTACACAGGAATTTTCTAGTGCAGATCCCCTAGCAATACGGAAGCATTTAAATATTCTTTTTCCAGAGTCTAAAGCGGCTGTTTGGGAGCAACCACAATCTCTCGAAGCTATGAAGAACTTTTTTAACAAAAATAAAGAGATTCCGGGCAAGCCTGATGAAAGTCCCCTTGGGGGCAGTTTTACAGAAGAAAACATGAACCGATGGAATGTGGACTTTTGCCTTGCTTTTAATCAAGACGTTAAAGTGGGAGACTTTAGCTTCTCTAAAGCTACAGTTCCCTTTTTAGGGACCCAAGAGCGTGCTGTCGAGCTATTTAAATCGTGTAAATCGGAATACGAATTAACGAATAAAACACTCAAGCCCCACCGCTTCTGGATAAAACGCGTTCGTGCTTTCCTTGAGAAATATGCCTCATCTTTTTCCAAGTTAAATAAAAATTACGATTATGAAACAGTCTTTTTGGATGTCCTGGAAATACATATACCCAAAAGTGGTGCAGACACGGATACAACCAAGGCCATTTGGAAGGTTCTTGACCCCACCCGTTATAAAAAGATGGACGACTCAGATTGGAACACCGAGAAATCTCAAGCGGACAAAAAAGCCAAGCGTGAAGCAGGCCTTGGTCGCGCAGCCCTCTTGATAGGATCCGTCCAAAAACTTAATTTAGACACTATCGATAAATTTCTCATTGAGGAATTTATAGTAAAACTCGCGACAGAAAGTCTAAAAAAAGGGGGGGCTATAGGAGACATTGAACTCGTTATTGAGCCGTTTTATCCAGTAAGTTTTAAATCCACTTTTAAAAACCTTAATGATCAGGAACGAGGTAATTTAGTATTTTCCCTGCTCTTAGTTTCTAACTGCTTAAAATTGCCAATCAACAATCTAGCTAAAGATGCATCAAACCAAGACATCAATAGTCTCAATTTGCAACATTTGAAAAATCCAAAAATTCAGGGAAAGCTCGCGGCAGAAATTGATCTCTTGATTAAGGGGCTTATTTTAAAGGAAATTATTACAGAGCAAGAAAAGAGTGTTCAGGAAAACAAAATACCCCAACAGTATCGACAAAAGCAAAAAAAAGGAATTAAGAAAGGGAAAGGTGTTGCGACGATTCTTGGTTCTGATGATGCTGGAGAAGGAAGCATTCTTAGCTCTCCAACTTTGAAAGGCTTTTCAGGTAATTCTGCGACAACTACAATTGGATCTCCTAATGTGGTGAAAAAAAATGACGAACCAGTTATTCAGTCTGTTCCTGAAAAGAAAAAAATTATTTTTCCTCCGCATTACGACGAGCATGCTCAAAACGAAATTCTGATGAAGAAGCCATTTCCTAAGTTAGATCCAAGGCGGTTTTTTGACGGAAAAACTGCCGACGATGTGAATGACGACAAAATAAGTGGCCCCCACCTTAAAAAAATGCAGGCTGCAATTAAGAACAAATTTTACCGCAACTACCGGCCTGGCGAAGTAAATATACAAAAAGACATAAAGATTAGAAAAGTTGCCTTTACCAGCGACGTAAATCAACTTTTAAATGAAAAATGGGATCAATTTGTGGATTTTTGGGGACGCTACTTAGAGAAACAAAAGGATATGGCTCCTGCCCATGACTCCGATTGTATCAGAAAGCTATTTATGGGATTTATTTTTGAAGCAATGCCCTTTGATTTTGAAGCAACAGGTTTGCTTGATGTAGTATCCCTACTTTTTTTTGATTTAGAGAAACTTCTTAGCAAACAATCTAATTTTCCGGACAGCGTTTCATTTCGCAATTGGAAGCCGAATTTTGAATGTACTTTTGACGATGAGTTTACTCTCCTAGAAGCCAAGGTTGCAGGAACAAGCATCTCTCTTTTGCCTGTTGAAGATGCCAGTACTCTGGTTATGTTCCCCTCGCATTTTGGTCCATTTGCTGTTGATGCCATCATAAACAAAAATCCTAAATTGCTTATGCAGGAAGAACTTAAGGATGGAGGGTCTTCTGCTGAAAAACAATTTTTTAATTACGTAAAAACATTTTTTGAAGTTAGGAGTCTACTATTAAGTCAAGAAAATGATAAAACTAAAGAAGATGCGGCTGACAGGTCTAGAAGTTTTAAAATTCTAGATAAACGAATTAATAAGTTCGAAACTCAGTTTGCCGAGTTTAACAATGGTGAAATTCAGGCGGAATCGTTGGGGAAGAAATTTAGTCTGTTCCTAAATGAACAATGGAAGCCATTTTTGGATTTCCTCGTCAAATACCGCTCGACACAAAGTATTTTCCCAATGACAGGAGCAAATATTGGAAGTCTTTTTTGGGCCTATCTTTTACCCTTGGATCGTCCTGTAACTTATTCTACAGAGAACTACCTGAAAAGTCCTTTGAAGCATATGTTTTCAGAAAATACTCTCCATTGGATTGTTGGTGCCTTACCAAAAGATTTTGAAAGCATGAAGGAATTATGTGATAAAAAACCTGTATTTGAAGCAACTTTTTCTAAGAAATTTACTCTCGATGATTTAAGGTGCGGGTTCGAGTATAGTAAAGGATATGTTTGTTATAATGAAGTAAAACTAACAGATGTAGATATTGAGTCTCTTAATCTGGAGTTCATAGAAGGAATGCCAGTTGAAGTTATTAAATTTGAAAATGAATACAGCAATAATCTGGTCGAGAGTCTTGAGCCAGTCTTCCTTGAGCTTCGCAAGAATCGAACATTGAGTTTAATTAATTTCTTAACCTCGCCTGATGAATTTACTCGAGGTAACATTTTTAAATTTATTCAGAAAATAAATGTAGAGGCACAAACTAATGATGGAAAAAGCAAGACTATCACGACCTGGTTTTCAAAGGAAAGGTTTAATCAAGAATTCGAATTGCAGGAAGGTATCTGGATTCCTGGAGTGGACAACAACGGTGATGGTAGGCTGGAAGTTGAAAAATTTAAGTTGTTTTCAAAGGAGAAAACCCAGTTAGTTTATCGCTTAATCTATCTGAAAAAAGAAACTGAGGAATTTCGGGATGCCTTTAAGCAAGAATCTGATCGATACAAAGATCTAAATCTCTTTTTAAACGAATTGGACATATTACTCAAAGGACTAAATCCTGAGTGGAAGATAAAGATTGACGACCAGACAAAATGTATTGACCAACACCGTTTAATTAAAAAAACAAGCATTAATTTAATGGTTAAGGGGCTTGAGACTTTGGAAGATACTTTCAAAGGGTTAATTGAGCAAAAAGACTATAAAGAAAAACCAAATGAATCTGATAGATCCGTTTCTGAGGAGGCTCCTAGCGTTGTAGCAGTCGATGTTAACCAAAACGAGGACCTGAATGAAAAGCCAATTACTCATGTGGAGGTAATAAATAATGCTATTAAAGAGGTTTGGCTCAAATCCGCTAAATTGATAGCGGACCACTTTGCGAACTGTAAGAATGAAGAGGACCTCTCAATTGCCAAGGAAAATTTTGCCCCCACCGCCAGACCAAAGTTCCAAGAAGTCATCGGAAAGCATCAGATATTAAAAGAATTCGAAGGTCTTGAGGACAAGCTCTGGTGGATAGTGAAAAATGTTGGATTGATTGCCAGCATGCTTATTGGTGTAGGGGAGTATATCGTAAGTAAACGGCACCAGCAGGGTTTGCCAACTTTTTTTCAACCAAGACGAGCTGAAAAAATTTCTAAAGCGCTGAACGAAGATGTTGTGAGTTCTATCAGAAATACTCCAGTGGGTTAGCATACGCTCTAGAAGTCGCCGGGTTTTCTTCCTGAGCCCCTTCGTAACTAATTTTTCTGCTGCTCCCAATGTGTATAAGATAATAATATCTCCTCTTAGTGGCGATTTTAAAATAATGTACTATATTTTGCATGTACTACATGAGAGAGAGGAGATGTATCATGTCCATAGGAAAATATAGTGCTTTAATTGGGATATCTGTATTACTGGGCGTGGCGAATGTTGCCCATGCTGAAGGTGAAACCACTCATAAGATTCATAAATCGCATGCCAAGCATGGTCATAGGATGCATGCTAGGGAAGAGGGTTCACATTACCATTTTGCTAGCTCAAGGCCGGCGTCTGGCAGACCCGTTTTTATATTTAGCCCTGCAGGGCACGCTTGGGCGGCTTATAGTCGCAGCGGAAATTTAGTGCGAACAGGTCGAGCTTCTGGCGGTAAGGGCTATTGCCCCGATATTCACCGCAGTTGTCGCACCCCACGCGGTGTATTCACCATTCAAAGTAAGGGTGGCCCTGGCTGCAAATCCACACGCTTCCCAGTCGGTCGTGGTGGAGCACCCATGCCATATTGTATGTTCTTTTCGAGATACTATGCGGTTCATGGTTCCTACGAGGTGCCTAATTACAACGCCAGCCACGGTTGTATTCGCATCATTCCCTCGGAAGCGGAATGGCTGAGTCACAACTTTATGACCATTGGCACGAAGGTTATTGTGACCTCTTATTAATCGGGGAGAAGGAATGTATACTCATGGGAATCTGTTTTACAAGGAGATTCCCATGAGCCATCCGATAATTTCTTTTTTACAAAATGAAATTGAGCAATTAAAACAGCAGGGCTTATATAAGTCTGAGCGTGTGATTACTTCTCATCAAAGAGCCGATATTGAAGTGCTCCCCAATAATCATGTTGTGAATTTTTGTGCGAATAATTATTTGGGTTTGGCGGATGATAAAGAACTTATCGAGACCGCAAAAAAATCGCTGGATCAATACGGTTTTGGTATGGCCTCCGTCCGCTTTATTTGCGGAACGCAAAATGTGCATAAAGATTTGGAAAAAAGCATTAGCGAATTTTTACACTATGAAGATTCTATTTTGTATTCTTCATGTTTTGATGCAAATGGCGGTTTATTTGAAACCTTGCTCGGGCCCGAGGATGCGATTATTAGCGATGAATTAAATCATGCGAGCATTATCGATGGCGTTCGGCTTTGCAAAGCCAAGCGTTTTCGCTATAAAAATAATAATATGGCGGATTTAGAAGCCAATTTAATTGCAGCTGACAAAGAGGGCGCACGTTTTAAAATGATTGCAACCGATGGTGTTTTTTCGATGGATGGGATTATTGCGGATTTAAAATCCATCTGCGATTTGGCGGAAAAATATAAGGCTTTGGTGATGGTTGATGATTCCCATGCCGTCGGATTTATGGGGAAAAATGGACGGGGCACGCCGGAATATTGCGGTGTT
This sequence comes from uncultured Gammaproteobacteria bacterium, assembly GCA_963711375.1. Lineage (GTDB taxonomy): Bacteria > Pseudomonadota > Gammaproteobacteria > Coxiellales > Coxiellaceae > CAVQDV01. The sequence continues at coordinate 1,425,858 of CAVQDV010000005.1, forward strand.
GAAGGTCGCGTGGATATTCTTACCGGCACCTTAGGCAAAGCATTGGGCGGTGCTTCTGGTGGTTATGTGGTAGCAAAAAAAGAAATTGTCGATTGGTTACGAAATCGTTCGCGCCCTTATTTATTTTCTAACACCTTAGCGCCCGTGATTGCAGCAACCACGATTAAAGTATTAGATATGTTAAAGAGTGATCGCGGAAATAAATTGCGAGAAACGCTCGTTAAAAATAGTGAATATTTCCGTGCGAAAATGCAGGCTTTGGGCTTTAATTTAGTTCCAGGACATCATCCGATTATTCCGGTGATGTTAGGGGACGCCAAACTGGCGAGCAATATGGCCAATGAATTATTAAAAGAAGGCATTTATGTGATCGGATTTTCGTATCCAGTGGTGCCGATGGGTAAAGCACGAATTCGTGTGCAAATGTCGGCAGGTCATACGCAGGCGCATTTGGATCAAGCAATTAATGCCTTTTCCAAAGTAGGAAAAGCGATGGGGGCAATTTAGAGCTAATTAAGACTCCCCTTGCAGAAGCTGAATTTCTTATTCCCTCTCCCCCTTGCGGGAGAGGGTGATGGGTATTAATTTCAATCGGTAGGAGAACTTTATGAAAGTCATATCAAAATTAAAAGCAGAAAAAGGTTTATGGCTATCCGATGAACCAAAGCCAAGCGCCTCTTATGGTGAAATATTGATTAAAGTAAAAAAGACGGCTGTTTGCGGAACCGATTTGCATATCTATAAATGGGACACCTGGGCCCAGCAAACTATTCCAGTTCCCATGCGCATTGGTCATGAATTTTATGGCGTAGTAGAAGCGCTGGGTCAAGGGGTTGAGGGATTTGCTATTGGTGATCGCGTTTCAGGCGAAGGGCATATTACCTGCGGACACTGCCGAAATTGTCGCGCGGGTCAGCGTCATTTGTGTAATTTCACCTTAGGCACGGGTGTAAATATTCCGGGCGTTTTTGCGGAATATTGTGTCATGCCCGCCAGTAATGTCGTTCGTATTCCTGATAATATTTCAGACGATCAAGCAGCCATCATGGATCCTTTTGGTAATGCCGTGCATTCTACGCTGGAATTTGATTTGGTTGGTGAGGATGTTTTAATTACCGGTGCGGGTCCAATTGGTTTAATGTCGGCGGCTATTGCCAGACATGTGGGGGCTAGATTTATAGTGGTTTCTGATATTAATGATCACCGCTTAAAAATGGCAGAAAAAATGGGGGCCTCTATAGGAATTAATCCGCAAAAAACGAGCTTTGAAGATGTCATAAAAAAATTGGGGATGACAGAGGGCTTTGATATCGGCTTGGAGATGTCGGGTTCTTCTGTGGCATTTCAAGGTATGTTGGGCGCCATGAATAATGGTGGGCGCATTGCATTTTTAGGAATTCCTCCAGAGCCTTTTCCCATCGATTGGAATCGCGTGATTTTTAAGGGCCTTACGATTAAAGGGATTTATGGCCGAAAAATGTTTGAGACTTGGTATAAGGGAATTAGTTTGCTGCAATCGGGCGTTAATATTGCCCCAGTGATTTCTTCGCATTACCCCTATTATGATTTCGAAAAAGCATTTGATGAAATGGTTTCTGGAACCGCGGGAAAAATAATTTTAGATTGGGAATAGTTTCCTCGGGCCAGGGTGAAGGGAATTAATTTCAGGAGAAAAAAATTGAAAAACTTATCAGAAAAAAAATGCGTTCCCTGTGAAGGGGGCGTTGCGCCTTACAGCCTTGCAGAGGCCGAAAAATTAATGGCACAAATCCCAGGCTGGATTTTAGATGAAAATAAATCCGAAATTTCAAGGGAATTTAAATTTAAAGATTTCTATCGCACGATGGCTTTTGTCAATGCCGTGGCTTGGATCGCCAATAAGGAAAATCATCATCCAGATTTAGAAGTGGGCTATAGTCGCTGCGTGGTCCGATACTCAACGCATGCCATTAAGGGCCTATCCGAAAATGATTTTATTTGCGCCGCAAAAATTAATTTACTAAGCTAATAAAATTGTTGCTAGAAAACGTTAAACCAAAAAATTCACCGCTTCAGGTAAAGTCCCAAAGCGTGAATTTTCAGCTCAAGATCTTGTTATCTTGAGTTGCAATTGAGTGACTTATTACTATCATTATATTGTTCACCGGCCTCCTCAGATTTTCTAATAAGATTTTTTAAAACATTTTTTGGAACATTGGCATCAAAGTTTTTTCCTGCAAACAGTCCGTCGCGATTATGACTTGTGCCCACGAAGTTAGATTGCTGTTTTTGTCTATTCTTGGTCATGATAGTTTCCCCTTTGTTTAGTGTTATTGATCAAGTGAGACTATGTTAGAATACTTTCGGCAATCAAAATTACCGTTAAAATTACGGATAAAAAGGAAACCCGAAGGTGGATATACGCTTTGATCCCAATGAATGGCTATTGAAATTTCAAGAAAAGCATGTGGCGGACATCGTCGATTTCACGCATCCATTGCGTCAAATACTTGGGGCTACGTTTTTCGCGCATGTTAGAGTGGATCGTTTGGGAGGGTTTCGGAGTCTCATGACGGATACCCAACTTGCCAATTATTATCATCAAATGCAATACCCCATCGCTTATAGCAATGGCAAGGGCATCTCGCTCGATAACGGTTTTTATGTGGTCGGAGTGGAAAATGGTTTATCGGTTATTAAAGACCGAAAAATATTGGCAAGTGACTTTAATGTGGAACATTTAATTTACATCGTTAGCAAGAATACACAATTTGATGACTTGTATGTTTTTGGCTCGAACGAGCACAATTTTATTAATTTGTTTGTGAATAATATGGATGTGGTTAAACATTTTATTCATTATTTTAATTACAGCTCCAGAAAGCTCATAAAAAATTGTCCAAACATTCTGTATCCAAAGGAATTATTTCAAGGAAATTTTTCAAATGCTATCAGTAAAAAGCAAAGTGATTATCTAAATAAAATGCCTTTGCAGAAAATTTTTTTAACCGTAAATGGAAGGTCAATTTCCGTTTCAGCAAAAGAGTATTCCTGTTTAAAGTTTTTAATCGGCAGCTTAACCATAAAAGAAATTGCGAAAAAAATGGATCTTTCGCCAAGAACAGTAGAAACCTACTTCAATAGCATAAAGAAAAAATTACAATGCGAATCTAGATCTCAATTGTATGAGTTCATGAAATCAATTTATTTGGTTTAAATAAAAATTGAATTCATAAAAAAAGGAATACTAGGGGTTTGCCCCAAAAGCATCGATCTGATATAAATTTCCTTATTGCAATCCGTGGTAGATTTGGACTATAATTCAAGCATCCAAACCCGCCACGCCTCTCAACGATGCGGACCTCGGCGGGTTACTTTTTTATGGACAAAAAAACTTTCACATTATTGATAATGAACTTCAAGCGCGACTCGCGCTCTCAACTATTAGCCTCCACAGGTTAAGCGCCTACTTTCGTCCCTACCAATGTGTCGATAATGGCGATATGTTTAAACCAGGCATCAATTTTCGACATGTATTGGATTTATATTCTTTTGACCGCCAATTACGCTTATTAACATTGGATGCTTTAGAAAGAATTGAAATTGCTTTACGCACGGCTTTATCTAATGAGTTGGCTGTGAGACACAACCCCTGGTGGTATCTTGATACCTCAATCTTTAAGCCTGAATGGCAGGTTAAGCCTTTTGACAAATTAAAAGCAAAAAGCCCAAGAGATTCCTTATGTGATGAATTGAATACTATTTGCAATAATAAAAGACAAGATGAAGAAATCAGGCGTTATTATTTTAAATATGGTAAACCCAAATATCCGCCGAGCTGGATTGTGTTGGAATTTTTATCTTTTGGAAAATGCACAAGTTTATTTCGGTATTTGCGATTTCATCAGGACAAAGCAGCCATCAGTGATATTTTCAGCCTGCATCCAAAAATATTCGAGTCTTCTATTGAGCCTTTGCGCTATATTCGAAACTTATGTGCTCATCATTCGAGGTTATGGGATCGATGGTTTGTTTACAAACCAAGAGGATTGGAAGAATTAAAAAAACTCAAGTGTGAGTCTGGTTCATTAAAGGAGCAGCTAGCCTTGCTAGATCTTTTGCACTCAAAAATATCACCAGAATCCACTTGGAAGGAAAAATTATTTTCCTTATTTGACCGATACAAAAAATTGCCATTAGATTTTAGTTTAAGTGGTTTTCAAATAGACTGGCAGAATGACCCATTTTGGAATGTAAAGTATGACTACAGAATGATGAAAACGAAAGAGAGGGCTTGTTGCTGCTAACTTGAAATATACCTAAATCTGATTTATTCTACCCAACATGGATAGATTAATAGCAATAGGCCAAGCGGCGAAATTACTAGGTGTTTCGATTAGCACTCTGCGTCGATGGGAGCAAGAAGGGAAAATTACGCTCATTCATACCAAAAATGGGCATAGACGTTACAATCCACAGGAACTTCAACCAGAACGATTTCATTCAGCAAAAGATACACGTCGCACAATAGCTTATGCGCGTGTATCCAGCTTTGATCAAAAAAAAGATTTAGAAAGACAAAAAAAAGTGCTGGAAATGTACTGCGCAAAACAAGGTTGGACTTTTGAAATATTATCCGACCTTGGGTCTGGAATGAACTATTACAAAAAAGGATTGAAGCGTTTATTAAATGAAATTATTGAAAATAAAATTGGGCGTCTTGTGTTAACACATACAGCACATTTGAAGAAGATTTAGCAAAAGACGTACTTGAAATTATAACCGTTTTTAGTGCAAGATAAATACCCAAAGCCTCTTGATTTTAGGTTCTGCGCCTGGTTCTTTTTTGCGCTAGAGTTTAAAAAAATGTCGACAATAGAATGGCTATTGTCGACATTTTTTAAAACTCTATCACAAAAAATAACAGTGTCCCAGACACCTAAAATCAAGAGGCTTTGGGTATATGGCAGTCGTTCTCGAAAAAATCAGAAATTAATTGAAGGAGTCAAAAAAGCCGTGGAAGATTCAGGATGCTAATTTCCCATAAAATAGCGCTAAATCCAAATAATAAGCAAGCGACTTATTTTTCTCGCGCGGCTGGTGTCGCACGATTTGCCTATAATTGGGCATTAAACGAATGGAGTAAACAATACGAGGCGCACAAACTCGATCCCACGAAAGCTATACCCTCCCAATTTTCACTAAGAAGACAATTAAACGCAATTAAATCTAGGGATTTTCCATGGATGTCCGAAGTAAGCAAAAATGCGCCGCAGATGGCGATTATTCAATTAGGTCTTGCCTTTAAAAATTTTTTCCAAAAAAGAGCCGATTATCCAACGTTTAGAAAAAAAGGTCGGGACGATCGCTTTAGTTTAACGAACGATCAATTTGCGGTGAACGGTTCACGCATTCGCATTCCGAAATTAGGCTGGGTGCGCATGCGTGAAACGTTACGATTTACTGGGAAAATACTATCGGCGACGATTTCTCGTCGTGCCGATCGATGGTTTGTCAGTATCAGCATGGAAACCGAGGATAATTCACACCTAAGCAAAGCCGAAAATCAAGGGGCCGTGGGTGTGGATTTAGGAATCTCTGCGCCGGCAACGCTTTCAACGGGAGAGCCTGCCGTTCCAGGCCCAAGACCACTAAAGCATTTGCTCAAGCGATTGAAACGTTTATCCCGTCGCCTAAGTCGAAAGGTAAAAGGGTCGAATAATCGTAAAAAAGCGAAAATGGCATTAGCCAAACTTCATGCGAGAATTAATAATATTCGACAAAATGCCTTGCATCATTTAAGCAGGATTTAACACGTCGATTTCATACGATTGGCATAGAGAATTTAAATGTAAAAGGCATGATGAAAAATCACTGCTTATCTCGTTCCATTGCAGACATGGGATTTTTTGAATTTCGTCGACAGTTGGAATACAAAGCGGAATGGCGAGGGGTTTTAGTGGTGGTGGCAGATCGCTTTTATCCTAGCAGTAAACTCTGTTCTTACTGCGGTTATAAAAATGAAAAATTGCGCTTGTCTGATCGAGAATGGACGTGTGACGATTGTCATACTACTTTAGATCGCGATGTGAATGCGGCGATCAATTTAAAAAATTATGCGGTGAGTTCCACCGTGAAAGCCCGCGGAGAGGAAGGCTCTGGCCTTGATTGTAAAATCAAGGTGAAACCAGCCTCGATGAAGCAGGAATCTAGCGCTAAAGCTACCTTTGGGTAGGTTTGGATAGGTCTAGACGAACGGCCGCTATTCCCAAGATTTTTTAAAACACCATCACAAAAAATAACGTTGCCCCCGACACCTAAAATCAACACGCTTTGGGTATAGATCTTAATTGTATGAGTTTCTGCTATCAATTTATTTAGTTTGAATAAAAATTTTAATTCATAAAAGTTGCCGAGCTGTTTCGCAAAAAAAAACCACCCTGGTGGGTGGTCTTCAGGCTCAGCACGAGGCTGCAGGTGTCTTTAAGAATTCTTTGGACCTTCCACGAGATTTGGCCTGGTGGCTTCTTCTTGCTCATGTTTTGCTGCAAAGAAACTAACAGGCTTTTTAGCAGTGGTAGCTTTCTGAAACAGGGGAGCAGATTTCAACGTGTAGGTTTCAGCACTAGCTGATTTGGCCGATTCAACCAGGGCATGCGATGAGCTCACCGCTAAGTCGAGGTAGGCTAGGTTGCCCAGAAGCTTTTTAGCATCAGCTTGTTCTAGGGACTTATCTCGCTCACGTGATGCGCTTACCGCTAAATCGAGGTAGTCTAGGTTGCTCATAAGCTTATCAAGGCTATTTAGAAATTTATCTCTGGATTTCTCTTGAGCCTTTAAAACAAGGTCAGCATTGTGATATTGAACTGCATCAACAAGATTTTGAATCAAACGATCAATTTCAGCTTGTTGAGTAACTGAATTTTGTACACTTGCTCTCATTTTATTAACCTCTTTGGTGAGTGGCTCGGCATTTCCTGCCTCTATGATTCTAAGATACCATACGAATATTAAGGTAATCTTAAATCAATAGATATTTTGAAATTTTTTTTCACATATTTGGGCTGATTAATAAGTGATCAGAAATAGAAAGAATGGGTAAAATATCTAGATTTAACAAATAGTTAACTTAAAGCTTCAGTTGGGGGCAACCGACCATCGAGAATCTCATTTTTTTTTTACCACGTTTTTGCTGCAAAAAGCTGGGGGTCCCCAGGGGGAGTAAGGATTGCCCCAGGGCGCCAGCGGTCATCCCCACCGCGCCAGCGTTAATACCAGGAAGGAGTTCCCGCTAAAGCGAGCGGGAACTCCTGATTAAAGAACTGTCCCCATCTGCCTCTAATCTACCTTCAAAACAAGCTTTCCAACGGTTTGTCGGGTTTCTAGCAGCCGCTGGCCCTCTGCGGCCTGTGCCAGGGGCAGAATATGGTCAATCCTGAGCGATAGCCAACCTTCTTTTATGCCCTTCAAGACTGCATTCGCGCGTTCCAAACGCTCGGCACGGGTTTGGGTGAAATTAACCAAGTTACCGCTACAAATCGTAATGGATTTGGGCTGCAAAGAGGTGGGTAAGAAGGGCTCCTCGGCAGCACCGCTGGCCGAGCCAAATAAGCAGATTGTTCCTCTAATCCTCACGGCCTCCAGGTCTTTTAGAAAAGTGCTTTGACCGACCCCGTCAATAATATAATCCACCCCTGTATCGCCAGTTAACTTTCTACTTTCGGCTACAAAATCCTGGCTGGTATAGAGAACGATGTGATCGGCGCCTGCTTTCCGGGCTACCTCGGCCTTTTCCTCTGTGGAGACGGTTCCTATCACTCGCGCGCCTAAGTGCTTAAGCCATTGCACGAGAAGCAGTCCAACTCCACCAGCCGCCGCATGCACTAAAACAGTGTCGCCCGGTTTTATGTGATAAAACGCATGTAGCAAATAATGTGTGGTCATCCCTTGAAGCGGAAAGGCGGCCCCTTGTTCAAAACTGAGTTCTTCAGGAAGGGAAATTAAGAAGTCAGCAGGTACTAGATTATATTCAGCATAAGAGCCAAGTTGCGAAGCATAGGCTACACGGTCTCCCACTTTTACTTCCGTAACACCTTCACCAATAGCCTCAACAATACCAGAGCCTTCCAGTCCAGGGGTATAGGGCAGAGGAATGGGGTAACGACCTCGTCTTTGGTACATGTCGATGAAATTAATTCCAGCGGCTTTTATTCGGACAAGCGCTTCGCCAGCCTTTGGTGTGGGCTTCGGTACTTCCTGCAATTCTAAAACACTGGCATCGCCGTTTTTGCTGATTCGAATGGCTTTCATGATGAGGTCCTCCTGTTGCTACAATGATATCCTATTTTTTTGAGAAAATTCTCAAGCTATTAAAAAATGTTGTATCATAGCCAATCAAAATTACCAGGGAGATTGCCATGCCATCCTTTGATATCGTTTCTGAATTTGATCAACACGAAGTGAATAACGCTATTGATCAGGCAAATCGTGAAGTGGGCACACGTTACGATTTTAAAAATACCAATGCGATTTTTGAACTTAAAGAAGAGGTCATCAATTTATCAGCGCAGAGTGATTTTCAACTCCAGCAAATGATCGAAATTCTGAAAGCAAAAATGGCGAAGCGGCAAGTGGATTTGCAAATTCTCGATATTAAAAATCCCGTGATTGCGCTGAATAAAGCGACGCAAGAAGTAAAGCTTAAAAAAGGGATCGACAAAGAGCTCGCCAAAAAAGTGGTGCAAATAATTAAAGACAGCAAGACAAAAGTGCAGGCTGCCATTCAAGGTGAGCAGGTGCGGGTGACAGGAAAAAATCGCGATGATTTACAGGAAATTATTGCCCTGATGCGAGGCCAGGATTTAGGGATGCCCTTGCAGTTTAATAATTTTAGAGACTAAACAAATGGGCTCTAGTACAGGAGTTTCCGCTTTAGCGGGAGCTCCCGATAATGGAGTTATTTTCTATAATGCTTAGTATCAAGCTCAGGATTTCCTAGTAGGAATTTTTTCTCTATTGGGTTTCCTTTGCTATCGGGCTTTGAAATCTCAACGAGAGAGAAGAACAGGCGAATTCTTCCTTTTCCTTTAGAGCCCAATATTTTCAATTTAAATGCGGTTGAATTATCTAATGCATCAGGTTTTAAATTGTTATTATTATCATTTTTATGATGTTTCATTTCCTTAGTGCAATTAATCCAGCCTTGATCACCTTTTGAATTACCTATTTTCCCCAAAATGCCTTTATCAATAATTTTTTCTTGTGTTTTCTTGTCGAGATTTTTAATTATTTGATAAATTGCAGCAAAGTCCCATAAAACATAATATTTTTCATTCAGGTGTAGGATGCCTTCAGTAAGTGTCCAAAGCTCTATGATTGTGGACTCATCGCTTGAAAGGGAATTATTAACTTTCCAAGCGATCGTTTCTTGAGCGGTATTTTTTACAATTTCCCTAAGTGTCTTTATTTGAACGGAGGGCGGCTCTTGAAAGTCGCAGTGTTTGTAATCTATAAAATAGTCATCTTTATTATCATTTTTTGAAAAATAAACGGGTTCTTTTTCATCTTTAATGTTACGTGTACTTTTTGGCTTAGAAATTCGTGGCTTTTGTTCTGTTGACTTAGAAGCCGTAAAGTAATCGAGAAGCGTTTTAGATAAAATAGATGCATGATTTACGCGAACAAGGTCAGGATGTTGATTTTCGATTATGCCGAACCCAGTCGTTAGGACGGCGCTAACAAGCAGAGCAGTTTTTGTTGGTAGATCAAAAATAAAGTAGCCTAGAGAGGCAAACATGAGGAATACTGGTAACTCCGATACAATAGCACTCAGGGTCGGCAATATTATTAATAAGTTAGCAAGAGGCTTGGCCATTCCCTTTTCGTATGGAAATTTAATACCGAGATACTTTTCGAGAGCCTTTACCCCATTTTCATAATGCAATTCTAGGAGTTCTATTTTTTGATTAGGGGGATAAATAGATCCCAGAACATCGCTGGCAATCTTTAGAAACCTACCGAGCTGACCACCGGAGACGTTCTGTAAATAGCTTCCTTCAAAGCCTAATTTTTTTAAATGGTCCCTTATAAAATTTTCGACTATGCCATCACTAATTTCTTTGATTTTTAGAGGTCTGAATATTGATAAGATCCGACTTTCAATCAGTGTTTCGATTCCCTTTAGCTTCCCAATCGTCGAGCTAAGTTTTGTTCTAATTAACTGAACACTTTTTCTCAGGAAGTAGTCTTCGAATATTTTTAATCTTATGGCTTCGTTAAATTGCCACATAGTGATGACGGTCTGGCGTGCGAGCTCCTGAAGCGGGATCATGTTATCATCGATAGCCGATCGTACTTGGCTTGAAATCTGCTGGTTATTTATTTGATGATTTATTTTTCTCATTGGCATCCCAATTTTTAGCGTATACAAACTCGTTTAATGATAAGAACATATATATTAGGGATAGCAGAATGTCAATAACAGAGCGCCAATTCTTGATTTGCATAGAGGTGTGTACAGATTTTATAAGAAGCTATATAATAGTGCTTGTGGTATAGCAAGGTGCTATTACACACGTAACACAAAGAGAAAATAAAAGGGAGTTTTATTCTATGGAAATAACGAAAAAAGTTCTAGGCTTGGGAGCTGTTGCTGCCGTTGCTTTCGCTTGCTGGTTGCCAGCACAATCAAGCGCTGCTACTGCAGATACGGCACAAGTTAAACATCATGGCAAAGTACAATGCTTTGGTGTAAACCGTTGCAAAGGCCACTCAGCTTGCAAATCTGGCGCTAACAGCTGCAAAGGTAAAAACAGCTGCAAAGGCAAAGGCTTCAAGATGATGCGCGCTAAAAAATGTGAAAGAAAAGGCGGTCATACCGACGAAGCTCATCACTAAAATTAGTGGAGAAGCGCGCTTACCTTTCGAGGCAAGCGCGCTTTTTTTATATGCCAAAAAAACTCGATAAAAAACCCATTTTAGGCTTTGGCTTAGGTCTACGGACAGAGCACTATGAAACGATTTTAAATGAAACCCCCAAAGTCGATTGGTTTGAAATTTTAACTGAAAATTACTTAGTTCCGGGCGGAAAACCGCTTTATTATCTCGAAAAAATTTCTGAACGCTATCCCGTCGTGATGCATGGCGTTTCCATGTCGATTGGCAGCAGTGATCCCTTGGATTGGGATTATTTAAAGCAAGTTAAAAATTTGGCCGAAAAAACACAGGCCCGCTGGATTTCAGATCATCTTTGCTGGACCGGTGTCGAAGGCAAGAATTTACACGATTTAATGCCTCTACCTTATACCGAAGAAGCAGTAAAACACGTCGTAAAACGAATTCAAGAAGTCCAAGATTTTTTAGAGCGCCGAATACTAATCGAAAATGTGTCAAGTTATGTAAATTATCAGCAGTCCACCCTGCAAGAATGGGAATTTGTGAGCGCTATTGCTGAAAATTCGGATAGTTTAATTTTACTCGATATTAATAATATTTATGTGAGCTCCGTGAATCACGAATTTAATCCTCTGGATTATATTGAAAATGTTCCTTTTGAGCGCGTGTATCAATTTCATTTGGCGGGGCACTCTGACATGGGCGATTATATTATCGACACTCATGATCATGATATCGTAAAACCTGTTTGGAAATTATACGAAGAAACGCTAAAACGCGTGGGATTTGTTTCGACCATGATTGAGCGAGATGATCATATTCCGCCTTTAGCCGACGTCTTATTAGAGCTCGATCAGGCCAAAAAAATAGCGAAAAAAACTTGTCCTGAACTCTTTCTCCCTCAAAATCGCGATAATTCTACGCGTCGTTTTACCGCAGAGCTATTGCATGACAATGCCTAGTGTTGTAAAAATTCAGTCAGGTGAGAGAAAATAAAAATGCTTAATTTATCGAATATTCAAAAATCCTTTCAAAATGCGGTCTTGAGCGATGAAGCCAGTGCGCCAGATTTTTTTATTTCAACAGAAAAAGTCTCAGCAGAAACCCGCTTAGAAATTTATAGCGAAGCCTATCGATGGCGTTTAGTTGAGTGCTTAGAAGCCAATTATCCCGTTTTATCTCGATATCTTGGAGACGAAAATTTTTCGGCCTTAGCCTTAGGGTATGTGGACGAATACCCTTCAGAATATCGCAATGTGAGATGGTTTGGAGATCGCTTAGCAGAATTTATCGCAGACACGGAAGAATTTTCAGATAATCCTTTCGTCATTGAGCTCGCCAAGTTGGAGTGGATTTTATCGCTAGTTTTTGATGCAAAAGAGGCTCCCATTTTAGCCTTCAGCGATTTTGCCACTATTTCCCCAGAAAAATGGCCAAATTTAATTTTACAATTTCATCCTAGCGTACACCGCTTAAATATCGCCTGGAATACTGTAGAAATTTGGGAAGCTCTCATGCAAGAGGCTGAAGAATATCCCGAGCCAGTGATGCTTGAAACCCAAGAACCCTGGATTTTTTGGCGTAAAGACTTAGAAATTTCATTTTGCGCAATGCCCATTCTAGAAGCCAAGATTTTAGATTTTAGCAAGGATGGCAAAAATTGGCAGACCCTTTGTGAATCCCTTTTACCCTCCATGAACGAAGAAGAAATTCCAAATTTCATCGCGCCACTTTTAGGAAAATGGCTCCAATCTGGTCTCATATCTTTTTTCTTAATAAAGCCTTAAGGAAAGTCAAAAATAATTTTTACTTATGTTGACATTGCACTTTTAATCCCTAAAAATAGGATAGAAATTAAACATTCTTTTAGCCGGAGATTAAAATGAGATATGCAGTACATGGGTTCGGGTTTGAGTTTCAGCCTAAATCCCCCGAAAGGACAATTTTTGAACTAGAAGATACCAATAAAATTGAAGCTCGAAAAGCTGAAGCTGAAAAGGCCGAAAAAATCAGAATCGACAATTTAAAAATAGAATTCCAAAAGAACTTGAACGGCTTGGGTTATTCTGCCGAATCTGCCGCAGTTAAAAAACTGTTTAAAAGCGATACAGATTTTGAATTTGCTAAACTGCTTAGTTTCGATACAGATTTTGAACTTGCTAAAAAGAATCTACTCAAAATAGTCACAATGGAATTAACTGATGCAAGAGCTTCTCTTAAAAGCGACAAAAAATCGGAATTAACAAGAGAGCAGAAAAAAGAAATGGGTTCTATTCTTAGTCTTATTGAAACTGAATTGGTCGGTAATGGGGAGGAGAATAAAGGCAGCGTCGGGATGTTGGCGCCTAATTCGGATCGTAAAATTGAGCAAGAGTTTTTTGTGGGAGCCGCGCTCGCGACTATTGGCACCGCTAAGAGGGCTAAGGATGTGATCGAGGGCCAACAAAATATTCCCTATTCGAAAAAAATTAAAATGTTAACGACGTGTGCAATAATCGGCGGAGTCCTCGGTGCAGTGATTGGAGGCGCTCTTGGCCTCGTCCTTGGTGCTGCCGCGGGTACTGCGCTAGGCGTGCTTTGTGGATTAGCAGTCGGAGCTATTCTGTATGGATGTACGGCTAATTCATCTGACAAATTGGAAGCGGGCTTTGAAAAAATCCGCAGCCCCTTTGCTGGGGTAACCGCGAAGGAATTAAGAGGAAAGGGAATATTTGGGGACAGCATCTGGCGCAGTAATGATGCTAATACAGATAGCTTCGTAATATCTGCTGTATTCAAGTTCTAAATAAAAAATTCGGAGTCAAGCCGAAGTAAAGGCCGAGTTTCAAGAAATTGAAATTCGGCCTTTTTTTTAAATACCTCTCCATTCTTCTAAACCTATGCAAACTTATCCAAAGGTCAGCAATTCCCGCGAAAGCGGGAATTGCTACAAAAAGCTGGGGGTCCTCAGGGGGAGCAAGGCTCCCCTTGAGCGCCAGCGGTGGGTTTCCCACCGCGCCAGCGTTAAAACCAGGAAGGAGTTCCCGCTTTAGCGGGAGCTCCTGTCCAAAGGTAGCTTTGCTGTTAAATTCCTGCAGTCACGCTCCACAAACCCAAGAGTGCCACGGATAACATGGCAGCCCAAAAAAATGTGTGCATAGTTTAGGTCCAAGGGTGAGAGTGAGCGAAGTGCAGATAAGCCCAAGATAGCATTGGACCTTGCTCCCCGTCCCCACCAAAGCGTTTCCGCTTAAGATTTTGGGGCGGCCAGAGGAGGGGTATTTCGGAGAGAAGTAAAGCGCAGGAGGGCGGAGCCCGACGAGCCATGAACGGAGAAATACCCCTCCTCTGGCCGCCCCAAAATCTTAAGCGGAAACTCCTTACACAAAAAATTCTGTACTATTTTCGATCCACAGTGGTACAATGTGGGTAATCGTGGGAGAAAATGGAAATGTTTAGAGGGTTAACCTCAGTAAACATAGATGATAAGGGACGAATTACTATCCCATCTCATCACCGGACAAGTATCATGGATGAAGCAAACGGTGCGCTGGTCCTTACGATAGACACGGAAGACCGCTGCTTATTACTGTACCCCATGCCACATTGGCAAGTCATTGAAGAAAAATTGGGACAGTTACCTAGCTTTCATCCAGTAACACGCCGGATACAAAGATTGTTGGTTGGCCATGCCACAGAGCTTGAGCTTGATCGTAACGGTCGGATTTTATTGCCGACACTTTTACGAGAATACGCCGGCTTAGACAAAACCGTCATGTTGGTTGGCCAAGGTAATAAAATAGAACTCTGGGGGGAGTCGCAATGGCAGATTGGACGTGATCGTTGGTTATCTGAGGGCATGGATGAAAACTCAGGCGCACCGGCCGAATTATTAACCTTGTCATTATAAATAATCATGAATCACGAACATCTGCCAGTGCTGTTGGAAGAGGTCGTCGATGGCTTGGCTATCAGACCGGAGGGCATCTACATCGATGCAACCTTCGGAAGAGGTGGTCACAGCCAGGCGATACTCAAACGCTTAAATGAAAAGGGGAAGCTAATCGTCATGGACAAAGATCCACAAGCTATCGCCACTGCGACGCAACGTTTCGGAAATGATCCGCGCGTTGTGATCGAGCATGCCAGTTTTGCAGAGCTCGAATCTTTGGCGCAAAAAGAAGCTTGCTTAGGTTTAGTCGATGGCATTTTGCTAGACCTTGGTGTCTCATCACCACAATTAAATGAAGCCTCGCGCGGATTTAGTTTTATGCGCGAAGGCCCATTAGATATGCGGATGGACACTTCAAAAGGCATGGATGCCGCAACGTGGTTAATGCAAGTGGAAGAAAAAGAATTAGCCGACGTTTTATGGAAATATGGAGAAGAGCGTTTTTCTCGACGAATTGCGAGAACTATTGTTAGAGAGCGAGAAAATACGCCCATAAAAACCACCACACAATTGGCCGAATTAATTGCAAAATCTGTGCCAAAAAAAGAACACCATAAAAATCCAGCGACACGAAGTTTTCAAGCCATTCGAATTTTTATTAATAATGAATTAGAAGAAATAAAAAAAGTCTTGCAACAAAGCGTAAATGTGTTAAAAAAGGGCGGGCGTTTATGTGTTATCAGTTTTCATTCATTGGAAGATCGCCTCGTAAAGCAATTTATTGCTGAACACACGGAAGTTGATGCGAGAGCGGCTAGGTTGCCGATTAAAGAATCACAAATTCGTCATCGATTAAAAAAGGTGGGCAAATTAATTTGTCCTCAAGATGAAGAAATAGCGATAAATCCCCGAGCGCGGAGCGCTCGGTTACGTATAGCAGAGAGGTTAATATGAATACGGCAACAAGAGTTATCCAGAACCGAAATTTTGTGTTTCGACATGCAGATAAATTAGAATTATCTCGCCAGGGATTGTGGATGTTTACACTGATCACCCTACTTTTCGCTTCGGCGTTTGCCGTGGTGTATCTAAAAGATCTGAATCGTCGACTGTTTATTCAGTATCAAACGCTTCAGCAAGATAATGATCAAGCTCGACAAAGCTGGGGCAAATTGCTGCTGGAGCAAAGCGCTTGGTCTACAGAGGCTCGCATTCAAGAAATTGCACAAACCAAGTTAGGAATGGTGTATCCTAAGCCCTCCGATTTAACTATGGTTGACTAGATGTGCACAGTCCGAAGCAGTATCGTTGGCGTTTTTACGTCATTATTTTAGGTCTTTTAATATTATTGGGCATACTTATTGCTCGGCTGGTTGATCTAAATGTTATTCAACGTTCCTTTTTGCTTAAGCAAGGCCAGGCTCGCGTATTGCGCAAGGTTACCCTGCCTTCTTATAGAGGAATGATTACGGATCGAAATGGTGAACCCTTAGCAATTAGTGCCCCCGTGGATTCCATTTGGATGAACCCGAAAATATTTGAGGCCGATCATTCCGAAATTAAAACGTTGGGGAAATTATTGGGGATTAACCCAGAAGCGATTCGTCAAGAAGAGAAATTTAAGAAAAAAGAATTTGTGTATTTAAAACGATTGGTGACGCCTGATGTGGCTACAAAAATTTTAGAGCTTAAAATTAAGGGTGTTTTTGCACAAAAAACCTTTAAGCGTTACTATCCACAAGGTGAAGTTACGTCTCATGTCGTGGGATCCACTAACATTGATGATCAAGGGCAAGAAGGTCTGGAATATGCCTACAATGATTGGTTAGGCGGAAAATCGGGGAAAAAAGAAGTTTTAAAAGATCGTTTAGGGAATGTCATTTCTGAAGTGGCTTTATTAAGAAAGCCAAATCCTGGCCAAAATTTAACGCTTTCTATTGATAATCAAATTCAATATTTGGCCTATCGGAGTTTAAAAGAAGCCATCGAGAATTCTCATGCGGCTTCTGGATCCATTGTTGTGTTAAATGTGAGAACCGGTGAAATTTTGGCGATGGTGAATCAGCCTTCATTTAATCCGAATTCTCCTCGCATCGCACACGATGATCGTTATCGAAATCGCGCTGCAACCGATTCCTTCGAGCCGGGTTCCGTCATTAAACCTTTTACAGTGGTTCAAGCTTTAGAAAGCGGAAAATATACGATGAAAACCTTGATTAATACCTATCCTGGCTGGATGCGAATTGGGGGATATAAAATAAGTGATGATGATTATAACGGCGAAGTGACCTTAACCAAATTGCTGCAAAGATCCAGTAATATTGGTGCGGCCAAAATTATGCTTTCTTTAGAGCCCGATAAATTTTATCAATTATTGCGAAAATTTGGGTTTGGTGACCGTACCGACAGCGGTTTTCCCGGAGAAACCAGTGGTACTTTAGCCGCGCATCCTGTTTGGTATCCTAGCGTTATTGCTACTCTGGCGTATGGTTATGGAATTGCAGCAACGACTTTGCAGTTAGCGCATGCTTATGCGATTTTGGGAAATCATGGCGTGAGTGTTCCAGTGACATTTTTAAAATCAGAAGATCCTCCGACGGAAACTCGAGTGATTGATGCTGGTGTAGCCCAGAAATTATTGGTGATGTTGCAGGCGGTAGTAGAAGGGGATGGCGCTGGCGCAATTTTGGCGCAAGTGCCCGGCTATCATGTGGGTGGGAAAACGGGAACAGCTTATATTGCAGGGCCAAATGGTTATGACAAACATAAATATACCTCTACTTTTGTCGGGATTGCGCCGATAAGCGATCCTCAGGTAGTGGTGGCTGTCGACATTCGTGATCCAAAGGGGCATCATTTTGCAGCCCAAGTTTCCGCGCCGGTTTTTTCAAAAGTGATGGGCGGAGTTTTGCGAATAATGAATGTTGCGCCTGACAAAAGATAAAACGAAGATATGCGGGAAAGGGTGAGGGGGAATTAAAAAAATGCAATTAAGCAAATTATTAGCTGGATTAATCGAGCAAGAATTTCCAGATGTGAAAATCACTGGCCTAACAAATGACAGCCGCCGCGTTTGCCCTGGATTTTTATTTTTGGCTTATCCTGGTGAAAAATCAGATGGTAGAGATTTTATTGCGCAGGCTTTGGAGAAGGGGGCTTTGGTGGTTTTGTATGAGGGGGAATTGGAAACCCCTCACCCTAACCCTCTCCCGCAAGGGGAGAGGGGAGTCATTCTCCCCGTGCAACAATTAAGCAAAATCCAAAGCGAAATTGCTGCTCGATTTTACGATTATCCCTCCCAAAAAATGAATATGATAGGCGTAACCGGCACCAATGGAAAAACTTCCATCACACATTTTATCGCACAATGTTTCCAACAATTAGAAAAAAAATGCGCCGTGATTGGAACCAATGGCACGGGTTTTTTGCCAAATTTAGACAAGGCCAGTTTGACCACGCCCGATCCCATTTTGCTCCAAAAATTGTTCTACAATCTGCATGAAAAAGGCGCGAAAAACATCGCCATGGAAGTTTCCTCGCACGCCTTAGATCAAGGTCGAGTAGCCGCCGTCGATTTCGATATTGCGGTTTTTACCCAATTATCGCGAGATCATTTAGACTATCATCACACCATGGAAAATTACGGAAATAGCAAAGCCAAATTATTTGCATTTTCCACTTTAAAATATGGCGTGATTAACTGGGACGATGAGTGGGGCAAAAAAATTTCTCTAGAAAACCAGCAGAATTACCCTATTTTATTGTATTCCGTGAAAGAAAATAATTTTCCCCATAAAATACGAAGCCTTTTTGCGCGAAAAATTGAAGCGGTTTTCGATGGATTTTTGGTCACGGTAGAATCTCCCTGGGGCGAAGGGCAGTTTCATTGCCATCTGATGGGTCGATTTAATGTCAGCAATCTTCTGGCTGTTTTGGGGGCGCTGATCGCGAGTGGAATCGATTTTCATAAAGCTCTGGAGTGCTTAAATCAGGTTTCTGCCGTTCGAGGTCGGATGCAAATTCTTCAAAGCGAAAATACGCCGACCGTGGTCGTGGATTATTCCCACACACCGGATGCACTCATGAAAGGCTTGGAAGCATTGCGGGAACATTGTCGAGGTAAACTCTGGTGCGTGTTTGGCTGCGGAGGCGATCGAGATCCGGGTAAGCGCCCACAAATGGGCGAAATTGCCGAGAATTATGCCGATTTGTCGATTATCACCAATGATAATCCACGCTCAGAAGATCCCCAATTGATCGCAGAAGCAATTCTAAAAGGGGTTATGCAGAAAAATAAGACTAAAGTTATTTTAGATCGTGCAGAAGCGATTCGTTTCGCCATCGACAACGCAAATAAGAATGATATGATACTGATTGCTGGCAAAGGCCATGAAGATTATCAGATTATTGGAACGGAAACACGTCCTTTTAGTGATGTACTTCAGGCTGAGTTGGCTCTACAAAACAAGGTGCAAGCATGAAATTATCACAAGCCGCAAAAATGTTAAATGGTGAATTCGTTGGAAATGACGCTGAATTTCAGAGCGTAGGAATTGATTCAAGAACGATTAAACCGGGGGAATTATTTATTGCCCTCGTTGGTGAGAAAATGGATGGGCATGAATTTGTTCAAAAAGCTCTGGAAAATGGGGCTGTTGGTGCCATCGTTGCAACGAAGCATGGGCAGGAAATTCTTGAGTCTGCTCAAGCGGACAGCGGAATCATAATCGTTCCTGATACGTCAGTAGCATTAATCCAATTAGCGAAATATCATCGAGAACAATTTTTGAAACCCACCATCGCTGTAACAGGAAGCTGTGGAAAGACCACTACACGCGCCTTGATGGAAAGCATTTTTTCACAGGCTGGAAACGTGTTGGCGAGCATTAAAAGTTTTAACAATAATATAGGCGTACCGCTCACTCTGCTTCGATTAAATTCCACTTACGATTTTGCGATTTGCGAATTAGGTGCCAATCATGCGGGAGAATTAGCTGAACTCACCGATCTGGTTCGCCCCAAAGTGGCGATCATTACCAATGCGGCTCCTGTACATTTGGAAGGTTTTGGCAGTATTGAAGGCGTTGCAAAAGCAAAGGGTGAAATCTATCAGGGGCTTCCCGAAGATGGTGTTGCCATTATCAATAACGACGATAATTTTGCTGATTATTGGCGTGAAGTCGTCAAAGGGAAAAAAGTTATTACGTTTGCGATCGAAAAAAAAGCCGACGTACGCGCCGAAAATATTCAATTAAATTCGAGAGTGCAATCCGAATTTGATTTAGTCTTACCGAACGGACGTACACACGTAAAACTGCAGCTTATCGGCCAGCATAATGTGAATAACGCGCTCGCGGCGGCGGCGGCGGCCTATGCGTTGGGTCTTTCCATCGAGCAAATTAAAGCCGGCTTGGAAAAAGGGACGGCTGTTGAGAAACGCCTGGTGGAATTAAAGGCTTTTAACGGTGCCACCTTAATTGATGATAGTTATAATGCGAATCCCACTTCTGTAGTCGCGGCGATGTCAGTGCTGGTGAAGCGAAATAGTCACTCGATTTTAGTGCTTGGTGATATGAAAGAGTTAGGTGATAATGCATCAAATTTTCACGCTGAAATTGGGAAAAAAGCCAAAGAGCTTCATGTGAATAAATTATATACCTACGGCGATTTAACGCGTCATACAACAAACGCGTTTGGAGAAAATGCGGTTCATTTTGATAATCGCGAACATTTAATTTCAGCGTTGAAGAAAAGCATTAAGGCGGATGATACCGTTTTAATTAAAGGGTCAAAATCCATGGAAATGTGGTTGGTGACTCAGGCACTAAAGAGTTAAGGGTAAAAAAACATGTTGCTGTGGTTAACGCATATTTTAGTCAATTATTTTCACGGCTTTCGTGTATTCCAATATTTGACATTTCGATCGATTGTGGCCGCATTAACCGCGTTATTGATTTGCCTTATTTTTTGCCCCAGCTTCATTCGTCGCTTAAAAGCCAGGCAAATTGGGCAATCCGTGCGTGATGATGGCCCCAAATCGCATTTTCAAAAATCTGGAACGCCGACGATGGGCGGCATTTTAATTTTAGCTTCGGTGACGATCAGTATCTTACTCTGGGGTGATTTAAGTAATCATTTTGTATGGGTGACTTTGCTCGTTATGCTCAGTTTTGGCGCTATTGGATGGGTGGACGATTATCGCAAGGTCATTCAAAAAAATAGTAAAGGCTTGCCAGCCAAATGGAAATATTTCTGGCAATCGTTTTTGGCCCTATTATTTTCGGGATTTTTATTTTTTGTGGCCAGTTCCCCTGGCGAAACACAATTAGTAATTCCCTTCATGAAAAACGTGCTACCTAATTTAGGGCTCCTTTATATCGTGTTGGCTTATTTCGTGATAGTGGGCAGCAGCAATGCCGTAAATTTAACCGATGGCTTAGATGGCTTGGCACTAATGCCCACGGTTTTAGTCGCCATGGCTTTGGGCATTTTTGCTTATATCGTTGGAAATCACGCTTTTGCCGAATATTTATCGATTCCCTTTATTGATGGAGCCGGAGAAGTCGCTGTATTTTGCAGCGCCTTAGTGGGCGCAGGCCTTGGATTTTTGTGGTATAACGCTTATCCAGCACAGGTTTTTATGGGGGATGTGGGCTCCTTGGGTTTGGGTGCAGTATTGGGTGTGATTGCTGTGATCGTTCGCCAAGAACTCGTGTTATTATTGATGGGCGGTATTTTTGTTGCCGAAACTATTTCGGTGATTTTACAGGTGGCCTCATATAAGCTTACGCGGAAACGCATTTTTAAAATGGCGCCCTTGCATCATCACTTTGAATTATTAGGTTGGCCAGAGCCAAAAGTCATAGTTCGTTTTTGGATTATTACCGTGATTTTAGTGCTCCTTGGCCTCGCTACATTAAAGTTACGATAAGTAACGTTGGCCTTAGGGCCGGGGTTTTGAGGAGGCACATGCCAAAACAAAAAGTGCTTACTATTATTGGTCTTGGAAAAACCGGTTTTTCCTTCGTTAAATTTTTGCATGCACAGGGTCATCACATTTTCGTGACTGACACACGTGATAATCCCCCTTATTTATTGGCCATGCGGGACCAATATCCCGATATTTTATTTCAAGGCGGTGAATTAAGTGCTGAATTTATCGATAAAGCCGATGAAATTCTAGTGAGTCCTGGAATTTCCATTAAACACCCGCTTATCATAGCAGCCGCTGAAAAAGGTGTACCTATCGTTGGAGATGTTGAATTATTTGCGCGTCATGCAAAAGCGCCTATCGTTGCGATCACAGGATCCAATGGAAAAACGACTGTAACTACGTTAATGGGTTTGATGATTGAAAAGGCCGGCTCGAACGTTTTTGTCTGCGGAAATATTGGAGAACCCGTTCTCGATATTTTGGAAAAACCCACGCCCGATTTTTATGTTATCGAACTCTCGAGTTTTCAGCTCGAAACGACGGATTCTTTAAAAGCCAAGGCGGCTGTTGTCTTAAATATTACGCCGGATCATATGGATCGCTATGATACTTTTGAGCTTTATTGTGCGGCAAAACGAAAAATTTATCAAGGCTGTGAGAACGCTATCATCAATTTAGATGATCCCGTGAGTTGGGCAGGTGCGCTCGATAATCAAAGTTCACAGCTTAGTTTCACGCTAAAAAAACCGCAAAAAAATGAATTCGGGATTATTCAAAAAAATAATCAATCCTATTTGGCCTTTGGTGAAACAGAATTAATGCCAACACATGAAATGAAATTACATGGCCAACATCACAATCAAAATGCCTTGGCCTGTTTGGCATTAGGCCATGCCATTGGATTGGATTTCCCGCCAATGCTGCAAATTTTACGTGAATTTTCGGGGTTAACGCATCGCTGTGAGTTGATAGCCGAGAAAAAAGGCGTGCAGTGGTACAACGATTCAAAAGCGACGAATGTCGGAGCGGCTTTAGCAGCGATCGAAACATTAGGGCAATCAACCGGTAGAAAAATGATTTTAATTTTAGGCGGCGATGCTAAAAATGCGGATTTACAGGATCTCAAAGCGCCCGTCTTAAAATATGCTTCTCATGTGCTTCTGCTAGGAAAAGATGCTCCCCGATTTGTCGAATTATTGCGGGGTCATCTTCCCCTCACAATGGTGAGCACCTTGGAGGAAGCTGTTGAAAAAGCCTCAGAAATTGCTTCAAAAAATGAAATTGTTCTGTTATCCCCGGCTTGCGCAAGCTTGGATATGTTTACGAATTATGAGCATCGTGGGAAGGTGTTTGTGCAAGCAGTGGAAGCATTAGTATGACGAGAATGTATCGCGATCCTTGGATTTTATACAGTTTCATCGCGCTCTTGGCTTTTGGTTTATTAATGGTGGCCTCGGCCTCGATGGTGATTTCGGATCGTGAATATGGATATCCTCTGCATTATTTTGTTCGTCAGGCTGTATTTGTTGGCGTGGGGATTGGAATTGCTATTGCTGTGAGTTTCATTCCAACAAAATGGTGGGAAAAATCTGCTATTATCATTATGCTTGGCTGTCTCGCCTTGCTTCTTTTAGTGTTAATTCCACATATTGGTCATGTCGTGAATGGGAGTCGGCGCTGGATTTCCCTTGGATTTATCTCTGTCCAAGCTTCCGAAGTCGCCAAATTAGGGATGGTGATTTACATGGCGAGTTATTTACATCGCTACCAAAATCAAGTTCAAACGGAATTTATTGGCTTTTTAAAACCGATGATTATTCTGGCTATTTTAGGTGTTTTATTATTAGCTGAACCAGATTTTGGGGCGGCGACGGTTATTTCCATCACCATGATGGTATTATTATTTCTGTCTGGTGTGCGATTGTGGCCTTTTTTAGTGTTATTTTTACTCGTGGCTGCCATCATGGTAACACTTGCCATTACCTCGCCTTATCGCTTAGAAAGAATAACTTCCTTTTTAAATCCATGGGGAAGTGCCTATGGATCGGGCTATCAATTAACCCAATCACTGATTGCCTTTGGCCGTGGGGGAATATTTGGAGTGGGCTTAGGCAATAGCATTCAGAAATTATTTTATTTGCCGGAAGCGCACACTGATTTTATTTTTGCCGTCATTGCCGAGGAATTAGGCCTAATTGGTGAATTAGTTTTAATTGCGATTTATTCGATATTAATTACTCGGATTATCGTTATTGGTCGTCGCGCCTATGTCGACGGAAAATTATTTTTGGCCTATATGGCTTTTGGAATTGGCATTTGGCTGGCTCTACAAGCCATGATTAATATGGGCGTGGACTCTGGATTATTGCCCACAAAAGGGCTAACGCTACCATTTATCAGTAATGGCGGTAGCAGTTTATTAATTGATTGCGCGGTAATCGGAATTGCGCTGCGCATCGCACGAGAAGTGAGAAATCCCACGTGAAAATACTCATTATAGCGGGTGGAACTGGAGGACATATTTTCCCAGCGCTCGCCGTTGCGAATAAACTAAAAGAGCAAGGTCACGACATTTTGTGGCTAGGTGCTCCCTATGGTCTCGAAAAAAAGTTAATTACAGGGGTTTTTCCTATCGAATTTATTTCAGTGAGTGGCCTTCGTAAAAATGGATTAATGAAATGGCTGGCCGCGCCCTTTAAATTACTAAATACTTATTGGCAGTCTTTGCGCATTATTAAGCGCTATAAACCGGATGCGGTTTTAGCGATGGGTGGCTATGTTTGTGGTCCTAGCGGATTGGCGGCTTGGACTTTGCGGGTTCCATTGTTTGTTCACGAACAGAATTCTCGAGCGGGTTTAACCAATCGAATTTTAACAAAATTAGCCAAGCAAACTTTGTCGGCATTTCCCGAGGCTTTTTCAAATTCCGTTGCAAAGGTATTAGGCAATCCCGTTCGCCCTGAAATATCCGAAATTTCCGCGCCAGAAATTCGCTTTAAAAATAGGGAAAATCCACTGCGTTTATTAGTTTTAGGCGGCAGCCAAGGCGCAAAAGCGATCAATGAAGCCATGATAGAAGCCGCTAAATTAATGCCAGAAAATACTCTTGAGATCCTCCATCAAACTGGAGAGCGCCATTTTGAAGAAACCCAATCGAGTTACCGTTCTGTCCCACAAAAAGTCACGGTAAAGCCCTTTATCGATGATATGAGCAGCGCCTATTCCTGGGCAGATTTTGTGATTGGGCGCTCTGGTGCCCTAACGGTCGCTGAGCTTACGGCCGCCGGAATAGGCAGTTTGTTGATTCCTTACCCCAATGCCGTCGATGACCATCAATGGTTTAATGCGCAATATTTAGTCGAAAATCAAGCCGCTTTTGTCACTCGTCAGGCTGATATGACACCTTCTACGCTCATGGAAATCTTAACCGATTTGCTGAGCCACCCCGAAAAACGCCTCAATATGGCAATTAACGCAAAAAAACTAGCAAAACCCCGTGCAGTTGATGATATCATAGAGGAATTAGTAGGGGCAGAGAGGGGATAAGACAGTGGCATTACTTGATAAAAAACGCATCCATTTCATTGGCATCGGTGGTGCTGGTATGTGCGGATTAGCGGAAATTGCGTTTTTGCAGGGTTATACTGTTAGTGGCTCTGATGCGTCCTCGAACCAAGCTACCGATCGACTGGCCAAAATGGGGATTCGACTAAGTACGAGCCACGATGCCAGCAATCTTAAAAATGCCGAAGCAGTCGTTTATTCCAGCGCCGTTAAAGACCATAATGTCGAATTACAAGCCGCTCGCCAAGCGGGTTTGCTTTGTGTTAAACGTGGTGAATTATTAGCTGAATTATTTAATGCTAAATTTGGTATAGCCATTGCAGGAACTCACGGAAAAACCACCACCTCTTCGTTGGTTTCCCATTTATTATTGCACGCCAATTTAAAGCCGACCTTTGTTATTGGCGGCATTCTGAATGAAGTGGGCAGCTCTGCTTATTTAGGAAGCAGCAATTATTTCGTGGCGGAAAGCGACGAAAGCGATAAATCCTTTTTATATTTGAGACCAAAAATCGCTATTATTACGAATATTGATGAAGACCATTTAGAAAATTATAATGGCGACTTTAATGAATTAAAAAAAGGATTTTTAGATTTTATTCACAATGTTGATCCTAAGGGCCTAGTTATTGTGTGTCTCGATGATCCGATTATTGCTGAATTAATTCCCAAAATTAAACGTCCAATCATTACTTATGGCTTTTCAGAAAAGGCTGATTATCGTGCGCGTGATTTTTCGGCTAAGGGATTAAGCACGTTTTTTAAGGTTGAGCGCAAAGGGAAGTTAACATCGCTTAGTCTAAATCTGCCTGGTATTCATAATGTCTTAAACGCCTTGGCCGTCATTGTCTTGGCAGAACATCTCAAGGTGCCGGAAGAAAATTATCTAGAAGCGATGGCGCATTTCGCTGGCGTTGGTCGACGTTTTCAATATCATGGAAATTATTCTTTGCCAAAAGGTGAGGTTCAGGTTTACGAGGATTACGGACATCATCCTAATGAAATTAAAGCGACCATCCAGGCCGCCAAGCATGCCTGGCCGGACTCGCGTGTCGCCGTTATTTTTCAACCCCACCGATACACGCGCACTCGTGATTTGATGGAGGAATTTGCAAAGGTTCTTTTGGATGCCGATGTTCTGGTGTTGTTAGATATTTATAGTGCTGGTGAAACCGAAATCCCTGGAATTACTAGCCAGGTTTTGGTGGACTTAATTAATGCTCACGAAAAAATTCCAGCAAAATTAATTCGTATTATTGAAGATTTAAATGCAGAACTCCGGAAATTATTGCAGCCGGGGGATATTGTATTATTTCAGGGTGCCGGCAGTGTCGGCCAGATGGCGAAATTATTTATTTCTCGAAATGGATAAGAAAGAATGATGTCGAGAGTCGGAAAATCCTGGGCTTGGACAATGATTCAGGCTCTTTTAACAGCAACGTTAATTTGCTTAATCTATTGGGCTTGGTTGATGGTGAGAAGCCCCGAAAATTTTCCAGTCCGCCGCATAAAAATTGTGGCTACTGGAAAGCAAGTATCCGAAAAAAAATTAGAAGAAATCGTACTCAAAAATTTCCAGGGCGGATTTTTTTCATTTAAAATTTCGCCTATAAAAAAGGCTTTATTAAGCGATCCGTGGTTGGCATCGGTTTCTTTACGTCGAGTGTGGCCCGACACGGTTGAAGTCACCGTAACCGAAAAAACCCCTATTTTGCAATGGAATTCTCTTAAATTAGTGGACACTGAGGGGAATTTATTTCAGCCTCCAAGCGAATCGATTCCAAAAGATTTGCCGCAATTATTTGGACCCGACGATAATTTCAAGGAAGTGTACTCTAAATATCAGCTCTATAATAAAGCTTTAAACTCACTGGGTCTTTCTATTCAAAATTTAAAAGAAAGCGATCGCTTATCCTGGACGATACGTCTGAACAATAATATTTCCGTTATTTTGGGTGAACGAAACCCAGATTCTCGCTTGGATCGTTTTTCGCAACAATATCAAAAACTCATTGGAGCAAAGGCCGCCTGTGTGGCCTATGTCGATTTGCGATATCCTGACGGAATGACGATTAAATGGCAAAATCTTGATAAAGAGCAAAATTGTCCGGCAGAGAAAATACAAGGATGACAGGCTAACAACAAAAACAGGGATTGTTTTATGAAAAAGGAATTTCGATTTTTACATATATTGGCGGTGGCTTTTTTAGTCCCCCTACTTTTTTCGGCCTGCAATACGGGAGATTCTGGCAGCCCAATCATTCGGCCCGTAAAAACGATGTTGGTTGGCAGTCCCCAAGATTTTACTACGCGAACGTTTCCTGGAAAAGTGCTAGCGACACATGAAGCGAAATTGGCTTTTGAAGTGCCCGGACGTTTAATTGCGCTCCCTATTTTGGAAGGTGACAAGATAAATGCCGGACAAGTGTTGGCCCAAATAGATCCCAAAACCTACCAAGAAAAATATAATGAAACCAAGGCTATTTTATTGCGAAATAAAGTGGAATATGGTCGTTATAGTGAATTAGTGAAAAATGGCTATGTATCCAGAACCGAATACGATCAAAAACGGGCTCAATTTTTAGTAGCGCAAGCGAATTTCAATACCGCCGAAAAAGATCTCAAAGACACTAAAATCATTGCCCCATTTACGGGTGTGATTTCGAAGAAATATGTAAAGAACTTTGAGAATGTAGTGGCTAAACAGCAGATTTTATTGCTGCAAGATCTTAATCAATTTGATATAGAAGTTCAGGTGCCCGAAAGCCTTATTCTCAATTTAAAAGGCGGGAAAAAACCGGTTAAAAAAATGACGGCCATGTTTGAGTCGGCGCCGAATAAACGGTATACCCTTTCGATGAAGGAATTTTCAAGCGAAGCGGATCCTCAAACACAAACGTATCGACTGCTAACCACTTTTCCGGCCCCAAAGGATCTTAATGTTTTTCCGGGAATGTCGGCGAGTGTTATTGTGGAATTGGCTGATAATTCAGCACAAAAAAATGCTTTTATTTTAATTCCATCGACAGCAGTTTTTGAGGGGGCCGATAATAAACCTTCCGTCTGGGTTGTAGATCCTAAGACTTCGCAGGTGAAGCGAAGAGTGGTAGAGATTTCTCGCTTAGATCAAGGGGAAATTCGAGTGCTTTCCGGATTGGAGCCTGGGGAAAGAGTGGTCACCGCCGGCGCGGGCTATTTAAGGGAAAATGAAAAAGTTTCCATCATGGAACCTTTAACAGGATCAGAATAATATGAACATAGCGGAATATTCGATTAAAACCAGCGTTGTGACTTGGATGCTGATTATATTGTTAGTGGGCGGTGGATTTTTTGCTTATAATCGGCTTTCGCGTTACGAAGATCCCGAATTTACGATTAAAGATGCGATGGTGATCACCCAATATCCAGGTGCCACTCCCCAAGAGGTGGAACAAGAAGTCACGGATAGAATCGAAAAATCTATTCAACAAATGCCGCAAATTAAACGAATTACCTCATTATCAAAACCCGGCCTTTCTGAAATTACCGTTACCATACAAGATAAATATGACCGAAAAACCTTGCCACAAGTCTGGGATGAATTGCGAAGAAAAGTCCACGACGTAGAATCGGAATTGCCACCGGGCGCACAAACTCCTTTAGTGAACGATGATTATGGGGATGTTTATGGCATGTATTATGCGATGAGTGGAGAGGGATTTTCCTATCGAGAATTAAAACATTATGCTGATTTTTTGAAAAAAGAACTCTCCTTAGTGCCCGGAGTATCAAAGGTCGTTATAGGTGGAGAACAAAAAGAAGCTATTTTTCTCGATATTTCACACACGAGAATGGCAAATTTAGGAATCTCGATCACTGAAATTGAAAATTTGTTGAAAGCCCAAAACCTGGTGACTTATGCGGGTGCGGTTAAAGTGGGCACGGAATATTTACGGATTCAACCCGAAGGCAATTTAAATTCAGTTCAAGCAATTGGTGATTTATTAATTAAAAGCAAAACGAATACCTTGCTTCGATTAAGCGATATCGCAACCATCACCCGCGGATATCAAGAAGTTCCTGAGGAGCTTGATTATTTTAATGGAAAGCAGGCCCTAACGCTGGGGATTTCGATTCTATCGGGTGGAAACGTCGTTAAAATCGGGCATGCGGTGGATGTAAAATTGAAAAGCCTGCAGCCTGCGGTACCCATCGGCGTGAATATTCAGCCTATTTTTTCGCAGCCTACTTTAGTTGATCAATCCATTCGCGGATTTGTATTAAGCGTGGTTGAGGCTCTTGCCATTGTTGTTGCCGTTTTATTATTTGCCATGGGTTGGCGCAGTGGACTTATTATTGCCGCTATTTTATTGATTACCGTCTTTGGCACTTTGCTAATAATGTACCTCTGCAATATTAGTTTAGAGCGCATTTCACTTGGTGCTTTAATTATTGCGCTAGGGATGCTTGTGGATAATGCCATTGTCGTTGCCGAAGGCATTTTAGTGCAGGCTATGCGCGGCGTAGAAATTTTAACGGCAGCAAAAGAGGTGGTTTCTCGTACAAAATGGCCTTTATTAGGCGCAACAATTATCGGCATTTTGGCCTTCGCGCCCATTAGTTTATCGCAAGACTCCACGGGAGAATACACGGCTTCTTTATTTTATGTACTAGCGATTTCGCTATTATTAAGCTGGATTTTGGCGATTATGGCAACGCCCTTGTTTTGCTATTTATTAATAAAGCCTAAAAAAATAGAGGGAACGCCAGGATCCGATAATGAATACAACACTCCTTTTTATCTGAGCTACCAAAAATTATTAGAACGCTGTATTCATTTTCGATGGCGCACGATCCTGTTTGTGGTGGTGCTTTTCTTACTCGGAATCTTTGGATTCTTTTTTGTTAAGCAAAGTTTTTTTCCTAATTCCACTACGCCACTTTTTTATGTGCATTTTTGGGGTGCCGAAGGAACAGACGTTCGCGTCACGGCTACTGATATGCAGGCGATTGAAAAATATATTACGAAACTACCCGAAGTTGAAGCGGTTACAGCCATTGCCGGAAGAGCGGCGCTGCGATTTACTCTGGTTTATTCGCCTGAAAAACCAAATTCTAGTTATGGAATTTTTTTGGTAGGTGTAAAAAATTATCGCAGCATCAATAAAGTTTCTTCTGAAATAAAAAGCTATATTCTAAAAAACTATCCTAATACAGAGCCGAAAATTGAGAAAATGCGCTTAGGGCCTGGTGGTGGGGCCAAAATAGAGGCGAGAGTGAGTGGGCCGGATTCAGTCGTATTGCGAAAAATCTCGAGTAATATTCAAGATATTATGCATAATAATCCCATGGCCATTGATATTCGAGATGATTGGCGACAACGGGTAAAAGTCATTACACCAAAAATTCTGCCTCAGCAATCGCGCGCAACGGGTATCACGAGGTCAGATATTTCCGATGCCTTGGAAATGGCATTTTCGGGGAAAAATGTGGGGCTTTATCGTGAGCAAGATAAATTAATTTCAATTATTGCTCGACCACCTGCAAAAGAGAGGCTGAATATTGCCAGCATTGATAATTTGCAAATTTGGAGCCCCATTTTGCAATCCACTGTTCCGATTACTCAGGTGATTTCCGCCTTTGAAACCACCTTTCAAAATGCCATTATTCATCGGCGAAATCGAATTCCTACCATTACGGTTTCCTGCGAACCCCGCCAAGAACCGGCGAGCCGTTTATTTAATCAATTACGACCCAGCATTGAAAAAATTCAATTACCATCCGGATATTTTATTGAGTGGGGTGGTGAATATGAAAATTCAAGAGATGCTCAGGTCGCCTTGGCTACGAAATTACCAGCCGGGTTTATCCTGATGTTTGCAGTGACTTTATTATTATTTGGGGCCCTAAGGCAAACTTTAATTATTTGGCTAACGATTCCCCTGTCGATTATTGGCGTCACTTTGGGTTTATTATCAACGAATATGGAATTTGGATTTATGGCTTTGCTCGGCCTTTTAAGCTTAACCGGCATGCTGATTAAAAATGCGATTGTATTAATCGACCAAATTGATTTTGAAATTCAGGCAGGAAAAAGGGGCTATGAAGCTATTTTGGATTCAGCCAAGAGCCGGCTACGTCCAGTAGTTCTTGCGGCTTTGACGACGGTACTGGGAATGATTCCGCTATTAACGGATGCATTTTTTGCGAGCATGGCCGTGGTGATTATGTTTGGATTAACGTTTGCAACTTTACTTACATTAATTGTGGTGCCAGTATTATATTCGATATTTTTTCGAATTGAAAAAAATGTTAACTTTATTTCCTCGAGTAACGAATGATTTTTAATTCTTTTTTCAGGAGTTTCCACTAAAGCGGGAACTCCTTCCTTGTATTAACGCTGGCGCTCAAGTGGAGCCTTGCTCCCTCTGAGGACCCCCAGCATTTTGCGGCAATTCTCGCTTTAGCGGGAATTGCTGTTCCTTTTTATTGTTATTGTAAATTTTTTGTCTTTAGAGCCGCTCCAGTCCATTGGGTAGGTAAGTGGGACTACCATTGAGCCCGGTTCTAGGACGCAGGTATTATAATCGCCAATGTCGGAGCAACGGGTATTTGGATAACCTGTTACAAAATTAAAAGAATATTCTTTTGTACCTGCAGACAATACCGCCATGTTGCTCATCCCCATAGCTGGCGCGGCGGGTGTGATGTATACAGTAGTAACTTGGTTATGAGGAAAGCAATGGCTCGGACAACTGCATTTTTCTGGATTGTACTGAATGCTTCCGTGAAAGGTATTTTCTTCGGTATTTACATAACAGATATCAGTGCTGTTCCAACTATTGTCCACAATGAGAGTGATTTTACCTAGTAGGGGAGAAATGTTGACTTCCCCAGGAGCCACAACCGCTGAGCTAGTAGTAGCCAACCCTAGTCCCAGGCCCAAAGTAAGAGATAGTGTTATGTATTTTTTCATGATTAGATTATAAGGTAATTTTTTATCTACTGCACCATTTTGTTTGTAACAAAATGTTTTTATTCCTTTTTTAACCCCTCACCCCAAGCCTCTCCCGCAAGGGGAGAGTGGATAATGGGTATTAAGTTATCAATAATCATATTGTGTGTATTATATGTACTATAATGAGTTCATGAAGAAGGGCGGGTACTTATATGAAACCATTTCAAGATTTTTTTATTGCCGTGGGCCTTGTCGCCTTACTGGGCGGCCTGGCCTATGCTTTTAATACCAATCCAGCCTACAGGCAGGGTGGAGATCAAGAATATTCTCCCGGTGAGTCCAGGTATGATTATCTGATGGAGTATTGCAGAGGGGAAGGCATTATAGATGAGGGCTGCAGTTTTGAGTTGCTTAGACCTATTGAATGGCGTTTTCGCTACTTTCACCCACAAGCCCAGGTTGGCGAATGCCAGTACATGTGCGCAGCCCCAGATCAATACTGCCAAGGGGTTTATAAAAACAGCCGGGTTGGCTATCTTTGCGGAGCGCAATAAAACCTTTAGTTTTTCATTTCCATGTTTGTAGAATTATATTGGTCCTCAACAGTATGTTGTCTGTGAGCAAAAAATGAATGCTCTGATGGAAGCTCTTGCTGCTTAACAACTTTAGCTTGATTTGGAGCTCCTAAGCGTTGAAGTGAAACTCCAGCAATCACATTAAGGCCATCAAGAGAGCTGTTGAGAGAGGCTTGGTTGATCTTGCTTATCAAGCCCAAATTAAACACAAGTGGGTTATCGGTATCTATACCGTTCTTCTTTGAATTGGCCCTAGCAATAAGATCGTTGAGTACATATACCGTCCCCCCAACTTCCAGTGTGGCCTCTTTTATTAGTACAAAGCCATGCGCGAAAGACATTTTCAATACGGGTTTAAAGCCACCCAGAAATGTAGGTGGAATCGCATAGCAAGCATGATTAAACATGTTAGGACCAATAATAGGATTTAATTCATAAGTGTTCTCATTGGTAGCGTAGTTATCAGGGTTCCCCTGTCGACAGATGACAACTCCATTTTTGATGCTTTCCTTATCATTAGGCTCAAAACTGACCTCTGTCCAAATTTTTCCATTGGCAAACTTTGTTAAATCTGCAGCTTTTTTTACACCCATGCAACCGCTGAAGTTAACATTATAATTCGCTTCATTAAGCGATTTAGCTATGTTTTTCAGCTCATTTTCAGAAGTATGGCCAGAGTGAAAATGAATCTCCTCAGTGCCCCCGGCGGGCTTATAAAGTTTAGCAATAGCTTGGTTAAGCTCGGCAAAAGGAAGATTTTTAGAAAATGCTTCGCCGACAAAAAAATGAATAACTTTATGCTTAGGTTGTTGAACCACTGGCTGGTAGGCAGCACCTACATTATTATTATTGTTGTTGCGGCCAGCAAGAATTTGCTGCGAAGAAGCATTTTGAGAGGGGGTGTCACTCGAAAACAGGCTTTTAAATTTGCCAAACAAACCAGACGGTGCAGGAGAATCAGAGTTTAAGGAATTATTTATAGAGCTTGCTTGTGCTTTTGGAGTAATTGACATGACAGAATTTAAAATCCTCTCAGCCTCATTTTTATCGAATTTGCCGGGTTCAAAGACCTCTAACTTATTAGACCAACCGTAGCTTACCCATGTATCAATAAGGTCGGTTCGAATTTTTGAGCCAGGCTCGGGCAGATAAATAATGGTTGTAGGTTCAATAAGAAAATTTTTCTTAGGGGTGAATTTAGCATCAGTTTTAGTATCTGAGGATAGAAGGAGCTTCTGAGAACCATTTGAGTCATTGTATGTATCGTCAGTGCTAAAAAGTCCACCTTGGAGTTTATCAATTTTGCCATTTGGGAATAGGTTGAGGGAGGCAATATAATCTGTAAATAAAGCATGAGCATTAGCTCGAGTATGTCTTTCTTCAGCAATAATATAGATGAAACGCATTTTAGACCTCTTTTTATATCAACTTTTAATCGCGCGATAATAGGTCAAATTCTAGACATTGTCAAATAAATTCGCTCACTCAAATCCACCTGAAAATTATCCAAACATGATGTTGGCCCCGAAGAGAGTAAAGCCTATTTTCAATAAGTTTTCCGAAAGCAGTAGTCACCAGTCAGGCGTGGACGCTGATCCTATTGTTTTAATCTATTGGAGGTTTTCGCAGCGTTTTGGTTTCGCTTCTTTGCTTTTTTTCGTCTAGCATTTTTTGTTTAGCTTTCCGGGATCGTCTTCGCTTTTGTCTTCGGATTTTCGCAATTTCTTGTTGACGTTTGGATTCTTCTTGTAAAATTTTTTCCGTGAATTTTTCGAATAAACGTCGCCGTGCATAAAATCGATTTTCGTCTCTCAAGCGCGAGATTTGGCATTTGACTTCTAGGCCACTAGGCAGGTGTTTTAAATAAACCGTCGAGGCAGTTTTATGTAAGTTTTGGCCCCCGGAGCCAGAGCCAATGATAAATTTCTCATCGAGATCGCTTTCAAAAATACCAGCGGCATCCATTTGCTTTTTAAGTTGCAGCCATTTTTTTGGGGTAATCATAGAAAGAACATACTGGAATATAGGCCTATTATCAATCCGTAACAGAATTTCCAACTTTTCTAAGGGTGTCTGTTTAATGTGTGCTTGCGCGAAGTCGGTAATATGGCTAAGCTTGAGCGGCAAAGTAGTAACAATCAAAATTTGAGGAAAATAACCATGAGCAC
Source organism: uncultured Gammaproteobacteria bacterium (assembly GCA_963711375.1). Lineage (GTDB taxonomy): Bacteria > Pseudomonadota > Gammaproteobacteria > Coxiellales > Coxiellaceae > CAVQDV01. The sequence goes on from CAVQDV010000005.1 coordinate 1,460,779, forward strand.
AAAGGTAAAAGCTATCCCAGAAGGCTACCATTCGATAACGCCCTATCTTATTGCAAAAAATGCCGCAGAAGCCCTTCAATTTTACAAAAAGGCTTTTAATGCTAAAGAAATTTTTAGCATGGCTGGAGAAGACGGCAGGGTGAAACACGCTGAAGTTCAAATCGGTAATTCGCGAATTATGCTAGCCGATGAATTTCCCGAGATGAATGTGTATGGGCCCCAAACGCCTGGACGTACGCCTGTTTTGATTCATCTTTATGTTGAAAATGTCGATGAAATTTTTAATCAGGCTGTTGCGGCCGGCGCTACAGTGACTCGTCCTTTGAGTAATCAATTTTATGGCGATCGCATTGGATGCCTGACCGATCCCTTTGGTCATAGCTGGAGTGTGGCCTCGCATATTGAGGATGTGCCGGATGAAGAAATTGCAGAGCGAGCCAAAGCGCAAGGCTGTGCATAGGGCTGCAAAAGTAACCTCTCCCCTCGTGGGAGAGGTGCGACGGGTGAGGGGGAATTAATTAAAATCTCCTCCAGCCAGGTAAGAGGAGGCAAAAAAAGAATCTGCAAAATTCAGAGCCTCATTTATCGATTGAACAGTTTGCATTTTTTCTGTGAAAACAGAATGATTTTCACAGTTCCGAGCATAATATTTAGCTAATTTTCGAGATTGTAAAATAGCCAGGTGTTCCCCGTCCAATTCAATTAAATCCAGTAAATGCTGTTTGAACATTTCTCCAATGGCTTCTCGGCTAGGCTCATTAAAGACTTTTCCGACAAGAGTAGAATTTATTTTTTCGATAAGCCAAGGCCTGCCTAAGGTGGCTCTAGCAATCATAATGCCATCGCAGGCGCTGAATTTTATCATGTTTTTCAGGCTTTCGAGGTCATCGACATCCCCATTTGCAATAATAGGAACTTGTGAGAGTTGCTTTATTTTTCGGATGGATTCAATTTGGCATCCGACATCATATCCTTCTGTCCAGTGACGACCATGAACAGTAATAAAATCCACGCCAGCGGATTCGGCGGCATCAATAACGGCTTTGTCGTCGTGATCATTAATGGGAGAAGCGATGCGAATCTTTATCGAAACAGAGGCATCGGTATTATTTTTTATCGAAGAAACTAACTTAAAAAGCAACTCAGGGCTGCTGAGCAATTTTGTCCCACACATTTTTTTGCGGATTTTTGGCTTAGGGCAACCGCAATTTAAATCAATGATATCTGCTCCGAGCTTGCTCACGATTTCTGTCGCAAAGGCCAAATCATCTGGATCATTCCCAGAGAGCTGAAAAGAGAGTTTTTTTTCAGCGGGATCTCGATGCAAAAAGCGCTTTGGATTGTGTTTACGATGTCTCAGATCTTTTGCGGAAATCATTTCCGTAGTGCAAAAAAAAGGGGAAGATTGCTCCCAAATTAGCCGGCGAAAAGGGGCAGAAGAGTAACCGGCTAATGGCCCCTGAATAATCGGATGATTGATGAATTTCACGAAAGATTAAGGTTGATGTGGATGTATATCATGCTGCTCTTTTAGTTCATTATGAAAACCCCAATTCACAAAGATAAACGTCGAAATTCCAATGATCCAGAGTACTTTCCCGGCACTTTGAGGATTAAATTCCACTAAACCTGTTTCAAGAATAAATGCGGCGAATACAGACCCAAAGGCCGCCCCTTTAATAAGTCCTTCAGCAATAGTTTCTGGTGGACTTAAGGTAATGATTCTTTCAAAAAAACTATTTCGCATATTGTGGCCTCAATTTGATATTTATTTTTTGCTCAATGTTAGGCGTTCCATGATTAGGATTTTTCTTCTAGCACAATAAAGTAAGAAGGCCGAGAACCTAAACCCAAACGCTACGGGGATAGTAACATAAAAACACAGGAAACTGGAATGCTACAGGTTGGGGGCTAATTATTCAAAAAAATCCCGAGTATTTAAGAATTCCTTAATAATACCCTGATATAGTAAAAACTATAGAGAGCTAATTTTTTTGAATGGAGAAGGGTATGCGTAAATTGTTGGAAATTTATTATGGGAACAAAGTAGTAGTGGATGCGTCTGTTGCTTCGGTAGTTGGGTTTTCGTTTGGCAATACTTACTTCACTGACCTGGTCGATTCTGCTTTACCCTATAAAAAATATTTAATTTGGGCAGCTAGCGCTGGGATTGCCGTCGGCGGATTTTTCATAACGAGACAGTATTTTAAAACTAATCAAGGCAATATTATTCACAGCGAAGGTTTCAATGAAATTAGTCGAGATCTTGTTAGTCTTCAAATGAGATTAAAGGATAAATTTAATACTCGAAAAGTGGCTATTTTACAGGTGCAAGGTCTTGCAGAGCTCATGCCCGCATGTGAAGCGCGCAGAATGCTAATTGAAAGTTTAAAAGATCTTCATAAATCACTACAAATTCAATCTTGTCATCTCAGTGTATTAGAAAAAAGACTGAATGACTTGAGTCCTTCGCTTACGCCAATTATGTTTCTGAGTGCAATAGCACAAGGCTATGGTTATTCTGTACTGGCTAGGACTGGCTTAGATATAAGCGCACTTCTTTTGCCCTCTTTGAAGCCCTTTTTGACTGGTGAGAACACTTTTAATGCTCCATTTATTAGTTTAGCAGTTATTCTTCTTTTGGTGGGGGGTGGTTGGAATCTTCGCAAAGAATATTATTTTGAAAAATCGAAGCAATTTGTTGATCATTATGGAGAGATCAGTTTTGAGCTGAAACAAATTCAAGATAATTTAAATACTTCTGAAGAAGAAATGTGTAAGGCGCTTTTGGGGGTTAAGAATTATTTTAGTAAGCTGAACATCTCTGGACTTTCTCCCGATGAAATTTATAAATTGTACCTTCCATTAATTAATGTCATCTCCTCATCGGGTGCTTTAAGTCGAAGTGAATTTGTAAGTGTCTTTAGGCTTGGAATTGTAGATAATTTGTGCCAATTTCTTAGGTTATTATCGGATGATTACCGAGTTAATCGGCGATATCAAAGTGCGGCACAAGCCGAACCCTTGAAAGAAGTCATTATTTCAGGAGGTTTAGACTTTCAGTTGCCAACAAACGGAAGAAGCGGTGATGCTTTGCCAGTATTTTCAATTAATCAATTCAATGAGGTCGATGAGGGTTCGGGCTTACTAAACCCCGCGCGCCGGCCGAGAAATTGTTCAATCAGCAAATTTCTCTTTTTGTTGTTTAAAATTCCAGAGGGGGGTTATCCCGTAATCGCTTGGTTAGGAATGATGAATAAGAGTCTACTAATTTCCTTGCCAGTGAGTGCGGGAGTTGGGCTTACCTTTGCGGGATTAAAATGGCTAAGGTGTAATCAATTCGAGAAATTATTCTCATTTAATCCCGGATCGGTGGAGCAAATTAATTCGGCGATAAATAACCATAATAATGCAACATTATTGAACCGAAGTTTAATAGATGAAAAAATTTCTGAAGTATTAAATCAGTTTTTTTCAGATAATAATTTGCGTTGTCTGTCTTCAGTTCTATTAAATTCAAATGAAATGATTGAATGCTTTAAGCCTCGACGTAATCGAGAACAATTTTGGAGAAACTTTGTCACTGGAAAGTTTCAATTCGACGAGGAAGTCGAAAATAATGTTTCTTCAAGCTGTTTTGTTGAAGTGTTAGAGCCTTGAAGACAGAAAATAATCCCGAATATTCATCCATGATCTTTTGTGGTATAAATAAAGAAAAATAAGGAGGAAAGATCATGAGAAGGAAGGAAAAAGAATTTAAAAATATCGTAAAGGCTTCTGTTTCCCAATTGGCGGAGTATGAAGAAGAAAAAAATAAAGATTATTCGCGTCATTTTGGTGATAATGTTGATGCCATTTTATCAGATTTTAGGCGGCAAAATTATTTTTTATTGAGAGATGAAAGCTTTCAGAGTAAACGAGACCATGAATTTAGCCCGTTAGAAGTTTTCAATATTCAATCCAAAATTAAGAATTTCTCTAAGAGTGAGCAGCTTTCTAAGTTAATTCAGTTCATTGGAGGTCAAGCTTTTCAAGCGCCCTTAAGTGTCTTGGAATTTTTAAGTTTTCGGCATGAAAATGAAACAATATCAACGGTGGCTAAATTTGATCTTAGCCTTTATTTCCTATGCGGCGAAGAACTGCGATATATCAATTTAAATTTTTCTTATGCTGTTAAAAGTGGGTTTCAGGATAAAAATTATATTGTGGATGAGAGAACGCAAGAGCTTATTGAGATTTCCGATCGAGAATGTCAGATTCTCTCTGCGGCACTAAATGCCTTGTCTAATGACGTTCAGCGATATATGGGATTCGCGATCAATAAAATCGATAAAAATTCAATTCCCAAGTCGAGTGCCGAGAGAGCGGCAAAAAATATCAGTCTTGCATTTAAATCTTCGGAAAATGTTGACTTAACTTCGCTACTTACATTGGTTGAGGCTGAGATTCATGAGCTTCTTCGAGAATATCTTTTATTACGTCGCAGCAAAATTATTTGGAACTCTACTTGCAAAGAAGAATTTCAAGCTTTAGAAAACTTAAAAGACATTAATTTTTGCCCCGTTCTTGGTGGTGGTGATTATATGGCTTTCCTTAAGCACTGGCGGCACTTGCAGGTAAGTTGTCCCGAAGATGAGAATACGTTTGAGAAATTAAGAGCAGAGTGGCATAAAACGCATAGTTTAGGAGACCTCCTAATTATTCTGTCCCCTGAAAATCAACAATGGCTTGGCTTTAAAATTGCCGAAGGCCAAAAACTGGAATCCTGGACCAAAATTGAAGATCCCATGGTCAAGAGCGCATTGAGTGAAATTACGCCCGCCAATGTTAAAGAATATAATTTTTCTATTTTGCGCGATTTCCTCGATTATAATACTCGGGCCGTTCGTCAACTTGATCTTGTTCTTTGCAAGAACGCAAAGGCCATCGAAAATTTACTGTTACCAGAAGAACCCGCTATTAGAGCGTTACTCAAATTAAAAAAACCACTGAATTCTAAAACACGCGAGGCCCTCATTCGGAAAATCTTCAATGGAGCTCTCAAATCTGAGTTACGCTTATCAGGTTTTATTCGAGACCAAGTACCAGCAAAGCAACTCAATCTGGCGATTAAAATGCTAATTCAGCATTTGCAAAGCCCTAATTTGATGGCGGAGTTAACCGATGGCGAATTTTTACAATGGGTCAATTTTTCGGTTGATCATTTTTTTGAAAATTTAAAACGTTTGAGCGGCATAGTGGATGTTCGAGTGCGGGAGTATTATAAAGCCCAATTTTTGCCAAAGATCGAGCAGGAGAAAAATCGTATTATGGCAAAAAGGCGAAAGCGCATGATGCGGATGTTGGGCATGGAATTGAATATGATGGAAATAACCCGATTTTCTCGCGACTTGGTGCGAGAGGCTTGCAAGATTTTTATGGGCAACCGTGGGCAATATGAAAACATGTCTGAGGCTTTTTATGCCCTATATTCGGATAGTTTAAGAGCCTCTCTCCAAAATGCTGCTGACGTTGACGAATTAATTTATCGTTTGGTCTATATGAAGCCTCGAGATTCTGTCAATGCCTCGTTCTTTGAAATTTTGCTCTGTGAGGCTATTCATCTGAAAATTAGCAACAAGCATCATTGGACACCTGATGTCGCCAATGTTTTTCGAGCAAAAAGTCCTGAGTATCTTCATCAAGCACAGCAAATTCTTGAGGAGGTTTCTAAGCAAATAGAATTTCAAGTCATGGAGCAAGGGGAAGAGCGGGAAAAAGCAGCCTCGTCTTGTGATGAAATGCGTCAAAAAGCCTGCGAATTATTAAAGTGTAAACCTTCGTCCGAGAATTATGTGATGGGCGCTGTCATGAATCATGTGGCGGAGGATTTGTCGAATGTAGTAGGTGCACATTATAAAAATCATTATGTTCGTGTTGATGAGGGCAATGAAATTCCAAAAGATCGCAGCGAATTTCTAAAGAAAATTAATAATGCCATTGATGCTCGCTTAGCAAGGGAAACGGCGCTAAACAAATATGAGCACTTAGCTGAGAGAATTAAAACTCATGCCCTGAATTTTTTCTTAACCGTGTTTTCACTAGGTATAGTTCCATTAACCAGAAAATTTGTTTTAAAAAAACCAGCTTTTTTCAGCACGATGAAAAGTGAAGTAGCCGAGGAGCTTAGGAACACAATTTTCAATGCTAGCTAAAATGTGCTAGCGCATTATTTAGCTTAGGGTTTAGATTGCTTTTTACCGAGATTTCCGGTAGGATTCTGCGACTATGAAAAAAAATCGATCCCTAGTTGGCATGGCGCCCCTGTTTCTTGTTCTTTTAATTGATGGGATGGGTCTTGGGCTCTTATTTCCAATTCTCAATAACATTATCGTTGATCCCTCGAATCCCTTTATATCCATAGCGATGTCAGCAAGCGTTCGCGACGTACTTTATGGATTTATTGTCGGAATTTATATGATCTGCTGGTTTTTTGGCTCGGCTATTTTAGGCGATTTTTCAGATCACATCGGACGCAAACGTGCTTTGATGATTTGTTTAATAGGCGCCTTTTCAGGCTATTTTATTTCTGCTATTGCCATTATTGGCAAGAGTTTAATTCTCTTGATTTTCGGTCGCATGGTTGCAGGATTCACTAGCGGCAGCCAGCCGATAGCGCAGGCCGCGATTGTCGATGTCAGTTCTGATGAGGATAAAGCGAGAAATATAGGCTTAATTTTACTATCCGTTTCTTTGGGATTTGTGCTAGGCCCGATTATCGGCGGTGTATTATCCGATAATAATCTGATCAGTTGGTTCACCTTTTCAACGCCTTTATATTTTGCTTCGGCCCTTTCCTTGCTGAATGCTTTTTTGCTCTGGTCTCTATTTCACGAAACCTTTGAAGTGACGGGCAAATATAAGCTGAGACTGCATCATGCCCTCATTATTTTTAAATCGGCATTTACGAATCATGCTGTTCGCTATCTTTCTGTTGTACTGCTCATCATGATTTTCGGTTGGAGCAGCTATTTCACCTTTATATCGGTTTATATGCTGCAAAAATATCATATCAGTGCTCTACAGAATTCTTTGTTTTTAGCCGTGTTGGGGCTTGGATTTAGCTTGGGCTGTGGATATTTAGTCAGCGTTTTAACGAAGCGCTTTGATTTAAGAAAGATCGTGATCTCAACTTTATTTGCAACCGCACTCGTTGTTGCCGTAACGACCATTTTCCAGCAAGAAATTATTGCCTGGGTAGGGGCTTTCTTGGTTGGAACGACCATGTCGGTGGCTTATTCCGTATTGCTGACTATTTTTTCTGACCAAGTTTCAGCACAAGAGCAGGGCTGGGTGATGGGAGTTACCGGTTCCATTATGGCTCTCTGTTTTGGAATCACCTCATTTTTCACGGGTTTTATGGCCGATTTCGGTGCCAGCTACCCCATGTATCTCTCCGTTTTGGGTCTTACTATCAGCGCCATTTTATTTGTTTTCGCTTTGCGTGACAAAATCGTGGTTGAATAAAAACCGCTTTATCCTGGATTTAAATCGTAGATGAAGTAAGCTCACGCTGAATATAGCCCCAATGACCATTCCCCACCAAAATCCAGTGCCGCCGATTTTAAAATAAATAGCGAGTAAAAAACCGAGTGGTAATGCGATAAACCAAAAGCTTAGAACGGAAGCAAGCAGTGTAAAGCGGGTATCTTTTAATGCGCGCAAAGACCCAAACAGGGCAATGCGAACAGCCTCAAAAATTTGAAAGAGCGCTGAAACTGCTAAAAGACCTTGGATTTCTTTTACGATTTCAAAATTGATTGAACGATGAATGTTGAAATCCGGGGCTATTAAAAAGCTTGGGAAAAACCAAAATACACTTCCCACGAACACCATAAAAATAACGACAATGGCAATTCCGACGTGGCTAGCCTTTTTCGCCTCTAGAATTTCTTTGGCGCCGAGTAAATGCCCCATGCGAACCGTGATCGCTTGCGCGACAGAAAAAATAACTGACATGGTTAAGCAAAGATATTGCATTGCCACCTGGTTTGCCGCCTGTGTTACGGTTCCCAATAGCCCCATGGATAAAGTTAACGCGAAAAAAAATGCAACTTCAAAGCAGTACATGATGCCAATTGGAGTTCCCACACGCATCATTTCAATTAAAAATTTGGGTTTTTTGAATTTAAAAACATGTCGAAAATAAGGTCTTAATTTTTTATTAAAGGCGATATAGGTCACCAAACTAAGGAACATGATCCAGGATTCTGTTGTAAGCCCCCAGCCTGCACCATCAATACCTAAAGCCGGAAATCCGAATTTCCCGAAAATTAACACATAGTTAAAAAATACATTCACCACTACGGCTAAAATTGAAAAAATCAGTGAAACTCGTGCAATGCCAATTCCAATAATAACTTCTAAGCAGGCCATACCTAAAAAAGTGGGCAAAAGGCCAAAAGCCATCGCATGTAAATAGTATTTCGAAAGAATCACGACAGATTCTGGCTGGCCAAATAATAAAAAAATCGAAGAAGAGTTCCAAAGCAATAAAAATCCTGGAATGGCGAGCAAGAAGGCTAGTAATATTCCCTCACGAGCGATCACAGAAATATTTTCAACATCTTTAGCACCATGTTTGTGGGCAACTAAAATGTTAATCGCACTCAGTATGCCAAATAAAATAATGACGAGTACGCTGAATAACCAGCTGACTAAGGCACTTGCCGCTAAAATTTTTGGTCCCAAATGGGCTAAAAATAACGTTGCAAAGAAAAAGGAGGCGGATTGAGCTAAGCCCGTTAAAGCCAGGGGAATCGCCAATTTCAATAAAGGGAAGGCATCATTACGAATAGAAATTTGGTTTTGCATACGGTTCTCAATCTTCTGTACATACGACCTATGTTAGGGGGAAGATATTCTCCGTATCTTTTCGCCTCTTGTCAATGGGTAAAAAATAAAAAAGTGATGGGTGCCCCTCAGAAGCCCGCGGTTAATCCTTGACATAAATATCGGACGCTACCTAAGATTGTACTCCCAACTTAATTCATACAAGGAAGAGCTCATGTTTAACGGCGAACAACGACGATTGTTAGTTTTATCCGGCTTAGGCGGAGTTTTAGAATTTTATGATTTTATCATCTACGCTTTGTTAGCCAGCTATATCGCCAAAGATTTTTTTCCCGCGCCGGATAGTGCTACTTCCTTATTAGAAACCTTCGCTACATTTTCAGTGGGCTATTTAGTACGCCCGCTCGGTGGAATGATTTTTGGGCATTATGGTGACAAATTAGGCCGTAAAAAAACTTTTATGATTTCCATTTTAATGATGGCCTTAGCCACCTTTTTAATTGCTTTTGTTCCGCCTTATTCTGCCATCGGTGTGGCCGCGCCCATTATTGTTACCTTATTAAGGGTCATACAAGGTCTCTCCGTAGGCGGAGAAATTCCGGGTGCTATTGCCTATGTTTCTGAATCAATCCCAGAAAAAAAAGGTTTAGCCTGTGGAGTTGTATTTTTCTGCCTCATTAATGGAATTGTATTAGGCTCTCTGGTTCAGGCTATTATTTCAAGTATCATCTCAGCCGAGCAAATGCTCGCATGGGGATGGAGAATTCCTTTTATAATTGGCGGATTATTTGGATTTGCCAGTTATATTTTGAGACGAGACTTAGAAGAATCTCCCTTATTTCGAAAGATTGAAGATAAAATCGAAAGTTTTCCACTCGGAAAAGTCTTTAAATTAGAATTCGTAAATGCTTTTGCGGGGATTTTTATTACCGCTTTGGGGGCTTCAATTATTTCAGCCTTATTTTTATTTACCCCGGCTTATTTTAATAAAGTTTTAAATTTACCAGCTGGCAGCCATATTTGGATGAACACGGCTTTTATGTTCTTAGCGGCGATATTGGCCATTTTGTTTGGGTTTACGGCGGATAAGTTAAAAACGAAACCCTTAATTTTAATCCTGATTTTTGCCACTCTCATTTTTGCTGGCCCCATTTTCTTTATTTATCATAAACATTTGGAATTCTATGCGCTTGCTTTTGGTTTAAGCGCTTTATTAACCGGATTTGCGTGGGGAGTAATACCCGGTTTTTTAAGCGAATTATTTCCAACATCGATCCGATACACCGGTGTCGCCCTAAGCTATAATTTTGGCTTTGCTATTTTTGGAGGCCTAACGCCGCTAATTTCGATGTTTCTAATTTATAAAACAGGCTCACCTGTAGCTCCGGCGGCTTACTTGATTTTTGTGGCACTTCTAGCGGCATTTGCCTGGCTTTTTATTAAGACAAAACACTTGTGAACGCGGTCAAGTCCATTTAATTTTTTCTATGCAATTCGTGTAAAGAGACGGCATTGCCTTCTGAATCTAAAATTACAGCCATATTGCAAACAGGTGTTGTAAAGGGATCTACCTTAAATTTCACGCCATCGGATTTGAGTTGCTTCACGAGCGCCTCTAAATTATCCACTTCAAATGCGATGCTGCCACCGGCCTCTGCACTGGGCTTTACACTTGTTGCCATCGTGGTAATCGCAAAGCAACCGCCTTGTGGCAAGTCATATTCGACCCAAGCGTTTTCGCCATAAGTGGATCCGGGCTTTAATTTCAGGGTATTTTCATAAAATTGTCTGGCGCGAGCCATATTTTCGACTGGATACATAGTGAAGGCGACTTTTTTTACAATCATGAGCGTTTCCTTGGCTGATAGCCTTGTTGGTTGAGGACATATTATATACGCGAAGCGCGTCAAAGAAACTACTTTTTCAGCAGTTTCTGCTCTGCACAGTTTGCCAGCGCCTCTTTTAGCTGCGCAGACTTATGTTCAAAAAAGCTAGCCCAAGAAGAATATTCTCGGGCTGGTCCAGAAAGAGTGGGCTTCTAAATGGTTCTACTAATCTTGTCTATGCTCCTCATCGTTGTTCGCCGCTCTTATTATGAATGCCAATGTTAATAGGCGTCTGATAATACCAGAGGATTTTTAAGCAAATATAAATCATATGAACCAATATGAACCTAATTTAGGTTCGGAACCTAAATTAGGTTCGGAACCAATTCTGTGTTATCATGGGTTCATGTTCTACAACCCGTGAGAATAGTTTAAAATGGAATGGCAAGCCTTTGGTTTTAAAGATGATCCACTAAAAACTTCCCCAATTACCAAGTCGACTCTAGCGCTTTTCACTGGGCACAAGGAGGAAGTCCAGATATGCACGAAAGTACTCACTGGGAACAATGTCCGGATTGTGATTGAGGGTAGGAGGGGGGTAGGCACGACTTCATTTGCAAATTATCTACGCTTCAATGCTGAACTAAAGAAAATCTACTTCACCCCAAGAATAGAGATTAAAGTTGAGCAGGGCTGGCGTTCAGAAACCTTGCTTGCAGCCCTTATTAGTAATTTTGTGCGAGAAATTGAGCTACTCCCAAATAGTGAAGCTATTGTAGCTGATAAACGTTTCGAATCTGCTAAAGCCCTGTCCTCACGCATTGCCGAAACTTACCGTTCCTTCGGTGTAGAGGCTTTTGGCTTTGGGGCCAATTTTGGGAAACAAGCGGGTATTGTTACCCAGCCTTTACTCGTTGCCTCTCCAATACTAGGTCACCATATTGAAGACCTGATTGCCCTTATTCGTGAAGCGGGTTACAAAAATGGGGTTTTATTTCAGCTGAATAATTTAGATATTGGTGAAATACACAGTCCAGAAGAAATGAAATATCTGCTAAATTCCTTGCGTGATTATACGCAAATTGAAGGCAGTAATTGGCTTTTTGTTGGAGATTTAGGTCTTCGGAAATTTATTGCACAACATGTTGATAGGCTAGATGACATTATTTCTTATGAAATCACTATTAATCCTATACCACTTTCTGATCTATCAGAAATGATTAATAAACGCGTGAAATTTTATGGAGAATCTGAAAAAGCCGAATTGCCAATTGAAAAAGAAGTTTTTGACTATCTTTACAAAATGACAAAAGGAAGGCTGAGATATATCTTTGGCCTAACATCTCGTCTCATGAGTCGGCTTTATGTAGGTGATCTCACCGATAAAGTGACTTTAGATATCGCAAAGCCGATGCTGACAAAATTGGGAAAAGATAGAGTTCAGCGATCGGATATTACTGCAGTGGAAGAGCAAGTGCTGCAATTGCTGGTGACACTGCCAAATGTAACGCCATCAATAATTGCTCAAAAAATTAAAAAAACTTCTCAATATACGGGCAGGGTGCTCTTGAGTCTTGCGAATAAAGGGTTAATTTCATCGCAAAAAGAGGGTCGAGATCGTATATATACACCCTCGATTGACGCGATTATTGCTTATTCAGAATAAATGAAGGAATGGCTGTGTTTAAAAAGTTATTTATTTTTTTAACGTTTTTCTGGGGAATTATTTTGCAGGCCTTTGCATTGCCTAATGGCTTTGTGTATCTGAAAAATATTGATCCTAGCATCGAGCAAGATATTCGATATGCTGGCTACCATAATTTTTTAGGGAGGCCAGTTAAAGGTTATGACGCTCCCGAATGCATTTTAACAATTAATGCAGCTCTGGCTTTGCGTGATGTTCAAAGGGAATTAAAAAAATCCAATTTATCGCTTAAAGTCTATGATTGTTATCGACCACAAAAAGCTGTGGATGATTTTGTGGCTTGGAGCAAAATGCCTGATCAGCAAAGTATGAAAGCCGAATTTTATCCGAGAATTAATAAGGCCGATGCCTTTAAATTAGGGTATATAGCACGAAAATCCGGGCATTCGCGTGGTAGCACGGTGGATTTAAGCATTATTCCAATTCCGGCAAAAAAAGAGGCGGCCTATCATAAAGGGCAAAAACTTGAGGCCTGTTTTAGTGCTTATCATCAGCGTTTTCAGGGTAATAGTATTGATATGGGAACCGGATTTGATTGTCTCGATCCATCGGCACACGGTAATTATCGACATATAAATGCTGCTGCTTTTCAGAATAGGCAATTTTTACGAGCCATCATGGAGAAACACCATTTTGTTCATTATCCTCCAGAATGGTGGCATTTTACATTAAAAAACGAGCCCTATCCTCATTCTTATTGTAATTTCCCAATTGTAGAAAAATCATAATGTTCACCTTGAGTTCTGTAGCCAAATAAGCTACGATTGAAGCTTATTTGGCTACAGGTGAATCTCAAATGTCATTAATATCGAGTCTACTTTTCCCGGGATACCGTCGTAGAGTACTAGGACTATTGCTTTTGCATCCAGAGAGCCACTATCACGTTCGAGAGTTAGCGCGGATCACAAACACCGTCCCAGGAAGTTTACACCGCGAGCTTTCAAAACTGGCCGAAGCTCAAGTTCTGATACGTGAGGAGAGCGGGAATCAAGTTTATTACCGAGCCAATATAGCTTGTCCTATTTTTGAAGAGCTGGTGAGTATTTTACGAAAAACTTCTGGTTTGGTGGAAGTTTTAGCAGATGCACTCGAGCCATTAGCCGAAAAAATCAAGGTGGCTCTCATTTTTGGTTCAGTGGCGCGGGGAACAGAAAATTCAAGCAGTGATATTGATGTATTGATTATTGGGAAGCTTAGTTTTATTGCTGCGGTTTCCGCTCTACATCCTACACAAAAAATCGTAAGACGTGAAATTAATCCAAAGGTCTACGATATGGCAGAGTGGCGAAAACTGGTGGATAATCGAAACTCATTTGCAGAAGAAATTTTGCGTAAGCAAAAACTTTTTATAATAGGAGAAGAAGATGACCTTTTGATCGTGTCACAATACAACGCTTAGTTGATGCTGCCGAAAGAAATATCGCAGATTCTAGAAATTCAAGTGTAAGTGCAGAAAATCGTTTTGATGCTGCATATACCCATAGCGCCTGAATTTTAGGTTCTGGGTCTTGTTCTTTTTTGCGCTGGGGCTTTAAAAAAACTTGGCAATAGCCGGCTATTCCCAAGTTTTTTTAAAGCCCCAGCGCAAAAAATAACGTCGCCCCAGACACCTAAAACTCAGGCGCTATGGGTATATAAGGCAATTATGCAAATAGCCAATGCTGCGCTCCAAATTAACGGCTATCGGACATTAACAAGTAAGCCCGGTCATCTCAAACTATGATTCAATTACTTCCAAAGACCCTTGGAATAGAGAATCAAAGAGTAATTCTGCTAGATGCCATGCGCAAACAGCGAAATGTCGCAGATTATTCAGGCGACATAGTGCCTGAAAGTGCAGTAAAAGATTGCATTTTACAAGCTGAAAAATTATTGAGGGATTTTAAAGAAGGCTCAGAAGCTAGATAATTTAATTTTTGTAAATTCGAATTTTTGGGTTTTTATAGAAAGAAAAAGGAAGGAGTTCCCGCTAAAGCGGGAACTCCTGAGAAAAAGGTATGTTTAAGCAGATTTTGGACAGGCTGTTAATAACCCAAGGCAATAGGTAACCCTGACCTTAGTGTCAGAGTTTTAGGGATTTATAAAGTTTTTCCTTCAAAGTGATGAAGGGGGATTTGGGTCCAATCACAATGATCAAGCGTGCAGAGGCTGATGGCGTAGGGATAGACGGGTTCGGGCGGAGTGCTGTAGATAAAAATGCCGCAGTGCTTGCAGAAATAATGTGCCGTTCGTCTAGACCTACCCAAACCTACCCAAAGGTAGCTTTAGCGCTAGATTCCTGCTTCATCGAGGCTGGTTTCACCTTGATTTTACAATCAAGGCCAGAGCCTTCCTCTCCACAGGCTTTCACGGTGGAACTCACCGCATAATTTTTTAAATTGATCGCCGCATTCACATCGCGATCTAAAGTAGTATGACAATCGTCACAGGTCCATTCTCGATCAGACAAGCGCAATTTTTCATTTTTATAACCGCAGTAAGAACAGAGTTTACTGCTAGGATAAAAGCGATCGGCTACCACCACCACAGCCCCTCGCCATTCCGCCTTGTATTCCAACTGTCGACGAAATTCAAAAAATCCCATGTCTGCAATGGAACGAGATAAGCAGTGATTTTTCATCATGCCTTTTACATTTAAATTCTCTATGCCAATCGTATGAAATCGTCTTGTTAAATCCGTGCTTAAATGATGCAAGGCATTTTGTCGAATATTGTTAATTCTCGCATGAAGTTTGGCTAATGCCATTTTCGCTTTTTTACGATTATTCGACCCTTTTTCCTTTCGACTTAAGCGACGGGACAAACGTTTTAATTGCTTGAGCAAATGCTTTAGTGGTCTTGGGCCTGGAACGGCAGGCTCTCCCGTTGAAAGCGTTGCCAGCGCAGAGATTCCTAAATCCACACCCACGGCCCCTTGATTTTCGGCTTTGCTTAGGTGTGAATTATCCTCGGTTTCCATGCTGATACTGACAAACCATCGATCGGCACGACGAGAAATCGTCGCCGATAGTATTTTCCCAGTAAATCGTAACGTTTCACGCATGCGCACCCAACCTAATTTCGGAATGCGAATGCGTGAACCGTTCACAGCAAATTGATCGTTCGTTAAACTAAAGCGATCGTCCCGACCTTTTTTTCTAAACGTTGGATAATCGGCTCTTTTTTGGAAAAAATTTTTAAAGGCAAGACCTAATTGAATAATCGCCATCTGCGGCGCATTTTTTGTTACGTCTAACATCCATGGAAAAGCTTTTGATTTAATCGCGTTTAATTGTCTTCTCAACAAAAATTGGGAGGGTTTAGTTTGTGTGGGATCGAGTTTGTGGGCCTCGTATTGTTTATTCCATTCGCTTAACGCCCAATTATAGGCAAACCGTGCAACACCAGCAGCGCGAGAAAAATAAGTCGCTTGCTTATTATTTGGATTAAGCGCAATTTTATGGGAAATTAGCATCCTGAATCTTCCACGGCTTTTTTGACTCCTTCAAGTAATTTCTGATTTTTTCTAGAACGGCTGCCGTATAATCTTGCACTAAAAACGGTGATAATTTCAAGTACGTCTTTTGCTAAATCTTCTTCAAATGTGCTGTCTTCACCTTCATTTAAAATAATAACTTCGACTTTTTTGGCTTGGCAAATAGCAAACACTAATTCTGCGCCAAAACGCAAAAGACGATCTTTATGTGTTAACACAAGACGCCCAATTTTATTTTCAATAATTTCATTTAATAAACGCTTCAATCCTTTTTTGTAATAGTTCATTCCAGACCCAAGGTCGGATAATATTTCAAAAGTCCAACCTTGCTTTGCGCAGTACATTTCCAGCACTTTTTTTTGTATTTCTAAATCTTTTTTTTGATCAACGCTGGATACGCGTGCATAAGCTATTGTGCGCCGAGTATCTTTCGCTGAATGAAATTGTTCTGGTTGAAGTTCCTGTGGATTGTAACGTCTATGCCCATTTTTGGTATGAATGGGCGTAATTTTCCCTTCCTGCTCCCATCGACGCAGAGTGCTAATCGAAACACCTAGTAATTTCGCCGCTTGGCCTATTGCTATTAATCTATCCATATTGAGTAGATTAAATCAGATTTAGGTAGATTTCAAGTTAGCAGTAACAAACCCCTTCATTTTGTTAAATCGGTAACAAGTTAATTCTTTTTCTCCTTCTAAGATTTTAATATCATCCACAATATGTAGAACGGCATTGCGCTTGGCGCAATAGGAACAATTGCAAAGAGTTGGTTGTTTTAATTCAAAATTGCAGGAATATTTTACTTTTTGGCAATGGCAAGATCCAGTGTAATGCATGATAATTTTTTGCTTCTTATTGTCATCCTGAACATAGCATTTCCAAGTTAAAGGCACCCGCTGTGTTCTGGATGACAAAAATATATAAGGTTTTCTAGAAAATCCCAGTATCTTTTAAAATATCCTTTGTGATTTCTTTTGCGGTTGTGCCGGATTGTGCTGAGTTCTCAGTTATTTGAAGATCTGTAAAATTCGTCACAAAAATGTAGGTCTGATTATTTTTTTGAACGAAACCGATAAACCATCCAGTTGTTAATCCATCATCCACTGCCTGAGTTCTAGGCCCACTTCCTGATTTTCCATAAAGCTTCCAGTCTTGTGGCAAGTCTTCTAAAAACATATTTTCTTTAGTATTATTTACCGCTTCTTTGGAAACAGGGAGTTTATCACTTAAAAAAGCCTTTAAAAAAGTCAGCTGCTCATCACCAGAGATTTTCAAACTGCTCACGAGCCAGGCATTCGTGAGGCCATTATTTTTACCAGGGTCGCCAGAAAAATCTTGGTTGCCATAATTAAATGCTTTTAAGTAAGCTTTGATTTTAGGAAGCCCTAATTGTGGCGTAATTTCTTGAGAAACCCAAACAACGGAATTTTTGAGCCATGTATGAGGGGTTTGATCTTGATTCCAAGCCGGCAGCCATCTCTGCTTTCCATCCCATTTAAAAATCGTTTTTTGCGTAATAATGTTCGAATCAAAAGCCATTAATGAAAGGGCAACCTTAAAGGTAGAGTCTGGAGGAATTCTTTCGGCACAGCGAGAAGGATTATATTTTTCCACCATTTTATTTTTATCAAGATTATATAAAATAAAGCAGCCCGATTTATGAGCGAAATATTTCGAAAAATCTGGCGTGCTTGCCATAGACGTGGTTGCCAATAGAAGAAGGCCTGCAGAAATAAAATATTTTTTCATTGTTTTGATCCCCATATCAATATTCCCTTCCCAAATTCTAGAGATTTCTAAGAAATTCGCAAGTCAAAGGGTGAATCAAACCCTATTGACACAAAACAAATAAGAATGCTAAGGTTGCTCAAAGCCCTAAAAAAGGCTTTGAAACGTAAAGAGAGAATGAATGTCTAAGAACATAGTCAACCGCATAATTAACCTTGTACTCGTGGTGCTTATTATTACGATGAGGTGCGGCCCTATGTCTTAAAAAAGACGAATTAGGGAAAACCCCGCACCTCCAACGAGCTGCGGGGTTTTTTTTTGCTTAAACTTTTTTGTGTAAAGAGAATGCTATGAAAATAACAGGGGCAGAAGCCATCGTAAAATCACTGATCCATGAAGAGGTGGATCTTTTATTCGGCTACCCTGGCGGGGCGATAATGCCCTTCTACGATGCCCTCTACGATTATCAATCGGAACTTCGTCATGTTTTAGTTCGTCATGAACAGGGCGCCGTACATGCGGCCGAAGGCTATGCCAGAATCACTGGAAAACCCGGAGTTTGTGTGGCCACATCCGGTCCTGGTGCAACGAATTTAATCACAGGAATTGCTGATGCCATGCTCGATTCGGTTCCTTTAGTATGCATCACTGGGCAAGTATCCAGCGCGTTTATCGGCACTGATGCTTTTCAAGAAGCTGATATTATTGGGATCAGTTTATCCGTCACAAAATGGAATTTTCAAATCACTCGCGCAGAAGAAATACCTTTAGTTCTTGCCAAAGCCTTTCATATTGCAAAAATGGGCCGTCCTGGACCTGTTTTAGTCGATATCACAAAAGATGCGCAAATAGGTTTGATGAATTATTTTTACGAAAAATATGTGCCTAAAAAACGCTTGGCACATGAGCAAGGCTTAAATTCCGATCAGGTAAAAAAAGCAGCGGCTTTAATCAATCAAGCAAAGAAGCCCTATTTATTAGTCGGTCATGGCGTAACGATAGCGAATGCTGAACAAAAATTGCTGGAATTTGTGGAGAAAACGAATGTTCCTGTGGCTTGCACTTTATTGGGATTATCGGCATTTCCTACGGATCATCCCTTATATGTTGGTATGCTCGGTATGCATGGAAATTACGGAGCGAATTTGTTGACAAATGAGGCTGATTTATTGATTGCCGTTGGCATGCGCTTTGATGATCGAGTCACCGGAAATTTAGGGACTTATGCGAAACAAGCCAAAGTCGTTCACATCGAAATTGATCCTGCAGAAATCAATAAAAATATTCATGCGGATGTTGCATTATTAGCAGATGCAAAAGAGGCGCTGCAACAATTGCTCGAACAGGTAAAGCCAAATCGACATGACGAATGGGTAAATAAATTTAAATCGCATTATAAAACGGAATATGAAACCGTCATCGCGAATGAAATTTTTTCGAGCGATGGAGGCTTAAAAATGGCTGAAATCGTGCACGAACTTTCGAATAAAACAAAGGGGCAGGCCATCATCGTTAGCGATGTGGGGCAGCATCAAATGATTGCAGCACGTTACTATGATTTTAAGCGCACTAATTCTCATGTTTCCTCGGGCGGCTTAGGCACAATGGGATTTGCCTTGCCTGCCGCGATAGGTGCAAAACTTGGCGCCATGGATCGAGAGGTAATTGCGATTATTGGTGATGGCGGATTTCAAATGAATATACAAGAGTTGGGTGTGGTCGCTCAGGAAAATTTACCGATAAAAATGGTGATTTTGAATAATGGTTATTTAGGAATGGTGCGCCAATGGCAGGAATTATTTTTTGAAAAACGGTATTCCTTCACCGAATTAAAAAATCCCGATTTTATAAAAATTGCGGAAGGGTATGGGATTCCGGGAAAAGTGGTTCGTGTGCGTTCAGAATTGGCAGCAGCGCTGGATGAAATGTTACACGCAAAAACGCCGTATCTTCTCGAGATTATCGTCGAAAAACAGGAAAATGTTTTTCCGATGGTTCCTGCAGGATGTGGAGTAAGTGACGTGAGATTAACGTGAGGTCGAATATGAAATATATCTACGCCATATCGGTGGTAACCGAAAATAGTCTGCGCGTTTTGCAACGCCTTGCTGGAATATTTTCGCGGCAACGATTGAATATCGAACAATTAACGGTTTTTGAGATGGGAAATAAAGGCACTTCTTATTTCAATATTGTTTTCCATGGAGATGCTAAAACCATGGATCGTGTGATGAAGCAATTAGAGCGCATCATCGAATTGGTGGAGGTTAAAATTAATAGCCAAATTCCCTTGCTGGAATTGGTAAATGATCTTGGCCCTACTCAAGTAACGCATAATGTTAACAACAATCATAGGAGCAATTTTTTATGTCAACAATGAAATTTGGAAATACGGAAGAAAAGGTAATGACTCGAGACGAGTTTTCATTACAAAAAGCCCAAGCGGTTTTAAAAAATGAAACCATCGCCGTTATTGGCTATGGGGTACAAGGGCCAGCTCAAGCACTTAATTTAAAGGACAATGGATTTAATGTCATCGTAGGGCAGCGCAAGGATTCTACTACCTGGGAAAAAGCTATAAAAGAAGGCTGGGTTGTGGGCAAAAATTTATTTAGCATCGAAGAGGCTTGTGAAAAAGCAAATTTTATTTGTTATTTATTATCCGATGCGGCGCAAATGCAATTATGGTCAAGAGTAAAACCCTACTTAAGCAAGGGAAAAACTCTATGTTTTTCGCACGGTTTTTCAGTGGCTTTTAGCGATAAAACCGGTGTTGTTCCACCAAAAGATATCGATGTCGTTTTGGTTGCGCCAAAAGGATCTGGCAGAAGTGTTCGGCAATTGTTTTTGAAAAATAAAGGCATTAATTCTAGTTATGCTATCTATCAAAATTACTCGGGAAATGCTGAAGAAAAAGCCTTAGCCTTTGGAATTGGCGTTGGGTCGGGTTATTTATTTGAAACCACATTTGAGAATGAAGTGCTCAGTGATTTAACGGGTGAAAGGGGTGTATTAATGGGAGCCTTGGCGGGTATCATTGAAGCACAATACGAAGTACTTCGTGAAAATGGTCACTCTCCGAGTGAAGCCTTTAATGAAACCGTTGAGGAATTAACGCAAAGTTTAATTCCATTAATTTCGGAACATGGAATGGACTGGATGTATTCCAATTGTTCGACAACGGCTCAACGAGGAGCACTAGATTGGTTACCGAAATTTAAAAATGTTACCTTGCCAGTTTTTAAAGAATTGTATCGATCCGTAAAAAATGGTGAAGAAGCCGCAAGATCGATTAGTAAAAATGGTGATCCGGCTTATCGAGAGCATTTGAAACAAGAACTAGACGAAATGCGTTCCCGCGAAATTTGGCAGGCTGGAAAAGTAGTACGAGAACTACGTCCTGATCCGGAACTCGTTTAAGTGCTAAAAAAGATATGTGGTGTTTATTATGTATAAATTAGTCGATTTTGTAACGCGTGAGAAAGTGGCGCCCAGGGATCTGGTATTTACCGGAGATAAAAATCCTTGGGAAGTGATGATGGACATGGAATTAATTAAGAAAAAAATTAATAAAGATTATTTTATTTCGACACCTCCAAGTCTGGCCAAGTACTTAGCCCTGATGCCCGTTCAAAATCCGGCGGAATTTGTGTCATTGAGAGAAAATGCCACACCTCTTATCGAAAGCAAGCGCCTTGGCGCGCGTTTCGGAATTAAATTGCTTTTTAAGGTTGAGGGTAAAAATCCAACCGGGTCTTTTAAAGATCGCGGAAGTGCTGTTGACATTACCGTGGCCAAGGAAATGGGTGCCAAAGCGATAATTTTAGCATCAACGGGTAATATGGCGGCGTCGTGTTCCTGTTATGCCGCTGCGGCACAAATACCTTGCTTTGTAATCGTTCCAGAAGATGTTCCCATGACGAAGCTGGCGCAAGTAATTGCCTTTGGTGGTCGAATTGTGCAAGTGAAGGGAACGTATAATGATGCGGCAGAATTAGCGTATAAGAGCGCAAAAAATCATAATTTTTATCTGGCTGGGGATTATGCATTTCGTGTTGAAGGCCAAAAAGCCGCGGTTTTTGAACTTATGGATCAATTGGCTTTTCATGTGCCTGATAGAGTCATTCTTCCGGTTGGCTGCGGAACAAATATGGCGGCTTATTTAAAAGGCTTTGAAGAATATCGTTCGCTTGGATTTATTGAAAGGCTTCCAAAATTAGTCGGCATACAAGCCAGTGGGGCTAATGCCTTGGTTCACAGTTTTCGGGAGAACTTAAATTCTATTATTCCGCTCAGTCAAATCAGTACGGTTGCTTCTGCAATTGCGGTATCCAATCCACTCGATGGATTAAAGGCTTTGCAAGCCATTCGAAAAACGAGTGGTGAAGCTTTTGACGTGAGCGATAAGGAAATTTTAGAAGCCCAATATTTATTGTCTACGGAAGAGGGGCTTTTTGTGGAAAGTGCTTCTGCTTCAACGCTAGCTTATTTGCTTAAAAAGGCAAAAACAGGTGAATTATTCGGTGAAACTGTGATCTGCATTTTAAGTGGTGAAGGATTAAAAGATGCTAATGTCTTTCTGAATTCGGCCATTAAACCGCCCATGATTTATCCTGAAATTAATGAATTTACGGAGCTATATGAAAGTAATTTTTTCAAAAGCAAAACGATGAATTTTCTTGAAAAACAAATGCCAAGAATCGTCAATGATTTTTATAATTAACAGGAGTCTTGTATGATGAAACCGAAATTAAACCAATACAGCCAGCGATTAACACAAGATATTTCGCAGGGCGCTTCGCAAGCTATGTTATATGCCACTGGCCTAACGGAAAATGATTTGCAAAAAGCACAAGTGGGAATTGCCAGTGTATGGCTCGAGGGAAATCCCTGCAATATGCATTTATTAAGTTTGGCAGAAAAAGTGAAAGAAGGCGTTAAAAATGCCGATCTTGTGGGGATGCGATTTAATACAATTGGCGTTAGCGATGGAATTTCGATGGGAACGGAGGGCATGCGTTATTCCCTTCAATCTCGCGATATTATTGCGGATTCCATTGAAACGGTGATGTCGGCGCAATGGTATGACGGATTAATTGCTATTCCAGGCTGTGATAAAAATATGCCGGGCTGTTTAATGGCAATGGGAAGATTAAATCGACCGAGTCTCATGATTTACGGTGGTACCATTAATCCTGGAATGTGCGATAAAAAACCAATTGATATTGTCACGGCGTTTCAAAGTTATGGTGAATTTATCAGTGGAAAAATAAGCGACGAAAAACGACAAGATATTATTCGACATGCCTGTCCAGGCGCGGGAGCTTGTGGTGGAATGTACACCGCGAATACGATGGCTTGTGCGATAGAAGCACTTGGGATGAGTTTGCCCTACAGTTCATCGATTCCTGCCGTAGATGATTTAAAATTGCAGGAATGTTTGGATGCTGGTTTTGCTCTGCGTTTCTTGCTTGAAAATGACATAAAACCCAGCGATATCATGACACGCGAGGCCTTTGAAAATGCCATGGTAATGGTAATTGCATTGGGGGGGTCAACCAATGCAGTACTTCATTTAATCGCGATGGCACGTACGGTTGATGTGACTTTAACATTAAATGATTTTCAAAAAGTCAGTAATCGAGTTCCCTTATTAGCAGATTTTAAACCCAGCGGACACTATGAAATGGCGGATTTGCAGCGTTGTGGTGGAACGCCGGGCGTTATGAAAATGCTATTAAACACGGGTTTTTTAAATGGCGATTGCTTAACGGTGACCGGAAAAACTTTAGCTGAAAATCTGAAATCCTTACCTGAATTATCTTCGGGCCAGCAAATTATTCATTCACTGGAGAATCCTATAAAAGCGACTGGACATTTGCAAATTCTGAAAGGCAATTTAGCACCTGACGGCGCCGTTGCAAAAATAACAGGAAAAGAAGGCCTCCATTTTACTGGTCCTGCTCGCGTTTTTGATTCGGAAGACGAAGTGAGTTTAGCACTAAGCGAAAATAAAATTAAAAAAGGGGATGTAATTGTAATTCGTTATGTAGGTCCTAAAGGTGGCCCAGGCATGCCAGAAATGTTAAAACCCACTTCGGCCATTATGGGTGCGGGGCTAGGAAAAGAAGTTGCGCTAATTACCGATGGTCGATTTTCTGGTGGTTCTCACGGATTTATTATTGGACATGTAACCCCAGAAGCCCAAGAAGGCGGCCCGATTGCCTTATTACAAAATGGTGACAAAATCACCATCGATGCAGAAGCCAATAGCATAACGGTTGATTTAAGTGAAAAAGAATTAGCAAGCCGTCGATCGAACTGGATAATGCCGCCTTACAAAGCCAAGCGTGGAACCCTCTATAAATACATAAAAAATGTTTCCTCAGCCAATTTAGGCTGTGTGACGGACGAGTAAAAAATATTACAAACAAACTAGCTTTCGCAGGAATGGCCTAGATGATTCCCGCGAAGGCTATGGATTAATTGGTCAACAGCCACTACCTGGCTTCTCGGACTAGTGCGGTGATGTACTAACCGACTAAAAATCAATATAAAATAAGGTCTTATATAATTTCTTAAAAAGTATTAAGCAGTTTAAGAAGTATTAAATCTCTTAATACTTTTTAAGAAAATAATTGACATCCCATCTCCATTCCAGTAAATTAAGAATTCTTAAACTCTTTAATACTTTTTAATACTATGAAACATACCTTCAACGATTGGCATTATGCCCGCCCCGAATTGGCAGGGGCCTATCTTGATTTATTTAACATAGGCTTGGTGTCAGCCCGTGGCTTGTTTGCCAGGCGCAGAATGGGTAAAACTGAATTTTTAAAAAAAGATTTTATACCGGCTGCAGAGGCAAGAGGATACCTCACTGTTTATGTTAATCTTTGGGATATGGAAACGGATCCTGCTACCGCTATTGTTTCTGAGTTTTATAAGGCGGTTTCGCCAAAGGGGTTTAATAAAATTTGGTCAACGCTCAAGCGACCTGTGAGCAAAGTAAAAGCTTCAGGTAAGGTGCCAGGTTTTGGTGAAGGGGCGTTAGAGGCAGAACTCACCAATTTGGAAAAAGTCCCTGGTACTCGTCTAATGGAGTCGATGACTGCATTCGATAAAACAAAAACCCAATTGATTTTAATTATCGATGAAGCGCAAGTTTTGGCCTATGAAGAAAATATGCATTTCGCACATGCTTTACGAGCTGCATTAGATATTAGGAAACAGCGAATCAAAGTTATTTTTGCGGGAAGTTCTGAAACTACATTACGAAGAATGTTTGGTGTGGCTTCGGAACCTTTTTACAACTGGGCCCCCCTAGAGCCGTTTGAGTTATTAGGGAAGGAATTTGTCGCTGCAATGGTTGAGAGAGTTAACAGTATTTGTAAATATCGACTATCAGTTAGCAAGGCGATGGAAGCTTTTTCACAACTAAAAAATACTCCAGAATTTTTTCGCCGCTATATTGAGCATTATATTAGCAATCCTAAAAAGGGGTCGGCTGTTGCGTTAGAAAATACTATGTCAAATGTTTTTAATGATAAAAATTTCAAACACCAATGGGAGACTTTGCTGGCTGCAGACCAAGTAATATTATCGATGATGGTAAGTGGAATTACTGATTTGCACGGAAAAGCCGCGATGGAACGCTTAGGCAATGAGCTTGGTATAGGTGAAAGTGTTAATAAAAATACCATTCAAAATGCCCTGCGGCGCTTAAGCTCCAAAAATATCATCACCAAAATTGAACATGGTCTTTATCAATTTGAGGATGAAGCATTTTCGGATTGGGTTCGTCATAAAGAATAACTATTCATACTTTGTCGGAGTCATTCAAATAGACGCTGAAATCGATGCAGTCTATGAAATATTCGCTTTCCTCAACTTCGCTAGTAACTCCATTGATATGGATTAGTATCGGAACACACGAAAATCCCCTTGGAACCACTAATCGGCGAATTTTGTCTCGAACCTCCATTATTACATCTGATCCAACTTCATTTTTAGAAAATTTTATTTCGCAAATAAATAAGGTGTTTAACTTTGTTTGGATTAAATAATCCACTTGGCAGCCGGCATGTTTTTTCGTGGGTCTTTGATAATAAGGATTATCCGCGATAACATCTTCTGGTCTAATATTCAGTTTTTCTAAAATCAAATGACGATTTCTAAGAACGAGATTTTCAAACTGGAGACCAAGCATGGTTGACCATCCTGGCAGAGAGGTGGGATTCACATTTTTATAGTGGTCATTTTTGATGCGGCTTAATTTGGGTTCGATATATTTGTAATAGAAACGCAGGTAATTATCCGATAAGCGATATTGACTGATGGTGGATTCTTTACCAGATTTTAAGGACCAATTCACATTACGTGAAATGTAGCCTGAAGTGTTTAAGTCATCGAGATAGTCGCTTAAGGTTCCGCTGCTCTTGTAGCTAATGCCATTCGCAATTTCGGAATATTCAGCGGATTTTGATGCTAAATATTGGGTGATACTGGCATAAGTCCCACTCTTTTTCCCAAATAAATCATGAAATATATGACGATGTTCTTCTACCAGCAAGGAGTCGGGTTCAAAGCATAATCTTTTAATATTATCGGGAGCAGAATAAGCGGGATTAATTTGCTCAATATACCATGGAATTCCTCCTGTAATTGACAAGATAATAAATTTTTCCAAGGGTGAGCGGTTAAATCCAATGTGGTTCAACAATGCATTGCAATGATGCAAGGGCAGCTCATTGAGCGTGATTTTTTGCGATACTCTTCCGAAGTAGCCGGTACTGCTTAAAATATTTTTTTCAATCCACGAAGACACGGATCCACATAAAATAAAAATTAATTCGGAATTTTTTTTAAAATACAGATCCCAGGCATTTTTTAGCTTAGGCAAGAAAGTGGGATCATCCTGCCCCATCCAGGTTATTTCATCAAATACTAGTACAACCCGCCCTTTTTTAATTCTTTTCGCCAATGCTAGAAATAACTTACTCCAGTTCTCGGTTTTAATTTCAGGTAAACGAGTTTGCTCGTGTAGTAGGTGAGAAAATTCGTCTCGTTGATGTTGGGCGGTAATACCTTCTCCAGGGGGCAGTCCTTCAAACCAATAGCAAGGTAAGTTTTTGGTAAATTCTTCAATCAATCGGCTCTTGCCAATTCGTCGGCGACCTTTGACTACCACCATGCTGGCGGTTTTTTTCTTTAGAAGGTCGTTCAATTTCTGTAGGGAAATCTCCCGCCCAATAAATGGTATTTCGTTCATTTAGCCTCTCTTCGCAGAAATCATCTAAGTCATTCCTGCGAATTTTACCCTAAATTCCCAGTCTTCGCAAGAATGTCCTAAGTCATTTCCGCGAAGGCTGGGGTCCACAGGGGGCAAGGCTCACTCTGGGTACCAGCGGGCATCCCCACCGCGGAGGGGGTTAATACTAGGAAGGAGTTTCCGCTTTAGCGGGAACTCCTGTACTATCACTAGAATTATGTTGTCAAAAAAAATCAGTGATGAAACAAAAGGAACTCTAGCCATATTGTTAGCTACTGTTTTTTGGGGGATGACGTTCGCCTTTATCAAAGATGCTGTGACAGTGATTACGCCTTACAATTTTATTTTTTGGCGTTTTGGTCTTGCGGGAACGTTGTTGTTTCTTGTGTTTTTTAAGAAAATAAAGTTCAAGCAGCCTCGTCTTATTTTTCAGGGTGTTTTACTGGGACTATTTCTTGGTAGCACTATCATTTTTCAGACCATTGGTCTGCAATACACCAGCGCCGCTACGGCCAGTTTTATTACGGGATTATCTGTTATTCTGGTCCCGGTATTTTTATCGGTAATTAAAAAATCTTGGCCCAAAAAAAATGTTCTTATCGCTGTGATGTTAGCTATGAGTGGTGTTGCCTTAATTACTTTATCTGGTGGACTCAGTTTAAATAAAGGTGATTTATGGGTCTTACTTTGTGCAATTTCTTTTGCTATTGGAATCATTTTGACGGGAAAATTTTCAAAAGTCGAGAACACTATAACCTTAACGTGGTTTCAATTAGCCACTATTTTTGTGATGGTGATGATTCTGAATATTAGCAGCGGAGGAATTAGAGTGCCTACTGATATTCATGTATGGATCGATATTGGTTTTTGCGCCATTTTCGCTTCAGTAATCGCGCTAGGTTTGCAGATGCATTTTCAATCTCAAGTCAGCCCAAATAAAACAGCCATTATTTTTGCGGCAGAACCTATATTTGCTACCATTACAGCGGCCATCTACCTTGATGAAAAATTAACCATTATTTTTGTGATCGGCGCCATACTAATTTTTTCAGGCATGCTAATCTCCGAAAAACGTATAAAACCGAATATCATTCCACAAGATTGAGAAAGCTTTCGCATTTCCCCAGTATTTTTTTGTACATGCAGGTATAGGATTCATTGCAGGAAACATAGATGGCGGTATTTCTACTTGCCTTGTCGAAATCCGCCACCTATAATCTCGTCATAAGTGGCGCTTTTTCTAATAGAAGGACTGAAATCCGCCACCTATCCTGATAAAACGGTAAGCAATTGATTATATGACACCCACAAGAATTTCTTCTCATGCGAAACTCATTATTCCCGGCATTTTCGGGAATATGCTTGAAATTTATGACTTCATGATATACGGCTATTTTGCACCTATTATGGCGAAATTATTTTTTCCTACGGATAATGCTTCGCTTGGATTATTGCTGACTTTTTCGATATTTGCGATTGGATTTTTAATGAGGCCTTTGGGCGCTATTATTTTTGGGCATTTTGGTGATCGCCTGGGTCGAAAAAAAATCTTAGCGTTCGCGATTATTTTAATGGCAGCGCCTACCACGCTCATTGGGCTATTACCCGATTATTCACAAATCGGCATGTGGGGCGGTATTTTGCTGCTTATTTGTCGCTTATTACAGGGCCTTTCGATGGGGGGTGAATTTGCTGGATCCATTCTCTATATCACGGAACATGCCCCTTCTGGTCGACGAGGATTTTATGGCAGTTGGGCTATGTGTGGGACTTTTTCGGGAATTTTACTAGCCTCTGCCATTGCAGCCTTACTCAATATTTTGTTTTCAACAGAAAGCATGCAAAGCTTTGGTTGGCGAATTCCCTTTTTACTGGGCAGCGTGCTGGGTATTGTGGGGTATTATTTAAGGAGAAGAATGCCAGAAACCCCGCATTTTATAGCGGCACAAACAGAAGGAAAAATAGTTTCTAATCCAGTTATTAAATCTTTTACGCACGAATTACCGTCGATGATGAGAGTGGCGGCCTTAAATTTTTTACCAGCTGTCGCGTTCTACACCCTCTTTGTCTATCTTTCTTCTTTTATGACGACTTATTTAAAAATCTCGCTAGATACCGCACTTAGCATAAATACCATTAACTTAATCGTTTTAATTTTTCTCATACCCGTTATTGGGAATTGGTCTGATAAAATTGGACGAAAACCAATTCTAATCAGTGGTACGCTGGGTTTTATAGTGTTTTCCTATCCCTTATTTTTATTATTACAGACAGCAAGTTTTCTTAATGTGTTCTTAGCCCAAGCCTGTTTTTCGATATTAATTGGCTTTATTTTTGCCGCCCTTCCGGCAACCATAGTAGAATTGACCAAAACCCATGTGAGATATACAGCAGTGGCATTTCCCTATAATTTATCAAGTGCTTTATTTGGTGGAACAGCGCCACTGCTTGCGACGTATTTTATAAGCAAGACTGGAAACCATTTGTTTCCTTGCTTCTATTTGATTATTTCAGGGCTAGTAACGCTCATTATGGTGCTTTCATTAAACGAAACTTACCAAGAAAAGCTCCGCTAAATCAAACTAATGATTTTATCGGTAATTTCAGCGGTATTTGATAAATGAGTGCCTTCCGTATAAATGTCTCTCGTGCGAAATTTTAAAGCGAATGTTTTTTCTACTGCTTCTTCAATAGCCTTGGCTTCTTCCATTAATCCAAATGAATAACGCAACATTAAAGCAACTGAGAGAATTTGTGCGATTGGATTGGCGATGTTTTTTCCCGCAATATCGGGTGCAGAGCCACCAGAAGGCTCGTATAAGCCGAAACCAGATTCATTCAAGCTCGCAGAGGGAATTAATCCTAAGCTGCCTGGTAAGGCGGCAGCAGCGTCTGAAAGGATGTCACCAAATAAATTGGCGGTTAAAATGACATCAAATTGAGCCGGATTAATAAAAAGCTGCATCGCGCAATTATCCACGAGCATATGCTCTAATTTAACATCGGGATATTGAGGGGCAATTTCGCTGACCACTTCTCGCCATAATTTTGAGGTGTCTAAGACATTGGCTTTGTCGACGGAGGTTAATTTTTTCCGGCGTTGCTGGGCCAACTTAAAACTCTCATGCGCGACGGCGCTGATTTGTTGTTCATTATATTCGGCAATATCAGAGGCGTGACGGATATTATTGGAAGACCATAGCTTATGCTCGCCAAAATAAATATCACCAATTAATTCTCGAACAATGAGAATATCAATTCCGGCGCTGAGTAGTCTTTCTTTGAGGGGTGAAATGGCGGCTAATTCAGGGTAAACGCGAACGGGACGTAAATTGGCATTTAAATCTGCTACTTTTCTCAAAGCCAAAATGGAATTCTTTTCGCAATTTTTCCATTTGGGTAAATGCGACTCTGAAAGAGGGCCGCCTACTGAGCCAAATAAAATGGCATCGGAATTTTTGCAAATGGTTTTAGTTTCTTCGGGGAAATGGCTGCCAAAGCGATCAAAAGCGGCTCCGCCCACATAAGCTTCTTGTAGGGTAAAATGATGACCATATTTGTCCTCAATCGCGTTTAGTACTCTTAGGGCCTGTGGCATAATTTCTTGACCAATGCCATCGCCAGCTAAAATTGCAATCTTTTTTTCCATGTTATAATTCCTCAAAATCTAGACTGTAAAGATCAGGTTTGCCTATAAAGCCAGGGTTTTTCAATCTTTTGCTGTTTCTCAAAATCGCTAATTTTCGATTCAAAAGTTAAAGCCTCTCCAATTTCATCCAAGCCACTCAGCAAGGCTTCTCGTCGATAGCTCTCTATGGTAAAGGGAATGATTAAATTGTTTACCGAAATTTTCTGATTTTCGAGATCGACAGTCACCGGACCCGATTCTTTGGCCAATTGATCAATTTCGGCTTTAGGCAACGTAATATTTAATATCCCATTTTTAAAGCCATTATTGTAATAAATATCGGCAAAGCTTGGAGCGATGACCACCTTAATTCCAAAATCTACTAAAGACCAAGCCGCGTGCTCACGACTCGAACCACAACCGAAATTTTCTTCGGTTAGTAAAATTTGCGCCTTATTATAGGGCTCTTTATTTAAAATAAAATTGGATTCAATATTGCCTTCAGCATCGTAGCGAATGTCGCCGAATAAAAATTTTCCAAGCCCTGTACGCTTAATGGTTTTCAGATATTGTTTCGGGATGATCATATCAGTATCTATATTAGAAAGGGGTAAATAGGCCATTATTCCTGTTATTTTTTTAAATGCTTGCATGTTATTTGCCCCCCATCAATTTTCGTACATCGGTTAATTTTCCGGTGATGGCAGCAGCAGCGGCCATTGCGGGACTCATTAAATGTGTTCGTCCGCCACGGCCTTGCCTACCCTCAAAATTACGATTAGACGTGGAAGCGCATCGTTCCCCGGGATTTAATTTATCCGCATTCATGGCTAAGCACATAGAGCAACCTGGCTCGCGCCATTCAAAACCACTTTCAATAAAAATGTCGGCTAAGCCTTCTTTTTCAGCCTTTTCTTTCACTAATCCTGAACCTGGTACAATCATGGCCTGCACATGGCTTGCCACTTTTCTCCCTTTCACCACGAGAGCAGCCTCATGCAAATCTTCAAAACGACCATTCGTACAAGAACCAATAAATACTTTATCAATGCGAACATCTTCCAAGGCTGTCCCTGGGGTTAATGCCATATATTCCAGAGCGCGTTCTATTGAATTTCTTTTTACAATATCTTTTTCTGCGGCAGGATCAGGAACTACAGAATTAATGGGTAAAGCGGCATCTGGACTTGTCCCCCAGGTGACATAAGGGGCAATTTGCTCGGCATTAATGGTAATTTCTTTATCAAAATGCGCACCTTCATCCGTGTGCAAGGATTTCCATTGCGCAATAGCCTGCTCCCATTCATTTTCGTTTGGAGCATAGGGTTTACCCTTTAAATATTGAAACGTAATTTCATCGGGTGCAATTAATCCTGCGCGCGCGCCGGCTTCAATAGACATATTACAAATCGTCATGCGAGCTTCCATCGACAGGCTTTTAATGATGTCACCGGTATATTCGATGACATGGCCAGCACCACCGGCTGTACCAATTTGTGCGATGATCGCTAAAATGACATCTTTTGATGTCACACCAAAAGACAAATTACCCACTATATTTACCCGCATATTCTTTGATTTTTTCAGCGCCAAAGTTTGTGTCGCCATGACATGTTCGACTTCACTTGTGCCAATTCCAAACGCCAAGGCGCCAAAAGCTCCATGCGTAGCGGTGTGACTATCGCCACACACAATCGTTAATCCTGGCAGCGTAAAACCCTGTTCTGGACCAATGACGTGGACAATGCCTTGTCGTCGATCATTTAAATCATAATATTCAATTCCAAATTTCTCACAATTCTTTTTCAGAGTTTGAATTTGTATTAAGGATTCCACATCGGCGATGCCTTTTTGACGATTAAGCGTAGGCACGTTGTGATCACAGACCGCTAAAATACTGTCAGGCCGACGCACTTTTCGATTCGCCAATTCAATACCTTCAAAGGCTTGCGCACTTGTAACTTCATGCACTAAATGCCGGTCGATATACATCAAAGTCGTGCCATCGCTTTTATCGCAGACTTTATGCTGTTCCCAAATTTTATCGTATAAGGTTTTCATATTAATTTATTTGCCCTATTGTTATTAAACACTATGATAATCGGCTTTCGATATTTCATTTTCACCCGAAAAATTATAAATTTTATTGCTGGCATGAATATAAGCTTTAGCGGCCGCTACTAAAGTATCTGTGTCTCGACCAGAGCCACTAAAAATGCGCTCATTTTGTTTTAATACCACGGAAGCTTCGGCTTGTGCATCGGGCCCCGAAGTCACGGCGTGAACATCGAAGGTGTCTAAAATTGGATTTTGTTCCATTAATTTATTAATGGTTGTAAAAATTGCATCTAAGGGACCATCACCTTCTGCTTGGCTTATTTTTTCTTCACCATTAATTTTGCAAATTACAGTCGCAAATTGGCGGCCTTTAGAATGCCCGGATATATGAAAAGAACCAAATTCAATTTTATGTTTGGATTGAAAGCTTTGATCATCCATCAACGCAATGATATCCTCGTCTAGAATATGTTTTTTACGATCGCCTAATTCTTTAAAGCGAGTGAATAATTTTTCAAATTCTTCATCGGCGATGTTGATACTTAAATTTTTAATTTTTTCTCTAAAGGCAGCTCTTCCAGAATGCTTACCCATCACTAATTCAGATTGTGAAAGACCAATGGATTCTGGGGTCATAATTTCGTAGGTTTCTCGGGCTTTTAAGACGCCATCTTGATGGATACCAGATTCGTGAGCAAAAGCATTTTGCCCAACAATCGCTTTATTTTTTTGAACGATAAATCCCGAGGCGGCAGATACTAATTTTGAAACACGCATGATATGTGTGGTATCAATATTGGTTTTATACTGCAATTTATCTTTTCGAGTTTGAATGGCCATAACAATTTCTTCTAAGGCTGCATTACCAGCACGTTCGCCGATACCATTTACGGTGCATTCAATTTGACGCGCACCAGCTTCAATTCCGGCAATGGAATTGGCAACGGCTAAGCCTAAATCATTATGACAGTGAGTGGAAATTATGGCTTGATCAATATTCGGAACTTTTTCAAATAAACCTCGAATCAAATCACCGTATTCGTGCGGCAAAGAATAACCGACAGTGTCAGGAATATTAATGGTGCGTGCGCCGGCTTTAATGGCCATTTCAACAGCGCGTGCTAAATAATCCATATCGGTGCGGGAGGCGTCCATGGCAGACCATTCCACATCATCGCAAAATTGACGGGCATATCGAACGGTTTCCCAAATCGCGTCTAAAGCTTGTTCGCGTGTCATCCGAAATTGATGTTTTAAGTGGATATCACTGGTTGAAATAAAGGTGTGAATTCTGGGCTTTTGAGCGGGTTTTAAGGCTTTAGCGGCTGCTTCGATATCCGGCTTTTTTGCTCGGGCTAAGCTGCAGACAGCGGCATTTTTTAGGATTTTTGAGATTTCGTGCACGCATTCAAAGTCACCTTGGGAAGCAATAGCAAATCCGGCTTCAATCACATCCACACCCATGGCATCAAGCGCTTGGGCTATTACCATTTTCTCTTGCATGGACATCGTGGCGCCGGGAGATTGTTCACCATCGCGTAAGGTAGTATCAAAAATAATAATTGGTTTCATAGGTTCTTCTCGTTGTGAATAAGGTTATAACAGATTGTAAATGCAAGTGTTTTTGGCCTAAAGGCCAAGAAGGAGTAGGAGGTTTTTTGAACAAGCAAGAGCCCCTGCGGAAACTGCAGTTTTGACGGCATTTTGATATTTGCTTGTAAATTTCATAGCACTAAAAGTACTATAAAAAAGGGTTTAAGTCAATAAAAACATCAGCAATTGCCGCTTTAGCGGGAACTGCTGAAAACCTATTCTGGGATGTTTAGGAAATAATTCAACATAGCGCCGCCACTTAAGATTAACAGAATCAGCCCCAAGTATAATTCACCGTTTTCCAAAATGCTTGTTACTCCGCCTGCTAGAAAAGCCGTTCCCATTTGGAAGCTGGCATAGAGTGCAGCGGCGGAGCCGCCAATTTTTCCGAAGGGTCTAATGGCTTCTGAAAATGCATTAGGGAATACTAGTCCAGTTCCGAAGAGATAAAACATCATTGAGATGATCAACAAAAATAAATAATCAAGGTGAAAAATAGCTCCGAAAAGCAACATTAATGATCCAGTAAACATTAGGCTTAAGCCAGAAATTAAGGCTACTCTGGCCTCAAAAAAACGAGCTAGCACAACATTTAAGGAGCGGCTAAAAAAAGTCATGATGGTGATACTTGATATTATCCAACCAAAATACATTTGGCTTAAATGAAAGTGATTCTTTAATAAAAAGGGGATTTCTGTATAAAAGCAAATAATTCCTCCCATCCCAGCGCCTGTACATATTAAATTAGCCATGTAATAACGGTTAGAAATTAATTCATTATAATTTTTAAAAATAGTTTTAATTTTTGTAGAGTCTGAATTTTTTTCTGGAATCGTCTCGGGAACAAATAATATAATCAGTATGCCAAATAAAAGGCTATAAAGTCCCAGGAATAAAAAAACGCTTCGCCAACCGAAATAAATCTGAAGAAAATTTCCAAGCAGAGGAGCGAGAGAAGGGCCAGTGGAGATAGCGAGGCTTATCCATGAGGAAACTTGAGTTAATTCTTTGCCATCAAATAAATCCCGAGACATGGCTCGAATCATCCCAATTCCAGCACCCAGGGCAAAGGCTTGAACAAAGCGAGCCACAAGTAAACAATAAATATTGGGTGAAATAAAAGCGAGACCGAAACCTATAATAGAGAAAATGATGCTGAATAATAATATGGGGCGTCGACCAAAGCGGTCGGCGATGGGCCCAAAAATTAAGGGTGATATCGTTAAGCCTAGCATGTAAATCGAAATCGTAAATTTCGTTAATGTCGTGGTGGCGTGTAAGGCTTCTGCGATGTGTGGAAGTGAGGGGACATGCATGTCGATAGCAATAATGCCGCAAATGGCAAAGCCAAGTGCTAAAAACATCGTGTAGTGTTTATTTGACATACTCTAAGGAAGTATACAGCTTCTTTATCACAGCTCAAGGTATTTGTACTGGGTTTATTGCTTTTATTCACAATTTAGTTTTTACTCTAATGACCTACAAAGATTATTGCTCAGGTAACATCCAAATGACAAAAGAAATTTTAGCTAATCAGCATTACCTTTCTCTCGAAGAGAATCCAAGTCCTGACGACGTTCAAATTTTAGAAACTGGGATTACCGTAAATGCCATACAGAAAAAAGGCCAGAATCCTGTCAGTTTTTTTGGAATTTTTATACGCGATGAAAAGGAGAGGCTCGTCGCGGGATGCAACGGCGATGTGCTTTATGGATGTCTTTGGGTGGGACAGCTGTGGGTGCGCGAAGAATGGCGCGGGAAAGGCTATGGCACAGAATTAATGCAGGCGGCCGAAAAATATGGAAAAGAAAAAGGCTGCTTATTTTCCGCGGTGAACACGATGGACTGGGAAGCGCTCGATTTTTATAAAAAATTAGGCTACAAGGTCGAATTTGAACGGCACGGATTTTTTAAAAATTCGATTTTTTATTTTTTGAGAAAAAATTTTATTTAAGCGATGATAGGTGAATTAATATAATGTTGAAAGCAATAATACACGGTTTTGCGGTGGGCGCCGGCCTGATTATTGCAATCGGGCCCCAAAATACCTTTGTCATTACCCAAGGTATTAAGCGTGAACATGTATTTTTATGTGCGCTAATCTGCACACTCACGGATGTGATCCTAATTTCCTTTGGCATA
Organism: uncultured Gammaproteobacteria bacterium; assembly: GCA_963711375.1. GTDB lineage: Bacteria > Pseudomonadota > Gammaproteobacteria > Coxiellales > Coxiellaceae > CAVQDV01. The sequence goes on from CAVQDV010000005.1 coordinate 1,497,037, forward strand.
ATTGGTCTAGGAGCCTTAATTCGTTTGCATCCCGCATTTGTGGAAATCGCTCGTTGGTTTGGGGCAGCATTTTTAATGTATCATGCCATTTTTGCATTTCGGGCCGCCATACATCCCAGCACATTAAAAATTGATCGACGAAAGAAGGGTAAAAAGAAAAGTGCAAAAAATATTATCGTGATTTTGCTAGGCTTAAGTTTTCTTAATCCCCATGCTTATTTAGACACCGTGGTTTTAATTGGAAGCATCGCGGCTCAAAAAATCGGTGTTGCGAAATATTGGTTTGGTCTTGGCACTATGCTGGCTTCAGCCTGTTGGTTTTTTAGCATCGCCTATGGTGCCAAAACGCTAACCCCTATTTTTGCCAGTAAACATTCCTGGAGAATTTTGGATTTATTCGTGGGTTTGACGATGACTACTATTGCTATTATTCTTATTAAATAATGTTAAGGAGGAAAAGCATGCAAGAATTCACTCTAACGATCGACGGAAAATCGGTGACACCTACCGATACTTTCGATGTCATCAACCCAGCCACGGAAACGGTTTTCGCAAAATGTCCTAAAGCGCGATTATCGGATCTCAACGATGCCGTTAGCAGCGCAAAGCGCGCCTATCAGGATTGGAAAGTGCTTACTCAAAAACAACGGGGAAAATTTTTTGAAAAAGCCGCGGACGTTTTGAATAAGCATAAAGAAGAATTGGGACGCCTCCTCACTCAAGAACAGGGCAAAATTTTAGCAAATGCAGAACATGAAATTGAAACCGCCGTTTCGAGTTTCCGAAATGCTTCGACATTAACCTTGCCGATTGAAATATTATTTGAAGATGAGCACTCAAGAACAGAATTGCATCATAAGCCAAAGGGCGTAGTAGCCGTGATTACACCCTGGAATTATCCCGTGAGTATTTCAGTAGGTCGTGCTGTTTCAGCACTGGTATGCGGAAATACCGTTGTTATTAAACCTTCCCCCTATACTCCCATAACCGTGCTAAGAATTGGTGAATTACTGGCAGAGATTTTTCCTGCCGGCGTTTTAAATGTGCTCGCAGGTGATGATGATATCGGAGAAGCATTAACAAAGCACAAAGATATTTGTGCCATAACGTTTACCGGATCGATCCCAACTGGAAAGGCCATAGCGGCCGTTGCCGCAAAAGAATTAAAACGTGTGTGCCTCGAATTAGGTGGAAATGATGCGGCAATTATTTTGGATGATGCAGACATTGATAAAATTGCTTCTCCTATATTTTGGGGTGCGTTTTCGAATACTGGCCAAATTTGTATTGCTATAAAACGCTTATATGTACCCGAAAAATTGCATGATCCTCTGGTTAAAAAATTAAAAGAAATGGCAGAAAAAATAAAATTAGGCGATGGTTTGGATCCTGACACGGTATTAGGTCCTTTGAATAACAAAGCCCAACTAGATATTATTACCAATTTAGTGGAAGACGCGAAACGTCAAGGAGCTAAAATTATTTCGGGGGGAAAACGAATGGATCGTCCTGGATATTTTTATCCACCTACCGTTGTCACTGAAATTCGTGAAGGCGTCCGCCTAGTTGATGAAGAGCAATTTGGTCCAGTTTTGCCGATTATTAAATATTCGAATCTTGATGACGTTATTCAACGAGCAAACGACACTTTCACTGGTCTTGGTGCCTCTGTTTGGGGCACTGATTTAAATCGAGCCACAAACGTGGCGGCACGTTTAGAGTCTGGAATTTGCTGGGTAAATCATGTTATGAAGCTTGATCCACACGTGCCTTTTGGTGGCGTTAAACAATCCGGTGTGGGCAGAGTTTTCGGCCGCTGGGGCTTAGAAGAATTAACCGATATGCAAACCATCAGCATCAATAAAATGTAATTTCAGGAGTTCTTTTTGATAAAGCTTCCCTCTTGATATTCCTCAAAGGCTATGCGGAGTTCTTCTTGAGTATTCATCACGATGGGGCCATACCAGGCGATCGGTTCATTGAGTGGTTTTCCAGAAATTAATAAAAATCGCACGGATTTTTGCTCAGTGCTCACAACAATATGGGAGCCTTGGCGTTCGTACAAGACCAGCGTGCCATTTCCAAATGCGCAGGGAGATTTCATATCAAAATAATTTTCGCCTTCTGCGTTAACAGAATAGGGATCGCGACGTTCATCAAAATAGCCTTCGCCATCGATAATATAAGCCATGACATTGTGATCGGCTTTTAAAATATGAGTAAAAGATTTATGCGCCGGCACGGTGATATCTAGATATTCCGGATTTGCCATAATATCCTGTGCGGGACCCATTGTGCCGTTCACTTCGCCGCAAATAATTCGGACGGAGGCGCCATCTTGCGTTGTAATTAGGGGTATTGTTTGGCTCTTAATTTCTCGATAACGAGGGCCCATCATTTTCGATTTTGCCGGTAAATTGGCCCAAAGTTGGAAGCCCAGCATTTCGCCTTTGTAATTTCCCTGTGGCATTTCTTGATGAATAATTCCACTCCCTGCAGTCATCCATTGCACATCGCCAGCTGCTATATTGCCTTTATTGCCCATGTTGTCGCCGTGTTCCACATTGCCATCTAAAACATAGGTGATGGTCTCGATGCCTCGATGAGGATGCCATGGGAAACCGGCTCGATATTCAGCGGGATTTTCCGAACGAAAATCGTCGAGAAGCAGAAATGGATCGAGCAAAGGAAGCTCGTGAGGACCAAACGCACGATTGAGATGCACTCCAGCGCCTTCAATGGTAGGCTTACTTTTCCAGATTTTATGAACCTTGCGTTGGAGTTTATTCATTTGTCTTTCTCCTTAATTGTGAATTTTTTGAATAAGCTTTTATATTATATACCGATTTTTCAATGTTGCATTGAATGGCCGTAATTAACATGCTATTTTTATCATCAAAATCTTATCAAGGGGATACCATAATGTTTATTAGATCTTTTAAGGTACTTTTCTGTATTTTTACCCTATTTTTCACCTCTTCTGGCTTCTCAAGCGTTGCCATGCAACATTTCATGATGCTTGACCCAGGCATGCTGATTACCATGAAAGAACAGCAAGATGTTTATAAAACTGAATTATTGAAGAAGCATCCTGTTATTGTTGCGCTTTTTGGTGCGGAAGGCGGGACTTATGTTCTATATAGACCCGGACAAAATCCCCTTGTGGCCAATCCCATGTCTTCGGCACTTGGGTATGAATTAGCGGCGATCGTGGAGCATTCTGCAATGGATGCCTATGAGTTGAGTATTCAAGGCCTAAATAATCCGGGAAAAGACAATTTTTGGATTACCAAGATGAAATCTTTATCGGAAAAAATTACACTCGCTCAAAGCAGTGTTTCAAAGTTAGCGCTTTCAAAAAATGAAACCGTATTGCTACAGAATATTTTTACGCAGAGCCAGCAATTTATTGCCGACAATATTAAACAACATTCACTGTCACTCGCACGCTCGAATGCTTACGCAGAAGCGATAAAACCGAATTTTGAAAAACTTTCACAAATGGTTGTCGCAGATCAAATTCAGTATGGAATCGAGGTTGTCAAAAAATGGAAAACCCTATTGGGGTCGGATTGGAAAAATACCTATGGCACGGTTCTTTATATTCCTGTTGCTCCAAAGAATAGTATTTTATTGTCAATTTTAACTGAGCTTATGGGAAAAGAAGCTTTTAATAAGCAGCTATTTTATTTTACGTCGAATTCCTATTCGCCTACGGGAGATCAGGCCATTAGTTTTTTAACGAATGCTAGGCCAGATAAAGCACTTGCCGACCAAGTTTTTGGGCAATATTTTTTCGATTATTCAGGGATTTTAAGTCAAACGTCACAAAAAATTATTGGCAAATAAGCTTATTTTGTTTCTACTACTTCAATACCATTCCAATCTTCAGGAACGCCACTCACCATATAATTAGCACAGCGTCTTAAATACAGTTGACCAGCCTTATCTTCCGGAAAGGCTTTTAGAGCCGCGGTAAATTTAACACTGCCTTCGGCAAAACTTTTTGCGAAATATAATTCTAATCCTTCTTCAAAGGCGGGTTTAGCTTCTAATTTTTTTTCTGCAATATCGCTTGGTTCGGCATTCAAAATTTCAAAAACTTCGATAACATTTTTTTTTCCTACAACTTGCATTTTTCCTAGAAAACGAGTGTTATATTCTTCTTTATGTATTTTGGATAAGGTGCTGCTACTAATAATGAGAGAAGATTGATATTGGCGAGTTAAGCCTTCTAATCGAGATGCCAAATTAACCGCATCAGAAATTACTGTGCTTTGCATACGTTCCTGCACGCCAATGATGCCGAGCATTAAGGTACCCGTATGCAAGCCAATGCCCATTTTGATGGATGAAAAAGCGGCCTTAGATCGAGCTAAATTGTATTCACCCAATGCTTTTTGCATATCAATACTGGCCTTAATGGCATCATCGGGCGTATTAAAAAGTGCCATGATGGCATCGCCAATAAATTTATCGATAAATCCGTGATGCAAATGAATGGGGGGTTCAACGTGCTTTAAATAGCCATTAACAAATTTAAAATTGTCACCTGGGGTCATCGATTCTGAAAGAGTGGTAAAGGCAAAAATATCGGAAAACAGAACCGTCATTTCTCGTTCAACATAGTCGCCTAGTGCAATATCCAGTGTGCTTTCCTTTGATAAACTTTCGAGAAATTCCTTGGGAACAAATTTACTGAATATTTCTAGTTGTTTTTTCTTTTCTTCTGTCAGGCGCTCGGCGCTAACGGTTTCTAATAATGCTCGGTTTTGCTCCATCATTTCCTCAAGTTCTTGTCGATGTTCGATGGAGAGCTTAAGCTTATGTTGCAGGATTTGATTTTCCTTTTTCAGTATTTCAAGTTGCGCGGTAAGCGGAACTTCACTCATCCCGTTCACCCATTAACACAGAGACAAATGTTTCATTGTGAACAAAGGTCGAGGTTCCCATTTTTAAGGGGCCGATTTGGGCGAAACTGTAAAATCCAAAAAATGGAACTTCATTTTTTAGGGCTTTTTGAACAATTTCGGTTTCTTCTTTTGTTCTCGTGCCTAAAAGTGCCTGTCGACAAATGCAGCTCACGATGAAACAAACATCCGCTTTTTTAGGTTCTTTTAAAAGGGTTTCATCCATCGACTGTTGAGTAGCATTTAATATTTTTTCAGGTGTCGAGCTCGCAATGCAAACTTGTGAGCCTGGCTCTGGGAAAGCACAGCAAAAAGCCACACTTCCGTCACTGTCATTTTCTTTTAGAGGGCCCCTTAAATAAAATTCTTTTTGCCCGGGTTCATAAACCGCTAAGGGATGCGCCATAGTGGGCTTTCGACTTTTTAAATAATGTTCGTAAAAATCTAAGGCTTTAGATTGGTCAATTTCGAGAGCGACATTTACTTCGCTCTTGCTGAGCGGTTTAAGGGGCGATAAAGGCAGCCAACCACTAGCGGCTGAATAGGATAATTCTAATGGCCCAGTAAAAAATACCATCGGAGCAGCGGATTTTAGAATTTCATTATTATAAAATTGAAAAACATTGAATTTAAATGAATCTGAAGAAGCCCCTCCCAGCACGGGAAAATTGGTCCCCAAACGTTTTTTGAAATTCCCGACAATACGTTCCACCGTCATATCCAAGGAATCGGGTACTGTAATGCAACAAACCGCTTTTTCAAGAACACCACTGGGTAAATCCTCTAGTGCTTTTTGGTAGCTCGTTTCAAAATTGTTTTTTGAAACATCTCGGATTACCGTGCCATACACGTTAATCTTATCCATGCAAAATAATGCTAGGACTACTGAACCTTCGCAGAATCCTTGAACAGAAGACAATTCGGAAACCGAAGAGCCACCGATCAAAATAATATCGGGAAATGTGCTATTTATTTTTTCTAGAATAATTTTATGATCATACTGAGCGTTGGAAAACAGAATGCCGAGCTTAGGTTTCTTTCCCTGTAATTTTTCCAGACATTGTTGAACCACATCTTCGGCGGCATCTTTAGCCTCAACATATTCACTTTGCCCTATGATTACTTTCATGTCCTTATCCTCTTTTATGAGCTCTATTCCATATTAAAGCCCAAAGATCTAATTGACAAGGCCGCCAAAGGTGCATTAGTATTGAAAATTGCGCCGATTTGAGCAACAGCTTGCGGGCGCCCTAAAAATGCAGCTAAAGCGGAACAAATGACCACCGCTTTAAGCTGGTGGTTTTTTTTCAGGTTGAAAATGATTCAATTAAATCGAGTTTATAAATCCTATCCGAGTCCATCCGGCACTATTACGGCCTTGTCGGATATCAATTTGCATGTTCGTGAAGGCGAGATATTTGGCGTGATCGGCAAAAGTGGTGCTGGGAAAAGCACGCTCATTCGTTGCGTGAATTTATTAGAGCGGCCTTCGCAAGGCGAGGTTATTGTCGATGGCAAGAATATTATGCAATTATCGATGCGTGATCTTCGATTAAGTCGCCATAATATTGGAATGGTATTTCAGCATTTTAATTTATTATCCTCTCGAACGGCATATGAAAATATTTCATTCCCCTTGGAATTGCTTGGAAAAAGCAAATCGGAAATTGAGAAAATTGTGCCCCCTTTAATTCGATTAGTGGGTTTGGAAAATCGTGAAGATGCTTATCCATCTCAACTTAGTGGCGGACAAAAGCAGCGGGTGGCCATCGCAAGAGCTTTGTCAACGAAACCAAAAGTTCTGCTTTGCGATGAAATGACCTCTGCCTTAGATCCCGAAACTACCCGTTCAATTTTGTCGCTTATTCGCGATATCAATGAAGAATTTAATTTAACAATATTACTGATCACGCATGAAATGGATGTAATTAAATCGATTGCTGATCACGTGGCCGTACTGGATCAGGGCAAAATCATCGAGAAAACCGACGTGGTGAGCTTATTTAGAAAGCCCGAAACCGAGGTGGCTAAATCCTTTGCCCAGTCGACATTTAAATTAGAATTGCCAAAAATCTTGCAAGAAAAAATTCAAAAAAACAGAATTGTGAATGGGCATTTGCTTGTTCGTTTGCATTTCGTTGGCCAGTCAACCGCGAGGCCTATTGTTGATGATTTGGTTCGACACTACAAAGTGCGAGTGAATATTTTACAAGCCAACATCGAATTTTTACGTTATCAAGTGGTTGGAATTATGGTGGTCAGTTTGCAGGGCAATACGGAAGAAATGGAATCCGCCGAAAATTATTTGCATCAACAAGGATTGGAAATTGAGGAGCTAGGCTATGTCGCCGACGATGACTGGTTTAATAATTAATGCAAGTTTTCAAACTATGGTTATGGTGTTGGTTTCTTGCCTAATTTCTGTAATAGTGGGTTTGCCACTTGGCGTTCTTTTATTGGTGACACGAAAAAACCATATTTTGCCGGGGGTTTCGCTCAATCGGATTATCTCAGCCATTGTAAATATTGTCCGCTCTGTTCCCTTTATTATTTTAATGGTAGCCATTACGCCTCTCACCCAAATTATTGTGGGCACTTCCATCGGTACCGCGGCTGCGATAGTACCCCTCTCTCTATCGGCTATCCCATTTTTTGCTCGCTTGGTGGAAAGTGCTTTAAATGAGGTTTCTTCAGGGCTTGTGGAAGCCGCATTGGCAATGGGTGCATCGCCTTTCCAAATTATTCGATATGTCTTAATCCCCGAATCGATAGGAAGTATTATTCGTGCCATCACGATCACCCTTGTCGCTTTGGTGGGGTATTCCGCCATGGCGGGTGCCATTGGAGGCGGCGGTCTAGGTGATTTAGCCATTCGCTACGGGTACCAGCGTTTTGAGTTATTTGTTATGTTTGTGACGGTTGTAATTTTAGTGATAGTCGTTCAAGCTTTGCAAATGATCGGCGATTGGACCGTAAAAAATATTGCATCGCGACGTGGTGCGGAATTAACGAGGTAGAAATGAAAAAAATAATCTGTTATTTATTGAGTCTTATGTTTGTGCTTTTTGTTTCAGGCTGCTCCTCTTCCAAGGAAAGCTCTGATCAGATTCGAGTGGGTGTCATAGCGGGCCCTGAATCTCAATTATTGGATGTCGCCAAAGAGGTGGCATTAAAAAAATATGGTCTTCACATTAAAGTGGTTGATTTTAGCGATTATGTGACGCCCAATACAGCCTTAGCTGAAGGAGCCATTGATGCCAATGCCTACCAGCATTTGCCTTACTTAGAGGCACAAATTAAGGCTCGCGGATATAAAATGGTTCCAGTGGGTAAGACGTTTTTATATCCCATGGGTCTGTATTCCAAAACCTTAAAAAACATTTCGGAATTACAAAATGGTGCACAAATTGCGGTTCCGAATGATCCCAGTAATGAAGCACGAGCTTTATTATTGTTGCAAAAAGCTGGGCTTCTCGAATTAAAATCAGGCGTCGGCACCAATGCGACTTTGCAAGATATTGCTAAAAATCCAAAGAATTTTAAGATTGTAGAATTAGATGCGGCAGAAGTACCTCGAGCTTTAGCGGACGTTTCACTCGCAGCAATCAACACAAATTTTGTTATTTCAGCGGGATTAACACCGAAAGACGCTCTATTTTTGGAATCAACCGATTCCCCTTACACCAATCTCATCGTCGTGAGAGAAGGGGATCAGGATTTACCTAAAGTAAAAGACCTGGTTAAGGCTTATCAATCCCCAGAGGTCGAGGCCGAAGCTAAAAAATTATTCGGCGATTCTGCTATTCCAGGGTGGAAGTAATAGCCTGAGAATGTCAAAATACTAGGGTCAGGGAGCAGCAATTTCCGCTAAAGCGAGAATTACTGCAAAAAGCTGGGGGTACTCAAGGGGAGTAAGGCTACCCTTGAGCGCCAGCGTTAATACCAGGAAGGACCCGATTCAATGAATGAAGTTAGCTCACCTTTTGTGGAGGCAGCCACTTATGGTTGTCTTTATTTATCAGCTATTTTTCTTTGGGTGCCCAAAATGGATCGAATCCAACTATGGGTAGTTGCCCTAGGTTTTTCGATTTTGTTTGGTCTGGCAGGGACCACTTTGAATAGTGTTTCGCTTCTAGTGATGGCGGCTCTCGTCCTGATTCTGTATTGTTTGCAAAATGAAAAATATCCCTTTTTAGTTCGAATGCTCTCTGCCTTTGCTTTATTTATTTTTGGCGCAGGTTTGATGGCGCATCGCTCAATGGGCTTTGATAATTTACTGGTGCTAAATAAAGTTTTAATTAGTAAAGACGGAATCCCCTTCACATTGCATTTATATTATGATCAAGCTGTCCTAGGCATTTTTATTCTAGGATTTTTGCACGAGCGAATCGTCACTCGAAAAGAATGGTTTAAAATGCTAAAGGGGATGAGCTGGCGCGCCATGATTGTTATTCTTGTAGTCTTGTATGCCTCCTACTTTTTTAAATATGTGCATTATGATCCTAAATTTCCCTCCAGTACCTTATTGTTCGCCGTTAGCAATTTATTTTTTATTTGCCTTGCTGAAGAGGCTTTTTTCCGAGGATTTATTCAAAAATATTTGTGCGCGGTTTTTGGGAGAATACGATTCGGAAATGGTTTTTCTATTTTAGTAGCTGCCAGTTTATTTGGTATTGGGCATTTTCCAGGTGGATGGCATTACATTATTTTAGCGACTATTGCAGGCGTGGGCTATGGTTGGATTTATTATCGAACGCAGCGAATAGAGGCGAGTATCCTTACCCATTTCACCTTAAATATGCTTCATTTTTTCTTTTTCACCTATCCGGCGCTTGCCAAACACTAATTTTCATCGGAATCCGAATCCTCTTCATGATCGGCTTTAAGGTGTGGAATTTGTTCACGGCTGGCATTCACGCGATCGCGCATGTCTTTGCCGGGTTTAAAATGTGGAGTATATTTTGCGGTTGTAAAAACGCGTTCGCCAGTTTTGGGATTATGCGCTTTTCGAGGAGCGCGAAAATGCAAGGAAAAACTACCGAAACCTCGAATTTCAATACGTTCACCTTTGCTTAAACTAAGGCTTAAACATTCTAAGATTTGATTCACACTCAGTTCAATATCTTTAACAGCCAAGTTTTCTTGGCGGCCGGCTATACGATTGATAAGTTCAGATTTGACCATTGTCATAACACACTCCATTTCCATGGGATTAAGCCTCTAGTATAGACTTTCATTAGTTCTTACACCAGGCTTTGTATCCTCCATTTTTACTCCTCTACACATTTTATCTTAGAAAGCGCAAAATCCGAAATGACTTTGGGATAAAGCACATGCTCGAGAGCTTGGACACGGGCCTTAAGAGTTTCAGGAGTGTCCGTCGGCAGGATGGGTATTTTTTCTTGTGCAATAATGGGGCCGGCATCTAATGCCTCAGTAACAAAGTGAATACTGGCACCGTGTTCACGGTCATGTGCCTCTAGAGCCCGTTCATGGGTGGAAATGCCAGGATATTTTGGGAGTAAGGAAGGATGAATATTAATCATTTTTCCGGCAAAATGTCGCACCATTTCACTTCCTAATTTCCTCATGAAACCGGCTAAGACAATTAATTTTGGTCGATATTGGTCGATCGCATTCATGAGGGCGCGATCAAATTCTTCTCGAGATGGAAAATGCGTATGGTTAATAATTTCAGTTTTAATCCCGGCTTTTTCAGCGCGAATTAATCCATAGGCATTGTCAACATTGCTAATAACAGCGGCAATTTTAAAGGGGGCATGATGTTCCACCGCATCGATCATGGCTTGTAAATTACTACCATTTCCAGAAATTAATACTACGATGGGAAATTCATGAGCGGCTTTCATTATTCAAGAGTAATGCGAGGTTTTTCGCCGGTTTTTTTAATTTCGCCAATAGGCCAGGCAATTTCTCCCTGTTCCTTTAATAAATGCAGCGCCGCATCGAGACTATTTTTTTCAACGCAAATTACCATGCCAACGCCTACATTAAATGTACGAATCATTTCTGTGTTTTCAATATTACCAGCAGATTGTAGCCATTTAAAAATTTCAGGCCAAGTCCAACTGGAAGCTTGAAGAGCGGCCTCGGTACCAATTGGTAGCATGCGCGGAATATTTTCGATGAGTCCACCACCTGTGATGTGTGCGAGGCCCTTAATTTTTATTTTAGACAGTAAAGCCAAAAGACTTTTTACATAAATTTTAGTGGGGGCTAGTAGGACTTCGCCAAGTGTGCTGTTTTCAAAAGGGCGACTTAAATCGGCTTTTTCTTTTTCTAATACGCTTCGGACAAGCGAGAATCCATTAGAGTGCACCCCGGAAGAGGCCAGCGCGATCAGTTGATCTCCAGGTTTTATGGTTCTGCCATCGATAATTTTCGATTTTTCAACAACGCCAACAGTAAAGCCGGCAAGGTCATAGTCCTCTCCATGATAAAGGCCAGGCATTTCAGCGGTTTCGCCACCAATTAAGGCAGCACCCGCTTGCTCGCAACCCTGGCCGATGCCTTTAAGAATGTCGTGAGCCTGAGCGGAATTTAATTTTCCTGTTGCAAAATAATCCAGGAAAAATAGGGGTTCTGCACCGCTGGTAACGATATCATTTACACACATGGCCACTAAATCGATGCCAATAGTGTCATGACGATTCATCATCATGGCTAATTTCAATTTGGTTCCAACACCATCTGTTCCAGATACTAAAACGGGGTGCTGATAACGATCGATGGGCAACTCAAAGAGGGCACCAAAGCCCCCAATTCCTGCCAATATGCCGGGTCTCGCCGTTTTTTTGGCGATGCCTTTGATATTTTCAACCAGCTCACTGGCTTGTTCAATATCAACGCCGGCGGCCTTATAGGTTAATTTGTCATCTTTTGTTATCATAGGCACGAATTGTAACATTAGGGTGAGAAGATGATAAAGCGATTATTAGCACTTTTTTTATTTATTGGCATTTCTGCGATGGCTTTTGCCGCGGACTCGCCAGACTTAGTAACGGCCAAGGTTAGTGTGCCGGATCAGTCGAGCGCCTCTTTGCAAAAGGCACTCCCGCAAGCTTTTGCTCAAGTTTTGGTAAATGTCAGTGGAAATCCAAATATTTCCAGCGTTCCTGCAGTGGCTAATAATAAACGGGATTTGTCGACATTTTTGCAAAATTACTCGTTTATTCGTGAAAATGGGCCCCAGGGTGAGGCAGAATTATCGGTGCAAATTACCTTCGATAAGGCGGCTATCGATGATTTTCTGCGAGAAGCTGGCCAATCACATGCGCAGGCGCATTATGCTCCGGTTCGTCTTGAAGTGTTGGGCATTAATAGTTTGCAAGATTATTTAGATGTCGTTCATGCGATAAAAAATATTCCTGAAATTAAGCAGGTTTCGGTGAGTGATTCGAATGGTTCAAGTTTAATCGTATCTGTTTTGTCCGATGGCGGTGCACAAAACCTAACGCAGGCCCTAAGCAAGAATCCGAATTTTGTCTCCAATAGCCAAACGGGTCAAGCGGATTTATCGTATCGTTGGGTGAGGACCTCTTAAAAAATGCAGCTGACTTTATCACTAAAATTACGAGATGAAGCCACCTTTGCTAATTTTTATGTTGGCGAAAATTCGACTCTGTTGGAATGTTTACAAGATCCTCAAGTTCCTTATTTTTATGTTTGGGGCGCAAAAGGCGTTGGAAAAACCCATGTTTTACAGGCCAGTTGCCATCTTGCCCGTTCGATGTATATTTCTTTGCAAGAGCGTGATATTTTGCCTTTAAATATTTTTAATGGTTTTGAAAATCTCGATTTATTATGCCTAGATGATATTGAATCAGCCATGGGCGATCCGGTTTGGGAAGAGGCCCTTTTTCATTGCTATAATCGTGCACGAGATTATCAAGTAAAAATTGTGGTGGCTTCATCAATGCCAGCAAAATTATTAGATTGTCGTTTGCCCGATTTACAATCTCGTTTATTGTCGGGGCTTAGTTTTGAAATGAAGCCATTATCAGACAGCGATTTATTCTCGGCTCTTTTAATGCGTGCAAAAAATCGCGGCATTTTTTTAGCCGAAGAAGTCGTGCAATTTTTGCTGCGTCATTATCCACGCAACATGCACGATCTCTATGCGATTTTAGACAAGCTAGATCAGGCCTCGTTGTCAAAAAAGCGAAAAATCACGATCCCGTTTGTAAAGCAGGTATTGCAGGCAGTGCCCTTACCCGAATAACGCCGTTGATAACCTTTAATTTCGAAATGAGTTCTTCGCTGATCGGTTGATCGGAATCAATTAAGGTGTAAGCAATTTGATCTTTCGATTTATTAATCATGTCAGCTATATTTAAATTTTGTTCCGATAATATTGTAGAAATTTGCGCTACCATTTTTGGGACGTTGGCATTAACAATCGCCAAACGATAACCACCGGTTCGGGGCATTTTTACCGGAGGAAAATTAACGGAATTAACAATGTGGCCTTCTTGTAAAAAAGCCTGAACTTGGTCGGCCACCATGATGGCGCAATTTTCTTCTGCTTCTGAAGTGGAAGCGCCTAGATGTGGTAAGCACACAATTTTTGGATTTTTTAAAAAATGAGGGTGTGGAAAATCACAAATATATTTGTGAATTCGGCCTTCATTTAACGCCAGAAGCAAGTCTTCATTATTGACGATGCCTTCCCGAGCAAAGTTCAGGAGAATGGAATTTTTCTGCATTAAATAAAGTCGTTTAAGATTAATTAAATCCATGGTTTCTGGAATTAATGGGACATGCAAGGTGACAAAATCGGCAATCATTAAGGCTTCTTCCAAAGTATCCGCCCGTTTTACTTCAGAGCTTAATTCCCAGGCATTTCGAACCGTGATGGAAGGATCAAAACCAATTACAGTCATCCCTAAAGCTACGGCGGCATTCGCCACTTGAACACCAATGTGGCCAAGCCCTACGACGGAAATAATTTTCCCTGGTAATTCAAAGCCTGAAAATTGTTTCTTATTTTTTTCAACGACTTTGTTTATCGTTTCTTCATCGCCTTCTAAACGTCTAGAAAAATCCCAGGCATCACAAATATTTCGCGAGGCCAATAATAGGCCTGTAATCACTAATTCCTTTACGGCATTAGCATTTGCGCCAGGAGTATTGAGCACGGGGATGCCAAGCTCTGTTAATTTAGAAACGGGAATATTATTGACGCCTGCACCCGCACGGCCGACAATTTGCACAGATTCCGGAATTTCATAATGATGTAAATCGTAGGAGCGACAGATAATAGCGTCTGGGTCTTGCAAGTCGTCGCCCACATGGAAGTGCTCGCGATCGAAACGATTGAGTCCCTTGGGTGAAATATTATTCAGCGTCAAAATGCGAAACATGAGGTCTCTCCTAATGATAGTCCAGGCGAGAAAATAGCAAGGGGGCTCGAAAACCGCAAGAGGCTATTCAACTTGCCACGATAGAAATATCCCGGTATGTTTATGCAAAAATACAAAGGACAAATAAAATGGAACAATCGTTATGGCAATTATCGCAGCCGATGGATGCAATCATTTTTGATTGCGACGGCACTTTAAGCCGTGCAGAAGGTATCGATGTACTGGCTGAGCAGGCTGGGGTGGCTAGCGAAGTCGCTATCCTAACGGAGCACGCCATGGCGGTCACTGGGATAACACAAGATCTCTTTTCGCAACGAATGAATCTTGTGAGGCCCAGCTTGCATCAATTGGTTGAGCTCGGCCAAAAATATTTTGAGCATCGAATTCCGGATGTGGTTTCGGTAGTGCAAACTTTTTTAACGGCCGGAAAGGCCGTGTATGTGATTTCAGCGGGCCTTAATCCTGCCGTTAAAATTTTTGCCGCCCTGCTTGGTATCCAGGAGCAAAATGTTTATGCTGTGGATGTAAGCTTCGATGAAGCTGGAAAATATGTGGATTTTGATCATGACGCTCCTACAACAGCATTAGGCGGCAAGCGGAAAATTATCGATGAGCTCACAAAAATCCATCCACGTATTTTGTTTGTCGGCGATGGAATGAATGACGTTGAAGCTAGCGATGCTGTTGATCGCTTCGTTGGTTTTGGTGGGTTTAGGTTTCGAGAAAAAATCTTAAATCACAGTGATTTTTACATTAGGTCTCCTTCCTTTGCTTCGCTATTGTCTTTAGGCTTAACTTCATCCGAAATTGAAAAACTCCCTGCATCGGCTGGAAAAATTGTTGAAGCCGGCCTTTCCCAAATCCAATCTGGTGAAGTCAATATCTCCCCCTCCGCAGGATAAATATTATCTCCTCTCCCCTTGCAGGAGAGGGGTGTTAATTTTGACCCTAAAAAATGTTACTATGCAAAAAAATCTGAGGGATTAAATGACACTGAGAAAGGAACTAGTCTGCATTCTCGCACTCAAACTTTTGGCACTCATTGCCCTTTGGTATCTATTTTTTTCACATCCCATCAAAGATCATCTAACAACAAAAGCCTTAGCGCAGCATTTTTTAGAATCAAAAGGATATTCCCATGATAATCTCGAATGAAGTCGTCACTCTGTCACGTTGGCAATTTGGTTTAACAGCGCTCTACCATTTTCTGTTTGTACCCCTGACCTTGGGCCTTTCGGTATTGCTCGGCATTATGGAAACGGTCTTTGTTATGACGGGACGCAAAATTTGGCGGGAAATGACGCAATATTGGGGCGTTTTATTTGGAATTAATTTTGCAATGGGTGTGGCCACTGGAATTACGATGGAATTTCAATTCGGCACGAATTGGGCTTATTACGCGCAATATGTGGGCGACGTATTTGGAGCGCCCTTGGCCATAGAAGGTTTAATGGCTTTTTTTCTCGAGGCTACTTTTGTCGGATTATTCTTTTTTGGCTGGAATCGCCTTTCAAAAGTGGGGCATTTAATTGTGACATGGCTATTAGCACTGGGTTCAAGTCTTTCCGCTTTGTGGATTTTAATTGCAAATGGCTGGATGCAGTCTCCTGTTGGCGCTCATTTTAATTTTAATACGATGCGAATGGAAGTGAGTAATTTTTACGATATTTTATTCAACCCAGTCGCACAGGCCAAATTCGTTCACACGATTAGTGCAGGATATGTCACAGGCTCCATATTTGTGTTAGCCATTAGTTCCTACTATTTGCTGCGTGGAAGAAATGTGGAATTTGCAAAACGCTCGATCGCCGTCGCAGTTTCTTTTGGTTTAGCTTCAGCATTGTCGGTGGTGGTCTTAGGGGATGAAAGTGGTTATGTGGCCACCGTTAACCAAAAAATGAAAGTTGCGGCCATTGAAAGCATGTGGGATACCGAAGCTGCACCAGCTTCATTTACTTTATTTGGAATTCCGGATCAAGCGACGCATACCACGCATTATGCGATCAAAATCCCTTACGTTTTAGGCTTAATTACCACCCGATCTTTTAGTAAGCCTTTACTTGGCATCAATGATTTAGTGAAAGAATCCAAGGTGACCATACAAAATGGAATTAAAGCCTATGCGGCTTTGCAAATCCTACAAAAAAATCCACAAGATGTTTCTGCAAAAGCAGAATTGGATAAATATCAAAATGATTTGGGCTATGGATTATTACTCAAAAATTTCACAGATGACCCAGAGAATGCAACATCGGCTCAAATTGATGCTGCGGCGCAAAGCACTATTCCAAACAGCATTATCACTTTATTTTTTGCGTTTCGAATTATGGTTGGTTGCGGCTTTTTCTTTATTTTATTGTTTGCCTTGGGCTTTTATCTGTCTTCTCGACGAATGGTCGAGAAAAAATGGTTTTTGCGCTTAGCACTTTTTGCGTTGCCCTTGCCTTGGATTTCTTCAGAATTAGGATGGTGGGTGGCCGAGCATGGCCGACAACCCTGGGTTGTAGAAGGCATGTTGCCCACTTTTTTAGGCACTTCTTCCTTAGCCCAAAGTGATTTATGGATTTCGCTCACGGGCTTTGCGCTTTTTTACACGGGCTTGGCCATTATCGAATTTTATTTAATGATTAAATATATTCGTTTGGGCCCAGACGGCCTTGCCAATAAAAAGAGGATTCCATCATGATAGATTATGCAGTTTTACGCGTGATTTGGTGGGTTTTAATGGGGTTTTTGCTGGCGGGCTTCGCGGTGATGGATGGTTTTGATTTGGGAGTTGCCGCGCTTCTACCGATTGTGGCAAAAAAAGATGAAGAACGTCGCGTATTATTAAATTCCGTTGGCCCCGTTTGGGAAGGCAATCAAGTGTGGTTTATTTTAGGGGGCGGAGCATTATTTGCTGCTTGGCCTTATTTATACGCCGTTTCGTTTTCCGGCTTTTATTTGGCAATGTTTTTAGTATTAGCTACCTTTATTATGCGCCCAGTTTCTTTTAAATATCGCTCAAAGTTAGAATGCCCTATTTGGCGAGGTGCTTGGGATTGGACCTTAGCGATTAGCGGGATTTTAGCCTCCTTAACTTTTGGTGTTGCTGTTGGAAATGTTTTACAAGGTGTCCCTTTTAATTTTGATTTAACGCTAAGGGCTTTTTATACTGGCTCTTTTTTCGCTTTATTTAATCCCTTTGCTTTAGTGTGTGGTCTCGTGAGTCTTTTTATGATCATGGCACATGGCGCCCTATATTTATCAGTGAAAACAGAAAATCCAATTCGTGATCGTGCCATCAAAAGCGCTAGAATTTTAGGCTTTTTTGCGTTAATTTTATTTTTGAGTGCAGGTGTTTGGGCGGCCCATTTTTTAAAAGGCTATGTTCTGACCTCTCCCGTCAATATGACAGGGCCTTCAAATCCACTGAATAAATCCGTCACACAAGTTGTCGGTGCGTGGATGACTAATTATTATGATCATCCTTATCTCTTGATTGCACCCTTGCTTGGGATTTTTGGTTTTCTTATCGCGATTCTTTTTTCGGGAGCCCGCAGTGGTAAATTAGCATTTACCTGTAGCAGTCTTGGAATTTTTGGAATAGTAACAACAGTAGGGGTTAGCATGTTTCCTTTTATTTTGCCTTCCTCTTCCAATCCTTCTCAAAGTTTATTGGTCTGGGACTCGTCCTCCAGCCAAGTTTCCCTTCAAATTATGCTGATTTCGACGGTAATTTTTATGCCAATCATTTTGGCCTACACGGCCTGGGTTTACCGCGTGCTACGCGGAAAGGTTACAGTAGATGACATTAGTAAAAATAAACAGGATAGTTATTAATGGGCTATCATCTTGAAAAAAATGAAGGATCTCAGGACTTAATTATTGAGCCAGTAGATAGAAATTCTTCGTTTCACTCAGAATAATAAAACAGAGGAGTTAACTATGTGGTATTTTTCATGGATTTTAGGCTTAGGTTTCGCTTGTACGTTTGCCGTTTTAAATGCCCTGTGGCTTGAATTAACGGAAGACAAAACCGAGCCCAATGTTTAAAATTTCGGCAAGGGCCTTATAAGGAATTAGGATTAGTGTATTTTAATAACTTACGCAAGAATTCAAAATCGATTTCCTGCGTAAGTTTTCTTGGCTCTAATAACTTACGCAAGAATGCATTTTCTGAAACATTAATATAGATCAATTGATTATGGAAGTGTTTCCGGCTTCAGAGAGGATGTGCGTTTCGGCCTCTCCCGCCAATGAGAGAGGCAAAAAGCACTCCGAAATAGAGTTATTTTATAACAAAGGCTTCCTTTTCAGCGGCCACTTCTTCACCAGCAAATTTTGGCCATTTTTCCAGAGTATCGCAGACCAGTAAGTAGCAAGAATTTTTTTCGTAGCCTTTACAGCTTGTAAAACCATTCTCTAAGGCTAGTAATTTCTCGTGTAATTCTTCTGCCAAAGGTAGAGCGATACACTTTATCGAAGCGCCCAGCATGGTTTCACAGCCTTTAATCAGCTGATAAAGAGCCGCAATTTCATCATAAAATTCTTTGCTTTTGTCGTCTAAGGGGTTAGTTGAGAACAAGCCCGTTGGTTTAGACTTGTGTTTTTCAAATTTTTTAAATTGTAGAAAAAGCGCCTCCGTGAGACTCAGTAGACTTGGAGCTTGGTCCTTCGAATTTCTCATGCCCCTTACTTGATCTTCGAGGGTTTTAAAATGTAGCCCGCTATTTGTTGCTCGATCGCTTAAATTTGTGCTTAGATTTTTTAGTTTTTCCATTTTTGGATTTATTGAAGCATCTTGAAAATTTTTCACACTGGATTCAATGCACTTAAAAACACTATCTGCACCTGTGCTAACTCTGGAAAATAAGTTAATTTGTCGAGCATCCGCTTCGCCTGTCTTACCACAATATTTTTCCACTGCCGCTTTAGAATCTTGAGTGAAATGCTCTTGCAATAATGTGATGTACGCGGTTTGAGTTGGGTGCGATTGAACAAAACTCAGTGGGTCATCACGTAAAAAACGTGCACATTCAGCGTCTTTTTGCAAATGAATTGTTTCCAACAAGGCAATGGCCGTGTCCATCGCTTTATGTAGAGTTCCGATTGTAATTGGCTCGACTGATTCTGGTTTTTTGTAGGCGGATGGGTTTTCTAGAAAACGAGCGAAACGACCGAGATGTGGTTTGAGTTCACTTTTATCAGAGTCGTTTAGTTTATTTGAGGCTTCTTTATATTCGCCTTGAATATTTTTTAAGTTTTCTGAATTTTGTTCGAGTGAAGCCACCATAGAATTCATCATTGGAGAAAAATCCGGTAATTTTTCTCCAATAGCTTTGATACTGGTTTGAAGTTCATTATATTTTCCGAGTTGCATTTCATAACGCTCCACATTTTTAAATGGCGCTTGAATTTCTTGAAGCTTAGCTTCGGATTCATCCGCAAGCAGGTAAAATTCTCTATGCTCAGCATTATATTGATATCGTGCAATTCTATTTTCCAAGGAGTGCAGAATTTTTGCAATTTTATGGCCAAATTGGCTTTTAAATAATTCAACTAATTGACTGTTAGTATCGACGCTTTGAAGCTGTTTGAGAAAAGTTCTAAATTCGTTTGCAAGATTAAAGCATCTTCTATCATCTCTTAAGAAAAATTGTTCTTTGTCTTGAAACCATTCAGGATGAAAAATTTTGGGAATAAATCGCAAGGAGTCGATGGAATTTAGGAGCTCGGAAACTCGCTTGGCATCATCTCCCTTTCCAGCCGCCAATCCAACTAATTTTGTTGGAGTTTCAACGTAATTTTTTAATATGGGAATCAAATCTAAATAGGCTTGGAGGGCAGTATTATAATATTTTGTTGCAAAGGTCGTTTTGTCGTGGTTGCTCTCTTTTTCTATTTTTTTTAGTTCTTCTATGGTTTCCTGAAAGTTATTCAATAACTCAACTAAAGGATTGCCTTTACGCATAATAATATCTCCATTTTTTGTTTAAAATCTGGAGCAATCATAGCAGGCCAATATTAAGGTAATCTTAAATCAAAGGGGCAGGCGCCGATATTTTTAGCGTGAATTTGGCCATCAAACGTCGCCAGTTGATTAAGCCCGCGATGGCGAGGCCGAGATAGATCATGTATAAAATTCCGTGGGCGGGGATGCCTTTGTGAAAATATAGGCCGATATACATCGCGTCTACAATAAACCACAAATACCAGCACTCAACAATTTTTTTGCAAATCATCCATTGGGCGGTTAGGGCCAAGACGGTGGTGGAGGCGTCCCACAGAGGCACCTGAGAGTTTGTATAGTTTGCTAAAAATAGTGTTAATAAGGCCATGCTGGTGAGGGCAATGCTGCCGAGAGTCCAAAATTGAAGGCTGGTGAGATTGGTGATGGGTAGTTCGGCTTGCTCTCCTCTAGGATGCGTCCACAAAAACCAGCCATAAAACATGGAGATAAAATAAATGATTTCGCAGCCCATATCGCCATAAATGCCGGTTATGGCGAATAAGATGATATTAAATGTGCTGGAGATTAGGCCAGTCGGCCACGCGAGCGGGTCTGCTTTAATATAGTAGATCGTCGAGATAAAGGCGAAAATGGCGCCCGATACATCGAGTATGTGAGTAAGATTTGTCATGAAGGCAAAATATATACTTTTTTTGACCAAGTCAACTGCTTGCTTTGCTATTAGAATTGTCGGTTTTTTACTTTAGTGTTCAAATTATGCCGGTGTATTGTAAAAGTCTTGCGGTTGACGGATGCAGTGGCGAAGTCTACTCTGTAATAATGATCAGACTAATTACCCCAGACGACATTAAATTGCTCCTGCATAAAATAGGGTTAGAGGATTTTTTTTTGCAGCTTATCGCGCAATTAGAGTTGGATTTTTCCCGTTGGGATGAATTTATAAAATCGCCGAGGCCAGCGATTCATTATCCCCACGGCGTTATCGAGCTCATGCCGATTGCGGATCAACATTATTTTGCATTTAAATATGTGAATGGGCACCCAAGAAATCCCTTTAAAAATAAATTAACGGTGGTGGCGACCGGTCAGCTTTCGGACGTAGAAACGGGTTATCCCATTTTATTTAGTGAAATGACTTTTTTAACCGCATTTCGTACGGCAGCTACAGCGGTTATTGCTTCAAAATATTTGGCGCGGGGCGACTCAAAAACCCTCGCGATGATTGGTACGGGTTCGCAAAGTGAATTTTTAGTATTGGCTCATTATTTTGCTTTGGGCATTAAAAAAATTAATTATTTCGATATCGATCCGCATGCTATGCAAAAATTCGCCCAAAATCTAGCGAATTTACCGCTGGAATTAAATGCTTTTGGTTTGGTGGAAGATGCTGTCGACGATGCCGATATTATTATTACTGCAACGGCTGGAAAAAATCGACTAAAAATAATTGATAATGAATGGGTAAAGCCTGGCGTCCATATTTGTGGTATAGGTGGGGATTGCCCCGGAAAAACAGAGCTCGATCCTTTTATTTTAACCCGCGCGAAAATTGTGGTGGAATATTATCGTCAAAGCAAGGCGGAAGGCGAAATCCAAAACTTGGAAGACGAGGATATTTATGCGGAGCTTTGGGAACTCGTTTCGGGCGTCAAACCAGGCCGTGAGGGGCAGGGCGAAATTACGCTCTACGATTCGGTCGGTTTTGCCCTGGAGGATTATTCCGTTTTAAGATTGGTTGAATCTCTCACACGGGAGATGGGCATTGGCCAGAGCGTGAGCATGATCCCAAAAATCGCAGACCCCAAAAATTTATTTGGCGAACTCGCCCCTTTTGCAATAGCAGATCTCGATAGGGGCGCTAAATCAAAATAGAAACAAGCAATTCCTGCAAAAGCAGGAACTCCTGATTAGAAACGTCCCTTAACCCAAAATGCGGTTGACGTGGCAGAAGAACTTCCCTAGAATCCCCAGACATTCGCTGGCGTAGCTCAGTTGGTAGAGCAGCTGATTTGTAATCAGCAGGTCGCGGGTTCGAATCCCACCGCCAGCTTAAGTTAAATAAAGCAGTAATAATTTCAAAAAGATCAATAAATAATCAGTTTTGTTTTTGGCTATACAATGGGTGACAACATTTATTATGATTGTTGCGCGATTGTTGCGCGATTGTTGCGCGATTGTTGCGCGATTGTTGCGCGATTGCTTCATCAGGATGTTAACAAGGGATGCAAGTCATTTTTTCATTAAGAACCACTTTGAAGCTTTTCCTTTTTTTGTCAAAGCGACGAAGCCAGCTTCTTTTAACTTAGAAAGCTGCAGTTGCACTGTTCTGTTTGATGGTGCGTCGACAAGATGCTTAGCAATATCACTCATAGAAAGTTCACCCCACGTTGCAAGAATTTCCAAAATTTCCAGTTGCCGAAACGTGGGCTCGTATTTGGTACTAACTTTTACGGATTTTTGAATATCAGTATGCATCCTTTCTTTGAAGGGAAATACAACGGCAAATCCACTGGAATATTCCTCGAATTCAGGTTCGGGGGTGTCATTATTTTGGCAATAGCCCATCATTCGTGTTGTGCCAGTGCCCCATCCTTCTACCCATCCGCGCAAATAAAATATAGTAGCAATTTCTTCGTTTCGGGGACAAGACTGATGCGGTTTTTTTAAATCCTCAAGTTTTAATTTTGACGAGAGTTTACCATTGTTCCAAAGCTCCAGGCGGTCATCGTAAATTGCCAAGGCGATCGAAGCGGAATGTTGAGTGTAGTCGCGATGGCAGACCGCGTTAATTAATGCCTCTCTTAATGCTAGCGCCGGCACCGCAGGTTGATCAGTTCTTTGTAACTTTTCTGGTTTAAAAAATCCGGCGATTGGAAGATGACGTCGAGCAAAATCATTGGCAGCAGATATTATATGAAAAGTATTACCATAAACTCTTTGATTATCGATAAAATCTCCCAGTTTATCAGTGCCACGGAAGCGTGCTAAGCGGAGCTTTCAAGCACGATAACAAATTTCCCATTAGTAGCTGGAACATAATGCACTTCAATATGTGGGGAAGGCTCAATTTTTTTAATCTCACGTGCAATTTCTTTTTTTGTGTTATCGGTAACATCCTGGCCAACGATCTGCCCATTATTTTTGACGCCGATTAATACAGCGCCGCCTTTCCCATTTAAATAGGCGCAAATTGTTTCAAAGGCGGCATTGAGCTGATTTGTAGATGTCTTAAATTCGCGGCATAGGGATTCGCCTTCCTTAGCCAGGGCTTCAATTTCATAAGTGTCCATTTTTTAATTTCCTCCCTCCAGTTTCACTTCGATGGATGGTGCACACTATCTCACGAAATTATTCTTACGTTAAGAGGATTTTCAGTGAGCAAATAAATAAAATTTAAAAGTCGGGCTTAGCCCCTTGTGAATGAACTAAAACATAAAAAAAGCAGGGCGGGGTTCCCGATATTAAAGGGTGTTTTAGACTGCATTTAACCAGAAGTCCATCGCAAGTATTGATTTAATGATAATGAATAATATCGTGAATGATTGCAATTTTTGGCGAGAGATTTCTGTAACCATGTGCTTGATTGGCATCGAATCGAAGTCCCTCACCTTTAGCAAGTGATTGCCATGTGCCATTTGCTAACACTTCCATTTTTCCTTGAGCCACTAGCACGTGTTCTATAACACCTGGTTGGTGAGGTGGTGATAAATGTTCACATGAAGGCAATAATTCAAGGATATAAATTTCGCAGTTTAATTGTTCATCAAAAGGAAATAGCGGCATAACACGGATTTTTTTATCAGTGGGATGAAGTTTCTGGGTTTGCCCACTTCGATGAACGGGTTTATTAAACTCAGAATGAATATCTTCTATAAAGGAAGAAAAAGAGGTATTGAATCCGCTTGCAATTTTCCATAGGGTGGCAATAGTAGGGCTGGATTCTTCACGCTCTATCTGGCCAAGCATGGCTTTACTCACCCCTGTTTTTTCGGCGGCCTTGTCAAGGCTCCAGCCGTTTTTGCGGCGTAATTCTTTTAAAGTCAAAGAGATGCGCTTAAAAGTATTTTTCATCGATCCACCTTATAAAAAACGATTGTGCGCTATAACGCACGGTGTTAGTATAGCGAATTATGCGTTATAACGCACGTTTGATCAAGAAAATTTAAGGGGTTGAACAATTTGTTCAAAGAAATAAGGTGTAAAATGCAAAAAGTATTTTGGGATAATCCATATCAATGTTATTTAATTACTCACGTCTCGTCTGTAAGTGGAAATTGGATTGTATTTGATGAGACGATTGCTTTCTCTTTTTCGGGCGGTCAGGAAAGTGATAAAGCTTATATTAATGGAATGCGTGTTCTTAATTCTGAAATTAAGGGCCATTTGATTTGCTATGCCCTGCCCGAAGGACATGGACTTTCACTTAATGATGAAGTGACGATGGAAATTGATTGGTCTCGACGATATAAGCTTATGCGCTTACACTTTTCTGCTGAATTAATTCTTGAACTTGTTACTAGAAAATTAGGTATTAAAAAAATTGGTGCGCATATTGCCGAAAATAAAGCGAGAATTGATTTTGTTTATGATAAAAATATTACTCCAATTTTAGAAGGTATACTGGCAGAATATAAAGAAATCATTGCCAAAGATGTGCGGATTAAAACGGGTTTTTCCGATATTGAAAACCAAAGACGATATTGGGAAATAGAAGGATTTGCAAAGGTTCCCTGCGGAGGTACGCATGTAAAATCGACAGGTGAAGTTGGGTACGTAAGTCTAAAAAGAGTAAATATTGGTGGAGGAAAAGAACGAATCGAAATTAAGCTGGCTGATGACTTGCCAAGCGGCCGATCTTGAGTTCTTTAATCCTTCAATTCCAAAAATATTAAGTTTAAACCAAATTAAATTGAGCGTGCTTGAGGCGCACAAAAAGAATCAAGAATTAAAAAGTGAGGTTAAAGATGTTTTTGTAGAAGGCAATAACATTGCATTTCGTGTTGAAGCCGCAGAAATTACATCAAAGGATTACGATATCGCTATTGGCTATGAAAATTCGGAAATTTTCAATGATTGGTGTAGTCGTAGAATAGATAATCTTTTGCTGTATTACCTAAATCTTAAACCGACGCCTTTGAAGATAAAGGTATACATGGATCATTTAACACAAAACCTAGTTGCATTAGCGACTTGAATTCAGAACTCTATTAGAAAGACAATCTTTCTTTTTAATATATTGCCCACTATTTGATCCTTGTGTATTATAGCTGTAGCATCTCATTTTCAGGCTTTAGGTCTTGTTCTTTTTTCCCCTGGGCCTGTTTACTGAAAATAAATAGGGATATAATATGATAAAAAGATTTCAGAACACAAAAATGCTAAGGTATTTTATTGCTTTCTCCCTGTTACTTTTATTTTTTTCTCATGAAGCTTTTGCCCGCCCTCTAGAAAAATCAATTGATGTCGATAATGGCCAAATTAAATACTATCAAATTGGGTTGGGCAAACCCGTTTTGCTAATTCATGGGTTATTTGCAGACAAAGAACAATGGTTACGATTAGTCCAAACATTAATTCAGCTCGATCCAAAGATTACCCAGAAATTTCAATTTATTATTCCTGATTTACCTGGTTATGGGCATAGCACGAAATATCCTGTCACTGTTTATAATTTAGATGAAAGTGACGCAAGAACAAATTCATTAAACCAAGTTAGTATTCTTCATGATTTTATTAGCAAATTGCACATCAACTCTCCGTTACAGATTGCTGGCAACTCTATGGGGGGGTTAATAATGACCCTGTATTCAGTTCATTATCCAAAAGAGGTCGCTAGTTTAGCGTATATAGGGTCTCCAATAGGGATCTCAAATTTAACCCCAATATTTATTAACTCTGGTTTTCGCAAAGGATATAATCCTTTTATACCCACGACTATCGAACAATTTAAAAATGAATTGCATTTTTTGTTAGTAAATTATGAAGCCATTATGCCCAGTGATGATCAAATTTTAAAAGAAATTATTCCTTTTGAGCAAAAGAATTTTCAAAGGTTTACAGCAACATATAATATGGTAACTCTAGAACAATACATTGATTATCTTAAAAGGCCCCTTCCAATTACCCAGCCTGTTCTGGTCCTTTGGGGGGAGAATGATTATATTTTTGGTAGCAGTACTCAGGCCTCAAAATTATGTCATAGCCTCAATAAATCACAACATTGTTCATGGCACTCTATACCCAATGCCGGTCACGTGCTCATGATGGAAAATACCAAGGTCTTACTTATGGCTGCCCAATATTATGAGAGGTTTCTGAAGCACTCGTCCCCTCACTAGCCTTTTGCCCGAGCAACTTAAATTCACTGTTAGCGAGTGATTGCCATGGGCGGTTAATGACTGTTGTCAAAACCCGCCCTGGACTAATGATTCCAAATTACTTTTTAAAAATGGATTGAGGTGGAGTAGTTGTAAATAATTGCAAATCAACTGAGCTCAAAGTTTGCTTGTCGAAGTACATGCAAAGAACTCCAGTAGGATTTTGTTGGTGACCAGAAGCATTAGGGTCTTCCCAATGATGTTTGTTATTGAGTAATAATTCCATTTCCTCAGAATAACTGCTCAAACCTACTGAATACCAGCGATAAGGGACGACATGATGATTTTTAGCGGCAATGGCAATGTCGTGGATCACACCTGATGAAGCTGCTTGATAAAGCATTTCTGGTTTAATACAAATAGAAGGGTTCGATGCAAGAGCAAGTGAAAATGGCGCTAAGCTCGCAAGTAAACTTAATTTCTGAATTAATTTCATAATGAGACTCCTTGTTGTTATTTTGACTTTAATATTAAAAGTCATCAATAAATTATCGAAACACAATAATAATGTCAACAAGAGAATTTCGCCAAGGCTATTTACAACTCCCTCTCTAATAGCTAATATCCACTCTTTTAAATCTACATTAATACATAAAAAGAGGACTCAATATGTATAAGCTTAACTATCTTATCGGCGGTGCTGCTCTGGTTTTAGCAACTTCGGCTTTGGCTGGTGGCCCAGAAGTGGCTCCTGCTCCTGCTGCAGCCCCAGTTGAAACTTCCGGTTTCTACGTTGGCGTAAACGGCGGCTTAAGCCTTTTTCCCAACTACAGTGATACCAACAACAACTTTCCAAACGGAAACCTCGTCATACCTGTGAACGGCATAAATGCTGTTTTTGTTCCTTACAGCTACCAAACAGCTGGTTGGAACGCTGGCGCTTCCTTTGGCTATCGATGGAATGCTTGGCGTGCTGAGCTAGAGGGTTCCTACATGCAGCAAGCTGCTCGAAATGCAGCTCGTAACCAATTTATTCCTGGTTTTGGCACCTATAATTTGAAAAACCTCCAGATCTTAACGGTACTGGCTAATGGCTATTACGATTTTGATCTAGGCAACAACTTTGTGCCCTATGTTGGTCTTGGTCTTGGTTGGGGACAAACCAAAACACGCTTTGCTTTCATCCCTGTTAACCTGAACAATAGCTTCAACTCAAGCTCCACCAGAAATGGCTTTGCCTTCCAAGGCGTTCTTGGTCTTGATTACAAAATCACAGACAATGTTCGTTTGGGCCTAAGCTATCACGCTGTTGGCATCACTGGCGGCAGCAACAACAATAGGGTTATCACGCTTAACAATACCAACAATATTGTAGCTCCAAACAACGGTTTTCTATTCGAAAACAAAATCAATTTAGGTTTAAGCTACTTTTTTTAATCGCTAATCTGCAGACTTTTGAGGCTCGAATTCGAAAGAATCCGGGCCTTCTATTTCACTAATCACAAGAAGTTTTTGAAAAAGTTGGTGGATGAAAGCTATAATTAGTGCTATTATTGGTACTGAATAAAGACCTAAATTTGGAGAAAGCCATGCAAGCCATTTATGCCAAACATGCCGCAAGTATTAGTGAGCTCAAAAAAAATCCTTCACTGTTGATCAGTTCTGCCGAGGGTCATCCTGTGGCCATCCTGAATCACAATGTGGCGACGGCCTATCTGATTCCAGCAGAGACCTTCGAGAGAATTCTTGAGGCTCTGGATGACCAACATTTGCAAGTCTTGGTCCAAAAACGTCTTTCAGATAGCAAAAAACCAATTCGAGTGGACATTAATGAGTTATAATCTCAAGTTTCACCCAGAGGCTTTAGATGAATGGAAAAAACGGATGCGATGCACTTTGGAATGACACAAGAGAATTCTAATTTTTTCGTTCGGGTCTTGGGTAGCTGGAAGCCCTGCTATTTTTTGGAGTCTGTAACGGTGATGCTCACTTCATCATTATTTCCGGACCATTTATCTTTTGATAAAGCGGCTCTTACTGGAGAAGACTCTATATTTTGAATAACGAAATTTTGCCCTTCATCATTGGGGGGGTTACTGACACTCAAAAGTGCTCCAAATATACCCGCAGGTTTTTTAAAGGATCTATCAACGGCCAAGTGGCCACCGACAGAAATTTTACCGTCAGACTCAGCCGTGCAAGTGATGAGGTCTTTGTTTTCTTTGCACTCGCCGTTCACTCCGCCATCTGTGTCTAGATCAATAGCATGAGTTGAATGGTTAATAATTTTGAAAGTAACAGATTTCGCAGAAATGTTGGGTTTAGCAGATTCTTCTGCTAAGGCAGATCCTGCAAACAGTAGGCTGCTAACGGCCGTGATGGCTAAGAAACTGAATTTTTTCATTCTATCCCTCGAATGTTGGCGTGATCTTAAAATATAGTGCACGGGATAGCTCCTGTCAAAAAAATCAGTAGGAGGCCTAAGTGGCCACGAGAGGACCAGAAATTGCTCGGGCAATCGTCGTTAGATGGAAACGCACCCCAGTGGGTATATTACAAATAATTTAATATTTCTTCCTCTGTAACTTTATCCTGTGCCATTGCAATATGCCAATCGGGACGAATTAAGATATATCGGGAAGGATAAGTGTTTTCGGGAACATGACATATTTTAAGGTGTTTGATTTGGAATTTAATTTTTTCCTTACCGCAAACAATTAAGGTCCACAGAGTGGGGGATAATTTTTGATAAATGGATTTATCGAGGATTTTAATGTGCGGCAAAAAATAACCAGGTTTAGCAGTGGGGATATATTCCGATGGCTTCATGGGCGCTTCATTTTGATTATAGGTATATCCCAAGGTGATGCCGCCTGAATGAACATGTTGTTTCGCGATTCTAGCATTTTCTTCGGCGAATTTTTGTGGGTCTTTTTCCGGTGGAAATTGAGTTCTAACCGCCACGGCGTCGTTCGCATTTCTTTCAGCTGCTTTTAAATTCGTAAGACAAACAGGGCGTCGCTCGGTTTCATAAGTTTTCAGTAAGTCTTCAGAAGCACCATGATTAATAACGGCCGCTAATTTCCAGGCCAAGTTAGTGACATCACCTAAGCCGGTATTTAAACCAAAACCACCCGTTGGTGCAAAAGCATGCGCGGCATCGCCCACCAAAAAAAGACGATTTTCTTTGGAAAATTGATCGGCAATTTGTATCTGCATGTCCCAGAAATGTTTGTTGATTATTTTCTTAGTGAAATGAACGCCAGAAAGATCTTCAATTAAGGCTTCAACATTAATATTATCGATGTTTTCTTCGTCTCCGGGATATACAATTTGTGCATACCAAATGCCTTGGTTTAGGTCAATTGGACCCATGGCCGCAAAGGTTTTATTTTCCAGTAAATAATATAAAAAGCCTTTTTCAACCGTAATTTTATTTTGAAGATCATGGGATTCGAATAAGAGATTAATAACGCGTCTTTTTGGCGCTAATCCTTGAAATGGAATTTTGACACTTTCTCGAGCCGTGCTGTTAGTCCCATCACAGGCAATCACATATTTTGCCTTGTAAATTTCGATCGATTGATCAAGCTTATTTTTAGAAGTGACATGAACAGAATGTTCTTTTAAGGCAAGGGACTGAACCTCATGATTTTTCAAAAAGCTTACGCATTCAAAATCAGACAATCGAAACCGCAAAATATTCTCCGTTACATAAAGCGGAATTCGAACTCCTTTTTGTGCGGTAATATTGTCTTTAAATTGTTCCTCCGAACCAGCTGTAGCATAAGTCACGCCATTGAGCTTGGAGCACCAAACACCCCGCATTGGAAAATCGCTTGGAAACAAGGTATTTTCACGCAGTTTATCGGCGATACCCCAGCGCATCAATAACTCCATCGAGCGCTCGTTAAGCGATTGAGCGCGCGGAGAAAGCAAGGGATTTTCATATTTTTCAAGAATGAGTGTTTTAACTTGGTTCAAGCCAAGCTCGATACCCATAGCAACCCCGGTGGGGCCCCCGCCAACGATAATTACATCATAGAGATTCGTCATTTATTTGCCGCCTATTTCCTGCTGTATTTTTAACACTAGTCTACACTTTTGTCTATCAAACAAAATCCAACCAGATTTGCATGAGCTCCGTGACTTCTTTGGGAGACTCTATTGGGCTCATGTGTCCGCAATTTTTTATGATGGCTAAAGTAGAATGCGGAATATTTTCGGCCAATAATTGACTATCGGAAAAATTAAAATTCGCATCATTTTCAGAATGAATAATGAGAGTTGGACATGATATATGCTTGAGAACGGCAAGACAATCGCCTCGCTTTAGCATGGCCTTTTCTTGATTGATAAAGGCCAATTTATTTCTCTCGAACATTGACATCACATTTTCAGCGACTTTTCTATTGTAAATAAAGGTGTTCATCAGTTTGTCTATGATTAATTCGTAATTTCCTTTTCCCGCTTGTTGAATCATGGCCTTTCTTGCTTCATGTTTTTCTACACTGTCGGGCAGGGGGGTAGTATTTAATAAAGCTAGTTTCAAAATTCGTTTAGGACATCGTTTCATAATTTCGAGCGCTAACCAACCTCCCATAGAGTGTCCCGCTAAATTAAAATGAAGTGGCGAGACTTCTAGCACGGCGTCGACCATTTTTTCTGGAGAATCAGCTTGATTTAGATTAGGAATGATAATATCCGTTTTCCCATCAAGTTGATGAGATTGATATTCCCAAACCGCGGCATCGGAAAGCAATCCTGGTAGCAGAACTAAAGCCATTTTGTTCATCCGTTCCTGGGTCCTTAAGGCTGTCTCAAACTCCAATTTTAGCATGCCAGTTTGAGTATTTGCATTAGGCAGGGCGATGGTTTACCGTAGACCCCTATGAATTCAAGAGTTTTTGGAAGTATTTTATTGATCATCGCCATGTCCATAGGTGGTGGCTTGTTATCTTTGCCTGTTGTCACGGCCGAGGGCGGTTTTTTTAATTCAAGCTTGCTGCTTACTATTATTTGGCTGCTCACAACAGTAGGCTCTCTTTTTATTCTGGAAATTTGCTTGCGCTTACCCAAAGATACAAATTTAATTTCAATGGCTCGAGATACGCTCGGAGTTCCCGGACAAGTGCTGACAGCCGTATTTTTTCTGCTAATGCTGTATTGCATTATGTGCGTTTATGTCTCGGGCGGAACGGATTTAGTTCACAGTATTTGGCAGTCCATGAATATTCAGCTTTATCCAGGCCTGAGCGGAATTATTTTCGTGTTTGTCTTGGGCGCATTTGTTTGGCATGGAATTAAGCTGGTGGATCACACGAATCGTGCATTAATGTCGGCGAAAATGCTGGTTTATTTTCTGCTGATTTTATTTTTAGCGCCTTCTGTGCATGTTAAAAATTTACCATCAGGCGAATTTCACGCGCTTTCCATTGCTGTGATGCCTGCCATTTTTTCCTTCGGCTATGCAATTATTATTCCCTCACTTTGCAGCTATTTGGAGCATAATGTTAAGCAATTGAGGAAGGCCATTTTAATTGGTAGCTTCGTTCCCCTGCTCTGTTTTGTCATTTGGAATTATACCGTGCAGGGCACAATGTCTCAGGCAACATTAGTGAGCATCAGCCATAGTGGCCAAGTAGTCAGCCAATTAAATGCGGGCTTAAGCGCGATTGGAAATCCTTGGATTACCACCATCACCCATCTTTTTACGACTATATGTTTATTAACGGCCTTTTTGGCAGTTTCTCTCTCCTTGTCTGATGTGATTGCGAATGGAATTCATCGAAAAAAAGAGGGTAAAAATAAATGGCTGATTTATGCGCTCACTTTTTTACCTCCCCTAGCAATTGTATTATTTCGGCCTTATATTTTTATTACGGCTATTCAATACGCTGGTATTTTAGTGGTAGCACTTTCAATTTTATTGCCAACCTTAATGGTCTGGAGAAGTCGACGCATCCCTAAATT
Organism: uncultured Gammaproteobacteria bacterium; assembly: GCA_963711375.1. Classification (GTDB taxonomy): domain Bacteria; phylum Pseudomonadota; class Gammaproteobacteria; order Coxiellales; family Coxiellaceae; genus CAVQDV01. Next base: position 1,529,573 of record CAVQDV010000005.1, read on the forward strand.
AATTAAACATACAAAATATCAAGTTGCAGGAGGAATTTTCACAGTTTTGTTGATGCTGATCGTTTCCCTTGCTCTGCTATTTTTTGCAGCCACCCATATCTAATTGCCCTATCCACTAATTCTAAATCTTTACTACTTCCTGAATTTCAGGATAGCCATAAGTGGCTTGACCCACTTTCACCCTGAGATTGCTAAGCGGAGCATGCTCATGGCGGCTGTGCGTGTGACCACAATAAACATTAAATACTATGTGTGGATATTTTTTCGCCCAAGCAAAAATCACGTCACCAATAGCCTTTGAAGAGAAAAAAGGCAGCCAATCTATATTAGTTGGTCTTTCTTCATGCGTGCAACTTTCAGCAAAAGGAGGCACATGGACACAAATAATTACCTTTTCAGTTGAAGGATTAATCGAACGAGTAAGGCTCTTATTTAAAATAGCGGCGTCAATATCCGCTAATTCACACATTTTTTCGTGAAGAGCATTTTTCCCCAGCATTTTCGCTAAAAATAAATCCGAAATTAATCGGCTGTCATTAATAATAACGGGACTATTAAAAAAATCACCATAGCGACCATCAGCCCAAGCATCCACACCTACTAAAACGGTAGAAGAATTTAAATTTATGGCCTTGCCATTACCTAACCAATGAAGATGTGAATTTATTTTGGCGCAATTGCGGATTTTTTCATGCACACCAGTAACTGTGCCTCGATAAAAATCGTGGTTACCCAGCACAAAATAAATGGGATGGTTTACAGCAGAGGCGATTTCTTTAAGATAAACAAAAACACTTTCAGCTTCTCCAATGTCACCACTGATGAGCAGGCTATCGGCCTCTAAGGCTGTTAAGGTTTGATAGTAGGCCTCTCGTTCAGGCTTATCCAAGAAATTTAGGTGAATATCCGTAACCCAAATTAATTTTTCAATATTCATAAAATTTTTTCCATTGCTGCAAAAAGCTGGAGGTCCCCAGGCTCCCCTTGGGCGCCAGCGGTGGGTTTCCCACCGCGCCAGCGTTAATACCAGGAAGGCGTTCCCCATATGGGGAACGCCTGTCTTGCTATTTGATTCTGGAGTATATAATAATACTTTCTTACTTGAATAGGAGATAAGTATGTTTCAAAAGATTTCTGTTGCTCTTGTTATTAGCGCCATTTTTGCTTGTGGTTTAGCAGGGTGCAACACGGTTAATGGCTTTGGCAAGGATTTACAAAGCGGCGGGAAAGCCATTTCTAAAACAGCCAAAAAAGTTAAAGGCTAGTGAATGAAATCATTTGGCGATCAAGCTTAAGCATTCCAAGGCTTACCGCCGGTGAAATTCATTTGTGGCGAGCCCGATTAAACTTAAGTCCTGAGCAGCTCGAAATCGGACGATCGCTAATGAGCGCAAACGAATTGGAACGCGCCGATCGTTTAATCACGGACATTCTGCGAAATCGGCGCGTTGCAGGGCAAAGTATTCTGCGCGATATTTTATCGCGCTATTTAGGAGCACCTGCCTCAGAAATAGTGTTTAGTCATGGTGAACGCAAAAAGCCCTATATTCAAGGCAGCGACATCCAATTTAATATGTCTCACACCGAAGATATCGCTTTAGTTGCCATCACGCTTTTAAATCCCATTGGCGTTGACGTAGAAGGCATAAAAACCTCGAAGTATCACGAGGGAATTGTCAAATCGAATTATTCCGTGCAAGAGCGCCTTCAATATGAATCCATCCCTGAATCACAAAAACTTGAAGCCTTTTTCCGAGCCTGGACGAGAAAAGAAGCCTACATAAAAGCCATAGGGCTTGGTCTTTACTACCCTCTAGAAAAATTTACAGTAGATTTAAGTTCAACATCAGAAAAAGGTTTAATCTCAATTGAAGGCTCAACCGAAAAAGCCAAAAATTGGCACCTACCAAGCTTCTACGCCGACGAAAGATTCATGGCGGCCGTAGCCATCGAAGCGGAAATAAAAAATTGGCTCTTCCTCGATTGGCAAAATTTTAATAGGATAGGCTAGCCCAAGGTCTTTTCGCAGCAAATGAAAATAACACCAAATACTCGCAGAAATTAGCGCTAAAAGTCCTTCAATATTTCTGTTGACAATTGCGACATAAATCCTCAGAATTAGCGGCTTGATTTTTTTCAGGAGGGGTTCCCGAGCGGTCAAAGGGAGCAGACTGTAAATCTGCCGGCTCTGCCTTCGCAGGTTCGAATCCTGCCCCCTCCACAAAGATTTAGCGGGTGTAGTTCAATGGTAGAACCTCAGCCTTCCAAGCTGATGGCGTGGGTTCGATTCCCATCACCCGCTTATGTTTGGGTGACTTTGTGGAATGCCCACATAGCTCAGTCGGTAGAGCACTTCCTTGGTAAGGAAGAGGTCACCGGTTCAATTCCGGTTGTGGGCTTTATATCACGTTTAACAGGGGTATCTGAAATGACTAAAGAAAAATTTGTGCGGGAAAAAGAGCACTTAAACGTAGGCACGATTGGCCACGTGGATCACGGAAAAACAACGCTGACAGCAGCGCTGACGAAATGCTTAGCCGAAAAATTCGGTGGCGAAGTCAAAGCTTTTGCTGAAATTGATAATGCGCCAGAAGAACGTGAACGCGGAATTACCATTGCAACCTCGCACGTGGAATATCAAAGTAACAAACGTCACTATGCGCACGTAGATTGTCCCGGACACGCGGATTATGTAAAAAACATGATTACGGGTGCGGCACAAATGGACGGCGCGATTTTAGTGGTATCTGCCGCTGACGGCCCTATGCCCCAAACCCGTGAACACATTCTGTTATCGAAGCAAGTTGGCGTACCTTATATCGTGGTCTTTTTAAATAAAGCCGATATGGTTGACGACAAAGATTTATTAGAACTGGTTGAAATGGAAGTGCGTGAATTATTAAGCATGTACGATTTCCCAGGCGATACAACTCCTATTATTGTAGGCTCTGCATTGAAAGCCCTCGAAGGTGATCAAAGCGAAATCGGCGTACCGGCGATCATTAAATTGGTTGAGACGATGGATGAATATATCCCGATGCCGAAACGTGAAATCGACAAAGCCTTCTTGATGCCGATTGAAGACGTATTCTCTATTTCTGGTCGTGGAACCGTAGTCACTGGCCGTATTGAACGCGGAATTGTGAAAGTTGGTGAAGAAGTTGAAATTGTAGGCATACGTCCAACAACGAAAACCACCTGTACTGGTGTAGAAATGTTCCGTAAATTGCTAGACGAAGGTCGAGCTGGAGACAACGTAGGCGTTTTACTGCGTGGAACGAAACGAGATGATGTTGAACGTGGACAAGTGTTAGCAAAACCTGGTAGCATCACCCCCCACACGAAATACGAAGCAGAAGTTTACGTATTATCGAAAGATGAAGGTGGACGTCATACCCCATTTTTCAAAGGATACCGTCCGCAATTTTATTTCAGAACGACGGACGTGACGGGTGAAGTGATTCTCCCAGAAGGCGTAGAAATGGTAATGCCTGGCGACAATATCAAGTTGAATATTCACTTGATTGTTCCAGTAGCGATGGACGAAGGATTGCGCTTCGCGATTCGTGAAGGCGGCCGTACAGTAGGCGCTGGCGTAGTAACTAAGATTATAGAATGAACGAAGGCCAGTAGCTCAATTGGCAGAGTGGCGGTCTCCAAAACCGCAGGTTGTGGGTTCGACCCCCACCTGGCCTGCCAAAAAAAAGAGAGTCATATATGCGGCAGAATGTCGATAGCAGTAATGGAAAGTCAAAATTTATTTGGGTGCTGATACTGCTATTTATTATCGCTGGCATTGCGACGAACTCTTATTATAATGACGTCGCTTGGGCTCTGCGAGTAGCGGGTGGACTGATTTTGTCCGGGATAGTGCTGGGTTTAGCCGCGCTAACTCCTCAAGGGCAAAAAGCATGGGAGTTCATGAAAGGCTCTCGTGCCGAAATGCGAAAAGTAACGTGGCCGACTCGTCAAGAAACGGTCCAAACTGCCATGGTCGTTGTTGCCATGGTTGTTGTTGCTTCATTAGTTTTATGGGCATTTGATGGCATCCTTTTGTGGCTAATTGGATTTATTACCGGGCAGCGAGGTCTCTAGTCAATGACAGTCTCTGAAGAAAAAACAGAACAGAAAAAAAGATGGTATGTCATCCACGCTTATTCTGGTTATGAAAATTATGTTGTAAAAGCCTTAAATGATCGCATTCAAATGCGCGGCTTAGAAACATTGTTTGGCGAAATTATTGTGCCCACCGAAGAAGTGGTGGAAATGCGCGGCGGTCAAAAACGCAAAAGCGAACGCAAATTTTTTCCAGGCTATGTATTAGTTCAAATGATTATGACGGAAGAAACCTGGCACTTAGTGCGCAGCGTTCCTCGCGTGCTTGGTTTTATCGGCGGAACAGCTGAAAAACCCGCACCGATTACTGATAAAGAAGTGAATAATATTTTACAGCGCGTTGAAGAAGGCGAAAAAAAACCAAGGCCAAAAGTGCTGTTCGAGCCAGGCGAAGTGGTACGTGTTACCGATGGTCCATTCGCGGATTTCAATGGCGTAGTAGAAGATGTGAATTACGAAAAAAGTCGCTTGCGTGTATCGGTTTCGATTTTCGGCCGTGCTACACCAGTTGAATTAGAATTTGGTCAAGTAGAAAAGGCTTAAAAGTTTTTTTGTGTAACGGGGAGCTGATTATTCAGCGTTTGTACCCACTGAGAGGTAAAAATGGCAAAGAAAGTAACGGGATATATTAAGCTGCAAATCCCAGCGGGCGCAGCAAATCCCAGTCCCCCAGTTGGTCCTGCTTTAGGTCAAGCTGGCGTTAATATCATGGAATTTTGTAAACAATTTAATGCAGCAACGCAAAACATGGAAAAATTACCGACACCGGTCGTAATTACCGTGTATGCCGATAAAAGCTTTACCTTTGTTACCAAAACACCACCGGCTTCTGTTTTACTGAAGAAAAATGTGCTTAATGGCGCGAAAGGTAGTCCAACGCCTAATTCTGCGAAAGTGGGTAAAGCCACACGCGCACAATTGGAAGAAATTGTTCGAATTAAACAACCCGATTTAACAGCGGCAGATTTAGAAGCCGCTATACGCACCATTGCAGGAACTGCAAGAAGCATGGGTATTGACGTAGAGGGGGTTGTATAATGCCTAAAATTACAAAACGCCGTAAAGCTATTTTAGAAAATCTAGTGCCTGGTAAAGTCTATCCAATGACTGAAGCGCTCGCTATTTTAAAAAAATGCGCTACCGCAAAATTTCCAGAAAGTGTTGAAGTGGCGGTTAATCTCGGGATTGATGCGAATAAATCCGATCAAAACGTTCGTGGTGCAACCGTTCTGCCAAATGGTACCGGAAAATCGGTACGTGTAGCGGTATTTGCACAGGACGATTTAGCGCAAGCGGCGAAAGCGGCTGGCGCAGAAGTGGTAGGTTACGAAGATTTAGCGGAAACGATTAAGAAAGGCGAAATTAATTTTGACGTCTTAATTGCAACACCTGATGCGATGCGTTTAATTGGTCAATTAGGCCAAATTTTAGGGCCAAAAGGCTTAATGCCAAATCCCAAAGTAGGAACCGTAACGAAAGACGTCGTTGGTGCTGTTAAAAATGCGAAGGCAGGTCAAGTGCGTTATCGTACTGATAAAAACGGCATTATTCATTGCGCTGTTGGAAAAATTAATTTTGAACCTGCTGCTATCACGCAAAATGTTCAAGCGCTTTTGGGTGATTTACGTCGGGCAAAACCGGCTACCGCAAAAGGCGCTTATTTTAAGAAATTAACGATTTCAACCACGATGGGTCCTGGGATTATGGTTGATGTTAGCGCCTTAGTGGCATAAAAAAAGATTTCGCGCGGTGAAAATTCTTTAGAATCACAGCCGTCGAAGACCGGAGGTTTCCAGAAATACCTGGAATTAAAGAGTAAAAAAACTCGCCACCGCAGACGGTGACCCAAACGTATTTAGGTCACCATGTTAAAAAGAGTGTTCTTCACTTTTAGGAGAGGAAGAAAGTGGTATTAAAATTAGAAGACAAGAAAGCAATCGTAGCGGAATTGGCTGCTGTGGCATCTGAATCTATTTCAGCTGTTGCAGCAGACTACCGTGGCTTGAAGGTTTCGGAAATGACATTATTGCGTACGCAATCTCGTCAGCAAAATGTGAAAATGCGCGTATACCGCAACACATTAGCACGCCGAGCTTTTAAAGACACACGATTTGCTGGTTTAAACGATGCATTAACTGGCCCGATCGTCCTATTTTTTGGGAAGGAAGAGCCAGGGGCTCCTGCTCGTTTGATTCGCGACTTCATCAAAAAAACGTCGAACGAAAAATTAGAAGTTCGCGCGCTCGCTCTGGATGGAAAAATATTTGCGGCAGATCAATTAAAGGTTGTTGCAAGTTTACCATCACGACATGAAGCACTGTCCAGTTTAGCGGCAGTGACAAAAGCGCCCGTGACAAAATTCGTTCGTACGCTTAGCGAAACGGTGGCACAAGTCGTTCGCGTGATGGCAGCCGTTCGTGATCAAAAGAAAGCAGCCGCTTAATGCGTGCTATAACATTTAACGTGGAGATATAAAAAATGGCTACCGCTATTTCAAAAGATCAAATTTTAGAAGCCGTCGCAAATATGAGCGTAATGGATATTTGTGACTTAGTAAGCGCAATGGAAGAAAAATTCGGCGTTTCCGCTGCGGCTGCTGTCGCTGTTGCAGGTCCTGCTGCATCAGAAGCGGCTGCTGTTGAAGAGCAAACCGAATTTACGGTCACCATGAAGAGCTTTGCTGAAGACAAGAAAATTAATGTCATCAAAGTGATTCGTACCATCACCAACTTAGGCTTGAAAGAAGCCAAAGATTTGGTAGAAGGTGTGCCCGCTGTTGTTAAAGATGGTATTCCAAAGGCTGATGCAGAAGCTATCAAGAAACAACTGGATGAAGCCGGCGCTCAATGTGAAGTTAAATAAGTTGTTTTGAAAAAACTCCGCGGCATTTTTACCGCGGAGTTATATTTTTTTATTAGTTTTAATCATACGGGGTTCATTCATGGCATCACAAAAACCACAGAGCACAAAAGCTGATCGTTATGTCGTCACGTCCGATTCAGAAAAACGTCGCGTCCGCTTGCGTTTAGGGGAAAGTCGTTCCGAAGTCCTGAAAGTCCCTTACTTAATTGAAACGCAAATTAATTCTTATGCGCAATTTTTGCAGGAAAACACCGATCCTGACGAACGCCAAGATTTTGGTATTCACGGAGCTTTTAAGTCTGTATTCCCCATTTCCAGTTATTCCGGGGCGGCTTATTTAGAATATGTTAGCTACACCTTAGGTGAAGCTATTTTTGACGTGAATGAATGTAAATTACGCGGTTTAACGTATGCCGTGCCTCTCAAAGTAAAAATGCGTTTAGTCATCTTAGATAAAGATGCTCCCGAAGGAAAACGCCCTATTAAAGATATTAAAGAACAAGAAGTCTATATGGGCGAAATGCCTTTAATGACGAATACGGGTAGCTTAGTCATTAATGGAACCGAACGTGTAGTGGTTTCTCAATTACATCGTTCGCCAGGAGTATTTTTCGAGCATGATAAAGGCAAAACGCATACCTCGGGTAAATTATTATTTTCCGCTCGTGTTATTCCTTATCGTGGTTCTTGGCTAGATTTTGAATTTGATCCTAAAGACATTATGTATGTCCGAATTGACCGTCGTCGTAAAATTCCGGCCACGGTTATTTTGCGTGCCTTAGGGTATGAAACCCAAGAAATCTTAAAGATATTCTACGAAGCAAATGATTTAGCACTTAAAAAAGATTCAGCTACTTTAGATTTAGTGCCTCGCCAATTACGTGGTGAATTAGCGTTTACCGACATCGTCGACAAAAAAGGCGAACTCATTATTGAGGCGAATCGTCGTATTTCTTCGCGCCATATTCGTTTAATCGAAAAAGCGGGAATTAAAAACTTAGACGTGCCCGATGCCTATTTAATTGGAAAAGTCATTGCTGAAAGCATTATCGACAAAGAAAGTGGCGAAGTGATTGCGAATGCGAATGACGAAGTTACCGCTGATTTACTCGAAAAAATGCGTAAAGGAAATATTAAAAATTTCAAAACCCTTTACATAAACGAAATTGAATGCGGTCCCTATATTTCTGACACTTTGCGTGCGGATAATAGCAGCAATCGTTTGGAAGCTTTGGTTGAAATTTATCGCATTATGCGTCCTGGTGAACCACCAACAAAAGACGCCGCAGAATCTTTATTTGAATCCTTATTTTTCACATCAGAACGGTATGATTTATCTGCCGTTGGTCGTATGAAATTTAATTTACGTGTCGGTCGCAGTGAATTAACGGGCCCTGGCACGTTGCAAAAAGAAGATATCGTCGATGTATTAAAAGTGCTTGTGACCATTCGTGATGGTAAAGGCGATGTTGATGATATTGATCACTTAGGAAATCGTCGCATTAGAAGCGTCGGTGAAATGGCTGAAAATCAATTTCGTATCGGGTTGGTGCGTGTCGAACGTGCTGTTAAAGATCGCTTAAGTTTAGCGGATATTGAAACGTTAATGCCGCAGGATTTAGTGAATGCCAAACCGGTTTCTGCTGCAATTAAAGAGTTTTTTGGATCCAGTCAACTTTCACAATTTATGGATCAAAATAATCCTCTGTCTGAAATTACGCATAAACGCCGTGTTTCTGCTTTAGGGCCAGGTGGTTTAACTCGTGAACGAGCCGGCTTCGAAGTGCGCGACGTACACTCCACGCATTATGGTCGTGTATGTCCGATCGAAACGCCTGAAGGTCCAAATATTGGTTTAATTAATTCGCTTTCGGTCTATGCCCGTGCGAATGAATATGGATTTTTAGAAACTCCTTATCGTAAAGTCATCGACGGAAAAGTCAGTGAAGATTTTGTGTATTTGTCTGCTATTGAGGAAGGCAATTATTACATTGCTCAGGCGAATACACCGCTAGATGAAAATGGCCGATTAACTGATGAACTCGTTTCCTGCCGTTATAAAGGTGAGTTTGCTTTTGCGGCAGCGGAAAAAATTAATTTTATGGACGTTTCACCAAGACAGATTGTTTCGGTCGCAGCTTCATTAATTCCATTTTTGGAACACGATGATGCGAACCGAGCTTTGATGGGTTCGAACATGCAACGTCAAGCCGTTCCTACTATTGTTCCTGAAAAACCACTCGTTGGAACTGGAATGGAACGTACTGTGGCTGTAGATTCTGGAGTAACGGTTAGTGCTCGTCGTCCTGGAATTGTAGATTCTGCCGATGCTTCACGTATCGTTGTGCGAGTCGAAAAATCCGCTGTTGCCGGCGATGAAATTGGCGTAGACATTTATAATTTAACGAAATACACGCGTTCCAATATGAATACTTGTATTAACCAAAAACCGATTGTTAGTGTTGGCGATCGTGTTCAAGTGGGTGACGTATTAGCTGACGGTCCTTCAACCGATTTAGGCGAATTAGCGCTCGGCCAAAATTTATTGGTCGCTTTCATGCCTTGGAATGGTTACAACTTTGAAGATTCGATTTTAATTTCCGAACGTCTCGTAGAAGAAGATCGTTTCACGACGATTCACATTCAGGAATTATCCTGCGTGGCGCGTGATACGAAATTAGGTTCTGAAGAAATCACCGCAGATATTCCGAATATTGGTGAAGGCGCACTTGGAAAATTAGATGAAACCGGAATTGTCTATATCGGCGCAGAAGTTAATGCCGGTGATATTTTAGTTGGTAAGGTAACTCCTAAAGGTGAAACTCAATTGACACCGGAAGAAAAATTATTACGCGCTATTTTCGGTGAAAAAGCATCAGATGTAAAAGACAGTTCTTTACGTGTTCCACCAGGAACGTTGGTACGGTTATCGACGTTCGTGTTTTCACACGAGATGGTGTGAAAAAAGATGCTCGTGCTTTGCAAATTGAAGAATCCGAATTAGCGAAAGCACAAAAAGACATTAACGATGAATTGCGTATTCGTGAAGATGCTTTATTTGAATCGCTCGAAGGGGTTCTCGTCAATCATGTTGCTGGCGGTGGGCCGAATAAATTGGCGGCTGGTGAGAAAATCACAAAAGCGTATTTACACGCTTTACCACGTGAAAAATGGTTTGAGATTCGTGTGCGTGATGATAAAGCTACGCAACGTTTAGAAGCCTCTCATGAGAAATTTAAAGAATTGCATACCTTGCGTGATGCAAAATTAAAAGCGACAAGACTGAAATTAACGCAGGGTGATGATTTAGCGCCTGGTGTAATTAAAGTCGTGAAAGTATACCTTGCCGTTAAGCGTCGTATTCAACCTGGCGATAAGATGGCGGGTCGACACGGAAATAAAGGGGTTATTTCAACGATTGTTCCTGTTGAAGATATGCCGTATTTAGAAGATGGAACTCCTGTGGATATCGTATTAAATCCACTTGGCGTACCTTCTCGTATGAATATCGGTCAAGTTTTAGAAACCCACTTAGGTTGGGCCGCTAAAGGTCTCGGTAAAAAAATCGGTGCCTTGTTAGACCAGCAAAATGCAACCGTGAAAGCCATTCGCGATTATTTAGATACAGTTTATGGCGCCAGTCACACGCAAAAATTAGATCTTGAGGCTTTAAGCGACAAAGAAATTATGACGCTTGCTGAAAATTTGCGTGATGGTGTGCCCATGTCAACACCGGTATTTGATGGCGCAAGCGAAGAAGAAATTAAAGCGCTGCTAAAAATGGCGGATTTACCCGAGTCTGGACAAACTTTATTGCATGACGGTCGTACCGGGAATGCCTTTGAGCGTCCGATTACCGTTGGCTACATGTACATGCTGAAATTAAATCACTTGGTGGATGATAAGATGCATGCTCGTTCTACCGGTTCGTACAGCTTGGTGACTCAGCAACCGCTCGGTGGTAAAGCACAATTCGGTGGTCAACGTTTTGGTGAAATGGAAGTATGGGCACTTGAGGCTTACGGTGCGGCTTATACTCTGCAAGAAATGTTGACGGTTAAGTCCGATGACGTGAACGGTCGTACGCGTATGTACAAAAATATTGTGGATGGCGATCACCGTATGGACGCTGGAATGCCAGAGTCATTCAATGTATTAGTGAAAGAAATTCGTTCGTTAGGCATTGATATCAGTTTAGAAAACGAATAAACGACTAAAAGAAAAATCAACGGGAGACCGAAATTGATAATGAGAGATTTGTTAAGACAAAGTAAATTCGATAAAGGCGCAATTGAATTTGATGAATTAAAAATCAAATTAGCGTCCCCCGAAGAAATTCGGTCTTGGTCGTTTGGTGAAGTTAAAAAACCTGAAACGATTAATTATCGAACCTTTAAGCCCGAACGTGATGGTTTGTTTTGCGCGAAAATTTTTGGACCTATCAAAGATTATGAATGCTTATGCGGAAAATATAAGCGCTTAAAACACCGTGGCGTTATTTGCGAAAAATGCGGCGTCGAAGTCACTCTTTCAAAAGTTCGTCGTGATCGCATGGGACATATTGAATTAGCTTGCCCAGTTGCACACATCTGGTATTTAAAATCCTTGCCTTCTCGAATTGGTTTATTACTGGATATGACGTTGCGTGACATTGAACGCGTGTTATATTTCGAAGCTTTCGTCGTTGTTGATCCCGGCATGACAGATCTCGAACGCGGACAATTATTATCCGAAGAAGCGTATTTAGACGCGCTCGAAGAATATGGTGATGAATTCGAAGCCTTAATGGGCGCTGAAGCCATTAAAAGCTTGCTTGCAAGATCTCGATCTTAGAAGAAGAAATCGAGAAAATGCGTGAAGAATTACCGAAAACCACTTCTGAAACGAAGATTAAAAAAATCACTAAACGCCTGAAAGCCATGAATGCGTTCTTTGAATCGAGTAATCAACCAGAGTGGATGATTATGATGTGTTGCCGGTATTACCGCCAGATTTACGTCCTTTGGTTCCATTGGATGGTGGCCGTTTTGCTACGTCGGATTTAAATGATTTATATCGTCGCGTGATTAATCGTAATAATCGTTTGAAACGTTTATTGGATTTAAATGCGCCGGATATTATCGTGCGTAATGAAAAACGGATGTTACAAGAAGCGGTTGATGCGTTACTTGATAATGGTCGTCGTGGACGCGCTATTTTAGGTTCAAATCGTCGTCCGCTTAAAATCATTGGCTGATATGATCAAAGGTAAGCAAGGTCGTTTCCGTCAGAATTTGCTTGGTAAACGCGTTGATTATTCGGGTCGTTCGGTAATTGTGGTAGGTCCTACTTTGCGATTGCATCAATGCGGTTTGCCCAAAAAAATGGCGTTCGAATTATTTAAGCCCTTTATTTATCAGTCAAATTACAACATCGCGGATTAGTGACAACCATTAAAGCGGCCAAACGCATGGTTGAACTTGAAGTTCCAGAAGTGTGGGATATTTTAGAAGAGGTTATTCGCGAACATCCTGTATTACTAAATCGTGCACCTACGTTGCACCGTTTGGGTATTCAAGCGTTTGAGCCGGTATTGATTGAAGGAAAAGCGATTCAATTGCATCCGCTTGTTTGTACCGCGTATAACGCCGACTTTGACGGTGACCAAATGGCCGTGCACGTTCCGTTGACCTTAGAAGCTCAATTGGAAGCGCGTACCTTGATGATGTCCACCAATAATGTGTTGCATCCTGCAAACGGTGACCCAATTATTGTGCCAACGCAGGACGTGGTTTTAGGCCTGTATTACATGACGCGTGAACGCATTAATGTGAAAGGCGAAGGCATGATTTTTGCTGATACGGCAGAAGTCGCGCGCGCTTATGAAAATCGCGACGCGGATTTGCAAGCTAAAATTAAAGTGCGTATTACCGAAACTTTATTTGATGAACAAGGCGAAGAACATACCACCACCAAATTATTAGAAACGACAGTGGGTCGTGTCATGTTATGGGAAATTGTGCCAAAAGGCTTACCTTTTGCGTTAATCAATCAAACCCTCTCGAAAAAGGCTGATTTCGAAATTACTCGATACCTGCTATCGAAATTTGGGTCTAAAAACACGGTTATTTTCGCAGATCAATTAATGTATACCGGTTTCCGTTATGCAACTTATTCCGGTGTTTCCATTGGTATTAACGATTTAGTTGTTCCAGAACACAAAAACGAAATTATTGCATAAAGCGGAAGAAGAAGTACGGGAAATTGAAAAACAATATGCTTCCGGTCTTAGTAACACACGGTGAACGTTACAGTAAAGTTATCGATATTTGGTCGCACACCAATGATCAAGTGGCCAAAGCGATGATGGAGAAATTATCGAAAGAAACCGTGGTAAATGCCAAAGGCGAAACCGTTTCTCAGTCTTCATTTAACTCGATATACATGATGGCAGACTCCGGTGCGCGGGGTTCGGCGGCACAGATTCGTCAGTTGGCCGGTATGCGGGGTTTGATGGCAAAACCAGACGGCACCATTATCGAAACACCTATTACCGCGAATTTCCGTGAAGGATTAACGTGTATTGCAATACTTCATTTCGACTCACGGTGCGCGTAAAGGTTTGGCGGATACCGCGTTAAAAACAGCGAATTCCGGTTACTTAACTCGTCGTTTAGTCGACGTTGCCCAAGATTTAGTGGTGACGGAAGTAGATTGCGGCACACACGCGGTATTAGTCATGAGCCCGCACATTGAAGGTGGTGATGTGGTTGAGCCTCTGCGTGAACGTGTATTGGGTCGTGTGATTGTCAGAGCGTTATTAGATCCGAAAACCGAACAGAGTCCTGGTTCCAGCGAGCACATTGTTGGATGAAGAAAATCGCTACAGTTCTCGAAGAACACAACATTGATCGTGTAATGTGCGTTCTGCTATTACTTGCGAAACTCGTTATGGTGTTTGTGCGCTCTGTTATGGTCGTGATTTAGCGCGTGGGCATTTGGTGAATGTAGGTGAAGCGGTAGGTGTTATTGCTGCGCAATCCATCGGTGAACCGGGCACACAGTTAACCATGCGTACCTTCCACATCGGTGGTGCGGCATCGCGGGCCACGGCTGTCAATAATATTCAAGTGAAAGTCAGAAGGTACGGTGCGCTTGCATAACTTGAAGACGGTAAAACAATCCGGATGGCAATTTAGTTGCGGTTTCACGTTCGGGCGTATTGATCGTTCACGATGTGCATGGCGCTGAGCGTGAACAATATAAAGTGCCTTATGGTGCGGTTTTAACCGTTAAAGATGGTGATGCAGTCAAAGCCGGTCAGATGTGTTGCGCAATGGGATCCGCATACTCATCCGATTATCACTGAAGTGGCCGGTACGCTGACAGTTTGTGGATCTTAGTCGAAGGTATGACCATGACTCGTCAAACTGATGAATTAACCGGTTTGAGCAGTATCGTGGTCACGGCCAGCTAAGCAACGTAGCTCCAGCGGTAAAGAATTGCGGCCAATGGTGAAATTGGTTGATGAGAAGGGTAAAGATATCATGCTTGCCGGGCAGCAGTGTTCCTGCGCATTATCTTCTTACCCGAAGGCACGATCATCAACAAAGAAGATGGTCTCAGAGTGGAGAGTGGGTGACGTTATTGCGCGTATCCCGCAAGAAACCACCAAAACCCGGGATATTACTGGTGGTTTGCCGCGAGTTGCTGACTTGTTCGAAGCACGTCGTCCAAAAGATGCGGCTATTTTGGCGGAAATTTCCGGTGTGGTGAGCTTTGGTAAAGAAACCAAAGACAAAGGTCGTTTAATTATTACCGTCGATGGACGGTACGGTTCATGAGCAATTGATACCGAAATGGCGTCGATTAACGTATTTGAAGGTGAAACGGTGGAGAAAGGTGAAGTCATTGCCGACGGTCCTACTGGATCCACATGATATTTTACGTCTTCTTGGGTGTCAACGCATTGGCGAATTACATCGTGAATGAAGTGCAAGAAGTTTATCGACTACAAGGTGTGAAGATTAACGATAAGCACATTGAAGTTATCGTTCGTCAGATGTTGCGAAAAGTTCAGATCACGGATGCCAGATGACTCGTTCTTCTTACATGGAGAGCAAGTTGAGCAATAACGTCTTGGCTGAAGAAAATAAGCGAATTGCTGCAGAAGGCGGGTTACAGGCGACATTTGAGCCGATCTTGATGGGTATTACCAAAGCCTCATTGGCGACGGAATCCTTCTTATCGGCGGCTTCATTCCAAGAAACAACCCGAGTATTAACCGGGGCATCGGTGGCTGGCAAGCGCGATGAATTACGTGGCTTAAAAGAAAACGTCATGGTGGGTCGATTAATTCCGGCAGGTACAGGTTATGCCTACCACATGAGACGTCGTCTGAAAGCGATAGAGCCTGAAATTCAAATTAGTGAAGAAGAGTTGAAGGCGCAAGAAGTGCGTCGTGCTGAGATGCGTTGAGTGAAGCCTTGACGAAGAATGAAGAGGAGGCTAGGGAATAGACTATTTCGCCTCTCCCCTTGAGGGAGAGGCCGCTGCGCAGAGCGCGGCGGGTGAGGGGGAATTAAATTAATACCCCTCACCCGTCGCTTTGCGCCGACCTCTCCCTCAAAGGGAGAGGTGAATTAGTAAATTAATCTTGACAATAACCACTTAGGTTCATAGAATCCCACCTCCGTCTATTTTAGAGGATGTTAGGAAAAATTACCTAAAATTTTTGGAGATACTTAACCAATGGCAAGAATTAATCAGTTGGTCCGAAAACCACGTAAATCGAAGAGAAAAAAGAGCACTGTGCCGGCATTGGAAGGATGTCCACAACGTCGTGGCGTTTGTACTCGTGTTTATACCACGACACCTAAAAAGCCAAACTCGGCGCTTCGAAAAGTTGCTCGTGTTCGCGTAACCAACGGTAGTGAAGTCACTTCGTATATTGGTGGTGAAGGTCACAATCTTCAGGAACACTCCGTGGTGTTGATTCGCGGCGGCCGGGTAAAAGATTTACCGGGTGTTCGTTATCACATCGTTCGCGGTAGCTTGGATACGGCTGGTGTTTCCGGACGTCGTCAGGGCCGTTCAAAATACGGCGAAAAGAAACCAAAAGAGTAATAGAGGATAACATCATGTCAAGAAGAAAAGCAGCTCCCAAACGTGAAATATTGCCGGATCCCTTATTCAAAAGTGATCTCATTGCGAAATTTATTAATGCCGTTATGCGCAGTGGTAAAAAATCTGTGGCCGAAAAAATTGTTTATGGTGCCTTAGATACTGCTTTGGGCAAATTCAAAACGATGCAAAAACAAAAAGCAAAACCAGGTGACGAGGACAATGATGGCGGCGAAGGCGGCTGCATCTTTTGTTAAACCGTTTACGGGTACGATTCGTGACAGCGATACCGCTCGTGAAGCGGCTATTAAAGCATTTTCGAAAAGCCTTGGACAATATAACGCCTTCTGTTGAAGTAAAATCTCGTCGGGTGGGTGGTTCAACTTATCAAGTTCCCGTTGAAATTCGTGCTACCCGTCGTCGTGCTTTAGCGATGCGTTGGCTTGTCTGAATTATGCGAATCAACGCGGCGAAAAAACGATGGTGAATGCGTCTGGCGAGTGAAATTATAGATGCAATTGAGGGGCGCGGTGGCGCAGTTAAAAAACGTGAAGACGTGCATCGCATGGCGAAAGCCAACCAAGCGTTTGCACATTATCGGTGGTAATCAGTTATGTCCTCTAGACAATTTCCCTTAGAAAGAGTTCGCAATATTGGCATTATGGCCCATATCGATGCGGGTAAAACCACGACAACCGAACGTATTTTATTTTACACGGGCGTTTCCCATAAAATGGGTGAAGTGCATGAAGGTGCTGCAGTTATGGACTGGATGGCACAAGAACAAGAGCGCGGTATTACCATTACTTCCGCGGCAACCACCTGCTACTGGTCCGGCATGGACAAGCAATTTCCTCAACATCGCATTAATATCATTGATACACCTGGCCACGTGGATTTTACCATTGAAGTAGAACGTTCTTTGCGCGTACTCGATGGTGCTGTTGCTGTATTTTGTTGCTGTGGGTGGTGTAGAGCCGCAAACTGAAACCGTTTGGCGTCAAGCGAATAAATATGGTGTTCCTCGCATTGGCCTTTGTCAATAAAATGGATCGTGCTGGTGCGAATTTTTATCGTGTGTTACGAACAAATTCGAGATCGTTTACGGCGCAAATCCAGTGCCTATGCAATTCCAATTGGCGCAGAAGAAAATTTCGAAGGCGTCGTCGACTTAATTCGCATGAAGGCCATTTATTGGAATGAAGCCGACAAAGGAATGACTTATGAAGAGACGGAAATTCCCGAAGACATTAGTGGCTGAAGTGCCAAGAATGGCGTGAAAAAATGGTTGAAGCCGCTGCAGAAGCTGACGAAGAATTCATGGAAAAATATTTAGAAACTGGCGAATTATCAGTAGAAGAAATTAAACAAGGTCTGCGTAAACGCACCATTAGCAATGCAAATTGTCCCTATGTTTTGTGGATCAGGCCTTTAAAAATAAAGGCGTGCAAGCTATGTTGGATGCCGTTATTGAATATATGCCAGCGCCTGTTGATGTTCCAGCCGATTCAAAGGTGATGACAGATCGTGGTAATGAAGTCACGCGTGCATCCTTCGGATGAAGCGCCTTTTTCTGCATTAGCTTTTAAAATCATGACAGATCCTTTTGTGGGTACGTTACATTTATTCGTGTTTATTCGGGTGTCTTTGAAATCCGGTGATACTGTTTACAATCCTGTTAAAAGTAAAAAAGAACGCATTGGCCGTATTATTACAAATGCATGCCAATACTCGTGAAGAAATTAAAGAAGTTCGTGCTGGTGATATTGCTGCTGCTGTAGGCTTAAAAAATGTTACCACAGGCGATACATTATGTGATCTAGATAAAGTTATCACCTTGGAAAGAATGGAATTCCCAGAGCCTGTTATTTCTGTTGCTGTTGAACCAAAGACAAAAGCCGACCAAGAAAAAATGGGTATTGCTTTAGGTAAATTGGCGCAAGAAGATCCTTCTTTCCGTGTGCATACCGATGAAGAATCTGGCCAAACCATTATTGAAGGGATGGGTGAGATTGCACTTAGAAATTATTGTTGACCGTATGAAGCGCGAATTTAAAGTGGAAGCAAATGTTGGTAAACCGCAAGTGGCTTATCGTGAAACGATTCGTAAAACAGTCGAGCAAGAAGGTAAATATATTCGTCAAACCGGTGGTCGTGGTCAATATGGTCATGTATGGTTACGAATTGAGCCACAAGAAGCGGGCACGGGTTTTGAATTTGTAAATGAAATTGTCGGTGGTGTTATTCCTAGAGAATATATTCCTGCTGTTGAAAAAGGTGTTACAAGAACAAATGCAAAATGGTGTTATTGCTGGCTATCCCGTGGTGGATGTCAAAGTCACCTTGTTCGATGGTTCTTACCATGATGTAGACTCCAGTGAAATGGCGTTTAAAATTGCAGGTTCAATGGGCTTTAAAGAAGGTGCTCAAAAAGCCAAGCCTGTTTTATTAGAGCCGATTATGAAAGTCGAAGTGGTAACTCCTGAAGAATACATGGGTGATGTGGTCGGTGACTTAAATCGTCGTCGTGGCGTTATCCAAGGCATGGATGAAAATCCCTGCCGGTAAAATTATGGATGCAGAAGTTCCCTTAGCTGAAATGTTTGGTTATGCAACCGACGTTGCGTTCATTAAGTCAAGGGCGAGCAACGTATACGATGGAATTTCGTAAAGTATGCAGAGGCTCCTGCGAATGTTGCAGAAGCAATTATTAAAAAGCAATAATTTTCATATAGAATAACGAGGAATTAGCAATGACAAAAGAAAAATTTGTGCGGGAATAAAGACGCACTGTAAACGTAGGCACCATTGGCCACGTGGACCATGGTAAAACGACGTTAACGGCGGCGCTGACGAAAGTGCTTGGCCGAAAAATTTGGTGGCGAAGTCAAAGCTTATGACTCAAATTGATAATGCGCCGGAAGAACGAGCGCGCGGAATTACCATTGCAACCGCGCACGTAGAATATCGAAGTCAACAAACGTCACTATGCGCACGTGGATTGCCCCGGCCACGCGGACTATGTGAAGAACATGATTACCGGTGCTGCGCAAATGGACGGCGCGATTTTAGTGGTATCTGCTGCCGACGGCCCAATGCCACAAACCCGAGAACACATTTTATTGGCCGTCAAGTGGGTGTACCTTATATTGTGGTGTTTTTGAATAAAGCCGACATGGTAGATGATAAGGAATTATTAGAATTGGTTGAAATGGAAGTGCGTGAATTGTTAAGCAGTAGATTTCCCAGGCGATGACAACTCCGATTATTGTAGGCTCTGCATTGAAAGCATTGGAAGGTGATCAAAGCGAAATCGGCGAACCGGCGATCATTAAATTGGTGGAAACGATGGATGACTATATCCCGATGCCGAAACGTGAAATCGACAAACCATTCTTGATGCCGATTGAAGACGTATTCTCAATATCTGGTCGTGGAACCGTGGTGACTGGCCGTATTGAACGCGGAATTGTCAAAGTGGGTGAAGAAGTTGAAATTGTCGGCATTAAAGCCAACAACAGAAGACCACCTGTACTGGTGTAGAAATGTTCCGTAAATTGCTGGATCGAAGGTCAAGCGGGAGACAACGTAGGTGTATTATTGCGTGGAACGAAACGAGAAGAAGTTGAACGTGGCCAAGTGTTGGCAAAACCAGGTCAGATCACCCCGCACACGAAATTTGAAGCGGAAGTTTACGTATTATCGAAAGAAGAAGGTGGACGTCATACGCCATTTTTCAAAGGCTATCGTCCGCAATTTTATTTCAGAACGACGGACGTGACGGGTGAAGTGAATTACCGGAAGGCGTAGAGATGGTAATGCCTGGAGACAACATCAAGATGAATAGTTGACTTGATTGCTCCGATTGCGATGGAAGAAGGATTGCGTTTGCGATTCGTGAAGGCGGTCGTACAGTAGGTGCTGGCGTTGTAACCAAAATAATTGAATAGGCGAAAATCATGAGCAATCAAAGAATACGCATCAGACTAAAAGCGTTTGATCATAGGTTAATTGATCGCGCAACGAGTGAAATTGTTGAAACGGCAAAACGAACCGGTGCCAATATCAAGGGCCCGATTCCATTGCCAACGAAAATTGAGCGATATACTGTATTAATTTCGCCGCACGTGGACAAAGATGCGCGGGATCAATATGAAATTTGCACACACAAGCGCTTGATTGATATTTTGCAACCAACAGATAAAACGGTTGATGCATTAATGAAATTAGATTTATCAGCTGGTGTTGATGTGCAAATTAGCGTTGAATAAAAATCCTGGAGTTAGAAAAATGCGATTAGGGTTAGTCGGAAAAAAATGTGGAATGACAAGAATCTTCACCGAAAGTGGTGAGTCGATTCCTGTTACGGTTATTGAAGTACAACCTAACCGCATTACTCAAGTAAAAACATTGAAATCGATGGTTATCGTGCTGTTCAAGTGACCATTGGGCAAAAAAGAAATTCTCGCGTAAGTAAAGGTCTTGCGGGACATTTTGCTAAAGCGGGTGTTGAAGCAGGTAATGTTATTCGTGAATTTCGTTTAAGCGAAGATCAACTCCAGAAGCTAAATTAGCAGACGAACTGAAAGTCGACATATTTAAAGTTGGACAAAAAGTTGATATTTCTGGCGTCACTATAGGTAAAGGTTATGCCGGCGGCGTAAAACGTCATCATTTTCGTACACAAGATGCGACTCACGGAAATTCATTATCGCATCGTGCTCCCGGTTCTATTGGACAAAACCAAACACCAGGCCGAGTATTTAAAGATAAGAAAATGTCTGGCCACTTAGGTAATGTTAATCGCACCGCACAAAATCAAGAAATTATTCGTGTGGATGTTGATAAGAATCTTATTTTAATCAAAGGCGCATTACCAGGCGCACCCGGTGGAGTGCTAGTCATTACACCTTCTACAAGACAGAAGGAGCTTAGCTAATGCAAGCAGAAGCTGGAAATTTCTTTAGCGCGACTTATAACGAAGCCTTAGTGCATCAAGTGGTAACCGCTTATATGAACGCTGGCCGTCAAGGCTCTAAAGCGCAAAAAACTCGTGCCGAAATTCGTGGCGGTGGTATTAAACCTTTTAAACAAAAAGGAACTGGTCGTGCACGTGCTGGAACCATTCGAAGCCCATTATGGCGTACCGGTGGTAAAGTATTTGCTGCAAAACCCCGTGATTATGCACCAAAAGTTAATCGCAAAATGCATCGTAAAGCGATGGTTTCAATTTTATCTGAATTGCTTCGTCAAGAACGTCTGCATATTGTTGATGAATTAATGCTGCAAGCGCCAAAGACGAAAGAAATGACCGCAAAATTGGCAGAATTAAAAATTGATAATGCGCTCATTATTTTAGCGGATGAAAATAAGAATGTTGAATTAGCCGCGCGTAATTTACCGAATATTGCCGTGATTTATGCTAGTCAAATTGATCCGGTTAGTTTGTTGGCCTTTGAACATATTTTAACGACCAAAGCGGCCGCTAAACTTATTGAGGAAAAATTATCATGATGAATCATGAAAGAATGATGAATATTTTGTTGGGAACTCATACTACTGAGAAGACCACTTCAGCCGGTACTAACCATAAATCTTATGCCTTTAAAGTGGCAAAAGATGCTACAAAGCCCGAAATCAAAAAGGCTGTTGAAGAACTTTTTAAAGTAGTGGTGCGCAGTGTTTCGGTTTGTAATATCAAACCCATTGCTAAAGCACGTGGCCGCGTTCAGGGTCGTACTAAGGGCTGGAAGAAAGCCTATATTGTGTTGAATGAAGGCGAAATCCAGCTTGGATAGTCGATTTAATTTTGGAGTTATGAGAAATGCCATTAGTTAAAGCAAAACCCACATCACCCGGAAGACGGTTTGTTATTAGCGTCACTCGTCCTGATTTGCACAAAGGTGATCCTTTTCCTTCCTTGGTTTCTTCGAAAACGCGTATCAGCGGTCGAAATAATCAAGGTCGAATTACCGTGCGTCGTCGTGGCGGTGGTCATAAACGCAAATATCGTATGGTCGATTTTGTCCGTGATAAAGATGGAATTGTAGGTCGCGTTGAACAGTTGGAATATGATCCAAATCGTACCGCGCATTTAGCGTTGGTTTTATATGCTGATGGTGAGAGTCGTTATATTATTGCCCCTAAGAATCTTAAAGCAGGTGATGAAGTGGTTTCAGGTCCTATGGCGCCTATTAAACCTGGTAATTGCTTGCCCTTACAGAACATTCCAATTGGTGCCACGATTCATTGCATTGAATTGAAACCAGGTCGCGGTGCGCAGTTTATGCGAACTGCTGGAACTTCCGCTCAGTTGGCGGCTCGCGAAGGAACCTATGCGGTTATTCGTCTGCGCTCTGGCGAAGTGCGAAAAGTCCTGGTAAGCTGTCGCGCAGTGTATAGGTGAAGTATCCAATTCAGAGCACAATTTGCGCTCTTTAGGTAAAGCCGGTGCGACACGTTGGCGCGGTATTCGCCCAACCGTTCGTGGCATGGCAATGAACCCAGTTGATCACCCGCATGGTGGTGGTGAAGGTCGTACTTCCGGTGGCCGTCATCCTGTTTCGCCGACGGGTGTACCAACGAAGGGTTACAAGACTCGTAAAAATAAACGAACAACGCAGATGATTATTCGTGATAGACGTAAGAAATAAGTGAGAGGTATTTAGCGTGCCAAGATCTATTAAAAAAGGACCATACGTAGTTCATCATCTTCAAAAGAAGGTGGAAGCGGCTAGTGGCGACAGGCTCCAGAAAACCCATTAAAACATGGTCTCGTGCATCGACCATTACACCTGAAATGGTAGGTTTGACGATTGCCGTTCATAATGGCAAAGCAACATGTGCCGGTTTTTATGACTGAAAATATGGTTGGCCATAAATTAGGTGAGTTTGCTTTAACACGTACTTTCCGTGGCCACTCGGGTGATCGTAAAGCCGAAAAAAGGGGAGAGCAAATAATGGAAGTCGCCGCACGTTTATAAATATGCTAGAATTTCGCCTCAAAAAGCGCGTTTGGTTGCAGACCAAGTGCGAGGCATAATCGGCTGAATATGCTGCTCAATTATTACAATTCAGCCCTAAAAAGGCCTCAAATTTAATTGGCAAAGTGTTAAACTCTGCCATTGCGAATGCCGAACATAATGAAGGCGCTGATATGGATGAATTAGTGATCTCACAAATTTATGTAGATCAAGGTCCGCTAATGAAACGTTTTCATGCGCGCGCACGAGGCCGGGGTAATCAAATTATTAAACGCACCTGTCATATCACCGTTAAGGTTTCTGACAAGCTTGGGAGATAAGTAAATGGGTCAAAAGGTAAATCCAAATGGATATCGCTTAGGCATAACCAAAGATTGGACCTCAAGATGGTATGCGAATAATCAAAATTATGCGGAATTATTTAAATGCTGATTTTAAGGTCCGTGAATTTATTCAAAAGCGATTAGAACGGCGGCCATTAGTCATTCATTATTGAGCGTCCTGCGCGTAATGCTCGAATTGCTATTTATGCGGCACGTCCTGGTGTGATTATCGGTAAAAAAGGTGGTGAAGTAGAAGCGCTCCGTGATGAAATTGCAAAAATTGCAAAAGTGCCGGTTCACATAACGATTGAAGAAGTTCGTAAACCAGAACTCGATGCAAAATTAGTTGCTGAAAGTATTGCACAACAGTTAGAACAGCCGTATTATGTTCCGTCGCGCAATGAAACGAGCTGTGCAAACAGCACTGCGCAATGGCGCTTAGGGAATTAAAGTTTGTTTGAGTGGACGTTTGGCGGTGCTGAAATTGCTCGTACCGAAAGGTATCGCGAAGGCCGTGTACCATTGCATACTTTTCGTGCGGATATTGATTATGGAACAGCTCGTGCGAAGACAACTTATGGTGTTATTGGCGTAAAAGTATGGATTTTCAAAGGCGAAATTCATTTGAAGGCCAAGCTGAATCTGCAGAAAAAGAGAGAGCTGGCACCGAAACGGCCATAGAGGAATAAGACAATGATCAGCCCAAAACTAGAAAATTTCGCAAGGAATTTAAAGGTCGCAATCGCGGAATTAGCCAGCAGCGGCAATACAGTGAGTTTTGGCGAATATGGTTTAAAAGCTATCGAGCGTGGACGCATTACCGCTCGTCAAATTGAAGCGGCTCGTCGTGCGATAACGCGTCATGTGAAAAGAGGCGGAAAAATTGTATATTCAAATTTTCCCTGATAAACCAATTACTAAAAAGCCTTTAGAAGTTCGTCAAGGTAAAGGTAAAGGTAATGTGGAATATTGGGTTGCAGAAGTCAAAGCCAGGGCACATTATATTTGAAATAGAAGGCGTGCCGGAAGAATTAGCGCGCGAAGCATTTTCACTTGCAGCGGCTAAATTACCCTTAAAAACGACTATTGTGCAAAGAACGGTGATGTGATGGATATTAAAACATTAAGAACAAAATCAGTTGAAGAAATTCAAACAGAATTAAAAGATTTATTTCGTGAGCAGTTTAATTTGCGAATGCAAAAAAATTTGGCGAAACCTAAATCGTCCGCATCTTGCAAAACAAGTTAGGCGTAATATTGCTCGAGCGAAAACAATTTTAATGAGAAGGAGCGTAAAGGTGGAAAATAAAGTGAGCCAAGCTCGAGTACTTAATCGGCACCGTTGTCAGTGACAAGATGCAAGAAACCATTGCGTCGTTAAAATTGAGCGTCAAGTACGTCATCCAAAATATGAAAAGGCTGTGCGTCGTTCCACTAAATTGCATGTTCACGATCAAGGGTAATACAGCCAAAATTGGTGATGTCGTTTCTGTAAAAGAAATTCGGCCCATGTCTAAAACCAAAATTTGGACCTTGCTTGAAATCACTGAACGAAATGCGGAGCAAGTAAAATGATTCAAACACAATCGATGACAGAAGTTGCCGATAATAGCGGCGCACGAAAAGTGATGTGCATTAAAGTATTGGGCGGTTCGAATCGTCGATACGCGCATATTGGTGATGTAATTAAAGTCAGCATTAAAGAAGCGATTCCACGTGGCAAAGTTAAAAAAGGTGAAGTGATGAATGCAGTAGTAGTGCGTACTCGTAAAGGCGTACGTCGTACGGATGGCTCGTTAATTCGTTTTGATACCAATGCGGTGGTATTATTAAATGCACAATTGCAACCAATAGGCACCCGTATTTTCGGGCCGGTAACTCGCGAATTACGCGCCACAATTTATGAAAATTATTTCTTTGGCACTTGAAGTGTTATAAGGCGGGTTCGAATAATGGCAATGAAAAAAATTAAAGTTAATGATGTCGTGAAGTGATTGCTGGAAAAGACAAAGGTCGTTCCGGTAAAGTACGAAATGTCTTGCGAATGATCGTGTGATTGTAGAAGGCGTAAATATGATGAAAAAACATGTTCGTGGCCAATCCACAAGCGGGAGTTGAAGGTGGAATTTTAGATGTGAAGCAGGTATTCATATTTCTAATATCGCGCTTTTAAACACGGCTACGAAAAAACCAGATCGTGTGGGTTTTAAAATTTTAGAAGACGGCACGCAAGGTTCGTTATTTTAAATCGACTGATGAAGTCATCGATATTTAGTATTTAAATGAAAGGTTAAGCAGATGATGGTTGCATTAAAAAAACAATACTTAGCAGAAATTGCTCCGAAACTGAAAGAAGAGTTTGGTTATGACAGCGTTATGCAAGTTCCACGCATTACCAAAATTACGTTGAATATGGGCGTCGGTGAAGCCGTTGCTGATAAAAAAGTGATTAACTAATGCGTTGGAAGACATGACCAAATTTCCGGTCAAAAACCGATTACGACTTTTGCGCGTAATTCCATCGCGGGTTTTAAAATTCGTGAAGGCTGGCCTATTAGGTTGCAAAGTGACTTTACGCAGTGATCGTATGTATGAATTTTTACAACGCTTTATTATCCATTGCGGTTCCTCGAATTCGCGATTTTCGTGGATTTAGCCCAAAATCATTTGATGGCCGTGGTAATTACAGCTTAGGCATTAAAGAACAAATCGTTTTCCCTGAAATCGAATATGACAAAATTGATATGATTACGCGGTATGGATATTACCATTACAACCACTGCAAAAACCGACAAAGAAGCCCGCGCCTTATTAAAAGCATTTGGTTTTCCATTTAAGGAATAGAGGTAATTATTGTATGGCTAAAATTAGCACCATTTTTCGTAATTTAAGACGCATCAAACAATCGCTTGCCGCGAAAAAAACTCGCGATGCATTGCGTGAAACGATTCGTATAGACGAAGATAATCGTGAAGAAGCTTCTCTGAAATTGCAAAAGCGTAAACGCAACGAAAGTCCTGTGCGTATTCGTCATCGTTGCCGTTCTTGCGGAAGAGCCGCGCGGAAATTATCGTAAATTTGGTTTATGTCGTATGTGCTTGCGTCAAGCGGCCATGCGCGGTGATGTTCCTGGCTTAAAAAGCGAGTTGGTAATTAATTGAGGAATTATAATGAGTATGCAAGATCCGATTTCAGATATGTTAACTCGCATTCGCAATGCGCGGAGCGGTTTATAAAGCCGATGTCAGCATGCCGCATTCAAAAATGAAAATGGCTATTGCGCAATTGCTGAAAGACGAAGGTTATATGGAAAATTGTGTTGAAGAATCTGAAGGCGCACATAAAACATTGCGTTTGGAGTTACGTTATTACGAAGATAAACCGGTTATTAGCACCATTAAACGTGTTAGCAGACCTGGACTGCGTAAATACCGTAATAAAGATGAATTGCCCCAAGTAGAAAGTGGGCTTGGAGTCGCCATTATATCAACGAATGAAGGGTTGATGACGGACAAGCAAGCTCGTAAAAAAGGCTTAGGTGGCGAAGTTATTTGTGTTATTAGCTAGGAGACCGCTATGGCGAGTCGTGTTGGAAGAAAACCGATAGAAATTCCCGCTGGTGTTGATGTAAAGATTAACGGCCAGGAAGTTACCATTAAAGGCAAATTGGGTGAATTAAAACAATTAGTGCCCACTGTTGTTTCTGTTGCTCATAAAGATAAAGAGCTGCAGTTGTCTTTGAACGATTCATCGATTGAAGCGAATGCGATTAGCGGCACCATGCGCGCTTTGCTGCAAAATATGACGATTGGCGTGACGCAAGGTTTTGAACGTAAATTAGTGCTGGTTGGCGTTGGTTTTCGTGCTAAAGCCGCGGGCAGTAAATTAAATTTATCAATTGGATTTTCACATCCTGTCGATTTCGATATGCCAAAAGGGGTAAGCGTTGATACACCTACGCAAACCGAAATTATTTTAAAAGGTGCAGACAAGCATCAGGTGAATCAAATGGCCGCGAATATTCGTGCCGTTCGCCCACCCGAACCCTATAAAGGTAAAGGTATTCGTTATTTTGGTGAGAAAATCATCTTGAAAGAGGGTAAGAAGAAGTAATGGATAAGAAAAAGTCGCGCTTACGCCGAGCCGGTAGAGCTCGTGCAAAAATTAGAGAACTGGCGGTGCACCGTCTTTGTATTAATCGCAGCAATAATCATGTCTATGCGCAAATTATTTCGCAAGACAATTTGAGTACATTGGTAGCGGCATCCAGTTTAGAAAAAGCAGTTAAAGACCAAGTAAAACACGGTGGAAATAAAGCCGCTGCGGCTTTGGTCGGAAAATTAGTTGCAGAACGTGCAAAAAATGCGGGTATTACAAAAGTCGCATTTGATCGTTCTGGATTTAAATACCATGGTTGCGTCAAAGCATTAGCGGATGCAGCGCGTGAAGTCGGTATCGAATTTTAACGTAAAGGTGGAATTATGCGTGATGCAGGTATGAATACAGAATCTGATGGTTACCAACAGAAACTGATTTCAGTAAGAAGAACAGCAAAAGTAGTTAAAGGCGGACGTCAGTTTGGTTTTTCTGCTTTAGTGGTTACCGGTGATGGCGAAGGTCGTATTGGATTTGGCACGGGAAAAGCAAAAGAAGTTCCTGCGGCGATTCAAAAAGCGAATGAAGCCGCTCGTCGTAACATGTTTCAAATTCATCTTAAAAATAAGACTCTGCAGCATGCTATTGTTTCACGTCATGGTGCAAGCCGTGTGAAAATGTTGCCAGCTTCTGAAGGTACTGGTGTTATTGCTGGAAATGCAATGCGCGCCGTCTTCGAAGTCATGGGTGTTAAAAATATTTTGGCAAAAAGTATTGGTTCTACGAATCCAATAAACGTAGTTCGTGCTACGATTCGTGGATTACGTGAAATGTCGTCTCCTGAATATGTAGCGGCAAAACGCGGAAAATCGATTGAAGAAATTCTGGAATAATTAGGAAATAAATCATGGCAAATAAACTCAAAGTAACGCTGGTGCGCAGTAAATTTGGGCGCAAACCTGGACATCGCGAATGCGTGGAAGGTTTGGGTTTACGTAAGACCTATCATTCTGTTGTCGTAGAAGATAATCCTTGCATTCGCGGTATGATTACCAAGGCAAGCTATTTATTAAAAGTTGAGGAAGTGTAATCATGCGTTTAAATACCATTAAGCCTGCAGAAGGTGCGAAATTTGCTCCAAAACGCGTTGGTCGCGGAATTGGAAGTGGCGTAGGAAAAACCTGTGGTCGTGGACATAAAGGTCAAAAAGCTCGTGCGGGTGGTTTTCATCGCATTGGTTTTGAAGGTGGTCAATCACCGATGGCTCGTCGTTTGCCAAAATATGGCTTTAATTCTCGCAAATCTTTAGTGGCTGCTGAAATTCGTTTAGACGAATTAAATAAAGTAGAAGCTGCGGTAATTGATTTACAAGCTTTAAAAGATGCCGATGTTATTCCAGGCAGCGTTTTACGTGCAAAAGTAATATTGAGCGGAAAAGTTTCTAAAGCCGTTCATTTAAAGGGACTACCTATTACAAAAGGAGCTCGTGCTGCAATAGAAGCGGCGGGCGGTAAAATCGAGAATTAATCTATGAGCACAGCAAAACTAGGCGCAGGATTATCCAGCGGTGGCTTAGGTGAACTACGCCGCCGTTTGATTTTTCTACTCGTGGGAATTTTAATATTTCGCCTAGGTGCTTATATTCCAGTTCCAGGCCTTGATCCTACTAAATTAACGACTTTTTTTCAGCAGCAGCAAGGCGGACTTCTAGGCATGTTTAACATGTTTGCCGGTGGCGCTTTAATGCGTATGTCCATTTTTGCACTGGGAATTATGCCTTATATTTCCGCTTCAATTATCGTCCAGATGTTTGCAACGATTTCTCCCAAAATGCAGGAACTTAAAAAAGAAGGTGAAGCGGGTCGTCGTAAAATAAACCAATATACGCGTTATGGAACCTTGGCTTTGTCTTTTGTTCAAGCGATTGGTATTACAAAATGGCTGGCCGGTCATGGTATTGCCATGGATCCTAGTTTTAGCTTCTATTTTGTTTCCACAATAACTTTAATTACTGGAACCATGTTTTTGATGTGGCTCGGCGAACAAATGACTGAACGCGGAATTGGTAATGGTATTTCGATGATTATTTTCGCGGGCATCGTCGCTCGAGTGCCTTCTGCGCTTGCTGAAGTGTTTACTCAGGTTCGACAAGGTCAAATGCAGATGGTCACTCTATTTTTACTGATCGTTTTTATCTTGTTTGTAACGCTTCTTGTCGTGTTTTTTGAAAGAGCTCAAAGACGTATCACGATTAATTATGCGAAGCGACAACAGGGTCGCAAGCTTTATGCCGCTCAAACGACTCATTTGCCCTTGAAAATTAACATGGCGGGCGTCATACCTCCGATCTTCGCTAGCAGTATTATTATGTTTCCTTCGGCGATTGCTCAATTTTTCGGAACAAGTTCTGGTTTTGGTTGGTTAAATAGTGTATCTTTGGCGCTGTCTCCTGGGCAACCGATTTATATGATCATTATTGCTATTGCCGTTATTTTCTTTGCCTTTTTTTATACGGCCTTGGTGTTTAATCCTAAAGAAACGGCTGATAATTTAAAGCGCTCCGGGGCCTTCATTCCTGGCATACGTCCAGGTGAGCAAACGGCGCAGTATATTGATCTTGTGATGACGCGTTTGACTTTAGTGGGTTCGCTGTATTTAGCTGGCGTTACCTTGATTCCGCAAATCTTGATTGATGCGTGGAATGTGCCTTTTTATTTTGGCGGCACGTCTTTGTTGATTGTCGTTGTGATAACAATGGATTTTATGGCGCAAGTGCAAGCGCACTTGATGAGTCATCAATATGAATCGTTGATGAAGAAATCGAAGATAAAAGGCTCAAAAATGGGGCTGATTCGTTAATAAGAGTTTTGGGGAGTAATTGTAAATGAAAGTGAAAGCATCGGTTAAAAAGATTTGTCGCAATTGTAAAGTGGTTCGCCGCAATCGTGTGGTTCGCATTATTTGCAAAGATGCGCGTCATAAACAAAGACAAGGCTAATTTAAGCCCCCTGGCAAGAATATCACCTCTCCTGTGCGGGAGTGTGAGGGTGAGGGGTAAAAACATTCTTGCATTTTAGGGCCTGGAACGTTATTCTAGGCGGCTTTTTAATAGACATACATGGTGGAGTTATTATAAATGGCTGTTCGTATTGCCGGAGTAAATTTACCCAATAAACATGCACAAATTGCATTAAGAGCAATTTATGGCATAGGGCCCACACGCGCTGCTGAGATTTGTGAATCAGCCGGTGTAGATCCCTCGATGAAAATCGAGGAAATCAGTGATGCAAAAATCGAAATGCTTCGTGCTGAAGTGGATCGTTTTACGATTGAAGGTGACCTTCGTCGTGAAATTTCGACCAACATTAAGCGCAAGATGGATTTAGGCTGCTATCAGGGCGTTCGTCATCGTCGCGGCTTGCCAGTGCACGGCCAAAACACAAAAAATAATTCCCGAACACGTAAGGGTAAACGCAAACCCGTGCGTCAATAAAAGGTTAACATAATGGCACAAGTAAAAAGCAAAAATCAGCATATTACCGAAGGCGTTGCGCATATTCTTGCAAGCTTTAATAATACGATTATTACCATTTCCACGGTCTCAGGCGATGTGATCGCCCAATGCTCGGCCGGGCATGTCGGTTTTAAAAATGCACGTAAAGGCACGCCTTTTGCTGCTCAACAAGCGGCTGAAGTCGCTGTTAAAAAAGCCATTGAAAAAGGCTTGCGTCGAGTTAAAGTTTTAGTCATGGGTGGTGGTGCAGGTCGTGATTCAGCGATCCGTGCTATTAAAACCGCCGGTGTTGATATTAGTTCATTGAGTGACGTTACACCATTGCCATTCAATGGTTGCCGCCCACCGAAAAAACGTCGCGTATAAGAGAGGAAATAATGGCGAGATATATTGGTCCAAAATGTCGTCTTTCGCGTCGCGAAGGTACTGATCTGCAATTAAAGAGCGGAATTCGCGCGATTGAGTCGAAATGTAATCTAGAGCGCAGTCCTGGTGTTCATTGGCAACGTCGTGGCCGTGGCACTGATTATTCCGTGCAATTGCGCATGAAACAAATGCTGCGTCGCTACTACGGCATTTTAGAAAAACAATTCCGAAATTATTATCACGAAGCCGATCGTCTTCGAGGTTCTACGGGTGACAATTTATTAAAATTGCTTGAAACCCGCTTGGATAATGTGGTTTATCGCATGGGATTTGCGGCCACACGTGCGGAAGCTCGTCAATTAGTGAGCCACAAGTGCGTTAAAGTAAATGGTTCGGTTGTTAACATTCCGTCTTTTCAAATTAAGCCGGGCGATGTTGTTGAAATTCGTGAACGTGCTAAATCTCAGCTTCGTATTAAAGCGGCGCTGGAATTAGCGCAGCAACGTGCTCCTTTGTCTTGGCTTGAGGTGGATGCGAAAGCTATGCAAGGCAGTCTGAAAAATCAGCCGGAAGTTTCCGAATTACCTGCTGAATTTAAAGTCAACCTAGTGGTCGAGCTTTATTCTAAATAGAGGCAAACAATGCAAGATATTTATAAGACATTTCTCACTCCTAAAAATATTCACGTGCAAACGATGGCGCCTTCACATTTTAAAATTGTGTTGGAACCCTTTGAGCGTGGTTTTGGGCATACTTTAGGTAATGCGCTCCGTCGCATTATGCTTTCTTCCATGCCTGGCGCGGCAATTGTTGAAGCGCAAATTGATGGCGTGCAGCACGAATACAGTTCTTTGGCCGGTGTGCGCGAAGACGTTGTTGATATTTTGCTGAATTTAAAAGGCGTAGCGATTAAATTAACGGATCGTGACGAAGTTACTTTAACCCTAAAAAAAGAGGGTGAAGGCGTTGTTCGTGCTTCTGATATTTCTCAAGAAGGTAATGTCGAAATCATTAATCCCGATCACGTCATTGCGCATTTAACAAAAGGTGGCTCGATCAACATGACCTTAAAAGTCAAAATTGGTCGTGGTTATCAACCTGCTAGTTTGCGTGAAGTGCCTTCTGAAGAAGGTCGTAAAATTGGCGTGCTTTTACTGGATGCTTCTTATAGTCCTGTAAAACGAATTACTTATGCCGTTGATAATGCGCGTGTGGAAAATCGCACCGACTTGGATAAATTGACGATCGATTTAGAAACCGATGGCACTTTAAATCCAGAAGAAGCGATTCGGTATTCTGCGACTATTTTACAACAGCAATTATTTGCCTTCGTTGATTTGCAGCATGATGTATCTCGCAAAGAAGATTTTGGCTCTTCGAAATTAGATCCACTTTTAATGCGTCCTGTTGATGATCTCGAATTAACGGTTCGTGCGGCAAATTGCTTGAAAGCTGAAAATATTTATTACATTGGTGATTTGGTGCAACGTTCTGAAAACGATTTACTAAAGACTCCAAATTTAGGTAAAAAATCGTTAACGGAAATTAAATCCGTTTTAGCGCAACGTGGTCTTAGCTTAGGTATGGCTTTAGAAAAATGGCCACCAGCAGACAACGCGGCAGAAAAATAAGAGGATAATTTCATGAATCATCGAATTAGTGGTCGTAAATTTAGTCGTACCGGCAGCCATCGCAAAGCGATGTTCCGTAATATGTCAGCGTCTTTATTGAAGCACGAATTAATTAAAACAACTTTGTTGAAAGCAAAAGAACTTCGCGGCGTTGTTGAACCTTTAATTACGCTTGGAAAAATTGACAGCGTTGCTAATCGTCGTCTTGCATTTTCTCGTTTACGCGATAGTGAAGCTGTTGCTAAATTATTTACTTCCATCGGCAAACGCCACACAGACCGCCCAGGCGGCTATGTGCGCGTATTAAAATGCGGTTTTCGTTCAGGCGACAATGCCCCAATGGCAATCGTTGAATTAGTGGATCGTGCCGATCACCTAGAAGCCTAAATTATATATTATTCCCTCTCCCCCTGCGGGAGAGGGTTAGGGTGAGGGGTCTTTTAAAGACCAACCTCATCCCAAAATTAAATCCCGCTAAATTGCGGGATTCTTTTTAACATTCCCTCGTAGGAGAGGGTGCTCTAAGGAATTAAGAATAGGCTGTTCTGCAAGGAATCTATTGTCCTCTCTCCCTTCGTGGGTGAGGGTTATTGTGGTTTTTTGTAAGAGGTATTTGTAATGAGACAGCTAGAATTAAGACAAGAAGAATTATCATTTCATGAGGCTGCAAGAAAGGGCAATCTTGCTCGAGTGAAAGAGCTCCTTGAAAGTGGTTTTAATATACATGCAGGAAATGATTTTGCCGATCCCGCCATAGACCTCGCTGCAGAAGCAGGGAAGTTGGAAGTAGTATCCTATTTACTTGATAAGGGTGCTAAGAGCCCAAATTTATTGTTATCAGCCTGCCTATGTGAAGATGCTTTGATTGCAGTCAAAATAATAGAATTAATACAAAAAAAAGAACTTTTTGATATCACTCATGTGCATGCTGCTTTGAGTGATCAAATTTTTTTTGAGGGAAATGAAAAAATTTACTCCATGGATGAATATGGTTTTATGGCAAGTTTTTATGAGCTTTTTAATACGTATGCTCCTGAGTCTTCGTTGTCTAAAGAAACTGTTAAATCTATAAATACTTTGATGAGTAATTCAGATTTGAACGACAAAACGAGAAGAATCTGTCTCTCCAGGCTTAGTAAATTACTTGATGTAAGATTAGAAAACATTTTTGATGGGGATTTGGAGAGGGTTACGAATTTTTTTGCCCAATTTTCTTTTGAGGCTATAAATAAATGCTTTAAGGGACTTACCAAAACACTCGATTCAGATAAGCGAATTTTGGCGAGCATTTTATCTTCACGTAGACTTGAAGCTGGTACTGAAGCCCGAGGGAAAAAACTTGATGAAGCCATTTGTATGTATGAAAGCTTGAGACAGCAGTCTGATGACGATAAGCGTAGAATGAAATTGATTTACGATTGGATTCTAGAGGTCCCTGAGCAGTTTGAGGACGGCGAGACTTATGATGAATATGAAGATGCGCTTCATTGTTGGAATGAAAGAGATTGCATCTTCCGCAGCATTAAAGGAAAGACAGAAAAGGATTATCAAGATTATTGTCAGAACTTAGAACGCCTCATGGTGTATTATTCACATAAGAAAAATTTTCAAGTGGCTATGAAACTGAATGCTTATGCGCTAAATATTATAATTGATTATAAAATAGATGACACTTCTAACCATTTGGAAAAATTGGCCAACTTGACCCGTTGTCGTGTGAAAAGGGTAGGTTGGCCG
Organism: uncultured Gammaproteobacteria bacterium; assembly: GCA_963711375.1. Classification (GTDB taxonomy): domain Bacteria; phylum Pseudomonadota; class Gammaproteobacteria; order Coxiellales; family Coxiellaceae; genus CAVQDV01. The sequence goes on from CAVQDV010000005.1 coordinate 1,564,302, forward strand.
GATTCAAACAGTATTTTACATAAAACTTTATCTTGGTATTTAGATCATTATGACCTTCTCAAGAATAGGAATGCAGGTCAAAGATTTGAAATTATGGAAATTGGTACTGTAGGTGATTTTAGTCCTTTTCATGATGTAATAGTAGATCGAGAATTGTTGGAAATTTATACGTCAACCATTGCAATTTTCCCTTTAACGTCTTTTTCATATCCCGAAGCAGATCCTGCTGAGGCTGAAGCAGATCCCATCGAGGTTAAAGTAAACGATGAGGTAACAGCTTGGGAAAACACAATGAAGTACCTTAAAGCCGCTGATATTAAAAGAAATGATGACCAGCACATGGCCTTAAACTTATTATGCAAGGTAGTAGAAAAAGCCTTATCTCAGGAGCATGTGGAGAAATTAGAGCTATCGGGGTTTCCTCGTAGTTTTCCAAAAAAAGAGGATCATAAAATAATCCTTGCGCTGGTTCAAAAGCTAAAAGCTAGGTTAAGTTCTTTAGAAAGCATGAGCACCGCTGCTGCTATCAATTGCTTTCGCAATTTACAGACTCGCAATAGTGAACTAGAAAAGAAAAATGCAGAACTAGAACAAACAGTTAAAAAACTCGAGCTACAACTAAAACGAGGTCGGGAAGATGAGGTCGGCCAAAAGGGCGACAAAACTCCAAGAAAGACCTGTAAAGTAAGTGAACTTTGGTCTGGAAAGGGTGCAAAAGAGACAGAAAATTCCAATAACCCTCTCTCCCAGCTCAAATTCAATTAGGTATGCCATCCCTATTTTGATACCAACGCTGGAGAGAGTGGCTTGAAAAAGAAGGGTTGTAGGAATTTAGGCTGGCATTCTAATATTAAGGGTTTGAGAAGATGAGTAGATTTGGCTGGGTATAATTTTCTATACCCAGCCAAATCGTGATTGCAGTTTACGATTTGGCTGGGTATAATTTTCTATATCCAGCCAAATCGAGGAAGATTGATGAATGCCCAACTATATGGTCGCGAGAATGAAATTAAGATTTTGGAAAATATCTGGCATTCCAAAGAGGCGGAATTTGTTGCAATTTATGGTCGACGTCGAGTGGGGAAAACTTTTTTGGTGCGCCAAGTTTTTTCTAAGAAAAAAATTTACTGCGAAGTAGTCGGCGTAAAAGATGGAAAACAACAAGACCAATTGCAAAATTTTATCGAAAGCTTAAGCAAAACATTTTACAAGAATGCTCCCTTAAAAAGGCCCAATACATGGCGAGAAGCATTTGAATTATTAACAAAAGAAATTGAGGGTTTGCCTAAGTCACAAAAAATTATTCTATTTTTAGATGAATTACCTTGGCTAGCAACTAAAAAATCAAAACTCCTCCAAAATTTAGATTATTTTTGGAATAGTCGCTGGAGTCAGCTTCCAAATATGAAGCTCATTGTATGTGGTTCTGCAGCTTCTTGGATTTTAGAAAATCTTATACACGCCAAAGGTGGGCTTCATAATCGGATAACTAAAACTATTTTATTGGAACCTTTTTCCCTTCTTGAAAGTAAGCTTTATCTAAAAAAACGGGGAATCCATCTCAATGATAAGCAGCTTTTAGATATCTATATGGTTATGGGAGGCGTCCCGCATTATCTTAAGCAAATTCAAAAGGGAAAATCGGCCACACAAAATGTCAACGAATTATGCTTTCATAAAGATGGGCTTCTTTACACTGAATTTAAGAAGATTTTTAAATCTTTGTACGATGATTCGGAAATCCACTTAGCCATTATTAGGGAAATTGCAAAAAATCGTTACGGTATCGATAGAACCAAACTATTGGAAAAATTGAAAGCGCAATCCGGTGGCACTTTTAATAAACGCTTGGATGAGCTTGAAGAAGCGGGCTTTATTCAAAAATTTGTGCCTTACGGCAAAAAGCGTAAAGATTATTATTATCAAATTATCGATGAATATACTTTATTTTATTTAACCTGGATTGAACCTTTTTCTCGCAAGAGCGCAGGCCAAACTAAGGGTATATATTGGCCAAATAAATCAAAAACGAGCGCTTGGTATAGCTGGGCTGGCTATGCCTTTGAGCAGATATGTTTTAAACATGTCGATAATATTCGTCATGCACTCGGCCTCGATAAAATTGTCTGCAACATTGGAAATTGGCGTTATATCCCAAAAAAAGGCGCAGACAAATCTGGTGCTCAAATTGATCTTCTGTTGGATCGAGAGGATGGAGTAATATCCATTTTGGAAATTAAATTCAGCGAAAATGAATTTATCATCGACAAAGCGACAGCCAAAAATTTGGTAAATAAAATTGAAGTTTTTGAAAATATAAGCTCTAATAAAAAGCAAATCTTTGTAGTTCTGGTGACGACAGTGGGTTTAAAGAAAAATATGTGGTCTGTAGACTTGGTCCATAATGTCGTATTATTAAAAGATATTATTGGCTAGACATTTTTTTGAAATTGATGATGCCAGTTTAGCGTGTCCATCAAGATAGTCTTGCTCGAGCAGCAGCCAAGAAACGGCGATTGATCCCGCTTTTCTTTTATGTTAATGTCCAGAAATTGTCAGATTTGATTATATTTTGTGGGATGAAGCTATGAGACGTGGAGAACTTGAGTATTACTTGATGCACCCTGAGATTCGGAAAATGAAACCGGACATTAAGGAAGGCTTAATCGGTGAGCTCAAAAAAGCGTTTTCAGATCTGCGCGTCAATTCTTGGCATCTTTTTTATATGCTAAGCGCAATTCCCAATCATGATTTGTTCATCTCGTATATCGCCAGTAGGAATTTGTTCAAGAATGTCATTTATTTGATCCAGCCCTATATCCCAACTTTATTTAATACCCTTTGCGAGCTTTCTTTGAAGCCTATTACCAAAGAATCTGGAATTTTATATATTACTAACGCGAATACTTATGTTTATTTATCTAATCTTTATTTTCTTACTCACCTTTGGGTAAAGAATGATTTCCTCTGTCCTGTTGATTCTGTAAGTGGAATAAAGTGGGCTCTCCCTTTGGATTCCCTAAACGACAAAGAGTTTGATTTTCTTATAATGAAAGACAGCAATGAGCTCATCGATCTCAATGATTATGCTGACCAGAAAAAATTAGGACTTTGGTTAGAAACCGTTAAGCAAAAGCAACTCATCCCTAATAGTAATGCTCCTGAAAAATTAAATATTTTTAATATAGAGTATGCCCAAGTAACTCCCTTAGAGCAAATGCTATCAGGTGATGATAAAATGGGATTCGTGCTCGAAACTCTATTTATATCTTGCCCGAAGCTTTTTAATTACGTGAAATTTCGGAATTTGGAACGGGTGCTTGAGCTTCTCCCATTACTTTATGATCCTGGGAATTATAAACGTTTCGCAAAATTGGTAAACGAAAACCCTAAGATTTTGCATGAATTATATAGTGATCCCATTGGAAAGAAATTTCTATTAAATCATTTTAATAATGAATCTTCGGATGATCGTATATTTTTTGGGAAGCTAATAAAAGACTGCTTTTTAATTTTAACTCTAAGGAAGGAGCTTGAAGTGATGAAAATGAATAAACTTTTTCTCAAAGAATTACAATCGTGGTTAGCACTTCATTTTACGCTAAGAGAATATATTTCATCATCCACTTGGAATGAGAATATTCAGGAGCCCGATTCCTTAGAACGTTCGGGGTTTTTAAGTTTTTTTGTGACCCTCTATGGAATTATTTCTAACCCAATCAAACCCGCAATTTTGTTTTATTTTGAAAATGTACTTAAGAATAACGCATTTTTAGGTTCCTTACCCCCAACCGCTGCATTATCGCCAAAGGTACTTTACGCAAATTGCGCCTCTACCTGTGGCAATTTGAAGTTTGGGTTCTTTTCTCAAGCCATTGCAGTAGGAGGTGCCGCGGCTGGAGAATTAGCAATATACATGCGTCCAGAGGAGGCAGACCTTGCAGAGGGAATCTTAAAAGTGACTTCTGAACTCAGTTATTTAAGTATGCTGCTGTTTTCAGTGGCGAATCGATTCAGTGAGGAGAAATCATCAATCTTAGGGATCATTCTTACCTTACTTTTATTATATCCCGTTATCGACAGATTATGGTCTTACTTAAGCTCTGAACAACAATTAGATACAGAACTAGACCAAATTGAGGATGAACAAAAGCCCGCAAGGCTGTTGGCAAGGCGTCACTAAGGCTTGAAACATAGCAGCTTGCTATGCTCCGGATAGTTCGGTTATTTTAAGTAGAACAGGGAGGTTTTATGAAAGTAACAGTGAGTGCAATCAAGGCGGATGTTGGCAGCATTGGGGGACATACAAGGCCGAGCGAGGAAATGGTCGAAGCGGTTCGGCAAGAGCTTCAAAAAAATATTAGTTCTGGTTTGTTGCTTGATGGTCTTGTCACTTTTACCGGCGATGATATTGCCATCCTATGTTCTCATGTTCATGGAATTGATAATGAAAAGGTCCACATTGGTTTTGCCTGGCAGGCTTTTTTAGCAGCGACAGAAATAGGCAGAAAACAAGGGGTTTATGCAGCAGGGCAAGATTTACTAGTGGATGCGCCCTCGGGAAATGTACGGGGAGCTGGGCCCGGAGTTGCCGAAATTGAATTTGAATTAAATCCAAAATATCGCCCTGCAGAATCTTTTATGATTTTTGCCGGTGACAAATGTGCGCCGGGGATTTTTAATTTACCTCTATATTTAGTGTTTGCAGATCCCATGCATAATGGCGGTTTATTATTGAGCGACAAATTGCATCAGGGTTTCGTTTTTACCATTATTGATATGGAACATAAGGGCAGTCAGGATCGTTTAATTCATTTACCCGTTCCTGAAAGAGCTTGGGATATAGCCGCATTATTGCAAAATCCAGATCGCTATGCGATTAAATCGATTTATTCTCGCTACCAACCGAATGAACAAGTAGTGTCTGTCGCAGCAACACGCCTGCATAATATTGCCGGAAAATATACGGGAAAAGATGATCCAATTGCTATTGTTCGTAATCAAGGAATTTTTCCGGCTCCAGAAGAAATCCTCGAGCCTTATGCAACCATTAATCAAATTGTGAGTGGTGGTGCACGGGGTTCACATAGCATGCCGCAGTTACCGGTTCCCATCAATACTGCCGTTACGGGCCCTTATTGTCACCCGCTTATTTCGGCCATTGGATTTTCGATGAGTCATGAAGGCAAATTTGCAGGGCGTTATGTCGATATATTTGATAATCCAGCTTGGGATAATGCACGACAAGTTTCAGAGCGTCGTGCAGCAGAATTGCGGCGTCAAGGATTTGTGGGAGTGGCGATGGCCCAGCAAACCGAAATTGCGTATACCGGTTTGGTGGATACCTGGAAAAAATTGGAAAAAGAGTTTGAATTAAAGTAATAAGTTATTATTGAATTCCTCTCTCCCGCAGGGGGGGTAAAATTGAACTCCAATTGTTCCTGGGATGAGGCTCGAGAAAACCTACATTTTCAATCAGGCCCTGAGCCAGGGAAAAATTTTTGAGAAAACCAATGAGCATGCTAGAATCAGAGTATGTACAGGGAGTTTTACAAATTCAAGGAATTACCGTTTAATATCACGGCAGATCCGGACTTCTTTTTTTCCAGCACTCGGCATGTTGATGCTTTTGAGAATATCAAATTTGGTGTTAACCAGCGCAAAGGGATTATCGTCGTTACCGGTGAAATTGGAACGGGAAAAACTACGCTCATTCGCACATTTCTAGCTCGAAATGAACCCAATATTAAAACGGCGCTCGTTTTAAATCCCAATGTTTCCGATATCGAATTGCTACAATTTATTGTGAGCGACTTTGGTATTTTTGGAAAATATAATAATAAATACGCGCTCATTAATGCTCTCAATGAATTTTTACTCCTCGAGACTCAGCGGGGAAATAATGCCGTGATCATTATTGACGAGGCGCAAAATCTTTCGATACGTGCCATGGAAAGTATTCGTCTACTCTCCACACTGGAGACAACAAAAGACAAATTACTACAGCTAATTTTAGTAGGGCAACCTGAATTATACGAGAAATTAAAGCTCCCAGCTCTTCGTCAGCTTAATCAGCGGGTGGCCGTAAGATTCCATCTTGAGCCACTTTCTCGGGAAGAGGTGAAGCAGTATATTCCACACCGGCTGCGCTTAGCTTCCATTGGTGTGGAATCTACAGTAAGATTTAATGAGGACGCGATGTCGGCAATTTTTGAACATTCGGGTGGTTCGCCGAGGATGATCAATATTTTGTGCGATCGAACGTTACTAGCCGGGTTCACAAAGGAAGTGTTCGTGATTGATAGAAGCTTAGTCAATCACTGCGCGGAGGAGGTTTTTTCGTATGAGTATTATTCATGAGGCTTTGAAAAAAACTCAGGACAGTCTGAGAGAGACTCAGGCGAAAGATGTGCCCCTTCCAGAATCTACTATAAAACAAGCTTCACAAGTTCCAGCCCATTCCACAGAAGTGCAAACTTCGTCTCAAGCTCAATCTCGAGTCCAGACTCAGTCTTCGTCCCAAGGTCAAGTTCGTGCTCACTCTCAGTCTTCCTCTACAGCTCCAGTGCATGCCCGGCCTTCAGGGCAAGTTCATTCTCATGCTCAAACCTATCAAAAAGCGCAAGCGCCAAAACCCCATGTCCCCTTAAAAGAATCTGAAGTAAAAGCCAAGCCGTCAATGCGCATTCCAAAGTCGCCCTATGTTTCAGAACCTCGAGTAGCAAATAATAATTTTCCCTGGAAAGTGGCAGGTTTGTGCAGCTTCGCAGGATTGTTGCTGGTGGCAAGCTTAGGCGCACCGAGCGTTTTTCACTACCACCCGAATTTTAAAATGTTTTCTTCTTTAGCCAAAAAACCTTCTCCTGGCCCAGAGCTTGCCGATAACAAGGAAAGGCCGATTGTGACAGCCCCGACGAATTTAGTGCTTACAGGAACCATGCTAGAAGGCCAGCATCGTTTGGCCGTTATTAACCATCAAACCTATCAGGTGGGTGATCAAATCGATGAAAAAAAAATAACGTCGATTGACATGGACCAAGTGACTTTGCGGGCGGGTAATCATATTTATCAGCTGAGAACGCAGGTTTAGCTAATTTTGACAGCCGTGCCATAGCAAAGCACTTCCGTAATTGATGAATTTCCCGATGAAATATCACCCGTATCAAAACGCATGCCAATAACGGCATTGGCTCCCATTTCTTGAGCATGCTCAATCATAAGGTCGTAAGCATGAGTTCGTGCCTGCTCACACATTTCGGTGTAGGAAGCATTCTTACCGCCGACTATATTTTTGAGGCCACCCAGCAAGCCTTGAGTAATGGTAGGGGAGCGGACAATTAACCCACGGACGATACCAATGTGTCCAACAATGGTGCGTCCGGGGATATCATTAGTGGTGCTGACGAGTATATTCATTGTTAGAACGGAATATCGTCATCAAAGGTTTCAGGGGCGCTGGTTGTGCCGTGACTTTCATGGCCCACGCCGGCGGGCTGTTGATGCTCATTTTCCCCACGATTAAAGTCGCCATTTCCGCTATTGCGGCTATCTAACATTTGCATTTCGTTGGCGATAATTTCAGTGGTATAGCGGTCGGCGCCGGATTTATCCTGCCATTTGCGGGTGCGAAGGCTGCCTTCGATATAAACTCGTGCGCCTTTGCGCAGGTATTCGCCCACGATTTCCGCTAAGCGATTGAAAAATACCACACGATGCCATTCGGTTCGGTCCTGCGTTTCACCGCTGGTTTTATCGCGCCAGGACGTGCTGGTGGCGACGGATACGTTTGCGACGGCGCTGCCGCCTGGCGTATACCGAACCTCGGGATCTTGTCCAAGATTACCGATTAGAATAACTTTATTAACACCTCTAGCCATGAGTAACTCCTCGTTGGTTCAATTTGCGTATAAGGGTAACCTCTTCTATGGATTTACGCAATTCGGATTCGGAAATAATTTTACGATCGCACTTCACATAAATCAACGCTTCGCTAGAAGCGAGGGCGATTTCGTGGACCCCTGGTACTTCGTTCAGTTTTTTGACGAGGTTTTCGAGCTTTTTTGAGCTAACTTTCGGTTGTTTGAAAATAAGGGTCGATAAATACGGGGGTTTTTTCATCTTTAGGGCAAATAGGAGCCAAAGAAAAATTAATCCGGCTGCTGAAAATAAAAGACTTCTTAAACCAAAAGTCGCAAAAATAAGTCCTCCAACGCTGCCACCAACAAAAATTCCCAAGAATTGAGAGGAAGAATAAATTCCCATCGCCGTTCCGCGTTTTTGTAGGGGTGATATTTTAGAAACGAGCGAGGGAAGGCTCGCTTCGAGCAAGGTAAACGCGGTAAAAAAAATTAATAATAAAAGGCTTAATAAAACAGCGGTCAGTGGAAATAGGGCAATTCCAACAATACTAGAAGCCATCGCTAAAACGGCAATTAAGAAAATAGGCTTTAATTTCCGACGTTTTTCCGAAATAACAATGAGGGGTAAGGCCAGGACGAATGAGATTAGTAATACCGAAGTATAAAAAACAACTTGCTGCAAATTCGAAAGGGCGAGCGTTTTATTTAATAAAATCGGGATGGCTAAAAAAATGGCGGTTAAGCTGGCATGTAAGGTGAAAATCCCAAAATCGAGCCTTAAAAGCTCGATATTTTTTAAAATATCCCGAAGCCGTTTTGGCTCGGTTTCTACCTCAGGATGCATTATTAATTTTGCGGGCGTAGGAATAAGAGTGAGTGTCATCAGTATTCCCATTATGGCGAGCAAAGCGGTCAACCAAAAAATGGCAGATAGACCAAATGCAGCATTAATGCTTGGACCAATAATCATTGCTAAAATAAAGGCAAAACCAATATTAAGCCCAATAAAGGCCATGGCTTTCGAGCGAGATTCATCGCGCGTTAAATCTGCAACCGTTGCTAAAATAGTGCTGCCAATAGCGCCAGCGCCTTGCAGAGCACGTCCTAAGATCATGAGATAAATCGAGTGCGAAAAACCGGCGATTATACTGCCGATGGCAAAAATAATTAGCCCCAAAATAATCACTGGCTTTCGGCCGATTTTATCGGAGAGGAGCCCAAAGGGAATTTGCAAGAGTCCTTGGGTGAGGCCATAAATCCCAAGCGCCATCCCTATCAAGGTAGGTGTTGCCCCAGACAGCTGGCCAGCAGCCACAGCAAAGACCGGCAAAATCATAAAAAGACCCAACATCCGGAAGGTCATGATCAAGCCCAAAGATACAACGGCGGAAGCTTCTTTATTCTGCATATTACCAAACCCTATTAATTGAATGGGCAGATTGTAGCGGTTTTGCAGCTGATCGTCATCCTGTGCGATTTAACAATTCCTTAATATTATGCGCTTATACTGTCCTCTATATACCTAAAAGCAGGAACTGAGATGCGAAGTAAGAACGAGCCAAAAACGATACACGAAGCCGCGGAGCAAGGACGAGCGGATTTAATACAAACTTTAGTGCTGACAGAAGAGGTTTTAAATAGCACAAAATTTGGTTGTCATCCAATATCGCTAGCCATTCGGGAGGGCCATAGCCATTTTGTTACAACATTTTATGAATATGCTAAGGCAAAAGCTTGGAAAATCAATTTTGAGATCGATTTTCCTGTCGACCATCCGTTTAGTTTAGCTGTACAAGATAAATTCTTTTGCACTCAAGCTCTAGCTCTAAAGATCGCCCCTCCTAGATATGTTTATTCCATCGCTGGGGAAGCCTGTAACCGAAATACGAATCAGTCTCTCTTGACCCTCCTCGCCTTAACTAAAGAAGTGAAACTCCGAAAATTCGGACTTGCAGAAGCTCTGTTCAGTGTCATGAATTTAGGCAGCGGCACTTTTCATTATCGTCGTCTTCAATTGCTCCTTGAATTGGGCGCTAATCCTCATTTCAGGAAAATGATAGAGCCGGCTTCTAGCATAGGCGTTTTGGATAAGCTCTCTTCTCTTTATAATACCTTCGCTGAGTCTCAGAATTCTCAAGATCGTGCAGGAGTAGAAGCACTAATTGTTCTATTTTTAAAGGCATTGAACTCAGACGTTATTAATAAAAACGTGGAATTTTATGCTTCGAGCTTTCAGAGGTTTATTTTTCATGAAAAAGAGGCTTCTCCAATTCCAAAGCGCAAATTAAATATTAATGAAATGATTGAAGCGCTTCAAAATGCGTATAATGATGAGAAAAAGATTCCTAAAAATTCTGGATCTACTTTCATACATTGGATTGCTGCATCAGGTCATATTGAAATATTAGAAGATGTCCTTGATTCCTGTCACCTTCATGCCTATGAAAACATTGTGTTTTATAAAGATAATAGCGGGAAAACAGCTTTAAATTGTGCCTTGGAGGCAGGGCATATTGAAATTGCTCAAAAACTTTTAGTCGCCGGCTTACCGTTAACTTATGCTGGAAGTATGTTTTTGGATGAAGAAAGTAGGCGCTTTGTTTTAAAATGGCTAAATTCCGCAATAGTTAATGAAAATTTTGATTATTATCTTAAAAGTTTGGATGATTTTTCTAAAGCTGATCTTTACGATGTAAATAAAAAAGCTTACTCAGGTCTCTTGCATTGGGCAGCCGCATCTGGCTATATCGAAATAGTTGGCGAAATTATTAAACGCTTCACTGAAAATGGCATTCCCCTACATCAAAAAAATCGTGCTAAAAAAACTCCGGTAGATTTTGCAAAAGAAAATGACCATCATGCCATAGTAGAATTGCTAATAAATGCTACAGAGCCGCGGTGTTTTACACGAATTCCCTCCCTTAAACGAAAATTGCTTGAAGAAATACGGCAAAAAGTTCTCACTCATGAGGTGAGTGTTTCAGAGGTTGTTAGTAATTACCCTGTGGAGGTAGTGAAGTTTTTGGAGGAAATAAAACCGAATTGTTTATTAAAACGAGCTTTAGATCGAAAATTTCATGTGGAGGAAGGTAAATCGCCACTGATGATGATGTGTGAACAGAATGAGGTCGAGTTAGTTCGTCGATTAATACCATTTCTCACTGTGCAAGATCTTATTTTGCAGAATCGTGAGACTTTAGATAGCGCCTTGCATATGGCTTGTCGCGCTGGAGCGATTGAAATTGTGAAAGTGCTAATGGAAAGATTGTCTTTGCAGATAAAAAACCGTTCTGGGTTAACCCCAATATTATGTGCAGATTTTTCAAAGAGGAAGGCACTTGTAGATATAGATAAATCGGGTATTTTTTTAGAATCACTTCATTCAAAAGTAATTAAAAAAATTCGGAAAATAGCGAAAGAACTGGCATCAAGTTATTCCGAAGCTGGCCCTGGCCTATGGTCAGCTTTGCCTGAAGCTAAGTCTGCAAGAGAATTCTATTCTAAGATGGAAGCCGCTTGGAAATCGAGCGATACCTATATGAAAATGATTATTTTATTGAAAGAGCAATTATCTCTAATAAGCGAATCTAAAGAGGACGATTTTAATATTCGATTATTGAGTGCCATCAAAAATAATGCGGTATTATGTGCAGCTTTGTGTTTAGAAAAAAAGGACCTTGAAACAGATTTTGAATGTTTTCGCAGCTTGGTTTTGGAAAGGTTTGCTATTTTATCTTCAATGTACTTGGGCGTCAGTGATCATAATCAGAGCTTATTCAACAAATAAATCATCGAGAGTAAGTTGTTTATCAATAAGTTCGAGGAAATACTCATTTTGTTTAGTGCCGTACGTGGTAATGAGGGTTAGGAAGACCGATTTATTTTTTGCCATATTTTCAATGAAAATATTTTTTTCTTACGGAGTTGCTTTGCGTATTCTTTGTCGATGGTAAATTCAGCATCGTAATATTTTGCTTCGAATAAATTAATGCATTGATCTTTTCGATCGACGACGAAGTCAATTTCGGTGCCGTCTAGGGATTTTTCGTTTGCCTGATGTGTCCATTTGTAGGTATTCGTTTGCACGCCGGAAATGCCTAATGCTTGTTTAATTTGGGGCAGGTGTTTCAAACAAACGCCCTCAAAACTAAACCCAGACCAGGCGCGCCATGTGGCACTATTATGTTGCTTTTGCCAATATTGCGGATCCTCATCACCCATTCCAACTTTTCGTTGCTTTTCGCACCAGGTTAAATAGAAAAGTGTAAATTCGTCAGTGAGTCGGTATTTTGTTGTTTTTTTCGAATCGAAAATTGCTGGGTAAGGCAAAATAAAATCAGCAGAAGATAACTCTTTAAGAACATTTGAGAGTCCGCCACCAGAGGGCAGTCCAGAAGTTTTTACGATTTCATCATAACTCAGGCCTTGACGAATTTTCGCTAAAGCGCGAACAACACTCATGTGGGCAGCGTGATTTTTAAATAAAGAGCGGTATAAATCATCAAACTCATTATAAAGCACACCTTTAGATTGCAAGCAGAGCTGATTAATATTTTGTTCTGAAGATAGGCCACGTGTGATATATTTTAAATATTGGGCAACGCCGCCAATGCCCATATACAAATCAACAATTTGTTTTCGGTTTAGTCGAATATCTCGAGATTTTAAAAATAATTCTGTTTCGTGCAAATTAAACGGTTTTAAATTAATTTTATAATTAATTCGACCATGTAATGCGCCCTTATTGTTGATAATATTTTTAATCATCCAAGACGCGGCAGAGCCGCAAACGATAAGCACGACATTTGGGATATTAACGAGATAACGGTTCCAATCACTTCTTGAATTTTTTTGCGAAGCAATTTAAATGCTTCGTGCCAGGTTTCGGGAATGGTATTGACAGCCCCATCTTGCTAGTTATTTGCGCGAAGTATAGCATCATAACTCGCGCAAATCCAGTTAAAGTGGTTCTTTACGCGAATTATAATATCATATCTCGCGTAAACTGATATAAAAACGCCTTTTGCGCGAATTATGATGTTATAACTTGCGCAAATGTCTCAAAAAATTCAGGTTGCGCGAAATATAAGGATTTAGGCTTCAATTCAATTGAGTCTTGAGAGCGAACACTATATAATCCGCGCCATGAATAAGTACATCCGCCTACGTGGGGTTCGCACCCACAATCTTAAGAACCTCGACGTTGATATTCCTCGTGATAAATTAGTAGTTATTACAGGTCTTTCCGGCTCGGGGAAGTCTTCACTCGCTTTTGATACTTTGTATGCCGAAGGGCAGCGACGGTATGTCGAATCGCTTTCGGCTTATGCGCGACAATTTTTGTCCATGATGGAAAAGCCCGATTTGGATTTGATCGAGGGACTTTCGCCAGCGATTGCTATCGAGCAAAAAGCCACGTCGCATAATCCCCGTTCGACAGTGGGTACGATTACTGAAATCTACGATTATTTAAGGCTTTTATTTGCGCGTGTAGGCATTCCGCAGTGTCCAACGCATCACATTGAACTTTCGGCGCAATCCATAAGTCAAATGGTGGATACCGTTTTAAGCTTACCAGAAGGCACCGCGGTGATGCTGCTAGCGCCCGTCGTGCGAGAACGTAAAGGCGAATATGCTCAATTTTTACAAGAGCTGCAAATGCAGGGATATATTCGTGCGCGCATCGATGGCGTGGTCTACGAATTATCTGAAGCGCCTGCGCTCGATTTGCGAAAAAAACATACGATAGAGGTCGTCATTGATCGCGTAAAAGTTCGCCCCGATTTACAGCAGCGTTTAGCCGAATCGTTTGAAACCGCATTGCGTTTAGCAGACGGTCTTGCTATTTTGGCCTATGTAAATCAAAAAGAAGGAAAAGACCGCATTTTTTCAGCACGATTTGCGTGCCCTCAATGTGGTTACAGCATCGAAGAATTGGAGCCCCGATTATTTTCATTTAATAATCCCAAGGGTGCGTGCCCACATTGTGATGGCTTAGGGGTAAAGCAATTTTTTGATCCTGATAAAATCGTACACGATCCAAAAACGACTTTATCGACTGGCGCGATTCGTGGTTGGGATCGACGCAATTATCATTATTTTCAAATGCTCACGGCATTAGCGGATCATTATGGTTTTGATATTGACACACCCTATGGTAAATTGCCTAAAAAAATTCAGCATGTAATTTTATTTGGTAGTGGACATGAAGAAATTGAATTTCACTACGCTTCACATAGTGGAAAAACCGTTAAACGGGTGCATCCGTTTGAAGGTGTTATTAATAATATGGAACGTCGATATCGGGAAACGGAATCGAATGCCGTGCGTGAAGAATTATCGAAATATTTAAGTATGGACGATTGCAGCGAATGCGGTGGGGCGCGTTTATGTGAACCTGCGCGAAATGTTTTCGTTGAAGGCAAAAATCTTCCGGATATTACTAAACTTTCCATCGGTCAATCTCATGATTTTTTTTCAAACTTAAAATTAACGGGAAAACGGGGCGAAATTGCAGAAAAAATCTTGAAAGAGGTTTGCGCACGTTTAGGATTTTTAGTGAATGTGGGTTTGAATTATATTAATTTAGCGCGTCGTTCAGAAACCTTATCTGGTGGAGAAGGGCAACGTATTCGCTTAGCGAGCCAAATTGGCTCTGGTTTAGTTGGCGTGATGTATATTTTGGATGAGCCTTCGATCGGTTTGCATCAACGAGATAATGATCGTTTATTATCAACGCTCACGAATTTACGTGATATGGGAAATACGGTAATTGTCGTCGAGCACGACGAAGATGCTATCCGTGCCTCAGACTATGTAATTGATATTGGTCCCGGTGCTGGTGTTCATGGAGGCGAAATTGTCGCCGCAGGGACTCCTAAAGAAATTGAGAAAAATAAAAAGTCCTTAACCGGTCAATATCTTTCTGGTGCTTATAAAATTCCCATTCCAAAAAAACGTGTGCAAAATACCTGTAGAAAATCTTTAAAAATTCTTGGCGCCACTTTAAATAATTTAAAAAATGTGGACATTGATATTCCTTTAGGTTTGCTCACTTGTGTGACGGGCGTTTCCGGGTCTGGAAAATCCAGCTTAATTATCGATACTTTGTATCCGATTGTCGCGCATGAATTAAATGGCATGAGTTCGATTACTCCTGGCCCCTATAACGAAGTGCTGGGCTTGGATAATTTGGATAGCGTGGTTGATGTGGATCAGAGTCCCATTGGCCGTACGCCGCGTTCCAACCCAGCCACATATACCGGATTATTTACGCCGATTCGTGAAATTTTCGCCGGAACAGAGGAGTCTCGCTCACGAGGTTATGAACCCGGACGTTTTAGTTTTAATGTTAAGGGTGGTCGTTGTGAAGCCTGTGAGGGTGATGGCGTTATTAAAGTGGAAATGCACTTTTTAGCGGATATTTACGTTACTTGTGATACTTGTAAAGGCAAGCGTTACAATCGCGAAACCCTGGAAGTAAAATATAAAAATAAAAACATTTATGATGTCTTGCAAATGACAGTCGAAGACGCGGTGGTATTTTTTGATGCCATTCCAAAAGTGAAGCGAAAATTGCAAACATTAATGGATGTGGGTTTATCGTATATTACGCTTGGCCAAAGTGCGACGACTTTATCGGGCGGTGAAGCGCAACGCGTCAAATTATCAAAAGAATTATCCCGTCGTGACACGGGACAAACTCTTTATATTTTAGATGAACCCACAACAGGCCTACATTTCCACGATATTTTGCAATTATTGAACGTGCTTCTGAAATTGCGTGATAGTGGAAATACCATCATCATTATCGAGCATAATTTAGATGTCATTAAAGTCGCCGATTGGGTAATTGATCTTGGCCCAGAAGGCGGCGACGCTGGCGGAGAAATCTTAATCGCCGGCACACCAGAAACCGTAGCTAAAAATAAAAATTCTTTCACAGGCCATTATTTAAAGCCAATGCTAGATAAAGGTTAAGGCCTATGCCGCAAATTTTCTCGCTTTTGTGAATAGAGCCGAGAGATGCCAGATTAAGCTGAATTTGATTTTCGCAAGTTTGGCAAATCCCTTTGATTTCTATCGGCTTTTGAGCACTCAGCATCCCGCAGAGCCTTCGATTTTTATGAATTGAAGGCGAAATAGCAATGGCCTGGCAATTTTTATAATCAATTGATTTTTCAGGTATAAATTTGCATAATTAAATTTTGACTAGTACATGTCACTGGACCGTTGATATAATTACATTTATAAATTAAAAATAAGTTGATTTTTTGAAAAATAAATGCAATAATAATGTTTATTTTGAAAATATTGGTGATATTCCCATGTTAATTGAATTCCGAGTTACAAACTATCGCTCGATTCGTGAAACTCAGACCTTAAGCATGGTTGCATCCAAAGACACCACTCATGCAGAGGCAACTTGCATTGAAACGGGTATTTCGGCAATACCGCAAGTGCTACGTTCTGCCATTCTTTATGGCCCTAATGCAAGCGGTAAAAGTAATTTGATTTCTGCACTTAGTTTTATGCGCAGCATGGTTGAAACTTCTGCCGCGGGCATTCGTGAAGGGCAATCACTGAATGTGGCACCATTCCGTTTCGATTCTGTGACATCAAGCGCATCTACTGAATTTGAAGTAAGCTTTTTAGAAAATGGCATTCGGTATCAATATGGTTTCGCATTGACATCAACTCGTGTGACTCGAGAGTGGTTGCTTGCTTATGTAGAAAGAAAAGCACAACGTTGGTTTGAGCGTGAATACGATGAAAAGCAAGATCAATACAACTGGTATTTTGGGTCTCATTTAACTGGTGGTAATCAACGTCAGGTTTGGAAAGACTCGACACGCGCTAACGCACTTTTTCTTTCAACTGCTGTTAACTTGAATAGCGAACAACTGAGACCAATTTTTAATTGGTTTGTGAACAAGTTAATTGTAATTTCTAACAACCAATTTTTCTATTTAACGCCAACGATTGAGCGTATAAAAAACGCGACATATAAATCTGATATTATTAAATTTTTACAAGCAGCTGATTTTGGAATTATTGATGTCATAGTTGAGACCAAAAAGCGGCCACTTACTTCTCTCCATCGAGATGGGTCGACTTTTATAATAAAAAATACTCCAGAACAAGAATTCCATGAGGCGAAGTTTCTTCATCAAGGAAAAGAAGAGCCAATTACTTTTGATTTTGCAGATGAGTCTCATGGTACACAACGATTATTTTCCTATGCGGGTCCAGTGCTGGATGTGTTGGAAAATGGAAAAACCTTGGTTATTGATGAATTGGATAGTAGTTTGCATACAAAAATGGTACGTTTTCTGGTCAATTTAATGTATAACTCTGAACTTAATAAAAATAATGCTCAATTAATTTTTACCTCACACAATACGTCACTATTGGACACAGACTTATTCCGACGTGATCAGATTTGGTTTATTGAAAAGGACAATGAGTCAGCATCGAAGCTTTATCCGCTCACTGACTTTAGTCCACGAAAAGGGGAGGCCCTTGAAAAGGGGTATTTAATTGGTCGTTATGGCGCACTGCCCTTTTTCGGCGAATTTAAACTGTAATCATTGGAAATTTTGCGTGGGTAAAAATAAATTCAAAAGTCAAATTCGTAGAGCAGAGGATTTCTCGCGTCGCGGATCAAAAAAAGCACCCTACGAAACTATTTTAATTGTGTGCGAGGGTGAAAAAACAGAGTGCAATTATTTTCGAGATTTATGCGATTTTTATAGATTAAATACTTTAAATGTTATTGTTACGAAAGGAAGCGGTTCGGCGCCAATTAGTGTTGTCGATTTTGCGATTGAACAGGCAGAAAAAACACCTGATATCGATCGTGTAATGTGTGTTTTTGATTGTGATGAGCATTCCACATTTGATCAGGCGATTGAGAAGCTGCGACGATATAAACCAAAACGAAAGTCAAAATCAAAACCAGAATATCATGGTTTCACATCTACGCCTTGTTTTGAGCTATGGCTATTGTTACATTTTGTTTACAGTACTAAGCCATTTTCTAAAAATGGAAATCAATCAGCAGCGGACTGTCTGGTTTCATGTTTACGTGAATCCTGGCCAGGCTACACAAAAAATTTTGTTAATTCCTTCACTGTGTTGAATGAAAAATTAAAAAATGCCTTTGAAAATGCCAAAAATTTATCTAAGTACAATCAAGATACCCATTCTAAAAACCCTTCGACGAATATTCATGAGTTGGTAGAGCGACTAGTGAATTTAAAGGAGGGGCCAGGTTCATAAAGCAATTACTTGCCGTGTTCAATACTAGTACTTCACTACTAGTGCTTTGAGGCCCCCATTGGGGTACTTTATTAAGTTAATTTTTTTCCAGTGCGATCGAAAAATTCCACTTGTCCCGTTTTTAAATCCTGCATAGCTCCAACGAGTTGTATGCTCTTTTTATCCACTAAGTCTCGAATAATTCGGCTGTGTTGATACACCGAGGCCAATTGAACTAGGACATTTTGCTCTGCGATGGCGTTAATTAAGGCGGGATCTTTGCAATTTTTTGAGTGTAATTTTGCTTCGGTTTGTATAACGGCCGGTTTGATTTTTGCCAATAATGTGGTTAGATTTCCAGTTTTAAGGTTTGAGCAGGCTGCTGAAACGGCGCCACAAGATGTGTGGCCCATCACGACAATCACTTTAGACCCGACAAATTTAACAGCATATTCCATACTGGCCAGCACATCAGGATCTACAACATTTCCCGCTATACGCCCAACGAATAAGTGGCCGATACTTTTATCAAATAAAATTTCAGGAATACTGCGAGAGTCGATACAATTAAATACAAATGCATAGGGAAATTGCCCTTGCTGGGCCGCGAATTTCAACAAATCGACATGGCGGTAATCTCGGCCCTTTTCGCTCAAAAATCGTTTATTTCCATCGATTAATTTTTGCAGGACCTGTTCTGGGCTTAAGGCTTTTTGCATTTGTTGATTCACAAAAAAAACGGGCTCAGTCTCTGCTGCCAACACTGCCTGCTGGAATGAAACTAGGGCAATAAACAGAGTGATTAAAAGTTTAAGTGAATGCATCCTTGCTCCTTAATGTGGGTTAATACCATTAGATTATACCTAATTGAATTGGTAGCATCAATTAATTGCCGGCTGCTTTTTGTTTTTGGGGGAAGGGTATTAATGTTCCCCTCACCCCTTCCCTCTCCCGCAAGGTGAGAGGGGGAGAAGATTATGAATCACACTGATTGCTTAGCTACTCTTTTTACTTCTTCTTTCGTGGGAGAGGGGGATTAAATAATATTAACCTCAGGTTCAAGGTTAATCCCAAATTTATTTTCGACAGTTTCAGCAATTTCTGCCGCTAAATTTGCAATGTCACGGCCTTTTCCGTTTCCGTAATTCACGAGCACTAAGGCTTGAAATTGGTGCACGCCAATATTGTCGATGCGTTTTCCCTTGTAGCCGCATTTTTCAATGAGCCATCCAGCCGGAATTTTAATGCCATTTTCACCAGGAAAATGTGGAATATTTCCAAATTCTTTTTGAAGGGACTCAAACGAAGATTGATGCACTTCCGGGTTTTTGAAAAAACTACCGGCATTTCCAATTTTTTGGGGATCCGGTAATTTTTCTTGTCGAATTTTAATAACGGCGTCGCTGATGATTTTTAAAGTCAAGGACCCTACCTTATTAGAGAGGGCTTCTTGAAGGGCGAAATATTTTGTATTAAAAGCTGGAATTTTCGATAATTTCAAAGTGACATCGATAATGGCATATTGATTTTTGTGAGAATTTTTAAAAATACTTCGGCGATATCCAAATTGGCAGTCCTGATTAGTAAATTCACATAATTCACCATCTCTAATGCGAATCGCTCGTAGAGAGACAAAAACGTCCTTGAGTTCTGCACCATAGGCGCCGATATTTTGGATGGGGGCAGCACCAACGGTTCCAGGAATTAGCGATAAATTTTCAATGCCGTGAAATTCCTTGGCAACGCAATACATCACAAAATCATGCCAATTTTCGCCAGCTCCAATGTTTATTAAGACGCTATTTTTATTTTCCTCGAGAATTTCAATGCCTTTTATGTCATTTTTAATCACTAGGCCTTTAAAATCCTGGGTAAATAAAATATTGCTACCTCCGCCCAAAATAAGGGTGGGTAGGGATGCTTTAACATTGAGAAGGGCATTGGCTAATTCGTTTTTAGATTGAATTTTCAGAAAATGTTCTGCATAGACATCAAGCCCAAAGGTATTGAGTTTTTGTAAAGATACTTGGTTTTCTAGTGTTTCCATAGTAATTTGCGAATTTTAGCACAAGACTTCGATGAGATCGACGATAAATTTCTCGGTTTTTTGAGCTTCATCGAGCGAGGGATTAAACTCGGCAATTTCAGCACCAATGAAGTGAGGGTGCTTAATCAGCGCTTTGACACTCTTTAGAAATTCAGAGGCGGATATACCATCCGGTTCTCGAGCGCCGGTACCCGGCGCGTCGTTTGGGTCTAAGGCATCTAGGTCGAGGCTAATTCCAAAACCTACTGTTTTTGCTGAAATAATTTTTAAAGCCTCTTGCATCACGTTATTAAGCCCTTTTCGTTTGACGTCTTCCATATAAAAAATTTTCACGCCAAGCCTTTTCAAAAAATCATGCTCCCCAGCTTCAAAACTTCGGGCACCAATGAAAACCAGATTTTCCGGCAAAATTTTAGGTTTTGCACTCTGGATGCTGGTTAAGTCAAATTCGCCATATCCCAGGAGAACAGCCACGGGCATGCCGTGAATGTTTTTGGATATTGAGGTCTTGGGGGTGTGGCTGTCCAAGTGAGCGTCGACCCAAAGGAGTCCCAAAGGGCCCTTGAGGGCGCTGGAAGCCCCAGACCAGGTTCCAATTCCTGAGCTGTGGTCGCCTCCTAAAGTGAGGAAACGAGCCTTTTTTCTAACAAGATTGAAGATATTTGAGGCCACTTCGATATTTAATTTTGCAACCGTATCTAGCGCTGCAAGGCCTTGGGCTGGATCTACACTTTGAACGGTGTCGAGCCAATTTATCGATAAATTTCGGGCTCTTAGGAGAGTTGAGTGTTGAATACAAGTAGGGCCCTCTTCAGCCTGTGGGTTCTTGGCAGCCCTTCCGTAGGCATAGCCGATAATGTTGAGTGGCATTGACCATCCTTGTGGTTTAGAATACGATTCCAAACTTGCGTCATTCTAATGATAGAAGATGGGGTATCCAAAGTAAATCGTGAGCACTTCAAAAATTTTGGCACGAATTAAAAATCTCTTTAAAGAAAAGTCGTCTGGGCCATCGGCTCTTTCATCGCGCGTGCTCGATACGGTACCAAGCCAAAAAATCGATCCACATGCGGCTTCCATTTTGAATCGCTTGTCTCAAGCAGGTTTTGCAGCCTATTTGGTGGGTGGAAGCGTGCGTGATTTATTATTAAGAAAATCCCCGAAAGATTTTGATTTGGCGACGAACGCCACTCCTGAAGAAATACGTAAATTATTTCGGAATAGCCGCATTATCGGTCGTCGATTTCGTTTGGTCCATGTCTTTTTTTCCGGCGAAAATATAGAAGTTTCTACCTTTCGGGCGAACAGTGGCGATCTTCAAGATGAAAATGTGTATGGCACCGTTGAAGAAGATGCTTGGCGTCGGGATTTTACCGTAAATGCACTGTATTATAATTTGGTCGATAAAAAAGTCTTGGATTTCACGGATGGTTTAAGCGATTTAAAAGCGGGTGTCATTCGTATGATTGGCGACCCTGTTCAGCGCTATCACGAAGATCCCGTTCGCATGCTCCGGGCGGTGCGATTGGCTGCAAAATTGGACTTTACGATCGAAGAAAAAACAGCGGAGCCTATTGGGGCATTATTGCATTTATTAACGCATGTTCCGGGCGCGAGATTTTTTGATGAAACGTTAAAATTATTTTTTGAAGGACATGCTGAACAGACTTATTTAGCTTTGCAGCAGTACCACTTATTGCCAGCCGTTTTTCCACAAACTGCAGAAATACTCAAAAATCCTGGAAAACATCATGAAAACTTAATTTTGTTGGCGCTAAAAGCAACGGATGAGCGCTATCATAATGGTAGATCTTTAAATCCCGGTTTTTTATTGTCGGTATTTTTATGGCCTGTCTTTGAAGAAAAAATGGCCGAATATACTCGGCAAAAGAAGCGTTTTTTCCACGCGCTAGATTTAGCCATTACTGGCGTGATCGAAGACCAATGCGAGACACTAAAAATGCCACGTCGCTTAACGGCGATGATTCGTTCTATCTGGCTTCTACAATTTTACCTGCAAAAACGCAGGCCCAATCGAGTTCAACGCGTACTCAGCGATCGTTATTTTCGCGCTGCTTATGATTTATTAGAGCTTCGCGTAATTAATGGCGAGAAATTTGGTCCAGTATTTGACTGGTGGCGTAAACTTCGCTCTGTGAATGTTCACGAGCAAGTAAAAATGATAGAAGGTCTGAACGAAAGAAAATGAAGCGTGTATTTATTGGCGTAGGCAGTAATTTGGATGATCCTGCTAAACAAATCGAACTAGGGATTACGAATTTAAATGAAATTCCCTTATCGAAAGTGACGCGGGTTTCAAGTATTTATTTATCTAAGCCGCTGGGTCCGCAAGATCAACGGGATTTTTTGAATGCAGTTGTGCTCTTGTCAACTTCGTTAAAACCCTTGGAATTGTTGTGTGAATTGCAAAGAATTGAACAGGCGCAGAAGCGAACTTGGCGAGAGCATTGGGGGCCTCGAACGATTGATCTCGATATTTTATTATTTGGTGATGAGGTTTTTGATACGCCTGAATTAACAATTCCTCATAAGGGGTTAACGACCCGAGCCTTTGTGCTTCAGCCACTTTTTGAAATTGCACCCGCGTTAATTTTACCCAGCGGGGAGGCCTTGAGTGAATTAGTGATGAATGTTGAATCATTAGCGATTATTAATTAGGAGGATTTTATGTCGAGAATAGCAGTTTACGCGGGGACCTTTGATCCTATAACGAATGGTCATGTGGATATCGTGCTTCGCGCAGCACATTTGTTTGATCGCTTAATTATTGGTATCGCGCAAAGTGCTCGAAAATCTCCTTGTATTCCGCTTGAAGATCGAATCCAAATGTGCGAGACAATTTTTTCGGGTAATCCAAAAATTCATGTAGATGTTGTCGATCAATTAGCGCTGGATTTTGCTCATCGACATAAGGCGACTTTTTTAATTCGGGGCGTGCGTGGCGTTACGGATTTTGATTATGAAATGCAAATGTCTTCGATGAATCGACAAATGGCTTCGGAAATAGATACCATTTTTTTACCGGCGACCACCGAAAATGCATTTATATCATCCACGATGGTAAGAGAAATTATTTTTTTAAACCGAGACATTAGCGCGTTTGTGCCAAAAGTCGTAGTAGAATATTTCCAGAGTAAGAATGGCCTTAAAAATAACTGAAGAATGTGTAAATTGCGATATATGTGAGCCCGAGTGCCCCAATGATGCCATTTTTCAAGGTACAGAAATTTACGAAATAGACCCCAATCGCTGCACAGAATGCGTGGGACATTTTGAAGAGCCCCAATGCCGACAAGTCTGCCCCGTCGATTGTATTCCACTAGCTTTTTATGAAACAAAAGAGCAACTGGAAGCGAAATATAAAAAATTAAAATAGAAATTGATCAAGAGTTCCCGCTTTAGCGGGAATTGCTGGAAATTGATTATTTTCTGCAATGACTGGGACAGTTAGTAAAGCACTGAGTAAACTTGGCCAGTTTGATGGCCTTCGACACTCTTGCTATAAGCCAGGGCAGCTTTTGCAACCGGGACGGGATCAAAGCCGCGAAAATAGGGACCATAATTTTCCATGGCTTCCAGTATAACCGTTGGACTCACAACATTAATTCGAATACTTCGCGGCATTTCAATAGCAGCCGACTTTGCAAAACCATTAAGTGCACCATTCACCATCGAAGCCGACGAACCCGTGGCGATAGGATCGATATCTAATACTCCGCTGGTGAGCGTGAAAGAGCCAGCATCGTTTATATATTCTAAACCCAATAAGACCAAATTCACTTGTCCCATTAATTTATTATCAAGCCCTAAGCGATATAAGGAGTCAGACATTTTTGTGAATTTTCCAAAATGGACAAGTCCGCTAGCGCTGACAAGGGCATCAAATTTTCCAATGGCTTTATACATAGCCAGAATGGAGTCCTGCGAACCAATATCCACTTGATATTCGCCGCTTTTATTTCCAACGACAATGATCTCATGACGGGGTTTTAATTCAGATACGATGGCCGAGCCAATTAAGCCTGTTCCACCAACGACAATAATTTTCATAGAGGCCTCCTGGTTACTTAATAGGATTCTATCCTTTTTTTGAGTCAAAAGCACAGCCCAAATCGCCCAGTATTTTTTACGAGGTTTTGAAACCCTCATTCTCCGCTAAAGTTTAAATGGAGGGAAATCAATAACGCATTCATGGAGGAGAGAATATGCGAGGAAAAAAAGAACGTAGTTGCAGTGGTTATGGCCCAGACTTTTTGGGTTACATTCGTAAAACCTGGGGTTATTTTTTTGGGGCGGTGGCCAGTAATCTCGTCACATCCGCCGGCGCAATAGGTGCTCCATTTTTATTGGCAGAAGCGATGGAGGCTTATACGAACGATAATAGTCTAGAGAGCCACTTTTTTAATTCAACGGAATTTTACTGGACTTTGGGTTTGGGTGGTGCAATTACTATTTACCAAGGCATTTATTTTTTGCGAAATTATTTTATTAATGCCTCGGTTATTCAATTAAGAAAGAATATTTCAGAGGATGTCATGAGGAAAAGTTTAAGACTCACTTATGCTGAAAACCAATCTTTAGAAAATGGCGAAATTCACCAACGTTTAAGTCGATTAGAACCTACCGTAAATACGATGCTGTCGTCAATTTTCTTAGGTAGTTCTGCAGGCATGGAATTGATTGCCGCAACGATTATTGTTGGAGAGAAATACGGACTAGAATTTTCGCTCTGTTTAGTGAGTATCGCACTTCTTAACATTGGATCCATGTTGGGAATGCATAAATTAACAGATAAACCCGATGCTGCAAGAATAAAAACCGATGAGGATCTTCTCGAAATTATTGGGGATATTGAGGCTGGCTATGAGAGCATAAAAGGGAATTCGAAAGAAAAATATTATGAGAGCCACGTGATAAGTCCAAAAATGGAGGAGTGGATTCGAACAAGTAATAAGTCAAATTGTCTAAATGAATTATTGCCGATGGCGAAAAATATCGTTGTGGGCCTCGGCATTACGGTCATTAGTCTTCGCGCCCTACATCTACTGTATACCGATAATTATAAATTAGACGATTTAGTATTTATTATTTCCTATCTTATTCAAATTGCAAATTCGACTTCAGGCGCCGATTCTTTGCTTAAAGAATTTAGAATATCCTGGAGAAATTTTAAAAAAGTGATGGATATTCTAGAAAAACAAACGGAACCTGAAAGCACCGATGAGGATCATCGCATGATTAAGGCTATTCATTTCAATCACGTTCGATTTTTTTCGCAACAGGTGGCTCCAAGAAGGGGCCTTGAAACTCCAGGGGCCACTGTTCAGCCGCCTGAGTCAGTAGTCTATGATGAGAACTCCCTTTTAGTGAATAGTGATAAAGGGCTAATTCATTCGAAAAGTCGCGAAAATTTTATTGAATCGCTTTGCTTGGGGCCGATATCTTTTGAGCTCAAAAAATCACAATTTACAGCGATTGTCGGCGGATCCGGTACGGGAAAATCTACGCTTACTCGTTTGCTTTTTAGATTTTTGGATCTTAGTTCGGAACAAAATAGTGGAAATATCAATGTGCAATTCGATGGGATAAATTTGGAAGAAGACATCAAAAACTTATCAATTAATAATTTAAGAAGTAAAATTTGCTATGTTACACAGGCGGCTGAAATTCTTCCGGGTGGCTTAGTGCAGAATGTCACTTTTGGAGATGATGAAAATGATCGTCATTATCTAGAGGCCCTGGAAAAGGTAAACTTATTGCATGAAAAAAAGGCCGCTGGAGAAAGGCTAAGGAAATTCTCAGGCGGAGAAAAGCAAAGAGTGAATCTCGCCAGAGCCTTTTATGCGGCCTCAAAAGGCTGTAGAGTTTTTGTATTTGATGAATCGACATCGGCGCTGGATAATGCCACCCAGCGAAAAATCATGTCAAAAATTCATGATTTAAAAAGAAATGGAGCCATTATTATTTTTGTGGCACATCGATTAGAGGCAATAAAAGAGGCGGACCAAATAATCTGCCTAAAAAAAGAAATTCAAGAGGGCAAAAGAACGGTTTCTAAAATAGCTGAATCGGGAATACAGCAGTCCACGGAGGATCTAGTTCTACAGAAAAGTGCTTACGAACTTATGCAAAGCAATTGCGGAGAATTTAATAATCTTCTAAATGCAGAAAATTCGGTAAACGAGGAGCGCCCGAGTGCTTTTGCTCTCTGTAAATAAAATTCCCAAGTTTGTCTGGGTTTCGTCTGCACAGGAGACCCAGGCGGACGGGTTCAAAGGCGGTGATCGCCTGTTTGCCTTTAGACAAGGCCTGAGGGGTATTTTTAACAAATGGTAAAATCTGGCAAGAACAAAAGAGGCTTGAAGCTCAGCAGCAAACTTTATAAACCTAACGTTATTGACGTTAGGTTTGCTAACGTTGTTAACGTTAGATATAATAGTCTTAACATGGACATTGCATCATTAAATATTCAGCTTGGCCAAGGTAATATCGATCAGCCAGGTTTATTTCCTCAGCTTGATAAGCTCAAAGCATTGCCTTTGGTATTCAACATTGATTTTGGTTTAACTATATTGCCTGAAGAAGCTGGAATTTTGATGGTTCGAGGCGCTCGTCAATATGGAAAAAGCACCTGGCTTGAACAGCAATTGTATGACACGATACAAGAATTCGGTGCAGGTTCTGCTTATTATTTGAATGGTGACCATATAGCATCTAAAGATCAATTAGAAAATGAAATTGAAAATTTACTTTCCGCTTTTCAAAAAGATGCCTCCGTACAACGAATTTTTATTGATGAAATAACAGCTATCAACGAATGGGAAAAAGCTCTAAAAAGACTGGCCGATCAAGGAAAATTACAAAATGTCTTGATTGTCACTACGGGTTCCCAAGCCACAGATTTTCGCCGAGCCTCGGAACGCTTGCCTGGTCGCAAAGGAAAAATATCGAGGACGCATTATTTATTCACTCCTATTTCTTACAAGGAATTTCATCGTGTTTGTCATAAAAAATTAAAATCCGATACTCTTTTGGCTTATTTATTATCTGGCGGATCACCCGTCGCTTGTTCTGAGTTAGCACTAACGGGCATTATCCCGAGTTACGTCATTGAGCTTGTGCGTGATTGGGTTGAAGGAGAGGTAGCTAGGGCTGGGCGTCTGCGAAGTTCATTGATGAATATTTTAAGCACCTTATATCGATTTGGTGGTTCCCCCATCGGCCAAGCCAAACTCGCACGTGAATCGGGCATGAGTAATAATACCGTCGCCGCCGGATATATTGAAATATTAAATGATCTAGGTTGTGTAATTCCTGCCTATCCATGGGATCCAGAACGAAAAATACTCATTCTTCGCAAGCCTTGCAAATATCATTTTACCAATTTATTGGTAGCACTCGCTTATCATCCGGATAGAATTCGAAGCATTTCGGATTTCAAAGCTTTATCAGAAAAATCTCAAGCGTGCTGGTATGAATGGCTAGTGGCGCAAGAATTATTGCGTCGAAATGCATTAAAAGGAGAAAACTTATTAGATCCACTTTCCTTCTGGCAAAATAAAAATCACGAAATTGATTTTGTAGATTTTGATGAACGTTATTGGGAAGTGAAACGCGGCCAATCTTCCGCCCTTGAATTTGGCTGGTTCCCCCGCGAACTTCCCCACAAAAAATTAAGTGTCATTAATACCCTTCGTTTTGAAACCAAAAACATTCAAGGTTTGACTCTAGAAGACTTTTTACTAAAGGACTAGATCCCACTAAACTGAGGCAAGAAGCTTGGATTTTCAGCTATGCGTTGCTCATTGCCTTTAATTTGCGCCTCACCAAAATGACTTTTGGCGATTTGGTGAGGCGCAAAGGGCATCATTCCCGCCTCACCAAATCGCCAAAAGTCATTTTGGTGAGGCAAAAAAACTGCTATACTCGGCTCACCAAATAGTTAAGAAGCAAGCCATGAAAATTATTATAAAAGTAGGAACACAAAGCATTTTATCGGAAGATGGCACCATGTTGGAATCGGTGATCGTGAGTCTTGTTGAGCAAATTGTTCACCTTCAAAAAAGTGGGCACCAAGTGATTCTGGTGACTTCTGGAGCAGTGGCTTCTGGGCGAAAAGCAGCGCGAGACATGTTGGCTCGAGAATATGGGAGTTCCATTGGTGAAAAACAAGTGCTTTTTTCCTTAGGTCAGCATGAATTGATGCACGTGTATTCACGCTTATTTAAAAAATATAATATGTTGGCTTCTCAGCTTTTATTGACGAAACAAGATTTTCATACCAGAAAACATTATCTCAATATTGCGCGTTTATTAAATGAAATTTTTGCTCAAAAAAATATTATTCCGATTATTAATGAAAACGACAGTGTGGCCATTGAAGAATTGATGTTCACGGATAATGACGAATTAGCGGGATTAATTGCTGCGCAAGTCGGTGCCGATAAACTGGTAATTTTGGGCAGTGTAGCCGGCGTTTATACTGGGCATCCCAATGATCCAGATGCAACGCTGATTCCTCTCATTAATCCCGATGCAGGCTGGCCGAACATTTCAAGTGCGAAAAGTACGCATGGCCGGGGTGGTATGATTAGTAAAATCAGTACGGCTCGAAAAATGTCCAGTCTTGGAGTGACCACTTATATTGCGAGTATCAATGAAGCGAATGTGGTGAACAGAATTGTCAGTGGAGAAATGATAGGCACGGTAATTTTACCCGCACGAAAAAAATCAAATATTAAACGATGGATTGCTTTTGACACGGGAAAAAAGAATGGAAGTATTGTGATTAATAAATGTTTATACGAAATATTAACAGAAAATAAACGCGTTCTCAGTATTTTGCCAATCGGAATAGAAAGATATGAAGGAAATTTCAAGAGAAGTGATGTAGTTGAGATCCTCTCTCCTAAAGGCGAAAAAATGGGCGTTGGAATTGCCATGTATGATGCCGCTAAATTGAAAGAATATTGCGGTAAAAAAAATAAAAAAGCTTTTATTCACTACGATCATTTGTATTTGTTCTGAGCCTTTTTGCTTTTTAAGGGAAAAAGCGAATGTTGATGTTGCTGAGTATTTCCGTAGTAGTCTAATTTTCGACTATAGATTTTTTTATCCTGAGAGATTTTAGAATGAATTCAGAAATTTTAGAGCAATTAAAGAAAGTGAAAGCCGCCAGCCATGTCTTGGCTTTGCTAGAAGATGAAACTGTAAATGCAGTGCTAAAAGCACTTGCAAGTGAATTACGAAAATCTTCAGGCCTTATTTTAATTGAAAATGCAAAGGATTTGGAAAATATGCCTGGGGATAATCCCATGCGTGATCGTTTGCTTTTGACGGAAGAAAGAATTCATTCCATTGCAAATGATATTGAATCTGTAAGTGCTTTAAAATCACCATTGGGAAAAATAATCGAACAAAAAGTGATGAATAATGGTTTAAAAATTGAGAGAGTTTCTGTCCCCTTGGGTGTTGTCGCCGTTATCTATGAATCCAGGCCTAATGTAACGATTGATGTTTTTACCCTATGTATTAAGGCTCGAAATGCATGCGTTCTAAAGGGCGGAAAAGAAGCGGCCCATACGAATAAAATTTTAGTTAACATTATCCATAGCGTGTTGAAGGCTCGTGGCATCGATTCTGATATTTTATATTTATTGCCCTCGAATCGTGAGGCAACACAAATTTTGTTAAATGCCTCTGGATTTGTCGATGTTTGCATTCCTCGTGGCAGCCAGGCGCTTATTAATTTTGTTCGAGAGAATGCCAGAATTCCCGTTATCGAAACGGGGGCGGGTATTGTTCATACCTATTTTGATGAAAGTGGCGATCTCGAGAAAGGGCGCTTAATTATCCATAATGCTAAAACGAGAAGGGTTAGTGTTTGCAATGCCTTAGATTGCTTACTTATTCACGAAGCGCGTCTTAATAATGTATTTACATTGATTGAACCCCTGATCCAACACGCTGTTGAAATTTTTGCAGATTCAAAAAGTTATGAAGCCCTAGTTTCACAATATCCTAAAAATTTACTGTATCACGCCAGCCCTGAACATTTCGGACAAGAATTTTTGTCTTATAAAATGGCTATTAAAACGGTTTCTTCAGCAGAAGAAGCGATAGCACATATTATGAAACACAGCTCTGGTCACAGTGAAGCCATTATTGCCGAAGATAAAAAAAGAATTGCCCAATTTTTATCAACAATAGATGCCGCAGCTGTTTACGTTAATGCTTCAACCGCGTTCACCGACGGCGGTCAATTTGGTTTAGGCGCGGAAATTGGCATTAGCACGCAAAAATTACATGCTCGTGGCCCAATGGGCTTAGAAGCCTTAAGCAGCTATAAATGGCTGATTTATGGCGATGGGCAAATTCGCGTTTAAAATTATTTTTAATCAAGCTCTTATCCAAAATCTTAAATAAAAGTTTTTCACATTTAATAAAACCTTAAGGTTTCCTCTGTATAATGGCTCACATGTTAAAAGATTGATTGTGAGTAAAGTGATGAAATCCCAAAATACAGACAGCAAAATGTTAAAATCCGTCTATGATGAACTAAGATTTAGGATCATGATCGACTTTATGTCCGAATCCACAAAACCCGAAAATTCTAAACTGTTTCAAACCATTAAGAACGATTTCGCAAAAACTGATTCCCTTTCTAAATTAGGACACTATGAATCACAGGTATTGGCTTTGTTTGACAGTTTTGACGATGAATTTCAAAGGCTTATTAATGATAGTATGAATGCAAGTTTTCTTGATGATGATCAAACAGAAATTGATTATTCGCAAGTCGATGAGAAATTAAGCAGCTTATCGGTGGCGCTGCAGCAAGGTCTTTCCGATGCATTGGCTCGTGGAAAAATAATTACGGCTTTATCTGACCCTGTTTTTCAGAAACCCAATGTTTTCAATGACATTATGTTGATTCTAAAAGACCCCAACAAGACATTTGTTTTAAACGCAATTAAAGAAACTGTAGCACTTCATGCAAAAGAGCCTGTGAAAAAAAACTCGAGTATCTCACTTCTTTTTCGACAACGCCCTCAAGATGGCGCTTTGCACAGCCTCTATAAAAAAATTCATGAAGCCAATAATTTGACTCAGATCCTAGACACACTCGATTCGGCTAAAGAAAATTTACAAGCGTCCAACTGGCAGTTTAAGAATAAGTAGGTATATTCGAGTATTAGTAGTGAGATACACTTCCAATGCAAGACAACTATTGTCCCCTCTCCCCTTGCGGGAGCAGGGTTACTGAGGGGTGCAAAATTTCTCATCAAGAAAACAGCCTTGGAACTTTTCCCCAAGAATTCCCCTCAGAAAAAAAGTCAAAAACCCCCCGTGTATTTAATATTTCCTTAATAATGCCTTGCTAATATCTTCCAGGTGAAAGGCGAGGGTCTTAAGCTTTGCCGAAGGAATTTCTTTTAACATATACCCGTAGCGTTTCAGTTTCAGGTATTTTGGGCAACGCTATTTTTTGTGCCAGGTTTTTAAAAGCCTGGCACAAAAAAGAGCAAGATCAAAAGCCTGAAACTGAGATGCTACGGGTATACATTCAACTGGAGAAAATTATGCGTAAACCTGTTGTCATATCAACCGGGACAGAGAAAGATCTAAAGCAATCATTAAAAGACCTGAGAGGGAGGCGGGACGAATTTAAGGAAGGTTCCCCGATGATCTTATTTTATGAATTTACGGCTCGGCTATTGGAAAAGAATACTGATGGAACCATCATAATTAATGAGACTAATATTAACGATCCAAATACGACGGATCACTACTTTGACGCCATTCTTAAAATAGGAAAAAATCGCGATAGTTCTGATTTTCAAGAGTCTAAGGCAATTATACTTCACCACCCACAATATGCCGGACAAGCGTATTTAAAATATATCGAACGAAAAGTCTCGGAACTAGAAGCCAAACAAAAAGAGTATGGTAATGCCAATTCTCGTATGACTTTATTTCTAGAATTTACTATTTTACTCCTTCAAAATAAAATTAAACCGGAAAATATTGAAGATGGTAGAGCAGACCCGTATTTCGAGGCGATTTTTGAAATGGCTTGTGATAATAAAAACAAATTATATGATGACCGAAAAATATATGGACAATTGCATCCAAGCTTTGCCGGAGCAGCTTATGTAAATTATAATTTAAATGCAATATTACGTAGACTGGCACAGGATGATGTTAATAAGAATGAAAATTTTGTTGTAGTAGAAGAATTTAGAGAGGTTTGTCATTTTTTAATAAAGGGTTTTAAGGAAAAAACCATTACAAAAGATAATTTTGATCGGACAATTTTTGAGCCAATGTTCAGAATGGAGTTGGATAACTCCGAATTATTTTCAGAATGTTTAAAACGAATTCCTGAGTCGATTCGGGTGCCATATAGAAAATTAGTAATAGTAATAGTTACAAGTGAAACTAGCATTCTTGTTAAAGGGCCATATGATAATCAATCGATAATTAATTTTAAAGATGAATGCATGCAATTTGCTTGTGTAATTGACGTAACAAAACTGGAAATGGGTTTTAAAATACTTACTCAGTCAAAAGATCAAAATGAGCTTTGTTTCGAACTATTAAAAGAATTCACTGGAATAACTCAAGACTTGACCGCTGCATCCCAAGCACCCCAGCAAAATGATCCTAATAAATTTTGTTTGGTCGTAGAGGGGGATGAGTATCGTGGAAAGGTTAATGAATTTATGACGTTTTTTCTTAATTTTGGACGAAACTTGAAGCCAAAGCTTGTAATTATAGAAAAGGGATTCGAGATTATTGATGTTTGGGAATACCTATCAGACTATAAGGATGCCTTAAATGCTTATAGCCGAAATAAAGTATCGGAAAAGAGTTTATTTCAGGCTGGTACGTTTAAAGGACAGCCACTAAAACAGCACATAGATGAAGGGAAATGCCATCAGGTGAATGAAGAAAGTACTATCTCTGTTCAAGTGCCTCTAAATCAGAGAGAGAATTTTTGCGAAAAATTTAAGGAAATGTGTATTGCGAATGGACTTAACCCTGAATTTGAGCTTTTTGAAGATGGCTTTAGGGTAATTGATAAACATCTAAAGGATCACGCTGAGGGTTATAAGATGCTGCTAGATGAGTTTTTTAATGATATCAGCCCTTTTCTCCGTAAATAGCCCAGCTAAAAATGGAGCCTCCGTGCCAAGCGGAGGTTCACATTTCTCGTTCTACAATCTTAGGCAAGACCTAATGGAAGTCTAAAAATTAAAAAAATCCTCAAGAGTAATTACCCTATCAAAATACCCTCGTGCTATCAGTGCCTCGGTAGCTCCTTCAGCAGAAATGAGTACTTTTTCAATGCTGTGTTTTTTGGGATTGGCTAGTAATACCAATTTTCTCTCAAATTCTTCGATAATACTGGTATCGACTTTTGCTTGGAGGTATCGGATCTCACAAATGGTGAACACATGGTCTGCACGCTCAAAAATAAGATCAATTTGATATCCTGGAGATTCTTTGTCGGCATTTCGATTAAAAAAAGCACCACTTTTATATCGAATTGCTGAGAAGCCTAACATTTTTGCAATGTGCGCCAAGCAAAGCTTGGCATGTCTTGCAGGTGAAAGTCCTGCTGCAGAAGCGACACCGATCGCACTGCATAGCGAGTCTTGCGCTGCCGCAGGTAACGAAAGCAGTGAAGCGTAGACAGCGAAACTTTCGAGCCGAAACCCGATACGCATAGGGTGAACGTGAAATAACCTCGAAATAAAGTATTTTGTGAGAGCTGAAGGGTTATTGCACCAAGCAAGCAATAAACATTTCTGCAATAAAGCGGGAGTAGAAATGTTTCTCACCGGGGTCGAAGGCGTTGGCGAGTTAGTAGAGATGTGTCAGGAACTTGGGAGAACCCACTGATCTCTGCAAGGATAGCAGTAGTCAAAATTCAAGCGGCTTGAACCGCAAGATTGTGACGAAGGACGGTGGGCGTCGGAGCCAGTCATAGTAGCGATGAAGCGAAGTAACTTTCGTGGAACGAAGGGCTGGCAGAGAGTGATAACCGGAGAGGGAGACTTAAATGAAGCTACAATCAGTGAGCACAAATCAAAAGACAACGAAACTCGAAGGTATAGGCAGACGAGCAATTTTCAGACCGGATACGGTGTTCAATAATGTTTGGCACGTGATCGATCTGGATTTGCTGCGCGAATGTTATCGACAGCTCGATGGAGGCAAGGCAGTCGGTATCGATGAAGTCACGAAGAAAATCTACGGTGAAAATCTCGATGAAAATTTAATTGATCTTCATGCGAAACTTCGCAGAAACGCGTACAAGCCTAAGGCAGCGTGTATGGTAGAAATTCCAAAAGAAGACGGCAGCACAAGGCCGCTGGCGATTACTTGTTTTGAAGACAAAATCGTACAGAGGGCGGTGTCGCAAATTCTCACGAAAATCTATGAACCATTATTTCTTCCGTGCTCCTACGGGTACAGAGAAGGAATAAATGCGCACGACGCACTGAGGGCGTTAATGAAACACAGCAGCAGCTATCCGAGAGGCGCAACAGTAGAAATTGATCTCTCCCAATATTTTAGCAGCATCCCGCATGCAAATTTGCAGGGAATTTTGCGAGAAAAGATTGCGGATAGGAAATTTCTGAAATTACTTGAGAAGTTAATTCGTGCACCAATTTTGGTGAACGGAAAGGCTGAGCTCAATAAAATTGGAGTGCCCACCGGGTCAATTATCTCGCCAATCTTGTCAAATATTTATCTGCACTATGCGGTGGATAGTTGGTTCGAAAGAACAAGACTCGACCACTTAAATGGGAAAGCAGAAATGATAAGGTTTGCAGATGATATGGTGTTTGTATTTCAGTACGAGGAAGACGCGAAGCGGTTTTATAAAGTATTACCAAAGCGACTGGACAAATTCGGATTAAAATTGCACGCGGATAAATCGAGTGTGATTAAATCCGGAGCGGCACACGCGAGAGAAGCCAAAACAAATGGCGAGCGCCTCAAAACATATAAATTCTTAGGATTTACTTGTTATTGGGGACAAAGCAGATCAGGAAAGTGGCGGCTAAAATATAAAAGCCGCGCTGACCGAATAGCCAAGAAGCTTGTCAACTTGCGACAGCATCTCAAACGCAGTCTCCATGAAAAGACACATGTCGTAATTCAGCGAGTGAAACGAGTAGTGATTGGGTGGGGAAACTACCACGCTATTTCGGATAACCAAAAGCAGGTTAGTACGTTTATTCAGTGGAGTAGGCGTGCATTATTTGTTTGGGTAAATCGTAAAGGCGGCAAGCGTAAAATAAACTGGAAAAGCTTTGGAAATCTTTTGAAACGAATGAATTTTCCGCAGTATATCAAAACGACATCCATGTTTCGCACTGCTGAATATTAGCACTTTCGGGAGCCGGATGCGGGAAAACTGCACGTCCGGTTCTGATCAGGGTTTGGCTGGAGTGATCCAGCCATTCTACTGAACCCTGCTATGATTTTTTCGGCAAAATCTTTCAAACGCAAATCCTAGCCATTTTTGATAGCTTTCCATTTTTAAAGCGGCTACGGGATTTTCATCAAATTCCCCTTCTTTAATATTCGAGGCGATTGGTTTAATGAATTTATAATAAAATCGCAAATAATTATCGCCTATGCAATATCGTGCGAGCAGACTTTTTTCACTAGCTTGAACGGGTGTATACCGCTCGATAAAACCACAGAGTTCCAAATCAGCAAAAACTTTTGACAAACTGCCGCCAGCATCAACACCTAAATGCGCAATTATTTCGCGACGTGTCGCAAATCGAATCTGACTTAAATATTCGATTATTGCACGATAATGTGTTGTGCTCGCAAAGCTGCTGATAAAAATTCGTTGAAATTCTTCGCTAAAAAAGCTGTCTTTTTTAAAGCTGTTTTCGCAAATGCCGATTAAAACCGAGGAAGCGCGCGTGAGTTTTTTTAAATATTCTGGAATTCCGCCCAGTGTTAAGTAGGCATTCATCGTCTCGCGGATCGAGCGATTTATTAAAAATTGTTTCGTTTCTTGTAGCGAAAATTCTCTAAGCTGGAGTTCGTTTGTGGAACGATTATACAAGGCTTTTGAATGCACTACCTGATTGATCATAAATGATGGCGAAGAGCCGCAAAGCACAACGAGCAGATGTCGATTATGTCGAAAACGATTATCCCAGGTATATTTTAGAGCGGAAATGAGTTTGTTTTTATAGTTTGCTAGCCATTGGACCTCTTCAAGATAAAGGGTCCATTTCCCACTTGCCAATCGATTGGCGATAAAATCAAAAACTTCTACCCAGTTTGGAAAATGCATTTTTGATAGGTAAGGGTCGTTGAGCTGCTTTGAAAGTTGGAAGAGAACATGCTCGATTTGCGCCTTTTCATCTCCATCTTCCAAGCCCTCTAGTTTTATTAAATTGCGGCTTCCTAAGGTACGCTCTATCAATTCTGTTTTTCCAACTCGGCGTCTTCCGTAAACAATTAAGATTTGTGACTCATCAGATTCCGCAATGGCGCGAATGCGAGTAAATTCTTTATTTCTTCCAATAAATTCAATTGCTTGCGATGTTTTTTCTGTGCTCATTTTAGTAATAGGCCAACTTTTTGTTTAGAAACGTGGCCCATTATACCAAAAAAATCACCTAATAGGCCAAATTTTGAAAATAAAAATTGGCCTATTAGGTGATTTCCTAGGGCTAATTGGCCCAGTTTGATAAAAAAAGGGGAAAAATCTGAAATAAAAATCCGAATCCTTAATACTTCCTTAAGGTTTGGTCGGTATAATGGGCCTTAAGAAACGAGGTTATTAATGCGAACAAATGCAGAAGCACATTGGCGAGATTCGGCGCGATCGATCCGCTTTTTTATTTGGGATGGCCAAGCTGCCTTTCCTATGCTCTTGTTTTTAATGCATATGCGCATATGGACCCTGATTGTGGCCGTTGTTACCATGATGTTCTTTACCATATTAAATCGTTATGGCTTTAGCCCGATTGTGTTCTTCCGTTGGCTGCGTAGCGCAGCCGCAGGCAAACGAAAAATCTCAAGACCTTGGTGGACAAACTGATGGAAATCGCAAAGAAACTAGCGGCTATTGCTAAACAAATGAACGTTAACTTCACCCTAAAAGGGCGTTCCATCGCGTTTACCGAAATGTTTTCGGATACAGGCCTACTGCCAGGCCTCACAAAACGGGCAGACCAATTAGCCTCTCTTTGCTTCGGCTATGGCCTAGGCGCCAGCTACCAAGACGTTGAAAAATCACTACTTGGAGTAAAAGTGAGCTTTGATGAGTTCACACCCGATGTGTTAAGACTTTTTTGCATAACAGACGTACTTCATGAGCTCGCCAAGGCCAGTCCAACCCGAGATGAAGTGCCCTTAGATGAATTATTATATGATTAATCCCGGTTTCTTAATTTTTCCTTAAGCTTTGTCCGGTATAATCACTAAATAGATTAACAGTAAGACTACTAATAAGAAGGTAAACAGCAATGAGCACGATACTAGCAAATCAAGTGAAAGAAGCCGCACATGGATTCGCCCAAATTTTGGCCGAAAGCATGAAAGAGGTGTGGCAAGGGCTTGGTCATAAATCGCAAAATTCAGTTGCCGAGACTCCTCGCGCGACAATGGGCCAACAATTGAACGAGCTTGAGTCCTTCCGTCCAAGGGCTGGGGGCTAATTCATGGCTTTAAGTTTTCGCAATGACCCCACGGGGAATAATCAAAGCGATGAATTAAAAAAACGCTTAATTGAAAGCGTAAAGGCACAGCAAGAAAACTTTTTGCAAAAGGCAGAAGCCTTTTATGCGCAAAGCATCCGCACACGAACAGGTTATTTGCAATTTGCAGAAGCCATTATAAAAGCGGTAGATGAAATTTTGGCGCAAGGTGATTGGGATGAATCCTTATTTATACGCAATTGTCTGCGGCCTTTAAAAGAAATCCGCGAACAAGCGGAAAATATTATAAAAACAGAAAGAGCCAACGCTAGTGTAAAAAGACCCAGTTTTATTACTAGCCATAAACAAGTGGCCTATGAAAAAGTGTATATCGTGCTTTTTCAAAGCCGCGGCTACGAATTAAAACAGTGGGAATTGCAGTTGCGCTCCATCGAAAGCCA
Organism: uncultured Gammaproteobacteria bacterium; assembly: GCA_963711375.1. Taxonomy (GTDB): domain Bacteria; phylum Pseudomonadota; class Gammaproteobacteria; order Coxiellales; family Coxiellaceae; genus CAVQDV01. The sequence goes on from CAVQDV010000005.1 coordinate 1,602,637, forward strand.
TTTAGTGGGTCGTCCGGTTTATCGTAAAGAAGCAGAAGCGCAGACCGCTATTCGTCTTAAAAATGCGCCGGATCAAGAAGCGTATATTGAAGTGGATATTGATGAAAAGAAAATTCAAAGTGATCTTACAAGAGAAGATCGTTTTGGGCATGCCTTAATTAGTTTGGCGCATAACGCGGTAAATCCCGCGCATATCCTAAGCTTTGTGCATGCCGGGAAACGTTATGATTTTCTAGATGGCAAATTAAAAGAGCAACGAGAAGAAGAGTAAAATGAGTCAACAACAGCCAAATACCAGCGATCAATCTGCCAATTTCTTTTGGATGATTGCCATTATTTTTGGGGCCTTCCTTGCCATATGGTGGTTTAAGCGGCCTTGGATTGTGACGCCTATATTTTTCATGCGACTCGGCGAAATTTTTGTGCTAACTCATGTGCTTACGTGGTGGAATATTGTGGCGCTAAAATTTCATTTAGCACCGGTGGTGGATCTGAATCATTTTTTGGCTATTAAAAATTATATTTTAACAACGCCATCGAAATCCGTGGACGTGAATTATTTTTCCTCTATCAACGACTATATGGGCGAATTCATGCGCTATCCGATCGCCATCATGTTAGTTCTATTTGGCCTATACAGCTATTCTCGCCATGCTTCGGTACGGTTCCGCAATACCCATACCATGGACTCACTCAAAAAAGAAGAACAAGAAAATTGGCCACAAATTACGCCGGTTTTAACAATTGATTTAGTAAAAGAAGATCCAGAGGTGGGACCTTGGTCTATGCCGAAGAAGCCCTTGGATTTTTGTAAAGAAAATAAAATTACTCGCCTTATTGCAAATCCAGATGCTGAAGATCGTCATTTATGGGCTATTGATGATGGAGCGGCGACACGTGTATTTACCATGCAGCTGGGGCAATTATGGCAAGGCGTTGATAAATTACCGATTCATATCAAAGCTTTATTCGTGGTATTTTTGGCGCGTGCCCATCGAGAACGGCCAGTGGCTTCGAAATTATTAGCACAAATTGCGGCTTCCAGTGCGCACGGAAAATTAAATTTTGCTGGTGTTACCGATTTATTGGAAAAATACCGAAATTCGCAATATTTAAAATGGGCCGAAAAACACCATGCCTATGTTTACACGGTGATGGCGACTTTATTAGAAATGGGTCGTACTGATGGTGTTATTGCAACGGCAGAATTCTTGTGGTTAAAACCCGTTGATCGACGCTTATGGTTTATGTTGAATACCGTAGGTCGTCAAACTTCGGTGATCGAGGTGGCAGGACCTTTTGCGCACTGGCTAGCGGAAAAGAAAATTAAACGCCGATTAAAAACGCCAATGGTTAAGGAAGCTGTGGTTGCCTTAGAGACGGAAATGAAAAATATTTTACACATTCCGGATGGGGAAAGATGGCATACAACCAACGCGGCTTAGACGAAATACACGAGCGGAATCATAAGGGCGTCATCAGAGACACACGTCCCTTGATGGTGCGCCTCCTCGATTTTTTCAAAGATCCAAGAGGCACGGCTTATTTTATGCTAGCCTGTGCAGTAACCTGTTTCTTCGTAGGCACACTGGCAGAATTGGCTTTGCTTTTGGGTATGGGCACCTTTATTTATTGTTTTACGCGCCCCATCACCTTGCCATTTAAATTACCTAAGCGCGCCAATCGTAAAGATTTTAATGATCTAATACCAGGCACTACAAAACCCCGTGAATCGCGCGGTATTTATTTTTTCGGAAATCAAAATGTTACGCATGATGAACTCTGGTTCAGCAATGAAGACATGCGAACCCACGTCCTAATTTTTGGATCCACAGGTTCCGGTAAAACAGAAGCCTTAATTTCAATGGCGTATAATCCCTTATTACAGGCCTGTGGATTTATTTATGTTGACGGTAAGGGTGATAACGGATTATTTGCAAAGATTTTTTCGATGGTGCGCTCAATGGGCCGTGAAGACGATATATTATTAATTAATTTCATGACGGGTGCGAAGGATATTATTGGTCCTCAAGAAAAACGCTTATCCAACACCTTAAATCCTTTTTCACGCGGTTCATCCAGTATGTTAGCCAACCTCGTGACGAGTATGATGGATGCGTCCTCATCAAATTCCGATGGTGATATGTGGAAAGGCCGTGCGATTGCCTTTGTTGAAGCTTTGATGAAAGTCATGGTGGCCATGCGTGACGCAGGCCATATATTATTAGATGCGAATACCATCCGTAATTATTTTCATTTACCAAAATTAGAAGCGATGGTGATCGATAAATTATTTATACGTGATGGTGAAGAATCCGTCAGCTTGGAAAATATGCCGCCCACCGTTTTAGAGCCAATTAGTAACTATTTATTAACCTTCCGGGTTATAATAAAGAGAAAAAAGGCAAGCAAGTTTCGCAGGTTTTAGAGCAGCACGGTTTTATCACGATGCAATTAGTTCGACAATTCAGCTCCTTGGCGGATACTTACGGCCACATTATGCGAACAAAATTAGCCGAAGTGGATTTAAGTGACGTTGTATTAAATCGCCGAATTTTAGCGGTATTATTACCGGCGTTTGAAAAATCGCCAGACGAATTATCGAACTTAGGAAAAATTATTATCGGTACTTTAAAAGCGATGATGGCTGCGGGCTTAGGTGATAGCGTGGAAGGTGAGTATCACGATTTCGTTGAAAGAAAACCAACGAATGCGGAAACACCTTTTTTATGTATTCTTGACGAGTATGGTTATTATGCCGTAGAAGGTTTCGCTGTAGTTCCTGCGCAAGCGCGTTCATTCGGTTTCTCCGTAGTATTTTCCGGACAAGATTTACCGGCTTTCCAAAAAGCTTCAAAAGAAGAAGCGGCGTCCATTGGTGCGAATACCAACATTAAAATTTGTATGAAATTAGAAGATCCAACAGAAACCTGGGATTTCTTCATGAAATCCGCGGGCGAATCCTATGTGATGCACGTCGATAATTTCCAAGTGGATCAGGGCAGTGTATTTGGTCTTTATCAAGATGGTAAGGGTGCGCGTGTGGAAAAACGAGCTCGTATTGATCTTCTTGATTTAAAAGAACAGGCTTTGGGAGAGGCGCACTTTTTCTTCAAATCGAAAATTGTGCGTGGTCGTTTTTTCTTCGCGAATCCTAAGCCCGTTAAAAAAATGCGCTTAAACCATTTCTTAATGGTCGACGTACCGACAGATACCGATGTCGAAAAATTGAAAAAGAGCTTTAAACATTTTCATAAATTAACTGTGGATTCTGTAGCTTCCCGTTTGCCAGAGCCGAATGTAATTCATGAAGAAGAAATTGCAAAAGTTGCGGATTTTATGAAGGCTAATGCCGAAATCAATCCCATCGAACGTTCTATTTTAGCGCTGCAAACTGGCATCAAAAAATCGGATATACCGATGTTTGTGGCAGAAGATTTTAATCCTTTCGGTGATGTGGAACCCGATCACCTGAATTTATTTACAAAAATGCGCTTGAGTGATCATTTAGAAAAAGTGCTCGAAGTGAATCTTTCCGAATTTAAAACGCCGATAATCGAGCGCGCGGAAACTCGTGATGGCATCGAATATATTCAGCGTTTATGCGGTAAATCCAGCCAGCAAGCGATGAATATCGCCATCGAGGTGATAGGCGATATGGAGCGCGGCACGCAATACCCACCGGATTACAAACCCACCACCACTGGCAGCGAACTCGCCGACGTGGTTAAAAACATGATCCAAAAGATCAGCTTGAAAAAACAAGAAAAACCCGCTGAGGCTGTAGATTAATTAAACGCCGCCTCAGATTCTGCTAAACACACCCATCCACTCCCTTTAGCCACCGCGCCAGCGTTACTACCAGGAAGGAGTTCCCGCTTTAGCGGGAACTCCTGGAAAAATAGAGTTTTGTAGACTATATTTCGGTTATAAATCTTTTTGGGGGTGAATCATGATGTGTATAAAAGACTTAAGTAAGGCCTTGGCATTGCCTGTGTTGGTTTCCTTTTTTGGGACTGCTTCTGCAGCTGGGGCGGTAAATGGGCAGCAATGTGAATTATCAGGAACAGGTGGTTTCAATCGATGCGATGTCGTGTTGAATAAACAAGACATTATCCAAGTTCGCTGCAGCCATTGTTCTCAACCAGGTGGAGGAACTAAGAAAACCTATAATCATCAATTAGCTTGTTCATTTATTTCAGGGACAGGAAATGTTGTCTTTTTACCTCCAAATGCTGAACATAATCCAAAGCCAAGCTTTGTGCCTAATCGAACCTATGACTTTAGTCCTGACAAAACTTTAGGCATTCAAATGGAGACGCACCAAGACGGAGGATTAATGCTTGAATTAATTGTTGTGTCTATAAAGACAGCTCCAGTTACTTTTAACTGCACTGACTCGAATAAACAAGATTAGCGCTTTTGTGTTCTGAAAGTAAAAAACAAGCTCTTGGCTCCTGAAGCCGTGGAGCTTGTCATTACTTAGCAATATCAGATTGTGAAAGATGAGGTAATTTATGAGTCGTAAAACAGTAATAGCTAGTGTTCTGATATTTCCGTTTTTTATTGGTATTTCAAACGATGCATTCGCACAGGAAGAAGGTACTCAATGCACTTACCGTAATAAACCGGTGGTCTGCAATCCATTTTTTACGAAGTATGCGGATGGTGAAGCGAATTTTCAGCTCCGTTGTGATTCAAAAGTTCAATCAAGTTGTCATGATGTCAATCTTTACTGTTCAATTTCGACAGACCCAATTTCGAAGGGGGAGGCCGTTAGCTACTGGATCAAAACACATCATTTGGGTTTTGCGGGAGCCAAGAAAACCGGCATTTTTCAGTCTTCTGAATTAGAATTTACTATCTCCGGCACTCCAAGTAAGGAGCCAAATTTGCTATTTGAAATTGTAACTTGGGGAGGCACCAAACCCTATAAGCTTGTAGTTCATTGCTCACCAGGGAAGTGAAATTGGAAATATCTCGAAAAAAAGACTATATTTTGGGCATAAATTTTAGCAAGAGGGCGGGTTATGAAAAATATTAAGGTTTTAAGTGTGTTTATAATGTTGCCAGTGTTCCTTTATTTATTATCGAGAAAATAAGTGAATAGTAAACTTACTTCTTTAATTAGTACGGCAACATTGCTGTTCTTTAGCACGGCCTATGCTGAAAATCAAAGCTGTGAGAATGTATTGAAGGAGCCCTCTGTATCTTGGATTAATAAAGCAAGTGACAAACAAAATGGCAGCACGATAGCGATAGTAGGCGCCATTATGCAGTATAGTAATTGCGTAGATAAAAACACCGACAAAATTTACGCCAAAATGCTGAAAAATGGAAATTATCCTTTGATGGGGGCGGAGGGCAATTTCGAGAATTTTACAAATGCCCTTGACGATTTTACGAAACTTGCCTTAAATACAACTGAAACAGGCCATTCCTGGGACAATCTTCAAGTGGCGTATGTAAAACTTTATCAGAAAGAATTCAAATTGCTTTTTTACCAATATTATATTGGCAGAAATAATAATCCGGTTTTAACGAGAATCGAAAAAACAAAACGTCCTGGTCTTTTGGTGGCAAAAGTCTATTTCGAAAAAATAATTAAACAATTCACACCCGAGCAACAAAAAGCATTGCGTAGGTCATTCAATCATCTTTTAACGGTAGCAACCACAGAAAATGGATTCAAAAAAATCTACATTTACAATTACGCGATTTATATGTTGCAACCCATATCAGCCCCATCGTTTGCAGACCCGCCATTTTAGATGGCTTATTTTTTCTGAATCTTTTTCAACGATAAAGTAATTTTAAATTTGGCAACCGGCTCATCAGCCGATTTTGAGGGGACGGTGGCTGTGATGTTGACAGTGACATTTTCACGCTCATTTGACTGCTTGGCTTTTTCGATAGTGGCAGAAATTAAATCGCCTTCATTGCATTCAAAAAGGGCGTCCCCCTCACATCGGCGCAAAAACTCAGCGCTAAAATCTTTAAAAATAAAATTAAATTTTTCTTTATGTTTTTTGAGTAAACGCAAGAGCAATACGCCGGGCAGCATTTCGGCCCCCACGCAAAGCGCACCAAAATACATCGATCGAAGATGATTTCGCGTTCGTCGATTTAATTTAACCAGAAGTGTGGCCTTTTCGTCCGATACCGTGAGTATACGAGGCCTAAGCCAGAAAACCATCGGTATTTTCAAGGCCGTAAAAAACCACAATTCCCATGTTTCTCGTCTTGATATCTTGTACATACCTTCATTATAGGCTATTAGATACAAATGAGGGACCAGACCACCACTCTTTTGGACCCAAAACAAGGGCTTAGCTGTCCTATTGTTCATACTTTGAACATAAAATACCCCCCATCACCCCCTTCCGGTGAAAAAAAATCTTCAAAAACCTCGTTTTCTTAATCTTCCCTTAAGGTTGATCTGTTACATTAAGCACAGGTTAAGGTTTCAAAGGTAAAGAGAGAGCAATGAGCCAGACATTTTATCGTAATAGTTATCGCAAGGCATTGAGTGCCGCCATCCTGCTATCCACTAGCGCCGCGGCGTTGGCGGGGATTCTAGTGATGATGAGCATGCGCGAGCCGCAGCCACAGTATTTTGCCAGCACAACCAATGGCGTTGTGACCAAGATGTATTCGCTGAGCGAACCGATTCTAACGAGCAAGTTTATATTGGAATGGGCCTCATTGGCGACCCGTAAAGCGTTCAACTTGGACTTCGTCCACTATGAACAACAACTGGATCAGGCCAAGCCCTATTTCACCCCAGATGGGTGGGAAGAGTTTCAGAAGGCCCTAAAGACCTCCAGTCTGCTGGGAACCGTGAAAGGCCAGAAGGTAGTGATGAGCGCCATCGTTTCCGGTACGCCAGTGGTCTTAAATCGAGCTGTATTGCATGGCCGCTTTACCTGGACCATTCAGTTGCCGGTACTAGTGAGTTTCAGCAGTACGAGCGAGAACCAAAAAAAGCACCTCGTTGTGACGATGAATGTGCAACGCGTTCCAACTTTGGATGCTTCACAGGGTGTACAGATCAGCGATTTTGAAGCGCAGAATGCGGACATATAAAGAGAATATGAAAATGAAGAAAAAGAAAACAGTAGATGAAAGTGGATTAGCCTTAGTAGTAGAACGAAATGACTTCTATCGCGATGGTTATCAAAAAATATTTATCGCCGTTTTATTTTTAATTGGAATTAATGCGATTTTATTGGGTGGCGTCGTGTACAAAATGATGTATCCACCACAACCCCAATATTTTGCGGCTACAGCAGATGGTAAAATTATAGAATTCCATCCATTAAGTGATCCTGTAGTGACCGATGATTTTGTAGCGCAGTGGTCAGCCAATGCCGTTCGACAAGCTTTTAGCCTGGATTTTATGCACTGGCGGGATCAGTTGCAAACGGCTTCCGGGAATTTTACGCCCTCGGGTTGGCAGTATTTTGTTACCGCATTAAAGCAAAGTAACAACTTAAAAACCCTAACCGATTTGAAAATGGTTTCGGATGCAGAAATTACAGGCGCTCCGCAAGTGCTGGAAAAAGAATTATTGGGTGGCGTGTATGCTTGGAAAGTCGAAATGTCGATATTAGTGACATTTACGAACAGTAAACAGAGCATACCGATGCCGATGAAAGTGACATTAATTGTATTGCGTGAACCGGTTAATAATTATCCGAGCCAAATAGCAATTAATAACTTCTTACCAGAAGTACAAAAGACTACGGCGCAGCAATTAGATGGTAGTGGTGTTTAATAAATAATTTATTTTGATAATAGGTGAGTGAAACGTGATGAAGAAAATACTGATAGTAACGACAAGTTTAGCCGTTGGATTAACAGCCTCGGCCTTTGCCGCTGGTTTTGGTGTGGCGGGCGAAAATAAAGCCCAAAGCCAAAACATTAATCAATTAATTTCTTCAGCGACACCACAGCCGCAAGCGCCAGCCGCTCCTGCAGCACCCCCTGCTGTAGGCGTACAGGCAGCACCTGGCGCTGTGGGCGTGGCTCAGGCAGCACCCAATGCGGCAGCTGCATCAACCACTGGTTTGGGAGCGCCAGGCGTCAGCCAAACGGCCTTCGTACAAACCGTGAAAAATATGATGCCTTTATCACCCGATCAAATTAAAACGCTTCGCTATTTATTCGACCAAAGCCAACGTGCTGCTTCTCAATATCCTGGTACGCCGCCAAAACCTACTTCTAGTTCGGTAATGGTGAATTTATCCCCAGGGGCAGCACCTCCGGTGGTTCGTCTACGCGCTGGCTTTGTAACCTCTCTGGTTTTTTTAGATTCAACCGGTCAACCTTGGCCGATCGTAGCCTATGACTTAGGGAATCCTAAAGCGTTTAATGTGGAGCCTAATCAGCCCGATGGCAAGAGTTCTACTGTATTGGTAGAAGCCCTGAATTCTTACGAAACTGGCAATATTGCGGTGATGCTGAAGGGCCAAGATACCCCAGTAATGGTGACCTTGATGCCCGGACAAACTGCTGTGGATTATCGCGTTGATTTACGCGTTCCTGGCTTAGGTCCCAATGCAAAACCGATGGAAGGCGGTGGTTTACCAGCCGTATCCGATCCAGAATTACTCACATTCTTAAATGGAGTGCCTGCAGAAGGTGCAAAAACCCTGCAAGTGCTTGGTGGTCCTGGCCAAGCCTGGTCCTACCACAAGCATATGTATCTGCGAACGACATTAACTTTATTGTCGCCAAGTTGGACTGCCACGATGAGCAGCCCAGACGGTACGCACGTGTATGAACTACAAAAGGCCCCAGTAGTTTTAGTTTCACAGCAAGGAAAGATGACGCAATTGACGATTAAAGGGTTATAAAAATGAGCGAAAATAATATGTCCAATCATTCCAAATCACGCGTGTTGGTGCTGATGGCGATTGCCGCTGTCATCGTGGGCGGCCTCGTCTTCGTATGGCGTCACGTCGAAAATAAACGAAATGCGCAAGCGACAGTAGCGGTTACGGCGGCGCCCAGTATTCAATCGATTCCAGGCGCCGGTAATCCTTCAAATCAGTATGTGCAGGATCAGAATCTGCAAAATCAGCTGGATGAAGAAAAAGCCCGGAAAGCCGGGACTTCTGCCGTTCCAACGGTTACCCGCTCGAGCTTTGTCGGAAATCCGGATCAATTTGCGAAGGATTCTTCGAATACCTTTAATTCAGCCCTTTTAGATGGGCAAAGTTCTGGTTCAACGATGCCTGGCCAATGTCCACTTAAAAAAGTCGTGGTCATGTTTAAACCGAATCCGACCAGTTGCACCGTCGAAAATTTAAAAATGGCCCGTAAAACAGGCGTTACCGCAGAAGAATTAGCGTGCCAAGGTTGCTCATGCCCAGCATTAAAATTAGCGGGTTACACGTCCGGTGATTTAAAAGACGTGGGATATACCGCCAAGCAATTAAAAGATTGTGGCTTTACCCTGGACCAATTAGTTGCGGCCGGATTTAATGCGCACGATTTAAAAGAAGCTGGTTTCACCGCAAAAGATTTAGCGGCGGCAGGTTTCACCCCAGGCGAATTAAGTGTAGCTGGATTTACACCTGATGAAATTAAATCAGCGTTTACGCCAGCACAAATTGCAGCGGCGGGGGGTCTTCATGCTCTTTCTGGAGCAGCATTAAAAGCGCAAGGCTTAAATGCGGCTCAATTAAAAAAACAAGGCATTGGTGCGGGCGATTTGAAAAAAAATGGCCTCACAGCTGGACAATTAAAAGCGGCTGGATTTTCCGATAAAGATTTAAAAGCTGCGGGTTTTACACCTAAAGAAATCGCAGACACCGCGAATATTATTCCAGGTTCTGCAAACCTGAACGCCGAGCAATTAAAATCGCATGGTTTAAGCGCTTCTAAGCTTAAAGATTCAGGTCTGACAGCAGCGCAATTAAAGGCCTCTGGATTTACTAATAATGATCTTAAAACGGCTGGTTATACCGATAAAGAAATCGAAAATGCGACGCATGCTTTAGCGAATCAAGCTTCGGGAACGTCTTCCGGTTTAAGCGCCTCGCAATTAAAAAATCAAGGCGTTAGTGCCGCTGATTTAAAGAAAAATGGCTTTAACACGGCACAATTAAAAGCCGCTGGATTTTCGGATAACGATTTGAAAGCTGCCGGTTTTACACCTAGGGATATAGCCGAAGTTTCTAAAATTGCTCCTGGCACAGCGGGTTTATCCGCTTCGGAACTAAAAGCACACGGTTTAACTGCCGCGCAATTGAAAAAAATGGGCTTCACAGCCGCGCAATTAAAAGCTGCTGGTTTTACCGCAAAAGAATTAAGAGACGCGGGCTATACTTCGAAAGAATTACGGGATGCGGGCTTTAGCGCCAGTGCTTTAAAGGCGGCTGGATATACGCCAGCGGAATTAAAAGCCGCTGGATTTACAGCAGGCCAATTAAAAGCGGCTGGCTTTACGCCCGAAGAATTAAAAGCGGCCGGATTCACAGCGCATGACTTACGTGCAGCTGGTTTCACGGCATCACAATTACGTGCGGCTGGATTCCCAGCCAGCGAATTGCGTGCCGCTGGGTTTACCCGTGGTGATTTACTGCGAGCTGGTTATACCCCAGAAGAAGCTGGATATGCTAAAGATACCGCTCCAGTGGGAAGCAATGGCATTAAAGCCACTAATGGTGGCGCCAATGTGGCTGGCAATGGTGTGAATGGCAGCAATGGCGGTGGAAACGTGACTGGCAATGACGCTAATGGCGGAATCAACGCTAATGGTAATGGCAGCAGCAGTGGTAGTAATTCCGGCATGCCTTCAATGACAGCCAATACGCCAGAATCGCGTTTAGCCGAAGTAGCTCGTTTGCAACAACAACAAATGAATGCTCAGCAAAAACAAGATTATATTGCGCAGCAACAGAATGCGATGACCATGCAAGCCCAAAAATTGTTGGCTGGCTGGAGTAATCATAGTAATCAATCGCTTGCTCAGGCGCCAAAGGTTAAAGATACTGGGAATAATAACCAAGGTGGAGCTAGTTTTGGTGGAGTGGGTGCGCCCATCATCAAGGCAGGAACGGTTCTGTTCGCGGTTCTGGATACTGGTGTTAACAGTGACAATAACTCGCCGATTATGGCACACGTGGTCACGGGTATATTAAAGGGTGCGAAATTACTGGGTAAATTTGAACGAGTTAATGATCGGGTTGTATTGTCCTTCTACTTGGCCAATGACCCACGATATCCTAATTCGATTCCAATTAACGCAGTAGCGATCGACCCTGATACCGCGCATACCGCAATGGCAGGCTCAGTGAACTATCACTACTTGCTTCGCTACGGCACCTTATTCGCCTCGGCCTTCGTACAAGGTTTGTCCGATGCGGTTATTGCGAATCACAGCGTAACATCCTGTGTATGGGGCAATATTGGTTGCTCGACACAGCAAAACGCTAACGTCGGTCTAGGTGGGATTGCAGCGATAGCAGCGGGTAACGTGGGTGAGCAGTACGCGAATCGTATGAGCAACAACTTTAATACTCCGCCAACAGTTAAAGTACAGGCGGGTTCTGGTCTGGGCATATTGTTTATGACTGATATGCAAATGCCGACCTCCGCACAAGCAGGTTCTATTTCTAGCGATTCGCAAGGAGCAGCGGCGGCTGCTCCTGCGCCTGCTCCAGCTCCGAACAACAATAACAATGTAACAGCCGTAAAAAATCAATTATTAGGTTTAACAGAGGGTAAATAAGATGGTAGATAAAAAAATAAATCAAGATCACGACGAATATCAATTTCCGTCTGATGAATACGTTTCTTCTGCGGAAGAGCATGCAAAAACGAGTGATGCGGAGCCGCTTTTTCATGAGGAAGAAGCTGCGCAAGCGGCACCTCGTTCTGGCGGAATTTTCTCAAGTTTTTCGCTGCTTCGAAATAAGCGCTTGCTCCTCGTGGTTGGCGGTGCCATTGTGGTATTAATCATTTACAAAATGATGCAGCCCGCGGCCGTTAAACCCATTGCGGTGGCTCCCACTCCAGTTCCACAAACCATTGTGAAGCAAGAAGTGAGTCCGGAAATGTCGAGTGAAATAAGCGACTTGCAACAAGCTTTGCAAAGTAATCAGTCGAGCATTAATCAGCTTCAAACGCAGCTTCAATCGGTAAATTCCGCTTTAAGTCAAGCCGCACAAAACCAGGCGAGCAATCAGGCGACCATTGCGGCATTGACCAAACAAGTGGAAGCATTGTCGGCGCAAGTGAAAATTTTGCAAGCGATCGGAGCCAAAATTCCAGTGGCCAAATTTCATGTGAAGGCGATTCTGTCTGGGCGCGCTTGGATTGTGAATTCTAATGGTTTAGAGAAAACCGTACGAGTGGGCGATATTGTTCCTCAATATGGTGAAGTCATAGCGATTGATCCTCAAAGTGGCCAAGTAACCACCAATAGCGGAAAAATTATTCGTTTTGGTTCTAACGACGTGTAGGAGTGTAAAAAATGCATCCAGATACTTATACGATCATTCACAATTTAACGAAGATTGCCGGAATGATTCAGGCAATTTCCATCATAATGGGTGTTTCGCTAATCTTTAGCGCTTTGTTCCATTTTAAACGTTATGGCGAGCAGCGTACTTTTATGTCTCAGAATATGTCGCTAGCGGGCCCTGGCCTTAAATTGCTGGCGGGTGCCATTATGTTGATGTTGCCGGCCTTTATTGATACCGCGACGATGGCCTTTTGGGCCCAGAGCTCGCCGCTGCGCATTGGCACAGGTGGTCACGATTGGGATCGATATATCCCCGTTGTATTGATGTTTGTCCGGATTATTGGGGTGGGCGCCATCATTCGCAGTATTATTATGTTTTCTCGCGCTGGGAACTCGCAAGGCCAACCAGGCCAGATGGGCAAGGCCTGCGTTCTTTTCATGTCAGGCTTTTTGCTGATTCATATCGTCGGCACCTACCACCTGCTGTTTCAAATCCTCGACGCCGCCTAAGCGTAAGCGGTTTAGATCAAAGAGGGCTGCAGGCCCTCTTTTTTATTCTTATCCCCCTAAAACCCACAAATTTTCGAAAAAGTCGAGATTTTATCAAAAAAACTTAATTTTTCCTTAATCTCTTAATATTACCTTAAGGTTAGTGCGGTATAGTAGTCCTTACTAGGTTAGCTGATTAGTGGCCAAACCAAATATAAATAAAAATTTGATTAACTGTGGAGAATAAGAAAAATGTTGAAGTCTATTAAAAGTATTGTGCGTTCGCCGATGTTTAAGCGTGGCGCTTTGTTGATTGGAACGGCACTCGGTATCATGTGCGTAACGAGCGCGATGGCAAGTCCTTCAGCTGGTATCACGTTGACCGCGTTGGGTACAAATATTGACCGCTCAGTAAGTAAATTGGCGCTAGTATTGTCAGACGTCGCATTGATTGCCGGTATCGGTTTTGTCATGGCTTCGTTTTTCAAGTTTCACCAACATAAGCTTAACCCACAACAAGTACCCCTAAGCCAAGGTGTAACCTTGATTTTAGTTGGTGCTGGTTTAATGCTTTTCCCAACGATGTTGCCAACAGCTAGTAAAGCAGTCTTTGGTAATTCGGCAACTATTGGTAAAGTAGGTGGTAGCCAAATTGGTTCAATCGTAGGCGGCAGCACTACTAAATAATTTTAAGCGCTTGGGAGACGCCAAAGGCAATTGAAAGTTTTGGCGTCTCTTTTTGCAAACAAAGAAAAATTTTAATTAACTGTGGAGAATATAAAAAATGATGAAGTCAATTAAAAGTATTGTGCGTTCACCGATGTTTAAGCGTGGCGCTTTGTTGATTGGAACGGCACTCGGTATTATGTGCGTAACGAGTGCGATGGCAGCCCCTGCATCCGGTATTACGTTGACCGCGCTAGGTACAAATATTGACCGCTCAGTCAGCAAATTGGCAGTAATATTGTCAGACGTCGCATTGATTGCCGGTATCGGTTTTGTCATGGCTTCGTTTTTCAAATTTCACCAACATAAGCTTAACCCACAACAAGTGCCCCTAAGCCAAGGAGTAACCTTGATTTTAGTTGGTGCTGGTTTAATGCTTTTCCCAACGATGTTGCCAACAGCCAGTAAAGCAGTTTTTGGTAATTCGGCGACTATCGGAAAAGTAGGTGGTTCTCAAATAGGCTCGATCGTGGGCGGAAGCAGCACCAAATAACTGCTCTGGAGACGCCAATGACTTTACGTAAAATTACGTTAAAAGCACAAGAAACGAGTTGGCGTCTGTTTATGCTAAGAAAGGCCGATCCTGCTTTTCTTAGCTTCTCTGAAAAAATCTTTACGCGTGACGGACACAGCTGCCAATTTTGCGGCTTTCAAGCCAAGAAGCATCAAGAGATTATTAATCTCGACCATAATTATACGAATAATAAAATAAATAATTTGGTCACGGCCTGTGTGTTTTGCGCACAATGTTTTTTTCTCGAGTCGATCGGGAAAGGGGATGTCGGTGGTGGCACCCTAATTTATTTAGAAGACATGAGTCAAGGCGAATTAAATGCCTTTTGTCATGTGTTATTTGCCTCGATTATTACGGGCACTTCTTATAGCACGAATGCGAAAAATATTTATCGGAGCATGCGGTTAAGAAGTCAGGTGGTTGAAAGTCACCTCGGTGAGGGTTTTAGCAATCCTGCGCTACTAGGGCAGATGATGATTGATTCTCACATCGAAAATGTCGGCGCGCTTCATGAAAAAATGGCCCCGAAATTACGCGTGTTACCGAATATGGCGAAATATGCGACATTACTGAATGATTGGGCAGAGGATGGATTAGAAGAGTTGTATCTAAAGGCGAAAGAGAAATAAATGCGAAATATATTGAAAAAAGTGGGTTTAAGTTTTGATGGCCTTTTTGCCTGGATGTCTCACACCATTCGGCAAACAACGGCTTCTTATTGTGATATTCAAACAGCAGATAGTCCAACGGTGCTCGTCGCTCATGACGGCTCCTTATTATCCCTTATTAGCATCTCGGGTGTAAAAGCCTTAATTGGTGCATCGGAATTTGAGCAAATTCAAGAGGGTCTTCAACAAGCATTACAAACGACCATGTCGCAACCCGGTCATTTAATGCAGGTATATTTTGATTACGATCGCGACCAAGTGCGCGATGAAATTGAAAATATTTTATCCCCTGCTCAAGAAACTGCAAAACGCGTTAATTTACGCCTTGAAGACTTATTTTCCGAGCGAATTAATTATTTAGCGAAATACTGCGCGCATGAACAAACCTATATTGTTTTGTGGACGCGATTAAAATCTCTAACGAGTGAGCAAATTAAGCGCGCACGTCGCGATAAAAATCGCTCTCTAAAACAGCAAAAAGTTCCAGCATTTCATGAGAGCCAAAATCTCGTGGCCGCTGTGCCGGATTTACGCGAAAGCCACGATTCTTTCGTCCGAAGTGTCACCAACGATTTATCGGGTGTGGGTATTGTTAACAAACTTTTACCCATTCACGAGGCCGTGCATGTTATGCGAAGATGTGCTGATCCAGAATTTACGGATCGCGAATGGAAGCCACTTCTGCCAGGCGACAAAATTACCATTAAAGAATTAAAACGCGCGCGTGGAGAATTATCCGATGTTTTATGGCCTTCTTTGGCACGCCAAATTTTGCCGCGTGATGCAGAAAATATTAATTTGCGCACGGCACGTGTGGGCGATCGAATTTACGCTACCGTTTTTATCGATTTATTTCCAAAAGAAGTGCAGAATTTCACGCGACTTTTTGCGCGTACTTTACCAACGCATATTCCTTGGCGCATTTCATTTTTAATTGAAAGCGATGGAATAGGTTCCGAATCAGGTCTTCGCACGGCTTTAGCTTCCGTATTAACGGTGACGTCTTCGCAAAATCGATTCATCGCGGATTCGCTAAAATTATTAAGTTATATTAAATTAAATACCGATGATGCGGTGGTTAAATTGCGAGTGGCGGCGGCCACCTGGGCTCCGGAAGGCGATGTGCGACTATTGCGTGCACGTGCTTCGATGCTTGCAAAAGCGATAGAAGGTTGGGGTTCTTGTGATGTCTCTGAAGTTTCAGGCGATGCTTACCAAGGTGTTATTTCTACCATGTTGGGTGTTTCTGGAAATAATGTGGCCTCACCCTCGATTGCACCATTATCCGATGTGTTAACGATGCTCCCTTTATTTCGACCTTCATCTCCTTGGGAAAATGGCGCTATTTTATTTCGTTCGATCGATGGTAAGCCTTGGCCTTATCATCCTGGCTCCCGTCAGCAAACCACTTGGATTGATTTATTTTATGCGCGTCCTGGTTCGGGTAAATCAGTATTGTCGAATGCAATTAATTTAGCGGTGTGTTTATCGGCGGGGATTAATCGCTTGCCACGAATTTCGGTTATTGACATGGGTCCTTCTAGTAGCGGTTTAATTTCATTATTAAAAGACGCACTTCCGGCCGATCAAAAACATTTAGTGGCTTACCATCGTTTGCGAATGCGTCCTGATTATGCGATTAATCCATTTGATACGCAATTGGGCTGCCGTTATCCAACGCCACAAGAACGTAGTTTTTTAGTGAATTTTTTATCTTTATTAGCAACGCCGATTGGTTCCGATAAAACCTACGATGGTGTGGCGGATATGTCGGGCTTAGTGATCGATGAATTATATAAAAGCAAGGCCGATGAAGGTAATCCGAATATTTTTGCCTCTGGAATTGTGGATGACGTTGATGCCGTTTTACATGAAATTGGTTTTGTGAACGATGCGAATACTACCTGGTGGGAAGTCACCGATGCTTTATTTATGGCTGGTTTTGCTCATGAAGCGATGTTAGCGCAACGCCATGCCATGCCAGTATTGGCCGATGTTGCTGCGATTTGTCGTTTACCAGCGATTCAAGATTTATACGGAAAAATTACAGCTCCCACGGGCGAAACTTTAATTCAAGCGGTTTCGCGGATGATTTCAAGTGCAGTGCGTGAATATCCGATTATTTCGCAGGTCACGCGTTTCGATTTAGGTGATGCGCGAATTGTGGCACTGGATTTAGATGAAGTGGCGCGAAGTGGTGGTGATGCAGCGAATCGACAAACAGCCGTGATGTACATGTTGGCGCGTTATGTTTTAGCGCGTCATTATTATTTAGCGGAAGATAATGTGGCGGATATGCCAGAAGCGTACCGTGCTTATCATCAAGCCCGAATTTTAGAAATTCGCGAAGATCCTAAACGAATTGTGTTCGATGAATTTCATCGAACCGCAAAAGCGCAAGCCGTTCGCGATCAAGTCGTTTTAGATATGCGTGAAGGCCGAAAATGGAAAGTGCAGGTGGCTTTGTTATCGCAATCTTTAGAAGATTTTGATTCCGTGATGGTGGAATTTGCGACCTCGATTTTTATTATGGAAGCGGGACCTGAGCAAGCCGTACGAAAAACCGCGGAAGTATTTGGATTATCGAAAACCGCGCAGACTGCTTTGCGTACCCGTGTCCATGGTCCTCGCGAAGGTGGTGCTACTTTTCTCGCCCAATTTGCAACAAAAGAAGGTATGCATACGCAATTATTAATGTCGACATTGGGCCCGATTGAATTATGGGCATTTAATACGACAGCAGAAGACGTGAACGTGCGTGAGCAGCTTTATAAGAGAATCGGCCCTCGTTTGGCGAGACAATTATTAGCGAAGAAATTTCCATCGGGAACTTCTACAAAATTATTGGAAGAGCGTTTTGCGGAATATAAAGAATCCAGCGGCTTAATTGATGATGATGCTAAGCTAAGCATTATTGCAGATTTGGTGGAAGAGATTCTGCGGTCTGAATAATTTTCCCCTCTCCCCTTGCGGGAATTTTTCCCCCTCACCCCTCCCTCTCCCTCAAGGGGAGAGGGGGTTTTTGAAGCATAGGCCACTGCCTATTACTAACTTTAAACTTGATTACTGCTGTGGGGCCTTATTTATCTTCTAAGATTGGCTGGCCTTCTTTTATTCGATGATAAATTTCTTCACGATGCACAGGTATTTCTTTTGGCGCATCAACACCAATCTGCGCCTGATTTCCACGAATGGTCAGCAGAGTAATTTTAACCAGTTTGCCATCGAGTTCGATGAAAATAGATTCTTTAGGTCTACGAGTAATAACTAACATAACTAATTCCTTATTTTTTTGGCGCATGTTATTATGCTTACGCACCAAAATCAAGCAAAAACCGCTTAAATTTTCGAAAAAACGCTGAATCATTAACAGTGGATTAAGAGAGGACGATGGCTAAGATTTTTCAACCAATAACTGAGC
Organism: uncultured Gammaproteobacteria bacterium; assembly: GCA_963711375.1. Taxonomy (GTDB): domain Bacteria; phylum Pseudomonadota; class Gammaproteobacteria; order Coxiellales; family Coxiellaceae; genus CAVQDV01. Next base: position 1,620,930 of record CAVQDV010000005.1, read on the forward strand.
AGTTAAATCAGTATATTACCGATTGCTCATTACGCGAGTCCAGGAATCAGGCCGAACTTCGCAAACTCACCGACGAAGCGGTGGCCGAACATAGCCACATGTCCACCACTCCCCTTCAAGCTCAATTTTTAAGCTTTTTGGTGGCCCTAATTAGGGCCAAGAAGGCCATTGAAATTGGAGTGTTTACGGGTTACGGCACTTTAACGATTGCTCAAGCACTTCCGGAGAGCGGAAAGATTATCGCCTGCGATGTATCGGCTGAATTTGCTGAAATTGGCAGGCCGATTTGGAAGAAGGCCAATGTCCTACACAAGATTGATTTGCGAATTGGAAGGGCCGTAGAGACCTTAAATGGCCTATTAGATCAAGGGCAGGCGGGTAGTTTCGACTTCATCTTCGTTGATGCTGATAAACAAAGTTACCGACAATACTACGAATTGGCCCTAGACCTGCTTTGCAGAGGGGGATTGCTAGTTCTAGACAACACTATTTTCATTGGAAAGGATCGTGTGATGGACCGGGGGCGAGAGGCCACCTGTGCGATTGATGAACTAAATTATTTCATTCGTGATGATGTTAGGGTGCAGGCAAGCCTCGTCCCCATTGAGCAAGGCATGTGGCTCGTCAGTAAGATTTGAATGGCTTACACTAAAGGCAGAATTTTTCTTAAAAGTGAATAAAAAATATTGATTTTGTAATTAGGGACTTGTAGAATCTCTCAGGATAAATCAGTCTGCGTAAAAAATGATCAAAAGCAAAAAGCTTTCCCCTCCGAAACCAAAAAAAATTTCTGATTTAAAATAACTACCTGCAAAAATAAGCTAAAGTAAAATATAATCCAATTGAGTAAATTTTGATCAAAACGAAACAGGGCGAAGTCTTTGTTTAGCCTATTACAGGCTAAATAAAGACATGACCCCGGTTCTTTCAAGCAGCTTATTAGGTTCTTTTATGCACAAAGAAAATATACAACCCAAAGAGGCCCGCCAGGCCTACCACATCATAAACGACTCTGGTAAACATAGTGCCTTCACCAAAAATGTGCGCGAACACGTCGTAGTGGAAAAAGCCTACTAAACCCCAGTTCAGGCCGCCTATAATCAGCAGTAGCCAAACAATCCAATCATACTTATACGTTTTTCCAACCATTTTCTTACCCTCCAAAACTTGTTTATCTTCATTACCTATTATAGGTGATTTATATGAAATTTCCTGTTAAGCCTTGGTATTAATTTGATTTTTTGAAAGAAATATTATTCCATTCTTCTAAACCTATGGGTAGGGTGCGTAGTTAAGAAGAAGGCTTATGGGTGAAGATGTCTCTATTAACTTAAATAACAGCAATCAAATCATGCGCTTCTGCATCAACAATTTTTACTTCTAAAAAATCCCCAGGTCGAATTTTGTGATTTTTAGGCGGTTCAATAAAGACAAGGCCATCGATTTCTGGCGCATCGGCGCTGCTTCGAGCAATAATGTCGTCTTCAGTCACTTCATCGACGAGAACCCGCATACTACGCCCAATTTTTTGCTGCAACTTTTCAGCCGAAATTTTTTCCTGAAGCTGCATGAATCGACCCAGGCGTTCTTCTTTAATTTCTTCTGGAACAGGATTTTCGAGCGAATTTGCAACTGCACCATCCACTGGAGAATATTTAAAACAGCCCACTCGATCTAATTTGGCTTCCTGCAAAAAATCCAATAGTAATTGAAAGTCTTCTTCAGTTTCACCGGGGAAGCCAACGATAAAGGTGCTGCGCAAGGTTATATCCGGGCATATTCGTCGCCAAGCCTTAATTCGTTCTAAATTATTTTCCGCACTAGCAGGGCGCTTCATTAATTTCAAAATTCGGGGGCTCGCGTGCTGAAAAGGAATATCCAAATAAGGCAAAATTTTTCCCTGCGCCATGAGTGGAACTACTTCATCCACATGCGGATAGGGGTACACATAATGCAATCGAACCCAGATGCCGAGCTCCCCAAGCGCGACGGCTAAATCATAAAATCGAGTGCCGTCTTTATATTTGACATCTACACCATAGGCGCTCGTGTCTTGCGAAATAATCAATAATTCTTTTACGCCGGCATTGGCAAGACGTTTAGCTTCGGCCATCACTTGATCCGCTGGGCGGCTTTGCAATTTTCCGCGCATCGAAGGAATAATGCAGAAAGTGCATTTATGATTGCAGCCTTCAGAAATTTTTAAATAGGCATAATGTTTTGGAGTGAGTTTGATGCCTTGTGGAGGAATGAGACTTGTGAGGGGATCGTGTTCCGGAGGTAAGTGTTCATGAACCGCTGTCATGACGGATTCATAAGCCTGTGGTCCTGTTACTTGAAGAACTTTTGGAAATCGATTCAGGATGATTTCTGGCTTTGCACCCAGGCAGCCGGTGACGATAACTTTACCATTTTGATCAAGCGCTTCTTGAATGCTAGATAGGGATTCCTCAACGGCGGCATCGATGAATCCGCAGGTGTTGACGATCACCAGATTTGCCTCGGCATAATCATTCACAAGCTCATAGCCCTCAACACGAAGCTGAGTGATAATCCGCTCAGAATCCACCAATGCCTTAGGGCAACCTAAACTGACAAAACCAATGTTATTACTCATATGAGGCGGATTTTAGCTCAGCTTGGCAATTGGCGCCAGTCGTTTTTTCATGGGTATTTTAATTTAAGGCAAGAGCGACTGTACCAGACTGGTATCCAGGAGTTGTGGTGCTAGTGTCAGTTGGGCTTGCAGTGCTTGGTTCTTGGGTTATTTCCTTTCTTTTATTGAACATCCCATAGGCCCAACGTATGGCTCGAGTTGGTTCGTGGCCCATGACTAAACCATAAGCGGGTAAAATCCCAAAAAGGGCAAGCTGCACGGGATTTGGTAGTGAACCGTCTGCAATGATAAGTGTAACAATAATGATGTTTATGACAGCATCAGCCGAGTATGCCCCCCGCACTAAGAAGAGTTTAAATTTTTGTATTCGGGTTAATGGAAGGTCTTCATCTTCAGTTTGATTTCCCCGATAGTAATAATAACGACAATACATCACTGAGAGAGTGCAGAGCAGTCCTGGTAAAGATCCAAAACCGATGCCTGCCTTCGAAAGACCCATGGCGTAGTTCTGAAATCCACCAAAGCGTTTTGCGATAAAATCAAAAATTTGGGCTGGGGCATAAAAGTAGCTTGGAAATCCACCTATACCTTCTCCAAGGATGGTGATTTTAAGCATGAGGCTAATTTTTTTCGGTGAAATGTCTAGACCATTCTCACTGTCTCTCAGCTCTTTTCTATATGCCCAAATAGCATTTCGAGAGGTGACGTCGGTAGTGATTGAAAAAATGGCAGCGTATGTGAACCCGCCAGCAAGGATGAGCCCCATTTTCCAAGGTTCTAGATTTATAGTGACATACCCTAAAATCAAAAAAGGGGCTCCGAAGAGATCAATTCCATTAGCAAAATGTTCGAATGGTAGGAAAAGCCATTTTTCATACCAGGCTAGCCTCAGGGGTTTTTCAATTAGTGAAATCTTTTCATTAGGAAAGAGGCTATCATTGAAAGGGAGTTTAATGCTTTCATTCCCTGACGAGTCACTATCAGATTTTTGACTTATAAAATCGTGGTTTGAGGCAGACTCAGACTTTTCCTGATTTACAACACTACTGGTATATTCGCCGTCAGTCAGCCCCAATGTAAAAGCTAATCCTATTGGTGCTGCCACAATAATGACCCACAAAGGATAGCCCAGGTAATCGGCTGCTGCAGCTCCAGCACCCGTGGCGGCAAGTCCAAGCCATGCGGCAAGTGTAAAAGGGTAATCAGTTAAGCCATAAATGAAATTGCCAACAAAGCCAGCACGAATGCAGCAAATTTTAACTTTGTCGCTATTGCAATCTTTACCTCTTCCCCCACGCATTATTTAGCCCCTTTCGCTAATCTTAAAAGATTAATATTATTGATCGCGCGGAATGTACGCCGAAGCTCTCGGATAGTCAATAATTCTCTCGGAAATACTTGAAAAATTTAGAGTTTCCTTAAGAGGGAATTAATGCACCTCGTATTACACAATGTAAATCGCTCTTAATTTCTTCTTCCATTGCGGGAGAGGGTGACAAAAATTTCAGATCATTTTAAAACGGAATGCAGCAATTCCCGCTAAAGCGGGAATTGCTACAAAAAGCTGGGGGTTCTCAGGGGGAGCAAGGCTCCACTGCCATTGACTTAAGCAAATAATCCGATAGCCATCCAGGCTTGCAGTCTTGCCTTTCAAAATAGGCCGTTGAAAGCCTATAGCCAATTCTCCCTGTCCGCGGAACGTCCTTTTGAAACATAAAGTACTTGTCTCAAAAGGACGTTCCGCGCATAGTGATAACTCGGCTTGCTGCCCGCAACGTTCTATTTGAAGAGCAAAGGCGTCGTACTTATGGATGACGCTTTAAAATCGTTGGCGACCCAGCGCCTCGATTTGCTCATAGGATTTTTTTTGCTAAGATGTCGTTTTTTTATAACCCTTTTTGTTTACAGGAGTGAGCATGAATAAAAAACAAGGACCATTTCGATCATCAATGGAAAATTAGAAGATCCGGCTTACGTCAGTAAGCATAAATCCACAGCCAGTGCGTTTACTCGAGTGCGAAAATTAGAATTCATCACCGTATTTACCCTCCTTCTAAAGAAGAGTGTAAAATCTTTGCAGCTTATTTTAAATGAATTTACGCTCGAGCGATTTAAGGATTTTTCCATAACGGCGGGTGCCTTCACAAAAGCAAGAAAAAAGCTGAAGCATACTGCCTATGTAGAGCTGAATGACGATATTATTAATCTTTACTATAAAGACAATGATATTAAACGTTTCAAGGGTTACCGATTATTGGCATTTGATGCCTCCCAAATTATCTTGCCGTATAGCCAAGAAATTAAAAAGGAATTTGGATCAAGACCGATTGGTAATCAAACGAATAAATCCTTTCGTGAATATTCAAGCGCCATGTTTGAAGCTTGTTATGATGTATTGAATCATATGAGTATTCAGTCCGTTCTTGCGCCAAGCTTAACTTATGAGCCCGATTTAGCACAGACCATGCTTTCGTGCCTAGAAACGGATGATCTTCTGATATTTGATCGTGGATATGCTTCTTACACGTTTATGGCCAGTTTAATCAGCAAAAAAAGGCATTTCATTATCCGATGCCCAAAAAAGTATTTTTCTGCTTCGCAATCGATGTTCTCCCTGGATGCGCCTGAGACGATGAGCGCTGTTGTCAGTGTATCTAAAACCCAGAGGAAAAAGGTGAGGGGATTCAATCTACCCGAAGCCATTCGAATTAAATTCATTAGAGTGGTTTTATCAACAGGTGAAGTGGAAGTACTAGCAACATCTTTGCTGAATGATAACGAGTTTACTCCAGAAGATTTCAAATATCTGTACTCATTACGCTGGGGCGTAGAGACATTTTTTTCAAAACTTAAAGGCCGCCTTGGCCTAGAGAATTTTACTGGGAAAACAGCTGAATCTATTAAGCAAGACTTTTGGTCTACTATTTTTATGAGCAATCTGGAAACTATCTTGGTTGAAGACATTGAGACCGAGATGAATGAGCAGAAGAACAAGGGGCAGAAAAAAGTGAAAGTGAACAAAGCGGTATCGTTTAATGCCATAAAAAAAATGGCATTTGAAATATTCTCCCGCGAAAAAGACAAGGAGGCTATACTTAACAAACTGGTGAAATTGTTTACAATGAATCCAGTGCTGGTCAGGAATAATCGCCAAGTTGAAAGAGAAAAAATATCACCTATCAAGTCGCTAAACTTCCAAAAGCGGGCGAGGAAACATGTCTTTTAGAGGGAGCTGGGGCTTAAGTCAATGGCAGTGGAGCAAGGCTCCCCTTGAGCGCCAGCGGTGGGTTCCCCACCGCGCCAGCGTTAATACCAGGAAGGAGTTCCCGCTATAGCGGGAACTCCTGAACGGAATGTCATTGTGTTGGTTCCACATATGGACATTGGGGAGTTTAAGGGAATGATGGCTGGAGCAAATACGGAAAATATTCGGGATAGAAACTGAGTAAAAATCCAAAAATTAATGTGGCATCTTCTGAATATCATTCGCGCTGGCGAATAGGGCCATGTTTCTCAGGTGTATAATGCCGTTTTTTAAATTGCTTAAATAACGAATTATTAAATTATTTTTAGGACTTGTGTCGAGTTTTCCTTTAAATAATTCTTCAATGACGGAGATGCATTTCTGAATCTGCTTTGAAAATGTAACGAAATGGCTGAGCGCAATTAAATATCTTTTTCCGGATGTGCTGTCGACTTCGGCGAGAAAATCGCCATATAAGGCTACGATTTTAGAAACGCTAGAAGAAAACTCAGTGTTTTTAATGAAAAACAAATCGGCATAATATCTTAAGACTAAGCTGCTACGCAAAGCGCTTATAGCCGCCAGCAATAAAACCATTTCAAAATCGATTTCTTCACTTTTTAAATCAAATAAAGCCGTCACCTCCGCTTGTTCAACTTTAAGGGATTCATGTAACTTGGATAAGTGGGTTCGATTCGTGTGTGAAATAATTTGTAATGACACATTAACCTCGAATTTTTATTACACTTTAAGCGTTACGCTATTGCTTTCAAGCTTGTTTTCTTGAGGAACTCCGGCAACCGATCCTAGAATTGGAGCGGCAGCTCGACCTGCAGCCATGTCACGGCGTTTTGAGTAAAGCACTTTCCATTGTTCTCCAAATCGGGCTTGACGTTGTAGATGTGCATTTTCATCATTGGCTGCCTTTTCAGTTTCAAGTGCTTTTTCAGTGGAATTTTGGCTCTCAGCGGGCTCTTGATATTCTTCACGCCGTAATTTATCGGTTTCAATCTGATAAGTATTAGCGGCAATCTCATTAGCGATAAATTTATCTTGAATTGATTTTGCAACAGCAAGCGCTAATTCACCTGCGTCCTTGAGTTTCTTGCTAAGCTTATTATTTTTGGCAAAAACAAGCGCTGATTGACTAGATAAATTAAGTTCTTCAATAAGTTTTTCCTCAAAAATTTCACTTCGTGAAAACGCTTGAATAGTGCAAAGAGCCTTTGTTTGCAGCATGATCTTTTGAAATTCTTCTTCCTTCCTAGGTGCTCGCCAAAATGCCCACGGGCCTGGTTTTGACTTGGCAATGGCAGCGAAAGTGGCCTTTTCGATTCGGGATAATTTATCAATTAATGCTTCTTTATCAGTCTCGACAATCTTCCGAAGCGCCATTCTTAATTGGTCTTGCTGATATAGCACTGGCTGAAGAAAGCGTTTTAACACTTGTAGCCACTGAGGCAGTTTGCTGTCACCAGCCAGTTCTCTTTTGGCATTTTCAATGACGGCATAAATTGTCGTTGCTTTGCGTGTATTTTTAGAATCATGAGGTAAAATACTTGGAATGGAATCAAGCAAGTCCTTCCCTGAAGCGCTTTTCTTAAAATAAAGTAATGCATTGACTTCGGAAATGGCCGCGGCGAGTTTGGCGTCGTATTGACCAGCAGAAGGATCATTCTCTTCTTCCTTAAGAAATGAGCTCATTACCTTCTGGCTTACTTCCAGCCTTCTCCGTTTCTCATAAAACAATCCGTCCGGATTTTTAATAGCAAGCTCGGTATTAACATCAGTTTCATTAATGAGCACTTCAATGCCATCCGTGATAGCCGTATTTTTAATTTGACGAATTATATCAGTGGCTAAGGTGCACATATTGGTTCGGAGTTCTGACTCAATTTTTTTTAATTCAAATTGGGGGTTAATTTCTGATTCAAGAGAAACTATTATTTTAATCAAAGTGTGTGTAGTCTCTTTGTCGAATAAAACTAATTTTAATTTTTGTAGGGTAGATGCATAACGCTCAAGCCCTGAATCAATATTCTCCGGTGCTTCATTATAAAGTTCCCAGGCTGCGTAAATTAAAGCATCGATCCCTTCTTGGAAGGGGGCATTAAGTTTGGAATTATAACTTGGCGGGCTCTTTATGGCCTCGATGGCAGCCAGCAATGTTCGCAAGGCAATTTTTTTCATGGTACTGATATCGGGTTTTTTCAAAGCATTTTCGATATCTTCCTGGTAAACGCTAATGTTGCCTTTGGATTTGAGAAAGTGGCGTCTAACAAGGCTTAGGAGCTCGATATTTTTACCCATCACGATTGCATCGAGTAAAGGGCGATTGGTTTCAATTTTTTCTAAGCGGATTTTATTGTTTTGGTTCTTGACGATGGTGAATTTCAGTTCGCCAAGGAGGCTAATCTGAAGATTCATTTTGTTTTTTAATTTATTTCCGTAGGTGAAGACAAAGCGTTCCTCGTTTTCGGCAGACGATACAGGATCAATACTAGCAGTGCCAAGACGCCAATCCCACCCAGCATCAAGAATTTTTATGCCCGAGGCCGTCTTCCCACTTTTATCGAACTCGGCTTTCAAAGTTTTTCTGAGTAGGATTGCTACATCAGCAGTCCACTCACTATTGGAACCCAAATTCGACACGTCCATTTCTGTTTCTGCAAGATTTTTAATGCTAGGATTGTTAGAATTTTTTGATGATAAATCTTCGCGACTGCGCACAATAAGCGAATGGCCTCTCATAATCTTCCCCTCTCAATATCCGGCACCTTCCTTGATACCTTCATTTACAGAATACCACTCATATATGAAAAAAATATGACAAATTCTTATACAGTTTCGTGAGTGATTCGCCCGAGTTCTTTGATTCGTAAGGATATCGGGCGTAAATCATAAAGTCTATTTAGGGGTTTTGGTGTTTTAGAGCCCATTGTACCTGCTCCCACAAGGGGAATTGCTGCATATTGTCCCCTCTCCCCTTGCCGGAGAGGGTTACTGAGGGGTGTTAATTGTTTCCGCAAAACGCATATTCCAGGCACCTTTTCCAGTGATTAATTTTGTGTCAAACTACGTTCGGTTATAATTGTGACCGTTATGATCTCCTAAAAGACGGCCATGAAATAGAGAATAGTTAGAGAAAGTGTAATGACAACGTTTGTGTACAAATATCGAGTTCCCATTTGCATGTCCATAGCCCTGCATCTTGCGGTCATTATCCTAGTTTTTGTGAAAATGCCAGCAAAGGGCTTAAGTTTTCCGCCGGTAGCAGCGCCTCAGCCGGCCGTGGTTCAGGCCACGGCTGTTAATAGCGCCGAAGTGGCTAAACAGATTCAAGCGATTCAGCATGAACAATTGATGCGGGATCACGTCCAACAGCAGCATCTAAAAGATATTCAGGAAAAGGCAGAAGCGGCAAAAGAGGCTCAGGCCAGCGCACAAGCCCATGTCGAAAAATTGAAAGTTGAACAAGAGCAGATGAAAGAGGCAGAAGTTCTCCGTGCCAAACAATTAGCAGAGATGAACTCCAAAGCCAAAGCTGAGAAAGCTAAAATGGTGGCAGCGCAGAAAGCCGAGGAAAAGAAAATCTTGGCCGAACAACAGGCCGAAGCCAAAAAAATAAAGGCCGCACAAGCTCTAGCAAAAAAACAGCAGCTCGCCAAAAAATCAAAAGAATTACAGCAAAAATTAATGGCACAGCAATTAGCGCAGGAAAATAAACAGCTAACTAAATTACAAAGCTCGGAAAATGCGCAGGCTCAGACCCAAGCAGAGACCGCAAGCTTAGTGAATAAATACACTAGCAAAATTCTAGGTGTAATTGGGGATAATTGGAATGTTGCTCCGGGCACGTCGAGTGATTTAAAGGTGCAGTACCTCATTCATGTGGCGCCAGATGGTAAGGTAATAAGCGCAACTTTGGTGAGTACGAGTGGCGATCCACTTTTAGATGATTCGGCAAAAGTAGCAATTATGAAATCTTCGCCGCTGCCGGTGCCAAAAGACAGCGCGAACTTTGAACATTTCCGTGAATTTCGATTGACATTAACGCCACAGCACGTTAAAGAAATGTCGGACGCAACAGCGTAGAATTTTTAGGGGGAGGGTTACTGAGGGGAAATTAATTACGATTTCCAGGCAATCCTGGAATCGCTAACTTTGCAGATAAATACAAGGTAAATAAAATGAAAAACATAATAAAACTAAGCCTAATTTGTATGGGACTTTTCGGATTAATCCCCGCCCACGCTACTTTAGATCTCGAATTAACTCAGGGCGTGAGCTCTGCAATTCCAATTGCCGTTTCGGCATTTACCAATGATTCCGCCTCTTCGGTTCCTGGCAATCAGGCCGTTTCGCAAATTATCACCAACGATTTGAATAACAGCGGCCAATTTCGGGTAAAAAATACACCTGAAAATTCCGCTGCCGGGAATTTTGATTTTGCCTATTGGCGTGGGCAGGGCGTCAACGATGTCGTTATCGGAAACGTGAACGCACTGCCAAATGGCAAATTCCAAGTGCAATTCCGCTTAATGGGCTTATATGCCCAAAACAACGCGAACCAAAGTGATTCAAGCGCGGCGACTTTGTTAAGCCAGTCCTTTACGACGTCTCGAGAAGGTTTGCGCACGGTCTCGCATCACATCAGCGATTTAGTTTTTCAAAAATTGACGGGCATTCGTGGTGTTTTTAATACTAAAATCGCCTACATCCTAGTTAACCGACAACCGAATTTGCCAGGTCGCCCCATGAAAAGCCAGTATCGTTTAGAAGTGGCCGACATGGATGGCTATAATCCGCAGACCTTATTGACCTCTAAGCAGCCGATAATGTCACCTTCTTGGGATCCAGACGGAAAAAATATTGCCTACGTATCCTTTGAAAATCACGAAGCGGGGATTTATTTCCAAAACATTTATAACGCGCATCGTCAATTAGTAACTCGTTTTCCAGGGATTAATGGGGCTCCAGCATTTTCGCCAGATGGGCAAAAAATGGCGCTGGTTTTAGCGATATCCGGCAATCCAAAAATTTATTTGCTGGATTTAGCCAGTAAAAAATTAACGCAGTTGACGCAAGGGAGCTCGATTGACACTGAACCTTGTTTTTCACCCGATGGAAAATCCATGATTTTTACATCCGATCGTGGAGGCTCCCCTCAAATTTATCGTTATACCTTAGCCACAGGTCAAACCGAACGCCTTACTTTTACCGGCAATTATAATGCGCGGGCATTGTATTTACCTGATGAGAGGGGTATTGTGATGATGCATCGCGAAGGTGGTTTATTTAGCATTGCGTATCAGAATTTAGCCAGCGGCCAATTCAGGACACTGACGCAGGCTGGTAGTGACGAATCACCAAGCCTTGCGCCGAATGGTCAAATGATTATTTATGCAACCGATACGGCAGAACGTGGCGTGCTCGCCATGGTTTCCTTAAACGGTCGTATTAAATTAAAATTACCGGCAAGAGATGGTAGCGTGCAAGAACCAGCGTGGTCGCCATTTTTGCATAATTAAAAAGGTTTCAAACAGGAGAAAAAATAAATGAATAAATTGAGTAAGTTTTTAGTCATCGGTCTTAGCGTAGCAGCATTAGCGGCTTGTGCGAAAAAAAATCCAGGCGACAATGGTACTACTAGCGGTGGCGACGGCGTAAATGCAGCAGCGGCACAAGGTTCAGATGGTTTTCAATACGATTCAAATGGTATGCGAATTAATCCCCTGAGAGCGCCGGCGAATCAAACGTATTATTTTGAATTCGATTCCAGCAATATGCGTTCGCAAGATATGAATGCCCTGAATATTCAAGCGAATTATTTAGCGGCACATCCCAACGTTAGAATTCGTTTAGAAGGTAACACCGATAACCGCGGAAGCCGTGAATATAATATTGGATTAGGCTGGCGTCGTGATCAGGCGGTTGCTCGATTATTAGAACAACAAGGCGTAAAACCTGGTCAAATTAAAATGGTGAGCTATGGTAAAGAACGTCCGGTTGCGATGGGTGACACATCACAAGCCTGGGCTTTAAATCGTCGCGTGGATCTTAAATACATAGGTCAATAGTTATGAAACAGGCATTACTGGTTTTGAGTTGTACGGCGGCATTATTTTCAATGCCGCTTTTATACGCGAATGATGCGCCCGTGGTTGATGTTACACAGCAAGCACAAACGCAAGCGGCAGAGCCCGATGATGGGGGCGGTGATTCCACACAAACGCCGCTTGTTACAAGCGTTTCGCCCAGTAATGCTCCTGATGAACAGGTTCCCGAAAATAATAATAATTCTGCTGTGACTCAGATTCCTCCCATTTCGACTTCGAATATGTCGACTTCAAAGCGAGTGTCTCGTCTTGAGCAACAAGTGCAAAATTTAATTCGCATGAATTTGCCACAGCAAGTTTCGCAATTGCAGCAAAAGGTCGATAAATTACAAGGCGAACTGCAAGTACAGAATCACACGATTGACAGCTTGAACAAGCAGCTTGCACAAAATGCACCTGGAAAAAATGCGGACTCTAAGAAAGCTCCTTATAGTGATGTCGCTCCCAGCACGACGACGGGTGATGTATCTACAAAAGTTCCGCCTCCTGCCGTAAAAAATGTTACTGATGAAGCCACTTCCTATCGAAATGCTTTTGATCTATTAATTAAAAAACAATATGCGCCAGCAGGCGATGCATTTTCGAGTTATTTAAAACAATATCCAAAGGGCCAATTTTTAGTGAATGCCCATTATTGGTTGGGTGAGATTTATTTATTGCAGAAAAAATCCCCAGAGGCTTTAGTGCAATTTCAATCGGTCGCAAATGATTTTCCGAATTCTTCCAAAGTGTCGGATGCGAAATTAAAAATAGCTCAAATTCTCGCACAAACCGGCAAGGTACCCGAGGCGCGTCAGCAATTAACGACAATCATTAAAAAATATCCGGGTTCTACAGCGGCACAATTAGCGAAAATTCAGTTACAACAATTAAGCCCAGCAAAAAAGCAGAGCGAAGAAGAGTAATATTTCCCCCTCTCCCCTTGCGGGAGAGGCAGGGATAAGTCCTGCAGGAGCTTCTAAGTGCATGGCGACTATTGTCCCCTCTCCCCTTGCGGGAGAGGGTTAGGGTGAGGGGTATTAAATCCCCAGAAAATTTATGAAAGAACAAAAACTACGCCTAACGGAAATATTTTATTCCCTACAAGGAGAGTCAAAATCAGTGGGATGCCCCACGGTTTTCGTACGCCTCACCGGCTGCCCCCTGCGTTGCCAATACTGCGACACGGCATACGCATTTTCAGGCGGAGAATTATGGGAAATATCGAAGATCTTATCCGAAGTCGCAAAATATAATCCCCGTTATGTTACCGTCACTGGCGGCGAACCCTTAGCGCAAGCGGCTTGTCTGGAATTATTGAGGGAATTATGCGATCAACATTATACAGTTTCGTTAGAAACCAGTGGCGCATTAGATGTGAGCAAAGTGGATCCGCGTGTCGTAAAAGTTTTAGACGTAAAAACTCCAGGCTCTCATGAAGTAAGCAAAAATTTATTCAGTAATTTTGATTACCTGCTTCCACACGATCAAATTAAATTTGTAATCTGCGATCGAGCTGATTATCAATGGTCGAAGGAATTTATTGACAAACATCAACTCGCGAAACGGGCAGACATTTTATTTTCCCCAAGTTTTCAGCAAATACAAAATGAAGAATTGGCGGAGTGGATTTTGCAAGATCGCCTGCAGGTGAGATTTCAACTTCAGATGCATAAATATATCTGGGGTGATGCTCAGGGAAAATAGATGAAAATTGAAGCTTTAGAAAAAAAATTAATGCACTACATGGGTAAGGCGATTAATGAATTTAAGATGATCCAAAAGGGTGATCGTGTCATGGTTTGCCTTTCTGGCGGAAAAGATTCGTATACTATGCTCACGATTTTAAATAAAATTCGTGTAGCCATGAAATGCAATTTTGAGCTGCATTCCTATACCCTCGATCAGTCGCAACCGGGTTGGGATGATTCTAAAATGCGAGAATTTTTAGAATCTAAAAAAATCCCCTACACCATTGAAACACGTGACACCTATTCTGTCGTTCTCGAAAAAGTTCCGGAAGGAAAAACCTATTGTTCACTGTGTTCCCGCTTAAGACGAGGCAATATTTATCGTTATGCGGAAGAAAATGGCTATAATAAAATTGCACTTGGTCATCACCGCGATGATTTAATTCGTACTTTATTAATGTCAATTTTATATAGCGGTCAAATTCGCTCGATGCCTCCAAAATTATTATCGGATAATAAAAAAAATGTCATCATTCGTCCGATGGCCTATTGTCAAGAGACTGACATTATCGAATATGCAAAAGCAAAAGAATTTCCTATAATTCCCTGCAATTTATGTGGTTCTCAAGAAACCCTGATGCGAAAACGCGTACAAAAGCTTATCGAGGAACTTTCCGCAGAAAATTCCAAGGTGCCGAGCAATATTTTACATGCTTTGTCCAGCGTCAACCCAAGTCAATTAATGGATACCTCTCTTTGGGATTTTAAATCTTTGGGCGTCTCTGAAACCCGACAATCGAACACTCTTGAAATTCCTGAGGAAGACCTCAGTTTTTAATGCCTCTATCCTACTCCTTGAAATTCATAACATAGCCCATATCTAAATATTACAGCATTGATGGAGGCAGAACTCATGCGAATGGATAAATTTACGAGCTTATTTCAAATGGCTTTAGCGGATGCGCAATCCTTGGCGCTAGGGCGAGATAATCAGTTTATTGAACCGGCGCATTTGATTTTAGCGATGCTGAATCAAGATCAAGGCTCGGTTCGACCGCTCTTAAGTAAGGCCGGTGTGCAAATTCCAGTTTTACTCGATAAATTAAACGCGGCCCTTGATCGTCTGCCAGAAGTGCAGGGTGGTGCGGCGGGTGAAGTGCATATTAGCAATGAATTAAGTCGACTTCTCAATGTCACCGATAAACTCGCCCAAAAACGTAAAGACCAATATATTTCTTCCGAATTATTTGTGTTGGCGGCTGTGGAAGATAAAGGTTCCCTCGGGGAAATTTTGCGTGCGGCGGGGGCGAATAAAAAAGGCCTAGAAAATGCAATTAATGAAGTGCGTGGAGGAGAAGCCGTGAATAATCCGGGGGCTGAAGAACAACGCCAAGCGTTGCAAAAATACACGATTGATTTAACCGAGCGCGCCGAAATGGGCAAGCTCGATCCTGTTATTGGACGCGACGAAGAAATTCGCCGAACGATTCAAGTTTTGCAACGCAGAACAAAAAATAATCCGGTTTTAATTGGTGAGCCAGGCGTTGGAAAAACTGCTATCGTCGAAGGTTTGGCACTTCGAATAATTAATGGCGAAGTGCCAGAAGGCCTTAAAAATAAGCGTTTATTAGCGCTCGACATGGGCGCTCTTATTGCAGGTGCAAAATATCGCGGCGAATTTGAGGAACGATTAAAAGCCGTGCTTAAAGATTTATCGAAACAAGAAGGCCAAATTATTTTATTTATTGATGAGCTCCATACTATGGTGGGCGCAGGAAAAGCGGAAGGGGCGATGGATGCGGGAAATATGCTAAAACCTGCATTAGCTCGCGGAGAATTGCATTGCATTGGTGCCACAACCCTTGATGAATATCGTCAATACATCGAAAAAGATGCGGCCCTTGAAAGACGGTTTCAAAAAGTCTTAGTCGAAGAACCTAGCGTCGTCGATACGATTGCGATTTTGAGAGGTTTGAAAGAACGATATGAAGTGCATCATGGAGTAGAAATTACAGATCCTGCCATCGTTGCTGCTGCTACTTTATCGCATCGCTATATTTCCGACCGAAATTTGCCGGATAAAGCGATCGATTTAGTGGATGAAGCTGCCAGCCACATTCGAATGGAAATGGATTCAAAACCCGAAGATTTGGATCGTTTAGAGCGCCGATTAATCCAGCTAAAAATCGAACGAGAAGCCCTAAAAAAAGAAAAAGATGAGGCTTCGAAAAAACGCTTAGGCGATTTGGAAACTGAAATTCAAAAATTATCAAAACAATATGCCGATTTAGAGGAAATTTGGAAAGGTGAAAAAGCTAATTTACAAGGTGCCCAGCAAATTAAAGAAGAATTAGAGCAGGCACGTATGGAGCTTGAAACCGCTAGACGTGCTACGGATTTGCAGCGCATGTCGGAATTGCAATATGGAAAAATCCCTGCACTTGAGAAAAAATTGCAGGAGGCTTCCTCCCAAGAAAGTAAAGCACCTGAAAATAAATTATTGCGCAATAAAGTCACCGAAGAAGAAATTGCAGAAGTGGTTTCAAAATGGACGCATATTCCAGTCTCAAAAATGCTGGAAGGCGAAAAAGAAAAATTATTACGGATGGAAGAAGCCTTGCACAAACGCGTGATAGGTCAAGATGAAGCGGTAATTGCTGTCTCAAACGCTATTCGTCGTTCACGAGCAGGATTGTCGGACCCCAATCGTCCGATTGGTTCTTTTTTATTTTTAGGCCCAACGGGTGTGGGAAAAACCGAATTATGCAAAAGTCTCGCGGAATTTATGTTTGACACAGTGGATGCCATGATTCGAATTGATATGTCTGAATTTATGGAAAAACATTCGGTGGCGAGATTAATTGGCGCGCCGCCCGGATATGTGGGTTATGAAGAGGGTGGATTTTTAACGGAGGCGGTTCGAAGAAAACCTTATTCTGTTATTTTGCTCGATGAAGTAGAAAAAGCTCATGCCGATGTTTTTAATATTTTGCTACAAGTTTTAGATGATGGGCGCTTAACTGATGGTCAAGGCCGTACAGTAGATTTTAAAAACACGGTGGTGGTGATGACCTCGAATTTAGGCTCGAATGTCATCCAAGAGTTCGGCGGTGAAAAATACGAAGTGATGAAAGAAGCCGTGATGGCAGTGGTGCGTGATCATTTTCGCCCAGAATTTATTAATCGCATTGATGAGGCTGTTGTATTTCACGCACTGGGTCAAGCGCAAATTCGCGATATTGCGAGAATTCAAATTGAGCACATTCGTGATCGCCTGCGTGAAAAAGATTATGGCCTAGAATTAAGTGATGGTGCTTTGGATTATTTAGCAGCTGTTGGCTTTGATCCAACCTATGGCGCCCGCCCCTTAAAACGTGCTATCCAGCAATGGATCGAAAATCCCTTAGCGCAAGATATCCTCTCCGGGAAATTTGCGCCCCACGACGTCGTAAAAGTCATATGCAAAGAAGACCGCCTACTCTTCGAACGCAAAAGCTAGGTAAAAGCCCTTATGGAAATGGTTTGGGTGAGGGCAACCTAAGCAGCAGGGCTAACCCCAACTGCGTGGGCAACTCTTGCTCCCTCTCCCCTTGCGGGAGAGGGTTTAGGGTGAGGGATTCCAAAGTCACCCAAAAGATTTGGCGGATTATAGCCGCTTATATTCCGCCAAATCTCAATTGCACTTTTAGATTTGGCGGATTATAATCTCCTATATTCCGCCAAATCTGGAGCACAACTCATGCCCACCATTGTCAGCCGAGATCAAGAGCAGCAGGCTTTACAGGCTATTTTCGATAAACCACAAGCACAGTTTATGGCAATGTACGGCCGTCGCCGCATCGGAAAAACCCACTTAATTCGAAATTTTTTCTATGACAAAGGAATTTATCTAGAAGTAAGCGGTTTAAAAAACGGAGACATGGAAAGACAATTAAAAATATTTTCTGAAGCATTTTCAAAGTGTTTCTACGATGGTTTTGCAATGGCAGCACCAAGCAGTTGGTGGGATGCCTTTCGTTTATTAACCACGAAAATTCTAGAGCACCATAAAACAAAGCCCATCATCCTTTTTTTTGATGAACTCTCTTGGTTGGCGACCCCCCGATCTGAATTCTTGGAAACTCTTGATCATTACTGGAATACCGAGTGGAAAAATATAAAAAATATTAAATTAATTGTATGCGGTTCTGCAGCAGCTTGGATGTTGGAAAAAGTGATTAATGATAAAGGAGGCTTGCATAATCGGCTGACCTCTAAAATGCTACTTCAACCTTATACACTCAAGCAAACCGAAGAATTTTTAAAAGCCAAGAAAATGAAATTATCGCGAAAAAATATACTCGACATTTTTATGATTACTGGTGGGGTTCCTTATTATCTTGAATTTTTAAATAAGTCTCTCTCTGTAGAACAAAATATACAAGAGTTATGCTTCGCCGAAAATGCTCCATTAAAAGATGAGTTCCCACAAATTTTCCGATCGCTCTTCGATCATGCGGAGCATCATATTCAGCTGATAAAAGCCATAGCTGAAAAGCGCCATGGATTATCGCGGGAAGAAATTATTCAGGCTACAAAAATTCCCTCAGGTGGCAATTTAAATAAAAAATTAAATGAACTAGAAGTTGCTGGTTTTATTCGAGCGTATATTCCATTTGGCAAGGAAAAAAAGCAAAAATATTATCGGGTAATAGACGAATACAGCTTATTTTATTTGCGCTGGATAGAGCCACATGCCTCTTCTGGTTTCGCCTTCCCTCGGCATCATTGGCACAATATTGTGAATACACCAGCTTGGAGTAGTTGGGCGGGCTACAGTTTCGAGGGCGTGTGTATGAAACATTTTTCGCAAATAGAAGCCGCACTGCACTTAGATCGAATGCTGGCTTTTCCTTCAAGTTGGCGCTTTACGCCTGCAAAAGGCCAATCTGAACAAGGAGCGCAAATTGATTTATTGCTGGATCGTAATGATGATGCTATTACTGTCTGCGAAATAAAATACAGCAATACCCCATACCGTTTGGAAAAAGCGGCGGCCTTAAATCTGGATAATAAAATTGAAAAATTTAAGAAAATCTCCAAAACGCCCAAGCAGATATTCGTAGCCCTTATCACCACTCAAGGCGTTAAACCTTCCCTCTGGTTAGAGGACGTAGTTAATAATGTGCTTACGCTAGAGGATTTGTTTACCTAATTCGTCAAAAAATCAACTGCAAAGTAAATTAAGCACAGTACGAAAATGAGATTTAATAAAGTATCCATGATTCCTATTCCTATTGTTACATAAACGTAATATAGGACAAGTCTTGGAAAATTTCCTGTCGCGCCAAGAATTTATTTTTCACTTTAAAGTAGTGAAATTACCCGAAGTTTATGGTTTTTTTGGCGTATAATTTTTCTACAATTAAGTTACAATACATCTACTATGAGAGATGTTAGAAAAAAGTGGGACATAGAATCGATACAAAACAATAATGGACTTACCTCCAGAATTTTTGACGCCGATAATGGTGCGATTGACATCGTTAAAGCTGGATTAGAACCAAGCAATTTCATTCAATCCATTCTCAATGGTATTCTAGTTTTATTTCATGAAATTCCTCTCCCTGAGGAGGTTTCCAAGATTGATCCGCCGGCATGGGTGGCGGAGTATTGCAGGGAGTTGGGTAATCAGCGATATAATATTCCAGATATCCTCAACGGAGATCATATTCCGATCGCATTTCAAGGGGAAGCTCCAATCCCTCTGCGGAATCATATTGACATGATTTGGGAATCCTTTCAGCTAATAGCGTTTCTTTCTCGTGAATTATTGTTTACTCCAATAGATAAAACTGATGACCTAGCTCTAAATCCTAAAGTTCTTGAGGCCTTGAAGGCCCTTACAGATTGCGAGGATCCTGTTGAACAAATTAAAAAGGTGTGCCTACAAAGTAAACCTGCCCATATCTTTAATAACATGCTCATAGCGTATTTCTCTTTTATTATTACACCTATCACGAATGTGTGTTTTGGTGAAATTGGTGGGGCCACATCTATTATTATGAATGTAATGAATTCACGTATGTCACATTCTAATTCAGACGATTTTTTGAAAAAAAAGCTAGGTTCAAGGTATCAAGCTGAGCTCTTACTTTCGTTTGTGTCCAAGCAGCTTGTGGCTTTGGAGGATGTTAATAAAAAAATTCGCTTAAAACCATGGGTGCAGCATTTTTGGAAAGAAATTGCCAAATTGCCGAAGGGTATAAGTCCAGAGGCAGAAAATTTTTTTGATCGATTATTTTCTACTTTCTCAACAGAATTAAAATTAAATGAATTTCTGGTAAAAGAAGTTATACAGCAATTTTCTGAGATCGATAATGAATCTGAAAAATCAGAAATTTCCTCTGAAAGTGTTGTGGAGGATTCATCAGAATCAGTTTATTCTGGTCAAACAGTGGAAACATTATCTTTTGAATCCACTGAGTTTAAGCCAGAATTATCTGCACAGAAGTATGATGCCATAAAAGCACAGCTCGCTCTCAAAAATAAGAATTATATAATTTCTGTATGTGTAGAAGAACTTAAGTTAGAGGGACTAATAGAAGCCCTTGTAGATGCCTCGAAAAAAGTGAGAGTAAAAAAATTATCAAGAAGTTACTTTGCCCTACTAGCGAGTCTGAAAATTGTTATTGATGAGGAAGGTGCGAAGATTAAGCCCCACTTACAGAAAATGCTGACTAACATAGCTAACGGAATAGAGGAAGAAATTAAGAATCTTCCTAAAGAAAACGAATTCAAAAAATCTTTAAATAAATTGCGCGTAAAATCAACAGAACCTCGTATGAACAATGTGATTAAGGATATTGCTGAAGACGGTCAAAAATTTAAACCCAATTCATCGCAGAGAAAAGTAAGCGAGGAATTGGTGAATAAGCTTCTAGTCATGACCACTGGGTTTTATGCTAGAGAATCCTATACCGAAGCAAGCAATCAGTCCTTTTTAAGAGCCTTTTCGAAAGAAATAGATGATCGCCAGGAAATACTGGATATCCCAGAAGAAAAATGGAAGCCAGTCCTGAAAAGTGTCTTGCTTTCGTTTACGGTCGTTGGGTTTTTTATTGTTGTAGGGCGAGCGATTTATGCAGCTGCTAATCCGGATAAGCACCTTTCTCCCTATATCTTCAATTCAAGCTTATGGAATCAAGCCAAAAATGCCCGCCAAACGGCTAAGGAGCTCCTCCCCCCAAGCAAAAAGCTTCGTACTTAGGCTCAATCTGAACCCAACCTGTTCGCCCTGATGGGTATATTTTCGATAATCAATTGATTTTTAAAGTTTTTTAAAGCCCTCAACCCTGAAAATTTATTTTCAAAATATCCCAAGATTTAATATTCCCTTAATCTTCATGCGGTAGACTGAAGTTATACAGCTACCAAAAGGTAGGGGATTATGAGAACAATAACATCAAATGAACTTAAAAAGTCAAAAAACCCTGTTTTTTGTACGGACATGTTTTTTAAAATTGACGATTTTCTTGTGAATGGAAAAGGGGAAGGCTCTTCACTTCAAATGGTCGGAGATTTTAGTCGCGGAGGTGGTGGTGCTAAATATTATTTTCAAGATAGGTCATTTGATAATAAACCCTACGAATTTGTGGATACCTTAAACCAAGTCTTTGATAACAGAATTGCAAACGAGACAGTTGATCCAGGGCAAGAAAAAGATTTAGGTGTTAGAACAGGCCTCGCTGTTGAAAAATTAAAAACAAACGCTAAAGAAATTTCGGATGCTTGGGATCAATCTCTGTTAAGCCTCGCTTCTCAGTTGGTTTCCCATTTTATAATGAAAGGGGACCCAAGGTATATCCCAGCCAATCCGGCAGTTACGCGTGGGGATCTGGTTTATTCTAATTCAAAATTATCTTTCGAAGTGACCACTAGTAACTTTCCCCTTCGTGATGCTAGTAATCCTTATAAAACCGTTACTATTCCTGGCACAATTCAGGTTCGCTACGTGTACAACCTAGATAATAAAATGTTTCAGCTGGAGCATTTGGAAACTTCTAATGAGCTGCTATATAAAATTTGCATGGAAGAACCAAGTCCATTAACTGAAAAAGAGCTGGCTGAGCTTCCATCGGTTGAAGCAAACGAGGAAGAATGCAAATTTGCAGCAATGGATGAGCAATCAGGAAAACTAAGCAATGCTAATGAAAATAGGCTAGACCAGTCATTGGAAGACTTTTATTCAGAATCCATGAAAACTGAACGGGAGAATTTGGATGAGCTCATCCGTAAAAGCGAAATGTTGCCCTCTGATCAATCTAAATGGCAAGATTTAATTCTTATATATTTTAAAGTCCTGCAAAGATTAGAAGACAGTTTGAATCATGGTGATCCACATTATGGTCAGTATGAATCTATTTTTAAAGAAGTACTAATGGGAGAAGTGCATCCGAAAATAATGGAAGAAATTAAGCAGCTTAGAAAAGGCAATACGGACTTAGGAAATGAATTTGAAGCATCTTTTCATCGCTTGCAAGTTAAAGCAACTCAACCATTAATTAATCAGGTAATTCAAAATATCGATGAACATGGCAAGAAGAATTTTGAAGATAAGTCAGATAAGAAAAAACAAAATGATGGGCTAGTGTCGGATCTCACAAAGAGTGCAAAAGAATTTTATAGTAAACCTAAATTTATAAAAGAAGAAGTTTTGGATTTTGTTAATACATTTTCCGGCGAAATTATCAAAAAAGAGAGAGAGCTAAATATACCTCGTCATATCTGGAAACCCCTCATGCTAAATTTCGCTGTGGGGCTTACTGGTGTTGGACTTTTCGTGATTATTGCTAAAGCCCTCTATGCCAATTTTATTAATCCCAATGCTTCGCCCTATTTATTCAAAACGGCTTCTCTACAGCATACGGAAGAGGCCAGAGAAGCCGCCCAATCTCTTCCGAAACTATTATACGAAAGCCCAGAATCTGCCCAATCACAAATTCCAGTAGAAACTCCGGAGCCTTCTTCACCTTACGGCTTTAATTAAGTTCGAACCGTATTTACGGGTGAAAATCTGGATTAATCTAAATATTCAGTGTCATTCCAAAATGATAATGTCCGCTTTTGACCAAAATGAAAATGTCCCCCATTTGAAAAACTAGCTACCCTGTTGTTGTTCAACAATAGACAACAGGAGATAGCTTCCAATGGAGGACAGACTCATTATGAATAAAAAGGAGCGGCAGCGCAAAGCGCTGCTGGATCAAGTGATAGCAGGCTTTATAAGCAAAAGGGATGCTAAAAAGCGGCTAGCTATAAGCAGTAGACAGTTTCGACGAATTTTTGCTGTTTACAAAGCGAATGGTGACAAAGGACTAGTCCACAAAAGTCGTGGTAAAACCTCCTCACGCACTTATCCAGCAGACAAGAAGGAAAAGATATTGGGGATTTACCGGGAAAAATATTTGGATTTTGGGCCTACATTCGCCTCTGAAAAATTAGAAGAGGAGGATCATCTCAACGTTCACCCCGAAACCTTAAGACTGTGGTTAAAAGCGGCGAAATTATGGCTTCCACGACGTATCCGAAAAACGCACCGTAAACAGCGAACGCGACGTGCTCGATTCGGCGAACTGCTGCAATTAGATGGTTCGATACATGCGTGGCTTGAGGGCGTTGATAAAAAACAATGTTTGATGAATATGGTGGATGATGCCACGGGAAAAACCATGGCAATTCTAGATGAGGGAGAGACCACGCGAGCGGCCTTTGCTCTGTTAAAATGGTGGATACAAGAAGCGGGAATTCCTTTAGCTATTTATGTGGATTTAAAGAGTTTATATGTGTCCCCAAAATCCTTGCGTCACGAAGAGGGAGAGGAGTTTGTTGAACCCGAGTGGCTAACGCATTTTTCAAAAGCCTGTAAAAAATTAGGCATTGAAATAATCAAAGCTTATTCTCCACAAGCAAAAGGACGTGTTGAAAGAAATCATGCTGTTTATCAGGACCGTTTTGTAAAAGAACTTAAGCTTAAAAAAATTAAAACGATCGAAGAAGCCAACGCCATGTTAAGTGAAGGATTTGTGAATAAACTCAATGCGAAATTTGCGAAAGAAGCATCAAACCCTGAAGATGCACACATCCCTTTGCGGGCAGAAAATAATTTAGATGACATTTTATGCTGGGAATTCACTAGGGAAGTTAAAAATGATTGGACTATTCAATTTGAAAATAAACATTACCAAATTGAAAAGAAGGCACGGGTTCAGCCTAAGCAGAAAGTCACCGTCAAGAAGCATTTAGATGGTTCTATTTCCTTATGGTACAAGGAATCAAAGATTCCTTTCATTTTAATAGAGCGCCCGGTGAGGGTAGCGAAGAAGAAACGAGGAATCGATTGCGTGGCGCGTTCCAAAATGTCAACGCAAAATAGACATAAGACCCCCTGGGGGCAGTTTAAGCCCAGGTGGTTCAAACCAGCTAGCTCAGGGCAAGAAAGCAGGGAACCCTTGGGCTAAAGAAGGGAGGTCTAAGCGATGGAAAAGGGGACATTTTCATTTTGGAGAAAAGGCGGACATTTTCATTTTGGTTTGACATAATCTAAATATTCAGTTGCGTCAATGATAGCTCCGAAGTATTCTGCGTCCAAAATTTTTTGGTTTACGCCATTAATATGAATTAGAACGGGGATGCAAGCATAGCCATAAGGGGGCTTGAGGCGAGATATTTTTTCTTTCATTTCGGCAATGACAGACACGTCAATCTCATTTTTTGAGAATTTAAAATCGCACACGTACAAGGTTTTGTATTTTGTTTGAATGAGATAATCTATTTGGCATCCCTTTCGTTTGGTAGTTGCTGTTTGAAAATAGGGGTCGTCTTGAACAATGGATATAGGGTCTAGTCCTAAGCTCTCATAAATGTATTTTCGATTATTCAGCATTAAATTTTCGAATTGGTAGCCCATGATGACATTCCATTCAGGAAGCGAGTCTAAGCTAATATTTGAGAATTTTCTTTGTTTAATGGCGGATAATCGCGGGAGAATATATTTCAAATAAAAACGGAGATAATTATCTTTTAAACAAAATCGACTTAATTTTGATAATTTTCCTGTTTCAATTGACCAAGTATAAACACGATTAATGAAACCTGATTCAGTCAATTCTTCAATATAATCCGAGAGGGCGCCGCTACTCTGGTAATCTAGGGCCTTTGCAATTTCATCATAACTAGAGGGCCCATTCGCCAAGCAGGCGACAATATTTTTGTGAATGTCGCTGCGTTTTTTTCCAAATAAATCATTAAAGATATAATTGAACTCGTCCACGAGTAATCCGTCTTTTTCAAAGCACATGCGTTTTATGTTTTCTACGGCGCTTAATCCTGGATCAATTTGTTCAATATACCAAGGAATCCCCCCCGTTACTGAAAATAAAAGAAGCTTTTCATGTGTAGAACCCCTGAAACTGAGTTCCTTCAGAAGTTCATTACAACGTCGTAGTGGTAACTCTTCCAGAGTCATTTTTAATGAAACGCGCCCAAAATATCCTGTGCTACTTAAAATATTTTTTTCAATCCAAGTTGATACCGATCCACACAAAATAAAAACTAATTTTGGATTTTTTTTTAAATGATTTTCCCACGCATAATGCAATTTAGATAAGAAATCGGAATCTTCAGAACCCATCCAGGTAATTTCATCAAAGACGAGAATCAGGCGACCGCGACTCATTTTTTCATTCAGCAATAAAAATAATTTGTTCCAATCATCTGTCTTGATTTCGGGCAATCCCGTTTGTTGATGGAGCTGGTAGGAAAATTGGTCTCGCTGGGACTGAGCCGAGGTATTTTTATCTGGGGCTAGGCCAATGAACTGGTAAGAAGTAAATTTTTTGGCAAATTCCTGAATCAGGCGGCTTTTACCTATTCTTCGTCTGCCCTTAATTACCACCAGACTGGCCGTTTTTTTTCGCAGCAGACCAAGTAAGAGCCCTAGTTCGTGCTTTCTACCGATAAACTGAGCTTCCGCCATGGCCTCTCCAAACTTTCGCCAAATGGCGAATTTGCCATTTCCCGAAAGTATAAGGCAGGTTTAAAACTTTCGCAAGATGGCAAATTTGCTGTTTCCCGAAAGTTTCTGGGGGCTTTGAAACTTTCGCCAAATGGCGGATTTGCTGTTTCCCGAAAGTTTTTGCTTAGTCTTTAGAGTTTCCAGCTATCCGTTTTTTACTTCTTTTCTCTGTTACCGGAACGTTTTCAACTGTTTAAGATCTTAAGTCAGCGACTCCTTTCAAATTACGAACTGCCTCGTAACGAACTGGTTCGTGGTAGTCGCCAAAAAAACTTGGGGAGCTGCATTGCCGGAAAATGTTTTCGATTGCATTATGTCTCTCAGCAATCGACACCGTTCTTCTAAACCTATCCAAAGGTAGCTTTGCTGTTAGATTCCTGCTTCACAGAGGCTGGTTTCACTTTAATTTTACAATCAAAGCCAGAGCCTTCCTCTCCACCGGCTATTCACGGTGGAACTCACCGCATATTTTTTTAAAATTCACAATGCTTTCACACTGTATAATCGATTTATATACCTCTTTTTTATTTTTGTAAATTCGTATTTTAGGGTTTTTTTAGAAAGAAAAAGGTATGTTTAAGCAGATTTTGTACAGGCTGTTAAAAACCCTTATTACGTGAATTATTTATGCGACATTTTATGGCAGAAAAATAAAAGCCCGCCTAAAGAGCAAGAAGTTCGAGAGGCCTGGAAATTAGTGTTAGAAGAAGAGTGGAGCGACACGCTTCGAGAGATTTCGGTTTTACCCTTAAGCCAAAGAAAAATACTAAAATACATCGCCAATCACGATGTGAGTGGCTTAATGGGACAAGAGGTCTATCAAACCCTGGCCATTCCAGCCAGCACTGCCGGCTCGGCTATTCATTCTTTAGTGGAAAAAGATTATCTAGAAATGGATGCGGCCGGAAAATATAAAATCATCAACCCACTATTGCTAACCGTGTTTACAGGTGAAAACCTAGATTAATCCATGAGCGACAAGTGATTTCGCCATACTCTTCACTTGGAAGTTCCGGGATGAGAAGTACAGTCAAGGTTTACCATGAAAACGGCAGGACTCTACGGTTACAGGTGGGATGGAGTTGAAGCTTCTACTCTTAAATCCAGAATTTGAGGTAAAGAACTAGCCGACCCAGGAGGCGTTGGCGAAGAGGGCGGTGTATTTTCCAGCTCTCAAGGGATAATTCTCGAGATTGCTTCAGATCTTCACAAAATAAATTTTCCAGGAGTTGTTTGCCTTTTGGATCGATGATTTTAATATCGACCTCTAAATCGTGCAGTAGGCTACGATGATTTAAATTGCTGGATCCGATCAGTGCCCAATCATCCAAAATGAGGGATTTTGCGTGCAAAATCGAAGGCAAATATTCAAAAATTTTTACACCGGATTTTAATAGACTGTAATAAAAAGTCGAGGAGGCCCAAGGCATCATCAGGACATCGGAATTTTTGGGCAATAAAACCCGAACATCTACACCCCGATTGGCGGCTTCTTTTAATCGACGAAGCAGAAAGTTGTCGGGCACAAAATAGGCGTTTGTTATCCAAATGCGAGTTTTACATCGGTTGATTTTTTGCAGTAATTTCCGATAGAAAAGCCGCCGTCTTATCCAGGTATAATTGCAGCGGATAATCGGGTCTAGGCGAATTTCTTGAAAAACCTCGCGAATACGTTCGCTGATGGGGCGGTGATGCCAGGCACTTTCAAAGCCATCGGACAATTCGGATAAATCGGTGTTGCAGATTCGAACGCCCAGATCATGCCAGCCAAGGCCACCGCTGCTAGGCTGCATATGCGAAATGCTCACATTAAAGCTGCCTACAAATGCAATTTCGTCATCGATCAAGCAAACTTTGCGATGGTTTCGCGAGTTAATTTTTAAAATTAAAAAAATAGATTTTAATAAGGCGGGTGCTTTAATGTAGGAGCGGCTTAAATTCCATAATTGCCAGGGAAATGGATGAAAAACTCGGGTTTCTGCGCCAACATTTTCTAATTTTTTTGCAAAAATGGTGCTCCAGTAAGGAGAGCCTGCGCCATCCACGAGAACTCGCACGGCGACGCCTCTTTGAGCGGCTGTGATTAAGGCTTCAACCAGTTTTTTTCCAAGGGCATCATTTTTAAAAATATACACTTCAAAATCGATCGATACTTTAGCGCGCTCAATTGCCTCAAAAAGAGCTGAAAAATAGTTATCTCCATCAACAAAGATTTTTTCATCTGCAATTTGCTGTGGTGCTTTATTCATCGTTGCTACTTTTTTCATCTTCCTGGCAAATTTTTAAATTATTATTTTTGGCAAAATCCATAATGGACTGATACAATTCTGGATTCGATATTTTCAGTTTGGGGTCTAGTATCACACAATGTCTTCCTTCACGTGAGGAAGGCTGCAGAAGAGGCGAATACCGAATATGATGTTTACGAAAGGTCGATAAACTCTCGCTCATCCGTTCGGCCCAATCGCTGGGGCGAAAGGTCTCGCCAGATTTTGTAATGCCCTCGATGATAATTTTAGGGGTTTTCTTTTCCAAAGCCACTCCACATATACTGAAAAACTGTTAACATATGTCCAATTGCTTTGGGTATTTTACCTTATTTTTGAAACTGATGAGAGTGTTATGAACGAAGAAATGAAACAACCTCGCATGCGAGGCATCTATTTGCTACCGAATTTGTTGACTGTTGGGGCCTTATTTTCTGGGTTTTATGCGATAGTGGCTGCCACAAAAGGACACTTCGATGTATCTGCGATTGCGATTTTTGTCGCGATGGTTCTGGATGGCTTGGATGGTCGAATCGCCCGTTTAACCAATACTCAAAGTGAATTTGGTGCCCAAATGGATAGCCTTTCCGATATGGTTTGTTTCGGAGTGACGCCGGCTTTGGTGATGTATTCTTGGTCCCTGTTTACCTTGGGGAAGCTCGGTTGGCTGGCGGCTTTCATGTATACCGTTTGTACGGCCTTGCGTTTAGCGCGTTTTAATTCCCAGGCCCAATCGGAAAATAAACATTATTTTCAGGGTTTAAACACCACGGCGGCGGCAGGATTTACAGCAAGCCTTATCTGGACTTTTACAGAGCTGCATTATAGTGGCACCCCATTTGCGTGGATGATGTTGGTTTTGGTCGTGATCGTGGCGCTTTTAAAAGTGAGCACTATTCGCTATCGAAATTTTAAAGATTTTGATTTACGCAATAGAGTGCCCTTCGTTAGTGTGATTGCTTTTGTGCTGATTTTGGTGCTGATTTCTTATAGACCGCCCTTTGTATTTTTACTGATTTTTACAGGCTATGTTTTATCGGGCCCCATAGAAACCATTTTGAATTTACGTCGCAGAAAAAGGGAGCGTGCAAAAAATGGAATTGCAAAAGATAAATGAAGCCGTTGCTGCATCTTTATGTGAGGACATAGGCACTGGAGATATCAGCGCCGAATTAATTGATGAAAATGATGTTAAATCGGCGGCGGTTATCACGCGTGAGCCTGCTGTTATTTGCGGAATTGCTTGGTTTAACGCGGTATATCAGCAACTTGATCCCGATTTACAAATTGAATGGCATGTCGAGGAAGGCCAGCATGTTTTGCCGAATCAAAAATTGGTTTCTCTCAAAGGAAAGACGAGGAAGCTGCTGACAGGTGAACGCTCCGCTTTAAATTGGTTGCAAACCTTGTCAGGCACTGCCACTTTGACCTATGAATTTGTGAAAGAATTGCATGGTACACACACAAAATTATTGGATACCCGAAAAACCATTCCACTGATGCGGTTTGCTCAAAAATATGCTGTGAAAATTGGAGGTGGAGAAAATCATCGTATGGGTTTGTATGACGCCTTCTTAATTAAAGAAAATCATATTATGGGTTGCGGCTCAATAAAAAAGGCGATCGTGAGAGCTCGCGCTTTGTACCCCGAAAAAAAATTAGAAGTTGAAGTGGAAAATCTCAAGGAATTTCGTGAGGCTTTAGCTGAGCGGCCTGATATTATTATGCTGGATAATTTTAATATTGAAGATATGGTCCAAGCGGTTTCGGAAAATAGTGGTCAAGTAAAATTAGAAGTATCGGGAAATATCGATTTAGCAAATATTAAATCAGTAGCGCAAACTGGAGTGGATTATATTTCGGTGGGTGCAATCACAAAAAATGTTCAAGCCGTGGATTTGTCCATGAGAATTTTGGAGAGTATTGTCCCCGTCATTAGTGACTGAGGTGGATCAAAACTCGGCCAAAATTTCTTGGGAAATATCCGCATTTGTATAAACATTTTGAACATCATCCAAATCTTCTAGCATGTCGGAAAGTTGAATGATTTTCTGAGCCACTTCTGAGTCCTCAATTTTTACCATTGTTGCGGCAATCATATCAATTTCAGCATTTTCAGGTTTTAGCCCGGAATCGGTAATAATTTTTTGGATTTTTGAAAAATCTTCGGGTGACGTGGTGACATCAATCGAACCATCACTATTATTCATGACATCCAAGGCGCCGGCTTCGAGAGCCACTTCCATAATTTTTTCTTCATCACAACCAGGTGCAAAGCTGATGAGACCGGTTTTCGTGAATAAATAAGCAACAGACCCATCTGTACCTAAATTTCCACCGCATTTTGTAAAGGCGTGTCGAACTTCGGAAACGGTTCGATTTTTATTATCACTCAAACAATCGACAATAACGGCAACGCCAGTAGGGCCATAGCCTTCGTAGCGAACTTCAAAAAGATCAGAGCCTTCACCGCCGCCGGTTCCGCGCGCGATGGCCCTTTGTACCGTGTCTTTTGTCATATTATTTTCATAGGCTTTATCGATTGCGGTTCGTAAACGCGGATTGGAGTTAGCCTCGCCTCCACCCGTTTTTGCGGACACCGTAATTTCGCGAATTAATTTCGTAAATATTTTTCCGCGGCGCTTATCTTGAGAGCCTTTTCGATGTTGTATGTTTTTCCACTTACTATGACCAGCCATTTTTTATTCGTCTCCTGTATAGGCCTAGATGATAATTTTTTCTTGTATTTTCACCGCTAATTTAAGGCCTACTTCCAGCATTTGTGCTTCTGTCGCAGGTGCAGGAGCATCAGTTAATGGGCAATGGCCTGTTTGCGTTTTTGGAAATGCAATGACATCGCGAATCGACATGGAATGCGTTAATAACATCGCTAACCGATCGATACCAAAGGCAATTCCGCCATGAGGTGGCGCTCCGAATTTCAAAGCATTTAATAAATGTCCAAAGCGTAATTGGGCTTCTTCGGCGGGCATGCCAAGCAATTTAAAAACGGCAAATTGTAAATCAGCATGATGAATTCTAATAGACCCACCACCCACTTCGCTGCCATTTAATACCATGTCATAGCCACGAGATAAACTGGCCGCTGGATTTGCCAGTAATTTTTCTGGGCTATTTTCGCTGGGGGCTGTGAAAGGATGATGAAGCGGTTCGTAGTGCCCATTTTCACCTTTTTCAAACATGGGGAAGTCGACAACCCACAGTGGTCGCCAGTCGCTGTCTTGTAAATTTAAATCCATGCCGATTTTAATTCGTAATGCACCCAGGGCTTCGCTTGCAATTTTTTGTCGATCTGCACCGAAGAAAATAATGTCGCCATTTTTCACTTCGAGCCGCTCCATCATTTTGTTGATGACATCCTGAGGTAAGAATTTTAGGATGGGCGATTGTAAACCTTCTGGGCCTTTTTCAAGTTCATTTACTTTAATATAAGCGAGCCCAGCAGCGCCGTAAATTTTAACAAATTCGGCATAATCATCAATTTGTTTTCGGCTTAATAAATTTCCTCCATTCGGAATTTTTAAGGCGCAGACGCGACTCTCAGGATCATTGGCGGCTTGTGAAAATACCTTAAATTCGACATTTTTCATGAGATCACTTAATTCCACTATTTCTAAGGGAAAACGTAGATCAGGTTTATCTGAGCCATAGCGCAACATGGCTTGCGCATAGCTCATTCGCGGAAAAGGATCGGGCAGTGTAATGCCCATAAATTCAGAAAATACCGAACGGATCATTTTTTCCATTAGAGATTGAATCTCAAATTCGTCAATAAATGACATTTCAATATCGAGCTGAGTAAATTCGGGTTGACGATCAGCGCGTAAATCTTCGTCGCGAAAACATTTGACGACTTGATAATAACGATCAAATCCTGAAACCATCAGCAGTTGTTTGAAAATTTGAGGGGATTGAGGGAGTGCATAAAAATGGCCTTTTTCTTTTCGGCTGGGAACCAAATAATCGCGCGCGCCTTCGGGTGTGGATTTGGTTAATACAGGCGTTTCGACATCTAAAAATCCATGTTCATCCAAAAATTTTCGCAAGTGTTTAATGATTTTTGCACGAAGAATTAATTTTTTAGCGACGTCCGGGCGGCGCAAATCTAAATAACGATATTTTAAGCGTGTTTCTTCGCCGACTTCTTGATAATCGTCGATATTAAAAGGCAGCGGGGCGCTCGTGTTTAAAATCTCGAGATCTTGAATATCAATTTCCACGGCACCAGAACTTAATTCGGGGTTAACGGTGCCTTCAGGGCGATGGCGCACTTTGCCTTGCACTTTTACGACAAATTCATTTCGTAATTTTTGTGCGAGTGCAAAGGTCTCTGCTTGTTCAGGGTTACACACAATTTGAACCATCGTATCTCGATCACGCAAATCAAAGAAAATCAGGCCACCGTGATCTCGGCGACGGTGAACCCAGCCGCAAAGCATGACGGGTTGGCCAATCAAAGACGGATTGATTTGACTGCAATAATGAGTACGCATGATGATTACCTAGCTGTTATCGGAGGAGGAATGTTATCACTAGAGGCCTGGTTCTTCCACTAATTCGAAAGATACAGATCCCCCTAACCCATCACACCCGCAAGGGGAGAAGTAAACTATGGAGAGGGGCACCCGTCGCTGTCATTCCAAAATGATAATGTCCGCTTTTGACCAAAATGAAAATGTCCCCCATTTGAAAAACTAGCTACCCTGTTGTTGTTCAACAATAGACAACAGGAGATAGCTTCCAATGGAGGACAGACTCATTATGAATAAAAAGGAGCGGCAGCGCAAAGCGCTGCTGGATCAAGTGATAGCAGGCTTTATAAGCAAAAGGGATGCTAAAAAGCGGCTAGCTATAAGCAGTAGACAGTTTCGACGAATTTTTGCTGTTTACAAAGCGAATGGTGACAAAGGACTAGTCCACAAAAGTCGTGGTAAAACCTCTTCACGCGCTTATCCAGCAGAAAAGAAGGAAAAGATATTGGGGATTTACCGGGAAAAATATTTGGATTTTGGGCCTACATTCGCCTCTGAAAAATTAGAAGAGGAGGATCATCTCAACGTTCACCCCGAAACCTTAAGACTGTGGTTAAAAGCGGCGAAATTATGGCTTCCACGACGTATCCGAAAAACGCACCGTAAACAGCGAACGCGACGTGCTCGATTCGGCGAACTGCTGCAATTAGATGGTTCGATACATGCGTGGCTTGAGGGCGTTGATAAAAAACAATGTTTGATGAATATGGTGGATGATGCCACGGGAAAAACCATGGCAATTCTAGATGAGGGAGAGACCACGCGAGCGGCCTTTGCTCTGTTAAAATGGTGGATACAAGAAGCGGGGATTCCTTTAGCTATTTATGTGGATTTAAAGAGTTTATATGTGTCCCCAAAATCCTTGCGTCACGAAGAGGGAGAGGAGTTTGTTGAACCCGAGTGGCTAACGCATTTTTCAAAAGCCTGTAAAAAATTAGGCATTGAAATAATAAAAGCTTATTCTCCACAAGCAAAAGGACGTGTTGAAAGAAATCATGCTGTTTATCAGGACCGTTTTGTAAAGGAACTTAAGCTTAAAAAAATTAAAACGATCGAAGAAGCCAACGCCATGTTAAGTGAAGGATTTGTGAATAAACTCAATGCGAAATTTGCGAAAGAAGCATCAAACCCTGAAGATGCACACATCCCTTTGCGGGCAGAAAATAATTTAAATGACATTTTATGCTGGGAATTCACTAGGGAAGTTAAAAATGATTGGACTATTCAATTTGAAAATAAACATTACCAAATTGAAAAGAAGGCACGGGTTCAGCCTAAGCAGAAAGTCACCGTCAAGAAGCATTTAGATGGTTCTATTTCCTTATGGTACAAGGAATCAAAGATTCCTTTCATTTTAATAGAGCGCCCGGTGAGGGTAGCGAAGAAGAAACGAGGAATCGATTGCGTGGCGCGTTCCAAAATGTCAACGCAAAATAGACATAAGACCCCCTGGGGGCAGTTTAAGCCCAGGTGGTTCAAACCAGCTAGCTCAGGGCAAGAAAGCAGGGAACCCTTGGGCTAAAGAAGGGAGGTCTAAGCGATGGAAAAGGGGACATTTTCATTTTGGAGAAAAGGCGGACATTTTCATTTTGGTTTGACAGAGGGGCACCCGTCGCTTGCGGTTGCTAGGTGGCTTTGCTACGCTTCTTATAGAAGATTAGAAGGAACTTATGTGTTTGAAACTCTCCGCCCTTTTTTAATTTCTTTTGCGATAGGCCTCATTATTGGTATCGAACGAGAACGTTCTCATCCGGCAGGCACCCAACCTATGGGAGTTCGCACCTTCACATTGCTGGCTTTACTTGGCACTTTTGCGTCTGAACTGCATAGTAATGTATTTACAGTTGCGATTGCTTTCTTTGTTTTCGGTGTGATTTTCTTCAGTTTCTATCAGATGGCTAAAAAGCTCGAAGGTCATATGAAAATGGGTATTACAACAGAGCTTGCCGCGGCGGTTGTATTTTGTTTAGGATATTTATCGTCACATAATTCTTTTTTAGCACTCGTCGTGGGTCTGGCCGTGCTAATTGTATTATTTAGCCGAAAAAGTTTACACGCTTTTGCGCGCGAAAGTTTAAAACCAAAAGAAATTCGTGCCACCATTATGATTTTGGTGATGACACTGCTGGTGCTTTCCTTTTTGCCTGATAAAACCATCGATCCATGGGGATTATTTAATCCCAGGCGTTTTGGAATGATTGTATTATTTGTGTCTTTCATTCAATTTGGTGGTTATATTGCCATTCGCGTGTTTGGTCAGAATTTTGGAATGCCCTTGCTCGGATTTTTTGGTGGAATTGCCTCTAGCGTGGCGGTTTTTGCTTCTTTACCAGAAATTTCAAGGCGAAATCCAAATTTAACTCGTTCAATCGTGGTGGCGGCGGTTTTTGCCCAAATTGGAACTTTGGTGGAATTGCTTATTATTATAGGATTTCTCGCACCAGATATTTTTGAAAATGTGTTATGGCCGGTCGCAGCGATGGTGTTGCTTGGATGTTCATCGTTAATTTTAGTGATGAAAGGAAATCAAACGAGGGAATTAATTGAACTCCCCAAAAACCCTTTAAATTTACGTCGAGTTATTCGTTTGTCGATTTTTATTTTGGGAATGATTATCCTGGCGGCGCTTGCCAGTCGATTTTTTTCAACAGATGCCGTGGGAATTGTAACGTTTATCAGCGCATTTTTTGAGCTTCACAGTGCATCTATTGCCAATGCGACTTTATTTTTAGGTTTTAAATTGGGTTTGCCCTCAGCCACACAAAATCAAATGCTAGCCATTTCCTCGTCTTTTTTCACTAAATTTATTTTGCTTGGCGTATTAGCTCGGAACCGTTTTGCACTCATTAGTTCAGCTTTTTTGCTGTTGATGTTGCTCGCTGGTTTTGGAGTGGCCCTTCTGTTAGGGATCTTCAGTCTTTGAGTGCTTCTGGGTTTGTTACTGGAGGGGCACAACTACGATTTTTACAGACATAGGCGGCGGGTTGGCCTTCAACTGGCTGACATCCCTCGCCTATCGGAACATCCTCGGCAAAAGCCAAAACACGGGTTGGATGATAAGCGCGGTGAATAGCCTCTACCAGTGGCAAGGCCCTAGTGCGATCGCCCGCAAAGACAACTGAACTGGGGTGCTGTGAGAAATCAAGCGCTGCCAGTAGATGCGAAAAGCCAAAGGGGTATTTGGCCGCCGCAAGGCCATACATTTTAAATACATATTCCGCGTGTTCTCTGTAAATATCCGAACCCGTCAGCTCATGGAGGCGCACAAGCGCGAAGACACCGGCCGAAGTTCCTGAGGGCCAAGCATGATCTTGGGGCGAACGTGGTCTATGTACGAGTTGTTCAGCATCCTTTGGTGTGAAGTAAAATCCCTCATCCCAGAATTGATCGAGGATGTGGTTGACGAGACGCTCTGCTTGTTCAAGATAGGTTTTGTCGAACTCTGTTTCATAGAGGTCGATGAGGGCATTTGCGAAAAACGAGTAGTCGTCCAGGAAGCCTGGCACCTTGGCTATACCATCTTTCCAAACATGATAGAGGCCACCATTTGGCTGGCTCATTTTTTGCAATAGAAATTTGGCGGTGCGTTCAGCAGATTCTCGATATAAAACTTCCCCGGTAGCTTGGTAAGCCGCGCACAGACCTTGGATCATGAGAGAGTTCCAATTCGTCAGAATGTTTTCATCGCGCTCAGGGCGGATTCTTTGTGCTCGGGCCAGAAAAAGTTGCTTACGCAAGTCATCGAGTCGGGTTTTTTCCTCTGCATTGAGGTCAATAGCAAGGTGCAGGACAGTAGACTGCTCAAAATTACCTTGCTCAGTTACTCCATAAGCCCGGCAAGCAAAGGCTGCATCAGAAGGATTTAACACGGCCTTGATTTGCTCAGGAGTCCAGACGTAGAAAGTGCCTTCTTTGCCTTCACTGTCCGCGCTCTCGCTTGAATAAAAGCCGCCATCTGGATGCATCAAATCGCGCATCACATAGGTAATGGTCTCCTCAAATATTCCACGCCACGAAAGCTTGCCCGTGACGCGATATGCATCTGCATAAAGCTTTATAAGCTGTCCGTTGTCGTAGAGCATTTTCTCGAAGTGAGGAACCGACCAGCTTTCATCAACGCTATAGCGCGCGAAGCCGCCACCGAGATGATCGTAAATTCCACCAGCAGCCATGTGATCTAATGTGCGCACCACGGAGGCGAGTAGCGTGGGTTCCTGAGTTCGGTGATAAACGCGCAGTACCAAATCGTGACAGCTTGGGTTTGGAAATTTGGGGGCATCACTTAATCCTCCATATATAGGGTCAGTATTTTTAGCGAAAAAAATCGCGGCTTCCAAAGGTAGATCTCTAGATAAAGGCGGCTCTCCACCGATAAATTGCTCGTCCAGAACCCGATAGCCTTTAAGAAATTCTTTGATCTGTGTTTGGAGTTCCGGGCTTTTTTCCTTCCAAGCCTCACTCAAGGCTAAAAGAAGATCTGGAAAACCTGGTCGTCCATATCGCTCCTCAGGCGGGAAATAAGTTCCCCCGAAAAAGGGCTCACCCAATGGCGTTAAAAATACGGTTAGCGGCCAGCCGCCACCCTGCCCCATCATTTGAACGACTTTTTGATAAATGTCGTCGATGTCGGGGCGTTCCTGACGATCGACTTTAATATTAATGAAATGCTCGTTCAAGAGCTCCGCAATATGGGGATTTTCGAAGGATTCATGCGCCATGACATGACACCAATGGCAGGCGGCATAGCCCACCGACAAATGAATGGGTTTATTTTCTTCGCGGGCATGACGAAAGGCTTCCTCTCCCCAGGGATACCAATCCACTGGATTTTCGGCGTGTTGCTGAAGATAGGGCGATGTTTCCTTAGCGAGTCGGTTTGACATATTACGTCCTTGAAAGATTAATTTTTGTTAACTCTACAGCATCCTGTAGACTGATGCCTACTAAAGAATCTTTAAGCGGAATTAATAATAGTGTCGGTGATGTGGGCAATGCCATTCAACGTGCGCAAGATAAAAAAGAAGAAATCCTGGCCAGAGCTTCAGCGATGGATACTCTGACTGATGAAGGCGTTTTTACCGATGTTTTAGATTCCTCGGATAGCTTAAAACGCGATCTCAACAAAGTCCGATTTCAATCTGCCGTGGATGACGAGTTCGAAAGAATAAAGAAAGAAATGGATAAATCTTGATCTTTTAATCTAGAGTTGCTAGGATCAAGTTTTTAAAAAAAACCTTAAATAAGAGAGATAAATATGAAAGTAAAAATGTTAGGATTTTTTGTGGCTTCAGCCTTAATGTGTTCTGCCACGGCTTTTGCTGGGACCGTTAATTTTACGATAAAAAACGTTAGCCCAAACTCTCACCCATTGGTGCTGAAAAATACTGCAGCGTCCTATGGTAATTGTTTCATTAAGTCCCCAACCCAAATTAGCTGCTCAACTGATCCGAAGGGAAATCTCATGGCTGGCATTTTCTACAAAGATACAGACAAGGGCGTTGGTCCTTCGATTATGATCAACACGGGCCCAATAGTTAAGTATCCTGTTCACGCCAATTTTTATTTTGGTGGAAACAAAGATTTTGTATTAGCTAAGTTCTCCCCATCAGCGAACTGGGATGGTCAGAAGGATATTAATGTTTTAGTTACCATCTATTAATTGGCTACGCTAATTCAGAAAAAGAGCCGCATCAGCGCGGCTCTTTTTTTGCCTAAAGTTCGGATCTTGACCGGAGTGAGTGCCTTATGTTACAAGAATGACTACTGCTTGTGTAAATTTGAGGTAAAAAATGAACGAAGTTATTCAAAAAAATCCTCAGTACTTTGAAAGTACTTTGGGTCAATTCATGGGTAAAGTGTATCTGTGGATGATGATTGGGTTTTCGATTTCTGGGATTTTTGCCTATGAAATTTCGAGTTCGCCCACGATGATTCGTGCCATTTTAGGAAATAGCACTCTTTTTAATGTCTTACTGGTGGTTCAGTTGATTTGCGTTTTTGCATTTTCTGCTATTGCAAGACGCTGTAATGCCATTGTTTCAGGCCTATTATTTTTAGTGTACTGCGTGCTAACGGGAGTTACCTTATCGGTTATTTTCTATGCCTATACACAGGCCGCTATATCCCAAGCCTTTTTTATCACCGCCGGCAGTTTTTTCGCACTGAGTGTTTTTGGCTATGTCACGAAACGTGATCTAGGATTTATCGGCACTTTTTGTTATATGGGTTTATTTGGAATTATTATTGTAGGGGTTTTATCAATTTTTATGCCTTCCCTTCGAACCGATGCGATTCAATTAACCACCGCTGCTATTGGCGTCATCGTATTTTCTGGTTTAACGGCCTTTGATACGCAAAGAATTAAAAACTATTATTTAAGCGGCCAAAATCAATTTCAAAATCAAAACAGCGCCTCAATTCAGTTCGCATTAATGCTCTATCTTGATTTCATCAATTTGTTCCTGAGCTTATTACGTCTTTTAGGTGGTCGTAAGTAAACTTAGGTTTGGGACTGCGTTCTCTATGAAAAGTGCGAAAAAACTAGGTATTGCTTCTTAGGCTGAAAACCAGCTATAATTTTTTTCAGGCGGGTAAATCCTTCTGTGTGCTAGGGCGGAGCAGCTTCCGTAGGTTGCTGCAAAGATGTTCTGGAAAGCCGCATAAAAGGGGCCGTCTTTTTTTTGGCTAAAATTTGTATTCAATCTCTACCACTATCCTGTTCTCAAATTCTGCATACCAGGAAGTGTCACCCTTCTCATATTTCTTTCCAACACCCGCACAAAAAACGTCAACTGCCTGTAGTCCTGCATCTTCATGTGAATTACGATGCTTTATTGTCAGCCTTGTTTTTTTGCATAAGCGATCTAATAATGCTGAGGTGATAGCTTCATCAAATGAATTGATTTCGTCTTTGTTTTTTGATCGATCAACAATAATATCAATGCATCCCGCAGAGCCTGAGTAATCGAGTTGAGAAAACAACCGTTTTGCTATCTCATCATAGAGTGCTTTCTTTTTGGGTTCGTGATTATGTTTGGAAATATGACGGTTTACCCATGATTTTTTATCAGCAATGGCTATGTATATGCGCCAATTTTCTTCTTTGTTCACTTCTTTTAAGAAATATTTCTTTATAGGGAGTGATAGATCGTTGCCTTTTAGTTCAAGGGTGAATTTTGGTAGCTTGTTTTTTAAGGTTCTTTTGACCGCTCGGCTCATCGCCAAATGCGCGCTTTCGTCAAGAAATACCAATAATGAAATTATCAAATATCGGCTAGTTTTCTTGTGAAGAAAATTAAATCCTAAATCACCAGATTCATCTAAGTAAATTATCAACAAATTTCTCCTTCTGAAAAAATTCAAATGGCGATAGTTGACTACACAATAACACGCGATTTTTAATTTTTTTAAACTTAGGGGTTTTGGGTTTAGGCACATAGACTTTGGCTTGATAGGCCTTCGGTCTTAATTAAATTTAGTCATTCATCAAAAATAAATCACCAAAATCGATGATTCTGTAAAAATAGCTTTGGTCTCTCACGCTGTCGCTGACCCCATTCACGTGAATAAGAATAGGAATGGTGGAGAAGCCTCTTGGAATCGAAAGACGCTGAATTTTTTCTTGCACTTCTTTAATAATTCTCAAAGGAATTTCATTTTTAGAAAACCGAATTTCGAAAATGAATAAGGTATTTAGGCGGGTTTGAATCATATAGTCAATCTGACAGCCTGCTTGGCGGGCAGTTTTTCGTTGAAAATAAGGGTTATCTAGTAATATTTCCGCGGGATTAATTCCTAATAATTTGAAGAGCACTTTTTTATTTTGAATCACCAAATTTTCAAATTGCAGCCCCATTATCGTATACCATCCAGGAAGATGCTGAGGGAGCGTTTTTTCGAAATAACCTCTGTCGATATTTTCACGATTGGGCTCTATGAACTTTAAATAAAATCGCAAGTAATTATCGGAGAGCCTAAATTTGCTCAAACGTGCAAATTTTCCATTTTTGAGGCCCCACGTATAATCCCGAGTGATAAAATTCGAAATAATCAATTCGTTGAGGTAGTCGCTCATCACACCGCTATGCGAATATTTCAATTCCTTGCAAATTTCCTTATATTCAAGCGGGCCATCGCAGAGAGTGGTGACAATTTTTTTATAAATACTTCCTTTTGAATCAAATAAATCGTGAAAGATTCGATCAAATTCTGAAACGAGCGGTGCTTTTTCAACAAAGCACATTTTTTTGATGCACTCTTGAACCGTCGAGCCCGGTGGAATTAATTCAAGATACCAGGGAACGCCACCCGTGATTGAAAGTAATTGAAATTTCTCATAAGCGTTTCCAATAAATTGTTGAGCGGTGAGCAATTGATTGCATTCGTAAAGTGATAAGGCTGGTAAGTGAATGCTTAATGGAATTCGTCCCAAATATCCTGTTCCGCTTAAGATGTTTTTTTCTATCCATGTTGAAACAGAGCCACACAGGATTAAAATTAGCTCGGAATTTTTTTTCAATTCAGTATCCCAGGCATTTTTTAATTTTCCGAGAAATGTAGGGTCTTCCATGCCCATCCAGGAGATTTCATCGAGCAAAACAATTACCCGGCCCTGGCGGGTTTGTTCCGCCAGCATTTGGAAAAGATCCGCCCAGTCATTCGCCCGAAGAGCAGGAAAGCCAATGGCTTGACCCAGCTTTTGAGCAAATACGTTTCTTTGGTCTTGGGCACCTAGACCCGGGTCTGGAGGAATTCCTACGAACTCCAGGAAGCGGTGATTTTTCGCAAATTCTTCAATGAGCCTGCTTTTCCCAATACGACGTCGTCCACTAACCACCCCGAGGGTCGCCGTTTTCTTGCGGAGTAAAGCATTCAATCTTTCAAGAGCGCCCTTTCTCCCCACAAAAGGTAAGTCAATCATCTGGGATCCTAACTTGCGCATAATTGACAATTGTATATTATGCGCAAGTAAATTTCAATCATGATCTTGCGCATAATCGACAATTGTTGATTATGCGCATAATTGCCCTTGTATCATTGAGTTGTTGTATAATCAGCATCCGTGTCAGGAGTTCGAGCCAAGATTTTATGAAGAAAAATATTAATATGAAACGCGTCATTCCGCCCATTGTTGCTTTGGCGATTTTTATGGAAGCGGTGGATACGACTATTATTAATACCGCCATCCCTACCATGGCGCAAAGCTTGCACGTGAGTGTGGTTGATTTAAAAATTGCGCTGATTAGTTATTTGCTAAGCTTGGCGATTTTTATTCCCATCAGCGGATGGCTGGCCGATAAATTTGGGACGAAAAAAGTTTTCATGAGTGCCATTATTGTTTTTACCTTAAG
This sequence comes from uncultured Gammaproteobacteria bacterium, assembly GCA_963711375.1. GTDB lineage: Bacteria > Pseudomonadota > Gammaproteobacteria > Coxiellales > Coxiellaceae > CAVQDV01. The sequence goes on from CAVQDV010000005.1 coordinate 1,662,805, forward strand.
TTCCATGGCCTGTGGATTTTCAACCCAATTATACGGGCTGGTTATCGCCCGATTTTTTCAGGGAATGGGTGGTGCTCTAATGATTCCGGTGGGGCGACTTATTATTGTGAGAGTGTTTGATCGCTCTGAATTAATTACCACCATGAATCGAGTGATTGTTCCCGCATTAATTGGTCCTGCTCTTGGGCCTTTATTAGGGGGAATTATTTCAGAGGCCTTTTCTTGGCGATGGATTTTTTGGGTGAATGTTCCCTTTGGCATAATTAATCTATCTTTGGCCTATTATTATATCGAAAACGTTAAGATCAAAAATCTACCGCCCCTTGATAAAATTGGGTTTCTGTTATTTGGTTTTGGTCTGGCCGGATTGGTATTTGGATTTTCTGCTCTGAGTGAAACAGGATTTTCAGTGACTCTTATTGCCCTTATTTTTTTTACCTCTGGGATTTTTCTTCTCACATATGCCTTTTATTCCAGGAAAATTAAATACCCTGTGTTAAAAATGAAATTATTTGCGCTTCGAACGTTTCGTATATCAGTGCTTGGAAATCTTATCACTCGCTTAGGCTTTGGTGGTGTTCCCTTTTTAGTGCCGCTATTTTTGCAAATTCCACTAGGCTATTCGCCGGAAATGTCAGGTTTAATGGTGGCAGTAACCGCGATTGGGGCGATGCTGACGAAAGCGTTTAGCAGAAAAATAACTGCTATCTTTGGCTTTAGAAAATTGTTATTAATAAATACGGCTGCAATGGGGCTTGCATTATGGCTATTTATGTTGGTGAATCCAGGGACCTCTTGGTTTGTCATTGGGCTTTTCACCTTGATTTTTGGCATTTTAATGTCATTGCAATTTAGCACCATGAATCCCTTGTCCTATTCTGAAGTTTCGCAAGAAGACTCAGGCTATGTCACGAGCATTGTGAGTGTGGTTCAACAGGTTGCTGCGAGCTTTGGGGTGGCCACCACAGCGCTTATTTTAAAGCGCTTCGATATTTTTGGAAAAATAGAGCCAGTATTAAATTTGTCCGATTTTCATCGTACTTTTTTTCTCTTGGGGGCGTTTACGATATTAACTTCAGTGGTATTTTTATTTCTAAAAAAAGAGGATGGGCAGAATTTAATTCGGCCCATCGGATAAGTACTTAGTCGATGAGTTTGTGGTAAACCACCCCTCGAACTAAAAACACGAAGGGTAAGATCCATATAAGAGCCACACTCAGGAAGATACCACCAATTATGTGAACAATCTGATTTTGAAGAAAGATGCCTAACTGCATAGGAATATATGCAACAAATATAATTAAAAATACCATCAATTCAATGCCTATTATCGTGAGCCAATGGTGGCGAGTTGCCTTAAATGAACGCTTCACTACGGTAAAAGGAGAATTGGTATTATCGACGGCTAGGAGCAAGCTTAAGTATAAAAAGGCCCCAACAATGAGTCCGTAAATTATTTGGATTATTTCAACCGGGAGAATTTGATGGATATTTGTAATTTTTACGCCTGAGAAGAGTTCTTTAATGAGCATAATAATTTGTGGTAATTCAGTTAGAATGAGTACCACGATTACTGTGAGGAGGACAGGAATAAGGCGAGAGAAATACTTAAAGCCCATGCTGGCAGAAACTGGATTTCCGCGAGCACGCTCGATGCTTATTTTAAGCAATCCACATATCAAACCTATGCTATAAATACCTAAGATAAGCATTCCTGCTATCAGAATGAATTGGGCTATGCTGTTCAATTGTTCCATTCCTGTAGGTGCCGGAATTTTACCAGAGGCTTTTGTCAAAGCAATACCAATGCCCAAAATAAGGCCCAAGATAATCCCGGCTCCTAAAATTGAGAGCATTGGGCCAATAATGGCCCATTTGCAGCCTTTCGTTAAATCCCAGGCTTCATTCAATGTTTCAAAAACACGGAGGTGTCGAGTGGGGGGCATCGGTTCACGCATAAAATTCATCCTTGTTGTGAGTGAAGAAACCTCATTATAAAGAAATTACGAAAATTCGGCAATTCGCCCCTTGTGTCAGCGGGATGACTAAAGAGTTTTAACAGCATGTGCAATTCAGCCTGGTCATAGCGCTTTCGAGTTTGCTATCATGCTCGCAAAATGAGGGACTACTATGATCTTAAGCATGACAGGCTTTGCGCGCAAAAAAGTGAGTTCGCCCTGGGGTGATGTCACCTGTGAAATTCGCTCTGTGAATCATCGATTTTGCGAAATATCCTTGAAAACTGCCGATATTTTTCGATCTTATGAAAAAAATATTCGCGAAAATATTCAGAAGAAATTAATGCGCGGGAAAATTGATATTTTTATTCGCTACGAACCCAATGAAAATTTGCCCTATGATTTGGCGATCAATAATGCCCTTGCTGAGCAGGTGATGAAAATTGCTTCTAAGACCAAAGCAACATTTCCGGGTACCTCCCTCGAAATTATGCAGCTCTTGAACTGGCCTGGAATTTTGCGAACAGAAGAAACCCATGTGGATGCTCTCGCTCAGTCTATGCTTGATTTAGTAGCAGAAACCTTAGAGGATTTAACTGGGGCTCGCCAAAAAGAAGGGGAACGCCTTAAGCAATTTTTGCTCGAACGCTTAGAATTATTAAGAGAGCAGATGCAAATTGTCGAGCAAAAATTACCGGACATTTATCAGTCACAACGAGATCGTCTACACGCCAGATTAGCCGATTTAAAAGATTCCCTAAATCCTGATCGCCTAGAGCAAGAAATGCTGATTTTTGCCCAAAAAACCGATGTTGCAGAAGAACTCGAGCGATTAAGCTCTCATATGCAAGCCATACAAGATTTTTTGAAAAGTGCAGGGGCGGCTGGAAGAAAACTTGATTTTTATCTGCAGGAACTCAATCGAGAAGCGAATACCTTGGCAAGTAAATCTGTAAATGCTTTAATGAGTCAAGCGGCGATTGAAATGAAAGTCGTGATTGAGCAAATGCGAGAACAGGTGCAAAATATTGAGTAATTCACTAACAGGAACTGGAAAATTTTTTATTATTGCTGCACCTTCGGGTGCCGGTAAAACCAGCCTCGTCACCGCACTCATCAAAAAAATCCCTGGTATTAAAATCTCAATTTCCTATACCACTCGACCGCCTCGGCAAAATGAGATCAATGGCGAAAATTATCATTTCATCACGGAAGAAAAATTTGAAGAAATGGTGCGAGATGAAATTTTTTTAGAGCATGCCACTGTTTTTGGCTTTAATTACGGTACTTCCCGTGAGTGGGTGATGAGGCAGCTCCAAAAAGGGGTGGATGTTATTTTAGAAATTGATTGGCAAGGCGCTCGTCAGATCCTTCAGCTTTTCCCCTCAACGGTAAGTATCTATATATTGCCTCCGTCCCTAGAAGTGCTACAAGCTCGCCTTATGACGCGTAAGCAAGACAGCGATGCCATTATAGCAAACCGAATGCAGCTTGCCCGTCAAGAAATGAGCCATTTTCATGAGTTTAATTATGTTATCGTCAACCAAGACTTCGATACCGCTTTGGATGAAATGGTCTCCATTGTGAAGGCCGAACGTCTTCACACAGTCGTGGCCGCTGAAAAGTTAGCGCCAATACTAGCCAATTTGCTCGAAAATCAGTAGTATGGTTGATTCCAACTGACTATGAGGTAAATCCAATGGCACGCGTCACCGTAGAAGACTGCTTAAGAAACGTAAAAAATCGATTTGAATTGGTGCTATTAGCCGCTGAGCGAGCACATAATTTAGAACTTGGCGCTGCCGATGCGCTGGTGGCAATCGATAATGATAAACCCACTGTAATTGCCTTGCGCGAAATTGCCGCCGGCCTCGACATCTCCAAAAATCGCACGGAACATGCCGAATCTAGCATGATCAAAACCATGCATTATAAAATGCGACCGGTTGTGGTGGATATGGATGATGATGAGGAAGAAGACGAAAATGTAGCGGCGGCTGAGTAACGAAAAACCATGAGACTATTTAAGAAATTAAGAAGGAAGCTTAATTATCTTAATGAAGAACAGCTCGATCTTATTCATCAGGCCTACTTAGTAGCGCTCGAAGCGCATCGTGGACAAAAGCGTCGTACCGGCGAGCCCTACATAACGCATCCCATCGCTGTGGCCTGCGTATTGGCCGATATGAAGATGGACCATCAGAGTATTATGGCGGCTCTTCTGCATGATGTTATTGAAGACACCTCCGTACTGAAATCCGAAATAGAAGCGAAATTTGGCAAACCTGTGGCCGACCTTGTCGATGGCGTTAGCAAATTAACGCAAATTGAATTTGTCAGCAAAGAACATGCGCAGGCCGAAAATTTCCGAAAAATGGTGTTGGCGATGGGGCGCGATATTCGCGTAATTTTGGTTAAGCTCGCCGATCGTTTGCATAATATGCGAACCTTGAGTTCTCTTCATTCACAAAAACGGCATCGAATTGCGCGTGAAACGCTAGAAATTTATGCGCCCGTTTCAAAACGCTTGGGGATGCGCACTATTTCGGTGGAATTAGAAGAGCTGGGTTTTCAGGCGCTTTATCCGAGGCGTTATGCCATTTTAAAAGATCAAGTCCGTCGCGCGCGTGGTCATCGAAAAAAAGTGCTGCATTTAATTGAAGAAACTTTATATGAGGGCATGAAAAAAAGTAATAATCTGGCTTGCACTATAGAAGGTCGCGAAAAACATTTATACAGTATTTATCGTAAAATGCGCACGAAACATTTGCCCTTCGATGAAATTATGGACGTGTATGCTTTTCGAATTATTGTCGATGAAGTCGATACTTGCTACCGGGTTTTAGGTGTTGTTCATGGATTATTTAAGCCTGTGCCCGAACGATTTAAAGATTATATTGCGCTGCCAAAAGCGAATGGATATCAATCTTTGCATTCCACTTTATTTGGGCCCTATGGTTTACCGATTGAAGTGCAAATTCGCACGACAGATATGGATCGAATGGCGACGAGTGGAATTGCGGCACATTGGTTATATAAATCGTCAAAGGGTGTTGTTGATCATTCGCAATTACATGCTGAACAGTGGGTGAAAAGTTTATTGGAATTGCAGAGTCGGGCGGGAAGCTCAATTGAATTTATTGAAAGTGTGAAAGTCGATTTATTTCCCGATGAAGTGTACGTGTTTACGCCGAAAGGAAAAATTATGGGGATGCCGGCGGGAGCGACGGCTGTGGATTTTGCGTATGCGGTTCACACTGATGTCGGCAGTCAAAGCATCGCTGTTAAAATTGATCGGCAAATTGCGCCTCTTTCAACGGTTTTGGTCAATGGTCAAACGATTGAGATGCTTACTTCAACTGATGCTAGGCCAAATCCGGCTTGGTTAGATTTTGTAGTGACTAGTAAGGCACGTTCCCATATTCGGCATTTTTTAAAATCGCAGCAAAAAGTGGAATCGATATCCCTGGGCAAGCAATTATTGCAAAAGGCCTTAGAGGGAAACTCTTTATCCATTCGAAAATTGCCTGAGGCCGTGACAGAATTTATTTTACAAGAATTTAAATTAAAAACTTTTGATCAATTGCTTGAGGAAATTGGTTTGGGAAATCGGGTGAGCGCTTTAGTGGCGCAACGTTTTGTTGATATTTTAAATCAAGTGAATCAAGAGGGAGTAGAAGTTCTTGAGCAACAAGCCCCAGTGCCTCTTGTAATTAAAGGCACGGAAGGTATGCTTATCAAATTTGCCGATTGCTGCTATCCGATTCCTGGAGATCCTATTATTGGGATTTTGCAGCCGGGTTCTGGCATAGAAGTTCATACGGAACGCTGTCATCGAATTGCAAAATTACGTCGGCATCCTGAGCGGAGCATGGCCCTGCGTTGGGCGACGGGAATGGAAGGTGAATTTGTTGTTATGATTAAAGCTTCCATCATCAATCAACGAGGTGTTTTGGCGGAGATTGCGACCGCTGTTGCGCATGCTCAAGCGAATATTGAGGATGTCGGTGTCGAAGAGCGTGATGGTCAGCATTATATCGTCTTTATTAAAATATTGGTTCGTGATCGAGTGCATTTAGCCGACATTATGAGGCAATTACGAAAAATCCCGGCGGTCCTGAAAATCGCGCGGGGAGAATAATATTATTCCCTCTCCCCTTTCGGGAGAGGGTTAGGGTGAGGGGAAAAAATGTTAGAAATAATCAGCACAAAAGAAGCGCCGGCTGCAATAGGCACGTATTCACAGGCAGTAAAAGTAGGCAAAACGGTCTATCTTTCAGGTCAAATTGGACTAGATCCCAGCTCTGGAGAAATGAAAGCCCCAGATGTTCGAGAAGAAATTACGCAGATTTTTAAAAATTTAACGGCCGTTGTGAAAGCGTCGGGTGGAGAATTAAAAAATATTGTTAAGCTCACGATTTATTTAAAAGATTTCGAGCATTTTCCGATTGTGAATGAAGTGATGAGTCAATTTTTTCAAGAGCCTTATCCTGCCAGAACCACGATAGGGGTGAGAGATTTGCCACGCAATGCAGAAGTCGAAGTTGACTCCATCATGGTGCTGGGTGATTAATTATTCGCTTATTTATACCGGAGAGGGTTACTGAGGGGTATTGTCATGCAAGAATTTTTAACCCCAGTAAACCAATTCAAAGGCATAGGCCCTAAACTTGCTGAACATTTGGCAAAATTAGATTTGCATAATGCTTTGGATTTATTATTTCATTTACCCATGCGCTACGAAGACCGCACTCGAATTACACCAATGAAACAATGTCGAATGGGAAATCGAGTAATGATCGAAGGCCTCATCAATCATGTCGAAATGTTAGGAAGAAAACCTTCTTTATTAGTGCATTTATCCGATGGCACAGGATCCATTGGATTGCGTTTTATTCATTATGTCAGCTCATTTCAAAAACGCCTAAAATTAGGTTTAAAATTACGTTGCTTTGGAGAATTGCGCCCACATTTTCCAAGTGGCATGGAAATGGTACATCCCGAATATTCTATTCTTGAAAATGAAGCACCTCCAGCACTAGAAAATACCTTAACGCCAATTTATCCAAGCACCCAAGGCTTGCCACAAAAAACACTTCGTCGTTTGATTGATCAAGTCTTAAATCTAATGACAGAAAAAAATTTCTTGCCGGAATTGTTACCAGAATCTTTGCTTCAAAAATTTAATTTTCCGACATTAATGGAAGCGCTATTATTTGTGCATCGCCCCTCTCAAAATGCCGAACAATTAAAATTATTATCGGGCACGCACCCCATGCAGCAGCGCTTGGCCTTTGAGGAATTAGTGGCGCATCATTTAAGTCTTCAAAAATTGAGGCACACGGTTCAGAGAAATTTAGCCCCCATTATAAAAGGAAAAAATAAATTTACGGAGGAATTAAAAAAGAATTTACCATTTTCGTTAACCGGGGCTCAACAACGCGTTATCGAAGAAATTAATGTGGATTTAGCCAAGCCTTATCCGATGCTGCGTTTAGTGCAAGGAGATGTGGGCTCGGGAAAAACCATAGTCGCAGGATTATCCGCTTTAAAAGCCATAGAGGATGGTCACCAAGTTGCAATAATGGCACCCACAGAAATTCTAGCAGAACAGCATTTACAAAACTTTAGTCAATGGTTTGCGCCTTTTAATATTGAACTTGCATTTTTAACTGGAAAAATAAGCGGAAAAGCGCGACAGGAGCAATTAGAGAAAATCTCAAGTGGATCGGCGAAATTAATTATTGGAACCCACGCTTTATTCCAGGAAGCTGTTAATTTTTCGAACCTGGCCTTTTTAATCATCGATGAGCAACACCGCTTTGGAGTTCATCAACGCTTAGCCTTAAAAGAAAAGGGTGTGCAAACCGCACAACACCCGCACCAATTAATCATGACTGCCACACCCATTCCACGTACCTTAGCGATGACCGCTTATTCGGATTTAGATTGTTCGGTGATTGATGAATTACCCAAAGGAAGAAAACCCATCACAACGGTATTAATCACAAGCAGCCGACGAGCACAAATTATCGAGCGTTTAAATGCCAATTGCCAAACTGGTCAACAGGCTTATTGGATTTGCACCTTGATCGAAGAATCTGAAGTATTGCAAGCGCAAGCCGCAGAAGTGACAACGAGAGAATTGCAAGCGGCATTAACGAATTTACGGATTGGTTTAGTGCATGGAAAAATGACGGCAGATGAGAAATCGACTGTCATGCAAAATTTTAAAGCAGGAAAACTCGATATTTTAGTCGCAACGACGGTAGTTGAAGTCGGCGTGGATGTTCCCAATGCGAATTTGATGATTATCGAAAATCCAGAACGCTTAGGCCTCGCACAATTGCATCAATTGCGCGGAAGAGTGGGGCGTGGATCGGAGCAAAGTCATTGTGTGTTGTTATATCAAATGCCTTTGAGCCTGCAGGCAAAAGAGCGATTGGCCATCATGAGAGAAAGCCATGATGGTTTTGTAATCGCCGAAAAAGACTTAGAAATGCGGGGCCCGGGCGAAATTCTGGGCACAAAACAATCTGGCCTAATGCGCTTCCGAGTGGCTGATATTATTCGCGATAAATCCATGCTAAACGATGTTCAGCAAGTAGCAAAAACGCTATCAGAAAATCACCCCGACGTAATCCCCGCCATCATCCAAAGATGGCTAAGCCATGCCGATCGCTTCGGCGCTGTTTAATTGGGTTCAGATTTGCCGATCAAACATTTCCATTATTTCCGCAATATTGATGGGCCTTTTTCTCTAGTGTCTTGCTGTTTCTGAGAAACTTTTGGGAAAAAAGAAAAGCGCGAACTGGGTTTAGCGTTAAGAATTTCCGTAGATTTTGGGGCTTGGTCATCAATAATCGAATCAAGGACACTATCTTTCTTTTTGGCTACAAATAGAACTCTGTTAGTGGGCCCGAGAGAACTTTGTGAATTCCAATAAGCCTTCTTTAAAAGACCTGAATTTTCCCGATAAAAACCTAAATAGGCTTTCGAAATTTCTTTAGAATGAATTAAACAAAATAGGACTATTTCTTGAGCTGCAGAATTTTTTAAGAATTTCTTTTTTAATAAAGACTGGCAAGATTCTCCTTTTTCGATAATAAGATTAGGATTAGCACCTTTTTCGAGTAGACCTAAAATTTCGGCAAATTGCCTTCCAAAAGAGTCGGGTTTAGCGATATAGTTTTGTATGGCGGTAAAAAGCATGAAGGCCAGAATATTCTCGGTTTTTTGGCCCGATAGATTAAAATAATCTCGGGGCGTTGGAATAACCAAGGCATTTGTGGCAATGGCCTTCTTTTGCGCTCGCAAAAAATCACTCGCAAAACGAGAAGAAAAATTTTCCTCATAGCCTCTCGCACACAGTAACTCAGTTAATTCGGAATCATTATAACTCGGTAAACAGATTTTGTGGCAGCGATTTTCAAAGGCTATGGATTCCTCTTGTCGGCCAGTATTTTCGATTCCTGAACTCGCACTTTTCACTGGGTTTTGAGTGCCAATAATAAAAAAGCCTGGTATTTTTGGCGGGTTATTTTCAAGATCCGTGCCACTTAAATAAGTATTGAGGTCGCGCTCAACATCACTCGGAAACGCATTGAGTTCGTCAATAATGAGCGCTGCCCCTTCGTAGAAGGCTTTTTTCAAAATCTTGTTGAGATCCTGTAAATCCGAAGAAGAAATATAATAATAAATCTTTTCTCGAAGATCGGGTTTTTCTAGGTCTCCTGGTTTGAAGCCTTGGCTTTTTAACAAGGCCTCAGCCATTACGCTTTTTCCAACGCCGGCATCGCCTTCGAGAATGCAGGCATTTTGGCCTTGATTTTGCAGACTTTCGACAGATTCCTGATTTTGGATAATTGGCTCAATTATCTCGCTTTTTTTATGCTCTCGGATTTCTAGATGCTGAAGCAAGTTTTTAAGAGCGGGCGCCCGACTTTTCGTAACCGTAAAATCCAAATTTAGTAAGATTTTTTTTAAAACTTCCAATTCAAGATTCTTTTCCGGAAATTTTAAGCGAAATAATTTTTGCTGAATATCTCGAGGTGTTAAATTTGCATTGGACTCAATTTCATTCAGAAATGTATCGTCTACTATGAAGCCCAATTTTTCGCACAGGGGGAGAATCACCCGCTGTTTAATATACCAAAAAGGCAGAGACTCAATGCTTAGGGATTTTAGATAGCGCTCCCAAAGGGGGTGCGACGTTCGGTTCTTATAATCTGGGGGATTCCCAACGAAAATCACTTTGTGTTCCTGAGTAAGCGGATACCAGATTTCATCAATTAAAATCCCAGGACTTGGACTAAATATTCCTTCTAGTCGCGTTAATAGGGAGGGCTCTAACAAATTCGCCTCATCGATCAATAATATTTTTAAGCCAGGACTATTATCACTAGCAAAGGCTTTTATCTGCTCCAGGCCCGTATATCCCTTCACGCTCTTTTCTTTAAATAATTTTTTAGCAATAAGAGTACTTTTTCCTGCAGCGGTTGGCCCGACCACAAATACCCCGGGTTCTGTTTTCAGTACATCCGTGATTTTTGTGAGCCGCTCCCTGTCGAAACGTTCTGGATCTTCGGTGAGTTCAGAAGTGATTTCAGCAAGCTTTGGTCTAATGACAGTATCCTCTGTGAAAGCAGAGGATCCAGAAATAAAAGTGCGCTTGGGTAAAAAATTCAGTGTGCTTTTATTTTCAGACACGATGCTTATGCGGGTTTCAGGAATAAATCGTTCGCCATTCACCATTAAATGAGGCTCATTGGAAAATAAAGATGCCAGAGCAGATTCACATTCAAACGACAAATTTCCCCTAAGAACCACATGTTTTTTCTTTTTTAATAATGCAATTAAAGCACCTTCTTGAAATGGAAAATTTAAGGTTTTACGATCAATTCTTTCAAAACTCATATGACCTAGAAGATCGCTCGGTTCCGTTTCTGGTCCCACGCATAGCACAAGCACCTCTTTATTAACTTGAAATAATCCTTGTGCCACAGCGTCATGATTATTCGTAATAATAATGGAATGTTGAGAATTTTCATTGGCTAGGGATCTTTCTTGTGCGTCAAATTGTGTCTGCGTAACATCGATGGCGATTAATTGGCAATTATATTTTTTAGCCTTCTTAATTAATCGCGCCCATTCGCCTGGCTGCAAATCGATGTTCAATAATACTCGAAGTGTTTTATTTTTGTGTTGCTCTAATAGTCCTGGGATATCTTGTGGGGTGGCGGCTGATTGAGATCGAGGGGAGAGGGGATCTAGGAAATTAGTTTCGTTCTTAGCTTCTGGTACTGTACTTTCGCTTTTATGCAGCTCAAAAAAATCATTTAATGCGGAGGGATTTAGTAGCACATCCCAATTGGATAGATTATTTTCTTGTGGCGCCTCAAAAATAATATCTTTTTTCCCGAAAGAATATTCCGAATTTTTAATATGAAAACTAACCTCTTCTGGAATAGCATGCATTTTACCATTAGAAAAATATTGCCTCGTACTTTGAAGTTGTCGAAAAAACACCTCAAATTCTCTCGAAGCAGGTGGATTCACGAAGGTAATTTTTGTGAATTCTTCGTTGATCGCCTTAGCCAATTTTCCAGTAATATAAGAAATCCCTTCTTTTTTAAAGGAGAGTTTCCCTAAAGTTTTCGCTTGCCATTGCTCACTGCCATAGAGATTAATTTCAGCACTTTTTTTATCATTTATTTCAGGGGGTTTTAGAATTGGCCATTCTTTTTGATGCTCTGTTTTAAATGAAAATCGAGAATAAAAATCGTCTCCATAATTTAAGCGACTGCTGTGTGGAATTAGCGTGATAATATTGACGCCATCTGGAATTTTGAACTGGCCCACTTTTCGAACATCGACGAGCATGGAATTATACCCGATGTGCTCCTTTTTAAATTGTTCACGATGAATAATTAGGGTGTCGCCAGGTTTAGCTTTTTTTAGAAATTGAATTAAAGGGCTGTTCGTAAATTCATAATCACCCTGGTTTGCAGCAAAATCTTCATAGCTAACCTCATCTAAATTATCTAAATAAAATGTTGAGTATTTTGACTTACGAGCACCAGCCTGCATGGAATCGACGATCGCATCTAATTGTGCTCTATTTTGGTAGCTAATTAAGAGATTAGTGTCTGGCTGCTTGGCTATCCAAATTGCATAAGCCGAATAATTATTAATTTCTTCAGGGCAGGTTTTTATTAAATCTGGGAAAAGGGACCTTTCAGGCTCGCTTGAGTTTAGTTCTGTAGTGCCTTGTGCTGTCAACTGCACTGTCCTAGGTTCTACGATGTGTCTGCTCGCCCCTCTGCTACCCTGCTGAGTTAGGTCATTAACTTTGAGCGTGGCCGGAAAGCCACCCAAGTCAATGGTCTGCCATTTTTGATCGATATAAACCTCGCAAAATGCGTGGCAATCATTTTGAATAAGACGAACATTAAAACCTAAGGCATTAGCAATCTCGAAAAATGCCCAGGCACGTTGTCGGCAACGACCTTTTTTATGCTTTATAAAGGCATTTATTTTATCGTAAAAGCCACTATCCTCATTTGCATCTTCTAATTCTCCACTTCCAAATTCTAAAAAAAACTTTCGCAGAAGCATGAGCTGCTCATCTGGATTAAATTTTCTTAAAAATTTTAGCGCTTCGGACGAGGATTTTTCATCTAATTTTCCATCTTTTTTAAAAATTAACTCCCTTAGCAAATCTGTCTTGATTTCTGCTTTTAAAACCACTCGATTAAAATCTTGCTGCGGCTTACTCTCTTCGATCACAAATTCAAGAAAGTGATTTTTATCGGAATTTTCAGTGCGGACGTAGTAAAAGCCTTCAGCCTTGTTAAATCCGAGTTCGACTGGAACCTCGCATTGTAAAATGGGCTCTGAATCATAAGGCGTAAGGCTTGGAAGTCTTTGCCATTTATTATTAATAACAATTGGGACACAATAATGACTACCTGAAATGGAGGCCTGTAATTTTTTCGCCTCTTTAGTCATTTTAAATTCTGGAATTAATGTAATTTCATTTTTGAATGAAGAATGTTCACTTGCCAGAACTTTTAAGCGATATTCTGAATACTCCCGTGCCCGTGGGCCAAGAAAATATTGATCTACAGTATGGCTTTCATCGCCTTTAAATACGGTGTCCGTGTCGATGCTTTTTGGAATGCTGCCGTTTTTTGGCTGATATGGCACTATAGATGGTGCACTTATTTTTGCCTTAGGATGCAAAGTGTGCATAAAAAAGCAGTTAGGCCAATCAATTTTAAGTTGTTGGATTTTCTCCAATGAAATGCGCCTAGACCTTCCTAAATTAACACATTCCAAGTTTGGAGATCGGCTGAGAAATAATTCGAGATGACGCGGATAAGTTTTGGTGCCGGACAAATTAAGCACTTGTAATTTGATTAAACGTAATTGACTGTTTTCAATAGCCTCGAGGAGATAGTCCCACTTGAATACAATGCTATCCGATAGATCCAATGACTCTAAGTTTGGGCTTTTGCGGAGGATGGTTTCGGTTATTAAAAAATACAGGTAATGTATATTTTGCAGCTGCAGCGTCTTCAACTTAGCGTAATGCAAATTACTTTTTTCAAAGTCATTGCTAAACTGGAGCGTTCCAAGAAACTTAAGGGATGAAAGGTTCAGTGATTCTATATTGGGACACTGAAGGAACAAGGCTTCAAACGCAAGCACATCAATTATAACCTTTTCCATATTAAGAGACTTCAATTTTGATAAACGCCGTTGACCTTTATTTAAGACATCAAAGTGCTCTTTGTAGCGATCTTCGTGATCTCGAATATCGAGTGAAGCCATATTGAGTAGCTCCAAATTCGGACACTGAAGGAGTAAGGCTTCGAATTGCTTGCCTTGCATTTCACTGTTGGCCAAATTTAGCGACCTCAATTTATCAAATTTTGGCAAAATTGTTTTGCAGTCATCTGGCAAGGATGTTTTGAGATTTTTACAATCTGAGATATCCAATGTCTCCAAGTTGGGAAACTGGAGGAGTAAGACCATAAGTTCTGCCATACCGATAGAGGTCCCACTCAAATCAAGAGACTTCAAGTTCCTTAAATTCAAATCCTGGTCTTTAAAGGCATTGTAGAAATCCAGATTGAGATTAGAGCAGCTAAGATTAAGGGTTTCCAAGTCCAAGCACTGGGTAAGGAGGGCCTCAATTTGGGGGGCTTGGATGAAGCTCCCTCTTAAACTAAGCTTTTTGAGCCTTGCCAAATGCGGATCACAAGCTTTAAAGTCGGCGGAAAAGTCTTCCATTAGGCAAAAGCAATCCTCAAGATTCAGTGACTCCTCTAGGTTTGGACACAGCCGAATCCAGCCTTCAAGTTGGGCGGTGCTAATGGTGAAGCTCTGATACAAATCGAGTGACTTCAGTTTTGGCAAATGCACAACAGCATCTAATGGAGTATTGAGAATCAGTGTCTCCAAGTTTGGGAATAGAGGGAGCAAGAGTTTGAATTCCGCTTCCGTGATCCAGGTATTTGTTAAATTGAGTGATTTCAAATTTGCAAAATAAAAATAGTCCTTTTTAAAGGCAGCAGAGAACTCTCCACTACAGCCGCAATGAGTAAGATCCAGTGACTCTAGCTTCGGGCACAGGCGAAGCCATATTTCCAGTTCAAGCAAATTGAATCTAGTGTTACTTAAATCAAGCGATTTTAGTTTCGCTAAGCGCACATGACTTTCTTTAAAAACTGTTAGGAAATCCTTGAGATTTTTGCACATGCCAAGATCGAGCGACTCCAGATTCGGGCACAGAAGAAGCAAGGCCTCAAGTTGAGTCGCATTGATGTTGCTACCCTCAAAATCAAGGTCCGGAGGTTGAAGCGCATTTATGTTTTTACCTCCTAAATTCAGAGCTTTTAGTTTTACAAAGGGATTATTTTTCATAATAAGATCTTTATCCCATTTGCCAGTTAATTTCTTAAAGCTCAATACCTCAAGCTCTTGACAGCCGAACTTTAACAGAATCATCTGGTTATCAGAAATCTCATTTTTTAAAAATGTAATTGTCTTTAGATTCTTAAGCTTCTGTTTAGCAGTTATCTCATTTTTTGATAATTTTTTTGGGTTTGGATCCCGAAGTTTCTTATACGAGTCCCGTAAAACAAGCATATCAAATTCAGGTTCGTCAATATTAAACACGGCATCAATATTTTTTTCTTTAATTAAGAGCTCTTTGAGTGCCTCTCGTTTTTCTTGAGGTCCATCATAAAAATCAGAAGCATCAATAGCGCAATGAAAAAGGCCTCTCATTGAAATGTCATCAATGGTAATTCTTAGCTTAGTCGTTTCAAAATAATCCAGCTTTTTAAAATCCAATAAATCGTCCGCGCAGGGCAGGGCCATTTTTAGGCGTGTTTTTAATTTCTCAAGAGTCCTGCATAAAACGGGTTTTCCCTCCCAGACATAAAGCCTGCAACCCGCCTCGAGTAATTTTTCGTAAAAGTCCAGTATATTGTTGTTTTCAATGGAGTGGGTAATAAGAACTTTTTTAAAACCCTGAGGGCCTTTCTTAAACGTTGGTCCCCACCAGCAAGGCTTGCCCTTTAGTGCATGTTGAATATTGAAAGCTCCAGGCCCTTGTTTGCGGTAGCCATCTTTGCGGCGAAAACCTTCTTTACTAAACCCATTTTCTTCGAGAAAAACTCTCATCTACCCAACCCACCAAGATTCAACATAACAAGATCAATTGGTGCCCATTCTACACGATAGAGCTTAAGAAAATCTTAAATTGCATTAACCCAGGACAATATTTCAATCTATGGAAGTCAATAGGGTACAGCCTCAACAGGATGTAAATGATTTCATGCTAAAAAAACCCTAAAATACGAATTTACAAAAATAAAAAAGAGGCATATAAATCGATTATACAGTGTGAAAGCATTGTGAATTTTAAAAAAAATATGCGGTGAGTTCCACCGTGAATAGCCGGTGGAGAGGAAGGCCCACCGCGCCAGGGTTAATACCAGGAAATAGTTCCCAGAGGGAACTCCTTATACTTCCCTGGGTATGGCTTTTGTACTATTCTCGCGGTTTAAGATCGAGCTGAATAACCATGCAAACGCAAAATAATTTTTCCCTTTTAGAGACCTGCAGGCGAATCTTTTCGCTGGCTGTGCCCATGGCGGGCACGCAGCTTATTAGTGTCGCCAGTAATTTTTTATGCATGGCTATGCTCGCGCATCTCGGTCATCAGGTCTTGGCGGCGAGCGCTCTCATTTATTCCACGCAAATTTGTATTATGGTCACGGGCATGTCAATTTTGTTTTCGCTAAGTGTCTTGGTTGGGCATGCGAATGGGGCGAAAAAATATTTTTCCATTGGAAATTATGTTCAGCAGGGCTGGACGCTATCCTTTCTCATCAGCATTCCCATCATATTCATTTTCTGGAACATTGGATCCCTATTACTGTTTTTTGGGCAAAAACCCATTATCGCACAAATTGTTCAAACTTTTTTTCATGCCTTTTCGTGGGGGGTGATTCCAGGAATGCTTTCAACTTGTAATCAACAATTCGGATACGGAGTTCATAAAAAAGGTCTCATATTATCGACGAGTATTTTGAGCGTATTTGTTTTGTTAATAGCCTCTTATGCTTTTATTTTTGGAAAATTTGGAATGCCGGCTCTTGGCGTAGCGGGATTGGGTTATGCCACCGCAATACAATATTTATTTTATTTCATTTTTACGAGCTTATTTTTCTATTTTGGAAAAAGCTTCAAAAAATATGAATTATTTCGTTATCGAGTTCATAAAAATATGGAAGATTTTGCGCAGATGTTTCGAATTGGTTGGCCTATTGCGGTTCAAATTGGCGGAGAAGTTTCCTCCTTGTTTGTGGCAGGACTTCTGATTGGTTGGCTGGGAACACAATCTTTGGCGGCTTCTCAAATCGTCAATCAATATTATTTTTTAGCCTTTATTCCCTTGTTTTCATTTTCACAGGCCAGTGGAATATTAGTGGGGCAGGCGAATGGTTCGAAACAATTTCATGAAATTAAAAAACTGGGCTTTGCTAGCATGGCCCTGGTATTATTCGTCACGCTTCTAGTGGCGTCAATATTTATTATTTTTCCAAAATCATTAGCGTCTCTTTACATGAATATTCATAGCTCTGCGAATTCGGAAGTTTTACGATTAACGATATTGCTTTTTTTAGTCGATGCCTTTGCACTAATATTTGATGGCCTTCGTAATGTGTTAATCGGCGTGATGCGTGGATTATTTGACACAAAATTTCCAATGTACGTGAATCTATTTGTAATTTGGTGCATCGGCATGCCCTTAGCTTATGTCTTGGCCTTTCCCCTCCATCAAGGAGTAGTGGGCATTGCACTAGGCAGCCTATTTGGAATGACACTAGGCGCAGCAATTATGGTATATCGATGGAATAGCCTGAATAAACTAAGGCCCTGAATTCGTAGTTACGCGTAAGTTCGTCATGGTGTAATAAGTTACGCAAGATTTAAGTATCCGACCCTTAAAGTCCACACCATAATCTGAAAACTTAATATAGTGTGGAAATGATCCACACTATATTAAGTTTTCAGATTATGGTGTGGACTTTAGATTGGATTTTGACTATAATAAGAAATCTAAAATAATCCCCAAGGCATTGTTATGAATAAATTTATTGGTCGAAAGCGCCAATTAGAAGGTTTGAAGCAGCTCATGGGGAGTTCTAATGCAAGCCTCGTTGTCTTGAGAGGACGTCGAAGAATCGGGAAAAGCCGATTAGCGCAAGAGTTTGCAAAACTCTTTAAAAAGAAATATCTGTTTTCTGGTCTGCCCCCAGAAAAGGGGATCACTCAAGCGGACCAAAAGGCAGAGTTTATGCGTCAGATGCAAAGACAAAAGATTCCTTACCAAATTAGCGCTGACTGGGGTGATCTTTTTACTGATTTGGCTAATTTTTGCAAGAAAGGACAAACCTTAGTTGTTCTGGATGAAATCACGTGGATGTGTGCAGACGACCCCACGTTTCTAGCAAAACTTCAAGTGGTTTGGGATGGAGTTTTCAAAAAAAATAATCAGCTGATTCTTATTATTTCAGGTTCAAATTCAGCTTGGATAAAGAAAAATATCCTCAATAGCACTGGATTTTATGGACGAATTTCGTATCGAACAAAGCTGGAGGAACTTTCCTTGCGGCATTGTAATGAATTTTGGGGGAATTTAAAAAACAAAATATCCGCCTATGAAAAATTAAAGCTACTCGCTGTTACAGGTGGGGTGCCACGTTATTTGGAAGAAATTCAGCCCAAGCTTACAGCTGAGGAAAATATTGCTAAGCTTTGTTATCGTCCAGAAGGGTATTTGTTTAACGAATTTGATGATCTTTTTAAAGATCTGTTTTCAAAGCGTGATAAGGCCTATAAAGATATCGTGCAGGCCCTAGTGGAAGGATCAAGCAATGTGAATGAAGTGGCTGAATATTTACAAAGAAAAAAAGGGGGAGATCTGAGTCAGGCCTTGGAAGAGCTTTGCCAAGATGGTTTTATTAGTCGATTCTATAATTGGGATTTTAAAACGGGGAAGGAAACTAAAAAAATTAGCCAGTATCGCGTGGTCGACAATTATTTTAGATTTTATGTTCGATATATTTTACCTTATAAGCATCGAATCGAACTGGGAGAAATGGACGAATTACCACAATCGTGGGAGAGTATTTTAGGTTTGCAATTTGAGCACCTTGTGTTGAATAATCGAAAAACCCTGCATAAAATATTGCAGATACCGGCTCACGAAATTATTTACTCCAACCCCTATCTCCAGAGAGAAACTAAGGCTCATCAGGCTTGCCAAATCGATTATATGATTCAGACAAAATACAAAGTTTTGTATGTCTTTGAAATTAAATTAAGCAAAAATCCGGTTGATATTGGTGTGATTAAGGAAGTTGAAACAAAAATTGAACGCTTGTTAAAGCCCAAGGGCATGTCCGTAAGACCAATTCTGGTTCATGTTAACGGGGTTAGTGATGAGCTGCTTCACAGAAATTATTTCGCAAGCATTGTCGATTTCTCTCAGTTATTCGATAATGGGGATTTTAAGTAGTATAGCTATTGGCGATAGCGTGGTACTGTGCCATTATACTTCTATGTACATAAATCCCTTAACCGCCATCGATTTTTATAAGACAGACCATCGGAGACAATATCCCAAGGGTACCACCGAAGTATATTCCAATTTCACTGCACGTAGTGCAAAAATGGCGAGAGTAATAAGAGAAACCTACGATAATAAAATTGTTTTCTTCGGTCTACAATTTTTTATCCGAGATTTTCTGATTGACTGCTGGAATGAGCATTTTTTTAAAAAGCCGAAAGCAGAAGTGGTTTCGGCCTATAAACGTCGCATGGATTATTCCCTGGGAAAAGATGCCATCGCGGTCACTCATCTTGAGGCTTTACATGATCTTGGATATTTACCCCTTAAAATTAAGGCATTACCAGAAGGAACAAGAGTGCCCATTGGTGTTCCGGTTTTAACGATCGTCAATACGCACCCGGATTTTTTCTGGCTGACAAATTATATAGAAACCGTAATTTCCACGTATCTTTGGAAGCCAATCACCTCGGCGACAACCGCATTTGAATTTAAAAAATTGATGATGGATTATGCGAATAAAACCGCTTCTTCCAAAGAATTAATTCCCTTTCAGATCCATGATTTTTCATTTCGCGGAATGTCAAGTGTGCAAGAGGCGGCGATAAGTGGCGCCGCACATTTAACGTCTTTCTGGGGCACTGACACGGTTCCGGCCATTGATCTTTTGGAAGAATATTATGATGCGAATGCCGAAAAGGAAATGGTGGGTTGTTCGGTTCCTGCTACGGAACATTCTGTAATGTCCATGGCGATGCAAGACGGCGAATTAGCTACTTTTAAGCGTTTAATTAACGAAATTTACCCCCGTGGCATTCTCTCCATCGTTTCAGACACCTGGGATTTATGGAAAGTGGTCACAGAATATGTGCAGGAACTCAAAGAAGAAATTCTACATCGTGATGGCAAAGTCGTCATTCGTCCGGATAGCGGTGACTGTGTAAAAATAGTGGCCGGTGATCCCGATGCCCCTGAAGGTAGCCCAGAAAATAAAGGGGCCATGCAATGTTTATGGGATATATTCGGAGGCACACTTACAGAAAAAGGCTATAAAATATTAGATCCTCATATTGGCCTAATTTATGGCGACTCCATTTCTTTGGAACGCGCACAAAATATTTTAATAGCGATGGAAGCGAAAGGATTTGCCTCTGAAAATATTGTGTTTGGGGTTGGATCTTTTACCTATCAAAATGTCACACGCGATAGTTTTGGGTTTGCAATTAAAGCCACAAGCGGAGTAGTAAATGGGGTTCGCCGAGATATTTTCAAAGATCCTAAAACAGATACTGGCCTCAAAAAATCCGCGAGAGGCCTGCTTCGTGTCGAGCGTGAGAATGATACTTTAATACTCCATAGTGAGCAGACCGAAGAAGAAGAAAATCGAGGGCTTCTGGAAGTGGCTTTTCTCGATGGAAAATTAATAAAACCTGTTTCTTTATCCGAAATTCGAAACAGAATTGCAGAAGATCTACAGAATTAAGCTATCCCCACTATAACTAAACCATGTTAGCGGTAATCCTAACGTTTTTTCTTGAGACTTTTGTAACAAAGCAGTAACATGATCATTATCAGATTTTCAAGGATGATAAGAGGTAGAAGCCATGTTTAAACTCTCCCTGCGAGTTGGTATAGCGTTAATGGCGTTATCAATGAGTTCAGCTTTTGCCAGCACTACCGTTTATTCAGAAGAAATGATGTCTCCGGAAGATGCGGCGAACAATGGCGTCTATTTTCAAGCCGATCTTGGTGGGGTCAACCAAAATTGGGCTGGCAATTTCCCAGCGGTGGGCTTCACCACGAATAGTCGCTGGGGCTTTGACTATGATGGTGCTGTAGGATACCAATGGAGTCGATTTTTATCCGCTGAGGTAGGCGGTTTTTTTACGTCCGCCACTCGGTTTATCTTCCAAAATCAACTTGCTGACGCTCAATCCTGGGCCGTAGACGCCGCTGGTAAACTCATGGTGCCAATACCAGGGCTTACGTATCTGGACGCTTTTTGTAAGTTTGGAATTGTTTACCGTAATACAAGAGTAACTGGGATATTTCGCATCAGCGGTGATTGGCGCCCATTATTCGCTGCAGGGGCCCAGTATAATATAACCCGCAATTGGTTTTTGGAATTGCAGTGGGCCTATTTGGGAGAGGGTTCTGTCGTTGCTATTAATAGTACCGCGCCAAATAATATTCCTGGCTATAACATTTTCACAATCGGCGCTGGGTATAAATTTACATTTTAATGATTTAGTTGGGGATGAAATATGTCGATAAAAAAAAGGATTCTTTTAGCGATAGCCAGTGTGGCCTGTTTGGCGACTTCGGTAGTTTATGCTGGCGGGGCGGAACCTGTGGATGTAGTGCCAGCGCCAATGCCAGGTGATATGCGATATTTATACCTCGAAATCAATCCAGGCTGGGCCGATAGTGGTTGGCGCGATATTAATGGATTTGCCTTTCCATTCGCACCCCAGAGTTCAAACAACAGTAGTGGCTTTACTTTTGGGCTTGATGGCGGGTTTATGTTTACCCGTTATATCGGTTTGGAGCTGGGTGGCTATGTCCTTCCCACGGCTAACGGCCCTGGTTCTGGGCTTTTTCCCTTCGGTGTTGGCAATCTCAGTGTGAATTCTTGGTTCGCCTACGCGGGTGGAAAATTGGCAGCTCCAATATTTGAAAACTTCGAAGTATTTGGTAAAGTTGCAGGCGCCTATCGTAATTTTAATTATCAAGGGCCAGCCGCGCCAGCCGCCAGAAATAATAGCTATTGGACCCCACTATTTGGGGCTGGTGCGCAATATGGATGGAATAGCTTTACGGTAGATGCACAATATTTGCGGGTTCCCGGCTATCGAGAAGCTACTCCGATCACCCGTCGGGCACCAGCAGCAAATCTTTACACCCTAGGCATTGGATATCGATTTAATTTTTAGTCTTGAATTTCTTTCATACGTCCCCATGTTCTAATCAACTAAAAACATGGGGAGAAATCAATGAACACTGAACCACAAGCTCAAGCGCAGACCTTATCCTTTAAAGCGGATGAGCAGCAAATTTTAGATCTCGTCATTCATTCTTTATATAGCAATAAAGAAATTTTCCTGCGAGAACTCATTTCAAATGCTTCAGATGCCGCCGATAAATTGCGCTATGAAGCCCTTCAAGACAATGCCATGTATGGTGATGACTCCGACTTAAAAATCTGGGTTGATGTCGATAAGGAAAATAAAATAATTACTATTCGTGATAATGGCATTGGCATGAGTCGTGAAGAAGTCGAAGATAATTTAGGTACCATCGCGAGATCTGGCACAAGAGCCTTCAAGCAAATGCTAACAGGCGATCAATCAAAAGATTCACAATTAATCGGACAATTCGGTGTCGGTTTTTATTCTGCCTTTATTGTTGCCGATCGGGTGACCGTTCGAACCCGACGTGCGGGAACTACTGAAAATTTAGGTGTTTATTGGGAGTCAGAAGGCAAAGGCCAATACACCGTTAAAAATATCGATAAAAAAGCCCGTGGCACGGAAGTGGTCTTACATGTTCGCGAGGAATGCGTCGAATTTTTAGATGAGTACCGTTTGCGTACGATTATTACCAAATATTCCGATCATATTTTATTGCCTATCATGATGAAAAAACCAGAGCCTGCCGTGAAGTCTGAGGACGAAAAAGCGGAAACCGTTATTCCCGAAGAGGAAGTGGTCAATCAGGCCAATGCGCTTTGGACAAAATCAAAATCTGAAATTACTGATGAACAATATCAGCAGCTTTATAAGCATATTTCGCATGATTTCGAAAACCCCTTAGCGTGGGCACATAATAAAGTGGAGGGTAATTTAGAATATACCAGTTTATTATTCATCCCCGCTCGTGCGCCTTTTGATTTATTTCATCGCGATGTTCAACGTGGTTTGAAGCTTTATGTAAAGCGTGTTTTCATTATGGATGATGCCGAACATTTTATGCCGATGTACCTACGTTTCGTGAAAGGTATTGTGGATTCGAATGATTTACCCCTCAATATTTCTCGTGAAATATTGCAATCAAATAAAGTTATCGATCGAATTAAAACCGCTTGTGTAAAACGTATCTTATCACTGTTAGAAGAAATCGCTGAAAAAGAGCCAGAAAAATATCAGAAATTCTGGGTTGAGTTCGGCCAAGCTTTTAAGGAAGGCCCCGCTGAAGATTTTGCGAATCGTGATCGCATCTCGAAATTACTCCGTTTTGCTTCCACAAATAAAGATAATGCAGAGCAAACTGTTAGCCTGATGGATTATGTCAGTCGCATGCCCGAAAAACAGAAAAATATTTATTTTATTGTGGCGGATAGTTTTAATGCTGCAAAAAATAGCCCACTCCTGGAAGTCTTTCGTAAAAAAGGCATTGAAGTATTATTGATGAGTGAACGTGTCGATGAGTGGCTTGTAGCGCATTTACAGGAATTTGAAGGTAAGAAATTACAATCGGTTTCTCAAGGTTCTTTGGATTTGGGTGAATTAGAAGATCAAGAAGTTAAGGAAAAACAAAAAGAAACTGAAAAAGAATACGACGATGTAACGAAACGCTTAAAAGATGCTTTAAAAGAGCAGGTGAAAGAAGTGCGCGTTACCCATCGCTTAACCGATTCCCCCGCTTGCGTGGTGTTTGATGAAAATGCCATGTCGGGACACATGCAAAGAATCATGAAATCGGCAGGCCAGAATTTCCCTGAAAATTTGCCGATTTTAGAGTTAAATCCTGAGCATCCGATTTTGTTAAAAGTAAAATCCGAAGTTGATCAAGTAGAGTTTGGTCGCTGGGCGAATGTATTGCTGAATCAAGCTTTACTTGCAGAAGGCGAAGAGTTGAAAGATCCAGCTGGGTTTGTTAAGGAGCTGAATTCGCTTCTCCAAAAGGTTTAAAATAGTCCTCCATTTAGGGGCAAAGTAGGATATAATCCTCTCTTAATAAGAGGGTATTGCATGAGTATGAAAGCGAAAATTAATTTGGGATATCTCGCCTTTTTCATTATTGTGCCCTTGGCAGCGATAGTGGGCGTTTTCATGCTAGCAAAAGGTATGGTCCCTGATAAAACCATTATTTTAGCCGGTGTGCTGTTGGTGATGGGTGGGTTTGGCATAACGGCCGGCTACCATCGATTATTGGCTCACAAAACGTATAAAGCCGTTTGGCCTGTTCGCCTTCTTTTGCTTTTAGCGGGTTCTTCTGCTTTTGAGAATAGTGCTTTGGAGTGGTGTAATGATCATCGCGATCATCATCGTTATACCGATACCGAAAAAGACCCTTACAATATTAAAAAAGGATTTTGGTATGCGCATATGGGTTGGATATTAGTCTCCGATAATAGCAATCGATGCTTTGATAATGTTGAAGACTTAACGCAGGATCCGTTAGTGGCGTTTCAACACAAGTACTATAGTTATCTCGCCATTATTACCGGTGTGTTGGCGCCTATGTTTATTGCTGGAATTTGGGGTGATTGGTTAGGTGGTTTACTGGTAGGTGGTGCCTTGCGTATTGCCGTCACTCATCAGACGACTTTTTGTATTAATTCGGTTTGTCATTACTTTGGTAAGCAGACCTATTCGGAGCGCTATAGTGCCCGAGATAATTGGTTTACCGCTCTTTTTACGCTTGGAGAAGGCTTTCATAATTTTCATCACCGCTTTCCGATTGATTATCGCAACGGTGTCCGCGCATACGATTTTGATCCCACAAAATGGCTAATTAAAAGTTTGCATTTTTTGGGCTTAGCAAAAGACCTTCGAAAAATTAAAGCGCATCGAATTTTAGAATCAAAATTAGAAATGGATCGTGTTCGTTTGCAAGAACGCGAAGTCGCTAGCGCGGAATTTACCCTAAAAGTACAGCATATTTATGATTCTATTATAGCGACTTTGAAACGCTTAGAAGAAGTCGAGTTAATGTATAAAAAATCAAAAGCGCTAAAACCTCAGAAAAAAGAGGTAAAATCTCATCTCAAAGTTTTAT
This sequence comes from uncultured Gammaproteobacteria bacterium, assembly GCA_963711375.1. Lineage (GTDB taxonomy): Bacteria > Pseudomonadota > Gammaproteobacteria > Coxiellales > Coxiellaceae > CAVQDV01. The sequence continues at coordinate 1,687,915 of CAVQDV010000005.1, forward strand.
TGAAACATTGGGAGCAATTAATGCACTTCCCGGTTTCCGCATAGAATCTCACCCGTCGCGCCTAAGTCGCGCCGACCTCTCCCGCAAGGAGAGGTTAAATTTTACGCCCAGTTTAATATTTCCTTAAGGCTACAGTGCTAAGATAGCCTTCATGACTAATTTTTTGAATTCGTAAATATACAGAATGAGAACGACATCAACATACGATCTATTTTTGGGCTACGCTGATCCTGAATCACAAAAGGAGCAGCCTCATACCTATCATGTAGCTAATGGGGGGCCTTTTGGACGCGTTGATAGCTATCAATGGGATGCTGTTGTTGACGAGGATGCTTGGTACACGTTTTCGCTTTCTGCTGCGAATAAGCCTAAAAAAATAATTTTTTCAGACCCTCTCATGAACTTGCGGGCTAAGGCACCGGAAGAATTTGAGCTATGGGATGAGTTGACCCAGAAACACGCGGTATATGTGTGGAAAGGCGATCATGATCCTCTTACATCGCAAACACCTTCCGCGAATTTTAGGGAATTTTCAAAAGCCCTTGCTGAGCTTGTTTCACAATCTGAGGATGAGATAAGAAAGTCGCTGGCTGCCCAAGGCTTAGAGCTTAAGGATTTTATTATTATCGATATTTATAAGTATTATGAATTTTTATATTCCATATTACCTAAAAATGGCGCGAAAAAAAGAATTCCAGATTATCACCTTCTTTTATCACCACGAAATGAGAACTTTGATAAACCTCAAGTTCTTAAGAACTTAAAAAATCATGATCCTACGTTTGTAGAAAAAGCGCAGCAGTTTTCTAAAAAATTTTCGACATTAGTCATACAAGGTCCAGCTTCACTTAAAGAGATAGAAAAACAATTTTCTGAAAGTACTTCTGTTAAAAATCTGGATTTATACGCCAAATGGGGTCTCATTCACTCCTGTCTATCGAAAGAAGTCTTCCAGGGGCTCGAAACTTTAAAAATAGGAATAGTTCAAGAAAGTTATGAAACAGAAAACTTCCGACTTCCGGAATTAGAGGTTAAATTTCTAAATATTCAGATTCCAGAAAAACCCTGCTCTTTTGATTTGAGTCATCTACGTTCATGCAAGGATCTTACACTCCAGAATAGAGCCTTATTTGAACGAAATTTATTACTGCCCAGTCAATTAGAAAGCTTAGAAATAGAAATAGAATTTTTAAAATTTATAAACGATGATTTAAAGAAAAATTTAAAGAATTTGAAAATCTTTTCTGTTCAAAAAAATGTGAAATATAGCATTAATTTAGATCAATATAGGCTAGAGACCTTATCGATTAAAATGGATGAAAATGACCTCAAAATAGAGAATTTACCGGATACTTTAAAAGAGATTAACATTTCAGCTAAAGATATAGATCTCAAAAGTTCAGACAATTTAAAAAATCTCGAAAGTCTGGAAGTAATCTGGGGCGAGTACTTTAATTTTGAACAAGCGGTCTTTCCTCGATTAAAAAAATTAAAATTAACGCATCCAGATTCAAAGGATGCTTATGGGTTTCTCGGGGAGGCGGTGATTTGTGATGAATTAGATTTTCCAATGTGTCCAAACTTAGAAGATCTTGATCTCTTTAGATTTACAAGTTTGCAAAAAATAATTGATATTCCAAAATCACTGAAAAAACTTCGGCTCCAAGATTGCTCTCGTTTAGAGTCGCTAAACCTTGAGGGGCTTACCCAATTAGAGGCCCTTTCCTTGCAAGGTTTAAAAATCCTAGAGCCTATCAAAATTCTACCGGGTTCTTTGAAATTTGTTTCTCTAGGGAATAGCCCTAATTTAAGGAATATTGATTTGAGTGGGATAAAGATATTACATCGCTTTGAATCATTTAATATGCCTTTAGTAAATTTTAAATTACCCCCAATCGTCCATCATATTTATGTCCATAAAACCAATTCGAAAAAATTCTTTGATTTTTCAAAAATAGATAAATGCTATTCTCTAACGATTGAGCAAAACGGTAAAGAAGGATTAAGCAAAATTATTTTTCCTAAAAAAATACAAGACTTCAAGTTTGATGGAGAATGTGAAATTGAAATTAGTAGCCTCAAGGGTACAGAAATTTCTAATGTGGATACAGAAAAGAGTATTCTCCTTAGGTTGGGGGCGGATAGGATCTATCTATTGGAGAAACTACTATTTAAAAAACTATTATTTTCTCCAGAAAAGTTTGAAGAATTGAAATTCTCGAAAGAAATATCCTCATTAGTATTGTCATTTTTAGAGAGCATGAGAAGTAAGCTCCGTGAAATGGAAGGTCTGAGTTATAAATCTTTAATTTTTTCCAAGGACCCCCTTAAAGTTTTTTTAATTTTAGATCCTCACCAAACTGCCAAGTTATCAGTTCACTTAGAAGGTTTGAACCGTGTATTAAAAAACATGCTATCTAGGATTTTTGTCAAAAATTCTCTTAAAGCTACTGAATTTCTGACAACCGATTTAGAAAACTACGAGCTGCTATTGGAGTGTGAAGAGCCTGAATTTAATCGAAGTGCTAATACGCTCAATCAAGCTCATCCCACAGCATTATTAGATTTAGGCGTTGATGAAATTAATCCAGATGCCAATACGGGTGGCTTAACTCCACAGCTGGATTATTCGGGTAGATCCATGAAGGTAACTTGTTATCGAGAAGACGCTAAAGTAGATGTTCATCATTATCGTGCGGCTATTTATGATCAAATTATCCTTGAGAGTAATGATCTTAAATTTAAGCCTTCGTATGAGAGCTTAACAGAAATTAAAGTGAAGGCTTTTCCCCATGAGGAAAATAAAACCCTGAGCGAAATAAGAGCCCATGTTGATAAGGCTAAAGGAAGCTTAGTCTCATTTTATATTGAGCTTACACTGAAACCGAATATTTTAGTGCCTTTGACCTCCGCATCAGATCTTAAGGAGCGAGACATTAGTTCTTTATATTCTAATGATGAAAGCCTTATTTGGCACAAATCGGATACCCAACAAATTTTTTTCCAACTTCCTGATGGTTCCCCAGAAAAAACAATTAAAATTGCCTATGCTCATAAGCATCGCCTAGATTATCTTCTAAAAAATCCGATAAATGAAAAAACAAATTTCCATCTAAAGAAAAATTTAATAAGTCAGGATTTAAGGGGAAAACTCGATGAGGTAATCCATGAAAATGCCGAGTTACAATTTTTAAAAGACGCTAAGCTCTCTTTAGAAATTAAGCTTCAGAAATTGAAAATCTATTGTTCTAGTTTCACCGAAAAAGACTCAAATTCGAAAAAGAACTCATCAAGTTTCGATGCGATCTTTAATAATCTCGTGAATAAAAGTGGTGTTTGTAGACATAGATCTGAATGCTTCATGCTCATCGCTCATTATTTAAATGTTCCCGCTATTATGATCCGAAATCAAAGTCATCGGTATGTTGAAATCCCCATAAAGGAAAATGGCGAAATAAAATATTTTGCAATTGATTTAGGGGGTGGTAACTATGATGATTTGACTCCTGAAGAAGAAAGAATCAATCCATTCGAACAGGACAAAAAAACTGATGAAAAAAAACAAGAGGATGAACTGGCCCAAAAGTCTGAGATAGAAAATATAAGGCGTGAACTTCCTAAACGTATCAACAATATTTTCTCAAAGATCCATGTTTTTAGCTCGGTAATGGATTGTTTAGGGCCAGATGCCCCACGTTCACCACTCCTAATGCTTTCACAAGGTATGGACCCCATAGAAATCAACGCAGCAATATTAAATGAATTATCCCCTCTCCCCGCCCATCTCTACATCCACTCCCCAGCAGACTTCACCCGCTACCTGCGCGCGAGAAAATTCGAAAATGGCAGAAGAAAAAAAATCCAAGGCCCATTAAAAGACCTAATCGAAAAAGGTGGTGTTCTAGTGATCAACTGGAACAATTTCAACGCCACACAAAAAGCCAGTTATAAAAGCCTACTGGAAGAAAATCCCACCTTTAAGGGCGAAAAAGTTTCTCCGAATTTAAAAGTAATCAGTTTGTATTCTACGAATTCCCCAAAAGCTTGCGAATCCTTTTCAACGCGAACCTCATTATATATTTTAGAATCCAACTATTTTAACAAAAACTTTCCTCGCGCCGAGCATTCCAACCAGCAACCGCTAGAAATCGAATTATTTGGCTTGCCCAATTGGCGAGAACGCTTGCTCGGCGAAGTGCTTCGAAAGGGAAAAAATATTTATCTAACAGAAGGAATGCTGATTCAAGCGATTAAACAAAAAAGACCTTTACTCGTCAATAATCTTCCTGATGACCCTGAATTAAAAGCCCTTTTAAGGCGCGCCGAAACAGAAGGCAAAATTTTTTATAATGGAGAAATGCTAGCAATCTCACCCGATTTTTACGTGCTTAGCCGTGAAAAAGAAAATGCCATCAGTGCTAAAAATGTCAAGGTAGTCAAAGCCTCCAAAGATCAAACAACACCCGGAATTATACTCAATGCCAATAATATTCACGAATGTATTAAGCGATTGGTCATTGATAATAAAACCCATACGGCCGACAGTAATGCACCGGGTTGGCTGAATGATTTTCAGCATTTCTATATCAGTGATTATATTTCAAAGGGTCAGTGGCAAGAATTAATTTCAAAGGCAAGTGCGTTGAGTGGAAAAGATTTTACATTTTCTCTTCTTCCCGGTGCGGAAATTGAGGGTCTTCTCAAGTCTGATGCTCCCATTCTCATAAATCAAAATAGTTCTCTGGTTTTCACAAATGATCCGGATTTTTACTGTCTCCAGCAAGAAACGCTGGCGGATTCTACTAAAAAACCCCTTATTATTGATATAACGCCGAAGACGACTTACCAAAGTTTAATTGCGAATTTACTGGAAAAAGAAGATTCTGAAGACAATATTGAGTATACCTATGAAATTCAGGGAATGTTGGAACAACTCATCAATGGCCGAGATGTTATTTTAAATGGTGAAATTAGCCCTATTTTATATCAGCAATTACTCCCTTTTCTAAAGCCTGAAATTGCCATAACCTATCTAAATGGTGAGCGAGTGTTGGCAAAAGGAAAGCTTAGCTTGGTAATGCCGGCTTCTGCAAAGATAGGAATAAATCCAGGCGAATATGCTGAAAAGACATATACATTAAAAGATTACCGGGAGCAATTTCTTGAAAAGGATCAGGATAAAATTACAAAATTAGAATATTTATTTAATGTGGCCAATGAACTGCCACACGTGGGTCTAGGTCAACCGGCTCTGCCGACATTCACTCAGGCCTATCTCGTCCATTTACTAGAAGTGCTCAATAAACCCAAAAATGAACGGCTCCATTTGAGCAATCCAATTAAGGGCTTGTTCCATTATGATTATTCGAAAAATAGCCAAAACTATGCTGTTTTAAATGTGTTAGCGAAGGCCCTTTTTGCCCCCGAGGGTCAGCCCAATAAATCGAGAAGCCAAAAACTGAAATCCTTCAATATTAATACCCTTCAGGATGTTCAGAAAAATTCTTGGAAGATATTAAATGCCTGCAATGTCAGTGTTATTCGACAAATATTGGGTGATTTAAAAGAAGGTCCAATTAAAATTAGTAATGGCCAAGCGATTTTAAGCAATGAGAAAATTTCCTTTTTATTCAATTATGTTATGAAAGAACTAGATGAACTTCCCAAGAAGAAAAATCCGGAAAAATCTTTGAATCAAGTACAGGGTTTACTTCGAGATACTAAATCTCGTGCTATTGTCCTAAAAGGGATGCCAGGATCTCGTAAAACCTTTAGCATTCGTCAATTAAAAAAAGAATTGCCAGAAGGTCACTATCATAAAGGCACGCATCATATTTTTGATTGGGTAAACACAATACCGAAATTTCATAAACCCATCATTTTGCATTTGGACGAAGCCAATATGGAAGAGCCCTCAACATGGGATATGTTTAAGGGATTATTCAGAAATGAGTCCTCCATTTATTATCAAGATAAAGAATTTAAGCTAAGCGATCAGCACAAAGTGGTTTTTACCGGCAATGATGAAACGCTGCCGGGTCGTCATTTTCATCGATTTTTCCAGCATTACGCGGAGACGATACATTTTTCTATGCCGCTGGATGAATGGATAAATGCGACATTTATAAAGCCTGTGCTAACAGAATTAAAAATTCCTGATCATAAGATGAGTGAGAATTTGCTCTGGGCTTTTCATCACGTTAAAGATTATTATCCTCATTTTGTAATTTCTTTGCGTGATATGGAAAATTTAGTCAATCGACTAAAATACATAAGCGACAGTGAGAAAGATATCAATACGCTAGTGTTCAAGGCTTGTTGTTTTGAATTTGCTTGCGGAATTCCGGATCTCAAGAGTCGTAAGCAATTTATAGAAGCCTTAAGATCACAAATTAAGCCTAAACCCGATAAAGATAAGGAAGACGCGGCTGATCATGTTATCCAAATTGGAGATATCTCTATTCCAGAAAGTAAAAAATTTATTTTAGAGGTGCTCGAGCAAGATTTACTGTGTGGCTCTAGAAAAGGGATTTTATTGGAAGGGAACTCCGGTGTGGGTAAATCTAGCCTCTGCAAAGCCTTGCTAGAAAAACATGGCTTTACCTATTATGAAATTACCGTCGATAACAGCAGCACCATTCCAGAAACCTTAATAAAGGCTTATTTACAAGGAGCAAAAGTGGTTTTGGATGAGCTTAATTTAAATCCAAAGGTGGAAACTTTATTAAATGATTTATTAGAAGGCATTCTTCCGGCCGATAAGGAATTTGTCGAAATGATAAAAATGATCGCGGGAAGCGAAAACCCCGAGGTAGTGCCTGGGTTTCAAGCCTTTATTTCACAAAATGGAGGCGAAATGGATGGTCGTAATCCCTCATCTGGGGCAATCCGAAATCGCTGTCATGAGATTTATTTCGATGCGTATACTCGAGAAGATCTCGTTTCGATTCATGCGTTTAATAAAATACTAAGACCCGAAGTTGTGGTGGATCAATTTTTCGATGAAGCGCAAAAAAAACCTGGGTTCACCAATACCCGAAAATTATTTGCATGGATGAAAAAAGTTAAAGACCACAAACATTCAGATGCCCTCACTGATTTCACGCAATTTGATTTTTTGGCTCAAAAAATGTTTCAGATTAGAGGTGAAAATAAATGGAATAGTAGGGAACTAGATTGGCTAAATGCTATCGAAAAATTGACGAAAAATTGCTATCAATCTTATGCTTCAGGAACATCGGGAGAGCTGTGTACGATCATTTTGAAAGCAGAGCTCGAAAATATACTGATAGCTATTTCTAAAGAGAGCAAGTCATTTAGCGTTCGGCAACTTTTTATGAAATCACAATCTTCAATGCATTTTCTTACGACGATTTCTAAGCTAATGTCTGATTCTAGTGATGAGTCATTGAAAAGTGGCTCTATTATTTCTCAAATTAAAATTTAGTCTTGATTTTGTTTAGCACATATCAAGGTATTTTGCATGAGCGTGGCAACGGTCATTGGACCTACACCTCCGGGAACGGGAGTGATCCAGCTGGCTCGAAGAGAGGCGGTTTCAAATTCCACATCGCCAGTGATTTCACCCGAAGATAGTCGAGAAAAACCAACATCCACCACGACGGCTCCGGGCTTAATCCAATCACTTTGAATAATGCCGGGCTTGCCGATCGCAACAATTAAAATATCCGCATTTTGAACGTATTGAGCTAAGTCTTTGGTAAAGCGATGGCATACGGTCACGGTAGCTTTATCGAGTAATAATTCCAGCGCCATTGGTCGGCCGACAATGTTTGATGCACCTACTACAACGGCATGTTTGCCTAATAAATCAATTTTTGCTTCTCGAAGTAATTGCATAATGCCATAGGAGGTGCAAGGCCGAAGCAAAGGACGACGTTGGGCTAAGCGCCCCAAATTATAGGGATGAAAGCCATCCACATCTTTTTTGGGGTTGATTTTTTCGAGTAAATCGTCAGATTTTATGTATTCTGGGAGAGGCAATTGTAGTAAAACGCCATCGACGTTAACATCGGCATTGCAGGACAAAATGCGTGCCTCGATCTCCTCCCGAGTACAGGTGGCCGGAAGGCGATGCAACCGTGACAAGATACCCACTTCCTCGCAAGCTTTTTGCTTATGTTGGACATAGCTCTCGGAAGCTGGATTTTCACCGACAAGGATAACATCCAAACCAGGGACTCGTTGGTCGTTCTGAGCCATTTTGGCTATTTCAGAGGCGACTTCGTGCTTAATTTTAGCGGCCAATTTACGGCCATCAAGGATTTTTGCGCTCATAATCTCACTTTAGGTATTGTTGCAGACTTGTTACAATTGGGTAGCATTAATGTAACATTGCATTCATTAAGGTGTAGTATTATGAGTCGAGATTAGTCATAGAGCAAGAGTCATTATGAAAAGACGTATGATCACAATAGTCGCTATCGCAGCCATTCTTATTTTAGGGATGGTTTGGCATAAAATCCAACAGGGTTCAGCACATCCGAGAAAGGGGAAGGCAGGTGCGGCATCAGTAGTAGTCGCCCCTGTGACCACCATGAATTTCCCCATCACGGTAAAATCAGTGGGCACTCTGCAGGCTAAACAAGCCATCAATGTTAGCGCTCCACTCGCGGGTTTTGTAGTCGCTATCGACTATAAACCGGGTGCCTTTATTCAGGCGGGCACTCCTTTAATTCAACTGGATAATCGGATTTATCAATCAAAATTAAATTCTGACAAGGCCGATTTGCATTTGAAAACATCTCAATATGCTCGAGAAAAATGGGCTTTTTCAAAAGGGGCCGCCTCAGCAGACGAACTGGATTTAGCCTTGGCGAATTATGAAGAAGCGCAAGCGACACTGGCAGCAGATCAAACGAATTTTAATGAAACCACGATTCGCGCAGCATTTTCAGGCTATGTCGGTGCTCAAACCATTAATGTAGGTGATTATTTGCAAGTGGGTGCGCTTCTGACAACATTAACCGATCGCAGTCATTTATTGGTGAATTATTCATTTCCTGAAGATAACTTAAATCAATTAAAATTAGGCCAAAAAGTGGCAATTTCTGTCGATAATCAGGCTGGAAAAGTCTACGAAGGTCAGGTGAGTTATATTTCCCCAACAGTAGATACCACCACGCATAGTGTGGCCTTACAAGCGGATATTCCGAATCTAAATAATGTGCTTTCTCCCGGATTATTTGTTCGCATAAATCAAAATCTCGGGCAAATTTCAGGCGCCGTCGTAATTCCTCAGGAAGCCATTGTTCCTACTATTACAGGATCAGAAGTTTATGTGGTACGAAATAATAAGGCTTATTCTGTTGAAGTAGAAACGGGAACCGAATTTCAAAATGTGGTGCAAATTACGAAGGGTTTAAAAGTCGGCGATCGCGTTATTACAGTAGGCCAAAGCGAAGTGCACAATGGTTCTCCCATTAAAGAGGTAAAATAAATTGAAATTACCTCAATTTTGTATACAGCGACCGGTTTTCACGATAGTGCTCAGCCTTATTTTGGTTGTGGTGGGATTAGTGGGTTTTTTGCGTATTCCGGTGCGGGGCTATCCCAATACAAATTCTCCGGTTATTTCTGTTACGACCCTGTGGCCTGGTGCAAGTGCCTCTACGGTTGAATCACAAGTCACCACCCCGATCGAAAATGATTTGGTGGGAGCCAGTGGCTTAGCCTCCATTCATTCAACGAGTGCCGAAGGGAAAAGCTCTATAAAATTAACTTATGATGTTAACGTCAACATAAATGATGCGCTGAATGATGCACAGGTTCTTTTGGCGAAAATAAGCAAAACTTTGCCTAAGGATGTTTTCGCGCCAATTGTTCAAAAACACGATCTTGATAGCTTGCAAACCGAAGTGCTCGCCTTAACAGATCCCAATAAAACACCCATGGCATTAACCGATTATGCCGAACGTAATTTACTGCCAGATCTTGAACAAACGAACGGCGTTTCAAATGTCGAAGTTTATAATGAGCGAGATTATGCGCTTAAGATTTTGTTAAATCCCGGCAAAATGGCCGCCAATAATGTGACGGTTAGTGATTTAGATGATGTCTTAACGGCCCAAAATGTTAATGTACCGGCTGGCGAAATTAAAACTCCGAATCGTTATTATAGTGTGGTGACCAAAGACCAATTAACTTCGGCGGATAGTTTTAAGAATTTAATTATTCGAGAACAAAATGGCAATTTTTTGCGATTTGGCGATGTCGCCGATATTTCAGTTTTGCCAGAAAATACCGATACGGATATGCGAGTGAATGGTGTGCCAGCAATCGGCCTAGGCATTTATTCTCAAACCACGGCGAATCCCATTTCTGTTGTGCAAAGTATGCAGAAGCATCTCATTAAAATCGAAAAAAACTTTCCGGAAGGTATGAAGTTAAATGTGGTTTGGGACGATACGCGATATTTAAAAGCCATTTTATCGGAAGTTTATAAAGATATCGCCTTTGCAATTTTTTTGGTGATTGGGGTGGTGATGCTATTTTTAGGCTCACCTCGTTCATCATTAATTCCCATTGTCACCATTCCTATTTGTTTGATTGGCACCTGTGCCATGATTTATGCCCTTGGATTTAGTATTAACGTATTTACACTGCTAGCCTTTGTTTTAGCAATTGGACTCGTGGTGGACGATGCGATAATTATGCTGGAAAATATTTATCGACATATGGAATCTGGCATGAGCGCCTATGATGCGGCCATGTTAGGCAGTAAAGAAATTGCCTTTCCCATCGTGGCGATGACTTTAACACTGGCTGCTGTTTATGCGCCCATTGGGTTTGAAACGGGAATGGTCGGAATTTTATTTCGTCAATTTGCTTTTACTCTCGCATTAGCGGTCATTATTTCGGGATTTGTGGCATTAACCTTGTCACCCATGATGAGTTCTCGACTGTTAAAATTACCAAGCGAATCGGAGGGATTTGTAAAAAAATATTCGGTTTGGCTTGATCAAATATTTCATCATTTAACGGAAAATTATCAAAAATTACTGCGCTGGATGTTGGGTAAGCGCCTATGGGTGATCTTGGGATTATTGGGATTTATGCTCGTGGGTTTTGTAAGTTATAAATATTCCACTACGGAATTATCCCCGAAAGAAGACATGAGTGCTTTTATTGTATCCATGCAATCGCCACCGAATTCGAGTTTTGCTTATACCAATAAATATAGCCAGGAAATCGAGAAAATATTAAAGAAATTTCCAGAAGTCATGAATACTGTAATGATCGTGGGTTCTCCGCAAAGCGCCTTTTCTTTCGTGGTTTTAAAACCCTGGTCTGAAAGAAGTTTAACAGCACAGCAAATTATCGATAAATTTTTAAAGCTTTCTCCCAGTATTCCAGGTGTAAAAATTGCTGCCTTTAATCTTAGCCAAATTGGTGGAGGCGGAAAAAATGGGGATTCTGTAGAAGTGGCGCTCATGACGAATCAAACCTTCAATCAGTTGCACACCACGGCAGAATCGATTGTGAAAGATTTAAGCCAATATCCCGGTGTGCGAAATGTTATTCAAGATTTGCAAATGACGGATCAAGAATATGTTGTTCATGTTAATCGTAGCATGGCGGCGGCAATGAAAGTGAATATTGGAGATATTACTAAAACCGTTCAAACCATGTTAGGTGGCGAAACGGCGAGTGAATTTAATTGGGATAATAAAAATTACGACGTTATTTTGCAAATTCCTGATAAAGATTTATCACGACTTCAAATTGTGAATCAATTATATGTGAGAAATGCAGATCAAAAAATGATTCCGCTGGGAAGCTTGGTGACCTTAAGTCATGAAGTGGGTCCTTTGACATTGCCGCATGAAAATCGCATGCGTGCCGATACTTTGTTAATGCAGGTGAATAGTGGATATAGTATGGCGCAGGTGATTGATCATGTTAAGGTAGTGATGAACCAGCATTTGCCGAGTGGATATCAATATATGTTTAAGGGCACGGCGCAAACAATGATGGATTCACAAATGACAATTATTGGATCCTTTGTTTTGGCCCTGGTATTTATATATTTAGTGTTAAGCGCACAATTCGAGAGTTTTTTGGATCCTTTTATTATTTTGCTTACGGTGCCATTTTCGGTAGTTGGCGCATTAATTACTTTGAAAGTCACCGGGCATGAGTTAAGTATTTACACCGATATTGGATTTATTACGTTGGTAGGTTTAATTTCGAAACACGGCATTTTAATTACAGAATTTGCAAATCAAAAACGCGAGGAGGGCATGGCCATAATTGACGCCGTTGTCGCTTCGGCTTCCCAACGTTTACGCCCCATTCTAATGACAACCGCGGCAATGGTTTTTGGCGCAATCCCCTTAGCTATCGCCACGGGAGCAGGTTCGCTAAGTCGTCAGCACATTGGTTGGGTAATCGTCGGCGGCCTACTTTTCGGCACCTTTTTCTCACTCATCGTGGTCCCGGTAGCCTATTCACTCTTAAAACGAAAATAAAAATAGCGGGAATTGCGGAAAAAAAAGCCCGGGATTTTTTCAAAGCCCGGGCCTTTTTTGTTTCTACTAATTAGAAGTAGTAGCTTAGACCAATATTGATTTGGTTTTCTAGGTTTCTAGAAACTCTCAATTGGTTGTTGCCATTGATATTGTTGTTATTTTTACCAGCAAAACCAAGGGCATGGTAGCTTACGCCAATACGAACGTTATCGGTGATTTTATAGTCAACACCAACAATACCTTGGAAGGCAAATTGGTTTCGGCTTGCAGTTACGTTAACGCCTTGAATGATGTTTTGACTAATCCACTGATGAGCCCAACCAGCACCGGCACCAATGTAAGGAACAAAGCTGCTTCCGAAATCGAAGTCATAGTACACGTTGCCCATTAAGGTATTAATTTGAAAAGCAGGGAATGGTGCAAAACGGTTACGGACCGTGTGACGCCAGTAGTTATCAGCAACTTCAACGCGGATGTTGTTGCTAAAGTGATAACCTAATGCGCCGCCAATGTTCCAACCAGCGTTGTTATAGAAATTGGAATTTGTTAATAAGTTCAAACCACCGTTTGCATTGATGTAAAAGCCTGAGTTGCTTGCTACAGGAGCTGGAGCTGCTATAGGAGCGTCTTCTGGGCCACCAGCAAAAGCAGAAGTTGCCAGAACCAGAGCGGCACCGCCAACTAAATATTTAAAATTAAACATAGTATTTCCTCATAAATTAATAGTTCAATGTATAGTAACAAGAGATGATGTTATCTTTTAAGTCGCAAATTGTAAATGGCGATAAAGGGTAACAAATTATCATTAAACGATCATTTTTTTGGGGGGGGATGCTTTATGAGGGATTTTAATACCCCTCACCCTTACCCTCTCCCGCAAGGGGAGAGGGGATAAGATGAATAGGAGTTCCCGCTTTAGCGGGAATTGCTGACCTTTGGATAGGTTTGCATAGGTTTAGAAGAACGGTATCAATTATTTATTAGAATGCCTATGTTTCTTATGCACGGCAGCCTTTTTAGCATGCGAAGCATGAGTTTTTTTGGCAGAGGCCTTATGATGCTTGCTTTTAGTTTTTTCATGATGAGCAGCGCTAGTGTGCGAATGTTTTTTCGCAGACTTATGTGCCACAGCAGAATGATGTGCCTTCACCGGTTTTTTAGCAAGTTCATGACTTTTGTGCTTTGCATGAACGCTGTCAGTATGCTTAACTTTTGCAGCCCTATGATCAGAATGAGTTGAATCTGCATGCTTGGTCTTCGTTGCAGATGGATGTTCTTCAGGCTTAGCTTCAGCTTTATGAGCTACTACAGCAGCATCAACATGCGCATTCTTGGCTTCAGCCTTATGATCAACAGGAGCAGCAGTCTTAACTACAGGAGCAGGGGTCTTAACTACAGGAACAGCGGTCTTAACTACAGGCGCAGAAGTAAGCACCTTTGCATCCTTCAAGTTCGCTTGCAGCACAGGAAGTTTGTCGACTGGCACCAATAAATACTTAGTATGCTTCGAAATAGGTGCACTTGCGCTCTTAATACCAGGATTCAAGTTCTGAATCGTTTTAGTATCAGAATCTGAAAGCTTAGCCACGTCAGCCAAGTTAATTTTCTTATCGACCTTAACGGCACCGAAGTAGGCCTTATTCGCAACCGGTTCCAAGTGCATATTATAACGTTGCGGATTTTCAATAATGGTCGCCAGAGCCAATAACTTAGGCACATACTCTTCCGTTTGCTTTGGCAAATGGAGGCTCCAAAAGTTAGTCGGCAAATGACGCTTCAGGTTTTTCTGAATTGCGTTTTCCACAGTACCCTGACCGGCATTATAAGCCGCCAATGCGAGGGGCCAGCTGCCAAAAGTGCGATGCAAGTAGGCCAAATACTTTAAAGCGGCATCGGTAGAGGCAATAACATTACGTCGGCCATTGGCACCCCAAGCCTTGAGACCAAGACCCGAAGCCGTGTCAGGCATCATCTGCCAAAGGCCTGTAGCGCCCACATTTGAGCTCTCAAAGGGCACGTAGCTGCTCTCTACCATAGGCAGTAGGGCAAGCTCGGCAGGCATGTGGCGCTTGCGAAGCTGTTGATACACATAATAGATGTATGGCTGCGCATTATGCGTTAGCTCAGTAATATAATCCTGATGCTTTTGAAACCAATGGATTTCTGCCGTAACGCTAGATTGCTCCGTAGCGGCTGGCTCGTTCATCTTATAGTTATAAGACAAAGCCTGCCAGAGACTGGAGGGTTTACCAAAAGGCAGGTTCCAAATGCCAGCGGAAATTGTGTCTGAATACAGAGACTTATCCGCAAGGAACACGGCAATTGATATACATAGAACGGTTGCGAAAGCTGATTTAATCGATAGTTTTTTTTGCATAGGATTGAATGGTACTGGCAATGGGCATATGAATCAATATTGACATTTGGCTAACATTTGATCTAGTTTTGTCTCAAAGTGTCGTTCTAGGCCCTGTATATGATAATATCATTGGCATGGAAAACGTCCAAATAATGAGTGAGAAATGGTTTCAAAGCCCACCCGGGTCGCTGTTGCTGACTCTTGAAAAAGAGCAGCTTCAGCGCATGTTATCGGAACAGTTTGGTGATGTGCTAGTGCAATTAGGTGGACCAATTAATGGTTTATTTACCATTCCAAGTCCCATTGTTCATCGAATTACGATTGGACAAGGTACTTGCCCGATTCGTGGTATACCCTTTGTGACGGCGAATTATAATGAATTACCTCTGCGACCTGATAGTGTTGATATTATTGTTTGCATGCACGTGCTCGAATTTCTCGATGATCCTTCTCTATTAATTGATCAAATGTACGAAGCACTTGTTCCGCAAGGGCAGCTTGTGATTATTGGATTTAACCCGATGAGTCTTTGGGGACTTGCCCAATATTTTAATAAAAGCCAAGAATTTCCGTGGGGAGGAAATTTCCATTCCCAAACCCATATTAAAACCTTATTGCAAAAAACAGGCTATAGTATTTTGGCCAAAAAGACCTTATGCTTCCGCCCGCCGATCCAAAATCGAAAATTGTGGCACAGCCTCCTCGTTATGGAACCGCTTGGGCAATTTTTAGTGCCCGATCTTGGTGGTGTTTATTTTTTATCAGCTCGGAAAAAAGTATTTGGTATGAATCCAATCATCGAACGTGCTATAAACCAACGTCTTATCCATGCTTGTCCAGAACCTATGACACGGAGTTTTCCATGAAGCCAGAAGTTGAAATTTTTACGGATGGTGCCTGTCGTGGAAATCCAGGGCCTGGTGGTTGGGGTGCTTTGCTGCGTTATCAGAATAGAGAAAAAAAAATTTATGGAGCAGAAAGGGAAACCACGAATAATCGCATGGAATTAACCGCTGCCATTGAGGCCTTATCCTCGTTAAAGAAATCTTGTACCGTAACGATCACGACAGACTCCCAATATGTGCGTCGAGGTATGACAGAATGGTTAAAGCAGTGGAAGGCCCGAGAATGGAAAACTGCCGATAAAAAACCTGTGAAAAATAAGGATCTGTGGCAGGTGCTCGATGAATTAGTGATTCAACATCATGTAAAATGGCACTGGGTGAAAGGGCATAGCGGCCACGTTGAAAATGAAATTGCCGATTCCTTGGCGAATCAGGCCATCGACGAATTTTTATCCAAGGGTAGGGGTTTAGAATGAGACAAATAGTACTCGATACAGAAACCACTGGTTTATCTCCTGAGCAGGGGCACCGAATTATCGAAGTAGGGTGCTTGGAATTAATTAATCGTAAAATAACCGGCAATAATTTTCATATTTACATTAATCCACAACGTCCCGTAGACGCTGGTGCTGAAGCTATTCATGGGCTCACGACAGAATTTTTATCCGACAAACCCATCTTTTCCGCTGTAGCGAAGGATTTTATTGAATTTATTAAGGGTGCTGAATTGATCATTCATAATGCGCCTTTTGATGTGGGCTTCATTAATTATGAATTTAAACTGCTGGGGAAATCCTTTCCGCCAGTAAGGGAATATTGCACGATTATTGATACTCTTGCCTTGGCTCGAAGCAAGCACCCCGGTATGCATAATAATTTGGATGCATTATGCAAACGCTATAATGTTGATAACTCCAATCGGGATTTGCACGGGGCATTATTGGATGCGCAATTATTAGCGCAAATTTATTTATTAATGACGGGTGGGCAGCGGCAATTATTTGAGAACAACGAAAATCAATCTAAGCAAACTCGCCAAGAACGAGTGACGGAACTAGTAAAAAAAGGGTCCCCCCTTCCCATTATTGCTGCGACGAAAGATGAATTAAAAGAGCATGCGGAATTTTTGCAAAAAATGCAGAAACGTGGAGCTTGTGTGTGGCTAGAATAAAAAAAGCCCGAATAAATTCGGGCTCTTTATATTTTATAAGCACTTAAAAGAAGTAGCTTACACCAAGATTGATAAGATTTGTCCAACGAGTTGGATTCTGAACAGAACCATTCAAAAGGCCTGTATTGCTGCCAGGAACGGTCTTATAAGAACGTGTCCAGCCTAAAGCATGGTAGCTTAATCCAACACGGAAGTGATCACTAACTTGATAATCAAGCCCAACGATGCCCTGAAAAGCCATGTTATTGGAACTGGCGCTCCAGTTAGCATTATTGTTAGGGTTCAGGTTGCCTGCAATAACAGCTCTTGACCAGGTATACAGATAACCAATACCAGCACCTACATAAGGAATAAAGTTGCTGTTGAAATTAAAGTCGTAATAGCCGTTCAACAATACGTCTGTCAGTTCAAGCTGGCCAAATGAAACCGTACCACGACCGAAAGCGATTGGAAGAGCGAGATTACGGAATCTGCCCGAAGCATCAACACCTAAATAAGTGCCAGCAAGCTCAAGACGAACGCTGTTGTAACGATAACCAACACCAAGCCCAGCATTCCAGCCGGTTGTATCATAAGGCTCGGGAGTCGCGAAAAAGTCTACGCCACCATTAGCATTTACATAAAAGCCTTGAATGACTGGTGGTGGTGCCTCAGGGCCTCCGGCCAGTGCAGAAGTTGCCAGCAGCAAAGCGGCGCCGCCCACGAAGTATTTAAAATTATGCATAGATTGTCCCTCTTTTTATGCAAGATACCCAGCCTTTTGCAAGGCTGGGCATTAAGTATCACCCAATCGATTAGAAAAAGAATGTAACACTTAGGTTAAATTGACTATCAAGTGTATTTGCTCTCGAGAAAACGTTGTTATTGATAATAGCGTTGTTCACGAGTCTTCCGAAATCTGGTGGTGAAGCTAAGACGGCATTATAATTTATGCCAATCGCAACTGCATCGGTAACTTTAAAGTCAACTCCGAGGATCCCTTGAACGGTTACATCATTACCGTCTAAGTCCCAAGTGCGATTAAATGTGTTGTTAGCGTTACCCGTAATGGTAAGGCTCGCCCAATCATTTTCCCAGCCAAGACCGATACCGACGTAAGGAACAAATCGGCTTCCAAAGTCGAAGTCATAAAGTAAATTTCCGAACACTGTTAAGGTCTCTGAAGGGCTGAATCCGGATACTCCAGTACCACCAACGGGGCCGTTAACTGTAAAAAGTGCAGCATTTTGGTAGAATGTTCTAACCGTATGACGAACATAGGTTCCTTCAAGTTCTAAACGGATATTGTCCCAGCGATAGCCAAGGGCGCCGCCAAGATCATAGCCTGCAGACCAGTAGGGATTGGAAGTGCTCAATAGACTTGCGCCACCATGTCCGCTAACATAGAAGCCGGAGTGAGACGCGGGTTCTGGAGCTACTTCAGGGCCTCCAGCCAATGCAGAAGTTGCTAGTACCAACGCGGCACCGCCAACTAGATATTTGAAATTGAACATAGTGTTTTTCCTCTTTTTTTTCAAAGTCCAACGAGAGAATTAAAATCTTAGCTTTAAAGCATTAGAGTGTAAATAGTGGGAAAAGGTAAAAAATTATCATAAAACAAGAATTTCCAAGAATTTTGGATAAAAAAAAGCCCGGGCTCTTGCGAGGCCGGGCTTTTTCATCGATCTAACGATTAAAAGAAGTAGCTTAAGCCCAAGTTGATCTTGTTTTCGAAGAGGAAATTATTGTTATTTCCAGTTCCGTTTCCGTTTCCGAAGACAAAATTGTTCACACCGTTAACAGTAAACACGCGGTTATTGTTATTACCGCCGGTTATGCCTACAGCGTGGTAAGCTATTCCTAAACGAACGTTGTCTGTGATTTTGTAATCAAGACCCAATACGCCTTGGAACGCAAAGCCATTTCTTGTCCAGGTGGTGTTAAATCCACCGTTAGCAGCAACTGGGAAAAAGTTGAAGCGCGACTGAGTTTGTCCCCAACCAAGACCAAGACCAACATAAGGAACAAAGTTGTTACCCATGTCGAAGTCATAGTAGCCATTTGCCAATACGGTTACGATCTCTAGATCATTCACATTTAATGTTCCAGCAACAAAAGGACCATTAACAGCAATAAATAGGTTACGAGCATTGCCGTTAGCAGAATGTTGCATATAAGAACCTTCTACTTCAACACGCCAAGCGTTGAAACGGTAACCGATCGCACCGCCAGCATTCCAACCCGCTGTTTGGTAATTGTAGGGAACTTGGAACGCATTAACGCCATTAACCGCTATAAATCCGTTTCCGTTTACCAAAGCACCGTTGTTGAAGTTGTTGTTGTTATTGTAGTTAGCTAAAAGGCTTAAACCACCGTTTACGCCAATGTAGAAACCAGAATTTTCAACGGGAGCAGGTGGCAGTTCTGGGCCGCCCGCAATAGCAGAAGTTGCTAAGACGAGTGCAGCACCGCCGACCAGATATTTAAAATTATACATGTTTAATCCTCTT
This sequence comes from uncultured Gammaproteobacteria bacterium, assembly GCA_963711375.1. Classification (GTDB taxonomy): domain Bacteria; phylum Pseudomonadota; class Gammaproteobacteria; order Coxiellales; family Coxiellaceae; genus CAVQDV01. Next base: position 1,707,270 of record CAVQDV010000005.1, read on the forward strand.
ATTAATGTACAAGGAGCGAGATCAAATAATAACTTTTTTTTCGAGGGAGTGTAAATAGTGCGAAAAGGTAATAAATTATCATAAAACAAGAATTTTCAGAGAGTTGGAAAAAAAAGGCTCGGGGTCTTGCGAGCCCGAGCCTTAATTGATATCAGATTCACTATTAAAAGAAGTAGCTTAAACCTAAGTTGATTTTGTTTTCGAAGAGGAAACTGTTGTTTCCGTTACCGAGTACAAAATTAGCGTTGTTAACAGTGATAACACGGTTGTTGTTATTACCGCCAGTAATGCCAATAGCGTGGTAAGCAAGTCCAATACGGCAGTTGTCAGTGATTTTGTAATCAAGACCCAGTACGCCTTGGAATGCAAAGCCATTTCTCGTCCAGGTGTTGTTGAAACCAGTGTTAGCAGCAGCTGGTATATAGTTGAAGCGTGACTGAGTTTGTCCCCAACCAAGACCAAGACCAACATAAGGAACAAAGTTGTTACCCATGTCGAAGTCGTAATAGCCATTGGCCAATACAGTTACAATTTGAAGGTTATTCAGGCTGTAGAATCCAGCGAATGGAGCAGGAACGACTACGTTACGTGCAGAGTTTTGAGCAGAATGTTGCATATAAGAACCTTCTACTTCAAGACGCCAAGCGTTGTAACGACCCGAATTTTTTTACGATTCGGGTTTTTTTAATTTTTATTAGCTTAAAAGAAATAGCTTAGCTCAAGATTGAATTGGTTTTCAAAGCTAATGAGGCTTCCACCCGTTGCTAATAGTGTTGTGCCGTTGTTTCTTGTAATAGTGAGAGTGTTGTTGCTACCGGAGAAGCCTAAGGCGTGGTAGCTTAGGCCTATGCGGACGCTATCACTAATTTTATAATCAACCCCAAGAATGCCCTGGAAGGCAAACAGATTTTGGGTGTCATTTACCGTAAGCGTTGCCGTAGCAGCGGCAGCGGGCGTTAAGCTTATTCTTTGGTAAGCGTGAGCCCAACCAAGACCGGCTCCGACATACGGAACAAAGTTATTGCCGAGGTCGAAGTCGTAGTAGCCATTTACCATGAGATTCCAGAATTGTAGGGGGCGGGCTGAAATAATTCCAGGAGTCAGAAAGAGGAAGCTGGTTGAGTCCGCAAAGACGCCATGATTAAAATAATTGCCTGCTAATTCAGCGCGGAAGTTGTTAAAACGATAGCCCACGGCAGCGCCGATATTCCAACCAGAGGTTTGATAAGGACTTGCGTCCGCGAGCAGAGCCCAACCGCCATTCGCATTAACGTAGAAGCCTGAATTATTGATTGGAGCTGGAGCTTCATCAGGACCCCCCGCCAGAGCAGAGCTTGCTAACATGAGTGCGGCCCCGCCGATAAGATATTTAAAGTTATACATATATAAATCCCCTTTGTTATGTATTAAATATTAGAGCGCGAATAATAGTGCTTACGAGAATTGGTGTAAATAGAAATAATATCGGAGTGAGAGGATTCGAACCTCCGGCCCCTGCCTCCCGAAGACAGTGCTCTACCAAGCTGAGCTACACTCCGTATTTAAAACATGTTATCTAAAAAGAACGCTCGAGAACAAAGTGCAGTAAATTTTCTAGGGCTTCTTTATAGGGGGAGAGTGGAAATACCTCAAGGGCGTCGTTCGCCAATTTAATATGATTTTTCGCAATATTGAGGCAATAATCCAGTGCGCGGGTTTCCTCAATGGCCTGAATAATTCCATCAAATTGATTAAGGCCGCCAGCTTCTATGGCATCCGTAATTAATTTTTTTTGAGCAGAATTACCGTGTTTTCTGGCATAAATTAAGGGGAGGGTAATTTTTCCTTCCGCTAAATCATCGCCCAAATTTTTACCGAGCATTTCTGGATCGGCCACATAATCCAAAACATCATCGATAATTTGAAATCCTAAGCCTAGATGCAGTCCATATTCACGCGCGGGTTTGCGAAATTTTTCGTGCTGCGGAGAAATTAAGGCGCCAATTTCGGCTGCAGCACCGAATAATTGAGCGGTTTTTGCATCGATTACCGAAAAATAGGTAGCTTCATCGATATCCGCTTGGTGGCGATTCATAAGTTGCAAAATTTCACCTTCCGCAATGGTATTGGTCGTGTTTGCAAAAACGGCCATGACGGGAATATTGCTTCGTCGTGCCAGCATTTGAAAGGCACGCGAATACAGGAAATCACCGACTAATACGCTGGTTTCATTTCCCCAGATGGCATTCGCAGTTTCAACTCCGCGACGCAGTTTTGATTCGTCGACCACATCATCATGAAGTAGGGTGGCGGTATGCATAAATTCTAGAACGGCAGCTACATCTTGGTGTTCTGTATCAGTCTCATATCCCAGCGCCCTAGCACAGAGCAGAAGGACGAGGGGCCTCAGTCGTTTGCCGCCGCCCTTTAGGATATGGTGTACCACTTCATTAATAAGCGGAACGGGGGAATTGAGCTCCGCGAGGATCAATTGATCAACAGCTTTGAGGTCCGAAAGCACGGGGGCTCGGATGTCTTCTAGTCGTGTGGAAGTAATTTGCATGTGTCATGCTAATAATTGCAAATAGGACTTGTCAAGGCAAATTAGATTCCGTACAATGCGACTCCTTTAAATTTGCAAAAAAGAGGCAGGATCATGCTTGCAATCATAAAAACCGGCGGAAAACAGTATAAAGTTACAGCAGGCCAAGTGCTCAAAGTAGAATCTTTGGAAGCGGCTCCTGGAGAGACCGTTAGCTTTGATCAGGTCATGATGATCGCCGATGAAAACGAAAACAAAGTGGGCACCCCTTTTATCAAGGGTGCAACAGTCACTGCAGAAGTTATGACTAACGGTCGAGCTCGCAAAATTTCCATTATCAAAATGAAGCGTCGTAAGCATCACATGAAACGACAAGGTCACAGACAAAATTTCACGCAAGTGAAAATTACAAGCATTGCGCAATAGGGGATTATTGAAATGGCTCATAAAAAAGCGGGTGGTAGTACACGTAACGGTCGAGATTCCAATCCTAAATATCTCGGTGTAAAACGTTTTGGTGGTGAGGCAGTAATTGCCGGAAATATCATCATGCGTCAACGCGGAACAGAATGTCACCCGGGTAAAGGTGTTGGCATGGGCAAAGATCACACATTATTTGCTTTAATTGCAGGTGTTGTGAAATTTAAGCGAAAAGGCCCATATATGCGTCAATTCGTTTCTATCGAAGCACCTGTCGAACAGCAATAATTTCCCCCTAAATGATATTCGTTGATGAAGCAGAAATATACGTTCAAGCAGGAAAAGGCGGCGATGGCTGCCTAAGCTTCCGTCGCGAAAAATATATTCCACGTGGTGGTCCAGATGGCGGAGACGGTGGAGATGGCGGCAGTATTTTTCTTCAATCCGATCCACATGTGAATACCCTCGCCGATTTTCGTTTTCAGCGTAAATTCAAGGCAGAAAATGGAGAAGGTGGCGCTGGCCGTCAAAAACGCGGAAAAAGTGCAGAAGATTTAATTATTCGAGTTCCCGTTGGCACAGTCGTTTCCGATGCTGAAACAGAAGAAATAATGGGCGATTTTGTCGCACCTTATATGAAAATCTGCGTCGCAAAAGCTGGTTTTCACGGCCTTGGCAATACACGCTATAAAAGCAGTATTAATCGTTCTCCTCGACAAACCACTAAAGGCTCTCCTGGCGAAGCGCGCACCTTACATTTAGAATTAAAATTATTAGCCGACGTAGGCTTGCTCGGTTTACCCAATGCTGGAAAATCCACATTTATTCGAGCGGTTTCGAATGCCACACCAAAAGTGGCGGATTATCCTTTCACGACGCTTCATCCAAATTTAGGCGTAGTGCGCGTCGATGAATTACAAAGTTTTGTCGTCGCGGATATTCCGGGATTAATAGAAGGTGCAAGTCAGGGCGCTGGTCTCGGTATTCGTTTTTTAAAACATTTATCGCGAACTGCTATTTTACTGCATATTTTAGATATTGCTGCATTAGACGGCACGGATCCTGCTACTGCATTTAAAGCCATCAGCCATGAGCTACAACAATTTGATGAGGCGTTAATTGAAAAACCACGCTGGCTGGTCCTGAATAAAATGGATTTAATTTCTGGAGAAGAATTTCTAGCCTGCAAAGAAAAATTGTTAGCAGAAATTCATTGGAATGGGCCCATTTATGAGATATCTGCCATCAAAAAACAAGGCACAAAAGAATTATGCTACGCCTTAATGAATTATATTGATGAACGAAAAGAAGAGCTTTTAATAAAAGAAGCAAAAGAGCAGGAATTAAAGGCCCAAGAATTAAAAGACCAAGTACTTAAAACCTCAGAACCAGAAGATTAATCCCCCTGCTAAAATATTTGATAAGCAAAAATCAAAAAATGTCAGCCTGACTTATTATTTAAAGGCAATGTGCATTTAGGATTATCCCCTCTCCCCTTGCGGGAGAGGGTTAGGGGAGTATTAAATCTGCTTCAATTTAGCATTCAAACGGCTTTTGAGTCGGGCCGCTTTGTTGCGATGAATGATCTTCTTGGAAGCAAGGCGATCGAGGGAGATGGCCGCATTCTTGAAGCCAGTTTGGGCTTCGTCTTTGACGTTGCCACTGATCAGTTTCAGCGCTTTTTTAACAGTCGTACGCATGGACGACTTTTGGCCCACGTTATGAAGACGACGCTTTTCGTTTTGGCGCGCTCTTTTGGCCGCTTGTGCAGTATTTGCCACTGTGTTTAGCTCCTAAGTTGGTATACAAAATTAGACTGGCAACTATGCCGTTTCGACACCCAAAAGTCAACGGGTTTACTCAAAAATTTGTTGGAGCCATTTAGAAATGTCCTCCTCTTAGCCACTTAGAAATGTCCTCTTGAGGCAGGTCATCGCCCATTCTACGACACTTAGTTTTTGGGAGCAAAACTACGTGTTTCCAATGCAAATGAGCCTCAAAATCCTGTTTTGGGCTCTGGACCTTCTTCCTCAAAAAAATATTTATACTGTTGCTGTATTTAAATGGGCCGTCTGTGGGCGAAGGGAGGGCAAGCTGGTGATAACCTCGTGGAGAATGTATTCCATTATCCATCAGGTTATCACTGGCTTGTCCTCGCTTCGTCCACAGACACCTTTTTCTTACGAAATTGAATACTTCAATAAGAGCCTGGCTTGAGGTAAATTTTTAGATGCTGGGATTTTATTTACCACCAGACTTCGCCACGGATGCGATGCACTGGGTTTTCTGGATTTATTCGCATTTATATTTTTGTCGAAAATCGCATTCAGCTCTTTTTCATCAACCACTTTTGGCCTTTTTTCGTTTCTACTAAATTCTTTGTATTCCAATTTTTCATTTTTATAGAGAATATCAATTTTGCTATCGAGTGCTTTGCAAACCGTAATAGTCGCTTGCTGAAGTCTTCGTCCTTTTCCTTGGTTTTGAATTTGATAAATTTTTCCATTGAAAGAAATTTCTAAATTCTTCGTGACTTTCCTTTCTTCTTGCTCGCTCAGAATATAATTTAATTCTTCTGGAGTTCGGGTATTTGGACTAAATAAGCTTTGCTTTTCTCTCGCTGCTTGTGCAAAGCGTTGATTGTGCTTTTTCCTGTATTTTTCTTCTAGAAATTTATTTGCAGCATCAATGTCACTGATATTTTCTAAACGTAATTCCTTCGTCAGTCGATCCTGTAGGGTTTTATTGGCACGTTCTACTCGACCTTTTGCTTGTGGCGAGCGCGCGTTAATAAGATCTATCCTCAATTCTTCACAGGCGCGTCCAAACTGCGTTTGCGCTTCTGGATCATCGCATTGATTCACTCGAAATATTCCGTGGCGATCACTATAAAAACCCAACGGGATTCCGTACTTTTCAATGGTATGCAAAAGACCCCGAAAATACGCGAAAGTCGTCTCCGTTTTTTCAAAGTGCAAATACAAAATTTCACTCGTGGCATCATCGATAAAAACAATTAAGCAGCATTTTGGTCCTCGACTTTCGAACCAATCGTGCGGCGAGCCATCAATTTGAATTAATTCGCCAAAGCAAGCTCGTCGTTCTCTTTGTTGATGGATAGTTTTTATTTTTTGTCGGGCAGGCTTCCAATAACCTTCTTCAATTAGCAAAAGACGCAGAGTTTCTTTGCCAATTTTAATTTGATTTTTTTCCAATAATATCTCAGCCATGAAGGTTGGGCCAAACCCCAAATAAGCACTGGATGCTAGCCCAATTATTTGCGATCGCGTGGACTCCGGTATTCTGCGATTACTCATCTTGCCTCGACCTTTATGGAGTAAACCTTTGCTTTCTTCCTGCCTATAGGCTTTGCATAGCCGCCTTATTTGGCGCGTACTCAAAGCCAATTTCTTCGCCGCTTGCGTTTGTTTTAGCGACCCTTCGCAGGTACCTTGAATCACCCTATCTCGTTCAATATCTTTTTGACTCATTAGCAATCGTCCCCCTGAGTTCATGTTCGGCCTCCTACCGTTTGCTACCTGAGAACTACGATAACATCGCTTCCACAAGTGGCTTTTTAAGGGGACATTTCTAAATGGCTGGAAGAGGACATTTCTACTTGGCCGCTACACGGGTTTACTCAAAAATTATCATTGAGCCCAAACGCGGTTGTGCTGCTTTCAGCAAATGTCTACAATGATTTGATGAGCTCTACACTAAAAATCCTAGGTTGGCGCGAGTGGGTATCCCTGCCGGAAATTGGCATTCAGAAAATTAAGGCTAAGGTGGATACTGGCGCTCGTTCGTCTGCTCTTCATGCTTTTAAGCTTGAGGCTTTTGAGCGCGAGGGTCGCCCCTTTGTTCGTTTTGAAATTCATCCTCTGCAAAAAAATAAAGAGCGAGTCGCTCAGTGCGAAGCGGAGATTGTTGATCAAAGGTGGGTGAGCGATTCTGGTGGGCATCGAGAGTTTCGCTATGTTATTCTAACGCCGATCCGAATTGGAGAAGAGGAATTTCACATCGAAATTACATTAACGAATCGAGACGATATGAGTTTTCGAATGTTGCTAGGTAGAACCGCCATTAAAAATCGCTATCTCGTGAATCCTCTAAAATCCTATCTCAGCAAAAAAAAAGGCAGCAATTCCCGCTTTAGCGGGAACTCCTGAAAAAAAGGTAAGCTATGAAAATTGCTATTTTATCGCGTCGTTCGAATTTGTTTTCTACGGCTCGCTTAATCGAAACCGCTAAAAAACGTGGGCATGAAGTGAAAGTTATCGACACGCTACGTTGCTATATGAACATTTCTCCTCAAAGCCCACTCATTCATTATAAAGGTCATGACCTTGACGATTTTGATGCGATTATCCCAAGAATTGGTGCCTCCATTACGTTTTACGGTGCAGCTGTTGTTCGTCAATTTGAAATGATGGGAACCTTTACTGTTAATAAATCCGTGTCTATTACCCGTTCTCGAGATAAATTGCGCGCTATGCAATTATTATCCCGTCACGCAATTGGGCTTCCAAAAACAGGCTTTGCCCATTCCCCAGATGATATTGATGATTTAATTCATTTAGTGGGTGGTGCGCCTTTGGTCATTAAATTAATCGAAGGTACACAAGGCATTGGCGTTATTTTAGCTGAAACCAAACAAGCAGCAGAAAGTGTCGTGCAAGCTTTTTATGGTTTGAAGGTGAATATTCTGATCCAGGAATATATCAAAGAATCTCGTGGACGAGATATCCGCTGTTTTGTGATCGGCGATAAAGTTGTTGCTGCGATGCAGCGTACAGCAAGACCCGGTGAATTTCGAGCCAATGTGCATCGAGGCGGAAAAGTGGAAGCTGTTCGATTAACTTCTGAAGAAAGAAAAGTGGCCATACAAGCCGCAAAAATCTTAGGCTTAAATGTAGCGGGCGTGGATTTATTACGCTCTAGTCGAGGGCCTCTTGTTTTAGAAGTGAATTCTTCCCCGGGATTAAAGGGCATCGAAGCCGCCACGGGAAAAGATGTGGCGAGCATGATTATCCAATTTATCGAAAAAAATGCGAAACGCATGAGTAGACGAAGCCGCTACGAAGGATAATGCATGAAAAAATTATTTCGCTCCACCAGTATTGTTTCTGGTATGACCTTACTCTCTCGCTTGGTGGGATTTGCGCGAGATGTGATTTTGTCCATGGCTTTTGGTGCCGGTCCTGCATTCGACGCTTTCGTCATCGCGTTTAAATTACCGAATTTTGTTCGCCAGTTATTTGCCGACGGCGCCTTTTCCCAGGCATTTGTGCCTATTATTGCAGAATATAAAACCATAATGCCGCCCGATAAGGTCAGAGAATTTATCGACCGCGTGACAGGCGTTTTATTTGTATCGCTCTTTGTAGTGGTTGTGATTGCGCAATTATTCGCACCCTTTATTGTGATGATTTTTGCACCGGGATTTTTGGGTGATCTCGCTCAGTTTCATTTAACCACTTCTCTTTTGAGAATTATTTTTCCGTATTTACTTTTTATATCGCTCACAGCGCTCACGGGGGCGATATTAAATACCTATGGTCGATTTGCAATCCCAGCCTTTGGCCCTGTTTTATTTAATGTCGCATTGATTACAGGCGCTGTTTTCATTTCGCCTTATTTTTCCCAGCCAATTTATGGCTTAGCGTGTGGGGTCTTGCTCGGTGGATTATTGCAGCTGGTGATGATGCTGGCCTTTTTACGAAAATTAGAGCTGGTTCCTCGGATTAAAATGGGCTGGAAAGACCCTGGGGTAAGGCGAGTGATGAAATTAATGCTTCCCGCTTTTTTTGGGGTTTCGGTTTCGCAAATTAGTATCGTCATGGATAATTTCTTTGCCTCTTTTTTGCCGCACGGCAGTATTTCTTGGCTTTATTATTCGGATCGTTTAACGTATTTACCACTTGGTGTTATTGGTGTTGCGCTTGCAACAGTGGTGATGCCCTATCTCTCAAAATCTCATGCTTCAAAATCGCATGATGAATATTCCCACACCTTAGACTGGGCTTTGCGATTGGCCTTACTGATTGGAATTCCCTCTTCGCTCGGGCTCGCCATTTTGGCAGGCCCCATTTTAGCGACTTTATTTTTTCACGGAAAATTATTTAAGGCCTTTGATGTCGTAATGACCTCAAGAAGCTTGATGGCCTTTTCGCTAGGTTTGCCGGCCTTTATGCTCATCAAGATTTTAGCCTCCGCTTTTTATTCGCGTCAAAACATAAAAACACCGGTAAAAATAGGCTTGATCGCGATGAGTGTGAATTTAATCTTAAATTTTATTTTAATTTTCCCGCTAAAACATGCAGGCCTTGCTTTGGCAACTACCTTATCTTCGATGGTGAATGCGGGTTTATTATTATTTTTGCTATTGAAATATAAAATTTATCGACCTAAAGTGGGTTGGCGTAATTTATTATTTCGTTTAGTGTTGGCGAATGTCGTTATGGCGGCTTTGCTTTTATTTTTTGCCGGTGGTTTGAAGCCTTGGCTCGCGGCTTCTACTCTGATGCGCGCAATTCATTTAACAGAAATTATTGCGCTTGGGGCTGCTGGATATTTTGCCACTTTATTTTTGGCCGGATTTCGAGTAAAAGATTTAAGGCCACCATCACTAGGATAGTAAGCTCATGCAATTTATTCGTGAAATAAAGCGTTTAAGTCAAAAAATTTCAAGTTGTGCGCTCACGATTGGGAATTTCGATGGCGTGCATCTTGCGCATCAGGCTTTAATTTCAGAGCTTGTCAAAATCGCCAAAGCTCGTCACATCCCTTCCGTAGTAATGACCTTTGAGCCACATCCAACGGAATTTTTTACAGGAAAACCCTGTGTTCGATTAATGAGCTTTCGTGATAAATATCAGCGCTTGAAAGAATTAGGCCTTGATTATTTATTATGCATTCGTTTTAATCGAGAGTTTTCTCAAGTGAGTGCAGAAGATTTTGTGGAAAATATTTTGCTTAAAGAATTAAGCATGAAAGTGGTAGTAATCGGCGATGATTTTCGGTTTGGTGCAAATCGCTCAGGAGATGTGAATTTGCTCAAGAAAATGTCTAGCCCCAAGGGTTTCACCCTTGTGCAACTTCCTGCATTAGAAATTGAAGGTGAACGAGTGGGCAGCACTAGAATTCGTCAGGCGCTTTCGAAGGGCGACCTTGCACTGGCCCAAAAATTGCTGGGTCACCCATTCAGTATTTCTGGGCGAGTATGTCACGGAGATAAGCGGGGGCGCGAGTTTGGTTATCCCACCGCTAATATTGCACTGCCCAGAGAAAATCCCGCCATAAATGGAATTTTTGCAGCAGAAGTAAAAGGGCTAAGTGATAAGTCAATGCGTGCTGTAGCGAGTTTAGGTACTCGTCCGATGTTTGAAGGTAAGCATTATGTATTAGAGGTTAATATTTTTAATTTTAGTCAGGATATTTACGGCCGTTTAATTGAAGTGGAATTTTTAGAAAAATTGCGCGATGAGAAAAAATTTGATTCCGTCGAAGAATTAATTCAACAAATGCACGAAGATGCCAGGATGGCTGGGCGCATTTAATATCCCTCAGTAATACCAAAAAAAAGGCGCGGTCCCAAGGATCGCGCCTTTTAATCAATCGATTCCGATTATTCGTTGGCAGGAGCTGTTGTTCCAGCTGGAGCAGCAGGCGTGCCGGCTGCAGGAGCCTTCGAAGGAGCTGCTGCACCATTAGCAGGAGCTGAGGTTCCAGAATTAGTATCCGTGGATGCAGGAGCTGCGGTTCCAGAAGTAGAATCCGTGGATGCAGGCGCTGCGGTTCCAGAAGTAGAATCCGTAGAAGCAGGTGCAGGACTTGCGGTGGAGCTATTATCCGCTTGTGAAGGCTGAGGATTACTGGAAGAGTTATCGCCAGTCGAAGGAGCGGGTTGATTAGCTGCACTGTCAGTCGCTGGAGCGGCTGCCGCAGGTTGTTGCTGATTGCTAGCAGAGCTGTCGCTGGGCTGAGCAGGTTGGCTGTTTGCTTGAGCTTGTGGTTGGCTATTGTCAGCAGGCGTTTGATTCAGCATGTTCGCTTGTGCAGCTTGTGTGCTAGCTGGCGTTGCTGGGCCTTGAGGCGCTTGCCCGCTAGCTTGATCCTGCGCGGGCAAATTGACTGACTGTGATTGTGCTTGGGTTTGCTGCGTTTGTGCTGGAGCAGCTTTATGGCCACCTTTAAACACAAAAAACCATACCAATGCAACAACGATGATCAGAACGATCCAAAAAAACGGTTTTTTCAACATGTCAAAATCCTTTAGGTTGTAGATTAAAGGGCCATTATAACAAAGAATTTTCAGATGATCGATAATATTTTTACAAGAGGGTTCCCTTGTCCCCTAATAAGTCTCACTCTGCATCTCAATCAAGCGAGACTGAGTTCGTTGAAAGGCAAATTGATATTTACCTTCAGGGTAAATTTCTGGGATGGGTGCATCGGCAGAAATAATTAAGCGCTTATGCTCGTCATAGAGGACATCCACCAAATGAATGAGAGAGACGATGAGATCATGCTGAAAGGCTTTGATTACAGGCAAATGGCTCACAATAAAAACCTCAAAATTTTTTGCCAGAGCTAAATAATCTTTTTGAGAACGAGGACGGCCGCAAATCGCCATAAAATCAAACCAAACGATTTTATCAGCGACGCGTTCAATTTTTAAAATGCGTTCATAGAGTTTAATGGGGTCTGTGCTAACGAAGCTATCCTTTGCATAATAATCAAAAATGACTTCTAATTTTTCAGTGGTCTCTTCATCAATTGGTGTGAAATAGACAGCGGCATTATTGGTGTGACGTTTTCGATAATCTTTTCCGGTTTCCAAACGAGTAGCAGTAGTATGCGTTTTAATTAATTCGATAGCAGGTAAAAATCGTTCGCGCTGAATGCCATTTTTATAGAGCTCGTCTGGTGGCACATTTGAGGTGGCAATTAAGCATAATCCTCTTTCGAAAAATACTCTGAATAATTCGCCTAATAACATCGCATCGGCAATATTGGTCACAAAAAATTCGTCGAAGCAAATTACGACATTTTTATCGGCAATTTTTCGTGCAATTTTTTCCAGCGGATTTTTTTGGCCTTGCAATAGGGTGAGTTCGTTGTGAATTTCTTGCATAAAAGCATGAAAGTGTATGCGTATTTTCTTAACGCTCAACGCGTGATAAAAGCAATCCATTAAAAAAGTTTTTCCAACACCCACATCGCCCCATATATAAAGCCCTTTAATCGGAGGAGGCGATTTTATGGCTCGAATGATTTTTCCAAAGAAAGAATCTCGCTCTGATTGACGGAGCAATAACTCATGATAAATATGATTTAATTGATGCATTACTTCAAGCTGAGCAGGATGCGACTCAATCTGAGACTGTCGAATATATTCAGCATAAATTTGTAAGGGTGTCATTTTTTATTTTAATTTCAGGGCAATTTCAGCAATTCGCTTTCCAAGTGTTCGACACACCTTTTTTTCATCCTCGAGAAAAAGCTTAGGTTTATCGTTGGAAACCAAGCGGCTTGGCCCATAGGGTGTTCCGCCACCCATTGTTGAAAATAAAGCGGTTTCATTATAGGGCACGCCAACAATAATGGCTCCGTGATGAATAAAGGGGAACATCATGGAAAGCAAAGTGGTTTCTTGGCCACCGTGCATGCTCGCGGTGGAAGTGAAAAATCCTGCGGGTTTCCCGATGAGCGCGCCCGATTGCCAGAGACCTCCGGTTTGATCGAGAAAATATCGCAAGGGGGCGGCCATATTTCCAAAACGCGTTGGACTGCCAAGCGCTAAGCCAGCGCAATTTTGCAAGTCTTCTATCGTGACGTAGGGAGGGCCGGATTTTGGAATGCTGTCTTCTGAAGCTTCTGTATTAGGGGAGACAGCGGGCACTGTTCTCACACGCGCCTGCATGCCGGAAACTTGCTCAACGCCGCGAGCAATTTCCCCAGCCATTTCAGCAACCGATCCGTTGCGGGAATAATAAAGCACTAAAATATAAGGTTCTAACATTTTTTGTTCCTAAATGGTCTTTGTAGTTCTAGGGGAAATTGTATCAGTTTTGCCAAAGGAGTTCTTGGCTTAATGATACCCCTTATCAACCTGCTCGATAATCTTTTGCACCACATCGGGATTAGCGAGCGTTGATATATCCCCAAGTTCTTCTCTCTCATTATTTACAATTTTACGCAAAATTCGGCGCATGATTTTTCCGGAACGCGTTTTAGGCAGATCATTGGTCCAGTGAATTTTATCGATTTTCGCAATGGGGCCTATTTCTTTTCGTAATAATTCGTTTAATTCTTGAAACAATTCTTCTGAAGGAGAAAATTCTGTTTCCAAGGTCACAAAAGCACAAACCCCTTGGCCCTTAATTTCATCGGCAATTCCAACGACAGCGGACTCACTCACCTTAGGATGCGAAACAATAATATTTTCAAGTTCAGCGGTGTCGAAGCGATGGCCGGAAACATTGAGTACATCATCCGCGCGTCCACTTATCCAAAAATAACCATCTGCATCTTGATGCGCTTCGTCGCCGGTTGAATAATTTCCTGGGAAGTCTGAAAAATACATTTCCTCAAATCGTTTGGGATCCTTATAAACTGTTTGCAATTGCCCAGGCCATGGGCGGGTAATAATTAAATTCCCACTTTTATGATCAGTAATTCCCTCACCTTTTTCATCGACAATTTTAGGTTCGATTCCAAAAAAGGGCCAGCTTGCTGCGCCGGGTTTTGGGGGCGTAACGTGAGGCAGGGGCGTAATCATGATGCCGCCCGTTTCCGTCTGCCACCAAGTATCGACCACGGGGCAGCGCATTTCACCAACGACATTGTAATACCAAAGCCAAACGCGCGGATTAATCGGCTCGCCGACACTTCCCAATAATTTTAGCGATTTTCGGCTGGTTTGCGTGACAAAATGATCACCCTCACGCATGATCGAACGAAGCGCGGTGGGGGCGGTATAAAAAATATTAACCTGATGCTGATCGATGACTTCCCAGAAACGCGAAGGGCTTGGATAGGTTGGAATTCCGCCAAACATTACTGTCGTAGCGCCGTTGGCAAGTGGTCCATAAATTAAATAAGAATGCCCCGTCACCCAGCCAATATCAGCAGTGCACCAATAAATATCTCCTGGGGTATAATTAAAAATTAATTTAAAGCTCATCGTGGCGTGAAGAAGATAGCCGCCGGTGCCATGCAAAATGCCTTTGGGCTGTCCTGTTGATCCCGAAGTATAAAGAATAAATAAAGGGTCCGTAGCCTCCATTGGCTCGATGGGGCAATCCGAATTTTCTTTTTCCATTAATTCGTGATACCAGAGATCTTTTTCGTTCCAGCGAATTTTTTGTGCGGTATTTTTTACAACAATGACATTTTTAAGAGAAGGGCAATCGGCCATAATGTCATCAACATTATTTTTAAGTGGGCTCATTTTTCCGCCGCGAATTCCACCGTCGGCCGTTATAATTAAATCACATTCGGCGTCATTCACTCTATTTTTTAAGGCAGCCGAGGAAAATCCAGCGAAAACTACGGAATGCACAGCACCGATTCGTGTGCAGGCGAGCATCGCCACAGCGGCTTCGGGAAGCATGGGTAAATAGATGCAGACACGATCGCCTTTTTTAATGTTAAGACGTTTCAGGACATTAGCAAAACGGCAAACCGCTTCGTATAATTCTTGATAGGTCATTTTTGAATGTTGGGCTGGATCATCACCTTGCCAAATGATAGCAATATCATTGGCTTTCTCTGGCAAGTGTCGATCAAGGCAATTGTAGCTGACATTTAATTGTCCGCCAGAAAACCAGCGAACATTTTTATCTTTAAAATTGCCTTGAAGTACATGTTCCCATTTTTTTTGCCAGGTGAGATATTTTTCGGCTTGTTCGGCCCAAAAGGTTTCTGGCTCTTCGAGCGAGCGCTTGTATATTTTTTGATAATCCTGAGTCTGCATAAATTAATACCCTTTCGATGCTAGGCCCCTTGCGCTAGAATGCTTTGCTTATTAAACCTCGCTTTATTATACTTCAAAAACAGGAGACAATAATGAAAAAATATTTACTAGTGTTTATGTTAGGCGCAGTGGCTTCCAGTGCATTTGCTGAAGTTCGCTCTTACAATGCTGGCCCAATTTGGAATGATGGTGATGCGCAAGGAAAGTGCTCGGCAGTTTGTTCTTCGCATAATGGCAGTTGGAATGGTCAATGGCGTACTGTCGTCCAAGGACAAACCTCTACCTGCGATTGCGTGAAACATCGTTATGACGGAGGCGGATATGGTCATCATCATCGTCACGATGGTCAATGGGGTCCACGCTATCGTCGCTGTCAGATTCGCCCAATATCGGCTGGTCCCATATGGAGTAATATGGATGCGAATGTGAAATGCCCGAATATTTGTGCCAATATTAACGGTCGTTGGACTGGCGAATGGCGTACAATCCGTCCTGGACAATCTTCGGTTTGTAAGTGTCGCCGTTGCGATGTTGAATGAGTAATATAATAAAAAAAATCTATGGACCAGTGGCGAAGCTCCTCTTTCGTTTTAACGAGGAGGGCTATTCGAGTTTAGCGGCGTCACTGGCCTATTCTACGCTTCTCTCTCTTGTTCCTTTAATGCTCATCAGTTTTTATGTGCTCTCCTTTTTCCCAACGTTTAAGGGCACGGGCATTGCTATTCAAGATTTTATTTTAAAGAATTTTATCGCTGCTTCAGCCTCTGTTATTGCGCATCATTTAAGCCAATTTTTGATGCAGCTGCAAATTTTAACCATCACGAATTTACTGGCCTTTGCCTTCGTTTCAATTTTATTAATTTACAACATGGTTCACGCTTTTAATCGGGTTTGGCAAGTCCGCATGCGGCATTATTATGGTTTATCGTTTGTGATGTATTCTTTGGTTTTATTATTAACGCCCATTTTTTTTGGCAGTTTAATGTTGCTGAGTTCCTACATCGCTTCGCTGCCTTTATTTTCCTACAGACAGGGCTCTGTTTTTATACGTGAACCGGTTTTAATTATTTTGCCTTATTTTTCGGCCTTTATTACGTTCACATTTTTAAATTGGGCGCTGCCGAGCACGGCAGTGAAATTACGCTACGCGGCTATCGCCGGAATTGTAACCACAATTTTATTCGAAATGGCAAAATATTTATTTTCCCTGTATTTAAGAATGATGCCCACCTACCAAATTATTTACGGCGCACTAGCCACCATCCCGATATTTTTGGTCTGGCTCTACGTCACCTGGACCATCATCCTCTTCGGCGCTTTGGTCTGCCACCACGCCGCGACTAAAGTCCCCTCTGGGGATTAGATTCACAATTTTTTATCCCTCCCTCACCTTTTGTGGAAAAGGGTGAGGGAATTCTATACTTAGCGAAGTTTAGTTCATGTTTAGATTCAGCAGTCTCTCGTTCTCGTTCTCTTCCTCGGTTGTAGCTCCATTACCAATCTTAATCTCGTCGGTATTATTCCTGCAGCATTGAAACATCGCAGACACCTTTGTTTTCGATGCTCGGTACAAATCTTTCCATGAAAAATCTTTTGGATCCCAAGTTTCTCTGGCTCTTCCAATCATGTCTAAATCGTCAGCATGAAGCTTATCCCATTGCCGATAGGTTGCGATTTTCTCTACTCTGCGAAGGAGGTCTATGACTCCACCGTCAGTGCTTGAAAGGAATCCAGAGCTGTTTCCGGTAAAGAAATAGCTTCGAAAATAGCGCCAGACCGATCCACTGTTAGCTTGTACACCGGCACCGAACTGCTGAAGTCCTACAAGGCCAGCAGAAAATGCAGCCCCAGTTAGAGCAGCAAAGTTTCCGACAGCCCATTCAACGGGTATGGTTGGCCAGTTGAGTGGTGTATTTACAAACGTGGAATTAGCAATGGAGCCATAGCTCGCATTATAGGCCAGCATTTGTTGAAGTGCCATTCCAGCGCCAGAATTCCAGCCGGCATATCCCAGTACGCCCCACGTAGTCAATACCAAAGGAGCAGTGATTAAGGTTTTCATTCCGAAACTCCGTGAAGTATGGCTCTGCGATTGTACAGGCATGCTGGCCATTTCCCAGAGAGTGTCTGGCAATAGTCTTGCAGTATTCATATAAAAAAGTTCTGCACCTATTGCGCCAATCCAAGTCATCGCCGCACTATTGGTTCCTAAGGCGTAAGCGGGATTAAAAGCATCCCACCCTCTTTGGGTGGCCCACATAAACATTCGCATAAATGGATAATTTGCCAATAATAATAAGGTCGTTAAAGAGAATTTATAGACCTGGTAAAAAGCCTGTGTCGTTTTCGCACGTGGCTTGATGCGCTGCTTCGCCAGTTTTCCATCCTTGTTATGACCGTTTAATGCATCATAGAAACGCTGTGCTAGGATTCCTATTGAGGGAAGTGTACCCGATTTATCATCTTTTGGAATTTCAAAGTGGAAATCAGACTTTTCGAGCAGGTAGCCATAGGTATTGAGATCGTCGACAAAATTAAATAAATTTTTGTAAGTTTCGTATTCGCGTTTTACACGTTTAACGATTTCAGATATAGCGGCATAAACAAAACCCGTGCCACCGATCATTCGTGTGCTCAGCGTATTAAATTCGTAGGTGACAACGCCAGCCCAGCCAAAAATGTTTACGATGGGAGAGGCATTGTCTAAAACAGCCTCTTTACCAATCTGTAAACCAGCGCCCATGTTTGCAAGACCTAGAATAAGACCCGCAGCGGCTGCAACACGGTAATATCGATCAAGTTCCCAAATTTTCATAAAAAATCCAGGAGTGTCTATTGCGAATGTGAAGGACATTGGAGCATTCAAGAGAAATGATTCTGCAGCTCCTTCCCAAGCAGCCTCGCTGTTATTTTTGTTTCTTTCTGCGGTTAAGCCTGCAAAAATTATGGATACGATGCCAGCGTAAGCAGCTGCGAGAAAATAGCCTCCGAATTTCAAAACTTTTCCTGTTTTCAAGCAACAAAATTCGAAAGTGCAATGTCGGCCGCCGGATTCGTCTGCTGAGCTTGAATTGAGCGTAACGGTAAAATCCTTACCCGTTTTTTTTATTGAATGTAGATTTTCTTCATCAAAATCTTCTCCGGCCACAAAAACTGTTTCTTCATCCGAACGACTCATAAACCATACCCTCTTATTTTGAAAGGTTTGAAACCAAGTGGACACTTCCTACTATCTTTATGGTTAAATTTTTTTAGAGACCATCCTATGATCTTAGCCAAATTAGTTTATTTTTCATAAAAATTCAATCAGTATTTACCATTTAATAGTGTCTTAAGGATTTGATTTTTACGGAATTGTTTTTGAAATAGGAATGAGGATTCTTAAAAAAATTCTAACCTTAGTGTTGGCTACTGGGGGCATCCTTATTTTTTTCAGGAGTTCCCACCGCTGGCGCTCAGGGGGGCTTTGCTCCCCCTGAGGACCCCCAGCTTTTTGTAGCAATTCCTGCTTTACGGGAATTGCTGATTTTTTTTGTAACTTGGGTTTTCTTCTCTGGTGGGACAACTGTCATTCTTTCCGCCAAATAGGGTTGAAATTAATCTTAATTGGCGTTAAAAAGTTGATTTTTACGCCAATTACTGTAAAAATAAGTACTAATTGGCGGGAAAAATCCAAAATTTCCGCCAATTAATATGTTTTTAGACCCTATTTGGCGGAAATTATATAGAGGTTATGCAGGTGCAGGCGAAATTAGTTATTGAAAATCAACATTTTATGGGTAGATTGGGGGAGAGGCAACTATTGGCAGAAATTAGTAAAGCCAATAAGACCGCCATTATCGTAGTTTATGGCCGTCGACGCGTGGGGAAGACGGAGCTCTTAGAGCAGACTTATCGAAAAAGAAACATACTCAAGTTCGAAGGGATTAAGGGTAAGTCGCAACTGGAGCAAATGAGCCATGTGCTTTGGCAGCTTTCAGAGTATGTGGGTAAATCGGATGTGGCTGAAATGCCGGTTCAGCATTGGTCTCAAGTATTTAAAATAATTTTTGATCACATACCCAAGGGAAAATGGACACTTTATTTTGAGGAAATACAGTGGCTGGCCGATTTTAAAGACGATTTTATTTCAGAATTAAAATACGCTTGGGATAATTATTTTAGGCAAAAAGAAGGATTGTTATTAATTCTTTGTGGTTCATCGCCTTCATTTATTATTAATCATGTGTTGCTTTCCGAGTCTCTTTATAACCGATCGCAATATGAGATTCATTTGCAAGAGCTCAGCCTTCCCGAGATAAAAGCCTTTTTGGGGCATCGTTCTAATAAAGAGGTGATGGATGCCTATTTGCTTGTTGGCGGCATACCTGAATATCTAAATTGGGTGAACAAAGCGTCTTCTATTTTTCTGGGCTTATGTGAAAACACTTTTGTTCCGAATGGATTTTTTCTGAATGAATATAAAAGAATTTTTGTGAGTAGCTTATCTGAAAATAAAAATTATCAGGAAATTATAGAGTTTTTGGCGCGAGAAAAATTTTCCACTCGAGCCGGAATTTTGAAGCGTTTAAAATTGAGTTCGGGCGGTGGGGTCTCGGAGATATTGCAAGATTTAGAATTATGCGGATTTATTCAAAAATATACTCCTTATAATTTAAAGGAAGATAGTCTATTGTCTCGCTATTGCATTTCGGATGCGTATTTACAGTTTTATTATAAATTCATTAAGCCGATTCGCAGAGACATACAAAATGGAGATTTTGTAGAGCTTCCAACGGCCGCCTTAAGCCTTGAAAGTTTTCATAAATGGTTGGGTTTTTCTTTTGAGCGGATGTGCCGAAAGAATCATCGAATTATTGCTAAGCTCCTTGGTTTTAGCGGAGTTCGTTATCGGTCTGGGGCGTATTTTAATCGTAAAAGTACTGATGCGGAACCTGGGTATCAAATCGATCTAATTTTTGATCGAGACGATAATGTATTAACGGTTTGTGATATTAAATACTATCAAGATACAGTGGATTCTCGAGTCATTGAACCCTTCGAGAAAAAATTGCAATACCTACCCGATCGGGATAAAAAAACTATCCAAAAAGTGCTCATTACCACCATTGGCATGGAAGATGCACTAAGTCGGCGTAGCTATTTTGATCGAGTTATTCTGCTTGACGATTTTTTCAGGAGTTCCCGCTAAAGCGGGAACTCCTTCCTGGTATTAACGCTGGCGCGGTGGGTAACCCACCGCTGGCGCCCAGGGGGAGCCTTGCTCCACTGCCATTGACTTAAGCAAATAATCCGATAGCCATCCAGGCTTGCAGTCTTGCCTTTCAAAATAGGCCGTTGAAAGCCTATAGCCAATTCTCCCTGTCCGCGGAACGTCCTTTTGAAACATAAAGTACTTGTCTCAAAAGGACGTTCCGCGCATAGTGATAACTCGGCTTGATGCCCGCAACGTTCTATTTGAAGAGCAAAGGCGTCGTACTTATGGATGACGCTTTAAAATCGTTGGCGACCCAGCGCCTCGATTTGCTCATAGGATTTTTTTTGCTAAGATGTCGTTTTTTTATAACCCTTTTTGTTTACAGGAGTAAGCATGAATAAAAAACAAGGACCATTTCGATCATCAATGGAAAATTAGAAGATCCGGCTTACGTCAGTAAGCATAAATCCACAGCCAGTGCGTTTACTCGAGTGCGAAAATTAGAATTCATCACCGTATTTACCCTCCTTCTAAAGAAGAGTGTAAAATCTTTGCAGCTTATTTTAAATGAATTTACACTCGAGCGATTTAAGGATTTTTCCATAACGGCGGGTGCCTTCACAAAAGCAAGAAAAAAGCTGAAGCATACTGCCTATGTAGAGTTGAATGACGATATTATTAATCTTTACTATGAAGACAATGATATTAAACGTTTCAAGGGTTACCGATTATTGGCATTTGATGCCTCCCAAATTATCTTGCCGTATAGCCAAGAAATTAAAAAGGAATTTGGATCAAGACCGATTGGTAATCAAACGAATAAATCCTTTCGTGAATATTCAAGCGCCATGTTTGAAGCTTGTTATGATGTATTGAATCATATGAGTATTCAGTCCGTTCTTGCGCCAAGCTTAACTTATGAGCCCGATTTAGCACAGACCATGCTTTCCTGCTTAGAAACTGATGATCTTCTGATATTTGATCGTGGATATGCTTCTTATACGTTTATGGCGAGTTTAATCAGCAAAAAAAGGCATTTTATTATCCGATGCCCAAAAAAGTTTTTTTCTGCTTCGCAATCGATGTTCTCCCTGGATGCGCCTGAGACGATGAGCGCTGTTGTCAGTGTATCTAAAACCCAGAGGAAAAAGGTGAGGGGATTCAATCTACCCGAAGCCATTCGAATTAAATTCATTAGAGTGGTTTTATCAACAGGTGAAGTGGAAGTACTAGCAACATCTTTGCTGAATGATAACGAGTTTACTCCAGAAGATTTCAAATATCTGTACTCATTACGCTGGGGCGTAGAGACATTTTTTTCAAAACTTAAAGGCCGCCTTGGCCTAGAGAATTTTACTGGGAAAACAGCTGAATCTATTAAGCAAGACTTTTGGTCTACTATTTTTATGAGCAATCTGGAAACTATCTTGGTTGAAGACATTGAGACCGAGATGAATGAGCAGAAGAACAAGGGGCAGAAAAAAGTGAAAGTGAACAAAGCGGTATCGTTTAATGCCATAAAAAAAATGGCATTTGAAATATTCTCCCGCGAAAAAGACAAGGAGGCTATACTTAACAAACTGGTGAAATTGTTTACAATGAATCCAGTGCTGGTCAGGAATAATCGCCAAGTTGAAAGAGAAAAAATATCACCTATCAAGTCGCTAAACTTCCAAAAGCGGGCGAGGAAACATGTCTTTTAGAGGGAGCTGGGGCTTAAGTCAATGGCAGTGAGCCTTGCTCCCCCTGGGGACCCCCAGCTTTTTGTAGCAATTCCCACTTTAGCGTGAATTGCTGCGATTTTTTAAATAATTTTATCAGCCCTATGGATGACACTAAGTTTCATCGTTGCTATCATACCGATCCAGTTTCATTAAGGTGGGGGATCAGCATGACTTTTACAGTGGCGCAATTATTGGCTCAAAAATCGGGCTCGAAAGAGCCTGTTCTGGCACAGGGTTGGGTGCGCACTCGGCGGGATTCGAAAGCTGGGCTTACGTTTATTGCACTTCACGATGGCTCTTGTTTTGACGCCATTCAAATAGTGGTGCCGAAATCTTTGCCCAATTATGAGAGTGACATTTTAAAATTAACGACAGGATGCGCCATTGCCGTTGAAGGTCAATTAGTAGCATCACCGGCACAAGGTCAGGCAGTCGAAATTGCGGCAGAAAAAATTACAGTTTTGGGTTGGATCGAAGATCCTGAAACCTATCCGATTCAGCCAAAGCGCCACACGATGGAATTTTTACGAGAAGTGGCGCATCTTCGGCCTCGTACGAATACCTTTGGCGCCTTAACGCGTGTTCGGCATTGTGCGGCACAAGCTATTCATCGCTTTTTTCACGAGCGCGGATTTTTCTGGGTAAATACCCCGATTATTACTGCAAGTGATTGCGAAGGGGCTGGCGAATTATTTCGCGTGAGCACCTTAGATTTAATGAATTTACCTAAAAGTCCCGAAAATAAAGTGGATTTTAAGCAGGATTTTTTTGGTAAAGAGGCCTTCTTAACCGTTTCCGGGCAATTAAATGCTGAAGCCTATGCCTTAGCGATGTCGAAGGTATATACATTTGGCCCCACATTTCGTGCAGAAAATTCCAATACTTCGAGACATTTAGCCGAATTTTGGATGGTCGAGCCTGAGGTGGCATTTGCCGATTTAATGTCGAATGCTCGTTTGGCAGAAGACATGCTGAAATACTTGGCGAAAACGGTGCTTGACGAGCGCGCAGATGATATGGCCTTTTTTGCGCAATGGGTAGATAAAGAATGCATCATTCGTTTGGAAGCCTTGGTGAAGGATAATTTTGAAATAATGGAATATTCCAAAGCCATCGAAATATTAACCTATTCGAAAGTGAAATTTGAATTTAAACCGGAGTGGGGTTCTGATTTGCAATCTGAGCATGAACGATTTTTAGCGGAAGAACATGTAGGTCGTCCTGTTATTGTGATTAATTATCCGAAAAAAATAAAAGGATTTTACATGCGCGTGAATGATGATGGAGAAACCGTGGCGGCGATGGATGTGTTGGCGCCTGGAATCGGTGAAATAATCGGTGGAAGTCAGCGTGAAGAGCGCTTAGAGGTTTTAGATCAGCGCCTAGATGAAATGCATTTAAATCGAGACGTGTATTCGTGGTATCGAGATTTACGGCGATATGGCAGCGTGCCGCATGCTGGTTTTGGCTTGGGTTTTGAACGATTAATTAGTTATTTTACTGGCGTGAAAAATGTGCGGGATGTGATTCCCTTTCCTCGAACACCGGGCCATGCTGAGTTTTAAGAGGGGGGAAATACTTACTACGGGTATTTTAAGGATCTGAAAAAACCCGGTTTTTCCCCTTGGATTTTGCTTCGTAGAGGCATTTATCTGCCCCGTTTATTAAAGCTTGAACGTTAACTTGCTTCAAATTGCTGCTAAGACCAATGCTTATGGATAAGTTTTTTTCGGGATAAATTTTTTGATTATATTCGCAAATCGAGTTACGCATGTTTTCGGCGACAACGTGGGCATTATTGAGCGGGGTATTGGTTAAAATTACTGCAAACTCGTCGCCACCAATTCTGGAAAGAAAATCGCTTGGACGTTTAATGGCCATTTTCATAATAAGGCTAATATCTCTCAAATATTTATCGCCTTCTGGATGGCCAAGGTCATCATTAATGACTTTAAAATTATCGACATCGATTAATAAGAGGGATAATTCAGCTTTTTCTCGCATGGCGCGGGCCCATTCTCGATTTAGTGTCTCATCAAAAAATCTTCGATTGGGTAAGTCGGTTAAAGAATCCGTACGAGAGAGTTTTTTAATTTCATTATAAGCGGATATGAGTTCCTTGTTGGAACGTGAAAGTTGATTAAGAAGATTTCGTTGGTTTTGGTCGAGAGAAATGGTTCTTAACACGAGTTTTTGAAAATGTACAGCCGTCATAACGACCATGGCGATGAAGGCGACGATCATCGTTGAAAAAAGGGTGTAATCAAAGTCAAATTTCATATAATACATGAAGACAACTGGGGTTAGCATGGGCAAAACATATGCAAGATATACAATTAAATAAGGCGCAAGGGAAGGGATGGCCCCAATAGACATTCCACCTAAAGTTAAAATGACAAGGCCTTCACGCATTCCCTGTGCGTCTGGCCATAAAAAGAGGTAGGCGGAACCCCACGTAATCCCGAGAATAAGCATGATTAGTGAGAAAATTAAAATGGTAAGTCGAGGATGAGTTTGATATCGTTTTTTCTTGTAAAAAGTTATTAAAAAAAAGATACGAATGGCATTAAACGCCATAATAATTCCAAGCCAAACAAAGCAAGAAAAGAGTGGCACTTTATTATGTAAAAAAATAAGAGAGATCGTTATTGCGATCAGTAATTGAAATGCAATGCCACGTGGGGCATTGTCGTAGAAAATGGTATAAGGACTTTTTTCAACATCTTCGTTTGCCATTTCATTTCCCTTGCCCTAATGAGTGGGCGATTCTGTAATGAGTCCCACATGATCAGCACCAGCGGTTTGAAGCAGTGCCATCGCCTCGACGACTTTTCCATAACTTACTTCACGATCACCTTTTACATAAACCGAGCGTTCTTGATTATTTTGTTTTGCCAGCTGTAAATACGCGGCTACATCGGTCATTAATTGTTGACCACTAATAGCATCGGTGGGATTTTTATTTACATTTAAATAGTAAAGGCCTTGGCTGTCGACGCTAACCACTATGGGTTCCTGTTTGGAGGCAATTGGTTTGGTTTGTGACTGCGGTAGTTTCACGTTAATGCCTTGCGTTAGCAAGGGGGCAGTGATCATAAAAATCACGAGTAAAACGAGCATTACGTCAATGTAGGGCACTACATTAATTTCAGAAACAGCTCGAGATTTTCTTTTATTTCGCATGTTGGACCTCGAGCAACTTGTGATGGAATATTCTGTTTAATTCTTTTTGAAATATTTGGAACTGACTATCCAAGCTATCAACGCTTGTGACAAGACGGTTATATCCAATTACTGCAGGAATCGCGGCGAATAAACCAATGGCAGTGGCAATTAACGCTTCAGAAATTCCAGGGGCTACCATCGCGATAGTGGCTTGTTGTGCGGCACCCAGGGCTTGGAAAGACGTAATAATTCCCCACACGGTTCCAAAGAGCCCAATGAATGGGCTAGATGATCCAATTGTGGCGAGGAAGGAAAGATTTTTTTCAAGAGAATCTATTTCTTGCTCATGAGCAATTTCCATGGCACTTTTCGTGTCTTGCAGAATGGAATCTTTTGATACGCCGGGTTGATTTGAACAAAGTTGAAAAGCCTTAAATCCAGCAAAAAATATGTTGGCAACTCCTTCGCGAATTTCCCCATTTTCCTTCATTTTATCGAAAAATTGCAGTAAATCAATTCCGGACCAAAATTGAGTTTCAAATAGTTTCATGGCTTTCTTTGTTTCGCGAACTTGTTTTAGGCGTTGAAAAATAATTGTCCAAGAGGCGATAGAGGCAAACAATAAAATCAGCATCACGGTTTTAACAACAAAACCCGCGTTCGCAATAAAACTCCAAAGGGATGTATCAGTCATTTTTTTTTCCTCATTCGAATAATGTTTCTTGTACCGCATTTCTAAGATATTTTATACCAAAATGTTGAAAAGCCAACTGAGTGGCCATGCGCCCGCGAGGGGTGCGAATTAAAAATCCTTCTTGAATTAAATAAGGTTCGATCACATCTTCGATCGTTCCGCGCTCTTCGCTTAGCGAAGCGCTTAAGGAATCTAGACCCGCTGGGCCACCTTGAAATTTCTCGATTAAGGTGAGCAATAATTTTTGGTCCATCACATCAAATCCACGAGCGTCCACTTTTAATAAATCGAGCGCGGCTTTTGCGACAGCTTGATTGATGATGCCATTCGCTTTGACTTGCGCGAAATCTCGAACGCGACGCAATAATCGATTCGCAATTCGTGGGGTTCCGCGAGAACGTCGCGCAATTTCTTGTGCGCCATCTTCTTCGAGTGAAACTTTTAGAATGGCGGAGGATCGTAAAATAATTTTTTTGAGCGAGGCTTGATCATAAAATTCTAAACGTTGAACAATTCCAAAACGATCGCGCAAAGGGGAGGTGAGTAAGCCAGCGCGAGTGGTTGCGCCAACTAAGGTAAATGGCGGTAAATCAAGTTTAATTGAACGTGCAGAAGGGCCTTCTCCGATCATTAAATCCAGCTGATAATCTTCCATCGCCGGATATAACACTTCTTCTATGGCAGGATTTAAGCGATGAATTTCGTCAATAAATAAAACATCGTGTGGCTCTAAATTGGTTAATAAGGCAGCTAAATCACCGGCTCTTTCTAAAACGGGGCCAGAAGTTTGTTTTAATTTAGCGCCCATTTCATTGGCAATAATATTCGCCAGTGTGGTTTTTCCTAAACCGGGGGGTCCAAAAATCAAGGTGTGGTCTAGCGCTTCTGCGCGAGATTTTGCAGCACTGATAAATATTTCCATTTGTTCACGAGCGGCGTGTTGACCCGTGTAATCTTTCAAAAATTTTGGGCGAATGCTGGCTTCAATGACAAGTTCTTCTTGGCTAGCATTTGCGTCAATGACTCTTTCTTCTTCTATTATCATGAGGGGCTTCCAGGCAGCATGTTTTTAAGCGCTAAACGAATGAGGGTTTCGGTATTATGCTGCGCGTCATGAACAGCGGAAATGGCTCGTTTGGCTTCTTGCGGTTTGTATCCGAGTGCGGTTAAGGCAAATATGGCTTCTTGCGTGGTTTGATCGCCAGCTATTTGAATTTCGTTTTCGCCGCTTAATTTTGGAGAAACATCCCATTGCGATAAGGTGTCGCGCGTTTCGATGATGAGCCTTTCAGCGGTTTTTTTCCCGATTCCGGGAATGGCGGTTAATCGGCTGCTATCTTGTGCTTGTACACAAAGAACAAATTGGGCGGCTTCGATGCCGGATAAAATCGTTAAGGCTAATTTTGGGCCCACGCCATTGACCTTAATTAAGGCACGAAAAAGGCGCCGTTCTTGTTCGTCGTGGAAGCCGAATAATAATTGTGCATCTTCGCGAACAACGTGATGGATATGCAGCGTGACGTCTTGGTGAAGCGCTGGGAGTTTGTAAAAAGTGGTCATGGGTGCGAAAACTTCATAACCCACCCCATTAACGTCGATTAATAATTCCGGGGGAGTTTTGGCGATAATTTTTCCCTGTAGCCTTCCAATCATTTTTTATTTTCTCGTTCAGAATAAGGCTTAGAGTGTAGCAGATGCCACTTTTTGCCTCAATGCCTGTATTATCTCTTTTCCTCTAGCATTCGCATCTTCAATGGCCGGCTATGCGCATGGCAAATAGCAATAGCCAAGGCATCAGCCGCATCTTCAGCGGGAGTTTGAGTAAGCTTAAGAATCGCTCGAACCATATGTTGAACTTGATCTTTATTTGCAGCGCCATAACCAACAACGGATTTTTTGACATGTCGGGCTGTATATTCAAAAATTGGAATGGAATATTTCGCCGCCGTTAATAAAGCAACACCTCGAGCCTGGCCCAATTTGAGAGCGGCCTGGTGATTTATTTTTGTAAAAATTTGCTCAATAACCATTTCTTCAGGACGATATTGCTCGATAATTCCGCATAATTTCTCATGAATTTGAAACAGTCGTGCGCCAATTTCCCCGTCGCCCACGCGAATGCAGCCGGCATCAGCATAATGATATTGATTACCGTTCATTTGAATAAGCCCAAATCCCGTGACACGTGATCCGGGGTCTATCCCTAAAATAAATTTTTTCCCTGAAATGCAGTCCAACTTTGCAATTCCTCTTGTTCCATTTACTCTTGCAGGAGAGGGCATATTAAATGCCATTCACTTTAGAGGGCTAGCATTCTGGCACATTCACCGCCAAACCACCCTTCGAGGTTTCTTTATACATGGAATTCATGTTCATTCCAATTTCTCTCATGGTGTTGATGACCATATCGAGTGAGACTTTATGTTCACCTTCCTCGGCGAGGGAAAGATAAGTGGCGTTGACGGCTTTTACAGCGCCCATCGCATTTCTTTCAATGCAGGGGATTTGAACTAGGCCACCTACTGGGTCACAAGTTAAGCCCAGATTATGTTCCATGCCGATTTCAGCAGCGTCTTCCACTTGGTAGATGGTTCCACCCAAGGCGGCTGTTAATCCTGCAGCAGCCATCGAACAAGCCACACCAACTTCCCCTTGGCAGCCCATTTCGGCGCCGGAAATAGAGGCATTTTGCTTATACAAAATACCGATAGCGGCAGAAGTTAGTAATAATTCGATTATCCCAGCCTCGTTGGGATTTTCACAAAACTCTAAATAATATCTCAAGACAGCAGGAATAATGCCGGAGGCACCGTTGGTGGGAGCGGTTACCACTCGACCACCTGCAGCATTTTCTTCATTGACGGCGATGGCATAGGTATTGAGCCAATTCATCGTCATAGAGAAATTAGCCCCATTTTTAGAAGCTTTTTGCAGTTTTTCATATAGAGCTGGGGCACGCCGACGCACTTTTAGCCCACCCTCTAAGATGCCAGGGTTATGGCAGCCGCGTTCGATGCACTCAAGCATAACTTTGGAAATACGTAATAGGCCAGATTTAATTTCAGCTTCGCTGCGCCACGTTTTTTCATTTTCCATCATAATGTTGGCCATAGAAGTGTTTTGGGTTTTGCAATAATGCATTAAATCGGCAGCGGTTTGGAAAGGGAAGGGGACTTTACGTTCTAATGAAGGGAAGCTTTCTTGGTTGACTTCACTCTGAGACACAATAAATCCGCCACCCACTGAAAAATAGGTTTCTTCAGAAATTACCTGGTTTTCTGCATCGAAAGCTTCAAAGTGTATTCCGTTAGAATGATATTCCAGTAATTTGTCACGATTTAAAAAAAGGTCTTTACTTATATCAAAGGGAATGGCGTGAGTGCCAAGGAGCTTAATTTCTCGGGTTTTTTGAATTTCTAAGAAACGAGGTGTGATGTGATCGGGGTCGACGGTTTCGGGTTCATTGCCCTCAAGACCGAGAAGGAGGGCTTTATCGGTGCCGTGCCCTTTGCAGGTAAAAGCTAAAGAACCATAAAGCGTGATCTGGATTTTTGCAATGGATTGGGTAGGCAAATTTTGTTTTTGAAGAAAACGGAAAGCCGCACGCATTGGCCCGACGGTATGTGAGCTCGAAGGCCCAACACCAATTTTAAAAAGTTCGAATACGCTGATGGCCATGATTTTTACCTCTTTTAATGGATTCTATTATACCCTAAAAATGACCCATTTATCATCCCCTGTATTTAGCAAATTTTAAGGTATACTTGAGATCTATGAGAAAAATTTTAGGAACCCAAAAGATGCCCACATCACCGATTATTTTTTTTAAGTCTTATGAACCCAGCAAAAATCCCCTACGTCAGGAAATGCGCAGGGCTTATCGCATGGATGAGGAAGCCTGCGTTTTAGAGCTCATCGAACGCCTGAATTTTACCCCAAATTTAACCCAGAAAATTTCCGATTTGGCAGAGAAAATCATTACTCAGGTCCGTTCACATCAAACCGAAAAAGCCGGAATGGAAGCTTTTATGCTTCACTATGATTTATCCAGTGAAGAAGGCATTATGCTGATGTGCATTGCAGAATCGCTTTTACGAATTCCCGATACTCAAACCGAGAATTTATTAATTCGAGACAAGTTAACGAGTGCTCGTTGGGAAACACACATAGGCAAAAGCGAATCCCGTTTTGTGAATTTGGCAACACGAGGATTAGTATTAACCGGTAAAATTTTAAAGCCTGTAAAAGCCGGCTATTTTAGCGATTTATGGAAAAATTTAATTCGTAAAATGGGCGAGCCCATTGTTCGACAAGCGGTGAGAGAATCCATTAAAGTGTTGAGCGAGCAATTTGTAATTGGTCGTACCATGAAAGAAGCTTTGAAGCGCTCGAAACCTTACCAAGAAAAGGGCTACAGTTTTTCGTATGACATGCTAGGCGAAGCGGCCAAAACTCAAGCCGATGCCGAGCGTTATTTTAGAGCTTATAAAAATTCAATAGAGGAATTAGGAAATTCTCATACTGGAGAATTTTCATTTCAAGGTCCCAGTATTTCTGTGAAGCTTTCCGCTTTGTATCCTCGTTATGAATTTAGCAAAACGGAATTGCTAGTACCTTTTTTATCACGTCAATTAACGGAGCTTGCTTTATTAGCGAAAAATGCAGGAATTAGTTTGACCATTGATGCCGAAGAGGCTGACAAACTGGAAATGTCTCTGGATATTTTTGCCAACGTATTTAAAGTAAAAGAACTTAAAGACTGGCAAGGGCTTGGTTTAGCGGTACAGGCTTACCAAAAACGCACTTTTTATACCATCGAGTGGTTAATTGAACTGGCTCGCAAACAGAATAAAAAAATTCCCATGCGTTTAGTAAAGGGCGCCTATTGGGACACGGAAATTAAAATATCTCAGGTAAGCGGCTTTTTAAGCTACCCGGTATTTACGAGAAAAGTGAGCACCGATATTAGTTATTTAGCTTGTGCGAAATTAATGTTAAATGCGAAAGATGTGCTTTATCCTCAATTTGCCACGCATAACGCTTATTCTGTTTCTGCTATTTTAACGATGATGGGTGATTATCATGCGGATGAATTTGAATTTCAAAATCTTCAAGGTATGGGTAAAGACTTACATAATCAGCTCGTTGATAATAAAAGTTTTGGAATTTCCTCGAGAATTTATGCGCCTGTTGGAAGTCATGAGGATTTATTACCTTATTTAGTGCGTCGATTATTGGAGAATGGCGCAAACAGTTCTTTTGTCAACCAAATTGCGGACCCGAATGTCCCCATGCAGGAATTAATTCAAAATCCAGTGCAAAAAATTCGTGAGTATAATGAAATACCGAATTCAAAAATTCCTCTCCCTCCACATTTGTATGGGTTAATTAGAAAAAATTCCAAAGGCGTGGATATAAGTAATTTTAAAAGACTCGCTAAGCTTTCTGAAAAAGTGGAAGAAGCTATCGAGCTCGGAGAATGGAAGGCGTTTCCTTTGCATGAAATAGCACTCAATAAAACCAAAATGGATATCACAAATCCAGCGAATCGAGCTGAAATTGTGGGGGAATGTTTTTTGTCTGATGAAACAGACGTTGAAAAGGCCCTGAAAAATACCAGAAACGCGTATCCTATTTGGAATGCCCTGCCTTTAGAGGAACGAGTCGCCATTTTGCAAAAAGCGGCCGATTTATTGGAAAAGCATCGTGGACAATTAGTCGCCATGGCCATTCGAGAAGCCGGGAAAGTATTGCCGGATGCATTGTTTGAAGTGCGGGAAGCGGCGGATTTTTGCCGATATTATGCGGCTAAGGCCCTAGAAACCTTGGCTCCTAAAAAATTACTGGGGCCCACTGGAGAATCCAATGAATTACGCGTTCAGGGTCGTGGTGTCATGGTGTGCATCAGTCCCTGGAATTTCCCCATCGCTATTTTTACAGGGCAAATTGCAGCCGCACTCGTGGCTGGAAATTCAGTAATTGCCAAACCGGCGGAACAAACTCCTCTGGTTGCGTCATTTATTATTGAATTATTTTATGAGGCGGGTGTTATACGAGAAGCGCTTCAATTTCTTCCGGGTCCTGGTGAAACCATCGGGGAAAAATTAGTTTCGGATTCTCGAATCGATGGGGTTTTATTTACGGGCTCGACAGAAACGGCAAGATTAATTAATCAAAATTTAGCGGCACGTTCAACCGGGATCGGGACATTAATCGCTGAAACAGGGGGCATGAATGCCTTAATCGCCGATTCAACGGCATTGCCGGAGCAATTAGTCGGTGACGTTATTTCATCCGCCTTTGGGAGTGCAGGGCAGCGCTGCTCGGCCTTACGATTGTTATTTTTGCAGGAAGAAATTGCGGATAAAGTGATAAAAATGCTTCAAGGAGCCATGGCTGAAATCATTGTTGGAAATCCGCAATTTTTAGAAACCGATGTTGGCCCTGTCATTGATGAAGATGCCAAATCGGTTTTACTGGCTCATATTACTAAAATGACGCAAGAGGCAAGCTTAATTTATCGTGTTGAGGTTCCGCCCGAAATGCAAGCGGGCACATTTGTAGGGCCTCATGCCTTCGAATTATCGGATTTACATCTTTTAAAACGCGAAGTTTTTGGCCCCATTTTACACGTCGTTCGATATAAAAAAGAAAAGTTAGTCAAAATAATTGATGATATTAACGCACTGGGTTATGGCTTAACATTTGGCGTTCATAGTCGAATTAATGAGACCATTGACTTTATTGTATATCGAATTCACGCCGGAAATATTTATGTAAACCGAAATATTATTGGCGCTGTTGTAGGCGTGCAGCCCTTCGGTGGCCAAGGTTTATCGGGCACTGGACCAAAAGCTGGCGGCCCTCATTATTTATTACGCCTCTGCCACGAAACCAGCATCGCCACCAACACAGTAGCCATGGGCGGAAACGCCAGCCTGATGAGTTTAGAAGACTGATTGCCTTTTCCAAAAAACGGCGCCATTCAGTAAATTTGGCCAGATTTAAAAAAGCTGATTAATAGTTTCGATTGGCAGAAATAGCGTTAGCTCTGATTTTTCCAGCGGCATAAAACCATACCGTTCATAAAAAGATTTTGCTTTGGCATCTTTCGCATCCACTACTATGGCAAAAATACCAATCATTTGAGAGGCGACAGAAATTTTTTGGAGCGCATCATATAGCAAGAAACCGCCAATCCCTTTTCCTTGATGTTTTTTGTCAATGGCCAAACGAGCTAAACGAGCGATAGAAACCGGATAACGAGGGTGTTTTAGATTATTGGGTAAGCTCTCATACTCAATATGGCCGCTACATAAAGTATAAAAACCAAGTATTTCTTTTTCTGGGAATGGCCTCTCCTTGTCGTGGGTCGCCACAAAGGTTTTGCTGATGCTTTTTAGCTGATTTTGTCGTGCATATTTTCTAAAAAAATCATTCAGCACATCGACGCCACAATCGAAGTTTTTTCGATTATGGAAAGTATGGAGTGGTTCGATCAGCACTTCCATTGTTTTAATTTTTTTTGTGTTTTGCGACGAGTTTCTTTAGTGCCTTATTTGGCTTTGGTGGCTTCTCTAAAATATTCATAAAGCGATTATGCTCAGCTTGCCCCAAAATGATGCTCTGTGCGCGGCGCAAAATCATCGTGGCTTTTTCCATTGCCGACTCAAGTATAAAAGCGGAGGTCGTTGTGCCTAGATAATGAGCGGCCTTTTCAATGGTTTCTTTGGCGGGTTCGCTGGCCCGAATATCTATTCTTGCATCTCTTCTTGTGTTCATAATTGCCTCAAATGGAGTGATTCCTTGCAAGCATTATAGCATATGTACGGTGTTTGTACACACTAATCCTGCTGAAAAAAACTAGCATTAATACCAGGAAGGAGTTCCGGCTTGAGCGGGAACTTGCAAAAGCGGGAATTGCTGGTTCCGCTTGAGATTTGCATTTACCACAAAACTGCGCCATAATGGCGCCATATTCAAACACTAATAGTGCCAGAACTGCGCCATGAACAAAAAAAAGTCTTTATTATCAAGTATTAAAAAACATCATAATGGCATCAATTTGGCGCAGTTGTTAAGTAGGCACGCTGATATTCCGAGAAGAACGGCGCAAAGATGGATAAAAGAGTTTATTGAATCCGAAGAAATTTCTGTTGAAGGCCTTGGTCGCAATCGTCTCTACCTGCCCATTATAAAAGTTCTTCCTCTGCCTGGTGATATTTTTCCAAGCACTATTCCATTAAGCCGAGATGGGCGAGAGATACTGGAATATATAAATCAACCTCAAATAGCTAGAAAGCCAGTGGGTTACCAAAGCGATTTTCTCGAAAATTATCATCCCAACAAAAGTTATTATTTATCTCCATCCCTACGTCGACAACTGAAAAATATGGGAGATATGAATAAGGAAAATTTGCCAGCGGGTACTTACGGTCGAGAAATTCTTAATCGCTTGCTTATCGATTTATCGTGGGCTTCGAGTAATCTTGAAGGTAACACCTATTCGCTGCTCGATACACGAGTGCTTATAGAAAAGGGAAAAATTGCAGAAGGGAAAGCGGCGATTGAAACTCAAATGATACTTAATCACAAATCGGCCATAGAATTATTACTTGAAAATGCTTCCTCAGTCGATTTTAATCGATTTACATTACAGAGCCTGCACAGTGCCCTTTCAGAAAACTTACTTCCAAATCCAGCGGATGAGGGAAGATTAAGACAACACAATGTTTATATTTCTAAAAGCGTCTATACCCCTCTCAGCATTCCGCAAAAAATTGATGAAATGTTTAGCCTCCTGATGCACAAGGCACAAAAAATTAAAGACCCATTTGAGCAGGCATTTTTTGCAATGGTGCATATTCCCTATTTACAGCCGTTTGCAGATGTCAACAAGCGCACATCGAGACTG
This sequence comes from uncultured Gammaproteobacteria bacterium, assembly GCA_963711375.1. Lineage (GTDB taxonomy): Bacteria > Pseudomonadota > Gammaproteobacteria > Coxiellales > Coxiellaceae > CAVQDV01. Next base: position 1,741,885 of record CAVQDV010000005.1, read on the forward strand.
GCTGCGAATATTCCTTTATTTAAACACAATTTATGTCCACTGACTTTTCTTGATGTTCCTGCTTCGGCTTATTCGCGATCAATTTTAGGTGTTTATGAACTCACGAGAATAGAATTATTACGAGATTTATTTCTGTGGGCCTATGAGCGCTCGACGCAGGCTTATATTTCTATACAACGCAATCTTGTTGAACCAGATCCTCTTCGCCTACAATATCGAGATGTAATCAAAGCCACCATTCGTCAAATCGTGCTACATCCCAATTTAAATTCCCAAGATATCATTAAAAATTCATTGAAAAATCTCGTGGAAAAACAGAACCAACCCCAAGTTAGTGAGCTCATTATTGAAGAGCTCAAACGATTACATGAGGGGGTGCTTGTTCGATATGGTTTAAGTCTAACAGAATATAAACGCTGGCAAAAAAGCAATGAGCCTCTCATTTGATAGTGCTTGACACTATAGTATGGATCCGATTGAATTAGGCATGATTTCAAGACGAACACTTTCTGTGGCTTTAATGGGCTTTGCATCGGGCCTGCCTTTGGTATTGATCGGATCGACTTTGCAAGCCTGGTATACGATGGCTGGCGTTTCCATTACCACGATCGGCGCGCTGACATTAATTGGGATGCCCTATCTTTATAAATTTTTATGGGCACCACTTTTTGATCGCTATAATCCCTTAAGTTTTGATCGTCGGCGCAGTTGGATTTTGCTGACTCAATTATTTTTGACGCTTGGTCTAATTACGATGGCCTTTTTGAATCCCGCGCATTGTCCTTGGGCTTTAGCAAGTGTGGCGCTTGTGGTAGGATTTTTTTCGGCCTCCCAAGATACCGTTATCGACGCCTATAAAACCGATGTGTTAACTCAAGAGGAGCGGGGTTTAGGAGTGGCGTTTGCGGCTATGGGATATCGAAGCGCGATGTTGGTGGCAGGTGCCTTTGCCTTAATTCTAGCGGCTGAAATGGGTTGGCGTTTTACGTATTTGTGTATGGCCTTTCTCATGTTGATTGAAATGTTGGTCACGATGCGCTCGCCACGTTTAGCACATGTCACCCCACCGAAATCATTTTTACAGGCTGTCCGTGAACCTTTTGTGGATTTTTTCACGTCTCGCACCATTATGCATGCTATTTTAATTTTAATTTTTATTGCGATTTATAAAATTAGCGAGGCTTTATCTCTTTCGCTTAATAGTTATTTTTTGTTGAAAGGCGTTGGCTTTACGCTCGTCGAAGTGGGTTCCGTTTCAAAATTAGCGTTGCTATGCGGAGGTGTTTTTGGAAGTTTGATCGCGGGAGTTTTATTGCCTCGCTGGTCCTTGTATTTTTCCTTAATCTTGTTTGGTTTTTTGCAAATGAGCTCAAATTTAGCATTTATTTTATTGCTCGTGTTTGGAAAAAGTCTTTTTTTACTGGGTTCAGTGATGTTTGTAGAATCCTTTTGCAGTGGTATGGGCACGGTTGCTTTTATCGTTTTTATAATGGGATTATGCAATAAAAAATTTACAGCGACTCAATATGCGCTTTTATCGGCAGTTTCGGCTTTGGGAAGAGTATTACTCGGTCCAATAGCCGCGGTAATGGTTAAGCACATGGGCTGGGGCGAATTTTATGTATGGACTTTTGTGATGGGGATTCCAGCATTAATCATTTTATCTTGGTTAAACCGCCAAAAAGATTTTGTTCTCGAAGCGAGTTTTTAGTGTTCGTGTTTATCTAGGTTACTCAAATAAGCCAGTAATATTTGCACCACAGGCTCATGATTATGAAGCAAGGCAACGTCGAGGGGCGTTTGACCTTCCGGCTGAGTACAAGCACAAATATCAGCGCCCGCTTCCACTAAAAGAGGGATCACTTCCAAGGCGCCATTTTGAGCGGCAAAATGCAAAGGCGTCACATGGGCCTCATCTAAGGCCTGATTCGGGTTAAAACCCGTGTTGAGAATAGTGTTCACCACCTCAACATCATTGGAGATAATCGCGTCAATCAATACTTCAAGAGTCTTATTTTTTTTAGGCATTTCAGTTCCTAGTTTCTTTCGGTTGTGTAAAGGATATCGCCCCCATAAACGGCGCCGTTGCTAAAATCACTTGTTTCTAATTGTATGGCCCAATTCCGCCGAAATAAATAGCGTAGGGTAATTAAATTTTCTTGAGTGAGCCCGGGGCCATAGATGCCACGGGTATAGCGAAGATACAAATCCTTCGATAAATAGCGGCCAATGACAAAATTGGTTTGATTTCCCAGTGGATTGCCAATGGCATCGAGGGTAGTGTCACTTTCAAAACCCAACTCGTTAAAGCCTAAGCCAGATTGAATTTTTGAGATTAAATTGTCGGTGTTTCCAACGCCAGAAGCCCCTAATTTTACGGCGTCTAAAATATTGGAAGTATAAGAAAAGCTACCTCTCGCATTGGTGTTGGTTGGTGCACCAAATAATGAATTATTCGTGCTGGTTGCCCCTGTTAATATATAAGAAAGAATATCGGACTGAGATAAATTGCCCATCGAGGAAAATAAATTAATATCGGGGTTGCTTACAGGGCCATGAATATTCATTCCTACTACTATTTTTTCGCTAGCAAAAGACTGAATTTGTGTGCCTGAGCTTGCATTCACTTTTCGTGTGGCTTCAATGCTTAGCACAGGATTGTTGATCGGAGAATTTGTAAATTGCATAAATGAACCATGTGAAATTTTCAATTGATGTCCATAGGCGCGATAAAAGCCGTGGCGAATACCGATTTTTCCATTGGCCAATAAGGTTTGATCAGGGGTTTGGAGAATATGCAAGGAACCATCCAGAAATCCGTGAATTCCAAAACTATCAACGATTAAATGTTCGCCGGCAATAATATTGAGATTCGTATTAATTTGCCAGCTGGATTGGCCAACGACGGTGGGAGTTCCAACAAAAATGACTTCATTTGTAGGCAATTGCGTTACATTGCGAAAATCGTGGGGGCGGATTAATCCGTTTGGAATAATAATATCACCGCTTAAATCGAGCCTGGTTCCCACAATGGTCGCGGTGACATTTGGCGATCCGTAAATCGTATATTCTGGCGTATTTATTAGCAAAATATCATTTCCGGTGACTTTTAAATGGGTGGGAATATCAGGCTGTGAAAAATCGGTGTCCCCAACTATCGTAACGGGTTGTTTTCCAGAAATGGCATGTGCGGTGTAATGAACATCATGGCCTATGGCCAAAGAGGTAATGCTGGCATTTGTGAGAGTAAGATCCCATACCGGTATAATGACTTTTCCCTGCGAAAAATCGAGGTCCCCCGTGATAAGCGGATTTTCAAGAGTCCCATTTAAATGTAAAGTCCCTGCAATTTTCCCGCCTGGAACCGAGATATCGGGGACTAAATCCGTAATAAATGTGAGATTGGAGAGAGTCGCGCTTAAGCTGGCATTAATTTTATCGTTGGCTTTTGGAAGTCCGCTGACATAATCGGGCAGGGTTATTTTTAATTGAATGCTGTCCTGTGCAGGTAAGTGAAATTGACCCCAATCCCATCTCTGTAATTTTGAGACCCACGTTTTTCCGTTTAAACTGCCACTCAATATTAATTTAGTGGTGGATGTGTCAAAATCGGCAAATAATGTAACTTGATGTTGGCTGAGAGTGCCTGCAAAATTTAGGGACAATTGATGTGCGCTAAAGTTACCGGAAACAAATTGATCGGCAGAAAGGCTAATATTTGCTGGGGCATTTTTAACAAGATTCATTTTCCATGTAAGATAAAGTTGCTTAGCCGAGTAATTTTTGTAATTAAAATCCTTTATTTTTAAGCTTCCAGTGGTAAGCGGATTTTCGAAGGGGCCCGTTAAGGTACCTTGGGTTTGATATTTGGCAGAAGCGAGAGAGAGTTCCCAACTGGCTAGCCACATATTTTTATGTTGGACATTAAGGTTAATCGTAGAATTCTTGGTTTTAATGTTAGCACGCACATTAAATGCAGGATTTTTTTGTGCTAAAAGACCTTCAGACTGAATACTAGCTTGAAAATTTTGGGACCATTTAGGGTAGAGGGAAGAAAAATTAACGTTTTTTGCGGTAAAATTCGTATCCCAGGCCAAATCTTGTTTCCAATCCAGATGAAAATTGCCTTGGAGTAAGCCGTTTAGGGCGAGAGTTCTGGTGGTCGATAAGGTGATTTCATGAATATTTCCATCGCCATTAATTTTAAAATCAACGTGTTTTCCACTGGCAGAAAAATTAAATTGATAATGCGCGGAATTTCCGTTAATCGTGGCATGAAGGGTTGTGGCAAAGGGAAAGCTTGCTATAGTATCGATCGACAAATTAGTCTTCTTGTCCGAGAGATTCCCTCTTAAGCTCAATTGTGTCAGTTCGAGAAGGCATTTGTTTGCAGGAGAATAATAAATAATAGGCCCTAAATGAGCATTTTCAATGTGCACACCCCAAGACAATTTAAAATTTTGCAGAAATTCTTTGTAATGCTGTGCCAGTGCGTTCGCTTTTTCGGTATAGGCCTCAAATGGATTTTTCTGGTAAAATAGGCTTAAGTTTAAAGGGATCGGTTTAGTGATTTTGTTTTCATGATTGATAATAATGATTTGATTAGCGCGCACTTCGCTTAGCGAGAGATTTTTGGTGAGCAGAGCCCATACATTCCAATTTAAGGTAAGGGATTTTATTTTTATTTCCTGATTCAGAGAGCGATAATCGATATCGGTAAGTTGGATGGGACCCGTGATTAAACCCGAGGCGGTTTTATAGGTAAATACTCCTGGGATAAAAGCTTTCGCGAGAAATAAACTTAATTTCAACCCACTGGAACTCAGTAAAAAAATGATGAAAATAATGAGCAGGGATAAAAGGACAAGGCTGCTTCGCCAGAGAATTTTTATCATAAATCTTGCCCCATGCTAAAATCAAAATAAATCGTTTTTTGGTTGACATTGGTGGATCTCGCGAGGCTGGCTTCTATAGTGCCAACGGGAGATACATAAATAACCGCAGGACCTACCCCAGTATACCAGGTGTTTTGAAATAAGGTGCCGCTATCAACGAAGAGCCCCAAATATAATTGCCCTTTAATACGTCTTTGAATTTCAACGCTGCCCACAAATAAATTTCTGCCTGGGCCAATGCTATCAAAAGAAAAGCCTCGGATGCTGTCGACTCCACCAGCCAATAATTGCAAAGAAAGCGGCAACTGCGTCAAATTATTAATATCAGTATGGCCAGCCTCTGCACGCAGTAAAAGCCGAGTATTTTCTGTCGGGGTAATTAAGGCTCGCAGACGCACTCGCGCTTGGAAAAATTTTACGCCGGTAATGTTCCAGGGTGAGGAAGAAATAATGCTATAGGCACTAAAGCCTCTTGTTGGTTGAAAGGTTTTATCTCGCCTTACAAATTGCCAAATAATACTGGGATATAAAACGTCCGAATTTATGTAGGGTAAATTAAAAGCTGGCAAGGTATATCGTTCATTTAAATAGGTGAGGGCGATGGTTTGTTGTATTTCGCCTAAGTAAGTTGCATACCCCGCCGACAACTTTTCATTAGTGCTGACAATATTGCCAGTGGAATTTTGAATGTAGATATGGCCAATGCCACTGCTTAAAATATATTGACTGAGGGCTGGGTTTTTACCGGGAATATAATAATTTGTCGTTATAACATGATTTCCGCTGGTGGAAAGCTGGCCTAAAAAATTCATGTGATGGCCATATCGGTTGATGCGACGCAAATTGAGTCCGAAAGTGCCTCGTAAACCAGTGTCTGTTCCATATCCTAGCCCATAGGTGACTTGCTCAATTTTTTGTGGAATCAAGTGAACATCGATAGGCACGATGTCACCCTCTTTTTTATCGAGGTCGGGTGTCACCAGCGTTTGTGTAAAGTAATTGCTGGTTACAAAATATTGTTGGGTTTTTTGAAGTTTGGTGTAATTGTAATATTCATCCTGATGGTAACTTAGAAATCTTTGCAAAAAACTTTGAGCAAATGGGGAAGAATTAAAGTGAGTTTCGCCGAAGCGAAATCGATTTCCAGTGCTAAAATGAATGATGACTTTGGCCTGGTAGCTTTTTAAATTAATAATCACGCGGCTCGTTGTGATTTTCGAATTAAAATATCCACGAGTGGACGCAATTTTGAAGAGTTCACTTTTACCAGCATTATAAAAATCAATATTCAGAGCATCATTTACTTGCACGGGGAAATTCTGCGCTAATTTTATAAATTCGGGATCATTTTTACCTTCTCCAGAAATTTGAAAATCAACCGAAGTCACGAACATTTGTGGGCCAGTCTCAACAGTAAAATTCGTTTGCCAGACTTGGTTTTTATCTTGAATCGTGGAGGTTACATAGGGTTTAAAATACCCATAGGGTTGCAAGGCCTTTTGGATGGCCTCTGGAGCTAATTCATAAAAGCGATTGATTTCTGCGGGGGTGAGAGGGTAGACAAGGAGACCCTGTTGATTTTTGAGCATATCAATCACGTTGGCATAGGCTTGGCCCTGCACTCCGGTAACCTTAAATTGAATTTGATTCTCTTTGGCCCAACTCGAACAGGTTATTACACACAATAATATGCCAAGCAGTAGGTTCATTTGCTTTTTCATGCGCAGCATTATAAAGGAGTGAGAAGAGGGGGCAAAGTCTTTTCGCAGTAAATGCTGTTTATATGATAGATTGCCTGTTGCAGATCAGTCGGCCGAGGAGGCATCGGGGAGATGACACTAGCATGACGAACCTCAAAATGAGAACTGCAGAGGATGCTGTTGCTTCGTGTTATTTTTGGGTATATTTGAGGGAATGGAGGTTTATTTATGAGTACGGAATTTGTGTTTGCTTTATTTTTAGTGCCCCCCTTTTTGCTTGCGTTTTTTCACGCGCGAGTGAACAAGAAGGTCCCAGGCATTTTGATTTACTATCGGTATTTTATGAGTTTTAATATGATTTTTGCGGCGCTTTTTGTGGCAGTGCGGATGTTATTGGATGCGCCATCAGAAGCTCAGCTGGTGGGCTGGGATTTTAGCCCCATGTTTTACCTCTATGGCATTGCCTTACTTAGCATGGCCTTGATGGGTGCACTTACCGTTTTTTCTCGACATAGTATTTTGATGGCACCAGCCATTTTATGGACGATTTTTTTGACCCTCTCAATTCTCACAAATTTGGTTGAGCTTGTTCAGCATTCTATTACGGCGAATAATCTTGTGGTAGTGAATATGCTCTATGATGTCGTCACGATAGTGATTATGCTGTGTTTTTTGTGGCTTTTACGTCAGAAGGATTGGGCACGAACCTAATTTGTGCTACATTGAGGCACTTTACTGAGGGGTTATTAAAAATTACTTTTAATTGAGAACAACTATGTCAAATTCAAATTTCCGTACGCGTTTCGCCCCGAGCCCCACCGGCTATCTGCATATCGGTGGTGCACGCACAGCCCTTTTTTGCTGGCTTTTTGCGCGCAAGCACAAGAGCACCTTTATTTTGCGGATAGAAGATACCGATCGCGAACGCTCTACACCCGAATCCATTCAAGCGATTTTAGATGGCATGGAGTGGCTCGGCCTAGATTATGACGAAGGCCCTTTTTATCAAACGGAGCGCATGGAAAATTATCAGGCAGCGATACAGCAACTGCTCGAGGAGGGCAAAGCCTATCACTGCTATTGTTCAAAAGAACGCCTGGAAAAACTTCGTGAAACACAAATGGCGAACAAGGAAAAGCCACGTTACGACGGACATTGCCGTCATCTTACGCATCCTAAAAAAAATGAACCCGCCGTAGTACGTTTTAAAAATCCCGAAACGGGAGCCGTGACTTTTGACGATTTAATTCGAGGGGAAATTACAGTACAAAATACTGAGCTCGACGATTTAATTATTGCTCGCACGGATGGTACACCGACGTATAATTTTACTGTGGTCATCGATGATATCGACATGAAAATTACGCATGTTATTCGCGGTGATGATCATATTAATAATACCCCAAGGCAAATTAATTTATTTTTAGCTTTAGGCGCTAAAACCCCATTTTTTGCGCATGTCCCGATGATATTAGGCCCCGATGGTAAGCGCTTGTCAAAACGTCATGGCGCCGTGAGTGTGCTGCAATATTTGGAAGACGGATATTTGCCTCAGGCTTTATTAAATTATTTAGTGCGCTTGGGGTGGTCTCATGGTGACCAGGAAATTTTCTCGATGGAAGAATTAATTGAGGCTTTTTCGGTGGAATCCATCAACAGTGCACCTGCTGCGGTAAATCCCGAAAAATTAGATTGGTTGAATCAGCATTATTTAAAAACGATGGATCCCAGTCAAATGGTTCAGCCTTTTGCCTATCAGTTAAAAAAATTAAATTTGAACCTTCAAGAGGGTCCTGAATTAGAGGGACTTATTCTTGCTCAAGCAGAACGTTGCAAGACTTTAAAAGAAATGGCCGAAAAAAGCCGATATTTTTACGAGTCAAAAGTGGAGTATGATCCTGCTGCGGAAAAACACTTGAGTGCCGATATTCGCCCAGGTCTTGTCATTATCCGCGATAAAATTTCGCAGCTGGAAAATTGGAATAAAGAAGCGATTCATGAAATTATTGTCGAAGTGGCTTCCTCTCTGGATGTAAAGCTTGGAAAATTGGCTCAGCCGATTCGAGTGGCCATGACAGGCGGAACCATATCGCCCTCTATTGATGTAACCTTATTTTTACTGGGAAAAAATAGGGTATTGCAGCGTTTGGATAATGCTTTAGAATTAATGTAGATAACAGGAGAGGTTAATGGAAAAGCGAGCTCGGCAATTATCAGTTCAGCTAAAAAATGAGGGGATTCAGAATCCTTTAGTATTAGAAGCTATTGCGCAAGTGCCGCGACACATTTTTGTGCCGGAAAATCTGCAGGAACAAGCCTATGAGGATAACGCCTTGCCAATTGGCGAAGGTCAAACGATTTCGCAGCCATTTGTTGTAGCCCGAATGTCGGAGTATGTGATGGGCGAGCATCGGCGCCTGGACAAAGTGCTGGAAATTGGCACGGGTTCTGGCTATCAGGCGGCGATATTGGCAAATCTTGCCGATCAAGTCTATACCATCGAAAGAATCGAGTCTCTTCACAAAAAAGCCAAGCAGCGTTTAATGAGTATTGGTTATTTAAATATTCAATCCCGACATGCCGATGGCTCTAGTGGTTGGCCAGAGCATTTGCCTTATGAAGCTATTATAGTTACAGCAGCCGCAGCAGAAATTCCCGAAGCCTTAAAAAATCAATTGGCCGATGGCGGACGTTTGATTATTCCAGTGAGCGACGATAAAACGGGATATCAGCAATTAATTCTCGTAAAACGCCGTGGAAATACATTTGATTATGAACGCTTAGACGCCGTCGTTTTTGTGCCTCTTTTAAAAGGTAAAGCGTCCTAAGGTATTGAAGCAAATGTCCACTTTGTCTGTCTTTTATCACATGATTTTTGTTCGGCGAGGATCAGTTAAAAACGAAGCTCGCTCAGCCAAATAAAGCGGCAGATGATAGACATTATTTTGGTGGCCTATATTTAGGTTATTAGCAGAAAAAAGTAGAATTTTTGCTGGATGATATTTTTCAATATATTTTTGAAGGCTTTTAGCACGAGTTATGTTTCCTGATTTTACTTCGAGTGGAATTATCTGCCCCTCTTGATGTATTAAAAATTCAATTTCACTACGGTCATTTTGCCAGCTCACAAGCTCATTTGAGCCGCTAGCGATTAATTGTTGTGCCACAAAATTCTCAGCGAAATAGCCATTATAAGTGCCATAATCATAATCGAGAATGGTTTTGGGATCTAAATCACTCATCGCGCCCAATATACCCACATCAAACATAAATAATTTAAAAATATTTTCTTTTGTGTAGGCTAATAGAGGTAGCTCGGCTGTTTCAACTATGGAAACTTTTAAAATTAATTCAGCTGACTTAAGCCAGTCAATCACATTGATTAATTGACCATATCGATTAACGTTGGGAATAATCCCTTTAAATTTGAATCTCTGGGTGCTTCGATCTTCTGCACTTGATAATTGAGCTGGGATTGCGCGCCAGGTTCGATCAATATGCATGGCGTTTATTTTCCCAGCGTGTTTCGCAATATCAGCGTAATAGGCATTAATTAATTCTTTTTGTTTAATTCGCACAGCTTGTGTTGCTTCATAGAGTGAATGTTGTTGTTCGCTAAAAACGGATATCACTTCGGGTAAACCACCCGTAATAAAATATTCCTTTAAGCGCTGCCATAATTTTTTATGGGCAAGATCAGAGGGTGCCAAATTGGTGTGAATATTATTGAAATAATCCAAAAGCATTTCATCTTTTATTCCTGCTAAAAATTCGCTGAATTTAAGCGGATGCAAATTTAACATATCCACTTTACCAACGGGATATGAGCTTTCGTTTAAGTGAAGGCCAAGTAAAGAACCGGCACTGCAAAGCGCAAGCTCGGGTAAATCTTCACAAAAATATTTCATGCTTGTGAGTGCTTTCGGGCAAGCTTGAATTTCGTCGAAAATCACAAGATCCGTTTTAATATCGATTCGTGTCTCGAGTAAAAACTGCAACTCATCAATGAGGTGTTTTGGTTCTAGGTCATCTTCAAAAAGTGCTCTTGCCCTAGCTTGTTTCTCAAAATTGATCAGGTGATAGCGAGAAAAGGCCTCTCGGCCAAACTGCTCTAACAGATAGGTTTTTCCAGTTTGGCGAACTCCCTTTAAAATGAGAGGTTTTCGGCGTGGATTGGTCTTCCAGGCGTGTAATTGTGTCATTAGATCACGTTTCATATTCAAATAATGACTAATTTCTACACTTTTTGCAAGTAAAAAGTGTTTAATTTATACATTTATTGAAATAAAATGTAAGAAATACCAGCAATTCCCGCTAAAGTGGGAATTGCTGCAAATTGCTGAGGCTCCCCCTAGCCGCCAGCGGAGGGTCTCCCACCGCGCCAGCGTTAATACCAGGAAGCTGTTCTATTCTGGCAAAGGAATAAATTCTTTTTCATCGCCGGGTATTTTTCCGAAACGGCCTTCTTTCCAGTCAATTTTGGCTTGCTCGATTCTTTCTTTGGAACTGGCGACAAAATTCCACCAGATATAGCGTGGGGCTTCGAGGGCAGGGCCTCCTAGAATAATAAAATGGCAGGCTTTTAAAGCCTGAATTTTCACAGGGTGGCCGCTTGCCAGCACCAGCATTCTGGTGTCTCCATAGTGAATTCCCCCAATGGCAATTTCGCCAGATAAAATAAAAATGGCGCGCTCTTCTACGGTTTTTGGAATAATCATTTCAGCAGTCGCCTTCATTTTTCCTTCAATAAATAAAGCATCCATGTGAGAATTCACGGGGGATTTTAATCCTTCATATTCTCCAGAAACCACTCGTAAATTGAGGTTTTTTTCATCGATCATAGGAATTTGATTTTTATCGTAATGCTGAAAAGCAGGATTCATTTCTTCTTGTTTTAGAGGCAAGGCTAACCAGCACTGGATGCCAAATAAGCGGTTAGAATGAGCGCGCTCCTCCATGGGCGTGCGTTCGGAATGCGCAATTCCACGACCCGCCGTCATTAAATTAACGGCACCAGGGGTGATAATTTGAAAGCTGCCCAGTGTGTCTCGGTGCGCTAGCATTCCATCAAATAAATAAGTCATCGTCGATAAACAAATATGCGGATGAGGGCGCACATCAATCCCGCTATTGATGAGAAATTCGCCTGGGCCCATTTCGTCCCAAAAAACAAAGGGACCCACGGTTCTTTTTTCTTTTGAAGGCAGGGCGCGGTGCACCTCAAATCCACCCACATCCGCGGTGCGAGGAATAATTTCTACCTGAATATCTTTAGGGCATCCTTCAAGATGGCAGACGGGTTCTTTGTCAGAAAAATAACTCATAACACCTCGCTTGATCTTTGTAGTGGTAAGAAGCTCATTTTAGCGCATTTTACGATGAGTGCCCAATGGCACTCGATGATCTTTCTATCTCATGACTTGGATTTACAATTTTGGGTATAAAATACCCTATGAATCTTTCGGATTGTCCTGATAATATTTTCTCCCTAAGGACAAACATACTCACTTGTGTGAAATGTCGACTAAAAGGAAGATTTAAAATGTCATATCAAAGTGATCCAGGTTTCTGTATTAAAATTGGTATATTCGGTCACGAGGGAAGCGGTGGCAGTCAAATTATACATAGATACCTAGAGGGGAAATATCAAGAATTAAATGACAAGCGGTATTATGACTGGTTGGGTTTTGAAAAAAATATTTTGTTCAATGAGGAGAAAATTGGAGTAAGAATTTGGCGTGATTCATTTCCAAAAAACGCTAGTACGGGAATCAATGATCGCCCCTTTTTATCTGGTTTCTACGACTGCTTTATTTTGATGGCAGATCCAACTGTGCCGCGTTCTAAAGAAATTATTATTGAAACACTCAAGATTTGCAGAAAGGATGAAAACTTTGACACGCGTCCTGTAATATTAGTAAGCACAAAAAATGATGCTCCTCTGGAGCATGTTTGGAATCCGGAAATTTTCTTCCTGAGCGGCGAGTCTAAACATTGCGACGCTTGGGTAAAGACGAGCGCATTTTCAAATGAAAATATTTCTGAGCTCTTTGACATAGCCATTTCCAAAAGGATGAAACTGTTGGACAATCCAATACCCATTCAAAATCGTTTCCTGAGAGCAAATAATGAAGATTAGACACGCCGATATAAATGATCTTGAGGCAACAGCGAAAATACATTATGAAAATTTGAGATCTCTTCCTGAAAAAAAAATCCCTGAAATGTGTCTAATTAATGAATTAGATTTCAGTTTTTTTCTTGAGCACTGGAATAATCAGCTTAAAATCCCAGATGGACATATTTTAGTTTTAGAAATTCAAAATAAGCCCATTGGATTTGTTTATTTTGGTCCATGCAAAGATAAAGAACTTAAAGAAATTCGATCCGCTGAAATCCATTCTCTTTACGTGGATCCAAGTGTTTGTAAAAAAGGTTATGGCGCGGTTTTATATTTAGAGGCCGAAAAATTAATTAAAAATGAAAATTATCAAGCCATCAGTGTGAAAATAATAGATTCCAATTATCATGCCAAGCGATTTTATGAAAAACTCGGGTTTATTTCGAATAAACAATCTCAAAAAAATTCTTGCTTAGATATTGGGCCTTTGCTTTTAATGGAAAGCTACTTACTGTATCTTTAGTAATATACCTAATGCCTTATCCCTAAGAGCAATACGTCCAATGGGGCCCCTGGACTCAGCATCTGAAGTAGATGGCCACGCGCTAGAAACATTATTTATTCAACATTTATTGGCGATAAATGATTACTAAAGTTTAGGATTTAATTTTTACTATTGGCGAACGCGCAATGGTTTGGAAGTGGATTTTATTGCTTATGGAGAAGGTGGCTTGCTGGAGCTTTCTCGCTTGCCAGACATTCTTCTAAATCTAGTCGATTCCCGCTTTAGCGGAAATTGCTGAGAAATTATTTAATGTGCTTAAATCCATCGAGCGAGAAATAAGGGGAAGAGGAATTTGAGGATGATTTTTTTGGGGCCCAAAATTCGGTCAATAATGTGGAGGGATTTTTAGAATAATTAGTGCCTGATTCACCATTTTTTTCATTAATTTTATAACCGGCCTCAATATTAGCGACGAGTTCCGCTAGTGTTAGACTCGATTTGATATTTACTGTTAGCTCCGGGGGAGAAAGTAGGGCTTCAATACGAGCCATGGATCTTTCCCTCTCTTTCGAATTTATCTCTTCTTTTATTTTGATCAATAATTCAGCTGGATTAGAGTTCGTGCGATTGATGATAATGACTTTTTTGTTTCCCTGATCATGCGCATAATTAATTACCCGAAGGAATTGAGGTAGTGAATAGTTGTTATCAATGGAAATTTCGATAGCAATTACGCTAAATTGGGTTTTTTCAAATTTTCTAATGGTGATGCCTTCGTACTCAATTTCGTCTGTTAGCTCCGGAGCTTCATCATGTTGACTATATATTTTTTTGAAAATCGGGTAACTTTTAAGCCAGGCTTTTTGATGATCATTTAGCGTTTCATACTCTGGTCCAAGATTTCTTGTTGATGCAAGAGATTCGCTTATTTTATTTAGATTTTCAATGCTGGGGATATATTCCATATTATTAAGATTGAACTCAGCACTTAAAAAAGATTCCTGACTGATAATAATGCCAACGGATTTTTCTAAACGACATTGTAAAAGTGCGGTGAGCTTTTCGGCATCCGTTAAGGCGGCAGAATTATCTCCCAAAACAGCCCTTAAACTTTTTCCTTTGATTCCAGAAATCACTTTAGTATTTTGATATGCGTCGGAAGTATAGCCAGGAAAAGGCGAGAAGTGAAACGTTTCGTCTAGCTTAGGCCCGTAGCATTTTTTGAAGGATACCATTTCATTTGAGGTGATAAATAATGCTTTTCCGGGATGACAAGCATACCATGAGTAACATTCCTCGAGTAAAATTTTTCCGGCATACCCAACCAGATTCTCATCATCCAAAAATACGGCGTCAGGATTTTCATTTAATAAAGCCTGAATTTCATTTTTACACGCTAAAAACTCTTCAAAACTTTTGGCTTTGTCTGTCCATACCTTTACCATTATTTCAGAAATCCAAATGATTTTTTTCCCTCGAGATTCTAATTCTTTCGCACAGGACACGGCCGAAGCTGTTTTTCCGATTCCGGGGTTTCCACTTAAAATAACACAGGATGATTTTCCCATCATGACATCCCGACAAAACTTTTTAGCAATAGAAAGCATCTGAGATTGTAAGGGCGTTTCAACTTTAAAGTTGGAAAAAAACATCGTTTCACGATTTTCAAACGGTATTTTTTCCAGTAAAGCGGCCGAGACTTTAAGTTTTTGCTCTGAAAGCGGATTATATTCAGGCGCGAATATTGAAATCTTTTCCATCTCCGTAGTCCAGTTAATAAATTTTTCAAAATCAAAATACAGGATACATGAGTCTTTAGACAGGGACTCTCTCCATTCACTTTCGCTAAGTTGCTTTTCAGCCAATTCTTTTGATAAGCTGGCCAAATCTTTAAATCGCTTCTTAGACGTGGGATCCACAGATTCTGGATTTTCTCCATAATCCCTGGTTTTGTCCAGGTCATTTATATTTTGAGACATATTAAAAGCGTTTAAAAGTTGCTCTTCAATCGGTTCCCTTTTTAAATCAATTTTATTTTCCACCAGAGGGTTAAACATGGAATAGAGTTGGCCAACCAGAACACAATTCTCTCCGTTGGCACGACTTGCTGGATGCTTGAACGGATAGAGTGGGGTATTCTCGAAATGAACTACGCCGATGGAATTATTATTTTCTATTCCTTTTTTTTCTTTAAAAAAAGGATGCAGAGGGTTACCTAGGTAGGGTTTAGAAGCCTCTTCGATAGGCTCAAAATTAAATTGAGTTAAATACAGTGGGGTGTTTCCAAAAAGTTGATTGAATTTGATATCCCCGATCATATTCCGAATGCCAAACCAAATGCTAAGCTGGCAAAACATTCCGCAGTCGATTACGGTGGGTCCTTTTATTAAATGATCTAATCCTTCGCTGGGCTTTTCGCCTTGATATACCAATGTTTGAGCGCCTTCTTCTATCCCGTAAATCCAGTCCGGAGGACAGAGGTTATTGAGAGTGTGGTACACAATTTTCTCATCAAATATTTTATTACACAAAAGCGCCAAATCATCATTGTAATGAAGTCCAAAAAAACGGTTGCCGTAGAAATTAACTCTTTCATTGGGCCTAAGATTCGCAAATTTGACGAAGTCCTTCACACCTTGGGTGAAGTCCTCATAATTCAGGGAGGCCTTATTTTCTTGGACCTTTGATAAATATTTTTTTAATGCTATCGAGGGCTCTGATTGGTATAGACTTTGCAAGAATTGGCGGCTTTCGTATGATTTTCTTCGCATTATATGTTTCCACTCGATCTCTTTTCAAACTTGAAAGCAGTTTAGCATGAAAAGGTTAAGGGAATATTAAGCGTTTTCTGAGGATGAGGGCCTTTGTTTCAAAAAATTTAGAATCAGCCATTTCCAAATTGATTGAAAATTGTGTTAAAAAATGTATAGTTAGTAGGCGATCATTAACCTTCATATAGGTGAACCATGTCATCACACAAAAGAAAATTAGGCGATTTAGAAGTTTCTGCAATTGGCTATGGTTGCATGGGACTCTCGGAGTTTTATGGTGAGCCTTTGCCTAAAGAAGAAGGCATCCAGGTCATTCAAAAGGCCTATGAAAAAGGAATTACGCTTTTTGATACGGCGGATATGTATGGCTATGGAGATAATGAAATTCTACTGGGCGAGGCGATTCGGCCGTTCCGTCAGAAAATTATTTTAGCTACAAAATGTGGAATTATTCGGAAAAAAGACGATCCCATGGCGCGTGGAAGCCTTGCCGCGTTTTGCAAAAGAGAGTATCGATAGCAATTTTAAGCTAGTTGAACTCCTTGAAAAAATGGCGCAAGAAAAGCAATGCACCACGGCGCAACTTGCTTTAGCTTGGGTATTAACAAAAGACAAAAACATCGTTCCCATTTTTGGCACAAAAAATCCCCTACGCTTAGATGAAAATTTAAAAGCACTAGCAGTTCAATTAACCCAAGAAGACATGCAATATTTAGATCAAATTTCAAAAGAATATGCGCCAAAGCAATCTCGTTACACCGAGGAGGCCATGAAAACCTATCATCTTTCTGAGTGAGTGTTTAAGTATTTTCTGAAGCAATTTTTGGCGGAGTTTTCGCATTTTGGGCGCTCATGAAAATGGATAAGAGGTTAGATATTTCAAAACGGACAGCCGAAAACCACATTAAAAATCTAAAATCAAAATCTGGTAGCACTTCAAAATCAGAATTAATTGATAAATATATCGATCAATTCTTAGCTTTTTAAAACTTAAGTTTGCCTTCGGAAGGCTCCAAAAAAGCGTCGCAATTTTTTAAATAGTGTAAAGTCGTTTCATAATTTGAAAAATCAATGCTGGCGGTGAAAGCGTGGGCTCTTTGCAGCATTTTGCAATAAGCTTCGGGGTCACTGGCTCGGCTTAATCGTCTCAGGGCGAGCATATAATCTTCTCGGTAAACCGTTGGGATAATAATTCGAGACTGATTCATGTTATTCAATTCGGCGTTCATCATGACTCTCGCAATTCGCCCGTTTCCATCCAAAAATGGGTGAATTTCAGTAACAATAAACATCATGAAGATTGCACGTTTAATTCCAGCCTCTAGCTGTTGGTAGATTTCAAAGGCCTTATTTAGCGTCCCAACCACAAGCTCAGGTACAACAAATGTGGTATTTCCGGCACGATTTAACACTTCTTTGAAAGCCCCTGGATTTTTGTCCATTCGAGCAGACATCAAAATCGCATGACGAGATTTCAAAAGATAAATTAATTCTTCCTGGGTCTTTGGAACTTTGTTCATTTCGTCAAGGTTTGAGAGAATTTTATAAGTGCCCAAAATGTCATGGGAATCCTCAGATCGATGTTTAATAATTTTATGATGAAAAATAATGTCGGAGGCTTCCTCAATCTCAAACTCTGTTCCCTCAATATAATTTGAAAAATAAGCTTCAAAAAAGGCTAAATTTCTTAGCCACGTTTCGTTCTTAATTCTAAGTAGCAGAGTGGGAACAATGTCATTAGCTAATTTTGTATAAAGGCTTGCAAACAAATTCAGTCGATGACTATCAAAAGGAAGTCCCATCGCTCGTGATTTTGCCGCAGGAGAGGAAAGGCCGGCCTTCTGTGTTCCGAGTAATGTTCCGATGAGATTTTCTAAGATCTTTAATTCGGATTCAGCTTTGAGACTTTTCGCAATTTTTTTGGCTTTATCTCGGATCGAATTGAGTTCCTCAGGGCCATGAATTTGTGCAATTTTGTCCAAGTAATTTTCGATGGCTTCTCTTGCCAATGTTTTTGAAAAAGTCCCTCGCGAAGGCTTTAAATTTTCCAGTAAGGCCCGTTCACGTGAAGCCAGGAATAAATTTTGCATAAAAGGAGTGTCACCTGTCGTGGAACCTTTGCCCTGCACTAATCGGATGAATAATCCGGGGAGCTCAATATTTTTGGAATATTTGTAGGTCATCACAATGTGACCAAGAGGCGAAATTCCGCCTTCAAGTGCACTACGATGACTGATCACAGCACCGGGATACTGAGAACCCAGAATAAAATAACGATTACGCTCAATGATTTTGGCTGCTGTGTCTGTTAAATTTGAGGTGTAAAGCCTTGGAGCCAGTTTGCGTAATTTTCCCTCCGAAACGGCTCGATGTATGCTCTGAGATATGGCACTGTCTGAGGAGCCAAAGACGATCTCAGGCCAAGGTGATTGTGAAATTTTTTCCATTAAGCCCTCAAAAGTGATGGGATATGTGAAATATTTTCTTATAACTGGGTGTTTTTGTCAAAAATTTTAGATTAACTGGGTTTAATCTCAAATTTTGACTTTTCCATTTAAGATTTCTTTAAGCTTGATTTGCTAGAATCAGCCTATCCTTTCACCGATTAGGCAGGAATATGAGACATAAATTTGATACTAGCAAAGAGTTGCTGCTTCAGCGGCATAAGCAGGGTGTTTGCTTGGTGAGGCCTAGCTCGTCAGCAGATGCCTTTTGCAACAGGAGCCTAGCAACTCTATTTGATTCATCCATGCACGTTTACTTTTTTGATCAGGAATCTCGTATTGTGGAAGCAAATCCTCCTAATCTGGATATAACCGGGCATAACTCTCTTCGAGAACTTCTTAGAGAAAAACCATGGGAATTTGTTGATAAAAAATTCAGAGCGCATCTTTCAGAAAATAGCGCTCGAGTGATCTTTCAGGCTAGTATGGTGATTGCTGTAGAGTCTGGAATAAGGGATTCCGATCGTAGGAAATTTCAAACGCTCTCTTTTAAATTCCCTTTTTACGAAGAAGGCGAGGTTGTAGGTCTCTTTGGGTGTTCCCTTAAAATAGACAAGAATTCACTTTTCCAATTTGGAGAGGGAATGTCTAAGCTTATTTTGTCTGGATTATTAAACGATGTGCCCCTTCCTGAAAGGCAGCTTATTCCTGCTATCCAAAAAGAGGATAGGGTGTTCAGCCAGCGTGAAAAAGAAGTACTCGTAGAACTCATTCGAGGAAAAACCGCAAAAAGCATTGGAATGTCCTTACAAATTTCTAAGCGCACGGTGGAAAATCACGTCAAAAACCTTAAAGCAAAATCTCGCTGCTCATCCAAATCAGAATTGATCAATAAATATATTGATCAATTATTTCAGCCACAATAGGAGTTTAACCTCGCAGCACAATAAGCTATAATCGGCACAGCACAATAAGCTATAAATCGCACAGCACAAAAAGCTATGTTATCCACGGGATGGGAGAAAAGCAGCATGGCCACGCCTTCTGAAAAATTAGCAGAATCTCTGGAATTATTGAAAGCTCTTCAGGATCAGCACAAAATTGCCATACAAGCCAAAGACTTATCGCGAACCCATCGAGAGCGCTTACTTAAGGGTGGCTTTTTACAAGAAGTCATAAAAGGTTGGTACATCTTCTCTCGGCCTAATGAGCCGGCGGGCGATAGTACCACCTGGTATACTTCTTACTGGAGTTTTTGTGCTGCTTATTTGAATAAACGTTTTGGGGAAGCCTGGTGTTTATCCTCAGAGCAATCTTTATCACTGCATGCTGGAAATTGGAGGGTGCCACGTCAGCTCTTAATCCATTCGCCAAAAGGGCGTAACAAGATTACTCCATTACCGCATAATACCTCCTTATTTGATGCCAGATATGCCATGCCAGAAGAAGAGGAAATTACCATTCTCAATGGGATGCGTGTTTTTTCCGTGGCTTCTGCCTTAGTTTCATGCGCGCAAGGGTTTTATATTCAAAATTCAACCGACGTTCGCGCTGTGCTGTGTATGATAACTGACGCCTCTGAAATACTGCGGGTCCTTTTGAAGGGAGGACATAGTACGATTGCCAGCAGACTAGTGGGCGCATTTCGGAATGTGGGTCGTGAGCGCATTGCTGATGAGATTAGTAAAACCATGCGTTCAGCAGGCTATGAAATTCGGGAGATCGATCCTTTTGAATCAAAGCCCATTATAAGGTTTTCTGAACTGGTGCGATCGCCTTATGTAAACCGTCTGCGAGTCATGTGGCAGCAAATGCGTTTAATAATTATTGAAAATTTCCCCTCACCACCACGCGCTCCTGCCAATATAGATGCCTATCTTGAGCGCATTGAAGCTAGCTATGTAACCGATGCTTATCATTCATTATCCATAGAAGGTTATCGAGTAAGTCCTGAATTAATTGAACGAGTTCGTAGTGGCGGATGGAATCCCCTTGATGAAGAGAATGATCGTAATCATAAGGACGCTTTAGCGGCTCGTGGTTATTGGCAGGCCTTTCAATTGGTGAAGGCCAGCATTCGCAAGGTGCTCAGTGGGGCTAATTCGGGAAAGGTATTTGATGAGGATCATCGAGACTGGTATCGAGAGATGTTTGGGCCTTCTGTAACAGCCGGTATTTTACAGCCACACGATTTAGCGGGCTATCGAAATGCGCCTGTTTACATTCGACGCTCAATGCACGTTCCACCGAGTCCAGAGGCCGTGAGAGATATGATGCCGGCTTTTTGTGAATTATTACGTGAGGAAACTGAGGCCTCTGTTCGTATTGTGTTAGGCCACTTTGTTTTTGGCTATATCCACCCTTATATGGATGGAAACGGACGCATGGCACGATTCACGATGAATATCATGTTGGCTTCGGGTGCTTATCCCTGGGTTGTTGTGCCAGTGACTCAGAGAGAAAAATATATGGCGGCGTTGGAAGAAGCCAGCATAAATCAAAATATAAAACCCTTATGTGATTTTATTTCCGTTTTGCTTAGCGAGCAACCTCCACTCCTCGAATTCCGCTGATGGAAGCCGCATCGATAATTTTACGAAATGCATGCTGAAGCAGCAAGTGCAACACCGCAGTTAAAAAAATCTCGGCTGTGATGCTCTGCATTCAATTTTTCAATAATTATTTCCGACATCTAAGCTCCTCCCTTTCCAGAAAGCAATTTTTTAAGATGCTCATTGGGCTCTGGAGGACTAGAAATAAGTTTATTCACCAATTCCCAATCGGCCGCCGATATATAAGTGGTAGCTTGTGCGCATGGTAATGTTGTCACTTTTTATTTTCTTTTTGTTCAGGAATATTGGGAATTTCTATTATTTTTCTTTCAAAAAATTGAGCGGGAGATTGTGGTGAGGAATCTGTATTTGGCGTGATTTCTGGAGTTTCTTCGACGACAAAAACTTTGGGTATTCTTGCACGAGCCTTTAAATTAAGATTCATAAATTTATGGAATAAAACGCCAAAAGTAAGGTTAACTAGGTCATCACTCTTTCCGATTGGAAAACCTTGAGCTCTAATAATTTTTTTGAGTTCTTGATCAGTACAATCGGGAGAAAATCCTTGCCAAACCACGAATCGTGCAAATGCATCTGACTCTCCTGGGATGGGTGTTACTGCGTTTTCAATTAAAAACTCCGTTAATTTTTTTGAATAATCAGCACTTATTATTATGCCTTCTTCTGTCATTTTTACTGCCATCTTAGGCTCGGAAGTCCTATGCTGAGAATCGACACTATTTTTTATTGGGCTCCAAAAACTAGCTTGCAGAGTCTTGCTAATTTCCGAATTCGGGCTATCGATTGCTTTCGCATCTGTATGTAAGGGCTTCTCGGATAGGAGCTTAGTATCAACTTCTCTAATTAAATCCTTTACGAAATCTGAAAATTCTGATTTGTCAGGATTTTTATAAGTGAACCAAGAGCACAATGTTTCGTTCAAAACAGCCTCTAAATCGCTAAGTTTTCTGTTTGGATTATTTTGGCACCAATCAAAAATGATTTCGCGTGCGCGATTTTTGGCAAAAGGATCCAGTTGCAAGCATTCGTAGAAAACTTCCTTAAATCCAGACTTTAAAAAAGCATGTTTCACGATTTTTTCTATGTCCTCTCCATAAGGCTTAAAATGTCCTGAAAAATTATCCAATTTAATTGTATCATTATCTAAGATTGAAAATTTGCCTGCAGCTGTTACAGGCCCACGTGACAAATTAGAATGGAAAGTAATTCCATTCAGACCTTCTGCGCCTACAAGTAAGTTACCATCGTAATCAATAACGTAAAGCCCATTCGATATTCCGTTTTCTTTTACCCAGGATACTGATAAAAGAGAAGGCGAAATAGTTTCTTTTCGTATATCGTTATAAAGACCAGTGTCTTCAAAAAGATGGGGAGGGTGCAAAAGCCCATGTTTCTTATAATTTTCAGACATAGCAAAAAATATGGAAGCGAGAAAATCTAATTTTTCATTCATTACACCAAGTATCATTAAATTTTGTAAAACCTCTGACGCTTTGTTTTGTGCAATCTTTTGAGAGGCTTTTTCAGCCAGTGCATTAAAATTAGGATTTTCAACTACCTTCCCTGTGAATGTACGCACTTGCTCATAGCAATATTCATAAATGGTATCTTCTTCAGCTAGAGGATGTCTGGCTTTGAATGCCTCCACATCTTCAGTCTGAACGACGTGAACATTAACCTCGTAAGCTCTGATAATATGTTGAGGGATAATTTTTCCATCAACCAACATTTCTTGTTCCTTCGCATATTTTGCAATATTGTCTAAGACATATTCTGTGAGTGAATTTTCTTTTGCACGTTCTTCTAATACCGCTTTTGCTCCATCGATGGCATTGGGCTGTGGCGCCAATTCATAGACCCAAATCGTGTGTGATTCAAATGGTTTAAATAAACTGCAATGCGGAAAGTTTTTTGCTTCTTCCATTAAGCGGGAAACGGACACATACGCACTATTTTGCATGGCTTGGCTATCCACTGGATACGTGTGCTTTAATACAGATCGATCATCCCCTGTTGGCTCAAATCCAATGGGAAAAATCTCCTCTGGATCTCTAAAATCTCCACGAAACCAAGTCTTAGAATTTTCAGCAATATTTAACATAGGCTCATTGATAGGAGAGCTGGACTTAAGATCTGATCCAGTATTCTTAGATAAAGATGGCTTATTATCCCGGATGTCATTTATCGTCACTTTTGAGACTGGCGTAATCAGATCGCTATTCATATTTTCAGGAAAAATTCTAGGCGGCTTGGAGGTCCCAAACTCAGAAAAATCTTTTGGTGCTATCTCAGCAATTTTTGCATCTTTAAAAAGTTGTGGATTTTTTTCGACCCAATGTGATTTTTGAAGTTCGATTGGGGCCATGTAATCTGGGTTTTGGATAAAAGAATCTTCTTGTATTTTCCGAGTTTCCTCGTAGCACATGTTATAAATGAATTCATCATCAACTTCAGTCTCCTCATCAACAACTTCATTGTGCTTAGCAATTTTTTTCAGAAAAAATTCTGGATCTGTTACTTGCGCAACATAGACCTTCACTGGCCATGCACCCATAATATCGTGTGGGTTTATTTTTCCTGGAATAAGCATTTCTTGTTCTTTGGCTAAGCGTTCAAAATCTTCTTCATTAATTTCTTCACCCATTGCATGATATTCTGCACGCAAGGGGTCTGCTGCATGAATACCATTTTTCTGTGGATTAATTTTGTAGACATAGAGAGAAGGGAAGGGTTCGAGTTTTGGATAGGCAGTATTTGGGTAATTACTCGAATCGGGAAATTTCAGGGCTTCTGAACGAAGCCATGTGGTCGGAACATAAGCACTATCCTTCAAATCTTCTCCCTCTGACCCTGTCATAAGCTTTATCACAGATAAATTGTTTCCAGCGGGTTCAAATCCAGAGGAGAAAATTTGTTTTGGGTCTCTGCCATCGCCTCGATATAAATATTTAAGTTCCTTTGAATCTTCGGTGACATTAACGAAGCGAAAATCTGAAAAATTTTTTCCGATTGTTGCGCCAGCTGCAAATTTAAAAACTTTAGCAGCCCCACCCGATGCTAGAAAAGAAGTGGCGAATTCACTTGCCGCTCTTACTTTTTCGTGCGCAGAGGCCTGTGAAAAATTGTAGAGGGCGGTGCCGATATTGTCGATGCGTTCCTGAATTCTATTATTGGCCTCTTTAGCCAGTTGTGGATTTGTTTCGACTAAAATGGTGAGTGGCAGGTCCAGTGCGGGAGTCAGAACCATTCCTTGGGCAGAAGATGCAAAGCCCACATCAGATGCTAGGCTCACAAAGGGTTTAAGGATTTTATCTATAGGATGATTAATTTGGTCCGCAAGAGCCTTTATGGCATCTTCTGCACCTGCTATAACATCTGGAATATATTCTTCGTTTGTTTCGAATAAGTAGGAAAAAAAACCTATCGGATTTGGAAGTATTTGTAAGCCAGCCATGGCAGCGTCGGAAACCTTATCTAGGGTATTTTTATTGGTTGGTGGTTCAGTGAAGGCTGTGTTGGGATTTTGTCCAAGATGCAAACTTGGATCTTCGGGCTTAAAATTACTAGGTACATTATTAATGTTGAGAGATTGATTGCTGGGAGTAGAAGACAAATCTGGACCCTTAAATATCTGATCCTCAATTTTCTGATTGATGCTAGGATCCTCAAGCGGATAGCTAGGAATTGAATTTATATCGCTTAAGTTAGCACTGTTATTATTGTTATGGTTTGGAGAGGGCGCACTAAATTGTGTTGGGTTAAATGCGTTATTCATAGCCGGATCTTGATATATTTTTTCTTTTTCGACAAGTTCATTTAAATTTATGCCATTTTCATTTGATGCACCCCTCACCCTGTCCCTCTCCCGCAAGGGGAGAGGGGACTTTGACGATTGGTCATTGGTGGATGCATCAAGCCCTTTATTATTAGCTCCAGGATTATTTCCCTTGTAATTTCCAGAATTTTTTTCAGGTTTAGTATGTGCCGAGGATTTTTCGCTATTTGTGTTGACCGGGAGGTTGGAATTGTTTGGGTCAAATATATATTCTTTAGCAAAGAGATTATTAATGTTAATGCTATCAGCGCCGGCATTGTCATTTTTTGGTTTATTGCTTTCTTGAGCTCTTGAATATAATTCCTCTAAATTTTTCGGATCTGTTAAGGTAAGATCGATGCCTTTTTTGTCGAAACCACTTGTGTCAGTGATGCCGAAAGAAGTAATAGATTTTTTTTCAAGATTAACAGAAGCAGAAAAACCTTTTTCATGTCGTTCGCCTTTTAATTCGGTTTTATTGATTAAATCAGGATGATTTTTTTTAAAACCATCCCCTTCAAGTTCGCCGCTGACGGAATTTATCGTATCAATGTGGGTTTTTGAGGAATTATCTACCGACAAAGATGACTTAACAACCGTTTTTTCGACAATTTTATCATCACTAATAGAAGCAGCTTTAAGACCGGGGGAAGCAGTATCTGTACTAGCTGAAATGCATTCGCTTGTTTGCTCACTAGAGCCTAATGCTCCAATAATATTCACAGTTTTGATTTCACCTTCAAGCTTACCAACTGTTGCTTGTGCATTATTCAGGGATAATTCAGCCTCTTTTTGAAAAACCAATCTTCCAACTTTCATGATTCCAGGAAAAGGCTGGCTGCTGTGTGAATTAAAATTGGAGTAAGAAGCGTTCAAGTCAAGCTTGTTGGTACCGGGTTGCCAATTGACTCCTAAAGATTCTGTGCTCGAGTGAGTACTGGATTGACCACAAAATCCATTCACCGTCAAAAATTGTCCGCCACGTAATTCCATTTGTCCTGCGAAGACTGGAATACCGTCAAATTCTAGACCATATTTGCTGTTATCAATCATGAGGCCCGCCACAATGCTGTTATTCCCAGGCGTTTGAAAATGGGATTCTGTGGTGGTTCTACTAATGCCTAATCCCACGGTAGTATCGACCATGCCAGCATAATTTCCGTCCTGATAAGCATTAATTTTGCCAGCGGCGGCATCTGCCGTATTAAGCAAATTGCCAATGATTTCGCCATTTTTTCGATTACTGTGTTTTGTTGCGCTTAAACTATCCTTGAGTGGATCAGAAACCCATAATTTTTTGGGCTGATTATCATTCGGATTTGAAGAGATTGAAAAATTAATGGGTCCAAGATGAGCAGAAAGCGTTAAATAGGTATCATAAAAGTCGTACTGAATAGGGGATTGTCCGAATCTGGTTTTTCCTTCAACGGCATCCACTATTAAAACTCCGGTCTTAATACTCGAATTTGGAATATCAATATCACCGTGTTCTGATCGGATATTTAATGATTCAGGTGACTTAAAAATTTGCCCTACAAATTCACTTTTTACATGATGACTGCTATTGAACCAAGATGATTTATCGGTGACGGTGTGAACCAGTAAGTCTCCAAATATGGGAGCTGTATTCGTATGAATAGTCGTATTATTCGCGATAAATACGCCGCATTGTGAATTGATCGTTCCATCTCTTGAATTGATGAACAAATCGCTATTGTAGGCTTGAAATACAGGCCCATTAATTCTTTCTGTGTAGACGTACTTTTCCTCTGGTCCCCCCCAACCCAAATGTTTGTTAGAGTAAACACAGACTACATTATCTTGTTCCTTTCCTATAACCCCCTTATTGCCATCAATATAAACTTTTCCGTTTTTTGCCCCCATATAACTGGCATCATTTGTTATTGTTCCTTCTGCATGAATAATTAATCCTACCTTATCAGGATTTAATTTAGGGTTTTCCAAATTAAGCCCATCTCCACCGGAAATAACAGCAGGACGATATATTTTATCCGGGGCATTATTGGTCCAGGTATTTGAAGACTCGCATTTTGCAATAACATTACCACCAGCATTGACTTCGCCCGAGTGATTAAAAGTGAGCTTGGAGGCATCCTCTACGATATTGCCATGCTTTGTGATAACCGAGCCATAATCCGCTACATTTGATGACGGTTGCCAATAATAAGTGGTTTTGGGAGGAATAGATTTGTGATCGAGAAAAAATTGGGTATCCCGATATGCCTCAGTGGCGATAAAATCATTTTCAGCCTTAATATTGAGATTTTTTGATTCGGTTACTCCGCCCTTTTCTTTGACAGAATCAGCAGAATTTACAACAATGGTGTCCGCTTTAACGATCCCATCAATTTCAATTGAACCTTTGGTGGTGGTAAAACTCAGATTTTTACCAGGAGCAATAATTTGAGTGGAAGCAGGAAGCACAATTTCAGCTGCTTTAAAGTTGAGAGACCACAATGGGTGCCAGTTTTCGTCATCAAGTGTCAATTTATGGTCGGTAATAAAAGTGACGGTCAAATTTTTAGGATCGTGAGGTACGTAGCAACTATATTCACCGCTTAAGTGTAATAAATCCGATTCAGTATCGACAGGGGTATTTTCAGTTTTTGGTGTCGAGATAGGTGCAAGAATTTTGCTTGTGTCTCCTATTTGGAAACTGTGGTGATAGTTTTCACCTCGATGGTGCTTCTCATTTTTTTGATGTTCTTTATTCTCTAAATCGTGATTAGTTTTTGCAGAGGCTTTTATTTTCTCGTCTTCTTCCCGCCTAAATTTTTCATTCCCTTCTTTATCAACATTTTTATATTCAAGCGTAAGATCTTTTGTATTCACTCCTGTATGTGGCCTGGCGGTATCTTCTTTAATATCGACTTTATCAGCTTTTATTTCACTGCCGGGTCCCTGTACAAATTGGCCCTCATCTACTTTAATGGAGGCAGAGCCCGCTTCAATTTTGCTGCCGGGCGCCTGCGTAAATACCCCACCCTCGGTGTTTACTTGGAGCTTATCCGTCACATTCATATTCTCTCCTGCCACAATTTCCTTGCCGCTTAGAGCGGCATTGTTAGCCTCGACATTACTTAAGTTTTTTAAATGTGCGCTACCTGTTTCGGATAAATTTTCGGCTTTGACAGGTGATAAATCAGAGACGGTATCATGTCCAGTCAGAGAGTAATTATAAGCAAGGGCAGGAGATAAATCCGTACGGGTAAAAAATCCACTCTGAGTCAGCATAAAAGCTATTTTGGGATCTAAGACACTGACATTGCTAAAGGCTAAACTATAATCACTAGCAAGGACGCTCGGAGAAAGAGCTGAAAAGTTTAAAAATCCCCGATAACTTTCTATTGGCATAAAGCTAAAATTTAAAAGTTTAATATTGATCAAGGCATCACTATAAGTTGATGGCAGTATTACGCTGGCGATCGCTTCCGTAACCGTGGCGACTTCCCCCACAGAAGTATTTTGAATAAATTGCTCAACACACTCGAGGGACTTGCTAAAAAGTCCTTCAATATCTCCCGCCAGATTGCTGAAAAATGTATTTCCGGTAGTTGCAGGAGGAGTTGTATTGCTGGTTTGTGCTTGAAAAAAATCTTTAATTTCTTGCGGTAAATCGGTAAAAAATTTCTCGATACTCTGAAAAGTTTCTATAGCTGGTTCTTTTAATTGATTCTGCATCGCAATTCCATTACTGGCTGCCAAAGCTGTCGATACGCCGATATTTTTCAAGGAGACCAATAAGGGTAATAGATCTACTAATTTAAGTTCCTTAAAATTAAGATTATTAAATTGGGCATACAATTGCCTGGCTTGTGTGCCCATAAAAAATAGGCTTAATAAAAGACTCAAAACCATCGTAGTTTTTGGCAGAACGAATCTTAAGCCCGCCAGCACCATTTGCACGCTATATTGCAGAAAATTCGTATCAAATATACTAATTTTTCCATCTTTGATGCCGCTGATCGTTTTTCTAAGCGCTTTTAAATTGGTAAAACTGGGGAGTATTCTAAAGTTGAGGAGAGAATTATCCACTTCATAATTGATGGACGAAAGACCCAAGTTTAGGGAAAGCAGTGAGGTACAGTTCATCTGCTGAGCTTTCGTATTACCAAAAATTTTCTGATAAAGTAAAGTCTGTATGACGATTTTTGTTGCATCTATTTCGGCAGGTCCTCTTAAACCTATTTGAATAAAACTTCTGGAGCATTTAATGTAGCCCACTGCCGCTTTTATAATTCCCTCCAAGGTGACGTAATCTGCGTCAACAAAGAGTTTAGACTGCTTGCTTCCAAATTCACCCAATACAACAATAAGCAAATTTTTAATATTTTTTGCGGTGATTTCAGAGGATTTTACCAAACCATTCACAGTCATTTCGTGGAAATTTTCAAATTTACTGACTTTGGCTTCAACCAGTGCGCCGCGTTTAATGTTAAGAGTAGAAGAATTAGATTTTCCGTTGACCTGAACTTTTCCCGTTTCTGGGGAGAAATGTAGGCCTTCCACGAATTCCATTTTTTCGCCATTCATCGTAAAACTGAGTACACGAAACCTGCCAGCTATTTCGGATTCATTTGTGTCCACGGTTACAGGAGATTGAGTATCTGCTTCGAAATATTTACCAGTGCGAGTTTTTATGGCTTTTATTTCAACACCCTGTTTAGCATTTCCCTCAGCCTTTTGGGGTTGATAAACGGGGCAGTCCATGTTACAAGTTCCTGTAGTTATTTCTACACGTTCTGTATAGGTAATTTTGCTGTCCGGATCAGCAGTGACAGAATCTTGACTGCGAAATTCTGCCCTTTTGGTGTCAATTTCTCCGAATAATTCGCATTTATCAAAATTCTCGAAGAAGCTCTGAGTCCTAATGAGGCCAGCAATGCTCACATCGGAATTTCCGGGATTAGTTGGTTTTATCAAATTTAATGTATCGGCATCGACGGCGATATCAAGATATAAGTGAGGGCTACTAACCGTTAATTTGTCTGAAAGGCTCGCATTTCCCTTTACAAAATAAGCCTTATTCTTAGCAACAATTTGCGCGTTGATTCCCCTTACATTCGTATAACCGCTATAGTTATTTTGAGCCTGTAAGAAAGTAGTGTGAGTATCAATTGCATTGGTCAAGAGTGAAGTAATATCGCCTGAATTAACCTCTAGATTTACACCCTGAATTTTTCCGCCAAGCGTGGAGCTGGCGCTGCCTTTGATGTTGTTTTGTGGTGCATTTAAACTGGAAGTACTACTGTTATAAGTAAAGGCGCCTGTTTCGGTAATGCGGCTTAATGCTGTAACACTACCGTCTTGTAAAATATGCGCTGCGCTTAAGGCCACATTGTCCGATTGAGTATTGGAATTTTGTTTATTAAGCAGTAGAAGAGTGGCGTCGAGCTCCGTCACCGTTTTATTTAAAATAATGGCATCGTTACTGATAACATCAGAAGAAATTTGAACCGCGGAATCTATCTGCCCATTAAGGGCTGTGAGTGGAGCTTTTCCTTGAAGTATATCGGCTGTTATTTTTAATTGAGGCGATAAATTAAGTAATTGTTCGGCATAAGCGCGCATTCCTTTTACGGAATACTTTCCGGCGACTTCAAGAAAAAATGATTGCAGACTTGCCGAGAGGCCCTCAAAGTGGGTGGTTTCAGCTGTTTGAATTGAAATTGCTGCCATCAGCTGAGTAATATCGGCTTGCACTTTTCCGAGAGCATTAATGAAATTGCTCTCAGCTCGTAGAGTTTTAGAATTGAGTATTTCGGATTCTTCAGCTAAAAATAGGGAGTTCATTTTTTGAGGAAAATAGACATTTCCGGAAAGTAAGCCGTTAACTCGAATATCATTTCCGGACAAGACTATGTTGGGTGATGTCACTTGAGCATTGGTCGGAATAACGAGATTTTCTAGGCCTTCTAGATGGATCTCTTCAATATCACAGAGCGCGTTTTCGATAAATGAAAGACCTGCTTTAACTAAGAGTAATTTTATTTGAATAAAGGTAGCTTTTGGGGAGCATTTAAAAGTGTGAGAGGCGGAAAAACCTAAGGCCATACAATATCCAAACAGCGCAGAACTTTCGATGTTCATCGTTTTTGATGAAAATTGCACATTCCCGGAATTATAAAAGAAACCGTCCAGGCTTAATTGATCACGAGATAGACCGAGAAAATTTCGATAGCTACAATAGGAATTTTCAGAAAATTCGAGTGATTCCTGAGCTTGAAACTTTCCCTTATTTCCATCTTCAAAGCCATTTATTTTTATCCTAGAGCAGGCAATTAATGAAGTTCTTGCGTAGCGATTACCGGCATTTTCGAATAAATAGCCGCTTATTTGCTCCTCGTCTCTTACCGTCCATTTTCCAGCCATATCATTAAGCGTGAGCCCACCTTCTTGGATGAGAAGTCTCGCGGTATCAAAATCATTTTTATTAATGAAATCGCCTTTGGTTTGATGATATTCATCATTAACGCTTAGGCTTCCATAGTTTACAAGTCCTATTCCTCCGTCGTTAATCGTTGTTTTCACCTTATCGCAAACGATAGAGGCACAATTTTCAATTTCATCAGCCTTTAAGTTTAAGAATGTAGACTTTATGTTAAGGTCTTCTTTTAAGATTACGGTATTCGCGCTTACGGCAATATTGGTAAATTTAAGATCACTTTGGGAGACACTCACTTCATTATTATGACTCCCAGAAATCTCAAGAGATTCCCAAGACTCTGACATTTCTCCAAATGTTATTTTATAGGCGGTATTTTTCTGCTTGAGTGTGATGTGAACGGAATTATTCGTTGAAGAAATTGAATAATCGGGATTGGCCTGATTTGGATTTTTGCTCAAATCAATGGCAATAATCGATTCAAATAGAATTTGATTTTCTCTTGACATCTTGGAACCTAAAGCTTAGGGCCGTTTGTATTGGCTTCTTCAGATTCGGGATTTTGACTTGACTCCAATTCTTTAATTCTGAGCATAAGCTCTGTGTTTTTTTCTTCATAATCCTTTATTTTAAGGCCAAGTGATTTTTTATCGCTCGTCAATTCGCGTTTCTCACGAACTAATTTAATAATCTCGATCTTTGGTTTTTCAGCTTGAATGGCAAAAGCCGTAATTATTTTCTCTTTTTCTGCTAATTGTGTATTTAAAATAGAAACGTCTCGTAGCGCTTTATGTAACTGATCGCTTTTTGATTTGTCCTCGGCTATTTGTTGGGCCGACTTTTCGTCGCTAAACTTTAGAGACGTTTTAAGTTCTTTAATTTTCTGTAAAATGGGTCCAGACTGTTCTGCTCTATTTTGATTGGCCTTAACTCTTTCGAGCTTCATTTCTTTAAGTTCATTTCGAATATACCGGCAGTAATCATGGTATAAATGGTCAATATCAATTCCCTTTTTATTAATTACTTGCTCCTGAATATTTTTAACAAGATTAAGGCAGGCTTGATTATTGGATAAGGGTTTGGTCCTTACTTCATCAAGCTTATCAAAATCATTTAGCGGAATAAATTCACCAAGAGGATCATCACTTAATTTCGACTTAGAATTATAAGTCGAAAATTTTATCGTCCAAGTGGATTCGGGTTTATAGTTGGACATGCGGACCAAATGATCGATTATTTTTTTCAAGGCTTTTTGGCTTCTTTCCGCGTATTTGGTGTATTTGTCTATGAAGCATTCCGCCAGCTCATCAGAATTATGAGGGTCCTTAACAGCCTTCGTAAGTTCCTCCAGCATTGCCGCCGCATGAAAAACAAATTCTCCACAGAAGTCGCGTAAATAAATCATGTTAATAAACTGCAGATAAGGTTTTGGAGTAAATACACCCCATAACCAAGTTGTATAACTTTTAAAATAAGAAGAGTAGGTTTCTGCACTCCACCACGTTGTTTTGACGATACGTAAAAATTCCTCTGCGTCTTTTTGGACAAGTAAAATGGCTGTGTCGGTATTCGAGGCATCAAATGAGTTTTTGTAAGCATCAGGAAAACCAGTTTTTAAAAAATTTTCGAACATTTCTGTTGAGGCAAGGAGTACCATGGTGATTCTTGTCCAAATATTCATGATTTCACTGCTGCGCATATTTCATCCAATTATTTTAGTAAATAGAAAAGGAGCGCATACTAGCAAAAGATTTTTGAGTTGAGTATCCGTATAAAATACGCAGTGCTCAAAGCGGTTCAGTCCTGCAAAAATTTGTACAAAAAAATTCAAAAACATAGCCAAAAGACAGAAAACAAGTAAACATCAACTATTTCCGCTGAGAACAGTTTCCAGCTTATTGGCTATGGATATGTCATTCAATAGCATATATAATAGCCGTTATATCGATAATTTTCTTATAAAGGTATATATGCTAGCTATAAAATCACCCAAATCTGTAACCTTGCATCTGGCGGAGCGCTTACGAGAACGGCGTCTTGAGCGGAATTGGAGCCGCGATGAATTGGCGGACCGTTCCGGTGTGAATGTCGCCAATATTAAACGCTTTGAGTTAATTGGCGAAATAGCACTTTCGAGGTTGCTCAAGCTCGCTTTTGTCTTGGATGCTTTAGATACCTTTGATGAAGTGCTTCATTCAAATCCACCCATGACAATGGAAGAGCTTAAAAAACAGAATAAAACTCGTCAGCGTGGACGTCGGAGAAATAAATGAAATCTTTATTTTTATCTGTTTTCCTGCATCAAGAAAATCACAAACAAAAAGTGGGCGAACTGGCTCACGTGAAGCAGGATATTTTTTTTGAATATGATGCTGATTTTCTAAAAAATGGGATTCCACTTTCACCATTAAAACTGCCTTTAAAACCAGGTATTCAAAGTGATAATCAAAAAATATTTAGCGGATTACCGGGCGTTTTTTATGATTCTTTGCCTGATGGTTGGGGACTCTTGCTCATGGATCGGCATTTTAGAAAAATGGGCGCAGATCCTTTTCGCTTGTCACCCTTAGAACGTTTGGCCTATATGGGTGATCGCGCCATGGGTGCCTTGTCTTATGAGCCTTCCATGCCTGTAAATTATAAATGGCAAAAAGGGCTTAATTTGCCGAAATTAATACAAGATTGCGAACGTATTTTACAAGGACATGAAGATGATATTTTGCCGGAACTCATTATTGCGGGTGGGTCGCCGGGTGGAGCGAGACCCAAAGTGTTAGTGGGCTATTGCCAGAAAAATCATTCCATTTGTGCTGGTGTTTCCGACATACCCGCTGAATATTCGCATTATCTCATAAAATTTTCCGCATTAACGGAGCCAGAGGATGCTTCGGAAATTGAGTATGCCTACGCCAAGATGGCAAAAGACTGCGGAATTATAGTCCCAGAAAATCGTTTATTTGTAATTAAAAATTATGGAACTGCCTTTGGGATTCAACGCTTTGATCGAGAGCAAAATCATCGTATTCATATGCACAGTTTGAGCGGCCTATTACATGCCAATTTCCGAATTCCCAATTTAGATTATGCGGATTTTTTAATGGCGACGTGGATAATTACAAAAGATATTGCGCAGGTTAAACAAGCCTTTCGCCAGATGGTATTTAATGTAATATTTCATAATCGTGATGATCATAGCAAAAATTTTGCCTTTATTTATAAGAATAATTCGTGGCAGCTATCACCCGCTTATGATTTAACGTTTTCCACAGGAGTCGGTGGAGAACACACGATGACCGTTGCAGGGGAGGGGGCTAACCCTGGAAAGCCACATTTCCTTCGAATTGCAGAAAAGGCAAATATTACTAAAAAAGAAGCGCTACTTATTATCGACCAAATTGTAGAAGTGCGAAGTCGCTGGCTTGATTACGCGAAATCTGCCAACGTAGGCACGAAAATAGCGAAAAAACTAGAAAAAATCACGCCAAAAATCTAAATCCATTTCCTCGATAAGATCTCTCAAAACAGCCAAAAGACGTTTTTGTGAGATTTTGCAGCAGTTTCCGCTTGAGCGGGGGGCTGCTGGAGATTTTGATAATCCAATGGCATTTTTCGGAGCTAACTCCGAAAATCAATGCCATTTTACGGATAGGACTCCGGAAAAGTGTGCTCATTCTATTTACTGATACTTTTTTCCGGAGTATACTCCACAAATCAGTATCAATTTCCGGAGTAAGCTAGGTGTATCAACGATTGCTCGATCTCCCTAGAAATCGCAGTTTTTTCCTGTTTGGAGCTAGAAATACAGGTAAAAGCACCCTCATTGAGACGCAATTTCCAGAGAAGCATTGTCTGTGGTTTGACTTGCTGGACACTCAATTACAGCAAAGGTTTCTAGAAAATCCAGAGGAGTTGTTTCATATTGTCAAAGGGCTATCGCCCGAAATTACTCACATTGTCATTGACGAAGTGCAGAAGGTGCCCAAATTACTGGATGTGGTCCAGCGATTGCTTAAAAAGAAAGATAAGTATTTTGTATTGTCGGGTTCGAGTGCACGAAAATTAAAACGTGGTGGGGCAAATTTATTAGCGGGACGTGCCTTTGTTTACCATTTATATCCCCTAAGTTTTCTTGAGCTTGGCAAAGACTTCGATCTCGACCTTGCGCTGAGCTGGGGTACATTGCCGGAAATAATAAATTTACCCACCGATCGCGAACGGCAGGAATTATTGACTGCCTATGCGCATACCTATTTAAGAGAAGAAATTTGGGAAGAGCAGCTGATCAAAACATTAGCCCCTTTTCGAAAGTTTTTAGAAGTGGCGGCACAAAGTAATGGAAAAATTCTTAATTTTGCCAATATTGCCAGAGAAGTGGGTGTTGATGATAAAACCATAAAAGCCTACTTTGAAATTTTAGAAGATACACTTATTGGTTTTTTTCTGGAGCCTCATCATAATTCTGTGAGAAAGCAAGTGAGTGGGAAGCCAAAATTTTATCTTTTCGATACTGGATTAACGCGTGCATTAGCCAGAAATCTCGAAGTCCCGCTTAAACCTGGAACCCATGCTTATGGAAATGCTTTTGAACATTATGTCATCATTGAAATTGTTCGCTTAGCTTCTTATTTCAGACGCCAATTTAAATTCAGTTATTTACGCACGGTCAATGATGTTGAAGTGGATTTAATAGTCGAAAGACCCGGTAAAAGCACTCTTTATATTGAAATTAAAAGCACTGATAATGTCCAAGAAAACATGTTAACCTACTTTAAAAAAATTACTTCAGATGCTGGTGACAACGTTGAAGCCATCTGTTTATCGAATGACCCTTATGCCAAAAAATTTGATCAAGTACTGGTTCTGCCATGGCGGGAAGGGATGAACAAAGTTTTTGACAATTTTATTCCTAAAGATAACTAAATTTGATTTGATTTACGTAGGGGCCTTAAATTCTATACCAGAGGTTCTCACCAGAGCTCTTGTCTTGAGCCCATCTTTCTTGATTCTTCCTTTTTGCAATCTATTGACTTATACTATAATTGTAGAATACAATTATTTCGCGTGACCTTTTACGCCATAAATAGAGGCTCTCATGTCAAAAAGCGTCGAAAACTCAATTGGGTTAAAATTAGTTAAGGTAGTGAAGCTTAAGCGTCACTTTATTGATATTGAAATTAAAGAGCTCGGACTTTCGCGTACTCAATGGCAGGTTTTGTTTTGGTTGCAAATTTTGGGTTCCTGCACGCAAAAAGAGCTTTTAGCGAATCTGGACATTGATGCCGGGCATCTGGCGAGAGTATTAGAAGAGTTCGAGAAAAATAAATATATTACGCGTTCTCCCTCAAAAGAAGATCGGCGCTCGCTTTTTATTCAAATCACCCCGTACACCGAGCAGAAATTGCTTCCAAAAATTGAAAAAGCTATTCACCAAGAAGATACTGTTTTGCTGAAAGGCTTAAAGGCTGATGAGAGAAATCAATTAAAGAACCTCCTCAATAAATTAGAAGAAAACCTGAAAAAGGTCTTGGAAAAAGAATAAATGAAAAAACTCGCCGCCCTTAATTTGTCCGAGAGTCGTATTCAATTAATTATTTGGACAGTGCTTTGTTTAATGCCAATTGTCGGAATGGCTGTTGATTTGGTGGCTCCTTCCTTGCCGGCTATTTCTATTGATTTAGGAGTTTCGGCAAAAATAGCCCAGGATGTCATCTCAATTTATCTGCTAGGTTATGCCCTAGGAAACTTTTTGACAGGATTTTTAACCGATGCTCTAGGAAGAAGGGCTCTTCTTCGAATGGGATTATTAAGTTTTATCGTGGTTAGTTTATTGCCTGTGCTGTTTCCTCATGCTGGAATACTATTATTATCGCGATTTTTGCAGGGGCTTACCATTGGTGGAGTCGCTGTCTTGGCCAGAACCATTATATCCGATATTTTGCCGGCCGATAAATTAGTGCGTTTAGGCACATTAATCGGAACGATGTGGGGGCTTGGTCCAGTTGTCGGGCCCATTATTGGAGGATATTTACAGTATTACATTGGTTGGAAGGCGGGCTTTTGTTTTTTTGCTATCATTAGCTTGATTGGTTTTATCGCAGTATTTTTTATCGTTCCTGAAACCCTCCAAATTCGACATTCCTTGAAGCTTAACGTGATTAAGCATAATTTACTTGAAGTCCTAAATCATCGATTATTTATGACCATGGTATATCTCATGGGCTTAATGTATTCCCTTCTTATCACGTTTAATACAGCGGGACCATTTTTAATTCAAACCCAATTGCATTATTCGCCGGTATTTTTCGGCCATCTAGCGTTTTGTCTAGGAATTGTATTTCTCGCTTCAACTTTTATTTGTCGATATCTTCTAAAAAAATATGTTTTCGACCGAGTCTATTTGACTGTCGTAAATACATTTTTGATAATATCCGTCATAAACGTAATAATAAGTTATTTTGTCAGTAACAATATCGTTTTGGTTGCTGTTGCCAGCGGGCTAATGTTTTTCGCCTGTGGCTTCATTTTCCCACTCTCGATGGGGAAGGGGCTCTCACTCTTTCGTCATATTTCAGGAACCGCGGCCGCCGTCATGTATTTAATTAACATTCTTATAACAGGTTTAGTCTCATTTTTAGTGGGTTTTGTGAATGTCCAAGGCGCCACGGCATTATTGTGGGTCTATATGCTTCTATTATTCCTAGGCGCTTTACTCTACTGGAGCCAACGTAGAAGCGCTAAAAATGGGAAACTGATGAATGGCATCTCGTGATTCTTTAAAGTTAAGGTTCTCTGCAAAACATTTATCCCTACAGCACCACGTAGATGCTATCAGCTAAGCTTTTGGCTGGATATCCGTTTTTTTACGCATTTTCTATCTTTTTGTTTTAATATATTTTTTTCCAGAATCTTTCCCCAAATCCAGAAAAACCGATTTTGGGGATATAAAACGAACAGGGCCCAAACTGGTCTAGAGGTTCCGTTCTAAGCCACTGCTCAAATCTATTTAATTCATCAGTGGCATAATTGATTTCTGTCCCTTCGAAAAATTTTGTCTACCCAATCAGTTTTGCGGGTCCTGAGGAATGACGTTGGTGAGTCCTCAATTCTCTTTTAACGGCATCTCTATTTTCAATAGGCTTCACAATTTCTTCTACCACGTTTTCCTGAACTGTGGGCGAATGCCTAGGATCAAAAAATCGGATATTAGATTTAGTTTTCTGGTTTGCAGTATGTTTGTCGAATTCTTTTTCAAGCTTTTCTGATTTTTTCTGAGCCTGCACGTTCTCTGCTTTAAGTGTTTGAAGCTCACGTTTTTGTTCCGCTGACTCCAGTTCCAATTGTCTGATTCTTTCTTCAGCTTGCTTCATATTCAGGAGCATTCTTCCCATTTCTGTTTGAATTTGAATGATAGTCTGCATCATAGCTTCCGAAGATGAGGAAATATCTGATTCAAGCACTTTTGAACGGGACGATGCAGGGTCCGCTTTTATACTCTCAGGCGGAAGTGCTAAGGGCTCTGACAGTGTGGGCAGGTTTGGTCCAAACGTATCGGAAGGGGGCAATGCAGGACCTTCCTCTAAATCTAAGGGCCCTGAAGATGAAACAATCTCTGCTTCGGGCGTATTTGAAGTGGGTAATGCAGCATCCTTTTCTAGGTCCCCAGCCGGAGGAGCCGAGGGCATTGGAGCTTGATTACTTTCGACTGCCTTCACTTCCTCTGAAGCCAAAGCCGCGGGCGGTGCCGAAAAAAGACTCAGCGCTTTGGTAATAGGATCGAAAA
Source organism: uncultured Gammaproteobacteria bacterium (assembly GCA_963711375.1). Classification (GTDB taxonomy): domain Bacteria; phylum Pseudomonadota; class Gammaproteobacteria; order Coxiellales; family Coxiellaceae; genus CAVQDV01. The sequence goes on from CAVQDV010000005.1 coordinate 1,780,894, forward strand.
ATTCACTTTCTCTTGCTAGATTATTTAAACGCTTTGAGTAATTAATTAATTGCATAGCCTCTTGGCAAATAAGCATCAAAGTTTTAGAACTCTCTTTTTCTAACAGAGAACTTAGGGTTTTCAAAAATGCTGCCATTCCATTTTCCATAATAGTGGTCATAGCCGGATTTTTTAGCTCTGGAGGATATTCCTCTTTTAGCACCATCGAGACAAAATCTTCGGTCCATTCTCCAGCGCACAGTTTCGCCGCTAATTTCAAGCTATTTTCAACTTTAGTATCTAACACAGTCACTTGATTATTGTCGTTGTTATTATTTTTAGGCTCTCCTGGATTTTTAAACCAAACAATTCCTGAATACAGCAAAATTCGAGCAAAATTTTGGGATAAATTTGAAATATGTTTCAGCCAAGCTCCAGCCTGAGACATGGGAGTTTTGGTTTTTTTATCCATGGAACTTGCTTTAGAAATTTGCTGATTTATTTCTTCGACACTTGCGGCTATTTCGGCTTCTACCTCACACATGATTTTAGTAAAACCGTCAAAAACAGCTAAGCCGATGGGATTTTTAGCCACAGCTAACTTAAAATAGTGCTCTATTTCAGAAGCATTTGCTAATTGAATAATCTGCCGCTTGAAGTGAGTTCCCTCAGAGGATTTAGCATCCAGAAACAAGCGAACATTTGCAAACAGATTGAGACTCTGGAGATCTGCACACTTTTTAAGTGAAGAATGCGCCTCCAAATCTGCCACTTGCCTATCTAAAAGCTTAGTAGACTTCAATTTTTGGTTTGCATAAATATCACAAATTCTTTTTTGATCTTCAAAATTTGATGAATAAAATAGGTCGAGAAAATAGGTGGAAACCTTTTTCCAAAATTCTTCATAACCTTTCATTTTATTAATTAATCCTTGCCAATAATCGGTACCCAGGAAATTTTTTTTAAGTGGTAGTTGCTGAGCGAGTTTAAATAAATCAAGATCAGTATATACTTGGTCATTTTGGACCCAATTTTGGACGATCTTTTCATAGGACTTAAGAAAGCAAGCTCCCGCATTTTTCAAGTCTCTTTTTCCTGTAAAAGCCTCGCCCTTGAGATAATCCCATTTCCACGAACTCTTATGATACCTTCCCCCAATGGCACTAATCATGTTCAAGGCCTCATCAAATTTTTCAACGTTTATAAAAGCCTCAATCATGAGGACTGGGCTTTCATTAACTAATATCAAAGGGTCTTTTGATTGCTCCAAAAATTTGGGATAGGCATTAGCCGATTCAAGCCATTTTTCCAGACTTAGAAAACACTGAATTAATCCGGAATACGATTCTGCAAGGGCTAAATTTTTTCCATTCATCGCAGAAGAATTTTCTAAGAGCACTATATTTTCCAGAAAGTGCGGTATAGCCTCCAGATATTTTCCCTCCTTTTTAAATGATTTGGCTACCTCAAGTTGCTCATCGGCCGATTTAACTTTAATTGAGTTCAAAAAACCTCGTCTCCTAGGTGGATCCATATTTAAACTGAGAATGCTCCTAAGATCGGCGTCGGTTTTATCTTTAATTGCTAATAAGGCCCGAAATCCAGGCTTAATAAGCCAGGATTTTTTGAGCGCGTCGCTAGCAAAAAGGCGAAGCAAAAAATCACGAAAATTATCGTCATAAATTTTTTTTAATATTCCTATTGGAGCATTCTCATTAAGATTTATAAATGTTTCAGATATAAATTTACGATCCTGAATATTTTGATCGCTAATAAATAGAAGACTTTGAAGAATAATTTCCCTATAAATAGGCACGTAACGATATTGAAGTGAATTTTCATCTGTAGGAATTAGTTTATTCATTTTATCGGCGAGCGAACGAAATAAGGTATCATTTCCCCCTTTTATAACTTTCCTATAGTACATTATGTCCAGAATATTTTTCGCTTCACTTGATTCATGAGCTCGACAAAAATAAATTGCTAAAAGAACTAATGTTTCATTTTCTAGGTGGGTATCTGGCTTTATATAAGAAGAGTAGTTCTGGAACCCAATAAAGTTAAGTTTCTTTATGAAATAATTTATTTCATATTCCTGAAAAGGAAATAATCTTGCATAAGAATTAAGAAGAAATTCCGTTTCCATTTTTGTCCTTTCTTTTGCATTAATATTCTCAAAAATAGTACTCGCTTCTGTCCAATATTTTTTGGCGATTTCGGGATATTTTCCCTCGATGTCGTAGGCCAGTTGATAACAATAAAAAGCTAGAGTTCGCCAGTCATTTGCTTCTAAGTTGCGGACTGAAATATTATCGAGTAAGGTAATAGGCGTATCTTCCTGCTCTAAGAGCTCAACTAAATTTTGATGTTTATTGATATAGGCATAAAATGCAGGGCTTACTCCCAACCGGTTAGGTTGAATCAATTTCTCTCGCTTATTTTCAAAAAAATCCGCTTTCCCTAGGGCCGCTTTGATATGAGCCAATGTGATATCGGAATCTTCAAAGCCTTGCTCAAAAAATTTTTCGAGATATTCAAGTATTGGCTTATGATTTCTCGAATGATACAAAACATCACCAATGCCATTTCCACTTAAGAGAACTTGTTTATTAAGCAACCACTCCACGGCAAACAATTTTCCACTGCGGGCTGCCTCGGTCAAAGGCGAATGCTGCTCAATATTTAGAACATTGAGGTCGAGCAGCTGCCCCTTTTCTAAACTCACTCGTATCTGAAATGTCTCCAGGTTAGTGGCATCCTTTAAAATCTCAAATATCCGCATCTCGCACCCCATCGTTCGTTAATCAATATTTACAATGAACAGTGTTAGAATATCGGGACTTTGATGATCGTGATAATCAATTTTTTTTATTGCATCGATAGTTAATATCTATCGAATGGAAGCTGCGCCTTTAACAGCTAGTTTTTCGGCAACGGCATTCATCGTCATTTTCCTATGGGAAGTTTCTTATGCCGTAACCTTAGTATAGGATCTTCTAATAGAAAATGAGAATTGAAAAGCCATCTATCATTGCCGCGAAATTACATTGCAGTATTTTAGCTGTATTGGCTTGATTAAATAAGTTAGTTTAATAAACTGCAGTGACTGAGGTAAGATTAATCACAAAAGAATCTTTTTGAAAAGGTTAAAATGTGCATTTTTGCATTTTTTCCAAAGGAGATTATTGAAGACCCACGGTTTTTATTCCTAACCTATCCCTCTTTATTAAATCAATTATTGGAGGACATTGAGAAGGAGCTTCATCCACGATTTTGTTTGGTGTTGTAAAGAGTGGGCTAAAAAAATAATAATTTTAAAGGCATTGAGCCAGAAAATGCCTCAGCACATGAAGATAGCGTTCGGGCTCTTCGAGATGAGACATATGAGAGCTTTTTTCAAATATTTCTAGCTGGGCATTTGGTATTTGTTGACGATAGATTTCTAAAGTAGTTGGTCTCGGAGCATCATGGCGTCCACAGGTTATTAATACTGGCAGCGATAGATTTTTTAATTCTGATGATTTATCGAATGCGGAAATTCGACCATCTGGGTGCCTTGGGCCGCTTCCCCATAAAATACGGCGTAATTTCTCGTTGGCGCTTTTTAATCCGGAAATTATTGCATCTGGCAGGGTATCAAGCCGGCATAAATATTCTCGACCGTATGCCGTTCGAGCCGCATAATATTCAGGGGAAGTGAGATTGCCATTTTTTTCAGATTCAAAAATTACGTTTCGAAATTGTTCTGGCATTATTTTAACGAGTTCTACAGAGTCTTCTGCCGATTTAGCCGCACTGATTAAAGGGCTTGCCAGTGTTAGGCTCATAATTCCAGAAGATTTTTTTAATGTGTGTTCTAAAGCAAGTGCAGCTCCCCAGGAATGTCCGAATAAATGCACTTTTTCTAAACCGAGCGCATTTCGAACGTGTTCGACCTCTTCTACAAATCTTGGTAAATGCCACAGATTATCATCTTCAGGTTTATCAGATTCGCCGCATCCTAATTGATCATAAAAAATAACAGGACGTTCAGTGGCCAAAGAGGCTAAGTTTTCCAAATAAACATGCGGGACAGTGGGGCCACCATGTAAAATCAATAGGGGAATATTTCCTCGAGAGTTTTCGGTGAAAACTTTCTTATAAAAAACCTCACCACCTTTAACGGTAACTTTTCCGGTTTCATTAAGGACTTTTTCGGCAACGGAATGCATCGTCATTTTCCTATGGGAAGTTTGTCACGCCGCAATCTTAGCATAGGATCTTCTAATTGAAAATGAGAAATGAAAAGCCAACTATCTGGCAAGGAGGCAATTGGATCTTATATCCATCATTGCCGCGAAATTACACTACAGTATTTTAGCTGGAATGGCTTGATTAAATTAGTTATTTTAAAAAACTGCAGTGACTGAGGTAAGATTAATCATTGGCTTTGGCTTCCCAAAAAACGATGTGCTCTGGCTTTAGGATTTCGCTTAAGTGGTTTATGGCGGAATCCGTCTTTTCTTTACTGTCAAAAAATTCGATAACCAGGGGCAAATTTAAAGAAATATCCAGTAATGAAGAGGTGTGAGTGCCCGTTTCACCGAAACCACTAATAGCGCGAAAAACGCTAATACCACGAATTTTCGCCTCAGTTTGTAAATAGCTCACGATGCTGTTCAGTAGCTTCGACGATTCCGTAATATAAACTCTAACGACGATCACATTGGCTATTTTCATAGTTCTCTACCTCCTAGTAAACCAATCCATGTTGCAAAGATGCATAAAATAAAGCTGAGAAAAATATTTAAAGAGGCGGGAACCCAAGCGCCATTTTCGAAAAGATTGAGGGTTTCTATCGAAAAAGAAGAGAAGGTGGTATAGCCGCCTAATAAGCCAATCAATAAAAAGGCTCGCAATTGCGGAGCTTCTCCCGCAAAGCGATCTACGAGCAGAGCAAAAAGGAAGCCCATCAAAAAACATCCGCTCACATTAACGACCAGGGTTCCGTAGGGAAATTGACGGCCTAGTACAAAATAAATGCCATTGGAAATCCAATAGCGAAAAGCCCCGCCAAGGCCCGCACCTAAAAAAATCAGCAAAGTGTTTGTCATCCTAATTTCCACCGTGAGCTCTATTCTATGATACAGGACAAGAGGAGCTTTTTAAATCGCTAAAGTTATTATTAACACGACAACTTATTAGTCTTTTGTAGGCCTACCGACACTCACAAATGCCCGATAAAAGCTGCCAATTCATAGGGAGGATGAATGCGTCTATGATGCGTCGCGTTTCAGCTTGAATTATTGAGACTTACAGATTTTTTTTGCTCAGATTTTCAAGATCAATGTCGGAGTGGTCTTCTGTAGTGTCGGATTTTTCGAAGTCGTAAAAGATAACCAACAAATAAAAAACCCAAGCCCAATAAATGAATGGACACTTGAGTTTCTAAAGCTTCCGGGGCATTAAAACAAATTGGTTTTTTTGCGTTATACTCTTTTAGCAGCTTTATAATCGAGAGGCCGGTATTTAAAGGCTTGTCGTTAATGCCCTTCATTTGTTCAGCGCTATCCAGGAAAAAAATCAAGAATTATTTGGGCCGCTTTATAAGGCGTTCGCGAAACAAAAAGTTTCCATCTTCTTTCGTTATCAATAAAAAAATTTATATTCAATTGGAAGATAACTCTAGCACATCCAGACGAAGAATAAGGGTCAAATTGATTGAAATACTGGCACTAACCTGCTCTTAAGAAAAATGAGTGCTGGAGGAGACTGAAAGGGAGGTTCCAAGCTTTCTAGCTTGGTTTAACGGAGAGGAATAATTAGCTTGACATGAGTCCCTAAGCTCCATAGAATTTGCGCTCCGATAGAGATTAGCCCTGGGGCTATAGCTCAGCTGGGAGAGCGCTTGAATGGCATTCAAGAGGTCAGCGGTTCGATCCCGCTTAGCTCCACCAAACGTTTTCTATCGCGTCCCCATCGTCTAGAGGCCTAGGACATTGCCCTTTCACGGCAGTAACAGGGGTTCGAATCCCCTTGGGGACGCCATCTTTTTCAATAGTTTAGCGTCGAGACCTCCTCGCCCACTTCAAATTTAGGTAAGTTTTAGGTAAAACTAGGGTTTGGATCTTGCCTCAATCAAATATAAATTCAGTTATCCGGCATTTCCGGATAATTGCCGAATTTTACGTATTAATCCCCATTTTTTATTTTGTGATAAGATGGTCGGCTTCAATTGAATGAGGGAGGAGGAAATCATGCCTGAAGTCGTTATTTACAAGGCCAAAGATGGGCATATCGAATTAAGGGTTACTCTTTCGGAGGAAACTGTTTGGCTCTCATTGAGTCAGATGGCGGAACTATTCGGGAGGGACAAATCAGTAATATCTCGCCACCTCGCCAATATTTTTAAAAGTAAGGAGCTCTATAAGCAATCAGTTGTTGCAAATTTTGCAACAACTGCCGCTGATGGCAAAACGTATCTGGTAGATTATTACAATTTAGATGCCATTATCTCAATTGGATATCGAGTGAATTCCAAGGAGGGCGTTTGTTTTAGGCAGTGGGCAAGCAGCGTTTTGAAAGAGCACTTAATCAAAGGCTACACCCTCTACGAAAAACGTCTAGCGGAGCGCGGAATAAAAGAGCTTCAACATTCCGTCGAGCTGCTCCACAAAACATTGGTGCATCACAATTTGGTCGATGACATCGGCGCTGAGACGATTCAGTTAATTATGAGCTATGCGAAAACATGGCACTTGCTGTTAGCCTATGACGAAGATGCATTGTCATTGCCTGGGAAAAGCACTCAAATATTATCGCCCCTGGATTATCAATCGGCTACCCAAGCTATTGCTTCATTAAAATCTGATTTAAGCACACGTAATGAAGCCAGTGAATTTTTTGGAAATGAACGAGATCATGGTCTCAATAGTATTTTGGGTAATATTGAACAAACATTTGGCGGTGAGCCCCTGTATTCCACTGCAGAAGAACGCGCTGCACATTTGCTGTATTTTATTATTAAAGATCATCCTTTTACTGATGGTAATAAACGCATTGCGTGCTTGATGTTTTTAATATATTTAAAATTGCAAAATCGAGTCATTAGGCTCAACGAAAATGGTCTTGTTGCACTGGCATTATTGGTGGCCGAAAGCGATCCTTCACAAAAAGACATGATGGTCCGTTTAATTGCTAATTTGCTTATGGATTAATAGCGAAGTTGTTATCGATCAAGCTTTTTTTCTTTACTCATCTACCATGCGTAGAAGGAGCATCCGAGGGCGTTTTAACAGGCGCCTTTAGTCTTTTTAGAGTCTAAATACTCTTTTCTTTCTATTGAGGCATCCAACTGCCGTGTAAGCCATGTGGAACACGTTGTGGCATTTTAATTCGTGCTAGTGGCTTGTCCTCGAAGGATTCTGCATTCAATAAAACAAATTCACTGTTTTGAGTTTCTGCATTGTAGGTGTAGACGCCAACGAAACCCTCATCCTCGTTTTTCGAATTTTCTTTTGGAATATAAATTGGCTCACCAATTTCAATGGATTTACCAAAATCGTGCACCGCCATGGCTTGTTTTTCCGTGTCATATTTGATGAGCGCATTAAACGTAGTGTTTTTATCAGAAATCGTTCGAGTCGGCGCATATACAAAATGATGTACCTCTGCATGGAGCGCATCATTAATTCTTGGAAATTCAACCGTGTGATCATCCAGTTGAGTATGTTTCACTGATTTATTCTGAATATTTATGTGTGCACGATATAAATTGGGCTGACGTTTGGGTTCTGAATTGCTCCCTAAAAATAATTTTTCATGACGGACATAATCAACAATAATGTGATTGTCCTTTTCAAACGCATTGGCAAAGTGATAGACAAAGAAAGTTTCGGTTTCTATCGAGATAAGCGCGTCTGTTTTGCGATGAACGAGAATAATTTTTACACCTAATTCCGGTTTCCAGCTGAGCATATTGCCACCCGTTTTCATGGCATTTAAATCAAAAATGGCCGGGCAATCAAAAAATACCAGATAATTTTCCGTGAGAACAAAATCATGCATCATGGAGCTGTGTGATTTATCGACAGGAATATTTTTGATTAAAATACCCTCTGAATTTAAGGCATAATAACGTAAATAGGGCGGCTGCAGCCCATACGTAAAAGCAAATAATTCCTGGGTTCTTGAATCATAACGCGTATGCGCATTCACGTTGAATGGAGAAGTTGCCCCATCGGGACACCAAGGGCCAATGGTTTTTAATTCTTGAGTCACTTCATAAGCCATGCCTTGTTCATACATCGCGAATATTCTTTGGGCATGACGTATCACGTGAATAAAAGCGCCATCTTTTATCGGTCCGGGATCGCCATCTTTTCCAATTAATTTTGGGTCAGTGGGAATCGGTTTTCTAATGCCGCCATATAAGGCTTGGCCGGCTTTTTTTTCTGCTACCAATCCTTTGGTTTCAACCCAGCGATTGCGATAAGTCGCTTTTCCGCTTTGAATATAAATTGCATGCAGCATTCCGTCGCCATCGATAGGATAGGTATACGAAATAGGGTCAAACATGGGATTAGGACCATTGCGGAGGTATGTACCATTAAGATGTTCGGGAAGGGCGCCTTCAATTTCTAAATTTTCAGCATCAATTTCTGTTTTAATTGGGGCAAAGTTACCTTGGAGATAGGGATTTTCGGCGATATTTTCTTTATCGCGACTTAATGTCCGGAAGCAATAGCCTTGATACCAATCTGGAAATACCTTCGTGAACCAAATCGCAATAATAGTCGGGATATAAGAAATAATTGGATAGACCCAGGGAATAAATAAAGATTGATAAGCGCTTATGGCAGTCATCACTAAAAAGCTAATGGCCCAGACAAGTGTGATAATTTTATTGACGAAAAGGAAGCCCGGCATTTCCCAAAATTCCTCTGGTACTTCTTCACGAGCATATTGAAGGGTAAAGGGTTTATTAATCGCCAGCGAAAACCAGGCGATGAAGGTAAGGGCACTATTCGCTAGGAAATTTGCGTTATTTTCAGGCCAATTGGAAGTGACAAAAATTGTGGCGATGAGTAAACTTCCGAAAAAAATAAGGGTGCACCAGGTTAATAAAAAGCCTTTTTTTAGAGTATTAAAATCCAATAATACGGTTGAGGCCAGGGCTACGATAATTGCTACTTGATGCTGCTCTCGGGTTTTCCCAACAATAATAAAGTATAAAATCCACGGTAAAAAGCTCAGTAAAATCTTAAACATGCTCTTGTTAACTCCTTTAACTGAAGCAGTTATGATGGTAAATCATATTAGGGATTTTTTAAAGCGGCAACTTTTAAACCAGTGGCTTCTTAGTTTTGGGAATTTTAGGCAGCAAAGCCACCGTTAAAGCGGTGGCTATAATTTGCAACAATTGAATTTTGTTAGACAAAAGCCGGAAATGCGGTTCTTAGTCCTGCAATAATCAAGTCGAAAGCAATTGCCATCAACAAAAGGCCCATAATTCGGGTGAAAATTTTCACGCCTTCTTCGCCGAGCAAGCGGGTGATGATGGTTGAGAATAACAGAATCATGGTGATGATGAGGGAGAGAATAATGCAAGTTCCTGCCAAATAAAAGTGATCGGCTATAGAAGCATAATGCTGGCCAGCTACCACGGCGGTCGTCATTGCACCTGGGCCTGCAATAATTGGAATCGCCATTGGAACAATAGCGATGGTATCTTTTGCAGCCGATGAAAGCTTTTTCTCTTCATTTTTTTCGTGTGAAATTAAAGATTTTTGCAATTGCAACATGGAGAGAGCGATCATCACAATCACAAAACCACCGGCAATTTGAAAGCCCCAAATTGAGATACTAAAAAATTTCAGTAAGCCATTACCAAGAAATACAGAGGTTATTAAGGCGATAGCAATAGCAAAACCGCATTTGTAAGAGATGCCACGAATTTGTGCGGGTGTTCTATGCGAAGTTAAGCTAATAAAAATTGCTAAATTTCCAAGCGGATTGGTTACCGCAAACATAGCGGCTCCGAAGGTAAGTAGTTCAGACCAATTCATAATGCCTCCTAAATTTCGTGCTGATAATGCGTTTCTTTTAATAAAAATAAGGCCGTGAACAATGCTATTGCAAAGCACATCGGCACCATAATAAGCGCTATTCGGTACTCATGCAACGCATAGTCCGGAGTGCCATTGAGATAGCTGCCGTTCCATAAATGTTGAATGATATACCCAAACGTTGGCACGAGCGTTAAGCCACCCGTCACCACAGCCATGTTCGTTAGCCCAGCGGCCGTGCCGAGATTTTGTTTTGGATTTATTTCGTTAATTGTTGCAAAGGCCAGAATTTGCGCCGAAGTTGCAAAACCATATAAAAATAAAGCCACAAAACAGAAGATATTGAGTTTGGTTTGGAAGTAAATTAAAAAGATGGAAGCGATAATGCCAGTCGTTGAGGCGAGGGCCATCGGAATTTTTCGTCCATTCAAGCGCATGGCTAGCCAACCTAAAAGTGGGCCACCAGCCGCTACTCCGGACCAGAGAAAAATCATGAGCTCACCGGCTTCTACAAGGCTAATAGTATAGGCCTTATGCAAAAAGGGAATGCCCCACATGGAGGTGAAAATTGTAATCGGTCCCCAGGTTGAAAAACCATAGAGAGCGGCATACCAGTTTTGTCGAAGTTTAAGCACGGCCTTCAAGCTGGATTTTTCCTTGTGCTGGGAAGGTGGGATTCGATTAGGTCCCATTTTTACGACAAGGAAAACCAAGAGTGCTAGAAATAAACCGAGAACCCCAACGGAAATTGCGGCTGCATGCCAGCCAACTCGGTGGGTGAGGGCGGCTAGTGGGGCTTGGCCGATCATACCCCCGGCAACGCCAATAACTTGTGCAAATCCAGCATAAGTGGCGAAATAGCGTGGTGGGAACCAGCTTGCTCCAATGAGTAAGGTGCCTACATATCCAAATGAGGCGCAAACTCCAACAATAACTCGTGTAGCGAGGGTGAAAGAGTAATAATTGCTGATGCCGAAGGCAATGGTGGCAAGGGCGCAGCCCGCGAAGGCGATGAATAAAATTTTTGCGGGGCTAAAGCGATCGTAAATCATTCCCACGGGAATCTGCATAGGTGCATATCCGTAATAGAACATGGAAGCGATCCAACCGAGGCCAACGGCATGGATGCCAAGTCCAGCCATGAGCTGAACAGTCATCGCTGAAGGCACTACTTCCGCCATAAAGCGGTAGAGGTAGAGCAATGAGGCCACAGCACAGATAATAAGGGGCCAATACTTTCTCATTTTTTGTCCTCGTTAATAGGCCTCTCCTTAGCCTTTCATTTACGGATTGCGAATTTAAGACGGGTCAGTGTACTATTCTCTTCCTGATTCGGCAAATGCCCATTTCGCATTTCAAAGGAGGAATATGAAAATTTATCTTGTTCGCCACGGGGAAGCCCTAAGTTCGGAAGCCGATCCCCAGCGGCCTTTGTCCCCAAAAGGGAAAACGGAGGTCCAACGTCTAGCGGAGTTTTTGGCGCGTTCCAAGCTCCCGGTTCCGCAGATTATTCATAGCCCAAAATTACGAGCACAACAAACCGCAGAAATTCTGGCGACGGCTTTAAACGCCCAAATAACACTTTCTCCCAGCATTTTGGATTCGGAGGCAGAAGTGTATCCCGTCATGAGCATGCTGCCCTCTCTTTCTTCAGACACCATGTTGGTGGGCCATTTACCGATGATGGCTAAATTAGTCAGCGCGCTGGTGGTTCACGATGAAAATTTTTTTCCGATCACAAATTATAGCCCTGGCACAGTGGTGTGTTTAGAAGATTACGAAGGTCGATGGATTATTAATTGGGTTTTGCCGCCAAGCCTTGTTGCATGATTAGGGAATATGAAATAAAAATCGAGCCTTCTATTTTATTAATGTCGATTTTATTTTTGCTTTTAGGCGGCGCTTTTATTGTCATATGGAGTGTCGATATTTATTTTTTCTTAAAAATAATATTGTCCTTGAGCCTAATTTTTTACGGAATTTATATATTAAATCGTTACTATTTTTTATCTTGCAGAAGTAGCATCAAAAAAATTCACTGGAGCGCGCCTGATGGCTGGAGTTTGACACTGAACGAGGGCACACTTGCTGTCATCCCTCGTGCATTGAAGTATCTCCTTCATTCCGCTTCGTGCTTCAGTTGGGCGATCCCTCAAATTGATGCGTCTAGGGAAACAATGGTTCCCGCTATTCTAGAGAATAATTCTATTTTCACATCGAGCATTATTATTTTAAATTTTAAAATAGCTGAGCGAAAAACGCGCTCTGCTATTTTATTTTTAAACTCACGAAACCACGCCGATTTTCGCCAACTCATTCGAATCGGCCGACAGTAAGACTTATCGAAATCGAATTTTTTTGACTAATGAATAGCTTGTTGGATTATGGGGGCATTCCCCTCATCCGTCGCGCATGCTGCGCGCCAACTCCCTCTCCCCTTGCGGGAGAGGGTTGGGGTGATGGGATATTAAATTATCTACTATAATAAAGGTAGATAATCAAAGGGGAGCTAAGCTCATGAAATCAATGAATGCATTAAAGTCACCAAAAATCAAAGTGTTGGCACTAGGAATTGGTTTGCTGGCGCTGGGCCTTTCAACACCAAGCAACGCCTATTATCACCGTGCAGGTTTTGGTCCAGGATTTATGTTCGGAACCGCGGCGGGAATTATTACTGGAGCCGCAATAGCGAGCCAGGGCGGCTATTATTATGGCCCCGGGTATTATTATCCTCATGGCTATCGCTATTATCCATACGGCTACGGTTATTATGGTTATTCACAATATCCCTATTATCGCGCCGGTTATAGTTACGGGAATGGTTACTATTATGCAGGCTGTCAAAGGGTTTTCGTAAGGTGCCATTATTATCATCACTACCATCATCTCTATCGCCAATGCTACCGCTATATTCACTGGGTATGCTAATTAGGGAAAAAAAGCGGGGTTGAATTGCGGGGTCCCGTCTAAACAAAGACGCGACCCTGCATTTTTTCAGCAAGCGGTTTAATGGAATCCTTGATTTCTTCGTATACCTCAAGCAAGGGATTTTGTAAAGGCGTGCCTTCTGTTAAACTTTCGCGTGCGGCACTAAATATTTCATGAATTTTTTTCTCAAGAAGTATAAATTTAGTTTCGACTTGAGCGGCATTTAAATTTTCGGAATATTTTTTATTTTCGTCTTTCAACGGATCAAATTCTCCGACCATAATTAATGCTCGAGCCATACCTCGAAGATCTTCTATGGGTCTAAAAAGGGGCGAAATATCCGTATCGCTGTCGTTTTTTCCTTCGGGAAGTTTCGAAAGGTACATTTTCTTTGCCCACTTCAGAAAATCGATATCCATTCCACACCAACGATTAAATTCTTTGTATAAAGGACTGCTCATCGTTAAATCTAGCCATGCGGCTAATAGGACTTGTAGTTTAATATTAATTCCTGCCTTTAATGCTCTATGAGCCAAAACAGCGGCAAGATTTCCACCGGCACTAAAGCCGCACAAAATGATATTGTCTTTGTCTAGCCCTAAGTCCTGGCCCTGCTCCGAAGCCACCCAATTCAGCACCTTAAAACCATCCTCTAAAGCAGCAGGAAAGGGATTTTCTGGTGCGCAGCGCCCACTCACATTGATGACACTACATCCGGTATTTACCACTAAATTTTTACAATTTTGTTCTTGCAACTTTGCTCTATTGTCGATGAATGCAAATCCTGGAAAATATAATATGACGGGTGATAATCCTTCTTTTATTTCAGGAGAATATAAACGAACATTCACACCGGTTATATCCAGGTTTTTCTCGGACACATTATTATTTGGTTTTTGGAAAAGAGTAATACTTCGTGCCCCTGTGTAGAAATCAGCAAATCCTCGAACACCTTCTGGAGTTGGAGCGGAATCAGAGCCCCCAGAAAAAAATTCCTTAACTAATTGAGCAGAGCGGGGGGTTAGAATTTGTTTTTCTTCCTTCATCAACAAACTCCTTTTGTTGTATATGGCAAAACACGAGCAGTATAGTCAATTCAGTAAAAATTTTCAACATTATCTGACGTGAATTTTTTATTAAAACGATTAATTAATTCATTTTTGTAATAAATTTACGGCTTTTCTCACGCATTTTCTCGAAGGGTTATCCAATATAAATAAAATCGGAACTAAGAATATTGACAGTAGTGCCAAGGTTTTACTAAAGGTATCCATTCCTGGGTCAGTTAAAGGATTGTAGCCATGCGTATAAATAAACAGGAAAATAATACTTAAGGAGGTCAACAGAAAAATATTTTGACCTAATAGACTTTTAATTGGAATAAGCGCATAAGTTTTTGGAATTTCTGTATTTAAAATTCGCGTTAATGCAAAAATATTGAAAATCGTTCCTGGGATAAAAATCCACCAGCCTGAGATATTCAGTCCCGTAATAAATCGACCGACGTCTCCCTGATACGAAAAGGTTGAAATGGTAAAGTACTGCGCCAATGGAATCATATTGATGATGAGAAACCAATACGAAAAAATCAATTTTACGGGGCTATTTTGAATTTTTTTGCAGCTGAGTAAAATAAAGGACGATACGGCTAAAAAGAAACTCACCGTAACGCCGGCAATTCCAATCATCGCGGCGGCAACTCCTCGCCCAGAAATGATCAAGCCGGCATAGTTAACGTTTTCGTCAGTATGCATTAAAAACCATCCGCCATACTGGATATCAAAAGGATTTAGTTTTGCCCCATTTAACCAAGCCACTGTTCCATGGCCCCATTCATGCAATAAAACCGAGACATAGTAAGCCACGAGTATAGCGAAGACATTCATCAGTAAGATATAAATTGGATTTCTTTGAGAAGTTCTCATGAAGCAATTTTCCTTTGAAATAGGCTAGATTTCATCATATTATACCCATTTAGAATAAGGGTCTATGCCAGACAGCAACACTCATTGTTAGGAGCTTTTCATGAATCACATCACACTAGCCGTGCAAGACATCGAAAAATCCTTCGCCTTTTATCGAGACGTCCTCGATCTTGTGCCCTTAGTGAAATGGAACCAAGGTGCCTATTTTCTGGTTGGTTCCAAAGAAAATGGATTATGGTTTTGTTTAAACGTAGACAAAAATCGCAAACCTAGCCCCTGCTACACCCATTATGCTTTTGGAGTGGATGAAAAAGACTTTGAGGCCATCACAGGGAAAATTATTCAATCTGGTGCTGAAATTTTTAAAGAAAACTCATCACCAGGGGAATCGCTCTATTTTCTGGATCCGGATGGTCATAAACTCGAAATTCACGTTGGAAATTGGCAAAGCAGAATTGAAGCTAAAAAATTAAATCTCGGCAGCTGGGAAAATGTCGAGTGGTTCGTGTAATGAATAGTCCAACAACCCATCAGCGAATAATTTTTTGGTCTGCCAATTTTTTGGGGCTTCTCGGCTTTATTTCCTTAAATATCTATCTCCCGAGTTTGCCAGAACTCTCAATCGTGTTTAAAGCGTCGCCCGCACAGCTAAAACTTTCGATTACTCTATTTTTGCTTGGGTTTTCATTATCCCAGTTTTTTTGGGGCAGCTTGTCTAGCCGTCATGGTCGAAAGAAAGCCACGATTTTAGGTCTTTTTGTCGCGGCTATTGGCACCTTCCTCGCCATGGTAGCTTTGAATATTTGGATGTTTAATACGGCACGTTTAATTGAAGGCATCGGTATTGGTTCGGCATCCGTTTTATGTCGAACCTTATTAACCGATGCCATGGACAGAAATTCCCTGGCTAAAGCACTTTCTTATATCAGTAGTCTTGGCAATATCATGCCAGCCTTAGCTCCGATTTTAGGGGGATATATTATTGTATTTTTTAGTTGGCGGGTGATTTTTCTAGTTCTATTAATCTATACGGTTTCTCTTATGCTTTTATTTATTTTTTCAGTGCCGGAGACCAATCTCAATATTAAAAAGGACCTGAAAGTGCGAGGTGCCATCACGGAATATTTTCAGATTTTCAATAATCGGACGTTTTTGGCCTATTTAATTCCTTACATTATGCTGAGTGGCGGGATGATGGGCTATTATGCGGCTACTCCCTTTATTTTTATTTCTGAACTTCATGTTTCAGTTCAGCATTATGCCTTTTTTTCTATTATTACGTGTATTACGTATATTTTCGGAGCGAATCTTTCCTCACGGTTTATTCATCTATTGGGAATCCAAAAAACGATTATTCTGGGAGCTAGTTTGACGCTTGGTACGGCGGCAATTTTATTGGTTTTAACCTGGGTATCTTCTCTGAATGTATTAGCAGTGATTCTGCCGATGATGATTTTCACGTTTGCAACAGGAATAGTGGCGCCTTCCACGATGGCTTCTGCACTTGACCAACTTCGTCATATTGCAGGCGCTGGAGCAGCTGTAATGGGTGCCTCGGTTTATGGCGCAGCGGCCTTATGTGCGGTATTTATCACCTCATTAAATTTAGCGCATATAAGCTCGCTCTTTTATTATGTTTTTGTTCTTGCCGTAATTGCGCTAGGGAGCTTTTTGGGTTTGCGTGAC
Source organism: uncultured Gammaproteobacteria bacterium (assembly GCA_963711375.1). Classification (GTDB taxonomy): domain Bacteria; phylum Pseudomonadota; class Gammaproteobacteria; order Coxiellales; family Coxiellaceae; genus CAVQDV01. The sequence goes on from CAVQDV010000005.1 coordinate 1,797,458, forward strand.
GATGTCAGATAGTTCTTTTGCACGATTTTTGGCGGCTTTTAGGGCCTTTTCGAATAATTGATCTAAATGACCTTCTTCTAATATGCTGAGAGCCGCTGCCGTGGTGCCTTTTGGAGAGGCCACTGAATGTCGTAAATTTGAGAAGGTTTCTTCGGATTCAAGTGCTAACTTTGCGGAACCAAAAACGGTTTGCAGCGTAAAAAGTTTTGAATTTTCTTTGGATATTCCAAAATCTTCGGCGATTTTTTGCAGAATTTCCATGATTAGGAAAACATAGGCGGGTCCACAACCCGATAATGCGTTTATGGCATCTATTTGAGATTCTTCAACCCAAGCGATGATGCCGACTGAACGAAAAATAATTTCTGCCATTTCTTGCTGGTCGTGACTGGTAAATTCATTGTGACAAAGTGCCGTTGCGCCGGCGCCAACAAGGGAAGGAAGATTGGGCATGGTGCGAATTACGCTTATTTTATCCTGGAAAATGGTCGAAAAAAAATGGGTAGGGGCGCCGGCAGCCACCGAAATAATCAATGGTTTTTTTTGACAAACGAGGTTTTTTAATTCCAAGCAGACTAAATTCAGTTGTTGCGGCTTCACGCACAAGATGATGATATCAACCTCTTTAGCTGCGGTAACATTGTTTTTTTCGGTATGAACGAGGGTTTCTTTTTGCAGTTTTTCTAATTTATCTGGGGACGGATTGCTGACAAAAATATTCTTCGGATTAAATCCATCGAGAATTAAGGCCCTAATAAGCGCCTGGGCCATGTTACCGGCTCCAATAAACGCAATTTTTTTCTTTAGCATAAAATACCTATTTTAATTGCTCAAAATGTTTGGCAATTACATGGGCGACACAACCCGTTAATTTTTTCACCATGGGAATGTGCAGAAATTCATTAGGGCCGTGGGCATTGGATTTTGGGCCAAGGACACCGGTAATCAAAAATTGCGCATTTGGAAACATTTTTCCGAGCATGCCCATAAAAGGAATAGAGCCACCTTCACCTACATAAGCGGCAGGTTTATTAAAAAATTGTTGAGAGGCTTCATCATTAGCTGTTTTTAACCATTCCGCTAAGGGTGGTGCTTCCCATCCAGGGCTGCCTTCTTGGAAATTCATGCTAATTTTAGCTCCAAAAGGAGGATTTTTTTCCAAGCAGGCTTTTAAGGCCGCTTGGGCTTTTTCAAGATCACAAGTGGGGGGTACGCGGATGGATAATTTTAATTCCACATCGGGGAGAGTTACGTTTCCAGCGCTTTGGGTAGGCGGTAAATTATTGGCTCCCACGATAGAAAGAGCAGGGCGCCACGTGCGATTTAAAATATTTTGCGTAAGATCATGCGTCACCGGTTGTGTGTTTCCAATAAAGGGAATTTCACTCCATATAGCATCGCCGATAAATTCAGCAGCTTTTTCAGCTTGTTTTACTCGCTCTTTTGGAATATCCGAATGCAATTCCTTTAATAAAATTTCTCCCGTTTGAGGATTTTCTAAGCGGTCTAGTAATTGTCTTAAAACCATAAAAACAGAGGGGATAATGCCACTACCATAGCCGGAGTGCACACCTTCGGTTAATACCGCAATATTTAAAATGCCACCCACAAATCCGCGTAAGGATGTCGTTCCCCATAATTGTTCGTAATTGCCACAACCGGAATCCAAGCCAATAATTAAATCGGGGGTCCCAATTTTTGAGGCTAAATCGGTTAAATAATGAGGCAAATCGACGCTGCCGCTTTCTTCACTGGCTTCGATTAAGAGCACACAACGGGCATGTGGAATCTTTAAGGCTTGCAAGGTTTCAATGGCATTCATCGCGCAAAATGTCGAGTAACCATCGTCAGCGCCGCCGCGACCATATAATTTTTCATCTTTAATGACGGGCTGCCAGGGCCCAAAATTTGTATCCCATCCCCGCATTTCTGGCTGCTTGTCTAAGTGGCCATACAGTAAAACGGTTTTTTCAGATTGACCGGGAATTTCGATAAATAAAACCGGAGTTTTTCCAGGTTTTTCAATGAGCTCAATTTTCATAGCAGTGATATTTTGTTTTTCACACCAGGATTTAATGAGTAGTGTGGCTTTATCCATGTAGCCATTTTTTTTCCATTCAGCATCAAATACCGGGGATTTACAGGGAATTTTTATATATTCCTCCAAGGTTGGAATAATGTCAGTATCCCATTTTTGGCTGATGATTTCGTAGGCCTGGTCAAAAGCTTTTGTCATAGTAGTTTTATCCGATCAGTGAAGTGATAAACACGATTAAAATGCCTGCGCTGGCAACGTAGCGTACGAGAAATCGCCAGAGCGGATACACCGCTTTAGGAACTTCGGGTTTTGTGGCTGATTTTTTCATAATCCAACCGGCAAATATAGCAAAGCCTAGGCCGCCGAGAGGCAATATAAAATCGGTTGGCACATTCGTGGCGACATCAAATACAGAATATTGGTGCAGAAATTTAACGTTTTCCCACACATTAAAGGAAAGTAGTGAACCAATGCCTAAAAACCACGCGGAAAATCCGATTAAAATCGCGCATCGAGTTCGGCTCCACTGTAAATACTTCATCGCAATATTAACGAGGGGTTCGGCGAGATTAATGGAGGCAGTCCAGGCGGCGAATAATAATAAAATAAAAAACAATCCACCCACAAAACGGCCGCCCGTCATGTGCGCAAACGTAATGGGAAGAGAAACAAACATTAAGCCCGGGCCAGAATTGGGTGCCAAATGATCGGCAAAAACAATCGGGAAAATGGCGAGTCCCGATAAAAAAGCGACCAAGACATCGAGGGCGGAAACAATTAAAACGCACTGCACGAGATTAACGCCTTTGGGTACATAGGCGCCGTACATCAGCATGGCGCCGGCGCCTAATGCCAGAGTAAAAAAAGCGTGGCCCATCGCTGCGATGACGACATTCGTGTTTATTTTACTGCTGTCAAAATCAAATAAAAAATGAAAGCCCTTGGCAAAGTCACCGACGACGGCAGCATAAATAACAAGCCCGATTAAAATGAGATAGAGCGCCGGCATTAATATTTTTGTTGTACGTTCTAAGCCTTTTTGGACTCCTTTGATAATAACGCCGATGGTGAGGCACATAAAGACCGAGTGATAAAATAATAATTCCCAAGGGTCAGAGAGGAATTTATTCCAAATGCCCGTAATCTGCGTGGGGTTTAAATTCGTAAAACTTCCGCTAAAACTTTTTGCAATATAAGCGATGCTCCAGCCGGAGACCACACTGTAAAAAGATAAAACCATTAATAAAGCGAGTGCTCCAAACCAGCCAAGAAATCCCCATTTCCTCGAAGAACCGGCTTCTAAGGCGAGATTTTGCAGAGCTGTCACCGGATTTTGTCTTGCGCGTCGGCCAATTAATAATTCGGCGATCATAATGGGAAGGCCTATAATAATAACGCAGAGCAAATAAACGAGTACAAAAGCGCTTCCGCCATGCGTGCCGGTCATGTAGGGAAATCGCCAGACATTTCCAAGGCCCACAGCAGCACCTGTCGCCGCAATAATAAAGGCTAATTTGGAAGACCAGTGGTCCGTAATTAAAGAGGATTTTAGAGAGCTTTTTGCAACCATGACGGCATTGTAATAGATGTGTCTGAGAGAATCTACTATTTGAAGTCATCCCGCGGAATCCATATTCTAAAAATGCAGAAAAAATGGATCCTGCGAATCAGTCTCGGGATGAACACAAAGCTTTAAAATAGCGTAGCGGTCATTTGGCCACGACAATGGTTTTAATATTAACGAATTCTCGAATTCCTTCTACTGATAATTCTCGACCAAAGCCGGATTGCTTAATTCCGCCAAAAGGCAGACGAGGATCTGAGGCCACATGAGCATTTACTGCACAGGTGCCCACATCCATTTTTTCTCGAGCGAGTCGTTCACCTTTTTCAAGATCACGCGTAAATACCGCACCCGCTAATCCAAATTCGGTTTTATTGGCAAGAGCAAAGGCTTCATTTTCATCACGGGCCGGGGTGATGCAAAGAACAGGCCCAAATAATTCTTCGTGAAAAGCGGGAGAATCCGTTCTTACATCCAGTAAAACCGTGGCTGGATAAAAATAACCCTTGGTTTCTGGGAGCGTGCCGCCTAAAACACAACGAGCACCGGTTTTAATCGAGCGTTCCACTTGCTCATGAAGTTTTTTTCGCAAATCATTTCGAGCCATAGGTCCCAAATTAATGTTGGCATCCTGTGGATTTCCCATGACATATTTTTTAGCTTTTTCAAGAATGAGTGCTTCAAACGGCGCTCTAATTTTATCAACGACAATAATGCGTTTTGCCGCAATGCACACTTGTCCGCAATTGCTGAGGCGAGATCGAACGCACTCATTCGCCGCTTGTTCCAGATCGGCATCTTCTAAAATGACATAGGGATCGCTGCCTCCTAATTCTAAAACCACTTTTTTTAAAGCCTCGCCAGCTTCTTTGGCGACAAATTGTCCGGCTCGATTACTACCGGTTAAGGTGACGCCGGCCACTAGAGGGTGATGAATAACGAAGGGGGCTAAATCGACATCAATTAGCAAGCTTCTAAATAAATCTTGAGGAAATCCTGCATCTATAAATAGTTTTTCAATCGCAAGAGCAGCACCGAAAGAATTCGGGGCGTGTTTTAAAAGGCCTGCATTTCCTGCCATTAAATTGGGTACGGCAAAGCGCATCACTTGCCAAAATGGAAAATTCCAGGGCATGATAGCAAAAATAATTCCCAGCGGTTCAAAAGCTCGATAACTTTTGTGAAATTCAGTTTTAATAACTTCAGGCTCTAAAAATTTTTCGCCCATTTCAGCGTAATATTCGCATAATTTTGCACACTTCTCGATTTCTGGAATAGCTTGCGAAATCGGCTTTCCCATTTCGTCGGTGATAATGCGCGCTAATTTTTCTTTTCTTTCCAACAGTAAGTTGGCCAGATTTTTGAAATATTGTCGACGAATTGAGAAATCTGTTTTAGACCACAATTTTTGGGCTTTATTCATGGCTTGTATTAGCGACTCCACTTCCTCTTTGCTCATCAAAGTATAGTGCTGAATGGTTTCTTCCGTTGTGGGATTAACAGTATTTATGCTGAGCATATGAATTCCTTAGCCAAAGGCCTCTTGAAGATGAAAAAACAATTTCATATTTTCGCTGTAGTCGACGGGTACTACAATAACCGTGGGAACCTCTTTATTAAGAAGTGCCCATTTCAAGATATTTTGAAATTCATCGCTGCGAGTAATTTTTTTAGCATGACAGCCCATGGCTTTTGCTAATGTCGATAAATCTCGATGATGAAGCTCGGTATGCGAATGCTGATGATACTGCATTTCTTGCTTCCATTTGATTAAGCCGTATTGTTGGTCTTCCCAAACGATAACCACAAAGGGAATTTTTTCAGCCACAGCCGTGAATAAGGCTTGTACGCTCATAATAAAACCGCCATCACCACAGAGGGCTACTACATTTTTTCCCGGATGCAGTCTTTTCGCTTCCATGGCTCCGGGCATGCTACCGCCCATGGAGCAAAAACCATTGCTAATAAAGCAGGTTTTGGATTGTCGAGCACCATATTGTCGAGCCACCCACATTTTATGAGCGCCCACATCGCAGACTAAAATATCACTGTCGGACAAGGTATCTCGAATATCTTTTAAAATACGTTTGGGTTTCATCGGAAAACCATCGTCGTCTGCAAATCCTCGAATATCCGCTTCAGCTTTTTTCTGAATGGCTTCAAAATAAGTCTCATTTTTAATATGTTTTTCGTTGAGCTTTTTATTGATTTGCTGAATGATTCGGGGAATGGAGCCCACCATTTCGAGCTCGGGTAAATAATGTTTATCAATTTCAGAAGGAGCTGAGTCAATATTCACGACTGTTTTTTTGTGGCTAGAATTCCAATTTTTAGGTGACCATTCTACCATGTTGTATCCAATACAAATGATTAAATCGGAATGTTCAAATGCTTTCAGTGGAATATCCTTCATTCCTAGGCCTACGCAATGAAGAGAGCGTTCATATAAATTGCTGACAACGCCTTTTCCCATAAAAGTATGTGCAGCATATATTTTCGTTTTCTCTAAAAATTCGCGAACAAATAAATCGCTTTCGGTACGGGAAGCTCCATCACCTATTAAAAGTAAGGGTTTTTTGCTCTTAGCCAGAAGATCCAGAAAATGCAGAATTTGTTCTTCTGAAGCTTCTTCACCACTTTTGCTTTCACTTTTTTCAATTACCGTTGCCTTGGTTTCCATTTTGGCGATGTCTTCGGGTAATTCAATTACGACGGCACCGGGTCTTCCTCCCGTTGCAATTTTACAGGCTTTTGCAATTACTTCGGGTATGACCTCTGCCGATAAAATAGTGGTCGCCCATTTAGTGACCGGTTTAAACATTTCAATGGAGTTGATATTTTGATGCGAAATTTTGTGAAGCCGGTTTGTGTTACCTTGGCCAATGATGGCAATAAGTGGAGCTCCATCGAGATTCGCTTGTGCGACACCCGTGATCAAGTTGGTAGCGCCTGGGCCGAGCGTGGCGAGACATACGCCAGGAATCCCCGTCAGTCGTCCATGCATTTCGGCCATAAATGCAGCGGTTTGCTCGTGGTTTGTCGTAATAAATTCGATGGGAAAGTCGAGCAAGGAGATCATGAGATCGGCATTTTCTTCGCCTGGAACACCATAAATGGTTTTAATCCCCTGAGCCTGGAGACATTTTAAAAACAAGTCAGATGCTTTCATAGAAGTCCTCTTTTGCGAAGAATAAGAGAATATTCTATCACGGAACTTTAAGTGTATAATATACCTCTACCTTTTAAACCGCCATGGAGGCAAAGTGAAAAATAATCTTGTTCTTTATCAATTTCCTCACGGTAGACGAATTGCTAATCTCAGTCCTTTTTGCCTGAAAGTGGAAACTTTTTTAAGGATGGCCGATATACCCTATACCATTAAACCCACATTAAATGTTAGCAAGGGACCAACCCATAAATTACCCTACATTGATTATGAGGGACAAAAAATGGGGGATTCTAGCCAAATTATCCAGAATCTTGTCCAACGTCACCAAATAACGTGGGACGAGCAGTTAAGCGTTCAAGAGCGTGCCGTCTCGCTTTCTGTTCAACGTATGCTTGAGGAGAGTACCTATTTTGCGATGGTTTGGACTCGGTGGATCGATCCAAACGTTAGCCCACATTGGTTCAAATTGATTGGAAGCTCGATTCCAAGGCTATTACGAAAATTTGTACTTCGCCGCCTACAAAAAAAAGTATTTCGTCAATTGTATGAACAAGGCACGGGGCGTTTAAAACCCGAGCTTATTGATCTAAAAGCAAAAGGGGAGCTTGATGCCTTAGCGACTTTATTTGGTGAAGGCCCATACTTTTTTAAAGATCGGATGACGTCAATTGATGCTTGTATTTATGCTTTTTGCGCAGAGATTTATACACTTCCGCATGAGGCTTCATTACGTGCGCATCTTTATGAAAAAGAGAATCTTATTAAGTTTATCAAGAGGATGCATGAAAAGTATTACCCGGACTTTATGCTATCGCCTTGATAAAACGATAGTTGCAGGAGGTATAAGCCCTAAGTCTAAGGGAGCATTTTCCTCGAAAACAGTAAAAAAGTTTTAAAAACCACCCACATTTAAGCTTTCCTTAATCTAAGGGGTGTATACTAAAGTCATTATGACAAGAGTAACAATTACCAATAAAAACAAATACCTTAAGACAGAGGATGAGCTGCTTGATGAGCTAGAGGCAAAGGCAGAAGAAGTTAAAAAAAACATTGATAGGATCATTACGATAGCCAATAAGCGTGGTTTGTCAAAAGATTCTGAGGAATACATGCAGTTGCTTGCTCTTCAGAGCCTGTTTGACTCTATTCTCCCTCTTTTTTCGAAGAAAGACCCTGGCGTAGACGGCCTTATGGAAATAAAGAAGGCTCATGATCGGCTCAGCACTGGCACCGAGTGGTGGCCATTACTCAAAGGTGACTATGCTGTTGCCGTCAGTTATGAATTTCTTTACCTCCTAATCACAATAAAAAGTCTCCTTACCTTGATTAAGAATTCCAGTAGTGAAGCCACAACTTATTTTGGCAAAGTATTAAGGCGGCAAATTGGAGGTCCTTTAAGTTTTCTTGTAAGAGGGATCGATCTATCAGCAAAAATTAATGGTATTGAAAATAACATAATTAAAAAATGTCAATCTGCTCTTCTTAGGAATAATTCAAATGCAGATGAGCAGACAGAAAACGCCATTCCAGAGGTCTCTCCCCTTTTAAAATTTGCCGAGGAAGAAATTAATAAGCTGATTTATGATAAAATTAATCTGAAAGAATTTGAAGCCAGATTTTCCAGCATTGTGGGGTTAATTAGCGCACTCGATAAGAACAAATTTGATGAATTTCAGAGTCTCTTAGAAAACAAGGGTCAAAGTCCTTTTTTACTGTTTAAACAGCTAGGTTCGCTAAATACCAAACTTGAAAAACTTCTTAAAGAACCTAATTCCCTAGATATTCTATCAAAATCAGAATACAGGGAAATTCCCATGGCCTATTTTCTCGGAGATGTGATTATATTCTGTTTACGAGAATTTGATCTTATACATGTCACCACCATAGAAAAAATGCAGAAAATATGGATTAGTGACTCAATGAGAATTTTACAAATAGCTATTGCATTTACTTATACGGCTTTTTTTGAAAATCATTCGGATTATTTAAAAACTGGGACCCTAAAAGAGAAACTAGAGGCCTTAAAAGCGCTCGAAGAAAATCTCCGGGCTAATGATAATAAAGATAATAAAGATACAGAACTCACTCAGGAAACACAGAAAGCGAAAGCGCTTCTTGAGCGGAATTTGAAAGTCGCGGGATATGAAAATAAAGAGATAGAAAGCTATGCTCCACTTGCCGAAACTTACTATTATAAAGCCGCCACTCAAGCCCAGGTGCTTTTAAATAATCAAGTAAATGAGTTAATTAAAAATGCTCAGAGTAAATTATCAATCTTTTTGAAAAATGAAATCAATTTGATGGAAAAATTCAACGCCACTCATAAGGAGATTAAGGATAAAATTGGTAATTTATTGGAACCAGATTCAAACCATGATGACCTGTTTATTCAGAATATGAGGTTAAAATCGAAAATTATAGTTTTGGAAAAAGAAAGAAATGCAATAACTACAAATCTGAAAAAATATCAATCTGAAAACAATCTGTCACTAGATGAATTAGGGTTATTAAAAAATGATAAGCAAGTTGCAGAACTTCATGAAAAGTATGATTGTTTATTGAAAGCCATTCCTGCAATTGAGGATTTAAATAAAGGAGTTGAATCCCTCGACAAATTGCTTTTGAAAAACCTAGGAGTTTCTATCAGGCAAAACCAGGAGGCTCTGTCAAAGATAAGACAGCCAATCGCCGACGTTTCTGACTTGTATTTAGGGCTTCAAAAAGAAAATGAATCCATTTTCAAGCCGAAAATAATTGGAAATATAAAAGCCCCTCATTTATTTCGTAATCGTCTTGCTGATAATCATTCTCTCCTTAAGACTCATCTTGAAGAATATTATCTTTTGAATAATACCGTTTTACCAAGCATACAGGATAATCTTGCATCCCGAAAACTAGAGTTGTCTGAAGAGCTGAATTCCTTAAAGGAAGAGAAAGAGGATTTGTTGGAGCAAAAAACCAAACTCGAAAGCGTCATTAATTCGAATACCGATATTATAGAAAAAAATCTGAAGGAATTAAGCTCGATAAAAGCTTGGAATCCCCTCCAGTGGACTTACTACTCGAATTTACAGATTCAACAAAATGAAAAAGTTGAATCGCTAAAAGAGTCAACATTCCAGTTACAGAAAGTCGAAGGGACTTTAACAAATTTAAACCAATCTATTGTTGATAAAGAGCAATATTTATATGAGTTTAATAAAGATTCTAAAGAGCTGATTAAATTTGATATGGAGATTATTGAGACGGCTAATTATTTAATTGAACGCCGAAAAATCGATATAAAGGAAACCAAAAAAAATTTCCTGAAGTCTTGTCAAGGCGTATTGGAGAAATTGGGGGTGCCTCTGGAAGATGGAATTACTCCCGACAATGCCTATAGTCAGATCAAAGAATTACAATCAAAACTCGAATTTGATGGAGCTTATTTATCATTTATGAAACAACTAAATGACATTAGTTCAAGTTTGGATTTTCACCGGCTAGATGGTTTTGCTACTAATATTGATGATCTCGAAAACGATATAAAAGACATTGAGCAAAATAAAGAGCTTTTGAACGATGTAGTCCAAAAAATTCAAGCATTAAGCGCTTTAGTAAGGTCTACTCCAGAAGGCTTAACGTCAAGGATCAATGGTTTAATTGATGAACTGGATAAAAAATCCAGCACCATCTTGTGCGCAATAGGAAAATTAGAGCTCGCCAAGCAAAGTTTCCAGACGGCAACAGACATTAAGAATAATAAGAGAGAGATTGATAATTATTTAAAATTAGAGTTTTCGAATGCCCTAAATGCTTACCCTGAGACTAGCAGGGAGGAAATTTTAGACCGTAGTAAGCGAGATGCTTCAAACCTAAAAGAATATGCGGACGCCAGAGAATATCAATTGTCCACTCTTTCTGAATTATTGGAAAAAGAAAAATTGAGCATATTAAACATATATAAGAAATTTTACGGCCTAAGCCTAGACCTCCAAATGAATGTTGATGGAAAGAAAAAAGAAGAACGCGACTTCGGAACAAAATTGAATATTGCCCAGGATAAAATTACGGAAGAATTAAAGCGCTGGAATAATCTTAAAAAGGATAATTTTGTTATCGTGGGACCTTTAGAATCTGCTGAGGATGTTAAAGGGCTTAACCTTTTACACTACAAAGTAGAGTATGGTCTTCAAATACCTGCAACTGGGTATGAGAATCAAACATTCATGGCTTGTAGTTTTGTGATTCCGGAAAAGGCAAACCTTGCGGGAGCGAAATTTGATACTAATTGTGAAGTGAACGAGTGGAGCAATTTTGCAGATGTCATTATTGATCAACACACCCAAATGAATTTTAGTCGCCATGGGTTCAATATACTTTTTCACAATATTCACCTACTCAAAAATGACCAAGAAAAGTTTAAAAATTTATTAAATCTGATAAGTGATGACACGCATCTAAATCAAAAATATAAGCCCAATGCATCTGATGTTCTAGAAATTTTACGCGAAATTGGAATGCTCTCTATAAAATTAGAAGAGAAAAAAACCTGGGCTAAGACACTTATCGATATCATGCTTCCCAAGATTGTCGAAGTTTCAGACTTAGTGAAATTTCGAAAATTGGTGGATGAGAAGCACCAAGGAAATTTGAATCCCTATGCCTATATAAGAGAAGAAAGAGGAAGCTTAAGAGCAAAATATGGCAACACCAAGACCTGGGAATATATCGTGGGTAAAATTCAGCAACAATTCAAAGATAACATGAATGATAACATGCTGGTTACCCCTGAACAATATAATGCTTTTTATGATATTATGAAAACTCGCCGTACTCACACGTTTGGTTTCGGAAGCTTATTTCCTACCGTGGGTGGCGGAGCGGCTAAGTGGAAGAATCCTAAGGGAGATCTTCAAACGGCGTTTAACCTGGCGGCTAGTGAGCAAAATAATTCCTATCTTAGTCAGTACAAAAAATAAATTTTTTCAGGGAGAGATCACGATGAGACCAACATTATTTCAGGATAACATAGGTCCTGCTTTGGACAAGGCGCTTAATAATGATGATTATTCCCCAGGGACCTGCCATAGGATTTGCAAGGAATTTCTGGTTTATCTTCAGAGCTTAAAAAGCCCTGGTTCAATTCAGGGTCGGATATATGAAGCTTTAGACCGGTTTGTTTCTACAAAAGATCAAAACTCGTTTATCGAATTGGCCGTTTACTTGGCTGGAGATCCAGTTAATTTGTCTCAACAATTTGTTAACTTACCTTCGAAAAAAAGAGATCAGGCCGGGATCTACTTGTCTACATTAACTGATTATTTCGTGAGTGTACGTACTCACCCCGTTCCTTGCAAAATAAAGGCTTAATGTGCAAAATTAAATAATTCTTTTAATTTTTGAAGCAATTGGGCGTAATTATTTTCCGAATTTTCGACGAGCGTTACGTGGCCCAATTTTCGTTGAGGCCTTGGAGATTTTCCGTAGGAATGAAAATGCACGCTTGGGAGCTCGAGAATTTTTTCAATCGGGGGTTCTGTGCTGATGGAATTAAACATGGCGCTAAGGCCTCGCATTTCCGTTCTACCGAGGGGTAAATTACAAATAGCGCGTAAATGATTTTCAAATTGGCTGGTTTGTGAGCCTTCAATCGTCCAATGGCCCGAATTATGAACACGCGGAGCCATTTCATTCGCTAATAATTGATTGTTTGCATCGAAAAATTCGATGGTTAATACCCCAACATAATTAAAATGTTCCAGTAGGGCGCGGGCATAGGTTTGAGCTTTTTTTTCAAGTTCTACATGATGGTAAGGTGCCTCAGAAATTCTCAAGATACCTTCTCGATGTTCGTTGCGCACCAGAGGATAAAAACAAATTTCTCCGGTGGCATTTCGTACAGAGATAATCGAAACTTCTTGTTGAAAAGGAATCCATTTTTCCAAAATTAAGGTTTGGCCAGAAAATAGTTCCCATGCTTTTTCAAGATCCTCAGGCGCTTTTAAAACATATTGACCTTTACCGTCATAGCCAAATCGACGCGTCTTTAAAACCGCAGGGAATCCTATATTTATTACCGCATTCTGTAAATCTTGAAGCGCACCAATTTTAAAAAAATCAGCGGTAGGGATACCCAATTGTTGAAAGCAGGTTTTTTCGTAAAAGCGATCTTGTGCCGTCTTTAATATATCCGCATTGGGAAAAAGCGGCCGATATTTTGAAATAAATTCTGCGCAAGCCAGGGGAATATTTTCTGTTTCATAAGTCACTATGTCAACTTGATCAAGGAAGCGTTTTAAAGCCGTTTCATCTGTGTAATCTGCACTGATGACATCGGTAATTTGGGAGGCGCAGGCCTCTAAACTGGGATCGAAACACAAGGTGCTAAAGCCCAGAGGATAAGCGGCAAGAGTGAGCATGCGCGCCAACTGACCGGCGCCCAGGATCCCTATTTTCATTTTGCATTCTCACGAGGATTCGGATTATTGAGCACTTTTTCGGTTTGTCCTTCGCGGTATTTTGTAAAGTGTTCGCGAATATTGGGATGACGTGTACCTAAAATGGAAGCGGCAAAAAGTGCTGCATTGATTGCGCCGGCTTTTCCTATGGCAAGCGTGCCTACAGGGACGCCCGCTGGCATTTGCACTATCGACAGCAGGGAATCTAAACCATTTAATGTTGAAGACTGAATAGGAACGCCAAGCACTGGTAAAAGGGTTTTTGCCGCAATCATCCCTGGTAAATGCGCGGCACCACCGGCACCCGCAATAATAATTTCGAGCCCACGTTTTTCGGCATTTTCGGCATAAGAAAATAATTTATCTGGCGTGCGATGCGCAGAGACAATTTCTGTTTCATAGGGAATTTCAAGCCTATCCAAGGTATCGGCGCAGTGCTTTAAGGTTTCCCAATCGCTGTGAGAACCCATCACTAAACCCAGCATAATTTTTTTATTTTCCATTTTGTTACTCACAAATAATATCATTTAATTCGAGGAGTTTTTTGTCTTTAAAGAATCGGGTGGCATTTTCGGGATCGGGGAAGGGCGCTAATACGAGTTCACCCGCTACCTCGGCCACCATCTTACAAGTTTCTCCATTGAGTAAACCTTCGATCGCTTTTGCGCCCATAATTGAGCCTACTTTTCGATCGAGTACGGTGGGTGCGCCGCCTCTTTGTGTGTGGCCTAAAATGCATACTTTATATTCGATGCCGCTTAATTGTTTAATTTCTTCGGCAAGCGCTACACTGCGCCCAGGATTATCGGCCTCGGCTACCACCATGATAGAAGTGCCTTTTTTTCGCCTTTTTTTCTGAAGTTTTTCGACGAGTGCTAGCGTCGTCATCGGAAATTCAGGAATTAATATCGCCTCGGCACCACCAGAAATCCCCACATCAACGGCAATAAATCCTGTGGCGCGACCCATCACTTCGATCATGAAATTTCGATCTAAACTGAAAGCGGTGTCGCGAATTTTATCGATGGCTTCTAAAGCCGTATTTCGTGCGGTATCAAAACCGATGCAATATTCGGTGCCCGTAATATCATTATCGATGGTGCAGGGAATTCCTAGGGTGGCTGGTCCGCCTTCTTCTGCTAATAAGCTTGCCGCTCGAAAACTACCGTCACCACCCAGCACAACCAGATAATCCATTTTCAAATGACGTAAATATTCCGCGCTTTTTGCTCGGACCTTTGGATCTTTAAATTCGGGGCAACGCGCGGTTTTTAAAATAGTTCCACCACGCTGAACAATATTGGCAACATAATTAGAATGGATGGGAATGACTTTTTCGTTAATAAGACCACGATAGCCATTTTCTGAAATATACACTTCGAGACCATGATGAATGGCTGTTCGGACCGAGGCACGAATAGCCGCATTCATCCCTGGCGCATCACCGCCCGACGTTAATATTAATAATTTTTTATTTTTATGCATGGTATTTCTCAGCCATTGACCTTAGAAGCTTACATTAAATTCAGCCAATCTTGCAAATCATTGGCATTATCCACAATATAATCCGCAGGCCATGATTTAGGTGAGGTTTTGTGAAGGTTATAACCAAAAGACACGGCAAGACCGATCATATTAGCCGCTTTAGCGGCCACCATATCGCTTTGTGTGTCACCAATGTAAACAGAGCGTTCCGGATTAACTCCTGCTAGTTTACAAGCATGCCAGAGAGGTTCGGGACTTGGTTTGCGTGTTGGCAGGGTGTCTCCACAAACAATAGCACGACAACGATTTTCTAGACCAAAATGTTGGAGCAAGGGCATCGTTAAGAATTCGGGTTTGTTCGTCACAACGCCCCACGAAATCTCGCGATTTTCCAAGGTATTTAAAAATTCCAACATCCCCTCGAAGAATACCGTTTTTTGGGCAATGTGATCACGGTAATATTCCAGAAAATCCTGGAGAATGGCGCGATAATCAGTGTGTTTGGGAGTAATATTGAATGAATGTTCAATCATGCCGCGGCTACCCACTTCAACGGTGGGGCGGAAATATTCGTAAGTAATTGCTGGGAATTCATATTTAGTTAACACGTGAGAAATGGCAATAAATAAATCCGGTGCGGTATCCAGTAAGGTGCCATCTAAATCCAAAAATACCGCTTCAATTTTCATGATTTTTTGTAACAGGCTAAGTAGTTAACAGAAAGATTTTTGCTTAAAGTGAATTTTCCGCTGAGAGGATGATATTCCAAGCCTTGCAGATCGATAAGCGATAAACCTGCTGCACTCGCGCATTCTGTTAATTCAGAAGGGCGGATAAATTTTTCATAGTGGTGAGTTCCCTTGGGTAACATATTCATAACATATTCTGCACCCACTACGGCGAGCAAAAAAGCTTTAGCAGTGCGATTAATGGTGGAGAAAAAAATAAGACCATTCGATTTTACGAGATCGGCACAGGCCTTTACTATTTGCAACGGATCAGGAACATGCTCCAGCATTTCCATGCAGGAAACCGCATCAAATTCGCCGAAGTGGGATTTAGCATAGGCTTCAACGGGCTCCTCGACGTAATCAATTTCAAGATGTTGCCGTTTGGCATGTTCACGTGCAGCAATGAGCACCTGTGAACTTAGATCGAGACCCACTGCCTTTGCGCCTTTTTTCGCGAGACTTTCAGTTAAAATCCCTGCGCCGCAGCCCACATCAATTACTTTTTTTCCCTCTAAGGACAGCTGGTCGGTAATAAATTGTAAACGAGTCGGATTCAACTGATGTAAGGGTTTCATGGGACCATGAGGATCCCACCACTCTTTTGCGATGCTATCGAATTTGTTGATCTCGGCTTGATCTACATTTATTTTGTGCTGGTCATTCATATTAACAATGATACTTTTCGGGTTGAGAAATCTGTTCTATTTTTTGAATTTCTTGCAGAATCTCAGCCACCTCTTGCAAAAAGAAATCCGCATTTTTCTGCTTAAGCATAGCTTCCGCTTCAGCAACGAGTTCTTTGAGTCTTGGCACACCTATGTAACAACAGGCACCATGCAATTTATGGATAACATCAAGCAAGGCTTTTTTATTTTTCGTTTCTTTAGCATCCAATATTTTTTCGACAAACTCTGGTAATTCTGCCACAAATAAATCAAACAACTCTTTAGCGAGTGCGGCATTATTGTTGCATTTTTTTAAACACAGTTCCCAGTCAAATGTTCTTTTGTCTTCCATGGCAATTCCTCTACATCAGTTTTTAACGACTTCAACGCAGGGTTGGCAGTCAATTATTTCCGCCTCAGGTTGCAACGTGACGTGTTCAACGTCATATTCTTTTTTTAACACCTTTCTTAATTCCCTTAAAACGCTTTCCCAGCTGCTTAATTCCGTAATATCGATATGGGCTGATAAAGCAATATTTCCCGAGGAAAGTGTCCAAATATGCAAATCGTGAACATCATTAACTCCTTCGATTTCACGCAGGCTTTTGGCGACATCGTCTAATTCTAAATGCCCGGGTACGCCTTCCATCAAAATTAATAAGGATTCACGCAGGAGTCTTAGACTCGAGGCTAAAATCAAAATACCAATAAAAATAGATAAAATTGGGTCGATGGGGAACCAGCGTGTGTAATAAATAATGGCACCGGAAATTAAAGCGGCAAGTGAACCGAGTACATCGCCCATCACATGAAGTAGTGCGGCACGAATATTGAGTGTGCGTTCACCGCGCGATAAGAGCCACGCAACGAACAAATTCACGACTAATCCGATGAAGGCAATGATGACGACCAAACCACCATGAACGGGTGAAGGATTACCAATGCGGTTGATCGCCTCGATTATGACGGCAATGGAAATAATAATCATCAATAAACTGCTGATCCAGGCCGCCACAATTTCGGCTCTACCAAATCCATAGGAATGTTTTGCAGAAGGGGGGCGCAGCGAAATCCACGCTGCAAAAGCAGCAATAATGAGCGAAAGGGCATCTGATGCCATGTGGCCCGCATCTCCTAATAAGGCAAGCGAATGCGCGAACCAACCGCCAAAAGCTTCGAAAACAGAGAATCCCAGAATTAAAACAATGGCCACAATTAAAACGTGGTGAGGCGCCGAAGCGCCATGAGAGTGGCCCAGAGCGCCGTGAGAATGATGGTCATGGTCATGGTCATGATCGTGGTCATGATTGTGATTATGGTCGTGATGATCGTGGTTATGCTTTGTCATAAGTAATCGCGTCCCCCCGAAGTGGGTTGTATGAGTTTATTAAGCATATTATTAAACCCCACTGAAATGCGTTTGGCTAGCGGTTTTTTGACTTTATAGTGCAATAAATAGAGGTCAAAATCTTCTTTGGCTTGTAGTAAGTAATCATCACTCGTGATCAGCCGATCCACTAAGCGCCGCTCAAAGGCTTGCAAAGCAAACCAATGTTCCCCAGTGGCCACTTTATCAATGTTGACCTGGGGCCTGTGTTCGCAGATAAAATTTTTGAAAAGGGTATGAATTTCGTTCACTTCCATCTGCATTTTGGCTCTGCCTTCGGGGGTATTTTTGCCTAGCATAGTGAGAGTGCGCTTAAATTCGCCTGCAGTGATTTGTTCATAATCGATCGATTTTTGCTGTAAAAATCGATGAAAGTTGGGGAGCTGGGCAATGACGCCAATTGAACCGATAATCGCAAAAGGAGCGGCGATGATATTGTTGGCAATGCAGGCCATCATGTAGCCACCACTGGCCGCCATTTTATCGACCGAAATCGTAAGCCTAATTTTGGCTTCTTTTAAGCGTTCTAATTGCGATGCCGCTAGTCCATAGGCATTCACTATCCCACCAGGACTGTCGAGTCTAAGCAGAACTTCGTCTTCAGGTGTGCAGATAAGCAATATCGCCGTAATTTCTTCGCGTAGGTTGTTAACGGCCGAGGCGCGAAGGTCTCCAACAAAATCAATAATAAATAGGCGTTTTTTATCTTTTTTGGCTTTAGGTTTTTCTTTTTTAGCTTTTTTTAAGGCCTTTTTGCTAAGCACTACTTCTAGAAGCGATTCCTGCGTTTCGTCGAACTTATCATTGAGCTTTTTTATGCTAAGCACACCGCCTTCCTCTTTTTCTTTCTGCTTAGACTTAGAAACGGCGGCTAAAATACCAATGACAGCGAGAAGAACCGCGACAAGCATGGTCAAGGTTTTAAGAAGAAACAAGCCATAATCTGCTAAAAAGTGCATGTGAAACTCCTAAAGTCATAAATTGTCCGGACATCGGAATTTTGTGATGATGTTCGGTAAATAAGGATTCATTAAATTATCACTTACCAATTTAAAGCGCACTCTTTTTCCGTCGTTGGTAAAGCTTAGGGTAAACACTTGTGCGTTGGGGCCGGGAACAATTTTGCCGGATGTATTGAGCAGACGGAACCAAGCCCAAGGGCCACTTTGCGTGAGCATGAAGGGGGTTGGTGCTACTTCGGCATCTGGTAATCGTTTCGGAGTAAATGTGATAGAAGCCATGCTGGTTTTGCTAATGGGCCAAAAATATTTCACGATAGTGTGACTCTTACGAGTAAATACATATTGTTGATTATCGACGTTGAGACTAAAAGAGCGAAGTGTCGGATTAATCGAAATGGGGGTTAGATAAAAATGGAAAGCAATTTTATCTGGATTATCCGTAAAAAACATCTCTTGAATCAGAGAGGCTCGAATAAACATGTTCAATTTTTTCTGATCGATTGGGAAAGCCTGACCATTAATTTTTTTGAATACCCAATATTGTGACTGAGTGTCGACAAAAGCTTGTAAATATTTTGTAAAGAAATTATCAATTAAACCCTTTGGCCCAAAAAAAGATTTGAAATCGGCAAAGGAAATGTCGGTTGAGGCCCCTGGAAATAAAGGAAACTGATTATTGAGTTTTGATTGGTAAAATGGAGTTACAGTCTTTTGCCATTGTGCATTCAAAAAAACTTTTGAGTTTGTCAATATAATATTCAAACTCGATTTAGTAAGCGAGTTTAGCCAGCTTTTTAGCGGTTCAGGAAGCGTTGATGCATCTTTAGAGATTCCTGCCAAATTATTTTCAAGAGGATTTGAAAAATAGGCGCTGGCAAGTTGAAAGCTAGCTTGATTTTGATCTTTATTCGTTGAGATAGCCGTAAGCGCTTTTTGAAGGGCATTTAAGTTGGCAATGAGATTTTGCAGATTCTTATCTTGCGCTGTGAATTGGCTTAGGGCCTCGGTGAGAGGTTTAATTTTGGCTAAATTCGGATTGTTCGACAGATTCACATTCGTGACAATAGCCTTTATTAATTGTAAAAAAGGCGATTTTTCATCCGTCAGTAAGTTGAGGCCTCGCAAGGTATCGCTCAGTGTGCTGGCTTCGCTCATTTGAATATGCGTTAGTACATCTGCCCATTGCAGAGAAAAATTATCGAGATACATTTTTTGTACTTCTTCTACGAGGCCAGCTTTTTGAGCTTCGCTTAATTCAATTTTATTGGTAATCCCAAGTACCCAATTTTCTTCATTAATATCATCGACGAGTTTTGGAATGTCGGTGTGATATATTTTTTGGAAATTATCGGTATCATAGAAAAGGGGAATAGTGGCATTGTTTAAATTAACGCCGGGCATAGTCTGTTTTTCGCCTAAAGGAGAGACATCTTCTTTGGAGTATTGATTTTGAAGGCGCAGAAAAGCCAATTCGGGAGGGGACATAGTAGAGAGAAAAGATCGGGCCTCTAAAACCAGTCCCTTGTCTTGGTGATAGGGCGACTGAATTTGTGCTAAAAGGTTTTGCAAATGGGTCTGCAATTGAATTTGCATTTTATTATCCGTTGCATATTCTTTGCGCCATAGCAAAGTAAACCATTGCATGATGGCCTTGGAATCAAAGCGATTTTCTGTTGTCAGCATCAAATAGCTGGCCAGCGCATTATACAAGTCCAAGCGGTTCTTATTTAAATTTTCAGTGATCGTTTTTTTAAGGGTCTCCATTATGAGAGTTTTAAATTGGGTTTGAAGGAAGGTTTCGTAACGCAAACCAGATTGTTTTTCGATTTTAAGGGTTTGGTCAAATCCGAAAAGTGATGGCCATTTTTGAGTATCCAGTAGGGTTTGATGAATCCAATATAATTTGTTGAGTGTGGTAACAAAATTATTTCCTTGAATAGGAGTTTCAATAATTTTTTGTGATTCCGCCAACGCAACATCATTGATACGAAAGGCCTGGTGGATTAGGAAAACCGCAACGGATAAAATAGCAGGAGTGAGCGGTAGTGCTAACCAACGCCAGGTATTTATTTTAGGAACAATATTCGTTTTCTTTTTGGTTAAAATCATCGGCACGATATTTTTTATAAAGTAAGGCCGTTGGGGAAAAGTAGAATCGTTTGGAGGATTATTGCTCATATAAAAAATAAAATCGACTTGTTTATTGCGGCGCAAGATTTGAATTTCTTCAAGCAAATGTTTTGTACTGCGTTCAATTTGAATTGGAAATTCTCGGATGAGTCTTCTCTTTTCGGGGCTCCGTTCATCGTGCAATTTTTTGATGATCGGTTGATAAAAATGTTGTAAAAACTTCTGCAATGGATGTTTGTTTTTTGAGAAGGAGAACCCACAAGCTCCTTCAATTTCATTGGGTCTGAGATGGGAAAAGAAATCAAAAAAACCGGCTAAGCGATCCGTTGAATTTAGTGCGATACTAATTAAGATAGAATGATTGATCGTGCTAAAAAATTTTGTCAATTTTTGAAAGGATTGCTGGGCGAGAAGATGTGGTGCGTCAATAATCCATAAAATCCTTGAGAGGTACTTTTCTATGGATGTCCAGTAGTGTTCAAGGTGAGAGATTTCTTCGATAATGATGAAAACGCCGACATCACTGTTCAGAACCTGAATTTCGCTAGCATCCGATGGAATCTCCACGATCTGATGTAAACCGGCGTTTTTCAAAAAAGTCTGTTTTCCAACAGATTTATCTCCGAAAATTAAGATGCCGGGATGCTTTCGTTTGACCAGTCGGCGTAAATTTTTTAGTAATAATGTTGGTTTTTTATTTTGGCTTAACATGGAGATTTCCTATCGACACAATTTGTTCCGAAATCATTCGGCTGCGCGCTTCCAAGCGTTGATGATATGGTAGCCAAACAATGGCTAAGAATCCGAGACCTGCGAGAGCAATTACCCAAACCGGAGGTAATTTATCGGAAATTTTGCTTTTTACTACCGGCTTGTTTTCAGTAAAAGTTGACCAATCTATCGTGTGATCTTGAGCTGGTAAGGCCTCATATATTTTATCGAGATAATTTCCGACTTCCTCGGGATTTCGAGATCCTTGATATCCCAGGGATAATGCCACATAGGCAAGTTCGAGAAGATCGAAATGTTTCTTAGCATCCTTTAATCGACTATCAAGAATTAAGAAAAATTGGTCCCCTTGCGTAGATTCGATCAAAAAAGTTTTTAGAAGGCTTTTGTTTTCCCAGGGGCTAGATTTTCCATATTTTTTTCGAATCGTTTCGTCGAAGAAGGCGCATAAGAGATACCGTGAGGCAAGAATGGCATCTTGTTTTATACCTTGTTTTTGGGCATGTTCTTCCATGATTTTAATTTCATACGAAGCGAGGCTCCATGTTTTTTCAAAGTCGATAGGCGCTGTGCTTACCTTTAATTCGCTAATTAAGGTGAGAAGAGGAGAACACACATTTAACAAGGAATTGGCAGATCCGTCGCAGTGATAGAGTTGGCTCGAGCTAGTGGGGATTTCTGTATTCTCTACTTGTAACGCTCGATGTCCAATGTCTTTCCGATAAAATGCACCGGGCCAGCGTATTTTCGACATTATTTTATAGGCTTTTTCCCGAGCATTTTGAACAGAGTCTGCTAATGCCCCGACAGCCAATACTCGGCCACCATGTGTCGTGACTTCTCGGCCGATTAATTGCGTGCCGGCATGAAAAATTTTGCAATCGTCCGAAAGTGTTTGATCCCAACCCACTATGACATCGCCTGTTTTGTATTCATCAGGATAACCATCGGTGGCCATAACGACAGCTAGAGCAAAGCGAGAATCCCAGTCTATTTCGACTTTATTCAACTTTTTCTGCATGGCGGCCAAAAATAATTCGACTAAATCGGATCGCAATCGCATCAAAATAGGTTGTGTCTCCGGATCGCCTAAGCGGCAATTAAATTCGAGTACTTTTGGATGGCCTTGTGAGGAAATCATTAAACCCGCATACAGAAAACCGGTATAAGGTGTCCCATTTTTTTGCATGGCGCGAATAGTGGGTTGAATGATTTTTTGCAAAATATTTATTTCTAGTGCCTCGGTTAACAGTGGAGCTGGGGAATAAGCGCCCATGCCTCCCGTGTTGGGGCCCTGATCGTGATCGAGCAATCGTTTGTGATCTTGAGAACTTGCCAGCGGTAAAATATTTTTGCCATCCACCATGACAATGTAACTTAATTCTTCGCCCTGTAAAAATTCTTCAATAATGATTTTGCCAGAAGCATCACCAAATTTTTTTTCGGCGAGCATTTCGCAAATTGTATTTTGTGCCTGCGCATAATTTTCTGAAATAACCACGCCTTTTCCAGCCGCTAACCCATCCGCTTTAATAACCAGGGGATATTCATGGGTTTTGGCATAACTGAGAGCGGCATTAATATCGGTAAACGTTTGATAAGCGGCAGTTGGGATATCATTTTTTTGCAAAAAATCCTTGCAAAAAGCTTTTGAAGATTCAAGCAGGGCAGCGGCCTGTCTTGGCCCAAAAATGGCGAGATTTTTTTCTTGAAATTGATCCACAATTCCCAATGAAAGTGGGGCTTCTGGGCCCACAATGGTTAAATCAATAGCATTTTCGAATGCAAATTCCAGTAATTTTTCTATATCGGTACTCGCGATGGCGGTATTGGTGACTTTATTTTCCATCGCAGTGCCCGCGTTGCCTGGCGCCACAAAAATCTGCGTAACTAAGCCAGATTGTGCAACTTTCCATGTCAGGGCATGCTCACGTCCGCCGCCACCGATAATCAGAATTTTCATATCATCGTCCTCTATTAATGCCGGAAATGGCGAACTCCGGTGAGCAATAAGCTAAGTCCTAATCGATTTGCAGTGGTAATAATATCAGCATCTCGCTTGGACCCGCCTGGTTGAATAATGGCGGTAATTCCTGCCGCTGCTGCAATTTCGATACTGTCTGGAAAGGGGAAGAAAGCATCAGAGGCCATTACGGCATTTTCTAAAGATAGGCCAGCTTCACCCGCTTTTAAAATTGCAATTTTGGCGCTAAAAACACGGCTGGTTTGGCCGCTGCCAATCCCTAGCACTTGTTGATTTTTAGCATACACAATGGCATTGGATTTCACATGCTTCACGACTTTTAAGGCAAAAAATAAATCTTCTCGTTCGAGCTCTGTGGGTTTTTTTTCACTGGCTAGGATGATGGCGGAAGAATCTTTTTCCATCGTTTGATCATTCTCTTGAATTAATAATCCACCCGAAATAGATCGCAGTGAAAGTGAAGTGTCTTGTGTGGCTTCGCCACATACCAAAACACGACAATTATTTTTTTGAGATAAAATAGTTTTGGCATTTTCCGTTAAAGCAGGTACTAAAAGCACTTCGACAAATTGTTTTTCAACCATATATCGTGCGGTTTCTTCATCTAATATTTGGTTAAAGGCAACGATGCCACCAAAAGCCGAAATAGGATCGCAGGCCAAGGCTTTTTCGTAGGCTTGCAGTAAAGTAGCGCCCAAGGCAACTCCGCAAGGTGTGGCATGTTTTATAATCACGCAGGCCGGTACATTTTTTGGAAATTCCCGAACGCATTGCAGAGCCGCTTCACCATCAATGAAATTATTATAAGACAAGGTTTTTCCTTGCAAAGATTCTGCGGCAGAAATGGATCCGATTGGTGGCGATATTTCCGTATAAAATGCCGCTTTTTGATGAGGATTTTCACCGTAACGTAAATCCATTTTTTTCTGAAAGACGCCTAAATAGGGGTCGGGCAATATTTCAGATCCTTGCAAATACGTGGAAATGGCAGAGTCATACGCAGCTGTGTGTGAAAAAACTTTTGTAGCTAATGTTCGGCGATATTCCAAAGAGGTATTTCCCTTTTCGCGAATCTGTTTGATCACTTCAGAATAATCCAGGGGATCAACCACTACGGTAACGAAGGCATGATTTTTTGCAGCACCACGTAATAAAGTAGGACCGCCAATGTCAATTTGTTCGATAGCTTCTGCTTCTGTGCATCCTGGTTTTGCGATGGTTTCACGGAAGGGATAAAGATTCGCAATTAATAAATGAATCGGTAAAATGCCGTGTTCAGCACAGGCCTCATCATCCATTCCGGGTCTTGCCAATAAGCCACCGTGAATTTTGGGATGTAGTGTTTTGAGACGACCGTCTAAAATTTCAGGAAAGCCTGTAAAAGAAGCCACATCGCTAACAGTGAGATTATTATTTTCTAATAATTTCGCTGTATTTCCAGTGGCGATAATTTCAATGCCGAGCTCGGCGAGTTGTTTTGCAAATTCGATCAAACCAGTTTTATTCGAAGTGCTGATCAGAGCACGTTGTATGTCTGGTTTTGATTTCATGGAATGGACTAAAATAAGTCGTAAATGGCCATTTTCTTTCGCAAAGTGCCGCGACTTAAGCCGAGCATTTTTGCCGTTTTACTTTGATTGTGCGCCGTGAGTTGCAAAATCATTTCAATTAAAGGCTTTTCAACTTGCGCCAGCACAAGATCGTATAATTTTGCAGGAGGCTGACCATCGAGCTGTGCAAGATAATTCTTGAGCGAAAGGCGAACGCTTTCACATAAAGTTTGATTGGTCACTTTTGCGCTGGTTTCTGGTGTCATCGCAATCACGTTATTCTCTGTCAATTGTATTATTCCTTTCATGGAAAGTACTCCGAAAAATTCCCTAACCCATTGCGCCAGCAACAGCCAACGCATCCCCACTTAGTTCAATGGTTGGACATTATATCACCCAATTTGCAGAGCTCAAGAAGTTTTTGAAGGTTTATGCAAAATTTTCTGTTTAGGCGGGGAAATATCGGTAAACGCGGACGATTACACCGGTTTGGACCAAGATATCGCAAGAATCGAAGCCAACTCGATAGCCCGAATACCATCTTCCATAGTAAAGGCCGTGGCAGGACTGATAGGGACTATATAGGTAACGGAGGCTTGGTGGCTGGTGTTCATGGCCAAACCAGGCGGGAGCTATACCAGGAATGAATAAAGCAAGAAAAACGCCTAACACGCCGATTTTTTTGAATTTTTTCATAGTTGATCTCCCTATCTTCTACTACTTTCTACTAGTATATACCAATTTCACTTGCAGTCATTAGCGATTCAGACAACAATAGTCACTTTCCAAAACCCACAAAAGAACATGAAAGACTATAAAGATACATTGAATTTACCGACGACCGAATTTCCGATGAAGGCCAATCTCGCCACTCGCGAGCCTGAATTTTTGGCCTATTGGGAGCAAATACGGCTTTACCAGCAATTGCGCGAGTCCGGAAAAGGGCGCCCGAAGTTCATTCTTCACGATGGCCCTCCCTACGCCAATAGCGCGATCCATTTGGGCACAGCGCTCAATAAGATCCTGAAGGATATCGTGGTGAAGGCCAAAACTTTAGGGGGTTATGACGCTCCTTATATCCCTGGCTGGGATTGCCATGGTTTACCGATTGAATTATTCGTCGAGAAAAAAGTCGGCAAAGCAGGGCAGGATTTAACGTATTCCGAATTTCGAAAAGCCTGTCGCGATTATGCGGGCAGCCAAGTGGAAATACAGAAAAAAGATTTTAAGCGCTTGGGCGTTTTTGGTGATTGGGAACACCCTTATCTGACGATGAATTTTTCCTATGAAGCGGATACTCTGCGTGCTTTAGCGAGAGTTATCGCAAATGGTCACTTTACTCGCGGGGAAAAACCCGTGCACTGGTGTACCAGTTGTTCGTCGGCATTGGCCGAGGCAGAAGTGGAGTATAAAGATAAATCCTCTCCTTCCATTTACGTGGCGTTTGATGCTATTTCGCCCGAGAAATTGCTCGCACTTTTTTCCTTTAAAACGAGCCTAA
Source organism: uncultured Gammaproteobacteria bacterium (assembly GCA_963711375.1). Classification (GTDB taxonomy): domain Bacteria; phylum Pseudomonadota; class Gammaproteobacteria; order Coxiellales; family Coxiellaceae; genus CAVQDV01. Next base: position 1,823,793 of record CAVQDV010000005.1, read on the forward strand.
ATAAAATCACAGTTCCAATTTGGACAACAACTCCCTGGACTTTGCCCTCAAACCGAGGTGTTGCGGTTAATCCAAAAGTTGAATATGCCTTAATTGAGTGTAAACGTGAAGGCCAAAGCATTTTACTGCTTGTAGCGCAGGAATTAGTGTCAGCTGTCATGCATGAATTTGGTATAAGCGAATATTGCGTTCGCGGCGAAGTGAAAGGCGAGGCGCTGGAAGGCCTGGAATTACAGCATCCTTTTATTGATCGAATATCGCCGATTATTTTGGGGGATCACGTTACAGTTGATGTGGGCACTGGATTTGTTCACACGGCTCCGGCTCATGGTGAAGACGATTTTTATGTGGGTCTTCGTTATGGGTTGATTGTCGATAATCCTCTCAATGAAAAAAGCTGTTTTAATGCGGATATTCCGCTGGTTGCAGGCTTGCATGTGAGCAAGGCAAATGAGCCAATTATTGTGGCGCTCGCGGATCGTGGAAAATTATTACATCAAAAAACGATTCAACACAGTTTTCCACATTGCTGGCGACATAAAACACCGCTGATTTTTAGAGCCACTTCACAGTGGTTTGTGAGCATGGAAAAAAATCATTTACGTGCTTTGGCGATTAAAGCAGCAGATCAAGTTCAGTGGGTTCCAAGCTGGGGAAAAGTGCGTATTACAAAAATGCTCGAAGGTCGGCCTGATTGGTGTGTCTCTCGTCAGCGCACCTGGGGAAATCCCATCGCTATTTTTGTGCATAAAAAAACGAAAGAATTGCATCCCCGAACGCCAGAGCTCATGGAGCAAGTGGCCAAATTAATCGAAAAATCTGGGATCGATGCCTGGTATGATTGTGATCCTAAAGAATTATTGGGCGAAGATGTGGAGCACTATGAAAAAGTGACGGATATTTTAGACGTTTGGTTTGATTCTGGGGTTTCGCATTCTTGTGTCTTAGAAAAGCGCCCAGAATTACACGTTCCGGCGGATCTTTATTTAGAAGGATCAGATCAGCATCGTGGTTGGTTTCAAACCTCACTATTATCCTCCTTGGCCATTCATCATAAAGCGCCATTTAATGCGGTATTAACGCATGGTTATGTGGTGGACGGAAAAGGCTATAAAATGTCGAAATCCGTGGGCAATGTGGTGGCTCCTAATGAGGTCATTAATAAATTAGGCGCCGATGTTCTGCGTTTGTGGGCGGCTTCGCAAGATCATTCTGGCGATGTGGGTTATTCCGATGAAATTATTAAGCGTAGTTCGGATGCCTATCGTCGTATTCGAAATACCGCTCGATTTTTATTATCGAATTTAAATGATTTTGATGTCGAGAAAAATAAAGTTCCTGATGCAGAATTATTGGCTTTAGATCAATGGGTTATTTCGGTCACGCAAGAATTGCAGAAAAAAATAATTGACGCTTATGATCGTTATCAATTTCAGCTGATTTATCAGTTAATTCATAATTTTTGCACGGTGGAAATGGGCAGTTTTTATTTGGATATTATTAAGGATCGCCAATATACCGGGAAAACTGCTGGTGTACCGCGTCGTTCGGCACAGACGGCAATGTGGCATATTTTAGAAGCTCTCGTGCGTTGGTTGGCCCCCATTTTAAGTTTTACGGCGGAAGAAATTTGGCGTTTTATGCCGGGTTCTCGAAGTGAGTCGGTTTTTTTAACCACCTGGTATCAGGATTTTCCTGCAGTTTCAGCGAAATCAGATCAAAATGAATTTTGGCAATGGATGATTCGCGTGCGCGCGGCGGTGAATAAAGAATTAGAAAATCTGCGTCATGCTGGCGGAATTGGTTCTGGTTTAGAGGCAGAAGTTTCTTTGTATGCTGATGGCAGTGCTTATTCAAAATTAGCGGAATTGGGCGATGAATTACGATTTGTATTAATTACATCAAAAGCGAATGTTTTGCCTTTGGCCGAAAAAAAAGATCTTGCACAAGAAACTGAAATTTCAGATTTGTGGGTTTCTGTTCGAAAAGCCGATGAGAAAAAATGCGCGCGATGCTGGCAGCATATTGCTGATGTAGGAAAAGACGCTGAGCACGAAGAACTCTGTTTGCGCTGCGTTTCGAATGCGTTTGGTGAGGGCGAGACTCGACAAATTGCTTAGTACAGACTTAATACCTCTCCCACAAGGGGAGAGGCAAATATTATCCCCTCTCCCCTTGCCGGAGAGGGTTAGGGAGAGGGATATTAGACGTATTAAAAGAGAAATAAAATGAAAGATAATATTAATTTAGAAAATAAAAATAATTCCACCTGGCCGTGGCTGTTTCTGAGCTTGCTGATTATTATTGGTGATCAGCTTACGAAATATTTAATTCAGCAGCATTTAGTAATAGGGCAATCTGTGGGGCTTTTATCTTGGCTCAATTTTTCCTTGGCCTATAATCCAGGCGCAGCTTTTCGTTTTTTGGGGGACTCTGGATTTTGGCGTATTATTTTTTTGAGCGGTCTTTCTTTTTTTGTTAGTATTTTTTTAATTGTGTGGCTTTTGCGTTTGGTGCGTTCAGAAATGTTAATGTGCTTTTCCCTGGCTTTAATTATTGGCGGCGCCATAGGAAATTTAATTGATCGGGTGAGATTTGGATATGTTGTCGATTTTATCGATTTTCATATTGGTGCTTGGCATTTCGATACCTTTAATGTTGCGGATAGCGCGATTTCAGTGGGCGCGTTTTTTTTAATTATAAAATTATTATTTGGTAAAAAAATATGAAAGTAATATTAGCAAATCCTCGTGGTTTTTGTGCAGGCGTTGATCGTGCGATAGAGATAGTGGAACGCGCGTTGGAGCTTTTAGGCGCGCCGATTTATGTGCGACATGAAGTGGTACATAATCGCCCGGTCGTCGAAAGCCTTAAAGCAAAAGGCGCTATTTTTACTGATGATATTTCAGAAGTTCCAGTGGGCGCAACCTTGATTTTTAGTGCACACGGGGTTTCGCAAGACGTTAGAAAATTAGCACGTGAACGACAATTTACGGTGTTTGATGCGACCTGCCCCTTAGTGACAAAAGTGCATATGGAAGTGGCCCGTTCTTCACGCCGTGCCGAGGAATGCATTTTAATTGGTCATGCGAGGCATCCAGAAGTGGAGGGGACGATGGGCCAGTACGATAATCCTGAGGGCGGAATTTATTTGGTGGAAGTGCTAAAAGATGTCGACAAATTAAATTTAAAAAACCCTGATTTTTGCTGCTTTGTAACGCAAACCACTCTGTCAGTCGATGATACTCTCGAAATTATTAAGGCTTTAAAACAGCGTTTTCCCAATATTCGAGGACCCAAAAAAGATGATATTTGTTACGCGACTCAAAATCGTCAAGATGCGGTGAAGGCCTTGGCTAATGCGAGTGACGTAGTTCTCGTCGTGGGTTCTGAAACAAGTTCAAATTCAAATCGTTTAAAAGAATTAGCAGAAAGGCTCGGGAAAAAGGCTTATTTAATTGATGATGCGACCTATTTAAATCGTGAATGGTTCGAGAACATAGAAATTATTGGCGTAACCGCTGGAGCTTCTGCCCCTGAATTATTAGTCCAACAAGTTGTCGCTAAATTAAAAGAATGGGGTGCGGACATCCTAGACGAAATGTCTGGCAAACAAGAAACTATTGTTTTCGCCCTTCCCAAACAATTACGCGAAATTACCCGCTCTGCAGAGTAGTGGGTGTCAAAGGAGGGATCGAGCCTTGGCTCCGCGCCTACCAACACTGGGCCAAATTACCATTTCCACTTATGCTTCGCTTGCCCGTATTATCTAGGTTTAAGGACCCACAAAGCTTATCTCTCTTTGCCTGAACTAAATCTGGGATGGCTTCCAGGCTATAGTTTTCTTCGGAGGCCCCAGCAATTTTAATGTCATAATGCTTGCTTTGAACCGTTTGGACGTAACCTACATAACTCTGATTTTCGCCGTGATAAATCTCCAAATTTTGCGCCAGTTTTAAGAGCTGAATTTGGGCGTTTTGCCGGTAGCTGCGAGCCATGTAGCCTTCATAAGTGGGATAGGCAATTGTGGCGAGAGTGAGAATAATGCCGAGGGCAATTACAAGCTCAACGAGGGAAAAGGCGCAATTTTTTTGCATAGGAATTACCTCAAGTTTCATCAGAAATCTCCGGCCGTCCTTAAACTTTTAGGGGCCATTTGTGAGGTCTTTATCTTTAAAGATTGTAGCTTGTTAAGTATGAACTCAGGCAAGGGCCTCCGGGTGGGCAACGGACAGCGATGCCAGCATATCGCTTCGCAAAACGCTTGTCATTTCGGGAAAATCGGGTATTATTAACGCCTCTTGGGCCGTTAGCTCAGCTGGTAGAGCAGCGGACTTTTAATCCGTTGGTCGCAGGTTCGAATCCCGCACGGCCCAAGTAAAAACCCTTTTAAATTCATAAGATTATAGTCGTTCCTAGGTGTTTCATCCCTCGAAAAAATATCAGAGTGTAGGGAATTTGTAATGTTAATTCGCGAAACTGCTTTCTTAAATTGCAATAGATAAAGCGGGATCGCTTTTATTTCAAAGGCTTATATTCTCATTTATTAGTCGAAGAACTTATTTTTAATCTGTTGGTCGGCTACATCATTTGCAAAATTATACAAAATATTGTATAATTCCTACATGGATGATAAAAAAGAAATTGATTTTCGCGGCGATTCGCTCGATGCCTTAAGGGCATTCCCGATTGCCTTAAAAAAAGAGGCTGGTTTTCAGTTGGATAAGGTGCAATCTGGAGAGGATCCGGACGATTGGAAACCAATGAACACAGTGGGCGCGGGAGTGCGAGAAATTCGAATTAAGGACAGTGTTGGTATATTTCGAGTTATTTATATAGCAAAATTCGCCGATGCTGTTTATGTGCTTCATTGTTTCCAAAAAAAGACGGAAAAAACAGGCAACATGGATCTTGATCTGGCAAGAAAACGCTACAAAGATTTAATACGGGAGTTAAAAAAATGAGCAAACAACGATTTAAAAGTGTATGGGCTGCGATTGAAGATACGCCAGAAGAGGCTGAGAACATGAAATTGCGCTCGGTTTTAATGATGGCCTTACAAAAGAGGATCGCTCAATTAAAATTAACGCAAGGACAAGCAGCAAAATTATTTGGTGTTACTCAGCCCAGAATTTCTGACTTAATGCGCGGAAAAATTCAGTTATTCGCATTGGATATTCTCGTAAATATGACCACCGCAGCAGGTTTACATGTGAAAATACAGATCACCGGAATGAGAAAAGCTGCTTAAGATTTAGTGGCGCCAACAGGGGGATTAGTTTGGTTAAGCAGCCAAGACCTATTTTACGCCAAAGGAAAATTGCTGGGGAAATTGTTGCGGAGGTAGCTTAGATGATCAAGGATAGGGAATTGTTTTACAAAGAGGGATATCTTGAATCGTGGAAGCACCGTATTCAAGACCTTGAGAATATCCTTAATAGTCGTTTATATTCTCCAGGGTCTACAGCATTATTGCTAGCCACCTGTTATTTTGAAGCATTGGGTAAGTTGCTGTTATATGCCGAAAATAGTTCCAAATATCCTGGTCCGAAAAAAATATTTGTGGAAACTATGCGGCGATTTGATATCTCATCGGCTAACGCAGAAAAAGTATACATTCATTTTAGATGTGATTTTGTACATTCCGGGCCAGTAAATAGATCTGACACTATCAAAGATATTCATGGAAATGACGTCACAATTGACATTGAGTGGTTTATTTCTAGATTAAATGATCTGCTTGATAAAGAAGTAAGGCCCGTATACGAAAAGCTTCCTTTTTGAAAAAATTTATGAGGCTCTTGAGTGGAAAAAAGAGAGGGACTTAGGAAATCTCTAGATGTTAATTAGAGATTAGCCTTTTTATATTGGTAGGGCTAATATGAGTTTTCATAAAATGTAGCTCTTAAAAGGAGGGTTCACTTTGTTTAAGAATTTACTTAAATTCCTGTCGAAAAGTAAAATAGTTTATATTTTCATTATAATAATTTTACTCTTACTTTTATTTAGAAAGTATTCGGGGGTGAGTCGTGAATTTTATGTGCCAGCAATGGCGGCATTTTTTGGGGCGCTTTCTGCCTTTATTCTGAACTATACGAAGGACTTATTTTATAAGATGAATAATGAGAAGCTTGCTCTTTATGAATCTCATTTTGTTATAGGCAAAATGGAAAAATCTATCGCAGAGATTCACAAAATTTATAACGAAACCATTCGAGGCGTGGTCTACATAGGTTATTCTGTTCCAAAATTAAATATCGAAAAATTAATTTTTTTGGTAAATTCTGATGATGGGAAAAAAATTTTTGATGATCTTCTGCTTCTGAGTTCTCTTCACGAGCAAATTTTATTTTGTATTGCACACAGAAATGATTTATTGAAAAAAGATGAGATGAATTCTGACGATTTCAAGTCCGTTACAAATAAGCTCGAAGATGAATTCAGTAAGTATTCAAACGATTTTTCTAATATTACCAAAAAACTTATTCAATATATAAAAAATAACTATTAATCTATTTTAGCGTTAGCGGCAATTGGGAAGCAAACAGGGGTAAAACTAAAATGAACGTGCTCTTTCCAGCTTTTTTTGAGTATGATCGGAAAGCTAAGAGTTATACGTTTCCTTTCCTGATCTGCCTGAAGCTGTTACTGAGGGCGCTTCTCTCGAAGAGACCTATTTTAAGAAATCTTCACTTTCACTTTGGGGGGCGTTTTGACAAAGACATGGAAATCCAAAACCCCCGCATCCTTAAAAACGCTAAATTTATTGATCGTTCTGCTAGAGCCCAAGGATAATTGCTGCAACTAAGGGTGTAGGGAATTTGTAACGTACTGAGGCTGAAAGGACCTAATATGAGGCTGTTCTAGACGGTTTATGTGACAAATGTGCATCTCGATACATCGCACGAGCAATTCGCTCAATCAGTTGGGTTTCAGCATGGTGCTCTAGTTTGCTCGGATGAATATTCCTAAATTTTATTAAATAAACCCAGTAAGATCCATTGGGTTTTTTTGTTAAATTTCAGCTAGGGAATTTATCACAATGTGAGGATAGTTTTGGTATATGCCCGTAGTCTCTCAGTTTCCAGTTTTTGGTCTTGCTCTTTTTTGCCCTAAATGATCAAATGCAGACTGATCTAAATTCGAAAAAATAAAAGTTGTTGGCGGAATGTTGCTTAATGCAAGCGCCAAATTTTAGAGGAATTGTTATGGCAGAAAATAAACTGTTTGCTGTTCTATTGGGCGGGCGAATTGAAGGATGTCATATTGAGTTGCACGATGTCGTTTTTGTGGTAGGCAAAACGCTTGAAGAGACCTACCCGGCGCTCATTAGCAAATGGTTCGGATCCCAAAAGCGCCTTCATATAGACTCTTCCATGGAGCTCGATATAATTGATGGCCATAAAATAAGGCTTAGCTCAAGAATGCCAGAAAATTCTCAAAGTCAAAAATCACTGTATTTTACTAATTTTGGCGGCTACAAACCCGGAGTTTTTGGTGAGCTTCATGAGATGGCATTTTATGTTGGACACTCAAAAAATGAAATTAAATGCCGCGCAAAGGACCAGCTATGTGTGAATTCCTCTGAGCAGCATTGTGATGACAATCTTATGGTGGGAGGCAAAGAAATTCATAAGGAGATCGATGATGTTATTAAAATCGGTAAAATAGACGAATTTTGGATTACTCTTGAGCCTTCTTCTGAGCCGACAAATTTAAATATTGAATCCCGCTATCGTCGATTAGATCTCTAAACGCGGATATGCCGAAAATTAGCTTTTTAATGTGTGTGATTTTCAATAGGCCTCGGGACATTAACCAATGGCTGCAGAACTTAGTTCCTATTTTCATTCAAGGTTTTTCCTTTGTAACTATAAATAACATAAAAAAGGTACAAATAAATATTTATTAATTTATATAACATATTGAAAAATAATCAATTAATAGTAAGCTTACTGATGTGGCTACACTAATCCGGACACGTGAACTACAATACGTCAAACCGGAGATACGAAGTGTCAAAAAGAACCAAGAAACGCTATACGCGAGAATTTCGAGAATCATCAGCCAAGCTGGCCATTGAGTCAGATCAACCCATTACCCAAATAGCACTAGACCTAGGGATCAATAAGATGACCCTAGCGTCATGGGTTGCGAAATATGAAGCAAAAGAGAAGAGCGCATCACCAGATGCCCGAACGGCCGTTGAAAAAGAATTGCACGCGCTGCGCAAAGAAAATGCGCGCTTAAAACAAGAGCGAGACATTTTAAAAAAAGCGGCGGCGTACTTCGCCAGCGAAATGTAGCGAAGTACGCATGGATAAAGGAGCATACGACTGAATTCAGTACGAGCTTAATGTGCAAATGCCTGGAAGTGAGTCGAAGCGCTTACTACGACTGGCTTACGCTAGGCGAATCTTTACGAGCTAAGGAAAATAAAATGCTATCGAAATTAATTAAAGAAATATTTATTAATGGACGTCAAAGTTATGGGGCGCGCCGAATTAAACGTGCTTTATTCAAACAAGGATTTATTGTGGGTAACCGTCGTATCGGTCGACTCATGAAAGAGCAGGAATTATTCTGTAAAACCAAGCGAAAATTCCGAGTCACAACGGATTCGAAGCATCAACTACCAGTTTCTGAAAATCTTCTTGCAAGAGAATTTACTGTCTCTAGGCCAGACGTGAGCTATGTAGGCGATATTACCTATATTCACACCGAATCTGGTTGGTTATATTTAGCGGTGGTTATTGATTTATTTTCGCGAAAAGTTGTCGGTTGGTCAATGGCGGATAATATGAGGGCTGAGCTAGTGAATAATGCATTATTAATGGCTTTATGGACAAGAAAACCTAAGCGAGGATTATTATGGCACACGGATCGTGGAAGCCAATACGCTTCGGACAGTCATCGAGAGATTTTAAAAGAGCATGGTGTTACGCAGAGCATGAGCCGAAAGGGAAATTGCTGGGATAATGCGGTTTCAGAAAGTTTTTTTCACACGCTAAAAACCGAGTTGATCCATCATGTTAAATTTACAACTAAAGAGGAGGCTAAACAGGCAATATTTGAATTTATCGAAGCTTTTTATAATCGAGTAAGAATGCACTCTGCAAACGATTATTTATCGCCAGTAGAATTTGAGCAGGCTTATAATTTTAATTAAAAATTTGTCCGGAAATGTGTTGACACATCATACTTAATAAGTGCCTAGCTACATTTTAGCAAGCATTTATGTGCATTCAAGTGGCTTTCGGATTTAGCGGGAAGTGCTAGGTCTTTTAGTGTCTTTCCAGTTAGGTAAAGAATCTTCCCATTTGTTATCGGTTACAGCGATAATTTTTTTATCCGACAAGCTCATCAGGTAAACGTCACCATAGGGTTGGGGGGAGAAGATAGGGATAAGGGGCGTTTCTTCTTTTAAGCCACCACGCTCAGAAGCGTAGGCAACGCCCGAACGACCGCTTCTAAAAATAATATGTTTTCCGTCTCTCGTAAAACGGGGAAACATATTATTTGAATTAGAGCCTTTTGTTAAATGAATCGCCTGTTTAGCTGGAATATTATATTTCCAAATATCGGCATTATGGTGGAGGCTGGAAAATAGTAGGCCAATGCTGGTTGTCAACCATTGGCCATCATCCGTAGAACTTAAGCCAATCATAAGTCCATTTTTAGTGCGGTAAATTTCATTTATATTTTAACCGTTAAGATTTGATATTACAATTTTCGAAAATTCATCGACCGAAATAATTATATTAATCGAAGGTATGTAATTGGGAAAATAGCCACGCACGGTGCTCATATACCGCAAGACTTTTGGTTTTATTATTGTAGGCGGGCGACCAATAATTGCGAGCAGAATCAGTTTCAAAGCGAAAATCATGCCCTTCTGCTGTGGTAGAAGCAATACGCCATTTATTATTTGTTTGGGTAGCAAATGCAATTCGATTATTCTGAATGAGGGTCGGTGAAACAGCAAAAACAGTAGGGGGAGTGATGGATTTTACATGTGATCCATCTATATTCATTTGATAAATTTTTGAAAAATTATTTTTGATTGAATAAAAGTATATTTTTTTACTGTCTGAAGACCAAGTAGGAGATCCTGTCCAATCATTATTATTGGTTAATTTTTTTATATCAGATCCATCCGTAAAGGCCCAGTGGTAGAGTTCATTGCAAGTTATGGAAATCAAACGAGCAATGTTATGACTATCTTCAAGGGGCGAAAGGTTAAGAGCTTCGCTTATACCATCATTTATAAGGCAGTTTGCAATGAATTCCGAGCTTCTTTGGCTGGTCTAAATGGCTCAAACATCAATTAATTTGAGTCAGCGAGCTTAGGCCTGCGCCGCCGCAGAGTAAGAGCCAGGCGCTGGGCCTGCCCTAATGATATTAAATTTTAAGTCTTTTGGGTGGTCATCAGCATACTTGTGATGCACTCATAATTTATTATATAAATCAATTAATTAAATCCCTTCATTAAGGGCTTGAGAATTCTGGTTACCAGTAGTCTATACTGAAAATGAAAAAATAAACAATTTTGGGAGATTTACCATGAATTGCAAAAGCCTGCTAAGATTATTTGCCTTGTCGGCTCTTCTAACCACCCAGTGTGGGTGGGGCTATATAGTTTCAGTGACGGTAACGAACATTACGGTTGTGCCCTCGCATCCTTTCGATCTTAAAGTTTATCAGGGCAACTTAGCTAACCCACTCGCTTTTTTCCCACTGAAGTATAATTTGCCCCCCTTCATTTTGAAGCCGAACATGACAATTAAGCGGGAGAGCACAGACCCACTCTGCGCGCGAATCAATTTTAAGGGTCCTGCTGAATCTTATTATCATCCTAGAAGTTTTATTCTTAATTCACAAATCACTTCCCAGAATATATTCATTGAGTTATCCGGTCATGGTGACGTTTCAATTATTGCAGACCCAAAAGATAGCGATTGTGTAAACAATATAATGAAAAAATAAGAGACTCTTCAGGGGTTCCGGCTTTAGCGGGAACTCCTAGTAATTCAGTCTGACTTCAAAGAGAAATTCATTTGTCTTCTGAAGTAATAAACTGACAAGAGGGCAGTATTATTTTGCTATGACAGTTGGTACAAGGAGACATTTGACTATTACCGATCCTGTATTATAATTTGTTTACGGATATAAAGTGATCTCATGTTTATATTAACCAGGGGGTTTGTTATGAAAAAGTTTCTATTATCTTGTCTTGGTTTATTTTTGTTTCTTGGGGCTTTCAACGTATACGCCGATTCCGGTGGTGTGCGGAGAATTCTCTGCCCTTCAATTCCCAATAACTTCACTATGGGAGACTATTTTGGTACTGTCGATGCTCCGGGTTTTAAGTGGTGGTCGTCATCCATAGACATGCCGATTGGAACTCCAGTAAGGATTGATGAAAGCAAAGGCGACATACCTGCTCAATATCAGATTGGCGAGATTTTATTAGATTTTCATGGAAGATGGCATACAAAAAGTTATGCGGTTGGCTGTGGGGCGACCTTCACAGTTAACAAAAAGCAATATCGAATGGAGGTGGTAACAGAATGGGATATGGATGATCCTTCACGTCCTTACAATTGCTCTTGGAATGTCGCAGATAAGTGCTTTTATTGCTTGGTTAATAAATTGAAGTAATAAAAGTCCCAGTCACTGCAGTGTTTTGTTAACTTCAATTAACTCAAGAAAATATAAATAAAATTCTGCAGTGTAATGAAGAGTCTAGCCGTTGTAAAACCTCCCTATGTCTTGGAAGGCTAGATTTAAGGGCGCCTAAAATCGCGAGGCTGGTTTGGAGGTTTTTAGCATATCTCTTTTGCATTTAAATTCTAAATAGAATTATTAATCACATTTTCAATTCGCTAGATTTCAGCTAACGTTTTATCAAAGTCGGGGGTGTCACCAAAAAACATATCAGCCATTTTGATGGAAAATAATTGACTTTGTTTTTAACTACATCAATTAGTAACTTCGTGTCATTCAGCGCATCTTGGGTAAGATTCTTCTTGTCGAGCATGACAATGTCATAATAATGTCGGAACATCCGGCCTGGAAGGGTGTTTTTGGGGTCGCGGTGATATTCGGCATGAAGCAATGATACCTTTATGTAAAAGCCGGTAGAGTGTTACGGCTATGGTCACGCGAGGAGCCAGATCAATAAAATTTTTAGGTGTAAAGACCCAGCCCCGCTTTTTACCGCGAATGCGTCGGAGGATATGGTCACTTGCTGAATTCATGGCGCCCAAAGGCGCCAGCTTTTTGTAGCAATTCCCGCTTTAGTGGGCACTTCTGTTCTAAGGTCTTTTAGTGTCTTTCCAGTTAGGTAAAGAATCTTCCCATTTGTTATCGGTTACAGCGATAATTTTTTTATCCGACAACCTCATCAGGTAAACGTCACCATAGGGTTGGGGGGAGAAGATAGGGATTAGTGGAGTTTCTTCTTTTAAGCCACCACGCTCAGAAGCGTAGGCAATCCATTTTCCATCTGGGGAGAATGTAGGATGAACATCTGCACCTGGACCATCCGTGAGTTTTGTTAATTTTCCTGGGCTCCCATTGGGCTTAAGCGTCAACATATAAATCCGATAATTTTCGCCATGATATACCGATGAAAAGATGATTTTATCGCCTTGAGGTGAGACATCGGGCATGGTGTCGACCCCTTTGTTAAACGTTAATTGTTTAACGTGGGTTCCATCACTATTCATAACATAAATATTTTTTGCGCCCGAACGACCGCTTCTAAATATAATATGCCTTCCGTCCTTCGTAAAACGGGGAAACATATTATTAGAATTAGAGCCTTTTGTTAAATTAATCGCCTGTTTAGCTGGAATATTATATTTCCAAATATCGGCATTATGGTGGAGGCTGGAAAATGGTAATCCAATGCTGGTTGTCAACAATTGGCCATCATCCGTAGAACTTAAGCCAATCATAAGTCCATTTTTAGTGCGGTAAATTTCTTTTATATTTTCGCCGTTAAGATTTGATATTACAATTTTCGAAAATTCATCGACCGAAATAATTTTATTAATCGAAGGAATGTAATTGGGAAAATAGCCGCGCACGGCATAAGTATTTACTGTTTTGTCATTTAAATTTATTTGACTATGATTAACGGTAAATGGGCCTACAGCCATCGGTTTTGATAAATACGATGCGTTAGGAACTTCCGCAAAAAATAAATTATTTCCTTGGTTTCCTTGCCCATATACCGCAAGACTTTTGGTTTTATTATTGTAGGCGGGCGCCCAATAATTGCGAGCAGAATCAGTTTCAAAGCGAAAATCATGCCCTTCTACTGTGGTAGAAGCAATACGCCATTTATTATTTTTTTGGGTAGTAAATGCAATTCGATTATTCTGAATGAGGGTCGGTGAAACAGCGAAAACAGTAGGGGGAGTGATAGATTTTACATGTGATCCATCTATATTCATTTGATAAATTTTTGAAAAATTATTCTTAATTGAATAAAAGTATATTTTTTTACTGTCTGAAGACCAAGTGGGAGAGCCTGTCCAATCAGAATTATTGGTTAATTTCTTTATATCAGATCCGTTCGTTTTCATGATGTATATATTCGTGGAGCGGTAATTTTCTGGTGGTTGAGGATTTGTAATTAAAGCCGCTTTTGAATCTTGGTTACTCGAGAATGCTAGCCAATGCCCATCAGGGGAAACTGAAGGATGTAAGTTGCTGCTATTATTTTTGCTTAAATTAATGGCATCTAACTGAGCTACCACAGATTTGGGGTTAAAAGGAATTTTAAATATATTAGCCGTACCATCTCGAGTACACATATAGTAAATGAATTTTCCATCTGGAGAAAATGAAGCCGTGTCTTCAAAGCTTTCTCCTGAAGTCAATCTTTTTGGAGTGAGGCTAGAGTTTCTTAAATCTAAAACATACAAAAAACCTCTGCCTGTTCGTTCAGAAGTAAAGACAAGCCAATTGCCATCTGGAGAGAAAGTGGGATTATAATTTAAACTATTTCCTTTTGTCAGGGGAGTGCTTTTGCCAGATTGAATAAGATAAATCTGCCAGAAGCTAGGTTGAATGGTGCTATAGACCAAAATCTCATTATGTTTTTTTGTTTCGCCAAATCCATAAACTGAATACAGCATTAAAAGTAAAGACAAAATAAGCGCTAGTTTTTTTTTCATTGGATTTATCAGCCTCATTATGGGTTTCTCTATTATAGAACTAGATAGTCTCATTGTTAGATGTTTAGAGCAACAATTTATACTGGTTGGTTGAAAGAATTGTGTGAGCGGAAGTTCCCCCTATTTGGACGCCATCGGACCATCTTGGGCGCATAGAATTGCTGTTAGCGCGAGCATTTGGATTTTCCTTCATCATTGCAGAAGAAGATTGCGATTGCTGCCGGTTTTAATGCCTTGCTTTTCACCCTAGTCTGTTTGAAAATGATGATTGTTGAATACGTTAATTGCATGGATGCAAAGTAATGGGTATCCCCGAATCAAAACTACGACTTCAAGCGCTTGGAATTAATATCTACAACGAGCCCGTCATTTTTTTATTATTCATTCGGAAGCGAAGGGTGAGCTTAATTATGCGCTATCTTATATTGAGCTTGGTCATTTCGTTATTCGTATTGGGAATTAGGAGCGCTGAATGGATCCACAGTTACTAAATACCGACTCAAAAATTGGGCTCACCTCACAGGAGGTTAAATCGCGACAGGCGACTTTCGGTCCAAACAGCATCCAAGAAAAACAGAGTAGTCGTTTAGTTCAGTTCCTCTTATTTTTTTGGGGACCGATTCCTTGGATGATCGAAACTGCGCTTATTTTATCAGGATTTTTGGAACAATGGGAAAGTTTTTTTATCATTGCGTTGATGCTTGGATTAAATGCAGGGGTGGGATATTGGCAACAATACAAGGCTGATAATGCAATAGCCGCCTTAAAAGAAAGCCTTTCATTAATGGCGCGGGTATTGCGGGATGGAAAATGGGCCAGCCTTCCAGCCAGCCAATTAGTTCCTGGCGATATTATCCTCGTCAAACTCGGCAATATTATTCCTGCTGATATGAAATTACTTGAAGGAGAATATTTAACCGTTGATCAGTCCGCACTAACAGGCGAGTCTCTTCCTGTCGATAAAAAAATCGGCGATGAAGTTTACGCCAGCGCTATAGTTCGCTTAGGAGAAATGATTGGGATAGTAAGCGGAACTGGAATGGATACGTATTTTGGCCGAACCGTCAAGTTAGTTGAAATTGCTAGAACCACTTCACATTTCCAAAAAGCCGTCTTAAAAATTGGAAATTTTCTTATTCGTCTGACCTTAGTTTTAGTGTTAATTATTATATTGGTGGCGTATTTTCGGCATGATCCATTTCTGCATACGCTATTATTTGCCTTAATTTTAACGATTGCGGCAATACCAGTTGCACTGCCCGCTGTTTTAACCGTAACGATGGCTGTGGGGGCATTAGAACTCGCAAAAATGAAAGCGATCGTGTCGAAATTAACATCGATCGAAGAAATGGCTGGAATGGATATTTTATGTTCGGACAAAACCGGAACGCTCACCAAAAACCAATTAACACTAGGTGAGCCTATTTTAATCGAGGCCAGCAATGAAGAAGAACTTAGTTTAGCGGCAGCATTAGCATCAGAAGGAAATTCCGAGGACGTCATTGATCATGCTATTTTCACAGCCTATTCTTCGGTGAATAATTTAGAGGATTATGAAATCACGAAATTTATTCCTTTTGATCCCACGAATAAGCGCACGGAAGCCTCCGTAAAAAAAGGAAATATTAATTTTGCAGTAACGAAGGGTGCGCCTCAAGTGATTCTAGCACTTGTTTCAGAGCCTGAAATTACTCAAAAAGTCGAGACGTCCGTGAGCCATTTGGCCAGTTCTGGCTATCGAGCACTAGGCGTTGCCAAAAAAGAAAGTGATGGTAAATGGAAATACCTTGGATTAATAGCCTTATTTGATCCACCAAGGGAAGATACGATAGAAACCATTCAATCGGCACAAACGATGGGTTTGCAAATTAAAATGCTAACAGGAGATCATACCTCCATTGCTAAAGAAATCTCAAAAAAAGTGGGTCTAGGCGATGATATTATTTCCGCCGCTGAAATATTCAATAAAGGGACTCCCGCTATTGAACAATTAGAAAAGGTTGATGGTTTTTCTGAAGTATTTCCTGAGCATAAATTTGAAATTGTGAAAGTTCTACAAGTGCATCATCATATTGTGGGAATGACTGGAGATGGCGTTAATGACGCGCCCGCTCTAAAACAAGCGAATGTTGGGATTGCTGTGGGTGGAGCAACGGATGCCGCACGTGCGGCAGCGGATTTAATTTTAACTCAACGAGGATTAGCCGTTATTACCCGAGCTATTGAAGAAGCCCGAAAAATTTTTGAACGTATGAATAGTTACGCGACTTTCCGAATCGCAGAAACTCTTCGAGTATTACTCTTTATTTCTTCCAGTATAGTAGTTTTTAATTTATATCCAGTTACCGCCGTGATGATTGTTTTACTGGCGATTTTAAATGATTTCCCCATCATGATGATTGCCTACGATAATGTCCCGGTGGCAAAAAATCCGGTTCGGTGGAATATGTATCGCGTGCTGTTTGTCAGTGGCGCATTAGGTTGTACTGGAGTTTTAGGTACATTTATTTTATTTTATATGGCGAAATATTATTTTCGTCTTCCATTCGCCACCATTCAAACTTTTATTTTTCTTAAATTATTAGTCGCGGGGCATTTGACAATTTACATTACGAGAAACACGGGATCAATTTGGGAGCGCCCTTGGCCCAATTGGCGGCTTTTATGTACGATCGAATTTACTCAGGTTCTCGGCACTTTCGCAGCGGTTTATGGATGGTTTATCACTCCAATTGGCTGGGGCTATGCTTTATTAATTTGGGCGTATTCCTTGTTTTGGATGTTCATTGGAAGTGGCGTCAAGATTTTACTGTATAAGACGATTATCACTAAAGAGCGCTATAGATGAGAATAATTTTTTTGGGCGCTATAGGCACTGTCACAGGGTCAACATATTTATTAAGTTTTGGGTCTAATGCCCCTAATGAGTGTAATGCCATGCTGTTCATGGCTTATCGGAAAAAATGTTATATTATAATAAACACGATTATTCGAAGAGGGATATAAAATGACGACCAGAATGATTCAAATAATTGCCGATAAAGAGAAATATGAAGAAATAAAGGAGATGATTAAAGAAAATGAAATAATTGATTCTTGGGAAATGCCCGATTTATCACAAAGGCGGGTTATTTTTTCAATCATCCTCGCACTGGAAAGTAGCCAATCGTTTTTAGATAGTATGCAAGCAAAAATCGATGAGAAGATTATTAAAAAAATTCTTATATCCTCGCCGGAGGCAGTATTGCCACTTGAAGAATTTGCCCACCGAAAAAAGGAGAGCGTACCTCGTCAAGAACTCTATAATCAAGTCTTTAATCACAGCACTCTTAATTTAGATTTTGTTTTCTTAATTATATTTTCGACAGTTGTGGGTGCATTGGGACTATTACAGGATCAGGTAATCGCCATCATCGCCGCAATAGTAATTGCCCCCATTCTTGAGCCTAATTTAGCTATTGCCTTTGCCGTGGGTATCGGTGATATGAAATTAATGTTAAGAGCAATTAAGATAAATATCACTGGAATTTTGGTTTGTTTGATTTTGTCGTGCATAATCGGATTTTTTTGGCCGCATGAGGTTCAAACATCGGAATTTTTATTAAGACGCACCAATGTTGGCTATTCCAGTATCGTGCTTGCGGTTGTGGCTGGTGCGGCGGGGGCAATATCCCTGACATCGCGCTTTTTAACGGTTTTGGTAGGCGTGATGGTGGCTGCGGCATTATTGCCCCCACTCGTCGCTGCGGGCATCTTGCTTGGCTCCGGCAATTCCTACCAAGCTATAGGAGCCGCTTTATTATTCATAGTGAATATACTCTGTGTAAATCTCAGCGCTAATTTGGTTTTTATATTTAAAGGAATTCATCCGAGAAAATGGTATCAAAGGCATGAGGCAAAAGAGGCGATTTTTTGGTATCTATTATTTTGGATTTTCTCTTTGCTTGCTATATGCATAAGTTTTTATTTCCACTTTCGTTTTTTTACATCTAAATAAGGATGATTCCTTCAGGATGAGGATGCTCTTAAACCAAGAATCGATATGATATCTTTTATTAAAGTGTTAATATAAAATTGAATGGAGTGAAATTATGGTGGGCTCCGATAATCCTACTTTTAAGGGAGAAGCCCTGGGAATGCTAAAAAAAAATCTTCATCATTGGCTCACACGTGAGGTTGAAAAACCCGCACACAATATTTTATTTGATTTTAATAAAGTTCTAGCAGATGCAGAGTTGGGAGACGTCTGGTTGATAGAGGGACATTCAAGAATAAGTCGTGTTATTAGTGTGATCACACGCAGTCCCTGGACACATGCCGCACTTTATCTTGGAAAGCCCAGTGAATTTTTAGATGAAAGCGATTGCCAAATATTAAGGGAGCACTACTCAGGTTCTCTGAACGATCCCTTGGTGATTGAAAGCATAATTGATAGGGGTGTGATAGTTACTCCAGCCCATTTTTATCAAACAAGCCATATCCGAGTTTGTCGTCCTAGGGGCTTGATTCCGGAAGATGCAAAAAAAATCCTCCATTTTGCCATTGGGCAACTCGGTGATGAATATGCCACAGCAGAGATTTTTGATTTAATGCGGTTTTTATATCCTTGGCACATTCTGCCACGACGTTGGCATTCTAGTTTATTTCGTTTTGGCTCAGGCGGCGCTATGAAGTTGACTTGTTCATGCCTGTTAGCAGACGCATTTGGATCTATTAACTTTCCAATTTTACCCGCGATCAACCAAAATGAGATTGGAGAGGAAGAATTTATTTTACGAAATCCTAAACTCTTTACCCCGCGAGATTTTGATTATTCCCCTTTTTTCGAAATTATAAAATACCCTGCTTTTGAAATTTCCACAGAACATTTTTATGATCGAATGAAATGGAATCATGACATGTTTAGCAATGATTTCTAGTCTCATAGTGCAGCGCTGTGAAATAAGAAGGAACCTAATGATGAGCAAGCTCATTGGGTTAGGACAGAAAACCTCCGGTAAATCCGGCACGCTTAAGTCCCTTGAGAATGTAGGGGCAGTTTCGCATGAGTGACCACAAAAGACCCGTGCGAAAGTTTTCGACCATTAAAACAATGGGTCCCTGGTTAATTCCATAATGCCAGGGTGATACCCAACCAGCAGGGTGCGATTTTCCCCGATAGGTTTGGTTGAAAGTAGCTTTAAAACCATAAGGATTTCCCAGGCTAAGTTTTAGATTGTAAATACAATGATCGATTAGGGGGAAAACGATCTCAGGGGCGAATGGCAAGGATGTGACGGCCACCCATGGGGCAATCGTTCCATCATCAGGGCCATAAGGTACCGCACGAGCGATATAATCAAAGAATTGTCGTTCCACACCGTCGATCCTGATAGTCTCGGGACCTGGACCATCGCTGGCCGTAATTCCCCAGCTGCAAGCACCATAGCCGATGAAATTAAGTGGATTATGGATGGCATATTGCTGTTGGATATAAGTCGCTCGGCGGCTATTCTCAAAATAATTACTCTTTTTTTCTCGCATAAAAGCATCTTGAATGTCCCGAAAATCTATCCAAATATGCGAGAGCTGATGCGTAAATAAAGATCCTGCATACAGATAATCGAAGCCATAAATGTGTTTCCATTCATAATTGCTCGTCCATGCAGAATAACTACTTTTGGGTAAAGGAAATGTGGGCGAACCAAGCCCTAAAATATACAGCAGTAAAGCTTCATCATAACCTTGCCAACGATAAGGAAGGAATCCGCTTTCTGGTTTCCAGCCATGGGTGACTGTTTCGCCCTGATTTTTGGCCCATTGCCAATCCACGCGAAAATAGAGAGCATCGGCGAGGGTGCGAATTTCTCGCTCTTGCGCCGAGTTTAGATCGAAAAAAATTCTGCTGGTTAATATGCCAGCCAATAAAAAAGTGCTGTCAACCGTGGACAATTCGCATTGTTTCGCGCGCCGCCCGGTTTTCATATCAAGAAAATGATAATAAAAGCCTTTATAGCCTGTTGCATCGGATTCAGGACCTTGGGGACTGTTCCAGAAAAAGCGCAAGGTATTTAACGTTAGCTTGACTGCTAATGCACGAGACATAAAACCACGTTCCACAGCAACAGGATAAGAGGCTAAGGCCAGGCCAGTAGCAGCAATACTAGCGGGCCAGTTTGCAGCGGTTTTATCAAGCACTAGGCCATTCGTCGGATTGATTTCATGTAAAAAATAGGTAAAGGATTCTCGTTGGAGTTTGTGAAGTTCAGCTTCAATGCTTAATTTTTCCTGGCCCATGAGGTATTCTACTTGATTAAATCGATAATGAACATTGCTTAAAAAATTGTTGAAGGACTCTATTTATGTAATAATAATGGAGCTTCTCTAAGTTTTAATTTCTACAAAAAAAGGAGTTTTTATGCAAACCGAAATTTTTTTAGCTAGAGTCTTGGGGATTTTTTTTCTGTTTTTAGGCATGGCCGGAATAAAGCGCCGCCATCTCTTTTTAAAAATGATAAAGGAGTTCACAAGGGATCCACTTTTTATTTTTTTCTCCGGCGTTTTTGGCTTGGGATTTGGTTCGCTTTTAGTGGTCAGTTATAATGTGTGGACGATGCAATGGACTCTAGTAATTACTCTATTGGGCTGGTTTATGTTGCTCGGTGGAATTGTGCGTATTTATTTCCCGGAATATATCAGTAAGTTTGCAAAAAAAGTATTGACCCATCCACAATATGAACGCGTGATAGCTACTATTATAGTGCTAATTGGGATTGATCTTCTTTATTTCGGCTATTTTGCCTAGGTGCTTGGCATTTTTTTTTCGCAAAATTGACTTTGCGTATTTACACACATTTTCTACGGTGAATCCATTTTTTCGCATGACAGTGGAACCCGGCGCAGAAGCACCAAAGTGTTCAA
Organism: uncultured Gammaproteobacteria bacterium; assembly: GCA_963711375.1. GTDB lineage: Bacteria > Pseudomonadota > Gammaproteobacteria > Coxiellales > Coxiellaceae > CAVQDV01. The sequence continues at coordinate 1,844,882 of CAVQDV010000005.1, forward strand.
TGCTGATAATTTTTCCGCGCTCACCCACAAACCGTTCCCAGCCTTGCGAAATTCCGGCTTCAACCGCTAATCGTGCCGTAATGGATGGCGGAAAAATAGTGTCGCGGTATTTTTTGGGCTGTGCTAAAAATAATTCCCAGCTTGGCATGGAAACAATTCGCACTGGAATTTTAAGAGCTTCTAATTTTTGTTTTGCTGCAACAATTAAACTTACTTCGGAACCGCTAGCTATTAATATAATGGCAGGTTTTTTTTTCGGAGGATCGGCTAATATGTAAGCCCCACGACGCAGACCTTTCGCGGACGAAAATTGTGTTCGATCGAGTGTTGGCACTTTTTGTCGAGTTAACAGTAATGCCACTGGATTATGTCGCATTTCGATAGCAATTTTCCATGCCTCGGCGGTTTCATTAGCATCTGCTGGGCGTATAACGACTAATTGCGGAATAGCACGAAGGCTGGCGAGTTGTTCTATTGGCTGATGGGTAGGACCATCTTCACCTACGGCGATGCTATCGTGAGTAAAAACATAAATTACCTGCAATTTCATCAATGCAGCCAGCCGAATGCTGGGCCGCATATAATCCGAAAAAATCAAAAATGTGGAGGCAAAAGGAATAATGCCATTAAAAGTAGCCAAGCCATTTGATATCGCGCCCATGGCGTGTTCTCTTACACCATAAAATATATTCCGGCCTGCATAATTCCAGCCACCATCGAGGGAACCCTGTAAATCGCCCAGAGCCGTTTCTGGATTTTCAAAATTACCAAAATTAATGAGTGCTGTTTTAGTCGAACTATTTAAATCTGCAGATCCACCAATAAATCCTGGAATATTTGGATTAAAAGATTGCATGATTTTTCCTGATGCATCTCGAGTGGCCATTCCCTTTTCGTCCGCTTCGAATTGGGGAATATTTTCTTGCCAACCTGACGTTAGTTCGCCTTTGATGAGCTTTTGTAATTCTTTTGCAAGTTCAGAATATTTTTTTGAGTAGGCAGCCAATTTTGCCTGCCATTTTTTTTCCATTTGGCGACCCCGTTGAACCGCTTTCCGAAAATGTTTTTCAGCCTCTTTTGGAACATAAAATGCCTTTTTTTCAGGCCATCCAAAATATTGCTTGGTTAATTTAGCCTCTTCCTCGCCAAGCGGCGAACCATGCGCTTCAAAAGTATCTTGTTTATGAGGAGAGCCATAGCCAATATGGGTTCGAATTAAAATTAATGAGGGACGATCCGTTTCAAGACGTGCCGCTTCAATAGCGAGAAAAATAGCCCCTAAATTATTTCCGTCATCAATTACTTGCGTGTGCCATCCATAGGCATCAAATCGTTTTTGACGGTCTTCTGTGAACGTTATCGGTGTTCCGGCCGAAAGTGTTATATGATTATTATCGTATAAATAAATCAATTTACCTAAACGCAAATGCCCCGCGAGAGAGGCGGCTTCAGAGGCAACACCTTCCATTAAATCACCATCGCTCACAAGACCATAGGTAAAATGATTAATGATAGGAAAACCAGGGCGATTATAGCGAGCAGCAAGATAGGCTTCTGCCATCGCCATGCCAACACCATTCGCAAATCCCTGTCCCAGTGGTCCCGTCGTGACTTCAACTCCTGGCGTAAGTTCTTTTTCGGGATGACCCGGTGTAATGCTTCCCCACTGTCGAAATTGTTTAATTTCTTCGAGAGAAATAGCGTAACCGGTGAGATGCAGTAAACTGTAGAGCAGCATGGAGCCATGGCCTGCGGAAAGAATAAAGCGATCACGGTCGTACCATTCTGGATTCGAGGGATTATGCTTTAGAAAATGTGTCCATAAGGTATAGGCCATGGGAGCGGAGCCCAAGGGTAATCCGGGATGACCGCTATCGGCTTTTTGAACGGCATCGATTGATAGCATACGAATAGTGTTAACACACAATTCATCCAGAGCTGTATTTTTTAATTTTCCCATTTGGTGTGAAAGCTTCCTTTTTTGTCTATCCGTTCATACGTGTGAGAGCCGAAATAATCCCGCTGTGCTTGAATTAAATTAGCGGGCATCCAAGCGCTGCGATACGCATCAAAATAACTAAGACTAGTCATTAATGCGGGAATTGGCACGCCTATCGTACTAGCTTGTGATACCACTTGACGTAAATTTTCTACTTTAGACATTATTTTTTTTGATAAAGTTGAGTCAAGCAGAAAATTAGGTAAATCTTTTTTTCTATGAAAAGCAGCTGAAATATCGTCTAATAATTTCGCGCGAATGATGCAGCCACCGCGCCAAATTCGAGCGATGGTTTCAAGATCAAGCTGATAATTATATTTTTCCGATGCTTTACTCAAGAGCGACATGCCTTGCGCATATACGATTATCATGGCAGTAAAAAGGGCATCGTGTAATTGTTTTAAAAATTGCTCATGATCAGTTTTTAAGGTTTGTATGGCTCTAGGATAAAGAGGCGCCGCTTCTTCGCGTTGCAATGTTAACACCGATAAATCTCGCATTGAAACGGCCAAATCAATTGTTGGAGTGGGTATTTGTAATTCCATGGCGCTTAGTGAAGTCCATAATCCAGTATCATTTTGTTTTGCTACGGCCAAAATTTCATCGATCAATGATGCATTACCCTCCATTTTGTCAAAAATTCGACTGGTAATTTCGATTAAGTAGCTATTCATTTCACCATTATTCCAAGTAGCGTAAATGTCACGCAATTCAACATTATTTAAACCGAGACCACGTTTCATCAAATCATAAGTCTCTGCAATAAGCTGCATAATTCCGTATTCAATTCCATTATGAACCATTTTTACATAATGTCCGGAAGATGTTGGACCTAAATAGGCAACACAGGTCTCGTCATTTACTTTAGCTGCAACGGCTTCGAATATCGGCCGAAGGTGTTCATAAGCTTCTTCCGGGCCTCCTGGCATAATGCTTGGCCCATGTCGTGCCCCTTCTTCACCACCGGATATACCTACGCCCAGAAATTGAATATTTTTTGCTTTTAAATTTTTTGCGCGGATATTCGTATCCGTGAAATGGGAATTACCCGCATCGATAATGAGATCGCCTTTTTGAAGATGAGGTAAGAGTTCATTAATGACGGCATCCACGGGGGCGCCAGCTGGTACGAGCAACATAATGGCGCGTGGTTTTCGTAACATATTAATAAATTCAACGAGATTTGTCGTTGCAGGAATGGTCGCTTGCTTCAAACTATCGACTTTATTTTGATCTTTATCAAATCCTGCGACTTTGTAACCATGATCAGACATATTTAATAATAAATTTTGCCCCATGATGCCTAAGCCAATCATGCCGATTTCAGCGCTAATTTTACCTGTCAAAGCGGTATTAATAATTTTTTCGGCTTCTCCCATGATTTGATTTAAATGCTCTTCATCATGGAAACTCTCTGCATAAATTTTATAAATATCTTCCGTTCCAGAAGGGCGCGCGGCAAACCATCCGCCTTTCGTAATGACTTTTAAGCCGCCTATAGGAGAATTATTTCCAGGGGCATGAGTTAATATATTTTCGATTTTTTCGCCAGCTAAATTAGCGTGTTTTATTTGTTCTGGGGAAAGTTTTTTCAGGATTTCTTTTTGTGCTGAAGTGGCTTTTGCATTTTCACGATCATAAAAAGTTTTTCCAAATTGATTTTCCAATTCATGATAAATATCAGCCAGATCTTTGCCCATCCGCGCCGTGATTTCGGCAGAAAGCAGAGCTAATATTATGCCATCTTTGTCGGATGTCCATACCTCACCGTTCAGTCGACTAAAAGAAGCACCAGCGCTTTCTTCACCGCAAAATCCCAGTGAACCGTCGAGTAAGCCTTCTACAAACCATTTAAAACCAACTGGGACTTCATAAAGAACTCGCCCTAGTTTTGCAGTGACCCAATCAATCATTTGACTGGAGACCAGCGTTTTGCCCACAGCTTTAGTTGAATGCCATAATGGTCGATGTTGAAAGAGATAATCAATGGCGGCTGAAAGATATTGATTGGGTGGTAATAAACCGGCTTTGCGTGTGACGATTCCGTGTCGATCATGATCGGTATCGCAGGCGAACGCAATGTCAAAGCGATCTTTTAATTCAATTAATCGGACCATCGCATAAGGAGAAGAAGGGTCCATTCGAATCTGGCCATCCCAATCGACCGTCATAAAAGAAAAAGTGGGATCTACCACTTCACTAACGACGCTTAGATTAAGCTTATAGCGTTCCGCTATGGGTTTCCAATAGTGAACGCCAGCCCCACCCAGTGGATCCACGCCAAGATGAATATTCGAGTTTTGAATAATATCCATGTCAATCACGTTGGCAAGATCATTCACATAGGTATTTAGAAAATCATGCCGATGCGTTGTGCTCGCCTGAAGAGCTTTTTCAAAGGGTATTTTCTTTAAGCCTTTGAGATTGTTTTCGAGAAATTCGTTAGCTTTTTTTTCAATCCAGTTTGTGGTTTCTAAATCTGCTGGCCCACCGGTGGGTGGATTATATTTAAAACCTCCATCTTGGGGCGGATTATGTGAAGGGGTAATGACAATGCCATCTGCTAAGCCACTAGTGCGATTTTTGTTGTAGGTGAGAATCGCATGAGAAATAACGGGGGTCGGAGTAAATTCATCATTTTCAGCAATCATGACTTGTACACCGTTTCCAGCCAGTATTTCAAGTGCGCTTTTAAAAGCAGGGGCAGAAAGCGCATGCGTATCAAAGCCAAGAAATAGCGGGCCAGTGATATTTTTTTGCGTGCGAAATAAGCAAATAGCCTGGCTAATGGCAAGAATGTGATATTCATTAAAAGTGGCATCAAGTGCAGAGCCACGATGCCCGGAGGTACCAAATATTACACGCTGATTAGGGTTGGATGGGTCCGGGATATCTTTGTAATAAGCGGCAATAAGCTTAGGTATATCAACCAGTATCGAAGTGGGGGCTGGCTTTCCTGCTAGCGGACTGACTGTCATTGTCATAAAGTTTCACCTGATTTAATCCATTATGGCATAATATATCGTATCAGAGAATGGAGATAAATGATGGATCAAGCTACTTCAGAAGCCTTTCGTAAGCCGGCTAATCCTTGTGTACTCGTTATTTTCGGTATTGCTGGCGATTTAACCAAGCGCTTGCTTTACCCTGCGATATGTAATTTAGGCAGCATGGGCTTGTTGGATGAAAATTTTTGCATTGTGGGTGTAGCGCAAGAGCCTTACGATACCCAATCTTTTCGAAAACAATTAAAAAAAAATATCAAAGAATTTGTTACGGATTCATCAGCAAGATCCTATGGGCTTTCGCTTTCGAAGCGCGTTCATTATATCTCGGGTGATTTCGCAGATCCGAATGCCTATGTTAATTTAAAAAATAAATTGGAAGCGCTGGCGGAGGAAAAAGCTAGCCGAAATTATTTGTTTTACTTTGCAGCTCCTCCGGAATGCATGGAGATGATCGCGACTGAATTGAGCAAAGCTTCACTCATCAAAGAAGAAAATAACAATTTCAGACGTTTAGTCGTTGAAAAACCTTTTGGGCATGATTTTGCTTCAGCCAAAAAATTAAATCAATTATTGCTTTCACTAGCGGATGAAGAACAAATATTTCGTATTGATCATTTTTTAGGGAAGGAAACGGTACAAAATATTTTGGCATTACGTTTTTCAAATGGGCTTTTTGAGCCAATTTGGAATCGTTTGTATATTGATAATATACAAATTACCGTTGCTGAAACTTTGGGCGTTGAATTAAGAGGCAGCTATTATGAGTCGACCGGTGCCTTGCGCGATATGGTGCCCAGTCATATATGTCAGATGTTAAGTTTGTTGACCATGGAACCGCCACTGTCATTTTCAGCAGAACATATTCATGATGAAAAAATAAAGGCCTTACATGCCGTGCAAATATTCACTCCGGAGCAAGTCTTGCTTCAGGCAGTACGGGGTCAATATGCCCCTGGCGAGCTTAATGGCGTTACTGTACCGGCTTATCGTTCTGAAAAAAATGTAGCCGCCGATTCGGTTATTGAAACTTTTGTGGCATTAAAATTATATCTGGATAATTGGCGATGGTTACATGTGCCTTTTTATTTGAGAACGGGCAAGCGTTTGCCAGAGCATACAAGCGAAATTGTCATACAATTTAAGTCGGGTCCATCGAAGTTGTTTCATGGACTGGAACAAAAAATACATGAAAATATATTAAAAATATTCATTCAGCCCGAAGAAGGTATTTCTCTCATTTTTAATTCGAAAATCCCCGGCCCAGAGTTAAAATTAGGGCAGGTTGATATGAAGTTTAAATACAGCGATTATTTTGGAGTTAAGCCACAGACGGGTTATGAAACAATTTTGTATGACTGCATGAATGGAGATCGTTTACTTTTCAAGCCCGCCGATATGGTGGAATTAGGATGGTCAATCGTACAGCCCATTCTTGATGTGTGGGGAGCCATTCCCCCTCAGGGATTTCCAAATTATGCTTCAGGTTCTTGCGGGCCAAAAGAAGCGGATGAATTATTAGAAATAGATGGTCACAAATGGTTGCTATGACCCAAGATTCTGAAATTAAAATATTCTCAAGTCCTGAGGCTCTTTTTGAAGCGGCTGCCAAGGATTTCATGAATCGCTCTGTTGCCGCTGTGAATGAAAAAGGAATTTTCTCGGTTGTTCTTTCTGGTGGAAATACGCCTAAATTGTTTTTTGATATGTTGACGAACCGAGAATATTGTAAAAAAATCCCCTGGAATAAGATTCAATTCTTTTTTGGGGATGAGCGTTATGTGTCTTCTGAGGATCTTGAAAATAATTTTCATATGGCCAATAAATATTTGTTCTCAAAGGTGCCTGTTAATGATGAAAATATTTACCCAATTCCTACAGATTTACGAGATCCGAAGGCTACCGCAAAACTATATGCAGAAACACTGCGAACTGCCTTCCATATTAAAGATGAGGCATTTCCGCTATTTGATTTAGTATATTTAGGTCTGGGTGAGAATGCCCATACGGCTTCCCTCATGCCATTCATTGAATTAGACAAAAATAAGTCGCTTGTTGCATCCGTTTGGGTTCCCGAATTGAATATGTATCGAATAACGCTCACACCTGATGCGATAAACAATAGCCAAAATATTATTTTTTTAGTGATGGGTAAAAATAAAGAAATGGCGGTATGGAATGTGTTTAAAGGTCCTACTAATCCAAAAAAATACCCAGCACAATTAATTCATTGTCAGCATGGAAAAACATTTTGGTATCTTGATCAACTGTCAGCGGGAAAATTAAATCCCTAGAGACACAAACATTGGAGAGTTTGATTTATGGAAATATTAATATCAGGAGCTGGAATCGCTGGCCCAAGTTTGGCTTATTGGCTTCTTCAATATGGCTTTAAACCCACGATTATTGAGCTTGCACCGAAGCTTCGATCAGGTGGTTATGTGATCGATTTTTGGGGCTCGGGTTTTGATATTGCTGAGCAAATGGGCTTAATGCCTGAATTGAGTCGCATGGGTTACGTAGCGAAAGAAGTCCGAGTGATAGACAAAAATGGAAAAAGAATATCAGGATTTCCAGTGGAGGCGATTTCCAAATTAACGCAGGGTCGTTATATCAGTCTAGCCCGTGGGGATTTAAGCTCGGCTATTTTTAATAAAATAGAGGGGAAAGTGGAAACTATTTTTGGTGATAGTATTACTTCTATTGAGCAAAGCGAAAATGCCGTTAATGTCAGTTTTAAGCGAGAAAACAAGCGTAAATTCGATCTTGTGATTGGTGCTGATGGCCTGCACTCTACCGTGCGAGAATTGGTTTTCGGACCCGAAAAACGTTTTGAAAAATATCTAGGCTATTATGCAGCCGCTTTTGAAGTCCAAAATTACAAACCACGAGATGAATTAATTTATATGATGTATTCCAGGCCCGGGCAGCAAGTCGGTCGTTTTGCTTTACATGGGGATCGCACACTATTTATGTTTATTTTTGCCGATAATGAAAGTGGCAATTTTCATCGCTTGGATCTTCAGGCACAAAAAGCCATTCTTCATAAACATTTTGATAAAAGTGGCTGGGAATGTCCGGAAATCTTAGGGGCCTTGGATAATACCAAGGATCTTTATTTTGATCGCGTTAGCCAGATTCGAATGAAATCTGAAGAGGGGTTATGGGCCAGAGGTCGAGTGGCTCTACTAGGTGATGCGGCCTCTTGCATCTCGCTCATGGGCGGACAGGGCAGTGCCCTGGCCATGGTTGCCGCCTATATTTTGGCTGGTGAACTTTACAAAGCTAAGGGCAATTATCCGTTAGCATTTGCTCGCTATCAGGAATTATTTGCCCCCTTTGTTGCGGGTAAACAGAAGAGCGCTCAACAATTCGCTTCCTCTTTTGTGCCAAAAACTCCTTTGGGATTATGGTTTCGAAATCAACTGATGAAAATGCTAACCCTACCTTGGGCTGCGGAACAAATAATAGGTCGGGGTCTCATCGATAAAATCAATTTGCCAAAATATCCCCTGGATGTCCCAGTCACTCCAGAAAAAAATTAATCTTAAAATAAATAACAAGTTAACAATTAATTCCTGCAGTGTATTTGCATGGGTACATAAATTACGACAAGAGAAGATATTATTGAATTGTTATTCTAATTATTTGATTTAATTGATCCCGTTAAAACACTGCAGTGATTGAGGTGCTGAAACTTCTGGCCTTTAGAGTATTCTTTTCTGTGATTGAAAAATAATACCTGCTATTTCCCAATTTTTATAAGGTTTTGACGCTTCAAGAGTAACTACAAAACCAGTTAATGAATCTTTGTCGTCTTTATCGTGAATAAGAAAAACACTGCTGACTAAAATTCTGTCACTTGGAGGCTTTGTTTTTATGACCATAAAACCTTTATCGCCTTTTGTATTAGGATCTACTAAGTGTTTATCTTGAATTATTTTTTGGTACGAGTGGATCCATTGTAACATTGAGCCTAGGCCCACATAGTTTTTTTTGATTAATAAGATTTTCTTCATTTCCGGAGTTAGGGGGTATTGGCCAATATTTTTTATCGTAATTTCGCCATTTGCTATTTTTTTCAATATTTCTTGGGATCTGTGCCAAAGCATATCTCTATGTAGGTAAACAAATAATAATTCGTTTTGCTTCTTTGCTTCTAAGTTGGTTTTGATGTCCTCATCAAGTTTATTAGTGTTTTTGGGATTTGTGCTCGTTGACGGAAGAGTCACGACTTTAAGGCTTTCCAGCGCATTTGCGTTTCTTGCAACTGGCAACAGTGTGATTAAAAAGATTGATGTGCAGATTATAAAGGATTTACTTCTCATTAGGAGGCTCCAAAATTACCTTGAAGCTTAAGCAACTAAGGTCAATAAAAATTCAAATGTTTTTTTTTCTGTGTGATCAAATATTGATCTAAAGCCGAGATGTTAGCACAACACATTGCTTGATACTAGCTAATTATAGGAACTTTAGCGGCTCGCCTTCGTACTCTCATTCAATTGGACAAAGGTAAGTCTCTTTCCTCAAGAGTTTTCAAATGTGCCATGCCCCTCCCAGTTATAGATGCTATAAGCCAAATAAGAGGATAAAATCTTGACTTTCTGATCATTTTCTGGTCAAATCTGTCGCTGGATTTATATGGTTCCCAAACCATTATCCTTGATCCTAAAGTTTCAGTGCCTAAGATGCTTGCAGTAGGCATAAACGCCGGATCTAGGATTATGAGCATCAGTGGCAAATGAATTGCTGATTTAAATTAGAGAATTTTAATTATGAAAAGCAATTTAGTCGAAATGTCATATGCGAAAAGGCCAAAATCATTAAATACAAGCCTAATGTTATTTCTCATTTCTTGCGGGGTATTTTTATTAAATTTTTTATTGTTACTGGGTTTATTACCGATAGTTCCCATTGGTATCCAAAATTATGCCATTTCAACGGCCATCTTTTTAATTCCAGGGGCCCTTCTCGCTTTTGCGATTTATAAAGGAAGAGGCTCCTTCGTCTTTCCATTTTGTCTTGTTTTGCTTGCATTAATGTCGGTTCTTCTGTTTGTTGGATTGAGCGCAAAGCCAGATAGCAGTGTTATGTTTATTTTAAATAGTGTCGCTGGGCTATTACTTGCCGTGTCGATCATTTATCTTTTCATGAGAAGTAATTCAATTTGGTTCTATCAAGTTAAGATGGCTCGAAAAGGGATAGACAAATTTAGTCATGCTCTTGAAGATGATCAACAAAGAGCGTGGAAGATAAAAAATGCTTTATCTCAGCGACCAAGACTCATCAAATATGCGACATATATCTCGATCATTGCCATCCCTTGTCGTATGATATCTTACTTTATGATTCCAAGTATCCATAATTTAATATTATCGAATTATACTGGTACCACAGAGTCTTTAATTGTTTCGTATGGGATATTTATTTTTTCCACCATTCTTTTAGATCAATGGTTTATTAGGTCCATGTACATGGGGTTTTCTGCGATTACCAATTTTTATAACTGGTCGCTTTTCAGTTCGGTTGTAAATGTAATTGTGTTCAGCCTAAGCAATCATTTGGCACATTCCTCTATTCTACTGATGGCGTTCCTACAGGTACCATCAATAGCAGTTTTAATATTATTAAAGAAAAAGCCAATTATGGATTGGTTTTCGGATTGCAGGATAGCAAGAGCTTGAATTCGAAGAGACTGCAGGTTCAATTTTATTTGTTCAAAAGCTGATAAATAAAGGCTTGAACCTGCAACAAGAGAATTTTTAGTCGGCTAAATTCTCAGCAGCTGCAATAGATGTGTCAACACATTTCCGGACAAATTTTTAATTAAAATTATAAGCCTGCTCAAATTTTACTGGTGATAAATAATCGTTTGCAGAGTGCATTCTTACTCGATTATAAAAAGCTTCGATAAATTCAAATATTGCCTTTTAGCCTCCTCTTTAGTTGTAAATTTAACATGATGGATCAGCTCGGTTTTTAGCGTCAGCCCTCATATTATCCGCCATCGACCAACCTACAACTTTTCGCGAAAATAAATCAATAACCACCGCTAAATATAACCAACCAGATTCGGTGTGAATATAGGTAATATCGCCTACATAGCTCACGTCTGGCCTAGAGACCGTAAATTCTCTTGCAAGAAGATTTTCAGCAACTGGTAGTTGATGCTTCGAATCCGTTGTGACTCGGAATTTTCGCTTGGTTTTACAGAATAATTCCTGCTCTTTCATGAGTCGACCGATACGACGTTTACCCACAATAAATCCTTGTTTGAATAAAGCACGTTTAATTCGGCGCGCCACATAACTTTGACGTCCATTAATAAATATTTTTTTAATTAATTTCGATAGCACTTTATTTTCCTTAGCTCGTAAAGATTCGCCTAGCGTAAGCCAATCGTAGTAAGCGCTTCGACTCACTTCCAGGCATTTGCACATTAAGCTCGTGCAGAATTCCGTCGTATGTTCTTTTATCCATGCGTACTTCGCTACATTTTGCTGGTGAAGTACGCCGCTGCTTTTTTTAAAATGTCTCGCTCTTGTTTTAAGCGCGCATTTTCTTTGCGCAGCGCGTGCAATTCTTTTTCAAGGGCCGTTCGGGCATCTGGTGATGAGCTCTTCTCTTTTGCTTCATATTTCGCAACCCATGACGCTAGGGTCATCTTATTGATCCCTAGGTCTAGTGATGTGTCAACACATTTCCGGACAAATTTTTAATTAAAATTATAAGCCCGCTCAAATTCTACTGGCGATAAATAATCGTTTGCAGAGTGCATTCTTACTCGATTATAAAAAGCTTCGATAAATTCAAATATTGCCTGTTTAGCCTCCTCTTTAGTTGTAAATTTAACATGATGGATCAGCTCGGTTTTTAGCGTGTGAAAAAAACTTTCTGAAACCGCATTATCCCAGCAATTTCCCTTTCGGCTCATGCTCTGCGTAACACCATGCTCTTCTAAAATCCCTCGATGACTGTCCGAAGCGTATTGGCTTCCACGATCCGTGTGCCATAATAATCCTCGCTTAGGTTTTCTTGTCCATAAAGCCATTAATAATGCATTATTCACTAGCTCAGCCCTCATATTATCCGCCATCGACCAACCGACAACTTTTCGCGAAAATAAATCAATAACCACCGCTAAATATAACCAACCAGATTCGGTGTGAATATAGGTAATATCGCCTACATAGCTCACGTCTGGCCTAGAGACAGTAAATTCTCTTGCAAGAAGATTTTCAGAAACTGGTAGTTGATGCTTCGAATCCGTCGTGACTCGGAATTTTCGCTTGGTTTTACAGAAACCAAAGAGGCAGAAAAAAATTGTAATTTCATTGGCGCCTTTTTAATAAGATAATTAATTCCATTCAGATTCGTAAATAAATATCTTTGGGAGGCGAGCCTTAGGGTTAAAAAATAAAAAAATTTTAAGCAACATTAATAAAATCAAGCTTTTCATTTACTTCCTGAATAACTTCTTTTATCGTATTCGGTAATTTTAAGGCTGCTTTATAGGGTCCGAGGCCGAGAAGATGTTTGGCCCATAATTTTTGCAAATTCTCGAAACCCAATGTGTCATATGATATTGGTAAATTCAGATTGGTGTCTCTGTGGGAAAAAGTATTTTTAATTGATGAGATTAATTTTTTTTTATCCAATATGGTGCTCGATTCTCGCATCATTAGAAGCAAGTCGTGATAGTCTTTCATTCTACTATTGAACGAGCCTCTGGAAATAATCGATTCCAGCTTTTCAGAAAAAATAGTTTCAATAGGATATGAAAGTAAAGTGATTTCTCCTGTAAAAACAGGGTGTCCGTTATAGATAAATGGAGGATAATTTTTTTCTTCAGGAATGACGAGATCACCAACCCCGATATCAATTTGAATTTTATCCTTCATTTTACCAAATTGTGCATGTAGCGATACTTGAAATCCGGGGTAGGCCATGTGAAGGTGAGAAAGTTTTTTAATTTGATTCCATTTAAAATTTACATCATCTTTCAATTTGGCTTTAATTACTTCATTAATTATATTTTCAATATTATTTTCTTCAGAGTGTAGATTTCTAAGAGAAAAATCGATATCCGTTGTTTCGCGACCAAGATTAATATAGCTTGCAAGAAGGAGGCCGCCTTTAAATACAAATTTTTCTTGATGATTTGAGGCGGAAAGGCGAGCTAAAAATCGCTCAAGTAGAAGCTGTTTCCAAATTTGGTTAAATGTTTTGCCTTTTTCATTGGCGATGAATTTTAGCTTTGTTTTGAGTCCTTCTTCATTCATGTTGTGGCTCCAAGTAGATAGGGGTCAATTTTTATTCGGAGTATTTTAGCGTATTCATGAAGTTTTTCCATTCGTATTTTTTCTTTTCCTGTTAGCGTAAGTCCTTTTCGAAGAGCTTTAATTGCCGTTTCAATACTGAGAAATCGAAAGGCATCAATGATAGTGCGCTCACGATCAAAAATAGCAAGCGGCGTATTATTGATTTTTATTGTGGTCCTGCCAAGTTCAATATTACGCATCCGCACAATTTTTGTGGAACTATCTGCGCGATGGCGTGTTTCATTATGGATTGCTATCCAATGTTTGCGGGGAATTTCTTCAGTCAAGTCATAGATTGCAAGGGCTGTTGTTAGGCAGATTACCCCATTTTTTATTTTGCCCATTGTTAAAGTGAGGTCCTCCCAGCGGAAGTCTTCCATGCTAGGTGCATTTTTTCCGCGATAGGTCCCCCTGCTTATGCGAATTAAATCGCCCACTTTGACATAGTGGGCCAATGTTGAGGAAGTGACCCCAGAAGCCTTTGCTTCTTGGGAGGTGAAGCTAGGCTTTTCTAGTAAAAAACCCAGTTTTGTTAAGGCGAATTTTGATTTCATATTTTAACTTATTTCTGGCACTCAAAATTGATGTTTGAGTGCCAATTTTAAGTTAAATCTATCATTTTTGTCAACTCCCTCCATCAGCTTCAGCCTTGAAGAAGTGCTCAGAGACGTTTAGTTTCAAGTAATCCAGCCAAAATCCGGCTACAATTGTCGCCTGAGCATTCCATGATACTGTAATAGCCTGCCTCCAATGCAGAGCTAGAAAATGAAACCTAGAAGAACTTTTAAGTTTCGTGCATATTTTTTCAAAAAGGAGATTTTTATGAATATTAAACGTTTTGCAATAGCTGCTGTTGTGTTCTTTGTATTTATTTTTGTTTATGAGACCGTGGTTCATGGCATTTTGCTTGCGCCTATCTACAATCAGACGCCCACTATTTGGCGAAATTATCTGCAAATGCAGGCTTATGTACCTTTTAATATCGTCATTATGATTTTGCTAAGCCTATGGCTTACTTTTATCTTTACTCAACTTTTCAGTCAGGGAGGTTGGAAAAATGGACTCCGCTTTGGTTTCTATATTGGTTTCCTTTCAGGAATTCAAGCCGCTGGGGCCTATTATTATCTGCCAATATCGGCGACACTTGCGGGAAGTTGGTTTCTTGCCCAGGTCATTGAGAGCCTCATGGGTGGTTTGCTCATTGGTGCAATATATCGCAGGTAATGAGTTAGGAGAAAAAATCAATGCCCGATTTTCGGCGATGATTATTTATGAATTCGCTATGATGTCAGTCAAACAATATTGTACTGAAGGAGCCAAGAGTGATAACTAAGAAAAACCAAAAAGAATACTATCAAGCATTGATAGAAAAAAACTCGGAATATGAGGGCATTTTCTATGTAGGTGTGAAAACAACCGGTGTGTTTTGTCGCCCGACTTGTCCAGCAAGAAAGCCTAAATTAGAAAACTGCGAGTTTTTTGAGACTGCACAGCAAGCACTTTTGGCTTCATTTCGGCCTTGTAAACGCTGTCGACCCCTTTCTCATCCCAATCAAGTTTCGGACCTTGTGCAAACTCTGGTTGCAGCAATCGAAGAGAATCCGGAAAAAAGGTGGAAGGATGAAGATTTTCGAAAATTATCAGTTGATGTCTCAACAGCGCGTCGTCAATTTAAAAAACGCTTTGGTATGACATTTGTGGAGTATGCACGAGCCCGACGAATGGGCATAGCGATTAAGCAAATTAGATCTGGTGATTCCGTTATTGATGCACAGCTTTCAACGGGATATGAATCCAGCAGTGGGTTCAGAGACGCATTTTCTAGGATAATGGGATCTGCCCCTACAAAAAGCGGGAAGAATAATATTCTAAAAGCGGCCTGGTTAGATACCAAACTTGGCCCGATGATTGCCATAGCCGATGAAGAGGTACTTTATCTCTTGGAATTTGTAGATCGTCGAGGATTAGAACGGGAGGTGGAACGCTTACGATTGAAAACAAAATCAGCGATAATCCCTGGACGAACAGCGCCAATTAATTCAATTGAAAAAGAATTAAAATCCTATTTTTCCTCTGAATTTAATGAATTTAAAACCCCATTATTTTTATTTGGATCGGTTTTTCAAAAGCAGGTTTGGAATGAATTAACGAAAATTCCTTTAGGAAAAACGCGTTCATATGCTGAAATCGCAAAAGCGATTGGAAAACCAACGGCCTTTCGTGCTGTGGCCAACGCCAATGGTGCAAATCAATTTGCTATTATTATTCCCTGTCATCGGGTGATTAATACGAATGGCGAACTCGGAGGCTATGGTGGCGGAATAACTCGTAAAGAGTGGCTTATTAATCACGAAAAAAACGAATCTTAAAATAAATAACAGCTTAACTAACAGCAATTCCCGCTTTAGCGGGAATTGCTATAAATCGTTAATCTACATCTTCAATCTTGTAATCTAGTCCAGGAGTCCAGTGAGTTGTTGATTTCAGCTCATCCTCAGGTGACTTTACGCCACGAAAAAATAAGGAAGATATTTTTCGCTCTTCTTTCGGTTGCTCTTCATTAGGTGTATCTGCACCTGGTTTTGGCGATGTGAATGATTGGCTCAAGGGGTTCGATTCACTGACCGCTTCTGCTGCAATAAATATTTTTATTTCACGCAGAACTCTCTCATCGCTAATGCACATTAGAGGCTTCTCTCCATTTTCATTGACCAGGTCTTTATTGGCTCCTGCTGATAAAAGAATTTTAAGGGCTTCTAAGTTATTCCTAACTGCAGCATCGTGAAGTGCTGTGTTACAAAAATAATCTTGGTAGTCAATTTTGGCCCCATGAGATAGTAGAACTGTCAACATGTCAATATTATTGAAACGAGCGGCCACTTTAAGATAACTATTACATTCAAAACCACTGATATTTTCGTTAGGATTTACTCCCGAATTAATCAAAAATTCAACGATGTTGATATGGCCATTACGGACGGCCCTAAACATAATTCCACTTTCTTTTGTTACACTAATAAATTTCATCAAAGAAGCTAGTAATTCTTTATCTCCATTAGCTGCCGCTATAATGGAAGCTTTTTTTAAATTATCTCCCAACAGGATATTTTTTTGAATAGCCTTAACTAAAAATTCTTTTGAACCAAATGCAGCAGCCACAACTGCTACATTCTCTTTTGTAAAATCGTTAGCCATATGAAATAATTTTTCAAAGTGGTGAAGGTCTAAAAGATCAATTTTGTTATTTATTGCCGCCCATGCAAATAAGGGTAAAAATCTATTGCTGCTTAAATCCTTTTTTTCTTCTTCAAAAACACTGTCTAATTCATTTGTTGGCATTGATAACAAAATCGCTCCAACCTTGCAGTATTCTTTCACTTTGCCTAACTCACGATTTCTTCCGGATAAAGTATCTACAATTTTTTTTCTAAACCCATCTACGTCAGATGGGTTACATCCAATGAAATAGGCTGAAAAATCTCTACCCCCCAAAAAGAGATAATGAATAGGCCGTTCTTTGACACCCAAAGCCATTAAAAGGAGGATATTATGTAAATTTCCAGTTTGAGTAAAACGTGCTATTGGGCTTACCCTACCAGGAACGCCATTAGGATCAAGATCGGATGAAACCATAAAATCTGGGGGAATTCCTGAACATCCATTTGCGAAAAGAGTAAGTTTCAAGGTGGATAAGGACACGCCCTCTGGTAAGGCATTATATTCTAACAGTAAATCTAGGATTTTTGGGTCAACATTTCTGCCACCGTAACTAAATGCATATATGAGGTCTGGCTTTTGACCTTCTTTTAAAAGCGTCCTAACAGTATCCACATCATTAGCGTCGATTGCCTTTATTAATGGTGCCTCATAGGGATTATTGCTTTCATTTTCTTTCATTTTTTCTACCACCTAAATTTTTGTAGTATACCGCTATTTATGATATCCAACGTTTTCGAAGACAGAGAGTATCATAATTTTGAGAAGATTCAAATTTAAATCTCCAATTATTACCATTTATAGACGAGGCTCGGCAAATGATTTGGCATAGAATGAGAGATAAGAAACATGAGCAGTTTAGCATTGCCGGCACCAACATCAAGCCCTTTTAGAGTTTCAGACTGGGGGACGCAGTATTTTTATTTTAATTGATCCTGTCAAAACTCTGCAGTGAGTGAGGTGTTAAAAGGTGTTAAACTTGAATTAAATTTAAAAGAACCGGAAATGATCAAAGTTGTTTTGCCATAATTACATTTTTTAGTTGAGATTTGATGATATTAAAAAGATGTTCAAACAGGTCATTTGGAAAATTGTGGGATGCGATCAAATAAATATCTTCAAATAAAATCGGCTCTGGTAATGTAAAATGGTGAATGGTATTTTGAAAGGTATCGATAGAGTTTGCCATAGCCAATGGCAAGCATAGTGACCAGGATGGAATGTTCTGTAATATTTGTAGGGCATTGGGCACAGTGTCTATCGTAATTTTTCGTTTTGGCTGTTTTTGAATTCTGAAGAAATATTGTTTAATTAAACTGCCAAGTTGCGTGCTGATTGGAAAATCGATAAAAAGAGCTTTATCGAGTAATTTATCGAGCGTGCTGACGAGAAAGTTGAACAAAAGATTATGAATCTGTGGGTGAGTCAAGTGGTTGATACAGATGCCATTGGACCCGACAGTGGTCCCAAGCCTGGTAGCTATGAGTATCGAAAATTGGAAAAACTAGCTCTCTTTGATATATGCAATTCAGTTATAATTGACAAGATAAATGAGAAATATCCGCATTTGAACAAACATGTTGTGGAGATGCAGGATGTCGGCAATTACAATTAGTATGTCGGTGCAATAAAGGTTCTTTTTTCTTGGAAAATGCGGAGAGAGGGATGATATAATAAGTTCAATTGGAGAGGCAAATGAAATTTGATCTAGAAGATCCGGATTTATGGCATTTAGTGCAAGCACTATTAGCGTCTTGCCAATCCGATTTTGGCGAAATTACTTTTTTGGATAACCCAATCACATTTTCCAATTTCCCAAAAATACCCATTAGACCGCCAGTATTTTTCGGAAAGGACAAACCGCATTGGTAATTATAAGGAGCTATTTAATGTCTTCTGTGCAATGTAGCAATTGTAAAAACAGACAATTTTTGCAGCATTTTTGCGGTTGCCCAATTTGCGGCGGCGACCCCACCGGAAGGCGTGCGTTGAAAAATAGGTTCATTGACAGTAATCATTTTCGAGGAGATTATTCGTTGGTCGCCTGCTCTAATTATTTGAGCTTGGACTTTTAAATGCAATATTGCGGAATTCAACGTATAATCCTGCCGCAGTTCGAAAATGCGCGTGCTGATGGCGTAATTATAATTCGCAAACGGTGGTGTCACAACCGCATTAAAATAATGTGTTCTTACCATCGCTTCCACTATTAAAAACTGAAGCATCTGAGCAGGAGTTTTGGCCCATTCACTTAAAGCAAAAGCCGCTATTTGAAAGCGATGATCCGAGTACATCATTTGTGTCGTGTTATACAAGGGTTTTGTTGCAGGTTGGAGTATCAGTAGCGTCAAAGCATGTCGATGACTTCTAGGCAACTGGGGAAGCGTATTTAATTCATATTTTGTAATTGGGAGAGGTTTTACGGGTTGCAACAATGAGCAACTCGATAATAGGAATACACTGATCAAGGATAATGTAAGTATTATTAATCGAATTGTGTTTTTCATTTTGGTAAATCCTTTTTCGCGGGCAGCACTTCCCCAGGACCCAGTTGTGGAACCGCTTCCCCGCGAATTAATACAGAAGGATTACGATCTATTTTTCGAAGCACGCTTTGCATCAAGTCTAAATTATCATCGATATTCATGGCAAGATTATTAATTTCAGGTAAGGTTTCGCTTTTTAGCATCACCATCGTTTCATTCGTGGACTTTAAAAATGGCTCAAAATGTTTGCTGGCCTTTTCAGTATTATTTAAAATCGTATTTAATTTTCGATCATTTAGTATTAGAACGCTTGTGATTTCTCGTAAGTTATAAATAAGCTCCTTAACAATCTCAATATTTTCGTTCGCCAAAAGGGAGTGCATAAATTCATATGACTGTTGAGAGGTTCGGCTTAATTGAACTAAGGCTGGAACTTTTGGCGGCACTGGCACCATCCGGATTGTTAAATAGGATTGACCAGGCCTAGCTTTGATCTGACGCAAATCCTCGCCTTTGTCGTGCAAAGCAATAAAAATGTAAGGGAAGCCTGTGAATTTTTCAGTGATCGTTTCGCTTATATCCACATTGGCCACTGTACCGCGAGTGACAGGCGTGCTTTTGCGAACCTGTAATAAGAGCTTAACTTTCTGCGGATTTTTTCGATCAAATTCAATGTGAGACACTTTTCCCACGACAATACCATTAAATTCGACAATTGCGTTCTGCGACAACCCAGAAATCGGACTTTCGATATAAATCTGATAGATTGCAAAACGGAAAGAGCTTGTGAGAAAGAAAAATGCTAGTAAAACCAGTAAAATAATCGAAATGATCAGAATTCTAAAATTTACTGTAAGAGTCATTCCTTCCCCCGAGTACAGGTCAATGCGTATTATATCATCATTGGCGCCCTTCTTGCAGCCACGAAATTCCACCCTGAAAACTTTTGGCTATGCTGGGAAGTGCAATATTCACGATCGTGACATCGATAATGACGATGAAAAAGCCCAAGCATAAAGCAATTAAAGGCATTTGCTTATTGGTTTTGGAGAAGAGGCACTTATACCCGTTGCCAGACATTACTCAAGTAATTACCATGCAGAACTTTTTTTGATAATCGTTTGATTTTAAAGATCTTGTAAAAAACTGCAGTGATTGAGACACTTTCACTATTGACGCCCCAGAAATCACTTCCTATACTGTTCTTACATCAATCTTACTTTGGAGGCTATATGCAGATTACTCGCTTATCCAGCAAAGGGCAGCTTATTTTGCCAAAATCTTTGCGTGATGCGCATGGCTGGCATGAAGGGGTTGAGTTCATTTTGCTTGAGCAAGATGAGGGAGTTTTTTTGAAGCCACTTAATCCTTTTACAGGTACGACATTGGATCAATTAGTAGGATGCGTAGGATATAAAGGCCCTAAAAAAACCTTAAAACAAATGGAAAATGCTATAGCGAAGGGAGTTAAAGGTGCATAGCTTAGATACCAATGTCCTTGTTCGTCTCCTCACTAATGACGATAAAGCCCAAGCTCGCAAAGTAAAAGAATTATTTAGAACTCACGGGATTTTTATTACAAAAACGGTATTAATTGAGACTGAATGGGTGCTTAGATTTTGCTACGAAGTGAATAAGACCGAAATTGAAATGGCTTTTGAAAAGCTTGTTGGTTTTGAAAACGTTCAAGTTGAAGATTTATTCAATGTTCTTCAAGCCTTTCGATGGTACAAAGAAGGATTAGATTTTGCCGATGCTTTACATTTAGCAGTAAGTTCAGCGGCCGCGCAAATGCTGACATTTGATCGAAAATTCATTTCTCGTGCAAAAAAACTTGCCACAAAACCGGACGTATTAGGCCTTTAGCCTTACACATTGCTTACTGATTTCTTTATTTTTTCTCTTCAGCAAGTTTCATTAAGAACCTCTTACTTGAGAGGTTCTCAGAGAAACTGGTTTTACCATAATATTTTATTGATGGAGACACTAAGGGATTGCGCTGACAATTGTCGTGTAGTTCTAAGGACCATGGTGCCGGTGGTGTTATAACCAGCGCTTGTATTTGTGTTGGTAAAAGGTGAAGTATTTCGAACTACATAATCTCCAGTAAAGCCGTAAGTGTAATTCGCATCAACGAACCAGCTTGTACTCAAATAATAGGTGGCTCCCACTTGTGCAGCACCTCCCCAAATCCAGGGGCTATTTGAGAAATTAAGCGGGGCACCGGAAACATCCATACGATTTCCATTTATATTGGCATAACCCGTAGCATTATTATATTTCGATATCGTTCCAAATAGTGCAGGACCAACACCTAAATAGACGCTGCTGTTGGTAAATGAATGCCCAAGGTAAGCCAGAAACAAAAATTCATTATTAATACTGTTTTGAGAAGTCCGAATAATGGCATTTCCCGTGAAACTGTTTGGGCCAGAAACAGTGGTAAACGTTCCTGACTGTGGCGAATCAATTGGGCCCTGTGTAAAACTTGTTCCTAAATATTGATACGAAAATTTAGCGCCCCATAAATAATCGCTGCTAGAAAAATGCTGGAAGTAGCCTAATTGTACATCCGGAGCGAAGGATGATTGGTTGTTGCGTGAAGGAAAAGAAATTCCGCCGGCTTGTCCAGTTGCTACTACCACACCACCTTGAATGACATTAGATGCGGCAGCGCCCTCGATAAACTGATAGAAGGAAATTGAGTTGTACGATCCGCCTATACCAACATATAAACCCGTTTGATTAGAAGGAACTTCTATCCCACCGGCAAAGGCCGAAGTTGACAGTGTAAGCACAGAAAATACCGCAGCAAAACTTATTTTTTTCATCCTAAAATCTCCTCCAATCCTGGTTACTTCTAGAGCTGGCAGCTCCCGAATCTAGAATTAAGTATAATCTCCTAAAATATTTGAAAAATCTAGTTTTAAATGCAGCCAAGTAACTAATTGAATTCAGCAGTAATTTTTTTGTATCGGTCAGGATGCTGGAATATTACGATGGCTAGCACTGAAGAGAGTGTCAAAATCATCATCAAGAAAATGGCGGCAGTAAAATTTCCAGTGATATGATTCAGCCAGCCGGTGACCCAGGGTGCTAAAATACCAGCGGCTGAAAAAAAACAGTCCATAATTCCTAAGCTGGTTGCCGCTCGATCTTTAGCCAAATCAATATTAAGCGAATAAAAAACGGCATTTGGCATTAAGCCAAATCCAACGCCTAAGCTAATAAAAATAATGGCTACGCTTAAAGAATGGTACAAAATAACCGGAAGAAAGAATAAGGCGGATAATAATTGACAGACCCAAATTACATGACTTCGCGCCAGCCGTAAACGATGGGTTTTTGTTAACAATTTATCGGACAAAAATCCTCCAAACAAAAGTAATACAGTGGCCAATAGCCAGGGTGCTATTAGAAATATTCCTACTTCTTTTAATTTCACAGCATAAATTTGTTCTAAATATCCAGGTAACCAAATCAGCGCAAAAAACAATAAATAACCAAAGACAAAAAATGAATAATTATTCACTAATAATGCTGGATTAAATAGCATAAA
Source organism: uncultured Gammaproteobacteria bacterium (assembly GCA_963711375.1). Taxonomy (GTDB): domain Bacteria; phylum Pseudomonadota; class Gammaproteobacteria; order Coxiellales; family Coxiellaceae; genus CAVQDV01. The sequence continues at coordinate 1,867,468 of CAVQDV010000005.1, forward strand.
ACGCCAATTGGTTTTGCCTTCTTTTTTCGGCGATTTTGAATAAGACTGCTTATTATCACGATATACGAGTAGCCATAATATCGACAAAATAATGCCACTGCCGCCTAATATGAAATACGTTACCCGCCAGTTAAATGTGATAATAAGGTGCGAAAGCAGCGGCGCTCCAATGACAGAGGCCAAGGGTACGGCGGCTAAGCTTATGGCAAGCGTCTGTGCTCTTTTGGCGAGAGGCAACCAGTCTGCCGTTACTTGTGTAATCGCAGGAAAAGCTGGACCTTCTGCTATACCTAATAATGCCCGACACAGAAATAACATCCAAAATCCATTTGCGAGCCCCATGGCGAAACTGGCTAAAGACCAAATCAATGCAGAAATAGTTAAAACTCGGTGTGCTTTAAAACGATCGACTAATATGCCTCCCAACAAGGTCATCACCATGTAGCCAATCCCAAATGCGCCTGCGATTGCGCCAAATTGTGCATTATTAAGATGGAAAGTTTCTTTAATGGGGGTGATGGCAAAGGCGATGGCACTGCGATCCAGATAATTCACCACTAAAATTAAAAATAATATGGCGATGCTGATCGGCAAAAATAATCTTTTGTGGTGAATGAGTGCCATTAAATGAAAGCCTATTTGAATTCCGTTTTAAATAGCCTTTCACTCTAATCGATTTTATCGATATTTACAATTGCAGTGATTGCAGCCTTAATTATTCGGGATCACTGACAAATGATCCAATAATGAGCGACCCCGTTTCTGATAAATCGTCCGGGGGAATAATTAAAACGGGAAGCCCCAGTAAAGATCCGAATACGGCTGCAAAAAATAATAAAACGGCAAGATACAGTCGAAAAAAGCCAATTTTCTGACGGGTTACAATGCTGTGGCAACTTTTATCCCATGAGCTTATCCCGTTTCGGGTGAGTGCTCGATAGGAAATTATATAAGTGATTAACCAGATAAAGGGAAGACCTATCGCTAAACATTTAAACCACACCAAAAAACTTCTTTTTAAAGCAGTGAAAAAAGTTAATTTATTTCCTTCGGAATCTCGAAGCTTTATTTTTAATAACCATTTCCCAAATGTGGCTCCGCAGAAATGCAAAAAAATGGGCTCAATAAATACCCACAAAAAAAGAATGATGATCCCAAAGACAATTTCGCTTTCTGAATAAGTTGAAAATGACGTCGGCGAAATTATTTCCCACATAATTCCAACAATAAAAGAAAAAATGCAAACATCAAGAACACGCGCCAGTAATCGAGTCCAGGGCTTGGTTTCGGATTCGATGCCGAGATTCAAAAAACTATCCACTATGCCTCCAATAATTTAAGTGAGAAGTTATCACGTCCTCTTGCTTTAACCAAGTGGAAAATGATCGCAATTTGCATGAAAAGAAACGAAAAGTTGTGAAATTCTTAATTAAAATTCTATATCTGAGCTGGGTTCTACTGGCACTTGATATTTGCGACTGGAGAGCTGGCAGGTGGATTTAGCCTTTGATCCCATAATGCCAGATCAAATCCTGGAGGCATCACAACCACTAGCTTTCGTCTGAAATCCCTTAAACTTTGTCGAGGAACCTCTTTTACATCTTTTATAGTGCCAACATGGGGTTTAGTTGAGGGTCTTGTCCATTCAATTATATTGGATTCCTCTTTTTTAATAAAAAAATGCCCAGGATAATAGGGTGTTATATCAAAAAATGCCTTGTAATATTGTTCTGATGGAGCACTACTATATTCCCCAAATTGGGCCACTAATAAAGTGTGTGATTTTTCATGCTTATAGCCAATAATGGTTGCCCAGTGAGCGGATTCACCGCTGGGTAAACTCGAGGGTGCATCATTATTGTCTATAGCAAAGGGTAGGATCACCGGAAAATCCATATCAATAGCATTTTCAATGACCCTAATAAATTGCTGATAATTCTCAATTTTGCAGATCGCATGTTGGCAACCGCTGGCATCGATAAGTTTCCCCAAATTCTTTCCAGAAAATATTTCTCCAATAATTGAAATCTCGTTTTCTTTAGCTATTTGGCGCACAGAAAACTGGGCAGGTGGGTCGGTATCGCTTTTTCGAGCGGGCGGTGGGGGGGTATCAAATAAGCTTTGATTTTTACTAAAATGGAAATCGGTAGCGCATGCAATGGCATAACATCCACAGGTATAATCCCTTTGGTCTTTAATCTTGGGAGCTAATGAAAGCACACGACCATTTTTTTTAAATGTCTTGTAAAGACGTAAGTCTGTGGCAGGAAGGTCCGGCAGGATTGGCTTCTGGGATTTAAATGGGCTAGTTAATAATATTCTCATTATAGCCTTAATTGAAGAAATATAAGCAAAAATTTGCGTATATTCTGGTGGCATGAGGTGATGGTTTATTCGCTTCAAGGCGGATTTGGGTAATTGCGATATTGGATTTCCATTTTGCTGCTGTATTAATAACATAACCATGCAGGTTTTTGCGGTATTTCTGAGATCCACAATAGTATCGAGGCTTAAATTTCTTATGGTTTCATAGCCAATATCTTTAATGGCCTCGAATACAGCGGATACTAGGAATAAATCTAATTTAAGAGAAGTGCTCCCAAGATAAGAAGGACTTTCAGATCCAGAAGAATCCAAAAAGCTTAATTTTGAGTGAAAACCAAATTTCTGACGGATAGGGTAGGACACAATCCAATTCAGCTTATGCTTATTTTCTCTTCTTTCATTTGCGGTAAATTTTTTATCCTGTATCTTGTGAGGAATATCAACGACCAACGAACCCGACTTTAAAATTTGAAATTCTAAGCTTGGTCGTTTGTTATCCTCCTGTGAATTTTGATCTCCTTCCCACAAGTAGTTAATAAAATCTATAATGGCTATGCAGGAATTTTTAAAGGATGCTGTTTTAACACTGACTTTATTTTCGAGGATTATTACCCTGTGTTTCATTTGCAGAGTTTTAGGATCCTCGATTGCGATAGAAATTTGTATTGCATCATCGTCAAATTTGCATAATCGGTCTTGTTCGGTCTTTATTTTCATCTCCTTTTTTAAACCAAGGGCATTGTCCCAAGGCATTAAAACGGAGACCAGTTGCTTGGATAGTGTATCGCTCTCGGCGATATCCCACTCAAGGTCTATTCCGATGTGCTTAGAGATATAATCTGCCAGTATTTCTTTTCGCATGAAATGACCTTCAAGAATGTGAAAAGGGTGTTTCTAGTGGGATGCTTGCCACTGTTTAACAGAGATCATACTATATCCATTAAAAAGTGCAAAATTTTGATATCGGATGAGCAATTGCGGACAGTTTAGGCATATGCTATAAAACGCCTAAGTAGGGCTAAGAAAGGCCTAAGTTTTCAAGATAGCTAACAAGATGGTGCCATCATGACCCGCATAAGCCTCGATTTTCGTGAAAAAGGACGAGATCATGAAGGGAATCCAATCACTTCTGATCGTCGTTTATTCATGCAGCTCCATTGTTTCACGAACTGTCCAAAACCACTCGAACTCTGTGGAGCCTTAAAAGCGGCAAAAATTCCCTGTGTTTTATATCAGGATTTAAACGATCCTCATGGCATCGGTTTATTAAGCTTTCATGAAAGCCCAGAATTTTTTGTGCGAGAATTTTCGGAGTTTTTGCGCGAAAGCCAATTTTCTACCTTAATGCATAAACCCCATTTAACGATGACAGGTCGAACTTATTCTATTGGCTATGAAAATAATTTAGATTATGTGCTTATCGATCGCGCTATAGAGCGTGTGTTGAATCCCAATTTGCCTTGGGCGATTTGGTATCCGCTCCGACGCAAAGGCGAATTTGAACAATTAGCTCCGGAAAAACAAAGTGCCATATTAAAAGAACATGGCGAAATTGGTTTTGCTTTTACCTCGGCCGAATATGGGAACGACATTCGCTTAGCCTGCCATGGTCTCGATACCCATGATAATGATTTTGTTATAGGCCTAGTAGGCCCGAAATTAGCCCCTTTATCGGCCTTAGTTCAGCGCATGCGAAAAACCGAGCAAACCTCGCAATATCTCGAAAAATTAGGCCCTTTTTTCATTGGACATGTGCTGTGGCAATCCGAAAGGAGCCTATTATGATAAATGAAAATGTATTAAAAACGCCCTTTATTCAAGCGTGTTTAAATCAGCCGACCGAGCATGTGCCCATTTGGTTGATGCGACAAGCAGGACGCTATCAGCCGGAATATCGGCAATTGCGGCAAAAATACAGCATGCTCGAATTAATTCAGACGCCAGAATTAGCGGCAGAAGTAACGCTGCGTCCCATTGAACAATTTCATTTTGATGCGGCGATTATTTTTGCCGATATTTTAACGCCTTTAATTGGCATGGGTTTAGATTTGGAATTTTTGCCGGGCAGTGGTCCTCATATTTCAAATCCCATTAATACACCGGCCGATGTGGATAGCTTAGCAACACCGCCAGCTGAAGAAACGTTAGATTATACGATAAAAGCCGTGAAAATTGTGTCTGATGAATTAAATCCAAAGGGAGTTCCCTTAATTGGTTTTGCTGGCGCACCCTTTACCTTGGCGAGTTATGCTATAGAAGGCGGTGGTTCAAAAACCTATGCCAAAACTAAAACCTTTATGATGCAACATCCCGCCGCTTGGCATCGACTCATGAAAAAATTAGTAGCTGTACAAGTGGATTATTTATTGGCGCAGGCAAAAGCGGGTGCCAATGCTTTACAGGTTTTTGACTCGTGGGTCGGAATGGCGCTGGGAAAATCGGACTTTATTCGCTTTGTAAAACCGCATGTGAAGCAATTAATTTCTGAAATAAAAGCGGCGAAAGTGCCAGTGATTTATTTTAGTATGGGAACAAGCGCTTATTTTGATGATGTGATTGAGTGCGGAGCCGATGTGTTAAGTGTCGATTGGCGCATGCCCGTTTTCTACTCGCGAACGCAATTTCAATATCAAGGATCTATTCAAGGAAATCTGGATCCTTATGCCTTAGTGGGTCCCTGGAATGAGCTAGAATTTCGAACTACAGAAATTTTAGAGGCGATGAAAAATCATCCAGGATTTATATTTAACGTTGGGCAGGGCATAGTCCCAGAAACGCCGGTTGATCAAGTTAAACGTTTAGTAGATTTTGTGCATGACTATCGACAATAAAGAGTTAAGATTAGGGCGAGGGGTGATCAAAACAAATATCAAAGCCCCCATTGGCATTTTATTAATGGCGCACGGAGGCCCCAACAAACTTACAGATTTACCAGGCTATTTAGCCAATATTCGAAGCGGCCGAACGACCTCAAAACGAATTATCCAAGAACTCACCCATCAATATGAAAAAATAGGCGGATTTTCCCCTTTACTTTCTCACTCACAAAAGCAAATGGAAGCGCTGCAAAACCGTTTAAATCCCGAAGAATTTCGCTGTTATTTGGGCATGCGCTACTGGCCCCCCTACATCGAAGAAAGCATCGAGCAGATGTGCCAAGATGGAATTCAAAAAGCGATTGCTATCGTCTTAGCGCCACAATACAGCACCGTTAGCGTGGCAAAATATCACGAACACATTAATGAAGGCCTAAATTTATATCGAGCCAAAATTGAATTTAATTTAGTAAAAGATTTTTATCGAGAGCCACTGTTTATTCAAGCAATGGCGGATCGCGCGAAACAAGGTTTCAATATGTGGGACGAAAAAAAACAAGACCACATTTTTATTTTATTTACCGCTCACAGTATCCCTGAACGTATTGCAAAAATGGGTGATCCCTATCCAAAACAAGTGAATGAAACGGCAAACCTCATCGCGGCGGCTTTGAATATTCCTCGAGAAAAATGGGGCTTTTCGTATCAATCCGCCGGTCGATCGCCAGAGCCATGGTTGGGGCCTTCATTGGAGAAATCGCTTGAGACTTTGGCTCAAAAAAATATCCGAAACATCATGTTGTTGCCAGTCGGCTTTGTCTCCGACCACAGTGAAACTTTATTTGATTTGGACATTAATGCAAAACAACTTGCCTTGAATTTGGGTATCAGCGTAAAAAGACCAGAAGCCTTAAATGATTCCCCGCTTTTTATAGATGCTCTGGAAAAAATTGTGCGAGACGCTGTTGACTGCTTTCATCCCTCGATTCATTCACCTGATCAATCCGCTGCGGAACAAAAAGAGGGATCCTGTCTAGACCACTTAGGTGGCACATGAAAAACACGGTATATGATTATGCCATTATTGGAGCTGGGATCAGCGGTTTATCTTGCGCCTATTATTTATTAAAAAATGAGCCCGCGGCAAAAATCGTCATCCTAGAAAAATCCGATTTTTTAGGTGGAAAAATAAAAACTGAAATTCACGAGGGTTTTTTAATTGAAGCAGCGCCAGATTGTTTTTTAACCCGAAAAGAAGGCGGCGTAAAATTATGTGAAGAGCTTGGAATTCTACCTGAATTAATCGGCCGCATTCCTGAAAATGATAAAACCTTTGTGAAAAGTGGCGGTAAATTATATCCCTTGCCGGCAGGAATCACTGGATTGGTGCCCACGGATTTCACGGCGATTGAGCATTGTGAATTTATTTCTAAGGCAGGCCAGGAACGTTTTTCAAATGAGCCAAATATTCCTGTTTTAGAAGTAAATGATGAAGAATCCATCGAGCAATTTATGAGCCGCCGTTTCGGCGAGGAAATTTACCTAAAACTCATCGAGCCCTTAATGGCCGGGATTTACGGCGGTGATGGTAGCCAATTAAGTATAAACGCCACTTTCCCAAAATTACCGGAAATGGAAAAAGAATTCGGTAGCGTCATTCAGGGATTAAAAAAATCAACAGCAGAATCCTCTTTGCCTTCCGCAATGCCTCCATTCGCTTCATTCGAAAATGGGATGAGCACTCTAATTGAAGTACTAATCCGAAAATTGAAGGGCGTAGAAATTTTATTAAACCACGAAGTGGTGGAATTAAATAAAGTGGATTCTTCGTATGAACTAGGTGCGATAAAAGATGCAGCTATAGAAACAAATGAAGCCAGTAAATTATTATACCCTCTCCCCTCTAAAAATATAATTTTCGCCTGCGAGGCTCACAACACAGCAAAAATAATCCAAAAAATTTCCCCAAAATTAAGCACTCTACACCAAAAAATCCCCTACGGTTCAACGGTATTAGTCAATTTAGCATTCAAACAATCCGACATACAAAACTTACCTAAAAGCTATGGTTACCTCATTCCCCGAATCGAAAACCCAAAAATTCTAGCCTGCACTTTCACTTCGCAAAAATGGCCAAATCGAGCACCAAAAGACGCTATATTAATCCGGGTCTATATGAATCGATTCAACGGCCCAGACATTTCAAAGGAATCAGACGAGGCTATTTTAAACTTAGCCCTAGAAGAATTATCCTCAACACTAAAAATTAAAAATCCCCCTATTTTCACTAAAATATTCCGCCATCATCAAAGCATGCCACAATATTTAATCGGCCACGACAAATGGCTAAAGGAAATCGAAGAAGAATTGGCGCATCATCCGGGTCTAAAATTCATCGGAGCCGCTTACCACGGAGTAGGTATCCCAGACTGCATTAAACAAACTGCCTAGTGGATGCGGGCCCCTGCAATTTGTGATAAATTCTGGAGACTTGTTCCGGGAGGGAAGATGATCGAAATAAATCCGCTAAAAGACACACTGGCTGATCAGCATCAGCGGGCCGAGGCCCTTCGGGGGTATCTTTGACTATGATCAAAAAATTGCGCGTTTGGTAGAAGTAAAAAAAGAACTAGAAGACCCTGATCTTTGGAAAAGCCCTGAAAAAGCCCAGATTTTGGGCAAAGAGCGCGCGCTGCTGGAAGGCATCGTGCTAAAGCTGGGTGATCTCTTGCAACGCCTCAAAGATACTCAAGAGCTTTTTGAGCTAGCTCTTGAGGAACAAGATGAGGCCACAGTGTTAGAAGTATCACGTGAAATAAGCTTACTCGGGAAGCTGGTCGATACGCTTGAATTTCAGCGTATGTTCTCCGGCGAAATGGACCCCAATAATTCCTATCTCGATATTCAAGCTGGCTCAGGCGGCACAGAGGCGCAAGATTGGGCGGAAATGCTGCTTCGAATGTATCTACGTTGGGGCGAGGCCCGTGGATTTAAAACCACTCTGATCGAATGTTCAGCGGGAGAAGTCGCAGGCATTAAAAGTGCGACCATCGAATTTGTCGGCGATTATGCTTATGGTTGGTTGCGCACTGAAACGGGAGTACATCGTTTAGTGCGAAAATCTCCCTTCGATTCGGGTAATCGTCGACACACCTCTTTCGCCTCAGTTTTTGTATACCCAGAAGTGAGCGAAGATTTCGATATTGAAATTAACCCAGCGGATATTCGCACAGATACCTATCGCGCAAGTGGCGCTGGCGGGCAACATGTGAATACCACCGATTCTGCCGTGAGAATTACACACGTTCCCACGGGTATAGTGGTGCAATGTCAAAATGATCGATCTCAGCATAAAAATCGTGCTCAGGCCATTAAGCAATTAAAAGCTAAATTATACGAATTCGAGCTCAAGAAAAAATATGCAGAAAAAGAAAAGCTAGAAGCCGCAAAATCCGAGATTTCCTGGGGGAATCAAATTCGCTCTTATGTACTGGATCAATCTCGTGTGAAAGATTTGCGCACGGGTGTCGAAACGAGTAATACTCAGGCCGTCCTAGATGGCGGAATTGATATTTTTATTGAAGAAAGTCTAAAACAATTGGGCTCGGTTTCCTAATGAGCATCACGCATAAAATATGGGCTCTTGATCCTGGCTATTTTAGGCTGAAAAATGCCTCAAAAACCACTATTGGCTTAATAATCGCGGTTTTTTTGGCCTATAATTTTTTAGGAAAAATGCCTGCGCTTCTGGCGGGTTTCGCCGCCATTTTTTCAACACAGGGTGTGCTAGATGATCCCTGGAAAAAACGCTTGCTCGCCATTTTCATAACAGGAATCTGTTCTTTGATGGCGTATTTAGCTGGGGCATTGCTGAAGCCGCATGTCGTGAGGCTCGAGTTATTATTGGTCGTGCTCGCATTTTTTGCTTTGTATGTTCGCCGTTTTGGCCCAAGATTTATGTTACCACCCATTAACGTGTGGTTAACCTGCTTAATGGGAGGTATTTTACCGCATGAGCCCCCGATTTTAATTTTTCAAAATGGTTCAGCCTATGTTCTTGGCTTATTGGTTGCATCCATAGTGCATTTTACCGTATTTTCCTTGGATAAACGCCGCTTGTTTTATGCGAACATAAATCAATTAAAAGACGTTTTTGTCGAATCAATTCTGTGGCTTGAGCAATATTTTATAAATGGCGTTCCGAGGGAGTCCTTTATCTCCAAAAATAAAGAATTATCCGATGAAATTGTAAAATTAGTAACCATTAATGAAACTATTTTAGAGGCGATGAGCAATGCGAACCCCTCTGCCACCAATAAATTTGCGAAAAATCAAATGATTTGCTATGCCTTGCAAAAAGATTTTTCGATACTTTTTGAGGGTTTTTCGGGGCTTTTAGAAAGCAAGATGGTTGTCGCTAAAGAATTGAAGCAGCTTCTTCTTACCACTTTTTTGCACTTGGGTTTTTTAATTCAGCAAATTCAAATTGAAAAAAAGGATGAGCGTATTGTGATAGATAAAGGCTTGGTTCCCTTTGAAGAATATTTGGAAAAAATTCAAGACTATTTAAACACGTTTAGAATTGATCAAAAAGAAGAATTCATTCCTATTTTAAATATTTGCTTAGGCCTTCGTTTAATTTGGCGAAATTTATGGTAAATACCAGCACAAGAATTGCGATTCAAGCGGCGGTTGCGGTGGCTTTGGCCGTTATCGTGTCGCATCTTTTTGAGCTCAATCGCAGTTATTGGGCTATTTTGACGGCCATGGTGTTAATTTCACAGACCTGGGGCGAGAGCTTAAAAAAAGCCATCGAACGAGTGTTGATGACGATAGTCGGTGGGCTTGCAGGCACTGTTTTATTTTACCTGATTGGTGATCGCGTTTATTGGGAGTTATTTTTCCTGATAACCAGCGTTTTTTTTATGATGTATTTCTGGGATATTTCTTATCAAGTCACGGTTTTTTTTGTGACGATGTATGTCGTATTTTTATTCGCTGAGCTCAGTGGCTGGAGTCTTGGCATGTTGGCGGCGAGAGTCTACGAAACCATCATTGGTTCTGTAATTGCTATTTTTACGAGTGCTTTTGTGTATCCAGTACATGCGCGTGTCACGATTCCGAGCATGATGGCGGATTATTTATCGGAAATAAAAAAAACCGTAACGCACGTCTTTTTTGTAATTAAAAGGCATCATGAAGATACCGCTTGGCAAAAAGATCGAACACGATTGGTGAAGAAATTCAGCGAACTTCGTACCAAAGCAATGGTGAGTGGCTATGAATTAGTATTTACGCGCTTTAATCGTCGAAAAATAAAAGTAATGATGCAAAAACTAAGAACCGTTACGCATTATTCTACGAGTTTGCTGGAGGCCGCTTCTATGGCGGCGTGTAGTCGTGCGCTTCCAGAAGTTGAGCTCGATTTGCAGCGGATTGAACACGGTTTACAAAATAATTTAAATGTTCTCATCGCGAGATATCGAGGGGATTCTGCTGGGGAATTTTCGGCTTTGGTCGAGGAGGGGAGGCAATTGAGTGAGAAGCTTACCGATTTATATGAATCAGAACATGCCTCGCAGGCGGAGCTTTTTTATATTTATTCGTTTTGGTATTTTGCGAAGAAACTCAACGAAATAATGGGGGAGATGGAGTTCTTGGCTTAAAAAGGGTATGGGGACAGAGAGGTTTTACGGTATAATCTGCCAAATTCTTAATTTAAAGAGGAAAAAAAAGTGACTGAAGTCGTTGAACAAGATCAGATAGCCTTACGAAGAGCAAAATTAGCGGAAATTCGTGGGAAAGGAGTGGCTTTTCCGAATGATTTCAAGCCTAGCCATTTGGCTCTAGAGCTCAAGAATAAGTTTCAAGAGGAAACTACAGAGGCTTTGGAGAATAAGGCCTTGTCAGTGAAATTAGCAGGCCGGATGATGACTCGTCGTTTGATGGGAAAGGCGAGTTTTGCCAACTTGCAAGATCGTTCTGGGCAAATTCAGCTTTATGTGGCTCGTGATCTTTTGCCGGATGGAGAATATGAATCTTTTCTGAATTGGGATTTGGGGGATATTTTAGCAGTTGAAGGGCTCGTTTTTAAAACGAAGACTGGGGAGCTCTCGATTAAAGTGAAGGAAATCAAGCTTCTCACAAAAGCCCTGCGGCCATTGCCTGATAAATATCATGGTCTTGTGGATCACGAAGCTCGTTCGCGACATCGTTACTTGGATTTAATTGCGAATGAAACTTCGAGAAAATTATTTGAATGTCGTTCAAAAACCATTTCTTTGATGCGACGTTTTTTCGATGATCATCACTTTATGGAAGTGGAAACTCCCATGATGCATTCGATGGTGGGTGGCGCTAATGCAAAGCCTTTTGTCACGCATCATAATGCGCTGGATATGGAATTATTTTTGCGCATTGCACCGGAATTGTTTTTAAAACGGTTGGTGGTCGGTGGCTTTGATAGGGTTTATGAAATTAATCGCAATTTCCGGAATGAAGGTTTGTCAACGAGGCATAATCCGGAATTTACGATGGTGGAATTTTATCAAGCGTATGCCACTTACACCGATTTGATGAATTTTACCGAGGAATTGCTCAGGTTTTTGCTTAAAAATTTATTTAATAAAACTGAGCATCTTTATCAGGGAAATACCATTGATTTTTCGAAATCCTTTGAACGTATTACCATGCAAAATGCTATTATGCGCGAATGCCCCGACATTACGGCTGAGATGTTAAGTGATGAACAAAAGGCCAGAGCTTTTGCAAAAACTCAAAATATTGCCATTCCGGATAGTGTGGGTCTCGGTAAAATACATTTTGAATTTTTCGAAAAATTTGTAGAGCGTAAATTAATTGCGCCTACTTTCGTAACGGAATTTCCAAAAGAAGTTTCACCCTTGGCGCGCAGCAATGATCAAAATCCTTTTATTACTGATCGTTTTGAATTTTATGCCGGTGGACAAGAAATTGCGAATGGATTTTCAGAATTAAATGATGCAGAAGAGCAAGCGCTGCGTTTTCAAGAGCAAATTACCGCGCGAGAATCGGGTGATGAAGAGGCGATGAGTTTTGACGAAGATTATATTGTGGCGCTTGAACATGGCTTGCCGCCAACAGCAGGGGAGGGTATTGGTATTGATCGCCTAGTCATGTTTTTGACGGATACGCCCTCGATTCGAGATGTCATTTTGTTCCCTTTATTGAAGCCTCGCTAAAGAAAATAAAAATCCCCGTGCTTAAAAGCCCGGGGTATCCTTAGTAAGGTTCTCTGGCTGGATTTTACTCGGTAGTTTTGTTCGCAGAGATCGTGAAATTCACAGACTCAGTTTTACTTTTCTGATCATCAACATAAAAATCGACATGATAAGTTCCTGTCGGCCAATCTTTATTTGGCTTTGTGATGAGAAAATCAAAAGTGAGCTTTTCACCGGCTTTAGTTCCCTCAGGAACATCTACTTTTTTGCTGAGAATTTTATAATTATCAGGGGCGACTTTGTGCGTGTCTGCCGCTATCCACTCGGCCGTTAGGGATTGTCCTTTATTAAGATCACTCGATGTGCAAATCGCATAAATGATGGGAGTAGTAGTAATAAAGGTATCTTTGGACTCGCCGGGTTTTTTATCCTGAGACATCTGATCTGTCAGAAAACAATCTAATTTTACGGTTTTTTGAGCGGTTGCCGCTTCATTTTCAGCATAACTTAGATTTATAATGCTAGTAGAAGCGAGAATAGCAAGAGCAATAGCGCTTTTTTTCAATAGACTTTCCATATCTTTTTCTCCTGGTTCACCCGCGCATATGGGGGGCTTCTTATTCTAATTCAAATGGAATTTTTTCGCAAAGGCTGATTAGGAATATGCCTACCTAAAAATCATTATTGGAATCTATGCGGGTTTTGTAGTGCACTTTCATAAGTAGATTGGTTTCTGATGCGCGCAAACAAGTGTTTCTTGTATAGCCAGAGCTTTGTCTTGAAGCACGGCTAGAAATTTATTTTCGCTGCCCTTGGGGGAACAAATAATTCCTAGCGTTTCTTGCTGAGAGTTTTGAAACGCATCACCGGGTGCATGTGTTTCAGTGCAGTTCAGCGTAATGCGGTGTAAATGTCTTTTTAATTGGCCGAGATGCTCCGTTCTGGCAACCACTTCCTGACCTAAAAAACAGCCTTTTGTGAAACTCACACCACCATGTTTTTGCCAATCCAGCATCTGTGGGGTAAAAAGCCCCGATGTTTTTGGCTCGATGAAAGCTAAACCCAAATTAATACAGGCATCGTTAAATGCATTCTGGGAGGAAAGTGCAGTGGCTAATGTGGGGTTAATCGCCTGAAAAGCTTTTTCGATAATAGTCGAATCTTTAGTCTCAGTGAGACTGACCTTAGAAAACAAGGCATATTTTTTAAAATGGGTGAGGAGCAGTTTGCTTATGCTGCTGGGTACAAGCAAATAATAATGTGGTGGGGTAAAATAAATAAGGCCATTTGCAAGCACTCGTCCCTTACGATCGCAGCAGGCCATGAAGGAGGCCGAATCTGGCTGTATCGCGAGCACATCACATGTTAATTGACCTTGCAAAAAGGTGGCTGAGTCATTCCCTGCAATTTGGATAAGTGAAAGGTAATTCATCGGGATCATTGTAAAGCCTTAAAGCATTTTTGGCAATTATACTGCACTAAGCACAGGAATTCTGCTCTAATTGGTTGCCTCTGTTTCCTATTGATGGTAAAACTTTATTTGTAGTAATTTGATCGATTTTTGTAAGGGAATGAATCATGAATGTTTTACAAACTATTGCCGATGAGCTCAAGGTTCGATTGAGTCAAGTGGAAGCTACGGTAAATTTATTGGATGAGGGGTCTACTGTTCCCTTTATTGCGCGTTATCGAAAAGAAGCGACGGGAAATTTGGATGATACACAGCTGCGGAATTTGGAAGAACGCCTTACCTATTTGCGGGAATTAGAAGCTCGACGCGAAACGATTTTATCTTCCATCGAATCGCAAGGGAAACTCACCGATACCTTAAAATCTGAAATTTTAAGCGCAGATAATAAAGCACGTCTTGAAGATTTATATTTGCCTTATAAACCCAAACGTCGAACTAAAGCTCAAATAGCTCGCGAAGCTGGCCTAGAACCTTTAGCGACGGAATTATTAAAAGATCCAACGCAAGAGCCGAAAGTGCTGGCAGAAAAATTCTTAAATGCCGAGCATAATATTAATACGGTAGAGGAGGCTCTCGAAGGGGCTAAACAAATTTTGATGGAGCAATTTTCCGAAGAAGCGGATTTATTAAAAGAATTACGCGAAAAAGTCTGGTCACAGGGGCTTTTAACGAGTCATGTTCTTAAAGATAAAGAAGAGGCTGGCGCTAAATTTAAGGATTATTTTGCCTATCAAGAACCACTTAATCGAGTACCCTCACATCGGGCTTTAGCTGTTTTTCGGGGACAAAACGAGAGTTTTTTAAGCGCTAACATTACTTTTCTTGATGAGAATGTTGAAAAAACCTATATTGACCGAATAGCCAGTTATTTTTCGGTTCAACATCGTCGTCGTCCTGCGGATGATTTTTTATGGAATGCGGTTGAGATGACGTGGAAAGTGAAATTAAAATTAAAAATCGAATTGGATTTAATGCTTCAATTACGAGAAATGGCTGAGGCAGAAGCGATTAAGGTCTTTAAAGAAAATATGAAAAATTTGCTGATGGCTGCACCTGCGGGTGCCCGCGTAACGATGGGCCTAGATCCCGGTTTTCGCACGGGCGTAAAAGTAGTCGTGGTCGACGAAACTGGAAAATTACTTGCGCATACAGTAATTTTTCCACATGCGCCACAAGATCGTTGGGATGAAGCTCTCAATAATTTAGCGAAATTAGTCGAGCATTTTAAGGTGACTTTAATCAGTATTGGAAATGGAACAGCGTCTCGTGAAACGGATCGATTGGCGATTGAGTTAATTAAAAAATTTCCAAAATCGGGTCTCACCAAAATAGTGGTCTCTGAGGCGGGAGCTTCCGTTTATTCAGCCTCTGAATTAGCGGCAAAAGAATTTCCCGATCTCGATGTGAGTTATCGCGGTGCCGTTTCGATTGCTCGTCGTTTGCAAGATCCCCTTGCTGAGCTTGTAAAAATAGATCCGAAATCCATCGGCGTAGGCCAATATCAGCATGATGTGAATCAATCGAAATTAGGCCAAAGTTTAAATGCAGTTTTAGAAGATTGCGTCAATGCTGTAGGTGCTGATGTGAATACCGCCTCTGTACCTTTATTGAAAAGTATTGCGGGTTTAAATGAAACGGTGGCGAAAAATATCGTGTCGTATCGTGAGGCCAATGGCGCATTTGTTAGCCGAGCAGCAATTAAAAAAGTCCCTCGTTTAGGGGATAAAACTTTCGAACAGGCCATTGGTTTTTTGCGAATTATTGGCGGAAAAAATCCTCTGGACAGTTCGGCCGTTCATCCGGAAGCGTATCCTGTCGTTTCCGAAATTGAGAAAAAATCGGGTCTTTCGATTAAGCAACTTATTGGTAATCAAACGGCGATAAATGATTTAAATCCCAGCGATTTTGTGAATGAGCAATTTGGTTTACCTACCGTGCGCGATATTTTTAAAGAATTAGCAAAGCCAGGTCGCGATCCGCGCCCAGAATTTAAAACGGCACAATTTCACGAAGGAGTGGAAAATCTTTCCGATTTAAAACCCGGGATGAGTTTAGAGGGTGTCGTGACCAATGTAACGAAATTCGGCGCCTTTGTTGATATTGGCGTTCATCAAGACGGCTTGGTTCATGTTTCCCATTTGGCAAATCATTTTGTCACCGATCCGGGTGAAGTCGTAAAAGTAGGCCAAATTGTAAAAGTAAAAGTGCTCGAAATTGATATTCCAAGAAAACGAATTCAATTAACGATGCGTGACGAAGCGCGCCAGGGAAAACCAAAACCAGCGCCAGTTCAGAAAAAACAAGAATCCCGCCCAGAAAATGCTCTTAGCAATGCTTTAGCCAACGCTCTCAAACGGAAATAAATGAGAGGAGAGGGGACTAAAAGAATGTGATAATGAATGTGATAATATGGCATTAAATGTGATAATGAATGTGATAATACGACGCTGAATGTGGTAAAATACCTCTAAAGTGAGGTGTTCAACATGTTTTCCTTAACCGAAGAGTATTTTAGAAGTTATTGATAATCTTCCAGTAGAGTTTGGTATTGGAGAAATCATTCGCCATATTTTAGAAGCCTTGCGAAAAGAAGGGAAATTAAAACGGTAAAGATAATGTTGGATCGATTTTTAATAATTGCTCACGAAAAAGGGTTTTTAATTTTTCGAGATTTCCTTCTGTGTCGGCCTCAAAGCGTAAGGTTAAATAGGGTGAAGTATTAGAGGTTCGTACTAAGCCCCAGCCATAGGGAAATTCCAGGCGCAAACCATCGATTGTGATTTTTTCAGCTTCACCAAAATCGGCTTCTGTTAATAATTTTTTCATAAAATCCGCTTTGCGTTCTTCAGACATCGCTAATTTTAATTCGGGTGTATTCACGCTGTTGGGCAATTCATGGAAAAGTTCATCAGCGCTTTTTCCAGAATTGGCAAGCACTTGTAAAATGCGGCTTGCAACATGCATGCCATCATCAAAGCCATACCAATTTTCTTTGAAAAAAATATGGCCACTCATTTCGCCCGCTAAAGGCGCGCCTAATTCCTGCATTTTTGCTTTTAAAAGCGAGTGCCCGGTTCTCGACATCACAGGTCTTCCGCCATGCTCACGAATCATAATAGCTAAATTTCGGGTGCATTTTACATCAAAAACAATTTGTGCATTTTTATTTCGGGAGAGCACATCGATAGCGAGTAACATTAATTGCCGGTCGGGCCAAATAATTTCACCGGTGTTTGTAACAAGACCCAATCGATCGGCATCACCGTCAAAAGCGAGGCCAATATCGGCTTGATGAGTTTTTACCGCATCGATAATGTCGACCAGATTTTCTGGCACGGTGGGATCTGGATGATGATTGGGAAAATGTCCATCCAAAGTGCAATACAATTGAACCACTTCGCAACCCAAAGTTTCAAATAATCGCGGTGCAATTTCGGAGGCCGCACCATTTCCGCAATCGATAACTACCTTTAATTTTCGAGGTAAATGAACGCGCTCAGAAATAGCAGAAATATAATCATCGATAATATTCGTTTCAATAATGGATCCCTTGCCTTTACGAAAGTTTTTCGCTTCTATGCGAGAATACAAGGCTTGAATCGCTGTGGAAGTGAGTGTATTTTTTGCTAAAACAATTTTAAAACCATTATGATTCCAGGGATTATGACTCGCAGTTATCATGACGCCACAATCCGTGGATAAAAAATGTGTCGCAAAATACAGCACGGGAGTGGCGACAGTTCCGATATCAATGACATCACAACCCGTTTCCATAATTCCCTGAATTAAGGCTTTTTTGAGAGCTGGGCCAGACAAGCGCCCATCGCGACCCACTGTCACCGTTTTACGCCCTTTTTCCAGCACTTCTGTGCCAATCGCCAAACCAATGGAATAGGCTAAATTTGGGGTAATTCCGGATTCATCAGCTTCGCCACGAATATCGTATAAACGAAAAACATGGTGCGCTAAATTTTTTGGAACGCAATATTGATCCGACATTTTAATCTTTTCCTGAACTTCCAAATCCACCGTCAGCACGTTCTGTCTCCTGAAATTCTTTAACGATTTGAAAATGCGCCCGGATAATGGGCACAAAAACGAGTTGAGCCATGCGCTCGCCTGGCTCAATGGTATAGGCTTTTTGTCCGCGATTCCAGCAAGAAACCATTAAGGGCCCCTGATAATCCGCATCAATCAAACCCACTAAATTACCAAGCACGATTCCGTGTTTATGGCCTAAGCCTGAACGAGGCAAAATGGTGGCCGCGATATTCGGATTATCGATGTGAATCGCGATGCCGGTAGGAATGAGATGAGTTTCGCCTGGAAGGAGGGTAATGGCTTTATCCATGCAGGCTCTCAAATCCAAACCAGCCGACTCAGCTGTAGCATACTCCGGTAAAGGAAATTCCCTGCCAATGCGTGGATCTATAATCTTTAATTTAACGGGTATCGACATGAGGGCTTCCTTTTATACGTGTAGGGGAAAGACTACCTTTTTTTTGCCGAAATGGGAAGTTTGTAGGTTGCTCCCATTCTATTTTTATTTTTGTAGCAATTCCTGCTTTAGCGGAATTGCTGAGAAAAAGTTACGTTTAAGCAGATTTTGGACAGGCTATTAAAAACCCTAAAGAACTTCTGCTCAGATCAATTTGAATTATACTGTTCTTATGTCTATTTTTCAGTGGCCTAAACATGAGAGACCTCGGGAAAAATTGTTGGCTCATGGGGCTGAGTTTTTGTCGAATGCTGAATTGCTCGCGATTTTATTTAGCTCTGGCACGGCGAAAAAATCGGCGATGGATCTCGCCCGAGATTTGCTGTCGCGCTTTCAAAATTTGCGTGGGATATTTCGTGCAGATTTTAGCGCTTTGAAATTGGAGCATGGCATAGGAAAGGCGAAATATTGCCTGATTAAAGCTTCTCAGGAATTAGGGCGGCGAATGTTGCTGGAAAACTTGCAGGAAAAGCCGCTCATAAAATCTTTTGACGATATTCGGCTTTATCTGCAAGCCATTTTACGCGATTTAAGTCAGGAGGTTTTTGCTTGTGTGTTTTTAGATAATGCTTTAAGAGTAATTCAAGTGGAGAAATTATTTTTTGGGACCATTAATCAGGCGACGATTCATCCTCGTGAAGTGCTTAAGCGGGCTTTAGCACATAATGCTGCGGCCTTGATTGTTGCGCATAATCATCCTTCTGGGGTTCCAAAGCCTAGTCGTGCGGATCGGGAAATTACTGAAGTCTTAAGAAATGCGCTGGCTTTAATTGATATTCGGCTTTTGGATCACATTATTATTGGGGATAATGAGTGGGTTTCTTTGGGGGAGGGATTAATTTGATTCCCTCTCCCGCAAGGGGAGAGGGAATAAGAATACCTTGGTCTTCTCATGCGAGGGGAGAGGAAAATACTATTTCGGGATTTTCTTTTCTTTGAAAACGACATGCTTGCCAATGCGGTAGTCGAATTTTTTCAATTCAAGCTTGCCTTCGCCTTTGGCTTCCATATTGCGTTTGTTTCGGTACGTGTAGTAGACCGTTTTGCTTGGGGTCTTTTCATCAGGCATTAAGCCAGTTGAGAGCATCATCACTTTTTCGCGGGCACCTGTTTTTTTCTTACTTGCCATGACTCAATCCTTCAATTAAATGATTCGTTTTGTTTAATTTTTTCAAGGACAGCTTCGATACCCAATTTATCTATAGTTCGCAAACCCTTCATTGAAATTTTCAAAGTAACAAAACGGTTTTCACTTGGAACCCAAATGTGGCGTTTTTGCAGATTAGGCAAAAAACGGCGTTTCGTTCTGTTCTTCGCATGAGACACTTTGTGCCCTGTCTGTGGGCGTTTTCCAGTCACTTGGCAAACCTTAGGCATCGGACTTCTCCAAAAAATATTCGAAAGAAGCGTTTATAGCAGAAAGAAATGGACATAGCAAGTAGCTCTTCTCGTGTCTGTCAAACCAAAATGAAAATGTCCTCTTTTCCATCGCTTTGGCCTCCCTTCTTTAGCCCAGGGTTTCCCTGCTTTTTGCCCTGAGCTAGCTGGTTTGAACCACCTGGGCTTTAACTTTCCATAGGGGGTCTTATGTCTATTTTGCGTTGCCATTTTGGAATTACAGAAGCGGATAGCATAAGCCGCAAATGTAGACTTTCTCAGCACCTTTATTATTTAAATTCTGGGGCAGGTGAAGGTGTGGTTCTTAGTCGTTCGCCAGGTGGCTCCTCTGGGTCACGTAATTTAAACATCCCTGGGCCAGTATATTGTTGGGCTGGTATATTCCTATTAGTGACTTCTATCTCATCCAGAATTTGGGCCTTTAGAGGACAGGATTGAAGCATTTTCAAAACCACACGAAGGGCGGCACTCACTTCAGGAAGTGTAGCCCTTTTGGATGAACCGTAACTGGGTTCTTCTGGATTAGCATAGGTTAAAGCATTTATTTGCGCATTTATTTCCGTTTTTGCAAATTTTTTTGGCTTGTCCTCTATGGGCAACCAATCGATGAAATCTGCATGGTTACGGGGCCTTGCTTCTTTCAAACATTTGTAAAATTCGTCTTCTGTAAGGTTTTCAAACAAATTTCTTCCGCCAAGGAGCTCATATATTGTTAGACCCACAGCATAAATCTCCCCCTTTCGGGTCCATTGCTGGTTTTCCAAGAATTCTGGCGGAATGAACCAGCGGGTCATACCATCTTTCCTGGAATCGCAAATTTCTGAATTTTTTCTAGAAAAGTCGAAGTCCACCAGTCTGGCTGTTCCTTTGTGAAGCCTAAAATTTTCTGGTTTAATATCACCATGTATATATCCCTTGTCATGAAATCGATTTACTTCTTCGATGATAGCAATGGAGTATTCTTGTCCTTTTAGGAAGTAGTTAAATTGGCATTCAAGTTTATTTTTTATGGACTTATCGGCTGCAATTTTTGCCCCGTTTTTCACGAAGTCATCACCATTTTCCCCTGGCCAATAAATCATTGGTATATAAAATTTATAATATTGTTCTGTCAGTGATTTATTCGAAACTAAGCGAAAAAAAGGCTCAGAAAAAGGGAAGGGCGTTTCATAAAAATCACTCATGATTTTCATTTGAAGGATTATTTTCTCATATTGTTCCTTGAATTCAACAGGGTTGCAACGAAGAATTTTTAAAGCGATGCTGGGTTGAATATCTGGAGGTAAATGCCATTGATCATTAATGGCTTGCAATTCGTAGGCTGCCAATACATAGCCTTTATTGCCTTTCCCTATAAGTCCCTCTTTTTTATGGGGCTTATTAAAATAGTGAAAATTGCCTTCCCTGTCTTTAAGGGCGACAAGCGAATATAGCAATTGGAGAGGGTTTATGAAGCTGTTGTCTTTTGAGTAGGACCACTTCTTTTGGGTATTTTCTTTCCATGTGAATGATGTATGAAGGGCTATTATTTTGCTAATGATACCAAGAAATTTGGTCTGTTCTGCGGGGGATTTCGAAAAAAAATCGGGTAAAGTTGTTTTAGCAGAATAATTCAGTTCGCGCACAATCCCTCTCCTATACTCATAATCGGTGAGCATTCTATCATTAAAATTTTAAAAGTGTCAGGTTAAGTACTCTCCAATCCCTAATAGGCTTAGCTTTGAATCTTAAAATAATCTTAAATGTGGGAAAAATTTTTTTGGGCTGCTATACTCCGAGGCCTTTGAGTCCACAGAGAATGTAGTATGCAAAACCACAGACTTTCCGTATTTACCCTGGCCATGTTGATCACGGTCTCCATCGATAGCATTCGTAATTTGCCGACAATGGCACTCTTTGGCAGCTCTTTGATCTTCTTTTTTGTATTATCCGCGATTGTATTTTTAATTCCTTTATCTCTGGTTTGCGCCGAGCTGTCTTCAACTTGGAGCAAGCAGGGCGGTGTTTATTTTTGGGTGAAAATGGCGTTTGGGGAAAAATCGGCCTTCATAGCGGTCTGGCTGCAGTGGATTAATACCATGGTTTGGTTTCCGACGATACTGTCCTTTATCGCCGCCACCTTGGCCTATTTAATTTATCCCAGTTTGGGGCAAAGTAAATTATATTTAGTCAGCATTATTCTCGCGGTATTTTGGTTTCAAACAATTCTGAATCTTAAGGGCATAGAAACCTCTGCTAAATTTGCGACATTTTGTGCCGTGGTGGGGATGATTATTCCTATGATTTTAATTATGTCGCTCGCCGCCGTGTGGCTTTGGATGGGAAAACCCCTGCAAATTTCGCTGACGGCGCACAGCCTCATTCCGCCTTTACACCAAAGTGAAAGCTGGATTTCCTTAACAGCAATTATGACGGCTTTTTTAGGGATAGAACTAACCAGCGTTCATGTGGCGCAAGTAAAAGACCCGAAAAAAAGCTTTCCAAAAGCGCTTTTAATTTCCTCGGTAATAATTTTATTCACGATGATTTTCGGCTCCCTCGCGATTGCTATTGTGCTTCCAGAGGCAAAAATAAGTTTGGTCGGTGGAATTATGCAAGCTTTTGAGAGTTTTTTAAATGCCTATCATTTATCGGTATTTTTACCCGTTTTAACGATTATGATTTTAATTGGCAGCGTGGGGCTAATGACGAACTGGGTAATTTCTCCCGCAAAAGGCCTAATGCAGGCAGCGCAAAATCAATATTTGCCTAATTTTTTTCGAAAGCAAAATAAGCACGGCGTTCCTGCGCATTTGCTCGTTGTGCAGGCCATTTTAGTGAGTGTGATTTGTGTGGCTTTTTTATTAATGCCAAGCGTAAATGGGTCGTACTGGCTGCTTACGGATTTAAGCACGCAGCTTTATGTCGTGATGTATGTGATTTTATTTGCAGCGGCCCTAATGCTGAAATACAAAAAGCACTCAGAAATAAGACCTTTTGCGGTGCCTTATGGTAAGCCTGGAATGTGGGTGGCCTGCACTTTAGGAATTATCGGATCTCTCATTACCTTAGTGGTGGGCTTTATCCCCCCTTCGGATATTAACGTTGGCTCTCCCTTGCACTACGAAATAACCTTCAGCCTAGGCATGCTAGCGATGATCTTGCCCGCAATGCTCTTTATTGGCTTCCACGAATTGATCCGAAAGAAGAAAGTCTAATAGGGCCAGAATCCTATGCCAGGCTCAGCAACGCCCACCTAAGCGGACCTTGCTATAAAAAGCTGGGAGTTCTCAGGGTGAGCAAAGCTCTGACTGAGCGCCAGCGTTAATACCAGGAAGAAGTTGGCTTGCTTATTTACTTTGGGAATATTCTAAAGCGAATTCTTTGCCTTCGAAACCAATGCCTATTTTGATGATGCCGGAAATATTTTTTTGCTGCAATTCTTGATCGTATTTTTTTTCGTTAATTTGTACGAGCGCTTTTTTGGCGGCATCTTCTAGGGTTTCTGAAGGGCCCTTGATTTTTAATTCGATGACAAGGCCCATTTTTTTTGTATCTTTTGGTATGAGCATAATATCAAAACGGCCGAGACCACTTTCTCGATTCGATTTAATTTCGTAGGTCGTATTAAGGCTTACGGTAAATCCCAATAATAAGCCATGATAAAAGGCTTCTGGTTCTTTGGCGAGATCGTGATAGCTCATAATTTGTAGCACCACTTTTTCAAGGTCTTTTTTAAATTGGTCGATTTTGCCTGTAATTAGATTTTCAATAAATTGGTTATACCAGTCTATTCCGTTGCCATTTGAGAGCCATTGTTCGATGATTTGGCGGTATAGGAACTGCACTTCTTGATTGGGAATGCTGAGTTCACAAAGGTCGCCTTGCTCATTAATCTGCGAGGAAAGTGGTTTTAAATAGCCACTCATCAGGAGCAAATTCCAAACGCCTGTTGGATGGTCTCCAAGATATTTAAACACGATGTTACTATCAATAGCCTTTGTGACAGCACCGCCGTTGACTAAAATTTCAAAATCTCTCTTAAAATCTAGGGAGGATTTTTTGAGTAAATCTTTAATTAATTTATTATCGCTTGTATTAACCCAGTAAGCTCGAGCCAGATAATTTTCATCTAAATAATTTGCTATAGACCAGGGGTTATAGATCGTGTCGTTCCCAAAGCGATAGCCGTTATACCATTTTTGAACTTCATCAAATTTATCGAGCAATTTACGTTTTTCAAGTAGTTCTCTTACTTCAGTTTCGGTGAATCCAAAATGTTCGCTGTATTTAGTATTTAAAATAGAATAGACACGTAGATTATTTACCCCAGAAAAAAGGCTTTCTTTGGAAATGCGTAAAATACCCGTGATGACAGCTTTTTCTAAATAGAGATTATTTTTTAATGCCGCCCCAAAAAGGCCTCTCATGAAGTCAATCATTTCATGGTAGTAGCCATGGGAATAAGCTGAATGAATAGGGGAGTCATATTCGTCAATTAATAGCCAGGGTTTTACACTATAATGCTTATACAAATAGCTCATTAAATCTTTCAAGCCGCTTCTTAGAGCAATGATATCCGATTCTCGATCTAGGATGGAGAGGAAAGATTTCTTTTCATGTGCATTTAACTTATCACTATCCAGAAGGAAGTCATATTGATTATAAAGATCACTCATGAGTTTAGAAAAGCTCAGCAATGCTGTTTTAAAATCGGCCTCTTTGATTTCCTTAAAGGTAATGGAGACAACGATATGTTTCCCTTGCTCAGCTATGTAGTTCCCTTCAGCGTGAGCAATTTTCAAATGATCAAACAAACCTTTCGTAGGTCGACCCAGCACCTCGGGTGCTAGGAAATAGTGCAGCATCGAAAGATTCAGAGTTTTTCCAAATCGACGTGGGCGAGTGATCACGGCAACTTTTGTCTGAACATCATCAAGGACTGCTTTGATAAAAAGACTTTTGTCGACATATTCTAGTTTATTATAAATGATTTCAGCAAAATCATCATATCCGATAGGCAATCGGAGTTCTTTTGGCTTATTGTTGTTATCGAATTCAGGCATGGTGCTTATCCTACCGCTTCGTAGAGTTAGGCTGTATGAGTTTCTGTCCGATTTTTGCTGCATCTTCGATGCTTCGCTTGGACAGCTCTTCTTGTGTAATTGGCACGTCTAAGCCGCGTATCACGGCAGGCCTTTTTGCAATTCTTTCTACCCAGGCCATTAAGTGATCAAGACCGCTTACATCAATTCCTACGCGCGCATGACCGCGAACCCAGGGAAAAGTGGCGATATCCGCAATCGAATATTCATCGCATAAATAAGGTCTTTTCTCGAGTCTTTTATCTAAAATTTCAAAAAGCCTTCTAGACTCCGATAAATATCGATTGATGGCAAAAGGAATTTTTTCTGGCGCGTAGAGAGCAAAAACATTCGCTTGCCCCACCATGGGGCCTACGCCTGACATTTGAAACATCAGCCATTGCAGGCATATCGAGCGGTGTTTTTCATTGCTGGGTATAAATTTACCGTATTTTTCTGCTAAATATATCAATATTGCGCCAGATTCGAATACGGCAAAATCCTCATTTTCATGATCAACAATGACAGGAATTCGACCATTGGGATTCAGCTTCAAAAACCAATCCTGCTTTTGTTCCATGTCTCCAAGCTTAAGGGGATGAACCTTATATTTAACGCCCAATTCCTCGAGCATTATCGAAATTTTATATCCATTAGGCGTGGAGGCCGTGTACAGTGTAATCATAAATCCCTCTGATTTGATGGAGTGTTTTAACCAGAGTATCGCGAAATCATAGTTAGTTCAATTGAAGAGCACTAACATTACGGGGAGATCGAATTTTCGCAATTTCTAGGCCAAAGGCACTGTCAGAATTATCTTTAGAAGTTCCAAAGAACTGAAAAGAATAACTTGATTTTTTCTCATAGTAATTGCTTATTAGCGCCACGTAACGTTCAGAAGGGCTCTTTGCACAGTTTGCCGCCTGAATGGCTTCCGAGCTCGCCGCACTTTCGTATTTACTATCTTTGTGAGCTTTATAATTTTCGTACATTCGGTGATATTGCCAGAGCGTAACAAATTCCTGTTCACTATTTTTGTGATTAACTTCTTCTTGAATATCGCTGATCATTTCTAGATTGCTCTTCCCCTTATGTCCGATTTTTAGGTCCACACAAAGAGCAGAAAGAATATTTTTTTGTTCTTCCTTCTTAACTTGTTGAAAGTCAGGGTGACTTATTATCCAGCAGAGAAAATTTAATTTATCATTTATCTTTTCAGGCTCATTCATGTTCTCGACTTCTCTAACGCCCTTATCATTTGGATAAATATGTTCATAAGCAGCTTTATAAGATGGAGTATAAATCTTCAAAGATTGATTGAGGCCCTTTTCCTGCAATTCCTGCACTACCTGCATTATCTGCATTTCCTGCACTACCCGCACTACCTTCACTTCCTGTATTTCCTTCACTTCCTGAACTTCCTTTTTATCAGGGGATTTTACTTGGGTAGGGAATGAAAATAGGTAAGAATTGCCCGAATTATAAGAAAATTTTACTACTGATGGAGGGAGGTTAGAATCTGACTTCTCTCTCTGCACTACCTTCACTTCCTGAACTTTCTGCACTTCCTTTTTATCTGGGAATTCTACTGAGGTAGGCAATGAAATTAGGTAAGAATGGCTCGAATCATAAGAAGATTTTACTACTGATGGATAGAAGGCTGAATCTGACTCCTCTCTTTCTTCCTTGCCTTTGCCTTCTTTCAAAAATGTTTCATGAACTAATGATTCTTCCAATTCATCGGCAATTTTTTTAAATTCTTCCCTTACAGCTGAAATTTTAGGTCTTTCCGAAGGAGTAGACCCCACCGAAGCATAAATCGAGGTTCTTATTCGATTTTTTATTTCTTCATCAATGGGCACATCCACTAAAAAATTTGGGGAAATCCGTTTGTGCTCACTTTCTAAATAAATTTTGAAATCATTGTCAAATATGTTTTTGAAATTTAGAGGCTTTTCCAGAACCCCGCCCAATAGTTGAGCTAAGGTAAGGCCTAAAGAACATTTGTCAGAATTCACGTAGTTTTTAGGGTCATACTTACATGATTCAGTTTTATATAACTCAGGGGCATAATAAAGATAGGTTCCTCGAAGACTAAAATCTTCTATCAAATTGGTCTCTTGCGCAAAACTTAAATCGATTAAGCTTGCTTCATTTTGATACAGAATAAAATTCTCGGGTTTTAGGTCACAATGCCGGTAACCATTTTTTTCGAAAAGTTCAACTTGTTCAATGGCGCTAATCGCAAAACGCAGGCTTATTAAAAAAAGCTCTCTTTTAAATCGATTTTCTTCTGGGAAAGAGGCGAAGCTTATTTTTGACTTATCGTAAGCCATTTTATGGATTTCATTAAACTCAGCTCCCGAAAGACCTGGAAAATTGCTCATGCCCATATAGAATTTACGTGTTTTCTCTTTAACCCGCCGAAGAAGCTTGGGGAAAACCTTTGTTTTTTCTTTATATCCCTTTCGAATTATCTTTACCTGGTTTTCAATGAAGCTTTGTGTATTCTTTTCTTTTTCTGCATTGCTATAAACGATTTTGATCTTAATTTTTGGAAGTTCATTTGGGTTTATGGTGCAAACGCCATTATTGTAGCTTAATTCATAAGCAGGAATAACGACACCTTCGCCACCTTTACCCAGTATATTGATCCGACTTTTTTTTCCACCCTCACTTAATATTCGTTTATGTGTTATTGGGGTTAAATAGAAATGTTTTATTCCCTCGTCATCGGTAAAGGCAAAAATCGAGTAAGGTTTCCCCTTCATATCTTTATGGGAATGTTTATCTTCCTTTCCTAGTAAGGTTTTAATTTCTTCTGCATATGAGGCTAGGAGCTGATGATTGGGAAGTAGCGTTTCTGGAACTTGATCTGAACTTATAAACAATTTCGGTAGCCTTGTTCTGGCTCTAAAATCTCGGGAGTCTTGAATGCGAAGGTCTTTTAAGGTGGTGCGCACAAATTATCTTCTATTAGTTAAATGTTACTTTTAAAGCTAATGGTAACACTTAAAGCTTAACAATATCTTAAATCCTAAAAATAATTTACCACTTCAGAACGGCCATGGTGAGGCGGCTGACACAGACGAGTTTGTCGAGGCGGTTTTTAATTAGGATTTCCCAGACTTGAGTGGTGGCTCCAATGTGAAAGGGGCGGGCGGTTCCGTAAATTAGGCCTTCTTTTACAGGGCGAATGTGGTTCGCGCTGATTTCTAAGCCAACGCAGTAATTTTTCTCCCGGTCGACGCAAAAATTGGCGGCCATGCTGCCCACCGTTTCAGCTAAAACACAGGAAGCACCGCCATGCAGCATCCCGCGGGGTTGATGCATTTTTGGCGTAACCGGCATGCTGGCTATTAAAAAATCCTCACCTATTTCAGTGAAATGAATATCCATGTGCTCCACTAAAGTGCCCTTGGAGATTTCCTCTAAATATTCGAGATTGATCGTTGATTTCCAAATACTCATGATGCAGCTCCTCGTGATGGTTTAGGGAGATGGTAGCTTTTTTAAATAAAGTTGACAATGCAGCCATCAGGTCTTAGGGCATAATGGAGCGAATTTCCCCGATCTTTTGGCCAAAGGCTCGTTCAGAATTCATCTTAGGCTTACGGAAAAATGAACAAGAAGGTCTTTGTTCCATTTGTAAATATTTTTTAATCACCTCGTAACGGCCTTTAGATGTGTTGGCTAGATTAGCGGCTTGAATCGCCTCGGCGCTTGCAATGCTTTGCATAAACCATGAGCATCCACCAAAAGCACTATCCTTATAATCATTATATTTTTTACGTATGCGGTGATACTGCCAGGGAGTGACAAATTCCTTGTTAGCATTTTCTTCCTTAACTTTATCCTGAATGTCCTTAATATTTTTTTGACGGTCCTCATCTGGGAGAATACCTAATTTCGTACAAAATTTAGAAAGAATCAAATCCTGGATCTTGTTGTGGATTTTTTGAAATTCAGCCTGGCTTATCACCCAGCATTGAAAATTTAATTGATCATTTTCCTTTTCTTCCTTGCTCATCATTTCAACTACTCTTTTACCTCCCTTTTTCGGATATATATGTTCATAGTCATTTTTAAGATTCTCAGCCATGAACTGGCGTTCTACATCGGCAAGTGACTTAAGTGTCGCATTTTTTGCTGATATCAAGTCTACTTCAATATCCGAAAACTCTGGCCTCTCATCTGGATTTACCGACAATAAACCAGAAAGGGCAACTTTCAATGTTTTTTTTGTCTCATCAAGTATTGGTATTTCATCCAAAACCTTGTCTTTTATTCGAGCAGGACCTTCCCTGGATAGTTGCAGTGTCTTTTGTTGTATTGGATAAGATTTTTTGGTATTACCCACTTCATTTATATCACCATTCGAAGCGAGGGAAGATCTAGTGCTTACCGTCTTGTCAAAGATTTTGAGGCCACTACCTGAGGTTATATCCCCACCGAGCAAACAATATAGGACTAGCCCTTTTGAGTAATCATCCGCTTTGGTTGAAAACAAGGGCGGCAATTCGAGTAATTCGGGCGCAATATAAGCCGCAGTACCATTAGGAAGCGTGCATTTATTCAAATTCTCAAGGGTCCACGACATGCCAAAATCAATCAGGGTGACCTTATCTTCATTCAGTATCAGGTTGGGTAATTTAACATCCCCTAGGTATAAAGCTTTTTGATGAGCATTTTCGATTTGCTGATTTATTTTAATGCAGTACTCTATGCTTTCCAAAAATAATTCCAAATAATATTTTGCTTTATGGAGAGCTGAAATTTCAGCGGCTTTAATATTTGATAAAGCTTTGAGGTAGTTTAGGTGAAAATTCCAAGCGGATTCCCCAGGCAAATAATCCATGGCAGTGTAGATTTTATAGCGGTTTGCAATAAAGATCTCATACCCTTTGCGGACGAGCTTTTCCATTTTTCGTTCGTAAGCTTCTGGAAAAACATTGATATCATCGGAGTAACATTGTTTCGCGACTTTCAGCTCATTTTGAATTTTTTCTCTTTTACTGCTTACTTTATCTTCTGACAGTGGGAGTGAAATTTTAATGGCCACGCTGGGAGCAGCCTCAGGATCTAGACTGCATTGCTCTTTATCGTTTAGGGTTATTTCGTATCCAGGAATTACGACGCCTTGGCCACCTTGTCCCAAAATATTAATAAGTTTGCGCTCTCCATCATGTCTTCTGGGTGTTAAGAAATAACGATAATTAGCATTATTGTCTTTTAATATGAATAATGAATAGGGGATCGACTCAAGCCCTTTATACTCTTCATTTTTGGAAATTTTGAGCTGCGTTTTATTATGAGGCTTGTTTTCAAACTTCTTAATGATGGCAGCTATTCGGTTGAAAATGGCTTCTTGTCGGCTGGCCCTATTTGAGAAAATTAAAGGGAGATGCACTTTAGCTTCTGGCTTTGGTCTAGACTGGAGCTCTGGGTTGTTTAATCTTAATGCCTTACGCACATTATTATCCTTAAAGTTGGTCTCAGTCCCTATAACATAACACCCTAAGCTTAGGGTAATCTTAAATCTCTAAAAAATTTTTTTTCAAAAAACATGAAAATTTAATCTTCCCTTAAGGTTTGTGTCGTACAATCCTTACATTAAGGTTGCATTAAGGCCTTAAGGAAAAACCAAAAAGAGAGCATAACATTATGATAAACAAGAAATTAGTACTTTTACCGCTGCTTGCCGCAAGTCTAAGCTTGGCTGGCTGTGCCTCCAATGTGAAGCGCCAAGTCAACCTAAACCTTAGATATGTGACAGCCAATAGCGTCCCAGCAACGGGTGATAGAGCCGCGCAAAACCAAATTGCACAGGCGGCAAGCTCCGTTGATCAGTCCCTTTCGCAGCTGTCGGCAATTCAGGTGGCCACGCATCCTGGCACCAAGATGAACGCCCCAGTCTCTGCCGCTGGCATGAACCGAGTCGTTTCCTTGAATTGGAACGGCCCCGTTGAGCCGCTTCTGAGGCAAATTGGTCGCAGGTCAAATTATAGCGTCAATATTTTAGGCACGCCTCCTGCCATTCCAGCTTTAGTGAATGTCAGAGCGCGTAATCAAAGTTTAGGCGCAATTGTTCGAAACGTCAGCTATCAAGTGAGCTCAAAAGCACGCGTAGCGGTGTATCCAAGCAAACATTTAATAGAACTTCGTTACATCGGGAACTAATGGTGCATTATGAAAAAATGGTTTAATTTTCGAATTTTGGGTATCGCAACACTGGCGGCTATAGCAGCACCAGCATTTGCGGCGAAGCCCCCTCAAATATCGGCGGATGTCGGTTACGTACAAATGAGTAATTTGCCCGTAGGCTCCAACGTGGTGAGTCCTATTCGAATGCAAGCCATTCATGATGCGGCTACAACTCTAGGTGCACAGGGCGCGCTCGCATGGCGCTCTGTGCAAATTGATAAAGCCTTAAATGGCCAAGGCAATTATTTAGACCAAGTTTTTAATTTTAATCAGCTCATTTTACCGCATAATGTCCTGCCACCCGTTTTAGTAGAAGCGGATAATGATTTAAATTTAGATTCCACTACCGCTATTCGATTAGCCTCTAAAGTTTATAAAATTCAGCAAGCAGCAGAATTTGTTACGGCTCCGCCAACCTGGCGTACCTATTTATGGATGGATTATCCAAAACCTTCTATGCCCGATCAAACTTTATTACCCACCACGCAAGCCGAGGCGCAAGTGTGGAATCATTTCTTCCAAATGGGTTGGAAAAAGGGCGTGTTTCAGGCGAATGAAATTTTCGCGGAAAATTTAGCCCGATTAAAACGTGATTATATGGGCATGGTCCTGTATCGTAAATTATTAGCGCAACGCATGGTGACGGCACCTTATGTTGCACAAGCAGACTTAGGCGTAACCGGCAATGCGAACGAATTGCGCGTCAACGACCAAGTCGTCAGAATTACGGCCCCTTCTGAGTTGCAAGTCAACACAGCGAAGTGGAAGCCGGTACTAACAAAGTAAGTGAAAGAGTATGCCAGAAATCGTCGATAAAGCTCTCGTCTACCCTAACGAACCGTCGCGGTTCGAGGGTAGTCATATCGACGATTTACTGGTTTTTTGTCATCAAATGGATGTGTCCGATGTCACGATTCAAACGAATTCGCCGATAGTGGTGGAAATTCACGGGCGCATTTACAAAATTACACGTCGTCGTTTATCGAATACCGAAGTCGGTGAGATATTAAACGCGATTTATGGTCCAAACGGCACCACGCAAATTATGCGCGGAACGGATTTGGATACGCATTATGAAGCTCGCCCGGCACGTGGCGAACGTTATCGTTATCGGGTGAATGGCACAGGCATTCATGTGGATGGTCAAGAAGGGATTCAGATTACCATCCGTACGATTCCATCCGCCCCTCCTTCGCTCCAATCTTTAAATTTACCACCGGCGATTCTGGATGCTATTGCGCCACAAGAGGGCGTGATTTATGTGACGGGTGCCACCGGTTCGGGTAAAAGTACTTTATTAGCGGCAATTATTAAAGAACTCGCCGAAAAAAATGACAGCCATCGAAAGGTATTAACTTATGAATCGCCAATCGAATTTGTTTACGATACGGTGGTTTCGCCAAATTCAATTATCAGTCAATCTGAAATTCCACGGCATTTACCGACATTTGCGGCCGGCGTTCGAAATGCTCTGCGTCGTAAACCCCGCTTAATTATGGTGGGTGAGGCGCGAGATACGGAAACGATTAGTGCGGTTTTAGAAGCGGCATTAACGGGCCATCCGGTTTATACCACTTTGCACAGTAATGGTGTGGCGGAAACGATTCGTCGTTTGGTGGGCGCTTTTCCAAAAGAAGAACGCATTGGTCGAACGATTGATATTGTGGAAACGATGCGCTTAATTGTGTGTCAACGATTAATTCCCTCCATTGACGGTCGACGCGTGGCGATCCGAGAATATTTGGTATTTAACGAAAATATTCGAGACGAATTATTAGACAGCGACCCCGATCAAATCACGGCTACCACGAGAAATCTCGTCGAAAAATACGGTCAACCGATGCGCGTAGACGTAAACTTAAAATTCCAAGAAAACCTCATCGACAAACGCACCCACAAAATCCTAAGCACCGCCTTCGGTAAAAAATAGGAAGAGCTTCTGGAGAGATCAGTAATGTCTGGGTGGGGGACTTTGAGAACACGACTCTAAACAAAAAAATCATCGCCGGTGATGGAGTGGTGGAAGTAGTTGAGTTCTTTTAGGGAAGTGTCGGGGCCAAAGCGAGAAATTAGGGCTTTTTCTAGTGTGTAGCCTTTTGGGATGGTGAGGAGTTTGCATTTTCGCTCCATTTCATTAATGATGCCGACCCCAATGGGCTGCGAATGATATTTAATTTCGCAGACGGTAATCACATTGTCGTTTCGAAGATAAATTAAATCAATTTGAAATTGATCATCGCCCTGTTGAAAATAAGGGCCCCATTGCAGAACATGATCCGCAAAGCCCATTAATTCAGCCAAATAAAAAGCATTTTTCATGCAGAAATTTTCGAAAGCAAAGCCTTGCCAGGAGTTCCAAGAGGGTTTAATGATTTGAGTAAATAAATTTCGATTTTGATTATTACTAATTAGCTTAGAATGAGGCTCAATGAATTTAAAATAAAATCGAAGATATTCATCCGTGAGTTTGTATTTTATGAGCTTACCGGAAGTATTTTTATTATAAGGAATATAGCTGGTAATAAAAACGGCTTTTTCAAGATTTTCTAAATATAACTTCAAGCCGCCTCCAGATGGAAACTTCATAAACGAGGATATTTCATCCAGGGTTCTAGGTTGGGTATTTAGATATCTTGCGATGGCTTCATAAACTCGATGCTCTTTAAACTGGCTGTAAAAAATTCGGCTATATTCGTTCACAAAGAGAGAATTTTTTTTGAGGAACAATTTATTGATATTTTGTTCAAAGGATTTATGAGGATCGATTTCTTGTAAATATTTTGGAATGCCGCCAAAAATCAAAGAATACAACAATACTTCATCTTTGCTACGTTTAGAGTCTAATAATAAAAATGTTTCTTTAGGAGAAAAAGGCTGTAAACACAGTTCCCAATTAATGCGACCATATAAAGCTTTGGATTGAATGACTCGCTTAACCATATAGGAAGAAACTGAGCCGCAGAGAATTAGCATCACATTTTGCTTGCTCCAATAGCGATCCCAATAGTTTTTGATGAGGCTAACTAGTTTACTTTGATTCGCTGCCAGCCACTGAAATTCATCTAGAAATATAATGCATTTTCGTTTTTGCTTCGAAAAATATTCTGTCAGGTAGTCCAGTAGAGGTATCCAAGAGTGGAAATTGACATTTTCCAATAAGGGCTCTGAAGTCTGTTTTCGTAAATCATTCAGGACATGTACAAGCTGTCCCTTGGTAGCCACTCCCTCAAGGCCTTCGAAATGAAGGTGATGTTTATTGCTGATAAAGCGTTCCACCAAAGTACTTTTCCCCACTCGTCGACGGCCATAGATGACAGCCAGTTTCGCCTGAGGCGAATGATAGAGCATATTGAGCTCCTGGAGTTCATTTATACGGCCAATAAAGGACATTTTGAATTTACTCAGGTTGTTTTTCTAAAGTAGTTTAGTATACTTTGTTTGCGGATAAATGGCTACAGAAATCGATTATCCGCACACAAAGTGGTTTCCACTTTGTGTGCGGATAATGAGCTGGGATGTCAATCAGACAAGCCAGGATTTGCGCCAAATGTTGGTGAATCGCTACTTATTGATCCTAGTGGCCCAGGGGATCTCTCTTCAGCCTCTTAGAAGACAATAGAATGCTCAAGTTTGGGTGTCCCCTAGATTTTTGTTATAATCGTGGGGTATAGCTTATAACTATAAACTTAATGAGATTGCCCCTGGACCTTATATGTTGGTTCAGCTGGGTTTAAGGAAGTGAATATAAAGAAAGGAGTATTAATCATGTCAACGACGAAGCCTCAATTTAAATTTAATTTTTTTTCACGCTTTAAAAAACCACCGAAAAATGAAATAGAAATGGATAATCTCGATTATGAGAGCCAAGTGAAAGCCATTGACGATCGCATTGAAAATAAAAAAGAAGAGCTTCAAAAATGCGAAGGACAATTGGAAAAAAGCATAACAGGAAATTTGATTGAGAAAATCAATATAGACTTTTTTGATGATCATCACTCTACGAATTCTGCAAGTCGCGAGGCAAGGAGTCAAATGCTTCGAAATTATTCAACGCAGTTGGAAAGCCATTTTGAAAACAAGTCTAAAAAAGCCCCAGATTATCCTCACATTGAAGATACCATTGGAGGGTATGTTTTGATAAAACGAATTGTTGATCTAGTCAGAAGAATTTTTAATGTGAAGGAAGACATTCAATCACTCGAAAAAAGAAAATCGGCTTTGCCTAAACCACAAGCCAATAAATTCTAGTGCTGACGTACTGGCTAGGGGGCGATTCCCTTGTGTTTCTTTAATTGTACTGGTTGACCTGCTCTGTTTCTTTTGAGTCTTGCTTTGACTCCTGAGGTTTTTCGGCAGAGCGGCTGCCAGTAATACCCCACAAAGAAGCAGGATCTGGCGTAGGTTTTGTCCCAGCAGCATTG
Organism: uncultured Gammaproteobacteria bacterium; assembly: GCA_963711375.1. GTDB lineage: Bacteria > Pseudomonadota > Gammaproteobacteria > Coxiellales > Coxiellaceae > CAVQDV01. The sequence goes on from CAVQDV010000005.1 coordinate 1,902,863, forward strand.
GCACGTTCTCTTCTTCGATTGTCACGCTCACGCTCATGCTGGCGCTCATGCTCACGTTGCAGTTTCCTTTGAATATCAGCAAGAAATGAGACAAAGGCATGAGTCGAGTGGGAAGGCATATGTCCTTCAGAATTAATTTTTATCCAGGCAATATCCACATTGGCATTAATTTTTTTATCATTATTGACTAGCTGCGCAATTTTGTCTCTTAACAAGATTAATTCTTTTTCATTATCATCGACCAATAGGACCAAGGTGCGTTCTGTAGCATGTTTGTGATTGTTGAAGATATAATCGGCTTTATAGAAGTTTGAGCTCTGCGAACTTAAATGTCGATCATTGCTTATTTCGATGGATAGATTATGGCATTCTTTGTATTTTTTAGTTACATTCGAAACACACATAAAATCCATAAGGTCGAGAATAGAGTGGTAAGTAATTTTAATTTTTTTTAGAGTTTCTTGTATACTGGAATTTACTTTTTGAGGAATACTTTCTGAATAAGGGTAAATAAAGAAATCAATTTCTGTTAATGGTGATAATCGTCGATAAAGGGCTTTAAGATCGTCAATTTCTTCGTGCAAATCCCCCTTCTTTTCGGTGAGAGCCTTAAGCTCAGCTGAAATCGGTTTAACTAGATCTTTAATACTTAGATCATATGGAATTTCGTAAGAATCTAATAGATCATAGACTGCATCCATTTTATTAAGGATTGATGCCAGTACATTTTTTAATGGAACTCTTGAAGTGAGTAATTTAAAGCTAGCATCATTTTTATTTTTCTTAATAAATGAGGCTATTTTCAAGATGTCGGGGTTTACCGCATCATCGATGTTCTTGGTACATTTTGCTAAAGCAATATTGCAGAGCGTGTGATCGAAATCAATGTAAATGATTATTTCTTTATAGGGATTTTTTTTGTGATCATTCATTAATTCCTTTAGCCTCGAAAGATGATCTTTCGAAGCTTCGCCTGCACGAGTGTAGGTGATTTTTTTAAGGCTTGATGAGCGATTATCAAGCGTTTTTACAAAAGGAGAAACGAGGAGTAAGGTGGGTTTACTCTGATTTTCTTCATCTTTGCCTTCAATGTCACGTGGATTAAACAAGAGTGGAATATTTGAGAAAAATTTTTGGCAGTCTTTTAAAGCATCCCTCAACATTTTGGGGTGATGTTTTTTAAGTTCCTCGTCACTGTCTTGTTCTAAGTTTAAGAGAACTTTATCAGCCTGTTGAACGTCTGGATTGTTTTTGACATTTTCGGTGGCGACATCAAAAAGGTATCTCAAATCATCGAGTTCTTGTCTTAATTTGGAAAGCTTTGTCTCAATCAGGCTATGAAGGAGTGTGACATTATTTTGTAGAGTATTGAAGAGCTGTTTATCTTTCTGAATCTGAGCAGAGCTTTGGTTTTGTATTCCTGTTTTCAGCTCACCGATTGCTTTTTGAATTTTTTCTTTAAGCTCTGGAATTTGTTTTTGTTTTTCTTGCAGAATAGAGACTTGTTTGTCGATGTCAGTTTTTATCTCTTCAATTCGAGTCAATATTTTATCAACTATTTCATGGCCTCTAGAAATGCAAGGAAATTTTTTTTCAACATTTCCCCAAAGGTATTTGAGTATCCCGTCCTCTGTAAACTGATTTTCCAGTTCTGAATAAGTGAACAGTTCCGAATGCTTATTGGTGAGGACTTTTTGGAATTTTTGGCTTTCGTGATGCTCGGAATGGGTTAAGAGGCTGAATTCAATTCTGTCAAGAGGGATATTTTTTAATTTGAGCACGTTGACTAACTCGCTCAAATAATGTTCGGCATATTGGCTGGAAAAAATCTCCTGGCCCCCATATGACGGGGCCAGGCTAAGTAAAAATGAAATATCAATTACAACTTTTGCTACTTTTGAATCTACAACACTTTCTTTATCGACTTCTGACCTTCTCATATACCATGCTCATAAATCATTCTTCATGAGCTTAATATACCAGAGTAATATTAAGGTTTTCTTAAGAGTTCAAGAGAGAAAAAATTATTTTTGATCGTGAGAAGCGCAGACGCCAATTACACCTTTTCTTTAATGCGAGCTTTACGGCCGCTTAAATCACGGAGGTAGTACAATTTCGCACGACGAACATCGCCACGACGAATCATATCAATTTTAGCAATTTGTGGGCTGTAAGTTTGGAAAACACGTTCAACGCCTTCACCAAAAGAAATTTTACGCACGGTAAAGCTCGAATTCAGACCGCGATTGCTTTTGGCAATAACGACGCCTTCAAAGGACTGTGTCCGTTCGCGATCGCCTTCTTTCACTTTAACTTGGACGCTGATGGTGTCGCCCGGTGAAAATGGGGTAATGGTTTTGCCTTGCATTTGCTCGGCTTCTATTGCTTGAATAATTTTACTCATGTGAGTTCCTCATCGATTCTGCCATATACTCATCGAGTAGCTTTTGCTCCTCGGAAGATAAGATCCGTCTTTTTAGCAGATCTCTACGCTTTTGCCAAGTGTTTCCTAAGGATTCTTTTAAGCGCCAACGGGCAATGGCTTTGTGATCCCCACTCAAAAGCACTTTTGGCACTGGAATTCCGGCAATTTCCTCGGGGCGGGTGTAATGCGGGTAATCCAATAGACCTGTAACGAAAGAATCATTTTCGGCGGATTGATCGTGACCTAAGACGCCGGGAATCAGACGCGCGATAGCATCGATCATGACCATGGTCGGCAGTTCGCCGCCCGAAAGCACATAATCACCGATGGAATATTCTTCATCCACCTCGAGATCAATAAACCGCTGGTCGACACCTTCATAACGGCCTGAGATCAAAATAAGTCTCGGCATTTTTGCAAAATCGGCGACCAGAGCATGCGTTAGCGGCTTGCCTTGGGCCGAAAGATAAATGGTTTTAGAAGGAGTGAGGTCTTTATTTTTCGCGGCATACAAAGCCTCATGCAAGGGCTGGTAGCACATCACCATGCCAGGGCCGCCACCATAGGGACGGTCATCAACGGTTTTATGTTTATTGGTCGAAAAATCGCGTGGATTCCAGTAGTGAATGTCAATGAGTTTTTGTGAAAGCGCTCGGCCAAGCACGCCAAATTCCATTGCAGAAAACATTTCAGGGAAAAGTGTGATGACGTCGAATTTCATGCTAATAATCGGGATCCCAATCAACGGTGATCGTTTTCGTTTTCATATCTATTTTATCGACAATGTGATTAAGGTAGGGGATGAGTGTGCGTTTTTCGCCGTTTTCCACGACAAAAACATCGTTTGCGCCTGTGCTTAATAATTTTTTAACTTCACCCAGGTATTCGCCTTTTCGATTAACTACGCGACACCCAATCAAATCATCCCAATAAAATTCATCTTCTTTTAAGGCTGGCAATTCTTCGCGGGGAATAAAAATTTCAAGATTCGCATAGTGCTTTGCGTTTTCAGGGGAGTCAATTTCACGAAATTTTACGACTAATTTGTTGCCGAGCATTTTGCTGGCTTCAAGAGTTAGCGGCTCAAATTGATTTTTGTTTTTTACAAACCAGTGATTATAAGAAAGGATTTTTTCGGCGGGTTCGGTATACGATTGTAACTTTACCCAGCCGAAAACTCCATAAGACTTGCCAACACGACCAACGACGACCTTTTGGCTCATTCCGCTTTTTCTTCACTCGCGGGTGCTTCAGCTTCGCTACCAGCTTCTGCTTGCGCTTTAGCCGCAGCCGCTTTTTCAGCTTCTAGCTTTTTCTTGGCTAAAATCGCGGAGGCTTCTGATTGAGCTTTTTTGTATTCTGCTTTGGTGGGCCGAGGCGTTGGCGCCTTAACAGCAAAGCCTTGGAATTCTTTAATTAAATCGCGTACGCGCAGGGAAGGTTGAGCACCTTTGCTGATCCATTCATTTGCACGTTCTTGATTGATGGTTAAACGAGTGGCCTTACCACGCGCCATGGGGTTGTAAAACCCTAAATTTTCGATGTAGCGACCATCACGCGCGAAGCGTTGGTCTGCGACAACAACATGATAAAAAGGGCTCTTGTTGGAACCGCCCCGTGTTAAGCGTATTACTACCATTGGTTCGATAACCTCATCGTTGATTAAGGCGGCCATTCTACGCAAAAAATTTGCGGATGGGAAGGGCTATTTTGGGGTGTGTCAAACCAAAATGAAAATGTCCGCCTTTTCTCCAAAATGAAAATGTCCCCTTTTCCATCGCTTAGACCTCCCTTCTTTAGCCCAAGGGTTCCCTGCTTTCTTGCCCTGAGCTAGCTGGTTTGAACCACCTGGGCTTAAACTGCCCCCAGGGGGTCTTATGTCTATTTTGCGTTGACATTTTGGAACGCGCCACGCAATCGATTCCTCGTTTCTTCTTCGCTACCCTCACCGGGCGCTCTATTAAAATGAAAGGAATCTTTGATTCCTTGTACCATAAGGAAATAGAACCATCTAAATGCTTCTTGACGGTGACTTTCTGCTTAGGCTGAACCCGTGCCTTCTTTTCAATTTGGTAATGTTTATTTTCAAATTGAATAGTCCAATCATTTTTAACTTCCCTAGTGAATTCCCAGCATAAAATGTCATTTAAATTATTTTCTGCCCGCAAAGGGATGTGTGCATCTTCAGGGTTTGATGCTTCTTTCGCAAATTTCGCATTGAGTTTATTCACAAATCCTTCACTTAACATGGCGTTGGCTTCTTCGATCGTTTTAATTTTTTTAAGCTTAAGTTCCTTTACAAAACGGTCCTGATAAACAGCATGATTTCTTTCAACACGTCCTTTTGCTTGTGGAGAATAAGCTTTTATTATTTCAATGCCTAATTTTTTACAGGCTTTTGAAAAATGCGTTAGCCACTCGGGTTCAACAAACTCCTCTCCCTCTTCGTGACGCAAGGATTTTGGGGACACATATAAACTCTTTAAATCCACATAAATAGCTAAAGGAATCCCCGCTTCTTGTATCCACCATTTTAACAGAGCAAAGGCCGCTCGCGTGGTCTCTCCCTCATCTAGAATTGCCATGGTTTTTCCCGTGGCATCATCCACCATATTCATCAAACATTGTTTTTTATCAACGCCCTCAAGCCACGCATGTATCGAACCATCTAATTGCAGCAGTTCGCCGAATCGAGCACGTCGCGTTCGCTGTTTACGGTGCGTTTTTCGGATACGTCGTGGAAGCCATAATTTCGCCGCTTTTAACCACAGTCTTAAGGTTTCGGGGTGAACGTTGAGATGATCCTCCTCTTCTAATTTTTCAGAGGCGAATGTAGGCCCAAAATCCAAATATTTTTCCCGGTAAATCCCCAATATCTTTTCCTTCTTTTCTGCTGGATAAGCGCGTGAAGAGGTTTTACCACGACTTTTGTGGACTAGTCCTTTGTCACCATTCGCTTTGTAAACAGCAAAAATTCGTCGAAACTGTCTACTGCTTATAGCTAGCCGCTTTTTAGCATCCCTTTTGCTTATAAAGCCTGCTATCACTTGATCCAGCAGCGCTTTGCGCTGCCGCTCCTTTTTATTCATAATGAGTCTGTCCTCCATTGGAAGCTATCTCCTGTTGTCTATTGTTGAACAACAACAGGGTAGCTAGTTTTTCAAATGGGGGACATTTTCATTTTGGTCAAAAGCGGACATTATCATTTTGGAATGACAGGGCTATTTTGGGGTGCTCTTAATTTTTGCAGCAATTCCCACTTTAGAGGGAATTGCTGATTATTTTCCGTCCTTCGGTAAGGTAATGTTGACTTTCATGTTTTTGGTCCATTTTCCTTCGCTTTCCATATTGGCGTGGATTTTGGCTAGGTTATTCTCGCCATTATTTTTTACCGAAAAACTATCTTCATCGATGAATATGGTTGGGCCTTCTCCGCTCGTTTTAAAAACGAAAGTGGCTAGGACCGGTGTTGGAAATTTTCCATCCTTATCGCTTATGCATTCGATGACACTTTCTTTGGCGGTTACGATGCATCCCTCAGGGTCAATCTTTTTCTTTTTGCTGGATAAAGTCACTTCATAGTTTTGACCAGTTTGATTATTCACTGTGAAAGTGAGGGTTTTTACTTCTGCGTTTGCGAATCCGCTTAGCGAAAGTAAGCCAAGACTGGACAGTGTTAACAAGATTAATTTTTTCATTTTCTTTCTCCTTGAATTACATCATTAGATTTTTTTGGCATCGCTGTTGGAAAGTAGGATGGTCATGAAATTGAGACCATTCAATGTATGGATTATAGCAAGGAATAAAAAAATCGCCTGAGTATGGTGTGTGGCCTTTCGTCCCTGAGAATTATTTTTTGGTCACTGTTGAGATTCCAGGGTAACCACTACAATGCCATTGCTGGACCAAGAGGGGTTTTCAGGTTTTAAGCTTGCGGTAACTTTAGCAGGATTGTCTTTCCCAGTAATACTAACGTTGTTATCTAAGCTAAACACCAGGTTGGGACCTGGAGCGGGAGGGGCGTGCCCTTGCGAAATACTAAAAGAGACTATGGATGTAAAGGTATGCTTTCCATCGCCATTTGAGCACTCAAAAGTATTTGGGCTATCCCCCAGAATACATCCTGGCTTGTCTGGATTAGCTGGATCATACTTAGCTTCAGAAATGGAGATTTTATAAGACGCATCATTTGGGATACTGTTTTTAACGATGAAGCTAATAGTGTTTGCGGCGGCTAAAGTACTAAATGAGAGTAGGCATAAAGCCGATGTTGAAAGTAAGCTTAATTTTTTCATTTGTTTCCCCCAGAGTTTCATATAATAGGATTATAACATAAAACTAGAATGCTAGTGTGAAGAACGGTTAAAAATCTTTGGGCAGTTTGCCAAGTAAATCGGGAGGAAGCTGGCTTTTAAGATGGTTCAGCTTCTGCATCATTTTTCCGCCTTTAAATCGCTTTAGCATTTTTTGCATTTGCGTGAATTGTTTTAATAATTTATTGAGATCCTGAATATTGGTGCCAGAGCCTAAAATAATTCGCCGCTTACGTGAACCATTAATTAAGCCTGGAAATTCCCTTTCTTTTGCCGTCATCGAATGAATCATGGCTTCCATTTTCACAAATAATTTATCGTCCATAAAGGCTTTTGCTGCCGCGGGCACTTGCCCCATTCCGGGAAGCTTGCTCATGAGCGATTGCATGCCGCCCATTTTTTTCATTTGTTTTAATTGCATCAAGAAATCATCAAAATCAAAGCGCTTGCCTTTTTTTAATTTTTTAGCGAGTTTTTCAGCTTGTTTTTGATCGACTTTAGATTGCGCTTGCTCAACGAGGCTCACGATATCGCCCATGCCTAAAATTCGTGAGGCAATTCGATCGGGGTGGAACATTTCAAGAGCATCAATTTTTTCACCAACACCGATAAATTTGATGGGTTTTCCGGTGATAATACGCATCGAAAGGGCCGCACCTCCGCGTGCATCGCCGTCGACCTTGGTTAAGATCACACCCGTTAAGGCCAATTTTGAATTAAAAGCATTGGCCACGTTCGCCGCATCTTGCCCGGCCATGCTGTCCACCACCAATAAGGTTTCTGTGGGTTTTGCAACTTGTGCAATATCCTGCATTTCTTGCATGAGCTCATCATCTATATGCAAACGGCCAGCGGTATCGATCAGGACAATATCAATAAACTGCTTTCGCGCATGATCGATCGCATTTTTGGCGATGTTTGTCGGCTTGTCGCTTGGGCTGCTGGGAAAAAATTGAACGTCGATTTGCGTGGCCAGAGTGGATAATTGATCGATCGCGGCGGGACGATAAATATCCGCCGAGGTGACCAGAATCGATTTTTTCTGAGTGTTTTTGAGCCAATTCGCTAATTTTGCCAATGTGGTAGTTTTACCAGAACCCTGCAAGCCCGCCATTAAAATGACAATAGGAGGCTCGGCTCTTAAATTGAGCTCCGAGGGGGCATCACCCAAAATATGCGTGAGCTCATCTTGAACTAACTTAATCAGTGCTTCACCCGGGCGGATATTGCGAATGACTTCTTGGCCAATAGCTTTTTCGCGAACTTTTTCGATGAAAGGCGTGATGGCAGAAAGGGCCACGTCGGCTTCAATTAATGCGTTTCGGACCTCACCGAGTGTGTCCTTAATGTTATCCTCTGTTAGGCGCCCAAGGCCCCGAATTTTATTAATGCTGTCACTTAAACGCTCTGAGAGTTTTGAAAACATACACACCTCTGGATTGTAGAGCGGGGATTATAGCGGGTAGTGCTAGCAATGAGCAAGGTTACTAAAGTTCCCGCAGCAGTTCCGGCTTTAGTATTCCCAAGACTTTGCCCAAATCAAAAGAGGTGATATTGTAGCGCCATGATCCTGGCATCCATTATTATTTCGCTTTTTTCCTATACTTTTGCGGTCTTTCTCCAAGGGTTCTCGCTTTCGCGCAAGTTTTGGGTTCTATTGCTGGGTGTGATTGGAGTGGGGTTTCATGGGGTGCTTCTGCATTATTGGATTGATGGCAGTGGCGAACAGAATTTGAGTTATCTAAATCTTTTTTCTTTATCGATGTGGCTTAGCGCGATTATGGTGATCATCGTTTCAAGTGTTCGTCGAGTAGAGCTATTAACGTTAATGGTATTTCCCTTGTGTATACTTTCAGTGCTTATTGTCCCATTGTTTCCCAGTTATTATGGAGTGCAAACCCTCTCGCAACCCTTTATGTTATTCCACATTCTACTAGCGATATTTTGCTATGGAATTTTTTGTGTCATCGGGATGCTCGCCTTGTTGCTCAATTTTCAAGACCGTTTATTACGAATAAAAAAAATAATGGTCTTAATGCAAAAATTCCCACCCCTTCAATCTCTCGAGAATTTGCTTTTCCAGATGATTGCGTTAGGATTTGCCGTATTAAGCATCGTCCTAGTGACGAGTTTTTATTTTTATTATGACATGATATGGCATAATACCTTTATTTTGCGAAAAGCAATTTTAGTATCCTTAGCCTGGATGATTTTTGGAATTTTATTGCTGGGGAGACACTTATCAGGTTGGCGAGGACGCCGGGCTGTTTATAGCACACTTTTGGGTGTGGTTTTATTGATTTTGGTAAACACTTAATGTAAAGGGATGAATTGTGATTGAAATACCAGTGAATATTTTGGTGGGCGTATTAATTTTGCTCCTGTTATTCTCGGCTTTTTTTTCCGCCTCCGAAACTGGCATGATGTCGATAAATCGCTATCGATTGCGTCATCTAGCTCGAAAAGATTTTCCTGGAGCCAGAGCGACATCGAAATTGTTAGAGCGCCCCGATCGCCTGCTCAGCGTGATACTCATTGGCAATACGTTTGCTAATATTTTGGCTGGGGCTGTAACCACTATTTTGGCCTCTAATTTTTTCGGTGATTTAGGCGTTTTATTTTCAACCATTGCCTTAACGTTTGTTGTGCTAATTTTCAGCGAAACTGCTCCAAAAACCTTTGCGGCTATTCATCCTGAACGTGTGGCTTTTAGAGTTGCCTGGCCATTGAAATATTTATTGAAAATTTTGTATCCGCTGGTTTGGTTTGCAAATTCGATTTCCAATGGAATTTTGGCTTTATTTCGAGTGCGGGTTGGTAGTCATCGTGTTGAGCCTTTATCATTAGAGGAGCTAACAACCCTAGTGCATGAGGCGAGCGGAAAAATCTCAAGTAATTATCAAAAAATGCTGTTACGTATTTTGGATCTTGAGCAAGTGACTGTGGATGATGTGATGATTCCTCGAACGGAAATTTATGGTATTGATCTAAAAGATGAATGGCCCGTTATATTAGACCGGCTCTTAAATTGTCCTTATGCCAATGTGCCACTGTATCGAGGCAGTATCGACCATGTGTTGGGTATGCTAAATTTGCGAAAAATCCTTATTTTTTTGCAAAAAAGAAGCGTTAATAAAGATGAGCTTTTGGCTGTAGCGGATAAGATTTATTTTGTTCCTGAGGGTGCAATATTGAATCGTCAATTATTAAATTTTCAGCAAGAAGACGAGGAAGCCGGTTTGGTGGTCGATGAATATGGCGATATTCAAGGCTTAATTACGTTGCAGGATGTGGTGCAAGAGGTCGTAGGTGAATTTGCACAGGATATCGATCTTGTAGAGGGAATGATTAAATTGCAAGCGGATGACACGTATATTGTGGATGCTAGAATCAATATGCGAGATCTAACACGCGCCATGCAGTGGGATTTGCCTTTAAGTGGGCCTAAGACTCTTAGCGGTTTAATTGTGGATTATTTGGAAATGATTCCGCCCGCCGGAATTTGCTTGCGCATTGCTGGGTATCCTATCGAAATATTAAAAGTGAGAGTAAATGCCGTGCGTTTGGTGAAGGTTTTCCCGAAACTCAAAGTCTAAACCCCATATGAAAAAAATAGCTGGTTTTACATGGATTGAATTACTTGTTACGTTTTTGGTAACGATTATTCTTGCGATACTTTCACTAATTACCTATCATGATTTTCTTGTGCGAAATGCGGTTTCTGGAACAGTTAACCAACTGACATCGGCTATGTTGTATGCCAGAAGTCAGGCCGTTTTGCAAAACGAGAAGGTGGTGCTGTGTGGCAGTCGAAATCAAGTCAGCTGTGATGGTGATTGGCAGAGTGGGCAAATTGTATTGTGTGGTGATAAATTGCTTCGAGTTTTTCCACCTATTTCTTCTCACTTGCAGGTTATGTGGATGAGCAGTTTTAATAGAAATTCGGCTATTCGTTTTGCGGAAGATGGCACAACCACGGGGCAGCAAGGTCGCTTTGAATTGTATAATGTAAAAAAACATTTATTAGCTAAAATAGTTGTGACGCATTCTGGGCGTTTACGATTGGAGAACGAGGAGTAATTCATGCGCATTATTTTATTGGGTCCCCCCGGCGCTGGGAAAGGCACGCAGGCAAAACGCATCGAAAAAGCATTTCACATTTCACAAATTTCTACAGGTGATATGTTGCGTGCTGCTGTACAGGCGCAATCGGCGCTTGGCCTGCAGGTTAAAAAAATAATGGAATCCGGCGCTCTCGTTCCTGATGAGGTCATGATTGCTCTGGTTAAGGAGCGCATCCAGCAACCAGACTGTGCTGAGGGATTTCTGTTGGATGGTTTTCCAAGAACATTTCCACAAGCCGAAGCTCTCGACCGTTCTGGAGTTAAAATTGATTTTGTCATTAATATCGATGTGGATGATGAAGCGATTATTGATCGAATGAGTGGTCGTCTCTTACACCCTGCATCGGGTCGTATTTATCACATCAAATATCGTCCCCCAAAAACTCAGGGGAAAGATGATATTACAGGAGAGCCACTGGTTTATCGAAAAGATGATGAAGAAGAAACGGTGCGAAAGCGCCTCAAGATTTATCATGATCAAACCAGTCCGCTTATTCAATATTATCAGAATTTACAAACCAGTAATCCTCTAGCACCCGTTTATGCAAGGGTTTCAGGGATTGGTGAAGAAAATGAAGTCTTTACAAAAATTGAGGCAATTTTAAGGAGGAAATAATGAAAAATATCATAATGGCAACAGCGGCGAATATCGATGACATTATTGAGCGTGGCGAATATTTGTTAATTGAATTTTCAGCGGAGTGGTGCGCACCATGTAAAGCGTTTGAAAAAGTTCTCGAAACGGTGGCCCCCGATTATCCAGAATTTACGTTTGTGACGATTGATATCGATAAAGAGAAAACTCTAGCCACCGAATTTTCGATACGTTCTGTGCCCTCGGTAATGATTTTGAGGAATAAGTTAGTATTGTACGCGGATTCAGGAGCGCTCTCGATTTCTACTCTTCGAGAACTTTTGGATCAAACAAAGGCAATAACCCAATAAAAAAAACCGCCGGTTTTAAGGCCGGCGGTTTTCGTAACAAACAGGCTGTTACTTCTTCTTGCGAGGACGGCCACGGCGTTTTGCAGCGCCTTTCTTCGCAGGTGCTTTAGCAGCTGCTTTCTTTGGACGACCCTTGCGAACTGCTTTTTTCTTAGCAGTGGCTGCTTTTTTAGGACGGCCACGACGACCGACTTTCTTTTTAGCAGCTACGGCAGATTTCGCTTTTTTAGGGCGACCGCGTTTCGCAGGTTTTTTAGCAGCTACTACTTTTTTCAAAGCAGCAGACTTACTTTTCCTCTTTGTTTTTTTCTTTGCTGGCATGTCTATTTCTCCTTAAATATTTAAAGACAAATATATTTTACAATGAAAATCAAAGAGATTAAACATTTTTTATCGTTTTGTTACATTTTTATGTCCTTGGGGGGGATTTTAGGAAAATAATTTTAATTTTTTGAACCCATTTTGGAAGTCGAAAATTGCTATCGATTAATGCTCCCAAGTGGGTTCGAAAACAAGAGCTAAGGGACTTAGAATTTTTCAAATGACGGCTAAAGCGCTAAAGTTATTTTTGGAAAAATGTCAATTTTCATCGAGAATTAAAGCATTTTTTGAAGTTTTCAATTTTCACAGATAATCTGCCCTTCAAGTCTTGGGGGCCACAGTATAGAGTGTTTTGAGGCTTTTGAAAGCCTCACAATTTTGGCGTTTGGGGAGGTTTTTTTATTAGGTGGGAATCGCTTTTCATGTACAAAAGGGAAGATATTGGAGATAATATAATTCTCTGATGAAACAGGCATAATTTTAACCAATACTATATGAATGAGCAAAATTTACTTTTTTCCCTCTTTTTGATTTTCGCCGGTGCGACGGTCTTGTCGACCTTTGCCTTGCTTACTCGCCAGTCATTATTAGTTGCGTATATGTTCTTAGGCCTTATTCTTGGTCCCTTTGGGTTTAAATTATTTGGCGACTCTGCTTTAGTGAAGGGCGTAGGAGATGTGGGCATTATCTTTTTGCTTTTCCTCTTAGGATTGCATTTACCCCCCCAAAAATTGTGGCAAATGTTGAAGAAGGTCAGCTGGGTGGGTTTTGTCAGCTCTGTTGTTTTCGCTTTTGTGGGTTTCACAGTGGCGAAATTATTCGGCTACCCCGATGGTCAATCCATACTGATTGGCGCTGCTATGATGTTTTCCAGTACGATTATTGGCATTAAGTTATTACCGACTACTATTTTGCATCATCAGCACACAGGCGAAGTGATGATTAGTATTTTGCTTTTGCAGGATTTGCTGGCGATTGTCGTTTTGCTTTGTATGCATGCCATGACGGCAACGGGAAATTTGTTTGAAGATATTTCCATAGCAGCGATTGGTTTTCCCTTGGTTTTGGCTTTTGCCTTTTTCTTCCAGCGCTATGTCCTCATGCGTCTCTTTGCCAAATTTAATCGTATAAAGGAATATATGTTTCTGGTCTCGATTGCATGGTGCCTCTCTTTATCTCAATTGGCCCTGTATTTGGGTTTGTCCAGTGAGATTGGGGCTTTCATCGCCGGGGTTAGTATTGCGAGTAGCCCAATTTCTTTTTATATCGCTGAAAGCTTGAAACCCGTCCGAGATTTTTTCTTGGTGATGTTTTTCTTTTCCGTGGGGGCGAGCTTTAATTTGGAATACCTGCCGTCTGTCATAGTGCCCAGTATCATTTTATTGGTTCTCTTATTCATTATAAAGCCGGCGACCTACCGATTTTTGCTGCATCAGGTGAAGGAAACGAAGCAGGTGGCTTGGGAAGTAGGCGCACGCTTGGGTCAAATTAGTGAGTTTTCTTTGATTATTGCCTATGTGGCTCTGAAAACCCGCTTAATTAGTCCTGAAGCCGCCGCTTTAATTGAAGCCACAACCATATTATCATTTATAGTCTCTTCCTATTGGGTAGTCCTGAGATACCCCACACCGGTAGCAATGAGTGACCGTTTACGAAGAGATTAATGCGTGAAAGAAGTTTTTAACAGCCTCTCCAAAAGTTGCTTAAAAATGCCTTTTTTTGTCTGCTACAATCCCAAAATTCTAATTTACAAAAATAAAAAAAGGGTATATAAATTTCAGGAGTCCCCGCTAAAGCGGGAGCTCCTGATCAAAGTGAAACCAGCCTCAGTGAAGCAGCATAGGTTTTGAAGAACGGAGATTCGTCATGAAGTTATTAGTGATTTTATTATGTGTGGGTGCGCAACGTTTTTTGCACCTTTCGAGTTACAGTAAACGCTGGGATTGGTTTAAAAGCTATTTCGAGTGGCTTAGCAAAAAAGTGGAGTTAGTTACTCAGGGCCATCCCATCATGGGTTTATTAGTGGTTCTTTTGCCGCTTTTATTAATAGTGAGCATCGCCTTCGCCTTGGTCTATCATTTGCTTGGTGGACTTGGTAATTTTGCTTTGAGTCTTCTTTTTGTGTGGTACTGGATGGGAGCGCGTGACTTTGTTAAATATCCGCTTTCAGAGGATCCTACGAGCGAGGATTATATTGAATTCACTTTTTCTAGGGTATTTGGCGTTATATTTTGGTATTTTCTGTTGGGTCCTGTGGGATTGGCACTTTATGTAAGTGTTTCTGAAATGCGAAATTATTTGGCAACAAATGAAAATGGTGCTAAAGAAGCCCTCTACGATTATACCTCCAAATTTCAAGGAATATTAAATTGGGTGCCAGCCCGTTTGTTGGCCTTGACTTATGCGCTGGTGGGCCATTTTACCGCTTCTATTTCTGTAGTCTTGAAAGGATTGACCTTAGGAATTAATAACGATCATCATTATTTGGTAGATTGTGCAAAGGCCTCTTTGCAAAATCCAAATGATGCCCAGGAAACTATCCAATTGATAGAACGAGCGGCTTTAGTGTGGTTAGTAGTATTGGCCTTGATCACTATAAGTTATTGGGTTTAGGAAGTAGAGAGGGTGTCAAGTCTTGATGCCCTCTGCTACCTGACACCGTCTGATAGCAGGCCCAAGTTTCTTATGATAAAATGGCGCCAATTTTCAATAGTAGAATGAAACTCAAAGGACTTATCTATGTCGGAGCGGTTTATTCCTGGCGGTCTGGATTCTGATCCAAAAGAAACAAAAGAGTGGCTTGACGCGCTTCGAGCGGTCATCAAGTATGAAGGTCCAGAACGCGCTGAGCTGATTTTAAGCGAATTACTTAAGCATGCCCCTGATTTTGGTTTATCCCCTCTTGCCGGTGTGCAGTCGCCTTATTGCAATACCATTCCTGTGAATGCGCAGGAGCAGATGCCGGACGATGGTCGACTAATGGAGGCCATCACCAATTATAACCGCTGGAATGCCATTGCGATGGTGATGCGTGGCGGTAAAATTTCCTCCGAATTGGGTGGCCATCTCTCGAGTTATGCCGCCACAGCTTTGCTCTATGAGATTGGATTTACCTATTTTTTTCATGGCAAAAAAGAGGAGCATGGCGGTGATCTTCTCTATATTCAAGGCCACTCTTCTCCCGGAATTTATGCCCGCGCCTTTTTAGAGGGGCGAATGACCGAAAATCAAATTGCGCATTTCCGAAGAGAGATTTTTGAGGGCGGAATTAGTTCTTACCCACATCCTTGGTTGATGCCTGATTTTTGGCAATTTCCAACGGTGTCTATGGGGCTCGGACCTTTAATGAGCATTTATCAGGCGCGATTTTTGAAATATTTAGATAATCGAGGCATTGCAAAAGCCGAACATCGAAAAGTGTGGGCATTTTGCGGCGATGGAGAAATGGGTGAGCCTGAATCTCTAGGCGCTTTATATTTGGCCGCTCGTGAAGAATTAGAAAATTTAATTTTTGTCATCAGTGGAAATTTGCAACGTTTAGATGGCCCTGTTTATGGCAATGGTCAAATTATTCAAGAACTCGAAGGTGTTTTCCGAGGTGCCGGTTGGAATGTCATTAAAGTCATTTGGGGCAGCGGCTGGGATCGCTTATTTGAAAAAGATAAAAGCGGTCTTTTATTAAAGCGCATTGGCGAATTAGTCGATGGAGAATATCAGGGTTTTGCCAGTAAAGGCGGCCAATATTTGCGCGAGAATTTTTTCGGAAAATATCCGGAACTCTTGGATTTAGTCAGCGATCTTTCTGATGAAGAATTAAAAAATACCTTGCAAGATGGCGGAAATGATCCACAGAAAATTTATGCGGCCTATGCCGCCGCCACAAAACATGTGGGTCAACCAACCGTTATTTTAGTGAAAACCGTAAAAGGCTATGGGATGGGTCCTGCTGGTGAAGGCTTAAATATTACGCATCAAACGAAAAAAATGGACTTAGATTCCCTGAAATTATTTCGTGAACGATTTAAATTGCCGCTTTCGGATGAAGATCTCGAAAAATTAAATTTTAAGTCGCTTCCGAAAAATGGTCCAGAGCATCAATATTTAATGCAACAGCGTGAAAAATTGGGCGGATTTTTGCCCGAAAGAAAGTTTAAGGTGAAGCCTTTAATTATTCCACCATTATCTGATTTTTCCCATCAATTAGATGGTTCAGATGGGCGTGAAATTTCCACTACAATGGCCTTTGTGCGGACATTAACCGGATTGCTCAAAGATAAAAATATTAAAGAGCGCATCGTTCCGATTGTGGCCGATGAAGCTCGAACCTTTGGGATGGAAGGATTATTTCGACAAATTGGCATTTATTCTCATGTTGGCCAAAAATATACGCCTGAAGATCGCCACGTGTTGATGTATTATCGCGAAGATCAAAAAGGCCAATTATTGCAGGAAGGTATTTCAGAGGCGGGTGCAATGTCGAGCTGGATGGCCGCTGCGACCTCGTATGCGAATAGCGATGAACCGATGATTCCTTTTTATATTTATTATTCCATGTTTGGTTTTCAACGGTTTGGAGACTTGGCCTGGATAGCAGGTGATATTCGCGCTCGCGGATTTATTTTAGGCGGAACAGCGGGACGTACCACGTTAGCAGGCGAGGGTTTGCAGCATCAAGATGGACATAATTTATTAATGTTCAGCGTAGTTCCAAGCTGCGTTTCATACGACCCCACGTTTGCCTATGAATTAGCGGTGATTATACAAAATGGACTTCAGCGCATGTTTGCTGATCAAGAAGATATTTTTTATTATATTACGCTCATGAACGAAAATTATTCGCATCCTCCCATGCCGCCTGGTGTTGAGGACGGTATTATTAAAGGTATGTATTTATATCAATCCACGGATACGAAAAATACCTGCGAAGTGGAACTTTTAGGTTCAGGCACTATTTTGCGCGAAGTTATTAAAGCCGCGCAAATTTTAGAACACGATTATAATGTTGGCGCTAATGTGTGGAGTGTCACGAGCTTTAATGAGCTTCGAAAAGAAGCTGAGTCTGTGGAACGTTATAATCGTTTGCATCCAGAAAAAGAACCTAAAATCAGCCATGTTTCACATTGCCTAGCAAAAAAAGCGGGTCCAATTATTGCAGCGACCGATTATATTCGCTTATATGCGGAACAAATTCGTCAATCCATCACTCAGCCTTATGTGGTGTTGGGAACCGATGGTTATGGGCGTAGCGACGGTCGCCGAAATTTACGAGATTTTTTTGAAGTGGATGCGAAAATGATTGTCTATACCACATTGAAGGCTTTAAGTGATCAAGGGAATTTCCCAAGAGATCAGTTGGTGGCTGAACAGAAAAAATTAAATATTGCCAGCGATAGACCGGACCCTAAAACGGTCTAAGGCGATAGGAGTCCCGCCTAAGTGGGCACTCCTTCCTGGCATTAAGGAGAGATAAAAGTGGCAGAAAATACGGTAAAAATGCTTGTTCCTGATATTGGCGGCGCAAGTGATGTGGACGTCATCGAAATTCTGGTAAAACCTGGCGATGTCATTAAGCTGGACGACACGGTTATCACTTTAGAAAGTGAAAAAGCCTCAATGGATGTGCCCGCGGACCGAGCTGGTGTCGTTCAAGAAGTGAAAATAAAAGTCAACGACAAAGTTTCTGAAGGTGATGTGATTTTACTTCTAACGGTGAGTGGAGAAGCGGCTGTTTCTGAGAAAACACCTGCCTCAGATAACGTTTCTGCGCCGAGTAAAGAAGCTTCAACTGAGACAACTCCTCAGGCAGCAAAAGCTGCTGAATCCTCCGTCATTTCTCGCGAAGGCGAGGGATCCAAGTCACTTGAATTCGAAGAATCATTTTCCGATAATGGTGACGTTAATGCTGGCCCAGGCGTTCGTCGAATCGCCCGAGAATTTGGCCTCGATTTAAATAAAATAAAAGGCACTGGAGAAAAAGGGCGTATCACAAAAGAAGATGTCCAAGAATATGTGAAGGCTCGTCTCAAAGATGCCGGAGCTTCCGGCGGATTTTCGTTACCCAGTGCTCCCAAAATTGATTTTTCAAAATTCGGCGAAACTGAAGTTGAAGCGCTTTCTAAAATTAAAAAAATTTCCGGCGTGAATTTACATCGAAATTGGGTCACCATTCCGCACGTAACACAATTTGAAGAAGTGGATATTACGGAAATGGAAGCTTTTCGTGCCGAGCAAAAAGACTCCGCAGAAAAATTAGGCTATAAACTAACGCCCCTGGTTTTTATTATGAAAACGGTTGTAGCCGCTTTACAGGAATTTCCTTTATTTAATTCGTCTCTTGATTCTAGTGGCGAAAATTTAATTATGAAAAAATATTTTCATATTGGTGTCGCTGTCGATACTCCCAATGGCTTGGTGGTTCCAGTTATTCGTGACGTCGACAAAAAGGATTTATTTCAATTAGCCAAAGAGCTAGGTGATGTGAGTAAAAAAGCCCGAGAAAAAGGGCTTGGTTTGGCGGATATGCAGGGCGGCTGTTTTTCAATATCCAGCTTAGGTGGTATTGGTGGCACAGCTTTTACTCCGATTATCAATGCGCCAGAGGTGGCCATTTTGGGTGTTTCCCGCTC
Source organism: uncultured Gammaproteobacteria bacterium (assembly GCA_963711375.1). Taxonomy (GTDB): domain Bacteria; phylum Pseudomonadota; class Gammaproteobacteria; order Coxiellales; family Coxiellaceae; genus CAVQDV01. Next base: position 1,921,617 of record CAVQDV010000005.1, read on the forward strand.
GCAGAAAAAACCGATCTATCAGGCCGATGGTACTTTAGTCCCACGCTTGATGTTACCGCTTTCTTTGTCGTATGATCACCGCGTGATTGACGGGGCTCAGGCCGCCCGATTTATCGTCTATCTCGCTAAGTGCCTAGCGGATATCAGAACACTATTATTGTGAAGTAATTAAAGGCCCCTTCTCATCCCCTCTCCCCTTGCGGGAGAGGGTCAGGGTGAGGGCTATTAGAAAATTGAGGTAAAAAAAATGACAAAATCCATTACAACAGAACTCGTGGTATTAGGCAGCGGCCCTGGCGGTTACTCGGCAGCTTTCCGAGCAGCAGATTTAGGAAAAAAAGTAGTCCTAATTGAACGCTATGCCGAAATCGGTGGCGTCTGCTTAAACGTAGGCTGCATCCCCTCAAAAGCTTTACTACACGTCGCAAAAGTCATCGATGATGCCAAAGACATGTCCGCACATGGCGTCGGTTTTGGAGCTCCTCAATTCGATTACGCCAAAATCCGCGATTATAAAAGCGGCGTCGTTAAGAAATTAACAGGCGGTCTAAAAATGATGGCAAAACAGCGCAAAGTGGAAATCGTTCAAGGCTACGGAAAATTTATTTCGCCAACCGCCATTGAAGTGACACAAGGCGATGAAGTGACCACTGTCAATTTCACAGACTGCATTATCGCAGCCGGTTCTGTTCCTGTAAAATTACCCTTCATTCCAAATGATCCACGGGTATTGGATTCCTCCTCTGCTTTAGAATTAGCAAAGCCCGATGGTGAATTATTAGTTTTAGGGGGCGGAATTATTGGCCTAGAAATGGCCACTGTTTATCACGCTTTAGGTTCAAAAGTCAGCGTCGTGGAAATGATGGACCAAATTATTCCTGGCGCCGATGCAGATGTTGTAGCTCCATTATATAAACGCATCGCAAAACGGTATTCGAACATTTTCCTAAAAACCAGTGTTACAAAAGTAGAAGCAAAAACCGACGGTTTATATGTGACTTTCTCCGGCGATAATGCACCAAAAGAAAATCCACAACGCTTCGATCAAATTTTAGTGGCGGTTGGTCGTAAACCGAATGGCCTTTTAATCGGCGCTGAAAAAGCCGGTGTAAAAGTGGATGAACGCGGATTTATCGCCGTCGATACGCAAATGCGTACGAATGTAAAAAATATTTATGCCATTGGTGATATTATTGGTCAACCGATGTTAGCGCATAAAGCTTCGCACGAAGGTCGATTGGCTGCAGAAGTTATTTCTGGCAAAAAACATTATTTCGATGCCAAATGCATTCCTTCAGTGGCTTATACGGATCCTGAAGTTTCCTGGGTTGGTCTTACTGAAATTCAAGCGAAGAAAGACAATATTGCCTATAAAAAAGCGGTATTTCCATGGATGGCATCTGGCCGTGCCTTATCCGTAGATCGCTCAGAAGGATTCACCAAATTAATTTTCAACGAAAAAGGCCGAGTGATTGGGGGCGCTATAGTGGGCGTCAACGCGGGTGAATTAATTTCCGAAGTGGCTTTGGCGATAGAAATGGGCGCCGACGTGGAAGATTTAGCACTAACCATCCACCCACACCCAACTTTATCCGAATCGATAATGATGGCCGCCGAAATTTATGAGGGCACTATAACAGATCTTTATCTGCCCAAAAAATAAAAGCTACCGATGGGATCCCACCTTTGTGATAAAATCCTCTTCGAATTTGAATCAAGCTTTTGCGCAGCACCATATTGTGATTTTCTTTATTTCTGGACTTGTGATGGCATTTGAGAGGGACCTGATTGTGGCGCCGGTGGTAAGGACGTCGTCTAGGATGGCGACGTGAGTGGCTGTAATTTTTTTATTGAGTTTAAAGGCATTTTCTAGGTTTATTTGACGGTCGACACTTTTTAAATTCGATTGCGCTTTTGTGTTTTTAATTCTGATCACGCTTTCGGTATCAATCGGAATTTTCAGGTTTTTTCCGATCACCTTTGCAATTTCGATAGCTTGATTAAATCCCCTCTCTTTCAAGCGCTTCGGATGTAAGGGCACTGGGAGAATGAGGGAGGGCAGGGGGTTACCACTTTTAATAATAGCCTGAGTTAACAATTCTCCGAGCAATTGGGCATATTTTAATTTTCCATTAAATTTTAAATCGGTAATTAATTTATTAAGGGGCTCCTGATAAGCGAAAGGTGCAATTAATTCTTTAAAGCCATGATCAATAAGATTAGGGTTCGAGGTAAGCATTTTTTCACATGCCAGGCAAATTATCCTTGAGCTCGCCATATTTTCCAGACAAAAAATACAGGAATTCGGAAAGAGAAAATGAAAAATTTTTCTTATGATGCGCATTAAAGAAGGCTAAATCAAAATGAATCTTTTTTCTATTCGGGATTTAGCATTAGTCATAATATACCATCCTAGCCTCGATCAAAATACCGAAAATTTTTCCAAAATTGCTTTCCTTAATTTAATTCCGAGAAAGCTTAATAGGTAAGTTCCGAGGTCTCATCCTCGTCTTGTAATTTTCTAGATTCTGCTTCTTCATGAATCATTTCTTGGTATTTCACCTTGTAAAAATTGCTCATTTCTATGACCGTTTCTATGTTCCCAAGAAGAAACGTATCTTGAATTCCCTCTTTTAATGCTTTCATTTTTTCATTATTTTTTTCAATTGGTTCCATGTCATCGAATAAAGCAGTCAAAAAAGCTTTGATACGATCAGGGTCTTTTAATGACTGTAGAACTTCCATCAATTGCAGGTATTCTGGTGAAGGTAGGTTTTTAGAGGAGTCTTTGGGGGCGGTTATAACCTGATTGTTCCCATGACAGTCTTTAACGTTTTCGAGTTTGGTAAATATTCCATTCGCACACAATATTTTAATAGCAAGATTTTCTTGGCTAATTTTCTGGGCTTCTTCAGTTTTATAATGAAAGACACAGTCAATGAAATTAAAAGCATGTGCTAATTTTTTTAAATTTTTGAGCGCTTGTTGGCATGTAACTAAGCTCGCCCCTGGTTGTAATAAGCTTTGGGCTAGTTCTAGAATCTCGGGGCCTACATTACTGTCGCTTATGATGTGCTTAAAGTGGGTGAATGGTGGGGGATCCCAGCCCTCTGGAAGAAGCTTTTGGAGGAGTGCCATTGCTAGTAGTCCTCCCTCACTTGCTTTTTCACGACGAATTTTGTCTGAAATGCGATCCAGGATTTCAATAAACATATTGTTAAAAACTTGCGAATTTAAGCTTCTCATCTTTAATAAGGTCTCATAGATCAGTTAATAATAAAGTAAATGCTAGCACATAAATCTTAAGGAAATATTAAGTCATGGACTATTGATGTCTCCTTGGAAATCAGTAAGATAGATGGGATGAACATTGATCTTCGGGCTAAACGAAAATATTTAATTAAGGCGGCTTTGCAGTATGCTGAGGTGGCCTATTTGGACCATGTGGTGGCGGATGAATTGGATGCTCGTCTTGAGATTATCAAATTACAGCCTGAGATTATTTTAAATTGTGGTGCAAAAGATGCCTATACAGCCGCTTTACTGCAGCATCGGTATTCTAAGGCATTGATTTTATCGATGGAAATCAACGAGCGATTTTTTGATTTGTCTTTGTGGCTGTCGCCCTTGATTGCAGAAGCGGAAATGATGCCGATTAAAACGGCTTCTGTTGATTTAATTTTTTCGAATTTAATGCTGCATTCTGTAAATGATTTTCCGAAGGCGCTTTTGGAATTTCGGCGTATCCTAAAACCCAATGGATTATTGATTTTTTCGATGTTGGGCCGAGATACCTTAAAAGAATTGCGTGAAAGTTTTTCAGAAGTTAGCCCTTATCCGCATATTCATGATTATTTTGACATGCATGACGTTGGTGACAGTTTGCTGAAAAATCAATTTTCAGATCCCGTGATGGATACAGAAGAAATCACCATTAATTTTTCATCTCCCTTAGACTTGATTCGTGAAATTAAAAAAAGTGGGCAGAGCAATGCACATCTTGAGCGTCAGTGCGGTTTGATGGGGAAAAATGCTTGGAAAAAAATGTTGGAATACGGCGAAAAATTTAGGGATGGTGAAGTATTTCCAGCGACTTTTGAAATTATTTATGGCCATGCCTGGGCTCCTGCTCAGGACATGCATGGTATTCAAAATGAAAAAGGTGAAGTAACGTTTCCTCTGCATTTGTTAAAATCTAAATTTTGATTAAATTATTTATTCCGGCCAGGGAGAGAACCCAATGGGGATTTTTTTTCTGGGTTCATCTGGTGTTTCCATGAGTTGTTGGATGGCTGCAATTAGATTTCGAATAGCTCCATCGTGATCTCCAACCTTTTGCTCCAGCTTAATAAGTTTTTGGTACAACTCTTTGTGCGCAAAAAGCATTTGCCTCAGTTGCGCAAAGGTCCGGACTACCAGAACGCTCATTTCTATTGCACGTGGGGTGTTCAGAACACTGGCTGCCATTATTGTTCCGTGCTCAGTAAAGGCATAGGGATTAGTTTGAGAAAATTTCAAACTAGAGAGGTGGTCGCAAATTGCGACCACCTTCTCCTTTTCATCAGCTGTAAGCTGAAACATAAAATCCGCAGGGAATCGCTCTTGATTTCGTTTTACCTGCTCATTAAGACGTTTAGTGGTCACTCCATAAAGGTTTGCAAGATCAGCATCAATAATGACACGTTTTTTCCGTAATGTTAAAATCCGAGGGGCAATTTGTTGTAAAAGAGTGATTTTTGACTTCGCAGGCATGAGCTATCCTCCATTAAGGGCTTTAAGTTTTCTCACACTTTAGTCGTGCTAATCTGTAAAATCTATTCGTATTTTTCTTAATGGAGAATTGGACGGGTGGATTGCCTGGGTCTATAATGCGAAATCTTTGATTCGTGGAGAGAAAAATGCAGCAGTCGAAAAGTTCTGGCAAAAAGAATTCATCTTGTCCCAGTTGTTCCCCAGCACATACTTCAAAATCTGAGGCAGAGGTGTATTACCGCTCCTTGCTGAAAAAATCGGGGATTGCCTTAATTTTTGGCTTGTTAATATTTTCGGATTTGCTTTATCCCTGGTTACCGATACGGCCAATGGATCGAATAAGCCTATTCTGGCTTTTTATAAGCCTTTTGGTTTTTGCGGTGATGTGGTACAGCGGTGCAGATATTTTTCGCGCCGCTTTTAAATCCTTTTTGCATCGACGTGCCAACATGGACACCTTGGTCGCCCTTGGCACTGGTACAGCTTTTTTATATTCCATAATAGTGGTTTTATTTCCACGCTTTGTACCAGCAGAAGCGCACGCTATTTATTTTGATATCGCACTCTTATTGTTCGGTTTTATTAATTTGGGCGCAGCCCTAGAAATTCGCGCTCGCGGAAAAACCTCTGAAGCTATTAATCGTTTAATGGGCCTTCAGCCCAAAACTGCACGAGTCATTCGAGATGAAAAAGAAATTGACATGCCGATTGAAGCTATAAAAATAGGCTATTTTATTCGAGTTCGTCCCGGCGAAAAAATTCCGGTAGATGGAGAAATTGTAGAAGGCCACTCGGATGTTAATGAGTCCATGTTGACTGGAGAAGCGATGCCAATCTCTAAAAACAGTGGAGATATGGTGAATGCGGGAACCCTCAATACTTCAGGAAGCTTTATTTTTCGTGCCCTACGAGTTGGAAAGGATACGGCTTTAGCCCGAATTATCGATATGGTACAGAAAGCGCAAAATACAAAACCAAAAATTGGGCGTTTGGCAGATAAAGTGTCTGGAATTTTTGCTCCCAGCGTTTTAATTATTGCGATTATTACCGCGCTAATGTGGTTTAATTTTGGGGAAAAACCTTTCGTCGCACACATGCTGATGACGAGCATTGCCGTTTTAGTCATTGCCTGTCCTTGTGCCTTAGGTTTGGCAACGCCGATCTCAATTATCGTTGGAGTAGGAAAAGCCGCTGATTTTGGTATTTTAATTCGCAATGGGGATTCGCTCCAAACGGCTAGCTCTATTACCGTTATCGTGTTAGATAAAACTGGCACTATTACAGAGGGTCGTCCGGAATTAGCGGAAATTCGTGTGGCTGAAGGTATCGATAAAGCCGAATTTTTAAAAATAGCGGCAAGTCTCGAGGTTTCATCAGAGCATCCCTTAGGCGAGGCCATCGTGCGAGGGGCAAAGGCGAAAAATATTTCTCCAGTAAAAGTAGAGCAATTTGAATCCGTCGCCGGAAAAGGGGTAAAAGCGCTCGTTGAAAATAAAATGACGTATTTAGGAAATGTGGCTTTCATGCGAGAAGAAAAATGTGAATTGGGGGACTTCATGCAAAAAGCAGAAATGATGGCCAAACAAGGGCAAACACCGATGTATGTTGCCCAGGAAGGAAATGTAATTGGCTTAATTTCTGTCGCAGATCCCGTGAAAAAAGATTCAAAAGCCGCCATTGAACGTTTACGAAATTTAGGATTAAAAATTATCATGATCACCGGAGATAATGCGTTGACAGCGAAGACGGTGGCGGAAAATGTGGGTATTAGCGAAATAATGGCGGAAGTATTGCCTGAAAATAAGGCGAATGCTGTCATTTCCCTGCAAAATCAGGGGGAAATTGTGGCAATGGTGGGAGATGGAATTAATGATGCTCCTGCGTTGACGCAAGCGAATGTAGGATTTGCCATTGGCACTGGTACCGATGTGGCCATTGAAAGCGCGGATATTGCGCTCATGAGTGGCTCTTTAAACGGAGTGGTCAATGCAATCGCCATTTCCAAGGCAAGCATTCGCAACGTGAAGCAAAATTTATTTGGCGCCTTTATTTATAATATTATCGGCATACCGATAGCGGCCGGAATTTTATATCCACTCTCCGGTATGTTGCTGAATCCGGTAATAGCCGGAATGGCGATGGCCCTTTCCTCGGTAACGGTCGTCATGAATGCCAATCGCCTGCGCTTTTTCAAAGGAGCAAAATCATGATCATCAATTTACTCGGAATTTTATTGATTATTTTAATCGCTTTATGGTTTTGGTTCCCAAAAAGGGGAGAAGGCGTGAGAGCCTCCACAAAGAAAATTCAGATTAAAGTGGCTGATGGTGTATATACGCCAGATCTTATCGAGGCGAGAGTAGGGCAGCATGTTTTGTTGGAATTTATTCGCAAGGATAAAACGCCTTGCGCCGAAATGGTGATTTTCTCGGATTTTAATCAAAGCCTAAAGCTTAATATTGACGAGCCTCAAACCATTAAGATTTTTGCAAAAAAAACAGGTGAATTTGAATTCACCTGTCAAATGGGAATGTACCGCGGAAAATTGATTATTTATTAGATCGGGGAAGAACTAGATTTCGCAGTAAGTTCCAATGGAAAGTGTGCGGTTATAGGGAAGTTGAAAGAAATCGATATCGAGTGCAGAATTTCGCAAAAAGAAAATAAATAATTTTTGTTGCCAGGCATAAAGGCGCGGATATTTACGTTGCGTTAGTACGGCATTTATATTTTCAACGAGAAATACCGCTTGCTCAATATGGATTTCAAATGGGAAGATATTCATCCGCTCAGCAAGGGTTAACGTTTTGGGAATGTCGATGAGTTGCATAAATCCGTAATTTAAATTGAGGTGATAGGCATTTTCGGAGATTTTTTTCATGTCAAAACGCTGTGTATCGGGCATATAAGGACGGTCCATTATTATAGTGCTCACAATCATTATGCGTTCGGGTTTAATACGAATTAATTTGAGGTAATGCAAAAAACCACCGCCGCTCTGGTCATAAGGATCGGTAATAAAAATCGCGGTAAGATTTGGCACATGTTGCAAATTGCTTTTTTCAAAGGCTTCGTTTATGCCCTTAAAAGCCGTCTTTTCCTTGTAAAACGAAGATCGTAAAATCGCCATACCCTTATACCAGGTTATCATGATGGTAGCGCAAATCAGGGCAAATGTTATGGGCACCCAACCACCTACCAGAAATTTATGAAGGCTTCCTCCTAAGAAGGCAAGATCAATAATCACAAAAACAAAGAATACTCGTATGATTTTGGGTATAGACCAAGCCCAATTATAATAAGCTACAAACATCACCATTGTGGCAACACCCACCATAACAAGATTAACGGCAAGGCCGAAAGCGCCTGCTAAGGCTGTGGCGTTTTTAAAGGTTAATACTAAAATAACAGTACCCACCGCTAGAACAAAATTTACTTTTGGCACATAAATTTGGCCCTTTTCTTCTTCAGAGGTTTGCTTAATGAAAATCCGAGGGCATAAATTTAACAACACGGCTTGTTTTGTGATTGAAAAAGTAGCTGAAATAATTGCTTGAGAAGCAATGATGGTGGCGACAGCGGCTAATATTAACATGGGATAAAAAGACCACATTGGCAGCATCGCATAAAAGGGATTTTCGATGCCCTTTGGAAATTGCAACAAATAAGCACCCTGGCCAAAATAATTGAGCAATAAACCAGGCAATGCAACCGCGTACCAGCCGATGCGAATGGGAGTTTTTCCAAAATGTCCAAGATCTGCGTAAAGCGCTTCTGCGCCTGTAATAACTAAAAAAACTCCCCCTAACAAAGCGTAGGCTGCCCAGCCACCATCTCGAAAAAATTCATAAGCGTAATAAGGGTTAATCGCATATAATACCTCGGGATTTTTGAAAATACGAACCGCACCCAAAGCAGCGATGACCATAAACCAAAATAATAGAATGGGTCCAAAAGAAATGCCTATTTTTCCAGTGCCAAAACGCTGAACCATAAATAAAGTGATTAAAATAGCCAGCGTGATAGGAATGACAAAGGGTTTTAAATTGGGGTCAAAAATTTGCAAGCCTTCGATAGCGCTCAATACGGAAATCGCCGGGGTGAGCATCCCATCTCCCATTAATAATCCAGCACCTATAATTCCAACAAAAAGAAGTACAGAATAAATTTTTTTATTTTTTTTAAGTAAGGCCAAAAGGGCCAGCACGCCGCCTTCACCATCATTATCTGCGCGCAAAATTACCGTAAGATAACACGTCGAGATCACTAAAATGAGCGCCCAAAAAATAAGGGAAAGCACGCCCAAAATATTCGTATGGTTGATGGGTAGGCCCTGCAAAGATTCCCGGATAGCATATAAGGGACTCGTTCCAAGATCTCCATAGACCACCCCCAGGGCCGCTAAGGACATGGACAGCATTTTTTTATTGTTACTCGCCATCTTTCAATCTCCATATTGTTCAAATGAGAGTAGCACAAAATTAAAATTGTAATCAGGAGTTCTCGCTAAAGTGGGAACTCTTTCCTGATTTTAACGCTGGCCCGGAGGGGATGACCGCTGGCGCCCAAGGGAGCCTTGCTCCACTGCCATTGACTTAAGCAAATAATCCGATAGCCATCCAGGCTTGCAGTCTTGCCTTTCAAAATAGGCCGTTGAAAGCCTATAGCCAATTCTCCCTGTCCGCGGAACGTCCTTTTGAAACATAAAGTACTTGTCTCAAAAGGACGTTCCGCGCATAGTGATAACTCGGCTTGCTGCCCGCAACGTTCTATTTGAAGAGCAAAGGCGTCGTACTTATGGATGACGCTTTAAAATCGTTGGCGACCCAGCGCCTCGATTTGCTCATAGGATTTTTTTTGCTAAGATGTCGTTTTTTTATAACCCTTTTTGTTTACAGGAGTGAGCATGAATAAAAAACAAGGACCATTTCGATCATCAATGGAAAATTAGAAGATCCGGCTTACGTCAGTAAGCATAAATCCACAGCCAGTGCGTTTACTCGAGTGCGAAAATTAGAATTCATCACCGTATTTACCCTCCTTCTAAAGAAGAGTGTAAAATCTTTGCAGCTTATTTTAAATGAATTTACGCTCGAGCGATTTAAGGATTTTTCCATAACGGCGGGTGCCTTCACAAAAGCAAGAAAAAAGCTGAAGCATACTGCCTATGTAGAGCTGAATGACGATATTATTAATCTTTACTATAAAGACAATGATATTAAACGTTTCAAGGGTTACCGATTATTGGCATTTGATGCCTCCCAAATTATCTTGCCGTATAGCCAAGAAATTAAAAAGGAATTTGGATCAAGACCGATTGGTAATCAAACGAATAAATCCTTTCGTGAATATTCAAGCGCCATGTTTGAAGCTTGTTATGATGTATTGAATCATATGAGTATTCAGTCCGTTCTTGCGCCAAGCTTAACTTATGAGCCCGATTTAGCACAGACCATGCTTTCGTGCCTAGAAACGGATGATCTTCTGATATTTGATCGTGGATATGCTTCTTACACGTTTATGGCCAGTTTAATCAGCAAAAAAAGGCATTTCATTATCCGATGCCCAAAAAAGTATTTTTCTGCTTCGCAATCGATGTTCTCCCTGGATGCGCCTGAGACGATGAGCGCTGTTGTCAGTGTATCTAAAACCCAGAGGAAAAAGGTGAGGGGATTCAATCTACCCGAAGCCATTCGAATTAAATTCATTAGAGTGGTTTTATCAACAGGTGAAGTGGAAGTACTAGCAACATCTTTGCTGAATGATAACGAGTTTACTCCAGAAGATTTCAAATATCTGTACTCATTACGCTGGGGCGTAGAGACATTTTTTTCAAAACTTAAAGGCCGCCTTGGCCTAGAGAATTTTACTGGGAAAACAGCTGAATCTATTAAGCAAGACTTTTGGTCTACTATTTTTATGAGCAATCTGGAAACTATCTTGGTTGAAGACATTGAGACCGAGATGAATGAGCAGAAGAACAAGGGGCAGAAAAAAGTGAAAGTGAACAAAGCGGTATCGTTTAATGCCATAAAAAAAATGGCATTTGAAATATTCTCCCGCGAAAAAGACAAGGAGGCTATACTTAACAAACTGGTGAAATTGTTTACAATGAATCCAGTGCTGGTCAGGAATAATCGCCAAGTTGAAAGAGAAAAAATATCACCTATCAAGTCGCTAAACTTCCAAAAGCGGGCGAGGAAACATGTCTTTTAGAGGGAGCTGGGGCTTAAGTCAATGGCAGTGAGCCTTGCTCCCCCTGGAGACCCCCAACTTTTTGTAGCAATTCCCGCTTTAGCAGGAATTGCTGAATTGTCATAAGGAAGCTGATAAACTTGTGGACACGGTCAGTTTGATAAAAGGACTTACAAATGAATCTGTATATTTGGCTACCCGCCATGTTTCTACTCGGCCTTTCTGCAATGGGGATCTGTTACTTGTTCCTGATTGCTTGCGAGAAAATATGATTTACTTAACGATAGTGGTAACAGCTTTTGTTTTTGTTTATTTAATCGTGACTCTTGTTCGACCGGAGTGGTTTTAAACATGGAATTACTCCAAACCTGCTTGCTACCCTTTGCTCTTTTAGCAAGCGCCACTCTCCTAGCTTTTCCGTTAAGCCGATATTTAGCTTGGATCATGGATGGTCAATATCGACCCTTTTCAGCGTTTACGTGGTTTGAAAAAAAAATAAATTCCGGCCCACAAAATTGGAAACAATATGTCAGTTCCCTACTAGTTTTTAACACAAGCTTGTTTATTTTTGGTTTTTTGATTTTAGTGCTGCAGCCTTGGATGCCACTTAATCCGGAAGGAAAAGCGATGTTAGCGCCAAGCACTATTTTTAATAGTGTCGTCTCATTTATGACGAATACGGATCTCCAACATTATTCTGGCGAACAACAACTTTCCAATTTCAGTCAAATTTTCTTTGGAATTGCCAATCTTTTTATTTCGGCTGCGATTGGCTTAAGTGCATTAACGGCCATTATTCGCGGTTTAAGAGGTGATGCCTCCCTCGGGAATTTTTTTCTCGATGTGTGGCGAGTTGTGATTTATTTGTTTATTCCATTTGCCTTTATTTTTGGGCTTATTTTTCTGCAGCAAGGAAGCCCCATGACGTTTCATAGCGCTTATTCCATTTCTACATTGGAAGGCGGAAAACAAAGCATTGCCGTCGGACCTGTTGCGGCATTTGAAGCCATGAAAATGTTGGGCACGAATGGAGGCGGATTTTATGGAATGAATTCAGCGCATCCTTTCGAAAATCCCACGGCCATTTCAAATTTTTTTAATACGCTTGCCATGTTGATTTTTCCCTTTGCTCTTGTTCTCATGTACGGACGAATGCTTGGATGTAGGCGACATAGCTATGTTATTTTTACGGTTATGCTCATTTTTATGGTATCGACAATTGTATGGACCGTGCATTTTGATACTTTAAAACCGAATCCAGGATTAACAAGCCATAAGGCAAGAAGTTTTTCCGGATTACCATTATCGATTCCTGCCATCGCCGCTTTGCCTGTAGACCAGCACTTGGGAAATTTAGAGGGGAAAGAAATGCGTTTTGGCACCTCTGCTGGTGCTACTTTTGCAGCACTTACTACCGATGTCACCTGTGGTGCTGTTAATGCAGAAGCGGATAGTTTAAATCCAGTGGCGGGACTGTCTCCCATGGTGGGCATGTGGTTAAACTGTTTTTTTGGGGGAAAAGGCGTTGGGATGATCAATATGTTATTGTACATAGTGATCGGAATTTTCTTAGCCGGCATGATGGTAGGACGCACACCAGAATATCTGGGAAAAAAAATTGGTGGGCGTGAAGTAAAGCTCGCCATTATTGCTTTATTAATTCACCCACTCTTGATTTTACTGCCAACAGGCTTTTTTTCAGCAACGCACTGGGGTCTTAATGCGCTTAGTAATCCCGGTGCTCATGGATTTTCGCAAATGCTGTATCAATTTTCTTCGGCTTCAGCGAATAATGGTTCAGCTTTCGACGGATTGGGGGTTACTTTAGAAGCCACTGCCTGGAATATTGCTACCGGTCTAGTGATTGTATTTAGTCGTTTTCTTCCCATCATTGCGCCCATTGCCATGGCAGCATTTCTCGGGGCAAAAAAATCCACTCACTTTGGATTAGGCACTTTGCGTTCAGACACATTTACCTTTGGATTACTGTTATTTGGAACCATTTTAATTTTGGGTGGGCTACTTTTTTTACCGGTTGCAGTGCTTGGTCCTATCGCCGAACATTTGGGGCCCATTCCTTTTGGTTAATGGAGATTAGCATGAAAAATAATCATGAAACGGTACCGCGTCGACTTAAAGCCAGAAGATTATTTGAAAAAGAAACGGTAATTGTGGCATTAAAACGAGCTTTCATTATGTTTCGTCCCGATCTTCAGTGGAAAAATCCCGTGATGTTTGTGGTAGAGGTGGGTACGGTTCTCACCCTGTTGTATATTTTACGGATGGCTTTGGGATTCGAAACATCTCCTGTTCCTATTACCTATTTTATTGCGCTGGGAATTTGGTTTTTTTTAACGATTTTATTTGCTAATTTTGCCACGGCTCTTGCTGAGGCGCGAGGTAAAGCACAGGCAGATTCTCTGCGTCGAACGCGTCGAGATACCACCGCGTATTTTTTAAATGATGAAGGCCATATTGAAGCGGTTTCATCAGCGGTTTTAAAGCGAGGGGATAAAGTGGTGGTTGAAGCAGGGCAAACTATTCCCGGTGATGGTGAGATTATCGAGGGAGTTGCCTATATTGATGAATCGGCGATTACCGGGGAATCAGCCCCAGTTATTCGTGAATTTGGTGGAGATAGATCAGGGGTAACAGGTGGCACTATCGTACTTTCAGATCGAATCGTGGTGCAAATTACCGGAAGCAAAGGGGATTCTTTTCTTGATCGAATGATCGCTCTTGTGGAAGGGGCGATTCGCCAACGTACTCCAAATGAAATTGCGCTTTCACTAGTTTTATCGGCTTTTACACTCATTTTTTTGATTGTCGTTATTCCACTTTGGCCGATGTCTTATAACGCCGAACTCTATATGATGAGTTTTAAAGGGATAATTGAACCTTTAAAAAGTTTAGGCACGGATATTCCGACTCTTATCGCACTCTTGGTCTGTTTAATTCCCACCACCATTGGTGCCCTTTTAGCGGCAATTGGAATTGCTGGAATGGATCGTGCATTACAAGCGAATATTATTGCTACGAGTGGAAAAGCCGTGGAATTAGCGGGAGATGTTGATGTTGTTTTATTAGATAAAACTGGAACGATCACATTGGGCAACAGAAGAGCGACAAATTTTTTGCCGATCGGAAAATATTCAGAAATTGAGCTCGGTAAATTTGCGGCACTGGCCTCCATTTCGGATAATACGCCTGAAGGAAAAAGCATTTTAAATTTATTTGAAAAGCAAAGTAAAAGCATCATGAATTTTCCGGAAAATGTAGTGATTATTCCATTTTCGGCACAATTACGAATGAGTGGAATTGATCTTCCCACCGGACAGAAAATTCGAAAAGGCGCACCCGATGCCATTGTCAAATTTGCCGAAGAAAATAGATGTTTTATCCCTACTGAACTTCATGCCTTAGTAGATAGTGTTGCAACGAAAGGCGCTACACCTTTGGTTGTGGCCGACCAAAATCAGATTTTCGGCGTTATTACATTGGAAGATGTATTAAAGCCACATATGCGAGAACGTTTTGCACGCCTAAGAAGGATGGGGCTGCGAACCGTTATGATTACCGGCGATAATCCTCGAACCGCGGCGGCAATCGCCGCACAAGCGGGTGTGGATGATTATTTGGCGGAAGCAACACCAGAGGTGAAATTAGCCTATATTCGTAAAGAACAGGCCGAAGGAAAAATTGTCGCCATGATGGGAGATGGCACCAATGATGCCCCGGCTCTTGCACAAGCGGATGTGGCTTTGGCAATGAATGCGGGAACAGATGCCGCAAAAGAAGCCGCCAATATGGTGGATTTAGACAGCGATCCTACGAAATTAATTGAAGTGGTGGAAATTGGTAAGCAGCTTTTAATTACACGGGGTTCATTAACAACGTTTTCAATTGCGAATGATGTTGCGAAATATTTTGCGATTATTCCCGCGCTTTTTGCAGGTACTTTGCCTTGGTTAAAGGCGATTGATATTATGAAATTGCATTCGCCTACTTCGGCTATTTTGTCAGCCGTTATTTTTAATGCACTTATTATTCCAGCTTTAATTCCGGTAGCGTTAAAGGGGGTGCGTTATCAGGCACTCGGTGCGGATGCATTATTGCGCCGAAATTTGTTCATTTGGGGATTAGGGGGAATAATTCTGCCTTTTATTGGAATAAAATTTATTGACATGGTTATGGTGGGTTTTGGTTTTGTAAATTGAAGCCGCTTAGCGGGAAAGGTAAGGGTGAGGGGTATTATTATGCTAAATTATTTTTCAAAAAGCATTTTTTTATTACTAATGCTGGTAGTAATTACCTGCATTATTTATCCCGTTTCATTATGGATAATTGGCCAAACCATCTTCCCCTTCCAAGCCAATGGAAGTCTCCTAAATGGCCCGGACGGAAAACCAGTAGGATCAAAGCTCATTGCGCAGTCTTTTACGAAGCCAGAATATTTTCAACCTAGACCTTCTGCAGCGGCCTATGATGCTTCTGCTTCCAGCTCATCTTCTCTTGCGGCTTCGAATTATGCCTTACGCGACAGGGTAGCGCGAACCCTTGGACCTATCGTGAAATATCAAAATGGAAATCGAGTTGCACCCGATGTCGAAAAATGGTTTGAGCAAGACCAATTTCAGGGTGCGCCACACATTGTATCGCAGTGGGCAACGAGACATCCTGCGCTTGCAGAAGAATGGCTCAAGTCAGATCCTGCTCATAGCGCCTATGTGAAAAATTGGGTTAAAGCGCACGAATCCTTAATTCCTAAAAATCAAACACCCGCTGAGGTAGCCATATTATTTTTTCAGAATTTTTCAAAGGAAAATCCGGGTAAATTTCCAACGCCCTCGGATATCCCTTCGATTTTTTTTGATATGTGGCGTCAAGACCACCCTCATGCTTTGCTGCAAAATATTCCGGGTGATTTTGTCACGACATCGGCTTCTGGTCTTGATCCCCATATCACGCTGCAAAATGCAGAATATCAGCTGGATCGAGTTGCCAATAAATGGGCTGAGGATTTAAAACGAAATCCAGCCGAAATAAAAACCGAGATCCAGAAAATAATTTATAATAATGCTCGAGCGCCTCTTCATGGTCTTGTTGGTGAGAAGCTCGTGAATGTGCTGGAAATAAACCTAATTCTTCGAAATCGATATGGAGCACCTTAATTTTATGGAAGCAGAACGTCCAAAACCCGAAGCATTATTGCAAAGGCTAAAAGAAGAAGAGCGTCAAGAAAAAGGCGGTAAACTGAAAATATATCTTGGTGCTGCCCCTGGAGTTGGCAAAACCTATACCATGCTTCAAGATGCTATTACTCAACGTATTCAGGGAAAAGATATCGTCGTGGGAATTGCTGAATCTCATGGTCGAGAGGAAATTGAGAATTTCTTAAAAAATTTGGAAAAAGTACCACGGCAAAAAATCGAATATCACGGCCAACAACTATCGGAGTTTGATCTTGATGCGGCATTAAGACGAAAACCAAAAATTATTTTAGTCGATGAAATGGCACATACCAATGCACCCGGTGCGCTTCATAATAAACGATGGCAGGACATTAAAGAATTATTGGACCGTGGTATTGATGTTTATACCACGCTCAATGTGCAGCATATTGAAAGCCTCAATAATGATGTGGCGGCCATTATAAATGCCCCGATAAAAGAAACAGTCCCGGATGCGATGTTGGCCTTGGCTGATACTATTGAATTGGTGGATTTACCCCCTGAAGATTTGCTCAAGCGTTTACAAGAAGGAAAAGTGTATTGCTTTGAGCAAGCTGAATTAGCTAAAAAACATTTCTTTCGAAAGGGAAACTTAATTGCCTTACGAGAATTAGCGTTGCGGACCACGGCAACTTTTGTGGGTACTCAAACGCTCCTTTATCGTCAAGGTGAAAATATTCAGCAAATTTGGCGAACAAAAGAAAAAATACTCGTGTGCGTGGGTACTGGGGCAGAATCGCTAAATGTTATTCGAGCCGCTTGTCGCACGGCCAATAGCTTAAAGGTCCAATGGATGGCGGCTTTTGTGGACACTCCAAAACTTCAAGCGTCAGAGATTATGCGCAATCGAGCCATTCAGAATTTACGTGTGGCAGAGCAATTGGGCGCAGAAATTCACGTATTAAATGGATTTGATATCGTGAAAGAAATTTTAAATTTCGCGCATGAGCAAAATATCACTCAAATTATGATTTGGAAGCATATTCGTCCGCGGTGGAAGAATTTTTTGCGTCGCAATTTAACCGACGAACTCGTGCGTAATTCTGGAGAAATTGATGTTTATATCATGACCGGGGTGGCAGACAAATCTAAACCACCAAAACCGGTCAAAGCCAAAAAGAAGGCGCCTTGGCGCACGTATATGATATCCATCATTATTGTTGCACTTGCCACCTTAGTCAATATTTTGCTAGCCCCTTATTTAGTTGCGGCTAATTTAATTATGGTTTATTTATTAGGCGTGATAGCAGTTGCTCTCTATGGACGAACGGGACCCGCGAATTTGGCCTCTTTATTAAGCGTGTTGGCCTATGATTTTTTCTTTATTCCCCCATTTTACAGTTTTGTGGTTGCTGATGTTCAATATTTTTTTACGCTTCTGGTCATGTTAGGCGTTACACAGGTTATCAGTTATTTGACAATTCTGACACGACGTCAAGCCGAAGCGGCAAGATTCACAGAGCATCAGACTTCTGCTTTATATAAATTAAGTCGACGTTTAGCCAACACGCGTGGAATTGAAAATTTGTTGAAAACTGGGACTCATTATTTGCAAGAAATTTTTGATAGCGTGGTTGTGGCCCTTATTCCTAAAAATAATCAGCTTGAAATGAGGCCAAGAAATAAAAAAAATCCCGTTCTTGATGAAAAAGAAATGAGTGTGGCTAAGTGGTCTTATGAGCTCGGTCAAATGGCAGGCTTAGGTACTGACACACTTCCTTTTTCTAACGCGATTTATATTCCCTTACTCGCTACGCAGGGTCCTGTTGGTGTCATCAGAGTGCAGCCTAGAACGAAACAGCTATTTACACCGGAACAAATGCGCCTTTTAGAGGCTTGTTCGAATCAAATTGCACTGGCACTAGAGGTTGATCGATTGCAAGAACAAACGCGACAAACGGAATTTGAGGCGGAATCCAATCGCGCGAGAAAAGCGATATTCCAATCCGTTTCTCAGGATCTACGCGCGCCGTTGGTTTCTATTATGACTTCTGTCCATGCCCAAGTTGAAATGAAAAATATCGATCCTGAAATAAATGCAAAATTGGCGAAAAAAATATATTCCGAATCAGAAGAGCTCAACCGCATGATCAATAATCTTTCCCGAATAGCAAATTTGGAATCGGAATCTCTGAATTTGAGCAGAGAAACTTACCCTATCAAAGAGACTATTTTAATGGCCATAAACGCCCTTCATAAAAAATTGGGTAAACGAGAAATTAATATAATTATTGCTTCGGATTTTATTAATTTACAATTTGATCCCTCCTTAATTCAAGAGGTCATTCTTAATCTCATCGATAATGCGCTTAAGTTCACACCTCGTGAAACACCCATCGATATATCTGTAACTCAAGAGGGAGATTCTGTTTTAATCAGTATTGAGGATCGTGGTCCAGGGATTGTTCCCGATGAAATCGAAAAATTATTTGAGCAATTTTATCGGGGACGTATGATAAAAACAAAGCATGGTTTTGGGCTCGGCTTGGCAATCTGTCACTATATAATCAAAGCCCATAGTGGTAAAATTTGGGCAGAGAATCGGGAAGGCGGCGGGGCCTCCTTTCGATTTACCTTGCCTTTGTAATACGATTTAATGATGGAAAAACTATGAAAACAAGTGATTTTGAATGGGCTGTAATTGGCGCTGGCCCCGCAGGTATCGCCGCTGTTGGGAAACTGTTGGATTCAGGGGTACATCCGAAATCTTTAGTGTGGGTTGACCCCCATTTTTTAGTCGGCGATTTTGGGGCTAAATGGCAAAATGTCCCCAGTAATACAAAAGTGAATCTATTTTTAAAATTTTTGAATGAATGTAAGGCCTTTCGTTATTCCGAATGTAAAGAGGACTTTGAGCTAAATCACACGCCGCCGGAGGACAATTGTTTTTTACGCTTGATGGCGGCCCCCTTGCAATGGGTTAGCAATCACCTTATGCAAAATGTGGTGACGGTAAAAAATGTTGTTGAAACGCTAAAAATGCACAATCATCGATGGAATTGGCAATGCGGAAATGAAAAATTATCCGCCAAAAATGTAGTTTTAGCGATAGGCTCGGAACCAAAGAGTCTCACGTATCCGGGAGTAGAACCCATTCCGGTGGATATTGCCATGGATCGGGAACTATTGACAAAGCACTGTGGGCCTGAAGATAGAGTAGCTGTTTTTGGTTCTTCGCATTCTGCTATTTTAATTTTGCGAAGTTTGTTGGAATCTTGTAATGTGAAAAATGTAGTGAATTTTTATCGAGCCCCGTTGCGTTATGCGGTTTATTTAGAAAATGAAATATTATTTGATGACACGGGATTAAAAGGAAGCACGGCCGCTTGGGCGAGAGAGAATTTGCATGGCACCTTGCCCCCTAAATTAGAGCATATATATTCTTCTACTGAAAATGTGCAACATCATCTTCCGCATTGCAATAAAGCGATTTATGCCGTGGGATTCGAGCGAAGAGTGATGGATATTGATGGCTTAGGAAAATTAGAATATAACCCCTACAATGGAATAATTGCGCCTGGATTATTTGGATTGGGCATTGCATTTCCCCAAGCAAAATTAGATCGTTTTGGAAATTTGGAATATCGCGTGGGCCTTTGGAAATTTATGGATTATTTATCGACTATTTTGCCTATCTGGATGCGCTATCCAATTTGAGTCGGGAGAATTAATGAGTGATTTATATTATTTAATGCTAATGGGTGTCGGGGTTTTTGCTGGCATGCTGGGCGCATTAACCGGTCTCGGTGGCGGAATTATTGTCATCCCCATTTTAACGATTCTATTTCACGTTTCAATTTATCACGCGATGGCGGCGGGTTTAATTGCTACCTTAACGACATCCTCTGGTGCGGCCGCGGCTTTATTAAAAGAGGGCTACACCAATTTAAAATTAGGCATGTTGTTGGAAGTGGGTACGGCGAGTGGTGCCATTTTGGGAGCCTTATTAGTGGCTTATTTACCGGTGCATTTTATCGAAGGACTCTTTGGTGTGGTCTTATTATTTTCGGCCGCCATGGCGGCTAGAAGGCGTGAGGAATTGGAAACGCACATGCCCTCCGATCCGCTCGCTATTCGCCTTGGTCTCATCAATGTTGACAAGGTAGCCAATTTGCCAGGTCATTCCATTTATGCGATTTGCCGGGTAAAACTAGGTTTTTTTATAATGACTATCGCGGGACTACTGTCCGGTTTGCTTGGTATTGGTAGCGGCACGGTAAAAGTTTTAGCCATGGATCAAGTCATGCGTTTGCCCTATAAAGTCTCTACTTCAACAAGCAATTTTATTATTGGAATTACAGCGGCCGCCAGTATCGGAATTTATTGGTCTCGTGGCTATGTCGTCGAATGGGTGTGCGCGCCAGTCATGCTCGGGGTTTTAGCAGGTGCTTTGTTAGGCGGTTATTTATTAGTACGCTTAAAAACCCGTGGTTTACGCTATGTTTTTGTGATTATCGTCGCCTTATCAGGTATTCAAATGGTGTATAAAGGGATTGGGGGCCTACTTTAATGGATGAGCTTCGTATCGGTATCACCTTGCGTATTGGTGTTTTTGCATCTGCCTTTGTTTGTATTATCGGAATATTGCTGATTATTTTATCGCATCATACTTCGATTATTACCCATCCTCACGCGATTTCTGTTGTAAAAGCCGGGCTTTTATTATTAATTTATATGCAAGTTATTCGCGTGGCCCTTACCTCCTGGCTTTTTGCCGAGCGCAAGGAATGGTTCTTTGTCGGCTGCAGCATTTTTATTTTAGCCGTTCTCTCCTACAGCGTTTTTTGGCAAGCTTAATTTAATGCGGCAATTCCAGCTTAAGCAGAAACTCCTGAATTTAATCCTGTTTTTATGTAGGTTTTTAATTCTCCCTTAATGTTGCTTAATAATTCTTAATACTTATCTGTTATGCTGTTAGTGATATTAATTAGTGAGGTGCAAAATGCGCAGCAAGGCTCTAGATTTACTTAACGGAAGGGATGCCACCAAAGAATATCCTATTAAAGATATGGGAAGTTTTTTTAAATTGGACCTAAATGTCCAGGCTTTGATATTAAGCTTTTTATCCCCCCCTGATTTGGCCTGTGCTGGACAATCCTGCACCACATTTTTTAAATTATCGAGGAAAGAGGATGTCCGAAAAGCCGCTTACAATAATTTTGCCCCAGGGCTAGCTTTAGAATTAGAGTCACATTTGGCTAAGTTAAGAAAATTCATTTATATCCCTGAATTATTGAGTTTTCTTTCTGATCAAAGCCTCCCGATCCCCGTTAAAGTTTGCATCTTAAATGATCTTAGTGAATATACACAATCTCATACCATGCAGAGCCTTGAAGGTCGAGCCTCTGCCTTTTATTTTCCAAATACCTTGTCTGGAAATTTTATTATTAAGACTCGTTCTAATTTAGATCATTTGCAATGCTTTCTTGAGGGTCTGAACAAGTATTTGCTTATGGCGTTTCGTCTTCATCAGAGGGATCTTGGGCAAGAGCAAAATCTGAAAACAGAATTCATAAGTCAGTGCAGCGAGTTTTCTGAAAACTACGAGAAGGAGCTATTGGGAAGGTTTTCGCAAAATGCATTTCAGTGGAGTAACGAAGATGCCGTGAAAATGAACCTCAAAGACATTATTAACTCAGCGCAAAAAGTTGCGGGAGGTTTCATTAAAGATGGCTCTCGTGAAGGCCTGTCCATTTTTCTGGGAGGGGGAGGTGCAGAAAATAGTAGAATCGGAGACACCATATACACAGTTTCCATGCTCTTCAGTTTGCTAATTGTATTCGCTGGGAGCGTAGTGCTTTTTACTGATAGGCTTGACCCAAGAACCAAAGACATTGCCGGAGGCGTATTAATAGGGGTTGGCTCCTTATTTTTCTTAACGACAATTGTCTTGCAAGTTCGGCAGTATCGGATTCAAAGACAAGAATTGATTAGTCAGCTGGCATTGAATAATAATGATAATGATGGCAGGCATGAAACACGTTTTGAAATCCTAGATGAAGACTCAGAAAAGGATCTTGAAGAAGACAATATTCCACTCTTGGGCCCAAAATAAGGAATTTATCCAATCCCGCCGTAAAACAACGTCACTTCCTTCGATTTAGATAATTCCAATGTCAACGAGGTCAAGCGCTAAGCTCATAAAATTACCGGAATTTCATGAGCGACCAAATAATCTTTTATAGATGAAGCTTGGCATGAGGGGCTTTCATAAAAATTATAAAGGGTTTTTCCAATGGAAATTACTTCAGTAGTTTCCTTAAAGCTGAATTAAGTGATCATTTTTTCAACGATGTGCCTTTCTTTTTTATTGAGAGATGATATATTGTCCAGCACATAAACGAAAGATAACTATTATTCACTGGAGAGCTAACTATGCGAATAGCATTTTTTACTAGCAGTTTAGGAGATACCGATTTAGCTAAGGCCACAATCACAAGACTCCTCGAGCAAAATTCTGAAAATTCAATTTTTTTAATTCCACTTGGGGCTGCTGCTTCAACTCGTACTGAAGACTTAATAAAGGCGAATTCAATTTCGCGAGTGCTGTTAACAGAAATCATTAGTCAGCCAGATGCTTTATCAAAAAATAAATTGTCAGATGAAGAGCTCGAAAAAGTGATGGATTTTATTCGAACAAATAAAATTCAACGCGCCTATGTAGGTGTGCCATCAACTAATAATGAAATTCCATTTCAAATTGCTAGTGGTCTTGAAATCCCTTGTACTATCGCTTATGAATTCATGTTTAAGGCTGAAAATCATATTATGTGGAATTATGTCGACGTGCTCGCTTCTAAAGCGAATTGTGAATTTGCTGTCTCGCTTGCTGCGGCTCGAAACAATATTTTAGAAATTAATAAAAAAGCACAAATTTTCGAAATTGGGCACCTTAGCATCGATCGGTCGCCAATGGCGGGTAATACAGATTCAATGCCAATTCGTCAATTATTGCGAGTGAGTTCTGAAAACGAACTCGTTTTCGTTTCAGGAACCACCCAGCCGACTGAAATCGATAATCAATTTTTGGACGCCTTGTTAAGCGAAATTAGCACAGGGAAATATCTTAATTTACAACTTCGTATGGGATTACATCCTGGTGTTAAAGATCCTGATGCCTACTTACAAACTCTGCTGACTACTTGTGATAAATATAAAAAAGCAAATGAACAATTTCAAATTATTTTGACTTCGCAATTTGAAAAGAGGTTGCTTAAACCAGTTCTTGATAATCCATTTATTTTGCGCGTTAATATATCAGGATCTGATGCTGCACAAGCAGCTGATAAAGTTACCCAAGCTGTACCCGGAGCATTGTTAAATGAAGCAGCGTTTAACGGAAAGCCCAGTTATTTCCATGCATCCGCCACTCCTTATCTGCCCAAGGAATGGTTTTCAAAAAATCTTTCTGCATTTTTTAAGGCTAAGGCGGAAGCTGAGCATTCCCGTGAAGAACTTGGGGTAAAAGAATCGGCGCCAGAGCTGCTTTCCAGAGTAATAACCAAATAATGGGATTTCTATTGAGGGAGCTGGTAATAATGGAAGATCTGCGTAGGTCTCCGCTATTCACATTGAGTATTCGAGGGAAAATTCTTTGCCTTCGAAGCCGATGCCAATTTTTACGAGGCCTTTTAGGTTTCTTTGATGAAATTCTTGGTCGTATTTTTTTTCGGTAATTTGCGCGAGCGCTCTTTTTGCTGCATCTTCTAAAGATTCTGCAGGAGCCTTGATTTTTAATTCAATGATAATCCCCATTTTCTCCAGGTTTTTCGGTATTAACATAATATCAAAACGGCCGAGACCACTTTCGCGATTGGATTTAATTTCGTAGGTGGTGTTCAGGCTTACGGTAAATCCCAGTAATAAACCGTGATAAAAGGCCTCGGGTTCCTTGGCAAGATCGTGGTAGCTCATTATCTGTAGCACGACGCTTTCGAGGTCTTTTTTAAATTGATCGATTTTACCCGTAATAAGATTTTCAATAAATTGATTATACCAATCTATTCCATTGCCGTTTGAGAGCCATTGTTCGATGATTACTCGAAATAAAGATTGCACTTCTCGATTGGGAATGCTGAGCTCACAAAGGTCACCATGTTCGACGGTCTGAGAAGAAAGTGGTTTCAAATAGCCACTCATCAGCAGTAAATTCCAAACGCCAGTCGGGTGATTTCCCAGGTATTTAAAAATGATGTTACTATCAATCGTTTTTGTGACAGAGCCCCCACTTACCAAGATTTCAAAATCTTTCTTAAAATCTAGAGAGGATTTTTTCAGCAAATCTTTAATTAATTTATTATCGCTAGTATTAACCCAGTAAGCGCGCGCAAAATAATTTTCATCAAGATAATTTGCAATGGACCATGGATTGTAAATCGTGTTGTCGCCAAATTGGTAGCCATTATACCAATGCTGGACTTCATCAAATTTATCGAGTAAGCCGCCTTTTTTAAGTAGATCTCGAACTTCCATTTCAGTGAATCCGAAATATTCGCTGTATTTCGTGTTTAAAATGGAATATACACGCAGATTATTGACCCCAGAAAACAAGCTTTCTTTGGAAATTCGTAAAATCCCAGTGACAACAGCTTTTTCTAAATAGGAATTGTTTTTCAATGCAGCTCCAAAGAAACCCTTCATGAACTCAATCATTTCTTCGTAATAGCCATGGGCATAGGCGGCATGAATAGGAGAATCGTATTCATCAATTAAAAGCCAGGGTTTCGTGCCATGGTGCTTAGCTATACATTCTGTCAGTGTTTGCATGGAATTTTGCATCTGAGCATAGTTGGCCTTTCTGTGCAAAATTAATTGAAACAGCGTTTTTTGCGCATGGCTTAATTTCTCGCTAGTTTCAAGATAATTAAATTGGTCAAATGTCTTGATGATAAGTTCATAAAACTTATCATAGGCTAAGGTTTGGCTTTTTTCTTTAATATCTTTGAAGGTAAGTGAAACAACAGGGTATTCTCCCTGGTGCTTCATGTATTTTTCGCCAAGCCCAGCAATCTTTAAATGATCAAACAGCCCTTTTGTAGGCCGGCCCAGCGCCTCGGGCGCCAGGAAATAGTGAAGCATCGAGAGATTCAAAGTCTTCCCAAATCGACGAGGACGAGTGATGACAGCGACCTTTGTTTGAATGTCATCCAGAACGGCTTTGACAAAAAGACTCTTGTCCACAAAGCCAAGTTTGTTATCAATGATCTCAGCAAAATCATCATAGCCGATGGGTAATCGGAGCTCTGGTGGCTGATCCATATTATTGTTATCGGGCTTTGACATGGAGCTTATCCTACCGTTTTTTAGCGGCGCCGTCACCCCCCGTCCTTGGGCAAATATGGGTCTTTACCTGTTAAGTGGGCGGTGCTGAGGCACCAGTAGACGTTCGCTGCTAAGAGGTTTTAAGCCACTTGATATTCCCCTTCTATAAATTTATTTTTTTAAAATAATTTTCAACTGCCCCGATGTGTTCATATTTTTGAGCACCCTTAGGAACCGAATGATTGTTAAGAGAATAGATGCTGTTTTTGATCAGTACCTGCATATTAACCTCTTCGAATTCCTGAGTTGAAAAGGCTTCTGCTAAAATTTTTCGGCAAGGTATATAGAGCTTTATTAAGTCCTTAACGGCCAGTAATTTTTCGGTTTGTTGTACGTTTCCTAAGGCAGAGAATGTGTCAGAGGGTATTAATTTAGAAAGGAGGCTATATTCTTCTTCTCCATGTTCGTCATTGTAAAATTTAAAATGTTTGCTTAACCAATAAAATAATAAACTTATTTTGGTTTGTAGACCAAGATCTTCAGGGGATTTTTGTTGGTTTTCAAATACAAATTGATCAGAATTAATTTCGTTTGTCTCTGGGTTTTCAACTACAAAAAAGTCAGAATTAACTTTCCTTTGCGTCTTTTTTTCTTCTAGCTTTTTAAGTACCGGCTTTCCAGGGAAACAAATACCCTTCTCATTATTGTCTATAAAGAATGTTTGAACTCGGTTGTAATGAAGTTTACCTACCTTAAATACTGAAAATGAAGGCCAGAGTAGTAGGGCATATATCACAGCGATATCCTTCTCAAGATGCAGATTGATTAATTGGGCATGGACATAAAACATGCGTTTTAATGTCAGTTCATAATTTTGATTTGCTTCAGGGAAATTTTGTTTCAGCCAACCATATTTTTTAATAATGGCTAAAGCAATACAAGGGTGCGCAGTACTAAGAACTCTGCCGATTCCACCTAATCTCCTTTTTGAGGGCAATTTTAAAGTGGAGTTAAAACAAAATTCCACGTCATTTAAGGCATCAAACATTGGTCGATCGAGTAGATTAAATCCCGAACATATATTTTTAAGAGCTCTAAAGATGCGATAAGGATCCTCTTGAAAAGAACAAGCCGTATCTATTGGATATGTCGATAAAACTCGCGCATCAATACAAGCTCGTACATGAGCGGTAGGTATCACATTGGTATCGTTTTGGTAGGGGATCTTGGAGCGTAAATGTGAAAAATCAACATCTACTAAACATTTTCTGAGCATAGTTTCAATATTATCAAGTAAGGCCCATTTAATTGTTATGTCGATTTTCAACCCCTCAAATTCACAGGTAAAGTTATTGTATTCGTTTTGGAAGCCGCTTAAGTTTTTAAAACTCTTAGGAAAATAAAATTTATAACGACTAACGCCGATAATGTCTCGCACTGAAGATTCCGATTCAATAGCAAAGATAGTAAGATCGATATCAGCGCCGCGCATAATGTCTCGATCATTTTGAAAATCCTCCATTGCAGAACCTCCAATATAAATGCGGACTCGGTACGCTCCATCTATGAAATTGGCCTCAAGAATTTCACGAGCTGCCCTTGCAAACTTTTCATTCCACTCGGAACGGTAAGGAGATACGTCAGATTTAGACTTTATTTTTGAATTTGCTAGTATTTTTTTTTCAACATTGTTTTGAGCAGCGGAATAAATTGGGGGAAGATATACAGATCCAAAACCTTTCAAATGGTTTTTCTTTCCTGTAGATTGGTTTGAAAAAGGGCCGGAATCGCCGTTTGAAGACGGTTTGACTCGAGTCGCGAATGTTTGAACGGAGGGGATCTGAAGAATAGGGTCCGCCAAACCTAGATCATTTTTCATGTTCTCGGATTTAGGCACCACTTTTTCTTGAAGTGAAAATGTGACAGGATCTAATTTCAGGTGAGAGGCAGGGTTTGATATTTTAAAAATAACGCCCCCTTTGCAAAATGCTAGGACAAAAAATTCACGCCTTGAGCGGAAGTAGTCAGCAATTTCTTCGGGATTAAAAACATTTTCTGAATAGGTTATCGAGAAAATATTCAGTATATTTTTTTTAGGGTCAAGGTAGTTGGTGGCCTGATTAACTTTAATTCCTTCCTGAGAAAATATTTTAGTTAAGGCTGCAAGATAAGAGTTAAAATTCGGAGTGTTATGCCATTTATTCCAAGTTTGATACATTCTTTTCAAAAAGGGAAGGGTGGAAGTTAAGGCAAAACTGATAGCTGGTTCCCGCATTGAAGTTTTCATTACGAATATTATTATCGAAGAGGCGAAAGCTGTGCCACAAAAAAAACCTCCAATATTCATCGCCGCGTATTTATTAAATTCTTTAAAATCTTTATGGATTTTTTCATAATCTGCATTACAAATCTTTAATTGTGACAGGATAGCTTTATTTAATTTCGTTGAATTGCTGCATTTGATTTCCATTTTTTGGAAATGATTTAATAGGGCAGAGTGACTGGCTTGGTCTTCTTTCGGCAGAAGAGAAAATGTCTGGTTAAGTTCTGCTTGACGACCCATCATGAAGTTGTAGCCGATTTTTGGCTCACTGCCGCACAGATATTCAACGCACATCTGAATGAAGTATTCTGGAATAACGCACCTTAGAATGCCCGCGACTATTAATATAGATAATTTCTCTGGAAACCCTAAGTCAGCAACAAAACCCATTAAGATAGTAAAGGGAGAATTGAAGCCAAAAAATTTGAATAATCGTTCTTCAGCGAAGCTTAGACCCAAAATTGGATACGGTATCAAAGTGCTTTTTAAGAAATTCAGTCTCTCATTAATATCGTATACGTAAGATTGCGATTCTCTCAAGCCTGCCCAGAGGGGGCTATATTCTATATTAGATTTAATAAAGGGCTCTCTTTTTTGCTTATCAGGCGATACATGAGAATTTTGAAAAACCAAGCCCTTGCCATCATGTTTCAATTTCTTTTTATTTGGGCTAATAGTTTTTGGAATTGGATCAAATTGAATCGTCTGTAATTTGGAAAGAATATGGGCTTCAGAAATTTTAAAAAGAATGTTTTGTGGAGAAATAGCAATCACTTTAAAGTCTTCATTAGAGGACATATAATCTTTAAGGCAATCATTTTTTTGTGGATTTTGAGATAGTTCTAAAGAAAAAATATTTATCTTCTTGTCTGGGCTTTTATTATAAACATTTTGTATAAGTTCAATTTCTTGATTTTTAAAAAAATTGATTAAAGAATCGATATAATTTTCTAATTTCTGATTGCTTTGATAGCGATTTCGGAATTGAACGATTTCTTTAAATAAGGGTAAAATGGAGCTCAGCAGAAGGCTTGTTCCGACTTGAGTTGGTCCCCTTAAATATATCAATAATGAAGCAAAGCCGAATAAAGCGGTTAGCATTATTGTGGCATTTCGTTGCGATTTTCCTAAGGTTTTATAAGCTGAGTCGTGAAGCTCGATACATTTTTTTAACTGCGCCACCAAGGTTTTTTCAAGGCCTTTTAGTTTTTTAGGTGCTTGTATTCCAATTTCCCACAATTTTGAAAATAAGTCCTCTTTACCAAGTTCTGTTTCACCTCGAAGTAAAGAGAAAGTTTGGTTTAGAATAAGTTGGCGATGTTCTATCTCTTTTGAATCAGAACTAATTATGCAGTTTTTCAAGAATGAGGAATTCCACTGTAACAAAGGCTCTGCAATCACCACTCTTAAGAGAAACAGTAATGTGATAATTAAAGATTCTACTGGCACGCCAGCTGCAGAGAGAGTCGCCGCTAAATTCACAAACATTTCAACAGAGGATTCAAAACCAAAAAATTCGACAAGACGAAATTCAACCAAGGCTATGCATACTATTGGCCAGAGCGAAATAATTTTCTGTATTAATTGTTCACGCTCATTAATTTTCGTTAATAAGAGCGTCGATTCAATATAGGGCTCTAAAATATCATCAAGCTTAGAGACCCCCAATATTTTTTTAGGGGAATTTTCAGTCTGAACAATTAATGAATTTTCTTTTGGACTCTGGCGGGACATATTTAATACTTCAAATTGTAAAAATTTTTCTAGATTAAAGCATGTACATAAAAAGAATGTCAAATTTTATAGGTTAAAGTTGGAGATTTAAGGTTTCCTTAATGAATCCGGAATTAGAATAGAGCCCAGCAGCGGGCTTCCAAATTTTGCTTGGCTGCTATTTTCCTGAATGATTTTGCTGGAGCTGGAGTATATTGGTATATCTTTTTAAATTAGTCGTCAATTTTCAACGTTAAATTTTTGTCTGGATCTCCTTCAAAATGACATAGAATCTGATCATCTGGAGACTCATTTAATTTGGCTTCTACAGTATAGTGATTATTTGTATTGGTTATAGCGAAACTACATAAAGGTTCTCTATCCATCGCTTCAAGATGAACATCTGCTGTTGTATTGGGAAAAAGTGCAATTGTAAAATCACATGATTGATGAGTATGGCAATTCATTTGCAATGCTTCAGAGCTGTAGCTGAATGGCGAGTAATCCTCCAAATTAACAGATTTCGACTCGATTTTCATATTGTAAATCACTGGAGTATGAACTGTAAGAGGGTTGGCAATCGCTTTAACACCAAAGCCAATTCCGAAAATTAATATAGAAATAGTTTTATTCATCGTCTCTCCTTCGCTGCTGGGCTACTAACAATTAATTCAAAATCATCTTTATTAGGATCTCCTTTAAATTCGCAGTGCGCTAAATTTGGCTGGAGGTCATTAATATCTGCAGAAGCAACTCCATCTTTGTTAACCAGTAAAGCTATTTGACAGAGCTTTTGAAACGTTGGGGGAGGTGCCGACGCATCATTTAACCCTAATATAAGTTTAACCGGATCATTTTGAACGAGTTCAAATAGCATCGGATACTGGTGAGAGCCATAGGGTTGATTTAATTTAACTCCCAGAATATCCTGATTGTCATAGTTAAAATTAAACGATTCAAAGACAGTTTTTTTTAAAGAGGAATTATCAATAAAAGTGCCTCTCAACCAAACTTCGGGTCCTACGTTTAAGCTCATGGACCATGCTGTACTCAAGCAGCTTAAAATTAAATAAAATGTTAAAAGAGTGAGATATATAATTTTCATGAGTTATCCTCTTTTAGTGAAAATAATTTTAGCTGTATTATCATCCAAAGAACCTGAAATGGCACAGGTATATGGGGTTAGGGGATTAACTGGAATCTGCTCAATTGTGGCATGATAAGCGGAAACAGCAACTAAGTTAAATTGACAAATAACTTGAGGCATCATAATTTTTTCCGATATATAATAAATTTGTTCAACAGCAGGATTATTTTGATAAAGTCTAAAAATCACTTTCCCAACACTGGGAGGTTTGTCTGGAATATTTAATACAGGCTTTAAACCCCCTCCTTCTTGATAAATAGTAAAAAATGGAAGCCCAGCGAAAATAGGTGAAGGGGAAATGTCACTCTGGTTGTCGAATTCTACAGAAACATCAATTATAGAAGGCTGAGATGAAAATGCCAGATTCGAAAAACAAAAAATAAAAAAACCCAAAAAAACTTTTAACAATTTATTCATATATTACATCCTAATTAATTTTGAAAAGCCATGTTATTAAGCTTTAATAAATCCATTTAAATTCCCTAAAATTACGATGTTACTCGTCCGGAGCACCAAAATGACATGCGCTCAGTGAAAATTTATTCGATTTTAATCTTGAAAA
The DNA here is from genome assembly GCA_963711375.1 of uncultured Gammaproteobacteria bacterium. Classification (GTDB taxonomy): domain Bacteria; phylum Pseudomonadota; class Gammaproteobacteria; order Coxiellales; family Coxiellaceae; genus CAVQDV01. Next base: position 1,952,801 of record CAVQDV010000005.1, read on the forward strand.
CTGATTCAGTAAAGAACTTTTTTTCTCCTTTTTCCATATTAATTTTCTTCTCTTCCATTTGGACATTTGGGAAATAAGCTACTGCATGGTAGAATTCGCTCTATTAAAAGCTAATGATGTGGAAAATAGAGGTTTGGCGTGGTTAAAGTACTAATAGTTGATGATCATAATTTAGTTAGAATAGCCCTAAGGCGTGTGCTGAAAGATGTTGCTGGAATAATAGTGGCTGGAGAAGCCTGCAATGGTCTGGAAGCAATTAAATTATGTCGCGAGCTTAAGCCAAATGTTGTTCTAATGGATATTCAAATGCCTGTAATGGATGGCTTGGAAGCAACGCGAAGGTTATTCCAATTGGATCCAACCCTTAGAGTTCTAATACTTACCACAATTGTCTCTGATGTATTTGTGACACGCTTGCTCCAAATTGGAGCAGCAGGATACATTACGAAGAACACCGGACTGGATGAGTTGATACGGGCTATTCAAATGGTTTCCAAAGGGGAGCGATACCTAAATTCAGAGATGGCTAATCAGCTGGCATTGAAGAGGATTACAAATGATAGAAAATCTCCTTTTGAAGCTCTTGCCAATCGAGAGCTCGATGTTGCTCGCTGTATTTCCCAAGGCATGTCAGTTCTCGACACGGCTAAAAAACTTTCGTTGACCAACAAGACCGTTAATGGCTACCGATACCAGATTTTTGAAAAATTAAAAATTAAAACCGATGTTGAACTTGCAATTCTTGCGGTTCGCTACAACCTTATTGATCTTGATCCGGTATTGATTGGTATTTGCCCATAGCGCCCGTCCTTTAGAGCGTAGTTTGTTTGGGCCTGTCCCTCATGAAATTTATCCAAACCCGCCGTAAAACACCGTCACTTCAGGGCGGTAATATAAGCTGGTTAAAGTGGGCGATGTTGTACGCTTGCGTTTTATTGGCGCAGGCAGCAGTATTATTTATTCGACTAGGGATCCGTGGTATTTTAGCTACATCAACGGTTCCTCAAGATGAAATTGGTAGCGGGTTAAATCAAATGCGTTACGTTATTAGGCCCTATTATCGCGTATGGCCCGGAGTTACTGTATTTTCTGAATTTGAACATGAAGATGATTATGGCACATTTAAAAATTTCCAACGAATTGCGGGAGAATCGAAAAGTCAAAATACACTGACTTTTGAATTCATGTTTTTACTTTAATTAGGAGAATAAAATGAATAATAAATACGGTTTTGGAAAAATGCTTACTTACTCCTTCGAAACAGCCTTCGAAAGAGTAAGCAATGAATTACAAAAAGAAGGTTTTGGAATATTAACTGATATCGATGTTGCAGCCACATTAAAAAAGAAGCTCAACAAAGATATTCCTCCCTACCATATTCTGGGTGCTTGCAACCCCTCTTTTGCCCATCGTGCTTTATCTTTAGAACCGTCTATCGGTTTATTGCTTCCTTGTAATGTCGTTGTTCGCCAAGACGAGCTGGGAAAAGTCCATGTGGAAATTATGGACCCAAACGCGGTGCTGGATCTCGTAAATAAACCTGAAATTAGTGCTATTGCAGGTGAAGTTCGAGAAAGGCTTGAGCGGGTTTTGCAAGCTTTGTAAGGACGAAAAAAAATACTATGGAGAATTTATCGCTGTAAGCGTTCAGCCAATCTTTCAATTACCCACAATTTTTGGTATAGAAGCAATCGTTCACCAACTAAAAAGGGGGTATCTCTAAAGCCGTTCTTGAAATTAAGTATCGCCATATTCGAGTTTCACCGCCCATTGGCAAACAGAATAATACCCTAATTTATTATTAACAATGATACATGCTGAGGAGCGTGGAAAACCTAAAAATAGGGAGAAAATTAGCTGGAAACTTATTACTAATTTATCGATTAAGTCTCGTCAAGAAGTGATAGAAAAGCTCAAATGGTATGCGATGAGATGGAAAATTGAAATATTTCACAAGATACTGAAATGCGGTTGTAAGGCGGAGGAATCCAAACTTAGAACGGCAGACCGACTAACAAATTTGATATCCGTTTTCTGTATTTTAAGCTGGAGGATTTTCTAGATGACGATGATCAATAGATCGTGTAACAATGGCTCACCAAAGTTAGCTTTAACTGAAATTGAGATTTATTTATTGGATACAATTAAAAAAAGTAAAAGCTCCAAAAAAAATAAAAATTTATCGGATTATTTAATTCAGATTGCCAAACTAGGTGGCTATCTTGCGCGCGCATCAGATCCGCCATCGGGTAATATGGTGATGTGGCGAGGATTATCAAGATTGACGGATATTAATTTGGGATTTGATTTGGCATTAAGAGTTGTGGGTAATTGAAAGGCTCCCCGAACGCTTACAGTAAAAGGGGTATCATATCGGCCTACAGAATTACCATGGAGAAATTTAATTATAAATTCTCAATTAACTTAAGATTAATGAATTTCGGCAGTAAGTTAGCGGCTATTGCTCAATGTAGGGTCGGAAATTCAGAAATAATATTAGAATCCCAGGCGTAATCAAAAGCTGAGCGATCATTAGCATCAAGAATAGAAGTGTCAGCTCCATAAAATTCCAGCTTATCGTATATTGCTTTTTCCCCATTAATAGCCGCTTTATGCAAGGCGGTCTGCATTTTAATATTGTCACGTGCATTAATATTAATATTTAATTCTTTAATATAACCCAAAAAAATTTCCAATAAGGGCAGGGCTTCTTCAGCCTTTAGGCCGGAAACCCAGTGCAAGGCATCAACATATTTTTTTAAGGAAATCATTTTTAAGAAGAAAATGCTTTTTTCATCATGGCAATCCTCAAGGCGTGTTAAAAGCCTTGCTAGGGGAGGGTGATTCATTTGATTTTGGGCTGATAAAGAAAACATATTTGAACTGGGTGGCTTTTTAGTATTTTCAATTTTATTAATAAATAATTTTATTTGATTTTTTAAATCTTTATCTTCAACTACATCATCATGAGTTAACGTATTTCGATTAAAGGGGTTCAAACCACCTTCTGAAATAATCCGGACAGCCACAAACAACTCTAATCTACCATCATAATCAGGAATTCGAACAGGGGTATCCATCACTTGAAAAGTAAGTCCACAGAGAAATTCATCAGGAACTACTTCATCAAAACATTTCAGGGCGTCTAATTTTTTTTGATTCTCTGTCTGATCCTCAGGTTTAGAAAATAAGTTATCAGTGATAACAGACCCTGAAACAAAATACCGGTAAGGTAGATCAAGGAGTTTCAAGTGTTTATTAAAATCGGCAACTATTCTATCCATATGGGGTACATAGTCTAATTTTTGAATAGTTGGAATAAAAATCTCAAACGATCTTTGCTGCACACAGTTGAAGACAACGGGAAACAAGCCAAATGACTCCAGATCGGTTTTAACAAAAAATCTATTTTTCCCATTTAATCGTCTCACCAAAATAGATGCATCCTCTTTCATTATATGCTCGGGAATCTGAATTCCATCGAGTTGCCGCAGAGTAAATTTTAGGCCTGGAGCTCGATCGATAGTTTGAACTCTAGTAAGATCTTGGGAATCAATTTCAATAAAAATCCCCTCATGTTTTTTTGGCATATTTAACTTTAATTCACCGTAAAAGATAGTATTTATGTCATATATATCATCTAGTTTTAATCGAATAAGTAGTTGCAGGAATTCCAACATAAAAAAATCATAACTGCCTGGGGAGGGGTCCTTGTCATTTCGGAGTTTTAGTTTACTAAAAGCAAAATTCAAAGAGCCTGGGGTTTCATTTGCATTATGCCAGGCGATCAAAGTCATCCCACCTTGGCAGTAGGCTACAAAATTCCATTTTACACACGTGCGCAAAATTAAATTGGTATCTTGCCGAATTGACTCGACTTCACGATATTTTTTTAGAATTAATTTAATGTGTGTTGGCATTTTTTTTGTCCTAAGTTAGGTAGGGTTATATTACATCATGAAGGCTTAAATTTCAATAACTTTCTACTTTTTTTTCTTGTGATGGCAATGAGATTTTGAATTTTTAAGCCTGTATTGCAAATCCCTTAATGACGATTTGGACATGCTATTTTAGTCTTAAACTTTGCCTATTAGAAAATAAGATTAGCCTCCAATGGCCCATAATAATGTTCCAATGATAAAAAATATTAAATAGCTTGTGAACGTTAGTATGCTCCAAATTATTTCTTTGTGTGGAAAGTCTTTAATATTAAAATTTTCTTTAACAAGTGCATGGTTTCTGAAATTCTTAATGTTTTTGATAGATTTATTAAAAAAATGTAGAAAATATTTTAATAAAACCCAAATTGGAACAAAGCATTTTCTTCGCCTAAAGCAGCTACTCGACCAATTTCAGCATCCATTCGCTCAACGCCTGCATTAGAATAATTTTTAAAATTATTGAGCTTATCTACTAACTTATACTTTTCATCAATCTGCTTATAATATTCAAGCGTACCGCCAACATAATGTAAAGGATCTTTTGCTTCCTCTTTCAATGTTGATTCGGTTTCTCTTGAAGAAGCAAAAAACTTGGCCTTTATACACCTGTAAAATAGAGAGATCCAGAGTCAAATTGAGTTTCGAAAATTTTGCCTTGATTAAATTATTTAAACTCCAATAAAATAAAGAATTCCACCCAGAACAAAGAAAATAAATATACTTAATATAAATAATATACTTAAAAATATATCTGATTTTTTGAAATTTTTAAGTTCAAAATCAACCTTAATGAGGGCATAATTTTTAAAAAAATTTATATTTTTTGTGCTTTTTTTAAAATAAGATAAAAAATATTCAATTCCTATACAAAATGGTATTTCGCCCAGGCGACATAGAAAGGCAAATGGATAAACATCATAGAATTTAGGATACTCTAATTTTTTGTCAATTCCCTTTTCTATTCTAGGAAGAACTTTAAAATGAATGATTAATGGACATATTATCACTCCGTATATCATTGAAAATCCAACTAGTAGTCCTCCCAAGCTCACAAATCCAGCTTTCCAGCCAGTTAATAAGTTTAAATCCAACATAAAATCACCTATAATTCTGATTATCTTGAAGAAGCAAAAAGAACTTGGGTTATTAGTTGAAATATTTCCTGCATTTGAGATTATGAAATCATCTTTTGCTAAATTTTCCCAAGAAGCACTATTAAAATTTTCTTCTGAAAATTCCGAATAAGCTCAAACCGAAACTCGAGCTGAATATAATTTAAATAATTCATCACGACTAAAAGAAAGCTGATTACTCTTCAGAACGACTTGATGCATTTGATAAAGAATCAAAATTTAACATAAGTCTACTAAAATCTTTTCATGAAATTGGTCATGATGTCTTCAGAGTTATCTAAAATATAGAGTATAACCTCGGTGGCATGATGATACAACCTTCGCCCAAAACTCAAGCCAGGCAGCGAACCAACGACTCTTCCTCCTATTTCGAATGGGCAATAACTAGACCCCAATAGCCCATAATATCGTTCCAATGATAAAAAATATAAGAGTGCTAATAATTAACATTATACTCCAGACAATTTCTTTTTTAGAAAAAGTTGTGATATCAAAGTTTGCCTTAATTAACGCATAATTTTTAAAAAATCGAATATTCTTAGTACTTTTTCTCAAAAAAGATAGACAATATTCAGAAGCAACACATAAACCAACTTCATAAAAACATGCTGATCTTCCAAAGGGCATGTAGTCATAACGGCCGGAAAACTCTAATTTTTTCCCTATTCTTTTTTCTATGGCTGGGATAATAGAGCGGTTAAATACAATTGGGCATATAATCGCCCCAAAAATCATAGACATTGCCCCAAGAAGACTAGAGAAACCAATAAAAAAAGATTCAAATCCGGTTAACGTATCTAGATTTAGCATAAATACCCCTAAAATCTCTTTCTAAAATTCTCTCTAATTGCATCGTCGAAAATGTAGCTCGTTGTCTGAGCGCCCAGATAATATATGCCTTTTCCGAAGCTTCTTCCTATCACAGAGCCCCCAATACTTCCTGCCACTGTAATACCTGCACCAACCGGAGCACCAAATCCAAGAGTCCCAATAGTTTCTGCTGCCCCTATTGCACTTCCAGCAAACCCTCCGAGTATTCCTCCTATCACTGCTCCCCCTTCCTCAAGAGCTACTTCCACTCTATCCTCAGGTGGGGCGGTATATACATCAGCCCCCCCTATTACGGCCCCTAGTATCGGAAATCCTTTCTTTGCCATAAATCCCACTGCCTCAAATCCCATAATATAGCGCGAATTTTTTACTGCCAGTTCAGAGTAACGAGATTGTACAGTTAATAAACTTTGAACACGAGAGAGATCTTGTTCTGAATCAATAGAAATTTGACTTATTTCATCAGCTACCCGCGCTCTGCCTGCATAAGCTAATTCTTGGTTCGCTTCAAATTTTTTTGACAATTCAAGTGTTTCATTTCGGCGACTAAAATATTCAGCCGTTCCCTCAACATAATGTAATGGATCTTTCACTTCTTCTCTTAATGCCGATTCTGATTTTCTTGAAGAAGCAAAAAGAACTTGATTATTAGTTGAAATATTTCCTGCATTTGAGATTATGAAAGCGTCTCTTGCTGAATTTTCCCAAGAAGTACCATCAAAATTTTCTTCTGAAAATCCTGAATACGCTCCTACCTGAGCAGAATATAAATTAAATAATTCATCACCATTGACATATTCCATATCACTTTGCGCAAGCACTTGATGCATTTGGTTGAGCATGTGATTCGTGGCTTGGGATTTTTGAGCAATGGCCGCGCTGCCGGCGTTCATCCATTTTGGGTCGGAGGCTGGGAAGCTGCTTTGAGTTCTAGAATTATCATTTACTGAATTTACGACAACGCTTGCTGAAGCAGAGCTTCCTAAAAAGGCATCATTTGCAGTAGAAATGGCGTTATTTCCCGCATTTTGCCAGCCTAAACCGGTATCGGCCGGTCCTGGGATTTTCGCTATATTTGCACCTGCAGTTTGTTTTACATTATCCGCTTGTGCTAATGCTTTACGCCCAGATGACAAAGCATCTCCTGCTTCGGATACCAAAACGTTTTCAAAAATACCATCTATATTCACTGGCTCTCCTTGGATCGCCGCTTCGACAAAACCATCTACCACTGCATTTTCAGCGGTTTCGCCAGCCTCTGCTGCGCCACTTAATTGGCCCGTTCCTAAGGCTGGAAATATGGTGGCCCCCACGGCGGCTCCTGCCATCGACCCCACAATTTGCAAGAGGTCAATGTGATCAATAGTACCTACGGCAAGCTCGGCAAAGGCCATAGCCAAATTGGTGGCTCCTGCGCGAAGAGCAGCCGTGAGTATCTCATGATGGGCAACGTTTATTCCACTGGTAAGGCCTCCTTTTACGCTTCCAGCCGCCGAAACAGCTGCTTCTAATACATAGGCCGGATGAAATTCTTTTTCTACTCCTGTGGCTATTAAAATTCCTTGGCCAATGGCATCTACTAAACCGGCGGCTACGGCCGCGATAGCCGAGGTGGCCACTATCGTTGCTAAACCTGTTGCCGTTAGAGCGGCTACTCCTGCGGCAAAAAAAGTAGGCGCTAATTCTGGCAAGGCAATAGCGCCGACTACAACCGCCACTATTTCAACGACCATTTCCCAAATATCCGTTTGACTGTCGATTTTTACGAAAGGTTGCAATTGTGGAATCATGAGTGACTGGAATTTAATGAAAGGCAAACTGTCCGTGGCCGTGTTTGTCATGGGAATATACTGGGGAATTAGCAAATTTTTGCCGGCTCCTAGACTAGCCCCAGGCGTCATTCCATTATTCATGGCGATCATGGCTTCCTCGTTGGAATTTCCAAATTCTTTATCTGAAACGATCCCTAAGGTATCGCCGATTTGCACGGTGTAATTATCCGTCGTTAAAGGCGGAAAAGTCGTTTGAACTGACTGAAAATTTTTCCAATCATTGACTTTTGTTATGGCTTTTGCGGAACTCCGGAAGAGATTTCCTCCCGCCACAATGGGGGATGAACCATTTCCCCAATCCGTAGCGATCGGCTGAAAATAATCTTCCAAACAAAAAGTGGATTTTCCGCTTCGAAATTCCCAGGCGCCTTGATCGGCATTAAATCCAACCGCCGTTCCACCTTTTGAATTCACACCGAAACGAGAAAAATTAATATTGCTTGGAGTGAATGAATCCAGGGCATTAGAAGGTTTTCCAGACAAAGGATTTAATTGAGTCGTTTCATCGATTGTATAGGTTCCCTGATATTGGCCTTTTAAATTGTAATAATAAAAATGATGCTTGACCTGAGTGTATTCATCATATTTACCCGGTTCAGAAGTGATGACTTCATAGGATTCTAAAACCCGACCATCGTAGGAAGGAATTAAGAAAAAGGTGGCCGATTCAGAGGAATTGTCGCTAGAGGGCTGAGTGTTGACGACCGCCACTAAGTGCCCGTTTGCATTATAGCCTTGTAGAGCAATACCAAAACCATGTTCACCATGGCGTGTGTTGATTTGCGAAGTGGCCGCGAAGAGCTTTAATTCATCGAAACGCGCGTAATAAAAGCCAGTATTTAGGTTCCATTGTGATTGCAAGTATTCATAATAATAAGCTAAGAGCAAATTTTAATTTGGCATGCCAGAGTAGGTCGGCACGTATATGGATTTTTTTAAAATGATTTTAAAATACTCATATCAGCCCAAGCCATTATTGAAAAGTACCTTAAAAATTAGCAACAAATGGAAAACAACGGGCCCTCACTGGGTGAATATCCTTCTGTGGTAACAATATCACACAAATCTAAATTCATCTCTGTGTTTTCAAAAGTAAAATTAAAAACCTGTTTGGGTGGGTATATTTTTATGCTAAATCCTCTGCCAAGGCAAGATCTTTAAATTCTCCACCAAAAGGATTAACACCGGCGGCGAATAATCTCACTTTTGTGCTTTTGCTACTCCAATTATTGGAATTCTACGGCCCAGTTTTTAATTTAATAAAATTTCCGTATTTGATTTCACAAAGAATTTTCTTCGCTATAGATAATTTCCACTTCGCGCTTGTAAATTTCTAAGGCATTAGGATCAAGATCATAGCACTTCACCCAAAAGCCCAATGATTTCCAGGGCCTAGGAATCATTTCTAATTCATCGCTTCTTTCTCGTTGAAATATTTCCCAGTTTGATGGAATTTTTCCAGAAACAATCTCAAATTGTGATGCTTTATATAAAGCTGGCATTTTATCTTCGTTATCACCAATTAGTCGATATAACGTTCCTTGAGTTGAAGAGATTGATATATTTAAAACAATATACTCTTTCCCAAGTGTCAGCCAGGAATCTGAATCTATATTAATAATCTTCATTTCTGTATGAAGCTTTGTGCACTTAACTTTCATTTTTTCAAAAAAATAAAATTTAAAACCTGTTTGGGTTTCAGTATTTTTATGTTAGTAATTAGTTTTCAAATTTTTCATCAAAAATTACCAATTTCACGTCCGGAAGCCCAGATAAGTTTTTTGGGATGTCCGAATTAGTCCTTAAGGAACGCCTCCCTTGAGGCTTTTCCTCGTCAACTCCAGAAAACCTATCTTCACCAATTATCTGAATTGTTTTAATTTTTTTTCCTGATACATATAAATCAGCAATACTATCATCGGGGATATAATATTTAACATTGGGCGTCACCTTCCCAACTATGGCAATATGCCCAGAGGATAGAAAAAAAAGTTCGCTTATAAACATCTCACACATTATTTTCATTACATCTTCCCTCGTTTTTGAATTAAATGGAGCGGCTCTATTTCCTCAATTTTAAGTAGCTCCAATAATTTAAGGTCGATTGAATTATTGAGGCCTAACATTGGGGTATGTTTAATCATAAAATCTTTAACATGAACTTCAGATCTTTAACCGCCTAGCCGATCAATTATTCCAAGTTTTGCATGCGTGCCAGGTAATAATTCTCCCATTAAAGTTGATTTCCTAGCTTTTTCAATAATCAACATATGATTAAAAACGCCAGTTTTTATATTCCTTTCTGTGCCAATAGATTGTAACTATCTATAATCATCACTTTCCTTAACAGCAACATCAATTAGTCGACCCTTGGCTCGCATTGCATTTATTAGCTCCTGAGAAATTGGAGCTATCCCTTCATTTAATGCAGCACTCTTAGCCATAGTTCTCTGCATTAAAATACCAGAATTTTCCATATATCTTTGATCACAATTTGGCAGTTTATTTTTCCAATTAATAAAGTTAATTACGTGACCATTTGGATTATAATTTTTCTGTTAAAAGAAAATCTAGAAATTCGGAGTATATTTTAATTTTTTCAGCTATTTTCCTACTGCCAAAAAATACAAGCTAGAATTACCATATAATTTTACAATTACTCCTTCGCTCTCGAGCTCGTTGAATGAAATTGAAAGATCATCAATATCCAAAATTTTTTGAATATCTGTTCTCTGAGATAAATATCCTTTTAGCCTCCACAAGTCAAAACCATCCGTACGATTCTCAGGTCCGAAATCAAAATCAAGTTCACAATCTGATTTGTATATCCGACATCCAATGCCATGTAGCTCATAATCAATGCCGCCGGGTAGACTGCCATCTTTTTCGATTAATCCCTCACGCCATGCTTTAAGCATGTCAGAGCGTCCATATTCACCTGAAAAGCATTCCATAAATCCTCTTACTTCATTCAGATAATCTTTAATTAAATTTAATACTATGGCTTTTTTTGTCATTTCATGGGCCTCAATTTGTTTCTACTCACTGAATATGAGTCATTTATAACCTCTTCAATACTTCTGTAACTACTTGGATGATTTTCAATGTCATGTACAATGTTTACATTAACCTTGGTTCCAGTAATCTTGGCTGCTGCTGCACGATGGTGACCATCTATGATATACATTTCATCATTTTTATCCTGAACTACATCAATTGAAGGACCTTTATAACCATTTATTTTCATATCACTTGCTATATCATTAACAATTTTAGATGAGGCTCTCCCAGAAATACTATGAGTTCTGTGTAAAAATTGGGCATCAACTGACAAATTCTCTGTATCTCTATCAATTTCAGCTAAATCTTCTGCCAACTCAACGTCTTTAAATTCCCCACCAAAAGGATTTACAGCGGCGGCGAATAATCCGACTTTTGTGCCTAAGCTACTCCAATTATTGGAATTTAAATCTTGCTCAATTCCTTGCGCACCGTTTTCTACTTTGTTTTTTACCGAATATATTCGCGCTGTTCCAGATAATAGTTCTTCTGACATGGCATCAAATCCGTTATATCCAGCTAGGCTCTCAGCATTGTTCAGCATGGATCTTGCATCTTTAATGAGGATTTCTGGATGTGTAACGGTATTCCAAATTCCCATTGCAGTACTTTTTGCGAAACTCGTTACGGCGTTGCTGCCGAAATCCCAGGCAGATCGTATCCAGGGCTCAGAGTATTCAGAATTGCCTGAAGAAATACTATTTCGTGCCACATTTTGCCAAGAAGAATTTTCCGAATTTTGTTCCGAAAATTCCGAATACGCTCCTACTTGAGCAGAATATAAATTAAATAATTCATCACCATTGACATATTCCATATCACTTTGCGCAAGCACTTGATGCATTTGGTTGAGCATGTGATTCGTGGCTTGGGATTTTTGAGCAATGGCGGCGCTGCCGGCGTTCATCCATTTTGGGTCGGAGGCTGGGAAGCTGCTTTGGGTTCTGGAATTATCATTTACTGAATTTACGACAACGCTTGCTGAAGCAGAGCTTCCCAAGAAGGGATCATTTGCAGCAGAAATGGCGTTATTTCCCGCATTTTGCCAGCCTAAACCGGTATCGGCCGGTCCTGGGATTTTCGCTATATTTGCACCTGCAGTTTGTTTTACATTATCCGCTTGTGCTAATGCTTTACGCCCAGATGACAAAGCATCTCCTGCTTCGGATACCAAAACGTTTTCAAAAATACCATCTATATTCACTGGCTCTCCTTGGATCGCCGCTTCGACAAAACCATCTACCACTGCATTTTCAGCGGTTTCGCCAGCCTCTGCTGCGCCACTTAATTGGCCCGTTCCTAAAGCTGGAAATATGGTGGCTCCGGCGGCGGCTCCTGCCATCGACCCCACAATTTGCAAGAGGTCAATGTGATCAATAGTACCTACGGCAAGCTCGGCAAAGGCCATAGCCAAATTGGTGGCTCCTGCGCGAAGAGCAGCCGTGAGTATCTCATGATGGGCAACGTTTATTCCACTGGTAAGACCTCCTTTTACGCTTCCAGCCGCCGAAACAGCTGCTTCTAATACATAGGCCGGATGAAATTCTTTTTCTACTCCTGTGGCTATTAAAATTCCTTGGCCAATGGCATCTACTAAACCGGCGGCTACGGCCGCGATAGCCGAGGTGGCCACTATCGTTGCTAAACCTGTTGCCGTTAGAGCGGCTACTCCTGCGGCAAAAAAAGTAGGCGCTAATTCTGGCAAGGCAATAGCGCCGACTACAACCGCCACTATTTCAACGACCATTTCCCAAATATCCGTTTGACTGTCGATTTTTACGAAAGGTTGCAATTGTGGAATCATGAGTGACTGGAATTTAATGAAAGGCAAACTGTCCGTGGCCGTGTTTGTCATGGGAATATACTGGGGAATTAGCAAATTTTTGCCGGCTCCTAGACTAGCCCCAGGCGTCATTCCATTATTCATGGCGATCATGGCTTCCTCGTTGGAATTTCCAAATTCTTTATCTGAAACGATCCCCAAGGTATCGCCGATTTGCACGGTGTAATTATCCGTCGTTAAAGGCGGAAAAGTCGTTTGAACTGACTGAAAATTTTTCCAATCATTGACTTTTGTTATGGCTTTTGCGGAACTCCGGAAGAGATTTCCTCCCGCCACAATGGGGGATGAACCATTTCCCCAATCTGTGGCGATCGGCTGAAAATAATCTTCCAAACAAAAAGTGGATTTTCCGCTTCGAAATTCCCAGGCGCCTTGATCGGCATTAAATCCAACCGCCGTTCCACCTTTTGAATTTACACCGAAACGAGAAAAATTAATATTGCTTGGAGTGAATGAATCCAGGGCATTAGAAGGTTTTCCAGACAAAGGATTTAATTGAGTCGTTTCATCGATTGTATAGGTTCCCTGATATTGGCCTTTTAAATTGTAATAATAAAAATGATGCTTGACCTGAGTGTATTCATCATATTTACCCGGTTCAGAAGTGATGACTTCATAGGATTCTAAAACCCGACCATCGTAGGAAGGAATTAAGAAAAAGGTGGCCGATTCAGAGGAATTGTCGCTAGAGGGCTGAGTGTTGACGACCGCCACTAAGTGCCCGTTTGCATTATAGCCTTGTAGAGCAATACCAAAACCATGTTCACCATGGCGTGTGTTGATTTGCGAAGTGGCCGCGAAGAGCATTAATTCATCGAAACGCGCGTAATAAAAGGCAGTATTTAGGTTCCATTGATACTCAAGGTTCGCATAATAATTGGTGTTCTCTGTTGAAGGAACATTATTGGTCCCTGGAATAATTTGAGTCTCTGCCCATGTTAAACTAAAAGGATTAGCCGTATCGCCTTTTACAGAACTTAAACCCGTGACAATTCCCCGTGTATAGGCTGTTTGATTAAGGAGAACATTATTATCATTATCCTGTTGCAGATAGAAGGTATTTTCACCGTCTCCATCGTATTGTCGCGTGGTTTTAAATCCATTGTCACTTGATGTTGTGTTTAACTGATTATCCGGGTAATAAGCGAGCGTAACGGTTTGCGCAATGTTGTTCGTATCGATAAAATACTCCGTAGCGCGATAATTATTCGAATTTGTGTTTGGGTTGGAATATTTTTTGTATCGTGTATCGGGTATATCTTTTTACTAAAATTAGAACGCATTTTCTTCTTCATATATAATACGTGCTTCACGTTTGTATGTTTCCAAAGCTTCCGGATCAACATCGTGAAATTTCTCCCAAAAATTCTTACCCCACCATGCTTCTGGGCCAAGAGTGAAAATTACTGATGATCCTTTTTCAATTATCCAGTTTCTAGGGATTTTTCCGCTTATAATTTCAAATTGGACCGCATTGTGCATCCCTGGTTGGTTATTTGAATCACTCACAAGCAAATAATAAATGATATTTTCGCGAACCTCTATTGATAAAACCACATATTCTTTACCAATAGTCAACCATGGGCTGGAATCCTGATACTGTTTTTTAATTTCATTGTAAATTTTTATGCACTTTACCTTCATCTCTTATTTCCTCAATTGTGGAGGTTCATAATCAAAGTTTGGATCAATGTTGTGAACACCATTATTAAATACTGCCTTATAATCCATGCCATAATAAACGTCGCCCGTAACTGAATTATAATAAAAATGCATTTCGAAATTCCCGGAAGGACTGGCTAGCGGTTTCGTTGAATATTTACCCTAGTCTGATAAATTGCCCCACGAGAAGATAGCTCTGAACTCAAAATTCCATTTCTAATCAGTTTAATTGGTAACCTCAACGAGTTAGCAAGTTGTGATAGACAAAGTTTTCACTCCACGGCTATATTACAATTGCTCTAGCTACTAAATTCCCGCCTTCGAATAGCTCAAATTTACGTCCTTTTTTCAGTCTACCATGGAGCATTTTTCATGAGAAAGCGAGCTCTACCCTCCGATGGGTTTCCTTGCTTCAATGGTGAGAGACTAAACTCCAAAACGATACTCCAGGCTTCATCTTTCCAGTTTACATCTTCTTCAAATTTTGAAACTGTAACATATTGGTTCCCGCGGGGTAGATTTTTTGCCTTTTCTCCACACCATTCAATTTTTACAAGAACACTTTCTAAAGACATTTTCTGTCACTCCTATTTTTTATACTGATGGCTCAAATTGTGATATTTTTTGCAATTCAGGAAAATCAATTTTAACATTATTAAGCTGATCTAAAGTTGCATATCTGGCTGGACCTATTCCATCCAATTTTTCCCATCGCATCATTTTCGCACCCTCCGGTTCAGGGAGGTTTATTTGTATTATTTGATGGTTACCTATACCATTCATTGCATCTCCCCATTGTTCGGCATCAGTATAACTTTCAGCAAAAAACTTTCCTTCTAGTGAATTAATCCCCATGCTAAAAGTTTTTGTTTCTAAAACCATGAACTATTCTTTTGAAATTCCTTTGTTTGCTCATTGTAAATTTTAATGCATTTTACTTTCATTACTACTCTACCTATAGTCGATTATTGGGTGCGAGGAAATTTATTTTTCATTGTGATATTTTTTAAGTTCAGCAAGGTATTGCTTGACACGCTCCTCGGTAATATCTCCATCAATCTCAGGTGTTGACAGTTTCTGGACTACATACATCATATTTTCGTAATAATCACAAACCTCATCATCTTCCCAGCCGGGGCAACCATACTCACCTCGCAGGCAGATAAATTGTGCCCATTTCGTTAAATCATCCGCAGTTAACTCATTTTTTAAAAAGGCTAATAAAATTTTTCTAACATCTCTAGGATATATAGTGATATTCCTTTCATATAAAGCCACATCCTCAACATTAACCTTATCTATTAAGTTAATGTCACCGTGTAAAATTTTTAATAATTCTAATTGTTCCATTTTTTCACATCATATAGGTTA
The DNA here is from genome assembly GCA_963711375.1 of uncultured Gammaproteobacteria bacterium. Taxonomy (GTDB): domain Bacteria; phylum Pseudomonadota; class Gammaproteobacteria; order Coxiellales; family Coxiellaceae; genus CAVQDV01. Next base: position 1,968,474 of record CAVQDV010000005.1, read on the forward strand.
TTTTTTAATTCGCCAGGATTTTGATGGACCAGATTCCCCATGTCATCAAAAGCTGTTTGTACAACTTTATTAGTATTGCCAGCGTTATCAATACCAAAAGACATGCGTTGGAAACCATTTACAGCACCAGTTCTAACCGCAGAAAGCCTAAGCTCACCATTTTTCATTAGTTTAATGCTTACTTGATCCATTTTTCCACTGCCTAGTTGTTTTAGAGCCTTTAATCTTTGCGCATCAGGTAATTCTAAACTACTGTCTCTTAAAATTGTACGAGCCTCTGATTTTGCAAGATTATCTGCAAGAAGAGTAAATCTTTCTGTGCCACTTGAAAGGCCTTGCTCAACACGAACCGCATTCCCTAAATCCTCTGCCAACTCAACGTCTTTAAATTCTCCACCAAAAGGATTTACAGCGGCCGCGAATAATCCGACTTTTGTGCCTAAGCTACTCCAATTATTGGAATTTAAATCTTGCTCAATTCCTTGCGCACCGTTTTCTACTTTGTTTTTTACCGAATATATTCGCGCTGTTCCAGATAATAGTTCTTCTGACATGGCATCAAATCCGTTATATCCAGCTAGGCTCTCAGCATTGTTCAGCATGGATCTTGCATCTTTAATGAGGATTTCTGGATGTGTAACGGTATTCCAAATTCCCATTGCAGTACTTTTTGCGAAACTCGTTACGGCGTTGCTGCCGAAATCCCAGGCAGATCGTATCCAGGGCTCAGAGTATTCAGAATTGCCTGAAGAAATACTATTTCGTGCCACATTTTGCCAAGAAGAATTTTCCGAATTTTGTTCCGAAAATTCCGAATACGCTCCTACTTGAGCAGAATATAAATTAAATAATTCATCACCATTGACATATTCCATATCACTTTGCGCAAGCACTTGATGCATTTGGTTGAGCATGTGATTCGTGGCTTGGGATTTTTGAGCAATGGCGGCGCTGCCGGCGTTCATCCATTTTGGGTCGGAGGCTGGGAAGCTGCTTTGGGTTCTGGAATTATCATTTACTGAATTTACGACAACGCTTGCTGAAGCAGAGCTTCCCAAGAAGGGATCATTTGCAGCAGAAATGGCGTTATTTCCCGCATTTTGCCAGCCTAAACCGGTATCGGCCGGTCCTGGGATTTTCGCTATATTTGCACCTGCAGTTTGTTTTACATTATCCGCTTGTGCTAATGCTTTACGCCCAGATGACAAAGCATCTCCTGCTTCGGATACCAAAACGTTTTCAAAAATACCATCTATATTCACTGGCTCTCCTTGGATCGCCGCTTCGACAAAACCATCTACCACTGCATTTTCAGCGGTTTCGCCAGCCTCTGCTGCGCCACTTAATTGACCCGTTCCTAAGGCTGGAAATATGGTGGCTCCGGCGGCGGCTCCTGCCATCGACCCCACAATTTGCAAGAGATCAATGTGATCAATAGTACCTACCGCAAGCTCGGCAAAGGCCATAGCCAAATTGGTGGCTCCTGCGCGAAGAGCAGCCGTGAGTATCTCATGATGGGCAACGTTTATTCCACTGGTAAGACCTCCTTTTACGCTTCCAGCCGCCGAAACAGCTGCTTCTAATACATAGGCCGGATGAAATTCTTTTTCTACTCCTGTGGCTATTAAAATTCCTTGGCCAATGGCATCTACTAAACCGGCGGCTACGGCCGCGATAGCCGAGGTGGCCACTATCGTTGCTAAACCTGTTGCCGTTAGAGCGGCTACTCCTGCGGCAAAAAAAGTAGGCGCTAATTCTGGCAAGGCAATAGCGCCGACTACAACCGCCACTATTTCAACGACCATTTCCCAAATATCCGATTGACTGTCGATTTTTACGAAAGGTTGCAATTGTGGAATCATGAGTGACTGGAATTTAATGAAAGGCAAACTGTCCGTGGCCGTGTTTGTCATGGGAATATACTGTGGAATTAGCAAATTTTTGCCGGCTCCTAGACTAGCCCCAGGCGTCATTCCATTATTCATGGCGATCATGGCTTCCTCGTTGGAATTTCCAAATTCTTTATCTGAAACGATCCCCAAGGTATCGCCGATTTGCACGGTGTAATTATCCGTCGTTAAAGGCGGAAAAGTCGTTTGAACTGACTGAAAATTTTTCCAATCATTGACTTTTGTTATGGCTTTTGCGGAACTCCGGAAGAGATTTCCTCCCGCCACAATGGGGGATGAACCATTTCCCCAATCTGTGGCGATCGGCTGAAAATAATCTTCCAAACAAAAAGTGGATTTTCCGCTTCGAAATTCCCAGGCGCCTTGATCGGCATTAAATCCAACCGCCGTTCCACCTTTTGAATTTACACCGAAACGAGAAAAATTAATATTGCTTGGAGTGAATGAATCCAGGGCATTAGAAGGTTTTCCAGACAAAGGATTTAATTGAGTCGTTTCATCGATTGTATAGGTTCCCTGATATTGGCCTTTTAAATTGTAATAATAAAAATGATGCTTGACCTGAGTGTATTCATCATATTTACCCGGTTCAGAAGTGATGACTTCATAGGATTCTAAAACCCGACCATCGTAGGAAGGAATTAAGAAAAAGGTGGCCGATTCAGAGGAATTGTCGCTAGAGGGCTGAGTGTTGACGACCGCCACTAAGTGCCCGTTTGCATTATAGCCTTGTAGAGCAATACCAAAACCATGTTCACCATGGCGTGTGTTGATTTGCGAAGTGGCCGCGAAGAGCATTAATTCATCGAAACGCGCGTAATAAAAGGCAGTATTTAGGTTCCATTGATACTCAAGGTTCGCATAATAATTGGTGTTCTCTGTTGAAGGAACATTATTGGTCCCTGGAATAATTTGAGTCTCTGCCCATGTTAAACTAAAAGGATTAGCCGTATCGCCTTTTACAGAACTTAAACCCGTGACAATTCCCCGTGTATAGGCTGTTTGATTAAGGAGAACATTATTATCATTATCCTGTTGCAGATAGAAGGTATTTTCACCGTCTCCATCGTATTGTCGCGTGGTTTTAAATCCATTGTCACTTGATGTTGTGTTTAACTGATTATCCGGGTAGTAAGCGAGCGTAACGGTCTGCGAATTCTTGTTAGTATCGATAAAATACTCCGTAGCTCTATAATTATTCAAATACGTTGGCACAACGCCTTGTCCAGCTACTGGCTGAATTTGTCCGTTGACGAAAGCACAGGCATCCTTGGTGACACGCCCACAACTGTCGGTGTCAAACCAATTTTCGACATTATCTATATTCGCCTTCACATTGCGGCGATTACTCGCCACGTCATAGGCATTCGTTAAAAAAAGCGCACCATCGGTGACGGATTCAGGCCGGAATAATTCATCATTTTCCTGAATGGATACATGTATTCCGCCGGAAGTTAAATTTTTAAACGTTTTAATGTGAGGATTTAAAAAATCATCATTGACTAAATCCGTTTGAGTATTATTACCTCTATCGAGCACTTGTGACAGTTTATCTCCTTGATAAGTCATTTGCAGATCTTGATTTGGAAAGTATATTGAAGCACCTGCAATATACGCTTTTCTTAGGGATTTACCGACGACATAAAAAACTGGGATCGGAGTAATGTAATATCCCCGGTTAAAATTTCCACCTTGCGATGTAATTCGAATAGGCTGCATTTTGTAATTTAAAGTGTAGTAGGTGGCTGCTTCAGCTAAATCGGTATGTCCCGCTATGCCTTGCGCATAATTCCCTTCAAAATCATAATTCCAAGTAAGTTCACCCGCACCATTTTGCAAGGTGGACATTTGATGATTTCGGTTCCAGGTCATGGTCGTTTGAAGTCCAGAGGGATCTTTTCGCGAAATAATGTCTCCCTTTGCGCTGTAATTATAATAATAATTATTTCCAGATGGCGATAATTGGGCGAGCAGAAAATCTCGAGCATTGTAGATGAAATTGGCTTCTAGCCCAGAAGGTTTTGTCATCTGGGTAATTAAATCCGAATTATTAAACTGTTGCTGCCATAAATGATTACGAGAGTCCCAATATTTTACGGGGCGGAAAAATCCATCTAATTCCTGTATAAAAGAGGTCTCTCCTGTAGGTAATATACTTTGAAGTTGTGTTCCAGCTTCATTTAAAATGAAGGCAAAATTGCTGGATTTTGGGTCTGTGTAACCTATCGATTGATTTTGAATATTCACATGTCGCGTCGTTGCGGGTCTTACTCTTGTTGAATTGCTTTTCTCATCAACCGAAGTCGTTTCCGGTAAGGTCACCGTTATTTTTTGATTTTTATCATTAAACGTAGTGTCGGTGATTAAACTCGTTTTTTGACCTACTTGAACTTTTTGAGTAACATTGCCCCAGTGATCTTGAGTAAAGAGGAAGCTTGGACGGAATGCCGTGTCAAGATCCCTAATTTTATTTTTAACGCGTTCGGAAAATTTCTGAGCCCCCGTTGATGGAGATAGATAATGATCACTAACATAGAGCATTCCAGAATTGGTGCCATCATTGGATACGGTAAAAACATGCTCTAAATCCGGGTTTGTTGAACCATTGAGGTTTTTAATTTGAAGAGGATAAACGCCCAGTGGGAAATCCCCCATTTCAAATGAAACACCTTGATCCGTAAAATTTGGCTTCGAAATTTTCGTCCAATTAGAATTAATATCATTACGCATATCTTTAAAATAAAGTGAGGGTTGTTCACCGTCATTCTTCCATGGATACACATAGAAAAAACGACGATTCGTAAATTGGTAATCATCTGGTGTTGAAGTTTTTAAAGGCACATCTTCTTGCGATAAAGGAATCCATTGGCCATCAAAGTTTTTCAAAGACACACTGATTTTTTGAATTTTGCTGACTTCATTTTTGAAATCAAAATTATAATAAATGACTGGATCACCTGGTTTTTCAGGTTTCGAGGGCGTAAAGAAGTTGGCTGGAATTTCTTGAGTTATTGTTTTTGATTTATTGCCAGTAGTTTCAAACTGACATTCCACTTTAAGATTATTTGAATAAAACAATTCTGGAACTGTCCAAAATATTTGTCCATATTGCTTTACACAATGAATATTAATACTAAAAGGAATATCCCAACTGAGTACAGTAGAATTAGGCTTTTTGGTATAGATTGTAAATGGCAAGGATCGTTCACCATTAACCACCACCGTATAATTTCCAGAGGCATATTGGCTTAAATCCAGGGTTTGGGTTCCAGGTTTAACAGGAATGCTTCCTATCTTAGCCTCTCCGAGCCACAGCTCAATACTGTTTACTCCCGGGAAATTATTATTAAACGTAAGTTGATTATCCTTAAAAACTTCATAGGAATAAGAATTGGGCGAGTTAACTGAAGTGGCTACTTCAAAATTTCCGCTCGCTTTGAATAAATTAATTCCAGTGCCTTGTGCTCCATCGAGTGCAAATTCAATCTCAAACGTGTGAATTCCCGCTGGAATTTGACTTAAATCTACTCCACTTCGAGAAGGACCAGTGACGGTATCTAAAATAAGTCTTTCCTTGTCTAAATAAAAAGTTGGTTTTAACCCCACTTTTGTGAGGGGTGCCCAGGTGAGGCAGGGCGTTCCTTTTTTAAATAATCCCTCAAAGCCATTACCGACTAAAACGGAATGTGGAATATCAGTGCCTGGGCTATCATCAGAAGGAAGTAAAATTTCTGGCTGATAGAGGGCAATTTTCGCGCCGCGATTATCCAGCTGACTTTCGGTTTTATCATAATCCGGATTTGGGTCGGCAATAATGGGTTGCAGTTCCTCATAGGGTGCCTTAGATAAATCATTGTAAGCCGATTGAATGCGAATGGATGTTTTTCCCCGTAAATCTGTCAAAAATGCCGTTGGCACTTTTTCATTTGAAAACCACATATTGCCCGCTTTATCAAATTTACGTTGACGTGGGAATACATGATTTCCCGGGCCTTCTCCAATAGTTTCACTGAAGCTATTGTAAAGATTTTCAGATGATTCGGTAACATTGCTATTTTCTAAGGTATCTTTTAATTCTAAGCGATCACGAATGTCATAAAGATAACGATGCTCGAAGGTTTTGCTGCCATCATTATTTTGGAAGGCATAAAAATCCCGTGCAATTTTTTTCGAAGGAGTCGACGTGTAAACGGTCCAACGCGATTTCGCCGGATCCCCTGAGGATTCTGGTTTTTTCACAATTTGAGTAAATCCTCGCTTATCCTTAAGTCTCAGAGTTTTTTTATTGGCCGCATTATCAGGGTATAAAGGCTTTGGATATTGGCCTGGAATAACCGGTGTGGTTCCATTAATAAATTCAGTGGTCGACACATTTTCTAAAAGGGCATTGCAACCCAGATAGGTTAAGGGCGTTACAAAATCTTCTTGTGTAGGATTGAGTTTTGTGGCGGCTGTAAAGCCAGTTTCTGCGGATTTTTTATTCACTTCATTAAAAAAAGTATAAGCGGATAGGCCATCGGGTCGTGTTAGAGAAGTTTGAGATTGGCGTGGATCATATCCATAAAGTTCGGTAACTGTTAGATTTAGAGCAGACTCAAAACGCGGTTTATTTTTATCGCCCAAATGTAATGCGTCGCGCATTACGTTGATAGAGGAATGAGAGGTTAAATCTCCCCGCAAGTCATATTCATTGTGAAACTGGCGGTTTTGATAGGGTTTTTGACTATCGAGTTTAATTTTTATAGCCTTAATTGAAGATTCTGGTGTTAATGTTTCATTCAGTGGAAGTGCATAGCTAATGCTATCAACCACTTTTTTATTTCGATTAAATGATTCCCAGGTAACGAAAAATCCTTGAATTTCATCGGCTAAATGGGCCTTAATTTCTCGATTGCCTTCACGATCATATAAAAATAAATCTTTTTGCCAAGTATCCGCTACGGAATCAATCAAATTTGAAACTAAAGTGGGTTCCGAAAATCCATTGTATTGAATGGTTTTCGTCGGGGAAGCTTTCGTCCCCGTGGCGGGATTGTATTGGTTTTTGCCATTACAGACGTGAAAATAAATTTCATCTAGACTTACTTTAATTTTCTGACCCTTGCGATCATAACTGTTGGTGGTCGTACGATCATCGGGAGAGGGTTTTAAATTCGCCGAAATCACGGAAAGCGGAATTCCCGTTTGTACATAAGGGGAGAGATCGATCGTCAATCGCTGATCGTATTGGGTTTGCACTCGAATATCACCGAAGGTATTACGATCATAATGAATGACAGTGCCATCAGGCTGAACTTTGTAAATAAGTCGTTGCGCACAATCGTAGACATAGAATTTCCAGGGCAAAGTGGTCTTACCATCTTTATTACTGAGAACACGCTCCGAAATAACTTTTTGTTTAGCATTGAATATTTTTTCAGTGGTGAGTGTTGCGAACCTGACAGGAAACTCGCTTAAATTGGCCGGTTTTAAAGGGTCATCGATTGGAATATTATCCAGCTGGATACCGGTAAAAGAATTACAGGCGTTAAAATTGGAATTTAAAATTCTTTCTTCGGTCGTACCTTTAGCATGTGTCACTCTTTTTTTATTTCCATTACAGTCATAAATGGTTTCATCGATTAGTTCAACTCTTTGCTTTTCTTCGACCAATTCTCCATTTTCTGGGGAGATCTTGACAATGGTAATTTCTGTTTCGGGTTTTATACTTTGATAGCACCGAGATGCTCGATCATAAAGTTTCTTCCAAACAAAAGTAGCTCGATCCTTATGCGAAGTCGCATTACCGAGTCCATCCAGTTCAAAGTGATCGACATTATCGAATGGGTCGAATTTATCGGTGAGGCGATTGGCGTGATCGTATTTTTTGATATACACGCTATCAATAATATTATTAGGAGTCCAAGCAGCAATTTCTGTGCGCAGTGTTTCATAATCCCCTGGCATGGTCACCTGTTTTTTAAATTCAGTAATTTGTATCACATTCCCAGCGGCATCGTGATGAAAACGAGTGACATAGCCTTTTGGACTTATTAAAATTTCGGGTTGACCGAGGGAGGTGAAATAGGTGTAATTATAGCGATCATTTTCTGGCGTTAATAAAATATGCGACAGAAAATCCTCGGCAGAAAGGCTAGAAAGTTCCTGTGGGTTAGGGACTTTCGTATCATAACGAATGGACATTGTGGTGCGGTGGTTTTTGTCATAGCGTTGTTCTGTGACATAGCCTTCAGGATCTATAAGGAATCGTTCATGACCGGCCGCGTCGTAAATCCAATACGTCACGCGATCAAATTCAGTTATGGGGGTTATTTTTGTGGCTAAAGAATTGAGTATTTTTTTCCGATTGATGGTTGAGAGATCACTTTTCAGGAAAGCGTGATCATGCAGGATTTCGGCTTTTTTTCTGCCAGCATTATCATAGACATATTCTCGAATCGTACCAACACCATTCACTTCAAACTGCGGTTTACGCGTGAAATTCGGGTCATAGACAAAATACGTTGGACTGTCGAGCGGATCTTTAATTGCCGCTACGAGGCTTTCAACACTACTGAGGGGTGTTTTTTCATTAATCGCTTTTATGTCAATACTTTTTTCGTACTGCTGATTAAGCACTTTTCGATTGGCGTCGTCGTAACGATACTCCGTTACACCGCCTAGTGGCGTTATTTCAAAACGCAAATTATAATTCGAATCGTAAAATTGATAATGCGGGTTATTATTCGCATCTATTTTTACGATAACTCGATTCGCTTTATCTAAAATGAGGCTGTTTTTAAGGGCTAATCCCTTGGGATCAATAACGGTACCCGTTTTACGGCTAAAACCATCCATCAATATTTGCGTGTCCGTTTGATTGGGATTCTTCGCGTCGCCTTTCATGAAGTAAGTCAGATTATTTTGCGCGTTATATTGATTGGCGGTTGTTAGATTTAATGAATCCGGATCCGATCCAGTATCTTGAGTCTTTTTGGTTAGCAGTCCAGAAAGCGTAAATTCATTTTCCGTTGTGACGTGATTGGGATTGATTTCGGTTTCGATATTGTTGAGCGCGTCATGCAGTTTGGTATGCGTTCTTTTAAGGCCTGCCGTATCCTCGGTTATTTGTTCGGGATTTCCCGAGAGGTCAAATTGCGTGTCAGTCAGAATGCCCTCGTAATCCTGATGGGTGGTTTTTTGGCCGATAAGATTAATACTATTTTTTTCGGTGTTTTTAAGAGCATCGGTGTGAGTCGCTATTTGCCCGTCGGGAGCATGTGTCCATTCATCATTTCCATAATCATTTTCAGAAGCAATGACCTCTTTAAATCCGTTTTTTGTCAGCGTTTTATACGATTTTTTATCAGGTAATAATAAAGTCTCCGTTCGCTTGCTTTGATTATAGCTTCGAGTTTTCGTATTGCCAACGCCATCGGTGTGAGCAATTTCACGTCCCTTCATATCTCGTTTATACGTATCCGTAGTTTTTCCATTACCCCCAATTTTGCTTTCAAGCCCGCCAACGCGATCGTGCGTTTGGCTTCGAGTATTGTTTTCACCATCCGTAAATTTCGTCATTTTTCCAAGGGGATTTTTATATTCGGCGGAGGTAATAATTTCTGTTCCATCGGCCGCGATTTTTGTTGTTTTGACTTCGAGACCTCGAGGGTCAAATTCGTGTAAAATTTTCAAGGTAGGTTCTTTCGTTTCGAGAGGCAAGGTTTCGGCTTTGACTTGCTTAAACGCATTAAATTCTCTCGTTGTGGTGTTACCGTCTGGATCAATTTCTTCTTCGATTTGGCCGCGTTGATCGCGATTTTTAACTGTCTTGGGATCTTTGGGCGATTGAAGTGCATTCAATTGCGCCCGAAAAGCCGGTGTCATAAATCCGCCTTTAATATCCGCGTTTAACGTGAGGAAGTTTTTATAATGCCTTTCAACAATCGATTCATTAAAATTATTTAAGGTCACTTCTATAACACACCCGCGAGGATCAATCGTAATAAAGGGACGGCGATCAAGATCATAATAAAAATAGGTAATTTGTCCGAGAGAATTGGTGGAGCTTAATTTTAATCCCGCTCCGTCAAAGGTATTGCGAGTACTTTGCGTTTCCCAAATTTTGTTAATTTCATCTGGGGTTTTGGCTGCCGCTAATAAAGCGCCAATAAAGGGATTGGCTGTTTTTATCGCCTGATTCCAGCCATCATATTGGGCTTGCGTATTGCGCTGAAAATCGGGAGCGATATTATTTGGCTCCAATAAATCCTGCGTTTTATTGAGAATTGTATTACCCATCACGTCATAGGCTTCTGTCGTTTGAGTGCCATCGGAATTGGTTCTTTGAATAGTACGTTCTAATAAATCGTAATTATAATTTGTCACGACATCCTCTGGTGTCGACAGTGGAGGGGTTGGAAATTCTCCGGTGGGTTTGGTGTCGAAAAGTATCGAACTTTTTCTTAAGCCATTAGCAAAATAGTCGTAGCGCCATAAAAAACCTTGAGCATTTAATTCGGCGATCAGTTGATTTCTGGCATCATAGGCGTAACGCGTGAAAGCGTCTTCTGGGTCGTTTTTATCGCGCACGGTTTTAAGAACCGTCTTAAAATCCTGCGAAAAATCGATTCCAATTGGGGTATGATAGCCAATTTTCATCTGCACTCGACCACCAGCATCACGAATATATTCCGTGACAAAACCGGCGCCATCTTGTTCGCCAATTAATAAGCCATCATTATCATAAAAATTTCGAGAGCCATGATCCTTATTAAAATCTGGTGCAGGCAAAGCAATATTTCCCGTTGCTTTTAAGCCTGCTAATTGTTCATCCGAGATACGAGTATCATAAGTTATTTTTCCAATTTCTCGATCTAAATTATCGTAAAAATATTGCGTGATATATTTTTTCCCATCCACCTCAAATTGTTTTCGTTTTGATAAATCAGAAAAGGTATAAATGGTGCGATCTTTGAGTGGGTTTGCAATTTTAGGGATTTGATTAATGAGCCGAGTTGGTGTTGGCATGAGCCCGGGGAAAGAGGGCAATATTTTTTTAAGATCAACAGCTTGGTCATAAATTGTGGTAGCCTGATAACGCTCATTTAAATCGTATTCAAAAGCGCTGACAATACCTAAAGTCGAGACTTTATAACCGAGGCGATATTGTTTATCAAAAAATTGATATTCCTGCTGTTGGTCGGGGCGCGTAATAACAATAGGGCGGCCCATTCCATCACGACGAAAATTGGTTGTTCGAGATTGTGGATCTCCTAACACGCTTAGCGTATTGTTGACGGTATCCCCCTGGAGATTCATTGCATGAACTTCGGTGCTTTTATTCGGATGCGTAATTTTTAATTGATAGGGATTTGCTGGATCTGCGACGGGAGAATATTCGTAGTGGCTTGTTTCGAGAAGAGCATTAGTTTTTTCTCGTAGTCTTTTTAGGCCATCAAAGACCTGCGAGCTTACCTCATTTTTTGTGTCGGATTGTTTTATTTCTTGGCGAAGTAAATTACCGTAGCGATCTCGGTTATACAGTTCTCTTCCCATGGTTTCATCTTTAATGCCATTTCCAGCGGCATCTACAGTTCCATATCGATAAATAAACGTGGCTTGCCCATAAATGTCATACTCGTATTCTGTTAAACTCACTTGTTGCGGGTTCGTTGAATTTTTTAGCCAGGCTTCCATTTCAAATAATTGAGGAGCGATACGCGGATCCATAGAATCTATGTCGGGATAGAGGGATTTTAAATACGCCCGCTTGCTTTTTATGTTCTGATGACCATCGGTGGTCGGACGATATTCTGTCACACGCCCTTCAGGGCTAATTTTAAAGCGTAAAAAAGAATTCCCGCCCGTCGTGTCATAAACTAAACGTGTAACCGCTGGGTTTTTTTGATCTTGAAAATATCGAATTTTGCAGACTAATCGTGTTTTTTCATTATCCGATTGATAATAATTTTCGATGAGTTGTTGATTTGGTAAAGTGTGTTTTAAGACATAACCATACATAGGATCATACTCAAAACTTTCAACGCCCTTATTAGGACGAATGATATTTTGCAGCTGTTTTTTAGGGGTATATTGATATTCCGTGGTTTTAAATTCAAGTTCTTGCTCATTAAAACCCGTTGCACGTGTCAATTTAGTGGCAAGCCCATTTTGATCATAAAATAAAGTAATTTTTGATTGATCGCTGTCGTCTATCGATCCAAACCCCGCCCTTAAGCTAATGTTGCAAGAATTAAAGGATTTTTGGCCGCCTATACCAAGAGTTTGAATTTCATGGCCGCCACTGTAATTAAAGGCTAAATTTAAAACCGTTCCATCGTCTTGAAGAACTGTATCGATTAAGGCCGTGCCTTCTCCGCCATACGTATAGGTTGTGGTATAAGCATTGGGATCGGGCGTAATGCTTTTTTGTAAACGACCTTGCTTATCCAAAATGTAGGAATGTACCAATTCTTTATCGGCATAAATCCATACCGATTGGTCATTTAAATTGCTTTGTCGGTGAATGGTATAACAAACGCCACTCGGACCTGTAATGGTTTTTATTTCCCCATTTTCATAGGTGTAATGGGTGGCGCGTCCACGAGCGTCCAATCGCGCAAGTAAAAATCCATTAGCATCGTAAATTTCTTGTATTTGTGTTTTAGGATCTCTCCAAAGCCACGTTTTGCTGTCATAGTCATAGCGCATAAAGGGTGTGCTATCCCCATGGCTTTCGGCAAAATAAAAAATATTTTGATTGGGATCGGCTGTATAAGTAGTTATGTGTCCGTCGCTTTCTTCTAAAATAGCTGTTGCTCCACGAGGTGGATTCACACTCGGTAAATTCGTAAAGCGCTTTAGCCCAAATCGCCAGGCTTTAGAAATATTCGGTTCCAAGCTGTTATAGACATATTTAAATTCAATTGGAAAATTCCCTTCCATGACGCGTACAGGCCGGTCCATTAAAGTGACATTTCCCGTTTGAAGATTAATAAAAAGATCTAATTCTGCTTGACCAAAACCTTGGTGAGGAAGTACTCGTCCAATTTGGCTAAACGAAGATTGCGAAATGCCTAAACCATTGCCGGTGACGGGAGTGAAAAAATATTTACGCATGATTGGATCCTAGGGAGTTATGGGTTGGTAATTCAAATTTATCTTCCGATTTTAGGGACTTTTTCACTTTGTAAATTAAAAGTATCAGGACAATGAGTCCCAAAGCCCCTAATCCAAAGAGGAGACCTAGATCAACTCCCATTTTAGTAAGAGGCACTGTTCTGGCCGCTTCTGCTGGGGCAGTTGAAAATAAACCGGATGAAACGAGGCCAGGAATTGCAGCCGCTCCAACTTTCGCGCTGAGGCTTACTTTGGCTCGGGGTTCTATTATTTTATAAATCTGCCTAGTTTCTTCATCGATAAAATTATCATCGGCTTTAATTTTTTGGATATTTGTTCTGGGTTCCGCATTTTTTTGTAACCACCGAATTTGATCTCGATCATAGTCCTCAATATTATTATCGGGTATGTTTTTAATGAGATTAATGGCCAGGGAATACATGTCTTTGGGGGTTATATATGGATTTCTTGAAATCACTAAATTTTGCAGTAACAAAAATTGGGCTTTTTTGCCTAAAGCTTCTAGCGCACCTTTTCCGCCTAAATTATTACCTGGTAAAATTAGCTCAATGATATTACCCGCTTCTGGTTCCTCAGCATAAGCGAGTAAAGTGGCGTCTGTTATATTAAGATTGTCGGCCAAGCTCGCGCTGCTAACCTTCCCTGCAGCAACTTCTTTCATGAGTGGAACGCCGCCATCATCAGTGGCCTTTATATTATTCAAAATAAATTTTGTCAATCCTGCTAATTCTTTTCGACAGGACTTTAAAAATGCATCACCTAAATAGGGGTTATCGGATCCGTCGAAAAATTCCGCACCATTTTTTGCAAAAGCCCTTAGAAACGTAATGTAAGATTCCAAAGTGGCGGGAAGTTGTTTGCCACTAAATTCCTTAATATTCGTTTTGGCCAGTAGAGTGGCGCCCATTTCTAAACCTTCAGCATCAATTTTAGTTCGATCCACAACCAGGCGTCTTAAGGTTCTATTGACAGACGCTTGTAGCAGAGACATCCATCCCTCATTTGTTATGGGATTATTGGAAACAATAAATTCTTCCAAATTAAGAAAGGGGAAGTGCGCCGAAAAATCCTCGACTTCTTTGTCACCGATCGCGCAGCGATCGACTTGGAATTTTCTTAACTGAGAGCCCTCGATTTTTTTACCAAAAGCATCAAAGTCGGCTTGAGCCAGGCCTGGATTATGGGACAAATCCAGAGCGGTGACGTTATTTGTAGCGGTCCAATTTCCAAAAACTGATAGGGCTTTTTTTCCGAATTTATTATCTCCGAAGTCACCTGCTTTCACCGACTTTGGTAATTGTGGCACTCCCTGTTCAATGCCATCATCACCAATGTCATTTTCATTAAAAGAGACAGCAGGGGTTTTATTATGGAGATTTTTAATGGCAACCACAAAACCTTTGGCTGTTATTCGATTACCGTCATAAATAATGCTCGTTGCCTCACGCATTGCTGGGGCGAGGATCTCCGTTTTTTCGTCGCCTAGTCCTTGGTTCTTTAGAATAATTGTATTTGTGGGTACTTTTTCAAAAAAATTCGCCAGACCTTCAGTTCGACCATCATTCGGGAAAATTTGATTTCGAAAAGGCGAAGAAAAATCAAATGTCTCTAGTGCTTTAATACCAGAATTTTTAAATTTTTCCAGCAGTTTTAAAAATTGAGTGGCTGTCCACGAAAGGAAATTTTGTCGGGAGAGGTCAATGTATTTAAAATCCGGGTGTTTGGTGATGGTATCCAAATGGCTCAAAATAAATTCGGGATCTCGCGGTTCCGATAATAAACCATTCAAGCACTCTTGGCTTATAGCTTGTTTCCAATAATCCACGAAATCCCAGGGACATATCACGCAGTTGTAATTTTGCTCTGCTTCTTGGTATTGGAGGGTCATATTTTTGTTATTACAATTACTTTCCGCGATTCGATAATGATTTTCACCCATAAATTTTCGAGCCCAAATCTCTGCGAGTCTAGCTTCTGCATAGAGACAAAAAATTGTTAGCCCCCAATATAGGGCTGCCCGTTTAATTTCTGTGCGTTCCCCGTATGACCATCTATTGTAGGTTGATAATTTTTGACGAAATTTTTTTAATATCTCGGGATCTGCACCTCTTTTTGCAATGGCTAGTACTAAACCACTTGTGAAGGCGACACCGGCAATAATGGCAGAACCCAGCCAATAATTGATTTCTCGGGGTAAATCGCTGCCTAAATAAGTGGTGAGAATTTGCTGACTGTCCGCTGTTCCTGCAAAAATTTGTGCCGGGGTGACGCCATAGGCACTTAAGTTTTTGGTTCCAAATACGATAAAATCATGCATCATTAATCCCAAAAATGCCGCTGGCCATAATTTATTGGTGACAAACCGGAATCCTTCAGCAAAATTTCCGAAGTGACGCAATTGAGGAAAGCGGCGTTCTCCCGCTGCAACAATTCTATCAGTGAAAAAAATATCTCGGGCGGCCCAGTGTGTCGCGTGCTGATAAAAACTTTTTGGTTCAATTAATGTTAAATTTTTTGGTGGATTAAGTAGAGGTGTTTGGGGAGGTCCATATTGAAGGAGGACTGTTGTCAATTGTTTCTGATTTCCTTTGAAATTGACGATGCTTGCCATGGCCTGGTACGTAGTTCCAAGGTTCCAAAACATTTCGGATGCTTTTTTCATTTGCTTAATTTGAAGGGCATCTTTAGCCAATTTCCTAGCGTCAGCAACTTGTACTTGAATTTTTTCTATTTTTGAATCTAGCTCCTTTTCAGGAACAAATTTCGGAAGTAAGGGGATATCTTCCCGCTCTGAGTCGGTAAAAAGGTCTTGTAATTGCCTACTAGAATTAGGGCTTTGTGGGCCATCTCCATCAGAAGTCGAAATTAGTTGTGATAATTGTTGATATCCTTTGCTAATGGCTAGGTAGAGTTCTTTGGTCCCATCGCGATTCCCTGAGCTCAGAGCTTGGGCGGCTGCTTCTTGATTATTATCAACCGCTTTTAGAGCTTTTTTTATTTCAGCATGTAAAGCATTTGCTATTTGATCTGTTTGATCAAGATTTTCCTGGGATTCCACGGAATTTATACTGGGTTGCACTCTCATATGTCCTCTCCTTCGTTACTGGCGATATAAAATAATGGCAAGATACTATCCATTATTGAGGGTTAGATATGCAGGTGTTTGGCGGAACATTTTGTAGGACATTGACCATGCCCCGTTTCCCATAAATACCTCGTGCGAAAAACTATGGTAGGATTACGCGTTTTCTTATAGGCATGATTATGCTACCGTAGCGCCCAAGCCCATCATTCATTGGGCTGCAGTAGGGTTTTTAACAGCCTGTACAAAATCTGCTTAAACATACCTTTTTCTTTCTAAAAAAACCCTAAAATACGAATTTACAAAAATAAAAAAGAGGTATATAAATCGATTATACAGTGTGAAAGCATTGTGAATTTTAAAAAAATATGCGGTGAGTTCCACCGTGAATTGCCGGTGGAGAGGAAGGCTCTGGCTTTGATTGTAAAATTAAAGTGAAACCAGCCTCTGTGAAGCAGGAATCTAACAGCAAAGCTACCTTTGGGTAGGTTTGCATAGGTTTAGAAGAACGGACAATCAATTGAGTGCTCACATGGATCAGCTAAGTTTTCCAAGCCTTCTTCAGGAATTGCTTGATCAGCCGTCAGAGACTGAATGGCTGGAGTTCAAGAAAAATGGCATAGCCCCGGAAGAAGTCGGTGAATATTTGTCCGCATTATCTAATGCGGCCTGCTTGCATGAGAAAACAGCTGCCTATTTAGTTTTTGGTATTGAAGATAAAACGCAAGCCGTCGTTGGAACCAATTTTCAGCCGAAGATGTCGAAAGTCGGGAATGAAGAATTAGAAAATTGGTTGGCGCGATTGTTTAACCCAAGAGTTGATTTCAAAATTGAAGAATTCGATATTGAGGAAAAGCGTGTAGTAGTATTTATTATTGAACCCGCCCACAACCGGCCAACAGCTTTTAAAAACACAGGATTTATCAGAGTGGGTTCCTATAAGAAAAAATTATTCGATTATCCTGAAAAGGAGAGGAAAATTTGGCAAAAACATCGTCAAGTCCATTTCGAAAATGAAATTGCTTTGAGTGGCTGTACTGATGGAGATGTTTTAAAATTTCTGGACTATCCCAGTTATTTTCGCTTCTTGAATATTAATTTACCCGAAAATAAATCTGCTATCCTTGAGAAATTGATTTCAGAAATTTTCGTCAAAAAAAGGAGTGATGGAAAATATGACATTTATAATCTAGGCGCAATTCTTTTCGCTAATCAATTAAGTGATTTTAAAGATCTCTCGAGAAAAGCGCTACGAGTGATATTTTATGAGAAAAATGATCGCTTAAATGCAATTAAGGAATGGGTTTCTGCGCCGGGTTATGTGGTAGGTTTTCTACAAATAGCCGATTTCATTGAGAGTCAGCTTCCTCAAAGTGAATTAATTGAAAAAGCCGTTAGGCATCAAGTGAAAATGTATCCAGATCTTGCGATTCGCGAATTATTAGCTAATGCTTTAATTCACCAAGATTTTAGTATGCGTGGGACTGGACCAATGGTGGAGATTTTTAAAGATCGCATGGAAATAACCAATCCAGGGCAACCCTTGATTAATACACTGCGATTTCTCGATCATAACCCAACTTCTCGAAATGAGCAGCTAGCTTCATTTTTTAGAAGAGTTAATTTTTGTGAAGAAAGAGGAAGCGGTATTGATAAGGTAATAAGTTCGGTGGAATCATTTCAATTGCCGGCGCCGAATTTTATCGGTGGAGATAATTATTTGCGTGTAATTCTTTATGGGTATAAAGCTCTGCGTTCTATGACAAAGCAGGATCGCAATCGTGCTTGCTATCAGCATTGTTGTTTGAAATATGTGAATGGCGATTTTGCAACGAATAAATCACTTCGCGAACGATTTGAAGTACCTGAACAGAATTACTCCATTGTTTCTCGAATCATTGCTGATGCTGTGAAAGAAGGACTGATCAAGCTTTACGATACTGAAAGCAAATCTAAAAAGCATGCCAGCTACGTGCCATTTTGGGCCTGATCTTATGTGATGGTTATGTGATAAATCCGAGCCCGAAAAGGCAGTAAAAAATAAATCCAATATAAAACAATATGCTACGATAAATTCTTATGTGATGGCTATGTGATAAATGACCACTTTTTGATCATGTTTAGGTGATGGTTTTGTGCGGGGCCGCGAATTTAGGCAAATTTTTGATCAAGTGCGAAAAACTATTGACAAGCCGACATAAATTGTATACTCTTTGCACAGGCTTCAAGGGGCGCCTATACTCACAAAAGATGAACTCACCCTAGATTAGTTATCGAATTTATTAATTATTCGTTTAACCTTTAGTTTTGCCGGAATGTGAGTAACGGCGATAAACAGAGGTATTAAAATGAATAAGTCACATAAGACCCTTAGCGTCAAAGAATGTAAAATCCAAGCTTCAATTCTTCTTAAATCATTGTTTTCTAATGATCCTGAAAAAGCCAAGCAAGCTCTAAAGCGATTTAAAAAATTGCCCGAATTTTCTCTGCTTTCTCTGGAGACAATTGCGCATTCAGAAATTAAGCATAAAAATGCACTGGCCGCCATTGCTCTTGAGAAAGGCTTTAAATCCTGGGCAGATTTAAAATGTCAGTTGCCCTTCATCAAAGGTGGATTTCTGAATCAATGGTTTGCAAATTATGCGGATGCCAAATCCTATCTTCAATTAAACGGTGGTTTTTTATTACCTTATAAAAAGCAATTTTTTATTTGCGATGCTCATTACATAACAAATTTGGGCCTTAATTCTGATGATCCGGATTGGGCATTAATTGGCTGTGACTGGGTAAAACCAGAGAGTAAAGACGCTTGGCAACGATTATATAAAAAATGGATGAAAATCCAAGGGGGCAGCCATGAGTAATAATTTGCCGAATAATATGTTTTTGCAGGGTATTTGGGAACCATTGGTAGCAGAATGTGATATTCATGATCCAATGGTTATCGGTAATATACCAAAAGAACTTAATGGTACGTTTTATCGCAATGGACCAAACCCTCAATATGTATATTCTGAAAATTACCACATGTATGAAGGTGATGGGATGATTCATGCTATCACTTTTCAAAATGGCCAAGTTCGTTATACAAATCGCTGGATACGAACCGATAAGTTTTTAGCGGAACGGAATGCACGAAAAAGTTTATTCGGTGGCATGCGGGATTTTATGGCCTGTGATGATTCTGTTAAAAATTGTTCGCGAAATACGGCGAATACCAATGTGATTTGGCATCATAATAAATTATTCGCATTGAACGAGGGCAATCAACCGGTGAATGTTGATATCAATGATCTCACGCAGTGCGGAATTTATACTTTTAATCAAGACTTTGATCGTAGCATGATGGCGCATCCCAAAGTTGATCCAATCACGGGCGAATTAATTTTTTACAGCTTTTTAGGGCCGGATTTTAAATATTTTATTGCGGATAAATATGGAAAAATCTGCTATCAAGAACAAATTAAAATGCCTTTTTTGTGTATGATGCATGATTTTGCTATTACTGAAAATTTCACGATCTTCCCGCTTTTTCCTTTAACTTTAGATGTTCAACGCATTATGCGTGGTGAGCAGCCGTTTAAATGGGAGCCCAATTTAAATGCGCGTTTTGCTATTATGCCACGATATGGAAATGATAATGATGTGATATGGTTTGAAGATCAGGCGGCCTTGGGTTTTCATGTGGTTAATGCTCGAGAAGAAAAAAATAAAATCATTTTAGAAATGGTTGTTATCGATGACATTCCAAGTGATGCTGTTGCGTTTGCTGATGATAAAGTTTCTTACATCAATTATTTAACGCGATGGATTTTTGATCTTAAAACACGAAAAATCACGAAGGAACGATCTCGATGATATTAATGTGGAATTTCCCCGTATTGATGAGAGATTTATGGGGCGCAGTCAACGTCATGCCTACATGAATGGTACGATCAATAAAAATTTGACTCAATCTTTTTGATTCTATTATTCATTATGATGTGAAAAGCAACAAAAAGAAAGTTCATCATTTTGGTGAGAGTTCGTTTCCCTTGGAACCGATATTTGTTCCTCGTTCGGCTGATGCTCCAGAAGGTGATGGATTTTTATTGAGTTACGTTTATCGAGAAAAAATCAATCGAAGTGATTTAGTGATCCTTGATGCGCAACATATTGATGCTGAGCCACTTGCCATTATTCAGTTACCCCATCGAGTGCCTTTTGGTTTTCATGGTTGTTGGGTAGAAGAAAATTCTAGGTACCATCCAAGAGGGTGATATTGCTACTAAACCAAGCAAAGGTAGTGGTGATTGATTTTTGTTCAATTGTCTGTTACCTTCCTCAGAATGTTTGATAATGAAATAATTGTATTGATACATGGTTTGATGAGCTCTTCAAAAAGCATGGATCATTTGGAAAAGCACCTTAGTAAGCAAGGGTATAGCACTTGTAATTATGATTATCCCTCGGAAAAATACAAACTTCTGGAGCATGGTCTTACTTTTCATCGCTATATTGAAGATTTATTAATAAAAAATTCAGGTGTCAAATTACATATTATTACGCATAGTCTTGGTGGAATTGTGGCTCGAGATGCCTTGAGTAAACTGAACGAAACGCAATTACACAATATTGGATGCCTCATTATGTTGGCTCCGCCGAATAAGGGCGTTCCTTTCTCGAAAGTATTTAAAAAATTATTTCCAAAGCGGGCATCGGTAGTAAAACCCATTGATGAAATCAGTAGCGATAGAACCGCTTACGTGCATCAGGTTCCTGTGCCAAAGGTAAAAATTGGAATTATTGCAGGAAGGTTTGATGCAAAAACACCACCTTTTGTGACGCATTTAAAAGAAATTACGGATCGTATCGTCATTAACACCACGCATACCCGCATTCTCAATAATTCAAAAGCCAAGAAAGCCATAACGCATTTTTTGCAGAAAGGGCAGTTTTTCCCACAATTGGGCTAAGATTCATTGGGGATTTTTTTGAGGATGGATTGATAAATTCCTTCGGAATCTAAGCCACAAGCGGAGAGCATTTGCTCGTGAATGCCATGTTCAATAAAAATATCCGGCAAACCTAAATGCAAAATGGGTTTCAAAATTTGTTCTGAAGCGAGATATTCCGAGACTGCAGAACCCGCACCACCGAGTATTGAATTTTCTTCAACCGTTACAAATAAGTCGTGGGATTTTGCCATTTTTTTAATGATGGTTTCATCCAGTGGTTTTATAAATCGCATATTGATTACCGTAGCATTTAATTTTTCTCCGGCTTTTAAGGCGGGAGTCACTAACGCACCAAACGCTAAAATTGCGACTTTTTTTCCTTTTCTTAAAATCTCTGCTTTTCCAATGGGTAATGTATCCAGAGTATTTTCAATTTCAACGCCAGGCCCTTTTCCTCGAGGATAACGCACCACTGCAGGTCCTGGAAATTCATAGGCTGTCGAGAGCATTTTTTGACATTCATTTTCATTAGCGGGCGCCATCAAAATCACATTGGGAATGCAGCGTAAAAAGCTTAAATCAAAACTGCCCGCATGCGTTGGGCCATCACTCCCCACTAAACCGGCACGATCCACAGCAAAGGTAACATCGAGATTTTGAAGAGCGACATCATGAATAAATTGATCATAGCCGCGTTGCAAAAATGTGGAATAAATCGCCACAATTGGTTTTTTTCCCTCGCAGGCCAAGCCAGCGGCAAAGGTAATGCAATGCTGCTCAGCAATGCCAACATCAAAATATCGATCCGGAAATTCTTGGGAAAATAGCACCATGCCAGAGCCTTCGCACATCGCTGGTGTTGTTGCAATTAATTTAGGATCGACACGAGCCATGTCGCAAAGCCAAGTACCAAATATATCCGAATAGGTTGGCTTACTAATCGCCGAAGGAGCGCTTGGTGTTTTGCTGTGAAAACCCGCAGAAACGGCATGATATTTAATTTGTTCGCGTTCGGCCTTTTCGTAGCCTTTTCCTTTCGTGGTGATGACATGCAATAATTTAGCGCCGTGCAAGGGTTGAAGCGTTTTTAAGGTGCGGAGAAGCGCCGGCAAATCATGGCCGTCAATGGGGCCAATATAATTAAATCCTAATTCCTCAAAAAGCGTGCCAGGCGTAATCATCCCTTTAACGTGAGTTTCGGTAAGTTTTGCAAATCGGGAAATGGGCGGCATTTTCGAAAGCACTTTTTTGCTGCCTTCGCGAATGGTCGAATACATTTTTCCCGACAAAATTCGGCTTAAATAATGTGTGAGAGCGCCAACATTTTCAGAAATGGACATGTCATTATCATTCAGCACCACGAGAAGATTGGGGTCGAGTGCGCCACCATGATTAAGTGCTTCAAACGCCATACCGCCTGTTAAGCCTCCATCGCCAATCACTGCGATGCATTTCCGATCATGATGATCAAGTTGATTCGCAATAGCCATTCCCAATGCCGCTCCAATAGAAGTGCTAGAATGCCCTGTGCCGAAATTATCGTATTCGCTTTCATCGCGCTTGGGGAAGGGCGCAAGACCATTAGGTTGTTTTATGGTGTTTAAGCGGTCTCGCCGACCCGTGAGAATTTTGTGTATATACGCTTGATGGCCAACGTCCCAGACGATGCGATCATCTGGCGTGTTAAAAATATAATGCAGGGCGATTGTGAGTTCCACAACGCCCATGCTGGCGCCAAAATGACCGCCGATTTGGTCAAGCGACTCAACCATGAATTCCCGAATTTCAGAGGCCAGGGCGGGCAATTCCTCTTCCCTTAATTGGCGCAAATCCTTCGGGCTGTTGATGGTCATGAGGCGCGGAAATTGTTCTTTATTTGCCATTATTTCTGCCACGTTAAATGGTGATAATAATGACTGGATTGTCCTGAGAGGTCAAGTTTTCCGCACTCGAAAGAGCGCTACACATTATTACCATCGCACAAAATGGAAAAAATAAAAGCCTGTTCTATAATTTGGTGGAAACAAACGAATTATTCTGAGGAGGGTAGTAAAATGAAAAGTATGTTAGTGATTGCTGGTGTTGCAGTTGGTTTGATTGTGTCTCCATTGAGCTTGGCGAGTGCGCACCGCCACTTCACGCCAAAACATGGTGTGGCAACCGTAACAGTCAAATGTAATGCAAATTTTAAATCGATGCATCGTGTGAAATTCATGGTAGTTGCAGGAAAACACCACATGATGACATTTAAGAAAATTCACTGTGGTAAAACAAAATCGTTTGCATTTTAACGTAAAAAGAAGTAGCCCGAGAGAAATGAATTCTCTCGGGTTTTTTTTAAACGGCGTTTCTAGCAGCATTAATATTCGCGGCCAAAGACTTCAAAATTAATTTATGCAGAAAAATGGCATCTTCTTTTAAGAGGCCCTTTTTGTTGGTGCGCAATTCATGAAGAGCATATTGTTGTAAAATGAGTAAAGGAAATACAATGGTTTCGCGTGTCGATATTGATTTTTCGAGCAGCGGTTCATTATCCATTAGTTTTTTTTGATTTGAGATGAGGAGGCATGTTTTTATTGCTAAATTGGTCTCATCAAAGAGCATTTTCCAAAAGTCCCCAAATTTCGGATCGTTTCGCAAATATTCTGTCACTAAGAAATTCGATTTTCGAAGGGACATCATAGCATTATTCAATAGAGTCTTAAAATATAAGCGCTCTTTATATAAAGTTTTAAGGCTCTTAAGATGTCCCTCGTCGATGAGCTGGCTGAGTGCCGTTCCGAGACCATAATATCCTGGTACATTTTGTTTCATTTGACTCCAAGCGCCTACAAAAGGAATAGCGCGCAAATCGGAAAAAGAAAGGGATTTTTTGCGACGGGGAGGGCGGCTGGCAATATTGAGCTGCCCGTAATAATTTAATGGGGTGACTTCTGAAAGATAGCTTAAAAATAATTTATGTTTTTTTAATTGCTGATAAGTAAGAGCGCTGATATCCGATATTCGATTGATCAGTTCAATATCATTTTCAGAGAGAGGATTCTGTTTTTCGGGAAATAATTTTACGGACAGAGCGGAGGTCATTAATTGTTCCGCATTAAATTTTGCGGAATCTTCTGTTCCGAAATCACTAGAAATGGTTTGGCCTTGGATCGTGAGCTGCACTTGATTTTGAGGGTTCACTTTTTCAAGCGCATGATAAAATAGATGCGTATTTCCGCCACCTCGAGAAGGAGGGCCTCCTCGGCCATCAAAGAAAATGATTGCGATGTGGTGCTGCTTTGCCAATGCACTCAACATGAATTTAGCTCGAGAAATCGACCAGTTTGCGGTCATAAAACCACCATCTTTGGTGCCATCTGAAAATCCTAGCATTACCGTTTGCTGAAAATTCCTGTTTTTCAAGTGCTTTTTGTAGATGGGGTTTGTCCAGAGATCTTCCATTATTTTAGCAGAATGCGTTAAATCATCAATCGACTCAAATAAAGGCACTATATCAAATGGAAGTTTTTTCCAATTTAAGCCAGCCCATTTTGCTAGCAAAAAAATCTCAAAAAAATGCACCAGAGATTCCGTGTGGCTAATAATATAGCGATGTACGCCCATCGGACCATTGTCGCGTTGAATTTTGGGGATGCTCTTAAAACAATTCAAGGTATCCAGCGCCGTTTCATCCTGTATTCGGTTTACATCAATTTTCTGAGGCTTATTTAAAAGCCGAAAAATGTGGGCTAATTTTTTCTCATCTGAAAGCGTTTTGTAATTTATTTTTGATTTAAGGCTTAAGAGAATTTGATCTATGACGGAAGTATGCACGTGTGAATTTTGTCGGATATCAAGACTTGCAAAATGAAAGCCAAATTGCCGGACGAGTGAAATAACGCTTTCCAGTTGTGGGACAAATAAGCTGTCGTGTTCTGTGTTTAAAATTTCTCTTAGCGTTTCAAGCGCTTCAATAAATTCTTGATCATTTTTATAGGGTTTTTCGCTTAAATTTTGGTGACTTTTAATTGCTTGTCGAGTGGCTTTAAGCCGCAGTGCAATATTCGTTAATTTCCCCCAAACGTCTGGGAAAGTAAGATAGCTGCTTAAATCATCAATTTCTTTTTGATAGATATGCATAATCTGATTTTTTAAACGTTTGGAAGCCTCAATAGTGGTTTTAGTTGTGACGTTTGGATTTCCGTCTCGATCGCCTCCAGGCCAAAAACCCAGTTCAATAATGGGGCTAGCAATGGTTTTTAGCGCAGGATAAATACTCTGCCGCATTTGCATGAGTAGGAAATCGCCCTCATCCAGTGGTGTGGGAGGTGAGGCATTTTGAAGCGAGGTTTTCCCTAGCTGTAAAAGAGTTTCTTTAATTTTAGAAATATTATCGGCTTTAAGTTGCTTGGATAATTTGTGAATAATATTGACGACATAAATTGGATAAAATTGCGTCGGGTGCGCTGTTAATACTAATCGAGCACGATAAGTTTTGAGAATATCATTCATCTTCGATTCCAGATGCGAATGCGAGACGCGTTTTAATAGGTAATCAAAAGTCCCAGGGCCATGAATGTCATGAGTGTAATTAAAGGCGCTGTCTTCGAGTGCATCGAACAAAACCACTTGTCGTTCCACAAATTGCAAAAATAAAATTAGCGTTTTCCGAATGTCCTTGGGGTCGCTTATTTTTAAGATGTTTTTAAAAAAACCTTCAAGAATTTGCTTGGGATTTTCTTCTTGATGCAGTTTTTCAAGCGCGTAGTCGCTGAATTGCGGCAGGGCAGTTCCTGATTGAAGCAGGCCTGGAAAAGGCAAGGTTAAAAATAAAGCACTGTAACGATAGTACTTCTTCGTTACTAGCTCATCATACTTTTTAAGCAGCGATTTTCGGGTGTCCATCTCAATATGATAGCAAATCTAAACTTCAAAAGTTAGGGATGATGAACTCAGAAGGAGTTGACCTTTATTTTATCATGCTCCATTATTGTTAGGTGGGTTTGGAGCCCTTAATTTTAATCAAGGAGAGATAACATGCTTTATTTAGTTACAATGCACTCTGGCCCAGGATTTTTTTCAAAAGATCAGGCCCTTACTCTTTTGGAGGACACCGTTCTACCTCTTTTTGAAGCTTTGATAAAGCTTGAGGCTGAGAAAAAAATTGTGGCAGGTGGTGTCCAATCCGGCGGGCGATCTTGTTCACTTATTTTCAGCGTATCATCCCACGAAGAGCTGGACCGCATTTTAAGGACCTTGCCGATGTGGGCCATGACGGAGTGGCAGATTGCGCCCTTGCTAACGCTTGCTGATAGATTCGAAACAGAAAAAGAACAGCTCAGGCAATTGAAGAGCAAGTAAGTTTTAGCGAGGAGGGCTAAGAAGAGGACTTAAGTCTTTGTTTAGCACTTAAAGTGCTAAACAAAGACTTGACCCCTCTTCTCCTCTAGCGCTATAAATACATCCATACACATTGTGAGGATGTACAAGATGATGATTGATAGCGAACGAAACCTGATTTTTCCCCTTACTGAATCTAGCCGCAATCCTGCTTTTCAATTGCCCCTGTATTTATCGAAAGTTCCGGCGGGTTTTCCCTCGCCTGCGGAAGACTATTTGTCGGGTAAATTGGATTTAAATGAGCATCTTATCAAGCATCCGGCCGCCACCTTTCTGGTGCGGGCAAGTGGCAGCTCTATGGTCGATGCCGGCATTCATGAGAACGATATTTTAGTGGTTGATCGCAGTTGCCCAGCTGTTTCTGGCAAAATTGTCATCGCGGCGATTGATGGTCAACTCACCGTGAAACGCTTGCACAAAAAGCGCGATGGAACATTTGTCTTAAAGGCCGAGCATCCCGATCATCCTCCCATCGAGGTTAAGGAGGGCAGCGAGGTGCATATTTGGGGCGTGGTCATGCATATTATTCACTCCGTATAGCGCCATGAGCATTTTCGCCTTAGTGGATTGCAATAATTTTTACGTTTCCTGCGAGCGTGCCTTTAATCCACGTCTCGAAAAAAGGCCCGTAGTGGTTTTATCGAATAATGATGGCTGTATTATTTCACGCTCCAATGAGGCTAAAAAACTCGGCATTCCAATGGGCGCACCGCTTTTTAAATGGAAAAAATTCTGCCTAGAAAATTCCGTGATTATTCTTTCTTCGAATTACGAGCTTTATGGAGATATGTCGCACCGCGTCATGCAGGTGCTTCAAGACGCTTGCTCCGATATGGAAATTTATTCGATCGATGAAGCCTTTTTAAGGCTAGATGGATTTAAGAGAGAAACGCTTTTCTCGGATGCGGTAAAATTAAGGGAAAAAATTAAAACCTGGACAGGAATTCCGGTTTCGATTGGAATCGCCCAAACTAAAACCTTGTCGAAGGTTGCTAATTATATTGCTAAAAACCAGGGAAAAGAGGGGATTTTTGATTTATTAGAAAATAATGTACAAACTGAAATTCTCTCCAACTTTCCATTGGAAAAAGTGTGGGGCATCGGCACACAAATTTCTGCGCGATTAAAAAAACTCAATATTCAAACTGCGAAAGAGCTTAGAGACAGTGAGCCTAAGAAAATTCGGCATTATTTTAGTGTAGTGATGGAAAAAATGGTGTATGAGCTTCGCGGATTTTCCTGCATTCCTCTTGAGGAGATTCAACCAAGAAAGCAAATTATTTCTTCGCGTTCTTTCGGAAAACCCATCACCGAATTAAAAGAATTAGAAGAAGCAGTGAGTAATTATGCCGCTACAGCAAGTTTAAAATTACGCGGGCAAAAAAGCGCAGCAGAAGGGTTAGAAGTGTTTTTGATGACGAGCCGTTTTAGCGAAACGGAACCTTATTATAGTAATCATATTGCCATTTCTTTTCCTATCCCCACGTCAGACACGGCGGAAATTATTACGGCCGCCAAAAATGGCATTCGCCATTTATTCAAGCCAGGATATCGCTATAGAAAAGCAGGCATTATGCTTTTAGATCTAAGACCAAACAGAATTAAACAGCTGGATTTTTTTAACCAAGAAAATACAAGCCGCCAAGCGCTGATGCAAGCGGTCGATAACATTAATAAAATCTTCGGAAAAAACACAGTCTTCCACGCCGCCCAGGGAATTCGAAGGCCCTGGCAAATGAAATTCAATATCCGCTCCCCGCGATACACCACGCGCTGGGCTGAAATGCCTGTTGTCAGAAGTTAAGCGGATATTAGCTGCATTACTATTGCAGCTTGTTCTTGGTTTGCATCTATTAAGCAGTACATTGTTTTCGCGATGGAGTCATTTTTGGGAGAATACAAGTCCATTTGAGAAAAATCAAGATTGTCTATTTTTAGTGAGTTTTTCACGTGATTATTGTGATTCAAATTCCCTCTCCCTAGTGTAGTGGTATTAGTAGTTGAGAATCTTAAACGCTTTTATGGGCTATGTGCAAGCGCTTGTTTGTGTTCAAAAGTTGACAGGTGGAGGGGGTGGGAGTATAAAGACTTCCTTACAGGATGGGGGTTTAAGGTGTCATTAGCCAAAAAAGAGATATACACGTTGGAATCCATAGACGATGTAAGGCAAGTGGCTGCCCCTTATTTGGAAAACTATCCAATAATAAAAAATATTATTTTTATGAGGGGATTTTCCGATGGCTCCAGAGCTATTTTGACAACCAATGGGAAGCTTATAGAGGGCAGTCATGTTTTAAAACCTGAAACTCAGAAATATTGTTTGACGGATCTGGACTTGCCCGAGTATCAATTTTTCTGTGATATCATTAATACAGAATTATCTGGACTTAAAAAAGTCTATGATGAAGAGTGCAGGATTCAAAAAGAAAAATTTAATATTACGCAAGAGCTTATATTTGTCCGAAAGCATCAGGGCTATGTCGACCATTTTTCATTTTCTACAGAAGCACCTACTAATCAAGCGACTATTTTTTTTCTCAACCATTTAGATGTTATTCACAAATTTAGCGAATGTTTTTATTTTTCTGCACAAAATTTAATAAAGAAAGCAACTAAAAATTTGATTGTGGCACCTTGGAAAAAATTAAATCCATCTATTGATGTGAATATCATTCCAGTCGATCAAGGTTCTTTGCTATCACAACAAGAATGGAGAGTATGCCAAGAAATCGCAAAAGGATTGACGGCAAAAGAAGCGGCTCGAAAGTTGAGTGTTTCGCATCGAACGGTTGAGCACTATCTTGAGAACATTAAAAATAAGTTACGGGTAAAAAGGAAGGCGGATTTAATTGCATTTTTACTTCGACATTATAAGGATTTTCTACGATGAGCCCTGTGAGAGTGCTGGTTTTCGGGGAATTTTTTGTGCGTTTCTGTTTTTGGGGTTTTCAATCGATTTTGATTTTGTTTCTAGTAAGTTCCGCACATTTTTCATTGCAAAGTAGCTATAAAATTCAAGGCCTTTTGATGGCGCTTTCATTTATTTTTTGCATTCCTGGGGGGGTGATCGCCGATCGATTGATTGGTTTTCGGCGCGCATTGATTCTGGGCGTGCTCATGATGATTATTGGTAGTATTTTTTTAGGTTCTTCGGAAAGAGATTTATTATATCCAGGTTTGTTTTTGCTCAGCGCCGGCAATGGTTTTTTTGTGCCCAATTGCGCCAGCTTGTTGGGTTCTTTGCGAGATTTTACCCTATTTTACATGGGTACCAATTTAGGGGCGCTTCTTGGCCCGCTTGTTTTTGGAGTACTATCGAGTGTGCTGGGTTTGAGAGTGGGATTCTTTGTCAATGCAATATTGCTAGGTGCTTGGTGCTCAATATTTTTTTTCATGAACTTCAATAATTCAAACAACAAACCTACTGAAAAGCTAGAAAATTCTTCCTCATCAATGCTCATGTTATTTTTATTGATGCTGTCTTGCGTTTTATTTTTTGCTGGAGTTTTTCAGATTTTTAATTCATTTGTTATTTTTTCGAAGCTATATGTAAACACAGCCGTAATGGGTTATCACATAAGCCCAGGTACTTTTGCTTCACTTGAGCCATTTTTTGTAGTCTTGTTAGCCCCCATTCTGGCTTTTTTCTCGCTGAATTATAAAACTAGTATTTTAAATACCTTTGCAAGACTTGCCATAGGATTTTTTCTAGGAGGGGTAAGCTTTATCATATTTACTTTAGCCGCATTGAGCGTAGCAATTCATGGTCAACAAGTGTCTATGTTGTGGCTTATTTTAGGCAATTTCTTTTTAGGTGCGGGCGAAGTATGTTTCATGCCCTCTGCGCTCTCGGCTATTGTGAAGTATGCACCTGCTAAAATAAAAGGTAGCCTAACAGGCCTATTTTATTTTAGTTTTGCTTTTGCTGGCTATTTTGCAAGCCTCCTTGCCGAAATGACAGAAAGTCATCTTGTAAATATTGCCTCAGGGGCTCTAAAGTTTTATAAAATTTTTGAAAACACCGGCTTATTTTTTTTCAGTATTAGTTTTTTTATAGCTCTTTTTTTGTTGCTTCTTAAAATGAAAAATACCTCTCCGCGCTATTCTATTCAAAATTAAAATACCGAGCTTTCGCCTAGGTATTTTTACCCTATTGAGTCAACCCACATCTTTTGCAAGACTGGCAGCGTTTATTCAAGGAATTAGTCACATATAAACAAACCGGAGAGTAATCATGTCAAGACGAGAAAAAGTAAAGCTTTCGGATCTTCTTGAGGAAGAAGAGGAAAGTACGGATGCATCGGAATATACAAGCGGCCGAAGCAGTTCAGTAGTTTCTGAGCCTCCATCTCGAAAAGGTGGTGCAGCAGCAAATTCTGGAGTGCTTCGGCTTGAGCAAATAGTAGGGGAGCTAGCGTCTCTTAAATTACGTTTGGAAGCGGCAGAAAGGCAACACGTAGAGGATCTTTCTCGCTTAAAAGAAGCTGAGAAAAAGATCGAGAATTTTGAAAAATTAGTGCCATCGTTTGCGCTTATGCAGGGTTTGGCCGCTTTGGCCTCTCGTGTACAAAATCAGGAGAAAAACATTCAGGAATTAAGAAACAACAAAAATGAAGTGCGGGCAAGCGCTAATCAAGCAAGAGTGAATTCTGAGTCGAGTACGGCTGAATTAAATACCAGAATTACAGCGATGAATACACGAATGACGGCACAGGAAGATTCTATACGTCAAGTTCAACAACAATCTGCCAGTACGCAAGGAGCATTGGTAAGACTCTCTAACAGTTCTCAAGGAATTTTCACTCAATCTACTAGAAATACACAGAGGCTTGATGCACTCAATATGGGGCTTCGTAATGTAGGAAAGGTCCAGGTTGGAACCAGACAACAGCATCTCGGGTTTAAGAGTTCAAACGGAAATGTTGTGCAACAACGACCAAGCGGTGGACGTTTTGCGGGGCTACTTCAAGATTTAGGTAATGAAGTTTGCCCAGTCTATGCTTCTGCAGAAATTAAAACCGTCCTCACTGATCTAGCAGATAAGATGAATCTGAATCTGAACTGAATTTATAGGAGAAAAATCATGTCAAGACAATCAAATATTTTAAAACTTTCGAATTATTCTTCCACAAACACTAGCAACCAATCTAGTTCTGTAGTTTCTGGCCAAGTATCTCGTCGAGGAGGTGCAGAAGGAAATGATGAAGCGCTTGGTAGAGAGGTATTAGTTGAGAGAGTGGTGCGGCTAGAATTACTTCTTGCGGAAACGCGCCTAAGCGCAGAAGGATGGCGCCTGCTAGCGTAGCCCATAAAACCTCCAGAGGTTATATGAAAGAAGTCCAAGTAGAAACTCGCCCAGTTTTTGCCTCGGTACAAACTCAGCTATTGGCAAGAAGCTTGGCAGCCGGAATAAATCCATAGAGAAAAGGAAAATATCATGAGAGTCTTAAATCAAGATCAAAATAATCAGCCTGTAGAAAATAAAAAATTCACAGTGGAAATACATCCACTTAAGCCAGATGAAATAAATCAAGGTTTGAGACTCATCATCGGATTTCATGATAAGCAAAATCAATTCGTGAGAAGAACAATTAATATACCTTATCCCGTCGAAAATCCCGAGCAAATTAATGAAATTTATCGGGCTCAGTTTTTGAGGGATGATTGTAATATTCGAATTGCTAAAAATGGATCTTTGGTCATTGATGCACTTCCCGACAATATAGACCTAAAATTAAAGACATTTTCTGATATTGTGACAGTGCCAGAGTTTAAGGCTACGCTTAGTTCTCTCGAATTAGAGGCCAATATCATCGCATTAAATGGTGAGATTGAAGCTAAAGATGATATCACCCTTAATTTTAAGTCGAAATTAGAAAATTTTTCGGAAATTCGTACAAAAAAGAAGATAAATGTTAAGTCAGAAAGAGGTGATCTCATCAACCATCAGGAGATTTTCTCGAAAGGGGGAATCAAATTTTCAGGATTAATAAAAGTACAGAATCTAGGTTTAATGCACTCTCAGCGAAATTGGAGTGGTAAACTTCATTCTATGAAAAATGAGGGCACTATAGTAGGTCGCCAAATGATGCTCAAATTACAGGATCGAGCATTTGAGGCGGATAGTGCCGCTCGGTTTAGTAATTACGGTACCTGTCATGTTAATTCCGATTTCGGGATAATTGCGAAAAGCCACCTTCATAACTATGGAAAAATGTCGATTGGGAGAAATTTCGGTTGGGCGAAGGGGCTCGAAATGCAAGATGCTGAACTCAGCAGTTTTTCGAATTTTAATGAATTTTTGGTTGGAGGAACCGTTAACTTAAAAATCCAACATGAATGTTACAATTCAGAAGACGCCTTTTTGGGGGTTGGGGGATCTAGTATTTGGACATTCAAAAAATTTACTAACGATGGCGAAGTAAAATTTGAAAAAAAGGCACATTTTGTTAGGGAAAAAATTTTTGAGACTGATGAGAAAAGGGAAACGCTTTGGGTGAATTCGGCCAAAGGAAGCATAGAGGCGCCAGAGGGAATGGATGTGTATACGCATCAATTTGTGAATGCCGGAAACATTGTTTCGGAGGATTTGATTAAATTGATTATGATGAGCAAGGTGGCACCAGTCAATTTAGAGACCGGTGTTATTCATGCTAAGAATGTTGAGCTGCAAAATCTGCATAATTTCCTTAATTATGGGGAAATAACGGGTCTTAAGAGTCTTGTTGCGACCATTGGAAACAAGTTAAAAAATTTGGATGCGGCTTCTTTGAACAGTGAAGAGTTAATTAAAATTCTTTGTGTTCATAAATTATTAAATGAAGCCTATATTTATTCTGGGAAAGATATCGAATTTCGAGGAGATAAAGCTCGTCAGGGAAAAGAAGGTTCAACGCATGCAGAGCGAAATCTCGATGTGAATGTTCGGTCTGCAAAATTAAAGGGCGAGACTAGCGCGGGAGCACGCGCTTCATTTGAGGTTTCTAAATTCAAAGAAGGAAAAAATTCCATAGTAGAGGCGGGGAATGAGTTAGAAATTAAAGCTCGGGAAAAAATTACAATCAAGAGCCATTTGGAATCAGGCCAACAACTATTTTTAAAAACTTATGGAGAGTTGCTGCAAACGGAAACTTCCCTAATTCGATCTAACATAATCGAAATGTCGGCCCGTGAGCTTCTGCAAAAAGGAACCGTCGAGGCAAAGCGGTCTATTTTACTCAAAGCTCTAATTTCGCTCACGCAATCTGAGACGGCAAAAATTTTCGCGGAAACCATAAGAGTGAGCTCTGGAGGTGCCTTGAAAGTTGCAGGTGAATATGAAGCAGAGCAGCGAATTTTGCTTGAATCGATGGGTGAGTTAGTGGTTCAAAAAGGCGCTGAACTATTTTGCGAAGAAAATATAGATTTGTTATCAAAAGGTCATGCGAATATTGAAGGTAAATTGACCGCTAAGCAAGAAATTTTTATAGATGTGGTTCAGGCTCTTAGTGTACAAGCAGAAGCCCTCATTCAAGCGAAAAAAGTAAAAGTGAAATCCTGGGACTTTCTCAATGCTGGAACGGTTAATGGAGAAGAGTTAGATATTAATACGCATCATATTCTTAAGAATCTATTGACAGGGATTCTGGTTGCGGGTGCGGAATTTAAACTAAATGCTGGTCAGCTGGAAAACTCTGGAAATTTGAAGTCCTTTGGTCTTATGCAAGCGAAAATTGCAATGACATTTGAAAATCTCACTTCTGGGCGATTTGAGGTGGATCAAGAATTTCTCTTAACCGTGGGTGGCGTTTTAAAAAATGCCGGAAAAATTCTGGGGAATGATGAGCTTTTGCTTAAAGTGGGTTCGGATTTAGAAAATGCTGAGAATGCCGAGATTTTCAGCGAAGGTCGTCTCGTTGTCGATGTGGTTGGGGATCTGCAAAACTGGGGAGATATTTGTAGCGATTCGGATTTTTCCATGACGATAGGGCGACTACTTCAACAATATCAATCTGGAAAAATAGAGGCTAAAGAGGCGCTCGATATTTTGGCCTCTGATCTCAACAATCAAAAAGGAGCTATTAAGACCCAAGATAATTTATGTATACAAGTAAAAGGGATTATTGATAATCAAGGGGAAATCACGGCTGAGCAACAATTAAGCTTAATTGCGGCCAACCTAATTCGAAATTCGGGTAAGATTAAATCTCAAAAGTCTAATTTAATCGCAAAAGCCGGCGTTTCCTTCAAAAATTTGGAAAATTCAGAAGTTTCTGCTGCCGAAAAAATTAAGATTTTCGCTGAATTCATGCAAGAACATAAAGGTCTTTTGAATTCGGCACAAATTGAGTTGGAATCAAAACTTTTAATTGAAGCTCATGAAACGGCAAAGTTTTTGGCTAAAAACAAGCAAACGGTTCAAGCTCCCATTATGAGTTTAGATGGAGAATATAAGGCTGAGGCGCTAGGCATAAAAGCAGATACGTTGATGACGCCTGGGGATTTTCAGGCGACTAATTTAAAGCTTTCAGCGAAGGAACAATTGCATCATTCGGGATCGTACAAGGGGACAGAGGAAGTTAGTATTCAATCTCATTATGGAAGTAGTTCGGGATCGATGGATGGAAAAAATATTATCGTTGCCGATCATCCGGAAGCCGAAAAGAATACCAAGAGTGTATTTTTAAATTCAGGACCTGTTAATGGGGAGCGAATTCTTGTGGATCATGATGTGTTTATTAATTCGAACACAATAAAGGGCAAGTTTATTGATCTGAAGATTCGAGATTTGCTTTGGAATGTAAAAAATGGAAATATCGAAGCCCTAAAAGAATTAAAAAATATCGACAAAACCAATGTAATTTTAAATGAAGGCACTTTAATGGCTCAAGAGGTTTTGCAGCTTTATGCAGACACCTTTAGTTTGGAAGGCGGAGAATTAAAAGCGGCTAAAAGTGCTATTGTGGTGGCGATGGATGCCTTATTAAAAGGGGATATTAGCACCTGTGAGAAAATATGTCTCGTGGTGAGTAATCATTTTTCCTATGAGGGGGCAAAATTAGGAAGAAATTCAGAATTAGAAATTATTATGTCGAATATGAATTCACTCTTTAGTTCGATAAAAACAGAAGGTTCATTAAGTTTTACCTTATTGCCAGAAAATTGGAGCTGGTTTCATGAGCAAGCAGGTGCGGGACATCGATTTTCAGCTAATCAAAATCATTATCTCTCTGAAATTAATCAATACGTCCAGGCAAATTTTGAAGAATTTAATTCAATTTTAAATCCAGCAGAACAAGGTAATGTAATGGCTGGGATAGAGCAAAAAGCACTTCTGCAATTGCAAATCTTATCGCCTTTATGGGCT
Organism: uncultured Gammaproteobacteria bacterium; assembly: GCA_963711375.1. GTDB lineage: Bacteria > Pseudomonadota > Gammaproteobacteria > Coxiellales > Coxiellaceae > CAVQDV01. The sequence goes on from CAVQDV010000005.1 coordinate 2,004,252, forward strand.
GCGAATTTGCTAGCGGAAAAGCAGGCTCATGTGAATACTCCCATTGGGCCGGTTTTATCCCCCTTTTATCAATGGTGGCAGGCTCTAAGCGAAACGGCTCGAACAGAATTGTCTGGGATTTTGCTGTATTTACAAGAAGCGGTAGGTGAGATATCTGCAACGCCTGAGAAGGTTCTAGGTTTAGAAGATCTTTTAAAGAAAAATAATGGTCTTGCTCTCTTTTTAGCCGAAATTGCTCCTCGTTTAAAAGAACAGTGTGCCAGTTGGAAACAATTTACCCAAGACAAACCCTATTGGCATAAGACGGAATGGAAATTTGGAGAGCCGCCCTTTGCAGACCCTAAGAATTTGGGTGAGCTCAAAATGCAAGGAAATATGCTTGCTGATAAGGCATTAACTTTTAACGCGCCTGGTCATGTATTAATTAATGATTTTGATTATAAAAATCTGGGGATTTTAAATCTCTATGGAGCCAGTTTTAAAAGCCATCGAGAGCTCATTACGAAGGAGCTAAATATTCAGGCGACACAGGGTGATATTCATTTTGGCAAAGGCTCGGTTACCGTAGCAAAAGAGAAAAGTAATTTGCGGGCCCAAAATGGGAATCTGACATTTTTAGAAAGCGAAGCTTATTTTGGAAAGCTCGATGCCAAGGTCGGAAATACGGTAGGGATTAAAAAGGCGCATGTAAACCTTAATGAAGCTAATCTTGAAGGTAGAGCTTTAAGGGTAGATGAAGCTGGAATTTTAGATGGAACAGGAGATTTAAACGGTAAATTTCAGGACATTAAAATTGGCGGCTTTGATAATAAAACCGTATCAAATATTGCAGGTTATCAGGCAAAACTAAGTCGAGAAGAATTTTTAGGACGAAGAGCAGCTCCAGATAAGATCAAGAAGGATAAGGATTTTACTAAAACCGGCAGTGTTCGGTTTCAAGGTAAAACCAATTTACAGGCAAATACGGCACATGTTACCGGCCAACTGCTTTCTGGCGATAACATGTTTTTAAATATTAAAAAATTAACCGTTGAAAAACGCCAGTATAAATATGTGAAAAACTATACGAATACGAATAAATCCTCCAGTTCTTTTGGCCTTCGTAAAAAGAAAAAAAAGACCAATGTTAATATTGAGCATGCAGAATCACAATCCGGAGGCTTGATTAAATCGGCTGCACAATTATCGGCGGCTTCTGACAAGATTTTGAATTTGGGTGCAGAATTCTCGGGAGCTCAGGGTACGCGTGCACAAGCAAGTACTTTCATACGATATCTTCCCAAAACGGACGTGAGTGTCGCACATTCTTCAAGTGGGGAAAAAAATGCGTGGAGTGGTTCTTCTAGTAGTGTTTATCAGCCGCGCTTTGAGTCTGTTCAGGCAAAATCAATTTCCACGATGGGTGCGATTGATTTGCTCACAGAAGGAGATATTCAGCTCACTTCTGCTCAGCTTTTGGCGAAATTAGATGTTACACTTAAAGCGAAAAAGGGCATTAAAATGGGTGCGACAGTCTATAAAATCGACTTGCCACCCAAGCATTTTTCAAAAGGGCTAACTTCTGGTTGCACAAATAGCTCGACAGAATATGCGATTCCAACCAGTATTTTATCGCTCGCTGGAAAAGTGAAATTATTTTCAGAAGGAAAAATTGAGGGAGATGCTCCCGCGATCATGGCAAAGGAAGCCATCGAAATGCTTGGCAGCGAAATTGCTTTACGCTCGATTATTTTACATCATGAGCAAAGAACCAACATGAGCGGAATTTCCGGATTTTCTTACATGAATATGAACCGCAGAGAAACGCATGAAACTGCACAAAATCCGATTTTATCGGCACAAAAAATTTCGCAGCGCGCGACAGTAGGGGATGTCTATAATCAAGCGCCTCAAATTCGTTGTGATGTTTTGCAAATGCTCGCTGACGAGGGAGATGTTCGAATAGAAGCTTTGCCTCTCCAGCATAAAGTGAGCATGAATCAACAATCGATTGGTATTGAATTTTTTGGCTCAAAAGCTTTAGAGGCCTCCATGCGTGGCGATTTTGCTTTAGCGGCAAAAAACATCGCACAAAATTTTTTACCACCACTCGCGGCTCTTGAGGGCATGTTAGCGAGCAAAGATACGGCAGATTTTGTCGGCGAAGGAATTAAAGCGGCTTACAGCACCTATAAAATGTATGAAGCATTAGCCAAGGCGGGGAGTATTCAGAAAATGCTCGGTGATATGTTGCAGCCTAAGATTTCCGTTAAATATCAGCAAACCAAAACAAATATCGATTGGGTCGATTATGCCCTCCCATGGATTCAAGCTCGCGAAATTGTTTTGCAAGCTGGGCGTGATGCTATTTTAAAAGGGGTCACAGGTGAAAATTGGGAATCGGTTTATATTAAAGCAAAGCGAGACATCTTAATTGAAGCCGTTCAGGATAAATATGAATTCAACCAAGAAACCTTAGGTATTTCTGTAGATTATTCAGCACAAGGGGGATTTGGTTTTGGTGCCAGTTGGGCAAGGGCTGAGCAAGATGCTAAGAAATTTTTAGCTCAAAATATGAAGGTGGCAAAAGATTTAACGCTCATTGCAGGCCGAGAAATTGGAATTAAAGGAATATTTATCGAAGCGAAACACGCTTTTTTAGAGGCTGAAAAAATTCGAATAGAAACGGTGCAAGATGAGTCAAATAGCCAACAGCAGTCGGTTTCATTTAGCACGTCTGGAGATTTTTCCGCAGCAGCGGGATATACAGAAAGTCGTTGGGCGAAAGTGCAGGCTGGAATTCAGGCTGAGACAATGGAGGTTCGTTCTGAAGAGCTCCATTTGCGTGGCGCTGCAATTTTGCAAAAAAAGCAGCCAGTACCAATAACAGTGACACTTCCAACAAATGAGCAATTGCAAGTGCATAATCATCCGATTCCTCACCATTTGGGAGCCTTGATTACGGCTTTAGGTATTTCTCATGAGGGTTTTATGGCCTTTTTACAAGAAGAACTGCCAGCAGTGCATCAATCGATTATCACTGCAAATCCCCTACAATCCTCGTTATTGCTTCAGCAATTATTAAATAATGGATTATTAGCGCAGCTAGTTCAGCACGAATCTTTACAAATTGTGGTCTGGAGTGCGAATGACGAAGGGAATTTGCATTATTTACAAACTCACGGAGAAAATAACGCCAATCGGAAAATTCATTTATGGTTACGCCCTGACTTTTCTAAAATATCAATTTTAAAATTTAATGCCGCTACGGTAAAAGCGCAGAAAATTATTGCAACTGATGTTCACGATCACGATGAAGGCAAAAGCGCCGGAGTTGGATATAGTGGTGGCATGGCCAGTGGAAATTTCACTTCACATAATAAGAAGGGTGTAAACCGGGCTACCATTTCAAATACCATCGAGGTGAATGCTGCTGAAATTTCGGGTAATTTAAACCGAAATTTACCAGCAAAAGAAACCACTAAAAATGAAAAAACTCATATTCGAGTAGAAATACCCGTAGAAATTGTTCAGAAAATTTTTGCAGAAGATGATCCCAAGCATCATCAGGAAGATGGAACAGAACAGCCAGAAAATAATCCTTCAGAGTCTCGAGATGAATTTGTTGAAGTATCTTCTGAAAAATCTCAAGAAAATGCATCAAAGACCCAAAAATCCTCGGAAAAATCAAAAGTCGAAGAGGCTGAAAATGAAGAAGAAAAACCTTCCTTGAAACGCTCAGATGCTGAAAAAGAATTGCAAAAAAAGAAATCTGATTCTAAGTCTGGAAAAAGCGGGTTTAATCCTAAAGCGAAACAGGTGAAAGTAGGCAGGAAAAATGGAAGTAAGGGCAAGAGGGCTTTTGATATTGAAGATGGCCAGTATGTTAATGGAAGAAAAGTCGCCGAGAAATTAAATTTGAGAAAAGCTCCTGATAAATCTTCAGAAGCAAATGAAAAGAAATCTTCCAAAAAATCACATGGGAAAGCTGATCCCCTATTAGAGAAAAAGGCCACTTTTAAGCAGGTTTTCTTTCAAGGTGAAGAAAACGTACTTTGGGAAACCAAAGCTTCTATTTTGGGAACTACCTTTAATCCTAGAGTCGTCGATGATGGCGGAGAAGCTTATATTAAATTTGAATCTGATAAAGATGGTAAGTTTAAGGGTGAATTTGTGGCGGGCCGTTCTGTTCGAGCTATACTCGCTGAAAATACTTATCATGGATGGTTTGGGAAGGCGGAATGTGCTGTCGATTTAGCCTCTGCTAGCGCGAGTGCTACGGCTAAAGTGAGTAATGATCGAATTTTAGACGCTCATGGGACAGTGAGCGTTGGCATAACGGGACCAACCGTTGGTGCGAGCATTAAGACACCAACCGTCACTGTTTTTGGTTTTACTTTCGGGCTTGGTGCAGCGGCAAATGTTGGTGTTGGATTAAAAGGAGAGCTTGGTGGAGGCGTAAGCATCGATAAAACAAAGTGCAGAATAAGGCCTTATGCTTCAGTAGGATTTTATTCTGGAGCAGGTGGTCAAATAAAAGTAGGGCCAGAGTTTGGCATTAATGAACAGTTGCTTAGCGATAATTATACCAAAATTTGGGAATCGCCAAAAAATAAAAGCGTCGTATCTTCGGTTAATAAAAATTTAGATGACTTGGATAAACAAGCAAGACCTTCCAGTATTATAGGCGGGCTTTGGCATGAAATGAAGCGCCATGTCTATGAGGACGTTTTAAATGATCGGACAGAAAGCGCCACTTATCAAACTACGGGCCATTCATTTAGTATTGATTATGAATAACATTGACTAGTTTTTTCACTGGGCTCTTTATTATTTTAGTGCAGCAATCGAATTTTTAGTAAGCCGAAAATACCCCTCACGATGAGTGAGGGGTTGCCGAGGAATTTTTGGATACCTCTAAGGATGCCTATTTACTTCAATTCAGAAATCGAGGCATTTGCGTTAGAGTTATTTGAATTTGCTGTTGATTGAGGAGCTGCTCCTGGTTGGTGAAATACACCACCCAGTAGATTACTAACCACACTTGGATTTCGCGCTGTGGTTATTGTGACGGGTCCATTAGTTGTTGTTTGGGACACGCCTTGCAACCCCAACATTTCCAGCATTTGTGGATTAATTTGCACAAAGCCAGGCATTGTTATGTTGCTACGTAACATGGCTTCAGCTAAATGTTTTACCATTTCTAAACGCATTTGTTCAATTTGAAGTTGTACCCGCTCGCCTGGAGATAGTTCTGGATTTACTGCAAGATTTTTGGCAGTGCTTACCTCGGCTTCGACTAGGCCTTTGTATTTTTCAGTGTCGGCCTTTACCCTAGCGACGGCGGCAGTAGCTTTTGCTGCGCCTAATTGACTTTCCGCAATTTGGGCATCTGCCTTTGCTCTTGCAACTGCTCCGGCTGTTTCTTTCTGAACTCCTGTTTCTACTTCATATAAAGTATTTTCACGGCCAGCATTACGTCTAATTGTGGCAAGTTGTTGGTTAAGCTCTTCAGTTTCAATAGCTTTTTGAGCCACCACACGGGCTGATTCTGCCGCTGCTTGCTCCATTAGTAGCTGCACTCTCTGCTCCTCCATTTTTCCAAGTGCTTTTGCCTTTACGGTTGCAGCATCAGCGTTTGCCTCTGCAATTTGCTTAGCAGCTTTCAACTCTGCTTCTTGCTGAGCCAACAGGATGTTTTCCTGTTTGCTAATGTCCATTGTTTGTAATTTTATTTTGCTTTCTTCCTTAGCTATCTCAACTTTACCTGTCATTTCAGCAATCTTCTGAGTGGTCTCCATTTTTGTGCGCGCCAAGAGAATTTTTTGTTGCTCATTTTTGAAATGTTCGTCTTGCAATTTCATAGAAATTTCCTGGGTCTTTTTTTTAAATTCCTCATCGACAACCCAGTTTGTGATTTCCATATCATTGAGCTTAATGCCATGCAATTCTAATTTCAGCCTGAGAATTTTTTCGAAAGATTTGTCAATAGGTTCTTCGGCCTCTTCTGCCATATCTGAACGGTTCGGTTTTTCCAATAATAATGAGCCTTCTATTCCAAAATCTTGTTCAGTGTACCCGGATGGGGGTTTTTTTTGGCAAATTTTCAGCATCTGGGCTTCTGCGATGGATTTAACGTAATCGTGAATGGAATCATGCGGTTTATCGTCGTCAGTAGAAAAACTGGCGAGCGCTAAGTTGGCATTCTCAATTGAATAAGAGACATAAATATTGACGTGCGAGGTGACAGCGTGTAGGGATGTAACTGGAAAATTTGAAATCTTCACAGGATCGACACTTGTTGAAAAGAAGCCTTTAAAGCGTTCATTTTTACGATTATCGATTATGTGTTCGCCGGGCCCCCACGTAGTCAGTTGTTTATTAACATAACCATAGCCTATAGTTCCAACATCGACATTAATGATATGGACTGGGCCTAATTCTGCATGAGCTATGCCCCTTTTGAAAGGGCCTATTAATTCTAGATCCCGTGCGCGATATATATAAATTCCGTTTTCAAAATTTTTAACATCTTTGTCTTGGTTTTCTATACCTAATTGGATGAATTGGCCGTCGCGATTGATGGCAGCAAGTTCGTTTGATTTTACATAAAGTCGATGTAAATCGCCAACGTGGCAATGCGGTTTTGTAGCGTCAATTGTTTCAATATATTGATTAGGTGGCGAAAATATATAAGGTTCTAAGCTCATGCCCAAGAAGAAATAGGCATTTTTTACGCGGCAAGCACCGATAGTGCCAGAAACTAGATTAACCACACTAACTTTTCCAAAGCCTGGTATTTCAAACGATTGTTCCCCAACTTTGGTTTTATCGACAATCGCATGCATGGCTTGCTCTGGTTGACGAAAATATTGCGGCCCATCTAACAATGGTGCGACAAACTGCAGGCTGCCTTCCTTATTAATGGTAAGGGCCCATTCATTACTTTTTAATACGGCACGAGTGACATTGCATCCCTCTGCGATAGGGCCGCATTGATATAATGCTTGTGATGAAGGGATAATTTCCACTAATTCCCAAGGCTTTCTTAGGACTATAAGTTGTCTAGCCGATTCTTCCATAAATCGAATGTTGCGATTGAGATCTCTTAATACCAAACTTTTAGCTGGTTTGGGTGAAATTACAGAAAGCGATTTTCCGTCAACACGTTCTTCGAGGGTGCTGTGCACGCGGCCATCGAAGGTAAAAAATGATGAAGGTAGATGAATGGTATTTAAATCCTCATTCTCTGGGCTATGCTGCCATACGTATTCGTTGGCATTATATTGAAATATGACATAGCTACTGGGTGATAGTTTTATGATGGTGTAGCTGTTATCTCTTGCTTTGATTAATTGCTCATTGGTTGAGCTAATATTTAGAAAAAATTCGCCGCGGCGTTCATCTAAAATGTAAGGCTCTTCTCTATGAGGTAAAACATAAGTTCTGTTCTGATGTTTCACAAAGGCAACGTGCTGTAAGGGAACGTTTACAATTTTTATTTTTGAGGCAAGCTCTACGATGGCTCTTTCTTTACAATTTTCGTGGGCTTTCACTATAATGGCTTGATCGCTTGCCTTAATCTCGGCCTTACCAATGTAGCCAAAATTGGCTTCCTTAATGAAATATCGCCCTGGTAAAATCTTTCGAATTTTTGTGCCTTCATTCTTCGACAAAAGAAAGCCTATCTCATTTAGATTAATTCGAATAATGGTACAGCGGTTTGGGAGGTGTTCATAATCGGTAGTAAACGGAACAAAGGTTTCTTTGCCATGTACATAATCTATAACTTGGTTTTTGTGAGAGCCAACTAAACTTACCCTGAAGCCTCCTCCCCAAATCTGAAAATTGGCCCCAAGCCCTTTTTTATCCGCCAATATGATGAAATTATTTCGTGGAACTACGACTTTCATGGGGTTGGCGTAAAGGGTTTTACTGTCTTTGTCTGTGTCTCGAATCATGGAGGCTATTTCATCATAATTTTCGCCATGCAAATCTCTTTGTCCGATTTCAAATGGTTTAGTATTGCTTTTAATTTTTTTGTGGGTATCGTTATTGCTATTTTGGGTTGGGTTATCTTCAATAAGGTTTTTGCTAAATTCTTGCTGAACAACTACAAATTCGGAATCAACGTCTGAATCTTTTTCACTATGCTTATCAGCATCTGCCGCTGCAATTACTTCTCCAGGCGTATAGATGCTCATTTGTGTATAAGTAGGTAATGGGTCACCATTTCCAGTAAAAAAGCGGAATTCTTCTTTTTGTCCATCTTGGCGTCTAACAGCTTGTAAGAAATCTTCAGAAAGCATGTCGCGGGGTAATTCGTCCAGCTTAATAACCGGGTTGATACCTTGTTGGGCGGATCCGCCTGTTTTTAAATGTTCATGCCATTCATGGTGCTTCGGATGACGTTTTCGATGGGCAATGGCTTGTATGCTCTGCCATTGTTGGTAGTCCTTTGATTCATTCTCATCGAGTGGTGGGGCAGAAGGCTCTGGCCCTTGTGAATAGGCTGGCGGAGGTGCGCTATATGCTGGGTCGCCAAAAGTAGGAACAAGTTTATCTGCAAAGGAATGCGAGGAATCATCTTCTTCTTTTTCAGTATTTTTAACAGAGTTAACGAATTTTTCCATTCGGCTTTTTGGTTTAGAAGCAGAATCGTCGTTGGCAATGACGAGAGCAAATTCATTTTCGTCTTTTTTTTGGGGCTTAGATTTATTATGGGATTTTTGGACATTCTTAGGTGATTGTATATTTTCTTCATCACTCTGCACTTCTACACTAAAATTAGTGGTAACAGTAGAGGCTGATTGTGCATCGACTTGGCCTTCGTCAATCACTTCAATTATAATTTCTTGGGCATTGTCATTTTCGTTGTTATTATTGTCATTATCGTTGTTAATCTTAGCGGTTTTTTGGCTTGTACGCATAATTTTTCTCCCGATTATTTGATTCGTAGGATTTTTAATTTTTCCCTATTTTCATAGAACCATATGAGAATATTTTTCGCAATGATATTTTTCTTAAGACAAGCTTAAGAAGAATTTTGAGTAAAAACCTTAATTTTCGTTTGTTATACTGCCTAGGGGTTATTTCACAAGTGAAAGATGGTCGAAATCATTTTGCTAGTTTTTTCAATGATTTTTATTTGGAGGCCAAGGCCAAAGTCTCTGAGATACTTTACGACTTCAAAGAATTCAATGAGAGTTGTAACGATGTCGGTTATGGGAAATTTCAAATGATTTTTGTGGGGCAGCAGCCAATTCTTAACGATGTCACCTGTGGCTGGGAAGCTATCCATAACCTGCTGAAGGGCGTGGAAAGGGGACCCTACTTTTAAGGTAAGCTTAGTTTAATTTTGCTTAGACTTGCGGCCCTGATTTTTGATAAAATAAGCCCGCGCTTAGGAAATTTAAAATGGATCAGGAGGGCGGAATGGATTTTACAAAAGGAAGGCGTTTTCTTTATAAAGCGAGCCAGTACTTGCTATTTCTATTCTGCTTTTTGGCGTTCAAAGCTATGGCTTTTGAAAATCTTGCTTATACCTGGCGTGGATTTCCAGATGAGGCAGTGGCTGGAAAGCTTGCGATTAAGGACTTACGTGCGCATGCTTCGCAAATTGATATTTATTCTTCTGAGGCTTATCACATTAATGAAAAGGGCTTGGTTTATGGTGCCCTAAATTCCGAAATGCTTCAAATTGCCCGTGATTCTCAGATAAAAGTCATGCCACTTGTGGGCAATAAAGATTTTGATCATAAACTCACGCATATTTTTTTGCATGATGAAGCGGCGCAGGATCGTGCCATCCATTCGCTTTTGGAGCTCTGCAAGCAAAATCATTTTTATGGACTTCAAATTGATTTTGAGGGGCTTTCCTATTTGGATCGTGATGCCTTTACAAAGTTTTACGAAAAAACAGCCGAAACGCTGCATAAAAATGGATTTAAAATTTCCATTGCTATTATTCCCGATCTGAGTGCAAATCCTCCAAACACCGCCTATTTAAAGAGCCGCTATGAAGGATGGAGCGGGGGCTATGATTACAAAGCTATCGGGAAAATCAGCGATTTTGTGACACTCATGACCTATGATCAACATGGCGGAATTACGCCTCCAGGCCCAATGTCTGGATTTATTTGGGACGAAAACATACTCCAATATGCTCTCAAGTATATTCCTGCGGATAAACTTTCCCTCGGCATTCCGCTGCATTCTGCGCATTGGTATACCGGCAGAGGAGGTAGCACAAAAAATCATATTCATGCCGTATCTGTTGATCTCGATTATGCGGTGATTGCCAGAAAATTAAAAGAAGAGCATATCGCTTTGCGCTGGGAAAATGAGGATAAAGTGCATTATGCCATGTATCGAAATCATTTTCTCTACGAATATCTTTTCCTAGAAGATGCCGCATCTTATGCCGCAAAATTAGATCTCGTCAAAAAATACAAACTGCGAGGCCTCTCCAATTGGTGCTTAGGCGAAGAAGATCCTGCTATTTGGAAACTTTTGCCTACACGGACAGCTTAAAAACCCGAATTGATTATTCACTGAAAGGCCTCTAACATTGCAATATCCCAAAAATAGGATATAATTAGTATGAGGTCTAAAAACAAGCCATTTTGGCTTTTTGATACCCTTGAAACATTAAAACAGTTTCCAGAGGAAGTGAAAGATTCAGTTTGATATGCTTTGCATCAAATTGAAGAGGGCAAAACCCCAAGGAATGCAAAGTTCTTAACTGGATTTAAGCCCGCGGTGATGGAGGTAATTGTTGATTTCAATAAAAACACTTATCGTATGGTGTATACAGTGAAAATAGGTGCTAGGGTTTATGTTTTGCATTGCTTTCAAAAAAAATCAAAAAGTGGCATTAAAACTCCAAAACATGAAATTGATTTGATAGGGCAGCGATTAAAAGAAGCGCAAATTCTGGAAGCATTAAAAGGGGAACAGTAATGAGTGCACGGCATATTGAATATATCGAAGGTAGTGGTAATGCGTATGAAGACTTGGGATTTGAAGATTCCGAGGAACGCTTAGCAAAGGCCAAGCTCGCCATGAGAATTGGCGAGATTTTTGAAAAGAAAGGGCTTAAGCAGATTGAGGCTGCCAGAATTCTTGGGATCAATCAGCCGAAAATATCGGCACTCATTAATGGTCGTCTTAGCGGATTTTCAATGGAAAAATTAATTCATTTTTTAAACTTGTTAAATCAAGATGTCGAAATTTTTGTAAAACCAAAGTCAAATCGACGGATGAATCACGGAACTCTAAAAGTCGCCTTCGGGTAAGGTGAGAGTCTAATCGTTCATGCTTTATTTACCTTCAAATTGGTTGAGGATTGCATCAGGCAAGGGCGAGTTAAAATCAGAAGCAATATTGATTTTACCCTTGAGAGCACCTGGTTTGCGTTTAATGGCAAGGACTGACAAAAGTTTTGCCACAGGCTTCCCTGCTTTTGTAATTAAAACTTCATCGCCATCCATTACTGCTGAGATTAATTTAGATAAATTAGTTTTGGCTTGATGCATATTTACAGTGATCATTGGATAATCACTTTTTGAAAAACTCTTTTACGGAATCAAACCAGCCTTTTTGTTTTGGAGAGTGGCGTTTTCCGCCGGCTTCTAGCATAGTTTGGAATTGTTTTAAGAGTTCTTTTTGTTCTGGAGTTAATTTTACCGGGGTTTCCAAGTAAATTTTGCATAATAAATCCCCGACGGCGCCGGAGCGTAAGGCTTTTACGCCTTTGCCGCGTAAGCGAAAGGTTTTTCCGCTTTGCGTTTCGGGTGGAATGGATAATTTAACTTCGTTATCCATGGTAGGGACTGTTACTTCACCACCAATAGCGGCTGTGACAAAATCCAAGGGGATTTCGACGTGTAAATCATTTCCATGACGTGTGAATACCTGGTGCGGTTTTACGCGTACTTGAACGTATAAATCGCCTGCAGGGGCGCCGTGGACTCCCGCTTCGCCTTCGCCCGCTAAACGCACGCGATCGCCATCATCAATTCCAGCGGGAATTTTCACAGATAAAGTTTTACGATCTTGTACGCGGCCTTGGCCGTGGCAAACTATGCAGGGATTTTCGATGACTCTTCCGGAACCCTGGCAGGTGGAGCAGGTTTGTGCGATCGCTAAAAATCCGTGCTGCATGCGCACTTGTCCGGCACCATGACAGGTACGGCATTGAATCGTTTTTCCATTATCTTTAGAACCCGATCCACTACAGGTTTTGCAGGAAACTAGAGTTGGAATTTTAATTTCGCGTGTGACACCAAAGACGGCTTCGTCTAAAGTAAGCACTATTTCATAACCGAGATCAGAGCCGCGAGTTTGTTGCTGCTGACGTCCACCACGACCGCCACCAAAAATATCGCCAAAAATGTCGCCGAAAATATCGCCGACATCTTGGAAGCCGTAACCAGAAGCGCCGCCTCCGCGACTGGGGTCTACACCCGCATGTCCAAATTGATCATAAGAAGCGCGTTTTTGAGGGTCAGACAAAATGGCATAAGCTTCTTGAAGCTCTTTAAAATTCGCTGAAGCAGTTTCATCGCCCGGATTACGGTCCGGGTGAAGTTTCATGGCGAGTTTGCGATAAGCCTTTTTTAATTCTTCTTCGCTCGCATTTTTGGCAACGCCGAGCACTTCATAATAATCACGTTTTGACATTTTTGTATAATACCCCTCACCCCTACCCTCTCCCACAAGGGGAGAGGGAGTAATAATACTTCGCCTTTTCAGCTTATAATTCTAAAAAACCCTGCTGTCTGTACAAAGCAAGCGAAATTAACTAAGAAATAAAACCGAGGGGTTTTATTTCTTGTCCTCATCTTTTTTCACTTCTTCAAATTCGGCTTCAACCACGTCGTCTTTTGGTTTTTCAGCTGACGCTTGTTCAGCATGTTCGCCGCCTGCCGCTGCACCTTCAGCGCTTTTTTGCGCATACGCGCGTTCAGCTAATTTTCCAGAGTGCTCGGTGAGTTCTTTGGTTTTCGCTTCAATCGCGTCTTTGTCATCGCCCTTTAATAATTCTTTTAAGTCGACAATAATTTTATCAATGGCTATTTTTTCATCAGCCGTTACTTTATCGCCAAGATCTGTCATCGATTTTTGAACAGCATGAATCATAGCATCCGCTTGATTTCGCGTATTCACCATTTCGTGGAATTTTTTATCTTGCTCACGATTGGCTTCGGCATCTTTCACCATGCGTTGCATTTCTTCGTCGGATAATCCGCTGGAAGCTTTAATCACAATAGATTGTTCTTTTCCAGTGGCTTTATCTTTCGCCGATACATGTAAAATACCATTGGCATCGATATCAAATGTCACTTCAATTTGTGGCATGCCGCGAGGCGCAGGGGGAATATTCGCTAAATCAAATCGACCTAGGGATTTATTCGCCGAAGCCATTTCGCGTTCACCTTGTAATACATGAACAGTTACAGCAGTTTGATTATCATCCGCAGTAGAAAAAATTTGAGAAGCGTTGGTTGGAATGGTGGTATTTTTTTCGATGAGTTTGGTCATCACGCCGCCCATCGTTTCAATACCGAGCGATAAAGGCGTAACGTCTAGCAATAAAACGTCTTTCACTTCGCCGACCAACACGGCACCTTGAATTGCCGCACCAATGGCAACCGCTTCATCGGGATTCACATCACGACGCGCTTCTTTTCCAAAGAAATCTTTTACAGTGTCTTGCACTTTAGGCATACGCGTTTGACCGCCGACTAAAATCACATCATCAATTTCAGACACTTTTAATCCAGCATCTTTAATCGCAATTTTGCAGGGTTCAATGGTGCGTGCAATTAAATCTTCGACCAACGCTTCTAATTTGGCGCGAGTAATTCGAATATTTAAATGCTTAGGTCCGCTTGCATCGGCAGTAATATAAGGTAAATTCACATCGGTTTGTTGCGAAGAAGATAATTCAATTTTCGCTTTTTCGGCCGCTTCTTTTAAGCGTTGTAAAGCCAGAGGATCATTATGCAAATCAATGCCAGATTCTTTTTTGAATTCATCCGCCAGATAATCAATTAAGCGTAAATCGAAATCTTCACCGCCTAAGAAAGTATCGCCATTGGTGGCTAGCACTTCAAATTGGTGTTCACCATCAACTTCCGCAATTTCGATAATGGAAATATCAAAGGTACCACCGCCTAAGTCGTAAACGGCAATTTTGCGGTCGCCCTTTTTCTTATCTAAGCCATAGGCTAAAGCTGCGGCTGTTGGTTCATTAATAATTCGTTTAACTTCTAAACCCGCAATTTTTCCAGCATCTTTTGTCGCTTGACGTTGCGAGTCATTAAAATACGCAGGAACGGTAATCACCGCTTCGGTTACCGCTTGACCTAAATAATCTTCCGCCGTTTTTTTCATTTTCATTAATATTTGCGCAGACACTTGCTGTGGCGCTAATTTTTCGCCATTCGCTTCCACCCAAGCGTCACCATTATCAGCGCCAATAATTTTGTAGGGCACCATTTTAATATCTTTTTGCACGACGTCATCGGTAATCCGGCGACCAATTAAACGCTTGATCGCGTATAAAGTGTTGTGTGGATTCGTAACTGACTTGACGTTTTGCAGAAGCGCCCACCAGGACTTCAGCGTTTTGCGTATAGGCCACAACGGAAGGCGTTGTGCGCGCGCCTTCGGAGTTTTCGATAACGCGCACCTTGCCGGCTTCCATAATTGCCACGCAAGAGTTGGTGGTGCCTAAGTCTATGCCTATGATTTTACTGGCCATTTTTTTACCCCTTTTAAAGTCGTTGGTAGAGAAAATCGTTCTTACCTAAAAAATGGGGGCTTTGTTGAAATTTTCAAGAGTGGAGGCTTAACTTTTGAAAAAATTCGGTTGATTTTACGACAGCGACGATATCTTTTTTCTTGGGACAGCCCACTTTGGCTTTGAGATTGTCGATATAATATTCCACCGTGCGATGGGAAAGACCAATTTCAGCGCCAATGACTTTATTGGTTTTTCCCTGAATTAATCGGACGAGACATTCAAATTCTCGCTGATTGATGACGATCTCTCGCCCATTACAAAGAAAGCTTGTGTGATGTTTTTCTAGGTGGTATCGATTACTTTTGTTTTTATCCTCTTTATCACAGCGCGTTTTTAGGTGCTCAATTAATTGCGGAACCGCCAGCTGGTGATTTTTCCATTTACCATATAAAACGGCGGCTTCCAAATTTGTCGTCGATGACATGCTTTCGCTCCTCTTGTGTCCCTTGAACGCAACATTTTTATCCTCAAGAGGTATTTAAGTCAACGGGTTACGTATTTTTCAGGAGTTACCAATTGTTATTTCGCAACGATGACCATAGCAGCCCGAAGTGTGCGGCCATTCAATTCGTAGCCTCTTTGTAAAACCTGAATAATCGAATTTGACGTAAATTCTGGATTCGGCTGCATGGACATCGCTTCATGACGCATCGGGTCAAAAATTTCGCCGGGATTCGGATTAATTATCGTAATGCCATATTTTCCGACGGTTTTGAGCAGCATGTCGAGCGTTAATTGCATTCCTTGGAAATGCACGTCATTTTTATCGATGCCTTCTAATCCACGTTCTAGACTATCGATTATTGGCAATAAATCACCCAGCAATTTTTCAACGCCATATTTATGGGCATTTTGAACATCGCGTTCGGCGCGTTTTTGGAAATTTTCAAATTCGGCGTGCTGACGGATAAATTTTTCCTTGAATTCATTCATCTTCATTTCCATGGCGGTCAGCTGATCTTCAAGAGCCGAACGCGAGGGAAATTCTAATCCTTCTTGAGATTGCTCTTCTTCATTGCCTTGTGGGGCATTTTCGTTTTCAGTCATGTTAAATGGCTCCAGGTTGAATGTCTTGATATTAATATAGGGACTTTAACAAAAGAATCAAGGGAGAGAAGGGCTTCTCACCCAAGTTTCTAGTGAATTTGTCTTAAAACTTGGCGGCGGAGTCGTTATGAAACTAGATGTCCAAGAGATTTATACCCCAGAGTTTGAGATTTTGTCCTTTTCAAAAAAACCCGCTTAGATATTGAAAAAATTAATATTTTCTTAAGCTTTCACCCATATAATATCTCTCATCTAATAAGTAAGGGTCGGGGTAAAAATGCGGGCTACTAAGGTTAATATTTTTGAGGAAGTGGTAAAGGTACAAGATGAAATGCTACTGGTGATTGCTTTGTCTGACCTGAAAGAAGGGCTTAATGTGTTGAATGCTAACCATGAATCGCCCTTAGCAGTCGCAGCCAAAGTGGGTAACCTGCTTTCGGTGAAGACGTTAATCGACAAGGGCGTTACTTTGAGTGGAAATGGCGTTGGCGATGTTTTGTTTTGGTCGATAGAACATCCTCAGGTCTTAACCTATTTGAAAGCGTTTGTGGAGGACCCAAAAGTTTTATTTCAAAATGGAGATATTACTTTGGCACATATTGAGTGCGCCTTAGGAAATGCCGCATTTTTCCAAGGGGACAATGTAAAATTATTAACAAAGCCCAATCGTCTAGGCATAACCCCAGCCTTTTATGCTTATTTGACGGGAAAAGAAGAAATTTTAAAATTGCTAAATCCATCGGACCCGCTGATTGTCCCAATTTCTTCTAAAGATAAAGTTAATTTATCATTAGATGATTGGCGTTCATTAGCACTGTGTTTTGTCAAATTAGGTGTAGCTTTTGAAGAGCTAAAGCTAAAAGGAGCTGAAGTTTATTTTCATGAAGCACGCAAAATATTAGAAGTTCCTCGAGAAATCGAAATAGAGAGCGACAAAATTCTCCTCGCCGATTGTCGGGCAGGCTTAGTCGTCTATGAAAAGGATCTTATGAAAAAAACAAATTTATATAGGGATTCTTTCATTAATCCGAAAAATGACAATTTCAATACTCCTGAAGGCAAAAGAGTGGCGTATGCCTTTTATTGCCTTGAGCCAAAAGCGGTTGATTCTAGCTGGGCAAGACCCGCTGCCCATTTTATTGCAAAATACAATGAACTTTATTCTACTATTAGCCAAGATATGTTGAAAGCTATAATTAAATATCTTTTGGAAAAAAATTATTTTTTTGAGCTAAAAAAAGCAATTGCTGCTATTCAAGACAAAAGTGCAGAGTATGAAAAGCTCAATACTGTTGCCGATGAACATATTCAGGATCAGAGCCTTCGAAGGCAAGCCGCCGAGCCAACAAATTCTTTAGAAACTAAACTTACGTTTCTTAGCAAGATAATGCATAAATCTAATCCGGAAATGTCAGACCAAAACCAACTCGTTCTCGAGCTTGCCTCTAAAACGGAAGTAATAGAGAAAAAGAGAGAGTTTTTAAATTTTATTGTGGATAAGGAGAATTTAGTCCGTTATTGGGAGGCAGAAAATAGTTTGTCTTTAGCTAAATTGTATAAAGAAGTAGGGAATAGCCAAGACCTATTAAATTTATCCCAAAAATTTATAGAAATGGGGAAGCTCAATTCCAATCAGATCAAAAATTTTGATGATTATATTCAATATGCGATAAGAAAATTAATTGAGGATCTTTATTACGTAACCCAGACGAAAGTCCCAGAATCTTTTGTTATCAAATTTAATGAGGTTCTACTTGAATTATGGTGGCATTTGGAGGCCGAAGCTTATGATAAAGCTATTGCCTTGGGATGGGGGATCTTTAATTCTTTTACAAATAGCCGTCATTACAGCAATCTTAAAAATACTGAATATAAGTTTAATCAGTCGTTTTTTTCTAAACATCCTTTATTGGATTTATATATCATGACGATACAAGCTGCTCTGGCCACTCAAAAAGAGGGTGTAGAAGACAGGCTTAGGAATGAAAAATGGCCCATAGCGAACGTATATAACAAGCTTAGGAATGAATTTGTAGCTTTGCTAGCCCCCCCTAAAGTAACCGATTTCCCCGACCGATTAGACTTTCTTATTAGGTTGTTCACCATCCTAAAAATGACTCCAGCGGGGGACTTAAAATGGGCAGAATTCTTTGAGTTAATTTTTAAGAAAATATCAAATAGCTGGAATTTAAATGAGAGCCCCAAAATTGTGAAAATTTTTGAAGATATTGTGGGGTATTATAGTGAGCACTATTACAAAGTATCGTATGAAGTCCAAAGCAAATTTTTGTCAGCCTACCATTTCGGGCTTAACAAAATTATATTTAGTCCACTTTTGGAAATGGCAGGGGATGACCATGCATCTTTCGATGTGGTTTTGTTACCAGCGAGACAATGGAAACAATACGCCAACAAAAACCTCTATGCAAATATTCGTTTGTATGAGGGGGCGAAGGAGGATGAAAAACCCAATTTCAGGAAAAAAATTCTTGAATTAGCTAAAGCAGATACGCTTAAACATTACTTTAAATTGTTTATGCCCAACAAGGTTCTAAATAAGGATTTTAATAAAAGCAATGGAATTGGATTAAAAGTTTTTGATGGTCTTGATAAACTGTTTGATGAACTAAAAAAATTATTTGATAAGTTTGAACAAAAGGTTGGAGCTCAAGCGGCACAGATAGCGAAACAAGCTGTTAAAGTAGATTCGCAAGATAAAAATTCGGGTATTTCCACTGAAAAATCTTTGGGAGACGAATCTAAATTTTCTTCTATTGGTTTTGATAAAAAAGGGTCCGAATCCCATTTCGAGTTGCCAGAAAATAAAACCAATATCGCACAATTAGTGCTGTATTTAAGCCTATATTGGAATGAACGACAAGAGAAGCCTTTAAATAATAACAACAATAATAACGAGCTCGTAATCCCAAATTCTCGAGTCCAGGAAGCTTTTGAATTAGCGGCCAGGTGGTGTGCTAGCGAATGGAGTGAGGGCTTTATTTCCATGCTAATGAATGGGGAATATCCGATTGAATTAGAAGATCTTGGGGTTCGCATTATTTTAGGAATGGCTCCTGATATCTTCTTGCAAAGTTTGAGTAAGTGCTTAAAAATGGAGACGCCTTCGCAAAAATTATTGCAGTTCACACAAAAAATACTTCAGCTTATTAATGATGACTTCGGTGTTGTGAAGGATATCCAGGGTAATGCTAAGGTCATTGATGAAATGTATGGTCTTTTTAAACCCTCAGACCCCGCTCCAACAGCGTCCGCTCCTCCATTTGAAATCTCCTCTAATGAGGGAAAGCCTGACCTTTTGCCAGCAATTCCTGAAAAGATTGAAAATAATATTCTGCTGCAGAAAAGTGACGCTAATACTCATGAGTATTTTGCAAGCGTGCTGCCTTCAGCCCCGCCCTTGTCGGCAGAGCAGCCCCAGCCTGAGAATTCAGTTCAAGAAAAAATGCAGCTTCAATCAATACCTGCTGTAGAAGGAAGTTTTTCTTCTGAACCAGAACAGCCTCAACTGGATCCCTTGTTACACTCAAATTTTGATACGCAAACTCAGTTACTAAAAATTCAAACTCAGGAGGCTATTCAGGATCTTGAACCAAAACAGCCTCAACAGGAGCCTCTGCTAGATTTAAATCTTAAAGAAATGCAAGCTCAGTTACTGCAAATGCAAATGATCGTCCAAGCATTAATGCAGCCCAAAAAGGAAGAAAGTAATCTGCATTTTGAGCAGAAATTAGAGGAACAAAATAAAAGCTTAGAACTATTAGAAGCCAATCAGTCGATACTTCAGGAAGAAAATAATAAATTGAAGCAAAAAGTGGCCGAGCAAGACCGAAGAATTGAATCATTGGAAGCCCAGCAGGCAAGAAATCAGATTGAAGGAAACCGATACCGGTTTCTTCAAAGTCATCCACCTAAGAGCCCAAATAAATATGCGGCAAGTGTTAATAAATACAAGAATCAAAAAAAAGAGGAACGCAATATTATCCTTCGAAAAGGTGATGCGGGGGGAAGGGGCCACGTCCGAAATCCCTCTGATCCCAGTCCCTAAGGAATTTGCCATTCCTAAGCTTTGATAAAATGCCAGCAGCTCTACTAAACAGGTAAAAGCTTTTTCCGCAAAAAAAGCGGAGATTATGAATCTCCCTGGCTTTATACTGCGGAGATTAAGTGCTACAATCTCCGCAAGAGGTGCGGAGATTATGCAGTATATTCATGAAAGGGCGGCTTGGCCTAAACTTTATTGGGACAGCGACAAATTGGCTAAGCCTCTGGCGGAAATACGCCATCAGCAAGGATATCTTTTGGGTCGAATGAGTACGCTTGGCTTTACTATTAGGGCAGAAGCAAGCTTGGAAATTTTGACGAGTGATGCGGTTAAGTCTAGCGCTATTGAGGGAGAGGTTCTCGATCCCGAGAAAGTGCGTTCGTCTTTGGCCAGCCGACTTGGAATTGATATTGGCGGAGTGTTGCCAAAGGATCGGCACGTTGAGGGCTTTGTCGATATGATGTTAGATGCCACTTCGCATCATCAAAAATTATTAACAAAAGATCGCTTATTTTCTTGGCATAGTGCTCTGTTTCCCACGGGCAAAAGTGGGCTTCATGCCATTTCGGTCGGCGCTTGGCGACCTGCAAAAGCAGGGCCCATGCGAGTTGTGTCGGGCCCTTTTGGGCGAGAGAAAATTCATTTTGAAGCGCCAGAGGCCAAGCGTTTAGCGAAAGAAATGAGGCAATTTTTAGAGTGGTTTAACTCCAAGAATAATGTGGATGCGGTTTTAAAAGCGGGCATTGCGCATTTTTGGTTTGTGACCATTCACCCATTTGAGGATGGTAATGGACGAATTGCTCGGGCCATTGCTGATTTGTGTCTTGCTAGAGCGGATGGTATTTCGGAACGTTTTTACAGTCTTTCAACCAGTATAGAGCATGATCGAAAAAATTATTACGATATTCTCGAAAAATCTCAGAAAAATGGTCTTGATATTACGCCTTGGTTAGAATGGTTTTTAACCTGTCTCGGTGGCGCGATAAAAAGCGCAGAGGCCTTGTTAGAACATGTGCTTAAAAAATCGAAAATCTGGGAAAAATTAAATCAACATCCGATTAATGATCGTCAGCGAAAAATAATAAATCGTATGCTCAGTAATTTTGAGGGAAATCTTACAACGAGTAAATATGCAAAAATCGCAAAGTGCTCCCAAGATACCGCACTGAGAGATATTCAATCTTTAATTAGCTATGGAGTAATGAGGCAAAAAACTGGTGGCGGACGCTCAACAAATTATGAGCTTTGCTGAGTTTTTTAACTTGACCACTGGTCAGATTTACTTGATGATAATTCCTTGGGCTAAGTCATGGAGGAATTATGAAGACCAAGTTCACCGTCATAAAATTGATTAGCGCTAGTTTAATAGCGGCATTTTCTGCAAATTTTGCCTATGCTTCCAGTCAAATGGAAAATTCATTGCCTTTTCTTTCTGGCTTACCAGATCAAGCGAAGATGGTGGCGCCAGTGAATTCAGTCACCGCAAAAAATAAAACCTATATTCTTCCAGCGACGCCTGCTACTTCACAATGGGGTGTATTTAATAGCAGCCAGGCGCCGGTATTAAAAATTAAATCGGGAGATTCTGTGGTTATTGAAACAATGGCCGCCTCGGATAATCAGGTGGTTCCTGGCACAACCATCGACCAAATTGTGAAAATACAAAACGCGATTCCGGGGCGTGGTCCGCATACCTTGACGGGGCCTATTTATGTGGAAGGTGCCGAACCGGGTGATGTATTGCGCGTTCATTTTAACAAAATTGTCCCGCGCTCCTATGCTTCGAATAATAGTGCGCCAGGCAAGGGATTATTTCCGAAGGAATTTCCAAATCCTCATGTGAGCTATTATTATTTGGATGTGAAAAAAATGCAGATGCAATTTGCGCCGGGGATTGTTATTCCTTTGGCTCCTTTCCCCGGTGTTATTGCGGTGGCTCGGGCAAAACCTGGTAAATACGATTCTGCGCCCCCAGGGCCTTTTGGTGGCAACATGGATTTACGAGAAATGACGGAGGGAACTACCATCTATTTGCCTGTTTTTATGAAAGGTGCGCTCTTATGGACCGGTGATTCTCATGCGGGTCAAGGAAATGGCGAAATTGATTTAACCGCTATCGAAACGGCTTTTCAAGAATTTAATATAACGGTAGACGTCATTAAGCATAAGCCTCTTACCTGGCCGCGTGTTGAAACACCAAGGGCTTGGATAGCGGTGGGCTATGACAAGGATCTTAATAAGGCGCTCGATATTTTAAAAAGTGAAACGATAAAATTAATAATGGATCATCAGCATGTGGCTCGCGACGAGGCTGAAAAAATTCTATTTTCCACATGGAATTGCCCGATTTCGGAAGTGGTGAATGGCGTGCAGGGCGCTTATTGTATCGTTCCAAAAGAAATAAACAAAGCAGAAGCGAAAGAATTGCCCATGGCGGATAATAATAAAGAATATGTCACATATGCTCGAGATGCCGATATCGAAAATGCCATGAAAAAAGCTTCCATGGCCATGATCAACAAGGTGGTTAAAGAAAAAAATCTATCACGCCTGGATGCTTACATCCTGGCAAGCTTTGCCATGGATTGCCGCATTGCACCCTACAAATCCGGTGACAAGGAAGTCCATTGCATGCTGCCTAAGAGTCTTTGGGTTTAAGTTTCCTCCCTCTTGTGGGATTGGATGCAGTCCCTTAAACTGAATGGCATGTTTATCATTAAGAAATTGGCAGCGGCTTTTTTGTCACCATTACCACTTTGTGTGATGCTTCTGTGTATTGGCCTCATTTTGCTGTGGCTGGATCGTGCCAGGAAAACCCAGCTGGCGCTTTTCACGGCTGGTGTTTTAGTGCTTATTTTGATCAGCTCGACTTATTTGCCAAGTTTATTTCTAGAGCGTTTAGAAAACTCTTATCAACCTTTAAGTGATCCTCCGCCTGTGAGTGCCATCGTGGTGCTTGGCGGCGGTGTGCGCGATAAAGTGTCTGCGCCGCCGAATACTCAATTGGGTGCAGCTTCCTTGACCCGGCTGGTTGAGGGGGTGCGTTTATATCGCGCTTTGGAAAGTGAAGGGATTCAAGCGAAATTTATTTTATCGGGCGGTCGTGTGTTTGGTTCACCTTCAGAATCTGGAATGATGCAAAATACCGCAGTTGTTTTGGGCGTAAATCCAAAAGACATGTTTATCGAAGATGGTTCGCAAGATACGCATCACGAAGCGCTCTTTTTAAAACCTATGCTAGAAAATAAGCCTTTTTTATTGGTCACATCGGCCGCTCACATGAGTCGTGCGATGGCTCTTTTTCAGGCGCAAGGCTTGAAGCCCATTCCAGCGCCCACTCAATATTTGGCCCGGAAAAATCAATTTAGCATGACGCGTTATTTTCCAAATGCGAGCGCGATTATGGAAACCGAAGTATTAATGCATGAATATGCGGGAATTCTGTGGGCACGCCTAAACGGATTCGTATAAATTTTTTTAGAGATGGAATTTAAAATGAATAATAAAGCATTTAAAAATATTTTACTGATGGGACGGCCAGGTGCAAACGGGATTGTTGAAACCTTAGAAGCGCTTAGCCGATATTTAATGACGCAAAATGTAGGGATATGGATCGAACAGTCTGTCGCCGAATTAATGTCTGAATGTTCTTATTCAGTTGTGACTTCGGATCATATACCTTCTGAAGTTGATTTAATTATTGTCGTGGGCGGTGACGGCAGTTTATTACAAGCGGCCCGAGTCGCCATTCATCATGATTTACCGGTTTTAGGAATTAATCGAGGCCGGCTAGGCTTTTTAACTGACATACTTCCGGATCATTTAGAAGCGGTTGGAGACGTTCTTGCAGGACATTTTTTTCGTGAAGAACGCTTTTTACTGCGCGCAGAATTATTTTCCTACGATTCCATCGTTTACGATAGCGTTGCATTAAATGATGTGGTGCTCTTGCCTGGCAATGGCGTTCACATGATTGAGTTTGATACTTATGTAGATGGACAATTTGTGTGTAATCAGCGGGCGGATGGATTAATTGTGGCTACTCCGACGGGATCCACAGCGTATTCTCTTTCTGGTGGCGGTCCCATTTTACACCCAAAATTAAACGCGATTGTCTTAGTCTCGATGTTTCCTCATCGACTAAGTTCTCGCCCGATCGTGGTGGATGCCGAAAGCGAAATCGAAATTCATGTTAAGCAATCGTCTCCGCATTTAAGCGCAGACGGTTTATTAAAAGTGGAAGTTCCATCAGGATCAAAAATTATCATTAAAAAACTGCCTCAAAAACTCTCTTTAATTCATCCTGAGGATTATAATTATTTTGCACGGTTGCGAGAAAAATTGGGCTGGGAGCGCAAAGGAAATTCATAATGTTGACGCATATACATATCCAACATTTTTCAATTGTTGATACGTTGAATCTCGATTTTTATTCGGGGCTTACCGTTTTGACCGGTGAAACAGGCGCTGGAAAATCCATCTGGATTGATGCTGTTAACCTCGCTTTGGGTCAGCGCGCGGACTTGAATTTAATTCGTCAAGGCTCTGAACGTTGCGATATTACCCTGTGTTTTAATATTAAAGATAATCTCTCCGCTAAAGAATGGCTAATACAAAATGAACTCACCGATGAAAATGAGTGCATCCTTCGTCGAACGCTCAATCGAAATGGAAGCACACGCAGCACCATTAACGGAATTCCAACGCCCTTAAATTTAATCCGGGAATTTAGCCCTTATTTAATTAACATTCACGGCCAGCACCAGCAACAAAATTTATTGCGCCGCGAATATCAGCAACTCAAATTAGATCAGCTGGCGCAGGTTGAAAATTTATCTGGAGAACTCGTTCAAATTGCGATGCAATGGCGCAAAGCGGATGTTCAACTCACCAAGCTCTTGGAAAAATCGGAGCATCGTGAAGCCGAAGTGTCGCTCTTGCAATATCAGCTGGATGAATTAAATGATTTAAATCTGGGTGAAAATGAATGGGCGGATTTATCGAAGCAGCATCATCAGGCGCATAATGTTTCGAATTTAATGGCACAAGTGAGTCAGGCGATAGAGCTTACAGTGGAAAGTGAGCATGAGAGCGCCATTAATTTACTTCAAAAAGCCATTTCTTATTTAGAAACTGTCGCCATTCAAAATGCTGAGATCGATTCGGCAAAGCAACTCTTAGAATCGGCCGCCATTCATTTGCAAGAAGCCGGTGACGAATTACTGCATTATCGTGATCATCTCGAATTAAGCCCAGAAAACCTGGCGATTTTGGAAAATCGTCTAACAAAAATTCATGATTTAGCACGCAAACATCATGTAAGTCCCGAAGAATTGCGTGACGTACAAAAATCCATTAGCCAGAAAATTGAGGATTTATCCAATATTGATGCTCGCATCGAAAATTTAATAGAGACCAAGGAACGTTTTGCAAAACAGTATCAACCCATTTGTAAGAAATTAAGCAAAGCGCGATTGCTAGCGGCAGAACAATTACATGTCGCGATGACAACCTACATGCAGAATTTAGGAATGACAGGCGGCCGATTTCGCGTGAATTTTACGCCCCATGATGAATTGCTTTCGCCCCATGGTGCTGAAAAAGTGCAATTTGAGGTGAGCACGAATCCTGGCCAGGAATTTCAGGCTTTATCGAAAGTGGTTTCCGGTGGCGAATTATCAAGAATTAGTCTTGCACTTCAAGCCATTTTGGCTACGCGGGATAATACGCCGACGCTTATTTTTGATGAGGTTGACGTGGGAATTGGTGGAAAAACCGCAGAAGTGGTGGGGCAATTATTAAAATCACTCGGAGAAAAATGCCAAGTTTTTTGCATTACCCATTTAGCGCAAGTAGCCTCACAAGGGCATTATCATTATTTTGTCGAGAAAATCACTGAAAATAATCAAACCGAGACAAAAATTACGGAATTAAATCAAAAAGAACGCGTGCAAGAATTAGCAAGAATGTTGGGTGGCCGAACGATAACAGCACAAGCGCTGGCTCACGCAGAAGACATGCTTACTTCCGACAATTAGAACAAAGCCCATAAATGGTGTGATGATGATCCGTGACTTCGAAGTCATATTTTTGCGCAATTTCAACTTGCCTTTCTTCAATGAGGGGATCAAAAAACTCTTCCACGCGATTGCATTTGACGCAAACAAGATGATCGTGATGCTCGCCTTCATCTAATTCGAAAACAGAGTGATCACCCTCAAAATGATGGCGGCGTGCGAGGCCTGCCGCTTCAAACTGAGTCAGCACGCGATAAACGGTAGCCAAGCCGACATCCTCGCCTTGCTCTAGGAGTTTTTTATACAAATCTTCCGCGCTCATATGATGCGGGTCTGCATTTTCGAAAATTTGCAGAATTTTTAGACGGGCAGCGGTGACTTTAAGGCCGGCCTCCCGAAGCTCTTTATCGTTCATGCCCGCCAGTATATACTCTTTGCAATATCCGTCAAATACGCTATGATTCGCTTCATTGCAAAAGGAGCTTCACTTTATGACTCAACGTCTATTTACGATTTTACTTGTGGCTATTTTGGGTTTCGGATTAACCTCATGCTATCGAATTCCAGTTGAACAGGGCAACGCCCTCAATAAGTTGAATTTGGACGCGGTAAGACCGGGCATGACCGAAGGGCAGGTGGTTGGAATTCTTGGTCGTCCAACGCTAAACAGTATCTATATCAGTAATCAATTGACCTATGTCTATACGATGACAACATCTCGTGGCCGTTATCATGTACAGCGTTTCTTTGTTTACTTCCAAAATGGGCGGGTAACGCACACAGAAATGAGCCAAAATTAGGCTTTTTTTGCGCGCTGTTTCCGGGCTGCTTTAGGATCGATGATCAGGGGTCGATAAATTTCGACCCTGTCATCTTGGCAAACGATATCATCTAAATTCACTTTTCGGCTGTAAATTCCGCATCGAATACTGGCAAAATCAATTTCTGGAAATTGCTTTAAAATTCCCGATCGACGAATCGCCATGGCTACTGTGCAATTTGCTTCAACATTTACTGAAATTTCGACTTGTTTTTCAGGGGTGGCGTAACTTACCGAGATGCTAATCATGCGCCATAAACCGCCTTCGCACGTTTGGTAAATGATTCCACGAGCAACTGTGCTACTTGCTGAAAAACAGGGCCAAACATCATCGCTAATATTCGCGTCGAAAATTCAAACTCTAGATCCAGTGATATTACGCAGCCATTTTCGCCTTGCGGGGAAAAACCCCAGAAGCCTTCGAGTTGTCGAAAGGGGCCGTCTACCAAACGAATTTCAACCATTTTATGCGGCTGTAGCCGGTTGAGCGTGGTGAAAGATTTTTGAAAGCCTCCGCGCGCAAAACCGAGTGTCGCGTGAACCTCGTCTTCTGTGCGACTTAAGATGGTACTTTCCACACACCAAGGCACAAATTCTCGATATTTATCGATGTCGTTCACCAAGTCGAACATTTGTTCCGGTGAATAGGCCACCCGAGCTGCTTTTTTAATTAAAGGCATAATATCCTCATTCTGGTTTAATTCCCCTCTCTTGCAAGTCCAAGCAATACAATATATCTTGCGAATGAGAATAGCGAACTTAGGTTTAAGAATCCAGTGAACACCAAAAACAAATCCAAAGAGCCAGAGCGACTCATTGCTTCGAATCGCAAGGCGAGGCATGACTATCAAATTGAAAGTCATTATGAAGCGGGTCTTGTGTTAGCTGGTTGGGAAGTGAAAAGTATTCGAGAAGGGCGTGTGCAACTCAAAGACAGCTACGTCATATTATCAAATGGCGAGGCTTGGCTTCTGAATAGCCACATAGCGCCTTTGCAAAATGTGCCGGAATATATCAAGGCGGAGCCCGAACGCACTCGAAAATTATTATTAAATCAGCGTGAAATCGGCCGTTTAATATCCGCTAAAAGTCGAGAGGGCTTCACAATAATTCCATTAGACATGCACTGGCATAAAAATAAAATCAAAGTCGAAATCGCCATCGCGAAAGGCAAAAAACTGTACGACAAGCGCGAAAGCCAAAAAGAAAAAACCTTCCAACGTGACAAAGCCCGTAAATTCAAGGGCGGTTAAATGTCGCTCCAAGAAAGTGCTCGCTAGCTTAGCGTATGAGCTTTTCGATAAATTTTTCGATTAATTCTGATTTTGATGCACAATGCGTTTTTAGTTTAATGCGTTCGATACAATGCTCAATAGTTCGTTTGGACAGGCAAATCCAGTCCGCAATTTCACGGGCAGTTTTGCCGCGTACAAGCAGTGATAATACTTCTTTTTCTCGCTCACTGAGCGGAGCATCCTTAAATTTTGATATCTTTAAGGGTGACGGTAATACGTTCCCAGGGATTAGCAATCCGGTTTGGATAAGCTGAAACAAGGCATCGGAAAAACCACCCCTTGAAAGGGGATCCATTCTAATGGAGCAACCAAAAAGGCCAATTATTTGGTCTTCAAAATACCAAGGGAATTTAAACGTAAAAGCCTCTACTAAAAAATTATCCGCTCGAACGCCTCTCTCTTCAATGGTCTTCATCTTGCCCGAATTCATAACGGCATTATTATTTTTTAACACTTGGAGGCCCAATTTTTTACTCGTAAAGTGCGCGGCAGTTTTTCGATAAACTTCTTGCTCCGATTGCGCACCTAAAATTTCAACACTGGCGCTGTTCACCTTGAGAAGCCGGTCTTCGCGATCGGTAAAATAGACAGTAAGTGGCAAATTATAAAAGCTTGAAATACTACTTTCAGAGCTGCTTTGGCTTGTTGCACTTGGCTTCACGAGGTGAATACCATGCCTGTAGCGCTGAACCAGCAGTTCAGTACTCGTATCATAAAGTTGAAGGTTACTTTTCATGTTGGCTATTATACCCAAGAAAGCTTAAGAAAATCTCAAAAATAATAGTGCAAAATTAGGGCAAATTTTTAAGATTTCTTTAATAATAGCTTGGTATAGTTGATGTAATCAAAGTTATTGGAGCAATTGAGTTTAGCTTTGGAGACATCATTTATGCTAAAGAAACACCATTTTGATATCAGTCGAGAACTGCTGCTGGAGCGTTATAAACAAGGTGTGCGCTTCCTGCGCCCCGATTTTGGTGATGAAAGGACTCAGAAACAGTGTATTGCCAATATTTACGAATTGCCCGCTACTGTCTATTTTTATGATCGAGAATCAAACCTGGTCGATATGAATGACCACTGCGCAGAGCTCTTGGGTGCTGAATCCAGGTATGATGCTATCGGAAAAACGGAAAAAGATTTTTTAGGTAAGGAATTTGCAGGGAGGATTTCACAAAACAATAGCTTAGTTTTGCGCTCCCAATCATTACAGGTGATCGAGGAGGATGGAGAAAGGCACGATGATTTACCTTTGCAGGGAATTTCCTTCAAATTTCCCTGGTATCATCAGGATCTACTTATTGGCGTTTTTGGCTGCTCGATTATCATTCAGGAACATTCCTTCGCTCAATTAGGAATGGCGGTTTCCAAACTTATTTCGACGGGCTTGCTTTCATCCAATCCAGAATTTGGGGCTAGCATTTTGCAGGGCTCAACATTCGAGGGGAAATATTTAAGTGCTCGCGAAAAGGAAGTATTGCACCATTTAGCCTATGGGCGAAAAATTCAGACAATTGCTAATGAATTAAAAGTGTCCAAAAGAACCATTGAAACCTATCTGGATCGCATCAAAATAAAGCTTGATCTTTCTCATCGCGAGGATATTATTGCTTTTTATTGGGATAATCAAGTCCGCCTTCGTTAAGAGAATTTACTTCTTTATAAAATAAATTATATTGTTATTAACAAAATAATTACTTCGTTAACTGCATGCTTACTTCCTCGGTTATAGTAGTGTGTGGGTTGATTTTAGTCCTAGTTCTGGTAACGTTTTGAATGTCCATTTTTGCCCATTTTTAAGATTTCTTTAAGAAAAGCTTGGTATAGTAGGAGCATTAGCGATTGTTGAAGCAATCCAGATCGGCTTTGGGGATCTTATTTATGTCGACTAAAATCCATTTTGATACCAGTAGGGAACTATTGGTCGAGCGCTATCGGCAGGGAATTCGTCTGGTAAGGCCACATCCTCATGCGCAAAGGGTTTATCTGCACAGTATTTCGAGCATCTACCATTTGCCTTTAACCGCTTATTTTGTCGATCGAGAAAGCCGCCTTCTCAACGTGAACAGTGCCAGTGTTGAAATATTAGGGGCACAATCAGAGCGAGAGGTTTTTCAAAAAACAGCAGGGCACTTTACGAGTAAAGAATTGGGCCTTCAAGTATTAGAAAACAATAATGCTGTGATTAATTCTGCCTCAATGAAGACTATTGAAGAAACCGGTACCCGGTCGGATAATTTTTTGGTTCAGGCATTTTCGTTTAAATTTCCCTGGTATTTTGAAGATAAAATAATTGGACTTTTTGGGTGCTCCATTAAGTTGGATGCCAATTCATGGGGTGGTTTTTCCTATACTTTGTTTCAACTTATGCAAACGGGATTATTAACGCCAGGGAACGTGTTACCAAGACCACTAGAAATATCAGCCTGTAGTGATGTCTATTTAAGTAGACGCGAAAAGGAAGTTTTGTATCATCTAGCGTATGGCCGAAAAATTCAAACCATTGCTGATGCATTAAAGTTATCGAAAAGAACGATAGAAACTTATATGGAGCGCATCAAAAAAAAGCTAAATCTACCCCATCGCGAAGATCTTATTGCCTTTTACTGGGACGAATTAAACTAAATTTGTCCGTGTAATAACCGGACTTTTTTTTTTGACAAAGTATTGGTATTATCCCCCCTCTTGATTTAATAACGTATTAACCAAATAAAGAGGATAATGATATGAGAATTAGCGTTCAAGATTTTGTGCAAGCTGCACAAGGTGGAAAATATGCTGTTGTAGTTTCAGCGGTTGAGCAAGGGCTCGATGTAAACAGCAGTTGCACTATTAAGGCGAGTAATGGCTTATTGATAAAAGGTAGCACCGCACTTCATGAGGCAGCTGCTAATGGACACCTGCAAATCATGGATTATTTATTAGAAAAGGGATCAAATATTAATCAAAAAACCAATGAAGGCTGGGTTCCCCTGCATGCAGCTACCTGGAACAAACAAAGCGACTCAGCTCGTAATCTTGTGAAAAAGGGCGCTGATATTTATCTTGGTGACAATTCAGGATACACCCCAATTGATGGTGCTAGACATGTGGGCCTAAGTCCGCTTGCTGATGAATTGATCAAACTTTTTAACGAGCGGGCTAAAAATGCTGGTAATT
Organism: uncultured Gammaproteobacteria bacterium; assembly: GCA_963711375.1. GTDB lineage: Bacteria > Pseudomonadota > Gammaproteobacteria > Coxiellales > Coxiellaceae > CAVQDV01. The sequence continues at coordinate 2,035,444 of CAVQDV010000005.1, forward strand.
CCCAAGCAGGTAACCCGCAGGGAATGTGGCCTCTTCCTTCCTCAGAAGGGCAGAAAGGTGGTGAATCAAATACGAATGCACCGCGCAATAATTAAAAACTGATGCCAGGCTAGCCTTATTTGCCTTTTTGGAAAATTATTTCCATCACAGGTGATAAGGTTGACTTGGAATCGCATTTTGTCTTTCCCACAACTGCTAATTCACTCTGCCAAGCGTCTGAAGCTCCCTCATTCAGGTAGCCTGTTCATTCAACAAAATCGTAAAAATCCTAAGAAACCTATTGGACGCGCTTCCTGGCAGGCGTATAATGGGACTTAGGGTTTTTTTGCGGTCAAGGAGCTAAGACAATGCTAGACAAGAGTCCGATTAAAAAGTTTTTGCCAGAGATTGAGATCGCCGTTTTATTCATGGCGGCTGTCCTAATTGCCCTTTTTTTGATTGTTGTTCTTCTCATTTGGAATGGCCATGCGAATCGCAAAATGCAGGCTGCTGCTCATAAAGTTCACCTCCAGTACAGCATTTTAAATGATCAATTTCAACGTATGCAGAAAGAATACGTCTCAGTTAAGTTCTGCATAGATAATATCAGTGAGGCGGTTGCCGAAATTAATCTAATTTGCAAAAGTGGAAATCCACTTTCTGCTGAAAATGCCGCAAAATTGAATGTTTTGAAACAAAAAATTCAAGAGAATAAACTGAATTTGGGTTGCGATGTAGAATTAGTGAAGCTAAATTTTGGCATTGTTCCCTCTGTTGCTGTTCAAGAATATATGGATAATCTTGCAAAAATTTTGGCAGCTCCTAATACCTGTACTACAGAAGCGCAAACTATTTCAGGGTGGAATGCAAAAGCAGAAGCCCTTGATAATAAGCTAACCTCATCGATGAGGCAGATGGCTGATACGCTTACCCAGATGCTTCAGAAAGCCAAGCCTGGGGCTAAATAAAGAGGGGCTGGCATGCCCCGGGCGTTTTCCAGAGCGCTAATACGCAGAGCGTTTAATTCTCAAGTTTTCACCGACTTTTAATATTTCCTTAATATCCTGCTTATATAATATCCTAATTATGTTGAGGAATTGGAAATGAGAGCATTACAAAGACAAGACCGTTTAGACGAAGCCTTATTTTTCGCAATAAAAACGGGGATTTTGGAAAAAGTTAAGCAAGCATTGCTGAATGGGGCTGATCCAAATGCCTTTTATGCGTATCCTCATCAAAATTGCCAAGAGCGTTATCAGAGTCCAATGAGTTATGCAGCTAGTAAGGGGAGCCTTGAGATTGTAAGGCTTCTTCTGGAAAAAGGGTCGCGTTTAGTGGGTGGGGAACATCCAAAAGCTGGATTAATGGTCGATTCGCCTATCCATTTCGCCGTCGAGGCTGGACACCTGCCTATTGTCAATTTTCTCCATGAAAACGGAGTCGATATTAATGCTTGTGACAAGGACTTGGTTTGTCAATGTCATTCCAGTGATTTATTGATACAGGCCGCTAGCAACGAGCATCTTGAAATTGTCCGGTGGTTGCTTCAGCATGGTAAAACAATTGATCCTATAGAAATTGGAATGGTGATGGGAGTTGCGATTACCCTTGGGGATCTTGATACATTGAAAGCCTTGAAGGCCAGAGAAGTTGATTTGGGCCAGCCTATTGAGGATAGATGTTGTGCACTTTGCGCCGCTGTTTATGAAGAGAATTTTTCAATTTTCGAATGGCTATGTGAAAATGGTTTAGAAGCTTACTGTTCATTGGCATTTGCTGTTCATCTAAAACAAAACGAATTCGCAAAATATCTTCTTCAGCAATTAAGTGGAAATGGACTTCATTTAGAAAATCTTTTTGATGAAAGTAAAAATTACGCATCCAGGGATTTTGACGATTTTAAGGGGGTAATCAATTTTGCACTCTTGATTTATCCTTTTTGTTTTCTCTCATCTGAAAAGAAATTCAATGTTGAGCTTGCCTTTAAATTTTCCACCTTTTTACAATCAGAAGTGCTCTCGAAACCAATTTTGACTAGTAGAATGTTTTTCAGCAAGGCTTTCGAATGTTTGTTTGAAGAAAAGCCCGATTTAAAACGAGTCGCTTATAATTTCTTAAGAGGCCTTTTCTTTTCCTCAAAGTCTGATTTAAACGAAATTAATAGGGTATTGACATTAAGTTTTGAAATGGCCGGAAATAACGAACACTTATTAAATAACTTTATTAAGGCGTTTTTGGTGTTTCCCTGCAATGAAAGTATCAATGAGCGAAATCTTATTTTGGATATGGCCGCTCAACTCTTGCACGAAAACTTTAAGCGAACTCAGCGAGAAGATAGCCTGATTTTATCAATGCTTTGTCTTCTTAAGAATGGAACATCAAAAACAGATTTCATTTATTTATCCAATTTATCTGATCTTATCGAATGGCATACGAAGGAAAAAGCAATAGGAATGACAAGCTCCACATTAATAGAAAACCACTCAGTTCAACTTCTAGGGCTGCTTGATCGATTAGAAAAATATTATGAAAATTATAGTAAAGATTTGCTAAGTGGTGAGAAAATCGCAAAGGAAAAGAAATTGATCTTTAATCATTTACGCGGTTCGGTGGAAAAGAAACACGATTTAAAGTTGAACGCTTCGAGGGAGAAGCCAGCGAAAAAAAACCGCACACACGCTGACTTTTTTTCTGAAACGGTAAAGCGTAGCAAGGTAAAGGAATTCGCTCCAAGGCAATGTGAGAAGGGAGGTAAATCTAATTCACGGGAACCAAGCCCAGCCAGACTCCATTAGGTTTTAGTTACTCAGATCCGCAAAATCCCTTTAAAATCCATTTCCATTTGTTTCAAGTCGAGTTGATTCATGAATAAGGAAAAACTTAACCAAGAACTGAGTGCGGCTAAATCTCGAAATTGTGGTGGAATATATTTTGGATAAAGCAGTAAGCCTTGTTCAATTAAATCAGCAAATAAAGGCAAATCTTGCAGTGTGGTTTTCCCCACAAATAATAAAGGCACTTGGTCTACTAGGCCATGTTTTACCGCAAGACGGATATAATTATAAATGAGCACAAAACCTTTGCTATAACTCACATCTTTAGTAAATGCACCGGAGCTGCCGTCGGGCAGGGCTCCTCGAAAAACGCGCACGGCTTGTAAATAACTGGCTTCTTCTGAATGATCTTCTTCTCGCAAATAATTAAAAATATCGATAAAATTAGCGCCTTCTTCAACCATGTTTACTGCGGTAATTCGATTACAAATTCGTTTAATGCGGGCCGGATAGGCGCTTAAGGTAAATAATTCGGTGATGAGTGCCAGACCTTCTTGAGTTGTCGTGGCAGAAGGGGTTCCTTTGCTGAGAAAATTACAGAAGGGTTGGCGTCGGCCGTTTAACGTGGTGCCTAAATGCACCCAGCCTTCGTGCACTTCTAAAATGCGAATATCGCGCTGGCTAAACATGGCATTCCGTTTAATGCGAATCACTTCTGCACCAGCGGCGGCGTCGGCCACTATATCATCGCTCACTTCTACTGAGATGGGCTCATTCGGATCATTAAAATACGAGGACAAACGCTCTCCTAAAATATCGGCTGTTTCTTGCCCTGTAAAACATTTTATGTCTAATTCGGTTTCGGTTTTGGCGAGTAAAGAAGGTAAAGTGCCATGCAAAATATTTGCTAATTGGGTGAGATTAGGGCCGCCGACGTACAAAGCATCGGAGGCACTTCCAAATAAATCTCGAGAAACTAGCCCAAATCGAGGCGTGCCACGGGCTTCCAATAAACTTAAGACCGAACGATATTCATCACACATGCGCAGCATTAATTGGCTTAAGGGGCTTACTTTTCCTAATTTCGATTGGATACCGACTTCCAGCTGTTCAAACTCTCGGCGTTTATCGGCAATGTCAAAGCTCAAGGCCTTTTTTTGATAGTAGGCCGCATCAACCTTGGGGAGTTCCTTAAACTTGTTATTAAAAAAATCTTGTTTTACCGATTCGTCCCATTTTAGGCTGTTTAAAATGAGGATGGGTTTTTGGGCCGCGATGATCTTTTGAGACAATTCTTGGATGATTGCTTGTTGAGCGGTAACGTAGGGATTCGCGTCTGGCATAAAAATATCTCATTGATTCTTAGAGCTATCTTTTCATGTTTCATCAGGTATTTCAATCAAATCCACAATATTGACGCAGAGATACTATACTGTATAATAGGAAAGTTCTAATGGGGGCGACTTGGCTTCGACGCGGGTCGTGATACCTTATGGTGCATGTCGAGCAAAACAAGGCGCTCGTAAAATAAAGCTTGTGATAAACGTAGACGCAAAAAATGATGCAGTCTTCGCTGGTAACACGGAATTAGCTGTAGCTGCGTAAGCAGAAACTTCTAGCTCTTGTTACAGGCGGCTTAATAACCCGCCACAGTCCATTGACCGGTGAGTGCTTGTGTAACCGAATCAGTGGTAAGAGTCATCAAGATCGCAGCTAGTCATGGCCCATGCGCCGGCTGTTAAAAAGTAGGGCTCGCTACCTGGTTAATCCCGCTCGTTGGTTGCCAAGTAGCTAAAACAAAAACGAGGCTAAACATGTAGAGCCGAAGGGGCAGCATCAGCGGACGCGGGTTCAATTCCCGCCGCCTCCACCAAATTCAAGTCCATCGAAATCCAGTAATGTCCAAAATTCCCCGAGAAGTCGGGGTTTTTCTTTCCAGCAAGGTTCATTAATGTCCCATAACTTCACCTTGCATCCAGGGGTATCTGGGGGCATTGGCACATTAAAAACGGCTGCGTTAAATAGCTTTGAAGCCGTTGCGCGTGAGTGGTATGCCAAGAACCAGAATAAGTGGACGCCGAATCATGGCGAAAAAATACTGCGTCGTTTTGAGCGAGATATTTTTCCTTGGGTAGGTGGCTGCCCAATTATCGAAGTAAACGCCCACTATTTATTAAGTGTTATGCAGCGCATTGAAGGTTATCGGTCTACAAGGCGAGCGATCCAATGCCAGAATCTTTGAAAAAAACAACAAAGGCGGTTGGATGTTGGCGAAGCGCATTCCTGGTATTTGCCAGAAACAATCGCCATATATTTTTTAACGCGTTCAAAATTTGGCAGAAGGCTTTTTCAAGCAAGCCCTTCTCGGTTATACATAAATAATTCGCAAGCATCTCCCCATGCAATGCGCATAACTCAATGCATGCAATATATTCTGCATTTGAATAACATCGTTTAGCCGAAACCAAAGTGTTTATTAGGCGGTCGTAAATATCTGCTTGATTGGCACCAACACTAATTCTTGCCATAAGTTGATCAGCCTCGGCGTACCGAATAAGTACGTTTTTAATGAGCTCCGAGGAGTTTTCCAGCTGAAAAAAACTAATAAGCCAGCGTTGCTTAAGCTCGAACTGATTAGCTTCATTAGCTAATACGGCATCTACTTCCTCTTTTTTGAGGTCGATGCCAAGTACATTTAAGCTGACTAATACTTTTCCGGCCATAATCCATAACCTTAGTTAGAGTGCACCCATTAAAAGAATATATTATCATTCATCCGTGTTCGATTCTCTATATGCATATGCCTTGTAGTGATATAGGGATGCATTTTGGGGTGTGGCTTATTTTTAATTCATTCTCATGAAATTCTTTTTAAGCTCAAACGATGACACGCTGTCACCAGTTGGCCAACCACTTACAAAATGTAAGCGGTTCAAAGTGGATGCTGAAGATGACAAAATTGTGCGCCAAGATGAGTTTTTTTTTGCGTGGATGAAAAAAGCACAAGTTCCATTTTGGAACATGTGGCTAAAAACAAACGACGATGAACTGTCAAGGATTCCTTGACAGTTGCTTTCCGAGCGGTAGGGCGTGTACTCAAACAATGGAAATTTTTTTCGCTGAAATCCCGAGTATTGCCTTTGGGCGCCAGTTGGCTAAAATGCAGCAAAGCCAATGAGGAAAGTGACATGCCAAAACCTTCGAAAAACGGACTAGCTATTTTTGAAGAATTTAAAATTCGTCGGATTTATGATGAAGAAAAGGAAGTGTGGTATTTTTCCGTAATTGATATTATTCAGGCTTTGATTCAGGAGGCGGATTACCAGGCGGCAAGAAACTATTGGAAAGTTTTAAAAAACCGTTTGAATAAGGAAGAAAACGAGTCGGTTACAAAATGTAACCGACTGAAGCTGGAGGCGGCTGACGGGAAAAAATATCTCACCGACGTTGCCACCGCTGAAACTTTGCTACGCCTCATTCAATCCATACCCAGCCCAAAAGCGGAGCCGACAAAGCTCTGGCTTGCTAAAGTGGGGTATGAGCGTATACAGGAAATGACCGATCCTTCACTTTCACTCGATAGAGCCCGAGAGACTTGGCAAAAGCATGGTTACAGCGAAAAATGGATCCAGCAACGCATGATGGGGCAGGAGACTCGCAATAAACTTACCGATTACTGGAAAGAGCATGGCGTAAAGCAACCAGATGAATTTGCCGTGCTCACCAATATCATCCATCAAGAATGGGCTGAAATAAGTGTTCAGGACCATAAAAAAAGCAAAGGTCTAAAATCTCAGAATTTACGTGATCATATGAGCGAAGCCGAGCTGATTTTTACAGCATTGGCTGAATTGTCCACTCGCCAGATTGCAGAAACTATGGTAGCTGAAGGAATAGAGGAAAACAAAGTCGCTGGCAAAGTCGGCGGTGGAATTGCTAAGAAGGCTCGTTTAGAGCTGGAAACTCAAACCGGCCATAAGGTTGTGACGAACAGCAATTACCTTCCCCCTTCAAAAACCAGTGAGAAATCGAAAAAGAAAACTGCACCCTAAGCAAAGTCTGGGCATTATTCGAGTATTCAGTCGGTTACATTTTGTAACCGACTGAAGTTAAGGCTCATAGCTAAACGCGCGCAAATTACAATGCAAGGCTGCCCTATTTTTGAACTGTCCGGAATTTCCGGATAGTTCAATTTGTGGGTAGGGGAGAAGCTCAAAGAGAAATTGGGGGTACTTTTGGGGGTATATTTGAAATCGCGATTTTATTTTTACTTCATCATCAAAAGGTTGCGGGATCTATTCTATTGACGCCGCCCCACCAAATTCAGATCCAGTGAAATCCAACATAAATATTTTTGAAAGTAGGCGTGGATGAAAAAAGGTTTCGCAGAAATCCCGAGTATTGCCTTTGGACCTTAGTGGGCTAAAATACTGAAAACCCAAAAAGGAAAAGGACATGCCAGAATTTTCAGTGAAAAACGGACTCGCCATTTTTGAAGAATTTAAAATTCGTCGAATTTATGACGAAGAGAAAGAGGTTTGGTATTTCTCTGTGATTGATATTATTCAGGCACTAATTCAGCACCCTGATCATCAATTGGCGAGGAACTATTGGAAGGTATTGAAAAATAGGTTAAAGAAAGAAGGCAGTCAACCGGTTACAAAATGTAACCGGTTGAGATTGGTAGCTGAAGATGGCAGATTGCGCTTTACTGATACTGCCGATGCTGAGACCTTGCTACGCCTCATTCAATCCATACCGAGCCCAAAAGCGGAGCCGATAAAGCTTTGGCTTGCTAAAGTGGGGTATGAGCGTATGCAGGAAATGACCGACCCCTCTCTTTCTCTCGACAGAGCTCGAGAGACCTGGCAAAAGCATGGCTACAGCGAAAAATGGATTCAGCAACGCATGATGGGGCAGGAGACCCGCAATAAACTTACGGATTATTGGAGAGAAAGCGGTGTTCAACAACCGGATGAATTCGCCGTGCTCACCAACATCATCCACCAAGAGTGGGCTGAGATAAGTGTTCAGGATCATAAAAAAAGTAAAGGTCTGAAATCTCAGAATTTGCGTGATCACATGAGTGAAGCTGAGTTAATTTTTACGGCATTGGCTGAATTATCCACTCGGCAGATTGCGGAAACCATGGAGGCAGAAGGATTGGAGGAAAACAAAATCGCTGGCAAAACCGGCGGTGGAATTGCTAAGAAGGCTCGTTTAGAGCTGGAAACTCAAACCGGCCAGAAAGTGGTGACGACAGATAGTTATTTGCCTCCCCCCAAAGAGTCGTAAGCGTTTGGGCAAGTACATGCCCTCAAAAGACTTTTAGAGTTCAATAAATTGTGGCAATAACTTTCGGTAATCCTCGTCGGATTTACAGCTTCGAATACGATTTAACATCGCACAAAAATATTTATAAGGCTCCACTCCGTTCGCCTTGCACGTTTCAATCAAAGAATAAAAAATTGCACCCGCTTTCGCACCTGCTGAACTTCCAGAAAACAGCCAATTTTTCCTGCCAAGAGCAAAGGGTCGAATGGCATTTTCAATAAGATTATTATCGATTTCAATTCGACCGTCTTTTAAATAATTCGTCAACTCATTCCAATTTGTTAAACAATAACGGATAGCCTTTCCTATTTTTCCTTGATCGGATGTTTTAACAAGATGATGATCAAGCCACTGTTTAAATGCCTCTAATATTGGAACCGATTTTTCCTTTCGAATTTCATGGCGCCTTTCTAATGAAAAATTATTTTCGCGAGCTTCTTTTTCAATAGCATATAATTTTCGATAAAATTTGAGCGCTTCCACAGCAAGCCCAGGTGTTTTTGAAAGCTTCGCTAACTCAGCAAATGGACGCCGAGCATGAGCATGGCAACCCACGCGTATAATTTTTTTCTCGTCATTTGCCCAGAGGTAACCTGAATAAGCATCGCTTTGTAAATATCCTTTAAAATCGGTTAGAAATTTCTTGGCATGAGCTCCAGCCCGGGTTTCTTGATATTCGTAAACGACACAAATTTTTTCGCCGCCACCACGATAACACCACATATAAGATTTCGCTGTGTTTTCTCGACCTTTTTCATTAAGCACTTGCACAGTTGTTTCGTCGGCTTGCGCGTAATCATAAGCAATAATTAATTTTTGAAGCCATTTTACGAGTGGCTCGCATAATTCCGATGTTTTTAAAATCCATCCGCATAGACTGCTTCTCGGTATTTCCACCCCTATGCGAGACCAAATGGATTCCTGTCGATACAACGGAATATGATCACAATATTTTGTAATAATAGTGTTGGCCACTAATTCTGGAGTAGCTATGCTTTTCGGGAGAAGCAATAAAGGCATCGGTGCAATTTTGACATTTTCTTCGCAAGGTTTGCAGGCATATTTTGGTCTAACGTGCTGAATAACGCTAATTTTTGCTGGGATATATTTTAATTGCTCACTAATTTCTTCGCCAATCCGCACCAAATGTTCGCCACAATGGCAGATTTTTTCTTCGTCCTTAAGGTCATGTAGAATAATTTCGCGAGGCAAAAATTCGGGAAGGGGCGTCCGAATAGGATGTTTTTTACGCTTATGCGATTGAACCTCAACTTCTTCAGCAAGCTGCTCTTTTACAGCCTCAGGTAATTCGGTTCCAGGCTCATCAAAAAAATCCGTTTGGAAAATATTTTTCTCAGACGATGGTGCAAAACGTTCTTGCTTGGCTAAACGAAGCGCTTCAACTAACTGCTCATATTTTTTCTTATAGTCTTTCAGTTGCTCGTATTTCTTCTTATAGTCTTCCAACTGTTCGTACTTTTCTTTGTATTCACTTAATTCAATGATCATTTCGCGCAACAAATCAGGTGAATCGGGCAGGTTTTGAATATCAATTTTCATTCGCGTAATATATCAGATGATCCTAATTTTTTCGAGATTTTTATTCAAAGAATTTAGCTAAAATTCGCGATTTGACTGGGCTCCATAGCCTCGAGCCGAGAATACTTATCGCTCGCTAAAAGCCAATTAAAATGTTCTCGAGTCATTTCTATTTGTCCATGGGCATCTTTCAGAAAAACAAAACGCCCCTTCTCAAGTCGTCTATACCAAAGCGTAAAGCAATTAGTTTCATAGTATAAAGCTTTTAATTTATTCCCGCTTCTGCTTCGAAATAGGAATAAATTTCCATCCGTAGGATTCATTTTTAAAACGTCAGAGACCAGGATACAAAGTGTATCGATGGATTTTCTCATGTCTACCGGCTCTGTATAAAAATATATTTTCAGATCATTTGGCATCAGCATAATAAAAGTGTCCTCACCAATTCTTTAACTTGATTTATTTCCACGTTGCAGGGGAATAAGCACTGAAATCCATTCGGCAACACCACGCGAATTTCTTGTGGACTAGATAGTTTTGAGACATTTACCGGTGAAAAGGTGCCCGTAGAGTTTGGGTGCTTTTGCTTTCGAAAAATATTTTGATAATAAGCGAAATTCGAGAAGGGTATATTTTGATTTTTGCAAAATGCTTGGCGAGATAGCCCGCTTATTTCTTGCTCTTTGAGAATGGCTTTCCAACGCTCGCGCTTTTCTTCATTAATCTTTGGCATTAATTTGCTCCTGGTTATTTTCGGAGCGAATAGCATGCGGGGATTTAATTAGCTTTGGTAGATGTAATTGGCTGAACGCTTACAGACCAACTCGCAGAGGCGGGATATCTTGAGAAACATAAAATTTGGCGGACCAACTACTACATCAATCGACGTTTATTTGATCTACTAAGCAAGCCTCCAAAAGTGCCGCAATAAAGTTTGACAATCAAACGATCAGTAGCAGAAGATCGTCAGTTTAAGTGTGCAATGGTTCTAGATATTGAGAGGGAGGCTTCACAAGGGGGGGCGGATCTCCGAGTTAAAATGGAATAGACTATAGTAACTCTTGAATTTGTAAGGCTATAATGTATCGCACTATCTGGATTGCCATGAGGAGTACCCGGTGAAAATTCTGTTTATGCTGATATTAATATGTGAAATTACTACAGTTGCATTTGCTCAGGGGAACTTAATTCAAAGCGATCATTGTACGATTGATGCGGCCTATGCCAATGGCGTTTTAGATGCTAAAAACAAAGTGAATTCCAGAGTGGATTTTGCAGTGGTCTGTGATGTACCGAAAGATTTTCACGATCGACTCAATGCGGTGTATAGGAGCGGCTATCAAAATGGCGCCGCGAATATTTCAGTGAGCCAAGAATCGTGCTTAACTTCAGCTTCTGGTGATAAAGTTTGTGGTTACGATTGTAAAAAGGATCGATATGACGAAGTAACCTGTGCTCCATTTCCAACGCAAGATTGTTTGAAAGATCGATACACCCAAAAAGTTGTCTGCGGGTATAATTGCATAAAATCGACCAATGGGACTGTTTATTGCGGGAAATTTTATGATGATAATTGCATTCAAGATCCCTATGGCATCGCAAAATGTGGGCTCAATTGCCGATTAGAAGGTGGCTCTATACACTGTGCTCAACGTATTTTCCCAACTTATTCGTCGCGTCCTTTTTTAAAAATGGAGGGATCAAATTGAAAAAACTCTATGTGTCATCCGACATTGGCTTGCTCAATTTACTCAAATCTCAGCTGGAAACTGAAAATATTGTAGCGCTCATTAAAAATGAATTTCCGCCAGCAGCTGGAGAAGTTCCAAGCGTTGTCGCTTCTCCTGAATTATGGGTTATTAATGACGAAGATTACACTACTGCTGGAAATATTTTAAACGAATTCCTAAACGCATCCACGCAGCCAAAAGAAAACTGGACATGTACTCACTGCGGTGAACTGCTTGAAGGGCAATTCGAATTGTGTTGGAAATGTGGCAATGTTCGATAAAAGCTCCTTCATCGTTAATAAACTAATTTTTTCGCCCAGCCAATATTATTCTTGGCTAATAATTACATTGCAATGGGATATTAGCTTATCATTTTGAGCAAATAAAAAAAAACCACGGGATTTCGCCCGTGGGTTGTTCATTTTTTCATGGATAAATTAACGCCCTGTGTTTCATCCACCTTAGGCAGATATTGAGGAAATAGATTGCTCATATGCTGACAAACTGAGGATTCACGAATTTCCGAAGGGATACTGCTTACATAATTGTGATATGAAAATGGCAGCCCGACCGTTTCACCCACGACCATCACTTCGTGGAAAGTATGCGCGCGGGCCATCGTTAAATAACTAAAGGCCGCTAGTAAGTATTCACTCAATTCTAGCTTTGTTAGGCCGCCATATATCATGGCTCCAAGCAATAGCGATCCCGTGTGGCCCGAAACGCTTGAGGCAAGAGGCAAATGATGTTTTCGTATTTTTTGAACGAAGAGAGAGCTTTCGTCCACTTTTAATAGGTCCTTGGGCGAACCTTCGGTTAAGGGAGATATTCGACTAAGCTTGGCCAGAGCGGAATTACTTATGACTCCGGGATTTTTATTTTCCGCTACATTTTTAACTTCCTGTCTTTTCCGTTCCGAGAACAAAGAATTGCGAAAAATTTTATTAGCAAAAAATTCTTTATTACCGAATTTTGATTCTTCGAACATATCAATACTTTTATTTGGACAGTGATCGTATAATCGATGAATAAAAAAACCATGTAACAACAGAACTTGCGATAAATCACTCTTTTCATTTTTTAAGATATCGATGAAAAGGTTCAAAATCGTTTCGCCATCAGCTTTTTCATGTTCTTTTAAGATAATGTGACCATGCATAGTGGTAGCAAGAAGTTCTGTTTTCACATGCACTGAGGCGTCAAGAATCGAGATTAATTGGGATCGATTGATCGAAATTAACGCTAAGATAGATTGCGAAATTTTTCTTAACGAGTGATAGTTTTCGGGATGTTTGCTTAACTCATCGGCGAATACCGTTTCAAAATGAGCATGAAACTCAGTTTTTAATTCGTGAATTAAGGTATCATTTAGTGTATTGTGTTGTCTTCTAGCCATTCGTTTTCTCCAGTCATAAATTATTTATGCTTTGAGTCTATGGCGTGTGCGATAAAAGATAAAATCAATTGTTTTTATGGTTTTGATAGATATTATTGATCGATAGAGTTCGTGTCGGCTGGCTTGTACGTTTTCTGCTCCCGCTTATGCGGGAAGTGCTACTACAGTTTGGCTGCTCAGAGCATAGATTAAGACAAGCTTATTGTGCCCGGCATGAAAGCAAAAAAGATTGATTGGCTATCCTTCCAAGAGGCTGCGCAACATCCAAGCTGTTTTTTCGTGGGTTTCTAGGCGTTTCGTCAGCAGATCAGCGGTAGCCTCATCATTTGCGGCGTCCGCCGATGGAAACAGCTTTCGAGCAGTGCGTGAAGCGGCCTCATGTGCCGCTACTAAATATTTAATCATGTCGGTAGCATTGGGAACACCTTCGATTTCTTTAATGGAAGCTAGTTTCACAAATTCTTTGTAAGTGGCGGGTGTTGGATGGCCAAGAGCTCGTATGCGTTCTGCAATTTCGTCCAGCGCAAGCCATTGTTCATTATACTGAGTCTCGAACATCAAATGTAGAGTACTAAATTGAGGGCCAGTTACATTCCAGTGGAAATTATGCGTCATCAGGTAGAGTGTGTAGCTATCGGCTAGTAGAGCAGAAAGGCCCTCTACAATCTTTTTACGATCTTCACTCTTGATTCCAATATCCATTTCGGGTGTTTTCATTTTAAGTCCTCCATTACTTACAATTCTATTCGGATTCCGCCTCTGCCACAAGTCTTAGGGTTTGATTGCTATTAGAGCGGGCTCGAGGCTTGTGTATTTAAATTCAAAGCCAGCTTTTATGAGCTTTTCAGGAATTACGTTTTGGCCGGCCAGCAATAGTTCCTCGCCCATTTCTCCGAAAAGAATTTTTACGAAAACTTTCGGAAATTTTAAAAAAGTGGGGCGATGTAACGTGTTAGCGAGCGTTTTTGTTAAGGTTTTATTGGTAACTGGATTGGGAGCGGTAAGATTAAAGGGACCACTTAATTCCGGATGTTGAATTAAAAAATCCATTGCGCTCACCATGTCATCCATATGAATCCAGGAAGTCCACTGTTCACCATTCCCTAATACAGCGCCTAAGCCCAATTTAAAGGGAGTGAGCATTTGCTTTAATGCGCCGCCATTTTTTCCAAATACAATTCCCGTTCTGCTGATGCAAACTCGAACGCCAATTTCCTTAGCTTGCATCGCGACAGCTTCCCAATCTCGACATAATTCGTGTCCGAAGCCACGGGCTTCTGGCGCCGAATTTTCCGTGAAAATTTTATCTGCACTATTCCCATAATAACCCACAGCAGATCCGCTAATTAAAACCTGAGGCTTTATTTTCGCTGATTTAATGTAATCGATTATTTTTTGTGTGGTTGATATTCGGCTGTTTTTGAGGGTTTCTTTGAACTTGTCATTCCAACGTTTTTTAAATAAAGGCTCACCCGCCAAATTAATGATGGCATCATAGGGTTCATCACTTTCTGTTAATTCGCTAATTAAACGAACCGAAGCGGGTAGTTTGGTTTTTTGCGAAATATCGCGAGTGAGTACGCTGATTTTGTTACCAGTCCCAAGAAAATGTTTGCACAATTGAGACCCTATAAATCCCGTGCCCCCAGAAATTAATATATGCATAAATCCACCCTAATTTTTTGCAAGATACGCACCCTAGCTCAAAGTACACCCTTAGCGTCTCATTTTCAGGTTAGCGCCTCCCCAGTGGTAAGGTCAAGGTTTCCATCCTAGAATGAGTGGCCTATTTTCGCTGTATGAGTGGGGTAGAATCAGATTCTTCCTGTTCTTCGGGTTTAAAATAATATTTTGAAAAGAAAAACAGTCCGATTCCAAATGTGCAAAAACCAGTCCACGACCCCATTGTGCGAAGGATCAAGTTTATGCTTTCAGAAGAAGTGCTTGTAAGCGCATCGCCTAGGACAGCACAGAGGGTAGAGTTGGCCAGTTGAGTTCCATTGCTGCAGTGTTCAGAGATGGCATCTGAGAGCGTTTGATTCATTTGTAGGGTGAAGACGAATGAGGGAATACTGCTTACCAAATTAGCCATGCCAATTGTCCCTGATATTATGCCGGCAGTAAAAAAACCAAGTTGACCTCTCGAATACGTAATTTTTTTGCGCATATAATTTTCTCCTTTAACGGTAAATTTATTCGGGGATCTTATCGGGTAGGCTAGCTAAGCACAAGCAGAAAATTCTTAAAATCATTGAAAACTTTGGGGATTTAACAAATAATGATGCAGGCTTTTAGTGTGGAAAGAAGGTGAACATGGTCAGCAAGAAATCTGAGGCTTTTGATTTTGAAAAATCGCTGGAGGAGTTGAATCGAATAGTGGCTCAAATGGAGCAGGGCGAGCTTTCGCTCGAAAAATCCTTGGAGCATTTTGAGCAGGGCATTGGTTTAATTCGTCAATGTCAAAAAGCGCTTCAAGAGGCCGAACAAAAGGTTCAGATTCTGACGCAAGAAAATGGCAAAGACAGTTTAAAGCCCTTTAAAGATGAATAATTATAAAAATCGCTTAGAAATTTTTTTGCAAGATATTTTATCTCATGAGGCTCATCATGCTAATTTGCAAAAAGCGATGAAATATTCGGTATTAAATGGCGGAAAACGTTTGCGCCCACTGATGGTATATATTACCGGCAAAACATTTAATGCAAAAGTAGAATGCTGCGATGCACCCGCCGCTGCCATAGAATTTATTCATTGTTATTCTTTAATTCACGATGATTTGCCTGCAATGGACGATGATGATTTACGTCGTGGAAAACCGACTTGTCATAAAATGTTTGATGAGGCAACGGCCATTTTAGCCGGTGATGCTTTGCAATGTTTGGCCTTTGAAATTATTTCAAAAGGTCCACATAGCGATCGTCAAAAAATTCGAATGATCGAAACGCTTGCAAAAGCGAGTGGCGGCGATGGAATGGTGGGCGGTCAAGCCCTCGATTTAGCGTCGCAAAATAAAGAATTAACGCTGGATGAGCTTGAGAAATTACACTCCTTAAAAACAGGCGCTTTATTTCGCGCGGCCATTCGCTTAGGAGCCTTAGCCGCCGACTGCGATGACAATATTCTTGAAGTGTTAGATCAGTTTGCTGCAAAAATAGGGCTGGCTTTTCAAGTTCAAGATGACATTTTGGATATAGAAGGCAATAGTGAAAAATTAGGAAAAATGACGGGAGCGGATGTTAAACTTGCAAAAGCCACTTATCCTGCCCTCGTGGGTCTTCTGTGCGCCAAGCAAAAAGTACTGGAATTACAGAGTGAATCCATGGCGCTGCTGAAAAGCCTTCCTGGCGATACGAGTGATTTACAAAATCTCAGCATGAAATTAACCCAGCGCGATTTCTAAATGTACCTCAGCCCATTTATTTTGAGCTGAATAATGCTCGTAAATATTAGTTACTGTTTAACGTAGTGTTAATTAATGAGGTCGCATCATCATCTTGAGCCTCTTTATTCTTTTTACAATAATGGAAAGTAGCCGTTATCGCAGTAACAAGAACTACTCCGGTCGCTAAACCGACACCACCTATTCCTATATCTGTGGCTACTTGGAAAGCTGTAGAGGCTACGTCGCGGCCATACGCTTTCGCTTCAGTCATTGCATAAGCAAGAACTACCCCAGCTGATGCAAAACTAAGGCCTGATCCCATAGCAAAAACAAGGCCATAGGTAAAGAACGCTTGTGCATTGCTTGTTTTATTCTCTCTTCTCATTTTCAATTTCCCATTTTGTTAATGGCTATAACTCTATCTTAGCGTTTTATTTAAGGCAATAAAGAAAAGCTTAAGGCTTAATTAAATGCTGAAATTCAGCAATTCCCGCTTTATTTATTCTTCATTAGAAGATAGGCAATTTTACGTTGAATAAATCGAGGTGATAAGCGGTTGATCCACGATGTAAGTTTATTGACGAATCCGGGCACTATGGAAGCTCGGCCACGTTGAAGGGCGGCGAGACCAACTCTCACCACTTGCGGACTCTGCATCATCACCAAGCGCTGATAAAAGGTGGCTTTTTGGCCGGCGACTGCAAGAAAGTTCGTGGCAGTTATCCCTGGCGAGAGAACCGTTACGGTAACGCCCTTAGGTTTGAGCTCCTCATGCAGGGCTTCGCCAAAAAGGAGTACAAAGGATTTACTGGCGCTATAGGCCGCATAAGTCGGTGTAGCCTGATACGCTGCAATGGAAGCAATAAGGAGAATTTTTCCGTGGCCTCGTTCTACCATATCTTTTGCAAAGGCATGAGTGATTTCTGTGACACCCAGAATATTAAGCTCCAACATGCCGAGTGTTGTTTCGAGAGGCTGCTCTATAAATGGGCCATAGAGCCCGCGACCGGCATTATTAATTAAAACCTCTATGGCGATATTTTCAGCGTCCATGATTTTTTTTAATTCTAGGCCAACGCCCAGTTTTGCGAGATCTAGACTAATCACTTTGGTCTGTATTTCAAAGCTTTTTTCTAATTCACTGGCCAGTAAATGCATGGGTTCTGCTTGTCTCGCGACCAGCACAAGATTGTGGTCTGCTTCTGCTAATTCGCGGGCAAAATCCACACCTAGTCCGCTAGAAGCGCCAGTGACCAAAGCCCAGGGTTTTTCATTGATAGTTGGCATTTTGTGTTCCTTCATTCTATTCCAAAAGCGTGAGCAGGGTTAAACGCTTTTAGTATAGACATAAGTAGAAGGTTTTGTGAATGGTTTGCGCAGCAAGGCAAAAATAAGAGAGGAAAAAAATAAAGTGGCGAATATATCTTTGGCGTAGAAGGGCAGGGCCATAAAATAGCACTGGAGTAAACCTTCTTGGTTCATGGGATAAAGCGAGCTACTTAGAAATACGCCGAAATTTGAGACTAGAAAAAATACGGTGGAGCTTGCTGTGCTTGCTATAATTACTCGTTTAAAAGATAGTGACCTTTCGATCGAGGACAATCCGGAATCCAGCATAAATTTCCCAAGTAAAGTCACCAGAAAATACGATAAATATTGCCAATAAAATCCTGGATAAAATGGCGAAAAGTGCCGCATGAAAAAAAAGTTGATTACAGAATCCGTGCTCACAATAATTATCAAGGGAAATAAAAAGGCTAGCCAAGTTCGTTTTATTAATCGAGTGCTAAAAAGCGAAACGGATTCCATGGGCGAAAAACCCATTGGAAAAAAAGGCAGTGTAGCACCGGCCACTCGAAGCAAGGCAGTGAATAAGGAAAACGTTAATATCAGTTTTATTTTTAAATAATTTTTCATTTTAAATTCTCCATTAATTCCTTAAAACGCTGAGCATAAGAATCAGATTTACCTCTTCTTGGGGTTTTTTCGAATTAATAACATTAATAATGGAGCGACCAAGCCAAATAGCAAAATTCCCCCAACTAATAGCGCCTCGTAAGTCCAAATACTCATGTTTTTCGCATCATCGGTCGGTAAAAAGCCGAGGAGCAGGGTAATGGTGCAGGCCAAAATCCCCGTTAATCCCACCACCCAAATGCCGACATTTCCAAAGGGAATTCGATAGGCATTTTTTTTCTTAGGCGTTTTATAGCGCAGAGAAATGGCGGCGGCAAATAAAATAATATAAAACAATAATGCCAGCTGTGCAGTGAGGTCGCTTAAAATCCAGTAATAAGTGCTGATGTAGGGAATGAAAAGCATCAGGATACAAATGCCTAAGACAATTAACCATTGCAGGAATAAAATTCGAACCGGTGCACCTTCTGGACTTCTTTGTTGTAGCCATTTGGGGGCGTGTTCATCGTGAGCAGCTACCACCAAACCCTTTGTGGGCCCAATCACCCAAGCAGCCATCATTCCAAAAGAGCCAAGAACGATAAGGACAATCATGACAGGCAGCAGCCATTTTAAATGATAGGCCGTTAGGGCGCTGAAGGCTTGATCGAGTCCGCCAATAAGATCTAAGTGAGTTTTAGGTACCACAATGGCAATCGCGGCAGAGGCTAAAATCAAAGTGAGCATAATAATCGCCGAAGAAATATAAAGTGCACGAGGATAATTTCGCTCAGGATTTTTGACTTCTTCCGCATGCACGGCCGACATTTCAAGGCCCATCAAACTGAAAACCACCACGACTAAAAAAGCAAGTTTATGAATGAGATTATGAAAATTGCTGGTATCGGGGAAAAAATTATGAAGAGTGGGCTGAATCGCCAGAGGCCGATGAGAAACTACCCATATACTTCCGAGCACGATAATGAAAAGCATGGGAACAATGGTGCCCAAAATGGCGCTAAGAGAGCTCACAAGCCCAGAAATTTTCATGCCAAAAATATTCACAACGGTGGCGATGGAGAACATGCCGAGAATCATCGTCATCATATAAATTTTATTATTACCAAGCGCGGGATTAAATAAATAAGCGATATTAACCGCGATAAAAGACAAAATGGTGGGATACCAAACAACGTTATAAATCCATTGAAGCCAAATGGCCATGAAGCCCCATTTCACACCAAAAGCTTCGCGAACCCAAACGTAGGCACCGCCGGTTTTGGGTCGATGCGTGGCCAGCTCAGCCGTAATTAGGGCACAGGGCAGCAAAAACACAAGTCCAAAGAGCACATAAAAAAAGGCGATGGACAATCCAGTTTCGGCATTAGAGGGTAAATTTCGCAAGCTATCGATAGCGATGACATTAATCATCACTAAGGAAAATACACTTAAAACACGGTTTTTTTTCATTGGAATGGCCATGGCTCTCTCCTTCAGCAAACCGGCGAAGGATAGCACAGTTTATTGGGCTCATCCATGAACCAAAACCTTGCAAGGGAGTGTTTGCTTCTTCTGGAGGCGTTATGGGGTAAGTGTTGTCGACGTATTCAAGGTTTGGCTATCCAATAATTGAAGATGATTGGATCGCTCTTCAAAAATGCTATTCTTTCTTACCCTAACAAAATGCGGAGTTTCGATTGAAGGAGGACCTTCAAAGGGAGGATTGGGAGCTAAGTTATTTTCCTTAGTATTTTCTTCGCTTGGAGGTTGAAGCCTACTCAAATCAACGAGGTCGTGCATTTCTAAAATGGCTTCTAAAGTTGTAATAGCTTGTTGAATAATTTTTAAATTGATTGAATTTAAAAAGGGATTCTCCTCGATAAGTTGTTTGGATTTCTGGAGTTGTTGAAGTAAGGCACACGCATTTTTACTCATCTCGTCTTCAGAAGAATCGTGTACTTGAAAAAAGCTTTCCAAGGATTCGATTGCCTTGTTCAATTTTGAAGTTTTTAAGTTGGCTTCTGTTGTAAGTTTTTCAGATTCCGTTCTGATGGGCGAGAGGGCATCAATCGTTAGCGAAATAAGACGAAGTGCCTGCTCTTTTGAAAAGAAATGCAAATCTAATTGAAGAGTGATTTTATGTTTTTCTGAATCAAAAGCTAGGGCTAAAAATTCATCCTTTGGGCTTTTCCCATCATGATAAATGCCAAAGCGAGGATTAGATTCATTTGGAGTGTGTGAATTAGAGATTCCAGCGAGCTTAGCCAACAAGAACATTTTTTGGATGTAATTTTTGATAATTTGGAATTCTTCGATATGTCCGAAAAAAATAATAGGCTTTATTGAGAAGGTAGGCGTGAGTCCTTCTGGCAGTAGGTAAGGCTCATCCTCAAGGAGAATAAGTTTTTCGTAAGGATCACGAATAAGCCTTAAAGCATCAAGTAATATGAGGTTGTTTTCAATAGAATAAGTTTTTTCAAGATTTTGTACCAAAGCTAGGGCCTCTAATGGCCGAATGTTGTTTAAGGCGGTCTTCATATGAATGACAATTTTTTGGGAATCTCCCTTTTCAGAACAAACCAGCTTTGATAATTCTATTTTAAGATCTTCTGCGAGCTTTACTTCAGATCTTTGGGCGAGTTTTATAGAGCTGTTTTGAATGAGATCTAAAGTTTTTAGTAATGTAGCATTAACTTCTTCAGAATATTCTTGAATAAGATTCGAAATCAACCCTAGGGCAGTCAATATGCGATTGGTTGAGTAGGCCTTGATAATTTTGTCGGTGATATTTTTAAGTGAACGTATATTGGTGAAATGAGAAATAGATAGCAGGGCAGAAAGTCGTTTAGCAAGATTCAGTTCACGACTGAAGAGCTTTTCATAATTTTCACGAAAGATCTTTATTTCCGTTCCTAGTAAGGATTCTAAAGAGGAATACTTAGTAAGTAAGGGCCATAAATCAGTTTCGGGCCCTTTCTCATAAAGGTGGACGATCCGAGTGGCAATATGTTTTTGAGAAGAATCGTCTGACATCCACTCAATAAAGCTTTTGATGTTCTCAATACGTTTTTGCATCTCCATTTTTGCTGTGTCGTCATTAAATTTGTTAGTGATCGCGTCCTCGTACTCTTCTTTTATGTCTTCTAAGCCACAAAGTAGTGTTATCAGAATAGCAAAGTCTTCGCTATATTTTGTTTCGACGGTTCTGGACAAAGCAAGGGCCTTAAATAGAAGATTGTCTTTTAATGCCAAGGTGATTTGTTTCCCAATTTCTTTTAAAACTTGTTTATCCGTTTTGTTTAGCTCAACAATGAGGGATTCAAGACGACTTGTCAGTTCTTGTTTTGTATTTTCATCGATCTTTATGTCCTGTAGTATGTTTTCATAGGCTTTATTAATCTGCGATAAAGCTGTTAGGGAGGATGTTTGGGGTTTCAATTCGTGAGAATAGGTTTTTTCAAATTCTCTTACCAGGGTTAAAGCCTCTAATTCCTGTTTATTAAGTAGTTTGAATTTGATTTCGTTGGCAAAAGTATGGAAACGGTTCTCCTCCATAGACAATAGGCCTGCAGCAAGAGCTGAAAGTTTTTTTGAGAGCGGAAGTATGGTGCCTCTGCTTTTTGTATCCTCTATGGAAGCATCTAGATTAACGATCTTGAAAAAATTTTGACATATCTTAAGTTGATTATTGCTTCGCCCTTTATTTTTAAAAAAATTTACGAATTTTGACATAACAATATCCGTAGGCATCTTTGCCGCAATGCTGATTAATAGTGGGTGAGAGTCATTATCGGGATAGTAGTGGCTCATAAATTCGGGTTTAGATTCTTCAGAATCACAAAATACCAGGTAGGATAGGGCCAGAAACTGGATTTTCTCATCAGCTATAAGTATTTCAGAGCCGGCGAAATCCAAAACTAAGTTTTCAATAATTTCGAGGCTTGTTTCATTGTTAAGAAATTTGAGCCAGGATTCAATTTTGTCAGCCCAAGCAGATGGAAAATCAAAGTTTCTGAAAGAATAGCTAAGCCGATTGACTACGCGCTGGGAAAAATGCAGTTTTGAATTTTGAAAATATTTTGAAAGTCCTGCTCTGACAAAAGACTGGTAATCTAGTGAATTTTCGCGGATATGAAATAGGAGGTTATCATATTTTTTGTCATACTTCACGTCGAGGGCAGTGGGCATATTTTCATCACGGAGGAGCATATGTGCGCGTTTTATCTCATATTTTAGTGCATCTTTTTTTTCAAAATTGGCTTTTTCATCATTATTATTTAAAAGCTGTAATACGCGAAAGGCTGCCCGCGCCAAATATCTGATGGGAATCTCATTTTTTGTTCCAATGGAGAGAGTGTAAACACCAAATTTTATTTCATGAAACTCACTCACCAGGGAAATATCATCGGCTTTCATGGTGAACAAAGATAATTTCAAATTTCGAATTTTATCAATGATATTGCTTAGAACTTGTATTTTTACTTCATCATTACGCATGTATTTTCCCCAATTTTTGACATTTTTCGCACGATTTTTATCCTTCGTTATTTATTCGCAATTACATTAGAATGTGGTTCAGCTGGTTTTGATAATGATGGGATGGCATCAGCCCAGATGCCCATTGTTATTAGTGTTTTGAAAACTGCTTTAGTGAATGTACCTTCTTGACTTTTAGAATCTTTTGGCTTAGCCGTGTGCTTCAGTCCAGCCGTTATTTCCAAGATTTCCGGTAAATATCGTGTTATTTTACTACTATCAAATTCATTTTCACTTTTGTTTGCTTTTTGGGCTATGGTTTTTAGAGGAATCGAGCCATTCTGTTGTATTCCAAAAGGATCGGCGACCTTATAATGGAAATTGTTCTCAATTATTTTGTAATATATTTTTCCATTCAATAAAGCCTGCGGATAGTCTTTATTGTCGGGGACTTGGAAAAGTGTATAACCTTCTAGTTCGTCAGGCTCGCAGAATTTTGTTAATGCATGCGAGCATCCTTTTCCTTTTAAAATTAAATTAATACAAACGTTTATACTTTCAGGAATTTCTGCTTTTGAACTCAAATAAGTTTGACATTGCTTTGCCATATCATCAAAAAATAGAACATAACGACTAAATCGCTGGGCAGGCATTGTATAGACGTCATTAAAGCGTAGACTAGCTTTAATAAAGCCTGGATTAGCCGTATTAATGAGTGGATTCGTAATGGCTGTTTTTGAGAAGGAATCAAAAAGTGCAGACCATCGCCTATCCCTTGAAAATTTGACTATTTCTTTTAAATCTTTATTAAGTTCTCGAATATGTTGCGCTCTCGTTCGCATAAGATCGCCTCCAACGATATTCAGCAGCTGTTCAAGTTGCTTTTTGATGAGATTGAGCAATTGGCTTTCTTCTAGAGGTGGATCTAAAATTATTTTAGTCAGAGCTGAGAGAGGATTTTGTGATAAAAATTCTATGGATTTAATTTTGTGTGAAATTACCCCAAAGTTTTTTTCGCCAATTAGACTCTTTAAGTCTAGACTTGTATTCTCAGAGTTGTTGAAGCTATCCGAAAGACCTTTCAAATGCAGAGAAAAAGTTTCTTCGGAATCGAGAATTTCATTAAATTTATTGACTAGTTCAACAAGATTTTTGTTTAGGTTTTGAGATTCGCTAATTGGCATTATTTCGTCACTTTCTTCTCTCCTAAGTTTTGGGGTCATTAACTCAATAACCATGGGTTGAGGTTGAGGATCATTAATTAGAGTTTCAGTAAGCTTCCCAAGTTCTACTAAAATTTTTTCTTCTTCTTGAGTATCAACAGAAGCTTCAGAAATATCTTCTGTAAGTTCTGGGATTGACTCTTCTTTCTCGTGTCTATTGACAGCTCCAGAGCTATTTTCCAACAGTAGATTAAGTCTCACGTTTTCATCTGAAATACGAGCGACTTCTTTTTCGAGCTCTGCTCTGTTTTCTTTTTCAGCTTCCAGTGCTTCCCTAAGTTCAACGACCTGTTTTCCAAGATTTTTCAAGTCTGCTTGAACCGCTGGGCCAGGTACGGCCCCGAGGAGTAAATTTTTAACGGGAGTTTCTCGTATCGAGCGAGAATTAAGATTTTTTGAATTTTTTCTATTGCTGGTATTGTAAATGCCTTGTTGATTGTCATAGGCATTTGGATCAAATTCTTTTTCTGTTACGACCTGCTCGACAGTTTTTCGAGGGATATTTTCTTTAAGGGTTTTTAAACGAAAAAGTCCACTGGTCTTGATCTTGTGAAAAAGCATTTTGGCTTTTTCAATAATGGAATCCTCAGGTTGGATTGGACGTGTGATGAGGTTCACATATTTTCTAGCGCTTTTATCAAGATCTTTCCACTCTTCATTATCGGCATTCATAAGCATAAGCGCCACAAAACGATCCTGACAGAAGTGGGCTATATTTTTCACACTTTCGGATTTATGAATTTTTAATTCAGCCTGTAAATGTAAGGTAAGCATGATTGTTATCTGCTCGGCTAAGTATTCCATTTGAGTATTGGTAGTGGTGATTTTACTTAAAATGTCGGAATTTTGTTTTAATTTAAACGAGCCTATTGTTTCGATAGCTTTGGCGGCCCCTGCTAATACGCCACTGACGACTGGGATTTGAACGAAGCTGCTGATGATATCCAAAGCACCTGCGGTGCAAGCAGTGGGAAGGTGCAGTCTTTGGATTTTCCCAGAATTTATTAAGCGATGGCTGCCTAATGTGATGGTCAAGATGCGCAGCAATTCGTTATAAAAAATACTTAAGGGCGGATTATTAAGAATGTGTTCTCGTTTGCCTTCGAGCTCAAGCGTGAATTTTCCTTGTTCAATGAGCTTGCGCAGTACTTCGAGTTCTTGACCCTGAACTTGGTCTTTCTGGAGTTGTTTATATTTACGTTCCAGTTGCTCTAGTCGATATTTAATCGGGGAATCTGGTGCAAAATCAACTTCATTTTTCTTCAGGGCATTATTAATATTGCCATCAATTTCATGCATTAATGTTGTTATTTCTTGGGGATTTTTAGTCCAAGGCTTTTCTTCCGAAGTAAATGGGTTAAGGTTAATTTCTTTTTCATTATTAGGCTTCTCTATTTTGGAAGCCTGTGTATTGTAGTCAAATAATTCAGGGAGGTCGCTGAGATAATCTTTTCGTTTATTCTCAAGCCATATATGTTTCTGAATCAGTTTATAATGCTCATCATTAAGTTCCTTTAATGAAACGTCATCATTTTTGCCGATGTTCATTTTATTTTCGTATTCTGCTGGCTTTGAGGCCCAAGCCTGCCATATTAATCTGGTAACAATATGGGTGGGTTGCTTCTTTTTTTCTTCACGAATGATGGCAGCTTGTATGACTTTTAACTTATTTTCATAGGAGAGTTTAGAAAAGTTTCTGATGAGTAATTCATAAGTTAAGTCCCATTGTTTGTTTGAAAAGGGGAGTTCTAAAAAAATTCCTGGTAGTTCTAAAAGATGCTTTTCGCTGAGGCTTTGAGCATTCAAATAAGAACTTATGATCATTGTAAATGAATTTTGTAACCTTGATGCGGCCCTGGTGAGATGTTTGGCTCCCCAGGAAAGCCCTTTAATACTCTCTCGAATGTTTGAGGCCGCTTTTTGTTTGTTGTTATTATCATCTGTTAGGTCATTAATATGCTTGAGAGCGGTATTCAATGTTGTGACATCATTCGGATAGAAAAAACCCCAAAACGAGCCAAATTGTGTCCGAAATCGCTCTGTCTCTGCCAGAATAAAATTCTTACTATTTTGTATAGTATCGGTAACTTCTATCAGATCAAGCGCATTGAATTTGGCTGTAGTGCCAGCGACCTTCCCTAAGGTTTCAACGATGCTTATCTGAAGGGTTTGCATGATAGGGTCTGGGTAACTGATAAATTGACCCGTAGCATGCTGGACAAAGTTTTTTGATTCTGCGTAGAGCGACGCCTTTTCATCTCGATTTTCACCCGGATTCGCTAGGGCATTAATGGTGTTTTTATGCACTTCATTTTGCCCCATTATTTTTGCAATGGCGCACTGCATTTGGAGCTCATCATATAGGATTTTATCACGTTCCTCATCGGTAATTTGATCATTTTTTGAATCGAAAAAATTTTCAGTCATCAGCCAGTTTAGATTCGCGTCTGGATAGTGCTGCTCAAGGTGAGAGAAGGTTTCTTTAAAGAGAGTTTCGATGTTTGATTCAAGGGAGTTAGCAAGTGATTTATTTTGAGCATGAGGTTTAAACGTTTTCAAAAAACGAGAATAATCCGCGATCAATTTTGCCAATATTAGGACTTGCTTCTTATCGTTTGCATTTTGATTATCAGAATATGACTTTAAGACTAAGGCTTCCTCGACCTGAGATTGGTCATATTTTAATAAATTTAAAAGTCGCGTTTTAATGTGCGCTTGAACGTTTTGCGCTGGTATCTCTCGCATGGTGCATCCTTATTTTGGTTGCGCGAAAGCAATATTCCTTGATCGGTTTCCGGCGCCATCATCCCTCGCATGCAAATCACTCTGCTTGCTGACTTTTTGATGAGATAGAATGTTAATACTATAGTAATGTTGATGCAAGATATTTTTTTAAATTTTTATAATGATAAATCGAATTAAATGTAAAGTGTATTTCATTGATAATGGATAATGAAAAAAAGCAATTAAAAATCTAATTTTGCTACGGCCCTTGAGGGACCGCGCTTGGCTTTTTGCTCTGAGGCGTCATGGCAGCCATTGATTTCTTTAATAGAAGTCACGACCGATTTTCGAATTCTCCACATTAAGCTACAATTGTTCCTAGACAGTTTAGATTCTGCCTTATCGCTTGGAATATCGGTTTGTAATCGATTAAAGAGCTCGGTGTAGGTTTGGGCAATGCGTAAATTTTTGTCAGCTAGAGCTTGTAATTCAGTATTTTCTAAGCATCCTTTCTTGATATCTTGAAGTAATAATACATACCGAGGCGCCCTTTGAAAGAGGGTGCTTAATAAGGCGCTTGCGTTTTTTCCAGTAGGCTTTCCGTCCATTTGCGATTTTGTAAAGATGTGTTCTGCATTTCCTTTGGATAATAAGTGAGATAATAGAATATAATCCTGACAGATGGTGATACTTTCGGCTATACGAGAGATAAATTGATCATTGCTAAAAATTTTATCAAATTTCTGGAGAATCTCATGAAAATTTTTAGCGCTAAGCGTCTCAGGTTTTAATCCCGCAAAGGGGTTTTCAGCAATTTCCATAATTAGATAGATGCGCTCTTGTATGGCTTGAAAGTTTTCGTCTCCCAGGAGGGGTTTAAGCTCATTCTGATTGCCCACAAATACCGAGCATAAATGATTAAGGTCCTTACAAAAGCTTTTTTCTGTTTTCAGTAATTCCTTAAATCGAGGGATATAATCAGGGTCTTTTTCGAGATCCTCTGGTTTAACATTCGCCAACGCGAAGGGGGTTTTTTCGAGTAAGTCCTGTTCTTGTTCGCCGAGCTTAAATGGCGTTAAATCATTTCGTGCTGTTTGCATATTAAGAAAGACACCATCGACTATATCTCGGCATTCCAATTTTATCCGCTTATCCCTCAATGCGGATTTGCGCTCTTCGCCATTTTTTTGAAGGGTTTTTTGAACAAAAGGAGTTTTAATCCCATTTGAATTTGCGTAGATTCCTAGTGATTTTAAAGGTGTGGCCTCGAAAGGGTCCGAACTTCCTGGCGTTGACAGTGTATTAATGGGACTTATCATTTTATCATCTGGAATAGATTCCAGAAGCTCAACTTCAGCCAAATCTTTTTTGGTGAGTTCCTTCCCAAGCCTTAAGACAGTTTCGGTCAGGGTAGCCACGTGTTTTTTTAATCGTGTTATTTCCTTATCCGCTTTTATTACAAGAGGAATAATTAAGGTCTCATCCTTCAAAGTGGCATTTTCTATTATTTTGGTCTCACTTTTAGGGCCCAGTTTTAGCTCCAGTGCCCTAATCTGCTTTTCTTGCTCTAAAGTCGTTTCTTCGAGGTCTCTAATGCGCTCAGCTTGTTTAGAAGCATTTAGCTCTAAGTCTTTTATTTTTTTCTGCAGTACTACAATTATTTCGAGCAAGTCTTCAATATGAACTTGTTCGTCTTTGTCTTTTGCCACTAGTAACCTGGGTGGGCTTGGTTCATTTCCATTATACGATTGGCTCACTGTATTTTTGTTAGGAGGAGTTTTTTCTTTTTTCGGACGAATTTTTCCTAATAAATCAGGGATAGATACTGGCGTTTTATCGGGAGCCCCAGCTTTTTTGATCAATGGGGAGGCAAAAAAGGCATAAATCTTTTTGAAAATAGCGGCTAGTGAATTTTTACTGGAAGTCGGCTTTGTGATTCGGTGAACATAGCGGTTCGCAACAACATCAAGATTTTTTTCTTCGGCTTTTTCAGGAAATTCCGCAAAAAGACTTTTGAATCGCTCTTTGCAATGATGAGCGATTTTTTCTACGCTTTCGCTTTCATACTGCGCTAAGTCTGTGCCCATTAGATCGGTTAGCTCCAAGGTGATTTTCTCTGCGAATAATTCAAGACCGGTATTAGTGGTGGTGAGGTCATTTAAAATATCGGAAGTTCGTTCAACATGATATTGCCCGGCAAATTCGATTACATTAGCCGTTTTATTAAGAAGTCCAGAGATCACTGGGGCACTTAGTATTTCCCCCAGAAAACTTACGGCGACAGAAGCTACATGAGAGGATTGGTGGCGACGAGCAACATCTCCTGAGGCAATGACCCGCGCTGCCAATAATATAGTGATGATTCCGCGTAAGAGGGTGTTGTAAAATAATTCACTTTCAGGCAATTTAGCAATCGTATTTCTTTTTTTTTCAAGAATAATGGCTTCCTTTCCTCTTTCCACTAAGTGATCGAGGACCTTTCTATCGTCATCAAAGGCTAGTGGCTTGAGCAGTTCCTCGAGTCTTAATCGGCGACCCTCAAGCGTATCTGGGATATTTTTTTCGTCAAATTTATTTCGAAGTCCAAATTCCATTAGTTCAGATATTTCGTGCTTGGCCTTTTGGGCTTTTTCGAGGTTTAAGGCAAAAAGATCCTTTGTTGTACTTAGATTATATCTTGCGCCAATTGCATTTTTGTCTTGCTCAGGAATCTTCAGTTCTCTGACCGCAAGATTTTCTTCCTGATGAAAGTATTGTTTTATATGTGAGTTATGTTTTGTGATTTCAATTTGAAGTTCTTTGGCCTCAGCTGTTCCTGGTGTCATTTGCGCACGCACAATTAGATCCATAATTCGAGGGTCGGCTACGGAACGTTTTTGCTCTCGCAATACAGAGGTTCGAATTACCTTCAATTTATCTGCAGAATTCAATTGACCAAAATTGTTGATTATATTTTCATAGGCGGGTAGCCAAAATTGGCTGGAAAAGGGAATGTGTTCAAATATGGCCACAAAAGTTTTAATTTGCTCTGCATTAAATTTGGAGCTAGATACATAGGGTAGAGCGAGTGTCTCGATGGTTTCCATTAGGCTAGTAGGAGCTACATTATTTCTCGTAAATCGGCTCACATGTCGTCGGCGAGTTTCTCGGAGATTTTTGACTATCTCTGCTAGTTTTTCAGGACTGGAGGCCTTGATGTCATCTTGGGCATCTGTAATTGCTTGTTTTGCTGAACGGATGACGCTTTTGTTGGATTCGAATGTGGCGCTGGTTTCTGCCCGGATGAGCTTAGTGATGATTTCATCTGGTACGTGCTTTAAGCGATTGTTAATTTTGTTTATGTTAGCGAGCTTGGTTTCAAATTCCATTATTCGGCCTGGCGGAATCGAGTTTTTACAAATCGAAATTATTTTTTCCTGTAGTAGTTTGAGTGGCGCATCTCCTGTTGAAAAGTTTTCAATTGCTTTTGAATAGAAGGCGAGCGTGGCCTTTTCGTTTTTTCCTGTGTCATTCATGGCTTCTGTAAATGATTCTATGGATTTTTGGGTGGCGGAGCTTTTCGTAGCTTTATGAGCTTCATCACAATAAGCTTTTATTTCAAAAAGTCGCAAGGCATCGCGAGCGTCATTGTCTAACTTTAAAGATGTGTTTCTTTTTGCATCGAAAAATGCGGAGCTTCCAAAAATGTTTTCCTGGGTTTTATTTTGCAAGTGTAGTAGAGAAAATGCCTTTTCCTTTGCCTTTAAAAGCCCTCGATCAGGGTTTTTGACATTGAAGGTTTTGTTGGCTTCGTAGAGATCGAATAGAGTTTTTGCAAGGATAAGATGTTTAGTGAGGTCATCCTGAGTTTTCGCTAAAATAGATTCAATAAGATTTTTTGAATCTAGATATCTTTCGTCGGAAAAAAAACTTTGAAAAGCTGTATAATATTTTTCAAAATCTCTAGAATTATTTTGTCCTTCGGAACTGATTTCACGCATCTGCCCTTCCTATTTTTTAAATCATTTTAAAATAATTGAAATTGTATCACGATTTATTTTTGAAAAACAAAAATCCTCGGGATTTTTTGAAATAAATTTAAAAATTAGATTCTTCTTTGAACAGAAATATTAAGGTTTTCTTAAGATAGGTAAAAAAATAATCAGGTTTCGGAATATGATAAGGTTTTCAGAATTCTCTAGGGCAACTTTTAAATGATTTAAATTTTCAATGAAAATGAATTGTAATAATTTTTCAATTCAATTTAGGAGATGCGTAAGGTACTCGAATTTCTTTTAAAGGCTGGCCTTGGGATGATCAGGAGTCAGTAATTTGATTTCAACAATTGCACCAAGCGCCGCGGCGGCCCTCTTTAGACTTTTTAAGGTAATATTTTTGCCCAATTCGATTTGTTGATAGCTCTGATAGCTCACTCCCATAGATCGTGCAACTTGAGCCTGCGTGCGATGCCGTCTTTTTCTTAGCTTATGTAATAATACAGGAACGGCAACTTCAGGGCTAACGGCGATGGGTATTTCACCCTTATGGCAGCTGCTGGGTTCCGGTATATCCAATTCATCTTGGGCCATATCCAGGAGTAAAATATCTAACACTTCGCGAGCATTAAAAAGTGCTTCTTCAAAAGTATCGCCTTCTGAAAACACATTATCCAAATCTCTAAATGTGACAACAAAGCCACCACCATCTGGAGAAATGTTGGCAGCATAGACTAGAGATAATTCGTTTTTCATAATGCACCTCACAATCTTAGTTTGACGCCTGTGGTTTTTTCAATATTATGCAAGGTCCCGGGCCTGGAACTTACGCCTAAACTGTAGCATCTATCCGAGATTTATACAAGTTATAACTTGTCATGGGATTTTGAAAAAAAATTCTCTCTTTAACTGAGAAAAATAATGATTAACTTAATTTCTAGCATTTTCAATATTCGGGAAAATTGTTAACAGCACTGGATTGAGTGGGTGTTGCTACAAAAGTTGAGAATTTCCAGGTGGATCAATCTTCCCCTTGGGCGGCAGCGGTGTGTTTATTATATTGATGGCATTTATTAAAAAAACAGTTGCGCGAAAGCTAACATTGCCGTAATCTACGCCCTCAGTATGACTGTACTGAACACGCTACAAAATCGACGACCCGCAATCTTGGCTTTAGCTGATGGCACTGTCTTTCAAGGGCTTTCCATCGGATTTGAGGGCCAAACGATTGGCGAAGTCGTATTTAATACCGCCATCACCGGCTATCAAGAAATTCTTACGGACCCCTCTTATTGCGAACAAATCGTTACCCTTACCTATCCGCATATTGGAAATGTAGGCACCAATCGCCAAGACCAAGAATCCGATCGCGTGTGGGCCGCCGGCTTAATCATTCGCGAATTATCTCCTCTTGTCAGCAATTGGCGTGCCAGCCAATCACTTCCTGAATATTTGCTATCTAATAAGATAGTGGCAATTGCAGATATTGATACTCGCCAGCTCACGCGCAAATTGCGCGATCAGGGCGCTATGTCGGGTTGCATCATGGCGGGGGAAGTTGATGTGGCAAAAGCGATTGCCGCGGCGCGAGATTTTGAAGGCCTCAATGGAAAAGATTTAGCGATTCGCGTTACGACCAAAAATGCTTACTCCTGGACGCAAGGTACTACTGATCTTGAATTTCCGAAGAAAAAAGAACCCATAAATGGCACGGTGGTGGTTTATGATTACGGTGTTAAGCAGCAAATTTTACGCTTATTAGTGGATCAAGGTTTTAAAGTTCGAGTGGTTCCAGCCAAAACTTCTGTTGAAGATGTCTTGGCCTTAAAACCGCTTGGAATATTATTAGCGAATGGTCCCGGTGATCCAGCTGCCTGTCATTATGCTATTAGCAATATTCAGCAGCTTATTCCGCATAATATTCCCATCCTTGGAATTTGCTTAGGCTTTCAGTTGCTCGCCTTAGCATTAGGCGCGAAAACCTTCAAAATGAAATTTGGTCATCATGGGGCGAATCATCCGGTTAAAGATCTTATTCGGAATCGAGTAATGATCACCAGCCAAAATCACGGATTTTCTGTGGATCCCGAAACGATGCCAGAAGATTTAGTCGTAACGCATATTTCTTTATTTGATGGCACGCTGCAAGGATTTCAGCATAAAACCAAGCCTATTGTGGCGTTTCAAGGTCATCCCGAAGCGAGCCCAGGGCCACATGATATTGTTGGATTATTTGCGGAGTTTGTCGACCAATGCCAAAAAGAACGGATTTAAAATCGATTTTAATTATTGGCGCTGGCCCCATCGTCATTGGACAGGCCTGCGAATTTGATTATTCAGGAACACAGGCTTGCCGTGCCTTACGTGAAGTAGGTTATCGCGTTATTTTAATTAATTCGAATCCGGCGACGATAATGACAGATCCGGAATTAGCCGATGCCACCTATATCGAACCTATTCATTGGTCATGTCGTTGAAAAAATCATCGAAAAAGAAAGGCCCGACGCTTTATTGCCAACGATGGGTGGTCAAACCGCTTTAAATTGTGCGCTGGATTTAGTGCGTCACGGTGTGCTCCAAAAATATAATGTGGAACTCATTGGTGCTTCTCGAGAAGCGATCGATAAAGCCGAAGATCGCGAATTATTTCGCGAAGCCATGACCAAAATTGGCTTAGAAACGCCTCGCTCTGGTTTAGCGCATACCATGGAAGAGGCTTGGGAAATTTTAGAAAAAGTCGGTTTTCCTGCGGTAATTCGACCCTCTTTTACGATGGGCGGAACGGGCGGCGGTATCGCTTATAATCGCGAAGAATTTTTAGAAATTTGTACACGGGGTTTAGATTTATCTCCCACTTCCGAATTATTAATTGATGAATCCATCATCGGCTGGAAGGAATACGAGCTTGAAGTGGTTCGTGATAAAAATGATAATTGTATTATTGTTTGTTCCATTGAGAATTTTGATCCGATGGGAATTCATACGGGTGATTCGATTACCGTCGCGCCTGCACAAACTTTAACAGATAAAGAATATCAGCGTCATGCGTGATGCCTCCATCGCTATTTTGCGAGAAATTGGCGTAGAAACTGGCGGTTCGAATGTGCAATTTGCGTGTCAATCCTCAAGATGGCCGCATGATGGTGATCGAAATGAATCCTCGCGTTTCACGCTCTTCAGCGCTCGCCTCAAAAGCCACGGGTTTTCCCATTGCAAAAGTCGCGGCAAAATTAGCGGTAGGCTATACCTTAGATGAATTAAAAAATGAAATTACGGGCGGAAAAACACCGGCTTCCTTTGAGCCCAGCATTGATTATGTGGTGACAAAAATCCCGCGCTTTAATTTCGAAAAATTTCCGCAAACCAATCCACATTTAACCACGCAGATGAAATCCGTGGGAGAAGTGATGGCCATTGGTCGTAATTTCCAAGAATCTTTGCAGAAAGCGATGCGTGGTTTGGAAGTGGGCTCCTTTGGTTTTGAGCCGCGAATTAATGTCGAAGACGAAAATTTTAATTTAGAGCAGGCCAAGGATTTAATTCACAGCGAGCTCACGATTGCTGGGGCTTATCGTCTTTGGTATATCGCCGATGCATTTCGTTTTAATTTTTCTGTGGAAGAAGTTCATAAGCTGACTCGCATTGATCCCTGGTATTTGGTGCAAATTAAAGAAATTGTTGATCTCGAGAAAGAGCTTAAAACAGCCAAATATTCCGATTTATCTGCGCCAGAATTATTTTTCTTAAAGCGAAAAGGTTTTTCGGATCATCGTTTGTCGGAATTGCTTCGCATTAGCGAAAAAGAATTCCGCGATTATCGTTTAAAAAATAATATTCGTCCCGTTTACAAACGCGTGGATACTTGCAGCGCTGAATTTTCGACCGAAACAGCCTATTTATATTCCACTTATGATCAAGAAAATGAATGCTTTCCCTCAGAAAAGAAAAAAATAATGGTTTTAGGCGGCGGCCCGAATCGAATTGGGCAGGGTATCGAATTTGATTATTGCTGTGTGCATGCCGCGCAGGCCATCCGTGAATCGGGCTATGAAACCATCATGGTGAATTGTAATCCCGAAACCATTTCGACGGACTATGATATTTCAGATCGTTTGTATTTCGAGCCTTTAACGCTCGAGGATTTATTAGCGATAGTAGAAATTGAGAAACCGATGGGTGTTATTGTGCAATATGGCGGTCAAACGCCCTTGAAATTAGCGCGTGTTTTAGAAGCGAATGGCGTGCCGATTATCGGAACTTCTCCGGATGCCATCGACCGAGCGGAAGACCGTGAACGTTTTCAGCGCATTGTTCATAAACTCGATTTATTGCAACCACCCAATGGCACGGTGCGAAGTGTTGAAGAAGGCATTCGTTTGGCTCGAGTTTTTGCGTATCCTTTAATTGTGCGCCCTTCTTATGTACTGGGAGGTCGGGCCATGCAAGTGGTTTATAATGAGCAGGAATTAACCCGATATATGCGCGAGCACGCGGTGGTTTCTGCGGATTCGCCTTTATTATTAGATCATTTTTTAGATGAAGCCATAGAGGTGGATGTCGATGCGGTTTGCGATGGTGAAAACGTTTTAATCGGCGGAATTTTAGAACATATTGAACAAGCGGGTGTACACTCCGGTGACTCGGCTTGCACTTTCCCGCCCCACAGTTTAGATCCAGAAGTTCAGCATCAATTGCGCGAGCAAATTACCAAATTAGCCTTGGAATTAAATGTGGTGGGTTTGATCAATGCACAATTTGCCCTGCAAAATGGCGATATTTATATTTTAGAAGTAAATCCTCGTGCGTCGAGAACGGTACCTTTTATTGCAAAAGCTTCAGGTATGCCTCTGGCAAAAATTGCCGCGCGCTGCATGATAGGCCAGTCTCTTAAGCAACAAGGCTTTCTCACCGAAAAAATTCCCGATTATTTTACCGTGAAAATTCCCGTTTTTCCCTTTGCAAAATTTCCGGGTGTGGATCCTATTTTAGGGCCTGAAATGCGCTCGACGGGCGAGGTGATGGGAATTGCCAATTCTTTCGGGCAAGCATTTGCGAAAGGAAAATTAAGTGCTGGTGAAGCGCTTCCGAAATCGGGCATCGCTTTTGTGAGTGTGCGAGATGCCGACAAAGCTAAGGTGGCGGATTTGGCTCGTGAACTCGTGCGCTTAGGGTTTAGCCTTGTGGCAACGACAGGCACGGCGCGTGTTTTTGAGAAAGCGGGAATTAAATATCGCGTGGTGAATAAGGTAACAGAAGGGCGCCCGCACGTGGTTGATATGATCAAAAATAATGAGATTAAATTCATTGTGAATACCACGGAAGGTCAGCAGGCCATTGCGGATTCGTATGAGATTCGTCGCAGTGCCATTTCCAATAATGTTTGCTACACTACCACGCTTGCTGGTGGCTTTGCGGCAGTTTTAGCGCTAAGCTGCGAGGTTTCTAGTGAGGTGAATCGTTTACAAGATTTGCTGAAGCATGCACCAAAAACGGTAATTGAGGTAGGACAATGACAAGTGTTCCAATGACGGCCCAAGGCGCCGAGAAATTACGTGAAGAATTAGAGCGTCTTAAAAATAAAGAACGCCCCAGAATTATTAATGCCATTTCTGAAGCGCGTGCGCATGGCGATTTAAAAGAAAATGCTGAATATCATGCGGCAAAAGAGCAGCAAAGTTTTGTTGAGGGCCGCATTCGTGAAGTGGAGGCAAAATTGTCTCATGCTCAAATTATCGATGTCACGAAAATCAATAATGCTGGCCGTGTGGTTTTCGGGGCTACCGTGAAATTACTCAATGTTGCTACCGATGCCGAAGTCATGTATCAAATTGTCGGCGAAGATGAGGCTGATCTTAAACTTCAAAAAATTTCTGTCACTTCACCCATTGCGAGAGCGATGATCGGCAAATCTGCTGATGATGAAATTACCGTAAAAACTCCTCAAGGGGATGTTAATTACGAGATAATTTCTGTCGAATATCTTTGAAGTGGGTTTCCCTATTAGGATTTTGATCTGGCTTGGTCTTTCAAGACCGCGCACTAGCACATCCATGTGGCGCTTCGTCTTCGGCCCGTCCAGGGCCTAAACGATCTTGAAAGCTCCCCTGCCAGCCTCTGCGAATTCACAGCCTAGCCAAAATAAGCTATGAATTTTGCCCTAGACCAAGCCAGATCAAAATCCTAAGCGGGAACGGGTGGTGGGGGTCGGGGAGCTTGCTACATGTCGTTTGCGCACACTATGTAATTTGGTGCTTGTTTTTCTAGGTGGCAGTCCCAGTTTTCTTGTGGGGTTTTTAAGCTTAGTGTGAAGTGCTCTCCATTCGGAGCTTGTAAATGTGCTTGAATCACAGAAAATAATGTCGTGCCATCATTGTCGCGCTCTTGAGTAATTTTGATATTTCTTATTGGTAGATTCTGATTTTTTTGGAAGCAGGGGGATTCTTTTTTGCTGGTCCAGTACCAGCCGCTGGGTTTCATATTGCCTATGAAATCAGCGGGGATTATTGCATTTTTTGAAATTTTAAATTGTTCTGATTTTTTTTCGCAAGCCTTCGCTTGGCTTGCTCTCTCGATATCCTGAATACTGGGGACTGTAAAAAGTGGCCAGGCTATTGCAATTTTTGAAATAAATAAAAGCAAAAAAAATATCGTCGTTCGATACATAAATAAACTCCTTAAGTTAAGGAGGATAAGTAAACCACAAAAAAAATTAAAACATCATCGGGTTTATAAAGATAATCAATGGATTGGAAAAAAATACGATAATTGAAAAAAATAAAATTGAGAATATTCTATCTAGAGACTATTGCAAACATATCAGGAGGTGATATAATTGGATATAACTTATAAAAAAGATAGGACTTTAGAGTATCTGCTTGATTTAAATGGACTTCAGTGCGTTGTCGACGAAGTATTTGGTCTTTGGGTTAAGTTTGAAGCTTGGGTAGTGCCCTTGGAAAATAGGGTGAATGGTGTTCGATATTCTCTGAGTTTGCATGATAAATATAACCGGAGAATTTTGGGTTTTGATAATGCTCATGTGATTGAGTACGACGGAAAACGATATATTCCTGCAAAACGTACATTTGATCACTGCCATTTTGATGAAAAGGATCGGGGGCAGCCATATTATTATGAAAGTGCCGCTAAGTTATTGGAAGACTTTTGGAAGGAGGTCGATAAAAAAACAAAACTATATAATGGAGAAAAAAATGAGTAAGAGTCTAAAAAAATTAAAAATCGGCGTAATGCCCTTGGAGGAATTTAAAAAAAGGACAATTTCTATTGCTAAGGGTGCCTACAAACCTAAGCCCGATGAGCCCAAAATTTGGTTTAGCTCTATAAAATCCTTAGCTAATGTATTGTCCGAAGAAAATCAAGAATTGCTCCGTCTGATCATTAATGAGCAACCCCAATCTGTTTCTGAGCTGGTGCCACTGACTGGTCGTAAGGCGAATAATATTTTACGAACTTTACGCACCATGGAAAATTATGGATTAGTCGAATTGGCTAAAGCAAAAGGTGGGAGACAAGGCAGAAGTCCTGTGATCCCAATAGTGGTATATGAGACGGCGGAGATTGAAATTAGATTTTTTTCCGCTCATTAACATAAGTTTCTCAAGCAGCAAGGCAGCACTTTTTATATTTTTTGCCGCTATTGCAGGGGCAGGGATCATTTCTGCCCACCTTGGGAGCGCTGCGTTCTATGGGTGCATGCGAAGCACAATCATGACAGTCATGGCTGTGGGTATGCGAAGGTGCAACATCGATTACTTCATCCGGGGATTCTTTGGTATCTAATTGTGGCATTTCGCCCTCCTAAATTTAGCGCTAAGCATGAATATTACACTTTCGGGTGTCAAGGCCAAAGTCATCCTTTAAGTCCCAAGTTATTTCTTTAATGTCATCACAGATTCCAGTGCGGAATGTTTAATTTCGCGAGCAGTTTTTGTTATACCTCTGGGAACATAAAACAAAGAGGCAGAACCAGCCAAGCCAATGCTAGAGCCGATTGCGGTACCCGCAATCATGGCAGTACCCCAAGCTGCACCTACAAATGCGCCTTTAATGGCCCCAGGGACCCCTAGTATTCCGTGGCTAATAATTGAGCCAATGAGAAATCCAGCAACAGCACATGCGGCGGTTATAGCAATAATACCAGCAATTTTTAGAACTGTTTTCCACCAGGGATCTCTAGTGGTATTTTCATAACATTTTAGGATGGCCGCTTCTTTTTCTTTTGCAATTATTTCTTCTTCTCCGGCTGGAGCTTTTTTGCAAATAACTAGCGACATCATAATATGTTCTTGAGCAATATTTTTAGCACTTTCCAATTTGGCGGGCTTTGCTTTGCTGCCTTTTGCAAGTTCAGCTGTTAATTCTTTTTTGAGCTTTTCATGAAGCTCACCAAACTTGCTTACGAGAGTATCTCGTGCGGTATTATTTTTAAATGCGCCTTCCTCTGAATTTTTTATTTTTTCCTTCGCCACAAGGAGCGGGTACAAATAAAAAGCAGCGGTATTATCGAGAGCATTGTTTTCAAATGCTTCATTTGCTTCATTATTTTGAAATAAGTTTGTAAGATAGCTATGTTCTCTTAGGTCTACATTTTTTCTAAAATCATCTCCCAAAGCTGAGATGATCTGAGGGTAGTTAAAAGCCATTTCATTAAGTAATTGTTTTAAAGGGATTTGGGGTTTTTTATCAAGAGATTTTTTTATGCAAGAAGCAAGGTCTTTTAGCAAATTGGGGTCATTTACAAGAAGTTTCATTAGCGCGATTTGGAATTTGGAAATTTCATTTTTCCGATTATTTTTATCGGTTAAGTAATTTTCCGAATCGCGTTCAGTTTCGGTGTCTGCTTTGACTAGATTTTCGTTGAAAATCATTAAAATGTCATGATACGAATCGACAGTTTCTTTTATGGGTTTTAATTTTTCAATCCCGTGTTCAGGGGCATTGGGCTTCTGAAGTTCAAGAGTAATTTCATCTTTTAATTGTTCGTGTTTAGCGTTCAGCGTATCAAAGATTGCTTGTTTTGATTTATTATCTCCAAAATGATCATCTGGAAGGCTTTCTAATATTGCTTTCGCTGTGCTTAATGGAAACAGAAAAAAATCGGCGTCACAAGTGAAATTTTTTATTTGATCGTAAAGGTCTCGGGCTTTTTTGGCTATATTATCGAAAGGCTTGTTTTTGTCGGGAATTTCATTTTTCGGGTTTTCACGCATTTGCTGAAGATCATTTTGGAAACCTTCTTTAACCCATTCATGCTGAATTTTTTCATTAGCGAACGCTGTCGCTAAAGTGAGATAATGTAAATGAAAATCCGAATTTTCTTGATAATGGGGATACTCCCTTTTCATGAGGAGTAAACTGGAATATTTTTCTGGATCTAGTTCTGGGAGGGCCGTTACTAGGAAAGGATATTCGTCAGCAATTTCCTTCAGTAATAGGAGGATGTCGTTTAGCTCAATGTTGTCTTTTTTAGCGACTTTGTCGATAAGCTTAGTGATGGCTTTTCGGGCCTCGTTGTCAACAGCGAAAAGTACATTGAATTCCTGCTGCAGCAAGACGAGATGGAATATTGCAGAGTTTTCCTGAGAAAAATAAAAATCATGATGTTGCTGAGCCAGTTTATTTTGTGGAGCCTTGCTGGCACAAATGTTTAATACTTTTCTATATTGCTCTAATGCAAGTTTTTGAGATATGGAGCAAGCTGTTGGCAATTCCACAGCGAAAGCATCTTTACCTTCGAAGGACTTATTGATCTTTTCTTGTTCATTCTTATAAAGATTCTGGCATTCTGTAATTAAATTATAACGTTCGTTTTCAGCCGGAAGGGAAGCATCTAAAAGTGATATGGCTAATTTAAGAGGATGCAAATAATAATCGTGATCTGAAGCCAAATTATTTAGGCGATTAAATTCATATAGTCCAATTGCCGCTGCTTCGACGAACACGTTTTGATCTCGACCCTCATCTTTTTGTAATTCGTTATTGATTTTTTTCCGGAGTTTAATAAGAAGGGTATACAGATAATTTTTCCAACTCAATTTGGTATCGGGATGTAGAGAACGATTTTCTAGTAATTCACATGCACGCATTAATGGAAATAATATATAATCAGTGCCTTCGAATTCAGATGATATCAAGGCCAAAAGGGTGGGGTATTGATCGCCCACATTAGAATTGCTCATATTGTAAATAATTTTTCCAAGTTCGGAGATAATTTTGGGGTGAGCCTCTATAACTTTTTTGAACAGCGTTTCTGGGGTAGCATTTTCTGAATCTAAGACGCTATTTTTTGTAGCCTCAACTGCTTGAAGCAGAATGTCGTCTTTTATTGAAATGAGGAGTTTTTGAAGTTCCTCGGAAAGTTTTAATAAAGGGCCATCTTTTTTACGCATACGGTTTCCTGTAAAAATTAGTTCAATTAAATTGGCTTTGCCTAGTTGTCCTTAATCTACTGGCAAGCAGAGGTCATTATAGCGGGACAATATTAAGGAAATATTAAATTTGAGGAAAAAACGAGAAAATTTCGCTACTTGGCTACGCACGGTGTGGCATGCTGAATGCTTACTTCCACTTGATATTACAGCCAATGGAGGGTTTTTGTTCTTGATCGAGGATTTTGTGGGCCAGTATTTGATCGAGGGCCTCGCTTAGGTCTTTTCCTGTGACGGGAATTTTCTTGCCGGGTGTGGCCTCGTCAAAGCGGCCTCGATACACGCAGGCGAGCTTGTCATCGAAAATAAAAAAATCTGGAGTGCAGGCGGCATTATAATCCTTGGCCGTTTGTTGGGTGTCGTCGAATAAATACGGAAAGGTGAAATGCAAATTGGCGGCAGCCTCTCGCATTTTTTCGGGGGAATCTTCTGGGTAATTGATAATTTCATTTGAATTAATGGCGATAAAGGCGACGCCTTTTTTCTGGTAAAGTTTGGCGACTTCAACAATTTTTTTGATGATGTGCTGGACAAAAGGGCAGTGATTGCAAAGAAACATAATGACCGTGGCTTTATCGGATTTGAGCATTTCTAAGGTGAGGGTTTTTCCGGAGATAGTGTCTGGAAGAGAAAAGTCTGGGGCTGGGCTGCCCAAAGGTAACATTTTCGATGGTGTGAGTGACATCAATTACTCCTGTGATCTTCCTATTATGCCGGCATGTGATGGATTCGTCTATGATGTGATTGTGGAAGCGCAGCAGAAAAACTTGCCGCCTGTACGATTACTTTCTATAATCGATTCGTTTTCCTAACAAAGGGGCAGTCAATGGAAGCAACAGAAGTAGTAAGTCAGAGTCGCCAGAAAGGGGGTTTAGTGGTTCTCGTGGCGAGCGTAGCCGCCATTGCAGGGATACTCTTTGGTTTTGATACCGGCGTCATTTCAGGGGCTCTATTATTCATTAAAAATGATTTTACCCTCTCACCTTTCATGAATGGCTTAATCGTGGCGGCCGTATCAGTGGGTGCCTTATTGGGCGCCGTGGTTAGCGGCGGTTTCGCGGATTATTATGGACGTCGGAAACTGCTTATCATTACAGCCTTTATTTTTATTGTTGGCACCTTGGGTTCTGCTTTAGCCAATTCAGTCGCGGTTTTATATTTAGGGCGAATGATCATCGGCATCGCGATTGGTATTGCCTCTTATACAGCGCCACTCTATATTTCCGAAGTGTCTCCAGCCAATTATCGCGGACTGCTCGTTTCGCTCAACCAACTCGCCATTACGCTGGGAATTATGCTCGCCTATGTAGTGGATGCCTTATTCGCCACCTCGGAATCTTGGCGTTGGATGTTTGGCATGGGCGTTTTTCCAGCGGCAACTTTATTTATCGGCATGTTATTTTTACCGAGAAGCCCGCGTTGGTTATTGTACAAAGGCCACGCTGAAGAAGCTAAAAAAACCCTGCAAAAAATACGTGAAACGGATGACGTGGAAGAAGAATTAAACGAAATTAAAAATAGCTTTGTGGTGAAAAGTGATTGGCGAATGTTATTTCAATCCTGGTTATGGCCAGCCATTATCGTGAGCTTAGGCCTTGCTTTTTTTCAGCAGGCTACGGGAATTAATGCCATCATTTATTTTGCACCCACAATTTTTGAAATGGCCGGATTTAAAACGGCTTTAATTGCAATATTAGCAACGGCGGGTGTTGGATTTGTGAATGTCTTATTTACGATTATTGCTTTGCCTTTAATTGATCGTTGGGGTCGCCGACCCTTATTAATCGTAGGCGTCACGGGTATGTTGATCAGTTTAGTCGCCTTAAGTGTGGCATTTCATTATGGAGCTTCGGCTGGTCCCGTATTAAAATGGACTGCTTTAGGCAGCATTTTGGTTTACATCGCTTGTTTTGCTATCAGCCTAGGCCCCATTATGTGGCTC
Source organism: uncultured Gammaproteobacteria bacterium (assembly GCA_963711375.1). Taxonomy (GTDB): domain Bacteria; phylum Pseudomonadota; class Gammaproteobacteria; order Coxiellales; family Coxiellaceae; genus CAVQDV01. The sequence goes on from CAVQDV010000005.1 coordinate 2,078,261, forward strand.
ATGTTTGCTGAGATTTTTCCGCTGGAAATTCGTGGATTAGGAGCCAGCCTGGCAAGTGCAACTTGTTGGGGCTTTACCGGTGTAGTGGCTTTAACTTTTTTGCCTTTAGTAAATCGCTTAGGACCCACAGGCACTTTTGTTATTTTTTCGATAATTAGTGTGCTGGCCCTTATTTTCGTCATTAGAAAAATTCCAGAAACGAAAGGTGTGACCTTAGAACGCATCGAAAAGAATTTGCGTAAAGGCGTTTCTAGCCGGCATTTAGGGGATTGATTAGTTTTCTTGCGGCTAATATTTTTTTCAAAGGCAAATAAAGCGGAAGACCCTTTTCATAAGGCGGATACGCTTCGCCGGCGATTAAGGGCTCCAAATATTCCCGGCATTTTTCGCTAATGCCAAAACCATCACCTCGAATAAAATCGAGCGGTAATTTTGATTCAACGCCGGCCACTTGAGATAAAGGTACTGAACCAATTTCCCAGCGATAGGGTGAAGAAGAAATTCTTTGAATCGTAAGCATCACATTTTTTTTGCCAGCTAAAGCAAATTCGATGGCCGATTTTCCGAGCGCATAGGCTTGGTCTAAATCGGTTTGTGAGGCAATATGACGCGCACAACGCTGCAAATAATCAGCATTTGCCCAATGAAATTTATAGCCTAAATTATTTTTTATAAATTGCGCGATGAGTGGAGCAACACCGCCTAATTGTTCGTGACCAAAGGCGTCGACTAAACCCCCTTCTTGCAAAAATCGTCCATCAACCGAACGAATGCCTTCCGAAACCACAATAACGCAATATCCCACTGTTTTTACGGTGAGTTCTACTTTTTCCAGAAAACGCGCCTCATCAAATCCCACTTCAGGAAATAAAATAATGTGTGGGGCATCGTCTTCTGTTGAAGCGGCTAAACCTGCGGACGCCGCGAGCCATCCGGCATGCCGTCCCATTACTTCCAAAATAAAGACTTTTGTAGAGCTCGCTGCCATGCTGGCTAAATCACGCGCGGTTTCTCGTGTAGAAATGGCGATATATTTTGCAGCAGAGCCAAATCCTGGGCAATTATCGGTTTGTGCTAAATCATTATCGATGGTTTTTGGGATGCCAATGCAGGTAATGGGATACCCTAATCTGGCACCGATTTCAGAAATTTTATAAGCCGTATCTTGAGAATCATTGCCACCATTATAAAAAAAATACCCAATATCATGCGCGGCAAAAACATCAATTAAACGGCGATATTCGCTGTCATCTTGCTCGATGTTTTTTAATTTATAGCGACAAGATCCAAATTCGCTAGAGGGAGAATGCATTAGGCTTTTTATGGCCAGATCGGTTTCATGAGAGGTATCGAAAAGTTCTTCGTTCAAAACGCCGGTTATGCCATTTTTTGCGGCAAAAACGGTTCCTATTTTATCGCGATGTTGTCGCGCGGCTTCTATTACCCCGCACGCGCTGGAATTGATAACGGCCGTAGGACCACCCGATTGAGCATAAATCACGTTTTTCTTAGACATTTGCTATATACCAACATTTTTAGTGGAGACTGGATAATAGCACGGAGTTTGTGGAAGTCACTACCTCCTACAGGGCAAGATGGGAGCTCTTGCATTTTTCGCTTAAAAACAGCATGCTAATGACATGAAAAAACATATCCATATTCTCGGTATTTGTGGCACCTTCATGGGTGGTTTGGCCATCATTGCGCGTGAGCTAGGCTACCGTGTAACAGGATCGGATCAACAGGTCTATCCGCCGATGTCGGATACCTTGACGGAAGCGGGCATTGAAATTGTTGAGGGCTATAAACCCGAACATTTGCAGCCGGCGCCCGATCTTGTGATTATTGGCAACACAGTAAAACGGGGAAATCCCGCCCTTGAATATGTGCTTAATGAAAAAATCCCCTATATTTCAGGCCCGCAATGGTTGGCTGAAAATGTGTTGCATCAGCGCCATGTCATTGCGCTCACGGGAACACACGGTAAAACCACCACAACGAGTTTAGTGACGTGGATTTTAACCTATGCCGGATTAAATCCCGGCTATTTAATTGGTGGCGTTGCCTCCGATTTTAAAAATACGGCTGCTCTCGGAAAAGATCCCTTTTTCGTGATCGAAGGGGACGAATATGATTGCGCCTTTTTCGATAAACGCTCGAAGTTTTTGCATTATCGCCCACAAACCTTGGTGATTAATAATATCGAATTTGATCATGCTGATATTTTTGAAAATTTAGAGGCTATTTTTAAGCAATTTCAATTTTTGCTTCGTACGGTACCTCAAAATGGTTCTATTATTTATTATGGCGATGATCCCAATATTCCAACCGTTTTATCAAGAGAAAATTACGGTCAAAAAATAAGTTTTGGTAGCTCCAATTCGGACTGGACGGCCAGAAATATTAACGAAGATGGCAGTGTTTTTGAAGTATTTCATCGCGAAAAAAGTGTTGGAAAACTCGAATGGAAATTAGTAGGTAAACATAATATCGCTAATGGCTTAGCCGCCATTTCAGCGGCAAATGCTGCCGGAATTGCACCCGCGGTTTCGATTCAAGCGCTTGCTAAATTTTCTGGTGTAAAACGGCGCTTAGAAGTTAGAGGGGTTGCAAAAGGTATTACCGTTTACGATGACTTTGCTCATCATCCCACCGCCATTGAAACCACGCTGAATGGCTTGCGATCCAAAGTAAAAAATCAGCGGATTTTCGCCGTGCTTCAATTTGGTTCCAACACCATGAGCATGGGATATCATCAGCAATCGATCGCTAAAGCTTTAACTTCGGCTGATCAGGTTATTTTCTTGAAGCCGGGTCATTGGGATATTAGTGAAATTGCCCTAGAATTAAAGGGCAGGGCAGAGTCTTTTGATTCCGTCCCCGAAATCATCGACCACCTGGCCAGTGTGCTTAAAGCCCAAGACCACGTTCTCATTATGAGTAATAAGGGCTTCGATAGTATCCATCAACGCTTGCTCTCTCGATTGGGGGCATGATCCTCTAATTGAGTGTGTTATAATTGCCTAGGTTCTATTTATCGTAGGAGGCGGTTGTATGACACTGGTAAAGCGAGTTTTGATTGTTGATGAAAATGAGCAATCCCGAGCAAAGCTCAAAACCTTTTTCACCAATAATAATGCGCACAGTTTCTATGTGCAGGAAGTTCCGAGTGCTCGGAATGCCTTGGAAAAGTGTCGAGAAGGAGCGCAAGACCTGATTGTATTAGCTAGCTCGGTTCAGGATTTGACCTTTTCCGATTTTGCGAGTGCTTTCAAAAAACAAAATTCAACTGGCATGATTGTTTATGTGGCCAATTCAAAGGAAGATGGCAAAGTTTTAGAGGCTCTCCACCTAGGTGCGAAAGATTGCATTCTCCGCGAAGAATTATCGCAAAATTATTTTATTCATCGCATTAATCAAATTATTGAAAAAGATTCCTTATCACAAAAAGTTAGCCGTCAGGCCAGTGAATTAGAAGAATTAATGATCGTGGATCCTTTAACCTCGCTTCCCAATCGTGAATATTGTATTCAAACTCTAAAGCAAACCATCGCACAAGCTCAGCGAAATAATCGCTTATTTTGCCTATTACTTTTTAACATTGATAATTTCAAGCGAGTGAATGAAAACTTTAGTCATGAAATGGGCGATAGCTTATTGAAAGAATTTGCGAAGCGTCTTAAGCATACACCTCGAGCAGAAGATGTGGTAGTTCGAATGTGGGGTGATGAATTTATTGTTATTTTAACTGAAATTAAAGAGGTTTTTGACGCGGGAATTGCCGGTAAAAAAATAATGCAGGAAATTAATCGTCCCTTTATGATCGGCACGAAAGAAATCATGATAACGGCCAGTGTTGGTGTGGCTTGCTTCCCCATTGCTGGCTTAGATTCTACCTTATTACTTAAAAATGCCGCCACCGCTATGCGACGCGTTAAAGAAGAAGGTGGCAACAAATGCCAATTTTTCCAGCCAGATTTACAAGATCATTACATGCAGCGCGTTATGCTGGAAAATGAGATGTTATTTGCATTAGAACGTAATGAAATTTTCTTGCGTTACCAGCCAAAAATTGATTTGCATACCAATGCCATTATCGGTATGGAGGCTTTTATTCGCTGGTCGCATCCAAAATTAGGTGAAATTGGTCCGGATAAATTTATTAAAATTGCCGAAAATAATGGGCAAATTGTTCCAATTGGCAATTGGGTTATCGAATCCGCTTGTGAACAATTTGCCAAGTGGTTGCCTTTGATGAATCCTGGAGTTCATCTTTGTCTTAATATCTCTATGCGGCAATTGGAATACGAACGTCTCCCCGAGATTGTCGGCAAGGCTCTTTCTATGCATCATCTATCTCCGTCGCAATTGGAAATCGATTTGCCCGAAATTTCACTTTCTACACAATCATCCGTCATACAAACGAATATTAAACATCTTCACGATATGGGCTTATATATTATTATTGAAAATTTTGGAACGGGATTAATTGGTTTTCGAAATTTAAAAAATGCCCCTTTTAGTGCATTAAAAATTGACCGTACTTTTATTAAGGAGCTGAAAACCAATTTAAGTGACGCTGCTGTCGTTAAATCCCTCATTTCTTTAGGGAATGGGCTTGGCATCAATGTGATTGCTGAAGGCGTTGAAGAGGAATATCAAAAAGAATTTTTATTGAAAAATAATTGCAGCCAAGCGCAAGGGTTTTTATTCAGCAAGCCACTTGAAGTGGCTGAGATGCAAAGTTTGTTAGAAAAATCGAAGAAGTAATATCCGCTTAACATGCGATGGATCACTTATCGTCTCGTATAATTAAAATCTCTCCATTCCAATTCAGCTCACGAATTCGTGGAGGTTGTTGTTCCATTGGAATTACGATTACTTTGGATTTTCGACTGCCTAAGTTCCCTAATATTTGGGTCATTTTATTTTTTATAATAAAGGAGAATAAGGCTTCATGATGAAAACTTAGCAAGTTTGGTGGAGGAAACTGCAGATAAATAGAGCCGATCCACAGTTTCTTTTGAGTGTCAGAAAAAAGAATAGCCGATTGCCATAAACGCAGAACTAAAATTTCTTCATGACTTGGCACATACTTTATCATCGTCAATTGAGGCTTTTCATGCTTGTAAAGTGCTGGCAAGAAAGACAAGTGATATTGAGGATCTTTTGAGGCAAAATGTTTTAACGTTGATTTTAAGGTGATTTTATCGCTGCTGACAATCCACCCTTCTCTTTGTAAATAGGCCTGAATATCATCGATGTTACCAAGCCACTGCAAATTAAATGGCTGTCGCTCTACGCCAAAACGATTGTTGCGATAGAGGGGTAAATATTGAGTGGGGTTTCCCCACCACGTTTGCATAGACAGAGTTTGAACTTGCAAATAGGGGGTGCTTTCTCTTTTCACTTTGTTGAAGAAGTGCAGATCACCATAAATCATGAGGGGGAGAAAGGCGAGAACAATCATTCCGGCAAATTTCCAGGGTCGAATGGTTTTCAATTTGACTTTACAGCACCGGCGTCGATAAAAAACAACAGTAAGAAGCAAAAATCCAAGTGCTAAGAACATAGAGCCTAAGATATCAGTCAACCAATGTGCACCCAAATATAATCGGGAAACACTGATGAGGATGACTAAGAGGCTTAGGATGGAATACGCGATATATTTGGGTAATTCAGGGGCTCTTTGAGTAATGAGAAAGGCCACAAAACCCAGAACACTCAAGGTGAGTGTTACGTGACCACTCGGAAATGATGAACCCCCTCTTAGCGCTAAAAAACCCTCTGGACGAGAATTATAAAAAAGGAAATCTTTAAATAGATTTGCACAAAATACTACTGAAAGAGTTAAAATTAAAAGATGTAAGCCGGCTCTCCATTGGCGGCTTAATGCCAATAAAAGCGAAAAAAAAGCGCCAGAGACCATCAATATTTTGGTATCCAGTAGACAGCTGATATTGATAAAAAAATTATCAAGATGTGGAGTGCGAAAACTTTGGAGCACATGGAAGAGAGAGTTATTTATACCTGTCAAAAAACCCTGTGTCGCTATTTCAAAAAAGGTAAAGAAAAATAGAGCTAAAAATAAAATCCCCAATAATGAAAGCGTTAATTGATAATGATCTTTTGGATTTTCTTGATTGGTGATTAATTTAATAAACCATTCTGACTCATGATGACGGCTAAGCCAGTTCCACAGCTGATCGATTTTTCGATTGATAAATCCCATGAATTGGCGGAAAAAATGTTGAATACACCAGATCGTAAACCACACAATAATGATGAGACCGAGGCCGATGAGTACAAATTCGGTCGTTTTTGCCGGAGGAATCTCGAGTGATAATGCGCCCAAGATAATCCCGGGAGTTATGTACAGCATGGCCCACATCATTGCAGAAGGAATGGCCGCTATCACAAAACGGAGCCAATGCATTCTTAATAGGCCTGCAATCATGGGGACTGCACTTCGAGCTGGTCCAATAAATCGGCCGAAAATAATGCTTTTCCCCCCATGATGCTGAAAAAATTTTTCGCCTTTCAGAAGCCAGTGTGGATAGCGTTTGAAGGGCCACATTTTTTGTATACCATCTTGGAAAATATATCCGAGGGCGTATCCAGTAACGTCGCCCAAAAAAGCCCCTACAATAGCCCAAAAAATAGTTGCCTCAGCGGGAATAACACCTGCACCAATTAAGGCACCCATCGCCGTCATGGTGACGGATCCAGGAATGATGGTGCCAAGCAAGGGTAAAGATTCTGTGAATGCAATCAAGAAAGCGAGAATGGTGCCCATTCCAGGATTGTGGTGTAAATAAGCTATGATCGAAGCAAAGAGGGCATGAATTGTCGCAATCATAAAAAACTCCTTAGCAAACAGATTGGCCTGAAGCTTGTAAATCGGCGTGATAAGAGGATCGCACTAAAGGACCACTTGCAACGCTGGAAAAACCAATGGATTTTGCAAATTCTGCCATTTCGCCAAATTCCTGTGGAGTGACATATCGGGTTACTGGATGGTGATGTTTCGTGGGTTGCAAATATTGACCGATGGTTAGCATCATAACACCATGCGCTCGTAATTCTAGTAATACTTCTTTCACTTCCTCATTTGTTTCGCCTAAGCCCACCATAATTCCAGATTTTGTAGGAATATTGGAGTGCTGTCGCTGAAATTCTTGTAGCAACTTCAGTGACCATTTAAAATCTGCTCCTGGTCGAACCGATTTATATAAGCGCGGAACGGTTTCGATATTATGATTAAACACATCGGGTAAATCGGGAAGCATTGCCTCTAATGCTTTTTCCATTCGTCCACGAAAATCGGGGACCAATACTTCTATTTTAATGCTTGGATTGCTCAGTCGAACAGCTTTTATACATTCTCGAAAATGAGAGGCTCCGCCATCGCGCAAGTCATCGCGATCTACGGAGGTAATTACCACGTATTTGAGCTGCATTTTTTCGACGGTGCTGGCTAAATGGCTAGGCTCTTTTGGATCTAAAGGATCTGGCCTTCCATGCCCAACGGCACAAAAGGTGCAGCGACGTGTGCATTTATCACCCATAATCATGAAAGTCGCTGTGCCATGGCTGAAGCATTCACTTAAGTTGGGGCAGCTGGCTTCTTCGCATACGGTAACCAAACGATTTTCACGGAGCAGCTGCTTTAATTCGGCAACCTTATTATCGCTCGGTAATTTAATTCGAATCCAGTCTGGTTTACGCAGGGTTTCGGTTGCAGGGACGACTTTTACCGGGATTTTCGCTAATTTATCGAGACCTCGAGCTTTTTGATTGGGGTCATATTGCAGTTCTTTGTTCATGCTCGCTCCAAGGGAAGTGATTTAAAAAATGGGGAATTAACTGTTCTTGTATTTTAGTTAAAGAAGTCCCGGGGAAATGATCAAGAATTCGCGTCATTTTTAATCCTTTAAAACCGCAGGGATTTATATCATTAAAGGGAGACAAATCATTTTCGACGTTTAAGGCAATGCCATGATACGATTTTCCTTTGCGAACGCGAAGGCCTATAGAGGCTATTTTGGTATCGCCGACGTAGATGCCAGGTGCCTCTCGCTTGCCATGAGCCTCTATATTTAAAGGCTTAAGCGCATCAATAATACTTTTTTCAAGGAGGCAGACCAAACTGCGAACGCCGATTTGCAGGCGATGCAAATCAAAAAGGGTATAAATCATGAGTTGTCCTGGGCCATGGTAAGTGACTTGTCCGCCGCGATCCGTTTGTACAAGCGGAATATGATTAGGATTTAAAACATGTTCTGGTTTGCCAGCGACGCCTTGTGTAAAAACGGGAGGATGTTCGAGCAGCCAAATTTCATCGGGCGTCTGTGCATCACGCCTGGATGTGAATTCTCGCATTTCTTCCCAAGAGTGATGATAATCAGTTTGGGGTAATTTTCGAATAATTAATTTCATGTTTTTTACAGGAGTTCCTGCTAAAGCGGGAACTCCTTCCTGTTTTTGATTGTTATAGTGCCATTAATATTTCAGGGGTTTCTCGTAATTCTAGGTATAGACTATCCATTTGAGCCTTATTTTTAAAGTGCACGGTCAGGGTTATGGAAACATAGTCGCCTTTTTTACTGTGTTTTTTAGTGGTTTTATCGAGATGCACTTTTTGGCTGTGTCGTTCTGCAATTCGCATGGCGATTTTTTCAAAATGATCATCCGCCACGCCCATTACTTTAATGACAAAATCACAGGGAAATTCAATGGGAGATTTATCGGTCATCTAATAAAGCCGCTTTGTAATTATTATAATATTCCATAATTTTTTGACACAAAGGTCCGACAGCGCCGTTCCCTACGGGCTTTTCATCAAGACGTGTGATGGGACAAATTTCTTTACCAGAACCAGTCATCCAAATTTCATCAGCAGAAAAGAGTTCTTCTTTCGAGATCGGTTTTTCCTGGACATTTAGATGATTCTCTTTCGCTAAGCGAATAGTCAATGCCCGAGTAATGCCCGCTAAAATGGTTTCGGTGACCGGTGGTGTAATAATGACACCCCCTTTAGCAATAAAGAGATTGCTAGTGGTTCCTTCAAGCGCATGATTATCTCGAATTAAAATGGCTTCAGCAGCACCTTCGCGCTGAGCTTTAGTATAAGCGAGAATATTCGGTAATAAAGCCGTACCCTTTATAAAGCATGATCGACGACGTAAATCATCGTGAGTAATAGCGGAAAATCCTTCTGCTAATTTTTCACGAGGAGGGGTTTTTAAAGCGCTTATAAAAGCAACAATCGTTGGCTTTATATTGTCTGGCAACACATGATTCCGAACGAGGTCTACGCCACGCGTCACTTGCAAATAAATCGCGCAATTTTGCGAAGTAATTTCATTTTTATTTAACAGTGTCGAAAAAATTTCACGCCATTTTTCAATCGAGTAAACTGGATTTATCTCAATGGCTTTTAAACTTCGATCGAGTCTTTCCATGTGTTCAATAAATCCCAGCATTTTTCCAGAAAAAACAGGGACTACTTCGTAAACGGAATCACTGAATAAAAATCCGCGATCCATAATGGATATGGTCGCGGATTCTTCAGGAATATATTGGCCGTTTAAATAAACAATGCCCATGAATTATCCCTTAAACATCATGAGGAAGCGATCTTTCAATTTAGACATAAACCCACCGCCATTATCGGTTTCCAAAGCGACTAAGGGGGCGCTGCCGACAACTTTCCCTTCAAGGCTTACCGTGATGGTGCCATAGGTTTTACCCTTTTCAATCGGGGCTTTTAATTTTGGATCGATGTCCATTGAGGCTTTTAGATTGTCGTACTGTCCAACGGGCAGGGTAACAACAAAATCTTTATCAACGCCTAAAGGAACAGAGGTTGTTTTGGCCATATAAACACGAGCCGTTGTGACAGGGGTATCTGCTTTATAAAGTACATAACTTTTATAGAATCGGAAGCCCCAATTGAGTAAAGCTTGCGAATCATTTGAGCGATCGGAATCGGTTGGTGCGCCCATTACCACAGAAACCAAACGCATGTTAAGGCGTTTTGCAGACGCAATTAAGCAGTAGCCCGCTTCTTGCGTATGTCCGGTTTTCAAACCATCAACGGTGGGGTCACGCCATAATAAACGATTGCGATTGGGCTGTTTGATGTTATTCCAGGTCACCCATTTTTCTCCGAAGTATTTGTAGTATTCGGGAAATTGTGTCGCTATTGCGCGTGCTAATAAAGCTAAATCATGCGCGCTCATAAAGTGTTCTGGCGCTGGCAGGCCTGTGGCATCAACAAAATTTGAATTCGTCATGCCTAAGCGCTTTGCTGTCAAATTCATCAGAGTAGCAAAACTAGATTGATTTCCGGCAATAAAATCGGCTAATGCTACGCAAGCATCATTTCCGGAAGCGATGATAATTCCTTGAATTAAATCCTTCACACTGACTTCACTGCCCAGTTTCAAGAACATTCTTGAGCCGCCAGTGGACCAAGCGTCTTGGCCGATGCGAACGTTATCATTGATTTTAATTTGGCCTTGGTCTAAGGCTTGGAAGGTTAAATAAAGCGTCATAAGTTTGGTAAGGCTAGCGGGTTGACGGCGTTGGTCCATATTCTTTTGTGCAAGAATTTGTCCAGTGGCCGCGTCCATGAGAACCCAGGCTTCTGCATTGACATCCGGCGAGGGTGGAATAATGATGGGCGCGCGCTTCGCAGAAGGCCCTGCGTTAGCCATCGTTGGAAAAATACTCATAATCGCGAGGAAGCTGAGCGCCGCGATAAAAAGCGCTTTAATTTTTTTCATGGCAGAGTCCTTTAAGAAGTTAGAATGTTGGTTATCGTAACATAGGGTTGATATTGATTCAAAGAGTTGAAGCCACTACCCAATTTAAATCTCAGATTAGGGTCAAAGGTTCTCAATGGGGATTGCGCAAGTTCAGATCGCTGTTTATACTGCGGCCACTTTTGATCACCTACTGTTGGAGAAACCCATGGCTATAGAGAGAACCTTGTCGATTATTAAACCCGATGCAACATCTAAAAATGTGGTCGGCGAAATTTATTCTCGTTTTGAGAAAAGCGGTTTACGCATCATTGCGGCTAAGCGCATGCAATTAAGCAAAGAACAAGCCCAGGAATTTTATGCTGTTCACAAAGAACGCCCCTTTTACAATGATTTAGTCAGTTTTATGATTCAAGGTCCCGTCATGGTTCAGGTCTTAGAGGGCGAAAACGCTATCCTGAAAAATCGTGACATTATGGGTGCTACTGACCCTAAAAAAGCCGCTGCGGGAACGATACGGGCGGATTTTGCGGATTCCATTGAGGCAAATGCCGTTCACGGTTCCGATGCCGCAGAAACGGCTCAAGAAGAAATTAAATTCTTTTTTAAAAATGGCGAAATTGTTGGCTAAATGCAAACTTTCCCCATTAATTTACTGGGATTAACGCAGTCGGACTTAGAAGCGCTTCTGCTGGAGTGTGGCGAAAGTCCGAGTCGCGCACTTCTGCTTAAAAAATATATTCATCAACAAGGCGAAACGGATTTTGCAAAAATGACTCAGTTAAGTCGGTTACTGCGTGAAAAATTAGCAAAAATTGCCTGCGTTAAATTACCCGAGATTGTTTTACGAAAAAAAGCGGCCGATGGTACCTTTAAATGGCTGCTTCGTTTCGACGCGGGAAATGCTATCGAAACGGTTTTCATTCCCGATGGAGAACGTGGTACGCTTTGTATTTCTTCTCAAGTGGGCTGTGCCCTAAATTGTAGTTTTTGTGCCACTGGAAAAGAGGGCTTTAATCGCAATTTGAGTTCTAGTGAAATTATCAGTCAGCTTTGGTTGGCGGTAAGAGAATTAGCACCTTTTCGCACAGAATACAAACGTGCCGTCACGAATGTGGTTTTAATGGGAATGGGTGAACCGCTTTTGAATTATGAAGCCGTATTAAAAGCCCTGGAATTAATGTTTGATGATAATGCTTATGGATTATCAAAATATCGGGTTACCTTAAGCACCTCGGGCGTGGTGCCAAAAATGTTGGATTTAAAGCGAGATAGTGAAGTTTCCTTGGCAGTTTCCTTGCACGCACCGAATAATACCTTGCGAAATGAATTAGTGCCGCTTAATAAAAAATATCCTCTGGAAATATTAATGCCAACCTGTCGGGATTATTATTCTGAAAAATCGAAACGTCAGGTCGTTTATGAATACGTGATGCTGAAAAATGTTAATGATACGCCAGAATGTGCGCGCGAATTAATTCATCTATTGCAGGATCAAGATTGTAAAATTAATTTAATTCCCTTTAATCCTTTCCCTCAAACCCGATATCAAACCTCTACGCCAGCGGCAATTGATGCTTTTGGACAAATGCTAGTCGCTGCAGGCTTTGACAACCGAATTCGTCGGACGCGTGGAGAGGAAATTGATGCGGCTTGCGGTCAATTGGCCGGAGAAATTTCTGATCGAACCGGGCGAAACGAACGTTGGCGGAGAACTGGGCGCCTAGTTCCTGTTGTCGGCACGATAGATCATGCGTTATGATGAGGCGGGCTTTAACTAGGAGGTGAATCATATGAACAAAAAGTTGGGCGAAATTCTGAAAAAAGCTCGCGAAAACAAGGGACTTTCACAGGATGATGTGGTTAAGCGCTTGCGTCTGAAACTGCAAATTATTCAAGATATCGAAAATGATCACTATGAAAATATTTCAGCCTTGGTTTATATGCGAGGATATTTGCGAGCCTATTCGCGTTTACTGGGTTTGAATGAGGATGAAATTCTACTCGCCTTTTCTGAGCTTGGCATTGCAGATCCGATTAAATCCACGCATGATCCGCGTCTTGGCCAATTAACGAATCATGATGAAATTGTCGTTGCTTCCTTTCCTTGGGCCAGATGGTCCCTGTTCGCTCTATTAGGATTATTAATTCTCACCGCTCTGATCATAGGATTGAACCAAGGAAAAATACCGACTAAAACAGCTTCGTTGCCCGTGAAGCTTTTACAGGAGCCACCAGTCGCAATAACGCTCCCGACAAACCCAATAGTGAAGGCGCCGACGTCATCGGTTGTGGCTGTACTGCCTCCAAAGGCAATGGTTGAAAATTCCACGGTGGCTCCTCCTGCTCCTGATGAAAATTCTGCAGAGCTTGAAAAACCGCAAAAGCCTAAGGTCCAACATATAAAGCATCATCGATCAGAAAATGTGGCGCACAATGTATTAAAACCCAATTATACATTGAGCCCAATTTCGGACCCGGATATAAATTAATAGGAAAATTGGCATGCAAGCGATACAAGCTGTTCGGGGAATGAATGATCTGCTTCCCGACACCACACCTTATTGGCAAGTCCTCGAAAAAGCCTGCTCGGAAATAGCGAGTGAATATGGCTATCATGAAATACGGTTACCAATTGTCGAAATGACGGAATTATTTGACCGTACGATTGGGCACGCGACCGACATTATTGAAAAAGAAATGTATACCTTCGAGGATCGAAATGGCATGAGTTTAAGTCTGCGTCCAGAAGGCACGGCTGTTTGTGTTCGTGCCGGAATTGAACACGGGCTTTTTTATAATCAAGTGCAGCGTCTCTGGTATTTAGGGCCTATGTTTCGTCATGAGCGTCCACAAAAAGGTCGCTATCGTCAATTCCACCAATTTGGTATTGAAGCTTTTGGTATGGCAGGTCCCCATATTGATGCCGAGCATATTTTTATGGCCGCGAATTTATGGGAAAAACTGGGAATTTCTGAGAGCGTGAAACTTGAAATTAATAGTTTGGGCAATCTTAGCTCGCGTGCGAATTACCGGGAAATTTTGGTGAATTATTTTCAAAGCCATAAAAATGAATTAGACGAAGATAGTTTACGAAGACTCGAAACCAATCCATTAAGAATTTTAGATAGTAAAAATCCAGCGTTAAGTGAATTGGTGGCAAATGCGCCGAAAATTACCGAACATTTAGATGCAGAATCTCGAGCGCATTTTGAAACATTATGCGGCTTGCTGGATAGCGCGAATCTCGCTTATTCTATTAATCCTAAAATTGTCCGAGGCTTAGATTATTATCAACTGACGGTGTATGAATGGATTACGACAGAGCTCGGTGCGCAAGGCACCATTTGTGCGGGAGGGCGCTACGATACGTTAGTTGAGCAATTAGGTGGCAAGCCAAGTACAGGTGTAGGTTTTGCAATGGGCTTAGAGCGTGTGGTTCTGATGATGCGCGAGCGAAAAGCAGAAGAAAATTCTGTGGATCTTTATTTTGTGCTGCTGGGTGATGCAGCGATGTCAAAAGGTTTAGCGCTTGCCGAACAATTACGCTTGGCCATACCCGGTTTAAAAATTGAATGCAATTTAGGGGAGTCGGGTTTTAAAAGTCAATTTAAAAAAGCCGATAAAAGCGGTGCCCGTCTGGCTTGCATCATTGCAGAAGAAGAACTGGCTCAGAATAAAGTGACTATTAAATATTTGCGCGAGGAAAAACCTCAGGAATTAATGACGCTATCCACATTGGTGGATTTTTTGCAGGAGTTTAGATTTAAAGGCAGCAATTCCCGCTAAAGCGGGAATTGCTACAAAAAGCTGGGGCTTCCCAAGGGGAGCAAGGCTCCCCTTGGGCGCCAGCGGTGGGTTCCCCACCGCGCCAGCGTTAATACCAGGAAGGAGTTCCCGCTTTAGCGGGAACTCCTGATTTAAAGGAGACTTCAAATGAGTGAATATTTATCCGATAAAGAACAAATTGAATTGATAAAAAAATGGTGGAAGGATTATGGGATGTCTGTCCTAATCGCTGTTATTGTAGGCCTATCAGTTGGTTTCGGCTGGCGTTATTGGCAGCAACACAAACTTCAAAATGAATCAACGGCTTCTGAAATGTTCCAAGAGGCCTTATTTTCCAATGAAAAAGGTGATGTAACGAGTGCGGCACAAAATGCAAAGACCCTTACAGAAAAATTCCCTGCTTCGCCTTATGCAGCGCTTGCGAATTTATTAGTCGCCAAAGATGCTGTGACGAATAACAATCTTCCCTTCGCTTTAGAAAAATTAAATTCGACAATTATGAATACCCGTGATGCCCGTTTCAGACAAATCGCAAGACTACGCGCGGCTCGAATTTTGCTTGCTCAAAAACAATTTGCATCAGGATTAACGATGTTAGCGACCGTTGAAGATAAAACCTTTACGCCGATCATTGAACAAATTCGTGGTGATATTTATTCGGCACAAGGAAAAAAAGAGCTAGCCGAGAAAGAATATAATTCTGCGAAAAAGGGATTCGATAATGCTGGTCTTCAGGATCCTTTTCTGCAGATGAAGATTGCGGGTTAAAATTTAAATTCTTGCCCACGGACAATATAGCCGAGAAAGCCATCTTTTTTGCAGTCTGGTAATTGCCCGTCGTTATAATCATAAAGCCATATTTTGCTTTTAACTTCTGGAGGCAAATTAATTAAATCCATATAATTGGCGTGTGCGTTTGTTCGACCTGGAAGCGTTTCACAATCGTGAAAAATAATGTCGGCTTTGTGATAATAAAAATTAAATACCTCAGGCCATAAAATGGCATCGGTCGTTAAAAATATTTTACAACCATTAATTTCGAAATATAAGCCGTAGCTTGGCATGTAGCGATCGTTCATTTTTACATGTTTCGTTTTAACCAAAGTAAATTCTACACCTTCCCACGTGAAAGTATTTTCCTTGCCAATCGGATGAGTCTTGAAAAAACTGTCGAGGGTAGCCACTTCATTTTGCAAACTGGAAAGGCCGCCTCGAAGCGATTCGTCCCAGATGGAGGTCGTGATGTCCTCGTGCGCAAAGAAGGTGGGCTTTTGGCCTTGGCCATTTTGAAAAAATTTAGTTGAGAATCCAAGCCATTCAAGTCCCCCAATATGATCTGCATGGAGGTGGCTCACATAAACCGCATCAATATCGGCGTGATGGACATTAATCATATTAAGTGCCCAACGAATGTCTGTGCCGCAGTCAATCAATAACTTTCTGCCGTTATCAGCCACCAGCAACATATTTGACTGAAAATTGTTAGCGTCGAGTGTAAAAGCCGCTGCCGACCCTAAGAAAATTAATTTCATTGTTTCTCAACTTTATGATCCTACTGACGATTATAGCAGTTAAAAAGGGTAAAAAGGCAGCAGTCTATTACCACAAAAGTAAAATTTTAAAAACCCAAGACTAATCAATAGGTTAGGATGGAAAGGAAACTTGCGCCCACAAATCACCTGTTTTAAGTGGTGATGGGTCTTGATTTTATCCTTTATATCTGCAATAGTTAGAATATTATCTATTAGAAGTGGTTATTTGATATGCGAAAGAGCCGAGGTGATGAACCTTCGGTAAAAGGAAAGACTGAAACTAAAAAACAAACGCAAGGTCTACAAAAAAAAACGAGTGCCTCAAAAAAGCATCTTCTCCCTGATGATGTTTCCAATGCTAAATCCACAAAAGTAAAATTTAACTCTGAAAATCAGCAGCCAAAAACGTCGACAAATATACCCAAAAAAAAACGAAAAAATAAAGCCGCTCCCCATCACGCTGTAATAGTGGAGGCTTCTCCCGAGACGGCTAAATCCATACTGAAAGAAATTACTGCAAATGATTTATCTATGCTCTGCACGCCCACTCGTTTGGAAATAACTCCAGAGGACAGAAGCCCGGGTGGTACTGTACACCGTGCAAGGACCAAGACACCTCGTAAGCGAAAACTGGTTTTTGATGGTGAATTTACTTTGGAAAGGAAATTTAATGGCGGCGAAAAAACAAAGATTGTTAAAATTAGTTTTTTGACTGAGGAGGAGAAGAAAAAGGAATCTGACGAAAAAGTGATTAAGATTCCGGAAGAATTAGTAAAATTGCCTTTGGAGCAAAAATCTTTTGGGCCGTTCACTGTCATTCAGGAAGACTTAAAAAAAGTGCCTCTTCGAAAAACGTTGCCGGGACAGAATACGGTAATGAAGCGCCCGGCGGATAAAGAATTCGTAGCCTTTGTTAAGAAAATATCGTCTGATTCTGCAGCCGCCGATTTTGCTTTAGAATTACTTAAGGCGCCTGCTCAGCCGAATTATTTTGAGGACATAAAGGCTGATCCTACATTCGGGGGTTTTGCTTTAGAATTAATTAAAGCGGCTGCTCAATGGAATCTTCTACAAATATCGGCTGATCCTGCATTTGCGGGTTTTACTTTAGAATTAATGAAAGCGGCTACCCCTGCTTTAGCGACTTTTGGCTTAGAATTAACAAAAACGGAGGCTCAGTGGCATCATAAACTGAATGTCTCTCTTTTTTCCGGAACCATTAACACACAGGTGTCTGAAAATTTATTTGCTGGTACGGATAAATCCAATTACTCCAAAAAACATTTTGAAAATGCAGCACGTAAAATGTTAAAAAATGAGGAGGGACTGGTGACAGCTGTTTCAGCGAAGGATGCGGCATATGTAGTGCCAGGCACGCTAGTAGCATTCTGCGAAATTCTGTACTACCAATTTTATGGCATTAAGGAAGGGTATTCTCTTTTAACTCCTTTATTCTTTCATACCCTAAGAACAGAGACAAAGCCCTCTTTGGAGGCGAAAATATGGAGCAGGGCGGCAATGTGCCTGATGAGAGAAGATCAGAAAAAGATTCCTGCAGAGGCCAATGATAATGCTTCAAGCCTTGGCCTCAAAAAATAGGGTGCAATTTCCCTCAAACTCATTACAATACCGCCTATGATTCCAGTATTTACCATTGTAGGCCGGCCTAACGTCGGCAAATCGACCCTTTTCAATCGTCTCACCAAAAGTCGCGATGCTTTGGTGGCTGATTTTCCGGGTGTTACGCGTGATCGCCAATATGGCGATGGTGCTGTGGGCGACAGGCCCTATATCATTGTCGACACGGGTGGGATCGTGATTTTCAGCGATTCCAAGCTAGAACATTTGACTGATCAACAAGTGAAGCAGGCCATAACTGAAGCGGATCGTATTTTATTTGTGGTGGATGCTAAAGATGGCTTCACTCCGGCCGATGCGGAAATTGCTGAGCGTTTAAGGTCACATCATTCTAAAGTGGTTTTACTCGTTAATAAGGCGGATCGCGAAGAAGCCTCTATTGTGAATTCAGATTTTTATAGTATGGGCTTTGGAGATCCAAATCCAATTTCGGCAACCCAGGGCAGGGGAATTGAAGCTTTGATGCATAAATTGCTCGCCCCATTTCCAAAAGAAGAATTACCGGCCCCAGACGATGATCGGGTTCATGTGGCTATCATTGGAAGACCTAATGTTGGAAAATCGACTTTAATAAATCGAATGTTAGGCGAGGACCGTGTGATCACTCTGGATAGTCCTGGCACAACGCGAGATAGTATTCGGATTCCCTTTGATCGTCATGATGAAAAATATATGTTAATTGATACAGCGGGTATTCGTCGACGTGCCAAAGTGTCTGAGGTCATCGAAAAATATTCCATTATTAAATCTTTGCAGGCGATTCAGTTGGCGCATGTCGTGGTGGTGGTAATTGATGCGAATGAGCCCATCACGGAGCAAGATTTGCGTTTAATTGGCAAAGTGATCGAGCAGGGTAAATCGATTATCCTTGCTTTTAATAAATGGGATGAATTAACCGAAGAAGCGCGTAATCAAGTGAAAAAAATGGTGGATCGTAAATTGGATTTTGCCCAATTTGCACGACGCTATTTTATTTCAGCTTTGCATGGCACGGGTGTTGGGAATTTATTTCATGCCATTGATGAAACCCATCACGCGGCGAGCCAAGAAATTCCGACTCATGTGTTAACAGAAGCTTTAGAGCAAGCGCAAAAAGAACATCAGCCTCCTCTAAGTAAAGGCCGAAGAATTAAATTACGCTATGCGCATATTGGCGGATATCATCCTCTGCAATTTGTGATCCACGGAAAACAAACCGACGATTTGCCGGATTCTTATAAGCGGTTTTTAATTAATTTTTTTAGAGATAATTTTAATCTAGTCGGCGTCCCTTTGATTCTGAAATTCAAAAGTGACAGTAATCCTTTTCGACATTAACCTTCTTCTTCACCTCAGAAACAATCTTCCCATCAACAAATTTAGTGGTAATACTATCCCCAATCGAAATCGATGCTGTGCTGCTAATTATTTTATTATCTTTAGCATCCATCACAATCGCATATCCACGTTGCAAAGTTCGAAGCGGATTTAAAGTATCCAAAGCGTGCGCAGAATTTTGTATTGATAAACGACTGTATTCAATTCGATTATTGATGCTAGTTTGTAGGGAGTTTTTAATAAGTTCCAGACGCTCCAAATGCGGCTTGATCTTTTGAGCAGGACTTAAATGCATCAACCGCTGGCGCTTCAAATTTAATTTAGCCTGAAAATTTTTAATTTTATTCTGGTAAGCCAGAATTAAGTTAAGCTCTAATCGGTCTAAACGTTGCGCCTGTTCACGAAGCCTTTGGCCCGGATGACGCAGACGTTTCATTAGATGCGATAAATTCATCTCTTCTTTTTGCAGGCGTAGTTGAATAAATCGAATAATCAGTTTCGATAATTTTGAAATATTTTCCTGCCACTCAACTCGACTGGGGCTCGCTTGCTCCGCGGCAGCAGAAGGCGTTGCTGCTCTAAAATCAGCGACAAAATCGGCAATAGTGACATCCACCTCATGTCCGATACCCGTAATAATCGGTGTTTTTGAGCCAAAAATAGCCTGTGCTACAAGTTCTTCATTAAAAGGCCATAAATCTTCCAACGAGCCGCCGCCTCGTGCAAGAATGAATACATCGCATTCTTGTCGAGCATTGGCCGTTTGAATTGCAGAAACAATTTGTTTAGCGGCGAGTTCACCTTGCACCAAAGTTGGATAAATGATCACAGGAATGCTCGGAAAACGACGCTTTAATACCGTTAAAATATCATGTATCGCCGCTCCGCTGGCAGAGGTGATAACGCCGATTTGCTTTGGAAATCTCGGTAGAGGCTTTTTGTGTTCTGTATCAAATAATCCAAGAGCGGCTAATTTTGTTTTTAATTTTTCAAATGCAATCTGCAGAAGGCCTTCGCCGCTTAATTGCAATTCTTGAATAATCAGCTGAAAATCACCACGGGGTTCATAGAGACTGACGGCTGCGCGTGCAATGACGTGCTGACCATTTTCTGGAATAAACCGAAGTTGGCGCATTGAATTACGAAACATAGCACAACGCACCTGGGCTTTTTCATCCTTAAGAGAAAAATAAAAATGCCCAGAACTGGGTTTCGCCAAATTAGAAATCTCACCCGTCAACCAAATGGTATGAAAGGTTCCTTCCAATAATTGTCTTACCTCCTGATTAAAGGAAGACACCGTATAAATTTCATTCTCGTTAGGCGTTTTCATGGCCACCATTATGCCGCAAGCGAGTAAAAAATTACAGTTTCCCGAATATTCAATTCTGGTATAGAGATGCTATTTTGGGAGCACGTAATCCAATTGACAAACGGATTTTTTTGTCCGAAAATGGAGGCCAAGCAAATGAAAGGATCTGAGTTTTTGCGAAAAATTAAGGATGTTGGTGATGTTAAGAAAGTCGAAGTTCGAATTGAGTATCGCAGGGGTAAGGGCAGCCATAGCACATTATTCTATGGAAATCGTTTTGCGATTATTCCAAATTTAAAAGATGAACTTAAAATAGGGACTTATAAGGCTATTCTAAAACAGTTAGGAATTAGTGAGAGACAATTGAGGGAAATAAAATGAATAGACATTTCAGCTATCCAGTAAAATTATTAAAAGCAAAAGAAGGCGGATATGTTGTTAAATTTTTAGACGTGCCAGAGGCTATTACTCAGGGTGAGTCTATTGACCATGCCTTGCATGAAGCTACAGATTGTTTGGAAGAGGCTATCGCGAATCGTATAGCTATGAAATTGCCAATTCCCGATGCCAGTAATCCCGGAAAAAAACAACATTGCATCACTTTACATGCAACCATAGCCGCTAAAGCAGCGTTTTACATCGCCGTTCAAGAATCAAAGTTGAATAATGTTAAGTTAGCAAAAAAATTGCAATGCGATGAAAAAGAGGTGAGGCGTTTACTTGATCCGCACTATGTTTCAAAGCTGCCACGCATTGAGTCAGCATTAGAAAAATTAGGTATGCGTTTATCCATTGGAATAGCGAGTTTATGATCAAAAAGTCAAATATTCTTGCGTTTGATACCTCGACTGCGATGTGCACGGTGGCTTTGATGGTGAGAGGTGAAATTTTTTCGTGTGAGGAAATTTTGGAGCAGCGGCATGCGGAACGGATTTTGCCGATGATTGAGGATTTATTAGCGCAGGCAAAAATTTCTTTGAGTGATTTGGATGCCATTGCTTTTGGTTGTGGTCCTGGAAGTTTTATTGGTGTTCGAATTGCAACGGGTGTGGTGCAGAGTCTTGCATTTGCACAGGATTTGCCGGTAATTCCTGTTTCTTCTTTACAGGCTTTGGCGCAAAATGCCTTTAAGAAAACCGGTGCCAAAAAAATTGCGGCCGGCTGGGACGCCAGAATGGAAGCTATTTATTGGGGGCTTTTTGAAGAACGAAATGGCTTCATGGAATCTATTAAGCCTGAAGCTTTGTCAAAGCCTGAGGATATTCAAATTTCATCGGATTTTATTGCGGTTGGAAATGCCTGGTTCGCTTATCAAAATAAGTTAAGTAAGGAATTTCACCCCCTCAAATTAGAGGAAGAACTTTATCCGAATGCCATTTCAATTTTAGAAATTGCGCTAGAAAAATTTTCTCAAGGCTTAAGTGTTTCTCCCCTGCAAGCTGAGCCGGTGTATTTACGGGATGATGTAGCGAAGAAGTCTGTTAAATAGTTTTATTCCCCCTCAGTCATCCTGCTTCCGCAAGGGGAGAGGGGACAAAAGTTGCCATACATTGAAGTTAATTCTTTCCACTAATACTAGCCTCTCCCGCAAAGGGAGAGGGGATTCTTGAGGCTTTTTTTTCAAGGTAGATTTGATAATCTTTTAGAATTTCGATTTGCTGGTCGTCAAGAGCGGCCGTACTAAGAAGATGATTTATTTTTTCTTCTGCCATTATTGCGGTTAATTTTTTTTGGCCTCGATAATCGATGAAAGTTTCTTTGCCTTGATAGTCTTGAAAAATAGCCTGAGCTTCTTTTGTCAAAAATTCTGGGTAAAATCGGCCTAAAATGCGGTAAGCAAGAGCTTGGCGCGTTTTGTTGGGGAATTTTTCGGCAATTTTTGCTTTGTTTTCTGGCGCAGCTTGATGAAATTTTGCAAAAAGCATTTCTTCGTCCCGGCTTGAAAATCCGATTTCATATAAGGCAGCATCGACATCCACATCCGGGATTGTTGGATACTGATAGTTTCGATGATATTCCTGAATTTCTCTTAAAATTTCGGGGTTTTCGTGGAGCCATTTTTTATTTTGCTCACGTAGAGCCAAACGTTCTGTGGAAATTTTTTCAAGATATCGATCTTGAATTGGCAAAAGTAGGGGGCTCTCGCTCAATTTTTTTCGAAAAACATAGGTAAATTCAGGGATGTTGTCAGAAATCGTTTTTGATAATGCCTCCTGATCCAAGCGCAGCCACAGCGTTTGATTTTTATAATGATAATGCTGCCCAAGACTCAGCACGGGGGCGATATAACTATCTCGAGAACCAATTTGTCCTTGAATTAAAAGTGCCTCTCCAGAGAGTTTTGCCAGCCGAGCAATATCGGTTTCTTTATGAAAATACCCACAAGCAAATTCCCACATCTCGGGATATTCCTGTAATTTTTTAGCTAAAGCCAAGGTGGCTTTAACATCAACCATGGCATTGTGAGCCGCACCAGTGGCTAGATCGTTTTCAGCAAGTAAATCCGCTAATTTTAGGCTAATTCTTCCATTTATTTTGGGCCACTTGATCAAATCTGGTTTGAATAAATAATATAAAAGCGTGATGGGATAAATATCCATGCGACCACATTGATTTGCGTATTGGTGTGTGTAGGGCGGCAATAAATTTCGATAAAAACTAAATCGCAAAAATTCATCGTCAAATCCCAGGGTATTATAGCCAAGGCTAATCGTTCCTGGTGTGTTGAGCAATTGATGAATTTTTATAAGTGCCTCAATTTCAATTTCACCACGGAGTAATTCTCTAATGGAAATTCGATTGGTGATCAAGGCTTCGGGCGAAGGAATGACATCCGGATTTAATCGAATTTGAAATTCATATTCTTCTAGGGTATGAAGCTCAAGATCTGTGCGAATCGCCGCAAATTGTAGGACTTGATCAAAGGACTTATTAAGCCCAGTTGTTTCAATATCATAAAATAAATAGGTGGGTGTAGACATAAATTAGCCTGTAATTAAATGGATGACAATCTCGGCAAGATCGGGAATATCCCGTGCTGCATGGCGATATTCTTCGGTTAAATCCGCTAAATTCGCACTGGATACCGCGGAGGCAGGAATGGAGATTTCAATGGAGAGTTTCCCGCTAAGATAGTGAAGCGTTATACGTTTTATACCTGGAAAAGCCGGCAATTTTTGCCATCTTTCGGATAATTGTTTTTCAATGTCCCGTCGATTGGGTAAGGAAACAGAAGGCCTTGAATGTGAATCGTCTTCAGGATCAATATGCACAATAACATCCTCGACATTTCGTATCTCGTGTAGTAACGCCACGTGGACCGATTCGCCTATGTGATGTCCTTCGGAAACGCTAATATAAGGATCCACTATAATATGCACGTCAATTAGGATGTTTCCCCCATGTAAACGAGAGCGTAATTGATGCACCATTACAACACCCGGTATACTTTTAATAACAGCCCGAATTTGCGTTAAGGTTTTTTGATCTACAGCCGCATCTACCAATTCTTTTAATCCCGAAAACATCATTTTAAAACCCATTCTAAAAATTAAAATGGCAATTAAAATAGCGCCGATCGCATCAAAATAAGGAAGGCCTAGGATGGCCCCTCCGGCAGCAATAAAAACAATAATCGAACTTAAAGCATCACCACGATGATGCCAAGCATTGGAAATGAGTAGGGAAGAATTAATTTTTTTCCCTTTTTTTACGGTATAGCGATAAAGCCCCTCGTTCGCAAAAACGGAAACGAGGGAGACTATTAAAACAATAATCTCAGGGGCATGAGCGCTAATTTTTAAAAGAATATGCTCGATAGCATCATACGCAATTGTACCGGAAACAATAATGAGTAATAAAGAAATCAGAATGGCGCCCATCGTCTCCATGCGACGGTGACCATAGGGGTGCCCTTCATCAGGAACCCGCTCCCCAGCTTTTGCGGCAATAATAACTAAAGCATCGCTAATCAAATCAGAAAAAGAATGCAGCCCATCGGCAACCAAGGCATGCGAATAACCAATATAACCAATAATCACCTTAGCTACGGCCAGCAAAGTATTGGTAAAAGCGCTAACAAGGGTAACCTGACGCGCAATGTGATATCGAGATTTTTCCATAGAGTAGCAATATAACGTGCTAGCAATCGAACAGCAACAGACCACCCATCAATTCTCATTTTGAGGTTGTCATGCAATTGTCATCCTGAGCGGAGGAGGGCCGTCTGGCAAGGGCGGAGCTGGGGCATTCGACAGAGGCGCCATTGGTTTTTCTCCTTCTTCATAGTCCAGTTGTTGGTCTCCGTATTCTCCATAGCTTCATGTACGGACTTGATGTGGTCATAAATTTTTTCTAATTGGGCTATCTGTAACGTATTTTCATCCTCAAGAACGAAATTGTTTGTTAACAATTCTGTAAGTTTAGAGCCATTTTCAAGAGGAATTTGACTCAGCTCAGCTCAGGTAATGGGATAATGTTTTTTCCAGGAGCATGAATTGAAGTTGAGAGATCATTATGAGCAATAATTTTATTTCTTAAATTTTCAATCTTCGTATGAAAATTTAATAGGTTACCATCAGGCGGCTTTAATCGTACAGAATTGCAAGAAAATCCTTGATCTCTATCCTATTATCGTGATCAGAAATTTTCAATTCTTTTATAATTTTCAAGGAATTTTCGCAAAGATTTTTTGCTTCATAAAGATCATTTTTAATGATTCTTACATAGGTTTCTAGACTAATTGAATTCTCGGCGTTTTGCTCTTTTTGGTTGGCCATTCAGGATTATCCTTATTTATGTCGCCATATATTTTTCTTAATCTTTTAGTCAGTTTAATTTAGAGATAATTTTTTGTTTAACGTAATTGGCAGCGACTAGTAAATCCCAGCCCCCAGTCAGTATCATTTTCTCACTTTCTTGTAATAGCGCAAGAGAATCATTTTCCCTAGTTAAGTGCTTCGACTTAGATTTTAGTAAATTGGGCGAAATCAGTGGAATAATATCGTTCATGAATTTTGGGTTGCTAAGCTTTTCATGTAGATTTTCTTCATATTCTTTTCGGGAAACTGAGTGCTTGTTAAAATCCATATAACGTTGAAAGATTTCAATCGATCGCTCAACATTTAAATTCCCTTCTCTTAGTATCATCCAAAGATCAAATAAATCGCGCCCCTTCGAGCGTTGATATAGAGCGCGAATTTTAGTAGCAATTAGCTCGTCGAGGTGGAATGTATTAATATTTGCCTGTCCAGAAAACCAGCTAGAATTGACTTGATAGGGTATTTCAATTCGATCTATTATTGAAAAAGTTTCAAGGATGTTAATTTCAATTTTAATTTTTTGTTGGATTGTTGAAAGCCCGGGGCTAAATTTGAAATATAGCTTAAAGCCGTTGGCTGTTGATTCGCTTTTTGCCTTACCGAGCCATGGCTGAAGTATTTCGCGTAACGCATCAGCGATTGGTCCAACTTTTCCAGTACTTGTTCTGACGAGATCGATATCTTCACTATAACGTGCTGCAGAGGCCATAAACAATTTATGTAAAGCTGTGCCGCCGCGAAATGCAAGTTCTTGTCGTAAGAAATTATTTGAAAAAATATCTACTAAAATACGCGATAATATTAGGTCCTGTTCAACCTGAATATCATCCGGCCAAGGTGCGGTATTTCGCCATTCTGTGATATAAGCTTCGGATATCATTCATCGGGCTCCACTTTAATATTAACGATTATTTTCCATTTTAAGTTTCGTTCTAAAGGCTTATAGGACGCGCTTGGGACTAGTTTAGCCCAATGTAATTTTTTATTTTTTAAAAATTTAGAAATTTTATCAGAAATTTTTCTAAAATTGAGAAATTCATATAAGTAGCCAAGCCTTTGCATCAAAAATAATTCCGGATAAATTTCACTAAGTTTAATTAATTTATCAGCATTTATGTTCTCAGACAATTCCTTTAGTATTGTGGCCACATTATCAATTCCAGCAGCATGTTGTGGCGATGAAATAAGGTCCAGCGCTAATGCTTCAGGTGTGGCGATGGCAATAGTACCCATTTTGGTGTTGAATTGTTGAGTTGGGATTAAAGCAGTATTTTTGTTGGCGATAAATTCTATAAAAATTCTTCCACAGTGGATTGGGCGGCGATTTTTAATGGTGACAACTTGGAATCGTTGTGGTTTTTGATGTGCAGCGCCATAAAATTGAGCTGCACTAAGGAAGCTAATATAGTAGGGCAGCTTTAAGTGTTTCATTAAACTGGATATAAACATGTCGGCAGGTAGGCATCCGTATGCCTGATATTCTGGGGGAACTATCAGATAAAAACCTTTGGCTGGACTTACCACTTCTTTGTGGAGTTTGAGTCTTCTAATGGCATTCAGCGTCGAGATTTGGCCCAAATTTAACGCTTCTGCTACCTCAGAAGTTGAAAAATGGTAACGGCCTTCTTGGCGGAGCTTATTGATAAATTCTTGCGCTTTCATTTTCAGACCTGTGTTATAACTTTCCGTATATATCGTTTTTCAATATATAATGCAAGTTATAACACATGATAAAGCAAACAGCAAATTGAGCTTTTGCCTACCTATAAAGGAGCTTTCTAAAAGGTAGGGCCAAATTGTCACCACCCTCTTGAAAGCCTGGTGTCGTTTGCTAACGTATTGTTCTACCAGAGCAGCACAGTAGCACAATCCACTATCATTTCTTTCTAAGCAGGTGACTGACATGATTAAGGGTGGTCGGGCTTCCAGCCCGGGCACCAAGAATGTTGTGGCCTTAGCACTCATCGCTATTGATAAATTCTTTGATAGAGTTCATCACGGCTGCATTTTTTTCCCATATCAAGTTATGGGATGTTTCAGGCACAATAATATGGCGGTAGCAATTCGCGCCTAATTTTTGAGCGAGTAAATTAGCATTTTTAACCGTTGCAATGGGATCTTTTTCGCCGCTTATAATTAAAGTCGGTTTTTTAATCAGATGGGCTCTCTCTAGGAAATCTAATTTTTTCGCTAAAAATTTAGAGAAATAATCCAAAACATCCATTTTAATTTTTAAGCGATTATAAAAAATTTTCTGTTCGTCAATCTTTTGAATCCCGTAGAATGAAGAGCATAGCAAGGCATATTGTTGCTTGGATTCATCGCTTGTGTTTTCCCAGAAATTTAAAAAAGCTTGTTTCGCAGATTCTCCACCCAATTGCAGAAATAATTGCGCGGACTCCTCAAGATCGAATTTCGGGATGACATTGCAGAGAATTATTTTATTCAGATTATCCGAATAGCGAATGGCATATTCCATCGCAACTTGGCTGCCAAATGAATGCCCAAAAATTATAGGTTGGTTGATATGCAAAGTGTTGCAGAACTCATCAATGTCACTGCTCCAGCGTTCAAAATTCCAGGTTTCAGGTGAGCCTGAAGCGCTGCGACCATGCCCATGCTGATCAATAAAAATAATTTGAACGCTACGATGCAGGGCAGTGAAAAAAGTTTTGTAAGGTGTGTGGTCATAGCCCGGCCCACCATGAAGTACAATCATAGTCGGCAACTCCTGCATCCCAGACTCATTGGGAATTAAGCCTGGATTGTCAACATCAAAATAAAGTAGATCACCATTGATTCGAATTTTCATTGAATATTACCTCTTGTCGATCAGCTCAAATTTTTCCAACATGAGAGATAGCTGCTTTCAAGTGATCGATGATTAATTGTGTATTGCTGCCTTTGCTCGTGGGTCGATAATACAGATACGCATCGGAAACGAGTGGTTTGGTATCCAGTTTAATTTCCACTATTTTTCCAGATTTTATTTCATCCACCATTGCTAAATGAGAGCACCAGATAATTCCAATTCCAGCGATGGCCGCTAAAATACAAGTGACACCAGAATCGGAAATGAAATTTCCAGACACAGAAACTTTTTTGTTATTTGGAAAAATCCATAGATCTTCCGGTAATACTCTTTTGTACAGTATGCAATTATGATTTTTTAAATCCGATAATTTTTTAGGGGTTCCATGTTTTTTTAGATATTTTGGTGAGGCAAATAAACCCCTGTGGATCGTCAAAAACTTTTCTTTAATAAGTTGGCTTTCATTAAAACTTTCTTCGCTGATCACAAGGTCAGCGCTGCCATTTAATATAGAATTAGGAGTGTTAATATCGGTAGTTTGTAGTATGATTTTCGGGTATTTTTCCATGAAACTTTCAAGAGATTTTATGTGGAAGATGGAATTGAAAACGCCTGGCATGCCAATCGTTATTTTTCCGTGGGGCTCTTTTTCGAGCCCGTTCACTTCTTCTTCCGCTTCTTTCAAGTCCATTAAAATTTTCTTCGCATTTTTAAAATAGAGATTTCCAGCCTCAGTCAATGAAATATATCGAGTGGTTCTCTCAAATAGTTTTTTCCCCAGCTGCTTCTCAAGTTTTTGGATTTGCTTACTTAGGACCGAAGTCGATATACGAAGTTTTCGAGCGGCGCCCGAGAATCCATTGGATTCCGCGACAGCCACAAAACCCTGTAGGCAGGAGAATAAATCGATGCTCATTGTTTCCCCTCTGGAAATAAATTATTTGCTCATAGAGATCTTATCATTTCAGAAGAAAAGTATACACTATCTTAGCTGACCTCCAATAACACCGTAACGAAGGGCTATGAAAAATCTATTTCGAAACGCAGTGGTTAATATTAAAAATAAGCAACAGTATTTAAGCTTGCTAATTATTTTGGCCCCCCTACTAAATTTTTTATCGGGAATTAACTTTGATTTGCATGCTCCTTCCTTGCCCGCGATCGCTGTTTATTATGCTGCACCCATTTCTGCCGCAAAAAATACGGTCTCCATTTCCCTGCTTGGATTTGCAATGGGATGCATTTTATTCGGAACTTTATTAGATATTTTTGGAAGACGCCCCGTTGTTTTGTTCGGATTATTAATTTATACAGCCGCCAGTTTTTTAGCATTGTCTTGCGGCTCGATTAATGAATTATTATGGGTTCGATTTGCGCAGGGAGTTTCGGTTTCTTCTTTGTCCATTGGATGTCGAACCATTATTATCGATAATTTCACCGGTCATCAATTTAAAGTGGCGATATTATATACTTCCCTAGCGTTTGGTTTTGGTCCGATTATTGCGCCCTTTGTTGGTGGTCTTCTTCAATTTCATTTTGGATGGAAAGCGAACTTTATTGCATATGGGGTTGTTGCATTTGTTTTGATGGTTTTTTTCACTCTTTTTATTTCTGAAAGCCAAAAAACTAGGGCCCATTTTTCTTTAAAAAATATGTTTGTAAATTATATTGGCGTTTTAAAACACCCTTCCTTTATGCCTGGATGTGTTATTTTAGGGATTTCCCAGGTGCAGTTACTTATCTATACCACTGTTGGTGCTTTTATTATCGAAAATATTTTGCATCGCACTGCCATCACTTATGGAAATAGCGCTTTATTGATCAGCTGCGGCTATTTGCTGGGAACTTTTGCCAATCGCATATTAATTAAAAGTTTCTCAACCTACTATTTAATTAGTACTGGTTTTGTATTGTTATTTCTCGGAATTATGTTGCAAGCTCTTTTTGCCGTGCTGGGTATTTTTAATTTATTCAGTATTATTTTCCCCTTAATTATAGTGGGTTTTAGCAATGGTTTTATCTTTATTAATATATTTACGGCTTGTCTACGATCTTCAAGCAGCGCGGGGGTGGCAACTGCACTCTTTACCTCTGCAGTGATGGCTATGGCAACTTTAGGAACTTATGCAGTGGGCCACATCCACGTAAGCAATTTGTCGAATTTTGCGGCATTATACGGAGGATCTGCCATTATACAATTAGTCGTATTTCTTTTATTTTTTAAAAAGGTGGCAAAACAAGCATTTTGATAAACAGCTGCCGTGCACCTCTGAGCAAAAGTGGTTTATGCCGTGGGTTCTCATTTTGACCGACGATCCCAAAGAATGACTGACTTGCCCTTTAAAATAGGCCGTTGCTGATATTAAGCCAGTTAATAATATGAACAGAACGTCCTTTTGAGACTTAAAAAGTGCGCGAGACTAGGTCAACCTGTTGCTCTCTTTTGAAAAGGAGTTCCCGCTAAAGTTTTTGGAAAGTTATAAAAAACCCAATAAGCTACTCACCTTCTTCACAGGCAAGGAAGCTTTGCAATGAGCGCATCATTTGAATCGAATTCTATGTTAAAGCCCATCCTTACATTTGATGGTATGGCCAGCATGATCAGCCGGATTGCTGGGCAATTCAAAGATAAAAGAACTGGTGATAATAAAAAATATGCCATGGAAGATTTTGTATTAAGCGCGTTTTCGACTTTTTATTTGCAATGCCTTTCATTTTTATCTTATCAGCAAGCGATGGAAACAGACCAGGGCAACAATAATGCGCGCACTTTATTTGGGATTGAACAAATCCCCAGCGACAATCAAATACGAAGTATGCTAGATGAAGAAACACCCGATATTTTATTTCCGATGTTCAATGCGATTTTTGATGGTTTAGAAGAGGCAAAATTATTGGATGCTTTCAGAGGGTCGTTTGGAGATTTGCTCTTCGCATTTGACGGCGTAGAGCATCACAACAAAAAAGCATAAAAATGGGAAAATTGATTATTCACATGGCATGGTAACCGCGGTGCTTGTTAAACCCGATTACCCTCATATTATCGACCTTCCGCCAGAATTTATAGTGCCACAAGATGGTCACGATAAACAAGATTGCGAAAATGCTGCATTTAAACGCTGGCTAAAAACGCATGCTGAACGATATAGCTCTTACGGAGTGACCGTTTTTAAGGAGCAAGATTAGCTTTCAGCTTGGGCTCAGTGTCAAAATGAGAACTGATGTTGGAAAACTCTGGGGCTTCCTTCAGAATCAGTAGGGTTTTTAACAGCCTGTACAAAATCTGCTTAAACATACCTTTTTCTTTCTAAAAAAACCCTAAAATACGAATTTACAAAAATAAAAAAGAGGTATATAAATCGATTATACATTGTGAAAGCATTGTGAATTTTAAAAAAATATGCGGTGAGTTCCACCGTGAATTGCCGGTGGAGAGGAAGGCTCTGGCTTTGATTGTAAAATTAAAGTGAAACCAGCCTCTGTGAAGCAGGAATCTAACAGCAAAGCTACCTTTGGATAGGTTTGCATAGGTTTAGAAGATCGGTGATATTGTCATGCTATTTTGGCGCATCAGCACCATGGCCCACAAAGCGAGGGACAAGAAATGTTTTATTCTGTGAGCGAATTACAAAAAAAGATTTTAAAAAAGGAACTAAGCTCTGAAGAAGTGGTATCTGAAACACTTGAAAAAATAGAGGCTCTTAATCCGAAAATTAATGCGATTGTGTATACTGCTAATGAGGCTGCGCTTTCTCGCGCGCAAAAACTCGATAAAATGCTGAGTCGAGGGGAAATAATGGGCCCTTTGCATGGAATACCCTTCACAGTAAAAGATTCTATTTTGACGGCAGCTTTGCCAACCACTGCGGGGACTAGGGGCTTAAAAAATTTTATTCCAGACAAAAACGCCACAATCATTCAACGCTTAATTGATGCCGGCGGTATTGTAATAGGCAAAACCAATTGTCCGGAATTAGAGTTATCAGCCGATACAGATAATGTTATTTTCGGCCGCACAAAAAATCCTTGGAATTTTGATTGTACTCCCGGTTCCAGTAGCGGTGGGGAAGCTGCGGCTATTGCGAGCGGGATAGTTCCATTTGGAATTGGGGAAGATACAACCGCCAGTTTGCGTTTACCCGCACATTATTGCGGAATAACTACGATAAAACCCACCTCTGGACGAGTTCCGAGAACTGGGCACATTCCTTATCCAGGGAATATCTTGGATGGTCTGTGGCAATTAGGCCCATTGGCTCGCCAAGTAAATGATTTAGAAATAATACTATCCATCATAAGCGGGCCTGATTTTATTGATCCGAGTGTGGTGCCAATGCCGCTCGACAATAGCGATACAATAAGCGCCAAACACATTCGAATGGCTTATCACACCGATAATAAGATTGTTACTCCGGATGCCTCTATTCAAAATGCCATTGTTCAAGTAATTAATACACTGCAAAACAAGGTAAAAAGTTGCATATATGCCATTCCACCGAATCAGGATGTTGCGGCAGAATTATGTTCAAAATTATATTCCTTAGACAAAGGCGTATTTATTAAATCTTTACTGAAAGACTGTGGCACAGCAGAACCTAGCCCCACACTCATGAAACTGCTGGCTGATCTCGAGACGAATTTTACAGGGCTTGAAGTGAATCAAGTATTGTCGGACTTGTATCAATACCAATCGAGTTTGCTTAATTTCTTCGCGGACTATGACATTTTAGTCTGCCCACCCATGCCATCAAGTGCTCGCCATCATGAGGAATTAGCTAGATCTTTTTCGGGCGAGGAAGGTAATTTTAATGAGGCCTATAATTATTACGTTTACCAAATTGCTTATTGTTTATTAGGTTTGCCCATGATGATTGTCCCGGTGGGTCTCGATGAAAAACACATGCCTGTTACGGTGCAATTGGTTGGTGCACCTTGGAAAGAGGCTGCTCTATTACATATGGGCAAAATTATTGAAAGAGAATTTTCGTTCAAACATCATTATAACAATTTATTTGCGCGTCTTTACGAGGGGGCTTATGTCTAAGCTGTATCAATATTCGCATTTTTTAGCCGTAACTTATGGCGCTTACGATGGCGAGCTCAGCATTTCCGAGTTAAAAAAGCAGGGTAATTTTGGCCTGGGAACTTTTAATGGCATCGATGGTGAACTGGTTGCCATCAATAATACTTTTTATCATTGTTCAGCCGGAAAAGTAAAACTTGCGAAAGATAATCAATTATTATCTTGGGCAGCAGTCGCTTCTTTTGAGCCTTCTTTTTCCCATGAAATTTTAAATATGGCCGATTTCAAGCAGCTGGAGAGCCATATTAAAAATCAAACAGGAAGCCTTAATTTTCCGCAGCTTATTTTTATAAAAGGCCATTGTGAAAATATCACCTTGGGCAGTGTGCCCAAGCAAACAAAGCCTTATCGGCCCCCGACCTTTATATTCATCCCCTTACGCATTTTGAGCTTGAGCTTCCACAAAATGAGTTTTATAAAAATATGCTATTAATTCCCCCGCAGCCAGAAGAGCGCTTACCTCGCTTCGAAGATAAGCTAAAAACAAATTCAACCCAAGATTGACTTTATTGGTGTTTTTCCGGCGGTAGAAAATCATTTGATGTTGGATCGGAATGTTCTGTCTTTTGGACTTTAGAAAATAAAGTTTGTGAACTACTATCGGACAATCTTATGCGTTTACCTTCCTTATTTTTATTTTCATTTTCCTGATCCTCAGCAATTTCGAATTCCACATTTTGGATATTGGGCTTTGCATTTTCTGGGTTATTTTCCCCTTTTTCTGCTTTGAGTGCTGTAATTTCAGCCTGCAGCGCTACGAATTTTGCACAGATCTCCCTTTGTATAGACAACACACATTTAGCCTGAAGTGCAAGCAAAAGTGTGAACCAAGGGAGTCGGGGAAGGTAGGCTCCAAGTTTATTTTGGATAGTTCCTAGAATAGCGTAGGCTTCGAGGGCGAAATTTTCTAAAGTTGAATTTGAAGCTTTTTCAACAGAGTCATAAGCATCTTTCAAATTGATGTCGAGGAGCGAACAAATTCCCAATTGAAATTTGATCAATCCCTTCAAGAATGCAATAGGGAAAGTGCTGCAAGCCTGGTCCAAGGATATATTGCTTGGAAAAGAATGATCAATGTCTAGGTTTATGAAGTTAAAAAATTTTTCAGTAAAAAAATCAAGTTTTGGAAATTGCTCAGCAAAGTCGATTACACGTAGAGCAAGCAAACAGGGGTAATTCTCTGGGTATTGCTTCGGGTTTGCCAATATCGTATCCAATGTAGTTTTACATAATGTAGTGAGCTTACAATGTGTTAAGATCAGGCACGTCACAAGTACCTTGTGATCCAGATGCAGTGTTTCTTGGAAGACACGTTGCACTGTATCTAAAGATGCTTTGCAGGCATTATAAAAAGTTTGCATAAATTCTGTATCACCTATTTTTTCTGAACGAAGCCTTATTAATCTTCGCTCTGAAGCTAGTTCATGAGCCTTCGCATAGCATTTTCCTGCTAGATCAAGAGGAAGCATATTTTTATATGTCGTGTCGAGCCGTGTGATGCAAGCTCCATCAAGCTCGAGATTTTTTTCTGTTTTTGACAATATAAAATTTGCTGTCATTATTAGAAGCTCTTCTCTAATTTTGTCACTGCAAATGTCAAACGCATAAAATTTTGAGTTTTTTTCGTTTGTCCAGGGTAAGATGAGTAAATCAGGTTCAGTTGCAACTAAGTCCTTTATTAATGCCAAATCACTTTTTAGAGCAGCCACTTTAAATAAAGCTTTATTATTTTGTGTTTTTAATACCTGAGAAATCAAAAGTTCTTTTCGCAAAGCTTCGACAGTTTCTTCCAAGGATTTAACAATGTGTCCTTTTTTAAGCTTAGCTAAATATTCAGCCAGCTCAGTAATAGATGAAAAATGCCCATAGATAGTACCATCTAGAAGTTGGTATAAAAGAGCAATTTCTTCTGCATCAGTAGTGGGGTTAGCAAAAATAATCCCTAATTTCAAAAAAAGATTCTTTTGCTCTATATTGTCTCTTGACTTACATGCGATAAGCTTGCATTTCTCGCGCATTTCAAAGTGAATGCTCACAATTCCTGGTAAGTTAGGTAAAGATAAGATTGCCCGGCAAAGCATTTTTACTTTTAAGAGATCCTGAGAGACCTCATTTATCAAAAAAAGTAAAATAAATTTAGTCCAGGGTGCTGAAATTCCAAATGCCTTACTTAAACCTTCGCATAGTGAATTAGCTGTTTTATCCAGGACTTCCCCCATTAAGAGAGCCTGTAAGGCCAAGCAATGTTTCAGATGTATTTTTTTTGAATTCAGCTGCTTGAATTCCTCTACTAGTTCGGGGAATGAGTTTTGCTCTGCACTAAACTCACTCAAGAGATGAGAAAGCACAGGCAAGTAGCCTAGCGGAAGTGGCTCTGGGCCGCCCAGTATTTTGACGGCAAATTTTTTCAGTGTTGTGTTCCATTCTTGGATTGAAGAAAGAGAAGGATTATTCTCAAGAGTAGACTGGTAGCAGGGCAAAATTTGGGCCTCTTCTTGTTTTTGTTCCTCAAAAAATTTGGCACCAGCCTTGTATAAGGACCCAATTCGATTGATTCTCCATTCTTCAGAATCCGGCCCGTTTGTAAAAAACGGATTAAGTCTATTTTCAAAATCACATGGATTATTTAGGGCTGAAAATTTTTTAGATGTTTTTAAATTTACAAAATCGGCTATTTCTTTTTCTGTTCGAAATTTTTTAAGTTCCTCAAGTATCAATTTAAGAAAATCCCCATTATCTGCAATTTGTGTTGCAAACATGACTGCCGTTTCCCCAAATGAATTTCTAGCTTCAAGGACCTTTAGATTTAGCTCTATTAATTTTTTGGCTGCCTCAAATTTGTGATTGCAGATTGCTAAAAAAAGAGGGCTTAAACCATCTTGATCGAACTGGTTGAGAGATAAGCCTTGATAAGACAAGGTCTCAATTAGACGGAGATTTTCGCACAAAATAGCCGCAGAAAGTATTTTACACCAGAGGTCAGGGTGATCAGTAACAGGATGGGTCTCAAAGCTTCCTTTGATCCCAGCCATAAAATTATTCCCCGCCATCGCAATTAGAACATCAGTCCATTCAGCTGAGGTGTAGCGAGCTTGATTAATTCCATTTTCTATCAGATAGGCCACCAAACGATTATGCTTATTTTGAAGAAGGTAGATAAGAACATTATTTTTTGTCAGAAAAGTGGGAAGGGTAAAGTGATGAGTTTTATGAAGAAACTCGACAATATCCCCTTGGCCTTTAGAGATAGCGGATTCAAGTACAGATTTCGGCATTTTAAAGTCGGGATTCGATTTTTTAATCTTTTCTAGTAAAAGTTGAAATAAGTCATTATCACCAAAATTACAAGCCAGTTGCAAAAGCTTAGTACTGAGTTTAGGTTTAGTGAAGTACTCAGGGGCTTTTATTTCGAAAAGCTTTAGGAAATCTTCTTTTTTCAAAAGGAAGATGGTTTCTATCACTTCTTCGCTTATACTGGCCCCCTTTTCACATAAAAATTCAAACATGCTCAAGTCATTGATCTGCACGGCGATGCTAAGGAGAGAGCCCTCCTTTAGCTTCGTCCAAGAAGAAAGAGGCTCCCAGCGTTTAGAATTCTCCGTTTCATAGATGTCATCAAGGCCATAGCCTTTTTCCAGCATAAATTGAAGGGTTTCTCGGTTGTCGTTGAGGACGAGGGCGACCATTACATTATTAAGTAAATGGGTTTTCTCCTTGCTTTTCTTTTTATTACTAGTTAGAAATTGTGGAAGGAGATCAAAACGATTAATAGCCGCACAAATGACCGCAGGGGAGGGGAAGCCAGGGTAAGCCTGCTTGAGGAGGTCAAGTTTAGCTCCAGGCGCTGCGGATAAAATACTAAGACAATCTTTTATTAAGTCTTTTTTATCGAATTTTTCTTTAAGAAACTGGATTCTGAGATTTTTCATTTTATCACTGGCATTATTGAAAATACGGGAATGTTGTATTAGCAACAGAAAAAGTGTCTTTTTAAGTTCCAGGTAATCTTTTATTTTTGGAAATTTCTCGTGCACGAGGCAAGGCAGAATGTTATAAGCCTTAAGCTCAAGAATGGTTTCAATTATCATGAGCCCACAATCCGGTACGTCACGCTTTTCAATGGTTTGAAGTGCCTGAATAAAGACTTCCTCGTCGTTTGTCTGGGCAGCTGCTACTAAGCTTGCTGTTCTGTCGGCATTTTCGGATTCCAGTTTTTGGAAAAAGACTTCGTTATAAGCTTCATATTCTTCTTTTCTCATGTATATCACCTCTCAATTAATAATAAGTCCTAGCTTAACAGTTGTTTTGCTAAAATCAATGAATAATTTCAATTTTTAACAGTAGGAATCGCTATGAAAATTCTGAAAAAAAAAATTCTTTGTCGGAAAAATTTTTATTCCTTAAAAAATTAATTAATTTAAGCTTTCTTTAAGGTAAACCCGAAACCGAAACGCTAGGGGTATAAGCCTAAGGTTTTCTTAAGCTTTCGCTGATGCACTAGGGGGATAATAATTAATGCTTACGGCTTGTCTTTGGGAAGCTTTTGACCGACGATCCCAAAGAATGAGTGACTTGCCCTTTAAAATAGGCCGTTGCTGATATTAAGCCAGTTAATAATATGAACAGAACGTCCTTTTGAGACTTAAAAAGTGCGCGAGACTAGTTGGGCGCGCGGAAAAAATTCTTTGAACACATTCGCACCTTAACGCATTAAATTCTTTTTCCCAACTGGGATGCATTAATGAAATTTATGATGGATAAGCTGAAATTAAAATTAAGTCCTGCGGTTTCTCAGGCAGATGTTAATTCTAGCTGATGCATTGATTTATTGGTATTGATTGAACTGAGCAACACTTTGCAGCTTTTGGCTGGGGGGATAGCGAGTTATTTTAAAAAATCGACATTTTTTAAATGAAATCAAATTTTAGTGGCCTTTCAGGCTATCGGACGCAAAAGAGGGCAATACTTTGAGCAGACCTTGAATACTTGAAGTCTCAAAAGGACGTTTCGCATACAAGGGAAACTCCGCTTGATGCCAGTAACGGCATATTTTAAGGAGCAAGATTAGCTTTCAGCTTGGGCTCAGTGTCAAAATGAGAACTGCTGTTGGAAATGCCTCTCTCTTCACTAATTAGTACAATTATGGTACTATATAGTACTTGGTAAAAGGTTTATAAAAAAATAATGATAAAAATCAGCAAATTAGCCGATTATGCTACAGTGATTATGAACTTTCTCAGTGCTGATCCGAACAATTGTTTCAGCGCTTCGATGATTGCAGAATCCGTCCATATCGCCGCTCCTACCGTTAGCAAGGTCCTAAAATTATTGAATGAGGCCGAGTTAGTATGCTCTACGCGTGGGATTCATGGCGGATACCAATTGGCACGTGCCCCTGAGTTGATCAATGTAGCTCAAGTGATCGAAGCTATTGACGGACGCGCCGGAATGACGGATTGTTGTCGCGCGAGAGACTTATGTGGCAATGATGCCGTTTGCGCCTTGCGTGGCAATTGGCAGTATATCAGCCAAATGATTAATGATTTTTTAGTAAATGTTAGCTTAGCCGACATGGCAAAACCTTTACAAAACATGGCCGTATTTCAAAAAATGGCAGAACGTAAATGACGAAAAATGCTTATATTAATGAAGTGGTGAATAAAACCTATCAACATGGTTTTGTCACGGATATCGAATCTGATACCTTGCCAGCCGGTTTGAATGAAGAGGTTATTCGAACGATTTCCGCGAAAAAAGAAGAGCCTGAATTTTTATTAGAATGGCGTTTGAAGGCTTATCGCGCGTTGGCTGACAATGCAGGAGCCTACTTGGGCTCATGTTCAATTTACGCCGATTGATTATCAGGCCATCAGCTATTATTCTGCGCCAAAATCTCAGGCGAATGCACCCAAAAGTTTGGATGAAGTCGATCCAAAATTATTAGAAACTTATGAAAAATTAGGTATTCCCTTGCATGAACGCGCTAAATTGGCGGGTGTTGCTGTGGATGCGGTATTTGATAGCGTTTCGGTCGCCACAACGTTTAAAGAAAAATTAGCAGAAGTCGGCGTGATTTTTTGCTCCTTTTCAGAAGCGGTACAAAAGCATCCCGAATTAGTCGAGAAATATTTAGGCACCGTGGTGCCTTATCGCGATAATTTTTATGCGGCTTTAAATTCAGCGGTATTTAGCGATGGTTCCTTTGTTTATATTCCTAAAGGTGTGCGCTGTCCCTATGGAATTATCCACTTATTTTCGCATTAATGCCGCTAAATACCGGGCAATTTGAACGAACATTAATTATTGCCGATGAAGATAGCTATGTGAGTTATTTGGAAGGTTGCACGGCGCCCATGCGAGATGAAAATCAATTGCATGCCGCTGTTGTGGAGTTGGTTGCTTTAGATCGTGCGCAAATTAAATATTCAACAGTGCAAAATTGGTATCCTGGAGATGAAAATGGTAAGGGTGGGATTTATAATTTTGTGACAAAACGTGGGGCTTGTCGTGGTGTGAGTTCAAAAAT
This sequence comes from uncultured Gammaproteobacteria bacterium, assembly GCA_963711375.1. Classification (GTDB taxonomy): domain Bacteria; phylum Pseudomonadota; class Gammaproteobacteria; order Coxiellales; family Coxiellaceae; genus CAVQDV01. The sequence goes on from CAVQDV010000005.1 coordinate 2,117,859, forward strand.
ATCGTGGACACAAATTGAAACGGGCTCTGCAATTACCTGGAAATATCCGAGTGTCATTTTGCAGGGTGATCATTCAGTGGGTGAATTTTATTCTGTGGCGTTGACGAATCATTATCAGCAAGCCGATACCGGCACCAAAATGATTCATATGGGTAAAAATACGAGCTCAACTATTATTTCAAAAGGTATTTCGGCAGGACATGGTCAAAATAGTTATCGCGGCTTGGTGCGAATTTCACCGGGGGCGGATAATGCCCGTAATTACACCCAATGTGATTCCTTATTAATTGGCGATCAATGTGGCGCACATACTTTTCCTTATATTGAAGTGAAAAATAACACAGCCAAAGTTGAGCATGAGGCTAGCACCTCAAAAATCAGTGAAGATCAATTATTTTATTGCCGTGCACGGGGCATCAATACAGAAGATGCTGTTTCGATGATTGTGAATGGGTTTTGTAAGCAAGTATTTAAAGAATTGCCAATGGAATTTGCGGTGGAAGCGCAAAAATTATTAACGGTCAGTTTGGAAGGCGCAGTAGGCTAAAAGAGGTAAAAATGTTAACGATTAAAAATTTACATGCCAAGGTGCAGAATCACGAAATTTTACACGGCTTAAATCTCAGTATTAAACCGGGCGAAGTGCATGCCATTATGGGTCCAAATGGCGCTGGAAAAAGCACTTTAGCCAATGTGTTGGCGGGTCATGAGGGCTATGAGTCTACCGCGGGTTCTGTCGAATATTTTGGGCAAAATTTGCTCGCGATGACACCGGAAGAACGTGCTGTGGCTGGTGTCTTTTTGGCTTTTCAATATCCCGTTGAAATCCCAGGCGTTAATAATATGTATTTTTTAAAAACGGCCTTAAATAGCCTGCGAAAAGCACGAGGCGAAAATTTAATAGATGCTGTTGACTTTATGAAATTGATTAAAGATAAAATCCAGCAAGTGGAAATGGATGATCGTTTTTTAAATCGCTCTGTCAATGAAGGCTTTTCGGGCGGCGAGAAAAAGCGCAATGAAGTGTTGCAGATGTTGATGTTAGAGCCGAAATTAGCGATTTTAGATGAAACGGATTCTGGCTTGGATATTGATGCGCTGCAAAGCATCGCGAAGGGTGTGAATCAATTGCGCGATACGAATCGCAGTTTTATCGTCGTGACGCATTATCAACGCCTATTAAATTATATTGAGCCGAATTTTGTTCATGTGATGATGAATGGAAAAATTGTGGAATCTGGCGGTAAGGAATTGTCTGAAAAACTCGAGAAAAATGGTTACGGATGGTTGCAAGTATGATGACAAAACCACAATGGTTACAAACGTGGCAAACGCAAAAGGCGGAAGTTTTTCGCGCCGAGGGTTTTCCTACGCGAAAAACCGAAGATTGGAAATACACAAATATCGGTATCATTACAGAGAATACGTACAGAAAAATCTCCTCTCCCCTGGAATATTCTCCCCACTCTCCTGAAACATTAACTGAATCTTACTTGCTGCTAGTTCAAGATGGTCAATTGCGCCGAGACCAATCCCACTTACCAGATGCTAATCAGGTGAAAATCACTACCTGGTCTGAACAATACATTGAAAATCCAGCCTGGCTGCACGAAATATTTTCTGAATTTTCAGAGGTAAAAAACACACCATTTACGAATTTAAATAACGCGAACTTCAATGATGGACTTTTAATAAAGGTTAACGATAATTGCATTCTAGACAAACCGATCCAAATTTTATATCTCACCAGTAATTATGCTGAATCGATCGAGCAGCATTTCCATAACATGATTCATGTTGGAAAAAATAGTCAGACTATTTTTTTGGAGTCGCATCAGGACAATAATTCAAAGGCTTCTTTCCACAATAATGTCACGAATATTCTGGTAGATGAAAACGCACGCTTGGATTATTTTAAATTATCACCAGAAAATGAACAGTCTCTTCAAATTTCCAGTATGGCTTTTTTGCAAGAACGAGACAGCCTGGTGAATGCCTATCATTTTGGCTTAGGCGGCCGTTTAGTTCGAGATGATTTGCATTTTATCCTGAAGAATAAAGGGGCTACCTGCGGGCTTTATGGCTTTTATGCTTTACAGGGCAGTGAGAATTATGATTGTCACAGCCGCATTGATCATGTGAGTAGTTTGACCAATAGTCAGCAATTGTATAAAGGTATTGTCAACGGCAAGGCACGAGGCGTTTTTAATGGTAAAATAGTGGTTCATAAAGGCGTTTCAAAGATTAACGCTAAGCAAAGAAATAATAATATCTTGTTGACGAAGACGGCAGAAATTAATACGAAGCCCGAGTTGGAAATTTATTCCGAAGATGTTTCTTGTTCGCATGGGGCTACTGTTGGTGAATTAGATGCCGCTGCACTCTTTTATTTGCGCAGTCGAGGTATTCCTGAGAGTGAGGCTAAGCAGCTGTTGACTCGGGCTTTTGCGGAGGAAGTTTTTGAATTAATGCCCTTCACCCTAATCCATTTGACGGAGCGTGTAATGCAAAAATTGTTTTATTCGCCCAATTCAGGAGAAAAGAATGAGTGAGATTATTATAAATTCAATTGATGAAATCGCTTTAGATTTTCCAATCTTGCGCCAGGTTTTTCATGGCAAACGGTTTGTTTACTTGGACAGCGGTGCCACTTCTCAGAAACCCAGAGAGGTGATTGAAAGGCTGAAGAATTATTATGAGTATGAAAATGCAAATGTTCATCGTGGCGTTTATGCCTTAAGTGAAAAAGCCACAAAATTATACGAAGCCGCTCGTGAATCTGTAGCGCGTTTTATCAATGCGAAAAGTCATCGAGAAATTGTATTCACACGTGGGACTACTGAAGCCATTAATTTAGTGGCGCATGGATTTTCGCAAAAATTTTTGAAAAAGGGCGATGAGGTGCTGATTTCGGCGATGGAGCATCACTCGAATATCGTTCCTTGGCAGCAAGCTTGTGCGCAAAGCGGTGCTGTGCTACGCATTATTCCTCTTTTAGAGAATGGCGATATTGATTTAGCCGCTTATAAAAAATTGTTAACTGAAAAAACGAAATTGGTTGGAATTATTCATATTTCAAATGTTTTAGGCACTGTAAATCCCATTCGTGAAATGGTTCAATTAGCGCATCACGTAGGCGCAGCGGTTTTAGTTGACGGTGCGCAATCAGTTCCGCATCGGGCGGTCGATATGCAAGCACTCGATTGTGATTTTTTCGCATTTTCATCGCATAAATGCTATGGGCCAATGGGTGTGGGTGTTTTATATGGCAAAGAACAATGGCTGGAAAAACTACCCGTTTATCAAACGGGTGGTGATATGATCAGCCGAGTGAGTTTTGAGAGCACCGAATTTAATGTCTTACCTTATCGATTTGAGGCAGGCACTCCCAATGTGGGTGGCGTGATTGGTTTGAAGGCGGCGATCGATTATATCGCAGAAATTGGCTATGAAAAAATAAGCTCTCATGAAGTTGAACTGTTAAATTATGCCATATCTTGTTTATCTTCGATTCCCGGATTAAAAATAATCGGAGAGCCCAAGGAGCGTTCTGCCGTGATTTCTTTTGTGTTAGATGGCGTGCATCCGCATGATATTGGTACGGTTTTAGACGCCGAAGGCATAGCGATTCGTGCAGGGCATCATTGTGCTATGCCGCTCATGGATACGTTAGGCTTAGTAGCTACAGCACGGGTTTCGCTGGGCATTTACAATACTAAAAAAGATATTGATGATTTAATTCGCGGGCTTCATAAAGTTCAGCACCTCTTTAAGAGGAAGTCATGAACGATTTGCGCGAATTATATCAGGAATTAATTATCGACCACGGTTATTCTCCGCGTAATTTTGGCCGCCTCGAGAATGCCAATTATTCGAAAGAAGGTTACAACCCTTTGTGTGGCGATAAATTGAAATTATATATGCTTATTTCCGGTGGAATTATTAAAGACGTGAAATTTGAAGGTGCGGGCTGTGCGATTTCGATGGCTTCCGCTTCATTGATGACGGAATGCCTTATTGGAAAAACATTGCAGGAATTTCAAACGATTTTTTCGGGTTTTCATGAGCTGATCACTGGCGACAAAGATCGTGTTGATACTGAAAAATTGGGAAAATTAATGGTTTTGGGTGGGGTAGCACAATATCCCTCTCGAGTGAAGTGCGCGACATTGGCGTGGCATACGGCCAAGGCCTGTATAGAAAATGATGTAGAAAAGGTGAGTACCGAAAAAATTATTTCGTTAACAACAGCAGCCGAAGCGCACATTATTAAAATGCTGGCGCAAAAACCCAATGCTATTGGTTTTCGCCTGTCTGTAAAACAAACCGGTTGCACAGGCTACATGTACATGCCAGAAATTGTGGGAGAGTCTGCTCCAGATGATCTTCAGGTAAAACAAAATGATTTCACGATTTATATCGACAAAAGCGCTGTAAACATGATTCAAGGCACTGAAATTGATTATGTCAAAAAAGGCTTAGGCGTTTCACAATTAGTTTTTAATAATCCCAATGCAAAAAGTTTATGCGGCTGCGGCGAAAGTTTCAATTTGCGAGAGTCAGCAGATGAGTAGCGAGCGCGAAATAATTGTTTTGCATCGTGATTGCATTGCGATGATGGTGCCCTCGGGCGCTCGAATAATGCTTCACCAAGGAACGGAAGTTACCATCACGCAATCCCTCGGAAATTCATTCACGGTGAATGTATTTGGTAACTTAGCACGCATCGATGGGAAAGATGCGGATGCCTTAGGAAAAACGGTCCATCACCCTATCGAAGATTTACCAGAAAGTGCTAGTCTAGAAGATAAAGTGTGGGCACAGTTAAAAACGGTTTTTGATCCTGAAATCCCGGTTAATATAGTTGATTTAGGTTTAGTCTATGCGTGCAAAATAACGGAATTACCAGAAAAACATTATCGTGTTGATCTCACCATGACGCTAACGGCTCCGGGCTGTGGTATGGGTCCTGTGATTGCGGATGATGCTAGGCAAAAAATCTTAGTGATTCCAGAAGTCAGCGAAGCTGAAGTTGAAATTTCCTTTGACCCACCTTGGGATCGATCCATGATGTCGGATCTCGCAAAATTGGAGCTAGGCATTTTCTAGATCAAAGTCCTTCGATAAATGACAGCGATATGACCGATGGTCGTGACCAACTCAGCATGCATTTGCGTACAAATTTCGTCTATAATTGCGCGTCGATCGTCTCTATTCTCTGCATTCACACGAATTTTGATTAACTCATGCGCATTCAAAGCAACATCCGTCTCAAGCAAAACCGCGGGGGTAAGTTGATTCACGCCTATAATCACAACGGGTTTGAGTGCATGGGCTTGCTGGCGTAAACGAAGCTTTAAATTTTTATTCATGATGTTCGACATTCTTTATAGGAATGCGCTATGCTAGCGCGATGAAAAAGCGTAGTCAATGGATGCGTGAGCATCTGAAAGATGAGTTCGTGCTAAAAGCACAACAAGATGGGTATGTTTCCCGCGCCGCCTACAAATTGCATGAAATCCAAGATCAAGATCAAATATTGAAACCTGGGATGACAGTTGTGGATTTGGGCGCAGCACCTGGTGGCTGGTCGCAAGTGGCTAGCGAATTGGTTGGCCCCAAAGGCAAAGTGATCGCCATCGATATTTTGCCATTGGAAGTATCCGGCGATGTGATTTTTATTCAAGGCGATTTTACGGATGAAGCAATATTGGACAAATTAATGGAAACTTTAGATGGGCAAAAGGTGGATGTGGTGCTCTCGGATATGTCCCCGAATCTGTCCGGGCAAAAAGTGGTGGATCAACCCCGTATTGCCTATTTAGTTGAGCTGGCCTTGGATTGTGTAGCTCGAATTTTGAAACCTGGCGGCACGTTTGTTGCCAAATTTTTTCAAGGCGAGGGCATTGATTCCATCATGTTGACGATGAAACACCGATTTAAATCCTTCAAAACTCGAAAACCGAAAGCTTCTCGACCAAAATCGAGGGAAATCTATTTATTGGGCAAGGGTTTTTTGGGATAATAGGTTAAAACCAAAGAGGTATATCTTGAACAGTATGTTAAAGAATTTGTTTTTGTGGGTGCTGATAGCCATCGTCTTCATGTACATATTTGACGTGTTAACGGCGCAGCATCCGAATGTGAATCAATATAGTTATTCCGAATTTCTGCAAGCTGTGGATAAGGGTGACGTCAAAGATGTGCTGATTCAAAACCAAGAAATTAGCGGCAGAACGAAAGATGGTAAGAATTTTAAATCTTACCTGCCAATGGAAGATCAGTCTTTAATGCCAAGCTTAATTAAAAAGGGTATTAATGTGCAGGGTAAGCCAGCTGCAACGCCAAGTTTATTCGTGCACTTGCTCATTAGCCTTGCGCCCATGGTGCTATTGATTTTGGTTTGGCTTTATTTTATGCGGCAAATGCAGGGTGGAAGTAGTGGTCGAGGTGGGCCGATGTCCTTTGGTCGATCACGTGCTCGTTTGCTGGGTGAAGATACGGTGCGAATTACGTTTGCTGACGTCGCGGGTTGCGATGAAGCCAAGCAAGAAGTTCAAGAGCTTGTTGAATTTTTACGTGACCCTGGAAAGTTCCAACGTTTAGGTGGAAAAATGCCTTGTGGTGTTTTGCTAGTTGGTGCGCCTGGAACCGGTAAAACTTTATTAGCGCGAGCCGTAGCTGGTGAAGCACGGGTTCCATTTTTTACCATTTCAGGCTCAGATTTTGTGGAAATGTTTGTCGGTGTAGGCGCATCCCGTGTCCGCGATATGTTCGATCAAGCCAAGAAACGGGCCCCTTGCATTATTTTTATCGATGAAATTGATGCAGTGGGTCGTCATCGTGGTGCGGGCTTGGGCGGTGGTCATGATGAACGCGAGCAAACGCTGAATCAATTATTGGTGGAAATGGATGGTTTTGAAGGCAAAGAAGGTGTGATCGTCATGGCGGCGACAAATCGTCCAGATGTCTTAGATCCAGCACTTTTACGTCCAGGACGTTTTGATCGACAAGTGGTTGTCCCTCTGCCCGATTTAAAAGGCCGAGAAATGATTTTGAAAGTGCATCTCAAAAAAGTGCCTGGTGCTGTGAATATTAATGCGGCGAATATTGCGCGGGGTACCCCAGGTTTTTCGGGTGCAGATTTAGCAAATATCGTGAATGAGGCGGCGTTAATTGCCGCTCGAGAAAATAAGCGCGAAGTTAGCATGCGCGAACTGGAGCTGGCTAAAGATAAAATTATTATGGGTGCTGAACGGCGTTCAATGGTAATGGATGAAAGCGAGAAAAAATTGACAGCTTATCATGAGGCTGGCCATGCTTTAGTGGGTTTGAAAGTAACAGAACATGATCCGGTTTATAAGGTGAGCATTATTCCTCGTGGTCGTGCCCTAGGTGTCACGATGTTTTTACCAGAGGTGGAGCGTTACAGTATGAGTCGACTTCGCTTAAAAAGTCGCTTGTCTGGATTGTACGGCGGGCGAATCGCAGAAGAACTTATTTTTGGTGCCGATAATATTACCACTGGAGCTTCGAATGATATTGAGCGGGCCACGGAAATTGCTCGCAACATGGTGACGAAGTGGGGGCTCTCGGATAAATTGGGTCCTGTTACCTATCGCGAAGAAGAAGGTGAAGTGTTTTTGGGCCGAGCTATGACGGAAAGGCGCGATGTTTCGGCGGCTACAAGCGAGGCGATCGATGCTGAAGTGCGTCAAATAGTTGACCAGGCCTATGCGAATGCCAAGAGAATTCTGAAGGAAAATATCGACAAATTGCATTTGATGGCAGCGGCCTTGATGAAATATGAAACTATCGATGAGAAGCAGATTCAGGAAATTATGGATGGTAAGGATCCTACGCCGCCGGAAGGATGGAGTGAATTAGAGGGGGAAGGAGTTCCCGCTTAATAGCGCGGAAACTTAGCCTTTTTAGCAAGGTTTTTCTCTCGCCGGTCTAGGAGGGGAGCTTTCAAGACCGCGCACTAGAACGTCCATGTGGCGCTTCGTCTTCGGCCCGTAGCGCAAGCAACTATTGTTCCCTCTCCCCTTGCGGGAGAGAGTTAGGGTGAGGGGTATGTTTTTACCAGGAAATTCAAATCCCATAGTGATGGGCGTCATTAATATGTCGCCCAATTCATTTATTAATGCTCATCAAAATGTAGATACCGCATTAACGAGTGTTGAAGGTATGGTTTTAGCGGGCGCTAAAATTATTGATGTGGGTGGTGAGGCGACAAGTCCCGCTGTTAATCTTGTCAAAGAAGCGCCATCTATTTCCGAGGAAATAGATCGAGTGGTTCCGCTTGTGGAAGCCATAAAAAAACATTTTGATATTTTAGTTTCTATTGATACCTGTGAACCGCAAGTCATGAAAGAAGCTATCACGGTCGGAGCTGACATAATTAATAATCAGCAAGTGAAAAAAAATCCAGAAGCCCTAAAGCTTATCGCGAATACGAAAGTGATGGTTTGTTTGATGCATTTTTTTGATCGTGGACGCCTGCCAGGTTCTTCCACGTTGCCTGCGTTATTAAAAACCATAAAAAAAGAATTAGTCGAACTTTTAAAACTCGCCTTAAATGCCGGAATTGGGCCAGAAAAAATAATGTTGGATCCTGGATTTGGTGGGGGGAATTATGGGAAAAATGCAGAAGAAAATTTTTATTTATTGGCGCATTTAGATAAATTTTCTGAGATGGGGTATCCTTTGCTGGCAGGTTGGTCACGCAAATCGATGGTTGGGGAGGCCTTGGGAAAAGTATCTCCGGAGAAACGATTATACGGTAGCCTGGCATCAGAAACCATTTTAGCACTTAAAGGTGCTGCGATTATTCGCACGCATGATGTAAAGCCAGTCTGCGATATGTTAAAAATTATTAATTATTATCAAAAAGTGAGTGTATTATGACAACAATAAATGACCCTAAAATAATAGTGGCTCTTGATTATCAGAATATTGAGTCTGTTCGAGAAAAATTAGCTCAATTAGATCCCGCTTTATGCGCAATAAAAATTGGAAAAACCTTATTTACGCATTATGGACCCAGTCTTGTATGCGAAATTATTCAACATGGTTATCGCGTTTTTTTAGATTTAAAATTTCACGATATTCCTGACCAGGTTTTTGGGGCCGTAAAAGCCGCCGCAAATTTAGGCGTTTGGATGCTAACCCTCCATGTGACTGGGGGTAAAAAAATGCTGCAAGCCGCACACAAGGCATTAGCAGAGTTTCCAGCGGTAAAACGACCTTTATTGCTCGGAGTGACCATTTTAACGAGCTTAGACGACACCGATTTAAAACTCATGGGCATGAACGAAAAAATTGATGTTTTGGTCCCGAAATTAGCGGTTTTTGCTCAAGAGTGTGGTTTAGATGGTGTTGTAAGTTCTGCTCATGAAGCGGCTTTAATTCGTCAACAGGTGAGCCCAAATTTTTTAATAGTTACACCGGGAATACGTTTAGAGGGTGATTTGGCTCATGACCAAAAGCGCATCATGACTCCTGAAAATGCTTTTAAAGCGGGGGCAGATTATTTAGTCATTGGCCGATCCATAACCGCTGCCAAAGATCCTCGAACCGTTCTCAAATCGCTGGTTTGAGTAGTCTAATAATTTTTAGAAAATCCCTATCCCTAAGCGAAAAATACGGTATTGTTGGATAGATAAATTTCATTAAAAATAGAATTACATTTCATTAGCAGGAGAAAAAAATGAAAAAATGTAAATCTATTTTTGCTGGCGTGATTTTTGCTTTGAGCTTGGGTTTAATTCCAAGCATTTCCATGGCGACTACGGTTTTAAACATTAATAAAGCAGATTTAGCGACTTTAGAAAAAGTGAAAGGCCTTGGCCCTAAAAAAGCAAAATTGGTGTTTGAGTATCGTCAACAGCACGGAGATTTTAAGTCCGTGGAAGATCTCACTAAGGTAAAAGGCATTGGTAAAAAAACCTTAGCTCGAATTGAAGCGAGAAAAGAAGTACAGCTTAGTACTGCTTCCGAAAATCAGGAGCAGCAAAAGGGGGTTTAAGGCTGGCAGTGTCTTTTTTGCCCCCGCGATGCCGGGTATGCCCGGCATCGCTTTTTGAGCAAGCAACTCTGGCATGCCCCCCTCCGTTTGACATTTATTAGAAATCTGACTAATATTAAAAATATGTCAAATATTGAGGATCATGCATATGAATGACTATAGGACAAAGCTAGGTGAAGATGGCAGAGTGGTAATTCCCGCTTCCTGCCGGCGCGAGCTGCATCTTGTGCCAGGAGAGGAGCTAATAATACGGGTTGAAAACAATGAAATGCATCTGATGAGCTTAAAATACTCCCTTAAAAAAGCACAGGAACTTGTGCAAAGCTACGCTAAAAAGCAAAGTCTTGTGACCCATTTAAAAAAAATGCGTCAAGAAGAAAAATGAAAATAGGGCCAGTCATTTTGGACGCTTCAGCCGTCTTGGCGCTTCTTAATCAAGAGCCAGGCTATTTAATTGTTGAAAAATATTTACCAGAAGGCTTGATATCGACCGTTAATTTATCGGAGGTCCTTACCGTGCTTGCCGATACCGGTCTACCGCAGCAAGAAGCCGAGAATATTGTTTCAGCCCTCCTAAAGGAAAGCATTGTCTTCGATGAAGAACAGGCACTTATCGCAGCAGGTTTGCGAAAGCAAACAAAGGCCTATGGACTTTCATTGGGGGATCGGGCTTGTTTGGCTTTAGGAAAAATTCGCAAAATACCAGTGCTCACTGCAGACAAATCTTGGAAAAAGCTACCTGACGCCGATGTCATTTTAATTCGTTAAGAAGAATTTCCTACGGGAACTCCTTTCATTACGCTTCTGCTTTGCTTATGATGGGGGTCACAGAAATCTACCAGGAGAAGAACATGGCCACAACGATCGACGAACTTACGATTACCTACGAAGACAATGGTGTAGAAACCGTTAAAGAGCTTGCGAAGGAAGTGCTCACTAAGGGCGCTTGGAGCACCATCATTTACAAATACCAAAGCTGGAATAATAAAGAGCAAGCTTATGGCGAAGATCTTTATTCCATTCGTCGCTATCAAAAACGCAATGGCGAGTATCAACTGCGATCAAAATTTAATATTTCAGGTCGCGGACAAGCGAAACAAATTATATCCATTTTGTCGAAATGGATTGAAGAGTAGGTGAAATATGCAATGCTTTACATACTGTCTGGCGAGCCAAATTAATGTCAATCACCTGGAGCAGTACTTAGTTACCCTTAAAATTTACAAAACTGAAAAGCAATGGAATGGCCTTGAAATTCAGTTGCCAGGAAATCAACGTTGGTTATACGTTTTCACGAACGGTACCCTTGTGACCTGGGGTTTGAAACGATATGAAGTTAAAGAATTTTATGACCTTCTAAAAAATTATTGTCTTAAACCGGTCGAGGCTCCTATTGTTGACGGTTACAGTTATCGTCTCGGTCATAAAACGGCTATTAAACCGCATCCCTGGTTTCACGTTGAAATGCTTACCTTAGAAGATGATGATTCGGAATTAAAATTAAGCTTGTCCTATGGATTTTCTCAGTCCATCAAGCTGAAATATTACGAAACTCGAATGGAAAAGTTAGTAGAACATTATAGTCCCCTCATCGAGGAATTATATACAAAGGGAAAAATGTCGATACCGCGTAAACGGATGCGAGAAATTCTCGGCGAAATTCTAGCGGCGAAAAGTGAAATTAATTTAGTGGGGAATTTTTTGTATCAGCCAAAATTTTTCTGGCAGCATCCCAATTTAGAAACGTATTACACGATGCTGGAACGATATTTGGATATTCCAGAGCGAGCGGAAACGTTGAATCACCAGTTGAATACGCTGAGTGAGGTTTTCGACATGTTTAATAGCCATCTCGAAAGTCGACATGCTTCTTTTCTAGAAATTATTATTATAGTCCTGATTGGTTTCGAAATTCTTTTTTCGGCGCTCCAATTGTATTACTAAGTTTTTTGTCGCTTGGTTTTAACTAATACATACATCGCGCCATTCCCACCATGTTTTGGCAGAGCAGAAAAAAATGCCAAAACCATCGGAGACTGTCGAAGCCACTGGTTAAGGATGTTTTTTAAAATAGGCGTATTGCTCGCGGAAAAATGGCCTTTACCGTGGATCAATAACAGTAAGCGCTTATTTTCTTCTTGGCAATTTTCCAGGGTCGTCTGCAAAGCCTCAAGCGCTTCTTCAGCTGTTTTCCCGTGTAAATCAACTCTTTTTTCGATTGGTATTTGTCCACGTTTTAATTGCTGAATCGTTCGCTGCTGAAGGCCGCTCCGTGCAAACTCCAATGTATCTTCTCCACCCACCCAAGGCGTTTGACCATAAGGGTCCTCATTTGGATGAACATAATAAGCGGTCGATTTAGCTGAAATTTCTTTTTCTGGTTTTTGTATCGAGATTTTAAGCTGTTTTTTGGTTTTTGAAGGGGCTAACCGAGTAGACTTAGATTTATTCAATGGTTTTACGTTTTGCATGGCGCGGAGAAATGTATCTTTATCCTCATCACTCAGGCCCACGGGTTAATCACCTCTAAGCCTGGAAAATTAAAATCTTTTTCATTTCGGGTGACCATTCTTAATTCATAGTGCAGGGCAGTGGCGGCTAATAAACTGTCAATGGCAGAAACGGGACGGCCAATTTCATGCTGAATTCGTCCCCATCTTTCTGCAACTTCACTGTTGATGGAAAGAATTCTGTCTTCAAACCAGCTGGGCAATTCATTTTCCAACCATACTCGTAAAATTTCTCGACGTTTGGGATCTTGTAATTTTTCAATCCCTTTGCGAATTTCCCCAATTGTTAATACACTGATGTGTAGAGCTTCGGGGGGTAATGAATTAATCCATTTCAGGACTTTGGGGTTTGGAGAGCTTTTTCGGAACTCTGAAATAATGTTGGTATCAAGCAGGTAGCTCATAGATCGATATCCCTGGCCTGGGAAGGATTGCGTTCAAATTCAAGATCAAGGCCCTTAAGCGGAGAGCGACGCATAAATTCGCCAAAACCTAATTTAGGCTTTCTGAGTTTGTCATAAAGCGCTTTTGAAAGAATAACGACTGCAGGTTCGCCATGGACAGTGATTTCCTGGGGCTCGTTCAAGCAAGCATCTCGCACCACCTCGCTTAGCTTAGCCTTCGCTTCTTGTAGCTGCCATTGTTTCATCGAATTACCCCTTCTAGTCTATCTAGTCAGCATTATAGCAAAAGAGAGCGTTTCCAACAACTTTAGATAAAGGGCTGGGGTCAAGACTTTGTTTAGCAGTGTTAAACAAAGTCTTGACCCCAGCCCATCCTAAGGTATGCTTCGTAGATGCAGCACACTATTGAACAAGCTCTTGATCATACCTTTCATGCTCTTCAAGAGGCGACATCGCTCTATTATGGGCATGGCACGGATAGTGCTTGGGATGAGGCCGTTCAGATGGTTTTGTTTGTGGCGGGTTTTCCCCCGGATAGTGGAGAGGAAGTTTTGTCGCAGGTCTTGACGGAAGTGCAGAGTAAAAATCTAGAATTTCTGCTTCATGAACGCATTAAAAAACACCTTCCTTTGCCGTATTTAACGCACGAAGCTTGGTTTGCGGGCTTGAAATTTTATGTTGATCAGCGTGTGATTATTCCGCGGTCACCTTTTGCTGAGTGGATCGAAAATCGTTTTTCTCCTTGGATTCCTGAAGAAAAAGTGAAGAACATATTAGATTTGTGCACGGGTTCTGGATGCATGGCCATTGCAGCGGCTTATGCTTTCGAAGAGGCCAAGGTCGATGCCGTGGATATCAGCGAAGATGCCCTGGCCGTCGCGAAAATCAATGTGGAACAACATGACTTAGGTTCTCGCGTAGCGCTTTTGCTTTCCGATGCTTTAATTAATATCCCAGAAAAACAGTATGAAATCATCATGAGCAATCCTCCTTACGTTAGTCCAGAAGAAATGAAAACACTGCCTAAGGAATATCATCACGAGCCAGAATTGGCCTTAAAAGCCGAGTCAGATGGCCTCCGCCTCGTGCATCATATTTTAGAAAATGCCGCCCGTTTTTTAACGCCAAATGGTATACTAGTTGTTGAAGTGGGAAATTCTGATCACGCGTTAATTGAGGCCTATCCTCATTTACCCTTTGTGTGGCTAGAGCAAGAACACGGTGGTCATGGATTATTTTTATTAACCAAACCTGATTTAGAAAATGTCCGGAAATAGCTTTGGAAAATCTTTTGTTGTTAGCACCTGTGGTGAAAGCCATGGGCCGGCTTTATTGGCTATAGTGGATGGCTGCCCCCCTGGTTTGGAATTAAGCGAAGCGGATATTCAAGTCGAAGTCGATCGACGAAAAACGGGGACCTCAAAATTCACCTCCCAGCGTACAGAAGGGGATAAAGTCCTCATTTTATCCGGTGTTTTTGAGGGAAAAACCACTGGCACTCCCATTGGCTTATATATTGCCAACGAAAATCAACGCTCGGGTGATTATTCGGAAATAAAAGATTTATTTCGCCCTGGCCACGCGGATTACACGTATTTTAAAAAATATGGGCTCAGAGATTATCGCGGTGGTGGGCGTTCTTCGGCTCGTGAAACCGTGATGCGAGTAGCCGCCGCTGCCATCGCCAAAAAATATTTACGAGAAAAAGTGAATTGCGAAATTTTTGGTTTCGTAGCAGCCATTGGGGATATCGAAGCTATAAAACGAGATGTTTCTGTCATTAATCAAAATCCCTTTTTTTTTCCGGATGCTGAAAAAATTTCAGAATTAGAAGAATTAATTACTCGCTTGCGGCGAGAAGGCGATTCCATTGGTGCACGCGTGAATGTGATGGCGAAAAATGTGCCAGTGGGTTTGGGCGAGCCCGTCTTTGACAAATTAAATGCGGATATTGCCCATGCGATGATGGGAATTAATGCCGTAAAAGGCGTGGAAATAGGTGAGGGTTTCGAAGTGGTGCGCCAACGAGGTTCCATGCATCGCGATCAAATGGACAGCAGCGGATTTTTATCAAATCGTTCGGGCGGAACCTTGGGCGGAATTTCTTCGGGTCAGGATATTGAAGTCAGTCTTGCGTTTAAACCCACATCGAGTATTACAAGCCCTGCAAAAACCATTAATATTGAGGGAGCAGAAACCGTTGCCATTACAAAAGGCCGGCACGATCCCTGCGTGGGCATTCGTGCAGTTCCCATCGCAGAAGCTATGCTAGCCTTGGTTTTAATGGATCATTATTTACGTGATCGAGCACAAAATTTTGATGTAAAGAGGTAAAAATGAGCGAGAAAAATTATAATATTGCCATTGTGGGTGCCACGGGAGCCGTTGGCGAAGTCCTATTACAAATTTTAGAAGAAAGACAATTTCCCGTTGGAAAATTATTTCCGCTTGCGAGTGAGCGTTCGGCAGGGAGCACTATTCAATTTAATGGAAAATCGCACCGCGTTAACGATTTAAAAGATTTTGATTTTTCTAAAGTGCAAATTGCCTTTTTTTCTGCCGGCGGAGAAGTTTCAAAAAAATATGCGCCAATCGCGGCTGAAGCGGGTGCTATTGTTATTGATAATACCTCCTATTTTCGTAATGACGAGGATATTCCTCTCATTGTTCCCGAGGTCAATGCACATGCGATTAGTGGCTATCATAATCGAAATATTATCGCGAATCCCAATTGCTCAACCGCTCAAATGGTGGTGGCTCTAAAACCGATTTATGACGCGGTTGGAATTACCAGAATTAATGTCGCTACTTATCAATCGGTTTCGGGTGCCGGAAATTCAGCTATTCAAGAATTGGCCGAGCAAACCGCGCATTTATTAAATGGCCAAGAAATTAAGCCTAAAAAATTCAAAAAACAAATTGCGTTTAATGTTATTCCGCATATCGATACCTTCGAGAAAAATGGCTATACCCGCGAAGAAATGAAAATGGTCTGGGAAACCCAGAAAATTATGGAAGATCCGAATATTCTCGTTAACGCAACAGCCGTGCGCGTGCCCGTTTTTTATGGACATTCTGAAGTGATTAATATCGAAACACGCGAACCTATTTCCGCGGAAGCTGCAACCAAAATTTTACAAGAAGCTCCAGGTATTATTGTCATCGATGACCCAGAAGATTATCCAACCGCCGTAAGCGATGCGGCTGGCCAAGACGCGGTTTTTGTGGGCAGAATTCGAGAAGATATCTCTCACCCACATGCCTTAAATTTATGGGTAGTCTCAGATAATATCCGAAAGGGCGCTGCCTTAAATGCCATTCAAATCGCAGAATTATTATTAGAAGACCTCGCCGCCCCAATTTCCCTACGAGCAAAAGCCCTGCACTAACTTTTTTTCGTAATTTAATATTTTCTTAATCTTGCTCGCTTACAATAGGCTCATAAGCTAAAAATAGTAGGTGGTGAGACGTGAGAAATGCAACAGACTTAAGTGCCGCATTACAACAGCTTGAGCGAGGAATTGAGTCTTTGCGCTCTAAAAAAGGCGGAAATCTTGAAGATGCATGGTTTATTTTGCACGGGGAGCTTGCAAAAACGAAGTATGAGCTTTTTTGTGTTTATGAGCTTTCAGAACCAGAGATCGCTGTTCAGTTGCTCGATAGCTCCATAAGAATGGGCTTTTCAAAAGCCCAGAACCGATTGCAGAGTTTAAAGTCACAAGAAGCTTCCAATTGTATTTCCACAGCCGAACTTGAAAAACTAGATAGAAGTACCGTTTATTTATATGGTTTAAAGGCACTTACCGGCATTGGTGCTATCTGTAATCACTCTCTGGCTTTCAATTGTTTTGAAGTACTCGCCAAGCAAGGTGATTCTGCGTCACAATTTTTACTTGCTCATATGTATCGTACTGGCCTTGGTGTTCAAGAAAACAGAGCTTTCTCAGTTAATTGGATTAAAGAAGCAGCTCTGCGAGAACATGCCCTTGCCCAAAATCAACTCGGATGGGCGTATAAAAATGGCGACGGAATAGAACAAAGTGATGCACTCGCCGTTCATTGGTATCAGAAAGCTGCTCTGAATGGAAGTTCTGCTGCAAAAAATAATCTTGGGTGGATGTATAAACAGGGTCGAGGTGTTCCGCAAGACGATGCCCTCACTCTCTACTGGTTTCGATTAGCCTCTCTCCAAGGATGCTCTACTGCGCATTGTTTCCTCGGAGAGTTTTATCGACTTGGCCAAGGCCTTGAACAAGATAATACTTTTGCCCTTTACTGGTTTCGGCAGGGCGCTAGGCAAGGGCATCAAATTTCGCAATCCTTTCTCTTACACATGTATAAATATAATCTAATTAAGCTGGATTCCAATGAAGCCAGTGAATACCGAATAGATGTCCAAAAAGGCAGTGTCTCTTTAGAATTAGTCTCTCGTTATTTAAACCAACACACGGATTTTGAGGATATCAGTAGAAAATATCACCGAGTTATGCTTAAGGTACAGGCAAAGAAAAAAATAGAATACGTAGAGTCAAGAAATTCCAAGTTTTTTGAATACAAAAAACTGGGATCTTTGAGCGTTGAAGAAGAGCCAATTGTCCAAGTATTTAGCCTTCATCCTAATGAATTTTTCGAACACTTAATGAAAGATTCATTGCTAGATGAAGAAACTCGTTTTTTTTGGATTTTACAATTATTTAATGAGCATTGCTGTGGGAAGAAATTTTGGTATTCATTTGCTGGACTTCCAAAATTAAAGCCCGCTTATGTGGCAGCCGTGAATATCGAGGTGGCAATAGAGCAATACGCCCATTTAAGCCAACTCGGAAAAGGGCGAAATGTGGGATTGCTGAATGACACAAAAACAGTCGATTTGAATCAAATAAAAGAAGAAAAAATAGCGTTTATTCTTAACATTTTGAAGGAAGTTTCAGAAAAACATTCTCGTTACGCCGAGGTTCAGCTGATCATGGCGCATTTGCATTATATGCAAGATAAAAAAGGCCCCCAATGGAAAAAGCATTTCAATACCTGCATGGAAACCGATCTTGAAAAAAAGTGGATTGATATGGAAAGTGTTCCAAAACGTGCTTATGAGCATAGCGTTCAGGTTCTCAAAAGCTATAGAATTGCTGACTTAAGAGTAAATTCAGAGGACGTAAAACAAGACTTGCTGCAAAGTGAAATCAAATGCTATCGAGAAAATAATCCCTCGATACAAGCGCTGTTGCGTCTCTCCATAATGACGGAAGATCGAGAAAAACGAGGGAATTATTTATTATCAGCAAAAGCCTTAAATACAAATCCCGCTGAAACCAAAAGCTGGCTAAAATCCCTCGATCAGGATCTCGCCATCAGCGAAGAAGTGCGTAAAGAAATAGAAAGCGAGCTCGAAAAACCTCATGCAACAAAAAGGTATTAATATTCGGCTGGTTTAGAGAGTAAAAGTAGTAGACTTATCATGATTGCAGCCATGAGGCTTAATAAGGGGAAGGTGATGAAGCCGAAAATTTGAAGGTGAATATCGCTGCAAGAGGGGCCTGTTGAACAGAGAGAAATGGGAGCTAATTTGGGGAACATTTGTTCGATGTATTGGTAAAGTGCAAATAGAGCGCCAAAAATGGCTAGAGGCATTGCGTAAATATAGATCTTTAAATCGTCTCGAAATATTGCAATTCCTAGAATAATGGATAAAGGATAAAGCATCACACGCTGATACCAGCACATGTGGCAGACGGGGATATTCTGTATTTCACTGCTGTATAAAGTAATCAGTAAAGCGCTGAGTGAAATAATCCACGCTAAAAATAGTGCAAATCGTTTAGTATTTATCGACATTTTTTTTTCCTCACTAAAAGCTATAGCCCACGGAAAGCATAAAGGGCACTTCTATTCCGCTATTCACGGTAAATATATCACCATTTGAATAATGAACGGTATAAGCCTCAATATCGAAGGCTCTTTTTTTTCCAAATTGAAGGCCTAGACCAAGATAATCTTGAAATAGGAAATTTTCACTAAAGTAGGCTTTGCCAAAGCTCCGGGTACTTAATTCCGTGGGGCCTCCTAGTGAATATAAAAAATAGGCACGAAAATTAGGGTTTATTAATAGCCAAAGGCGCATTTCGAGAAAGACACTGAAGGCCCAGAGGGTTGTCCCTGGTATATTCCAGTTGGAAACACTCGCCCCGGTGGCGAGGGTGAAGATTTTTTTCGTAATAAAAATGTGGGTAAAACGAAGCATTCCACCCGAGGCTGCATTTTGTGGTGCCGACCAGAAAAAAGGGCTCGGTGGATGCGGAATGCTAAACCTAGTGATGGAATAATTTGAATAAGCAAAATTGATTTGATTAGGATTATAAGAATATTTATTTGGATTAGCGGCAAAAGCCGAGAGGCAGCACGCATTGGCGAGGCAAACTAAAATCCACTTTTTCATTGCTGCTCCACTTTCAGATCTGAGCGTACTCTAATTTAGGGGAGCGTCGAATGCAATTGCAATTTCTCGAATGCGTTTGTACACTGGCAGCCTTTCTTGATGAGGGATCTCGCCATGTTCAAAAAAAGCTTGGCCATTTTCTGCGGGGTCCTGCTAGTAGCGCAGGCAAACGCTAAGGTAGAAAATCCAGCCTATGTGGAGCTACAGAGCCAATTCTCAACGATTGACTATAAATTGTCATTCTTAACCAATGGGGTTACAGCTCGCTCCATTGTGAGGGGGGGCATCAATTTTCATTTGGATATTGGCTATCAATTTACAAATGCTGTTGCTGCAGAACTTGGAATTTTGTGGGCCTATTGGCCGAGGTATCAAGGAGTTTTACCCCCACCTGGATCTCGTGGACGTGGTGAGGTACCTCAAAACTATAGGGTAAAACATAATGTCTTATATTTAGCTTTAAAATATGGCTTTTCTTTGAGTCCACGTTGGGAAATTTATGGAAAGGCTGGTGTGGGTTCTGTGGCTCGAGATGGGTTTGTGTTAGCAAGAATTCATGAAATAAACAGTCGCCTGTTTGCGACCCCTGTTCTGGGCGCCGGAGTTTTATATAGAATAAATGCTCGCTGGTGTATAGACGCCTCTTTGATGGAAGCTTTGCCGCAAAGCGCGCAAAATCTTCCCGCCGCTTTTTTTGTTGGTATTGGCGCAAGATACCAATTTACCCTTTAATGCTGTTATTTTACAGCATCTGCAATTTCTTTAATTCGAGCATAGGTGAGGGGCTGCACAGAAATGCCATTTACATAAATGGCAGGGGTTGCCACATTACTAGCCCCCATAATTTTTTCAGCCAGTTTCATATTACTATTAATAAATTCAGTATTAGGGCTTTTGACGAGACATTCACTGAGTTTATTACTGTCAATACTTGGAATGTGACTTGCCATTTGCATGAGAGTTGGAATAGTCGCCCAATCATCACTTTCCGCAGGTTGATGATTGTAAATGTAATCGACAAAATCAAAAAAACTGGCTGGATTTTGTTGATAAACGCAACGGGCAGCATTAGCCGCCGGTAATGAACCGGGAATAAAGGCCAAATTAATTAAGGTATAGTTTGCTTTGCCAGTATCAATTAATTCTTTTTTTATCGTGGGGAAAATAGTAGTGCTATATCGCATGCAATTGCCACATTTTAAATCTTCAAAGGCTACGATATGAATTTTTGCATTTTCCTTACCTAGGCTTGGTTGATTGCTGGTATCGATCTCAACTGATTTGGGTAAGGGAGCATGGGGTTTAAAAAAATAAAAGCCAACACCGACTAAAATAATGAGAAGCAGGGTTAAAATAACCGCTTTCCGCATCGAATTCTTGCCCATGATCGCTCCCTTTTTATGTTCAATGGGCAAATAGTAAAGTATTGTTTGTGCTTTTGCGAGGGTTTGATATAATCTGCCCAAATTATAAGCAAGTGGAGTAGTCTTTGAGAAAGAACAACAATCGTAATATGGCTGTTTATGGATGGACAGTGTGTGGTTTAGCCGCTATTTTCTATTGCTATGAATATTTGCTTCGAATAGAGCCAAGCGTGATGATTCCCAATTTAATGAGCCATTTTGCCGTTACCGGTGCTGGACTCTCCTTCGTCATAGCGATGTACTATTACGCCTATACACCCCTGCAAGCCGTGGTTGGCGTATTTACGGATTATTTTGGCCCCAAAAAGGTACTCACCAGCGCTATTGGGTTCTGTGTGCTGGGTTGTGTGCTTTTTATGATGTATGGAAGTTTATGGGGAGCGGCAGGCGGGCGTTTTTTAATAGGCATTGGAAGCGCATTTGCCTTTGTTGGAGTGCTAAAACTTGCCGCGATGTGGTTGCCTGCCAAACGTTTTGCCATGTTTGTTGGACTCACGACGAGTCTAGGAATGGTAGGCGCGATGATTGGCGATATTGGCTTGACGTGGGCACTAGGAAAATTCGGTTGGCAGAGTATTCTCGCAGGCAGTGCTATTTTTGGCGCTATTTTGATTCCAATATTTTTCTTTTTTGTGCATGATAAAAAAAATAAAAATATTATGACTGATACCACGGAGATGAACTTTCCCGCCGCGATAGAAGGCCTGTGGATTTCTCTCAAAAATCGCCAATTAATTTGTGCAGGACTAATAGGCTGTACTCTATATTTATCTCTATCCGTTTTTGGAGAATATTGGGGCATTCCCTATTTAAACGAAACAAATGAGGGAACAGCACGAGTACTATCCTCCGCCATGAATTCAATGGTATTTTTTGGTTGGTTAATTGGTGGTCCACTAAGTGGTTGGTTATCTGATCGATTAAAAACTCGTCGCCTGCCCCTAATATTCGGCAATTTTTTAGCGGCTCTTACCATTAGCGCTTTAATTTTATGGCCCCACATGGCTGAGTTTCTTAAATTTATTTTACTTTTCTTATTTGGCTTATTTTCCAGCGTTGAAATTATTTGTTTTTCATTGCCTAGAGATTTATTACCCATTAAATATGCTGCTACAGCACTCGGTGTGGTGAATTTATTTATTATGATTGGCGGAATGATTTTGACGCCACTAGTGGGAGTAATATTGGACGCTCTCTGGGCGGGTCAAATGGCGAATGGTCACCGAGTATATACCTTGTTTGATTATCAAGTGGCCTTAGCTTTAATTCCAATAGCGATGTTTTTAGCGATGATTCTGTCCTATAAAATGAAGGAAACCTATCGTGACTGAGATCAGTCATGAATTACATCCCGGAAAAATTCGTTGGAAATGCCGGAGGGGTATGCTTGAGCTCGATATGATTTTGCTTAAGTTTTTTGACGAAAAATTTTTGAAATTACCGACGCTTTTACAAAGACAGTTTTCAAATTTTTTAAATGAGCCAGATCCCGTTCTCTTCAATTGGTTTTTGGCGCACATGATACCGGAAGACAAGGAGCACGCCGACATGGTAAATTTAATATTGGATACCCCAAATAATCAAAGGAGTGATGATGCTTCGTTTTCTTGTGTGTAGTTTTTTTTCAGTTTTTTTTTTCACGTCGATTATAGCTTCTGCTGAAGACGCTCCCATTTCCTATTCTAAGGCCGTTAAACTAGCCGCACCCGCGGTCGTTAACATTTACACGGTCTCTCCAGGCACTTCGTCTTCACGAATAGAACCCGACCAGGAAGCTATCAATTATCGTCTTGGTTCGGGTGTTATCATAGATAAAGACGGTCACATCCTTTCAAATTATCATGTCACCTCACAAGCAAATGCGATTCTAGTAGCACTGCCCGATGGGCGGAAAATACCCGCGAAAGTGGTTGGATTTGATGCCGAAACCGATCTTTCGGTACTGAAAATATCGGCCAATAATCTTTCTCCTGTTGCCATCGGCGATTCGCGTAATTTACAAGTTGGCGATGTAGTCCTTGCCATTGGTAATCCCTTTGGATTAGGTCAAACCGTCACTCATGGAATTGTTAGCGCTATTGGGCGAAATACGGCGGGCATTAATCAGCTTGAAAATTATATTCAAATTGATGCGGCAATTAATCCAGGAAATTCTGGTGGGGCATTAATTAATACCCAAGGAAAACTCGTTGGAATCACGGTCGGCATCTATTCCCGTACAGGGGGATTTCAAGGAGTTGGTTTTGCCATACCGGTGGATGTCGCGATGAATATCATGAATCAAATTATTAAAAAAGGCCATGTGGAAAGAGGCTATTTGGGTATAAACGTATTGGATGTTCCTCAAGCCAGCGGAGTGATTGTCGCTCAAGTGATTACGAATTCCCCGGCAGGTATTGGCGGCCTAAAGGTGAAGGATGTCATTTTATCGATAAATGAGTATCGCGTGCAAAATGCGACTGGTTTTCAGAATTATATGGCTGAGCAGGAACCCGGAACGAATCTGCTTCTGAAAGTGCTTCGATGGGGTAAAACAATTGATATAAACATAAAAGCAGGCGTTAGGCCCCCACCCCCAGTTCTAGACGATAGAGGTCAGCCGCATTTACCAGGCGAGCAAAGGGATCTCCCCGATCATGTGGGGTAGGAGCTTCGCCTTTGTCGTGATATAATGTGTATGTGCACTTATTGGAAGAGGGAACATGATGTTCGATTCATTTTGTCAGCTGGGCCATTATCAGCTTAATTTTTATGGAATGCCGCTTTTTCTCCTTTCTTTTGCCTCTTTTTTCTTTGGTGTATTTACATTGATCCGTGAACGCTGTTCACTTGTGGCCCTTAGTCTCTTTTTATTAACGTTAATGATTAGCAATTGGCTTTTTTGTTTTGCGCTCCTGTACTGGTCAAAAAACGATGGGCTTGCTCTAGGCTGGGCGAACGCGGGTTATTTAACCATTCCTTTGATCGCACCTTCAGCGTATTGGTTTATCTGCATTTCACTCGATCTTCAAAAAAAACGGGCTAAAACTATTTTAGCGGGTTTTATTTTAGGAATATTATTTGTTTTTACTCAGATTAAATTTAACCTATTGTTCAATCATGTAAGCTCAAACTTTTGGGGATTTTATCCTAGATTTGGATCTTTTGCGTCGATAGTCTTTTCAGTGTTTTTTTGGTTGTACATGGGCCTAGGCTTAAGCGAACTTATTTCTGAGTATAAAACCACCACGGCTAAAACCACAAAATATTATCGAATTCGTTTATTATTGCTAGGTTCTGCGCTCGCTTTTTTGGCACTTATTGATTCGCTGCCCAATTTTGGATTAGAGGTGTATCCTTTCGGTTATGCAGCTGTGGCCATCATTATTCTGATTTTGCTTAGCCTTAGCAAAAAAGTTGAGATCTTCGATATCAAACCCAACCATTCCTCTTACCATTTATTAAATGCAATGAATGATGCCATGATTTTGTGTGATGATGAGGGCGTTATTCGCTTAGCGAATAATCGGGCTAGACAAATTATCGGAGGTGATATCCCGGAGTTGGTTGGGAAATCGATTCAGGATGTGATTTTAAAAAATGTTGAAAACGGTAAGGACGTCTTGGATGAAATAACTCAGAATAAATCCCTGCACGATTATGAGGCGCATTGCCTTGGAAAAGAGGGCAATGTGATTCCGGTTAGCCTTTCATACGCACCGATTTTAGATCCCGACAACGAAAAAATGTTTGGCTGGGCGATTATGGCCAAAAATATTACCGAACGCAAAGAAATGGAAAAAAAATTAACGCGTTCTGAAACCTTCGATCAATTAACGGGACTCTACAATCGAAAAAAATTTGAAGAAGAATTGCATAATCATTTAGAGATCGCGAAACAAACGAAAATACACGGGGCTTTATTGTTGATTGATTTAGATCGATTTAAAGAAATTAATGATAGTTTTGGCCATTCCGCTGGGGACAAAATTCTCGTTGGAATTGCGAGCATTTTGAGAAATAATTTTCGAAAAGTGGACGTCGTGTCTCGGCTGGGAAGTGATGAATTTGCTGTTATAACCCCGAATGTAAAATTGGATGATATCAAATTTATTGTTAGCAAATTATTGAGTGTTATTGGGCGTTCGCGCGTTCAAATCGAAGATCATGAAATTTCGATGTCGGTTTCTATTGGGGTGGCTCTGTTCCCATTGCATGCCGATACGGCTGATACCCTGTTGGCCTATGCGGATTATGCTTTGTATAAATCCAAACGAGAATCTCGAAATAGTTATAGCGTTTATAGTTCTTCTAAAAATTGGTCTTCTCCCTTTAAAATGCAGGTCACTTGGGCCACCCGAATTCGTCATGCGCTTCAACATAATCGTTTTGTCCTTTTGGCTCAGCCCATATATAACGCCAAAACGAATAAGAATTCGCACTACGAATTATTATTACGCATGTATGGAGATGACGATAAATTAATTTCGCCAGATTCTTTTATACATGTCGCCGCTCATTATGGGCTAATTCGAGATATTAATTATTGGGTTTTAGAACAGGTATTTTCGTTAGCGAAGCAATATCCGAACGCCTCATTTACCTGTAATTTATCGGGTGGGATTTTCTCGGATGATAAATTACTTTCCGTTTTGGACGATAGGCTTGCGAATGCTGGTGTGAATCCTGATCATATTACGATTGAAATCACTGAGAATGTGATTATGAGTGATATTAAAAACGCGATGCGCTGTTTAACGATTTTCAAGAAAAGAGGCCTAAAATTCGCTTTAGATGATTTTGGAACCGGTCTTTCTTCGTTCGCTTATCTCAAAGGCTTGCCTATAGATTTTTTAAAAATCGATGGTAGCTTTGTTAAAAATCTGCCGACCAGTGACCTGGATAAAGATTTCGTACATGCAATGGTGCAAATTGCAAAACGTTTAGGCGTTAAAACGGTTGCAGAATACGTCGAAAATCAAGAGATTGTGGATATACTAAATAGTGTCGGTGTGGATTATTTTCAGGGTTATCACTTCAGCAAACCTATCGACATTGCAGAGGCCATTGCCAAGCATCCTATCCCTCCCGAGGGGGAGTCTTAGGGGTAAGTGGATATTATGCCCTCTAAAGTTTCAATATCCCGACTAAATCGCCGAATTCCCTCGGCCAATTTTTCAGTGGCCATAGCGTCTTCATTCAGTGCAAAGCGAAAATGGGCTTCATCAAGTTCGACTTTTTGAATAGGTTTTTTCCGAGATTCTTCGGCATTTAATTTCAGTGGAAGGGGATTTGTATCTTTTTGCAATTGCGTTAATAATTCTGGGCTAATCGTTAAATAATCGCAGCCCGCCAGAGCTTCAATTTGCCCGACATTTCGGAAGCTGGCGCCCATTACAACGGTGGGATAATTAAATTTTTTGAAATAATCAAAAATTCGAGCGACGGATTTCACACCTGGATCTTCATCACCTTGATAATCACGATTTTCTTTTGCTTTATACCAATCGTAAATTCGTCCGACAAAAGGGGAAATTAGGGTAACGCCTACGTCGGCGCAACGTATGGCTTGGCCATAACCAAAGAGCAGAGTTAAATTGCAATGAATGCCTTTTTTCTCGAGAATTTTAGCAGCTTCTATGCCTTCCCAGGTTGAAGCCACTTTGATAAGAATACGTTTTTTATCGATGCCCATCTGTTCGTACAGTTCAATAATTCTTTGCGCTTCATCAACACTTTTCTGGGAGTTGAAAGAAAGTCTAGCGTCGACTTCGGAAGAAACGCGCCCCGGAATAATTTTTAATATTTCTTGGCCAAAATTCACCATTAATTTTCGGATGGCAAGACCTAGCTTGTCTTCGGATTTTTCTTGGCGTGCAAATTGAAGGGCATCAATAATGAGAGGTTTGTATTGAGGCTTGGTCGCAGCCGCGAGAATCAAGCTAGGATTCGTAGTGGCATCCTCTGGTTTAAACTGCTGGATGGTTTCGATATCGCCGGTGTCAGCGACGACAGTCGTATACTGCCGTAATTGTTCAAGTTTATTCATAAGGTTTATTTCCAATCTGCTTCAAGATACTGTAATTTATTGGGCACTTCTTTCCATTCGTCCGCATCGAGGGGTGCTTCTTTCATCGCGGTTATCATAGGCCATTTGCGCGAAAGCTCTGCGTTAAGCTCGATAAAGTTCTGTTTATCTTTGGGTAAGTCATCTTGTGCGAATATCGCGTCTACGGGGCATTCTGGTACGCAGAGATTGCAATCTATGCACTCCTCGGGGTCTATCACCAGCATATTGGGGCCTTCGCGGAAGCAGTCCACGGGGCAGACTTCCACGCAATCGGTGTATTTGCACTTGATGCAACTATCAGTTACAACAAAGGTCATGTTGTATTGCTCCTTTTTTTGGTAGAATGCGCATGTGTGTGGCATTATAGCGAGGTGATTTATGAATACACAAGAGCAAATTCGAAAAACGGTCACGGAAAATCCAGTTGTACTTTTTATGAAGGGGACAAAAGATTTTCCTCAATGTGGCTTTTCTGGAAAAGTGGTGAGCCTTCTTCGCTTATGTAATATCGATTTTGTTGACGTCAACGTTTTGGCCGATCCAGCGCTTCGCGAAGGCATTAAAGAATATACCAATTGGCCTACGATCCCTCAGCTTTTTGTAAATGGGGAATTTGTGGGTGGATGCGATATCGTCACTGAAATGTACGAAAGTGGAGATTTGCAGGAGCTATTCCAATGTTTATAACAACACCGCCGACTCTGCCTCCCAAAAATTATTATCAATGTATTGTTCCGGTTGTGGTCAATCAGACTCGGGGATATTTGGTCGACAGTAATGCTAGTGAGACGGTAGCCAAGCAAGAGGTGTTTGTCGAGTGTCAAAACCTCAACCAGTTTTCAAATCAGAACGTCCAGACTCTGAATAATTGCAACACAGGAATATTCTGCGCTTTTAACAGTGCTGTTCCCCGAATTCCAACCTGTACCGTCGTGGACGGTATTGGTGGCCAGTTTACGGCTCAAGCCCCCTTCACGTTAGGGTTTAGTACAGCTTGTAACTATGCCATGTCGCAATGTACTCAAGCCCATAATCTCAAGCTCCAATTTCTCTTGCCCTGTAGGATTGCTAACGTAGCCTAAATGAGGGGGTCCTCGCTGGGGCCGCCTAGGGTTGGGATGTCGCGCAGCTTGTAGATGCGCTTATACTTCGCGATTTCGGCCTGCTGAGAGGCCGAGAGAGGCTCTGCTCGGTCGAATTGCTCAATGGTCTTATCGATGGGGCTAATATAGTTTTTATAAACCTTCTTATCTAGTGCCATGGTCTGATACAATCCTCGCAGTTTTATGTTGAGTGAACCAATGTCGTCAGAAAAACTTAATCTGAATGGGCTAACATTTCAAGAACTTTTTACGGTTGCGGGCCTTAATCGTCTCGATTCGCGGTTTTTAAGCGAATTGAATTCAGTTCGTCCCGATTTACACGAAACCCTCAAAAGCTATCGCGCCAGCAAGCTATTCAGCCACCTTGAGATCAGTGATTTTGTTATTGAACTCGCGCCTTTTCTCGAAGCCTTTATTGCGAAACTTTTTAATATCGAGAAAGCCGTGTTAACACAGCGCGAGAAGACCTTAGAAAATGATCCTATTTTTGCCTTTAAAAAACACTTCATTCTTCGAGAAGCCAAAAGAGCACAAGGTAACGAGTATTTTGCCAAAGATTTTTTGAATTTAGACGAGCGTTTAAATAAAGAGCTTCTCCGGCATCAGTTAAACCTTGAAGATCGTGAATTAGCGATTGCGCTTTATGGTCTACAATTGTTAAAGACAGAAAAAGCCGAAAAAATGGCCGAATTAATTGAATGGTGTGTATCCGCGATGAAAACGGCAGAAGGGCAGAGAGCGGTTCGTCACTGGCCCATGTTTAAATTGCCGCAAAAATTACATTACGAGAATTTAGTCCCCATTATTTCCGTGCCCGATGATTATTTAGGTCGCTTAGAAGGCCCGCTCGAAACGCGACGCGCTAGAGATGGTTTTGCGCTTACGGATCCGAGAATGTCGGAACGTGAGGCTCAAAGTGAAATTCATTATTGTGTTTATTGTCATAAAACCGACGGTGATTTTTGTTCTAAAGGTTTTCCAGTCAAAAAAGGGAATCCCGAGCAAGGCTTAAAAATAAATCCAGTTGGCGAAACGCTGACGGGTTGCCCACTCGAAGAAAAAATTTCCGAAATGCACGTGTTAAAACGCGAAGGCTTTGCCATCGCTTCACTCGCGACGGTGATGATCGATAATCCCATGTGTCCCGTGACCGGTCATCGAATTTGCAACGATTGTATGAAGGCCTGCATTTATCAAAAACAAGATCCCGTGAATATTCCTCAAGCAGAAACGCGCGTTTTGACCGATGTTTTAGAATTACCCTGGGGTGTGGAAATTTACGATTTACTCACGCGTTGGAATCCTTTGCGCGCCACGCAATTTTTAATAAAGCCCTATAATGGATTAAAAGTTTTGGTGATGGGAATGGGTCCAGCCGGATTTACCCTAGCGCATCATTTATTGCTAGAAGGTTTTGCCGTAGTAGGGGCTGATGGCTTGAAACTAGAGCCTTTATCCGAAAAGCTTATTAAAGAGCCAATTTATCGCTATCAGGATTTAGTGGAAAAATTAGATGAACGGGTGATGGCCGGTTTTGGGGGAGTCGCCGAATATGGAATTACAGTGCGTTGGGATAAAAATTTCTTAAAATTAATTTACATCACCTTAATGCGTCGTCAACATTTCCAAATGCTTGGCAGTGTGCGTTTTGGTGGAACCTTACGTGTTAATGATGTTTGGGATTTAGGTTTCGATCATTTAGCACTGGCCGTGGGCGCTGGTTTACCTCGTGAATTACCGATTCCTAATAGTCTCGCGGTCGGCATGCGTCAAGCAAATGATTTTTTAATGGCCTTGCAATTAACAGGAGCAGCCAAAAAAAGTAGCCTCGCGAATTTACAAGTGCGCTTGCCCGCCGTGGTTATTGGAGGCGGTTTAACGGGCATCGATACAGCTACAGAAGTTCAAGCCTATTACATCGCGCAAGTGGAAAAAGTGCATGATCGTTATTATAAATTGCTGAAATCACAGGGGGAAAATTCACTTCGAGAAAAATTCAGCAAACCAGATCTTGTGATTTTAGATGAATTTTTAGGGCATGGTGAATTAGTGATCGCAGAACGTGCCTCGGCAAAATTGGAAAATCGTCAACCCGATTTTAATGCTTTAATTCGTTTGTGGGGCGGCGTTACTGTTATTTATCGACGCAGCATGCAAGAATCTCCTGCTTACGAGCGCAATCATGAAGAAGTTATTAATGCCCTTCAAGAAGGAATTTTATATGCGGAAGGCTTAGAGCCCACCGCTGTTGTTTTAGATGAAGAGGGGCACGCAAAAGCCTTGCGATGTTCTGCACGTGTGATGGATGAATTTGGTAAATGGATGTTTACCGATGAAGTGCAAGTGGTTCCCGCTCGCGCTATTTTTGTCGCAACAGGAGCTAAACCCAATATTGCCTACGAATTTGAACATCGTGGCACCTTTGCTCGAGACGGTTTTAAATATCAGCGTTATGAAGTCGTGAACAATACATTACGGCAAGTAACAACGGAGAGCCATGTAAAAACCGATTATTTTGGGCCTTTTACGAGTTACGATTTAAAGCATCACAGGGTGAGTTTTTTGGGCGATACCCATCCCATTTTTCATGGCAGTGTGGTAAAGGCAATTGCATCCGCAAAACGATCTTATCCAAAGATTACAGAAGTTTTAGCACCGAATTTTAGAACAGGGGACGAAAACGAGTATCAGGCTTTTCGTTCTAAAATTTCCGATAATTTTAGTGCGACAGTGATTTCCATATGTGAATTAAATGCCAGAGTTTTTGAATTAAAGGTGCGTGCCCCACTGGCCGCTAAAAATAGTCAACCTGGTCAATTTTATCGTTTACAAAATTATGAGTGTTTTTCTCGAGAAATTGAGGGAACTCGTTTACAAATGGAAGCGCTTTCTTTGATTGGTTTTAATCTAGACGGTGATCCCCCAGACGAATTACGTTTTATTGTTGAGCAAAAAGGAGCAAGCTCACGTTTGCTCAGATGCGTCAAACCTGATGAACCCATTGCGCTCATGGGTCCAACGGGGGCGCGTTCAAGCATCAACGAAAAATCTGAAACGATTATGATTATTGGCGGAAATATGGCTGTGGCCCAGTTGCTTTCTCTACGTTCTACGTTGAAGGGAACTCGAGTTGTTTTTGTCGGCGTTTTTGAACAAGAGTCGGATATGATTTATCGCCAGGAAATGAGTGAGATTGCCGAAAAAATTGTCTTTTTATGTAAAAGGGATTTGTCATCTGGCATGATCCTAAAGATCTTGCGAGAGAATTTAAAAACCTTGTCGACTGTGATGTTGGTGGGTGATGCTATTTTACTAAAAGCCGTTCAAGCGGCGCGCGGACAATTGCTGCCAGGTGAATTACAACACTGTGAATTTACCGCTTCGGTTTTTGGACCTATGCAATGCATGTTAAAGGGCGTGTGCGCACAGTGTTTGCAGTGGCAAATTGATCCCTCAACGGGAAAGCGAACCAAGGCGGTCTATGCCTGTTCTTGGCAAAATCAACCCCTAGAAATTATTGATATCGATAATATTAGTGAGCGCCTCGCGCAAAATCATGTTCAGGAAGTTTTGACAAATCTCTGGCTAGAAAAGATCACCAGCAATTCCCGCTAAAGCGGGAACTCCGGTAAGATCACCGAAAAGCTACACATTTTGGGTGATTATGATAAAATTAAAGCAATTTAAGAGAAGGTGAAAGATGTTTAAACAAATCGATTGTCATGAGGCCGCTGAACTCATCGCACACAGCAAAATGATCATTCTCGATGTCCGCGATCAGGAAAGTTATGAGAAGGAGCACATTAAGGGTGCTATTCATTTGACAATGCAGGCCTTACAAGAATTTATTGAAACCACTGAGATGCATCAGCCTATTTTGGTCTATTGCTATCATGGTATTACTAGCCAATCCGTCGCGGAACATTTATTTGAACAAGGATTTCTCGAGGTTTATTCATTAGCCGGCGGCTTTACAAAATGGTCTCAGTACCACCAGCCCGTAGAAAAGAAGCATGATCAATAAAGAAGTTCTTGAGGAAATTCGTGAAAAACTTCGTGCCGAAAATGCGGTGATCATCGCTCACTATTATACTTTGCCAGAAATTCAATATTTAGCGGAAAATACCGGCGGATTTATCGGGGATTCTTTAGCAATGGCACAATTTGGCGCAGATCACCCTGCGAAAACCTTAATTGTTGCTGGTGTGCGCTTTATGGGCGAGACAGCCAAAATTTTGACGCCAGAAAAGTTAGTATTAATGCCAACGCTTCAAGCTGAATGTTCCTTGGATCTCAGTTGTCCCTCCGACAAATTTGAGGAATTTTGCAAGGAAAATTCGGATCGAACCGTAGTGGTCTATGCAAACACCAGTGCTAAGGTGAAAGCGCTTGCGGATTGGGTGGTGACTTCTTCGAATGCTTTAAAAATTATTGAACATTTAGATGAGCAAGGTCAGAAAATTCTCTGGGCGCCTGATCGGTATTTGGGGCACTATTGTCAGCGTCAAACTGGCGCGGATATGCTGATTTGGCAGGGCGCTTGTGTGGTTCACGAAGAATTTCAATTAAAGGGGTTTACAGAATTAAAATCTATGTACCCAGAGGCAGCCGTTTTAGTGCATCCTGAATCGCCACAGGAGGTGATCGAGGTGGCAGATGTGGTGGGTTCGACAGCACAATTGCTTAAGGCCAGCGTAGAGCTTCCGAATCAAACGTTTTTGGTGGCCACGGAAGTAGGAATTTTCTATAAAATGGAGCAGGCTTCTCCACAGAAAAAATTTGTGGTCATGCCGACAGGCGGCCATGGCGCCACTTGCAAAAGCTGCGGTTTTTGCCCATGGATGAAAATGAATACTATCGAACGCTTGATTTCATGCTTGGAAAAGAAAGATCAGGTCATTTCCATAGATGAAGAAACAATAGCAAAAGCCAGGCTCCCCCTTGAACGAATGCTAGCTTTTAAATAGCCTGGGTTTTAGAAAAGAGGGTAAACATTTTGGAAACACCATCAGCAAGAGACTTTGAAATTCTCGCTAAAAAACTCAAAAAATTAGCCCTCCAGGATATTAAATACCATATTTTCCTTTGTTGCGATCAGGAAGACCCACTTTGCTGCACCTATGAACAAGGCATGGCTTCTTGGAAATTTTTAAAGCACCGTTTAAAAGAATTAAAATTAAACGAACGCGGAGTTTATCGCACGAAAGCAAATTGCTTACGAGTGTGCATGAATGGCCCCATCGCGGTCGTTTACCCGGACGGAATTTGGTACCGCTCCTGCACGCCGGAAGTTCTAGAGCGAATTATCCAAGAGCATTTTATTCTTGGAAAACCCGTGGAAGAGTTTATTATTAATAAAGAGCTCCCTTAATTCGAATGAACAAATTAAAACAAATGATTCTCGGAACATTACACAAAATGAATTCCCAATTTTCAGATCCAGTACAGTATGAACTAGTCCTGGGCGAAACGAACTTAAGTGTAAATTCTTATCTAAATAAAAATATTTCTCTAGAAATTACCGGAAATATTTTTTGCATTCATTGCGGACGAAAAACGCAGAAAAGCTTCCAGCAAGGCTTCTGTTTTCCCTGCTTGCGCCGTTTACAAGAATGCAATTTATGCATAATTCATCCAGAACGTTGCTTAGTTGAGACCGGGAAATGTGACCCAAAAGATTGGGCACATGTTCAATGCAATGAGCCCCATATCGTCTATTTGGCCAATGCTTCGGCCCTGAAAGTGGGCATTACACGCGAAAAAAACATTCCCTATCGTTGGATAGATCAGGGCGCTATGCAAGGTCTGCCGATGTTTAAAACCACTCAACGTGCATTGGCAGGTAAGGTAGAAGTAGCGTTCAAACAATACGTCGCCGATAAAACCAATTGGCGTGAAATGCTTAAAAATAATGCGACCCTCATTGATTTAATTTCCTGGCGAGAGGATCTCTGCAAAAAAGCCAAAAAAGATCTGGAAATTTTGGATACACAATATCCAGGACAAATTATACGTCTGAACGAAACTCAAGTGACAGAAATCCGATACCCAGTTCTAGAATACCCCACAAAAATTGTCAGTCTGTCTTTCGACAAAACGCCAAAAATAACGGGGAAATTGCTGGGTATAAAAGGCCAATATTTAATTTTCGATATCGGGGTAATTAATATTCGAAAATACGGAGGCTACGAAGTCCATTTTTCGAGTGACTAAGCTTCCAGAAGAAAAATATTGAGGTAAAAATGAAAAACAAATATCTAAAAGAAGCGATAAAATACGCCAAAGAAGGCATGGATAAAAATTGCGGTGGGCCATTTGGTGCTGTCATCATCAAGGAGGGCCAAATAATTGGCGCCGGATTTAATCGCGTATTATGCGATAATGATCCAACGGCTCATGGAGAAATAGTCGCCATCCGAAATGCCTGCGCACAAGAGAAATCTTTCTGGTTAACCGGTAGTGAAATTTACACCGTCTGCGAACCTTGCCCCATGTGTTTAGCCGCCATATATTGGGCCCACATCGATAAAATTTATTATGCCAACACTCACGATGATGCCAGCAAAATTGGCTTTGATGATGCAAGCTTATACGAGGAGCTTGGAATTCACAGCAAGCATCACCGCATCCCTGTCGAGCATATTCCCATGCCAGAGGCGAAAAACCTTTTTGATCAATGGATGACAAAACCGGATAAAACGCCATATTAAATCTAAGTTTAAGATTCCCTTAACAAAGATTTGCTAAAATACCCCCAAATTGATGAAGCTGGATTACTGCAAGTCTTTGCTTGACTCCTATCTCCTTAGCTATGCCTCCGTTTTAAGGCGAAGGGATGTCATAAAGTCTTCCTGGGCTTTTTCGATTTCACCCAATTTTTCCAGTGCCAAAGCACGATTATAATACGCCTGCCATAAATCATTTCGAAGCAGAATGGCTTCTGTAAATTCCGCTTCAGCCTTTTCCGGCTGATTTAATTTCATATAGACCGAGCCTCGGTTAATATAGGCTTCCGCGGCATTAGGATCAATTTTAAGCACCTGGATATAGTCCTCGAGTGCTTCGGCATAATTTTCGAGACGGGTATGCATAGACGCTCGGTTATAGATAGCGGTCTTGCCATTTTGATCGAGCAAAATGGCCTTGTTAAAATATTGAATGGCAAGCTCATAACACTTAAGCTCTGCCAGCGCATTTCCGGCATTTAGATAAGCATTATATTGTGTAGCATCTAAGCGAATAAGGGATTCATAGCTTTCAAAAGCCGCCGCAAAGCGGCCTCGTGCAAAATGCTCATTACCTTCTTCGAAATAGCCTTGCGCCTGTTTTTCAATTTTCATTAAGTTTGCTCATTATTTACTGAATTGATGCGTTCGAGTTTCAAATTTTTTCAGCAATTCATCTGCAAATGCCTCATCTTCCCCGGCAATGGTTTTGGAAACTATTTTCGCAATGGTCTTATTCACTTCATTTGCGGCCGTATGAGAATTACTTAAATCCAGCTCCCCAGTATCCCCACCGGTTTCACGGGCAATTTCAGCGAAAATTTCTTGCGTTGGATACTTGCCAGTAGCATCTTTCAATTCCTCAAACGTCTGAGTTCGAGTAAAAAATGTTGATACTGGGACCTTAGCGGTTTTCAGCTTTTCAGTTTCTTGCTGGTAATGCTGCGCTTTAAAAAACGCACAATCTTTATTAAGCGAGCCTTTGCCGTACACTTTTTTTAAGCTTTCCATCTCATTCACTGTGCTTGGCGGTTCGTCGCCGATGAGAACGACGGCCTGCAGGCCAACGTTAACGAGCTCATTAGCAAAATATAAGCCAACTTCTACGCACTCAGAATTATTGCCACCGCCTGAACGACTTTTGTCGTCCACCTCACGGATGAATATGTTCAGTTTTTCCGTATCACAGGACCACTCTTGAGTGGTTCGCAAAGCCTGTACAGGTCCGCTGCTGTAATCTTCATAGTGTGCGATTTGCAGCACGAAAGTACAGTTATATTCATCCAGCACTGCGCCTAAATTTATCACCACATACTCAAGGGTTTCTTTTAGTGCCTTAATAAAATCGCCCATCGAGCCAGTGCTATCAAATAATATCAGCACTTTTGCCGTTTGAGTTTCTGTCCGAACTTTATCTCCAAACAAGGTTTTTTTATGGGCGACGATCACTTCTTCTCGTGTGCTCTTAGGATCACGCAGCACTCTGAGGAGTTCCATGGAAGGTTTATGCGCTTTTTCAAGCAATTCTTTCGACTCATCTACCAGCAATTGGAAGGCTTGTGAGAATTTCTTATTCCGCGCTTCTGCTATGGTTTCATAGAGAATTCCAGAGTCGCGCGCCTTATTAATTTCTGCCTCTGTCATATTAAATTTTTTCTGAAGTTCCGACATTTTAATGACCATGCCAAAAGAACCATCTTGCCCCTGGCGAGCCATTCGACCTTGATGCTGGCGTTGGTCCGCTTCGGTTTCCGGAATAAAGGCATCAAGAACGGCCATACCACCATTAGCCTTTAGGCTATCGTCCATCAGTTTAAAATCGCTTCCACGGCCGTGATCTTTGACCGCCAATGTTATTTGACCGGAACGTGTGGCTCGATCAATGAGTGAATCGCGTTCCGCTTCGTTGGTAATAGTTTCAGAAGTCATTCTCAGTGCGTCTGATTTAAATTCTTTAAATTCCTCTGAATGATAAAAAGTATTTAGCTCTGCCTCGCTATCAAAAAATACCAGCACGGGACGAATGGGTTTTCCATTATTCCAGCCCACTCTGGCTTTCGCAATATCATTTCTCAGAAGTAAATTAAACTCATCATCGGCAACGACTTTAACAGCAGTGCCTGGCGTAAAGGTGAACTTACTTTTCCCATACATAGGTGGAATAAAAGCAGCCCGCCTAATTCCAAAAACCTCGGCCACCACCCTTTTTTCGACCTGGGTCAGTACACGATAAGTGCCGGTAGCGCCGATCATGGCACGATAATGCGTTTCATCGCGCATTAAATCCGCATAAGAAAATATTCCACAGGTTACCTTGATTCCCTGATGTTGCTTTTTGCAGTCATGGCTAACATTATTCGCGATATCTCGGCAGGCCCAATACGTCCGATAACCAATCGATTTTGA
This sequence comes from uncultured Gammaproteobacteria bacterium, assembly GCA_963711375.1. Taxonomy (GTDB): domain Bacteria; phylum Pseudomonadota; class Gammaproteobacteria; order Coxiellales; family Coxiellaceae; genus CAVQDV01. The sequence continues at coordinate 2,154,946 of CAVQDV010000005.1, forward strand.
GGTGCTTGCTCCGTCAAAGTGCTTATAATAAAGCTCCCCATTACTGTTAACGTGAAAGTCATGGCCCTGTTCGGGTTTATATCGATTTAAATCATCAAACATTTCTCGTGCTGCAATGTGAAATAAATATTTACAATCTTTATAAAATTCTAAGCAGGCCTTATATTCTGGCAACTGAATTAAATCACTCAGAAATTGGAGGGAGCCATTTTGGTGCTTTGCCCAGATCGCATCCAATAATTTTTCAATTTGAAGGGATTGCAGTAGAAAATAAGGCTGATACAGGTGGCCGAAAAATGCGGTGACTAATGAGTCTACTTCATCCACGACAGCCACTGTCTCTCTATGATGCGGAACCTTGGTCTCTATCGCAAGACCTGCGTCGAATAGGGCATTTTTCATTAAATTTCGGAGATCCCCAGCGCCATTTAATTCATTTTCAGAGAGTCCATTGAAGGTTCCATATTGGATAAATTGATTTACGCCCAAAAATTCAAAGAACCAGGCAAAGGCTTTTTTATCTCGACCCGATAAATATTCACTATAACAACCAGAATCAACAGCAAAACCAAGTAAAGCCAATAAGGTGGCAGTGGCAGCCAAGACCACAGACTTCCCCTCACCTGTCAGTACTTCATCAATATTGCTTTGTAAACCAGAAGACTTGTCCAAAATGCCCAGCATTAGAAAAATAGCGACGATTTGCCCGGGAAGGGGCCTCATTAAAAAGTCCTGATTGCCAGTAGAATTGGCTTTGTCAAAAAATGCCGGTGACATTTTGAGCGTCCAGATGGTAAATAAATAGGCATATAAATTCGGAATCTGATTAATGATGGTTTCATTCCAAATAATGCGGCCCTTTGCATCTTTTTCTGGCTTAAATTGATTAATTTCTTTTAAAAGAGCTTTGCGTAAATCCTCGAGATGAACTTTTTCGAACTTGGCGAAATCTTTTTGGGATGAAATATACTCTTCGATAAGCCCGTCATAGGATTGTTTAAATAAATCAAATTGCCCTAATAAAATTTCTTTTTCTTGGATACTAATTGCCCGAATTTGTCCATTATTTTTGTCCTGAATTTCAAGATGCTGTAGGACATAGTCAATGTTTTGGTTTTTAGTTAGCCTATTACGCTCAGCCACCATCATGCCGGCAAAAATAGGTTGATCGGCCACCATTCTGGCGCCAAATCCTGTTTCTTCCTTGCGGAGTTGTTCTGTTAAGAAAATGATATAGCTCTCCGATTTTCTCCCTGCCTGGATTTCAGATAAAAAAGTTTTTATGCAAGATTTAATGTACTGCTTGAGAGCGGGCATATCTTCAGCCATTTTTTGAAAGCCCGCCAATAATTTTACAAGTTCTTCATCGGCATTCTGGGGAATAGGACTCACAAAATAAGTTTCTTTGTAATGGTAAACTACCTTTTCTAAAAATTGTTCAAATTGATCAGTTAGAAAATTAGCGAGCACGGAGGACTTAACAAACTTATCTTGGCCTCCCTCTATGAGAGAGCTGGCTTTTAAGATCAATCGACCCAGATATTCGGAACTCCCGCATTGCTCAACAAAAATAGCGAGTTCTTGATAATACCGATTAAATTCCACCCAATTTGTTGTTACGCTTGGGGAGCTTACCGTTAATAATTGGTTATAGGCCAGGCGAAAAGTCTCTGCGAGAAAATTTGAAATAGAGAGAAAACAATCTTGTAGACCAAAATCTTTCGAAACGACGCTCATTTCTAAAATTTGGCTATCAAAATCCTTTTCTAATTTTGCAATATTTTGGATAAATTCGATATCACGCTTCATTTGAGCATAAAAACCTTTTCGAATTTCCGCTCCCTCACCTACGAGTGCTTTCGGCTTAAGGCTCTGCAATTGGCTTTTTATTTCTTTTATCTCGAGAAGAATTTTATGACGAAGACCATTATAACTGTAGTCATTATTCAGTTGTTTTAAATCGCGAAAGTCATTGGGTAATTTTTGAAAATCACAGGCATTAATATAATGCTCTATTTCCATCGTGACACCTTGAAAGCCCAGCGCCATCGTCAAGGGTGCTGCAATTGAATCCGCATTTCGTCCTTTCAAAGCGGCGCTACACAAATCATTATTCGCAAACAAGAGGTCTTTAAATTGCAATAGCGGCTTTACGACAGTATCGGGTAATTTCGCATCCACCAATAAGGCTCTAGATTTAGTTGCCTTAAATAAGAGCTGGATTTGAACGAGGGTTTTTAAGGCGGCACAAATATCGTCTAATGCTTTAGCAGGATCTTGACCGTTGCCATAACGAGATTTTGCTTCCATGAGCAGCGCAATAGAAGTGCTTACCATCTCAGAAATTTTTAGAACATACTTCTCACAATATTGATGTATGAATTGTAAAGGTTTTTTATCTCTAAATTTTGAAAATAAATCGGAAAAAATGATTAAAGAGTCTTCGGGGAGTTTTCCCTCTGAAAAAGCGCTTATAATAACATGGTCCATTTTTTTAAGTGTGGTTTGAATATAGGCGATGCCATTTTTTAAATCTAATTCACCCAAAGAACGGACAAATTTCCCGCTCGATGCAAACATTAATTCGATATTTTTAAGTCTGTCTTCTTCTTTTTTCTGCTCTAGGTTATTCTGTTGTATTTTGTCGACAGAGTTGTGAAAAATAGTTTTTATTCGCACTATTAGAATAGAATCGCTTGGGGTATTTTCTGCAATTTCTTGAATGTATTCCAGTTGTTCAATAGCCTCTTTTGCTCCAATAGTATTTTCGCTAAATCCGTTCACAATTTCTGAGCAACGGTGATCAATAATAGAAACTAGGCTTTCACAAAGCTCTTTTAAATAATCCGAATAGGATTTATTTTCATGGCTGATATCTTTTGCCGCCTCAAAAGCGGCCACCACCTGTGCAACAGAGTAGAGGTTTTTATGCCACGTAAGAAAGGGATTTTTAAATTGATTCATACAAATATTTATTTTTTCTTGGAAGGCATTCTTAAGTGCTTCCCATTTTATTTCGAGATCACTTGGCTTGGTTGGCATATCGTTTAGAGTTTTCTGGAGGGTCTCAAACTGCTGATGAGCACCTTTGAAATTCAATCGAGCTAAATCCTTTTGAATGTTTTCAATAACTGGGCTCAACCACTTATCCAAAGCAGAGCGAACACCGATTAATAATTCATTACGTTTTGAAAGAAGGGCTTCTGTCAACAATCCGGCGTCAACCAGCACTTGTGCAGAAGCTACCCGCTCCGAACTGTTCATCAATTCTTTCATACAGACCGGGTTCGTGCTGACATCTTTTCCGAGTTGAATAATGGAGCGTGCAATGCTGTCAACTGAGGAATTCATATAAATCTCAATTTGTTCAATCAGCAAAAAGCGTATGTCAGTGCCTGGAGCGAAGGCTTTGTCTTCCGTTACCAAAAATTGTGCTTTCGCAAAATCGCCCATAAATACGGCATTCATCACGTTTTTGATTTTTGGAAAGTATTCGGAATGAAAGGCACTTTCAAAACGCTTACAAAGCCGTTTAAAAGTTAGAGGTTTTGATTTTTCATTTTTATTTCCTTTGATGTAAGGATCAAAAATTTGTAGGCTCGAAACCCTTGCCACTAGCTCTTCGTGCTGGCTAACCCCACCGGATGTGGCAATTTGTAGGGCGGAGGTCAGAACTATTTGGTATTCCGAAATTAAATTATGCAATGATTTAATCCAGTCTTCAAAAGGGCTGCCACAGGCCTTGTATAAGGCTGGTATATGTTTTTGTAATTCTGCATATTGATGAAATTGCTCTGCTAAACGGTCACCTGAAAAATTCGCAACTGTAGAATTAGGCAGCAACTTTTGAAATTCTTCCACCACTAGGGCCCCTTGTGCTTTCGTGTGTTTAGACATAAATTCGCCTAAATTTTTGCCGGCCTCCCTGACTTGATCCGGGAAAAATTTTATTTTCATGCAAGAGCCGAGATATCGCTCGCATTGAGATAAAAACTCTAATCGAGGATTGGCTGATATTGATATATTCTTAAGTGTTATTAGAATTCGTTTCTGATAATTATTTAATACACTTTTCACGCTAGAAAGAGTATTTTCTTCCAAAATGCCTATTGCTTTTTGGGCTAAAAATCCTAATTCGACAACTAAATGAGCGGATTTTTGTAAATTGTTTTCATGCCCGAGAGTTAATTCAACCTTATCTGTTTGATTTAATAAGATCACAATTCGCTCATTAAGAGCTTGCTTAAGGTCTGTTTCTAAAGCTTCTAAGCCGAGTATTTTAATCCATCGAATGTCGGCCAGTTGTCTCATAAATTGAAGTAAGTTTTTATAGGTTGACTCACAATCGACAATATCCGTCTTCAGTTGACCGGTGAAAACTCCCGCGGTGTGCTGACAAAATTTCCGAAGTGTTGCGACTAGCGCAGGATATTTGATGATCAATTCTTTCTGCCTATCATGTGGCAATGACAGCAGTGACCACAGTTGGGAGAGCGGCTTCTCAATATTAAGAAATTGAGCTGGAAAATAGTTTTCAAGGCAATTCGTATTAATAATGTCTGCAATTTCGCTCTGTTTCAAGACTATGGTAGAGGACAATTTTTCCATTTCGAGATGGATGGTAGATGGAAATCCGGCTTGGCCAATCAAGTAGGGCTTAAGGAGCTTGTTTGATCTGAGTTTCTGCAAGATGAGCATATTGACCAAAATCTCTTGAATATCACCTTTGGAAAGCCTTTCAGCCTCTACCGTTTCAAGTAGCTTATTATTCAGGGAGATAAATCTCAAAAGATGATCCCCAAAGGATATTTGTAATTTTTTAAATGGGTTTGTTGCATCAATGCTAAAGAGTTCCGAAAGGGTTTGAATTTGCTGAAAAGCATGAAGCGCCAGCGCAAAATTATTACTTTGAATTGCCTTGCTGGCGTATTCCTGAAGCAATACTAGAATGCTGTTTCCCTCTTCTTTTAAAACCTCAAGTTTATAAAGGTCTTTATTTTCCTTAACGAGTGGCTTAGGGTCTTTGACTAAAACCACGAGATTGCGATCTTCATTTTTTTCGATAATTTCAAGGGAGGCCAATGGTGGCGCCGATGCACCTTTATTAACGAAGTTTGAATGTGAGCTTGACGGAATTATTTCAAAATCATCAACCGGATCATCATCTTCTTCTATGAATTGAATACTCTCAAGAGGAGGCAGGGCTAGTATCGGTTCATTTGCTAAGAATAAATCTTTGAAATTTTCATTAAGAATGTGTAGATTGCTGACGATCCCCCTTAAGGTGGATAAAAAATCGAGACCGCCTTTAACATGGCTTGTTAGGAGTTGATGGACGTTTTCTTTCAATTTTGTGCAAAATTCACTCAAATTAAAATGGGGCTTCATTTCTTGCGAGATGGCAAGTAGGCTGTCTACGATACAGTTGGCAAAAGCTTTGCTATTTAGCTGCAAAGGCACAAGTTCTGCATGCTCAATTTTTGCTTGTTGGAAACTTTCTAACTCCACCAAATGCTGAGCTTGCCTATATTTTAAGTCCTGATGCATGATTTGAAGTAAACCTTCCAATTTAAGCACCTGAGAGAGGCGAAATTGTTTTAGAACATTTTCGATTTCGAGGACGAAAGCTCTAGGCCGAGTAAGCTCAACCCATTTTTGCCAATTTATCGAGTTCATATTCTTGTAATTTTCAGGAATATTTATCTTAGGATTAAAGGCTTTAATTAAATCAATCACCCGATCGCGACTATCTGAAAAAGAAACCTGGATTAAGGTCCTAAGCATTTGATCCAATTCGTCAAGCAAGCGTAAATGATTAAGAGCGTTTATGACACTCTGGTGTAAAATTGCTCCATTTTCAGGGCATAAAATGTTAACTATAAGTTCTTTCATGCCACCCATTATTTCCGCTAATCTGGAAAAGTAGGGGATGATGTTGGAAATATTAATATTATAGTAGGTGAGCAAAAAGCTTAAGTTTTTAAATTGTATCAATAAACGCTGTACTTGATTTTTAATCAAAATTGTATCAAAACCTTTGCCTAAGGAATTAAGAATTCGATCTATAGATTGGGTTATTAAATAAGATTCGGTTTCAAGTTTAGACTCAATATCCTCTGTTTCTGCGAAGGGATTTAGCACACTGGGAAGAGTAGGAGGGCACTGCACTAAGCGTGTCATGATTGATATTGGGCTTGCGCTCGGTTTCTTACCTGGGCAAATGAATGGAACTCCATCTTTTATATTAAATTTAGCAATAAAAGCATCTATAAGCGTTATGCTTTTATCGTCCAGCCCCAAATTGGCTGCATTCTTCTTAAAATCGAACAATGTAGGTACAAAATTATTGAAATTCTTTGGGCCATCATCAAAGCTTATTGCTAATACCATGGAAGGAGCGGCTGCCCTTACCGCTTCTGCACTAGCGAACATACGTGAAATGAAATCGATAGTTTCTCTCAATGCCTCGCCTCTTGCGTCGAGTGAATTTGCAGAAATTAAGACTAAAAATCGAATCGATGTAGCTCGATGGGCTGGGACCACGGTTTGTAAAGCATTGGCCAGCTTAAGCTCAGGGCCCAGTTTTCGATTGTCTTGGGCTCCGGGGGTGTCGCCAAAAACAAGTCCTTTTTTATGAAATGCTTCCATCCCTTGAGAGTTGATGTTGTCTACCTCAACAACGCTCATTTGAAAGGTTTCAGAAACTGATTCTAGGCCGATTTTAATATCCTTCAAAAAACGGGGCTGTTTTTTCGTGTCAATTACAATATTTCCACCTTTAAACATACTTTCTCGTGTAAACATCTCTGGGGCGGCAATATAATTAATTACAAAAGACTTGCCGGAGCCTGTTTTGCCTAAAACCAGTATGGCGTGCTTATTTTCTGTGCTTCGCACCCTCCAAGCGGTGGCGGCGGCATTCATTACAAAGTCCACATCGATGCAGGAAATATTTCTCTCACAAAGCGTTTTAAGGTCTCCAAATAAATATTTTTCATTGGGATTTTTGCTGGCGAAATGCGCCTCAAAAAGAGATAGAAAAGGTTTTTGAAGTTCTACGAATTCATCTGGTTTTAACAGTTCAGAAATAGATGAGATAAAAAGTGCGATAAAAGGTTCATCAAATTTTATTTTTCCTTGATTATCCAGAATTTCCTGAATTTTAGAATCGTGTTTTAAACTGAGAATTTCAACTAAAATACGGATAAGTTGTTCGGGGCAAAGTGCCATTGAGCTTTGCAATTTAATCTTGTTTAATTTCGCTTGAATTAAAGGAGCTGAGGCGGGGGTGATTTTAAGCGTTTTGACAAAAGCTTCGACATCAAAACGATAAAACCTTTCAAGGATTTGAGTTATTTGTTGAATATTAGATTGATTACCCGCTCTCATGATTTGTCTCCTATAATTGAACTATTACTTTGCCTTATTTTTTATACTAGCAGCCAAATATTAACGAAATATTAAGATTAAGTAAAAATAAATTTTTTTTTTGCTCTTCCCCATCCGGTAGAAATGCAATTCGACACCAGAAATTGCTGATCTTCTTAAGGCTCCCTTAAGTTATTAGAAGTTTTTAATGCTTGCTCTAAAATTGGCTTAAATGGACGCTATTGCTGATATTTAAGCAGAAGGGGCAGGCGTAGAAAATGTTTCAGCCACTTCAGACTGCGTTTTGTTTGAATTTCGTGTTTTTTCGAGAAAACTTAATTTCAATGCAGTTTCCTCGGAATTTTTAGCAGGACTGGCTGAAATTTTGGATTCTTGTCTACGGGCTGTGCTTGGTGCCAATATTTCTTTGCGGGCTAATCGTAGAGCAACCCGACGGTCTTCTTCGATTTGAGCGAGAATTTTATTTCTTTCGCCTTCGGGTAAAGCAGCTAGACGACTTTCTTCTCTTGCCAACTCTGTCGCCAACTCAGATGGAGTGGGCGCTTTTGAAATGGCAATTTCAATGGCTTTTTGATGAGCAACAATATCGCTGGGTTTTAGATCTTGGAAAAAACGCAGAGTTTGTATCTCAGCAGCCTCTTGTTTTTCTATGCCGGGCTTAGGATCTGTGCGGTGAATGACTCCCTGCAAAGCTTGGGCAAGTGCATTATAAAGACAATTGCCGGCGCCCTGGGTTTTGCCATTCACAAACCAATGCTGATTATCGCGATTAAAAATCTGAACAAGGGGTGCATTCGCATCACCACGACGCAAACAGAAGGGGTTCTGGGCTTTACCCGCTTTGATAGTTGTAAGCACTAAGGTCACATTAAAGCGTTCAGCCAGTGCGCTGGCTTCGATGTAGGTTCCCCAAGCGGAGGGCACACCCTGCGCTTGCAAAAAGTCTTCATAGGAGTCCGGCAAAGCGGCATCAGAGTAATTCCCGCGAAATGCTTCAGCAACGGGTCCCTTACCTTTCCGCAAATGGAGAATGGCCAATTCACGCAGGCGAAGATGGAGCTCCTCTTGAATTTTGGATTCCGATAAGTCCCAGAAGTAGGATTCCGGAAACTTAAGGATTTTGCTAAATTCTCTTGCTTTTGTATCTTTCATACCTAAATGCTAGCACGTCTTTTTCCAAGAAACCTTAAGGAGTCTTAAGAATTCAAAAAATTTTTAATAGGTGGACGTTGTGTCCGTCTCAAGTTAATGATATTCAAAACTCTTATCCGATTCGCTGCTGTTTTCTGAAGCCTCTCCTTTGTCTTTAGGGGGGACAAGAATCGGAGATCTTTCCTCAGGAGTTGAGTCCCTTCGACGAAACACTGGGCTTTGGTTTTGTAGCAGGGAACTACGCTGGGAATTACTTTCATCTTGATCAGATGCCACTACAAAAGGGGGCAACTTTACTACATCGGAGAAAATTATCCCATCCGGCGATTGAAAAAATAATTGAACTAGGTGTAACTCCTGTTCAAATTCATTTAAAAGCTCAACGAGTTTCGCATTGGCTACACCCGAAGGGCCTGGATTTAGAGCATACAAACTTTCATCAAAGTTAAGATAACGATAGAGTAAAATTCTTTTCGTAGCTAAAACAAACAAGCGCAATATCGAATCCAATTCTTTATCGAGCATTCCAGTTGACTTAAATAATGTCACTATTTCATTTGACGGGTCTTTTTCACTAATGCATATAGGATTATTTCCCTTTGTTAGAAAAAAATACCCGCCTTTTAAGAGAAGACAAAGAGCCACGGTATCTTTCTGTTCTAAAGAAAAGCTAAGTACCTGGCCTTCTTTTAGGGGACTATAATTAAAATTCAGGCGATAATAAATTTCTCTAACACCCATCAAGGATTTAATACAAGCAATAGAATTAAGCTTTAGGGCCAGCATCATCATATCTTCAAAATGAATGCTAATTTTAATTTCATTTCGATAAAATTCTGCAACTTCTCTAATTAATATTTCCAAACATTTAGATTTACTTTTGCACCAAGAAATTAGAGTTTTACTATTTTTTTTCTGTTCACACAATAAGAAGGGGTAGATAGGAGCAAAGAATTCTTTCGTTAAATCCAAATGGGTTTTAAAATTTATTAAATTCTTATCATCAGATTCCAGCGTAAGAGTGAGCATTTTTTCGAAAAGATGTTTTTTAATAAGCCCCAAGATTATTTTGTATTGTATAGAGACCCTCTTATTTTTCAAGTTCTCTTCGACAACTTGAAGAACCGTCTTATTTTCAGTGTTTCTTGAAAATAAATTAGCTCCATTCCTCAAAAGATCGAGAAATTTTTTAAAAGCCCCAACTTTGGCGGCATCAAAAAGTGCCTCCGAAATAGCGTTTTTTGGGTTTTCAAGACCCTGAACATTACAAAAACCTTCACCAAAAGATTGTTCTTGATTTTCAACTTTTTGTTCATCACTAAGTGCTTCAAAAGATGCTTGGGTTTGATTTTTACTTTTCTTTTCATCACTAAGTTTTTTATAAAAAAAACTGGATCTCATGTTTCTGTACCTCCGAATTAAGGCTTTAATAATCACTATTATACGAGATCTACATTAGCAAAACCTTAAGGAAGGCAAAAAAAATTTCACTAAATCTTAAGGTTCGCTTAAGGAAATTATCTTAAATTTTAAGCTTTCATTTGAGTGGGTTATGGCTGTATACTTCGGAGTTTATAAAAGATAGATAAAAAGAGAAGGGGTTATGAGAACACATTTTAAGGCTGATATTTCAACGGATAAGGCGTTTTTGGAGTCGCTTAAAAATTGGCTAGCGGCAGGTCAAGAAATTCCCAAGGATTGCAAAGAACTGTGTGGTGATGCGGCAGAGGGGATGAATATATTTCATTTCTGTGCTTTAAAGGGATTTTATGAAACGCTTATTTGGCTCAAAGAAAACGGATTTAAATGCGAACCCCTATCTTTGGTAGAGAGCAAGCCTGATTCGATACTTAAGGGCCTAAATGTATTCGAATGCGTTTTTTTTAATCCCGACTTGTCAGACGAAACCGCACGTAAAATTTTGGAAATTTTATGCACGAATGATGAGGATTTACGTCAGGTTTCTAAGCACAATGAATTTATATCCTGGACTCTGGTTGAACATGCAATTAGTGTCAATTGTTTACAATCGGCAAAATGGGCGCTTTGCAAAATTTATAAAATAGAAGAAAAAGAATTAGAACCCATCAAATCAGTATGGGAGCTATTATGCTTAAAACACCCCTTCGTTCAAGGTTCTTTTTTGAAATTATTTAATGCGTCTATAGAAAAATCTTTTCTCAGCAATCAAACGAGTTCAGAGGTATTTCCTCTGCTAAATTGCAATGCCTATAATTTTGAAGGTGCAAGCCCCATTCACGTTGTTTTTTTGAAAAACATGCCTGAATTATTTAAGAAGCTCAATAAAGAAAATAGCTCTATACATTTTAATACACTCATCAAAAGTTCTAATGCTAATCTGAATAAAAACTGCTTAATTTCTCTGCTTTTTAATATTAATAAAATAGGCTCTGATTTTAAAATAAGTGATGAAGATAGACTTATACTGTGGCGAGCCATCTGGGATAGTTCAGGTGATCGTCAATCACCCGTTTTCAATATGCTTTGTGGTCTAATAATGTTAAACCTGGGAGTAGGCTTGAATCAGAAATTTATTCGTTCCTTGATTTCAGAAATGAAGGATTTAGTAAATGAACAGAGTTATAGCAATTTAAAAGAAGCTTATAATATTGGTAATAATGACCAACACCAATCAGATCCTCATAATGCAAATATTCTTTCTCCTAAGCAAGAGCAGGACGTAAAAATGACTCCAGTAAAAAGAATACGGGAGATTCTTAAGCCTGCGATCAATAAAATTCCACCGGAGCTCCTAAAACTTGTTTACAGTAACGTGCTTGACATTTCGTCGGATGGGGCGTTTTTAGCGTCGATTAAAATGCTAGGTACACCAATTCCTAATGACTGCAGACTTCTTTGTGGGGAGACCTACGGTGGGATGAATATCTTTCATTTTTGTGCCTATAAGGGCTTTAGTAAAACCTTATATTGGCTCCGCCATGGTAAAAAAATGGAATACAAGCCTCTATCTTTAGTGAGCAATAACCCAAATGCAGCATTCAATGGGCTCAACGTATTCGAATGTGCTCTTTTTGTAGGTCCTGATTGCGATCGCCCCACTTGGATATCGAATGAAAGCGTATGCAGGACCCTTGAAGTTTTATATACCAATGAAGTGGATTTAGATAAAACCTCTCAGAATCAATATTGTCACCATTGGACTCTTCTTGATCATGCCATCAGTTTAGGTTATGTAGATCCGCTTAATTTCTTACTGACTAAATCGAGAAAAGAGATATCAAATAGAATACCCGAACTCGAATCGATGTCGGATCTTTTGGGCGAAAATCATGGATTATCTGAAACCGAATTTTTCGAATTAATCAATTCAAATTTTGTAAAGGCAGCTAATTACTGGCTGACTAAATCGAGAAAAGAGATAGTAAATCAAATAGACAAACTCGATTCAGTTTGGGATCTCTTGTGCGTAAACCATAGTTTTTCTGAAACCGCTTTTTTGGAATTAATTTGGCATTTATCGTTGAAGCCTGATCCAAAATCATTTATTCCCAATGAAGTTAGTTTCCGCGAGTTAAAGGGTCTTGGACTTACTCATATAGCCCTAATGCAAAAGAGGCCATCTGTTCTGAAAGGACTCATTCAGCTGGATAAAACCTTAAATCTTGGCAAAAAAATCAAGAGTAATAATCCTAATCTAAAAGGAAAATCCCTTGCCTCACTGCTTTTTCACATCAATGAAATAGGGATTGATTTTAAAATGAGTGATGAAGAAAGGCTCATGATGTGGAAAGCCTTGTTGGAAAGTTCAATAGACGATAAAAAGCCTCTATATTATGCGCTTGCCGGTTCGGTATTTTTTGCCATTTATGAAGATAAGAATCCCTCATTTTTGAGTTCCATGATTTCAGTAACTAAAGAGTCAAAAAATAATGAAGAATGGAATGAGATTTTAAGGTCGCTTTATAATTTTTTAAAATATTTTGAGGTCTTTAAAAAGCATGATCTTTATAAGCTTATCAAAATCCATGTCCTTGAAAACGGCGATTTCGATGATCTTTATAAGCTTGTCGAAAGAGCTTTACCCAAGGACATGTATTCTAAAAATTTCGCCTCAGGGAACATTAGAAATGCATTAATTATAGAGACGTGTAAAATTCTTGAAGCGGCATGCAAAAAAATTCCAGAGGATTTTCACAGTCTTGTTAATAAGCTTTCCCTCGCTGCGGGAAATCCGGATACAAATGAGGAGACGCTTATAGAAAATCCTAGTAAGGCCTTAACGTTAGACTCGGACGCAGGAAAATTTATGGTCCTTCTTTCTAAGCAGCTCAATAATATGAAATCGATACCTGGTATTTTGCGTAGGCTTAGAGAAAATGGGGATGTCAGTGCACTTGATCAGGAATTTTTAGCCTGCTTACAGGTAAAAGTGCTCGATGAAGCCTTTATTCATCAGAACTGGGACAAAACATACTGCATGTACGATGGCATGAATATATTCCATCTTTGTGCTTATCATGGACTTGATAAAACGCTAGCTTGGTTAATGACACAAAAAATAGATTTCGACCCACTCGCTTTAATCGAAAATGGTGACGAAGATTTAGATAAATCAAACGTATACGAATGTGTCCTTAGAAGTAGCCATTTGACGGATGAAATTGCCTGTAAGACCCTCGAAGTTTTAAATCCAAGAGCCGAGGATTTATCAAATATCAGGTCTCAAATGAAAAGCTTTTACAATAGGAGTCTAGTTTTTCATGCAATCGACAGCGGATATTTAAAGGCAGTAAAATACTTAGTTTCTAAAATAGAAAAATTTAATCCGTCTTCGCCTGATAGAGGAAAAGACTCATCTGGAAAGGAAATTCTTCTCGAATGTGCCTGGGAACTCATGCTTTCAAGAAAAAATTTAAAAGAAGCAGACTGTATTAACTTGTTAGAATTTTTTTCAAGAGATTGTGAATTTATTCTTCCCAGGGAATTTGAATCTGTCCTGTTTGATGGGCTCACACCCATCCAACTGGCTCTTTTGTTTGGAAGAGAAGAATCACTGAGCTGGCTCATTAAGCAAAATAATAAATTCGATCCTGCAAAAAAAATCAAACACTCTAATGTTATATTTAGGGGACTTTCTGTTGCCTCTTTACTTTTTAATAGAGAAAGATATGAAAGCTTTATCGATGAAAATTATATGGATATGCGGAAAATTGATTCTTGCCTAATGTGGAAAGTATTATTGGACAGCTCAATTGAGGACAAAATACCCTTGTTTCACGCACTTAACGGGGCGATCTATTGCGCAATTTATAGTGGAAAAAATACCCAACTATTTATATCTCTGATTGAAGAGACCAATAAGTTAAAAAATCCAGATTGGTACGAGATTTTAAGGAACACCAGTATTTTTTTATCCAACTTTGATAGATCAAATACAAGGCTGAATAATTTATATAGCCTTATAAACTCTACAGTAGATAACTATGAGAAATCTAACAAATTGGAAAGTAATCCCTCAAAGAAAAATATTTCCAAAGAAGAGGGGTTTTTATTCGGAGCTCTTTATGGTTTCGATGCGATAGGTAAGCCATTTCCCGAGGATGTTACTATTTTTGGTTATCCATCTTTCTATACAGGAATGAATGTATTTCATTACTCTGCAAACAAGGGCTATCTTCATATCCTAAACTGGTTTCGTCAAAAAGGATTTAAAAACGAACCTCGTTGCTTGGTGAGTAACAAATCCAATCCAGCTTTAAATCAATCAAATATATTTGAATGTGTCTTTCAGAATCCCAAGCTTAATGATGATATTGTATACAATATCCTTCAGATCTTAGATCCAAGTGAGGAGGATTTTTCACGAAAGTGTCAAATCAAAGAGCGTAGCCATTGGACTCTTATTCATTTTGCCGTGGTATTGGGTTATATCAAAACAGCGAAATGCTTGCTTTCGAAAATTAAGAATTTTGATCCATTGGACGTAGGAAAAGAAAAAGATGTATTAGGAAAAGAAGGGGTTCTCTCATCGGCCTGGGAACTCTTATTTTCTAACCACTATTCAAATGAACAGACTCGCGTTCAATTTTTAGAACTCTTTATAAAGGATTATAAATTTGCTATTCCTTCTAAATTCAAATCTTCTGCATTTGATGGTGCGAATCTCATACACATGGCCATTTTGACGGGGAGAGATCTATCACTGAATTGGCTCTTTCAGCAAGATACAAAACGAGATCTTGGAGAAAAAATTTCGAGTTCTAATCCTGCCTTGCATGGAAAATCCACTGCCTCTCTGCTCTTTCATATCAATAAAGTGAACAGTATTTTTAAATTGAACGATGATGATAAACTTCGGATGTGGAAAGCCTTAATTCATAGTCCAATTGGGGATAAAAAGCCCTTATTTTATGCTTTATGTGGGGCGATAAACTTCGCTCTTGGTACTGGTAATAATGACGTTTTTATTCTTTCCAGTCTATTAGAAACGAACCTGCTTGAAAATGCTGAGTGGAATGAAATTCTAAAACAGCTCTATATTTTCGAGATCTATAGAAATTTGACACCTGATAAAAAACAGACAGTGCTTTATAATAGGATAAAGGAAATAGTATATAAAAACGAAAGTCTTAGACAAAAGAAAGAAAAGCTCTCTCCGGAAGAGGCTTTCCAATTTGAACAGACTTTAGAGCTAAGGGATAGTGGGTTTTTAGTAATCCTTAAAAGTCTTTTGACCGCGGGGATGGGAAATCTGAATGATTTAGGTGATCTTATAGACGAGCGAAGCAGAGGGATGAATGTGATTCATTTTTGTGCGTTCAAAGGATTTTATGAGAGTTTGAATTGGCTTTGTAAAGAAGCTTCTAAAATACCTCATGCCGTTGTGGAGAATAATCCACATACGGATTTGAATGGCGCAAACGTATTTGAATGTATTTTACTAAATCGCAATGTCACCGATGATATTGCAAGAAAAATTCTTGAAGATTTATATTCCAAAGCGGATCAAGCCTTATGGCAGGCAAAGAGTAATATTCAAAATCGATTTGCTTGGACTCTTGCTCATCATGCTTTGCATAGGGGTTTTTTAGATACGTTTAAATACTTGCTTTCTACCATTAAAAATTTTGATCCTTCTCGCGTAGGCCTATCAAATGAGAAATTAAAAAAAGAAGTGCAAGTTTTAAGCCAACGAAAAGATAAATTTACCATAAAAAATGATGATGTAAATAATAAATTAAATGCAAAATCTGCATGGGAAGTTTTATTTTTAAGTCCGATTGACCATGTCAAAGAAGATACGTGCATTAACTTTTTAAAATACTTGTCAGAAGAGTGTAATCCTCCATTTCTTATTCCCAGGAAATTCAAGTCAGCTAAATTCGATGGTATAGGACCTACTCACCTGGCCCTTTTTACAGAGCGGCCTGAGACGCTAAAGTGGCTCCTAGAGCAAAATGCGTCCCTAGATCTTGGAGAAAAAATCAAAAGCGGTAATAAAGTTCTTAAAGGAGTCTCTCTTGCCTCTATGATTTTTCACATCAATGGAATCAGAAACAATTCTCCGATGACTGATGACGTTCGTCTGTCGATGTGGAAAATATTACTGGAAAGTTCAATAAAAGATAAGACGCCTTTATTTGATGCCCTGGAAATCGCGACAATTTCTGGGTTTAAAAAAGAGGAAGATCACGATTTTTTTCTCAATTTGATTCAAGAGACGAATAAGTGTCAGAATCCAGTTTGGTATGAGAATTTAAAACAGATCTACCTTCAGGTGAAAATGTTCTTGGATCCGGAAAAAAAACAGCCTAATCTACGTAACTTTCTTAAGCGTATTGCTCATGACTATGTGAGTTTTAGGGAACAAAAAAATAAGTTCTCTGAGGAGGAAATGGAGCAGCTCGTAACTCAATATTTCGTCCCAAAGAAAAAACCACCCAAGAAAAAAATTACAGGAGAAATTCAGCAAGAGCCTCATCAAGAAGTTGATCAAGAAATTTTTGTAGTAAAAGAGCCACTACCCAAAAAAGACGAAATTGAGAAGATTTCAGAATCAGAAAAAAGAAGGCAAAAGCTTCTTCAGGAAATAAGTTGTGGGAGCTCAGATAAAGTTAAAAAAGAGTGGAAGAAGCGAAACGAGTGGCAACAGGAAGGTGGGAAAATAAAAGATCTTATTAAGGATAAGCCAGCACTTAAAGCCAATCAAAATCAACCCGCTAGTAAGGAGTTGTTCAAGGTTGCAGCTCCACCCAAGCCTGCAGAATTAGTCCTTGTGGAAAAGGTAAAACGGATAGTCCCGAAAAAAACTAACCCTCCACAATTTCTGGCACCGCCGCCCAAACGTAAAGTCGTAATTAAGGTTCCCGAAATTAATTGGTGGAGAGACTATAAAGCTGATCAGTTATGCATTGCGTTAGATTGCTGGGATATTATGAATAATGCCCTGGACGAACTTGAAAGGCCGAAATCAGAGCTTCCTCTAGCAAAGGAAAAGCCTAGTCTCGCGAAAGTAGTGCTTGATGAAAAGAAGAAAGACGTTAATTTAGTTAGCGCTTGCAATGCTTGGGTGAGGGAAGGGCGAAAACTCAAATGCGGTCTGATTTTTAGTGAAGGATCTGGACCAGGATCTTTACTTTATCATTTTATTTGCTTAAGCCAGCAATATACCCTGATGAAGATGAGCTCTATTTTAGGCTTTATTTTTTGGCAAGATTCTGTGAGATATCCTGATGCTAAAAACCCTGTAGCCCATAGGGTCTGCCGAGAAATTCGTAACAGTCTACGCCATCCTGAAGACCGTATTAATGGTATGCCGGTGGCGAACTTAATGCCCCTGTGTAAGGATTTTAAGGAAAAATTCTCGCCATTTTTGCAGGATTGTAAAAGAGAGGGGCAAGTTCCGGCGAATTACTATAACCATCCGATATGTCCTGAAACGAAAGATATGATACCGGCAAGAAAAGAGAATGAAAAACCCGATTTAAAACTTTTGCAGAAGGCTTTAATGACGAATTTTGAATTACTGGAAATCGCGCATTTCATTTGCAAGGAAATCAAGGAGTCTAATCCCGATTATTTTGAGCATTTGAGTTATTTACACAACGCCGTAAAAACTCTTGTTATGTTAATTGGTCAAGCCTTGCGAGACCTGAAGGTTTTTTATCCATCCAATTACGATAAAGTTTTTTCTGTCATTCGTAGTAATTCCCTTTTGCTGGCTAAGAATGCTGCCGAAGAAAACTTTACGATCTTTGAACTTTTTTTAAATAAAATTAGCCATGATTTTGAAAAAGAGCTCCTTGAAAAACCTGTTTTTTATGAGGATCTACTGCCCTCACAATTAATTCAAGTGCTTAGTGAAAGCTCTAAAATTCAAGAGAATATTTTGGCTTGTTTGGGAACCATTCAAGAACAAGAAAAATTAGTCGTCCCGGTATTTTCAGAGATAGAAGGGAAAGATTCCCTTTCATCTACACATGATCAGGCATTCGTTTTTGAGAGTGTGCCGATAAGACTAGACCTGAAGAGGCCGGTAGTAAAATTTGTTGAAAAGGAATTTCTACCGGATAAGGTTCCAACAAAAAATGCTCAAACATTTTTTTCAGAGATACGGCCGAAAAACGCCATTCCAACAAGCGCCCCATTAAAAATTCCCTCTGAATTTTTTCCAGGTGTACCAGAGAAAGGACCTATTCCGAAAAAAACTCAATTGAATATTAACTCTAAGGAATTTGTTCCTAGACAAGACCCTAATGTATCAGGGAGTGCTGAAGACGTCTCTAAAGAACATAAAAACTCCCCGAGCAAGAAAAACTAAATTTTTTAATTTAAAATACGCACTATAAATCAGCTTAATTTAAGCTCTTCCGCTAGGATGACAACGAGTCCAAGCGCTAGCTTAAGATCAATTAAATCATCCTTGTTCTTTAGACTATTAACCAGATCAATTATCCGCTGGATTAATGCTTTTCATTCTTACTTCAATATTGTTTTCAATTCTATCGTCTTCATGATCAACAGTAGAAAAAAAGTTTTGATTATTACCCCAGCCAGAAGATTGAGTTGAATTAGTAGCTTCCTCCTCTTTTTCTGCTGATGCTTTTGGTTCGAGAATATAGGGCATAGGTTCAAGCTCTTCTGCCATATGAGGGCTTGTTGCTGACTCTGAAGTAGAGTCTTTCTTTGGCTTCTTAGAAGAGGTTTCTTTTGAATTTCTTATTATTTTCTCGTCTTGATAGTGATCCAATATTCCAAAAATTTCATTCTTAAATTCTAGTGATATGATTTTTTTCTCCACCCATAAGTTTAGGAGCGTGTTTTTTGTCAATATGAAGTCTAGATCTACTGCCATTAAGCTTGATAAAGCAGAATCATAAAGTTCTTGAACTTCTTCATTTTGATGCTGTTTTAAATAAAGATGCGTAGTGATGGCTAATGCCGTATAAATCACTAAGCAAGGTTCTTCCTTTTTCATTAAATTTTGCAAGCAGCGAATTTTTTCTAGACTTATCTCCCCACTTCGGGCTGAAGATCTGCAGATTAGGGATTCAAGAAATGTAGTAATCGATTCTATTTTTTGCAGCTCAAGGCTTTCTTTTCTGCTCTCGTGTTTTGGAAAATCGCTGATCAGAGCTGCAAATTTGTCGGCATTCAATTTATCAAGCGATGACATGTAGGTCGTCCACGAAATAATTTTGTCTTTTTGCCATTTATCTAACATACTGTAGACCACTTCCTTTTTGCTTTTATCAAACTTTTTTAGCTGTTTTAGAGCGTTTTCGTGGACCTCCTGGTTTGAACACATTTTTTTGTTGCGACTGTAGCCAGGAGCTGGAATGTCGAAGATCCAACCTGAATCGAGTTGCTCACCTGTCACCACAAAAAGCGCAAGGGTATCTGTTGGATCAATACGGGTTCTACAAAAAAGCTCATTCAAGGATCTTGTTAATTTTACGCATAGGCTCTTAGCTTGGAGAGCCCTTTCGATTTTTCCTAGAGACTCTTCTTGCCTATATCCATTAGTAAATCGGCAATAGAGAGAAAACAAAGTATTCTTGGTATAAGATTCAAAGGTAGTTTTTGAGTCGTCCTTGGCTTCTAATTGTTTCACTAATAAGTTTCCAAGTTCGTTCGGAATTCGGTTAAGCAGGATCCAAAGGTGCAAGAAGTTCCTGACATTTGTCTTGAAATTCTCTACGCCTTTTATCTTTTTGATAGCATACTCAAAAATTTCAGGGAGGAACAACTCACGCTGATCAACAAGAAAAGTTTTCGCTGGCCATGACATGTCTTCACTCGAAATTAGGGCAAGTACTACAAAAAGAGCTAAATTTTTAGGATTTTCGCTGATCTTGGCAAGTAAATCAGACAGATATTTTAGCTTCAACTCCGTGCGATTCAGTGCCTTTTGCGCCTCGCTTATCATTAGGTCATAACCATAATTTGAAAGATCTAGCCAGTCAGATAAATACTTATTAGCCAATTGTACAATTTGATCCTCACGGCCTTGAGTTTTAGTTGGCTGAACTTTACTGGTCAATAATTCCCCCAGAAATTCCTTATTTAAGGTAAGGGAGAATTTTTTGTTTAAGGTTTCGGGGTTTTCTTCTGTTAAACAATCAAGTAAGACGCAATAACTCGGTCTTGAAATTTCATTTTCTTTTAACCAAGAATTCAGTTTTTCATAGACGAATTTAGGATTATCTATCTTTCTCAGTTTATCGACAGCACTATTCTTAATATCCCAATAGCAAAGTTCCTGTGAGATGAAAGCAAGCTCAAGAGTTGTTTTGGTATCGTTTTCTAACTTACTATCAAGCTCATTAAGCCTTTTAAGTAATAACTCTCTCAGCCATCGGGTTAATAGGGGTTCAAGGTTTCTCTTTACTGAGCTTATTTGTTCGGGGTCTGGAACCGTTCTGGAAAACAGATTAAACAGAGTATTGTGATGATGAAATTGAAGCGTCGTTTCTGAATCGTCTTCAGCGGCCAATTGCGTCAGCACTGCTCTTTCTTGAGCCTCTGAAATAATAGTTCTATTTGAATTGTCCTTAGGGTCTACTAAAGTCGTTTTCCAGAGAGCTAAGCAGTTACGGGACTGAGTTTTTTTTGAATCATCCAGCTCTTTACTGTTTTTGATCGCATAAGCGTAAAGTTCTGGAACAAATCGGGAGTCTCCCTCAAAGAGACTTTTAGATTTATCTTGTGGCAGTAGAAAAGTTTTTGCTGGCCATGGGATGTCTTCGCCGCAGACTAGGGCCAGGGCTAGAAAATTTTTAAGGCAGGGCTCTTTTTCGATACAAGACAATAATTTCTCAATGGATTGTAATCTCACTAGAAAAACATCAGGACTACATCGAGCTACTGTCGCTAAAATGTCTAGTACATCCGGAATAATCTCGAGTTCTTTACTTTTACGCATATACTTATCCTATTTAAAAAATAATGTTGAGGTCGGTCGCATAATTGCTCATTGTGGATTTTCTGGAACTCATTTAAATTGTTCGTCTCTGCTGCTTGTAAATTAACTGGCGCCTTCCCTAGCTCTGTGAAGGGAATTTCTCAAGCTTAGCTTTGAATCTGTAAATATTTTAAGGTTACGAATATGCTCTTCTTGCTCTTCGGCTTTGCTGTTATTAATTAGTTTTAAATAGTCAGTAGCGGCGAGCTTGTTTACTAAGGCAGGCGAACCAAAGAGCTCTTTCGGAGAATCTTCTTCTCTTGAGTCACGTTTTTTTATATTTGGTTTTGAATCTGGGTTTATTTCTTGAGTTCCTTCCTCAAATTCTTGCTGATTTTTCAGTTCTGGAGCTTCACCGAGATTATTTATTTTTTTTGATTTATCAGGTGATTTTGATCTCATTTTTTATCTCATGTTGATAGTTCTTATAGGTAATTAATTTTTGCCTTTCGGCCCACTGAAGTCGAGCTCATCAAAGAAAATATTCTAAAACATTATTTAGAAATTTTTCGCCAAGGGGAGTTTTGTTGAAGTGGCTGGGGCTTAGGAAAAGTAATTCATCTTGGGTCAATTTATCTAGAGGTTTTTCGATGATTTTTAATGAAAGTCCTGTTCGTTCGGTAAATAATTCAATGGGAATGGGTTGATTTAAACGAAGAGCGTTCATCATAAATTCAAAAGGTAATTCTTCGCTAGATACTATTTTTTCCTCTTGCACCTTCTTTTCAGCGAGCAAATATTGCGTGGGATGTTTGATTTTGGAAATTCTCCGAATTTTTTGATTTTTTTCATCCGTGATTTTTCCATGGGCACCTGCCCCGATACCAATATAATCACCAAATTTCCAATAATTGACATTATGCTGGCTTTGAATCTGCTGGCGTGCATAAGCAGAAACTTCATATTGCAGAAATCCATGTTCTGCAAGCAAAGCTCGGCCTTTTTCTTGCATAATGGCAATTAAATCCTCATCGGGCAATGGCGGTGGAAACTTATGAAAAATAGTGTTGGGCTCTAAAGTAAGTTGATACCAAGATAAATGAGTGGTATTAAATAAAAGGGCCGTTTGCAAATCTAAAAGCGCTTCTTCCAGTGTTTGCCCGGGAAGGCCGTGCATTAAATCCAAATTAATATTACTAAAACCTGAATTTTGAGCGGCAATAATAGCCTTTTTGGCATCCTCAGCATTATGAATGCGCCCAAGAATTTTTAATTTATCAGGATTAAAACTTTGAATTCCTATGGAAATTCGATTAATGCCTGCATTATGAAATCCAGTGAAACGCGCTTGCTCCACGGTTCCAGGATTCGCTTCTAAGGTGATTTCCATATTCTCTGGAAAATGAGTTGTTTTTTGAAGTTCAGAAAATAAATTAGCATAAAATTCAGGAGACATGAGGCTCGGCGTTCCCCCTCCAATAAAGAGGCTTGTCAGCGATCGGCCCTGCAGGTCTTCATGTGCAGACTCCCAATCTCGAAGTAGGGCAGCGAGATATTCCTTTTCTGGAATCGATCCCCGAAGGGCATGGGAATTGAAATCGCAATAGGGGCATTTTCGTACGCACCAGGGCGTATGAATGTATAAACTAACTGGAATTGCCGACGTTTTTAACATCTCCGAAGTGTAGACAGAAACTGATCATTTGTCACCCCTTCCAGCCGCTCCCATTTTGAGAGTCATTTTGCTATAAATTTGTAGTAGATTTAATATTTCCTTAATATTGCTGGGCTAATATGCAAGCAAATGAACAAAACGGAAACATACTATGAGAAGAACCTTTGAAAACCTCAATGGTCGCCATACTTCTGAAAAAATCTCAAAGAAGCATAAAGTTGAATTCCAGGCTGAATTAGCAGAATACGAGGCCGAGTTAGCAAAAGTAGAAACAATGCTAGCCATTTACGAGACAAAGTTTACAAGGCTTTATCATCCTCTACCTAAAAGTTCCCTCAACCAAAGAATAGTGTTACCTAAGAAGAAAGAAAAATCCGATAGTAACTGGCGTGATATTTCAAATTGGAACTGGGAAATTGCGAGTATTTATTCCATACAAGGGAAATTCTCAGATGGACTAGGCTTTATTGAGGAGGGTATCGCTGCTCTAAAAAATGTCAATGCACCCACCTATGAAGATGCTCGTAAAATCGCTTTTTGGCTTGGAAAATTAGCCAATTTTTATCATGAGGAAAAACGTCCTGAGAAAGCCAGAAATTTCTATTTAAAAGCCATTACGGCTCGTTCGGAAAATATCCAGTATAAATCCGATGAAGATTTCCGCGAAATTTCGAAGTGGCAAATCCAATTGGCTTATCTTGCTTATGAATATAAGCATCGTGAAACGGCTAGTGATTTTCTCCGACAGGCCATTAATTCTCGAGAAAAAATCAATTTTCCTAGCGATATCGATTGGCGGGAGATCGGGGCTTGGCTAGGTCTGCTGGGTAAACTCGCAAATAAGGATAAGCAGCTAGACTTAGCTAGAGAACTATATGGTAAGTCTGCCGCTTCACTCGAGAAAATAACTGGAAAATCCTCGAACGATTATTTCAATATGGCTTTATATTATGAAGCCATAGGAGATTATTACCGGAATACTAATGATAAATTAGCGGGCTCTTATTTTCGATATTCAAAAGAAACATTAAACAAAATTCGAAATAAATCCGAAGAATGCTATAATTTTATGATTCGACTAGTGGATAAACAAGAAGAAATCGCTATTGCTTTAAGTAAAACTGCCAATCATCCTAATGGGGTTTTTGGATATTCAAAACCTGCAAATTCACCAGATTCCTTATCAAATGGACATCATAACGGATTAAAGTAAAATTTTGCTGTTGTACTAAGTGCGGCTAGAGGTTTATGATTTCCCTTTGGAGGGATATCGATGAAACGGATTTTAGCGATTGATGCGGGCACTACCAGTGTTCGAGCGGCCATAGTAAACGAAAACCTGAAGATTTTGGCTCTTTGCTCGCAAAATCTTCAGCAATATTATCCTAAGCCTGGCTGGGTAGAGCACGATGCAGAAGAGATTTGGCAAAAGGTTTTACAGGTTTCTCAAGAAGTATTAGCAAAAGCGAACTTAAATGCCACTGACATTTGCAGCATAGGCATTACAAATCAGCGTGAAACGACTATTATTTGGGAACGAGATTCGGGTCTTCCGATATATAACGCTATTGTGTGGCAAGACCGTCGTACGGCGGATTTTTGCCAAGTTTTATCGCAGCAAAATTTGGAATCGCTTATTCAGCAAAAAACGGGACTTCGCCTAGACCCTTATTTTTCGGCAAGTAAAATACATTGGATTTTAGAGCATGTGCCACAGGCACGGCAAAAAGCGCTCGACAATCAATTGGCCTTTGGCACGGTGGATACTTATTTATTATGGAAATTTACGAGCGGAAACGTGCATGCGACAGATGTGACCAATGCTTCTCGAACCTCACTCTTTAATTTAAAAACCTTGCAATGGGATCAAGAGCTCCTGGATATCTTTTCCATCCCTGAAAATCTTTTACCTAAGATTTTTGCCTGTGATGCCCAATTTGGCCTTACAGAAAAATCCTTTTTTGGTGCCGAAATTCCCATCACTGGTATTGCAGGTGATCAGCAAGCCGCCGCGGTTGGGCAAATGCTTTTTTCCCCAGGCATGATAAAAAGCACTTATGGGACTGGGTGTTTTGTATTGGTGAACACCGGGAACGATATTATTTATTCCAAGAATAAATTATTAAGCACCTTGTGTTATCAAATGAGAGATAAGGTGCATTATGCCCTTGAGGGGAGTATTTTTAATGCGGGTAGCATCGTTCACTGGCTGCGGGATAAAGCGCAGTGGATTAAAGAAGCGGCAGAAACTGAAAATTACGCTCGAAGTGTTGAAAATAATGCGGGTGTTTATTTTGTGCCGGCTTTTACCGGTTTAGGTGCACCTTATTGGCGACCTGAAGCAAAGGCGGCTATTTTAGGTTTAAGCTTAGACACTGAAAAAGCGCATATTATTCGCGCCGCACTGGAGTCGATTTGTTATCAAACGAAAGATTTATTGATGGCGGTTGAGGCTGATTATCAACGCCCTTTGGAAATATTGCGCGTGGATGGTGGCATGACGACGAATAGCTTTTTGCTGCAGTTTTTATCGGATATATTAAATCTTCCGGTTCAGAAAATGGCGCAAGCGGAATCTACTGTAATTGGTGCGGCGGTTTTAGCGGGTTTAGGTTGTGGAATTTTTTCGAGCGTTAATGAAGTTATTAAAAATTGGCAATTTCAGCAGGAGTTTACATCGAGTATGTCAAAAGAAATGCGAGAAGCACTTTATATCGGCTGGAAAAATGCAGTTTTAAAATTATAGAAGCTCTTTTAATACCCCTCACCCTAGCCCTCTCCCGCAAGGGGAGAACAGTCTTATCCCCTCTCCCCTTGCGGGAGAGGGTTAGGGAGAGGGGTTTTTAACAGCCTGTACAAAATCTGCTTAAACATACCTTTTCCTTTCTAAAAAAACCCTAAAATACGAATTTACAAAAATAAAAAAGAGGTATATAAATCTATTATACAATGTGAAAGCATTGTGAATTTTAAAAAAATATGCGGTGAGTTCCACCGTGAATTGCCGGTGGAGAGGAAGGCTCTGGCTTTGATTGTAAAATTAAAGTGAAACCAGCCTCTGTGAAGCAGGAATCTAACAGCAAAGCTACCTTTGGATAGGTTTGCATAGGTTTAGAAGAACGGTAATTAATTATTCTTACAGGAACAGAGTTTTAATCAACTGAAAATTTAATTCCTTGCGCCAGAGGTAATTGCGAACTCCAATTAATCGTATTGGTTTGTCGACGCATATAGGCCTTCCAAGAATCAGATCCCGCTTCCCGTCCACCGCCCGTCGTTTTTTCCCCACCAAAAGCACCGCCAATTTCAGCGCCGGATGTGCCGATATTAATATTCGCAATTCCGCAATCGCTTCCGCGCGAAGATAAAAATAATTCCGCTGATTTTAAATCATTGGTAAATAAAGCCGAAGATAAACCCTGAGCTACGCCATTTTGTAATTGAATGGCATCTTCTAAATTCTGATACCGCATTAAATATAAAATGGGACCAAAAGTTTCAGCTTGCACAATTTCCCAGGAATTTTGGGCTTCAACAAGGGTGGGTTCAACAAAATACCCAGGCATTTTTAGAATATTCCCACCAAAAACGATTTTTCCGCCTTGAGCTTTTACCGCAGAAATAGCCGCCGAAAATCGATCCACCGCCGTTTGATCAATCAAAGGCCCCATTAAATTTTTAGGATTTAAGGGATCTCCAATGTGAATTTGGCGATAAGCTTTAATAAGACCTTCAACACATTTTTGATAGATTGTTTCATGAATTAATAAGCGTCTTGTCGACGTACAACGTTGGCCGGCCGTTCCCAGAGAACTAAAAACAACGGCTGGAATCGCCAGCTGTAAATCCGCGGAAGCATCAACAATAATCGCATTATTACCGCTGCATTCCAGCAAGCATTTTCCAAAACGGCGAGCCACTTTTTCGCCGACACTTTTTCCAACGGCTGAAGATCCCGTGAAAGAAATAAGGGCGACTCGAGAATCCTCGACAAATTTTTCAATGACATTTATATCTTCGGTAATCAGGCATGAAAAAATCCCAGAGCACTTATTTTTTTTCATTACTGAATTACAAATATGCTGAATAGCCAGTGTGCAAAGCGGTGTTTTAGGAGAGGGCTTCCAGATTAGGCAATTTCCGGTAATCGCTGCAATAAAAGCATTCCAGGCCCAAACGGCCACGGGAAAATTAAAAGCGGTAATGACACCCACCAAACCCAGTGGATGCCACTGCTCATAAAGTCGATGTTCGGGTCTCTCGCTTTGCATTATTTTCCCATAAAGCATGCGGGACTGACCCAGGGCAAAATCGGCCATATCGATGGCTTCCTGAATTTCCCCATCACCTTCTTGTTTCGATTTTCCCGTTTCAAGCGAAATTAAAGTACCAAGCTCGTCCTTCTTTTCTCGAAAAATATCGCCGATTTGTCGAATAATTTCACCACGTTTAGGAGCCGGTAAGTCTCGCCAAGCCGGAAAAGCTTTTTGTGAGTTTTGAATAATATGTTCATAATCCTCGAGCGAGGCGGCATACACTTCGGCGATGGGAGCGCCTGTTGAAGGATTGATTGAAGCTATTTTTTCTAATTGATGTTGAGACCACCACTGAGTACCATCGCTGGCACCTGAATTGATTTTTTGTAAATTCAGTTTTTTTAAAAAGTCCATTATTTAAAATATCCCCCAAAGCGATTTGTTAAAATCTGCTCGAGAGAAAAGCTCTCTTGCGAAACAAAGCCATGATAAGCGCCAGAATTTTGCAATACCATATCAATAATTGTTGCGGCGCTAGAGGCAGTGCATGCTTGAATTGCGGTACAATCTTTATCCGCAACTCTGGCGGGATAATATTTTTTCACAAAGGCTTCTCTGGAAAATTCGAGATTTTTTTCGCCTGTGACAGAAACATAAATAAGCACGACATCATCTTTCGTTGTCGGGATGGCATGCTCTAAAATTTTTTTCAAGGTTGGGCGGTCATGATTCAATTTTAAGCCATTCATCAAAAACCGCATTTTTTCGCAGTGGCCGGGATAACGCACGGATTTATAATCCATGTTTTTCACCTTGCCCACATGCTGTTGAATTAAAGTGCCAATTCCGCCCGATGTATTAAAAGCTTCATAATCTAAGCCATCGATATGAATATCTTCTAAATTTTCTAGCGGTGAAACCAGAGCTATTTTCCCATCGTCAATAACATGACAGGGATTTCCGTATTCATTAATCAAGCCATCGGTTGACCATGTCAGTGAGTAATGCAATGCATTACTGGTATTTTTCGGCAAAGCTCCGCAGCGTAATTTCACGTCTTCGACTTGCGTAAAAGATTTCATTAAATCGTTTGCAATGATATTAATTAAGCCAGGGGCAAGCCCGCAATGGGGAACAAAAGCCTGATAAGACATATTGGCTAATTGATTAATTTCTTGGCTGGCGTGAATGTCTTCGGTGAGATCAAAGTAATGCGCATTGATTAAAGCAGCAAGTTTAGCCGCTTCTGCCGTAAGATGATAGGGCAGGGCACTGACGCAGGCCGTTATACCGTGAGCTTTTGCCCATTCTAAGGTGGAGGCGGTTTCGCGAATGTTGAGCGGGACGACCTCAAGGTTTTTTTTCATGCCTTTTTTTGCCTGCTCGATATCGATATCCGCTAACCAGATGTGGTATTCTTTCGCCTGCGCGAGAATGTGGGCAATGATACGGCCAATCTTCCCGGCGCCAAAGATGAGAATGTGTTCTTTTTCCATCATTCTATTTTAACCCGAGTTTGATATTATGCAAACCAATCGAAAAATTTCCGTACTGAAGGCCATCGGTGTCCAGGTTTGGCGTGATCGTAAGAGCGAAATCAAGGAAGCGCTCTGTTTTCATGCGCTAAGCCTAGAGGCGTCTAAGTCAATCATCATTTTAGCTGATTATGATTTTGAGCATGAGGCTGAAGAACGAAGTTTATTAGAAGCTATTTCCAAGGCTCTGGGATTTATTGTCGTGGCTACCACACGAAATTGGAGTGAGTGTGAGGCTGAAATGGCGCGATATTCAACAGTTATCGTGATGGGAGATAAAATTTCGACACACATTAAATCAAGAGGTGAAAAATTTATCTTTACTCATGCTCCTTCGACATTATTGAAAGAACCCAAATTAAAGGCGCAAACCTGGCAAGCCATAAAACATTTAAAAGTGTGATCCCGTCATTCGACCTCGCGGAGAAATAATGCAAATAAAAATCTGGCACAAAAATGATTTACCAAGGCTCGCGGAAATTGCCGAGCAGGCTATGCCTTTTCCTTGGACGCTGCGGGTTTTTCAAGATTGCATGAAAATGAATTACGTCGGCTGGGTGATGGAGCATGAGACCAAGATCATTGGCTTTGCGATTATTTTAGTTCAGCCAGATCAAGTGGAAATTATCAATATCGCTTTGCTGCCGACGCATCAAAAACAAGGCGGCGGACGCCAATTAATAAATGAAATTATGGGCTATTGCGAAGAATGTAAGATTCCGAAAATTAGCTTAGAAGTCAGAAAATCAAACCGATCGGCGATCGCTTTTTATCGACAATTTGGCTTCAAAGAAGTGGGAGTGCGAAAAAATTATTATCCGCTTGCCGAAGGTCGGGAAGATGGCTTGCTATTTTCGCTTGAGCTTATACCTAAAGTAGCTTAGCCTTTAACCATCTGCATACCAATCTTTTCAACGATGTCTTCAATGCCTTTTTCAGCAAGTTTTGCCGCTTCTGGAGCATATTTAAGCAATAGCCTTAGTTCGTCTATTTTTTCTACTTTTTCGGCAATTTCTAAAGCAGGACTGTGATGAGATTTATTCCCAGAATTTTCAGGTGTGTTCTCATTTGGCTTTTGCTGATCGGTACTTTGATTCAATTCTTCGTGTTGCTTATTTTCGGCAAGTTCTTCTTGCGTTGAAGTAGAAACCACCTGATTTGAATTTTCGGCATTCTGTTCGATCTGGAATTGATTGTTCAGATCCATGACAATACCATTGAATATATTGCGTTGAGCTTGGAACCAGGGTGAATTGAGCAGAGCATTAGGATCAACGGGCGTTCCAGGCTTTGGATTATCAATTTGATTTTGGATGGCGATAGTGGCTGCAACCGTAATTAATTTGTCGATAGCCCCGGCCATTTTTAGGGCAATACCTAAACACTTATTACTACCATTTTCCACCGCTTTACGAAGAGGTCCTAGAAACTCTAAAGGAGCACCGCTTTTCTCCAGCTTATCGACAAGGTTTTTGATATCAGAGTTATCATTTTTATTTGTATTAGAAGGAGCGGCCTTTTTTTCAAGCCCTTCAGAAAGGTTTTTCATATCCGATTTGTTATTTTTTATCTGATCTACCAATTCTGCAGTTAATTTAGCGTGGGAAATCCAAGCAGGACTAGCATCTTTAGTGTGCTGCTGCTGTTTTTCTTTTTCGTACAATTCTTGGGCTTTCAACATGGCAGAGGCCGAAAACGTTTTCAACATCTCGGATTCTGCGAAGCTTGGTACTAGTTTCATTTATAATTCTCCAAACAATTTAACCCTATTATACCTGCGAAACCTTAAAGAAATATTAAGACCTGCTTAAGAAAGTTGACTATTTTATCCATTATTTACCAAATTCCATATTCAATGATTTAAGAATTTCTTCTTCTATTTCAGATACTAGTAAGTTTCTAGACTCTTCTCTGTTGGGCTGAAAGAAGGCTTGAGTGTTGTTTAGTACTAGTTTTTTCCCTTCCATATACTGAGGGCAAGCGATCTTGCAAACGGCAAAATGCAATAGCAGCGCAAGTTCACAATCTGGGTCAGTTTGTTCGATGAGCTCAAGACCCGCTCCTAGGTAGTCGATGAGGGCTTCATGAATTTTGGGGGCTGCTAGTAGCTGGTCTTGGTCTTGAGAAACTGCCAGCATTTTCCGAAGATACTCCAGCTTTTCGATAATGATCTTCGCAATCTTTATGCCTCGGGGAGGAGTAAAAAAGTAGAAAGTGTATGGCCTTACTAAATTAAGAATCCTATCGAAAAGTGTTATTCCCTGGTTCCAGGGGGCAGTATATGTTTTACCTAGGCCACCTAATAATAAAATGCGGATGCGTGCTTCATGTATTTGCAAGATTTTTTGAAGCTTTTTCGGTTGTTTAATAGGATGAGCGCTCACATCTTTAAAAATTTCACCTACGTGGGAATCCTCAATGACAGGATAACCCTCACTTCTATAAGCCTTATCTATATTATAAATGTATTCCCCATTTTCAGTGATACTAAGGCATGCCACTCGATGAGAAGGGAAGAGCGA
Organism: uncultured Gammaproteobacteria bacterium; assembly: GCA_963711375.1. Classification (GTDB taxonomy): domain Bacteria; phylum Pseudomonadota; class Gammaproteobacteria; order Coxiellales; family Coxiellaceae; genus CAVQDV01. The sequence continues at coordinate 2,185,860 of CAVQDV010000005.1, forward strand.
CAAAATTTTTTCTTCATCCCCATAGTGCTTTAAGAACCAATACAAGTCACTAAGAGTTTTGGCTATTTTTTGGGGTTCTATTTGCAGAAGCAGGTAGGATATATGGTTTTTTTTAATTTTAGAGATCGTTATAAACTTAGAAAGATCATTCATTCTCTGAATTCTTGAGCGAAAAATTGGTCCAAGAACAATAAAATGCTTTTCACAGAGAGTATTTGAATCTAGTAATTGTTTAATTAACTCGGCTAACTCAATTTCAGATTTAATTAAAGCCGAAAAGTAGGCTTCTTTTGTCAGCGATTCAAGTAAAGTGCAGCTATAGTGAGAATCGTCGTTGGGTATAATTTTCAGGATTGACAGTAACAGATCCAAGCTTTTTTTTGGAAATTTAATTTCATAATGGATACTAGTGAATTTAATGTCTTTATAAAATGATTTACGAAATTCACTATATGCTGAAAGATTCAGTTTCCAGGAGGAGCATTTATTTATTATTACCTCTACTCCAATCAGTTCAAAAAAGCTTGGTCTGTCAGCTGTGGGAACACTTTCCCACATGGCTAAGATGTGATCTTCTTTGAGATATATTAAGTTTTCCTTTGCGAAAGGGCTGGTGAGGATAATTTTTAAGGCATCAATTCCCCCATTAATTTCAGCTAATAAGGAGGAGAAGCCTTTCTTTTCATTAATTTTCCAATTAAAAAAAGAATATTTTTCAGACAGAATTTTAATAAATGCTAATCGTTTTTGAGTGGAAAAGTCCTTGCAGTTCTCTCGGAGGGCAGAAAGGAGGTCAGAAGGAGCTAAATCCACTTTCAAGTACTTAGAAAAAGTATTCAGAATAATTTCTTGCTTTTCTTCTGGCCATATTTTTACGATCTTGATGAGAATATCAAGAGTTAGCCTAGGCCAGCCATTTTCGAGGATAAGATTTAGCATCTGTTCGCGAAAATTATCCTCTCTGAACTGACTTAATTCTTTTTCAAAGCTGTTTAAGAAAAAGCCAGAAAAATCATAGCTGTAGTCCAGGGCGATTTTTAATTCTTTTTCATCTAGGGTTTTATAGAGTGTTAACAGAAAGTCGCAGGGATCATCTTCGGCCCTTGCGGCGGCATTCTTGCCGTAGATTTCGCAGATCCATTTCCAATCAGCTTGATCAAATAATTTTAATATCCTTCCTAATAGATTTTGTTCTCTGTATTTCTGCAATGAATTTGCTTCTAAAAAATGCCTTACAAGGTAAAGTTGTTCTACATGGCCAAGTTCTTTGTCTACAGATCTTAACTCTTTAAGAGTTATTAAATAATCCTCTGAATTTTTAACCATAGTTTCCAAATGACGCAAAAAAAACGGGGAAAATAGATCAGAATTTTTTTTCAAAAACAGAAAACAATCTTCTCTGGTTTTAATAATATTGTTTAAATCCTGGCCGATAGCCTTTAATAAATATTCACAAAAATTGTTATTTTTAGAGCTCAATTTGTCGAGGGCAATGAGAAGTTCCAGAAGTTTTTCTCCGGTATTCATTACCGAGCTCCACGTTGTGCCCTCCCCAAGTAAACTAATGAAATGTTTCCAATCTTCCACCTTTAAAGAAGTTAATATGTAAGAAAATAGTGCTGGTTTTTCAGTTTCTTCTCGTAGATCAAGCTTAAAATATATTGCAATTTTAGCCCACAAAGAAGGGGAGGTAGATTGCCAGAGTTCTTTAAATCCTTCCCTACTTGCCAAGCAGTGACCCAGTCGAAATCGCTGGTCGACTAAAGGCCATTGCTCTTCAGAGAAAAATTGGAAAAAACCTAGAAAGCCACTGCAGAGATTGTTTTGCGCTTTAGATGGAAGTAAAAGATGACGTTTACTTTTCTGCAGTGGCTTTAGAAATTCAATCCAGACCGAAGGGCTTACTTCATGTTTTTCAAATTTTTCTGATACAAATGCCAGGAATTCAGCCCGTTCATCTCCAACTGAATGCATCAAAAATGCAGTGTATGTGGGTAGAAAGCCTAAAAGCGTTGGGCCAAAAATATCAGCAAAGTGAGGGGAAATTGTTTTTAGTAGGTAAAAACGATTCTTAAAGGGAGTGCTTTCAAGGATGGATTTCATATTGATTGTAAGACTTAGATTTCCAAGAAATTTGATGGCTATATTGAAAAAAATGGGCCATAACTTTTCAGGTAGTAAGCCAATAAAGTTTTCAACGAGAACACTAGTATCTGCATTGAAAGAATACATGATGATTAATTTAGGTAATGCTCTTTCCCAGTCCTCTTCAGGCAAAGTACATATTACTTTTTTCAAATAGTTAGGGGATATTTTAAAATTGGAAATAAACCTTTCAAAAAAAGAGAATCTGTCTTTTTTGGGTAATAAATTTGCCATATCAACATAAGAAATTTCTCGGAATAGACTCAACTTATTTATTTCGAAGAAAAAATCCAAATTAGCAAGCAAGAGGGGGTAACGGTCTCGTTTCTGAAGACTTTCTAAGATTTGTAAAGCACAACAGCGCCATCCGATAAGAAGTTGTCCCCCAGCCCCCATATGATTATTGACGTTATGGTAATTGATGGCACCAGCCTCGTGGAAAAAATTAAGCGCTTCCGCCCAATTATTTTTAGGAAGCTCATTTAATGTCGAGAGCAATTCAGGAGGACCAAAAAAATTTTTTTGAAATCTTAAGTTTTTTATAAGGCTTAGACGTTCAAGCATCGGTAATTTTATTAATCCGGTCTCCAATTCTGAAGGCTTAAAAAACCACTCAGGGAATTTCAAATTTTGTATTAATTCAGGTCGTTCAGCTTCGGAATAATTTTTGATCGTTAGAATAAACTTTTCAAAAGTATCTAATATTTTAACGTCATCTAAATTGCCTTCCACAAAGACTTCTTCTGGTAAGCACATGAAAGGATTTCTGGAAAGCTTAAGACGCGAATTTAATTGCTTGAGCAAAGCGGATGGGTAAGAATATTCTCTTGTTTTTGTATGTTCAAAATCGTTTTCAACGGGCTTTTCTATAAACTGCAATACTTGGGCAAGAATGCCTTGGAATGTCTCGCTCCAACTCATCGGGGAAATTAAAAGCGCCTGCCAGCAGAGGCGATTAATATCATGGGGTTCGAGTGTGAGCACTCCCTCCTTGAAATTAGCCTTTTCACGATACCAGTTGTCGAGTGTTACATCGTTCTTGAAATCCAAGTCATCAGCAAAAAAAGTTCGAGCCATTTTTTTCTCTAAAGATTTTCGTTGAGCTCTGTTTTCTTCGCCAGCTAATATGGCAAAGCTAGTTGCAAGAAATTGCTCCTTACTGTGAGCTTTTTTATATACCTTATAGTGCTCGCTAAGGAGCGTATCTTTGGCAAGAAGGAGCTCACGATATTCATTCCATTTTCCAATGTCTTGCTCTAAAAGCTTACTCAGCTCAGCTTTTACTTTACTTGCAACATCGCCCAAGAGGCCTTCCTCTTCACCATGAGGATGTTCAGAATGATTGTTGTCATACAGCGTCGCTTTTTCCAAGAGACGCTTTAAGCCTAAATAGACATCTAATCCATATTTTTCGATGTCGTCTAGTGTTTTATGCTGAGAAAAAAGAGTTTTTAGGTGTTTGGGGAAATTCTCTTTTTCTTCCCAAATGGCCGCTAAGGTTCTGATGGACGTCTTATACCCTTCAGGGCAGGGGTAGCGTAAACACTGGTAATCTTTCATATAAATGGGGAGAGCCGTGCGGATGTGTTTATCGGTTAAGATGTTAAGGCCCATTTTTTCGAGTTTGTCGATGAGATAATTCTGAAGTTCCACTTTGCAGTTGATGAATTCATGGAATTCGGGCGTTTTTTCAAGAGGCTTTCCTGTGCGCGGGTTTTTATTCGGATGGGCATCAATCCATTGGCATAATATGGTAAACATTTTTTGTGGGTTATCTTTTTTGAGTTGCAGCAAGCGCTCGCCAAAAAAATCTAGCGAGAGGCTTCCTAAATCTTCGTAAATGTCACTGAGAAGATACATTCCTTGATAATCCAGATGGAGCATTCCACGAACCCATTTGTTTCGTACGCCAATATTGCAGATTTCATTATTGTAAGAATTCTTCTCCGTTTCGGCTTGTAAAATTAAGTGATAAAACTTTTCGACTCTTTTTTTGTATTCCGATTTAAAAAATTTTTGAAATTGAATAGCGTGAATCAGCAAGATGGCCACCTTGCTCAGAGGGAGCACCCTATCTTCTGATTCTTGTGTTTTAGAATTCCAAACTTCTCCTCGATCAAGGTCATGATTGACGCGCAAAACTATTTTAAGCGAGCGATCTTTGAAATCTGCAATTTGATTTTCTTCCAGAATCCCAATTTTTGTAAACTCGCCTAAGACCACGAGATCATCCAAAAATTGCATGACAGTATCCTTGACTAAGTCTTCATAAATTTCCTCTAGACGAGCTAGGGCTATTTTAGTTTTTTGGTCTTGTCCATTTAGCTTCAACTTTTCTTTAAGACCATGGATGGCAAGGTCCAACACTCGGGCGGCCGTGCTTTGTTGCAGTAATAGATTTTTTTCTGGAAACTGTGCATGATTTTCAGCAGGAATTATAAGGGGATTGTAGGGGACAGGAATAAGCGAAATACATTTATTTTTATAGGCTTGCCTTTGCTCAAGAGTTAAAGACCAAAATCGCCTGATGTCATCTATAAAATCTTGGATATCAGGCTCTAAATCTTCCGGCAGCGGATGATTAATGGCAAGGATGTCCATGGCTTTGAAAACAGGTGTACAAATATAGCTCTTCATAGTGTTTTCAGCATCCTGAATAAAGCTGTCCAAAAAGGGATCTGAATGGGAGGCTTTCATAGTCAATGGTCCTTTTTACTGTATTGAAGCTCCCTACAATAACAAAAGAATATTAAGAAATTATTAACACGATCTGTCGAAGTGAAAATTTTTTTCAAAAAAAAACCGCCGCCTGAATTGGCGGCGGTGGCGTAGCGGTAGCGGAAACCGTAGTCCAAGGAAGTTGTTTCCAGCGGAAGCCGCTGATCAATCTCTTGAAAATTTGTCTTCCGATTTTGTGTTTGAGGTTGATTCAGGCTTCTTTTCGCAGGGATACTTATCGTGCAAGGTATAAGCGGCTAGTAGCCCAGCGGGCAAGTTTGCCTCTTTTGGATGAGAATTGATGTAATCCACGATCATGTGTATGGCTTGTGTGTGTGTCACATTGCTAGGTGGGCAGTAGAGTAGGCCATCTTTTTCAATATCAAACTCTTTGCCTTTGCGGGTGACATAGCTCATCGTGGTGTGGCCTTGGTCAAAGCCAATGATAAAGCCCTTACACCAGGCCATTTTTTCAGTGTTTTTTTCCATATCTTGGCAGCGAGCCACAAACTCATGACCATCCGTGTAATCAGGTTTTTTGTCTTCTGCTAGGACGCTTTGGGACAGCGCAAGAAGGGTGGAAAGTACTATCAGGCGGGATACATGTTTCATAGCAGACTCCTTTTGTTATGACTGCATAGCTCCATTATAGAGCAAGCTTTGGTTTTTTTCCTCTATGCCTTAAGTTGCTTTGTAAAGTAATTCGGTTACCCAGGAGTTTAAACTCTTGCCATTCGCCTGGGCGAGCATGGCGACCTTAGCATGAATTTCGGGCGGAATTCGCAACATGATATTTCCGGAGTAGGGTTTTTGAGGTGATTTCCCAGCTTTTTTGCAAGTTTCTAAATAATCATCCACGGCTTCTTCAAACGCATGGTGTAGTTCAGCAACGGACTCTCCATGAAATCCAACAATATCATTAATTCCAGCGATGTGGCCTACAAAGCAATCATCTTCATCGCTGTATTCAACGCGCGCAACATAATTTTTGTAGTTCATAATATTCAAGGTAAAATCCCCGCATTTTCAAGAAATTTACGCGCATCTCGAACTTGATAAGGCTTTGCTTCTTTTTGAGGATGCGGTCTATGGAAAGTTACCGCGTCATCATTAAGGATGAATCGAACTCTTGATCCTGTACCTTCAATCAAGTTTGCACCAACTGACAATAATAGTGCCTCAATTCTCCGCCACTCCAGTGCGTTTGGTGACGGATGTTTAAAAATAGCTACCAATGTTTTTCGATGAGAATGGTTCATCTTTCACCCTTAAATGATATCAAAAAGTGATATCAATAGTCAATTCATTTTTGGGGGAATTATTCAAGCATTTTGAGGAACTTTATTCTATCCTAGGGGTTTTTAAGTGGTGATGATGCAGATTATCCAGGAGTTCCCGCTAAAGCGGGAACTCCTTTTTGGTATTAACGCTGGTGCTGTGGGGGAGCATTGCTCTCCCTGGGGCGCCAGCTTGTTGTAGCAATTCCCGCTTTAGCGAGAATTGCTGTCTGAATTTACTTTTTTTTGGACTTATTAACAAGAGAAGCAATAATATCTTCATCTTTTTTTAATCGCGTTTTGAGTGTTGCTAATTGCCCTGTTAGCTGATCTAATTTTTTCTGTTGCTCAATATACAAGCCAGTTTCTTGTGTTGACATCAGAGTATTATTAAAGATAGTTCTCCTTTTATCGACTCTATTTAGCGGAACTGAAGCAACAAGAGCCGATTTAGCAGCAGAACCACATGGAGATTGGGCTGCTTGCCAGCCCTTGCTTGTTAGTACTTGTCCATAACCTGTCGCTCCACCTGGGCCCTGACCTCCTGGGCAAAAAATTATAGACACTACTGGACCCTTAGTGGTCCTAGTGAGCGAAAATGTTGCGCTACCTGGACCTGTAGTAGTCAAAACTATCGAAGACGATGTCTTACCATCCACATATACCTCAGAAGTGTCACCACTTGTTTGTAGAGATAAGCCATCGCCTGGTATGAAATTTAATTGTGCTGAGCTTCTTCCACCGTTTAAAGTATTCGCTGCAACAAATGCCCAATAATTAGCGTTGTTATTTAGATCGTCAAAAATAGATAAAGAACCTTCTCCTGTTCCGCTGGCCAGGCCACCTGAGTATCGACCAAAGTTTAAGGTATAAGGTAAATAAAGATTAAGCGACTTAGATGAATAATCCCTATTAGGATCAGTAACTATTTCATTAGGCACTTTTACTGTTAGCTGTGCATCAGGAGTTGCTGTACCAATTCCAACTTTTCCTGTCGGATCAACCACTATGGCAGGAAGGGGATCTGCAAATGCTGTAGCCTTGAAAAAAAATATTATCAATAGAATAATTTTTTTTGATAATCTCGGAAAAAATTTAAACATAGTCTCACTCCTTTTACTTGACTAATTGGGTATACAGAACAAAGCCTGGAAGAAAAGCAACTGCAACACCAGTGGTTATACAAAGAGGCGCCGCAGTTCCTCCAGATATGAGCATACATCCACCAGCGATAGCTGTGCCATTAATGGCTGCTTGTGCAGCAATAAGAGCCTCACCTTGAAATTTAATTTCTGGTGCATTGATATTCATTGATGAATTTACTCCTACGTTAAGATTACCGATCGTAGCACTATCAATAGCGTTAACATAAGATGGCCCATCATTGTTGACAGTAATATCTTGTAAAGTAATATCCGTACCATTAACACAAGAATAGCCCAGATTATCCACTATACTATTTTTAATGTTCACTTTAGCATAATTATATAGACCGCTTAAAAATTGCTTATTTTGAATATATTGTTCAGGCAAGAGTACTTTAAAACCAATTTGTGAGTCTTTATCCAAGACAGAAGACATATTTTTAATGAGAGAAGGTAAACATACATAGGTTATTGAAGCAGATTCCGTTGCCTTGTCAAATTTTCCTGTAATTGCCAACTTAACATCCAATTTTCCATTCAATAGCTCTTGATATTGCTTAATAGCTGCAACAGCTTCAGCTCCTTGCGTAGTATTATTAAGGGCATCATGATTACTTAGCCAACTGCTAATTTTGCCGATACTATGGACATCAACTTTATCTTCTCCTACTTGATAGTGCCCACTTTGATTGATATCAATCACAACATTAAAATTTGATCCATATCGCGTGATAAAATGATTAGGTGTAGTGGCACTGGATTGACCTATTTTGTCGGCAATGTTTATCCATATCGGTAAAAATACATTTCCATCCTCAGGTACATTCACGGTTTGCTGTCTTTTTTGTGAGTCATCGGATAAAACTGGCACTGATACTAGCTCTAAATCCAAATTGTTAAGCAATGGATCAGACCAGTTACCATTCCAATCAGGCACTTGTTCTCTGACCAATTTGTCACTAAGCACATAAAAATCAATGGGTTTTTGCGGTGGTAAATTTTTTGCTAAAACATAGATACTATTATCCTTGATTACTTTAAACACTTCACGCTCTAGTGCATTGTTACCAAGTGTAACTACATCATTATATCCTGACGCATCATCGCTGACATAAAAACCTATTTCCTCTCCTAATGTAGAACCATAATCGAGGGTATCAATTGAGGGATTATAATCTGTGCTGCAGCTAGTATGGCTAGCGTCAATAGGTTGAAAGAAAATGTTGTAAGCACCCTGAAGTCCATTTATGAACGTTTCCGAGATCGGGTAAGTGAAGCTACCGTTTGGATCAGTTCTAACATTTGCTACAACGGAAGCCATCTTTGGCTGTGTATAGGGAACAAGTACAATACAAGCATCTATATTGGAAGGGAATTGGCTCCCTATAATTTCAAATTGACTTGGAGACGGTTTGCGACGCTTATTAAGATCACGAGTAGGGTTCGATTTACCATCTGAATTTTTGATGGCTGTGCTAAGCTTACGTTTAAGAGGGTTCTTTGGGGCTTCAACTGAAAAATTTTCTTGTGCATCAACTTGTCGTTGATAAGTACCACTCTGATCCAAGTTAACGATTATTGTATACTCTCCTATTTCGAGTTGACTTGCATTGATTAACAAATTTTCTGTAATAATGCCTGTCGGATTTACTTGAAAAGTTTTTGGCTGAAATCCAGGAACAGGGACTAAATTCACTTTATTTTGGTTTTCAATCTGACTGGCTGGCACTATATATACTTTTACGAATGAGTTAGGCAAAAAATCTTCGCCTTTAAAAAAAACATCTTCACTATTAATGTTGGCTGAATGGCTCTTTTTAAAACTTCCCTGTGGACTTCCACTCTGATCAGTAGGACTAATCGCACCAAAGGTAAGTTTAACCCAAACTAATTTATGATCCGATAATACTTTCTTTCCATCTGTTACCGTGACTTTATTAAATTTTTTTCCAAAAGGCTTATTGGGGCTTGGAATGCCTGGAACGGTATCTTGGATACAAGGCGATGTTTTAGTAGCCCATCGAAGACCACAAACAGGTGTTTGAGAAGTCCATGGTGGATCCATATCTTGTTCTGTACAAACACCCATATCTGCCTGAGCCGCAGCTCGAGCTAACATAATTCTATCGTAAGGACACCAGCTTGCCCCCGCAAAATTAGTAACTTCATTGTTAGAAATAATATATGTCCACGCGAATCTGTGTGGTTCAGAGATTTTAGGAAACAATTTTTTGCTTACATCAGAATAATCGCAACGGTTATTATTATATTCTAAAAATCCCCCTCTTAGATAACCACATCCTGCGTTAAAATCACCTAATGCGATAATATTTTGTTTATAATTTGGTGTATACGTGGTATCAAGTGCAGTATTGAAGGTTCGTAATTCCTCAACTGTTCTTGAAGGACGGGTATGAATATTATAAACAATGATTTGTTTCCCATTTTTTAAGAACAAGGTTGTTTTCATTGGTGGTCGTATTATTTGACCTGGACCTGAGCCTTGAGGGATATACTGTACGCTGCCCACAAGGCCTGTATACTCCACCTTGATATCCTCGATATCCTTCGTTTTATAAGCAACCCCATATGCTTCACAATTACCCGTATCATCAGCGATTACAGCAATATTTTTACAACTATACTCTGCCCCCCCTAAATAATCGGCACCACATAAATTCTCAAATGCGGCGACAGTCTCAGAGCTAATACATTTCCAACCGGATTTCTGTGCAATTTCTTGTAAAAATACAATATCGTAGCCTTTAATTACAGCGGTCATAGCATTTAGTATCGTATCATCACTCGCTTTAGATACTCCTCCAAACTTTCCGCCAAAATCGTATGTGTTCCAAGTAGCAATTTTTAAAATTTGAGCATCAGCCACATCAGCTTTAACAGAAAAGCTTAAAGGGAGTATTAGACTTGCTGCTATTAATTGGAGCAATATTGTTTTGTAAGTAATGGTCAATCTCCTATTTTTAATTGCTGTCCGCTCAAGAGCAAAAATTCAGGAGTTCCCACTAAAGCGGGAACTCCTTCCTTGTATTATCCTATTAAAGCCAACAAGAAAAATCCGTTTAAACGGAAGTAGTACTTTTCCATTCGCTTGAAATGGGTAAGCTTTTGTAACGGCCTCAAGATAAGCTTTTTTAAATTCTGCTTGATTTTCAGGATCCATGGCGACAAAAACAGGTCGCAATCCCGTTCCCTTTACCCAGTTAAAAATATCTTCATGCTTGGACATTTCTTGGAAATATTTCGTTTCCCACATTTGAATATTATGGGCTCCACAATGATCGAGAAGATCATAATACCAGGGCAAATGATAGCGTGGTTTTTTTAAAATACCAAAGCGTAAATGTGTTAAAAATTCATTCCACTCAGAATGGTTTTGCAATAATTCGGCAGTAATTTGGTGCGTTGGAGAGTGAAAATTATTAGGCATTTGAATGGCGAGTACGCCATCTTTATTAAGGGAGCGAAATAATTCAGGAAATAAAATCTCATGTGCATCCAGCCATTGCAAAGAAGCGTTAGCAAAAATACAGTCAATTTTTTCTGAAGGTGAAAAATTATCGATATTTCCAAGCGTAAATTGGATATTCGGATAGCGGGACTTGGCTTCTTTAATCATATCTGCTGAAGAATCGAGGCCAATCACCCGAGCCTTTGGCCAGCGGTCTTGTAAAAGAATAGTGCTATTGCCTGGCCCGCTGCCTAGATCATAAACTAGCTTTGGTTCAAACCCCTCTGGAATTGCAGCAAGTAAGTCTCGAGCGGGTCGAGTTCTTAAATCCAAAAATTGGCTATAAATTTTAGCGTTCCAAGTATCTGTCATAAGGCATCCTTTCTTGTTCCGTTATAATATCATTAATGGAAAATCTTCCAATAGCTTCTTCTAAGCTTTATTATCTTAAGAAAAAGGAGTGCTCTTCTCATGCCCAAAACGCGGATAGCCTATAATATTTTCGATCCCTTGCTTATTCGTGAGCAGTTGACGGAAGAGGAACGCATAATTTGTGATAGTGCTCAGGATTTTGCACAAGAAAAACTAATGCCAAGGGTATTAAAAGCTTATCGAGATGAAAAATTTGATCCTGAAATTATGAGAGATTTTGGGGAAGCTGGCTTGCTGGGGATTACGATCCAAGGCTATGGCTGCGCTGGGGCTAATTATGTTAGCTATGGTTTAGTGGCTCGTGAGGTAGAACGAGTCGATTCTGGTTATCGTTCAGCCATGAGCGTCCAATCGAGCCTAGTGATGTATCCCATTTATACTTATGGAAATGAAGCTCAGCGGGAAAAATATTTGCCTAAGCTTGCAAGAGGCGAACTCATTGGTTGTTTTGGCCTAACAGAACCTAATCATGGTTCAGACCCCAGTGGTATGGAAACAAGAGCTAAAAAAGTGTCAGGAGGATATTCTCTCAGTGGCACAAAAATGTGGATAACGAATTCCCCGATTGCCGATGTTTTTATGGTGTGGGCAAAAAATGATGAAGGCCGTGTTAAAGGTTTTATTTTAGAAAAAGGAATGAAAGGGCTTTCTGCCCCTAAAATTGAAGGTAAATTTTCCTTACGCGCTTCCATTACCGGTGAAATTGTGATGGATGAAGTTTTTGTTCCAGACGAAAATCTTTTGCCACATTGTGAAGGTTTAAGTGGACCCTTCGGGTGTTTAGAAATGGCTCGCTATGGGATTGCCTGGGGTGCTTTGGGAGCCGCAGAGTTTTGCTGGAATGCTGCCAGACAATATGTTTTAGATCGAAGTCAATTTGGTCAGCCACTCGCCGCTAATCAATTAATTCAATATAAATTGGCCGACATGCAAACTAAAATAGCGCTGGGATTGCAGGCTTGTTTACGCGTTGGACGTTTGAGAGATGAAGGCAAAGCGGCGAGTGAATGTATTTCGATGATTAAACGAAATTCCTCATTAGTTGCCTTAGATATTGCTCGCGAGGCACGAGATATGCATGGCGGAAATGGAATTGTCGATGAATTTCATGTTATTCGTCACATGGAAAATTTGGAAACCGTAAAAACTTACGAAGGAACAGCCGATATTCACGCCCTTATTTTGGGCGCCAGTATTACCGGCATTCAAGCCTTTTCTCCTTTGGGAAATAAAAAGGAAAATTCACGATGAAAATAATGGTTGCCATTAAGCGAGTGGTAGATGCCAGCATTAAACCCCGAGTAAAATCGGATTTTTCAGGCGTTGAGACTCAGCATTTAAAAATGTCCGCGAATCCTTTTGATGAAATCGCCCTGGAAGAAGCCATACGACTTAAAGAAGCTTTAGTGGCAACAGAAATTATTGCCGTTTCTATTGGAGTTTCTCGTTGCCAAGAAGTCTTGCGTACCGCATTGGCACTGGGCGCGGATCGCGCTATTTTGCTGGAAACCGAGCAAGAAATTCAACCCTTGGCAGCGGCAAAATTATTAAAAGCTGTGGCCGAAAAAGAAGCGCCTGAAATAATTTTATTAGGTAAGCAAGCCATCGATGATGATTCGAATCAAACGGGGCAAATGCTGGCGGCTTTGCTTAATTGGCCGCAAGCCACTTTTGCCTCCAAAGTAAAGGTGATCGAAAAAAAAGTGGAAGTGGAGCGCGAAATTGATGGAGGCCATCAAACCGTCTGTGTCGATTTGCCCTGCGTTATTACGACAGATCTTCGATTAAATGTGCCTCGTATAGCGAAATTACCCGATATTATGAAAGCAAAGCTTAAAAAAATGGATATTATTCCCGCCGAAACTTTTGGCATTGATCTTTCGCCTCATTTAATCACGTTAAAAATAGAGCCACCTCCACAACGAAAATCTGGCGTTAAAGTGGAAAATGTCGATCAGTTAATTGATAAATTGCGTAACGAAGCAAAGGTGATCAATTGAGAATATTAGTTTTAGTGGAATATGATGATAGTGGTTTAAAAAAAACGACATTAAGTACTATTACAGCCGCAAAAAAAATTGGGGATGATCTCACCGCTCTTGTAGTGGGTGAAAAAGCACTGAAAATTGCGAGCGAAGTAGCAAAACTCGAAGGCGTTAAAAAAGTGCTTGTGAACGCTTCTGAAGTTTATAATTATGGAAAAGCGGAAAGCATTTCGAATTTAATCGCCGACATAGGTAAAAGCTATAGTCATATTTTTGCCTCAGCCTCAAGTTTTGGGAAAAATATTTTACCGAGAGTGGCTGCATTATTGGATGTGGCGCCAATTTCTGACATTATCGCAGTAATATCACCCGATATTTTTTCGAGGCCTATTTACGCTGGAAATGCAATTGCAACTTTGCAATCTAAGGATCCCATTAAAGTCATCACGGTACGCAGCACTGCCTTCGATGCGGTGGCTTCCCAAGAAGCAGCGGCACCGATCGAAACCATAGTCCAAGTTTTTGATTATCCGAAATCACACTATATCAGCCAAAATTTAAGTGTTTCTTCACGACCAGAATTGACCTCCGCTCGAGTGATTGTTTCCGGTGGGCGCGCCTTTCAGAGCAAGGAAAAATTCGATAATTTATTGACGCCCCTTTCTGAAGTATTGAATGCCGCCATAGGTTCTTCGCGTGCGGCGGTTGATGCCGGGTATGCCGATAATGATTATCAAGTAGGACAAACCGGCAAAATTGTTGCCCCCGAATTATATATTGCGATTGGCATATCGGGCGCCATTCAACATTTAGCGGGCATGAAAGACAGTAAAATCATTGTAGCCATCAATAAAGACCCAGAAGCGGAAATGATGAAAATTGCCGATTATGCTTTAAAAGCCGATATATTTGAAGCCATTCCCGAATTAACAAAAAAACTGTCCTCATGAGCATCACCGATTTTTTTCGATATGAATTTAAACAAAGGTTCGATCCTTTCCACGATTATTTGAAGCAGGCCATTCGAGGAGCTTTTGCCGTAAGCTTGGCTATCTTGCTTTTTCGATTTTTTCCGCAATTTTCTCAAGGATATCTGCTGATTTTTGTGGCGGCCTTCATCACACAAACTCGAGTGGGTGAAACCGCTTCTGAACAATTGCTCTCGGTTGCTGTATGCGGAATGCTAGCGACACTGGTTGCCATAATTGCCGTTTATGCAGCAGAATCAATGGCCATTTTAGCCATTTATTTAGCTTTACTGGGTGCATTGGTCGTCCTGTATGGGAGCAAAAGCTACACCGCTTTTATCCGAATATATTTCATCGTATTATTTGCGCTGATTTCTTCAGGCTTACCTTTAAACGGCGCATCGGTTTTGGAGCGAGGCCTCTTTATGCTGATTGGTACTGGTTGTTCGTTAATCGCCAGTTGTTTATGGATCGAAAAATTATCTACGCGTTTTGATCGGGGCATTATTATTTTTCAGCACACGGTGTTGGAATTTATGTATCAGGAAATTCTCTGTGGCTTAAACGAGGGATCTAGAAGAAAAAATGAAGAACGATTGCATGAGAGACGAAGTCGGTACGGCTGTTTCGACTTTGGCTCACCAGCCCTGGGAATTTAATGTATTATTGGTGCTGATGTTATTTGTGGCCTATTATTTGAAATCATTTAATATCCTTAATTATGCTATTTTTGTAGTCCCTATCACGGCAATGGTCGTCATGCTGGTATCGACAGTGGATCCACAGGATGCCTCGAGCTTAGTCTTAGCGCGCTGCTATGACACGACCATTGGAGCGTTAATCGCCATAATTGCGAGTTTTCTTTTTTTTCCGGTTTCGCATGAGAAAATTCTTACACAAGGAATGAATACTCTAATGAGTTCTGCTGAGGCTTATTTACAGGCTCTTTTAGCATCAGACATCTATGAGGCCGATAAATTAACCCCGCTTCGACAAAAATTTGAGAATTCTTTATCAGGCTACCGGCTTATTTATGAAGACAGTTTCTACGAGGAAATGTTTAATGCTCAAAAAAGGAAAGCCCACAAAAACGCCATCTTAGCGGCACAAAAACTAGGACAATTATTACTTGGCTACGATGACTTATTATCTGCGCAAGATACCGCTCCTCCAGATTTATTCGCTCAATACAAGGCCAAAATCGATTCGATTTACCAATATTTAAAAAGTCAGTGATGCCCATAAAGCTACCCTTGGGCTGTTCCTTGATGAGATTCACTCAATTTATGATGCGAAAAAAAGTCCAGTAGGGAATTCTACTGTACTTTTAGGATTGTAGTCTTGGCAAACGTTTTCCAATGCCCTCTGCCAACAAAGTAGCCGCCAACATATTAAGACTCACTCCTTCTTCCTTTGCCTGAAGGACTAAAGCCGCGTGCAGATGCTTTGGCACACGCATTCGCCATTGCCCACTAAAATTCAGCGCAACGCTCGGTTTAGGTATAGGATCACCAAATTCTTTTGCCGTTAGAATCCAGGATTGGACGGCAGACTCAACATCGTGTAAGGCCTCTTCAACGGTATCACCATCCGCCATGCAACCTGGCAAATCAGGTACCTCAGCCAAATAACCACCACCATCCTCTACAGATAGTGGACGGATGACAATTGGATAATCATTGCTTGTTTTCATGTTATCTCTCCCAGCTCATCAATTAATTCAAGAAATTGCCAAAGCCTTAAGCTCATCAATTCTCCAATCTCGCGGATTTTGCCGCATTTTGTCTAATTGTTTCCCTACTTTACTCATAATTAAAATGGTACCATATAAGGAACCATAGTTCAACTGGGCTTCAAGTTATTTTGGTTTCATCGGGAGCTATTGCATCTGGCAAGTTGAAGCTTGGTTTAACGAAAAATAATGCTGCAATCTCTTTAGAAATAAAACAAGCTGCATCTGCGATTGGTCAAGTACAACTGTTACAAATGTATCAAAGTATATTCGATAATCATGGAATTCTTGGTGCACAACTTTTGTTGACGGCTGATGACTGTGAATATGAAAATCGATTTATTCAGTTAAAAAGCACCCTTAATACACTTTTGTCCATCGGAATAATTCCGATTATAAATGAAAATGATTCTGTAGCTACAAAACAAAATAAATATGGTAATAATGATCAGCTTTCAGCTCGAATCGCGGAATTAATTCAAGCGGATGTATTGTTTCTATTATCGGATATCGATGGGCTTTATTCTGATGATCCTAAAATAAATCCAGAGGCTGAATTTATTCCAATAGTGGATTCATTGAGCCCTGAAATATTATCAATGGGCAAAGGTACAACCACTCCTCACGGGACCGGTGGGATGAAAACCAAGATCCAGGCAGCAAAAATAGCCATGGAATCTGGTTGCCATTTACTCATTATAAGAGGCAACCATCTTAGACCAATTAAGCATTACTTAGATACAAAAAAAGGCACTTGGTTTATAGGTCAAAAACGTCCTGAATGTTTCGACTTAACGTGTGATGCGCAACAGACAATACTTCAAAATAGGGAGATATGACGATTCAAAAACCATTACATCCCGGCGAAATCATCAATGAAATTTTCATAAAATTCTTGTTTAATTTTGTCCTACTTATTAAGGTTCGGTTAGAATCGAACGGACGGTTTCGAGAGTTAGCATTAAGGTCATAGGCTGCAAAGGTGACTCTACAAAGCCCCGCGATAAATAAAATCGTTTTGCCTGTTCAGATAAGGCATGAACTAAAATAGCAAAAATACCTGCCTCTTTGGCTACACTAAGAGAGCGGATTAAGGCTTCGCGCAATAAACCACTCCCGAACCGTTCTTCTAAACCTATGCAAACCTATCCAAAGGTAGCTTTGCTGTTAGATTCCTGCTTCACAGAGGCTGGTTTCACTTTAATTTTACAATCAAAGCCAGAGCCTTCCTCTCCACCGGCTATTCACGGTGGAACTCACCGCATATTTTTTTAAAATTCACAATGCTTTCACACTGTATAATCGATTTATATACCTCTTTTTTATTTTTGTAAATTCGTATTTTAGGGTTTTTTTAGAAAGTAAAAGGTATGTTTAAGCAGATTTTGTACAGGCTGTTAAAAACCCTTTGTTATGGTAATTTTTGTCAACAGCAAGCCGACCCAATAATAAAACGGGCAAAGGATTTGGCATATTACGGCGCATGGATTTTGGGGCTTTTTCATGGCTTATTGCACCCGCAGATAAAGTATAATAGGCAATGACTTTATTAACTTTTGTGACGACAAAACAGCGCGAGGAGCCTGAAGCTTGATTTTTCAGAGCTCGATTCTTAAGCCAATCATCTAATGAAGGTTCACCGCTATTAAAATCATTCAACTGATGTGCATCGCAGATAGGAGCTGGGGCTCTAAATTGAGTCACGATTATTTATTCCATGGAGCTTTGCTTTTCATTAAGCGACGCAAACGATCTGTTGGCGGAAGCGGTCCCGGTTTTATTTTACCTGCTCTTCAAATAACATTTCTTTCTTGTGGGTTATGCTTATCCAAGTAACGAGAGCCACCATAATCGCTAATGCAAGAAGACTCGTTGTACCATTGCCTAAACCAAATCCACCATTTAACACGGGTTTACCTAGCAGATCGGCTCCAGACGCTCCGAAAGGTCTGGTGAGAACATAGGAAATCCAAAACAAAGCAATTTGATTTATGTTGAACATATACAGAATGAAGGGAATAACGATGATAACAGCGCCAAAAAAAAGAGTGGCATCTGAATAACCAAGATGAAAACCACCCGCTACCAAATCACCGGCGGCAGTGCCCAATGCGAAGGTAAAGATGATGACAGTCCAATAGAATATTTCCCGACGGGTAGTATAAATGCTATGAACATCTAATGTTTTTTCATAGGCATACCAAATTCCAAGGGTTAGTAAGAGCAAGAGAGTAAAGCTAAAAGTTGTAACACTCAAGGGCACGCCAAGATGATGTATTCCATCTGCAAACATAGTCCCAAAGATAGCCACAAAAATAATGACTGCCCAATACATCCAGGGCACATAGCGTTTAAAGCGTATTTGAATCACGATGGAAGCTATTAATATAATGAAGGCCCCTACGATGGTAACAGACCCAAAATGATGCCGAAAAAAGTCTGCGCTCGCTTCACCGACCGTGGTTGAAATGATTTTAATGACCCAGAAAAGAATGGTGATATTAGCGACTTTATTGATAAGTTCGCTAGCTTTGCTGTTTGAATTATGTTCCATTATTTACCTCATATAACGTAGCCAAACTCCGTTTAGTATACAGCAATCTTGTAACAAGCTCTGCTCCTAATTTTCATACCTAACTTTGGTTGCAACCGAAGTTTTTGTGGTCTATACTTAGGTTACAACCGAAGTTATAGAGGGCCCATGCGTGGAGCAGCTTTTTGAGATTCAGAATTTACTCCTTGATCAGTTTGATCAAGAGCCTTTTTATTCGCGTAACTGTTTTAAGGAATTAACCTACGACAATCGCCTCACTGGGATTTTAGGTTCTCGCGGCGTTGGGAAAACCACCTTCCTACTCCATCAGGCGGCCTTGAAGGGCGCACGGGAGAAAAAAGCCTTATACATTTCTGCCGACAATTATTACTTGCTCAAAACACCTCTGATCGAGTTAGCAGATACGCTTTATAAAGAAACTGAAGTTCGCCTGCTTTGTATTGATGAAATACAAAAATACCAAAACTGGAATCAGGAATTAAAAAATATTTCAGATACCTACCGCAGTCTCAAGGTTCTTTTTACTGGCAGTTCTATGATCGACCTAGTGAAGGCTAAATATGACTTATCACGACGCGCGACGATGCATTATCTTCATGGATTTTCATTTCGAGAATATTTGGAATTTTCCGAAAATATTAATTTATCAATTTTTTCACTTGAAGAAATTATTAAAAATCATGAAGAAATCGCTAAGCAATTGAAATTAAATGCGCCATTAAAATTATTTAATGATTACTTAAGGATTGGTTATTATCCTTTTTTTACAGAATTAAAAGTAGACCGAGAAAAATTTCAAGCTATTGAAAATGCTGTTCAAAAAATCATTTATGAAGACATCGCCAATTCTTATTCCCTAAAAACCCCCACGCTATTAGTTATTGAGAAAATGTATAAGTATATTGTTGGTTCTCTGCCTGGAGAAATTAGCGCTTATAAACTTGCCAGCACACTCGGAAAAGATTACGAGAGCATCTCTGAATATTTGCGCATTTTGGAGCAAGCTGGATTGCTGCGCTTCCTTTTTACTGAGAAAACTGGGAAAGCTCAACTTCGAAACCCAACAAAAATATATCCCGATAATTCCAATCTTATCTACTCGGCTTATTTGCCACAAGTTCCAGATCTCATTAAGGGAAAATCGCGAGAAACCTTTGTCATTAATCAGCTTAAAAATAGTCATTATCCTGTTTTTTACAACGAACAGGGTGATTTTAAAGTTAATGACAATGTATTTGAAGTGGGTGGGAAAAATAAATCGTTTAAACAAATGAAAGGCAATGAAAATGGCTATATACTTTCAGATGGAATTGTCACAGGATTCAAGAAAAAAATCCCCCTGTATCTCCTGGGCTTTTTTTATTAATTTATTGCCGAGCAGAATTCCCTCCCATTAGTGGAGGGGCTTAAGATTTAAGCAATTTGCTCGATTTCTGAGTATTGTTTTTTTAGCTTTTCAAGCGTTATTTGAGATTTTTCGAGCTTTTCTCTTTCTTTATCGACGACCTCTTTTGGTGCTTTTTCGACGTAGCTTGGATTTTTTAATTTTGTTGAGGAGACTTGTAAATCTTTTTGTAGCTTTTCGATTTCTTTATTTAAGCGCTTGAGCTCGGCTTCTTTATCGATTAAATCCGCTAAGGGAAGGTGAATTTCCAATGTATTCGCGATGGCCGTTGCAGAAGTCGGAATTTTTTCGCCAGGTTGTGCAAATTCAAAGTGATTTACCCTTGCCAGTGCAAAAATGTAGGATTCTAGAGCGTGACTATTTTCGGCATCTTCGGCGGTGCCTTTATTAAAAATTAATGAGATTTTTTGAGCGGGCGAAACACCGATTTCGCTTCGTAGATTTCGGATGCTCATGACAATATTTTTGAGCCATTGAATTTTAGTGCAAGATTCCGGCGAAAAAAGCTTATCATCCACTTGAGGGTAGGGGGCCACCATAAGGCTTTCACCATGAATATCCAACATCGGCGCTATTTTTTGCCAGATTTCTTCGGTTATGAAAGGCATAACGGGATGCATTAAACGAAGCAGGCTTTCAAAAACTTCCAAAAGAGTGGCGCGCGTGCCTCGTAATTCGGCTTCGCGACTGTTGGGATTATTCAAAACTACTTTGGCTAATTCCAAATACCAATCGCAATATTCATTCCAAGTGAATTCATAAATGGCCTGCGCTAATAAATCGAAACGATAGTGAGTGAGGTTTTCGTGTACAGAATTAATAAGATCTTGAAGACGGCTTTTAATCCAACGATCTGCCAGGCTTAAGAGGCGATCAGAACCTTTGATATCGTGATTTTCCGTATTCATAATCACATAACGGGCCGCGTTCCAAATTTTATTGCAAAAATTGCGGTAACCTTCGATGCGCCCCATGTCAAAATTAATATCGCGGCCATGAGTCGCAAGAGCACAAAACGTAAATCGCAGAGCGTCGGTTCCATGAGGCGAAATTCCCTTTGGAAATTCTTCTTCCGTATGCCGTTTAATTTCGGCGGCCATTTGAGGCTGCATTAATCCCGTGGTTCGTTTTTTAATGAGAGAAGCTAAGTCGATGCCATCAATTAAATCGATTGGGTCCAAAATATTTCCCTTGGATTTCGACATTTTTTTGCCATGGGCGTCGCGAATAAGTCCGGTGATATAAACTGTATGAAAGGGAATATCCTTGGCAAGATGAAGACCCAGCATCACCATGCGCGCTACCCAAAAGAAAATAATATCAAAGCCGGTCACGAGAACATCGGTTGGGTAAAAAGTGCGTAATTCCTCGGTATTTTTGGGCCAACCCAAAGAGGCAAAAGGCCAAAGGGCGGCGGTAAACCAGGTGTCCAAAACATCTTCGTCTTGGCGCAGGGCTACATTTTCCGCTAATTCATAACGCTCGCGAACCCCTTTTTCATTATGACCAACATAATGATTATTCGCATTATCATACCAAACTGGAATTCGATGTCCCCACCACAATTGTCGTGAAATACACCAATCCTGAATATTCTCGAGCCATTGTAAATACGTTTTTTCCCAATTTTTAGGGACAAATTTAAGTTTTCCTTGCGAAACGGCATCGATAGCAGGTTTTGCGAGTGGGACCATTCTCATGAACCATTGATCGGTAAGCAAAGGTTCAATAATCACGCCAGTGCGATCACCGCGTGGAATATTGACGACATATTTTTCTGCTTTTGCTAAAAGACCAAGAGCCTCTAAATCTTTTAATACAGCTTTTCTCGCCTCAAACCGGTCTAGTCCACGATATTGATCGGGGACATTTTCATTTAAGGTAGCCTCTGGTGTGAAAATATTAATGAGAGGCAGCTCATGTCGCAAACCCATTTCATAGTCATTAAAATCGTGTGCAGGAGTTATTTTGACACAGCCACTCCCAAATTCTGCACTGACATAATCATCGGCAATTATAGGGATTTCACGGTCGCAGAGTGGCAGGCGAATTAATTTGCCGATTAAATATTGATAGCGAGAATCTCGGGGATTTACCGCAACGGCAACATCACCCAGCATCGTTTCCGGTCGAGTAGTGCAAACAGTGAGTTCGCCACTACCGTCGACAAGTGGATAACGCAAATGCCAGAGAAATCCTTCTTCGGGTTCGGTGACAACTTCTAAATCGGATACGGCTGTTTTTAAGGTTGGGTCCCAATTCACCAGTCGCTGTCCTCGATAAATTAGGCCTTCATTATAGAGGCGAATAAATTCTTCTCTCGTGGCCAAAGACAATCCTTCATCCATACTAAATCGATCGCGAGACCAATCTATAGAGGCGCCCAAGCGTTGAATTTGTCCCTTGATTATTTTTTCAGAAGTTTCAGACCATTCCCAGACACGTTCTAGAAATTTTTCCCGACCCAGGTCGTAGCGAGTTTGACCTTGCTCGGCCAATTGACGTTCCACCACCATTTGCGTGGCAATTCCAGCATGATCGGTTCCACCTTGCCAGAGCGTGTTACGGCCTTGCATGCGTTGCGTTCGAATCATCACATCCATTAAGGTTTGTTGAAAACCATGGCCCATATGTAAGGTGCCCGTGACGTTCGGGGGTGGTAGCATGATGCAGTAAGGTAGACGTTCAGTCTGTTGTGCTTGGGAAAAGCGCTTTTCAAGCCAAAAATCAGACCATTTTTGTTCGATGGCGTTGGGCTGGTAAGTTTTATCCATGGGTTTTCTCTTTTGAATTATGGCCAAATGCTTTACAATGGGCGCGGTTTGGTGGTCTATTGTTCCATAAATGAGAGGATTTGTCAGCTTTATGAAGTGTTGTTGCAAACGGTTTCTGACAATCGGAAAGTGGGCGGGTTTTATTCTCCTTTTCATGGTGGCTTTTTTAGGAGGCCAATATTGGCTCTGGATCCGCAAGGCCCATGAGGTAGTTCCGGGCGATTTATATCGCAGTGCGCAGCTCTCACCCAAGCAATTCCGAGAAGCCATTCAAAAAAATAAAATTCAAGCTGTTTTAAATTTACGAGGCGGAAATTCTGACGAACTTTGGTATCGTCAAGAACGCGAGGCGGCAAAACATGAAAATATTAGGTATTACGATTTGCCGATGCATTCTTACGTGATGCCAACGAAGGCGCAATTGCTCGCCTTAGTTCAAGTTTTGCTAACGAGTCCTAAGCCACTTTTGGTGCATTGCGAGGGTGGTGCTGATCGCACTGGGCTAGCGTCGGCGATTTATTTAATTTTGCAAAATAAACCTCTTGCGGAAGCTGAAAAAGAATATTCACTTCAATATTATGTGATTTATGGAACGAGCGTGGGGAAGCTAGTTATTCCACATTATGCCGCTTGGCTAAAGCAAAATAATTTGCCCTCCTCGAAACAAAACTTTTTAAAGTGGCTAGAAAATTCATGATTATTTTTCGCTATTTATTTCGAGAAATTTATTCTTATTTATTAGCGATCACTTCTGTTCTGCTCATTATTTTTATCACCAATCAATTTGAGCGCTATTTGAGCGGTGCCGCGATGGGAAGTTTTACCATGCTTACCGTTATGAAAATTATGGCATTGCAGGTTCCGCTGCTAATCGGTTATTTACTTCCTTTAGGATTTTATCTGGCGATTTTGTTGGCACTTGGACGGATGTATATGGATCACGAAATGACCGTTTTGTCTGCCTGTGGAGTAAGCCGTGCGAAATTATTAAGCGTAGTTTTATTTTTCGCAGTAATTTTAGCGATTTTTGTAGCCTGGCTTATGTTATGGGTTGAGCCCATTATCGAGGAAGATCAAGCAAAGCTCATTCAACATGCCGTGGCCAGCGCAACAGTTAGCAAAATTATTCCCATGCAATTTCAGCCGCTCGGAAAAGCCGGTGTAATATATGCCGAGCAAGTGGATCATTCAAATAATGCCATGCATCAAGTATTTTTTGCATTTAGACAAAAAGATGCTTCTGGAAAATTAGGGTGGGATGTGACGAATGCTCGGAAAAGTTATGAAGTAAAAAGTGCGAATGGAGATGGATATTTTGTTTTTGATGAGGGGCATCGCTATGTGGGTATTCCGGGGGAGTTGAACTTTCAAGCCATGAAATTCCAGCGTTATGGTTGGCGTATTCCACAAATTGTTCCTCCGCTTTCGAATTGGCCTAATAATGTTCCGACCTGGGAGCTTATGAAAATGGCCAAAACGAACTTAAAAGCCGCAGGAACGATCCAGTGGCGCATCGCAATGCCCTTGACAGTAATTATCCTAGCGTTAATCGCTTTCCCTCTTTCGCGTGTTAACCCTCGGCTTGGAAAATTTGGAAAATTAATACCCGCCATTTTAATATATACGGTCTATGCCGATTTTATTTTTATGGGGCGCGCCTGGATTTTTGATGGTGAAGTGTCGCCGACCATTGGCCTGTGGTGGTTGCATGGATCCTTTTTAATTTTGGCCCTGGTATTAAATTTTTATTCCGTTGGATTTAAACGAGTAGGGCGCTTAATATTGATGAGGCGTACACCATGCCAATAATTGATCGCTATATTCGAAATGCTGTTATTTCCGCGACGCTAATCGTCTTACTCATCTTGGCCGGCGTGCAAAGTTTTATGGAGCTCGTCTCACAGCTTTCTTTTATCGGCCAAGGCACTTACAGCATCGGCTTGGTTCTGCTCACAGTGCCTCTGCGTTTGCCCTCAGATCTATATATATTTTTTCCCGTGGCGGGCTTTATTGGATGTCTTCTAGGCATGGGCCGCTTGGCTTCGTCCAGCCAATTGATTGTGATGCGTGCCAGTGGAATTTCAATTGCACAAATTTCCTGGGCCGTCATAAAAGCCTCCTTGATTTTAATTCTGATCATGACGCTCATGGGTGAGTGGATTGCTCCGCGTTTACAGCATAAAGCCGATCAAATTCAACAAGCAGCACTCGGAGACAGCACATATAATCCTCGTTTGCACAATGTTTGGCTTCATCAAAATAATCATTTCGTTCATATCGATTCAGTTTTATCCCCAAATAAAATGTCGGGTCTTTCCATTTTTGAGTTTAATAAAAAGGGTGAATTATTGTCAGCAACGAATGCCTCTACCGCTGTTAAGAAAGCCCATCGATGGTATATCGAAGATTCTCAAAAAACTCTATTTTTACCGAATAAATTAAGAGAACAGAAGTCGGGGCTCTTGGCCTTGCCTATTGTATTTGATGCCCAACTTTTATTTGGCACGAGCGATAATATTCAAGCAGATTCGATTGCCTCCTTGGTTAAAGATATTGGTTATTTGCATCACAGCGGCTTGTTAGCGAATCAATATGAATTATCTTTGTGGCAGCGAATTTTGCAGCCATTTACGACGGTTATAATGATTGCGCTTGGCATCCCCTTTATTTTTGGTTCCCTACGAAGCTCTAGCATGGGGCACCGCATGCTGGTTGGAATTATTATTGGCTTTGCGTTTTATATGCTGAATCGTTTATTCGGTCCCATTACCATCGTCTACCAATTTCCGCCCGTATTGGCCGCCCTGACGCCAACGATGCTTTTTTTGTTGGCCTATGGTATTTTAATTCGCAGAGTTAATTAACGTCTCTGTAACAATGACGTGAAACTTGCTTTTTAAGAGGAATCTGCAAATGAAAAATGAGCCTACCTTATTTCAAAAAATCCAGCCCTGGTTAATTTGGGGCCTAGGCGCCAGCTTTTTTTTCTCAGAATATTTCGCACGTATCGATCCCAGCATTATTGCTGACCAATTAATGAAAGATTTTAATGTCGGGGCCTTTGGCCTTGGCACCTTATCTGCCCTTTTTTATTACCCTTATATAGCCATGCAATTGCCCGTTGGGTCTCTGGTCGATCGCTATGGCCCGCATCGTTTGATGACAGTGATGGCCTTAGTCTGTGGATTTGCGGCTATGTTGTTTACCTTCTCTCATTATTTTTGGATGGCGGGATTAGCGCGAATGTTAATGGGTTTTTCCGCCGCCTTTGCCTTTGTCGGGACATTGAAATTAGCTACCCTGTGGTTTGATCCTAAAAAACTAGGGCTTTTAGCTGGTTTGACACAAGGCTCTGGAATGTTTGGCGCCGCTGTCGGTAGCGGCGGCTTTGCTTTTTTAGTGGCCGCATTTGGGTGGCGGAGTACCATATTTACCATTGGGGTCATTTTATTAGTGATCGGAGTTTTAATTGGCCTATTTGTTCGTGACGGAAAACCCGTCTTAGGCAATAAGAAGGTTTCCGAAAAATATGAGCCCATGCCTATTTTAGAAGGTTTAAAAATGGTTTTTCGAAATCCGCAGAGCTGGTGTAATGCCGCTTATGTTGGATTATTGTATGCACCAACCGGCGCTTTTGCGGAATTGTGGGGGCCTTCTTTTATGCACCGTGTTTACGGAATTTCAAATACCCTCGGCTCAGTGATGATCAGCTTAGTGTTCATCGGCTGGGCTGTCGGTGGACCTTTAGTGGGTTGGCTATCGGATGCAATTGGAAAGCGTCGCCCCATTCTTTTTGCCTCGGCGGGTCTTAGCGGAATTTTGATCACCTTAATTCTTTTTGTTTTCCCCGGTTCGGGTCTTCCCCTTTGGGTCGTTATGACCTCTATGGTGCTGTATGGTATTAGTAATACTGGTGTTGCGATTTCCTATGCGGTAGCCGGGGAGATAAATCCCCTGCGGACGGCCGGTGCTTCCGTCGCCTTTGCCAACATGTCCTCCATTGCCGTTGCAGCTATTTTACAGCAGATTTTAGGCTTCATTCTGACTTATACTTGGAATGGTAAATATCTCAATGGACATCAATATTATTCAACCGTCAATTACAAACTCGCGATGATTGCCTTGCCAGTCTGCCTTTTAGTCGCCTTCATTCTGGTCTTTTTTATCCGCGAAACGAATTGCTCGCGGACGTGACGTTTCACTTCTCAGTTACATTCTGTTACAGCACTTAGATAGCAAAAATGGCTTAATTCAGGGAAAATAGGTCATATAAGAGCTCGTATCAGTTGAGCTAAAGTGAGAGGGACAGCAATGCGCAATAACAATAATAAAACGAATATAGGCAAACTTGTTCCATCGAGCTTGGATGCGTTGTTGATGCTCACTTATCTCACTTTGGCAAATGGTGTTGGTATATTTTCCTCAAGTGATGGTGAGCTAAAACTAAAAGTTATTTGTTCTGGGAAAAGCTTAAGTTGGGAAAACTTAAGTTCCGTCTCTTTTTCTTCATGTACCACAGCTTTCGCCATGGAAGCGATTTTTACAAAATTTGAATCAAATCAACTTAACCTAAGTTTTTCTGCTACCCGTTCTCTTAATCAAATTGAAATCAATCATGATAAAAACAGAGATGTATTTGATTTGGTTCGTGAGCGTTTGAACAATTTGCCAACATCTGACGCTCAAAAGTACGGATGTCTACTTAGGGTTTTGGGGGAATATATAAACAAGGAGATTGATTCCCGAGATGCTATCAGAGAGGAGGCCATAACACGGGCATTGGAGGCAGCAGCAGCTAGAGCAGACGAAGAAAAACGAAAAGAAGAGAGGGCCCAGCAGAGCTGGTTTAAGCGCCTTAAATCTGTTCAGGTTCCAAAGGCTTCTGAAGTTCTGGTTTTAGCTGCACCAGTTGGTGATGCCAAAGCAGAAATGAATAATGCATCGCTGAATACAGTGCTAAAAGAGCCCTCTGCCTTTCTAGAAGACAATTTGAACTCTGGGGAAGAAGACAAAATAAGCAGGATAGAATCTGTGCCTTCAATGTTGAGCGTCTTGGAAAGCTCGGATGCTCCCGAGGTCGTGGTTCAAGTGTCTGACAATCTTAGGGTGAGTAAAGTCCCAGAATTTTTCGGGCACGCATTAGCTCGAGCTCCAGTTGAAAATCAAAATCAAGTCAATAGAGATCAAAAAGAACCGCATCCTTTAGTATTTATAGTTAATTTTTTCAAATGGCTCCTTGAGGGTTTACTTGAATTGTGTGGTTTATATGCGCAATCTCTGGAAGAATATTGTCCTGCTAAAATGTTTCGCTGCTAACAGCATCATTCTTCCTCTATCGTATGCAACTTCTCAAAATCCTGTATGAGAATATTTTTTTTCGTCACTTTAATAATTTTATTATTCTGCATTCTTCGAAAAATTCGGCTGATGGTTTCTGGTGCTATACGTAGGTAATTTGCCATGTCGTGATGCGTCATGGCAGTTTTGCACATATTCGGTGGAAATTTTTGTAACACATATTCGCGCGATAAATTCATTAAAAAATGAGCCACACGTTGTTCAGCGCTTGTTCTTAATAATATTTCATTATTATATTTAATTTGTCTTGAAATTAATTGGAAAATCTGCCATTCAATTTCCGGTTGCGATTTAATTAAGGATTTAAATTGTTCAATCGGAATTTCACACACATTACTCTCTTCTACAGCGCAAATTGAGAGCATGGATTTTTCTTCACTAAATAAATCCCAGCCTAGCAGTTGTCCTGGAAAATGAAAACCCATGACAAATTCATCGCCGTTTTCCTTGATGGAATAGCTTTTTAAGAGGCCAGAACGGACAATAAATAAACTGTGCAGCGGGTCACCTTGGCGACAAAGATGATCGGCGGGAGATAAAATTCTAGCTTTAAAAGATAAATAGTCTAAATCTTTTAAATTATTTCTGTCAATTTTTGCTGTAATGCAATTATCGCTCATGCGGCAATTGTTACAGGAATTTAACATCACCATTTTTTGCACCTAATTCCCTGGTTTGCTGGTGAAAAATTTCAGCGAAATTAATGATCTTCATCAGGAAAAAATCGCCAAGATTAATTATACTTGAATTGTAAACATTTGGTAAGGTAGGAGGTGCGTTATGAGGAGTTTAAAAAGCTGGATTGAATTTAGAAACCCTGAAGATCTTGACGCCTTCTTTTCCTCGGTAATTCTAGGAGAAAACCTTGAAACTAGGGATGGGGTCCCAACGCTAGAAGCAGGGGATACAATTTTTTTTAATTCAAATAAAAAAATGCTTGAGACGCTTTTTTTAAATTTACGTCGAATCATTAAACCTATCGTCCAAAATTCCGCAGAGGAAAATAATAGTATACAAAATTATATTAAAATAAAAATCGTATCCAATTATGAAGATCAATATGATGACGTTTTTTTAAATAAATTTATTAAAGAGGCAGAGAGATCTGCTGCGGGAAAAATTTATAAATTTATTCACATAATTGAGAAAGTGCTCAAATTAAATGTTGATTTTTCAGAGGCAGATATAAATTCGCCCTATCTTTGGATCTCCATTCCGCTAGATGATAAACCTGCTGAAAAACAGATCCCATTTAAGGACGAGCTTGAAACTATTATTAATGAAGTTTTTTATAAGGCAAGCAGAGATACTATAGTTGGGAACTTAGATAGATATAATAGAGAGAATTTATCGATAGAAAAAAAAGAACCTTTCATAGAAGACATTGTTGATCCACATTCTTCTGTTTCCAGAAAAGTGCTTTGGAAAGAAATTGAAGATAATATCTATAGCGATTTTGAAAATAGTAACCGCCAAGAAAGTCAGTCTAGTGTTGATCGAGAAAAAGCGCCGAAGTTTGAAAGCCCTAACACGAAAAAAAGTCTCAAAAAGAAGTGGGAAAACCTCCCTGTGAAATGGCGCATTCCCATCATGATTGGAGTGTTGATGATAGGCTTAGTGGCTCCGATGACATTTCTTGTTGCGGTGACTTTATGGCAGATGTTTGTTGAGAAAAAATCGGAGGAAGAGTCAGGCCATTTAAAAGGAAAAAAATCGGATTTATTTAAGGCCGAAAATAAAGCTCCTCCCCAAAGAAGACAAATCTCAGAATTATCGAGCGATACTGAAGTTGATACTGAGCGTGAAAGTTTGTCGAAGTAATTCTTTTGTCCCCTCAGTAACCCTCTCGCGCTAATTTTTCTGCGAGACCAATATAATTTTCAGGGCGAAGATCCCGCAAACTTTGCTTCACGTTTTCAGGAAGCGATAATTGATCCACAAATTCCAGTAACAGGCGTTCTGTAAAAGGCTTTCCCCGAGAAACAGCTTTTAATTGTTCATACGCATCCGCCATGCCAAAACGCCTCATGACTGTTTGCAAAGCCTCGGCAAGCACTTCCCAATGGTCTGCTAAATCTTCACGAATTAGGGGCTCGTTCGCTGTTAATTTATCTAAGCCACGTAAAGTCGATAAATATCCGAGAAAAGCATAGCCAAAACTCAGCCCAAGATTTCGTAAAACTGTCGAGTCTGAAAGATCGCGCTGCCATCGAGAAATGGGAAGTTTTTCCGCTAAATGCCGGCTGACGGCATTTGAAAGACCCAAA
This sequence comes from uncultured Gammaproteobacteria bacterium, assembly GCA_963711375.1. GTDB lineage: Bacteria > Pseudomonadota > Gammaproteobacteria > Coxiellales > Coxiellaceae > CAVQDV01. The sequence goes on from CAVQDV010000005.1 coordinate 2,216,089, forward strand.
TTACCTTCTGAATTTTCAAAATCGATCGGGTTAATTTTATGAGGCATAGTGGAAGAACCTACCTCATGCTCAATTTTCTGTTGTTGAAAATAACCATTGCTAATATAGCTCCAAATATCACGATCAAAATCAATTAATATGGTATTAAAACGTGAAAGCGCATCCAGTAGTTCCGCAATAAAATCATGCGGCTCAATTTGTGTGGTATGCGAATTCCAGTGAATTCCAAGGCTTTCAACAAAATGTTTCGAAAATTTTAGCCAATCTACTTGGGGGTAAGCAAGTAGGTGCGCATTAAAATTACCAACGGCCCCATTAATTTTACCAAGAATTTCAATTTGCTTCAGAGAATGCAGTTGTTTTTTTAATCGCACCGCAAAATTTTTCATTTCCTTGCCGAGTGTCGTGGGGGTGGCGGCTTGTCCATGGGTGCGGGCCAGCATCGCCAGCGAAGCGTACTTATTAGAAAACGCTTCGATTTTCTCGATCATTTTTTCCATGCAAGGAAGCATCACTTTATTCAGCGAATTTTTGAGCATTAACGCGTAAGCTAAATTATTGATATCTTCTGAAGTGCAGGCAAAATGAATAAATGAATGCAAGGTTTTTAAAGTAGGATTTTCTGAAAATTTTTCTTGGAGAAAATATTCAACCGCTTTCACATCGTGATTGGTTTTACGCTCGATTGTTTTAATCCGCTCGGCATCATTCAAATTAAAATTGTCGATGAGGGATTCCAGATAAGCGAGAGTCGACTTATCAAGTATCGGCACTTCGGGAATGTTTTTCTCAGTCGCTAAGGCCATAAACCAACGAATTTCCACGATAACCCGAAAATGCATAAGACCAAACTCACTGAGTGTAGACTGCAGGGGTTTCAATTTTTCGGCATAGCGGCCGTCAAGCGCGCAAAGCGCAGTAAGTGCTGATATTGACATAATTTCCTCTTAAATTGAGAGAGGATAATACCCGAGGCTGGCAGGCGTTGCAAAGACCAATGCGCTTCGTTATTATTTCCAAAACGAAGAGGGATGAACTTGGTGAAATTTATCGATTTACACAAACAGTATCAATTGCTTAAAGCCCCAATTGACGAAGCCATTGCCAAAGTAATAGAGCATGGTCAATTCATCATGGGCCCTGAAATTTCTGAGCTCGAGGAAGCCTTGGCCGCCTACAGCGGGGTCAAACACGCGATGCTTTGTTCCAGTGGTACGACCGCTTTGCAAATTGCCCTCATGGCCCTCAATATCGCTCCGGGTGATGAAGTCATTACCTCACCTTTTAGTTTTTTTGCCACAGCAGAAGTCATTCTATTATTGGGCGCAAAACCTATATACGTGGATATCGATCCTAAAACCTATAATTTAGACGCTGCCATTCTCGAACAGTCCATTGGCCCTAAAACAAAAGCCATCATCCCCGTTTCCATGTTCGGTCAATGCGCCGATATGGATAAAATTAATTCGATCGCGGCTACGTTTGCTGTGCCAGTTGTTGAAGATGCGGCTCAAAGTTTCGGTGCTTTTTACAAAGGAAGACGTTCCTGCGGATTATCCACCATCGCCTGCACCAGCTTTTTCCCATCAAAGCCCTTAGGTGCTTACGGAGACGCCGGTGCCTGCTTCACCGATGATGACGAATTAGCCGAGAAAATGCGTCAAATTTTAAATCATGGTCAAATAGAACGTTACCATCATGTGGCCGTTGGAATTAATGGACGCTGCGATAGTATTCAAGCGGGGGTTTTGCTCGCTAAAATGCGTGTTTTTGATGAGGAATTGCAGAAACGGCAGAAAGTAGCGGAATGGTATGATCAAGTGTTTGCAGATCGAGTATCAACTCCGTATATTGAACCCCATAATCAAAGTGCCTATGCGCAATACACGATTCATGTGGAAAATCGCGAACATTTGCAAAGAGTTTTGGCAGAAAATGGCATTCCAACCGCGATTCATTATCCTCGTGGCTTGCATGAGCAGCCGATTACGTTAAAACTCTCGAGAGAAAATGTGCAGTGCCCTGTTGCAGAAACCGCTGCAAAACATGTGCTTAGCCTCCCTTTTCATCCCTATATGGATCCCAGTGACGTGGCATTGGTAGCTGAAACCGTCATTGAAGCGGTGCACAATGTAGTAGAAGAATATTAAGGGCTCAAATGTGACTTCGATACCATTCCACAAATTTGGCGATCCCTGTTTCAAAATCGATTTTGGGTTCATAATGATAATCTCTTTTGAGAGCACTGGTGTCCGCATAGGTTTTTAAAACATCTCCGGCTTGTAAGGGTAGATATTTTTTGAGTGCTTTTTTCCCGAGATTTTTTTCAAGTTCAGTAATCAATTCGAGTAATTTAATGGGCTGACCTCGGCCAATGTTATAAATGGAATAATGATTATTAATTGAAATTGATTGTTGATGAATAATTCTATGCAAGCCCTCTATGATATCATCAATAAAGGTAAAATCTCGATGCATTTCGCCATGATGATAAATTTCGATGGGTTCTTCGGCAATAATTTTCTGTGTAAATTTATAATATGCCATGTCTGGACGGCCCCAAGGGCCATAGACTGTAAAAAAACGGAGCCCAGTGGACTTGAGTTGATATAAATGGGCATAGCTATGGGCCAGTAATTCGTTCGCTTTTTTGCTTGCTGCATAGAAGGAAATCGGATGATCCACACAATCATTTTCAGAAGACGGATAATGTTGATTATTGCCATAAACAGCGCTGGAAGATGCAAAAATAAAGTGAGAAACCCCTTGTTTTCGAGCACCTTCTAAGATGTTTGAAAAACCCACTACATTAGTATCGATGTAGTTCGAAGCCTGTCGCGTGCTACTCCGCACGCCAACCTCTGCCGCCAAATGAACGATGATATCGACCGAAATATCTCGAAATAATTCGAGCATCAAGGATCGATCTGAAATATCTTTTTGTAAAAAAGAGAAGTTTGAGTAGGTCTGAAGAATGCCTAAACGAGCTTCTTTTAGCGCTATGGAATAATAATTATTCAGGTTATCCATTCCAATGACAATGTGCCCATCCTGACATAGGCGTTTGGAGAGGTGATAGCCGATAAAGCCAGCCGCACCGGTAATTAATATTTTCATGCATTAATCCTAGCCATTTTTACACGGACATTGTAGTATGATTTGCAAGGCTAGAATAGAGAAAAGGTAGGGCTCTTCGTTGGAAAGGAGTAAAAATGGAAATAAAAAACAAAGTCATTCTCATAACAGGCGCCGGCTCTGGGATGGGCGCAGAATGCGCGCGTTATTTCGCCGATAAAGGCGCAAAAATCATTATTGTTGATATCAATAAAGAACATGCCGATGCTGTGGCGGCCAGTGTCGATGGAATAGCATTTGCTTGTAATGTCAGCGATGAGGCTGAAGTGAAAAATGTCGTTGAAAACGCTACAGCACAATGCAAAAATATTCATGTCTTAATAAATTGTGCAGGGATTGCTACTGGCGCTCGAATTGTAGGCAAAGAAGGGCCTATGCCGCTTGCTGATTTTAATCGCGTCATTCAGATTAATTTAATCGGCAGTTTTAATGTGCTAACTCAAGTCGCAGCGAAAATGGCCATTCAAGATCCTGTTGATGAAGATCAGGAAAGGGGCGTCATTATCAATACGGCCTCTGTCGCTGCTTTCGAAGGTCAAATCGGCCAGGCGGCCTATAGCGCCTCAAAGGGCGGAATTGTTGGGTTAACATTGCCAGCCGCGCGTGAATTAGCGAAATTTGGCATTCGGGTGATGACAATCGCTCCTGGTATCATAAAAACCCCGATGATGGCCGGCATGCCGGACAAAGTTCAGGAAGCATTATCTGAAAAAATGTTATTTCCACATCGCTTGGGAGAAGCTATAGAATATGCTAAATTGGCGCAGCATATTATCGAAAATGTCTATTTAAACGGTAGCGTTATTCGTCTTGATGCAGGAATTCGCTTGGAACCCAAATAGGAATCATTATGCCCTCTACTGATCAATTGCCGGCTTGGCAGAAATTAAAGTCTCATTTTCAAGAGATGAAAAACATTTCTATGCGAGATCTTTTCTCGAAAGATCCTGCACGCTTTGAAAAATTTTCGATTGAAGGCCCGGGCCTATTTTTCGATTATTCTAAAAATAGAATCACCGAAAAAACGCTGGATTTATTGTGTGAATTAGCCAAAGAGACTGGGCTTAGTGCAAAAATAGAATCGCTTTTTAACGGGGAAATCGTAAATGCCTCCGAAAATCGGCCTGCGTGGCATACCGCTTTGAGGGATCCAAAAGGAGCCCCTTTAGAAGTTAAACAGCAGCTCGAAAAAATGCGCCTTTTTTGCGAGCAAAATCGGAATATTACGGATATCGTGAATATTGGAATTGGTGGATCTGAATTGGGGCCATCCATGGTCTACCATGCTTTAAAAAAAGTAAAACAAAGTCCAAGGTGCCATTTTATTGCAAGCTATGATGTAGAGTATTTGGAAGAATTATTAAAGTCTTTGAATCTTGAGACAACTTTATTTCTAGTGGTTTCAAAAACCTTTTCCACAGCAGAAACCTTAGCGAATGCGGATGTGGTTAAAAAATATCTCAATAAAAATCATCATAATTTTATTGCCATAACAGCAAACCCCTCTGCTGCTCTTGACTATGGAATAGAAAAAAATAACATTTTTACTTTTTGGGATTGGGTGGGCGGGCGTTATTCGCTTTGGTCGACCGTTGGTTTTTCCATTGCTTTGGCCTTTGGTTTCCCGGTATTTTCACAATTGCTTCAGGGCGCTCATGCCATGGATGAGCATTTTCGTCATGCGGAATTCAACAAAAATATACCTGTTATTTTAGGCTTGCTTGGAATTTGGTATCAAAATTTCTTTGGGGCTCAGAGTCAGGCTATTATTCCCTATTCTCGTGCGCTTAAATTTTTAAGCGATTATTTACAGCAATTACAGATGGAATCTCTCGGTAAGCGGGTGGATGCTGAGGGGCTTCCACTCAATTTTTCGACCGGGGCCATTATTTGGGGCGGCATCGGCACAAATAGCCAACACAGTTTCCATCAATTATTAATGCAGGGCACTCAGTTGGCTCCTGTAGATTTTATACTACCAGTGCCGAAAATTCAGGATGCCCATTATCAGCAATTGGCTGCTAATTGCATTGGTCAAAGCAAAACGCTCTTAGAAGGTTATACGGCTGATCAAATCCGTTCCGATTTAAAATCTAAAAATCTTGATGAAAATGCGCTAGGAAAATTGGTCAACCAAAAATTAATCCCTGGAAATTATCCAAATAATATTCTTTTGCTCGATGAATTAACGCCTTTTACTTTGGGCTCTTTACTCGCCTTGTATGAACACAAGGTGTTTGTTCAAAGTATAGTCTGGCAAATAAACGCCTTTGACCAATGGGGGGTCGAACGCGGAAAGGTATTGGCAGAACAAATTTCAAAACAAATGCAAAACGGAGAAATTTCCCCAAATAACGATAGTTCAACAATGGGTCTGCTGAATCGATTGATGCGCGGTCAAGTCTTTGTATAGTTACTAGGCTAAGCTTGTAATCTGCTAGTTGTCGAGTTAGGATTTGACCAATATTTTCAAAAAGGAGAGAAAAATGAAATCACTTAAAATTCTCGCATTGAGTTTATTAACGACTGCAGCATTTGCTAGCACAAGCACGGTGAAAATTTATCAAACTGTTAAAAATGGACAAGGAGCTGATATCGGTACTGTAAGGTTTACCGACACGCCCATGGGATTATTGGTCGAGCCGAAAATATCGCAATTACCAGAAGGTTTGCACGGATTTCACGTGCATGTTCACAATTCTTGTGCCGACATGGGAATGGCGGCAATGGGTCATTTAGATCCAAAAAACACGGGAAAACATTTAGGGCCATATAATGTTAACGGCCACTTGGGCGATTTACCCGCGCTTTATGTTAATAAAAATGGTGTGGCAGATTTGCCAACCATCGCTCCACGTTTAACCGTAAAAGATATCGAGGGTCATGCGCTTATGATTCATGCCGGTGGCGATAATTATTCAGATTTTCCTGAAAAACTCGGTGGCGGCGGTGCACGCATTGCCTGCGGGGTCATTCAATAAATTCATAGGAACCTTAAAATGTCAGCAAAATTACTAGTTCAAAATGCCCCTTTGTTTGCGTTAAAACTAGTTGAACGCAATGAACAGAGACCGCAAGAATCCGCATTTAATCGCCGTAATGGAATTTTTGCTCGCCTAGGTCCAGGAGGTGGTCGCCGAGATGTTCAAAGTCCAGAAGGGGCCGAGGAATTACCACGTGGTTTAGCAGGCCCCGGAACCGAATAAAACGCTATTTTATTGTGCTTCCAATCTTCAAAGAATCTTCATCCTCTGAGTGTTCTTCTACGTCATCATTGAAGTTTCCTTGCTTTTGTTTCTCGTTGAAAATAGTGAATTTTGAAAGTGCCTGATTGCTTGTTAATTCCAAGTGGGAATCTGGAAAGAATTTTCGTTTGATTTCGGCAAGTTCATCCATCAACATGGTAAAATAGGTTCGGCAGCCCGCAAAATAATGATTAATGAAATAATTTGCATGCTTAACCGGAATTAGCTTATCCTCTCGTACGCAAGTGATAGCTAGCTCCAAATAGGACATTCCTCTTTCTAATTGATTCTCAACTTCCTGGATTAATTTTTCTGATGCTTGAATATCGAGTTCTGTAAAACACTCTCGAATTTTACTTAAGGTATCTTGAAAACTTTTAATGGATTTGCACAATTTTTTTGTACTTTCGCTTTCAATGAGTGCCGGCAATTTTCCAAGTGAGTCATAATGATACAATAAGTTATTGAAATGACTTATTCTAAGTTTACAATCCTCAAAAGCCAATTTAGCTTTGTCATGACGATGGTAATTTTCAAGCAATTTATCGATAAGCCTACTTAATATAGAATAGTTTTTGATGGCCCACTGAAAGTAATTCACATCCAATTTGCAAATTTCTTCGCATGTTAGATCATTTGATTTTTCATTGCGCAAAAATAGAATCACCAAATAATCTATTGGGTGAAGCATATTCAATTTTTTGTAGATTTCTACCGAAAAAGGCTCTAAAAGTTCAAGTATACGATTTAGAGTTTCACGTTTAATATTGTGTGTCATTTTAAAAATCGTGTCAGTAACATCTTTGCAAAAAAATGTTTCTGGGTTTAGGCTTTTCGCTATTTTTCTAAAATAGTTTAAAGAATCTTCATGTTCAGAAAATTCACCCAATGAGCGCTCAACTTCTGGGAGATTATTAGAAAAAATACTTAAGTCTCCAAGACAAAAATTCTTATAATAAGATCTCCATTCATAGTGGGTAGTTTCGTAAAATTCAATAAATTGAATAATAAAATTTAATTTTTCTTTCAGCAGGATTATCGAATTGACATCGATATTGAAAGAAGAATTTTTAGCGAGAATAAATTGCAAAAAATCTAATTCTTGGGTTCGTGTTGTGATGAGGTCGCAGCATGTTGTAAAATTTCGATCACTGTCAAAAATATTTCTAAAGCTTGGCCATGAAATTTGCCAGTAAATTTCGACACATTCTTCTGCGCTTTCAATGGCACCTTGGAAGTATGCTTCTACGTCAATTTTCGAAATGAGAAAATCCAAGAAAAATTGGCCTTTTATTTTAAGATGTATAAATTGATAATATAAGTCCTGACAATCTTTAATCAGATGGCTGCATTGCTCATTTTCCAAAAGGAAAGGGATTTTTTTCAGATATTTTGAAAAGAAGCTAGAAATATCCAATAGAAGGATTAGTTTGGAAATATTCTCGGTTTTTTGTTTTTGAATATTCTCTAGGCCTATTTCGACGATTCCATTTGTTTTTGTGAATTCGAGTTCTAAATATTTGAAAATGTCTGTCAATTCTTCTTTAAGTTTCTGAATATAGAATTTAGTGAGCTCAAATAGCTTGCTGTCGATTTCGATAGCGAGATCCTCATTTGAAAGATTTTTACCCTCAAATTTTTTTTGGAATGAGTTTAGCTTCAGTTTACATTTTTGAATTTCATCTTTTGAGAGGCCTAATTCTTCGTTTAAGGCTTCCCACAAATGAGTCATTTCAATCTCTAGGTTCGAATGATATAGGTTCAAATCGTTTCGATGAGAAGCTATTAACGCTTCAAGCGCCACCGGTGCATCTTTTTGCGGGAGAAGGGTGGTTTCTGTTCCACAAGCAAGGGGTAAGTTGAGCTTTCGATAGCTTGTCATAAGACTTGGCATATCTTTCTCTACCCTCAAATCGCCTACCAAACCTATAATTTCTAGGAGATTAAGTGGAGCGCATCGCATCCAGCCAAAATTTTGATCATAGATCGCCAACAAGATCTGAATATTTAAGTTCTTCACAATAAGCAAATCGAGCTTTTTATTGAGTACTTCAAAAGGTTTCGGTATTTCAGAGACTAGGTTGTCAGAGGGTCGCATGTCTTGTTCTCATCAGTTTATTATGGAAAATATTATACCTAAGTATTCTTAAGGAAATGTTAAGCGCCCTATGAAAATTTATGTTTGAACTCGCAGATTTTTCAGTTATACTGCCGGCGCGAATCTTAATATAAGCCGCCGATTTCTGCCAATGACAGTGGATTGCGGCCCAAACCTTAGGGGAAAAATGATGTCATTAACAGCCGCCGATAAGGCCAATATTGTTAGCACCTATCAACGCAGCGAAGGGGATACCGGTTCTCCTGAAGTCCAAGTGGCTTTATTGTCGCATCGCATCACTTATCTAACCGAGCACTTCAAACTGCACAAGCATGACTATCATTCCCGTCGGGGTCTGATTCGTCTTGTGAGTCAACGTCGCAAGTTGCTTAATTACCTTCGTAGCACGGATCTTGAACGCTATGGAAAACTCGTTTCAAGTCTTGGTTTACGTTACTAATCGCTACGATTTTTGAGGAAATTAATTTTGTTTAATAAAATTGTTAAAACTTTTCAATTTGGAAATCACCAAATTACCCTAGAAACTGGACATATGGCGCGTCAAGCGAATGGCTCGGTATTAGTTCGTATGGACGACACCGTTTTGTTAGTGACTTGTGTGGCTGCAAAAGATGCCATCCCAGGTCGAGACTTTTTCCCCTTAACTGTGAATTTTATTCACAAAACCTATTCGATGGGGAAAATTCCAGGCGGATTTTTAAAACGTGAAGGCCGACCTTCTGAATTAGAAACACTTGTCTCGAGATTAATTGACCGTCCACTTCGTCCTTGTTTTCCCCATGGATTTACAAACGAAGTGCAAGTCGTTATCACGGTATTATCCTATGATCCAAAGGCCATGGCGGATATTCCAGCCATTATTGGCGCTTCTGCCGCCATTGGTTTAGCGGGTCTTCCATTTAACGGACCTGTCGCTTCAGCGCGTGTGGGCTATAAGGAAGGTAATTATCTGCTAAATCCTTCCATGGAAGAATTAGCTGATTCTCAGCTTGATTTAGTGGTCGCGGGCACTCGTGAGGCCGTTTTAATGGTGGAATCCGACGCAAAACAACTTTCTGAAGAAGTCATGTTAGGCGCCGTCATGTTTGGGCACGAACAAATGCAAGTGGCTATTCGTGCTATTGAAGAATTAATTCAAGAAACGGGTAGAACCCCATGGTCTTGGAAGCCTCCTGCAGTGAGACATGACATTGTGAAAGTGCTTCATGATTTTATGCATGCGAGAGTGTCCGCTGCCTATGAAATTTCTGACAAACAAGCACGGCAAGTAAAAATAGCAGATTTACGTGAAGAAATTTTTACGAAATTGTGCGTGCCCAATCCGCCAACTGAAATAGAAACCACTCGAGAATTGGTTGGTGCTTATTTTCATGATCTCGAGAAAAAAGTAGTTCGTGAACAAATCTTGTCGGGCGAGCCCCGTATCGATGGACGTGACACCCAAACTGTTAGGCCCATCTCAATTGAATTAGGCGTACTACCACGTGCACACGGTTCAGCTCTATTTACACGAGGCGAAACGCAAGCTTTGGTAGTGACCACTTTGGGTACTGAGCGAGATCGTCCTCTTATTGATGACTTGAATGGCACGCGTTATGACGACTTTTTATTCCATTACAATTTCCCTCCCTATTCGGTAGGCGAAACGGGTATGATGGGTTCTCCCAAACGCCGTGAAATTGGACATGGTCGATTAGCCCGTCGTGCTACTGAAATGGTCGTGCCAAAATTAGATGAATTTCCTTACGTTGTACGAATTGTCTCTGAAATTACCGAATCTAATGGTTCGAGCTCAATGGCCAGTGTTTGCGGCGCCAGTCTTTCCTTGATGGATGCCGGCGTGCCAATTAAAGCACCAGTGGCGGGTATCGCGATGGGATTAATTAAAGAAGGCAATCAATTTGCAATTTTAACTGATATTTTGGGTGATGAAGATCATCTTGGAGACATGGACTTTAAGGTGGCTGGAACCGAGCAAGGTATTACCGCTTTGCAAATGGATATCAAAATCAGCGGAATTACAAAAGAAATTATGGAACGTGCTTTATCGCAAGCCTTAAAAGCGCGTTTACATATTTTGAATATTATGAAAACTGCGATTAATGCACCCCGTCAAGAAATGTCAAGTTTTGCACCTCGAATTGTCACGATTTCGATTAAACCCGATAAAATTGGCGATGTGATTGGTAAAGGTGGTTCGACCATTCGTGAAATTACAGAAAAGACAAGCTGCACCATCGATATTTCAGACGAGGGCATTATTAAAATTGCGGGCGTCAATAGTGAAAATGTCGAAGAAGCTCGCCAATGGATCGTAAATATTACTACTGATTTAGAAGTTGGGAAAATCTATGAAGGTCCAGTGGTCAAAATTATGGACTTCGGCGCATTTGTTGCGGCACTGCCAGGACGACAAGGTCTAGTGCATATTTCACAAATCAGCCAAGAGCACATTAAAAGTGTGCATGACGTATTAAAAGAAGGCCAAATTGTACGCGTTAAGGTGATCGAAATTGATCGCCAAGGACGTGTACGCTTGAGTATGAAGGAACTTCAAGACGCTTAAAGGGTTGCCATGGATGCTTTTTTATCAGCGGATGACTATGATTATGTGGTTTTGCTACATGGTTTAAGTAAGGATCCGCAAATTATGCTGAAACTCGAGCAGTTTTTAGAACCGCTCGGGTATCAGGTTCGCAATATTGGCTATCCCTCTTTGGAATTTCCCATCGAGGAATTAGCGGGTCTCGTCTGGGAGAGCATCCAAAAAGCTTGCCCCGATCCTAATAAAAAAATTCATTTTGCTGTACATTCTTTGGGGAGCCTAATCGTTCGTAAAATTTTATCCGAGCGCACGCTTCCCAATTTAGGGCGTGTGGTAATGATCGCTCCACCGAATCATGGCACAGTAGTTGTCGATTTTCTGACAAAATTTAAATTTTATCGCCGGAATTATGGTCCCGCAGGTATGGAATTGATAACGGGGCCTAATGGTTTTGCGAATAAATTGCCTCAAAAAGTCGATTTTGATTTGGGGATAATTGCCGGTAGTCGCACGGTTGATCCATTTTTCACTTGGTTTATTTTACCTTCTGCTGGCGATGGAAAACTCACGATTGAAACAACTAAATTAGATGGGATGAGAGACCATATTGTTGTTCCTGCCAGTCACCCACATATCACTAAAAAAGCCATCACGGCTTTTCAAGTTGCCCATTACATCAAATACGGCAAATTTGACCACTCTAAATAAATATCCTCAAATCCCGAATATAATTTTGTTTGTTAGCATGATTTAATCTTTTCTTTTATCTCCGAGAATCATGCTAGTTTATTTACTAAATTTTATTTTGGGTCTTGCTGCCAGTGAATGGTTTTCCCATTTATTATTTTATTCAATTTTTATCGTTAATTTAATAGCCTTGAGCATTTTAGGAATTTTTGGCGGGACTGGCACCCGGTATTTTCTCCGTTTTTTACTTTGCACTGCATTTTTTATAGCAGGATTTTTTTACCCGCTTTTTTACGAAAAATTCACAAATCCCTGGGATTTGCCCACTTCATTAATAAAAAAGAGCGTACTGGTTGAAGGTTATATTGATTCAATCCCAAAACAGGCGAAACGCTTTAGCCAGTTTGAATTTTCAACCACAATATTTAATGGGAAGCCTTTGCACACAAAATTGAAACTGAGCTGGTATAACAACACGCAAGTTTTTCGGGCAGGTGAAAAATGCGTTTTACCCCTACGTTTAAAGCCCGCCCATGGCCTAAAAAATCCTGGCATTTTTGATTATGAAAAATATCTCAAATCGAATAATATTCGCGCAACGGGCTATGTCATTGAGCGTGAAAATCCCCGCTGCGTAAATGACCCACCATGGAATTATTATTTATTAAAAACGCGTCAAAGCATTCAGGAAACCATTTCAAAGGGAATCAATATCGACAATATTGCAGGATTAATTGCAGCATTGACCGTCGGCTCGCGAACCGAGATGACATCAAATCAGTGGAAAACCCTCCAAAACACGGGAACTAGCCACTTAATGGCTATTTCTGGCCTGCATGTGGCTTTTATTGCCAGTCTCATTTATTTTATCGTGAATTTTGTGTGGAGATTATTTCCTTTTGCAATGCGCCGATTCCCTGCTCAAAAATCCGCCGCTCTCGTTTCGATGTTTTGCGCTATTATTTACGGATTTTTAGCAGGATTTTCGTTGCCGACTCAACGTGCTGTTATAATGATAGTCGTATTAATCGGTTTCGAATTTTTTAATAAATCAACGAATGTGGCACAGAGGCTGCTTTGGGCTGCAGCGATTATTTTGCTCTTTCAGCCGCTTGCGATTTCCCAGGCGAGTTTTTGGCTAAGTTTTGCGGCGGTGGCCTGGATCTGTTTTGGTGTAATTGGCTATCAAAAATTAGCGAAATGGCGCTTATGGATGCGTGTGCAGTGGGTCTGTTTTTTAGGTCTATTGCCGATTACCTTGCAGTATTTCCATCAAATTTCTGTAGTGACTTTTTTGGCGAATGGTCTAGCAATCCCTTGGGTGGGAATAATAATTGTTCCGCTTTGTTTTATCGCGAGTATTTTGTTTTTTTTTCATCTAAAAATAGCAGAAGGACTATTTTGGATAATTGCTTATTTATTTTGGCCTCTCTGGAAAATATTAGTATATCTGGGAAATTTGCATTTTGCGGTTTGGCATCAGAGTGTTCTAAATCCAATGATTTTTTTCTCTTGTATGATCGCCGTTGTGTTATTTTTAGCGCCAAAAAGGTGGCCCGGAAAATGGCTTGGAGGGATATTTGCTCTGCCACTATTTTTTTATTCTCACGAAAAGCCGGCAATGGGCGATGTGTGGTTAACGGTTTTGGATGTGGGGCAGGGCTTGGCTAGCGTTGTTCAAACTGAGCATCACACCTTGATATATGATGCCGGTCCGAAAACTTATGGGGGCTTTGATTCTGGAGAATCGATAGTAGTGCCTTTTTTGCGACGTATAGGGGTCTCTCACCTCGATATGATGATTATCAGCCACGGTGATAATGACCACAGGGGTGGAGCCCCGGCAATTCTTTCAGCATTTCCTACGGATTCACTTTTAAGCAGCGAGCCTCAAAAATTAGCCGATTTTGCCGCTAAAAATTGCTTTGATGGCCAAAGTTGGACCTGGGATGGCGTTGATTTTTCAATCATAAATCCTCCAAAAAATGAAGCTTATTTACGCAATAACAGCTCCTGCGTGCTTCAAGTTCGTGCGCATGGTCAAGCGATTTTATTACCGGGGGACATTGAAAAAGAAGGAGAAGCCCTTTTGCTTACGCATTATCCCAAAGTCTTAGAGTCCATCGTCATGCTCGCGCCTCATCACGGGAGCAAAACCTCTTCTACCCAGGCATTTTTAGCAGCCGTTAGGCCAAAATACATCATTGCCGCTACTGGTTTCTACAATCAATTTCATTTTCCGTCGCCTCAAGTTCTTGCCCGATATGCCACTTTTCATGCTAAACTCCTGGACACTGCGACAGAGGGCGCCATTCAAGTTCGAGTGATGCCTTTGGGTAAAGTAACAGTAAAAGCCCTGACAGGCAGGGGTTAATACGAGGAAGGAGTTCCCGCCTTAGCGTGAACTCCTGATGACAATCAAGAGTAAAGGTTTATGAAACTCAAAAACGGCGCACGCACTTATCAGCGACTATTAGATTCTGCGAGACAGTACTGGAGAATTTTTTCCCTGGGGCTGGTGGGCACTGTCATTTTGTCTTGCACGGATGCCGCTTTTTCCTGGTTGGTGAAACCACTCATTAATGAAGGTTTTATTCATCGAAATGAAACTTTCATCAAATGGTTGCCGGTCATTATCCTTTCTATTTTTATCACCCGAGGTGTGGCTGGTTTTATTTCTAATTATTTTATTTATCGAGTTGCCCGCAACGTCGTACGTGATTTTCGGCGCAAAATATTTGCGAAATTATTAGTGTTGCCTTCAACGTATTATGATCGAAATAACTCGGGACATATTTTATCAACGGTAATTTATAACGTCGAACAAGTAGCGAATGCGACTTCTGAAGCGTTGCTCACCATTATAAGAGAAAGTTCTCTATTAGTTGGGCTGGTGACTGTGATGTTTGTGGTGAGCTGGCGTTTGACTCTATTATTTGTGTTTGTGAGCCCATTTATTACCTGGGTTATAAAGTGGAGCTCTGCACGTATGCGTCGTTTGAGTCGAAATGTTCAACAATCGGTAGGGGATGTCACACACGTGGCAGACGAGGGTATTCAAGGCTATAAAGTGATCCGTTTATTTTGCGGCCAAGAGTACGAATATAAAAAATTTCATCAGGCCACTCACGCCAATCAGCAACGAGAACTGAAAGTGGTGGTGACGAATAGTATCGGAACGGCCCTCGTTCAATTTATTATTTCAGTACCGATTGCCCTAACGATGTTCTTGGCGATGCTGCCTTCTATGAATGTCACAGCAGGTGCATTTGGCTCAGTGATTACGGCAATGATTATGTTACTAAGGCCTGTTCGCCGTTTAACGATGGTGAATAGCGATATTCAAAAAGGAATTTCCGGTGCCGAGAGTATTTTTAAATTATTGGACGAGGCCGAAGAAGTGAATCAAGGAAAATATCAGGTGCTAAGAGCGAGGGGTGATATTGAATTTAGGCATGTGAATTTTACCTATATTAATACCAAAAACAAAGCGCTAAATAATGTGAGCTTTTCGGTTAAGGCTGGCCAAACTGTCGCGATAGTAGGACGATCGGGTGGCGGTAAATCCACGCTCGCCAGTTTATTGCCGCGTTTTTATGACATTTCGGATGGCTGCATTTCAATAGACGGCGTTGATGTTCGAGATTTTGAACTGAATAATTTGCGTAGCCAGTTTTCCCTGGTTTCACAAGAAACGGTGCTTTTTAATGACACAATTGCGAATAATATTGCTTATGGTTTTTCAGAAGGAATTACGGAAGAGCAAATTATTGGTGCAGCTAAAATGGCACATGCTTGGGATTTTATCGAAAATTTACCCGAGGGATTACACAGTATGGTGGGGGAAGACGGAGTTTTATTATCGGGTGGTCAGCGTCAACGTATTGCCATTGCGCGTGCACTTTTGAAAAATGCCCCGATTTTAATTTTAGATGAAGCCACATCCTCTTTGGATTCCCACTCAGAAAAACAAATTCAATTGGCCCTCGAAAATGTACTTCATAAGCAAACTACCCTAGTGATTGCCCATCGTTTATCGACTATTGAAAAAGCCGATTGGATTATAGTCGTGGAAAACACGGAAATTATCGAGCAGGGAACTCATGCGCAATTAATCTCGAAAAATGGCGCTTATGCTCAATTGCATCGGATGCAATTCAAAGAAGAAACGAAATATGTCTTGGGTTGATTCTCGATGGTATTCTAAAAAGAGTCCTTTTTATTGGAAGCTTTTAGTGCCTGCAGAGGGTATCTATCGGGGTGTTATCAGACTTCGAAGGGCCTGCTATCGCAGGAACATTTTTAAATCGCATCGCTTACCCGTCCCGGTTATTGTGGTGGGAAATATTACGGTGGGCGGCGTTGGAAAAACTCCGTTAACCGCAGCACTACTCGAATTTTTGAAAAAAAATAATTTCCGTCCAGGAATTATTTCCAGAGGGTATAAAGGCAAAGCCGCTTCTTGGCCCCAAATCGTGGATGAAAATTCAAACCCGATTTTGCTTGGTGATGAGCCAGTATTATTAGCTCAAAAAACGGCTTCTCCAGTGGTGGTTGGGCCAAATCGAGTTCTGGCTGCTAAGAAATTGCTGGAAAAATTTAATGTTAACCTCATCATTTCAGACGATGGATTGCAACATTATGCTCTAGAGCGTGATATTGAAATTGCCGTCATCGATGGTGAGCGTCAATTTGGAAATGGGCATTGTCTGCCGTTTGGCCCATTGCGCGAGCCTCAAAAACGCTTAGAAACAGCCGATTTTATCGTGATAAATGGAGAGACTAAATTCTCTTCAGAGTATAAAATGAAATATCAAATAGCCGATTTATTTTGTTTACAAAATCCTCAGGAAAGAAAATCCCTATCTGAATTTAAAAATACTACAGTGCATGCCTTTGCAGGCATAGGCAATCCAAAACGATTTTTTCAAACCTTGCAGGAAAATGGTCTTACTATCATCGAGCATCCTTTACCGGATCATCACCATTACCAGCCCGAGGATTTCGACAAAATTCCATCAGATGAAATCATCATCATGACAGAAAAAGATGCGATAAAATGCCGATTTTTAAAAAACCCTAAAGCCTGGGTTTTGCCCATTCAAGCGGAACTTTCCCAAGAATTTTTTTTGGACCTCCTAAAAAAATTGAAAGGACTCAATTACAGGAGTTCCTACTGAAAGATACGCATATTATCCATCAAAATCCCGAAAATTGCATATCCTCTGTAGGCACCTTATACTGTAGATAGGATCACATTGCAGAGGGAATTGTATGTTGTTAATTTGGTGGATTTGTTTTTTAGCGATTTTGTTTACTCTTAGCTTTTTAAGGGCTTCTTTAAGGGTATGGGCTGTTGCTCTTGGCGCTTTTTTGTTAGTCATCAGTTACCTAAGCCATTTTCATCCTTTTTGGATTGGTCTTGATTGGGTGATTTTCGCGGCAGTTTTTATCCCACTGCTCATTACACCGCTTCGTCGACTATTGCTCACTCATCATATTCTTAAGGTGTATCGCAATGCGATGCCAACCTTGTCAGAAACGGAAAAGCAGGCCCTAACAGCAGGAACCGTTGGTTGGACAAAAGATCTTTTTTCCGGTATGCCAGATTGGCAAATATTGCTTCAAATGAAAAAACCCACCTTATCAACACTTGAAAAAGAATTTTTAGATGGTCCAACAGAAGAGCTCTGTACCATGATCGATAACTGGTCCATTAGCCAAAGTATGCAAGTTCCGGAGGAAGTGCTTAGTTTTATTAAAAATCACGGTTTTTTTGGGATGATTATTCCCAAGCAATATGGTGGCTTGGAATTTTCGGCGTATGCGCATTCTGAAGTCATTACAAAAATTTGTTCCATCAGCACCGCTGTTGGAACGATTGTATCTGTCCCGAATTCTTTAGGACCCGCTGAATTGCTATTGCATTACGGAACAGAGGAACAAAAAAATTATTATTTGCCTCGTTTAGCAAAAGGGGAAGAAATACCCTGTTTTGCTTTGACAAGCCCAGTGGCTGGATCGGACGCGGGCTCTATTGAAGACTTTGGAATTGTGTTCGTAAAAGATGGAAAGCCTCATTTAAAATTAACCTGGAAGAAACGTTATATTACTTTGGCTCCAATTGCGACGGTTATTGGTTTGGCTTTTAAATTATACGATCCTGATAAAATCTTGGGCCCTGAATTAGATCGAGGCATTACTTGTGCCTTAATTCCTGCCGATACAGAGGGCGTTATCCACGGAAATCGACATTACCCACTTCACTCCGCATTTCCAAATGGGCCTACCGAGGGTCATGAGGTTATTATTTCTCTCGATGCCATTATCGGTGGAGAAAAAATGATTGGCCAGGGCTGGTTAATGCTGATGGAATGTTTAGCCGCTGGCAGAGCGATTTCATTGCCTTCAATGGCCACTGGCAGTTCTCGCATGGGGGCTTTGGCTAGTGGTGCTTATGGGCGCGCTCGTCGACAATTCAATACCTATATCGGGAATTTTGGTGGTGTAAAGCAATCCCTAGCCTATATAGGGGGTTACGCCTATGCGGGTAATGCTTTGCGAGTTTTTACAGTGAATTTAATTGATCAAGGCGAAAAACCCGCTGTCGCCGGCGCCATTAGTAAATATCATGCCACGGAGTATGGTCGTGCAGTAGGTCATCACGCCATGGATGTACATGGTGGCAAAGGGATTTGTATGGGGCCAAATAATTATTTGGCGCAAGCCTATATGGAAAGTCCAATTGCGATTACTGTGGAAGGCGCCAATATTCTAACGCGCTCAATGATTATTTTTGGTCAGGGCGCGATTCGTTGTCATCCTTACGTTTTACCAGAAATGATGGCAGCCCAAGATCCTGATCCAGTAAGCAGTTTACAGAAATTTGATAAGGAAATTTTCGGACATTTTGGCTATTTAATTAGCAATTTTTCACGTGCATTTTTGTTGGGCTTAACCGATGGTCGCCTGGCGACAGTGCCTAAGGGTCCCTTTAAAAGATTTTACCAAAAATTCTCGCGTTACAGTGCTGTGCTTGGATTTGTTTCTGATGTTTGCATGATTTCGATCGGTGGCGCCCTAAAACGCCGTGAAAAATTATCGGCGCGTTTAGGGGATTTGCTGAGTTATGTGTACGTTGGCAGTGCCGTGCTGAAATATTATGAAGATCACAATCGCGAAGATAATCCCGATGAAATTAAAGTCGTCCAGTGGATTTGTGAGGATATACTCAGTCGTCTTCAGATTTCTCTAGATGAATTACTCCATAATTTACCAAATCGGTACGTGGCCTTTTTCTTGCGCCTTATTACCTTGCCATTTGGTAAAAACTATCGACCACCGCATGATACCTTAACGAATGATGTTTCGGATTTGCTATCGATGCCGAGTGTGTTGCGTGATCGTTTGGCCGAAAATATTTTTATAACGCCAACACCGAATAATAAAATTGGTGAGTTTAACAGTATTTTACCGGATATTATTTCGGTTGAACCTTTGTATTCTAAAATCAATCGGGCAGCCAATGAAGGTAAAATATTTGGAAAAACTTATTTAGAACGGATTGATGCGGCTGAAGAAGCCAAAATCATTGATCCCGATCAAAGCCAAAAATTAAGGGAAGTTTATGCACTTCGCATGAAATTTATTGATGTGGATGATTTCCCTCCAGACTTTTTTAGACAGTAGGCACAAGGAGTTTTCATGGAGCAAATTTGGTTTTCCAGTTATCCGCATGGCGTGCCAGGAAGCATCAATCCAGATGAGTATTCTTCCATTGGTGAAATGTTTGAGAAATATACTGAGAAATTCATCGATAATATCGCATATACTAATTTTGGTACTGAGTTTACTTATCGTGATTTGCGGGAAAAAACAGAAGTTTTAGCGGCTTATTTTCAGAATGATCTCAAGCTTCAAAAAGGCGATCGAATCGCGATCATGTTGCCAAATGTTTTACAGTATCCCGTGGCTATTTTTGCGGCTCTTCGTTTAGGATTGGTCATTGTCAATATTAATCCTCTTTATACTGGGCGTGAGGTAAAATTTAATCTACGAGACTCTGGCGCAAAAACGATTATTATTCTAGAGAACTTTGCGCATACTTTGGGCGAAGTTTACAAAGACACTCCTCATCTTAAACATATTATTGTGGCTAAAATTGGGGATTTATTGGGTGGTTTAAAAGGACCGATCTACAATTTAGTCGCAAAGTATGTTAAAAAAATGGTGCCTAAATGGGACATTCCTGGCATCATTTGGTTTACCGACGCGCTTGCAAAAGGTGCTAATTTAAAATTGAATCCTGTTAAGGTTAGGGGTGAAGATCTCGCTTTTTTGCAATACACGGGCGGTACTACTGGAGTTCCAAAAGGGGCTGAGTTGACCCATCGAAATATGATAGCGAATACATTGCAGTCTTTGGCGTGGTTTCGGTCGGACACGAATCTTTTGCTGGGTAAAGAAGTGGCCTTAGGTGCCTTGCCCCTGTATCACATTTTTGCCTTGACGGTCTGCATTTTTGTTTTTATGAGTATTGGTTCAAAATGTGTGCTCATTACCAATCCTCGTGATATTCCAGATTTTATTAAGCAACTCCATAAAGAGCCTGTAACTCTTTTTATTGGGTTAAATACTTTATTTATAGCACTTATGCATAATCCAAATGTTGGCAAAGCCAATTTAGACAAAGTAAAAATGACATTAGCGGGGGGAACAGCAACATTTCATGATATTTCGGATCAGTGGCAGAAATTAACAGGGAGACCTGTTATTCAAGGCTATGGTTTAACCGAGGCTAGTCCAGTGGTTTTAGTGAATCCTCTGCAATCCAAGAGTTTTAATGGCAGTGCTGGCTTGCCGCTTCCAAGCACAGAAATTGAAATTCGGGATGACAATGGAAAAGCCCTACCATTGGGGCAAGAGGGTGAACTTTGGGTTAAAGGGCCTCAAGTAATGAGGGGATACTGGCAAAAAGAAGAAGAAACTAAAAAAGTTATTGATGCCAATGGTTGGCTTGCCACCGGTGATATTGCCCGCGTGGATGAGCGTGGCTTTGTGTTCATTGTGGATCGTAAAAAAGACTTAATTATTGTTTCAGGCTTTAATGTATTTCCAAATGAATTGGAAGATGTGATCTCAAGTCTTCCGGGCGTGAAGGAAGTGGCCGCCATTGGCATTCCCAGTAGTCAAACCGGCGAGGCGATTAAAGTGTATATCGTCAAAAAAGATCCCAATTTAACCGAAGCAGAGGTAATAGCCTTTTGTCGTAAAAATTTGACGGGCTATAAAATTCCAAAAATTGTCGAATTTGTAGAAGAATTACCAAAAACTCCAGTAGGAAAAGTCCTCAGACGTTTGTTAAGGGAAAATAATGTGTCCCCGCCGTAAATTCTGGGCAAGCCAGCCGCTTGTTTTAAGCACTAAAGTTCTATAAAATCACCCCCATGAAAAGACACAAAACGCTAAGCGTAGCTGTCGATCACATTAGCATCGGTGGAGATGCTCCGATCGTCGTTCAATCCATGACAGACACCGACACCGCAAATGCGGCAGCCACGGTTGAGCAAACCCGAGCTTTGGCGAATGCCGGTTCAGAACTGGTTCGTATCACAGTGAATACGCCAGAAGCCGCCTCCCAAGTTGCTGCAATCCGCCGGGCATTGGATGAGCAAGGCTGCCACGTTCCGCTGGTAGGCGATTTCCATTACAACGGCCATCGTCTTTTAACCGAATACCCCGACTGTGCAAAAGCCTTGGCAAAATACCGAATTAATCCGGGCAATGTGGGTTTTGGAGATAAAAAAGACGATCAATTTAACTCGATGATAGATGTCGCGATAAAAAATGATAAAGCCGTTCGCATCGGTGTAAATTGGGGTAGCCTCGATAAATCTTTAGTCGTCCACATGATGGACGAAAATGCCCGTTCAAAAAATCCAAAAAGTTCACAGGAAATTGTTCGCGAAGCCTTGGTGGTCTCTTCATTAACCAGCGCAGAAGCCGCGGTTAAAAGAGGATTGGCAGCAAATAAAATTGTGATCTCTGCAAAAGTCTCTGCCGTTCAAGATTTAATTGCCGTTTACCAATTATTAGCCGAACGTTGTGAATATGCTTTGCACTTGGGATTAACGGAAGCAGGTATGGGTTCGAAGGGTATTGTGGCTTCAAGTATCGGGATGGGTATTTTATTGCAAAATGGAATTGGTGACACTATTCGCACTTCTTTGACACCAGAACCTGGTGCTGCACGCGAACAAGAAGTAATCGTTTCTCAGCAGATTTTGCAAACCATGGGACTAAGATCTTTTTCCCCAATGGTGACCTCCTGCCCAGGTTGCGGTCGAACAACGAGCTCATTTTTCCGAGAGCTAACACAGCAAGTCGATCAATTTATTCGTACTAAAATGCCGACATGGCGTAAAAATTATATCGGTGTTGAAAATCTGCAGCTAGCCGTTATGGGTTGCATCGTTAATGGCCCTGGCGAAAGTAAGCACGCGAATATCGGCATCAGCTTACCAGGAACAGGCGAGGCTCCAGCAGCTCCCGTATTCATGGACGGCGAAAAAGTCGCCACCCTGCGCGGCGAAAATATCACCGAACAATATCTAAAATTAATCGAAGAATACGTAGACAAACATTACGCGAAAAGAGCTCAAAATCTTCCAGAGCACACTTTATCTAAAGAAGAGAAAAGCGAAGCCGTTTTTTGAAGGCTTCGCCGTTTTTCATTGCTGCAGAAATAGATTACTTATTCAAAACAAATCCCAAGGCGCATAGAGCAATTCCGTAAAGCATTAGGTTGATGCCGAATAAAATCCCTAAAATTACGAGGGAACTCGTTGGCCAGCTGGCGATAATGAAGATCGCAAGCAGGAGGGTAATGATTCCTGAGAGTAGCATGATTCCCCAGTTGGCATTAAGTTTCTTGAACTGAAAAGAAAGCAGAATTTCCATTAGGCCATGCGAGATAAACCAGATGAGTAGCAGGGTAGATAATATAATCACACCATGTATGGGGTGAAAAATCATATAGCAACCAATGACAATAGCAAAAAGTGCGCCAATCAAAGGTAGCCAGAAAGCGGAATCGCCCTTATGTTGAAGTAATTGAACGAGCAGCATGAGGCCCGCCACCAATAGAATTATTCCGATAAAAATGGTGAGGCTTACGCTGGTCAGAACCGGCAGCCCAATGGCAATTAAACCGAGAATTGTGAAGATGATCCCTTGGCTAATCATCAAACTTTTGCTTTTTACATTCTTCATAATACCTTCCTCCTTGTTGGTATGTCTTAATTGTAACATCAAGATCATTCTCAGCAAAGCGTGAGGGATATTAATTTACCTTTAACTCAGGCAATTCTTTGAAAAACTCAAGCGATTCTGGATTCAGGAGGGCATCTATATTTTTTACAGGCAAATGATGAATAATATTTTTCACCGCTAATTCCGCGATTTTTCCATTCAGAGTTTTTGGCAAGTCTGGCACAGAAATAATTTTAGCAGGAACATGATGAGGAGAAGTATTTTCCCGAATTGTGATTTTAATTTTATTTTTCAAGTCATCGCTTAGAACTAAATTTTTTTCCAAGACAACAAATAAAATAATGCGCTCACTGCCTTCCCACATTTGTCCGACCGCGAGAGAATCCAAAACGCCATCCACCTTTTCAACTTGGTTATAAATTTCAGCTGTACCAATGCGAATTCCGCCAGGATTTAAGGTGGCATCGGAACGGCCATAAATAATTAAGCCGCCTTCCGCCGTCATTTTCGCATGGTCCCCGTGCGCCCAAACATTGGTATATTTTGCAAAATAGGCTTGATGATATTTCTCGCCCTTGGGATCATTCCAAAAATAAATGGGCTTAGAAGGAAAGCTTTTGGTACAGACCAATTCACCCGTTTCTTCCATTATTTCTTGAGCATTTTCGTTAAAAATTTTGACGTCCATGCCAAGACCTAGGCATTGAATCTGTCCTCGATACACCGGAAGAATGGGATTTCCTAAAGCAAAACACGAAATAATATCGCTGCCACCTGAAATAGAGGAAATGCGTGCCGAGGGTTTTATTTTATCGTGAATATAATCAAAACTTTCTGGCAATAAGGGTGAGCCGGTGCTTAAAAGGGTTTTCAGATTGCTGAAGGTATGCGTTTTATTTGGAATTAAATGCTCTTTTGAGCAGCTCTCAATGTATTTTGCGCCGATACCAAAAATGCTTATGCCCACTTCATCGATTAAATCAAAAAGACGAGAAGGATTGGGATGAAAAGGCGAACCATCGTATAAAATCAATGTAGAGCCCGCTTTTAAGCTGCTAACGAACCAATTCCACATCATCCAGCCACAAGTGGTGAAGAAAAATATTCTATCTTCAGGGCTTAAATCGGTATGCAGTAATAATTCTTTGCTGTGTTGCAAAAGGGTCCCACCCGCGCCATGCACCATGCACTTTGGTTTTCCAGTGGTTCCTGAAGAATATAAAATATAGAGAGGATGATTAAAAGGAAATAGCTCAAAATTTATTTTTATTGCTGCATTTTTAGTGTTTTTTAAAATTTCAGGAAAAGCTTCTGTGTTGGGGACCGGCTCATAATTTTCATCACAGGGGATTAAAATTAATTTTTTAAGCGAGGGAAGTCGCTCACGCAATATTTTAATATGCTCAGCATGAGAAAATAATTTTCCATTGTAACGATGAAAATCGGTGATGAATAAAATTTTAGGGCTAATCTGTTCGAAGCGATCGATTAATCCCGAAACTCCAAAATCTGGCGAGCAAGAGCTCCAAACGGCACCCAGTGATACGCTGGCTAACATGGCGACAATGGTTTCGGTTCGATTTTGCAAACAGGCCGCCACTCGATCTCCGGCCTTCAAGCCTTGCTCGATTAAATAGGCTTGTAAAATGGCAACGTGTTGATTGAGTTCGGCATAAGAAGTAATTTTTGGCGCCCCCGATTCAGCTACGGCAATGAGGGCAGGATGATTATCATCGCGCCAAAGCAGATTTTCAGCAAAATTAAGATACGAATTTTCAAACCAAGTGGATCGTTCAAAATCCAGCCCATTCGTAATCACTGGTGGATTTTTCACCCCAATAATCTCACAATAATCCCAAAGCAAATTCCAAAACACAGCATTATGTAGAACAGACCATCGTTGAAATTCAAAGTAATCCGAAAAATAAACTCGGACCTTGTGCGTTACAAAATCCATGAACCGCGCCATGTGGCTAGTGGTGAAAGCATCCGCCGGAGGTTTCCAAAGTATCTGGTTCATTTCCACATTATAGCGCCTCTTAAGCATTCCTGAGAACAGGATTTTTGTCCCCGACTAGAAAAATCAGGGAAGCCTAAACTGCTCATTATTAGCGCTGTGATGCTCCTCAGAATTAGTTTTCTCATAGAGTATTCGCTCAAATATACCTGAAAGAATAGTCAAAATGCTTTCAGATAGCCCTTAAAGATGCCCCATAAACTGGTAATGCATTCCCACTTAACATGCGCATACTGGTAATTTATTACCAAAAGAGGGCCACTATAACGGCTTCATTTATGATATTCTTGAGATGGGATTTATGAGTGGTGAATTCAGGTTTCCATACGGGTAAATATGACGACATCCTACTTCTTAACCAAATTTATAGGGTTTTTAAAAAGGAATCTGCTATGACAATCTGTTGGCTAGGAGAAACTAGCTGTAATGATCCCCTTAAGGTAGGGCCTAAAGCTTCACATTGCAGTACGTTAAAAGAAAAATTTAATGTGCCACCTGGCTTTTGTATACCTGCCATGGAAGTTCAAGCAGAACAATGCAACATGGAGCTCCTCGATCTTACTGAGGAATTAAAGCGCGAAATCTCTAAAAATTATCGCTTGCTTGGAGAAATTATGGGCTCAGCAAATCCTTCAGTGTGCGTACGCTCCTCCGCTATTGATGAAGATAATCCGAAGGCATCTTTCGCCGGTCAGCATGATACTTTTTTAAATGTCATTGGCGAAGAAATGCTTTTTGAATCCATTATCAAGTGCTGGCATTCGGCCCAGCATCAATATGTGCTGGAATATCGAAAACAACATGATTTAAATTTAAAACACATTCATATTGCGGTTTTGATTCAGGCTTTAGTGCCCGCTGATATTTCTGCAGTAGCCTTTTCCATGAATCCAATCACTGGCAATACTGACGAAATTCTGATTAATGGTAATTTTGGATTAGGAAAATCCATAGTAGACGGGGTTGTAAATCCAGATAATTATTTCATAGATAAAAAAAATCTTCAGAACATTAGAACGGAGATTCATAAAAAAGAAATTATGACAGTGGTGCTTGAAAAAGGTGTCCAAGAACATAAAGTGCCGAGATTGCTGAGAAATAAAGCTGCTTTTTCTCTTGATCAAATTGCGGAAATAGCCAAAATAATTATGAAACTTGAGTCTTTGCAAGGCTATCCTGTCGACATCGAACTGGCCTATTGCAACAATGTTTTTTATTTATTGCAATGTCGCCCCATTTCGACACATAAAAAAAAGTAGGAAATTATTATGACAAGGTTACCAATACCTGAAAATTTCCCGATTAAATGGAAAAACTCTGAAGATGAAGATAAATTATGGTTGCCAGAAGCTATGCATGCACCATTTCCTCTTACACCCGCTTCTGAATATACCGGAGGAGACATTGTCTCTGCCGGTTTGATAAGAGCATTTGACATACACGGGATACCCATTAACTTCGAATTGCAGGTATTTAATTACTATCAATATGTCACAGTTACTTCTAAGAAAATTCCACCAGAGAAAATGGATGAAACGATACAAATCGCAGAGGAAAATTGTGAATTATCAATTACAAGCATCTCAGAAGATTGGCAAAATAAGTGGAGGCCAGAAGTAATTGCTTTAAACGAAAAAATAGAAAGCGTGCCTTTTCATACCTTTACTGACGCAGAGCTTGCGACTCATTTTGAAAATGTTCTAAGTTGGGCTAAGAGACTTTGGGAAATTCACGGCGAGCTAGGAGTACCTATGCTGTTGGCACCTTCGATTTTTCAAGAAGTCTATACAGACTTATTCTCACCAGAAGATAAATTGGAGGCTGTTGGTTTATTGGAAGGTCAGGATAGTGAAACCGTTGAAACAGGTATAAAAATGTGGCAATTGAGTAAAGATATTCAATCCCATCCCATTGTAGCTAAAATTTTTCTCAATAACAAAGCTTCCGAGGTACTAGAAAATTGTCGTCAAACAAAAGAAGGTAGGGATTTTCTTAAAAAAATTGACGATTTTTTAGCTGAATATGGGAAGAGAAATGAAAACTTTTTAGAGCTTAATAGCCCCACGTGGATAGAAGATCCTACGCCTTTAATTACGCTTATTCGAACCTATTTACAGAATCCCGAAATGGATCTAGAAGTGATTCATCAAAAGAAAAAAGAGACTCATGAAAAAAATGTTGCTAAAGTTCGGAATAAACTTCAATCCTTTCCCAAAGCGATTCAAGAAAATTTTGAAATACTGTTAGCAGCGGCTCAAACGGCTTTTAGGCTCCAAGAAGATCATGCTTACATAATTGATGCGCGGGTAGTGAGTGTCACACGCAAGGTATTAACGGAAATCAATAAGCGATTGGTTAGCGCGGGTTTAGCGCTTCTAGAGGAGGACATTTATTATTTATATGCCCCTGAAATTATTACGACTTTACGTACCCGAGAAAACCTTCAAGAAAAAATAAATCAGAGAAAAGCAGAATTTAAGCACTTTACAAATATTGAGCGACCTTCTGCCTTCGGCACCGAGTCCAAAGTGGAGATGCCCGATACGATATTTAATCGTGCTCTCGGGAGATTTTTTGGTGGTTCCCCTGAATTATCAATGGACAAAAATGTGCTGTACGGAAATGCCGCTTCTTCCGGTAAAGTCATTGGGAGAGTTGTTGTAGCGAATCATGTGAAGGATGCCTTAGCGCTTAAACCAGGTGAAATTTTAGTTACCAGAACAACTTCCCCCTCTTGGACACCCTTATTTGCGACAGCTGGGGGTGTGGTTACGGAAACTGGCGGGACGCTCTGTCATTGTGCCATTGTTGCAAGGGAATATAATATCCCAGCCGTAGTTGGAGTTCAGGGGGCCTGCTCCTTATTGAACACGAATATGAAGATTGAAGTCGATGGTGATAAAGGCAAAATATTAATTTTGCCCGATGAAGAAAATCCATCGGTATGATATTACTTAAAGATGATACTGCACAAACCACAAAAGGAGTAAAATCACGGTTTTCTATCTATTGAACCAAGCAACAGGTGTTGTTGTGGGGTATTTCCAAGTACTCAATACAAGCTTCTTGATAAGGAGTAAGATTATTTCTACTAAATGACAGATAAAAACTAAGTGCTTTGCTAGCGAATGACAGTGGCTTTTGTGCCAATTTACGTAATTTTTCTACTTGTAGATCAGAAATTGCTTCGTTATTAGTCAACATTTCGAATATTTTAAGAATAAAATTATTAAATAAATACTCAGGGTTCTTTATTTTACAGTTGAAATTTGTAACTAGATATTGACACATATCAATTTGTTTACCTCGAATAGCATGATCGAGCAAACAAACACCAAGATTATCAGGAAGATGTCCATTTTTGTGCAGCCATTCAAAGAGCCCAACATTTCCGTGATAAGCGGCAGCTGCGAGACAGGTCACTTCTTCATGAAGCTTAAAAATTTTTCCCTTATGTTTTTCGTTATGCATTTCAGCGAAGAGTTGCTCATCAAAGATATTACGCAAACACAAGAGCAACATAAAAGAAGAACTAAATGCGTCATGAGTATAATCGGCTTTTAAAGCAGCTTGTTTATTTGAGGCAATACATAATTTAATTAAATCGAGTACCTGTTTTTCGGATCCATCTAAAAACACAGCAATAAGGCACTTTTGCAATTCATCGTCAGTTAAATCTGTTATAGAATATGTGTTATCTTTTGCAAGAATAGATAAAACGCTTAGTAAATTCGTTTGGGGATGATGAAAAACATCAATGGTTATTGGAATTTCTTGGACATATCCTCTGGTACCGGATCGATGAAACCAATCTACATCCGGCAGAACCTTATAAAGCTCTTGAAAATTATTTACCCAGTTCTTGTTGTAGCTACAAAGACCATATAAATAACTTTTTACGCGTTGGGAAAGGATGGTTTTATCAATATAATGTTCGGCGGGAATCAGGGATCGAATTTTATTTAGTGTGTTGCGATCAATTTTAATTTCCCCACTTTCTTTAAATTTGAAGAAAGCTTGTGTAGCTAATGCCTGTAATGATGGAACGGGAGAGATTTTCAGGAGGTCTCGTAATGTATTAATCGTCTCGATGTGGTCTGCATTTGATGGATTAAAACCTATCACCGGCCCCCCTCGCCCTGATTTTGAAGCGAATGTCTTGTGCATCAATTCAATCAATTGTCTTAAAGATTCTGGCAAGGTTTCGAGCTTGAAGCTTTCTTCTATAAAACTACGAACAATCCCCTCTCGGACGATAATGCGCATCGAGACATCAGTTAATATTTCATGGAATGTGTTAGTGTCTTTTTCTTTATCAACAAAAATGTTGTTGTCATTGTTATTGTTTCGCATCTTCAAACTCCTTTTCAATTTAAGAAACCAGATGAATTATTTTTCTTAAGGTAAGGTAGCATATAATCAGGACTGAATGCACGTTCAACCTCCCCATGAATGAGGAGGTTTTATAGTGCATTTGTTAAAAATTTTTAATAATGAAATCTATTTAATGGGCTTTCTCTTAGTTCCTTCAAATGTCCTTCAGTGAGTTCTTTTTCTTTCGCCTCAAGTGCTCGTATATAGTCTTCAGGAGGTTTTTGGTTTATTAAATCTTTAACTGCCGTAACTGGTGTGGCGATGGCTGCTCCAACGCTTACTATTCCTGCAGCAACAGGTACTAAAGTGCTTCCAATTGCTCCACCAATGACGCCACCAACAACGGCGCCAACAATATGATCTTTATTGCCAACCGCGCCTATTATTCCGCCTCCCGCGGCGCCAATTATTGCAGGGGCTGCAGCAGCGCGGGGAACCATTTTCCACAGGTTCGCCGTAGAAGAAGTTCTTTCTCTCAATTTCTGGCTGGGATATTCATATTTGTTCCATCCTTCAGATTCAAGAACATCTCTCAATGAAAGATTGGTTTTAGTAACAATAGTTTGATGAGTTTCTTGAACATCATCAAATTGTCGATAAATTCTGGCCAATTGATCTTCAAAAGCTTTTTTATCCGTTTGATTTGGGTCTCTTATTGCATTTTTCGAAACAAACTGCCCAATGGAATTTTCGAGTCTCCGAATTATTTCAGAGAGCTTACTGATTTCGTAAAAGACTTTCCCATATTCTGCCGCCGATAAAGTAGCAAATTTATCGGAAAGGGTAGTGATCTCGGCTTGCAAATTTTGTATTTTATATAGAGTTCCATCCGACTCTAAAATAAAACCTAAGGCGTTTTGCAGGCTGGGTTCTTTCAATTCATTTTTTAATGCGGTAAATATAGTATTAAAGCTGTTAGAATCATCTAAGGAATGATAATACGCCGCCGTTTTCAAGAGATCCAAATCCGTTAAACCCAATCTGGTCGCCATGGCCCATTTCAGATTTCGTGCTGCAGAAATACACCTTTCTGGTTTTCCTTGGTATTGATTCAAAAGGTTTCCAAGACTTTTGATTTCTGGAAGTTTCACTGTAATTTGTTCTTGGTTTAAAACCATTTCGTTATGAAATTCTTTGAAAGAATCAAATTTATTTTTTATGCGTTCCATGTGTTTTTGAGCCGCTTCTTTTTCGCTGTTGCTCAAATCACTAATGTCAACTTTTTGGCCAAATTCAAGATAAGATTTTTCTATCCCTTCAAATATTTCACCCATTTTTTTAATATTGAGTCGAAAATTCTTAATTTCATCTTCGGATAATTTATCGGATTTAGCCAGCGTGGCGGTGATTGCTATTTGTAAATTTTCAATTCGAAATAAATCGCCATCCGTTTTCAGAATTAAAAGTAAGGTGTTTTTTTGGCTATTTTTTGTTAAATCTTTATTTAAATTAGAAAGGATTTTATCAAATTCATTGATTCTATTTTCAGAATAATAATATGCAGCCGTTTTTAAAAGATCCGAATCGTTCAAACTTACTTTGGACCACAAAGCCAAACTAAGATTTCGGTGTTGTCCGATCAGTTGTTTTGGTTCTCCATCGTAATTTTCTAACAGCCTAGTAAAACAGCTGGGAGCACCATCTTCAGGTATATTTTGGGGCTCAGGAGGTAGTTCGTACAGATTGGGGGCACTGGGTTGCGGGGCATTTTGAGAGTGCTGTGCTATTGGGGCTTTTTCAAACCCTATAAGCTTTCCATAAATATCTATTACTTGTGAGGAATAAAAGCTGACAAGAAAGCTTTGTATAAATTGCAAGTATTTATCCTCTGGAGCAGGGGAATTAGGATAGTATATTAAAGTAAGCAACAGGTCTTTTCGTGAGGCATAATCCAAAGCTCCTGATTGATTTAGAAAGCCCTGGATTAATTTACTTATTGCCACAGAAGCCGCCGTATCTTTTACAATTTTAGAGTATTCACTTTTTAGGAAGCTTTGTATTTTTGTTAAGTTTTCATCATCCATTGTGAGAGGGGAATCATAATAGGCTAAGAGGATTAATTGTTTGAGTCGTGATAAGAAGTCCTCATCTCCTGGACTACCTAGAAAGACTTCAATTGACTGTTTAATCTCAGAAGCATAATAGGCTAGGGTTTGAAGGTTGCTTTGTCTCATGATATTGGCCTCTTTTTTCGGTTATAAGAAGTTCATCGTAACACGCCAATATTAAGGAATTCTTAAGATATATTTTAAAAAATTTTGTATACTCTAAGCTGTGCCTAAGACCTTGTTTTATTGCGAGTAGAATAAAATGGATAATGAAAATCTTTTACGGGATGCCTTAAGCCGCATTGAAACGCTGACTGCGAAACTTGAGGCCCTCTCGGAACCTATAGCGGTGATTGGGATGGGCTGCCGTTTTCCCGGTGGCGCTAATAATATCCAGGCTTTTTGGGAATTATTGGAGCGGGGTGGTGATGGAATTATTGAAGTGCCGCCATCTCGCTGGGATGTAGACAAATATTATGATTCACATCCCACTATTCCGGGTAAAATGATCACGAAATTAGGGGGATTCCTCGATTGTGATATTAGTCAATTTGATGCGAATTTTTTTGGTATGCGCCCGAGAGAGGCTGAGTATTTGGATCCGCAGCATCGTTTATTATTGGAAGTAAGCTATGAAGCTATTCTGTCCACCGGTATGGCGCCAGAATCCTTAAAAAACAGCTTGGCGGGTGTATTTATTGGCATCTGTTCTCACGAATATTCTGATTTACTCGTGGCCAAAAATGATCCCGATTTATTGTATCCCTATTCTGTCACTGGGAACACGTCCAGCACGGCGACGGGCAGAATTTCATTTTTCTTCGGTTTTCATGGGCCCAATTTTGCAATCGATACGGCCTGCTCTTCTTCATTAGTGGCCATTAATCAGGCCTGCGAGAGTTTGAGAAATCGGGACGCGGATTTGGCCTTGGCCGGCGGTGTTAATGTCATGGTAAAACCCGACTTAAGCATTGCTTTTTCTAAAGCCGGAATGCTCTCCCGCGATGGTCGATGTAAAACCTTCGACGCTAGTGCGGATGGTTATGCGCGCGGTGAGGGTTGTGGAATCATTATTTTAAAACGCTTAAGTGATGCTAAGCGAGATGGAAATACGATTTTGGCTGTGATTGACGCCAGCGGTGTGAATCACGATGGCGCCACTAAGCGTTTGGCTGTGCCAAATGGTGAAGCTCAAGAAACTCTAATGCGAAGTGTTCTTGAAAAGGCGAAATTAAAAGGGGCGGACATTGACTATCTTGAGGCGCATGGAACTGGTACGCGCCTGGGGGATCCCATCGAGGTGAACGCCATCCGTGGGGCCTATGGTGAACGTGACAGCTCGAATCCGCTTAAAATAGGCGCTGTAAAAACGAATATTGGTCATTTGGAAGGTGCCGCGGGGATTGCGAGTGTGATAAAAGTAATTCTGGCCTTACAACAGGAAATAATTCCAAAGCATTTGCATTTAACAAAATTAAATTCACGCATACCTTTAAATTTTCCCTTTAAAATCACGACAGAAAATGAACCTTGGCCTCGAGGCGAACGAGTTCGTCGTGTGGCAATTAGCTCTTTTGGATTTAGTGGTACGAATGCCCATTTAATTTTAGAAGAGGGGCCAAAATTAACGAAAGAAGAATTATCACAGCTAAAAAAACGCTTTTTAACGATGCCGCCTTTTCAGCGCCACCGTTATTGGGCAAAAGAACTCGACACTCAAACCAAGGAAAAGTCTTAGGACTCTAAAAACTTATCCGCATCTAAGGCGGCTTGGCAGCCGCTGCCAGCGGACGTTATGGCTTGACGATAAATTTTATCGGCCACATCACCGGCGGCAAAAACGCCTTTTACACTCGTTGCTGTGCTATTTCCTTCAATTCCGGATTTCACTCGAATATAACCCGCGTCATCCATATCTAATTTTCCGCGGAAAATTTTCGTATTGGGATCATGGCCGATGGCAATAAAAAGGCCATCTACGTCGACATCTTTTGTTTCTTGAGTTTTAAGATTATTAATTCTCACGCCATTTACGCCTTTTTCGTCGCCTAAAACTTCATGAACACCATGACTCCATTCGATGCGAATATTCCCATTTTTTTCGCGCGCAAATAATTTGTCTGCTAATATTTTTTCGGATCGTAATTGATCGCGACGATGCACTAATACCACATCGCTTGCAATATTCGATAAATACAGCGCTTCTTCAACGGCCGTGTTGCCACCGCCAACCACCATCACTTTTTTGCCTTTATAAAAAAATCCATCACAGGTCGCACAAGCCGAAACGCCTTTACCCATAAAGTTTTTTTCAGAGGGCAAACCCAGATAACGAGCGGAAGCACCAGTGGCGATAATCAGTGCGTCGCAAAAATATTCTCCTGTTTCGCCCTTTAAATGAAAGGGCCGTTTACTTAAATCCACATCGACAATGTGGTCAAAAATAATATTGGTAGCAAAACGCTCTGCATGTAACTTCATGCGATCCATGAGGGCAGGACCAAGGAGCCCCTCGATATCGCCTGGCCAGTTATCAACATCGGTGGTTGTCATTAATTGCCCACCTGGCTCCATACCGGTTATTAAGGTGGGCTTCAAATTAGCCCGAGCGGCATAAACCGCGGCAGAATATCCAGCTGGCCCCGATCCTAAAATAATCAACTTATGTGATGTGCTTGGCATAAAAAAGTACTCCAAAAATTTCAAATACCTGCGACACTATATCAATTCTTTCCCGGAACGTAAATTCTGTTACAATAACCATAAAAATAAAGGGAAGTTTCCGTTGTCTAAAAAAAATAAATCCTCTCTTCACGCGCGTTTGCGTGAGGGATTCTTGTTGCTAGCCGTCACCGTCTCGCTCTTTTTACTATTGGCCTTGCTCACCTATAATCACAGCGATCCAGGTTGGTCTCAATCGGCTACTAGTAGCACCATTCACAATGCGGTTGGCAGGGTTGGGGCTTGGTTAGCCGACGTTTTATTATTTACGTTTGGCACACTCGCGTTTATTTTTCCCATCATGATTTCCTATGTGAGCTGGTTTTACTACCGAGAACGAGCTCGCACTGATGATGCTGATGAAACCCCGGTGGCGCTTACCGCTCTGCGGGTATTTGGATTTATCATTATTATTGCCTCGGGCTGCGGACTAGCGGATTTGCATTTGGGATTTTTACCTCTGAAATTACCTTTTCATGCGGGCGGCATTTTAGGCTATGCCGTTGGGGTAGGCCTGCTCCATACGTTTAATGACGTGGGCGCTACTTTAATTTTATGTGCGCTTATTTTTATTGGGATTACCTTGGTGACAGGCCTTTCCTGGTTAAAAATTCTGGAATCTCTCGGTGCTTTTTGTTTAAGAATTTTTCCTTGGATGAGAGAAAAACTTTTCGATTTCGATTGGAAGAAAATTTTTGCGCTCCGAAATATCTGGCAAAAACTAATGCCAGAGCCTCAACCCGAACCTTTTATCGTAGAGCGTGTTGAACCTGAAATTCAAACGCCTCCCAAAAAACGATTTCGATTTATTCAGAAAAAGGAAAAAGAAGAAGAGGAAAAAAACCAAGAAGTCGATTTGGAGGAAGACATTGTTAAAGCCATGAAAAAGGCGCCACGATATTCGCGTTCCAAAGTGGCGGCACCTGGACTTGATTTGCTCGATCCACCAAAACCCTCAAAAAATACGGAAATTTCTAAAGAAATGCTCGAGGCACGTTCTCGAGAGGTGGAAAAACGTTTCTCAGATTTTGGGGTTGCATTGAAAGTGGTGGGAGTTTATCCGGGTCCCGTAGTTACGCGTTATGAGCTTGATTTAGCCGCCGGAACCAAAGTGAGCAAAATATCTGGCCTTGCTAAAGATTTAGCTCGATCTTTATCGGTTATCAGCGTGCGAATTGTAGAAGTCATTCCTGGGAAATCGGTGGTGGGTTTGGAAATTCCAAACGAAAATCGTGAGATGGTCACCTTGCAAGAAGTGCTCGCTTCTAAGGCCTATCAACAAGCGCGTTCCCCACTTTCGATGGCGCTTGGAAAAGATATTTCAGGGCATCCTGTGGTCGTGGATTTAGGAAAAATGCCGCATTTATTAGTGGCAGGAACAACGGGTGCGGGTAAATCCGTTTGTTTAAACGTGATGCTCTTGAGCCTTTTATATAAATCGACTCCCGAAGAATTACGAATAATAATGATCGATCCGAAAATGCTGGAATTATCGGTGTATGACGGCATTCCGCATTTATTAACTCCCGTTGTCACCGATATGAAAGATGCTTCGAGTGCACTGCGCTGGTGTGTGGTTGAAATGGAGCGGCGATATCGATTAATGGCTTCGCTCGGTGTGCGAAATATTGCGGGCTATAATCAAAAAATTCGTGAGGCAAAAGCCAAAGGCAAACCTTTATTAGATCCCGTTTCTGCCAAAATAGAAGGTGAGGAACCGAAAGAATTGCAAGTATTGCCGAATATTGTCGTTCTTGGTGATGAATTTGCCGACATGATGGTGGTGGTTGGAAAAAAAGTGGAAACATTGATCGCGCGATTGGCCCAAAAAGCTCGAGCGGCGGGTGTGCATTTAATTTTGGCTACGCAAAGACCTTCTGTTGATGTTATTACCGGTTTAATTAAGGCTAATATTCCCACCCGAATTGCATTTCAGGTTTCTCAAAAAGTGGATTCGCGCACTATTTTAGATCAACAGGGAGCGGAGCAATTATTAGGGCAGGGCGATATGCTGTATTTGGCGCCTGGTACTGGTGTGCCGGTGCGCGTTCATGGTGCGTTTGTGGGCGATGATGAAGTGCATCGCGTGGTGAGTTATTTGAAGCAAAATGCAGAGCCGGACTACATCGAGGGTATTTTAGATGATACGATAGGCCCTGAATTATCTGGTTTGCCTGATCCTTTGTTGGATGAGGGAGATGCTGAAAAAGATGAACTTTATGATCAGGCTGTGGAATTTGTGATGGAAGCTCGCAAGGTTTCGATTTCAAGTCTTCAGCGGCGATTTAAAATTGGTTACAACCGATCGGCGCGAATTGTGGAAGCTATGGAGGCGGCGGGGGTGGTGAGTAAGATGGAAATGAATGGCACAAGAGAAGTGATTGTTCCAAAGCGAGAGTAAAATGTTAAGATTTATGAATTTTCTGAAGAAATCGATGAAGTCTGATTTTGTAGCTATGGTTAAATTCTCATTTGCTGCCCATCAGAGGGAGAAGAGGGTCTTCTCTCAGGACCGCCCGCTAGCACATCCATGTGGGGCTTCGGGTCTCCCCATCCTGGGTCGACACGATCCTGAGAGAAGACCCTCTTCTCCCTCTGATGGGCAGCCGTGCCTTCGATTTGGCTCTGTCGGTAGCGGATTTGTGCAACAGTTTGGGGTGGTTCATTTATTTGGAAAATTGCTGAAGATTACTCTCGCTTTGTTTGGGGGAGGGAGTCGGGGGAGGGTTAGGGTTAGGGTTAGGGGTATTTTATTAATCTCCGCACTGCTTTTTTTAGCCACCGCAAACGCAGAAACTCCGGAGCAGTCATTGCAAAAATTGTTGGCGGCTACGAATAATTATTCGGCAAATTTTACGCAAAGCACTCGAGAGGGGGCTCAAGGAGTTCCACGGGTAGCGTCGGGGCGAATTTATCTTGAAAAACCAAATCGCTTTCGTTGGGAGACCGCGAGTCCTAATCCTCAGATTATCGTGAGTGATGGGGTTTATTTGTGGGCCTATGATCCGGGATTAATGCAGGTTACTCAGCAAAAAGTGACAGCGCATACGTTTGATCCGGCTTTATTATTGACCGGAAATTCCGAGAAAATATTACGGCAATTTTATGTCACTTGGTTAGCGGGATATGGGGGCTGGTATCAATTGCAGCCGAAACATTCTGGAAGTGGAATTTTAGTGGTTCGTCTTCAATATAGTGCTGGGCATTTAAGTAAAATTCAAATTATGAATAATTTAAATCAAACGAGCTTATTTACCTTTAGTCAAATTCAAGTAAATACCTCATTACCACCGAGTCTTTTTAAATTTTCTGTGCCGAAGGGCGCTACTATTTTGCAACAAAAATGAACGACGCTATTCAATACATGCCTTTGGCCACTCGAATGCGCCCTAAAAAAATAGGGGCTTTTATAGGGCAATCTCATATTTTAGGAGAGGGGAAACCTTTATTTAAAGCGATTCAGTCGGGATATTTACATTCTATGATTTTATGGGGGCCTCCGGGATCGGGTAAAACGACTTTGGCCGAATTAATTGCCGCATCGGCGAATGCGGTGGTGGAAAAACTTTCTGCTGTGCTAGCGGGTGTAAAGGATATTCGAGAAGTTGTGGAGCGTGCGAAAGAGCGACAACTAAAAAAGCAGGCGACGGTTTTATTTGTCGACGAGGTACATCGTTTTAATAAGGCACAGCAAGATGCCTTTTTACCCCATGTGGAAAATGGGACGATTGTTTTAATTGGCGCTACAACAGAAAACCCCTCTTTTCAGCTGAATAATGCGCTTTTATCTCGTACCCGAGTTTATGTATTAAAGCCGCTTATTATTGAAGAATTAATAAGAGTCATTGAACAGGCCTTGGCGGATACGGAGCAGGGTTTGGGTTTGCGACTGATTATAATTGATGAAGATATCAAGAAAAAAATGGCGGCTTTTGCAGATGGAGATGCCCGTGCCGCCCTTAATTTGCTGGAAATTGCCGCGGATTTTGCGCGTAAAGAGGGTGATGCAGAAATTATTGATGAAGCCATTTTGCAAAATGTGCTTTCAGCGAGTTTTCGAAAATTTGATCAGGGCGGAGAGGAATTTTATAACCAAATATCGGCCCTACATAAATCCGTGAGAGGAACCGATCCTGATGCGGCTTTATATTGGCTTTATCGAATGTTGGACGGTGGCTGTGATCCGAATTATATTATTCGTCGAGTGCTTCGAATGGCGAGCGAAGATATTGGCAATGCCGATCCGAGAGCCTTACAATTGGCCTTAAATGCAGCCGAAACTTACGAGCGCATGGGTTCACCGGAAGGTGAATTGGCCATTGCACAGGCTGTTATTTACATGGCTTGTGCGCCTAAAAGTAATGCGGTTTATATGGCTGTGGGGGCCGTGCAAAAAGACATAAAAGAATTTGGGAGCTTAAGTGTGCCTCTGCATATTCGAAATGCTCCCACGAAATTAATGAAAACATTAGATTATGGAAAAGACTATCGATATGCGCACAATGAGCCCGATGCTTATGCCGTTGGCGTAAAATATTTTCCAGATGACATGTCCGAGCGAAAATATTATCAACCCGTTGAACGCGGCTTGGAAATTAAAATTAAAGAAAAATTAGATGCCTTAAAAAGGAGAGGAAAATGATAGATCCAAAATTACTGCGAAGTCAATTACAAGATGTTGCTGATAATCTCAAAAGACGCGGGGTGACAATAGACGAAACTTTGCTTCTGGATTTAGAAGAAAGACGTAAAGCGGCTCAATTAAAAACGCAGCAATTGCAGGAAACACGCAATGTGCTTTCTAAAAAAGTCGGTATTGCAAAAGCGCAGGGTGGGGATGCGACGGCTGTTTTGGATGAAGTCGCAGGTTTGGGCGAGGATTTGAAAAAAAATGAAGAAGAATTAGATATTATTCAGAAAAAATTATTGGATTATTCGCTCACCTTGCCGAATTTATTAGACGATTCTGTTCCCTTCGGTAAAAATGAAGACGATAATGTGGAAATCCGTCAATGGGGAGAACCTACAAAATTTTCTTTCACGCCAAAAGATCATATTGAAATTGGTGAATCGCTAAAAATGCTGGATTTTGAAGCGGCCTCAAAATTATCTGGCGCCCGCTTTTCCGTTTTACGCGGAAATTTAGCGAGATTACAGCGTGCTTTAGCGCAGTTTATGCTCGATGTCCATGTGCAAGAGCATGCTTATCAAGAATGTTATGTGCCTTATTTAGTGCATGAAAAATGTTTATATGGCACAGGGCAGCTGCCAAAAATGGACGCTGAAAGTTTTTCAATTGCGGGTGAATGGGGATTTAAATTAATTCCGACTGCTGAAGTTCCTTTAACGAATTTAGTTCGAGATGAAGTTTTAAGCGATACGCAGTTGCCAATGAAAATGGTAGCGCATACGCCTTGTTTTCGCAGTGAAGCCGGTTCTTATGGGAAAGACACTCGTGGCATGATACGCCAGCATCAATTTGAAAAAGTGGAATTGGTGCAAATTGTTAAGCCCGAAAATTCCATGCAGGGTTTAGAGGAATTAACCTTGCACGCGGAAACGATTTTAAGAAAATTAAATTTACCTTATCGAGTGTTAGTCTTATGCAGTGCCGATGTGGGTTTTTCCGCTCGAAAAACATATGATTTAGAAGTGTGGCTACCGGGGCAAAAGCGCTATCGTGAAATTTCTTCTTGCAGTAATTGCGGAGATTTTCAAGCGCGACGTATGCAGGCCCGTTATCGAAGTCATGACATGAAAAAGCCAGAATTAGTGCACACCTTAAATGGCTCCGGTTTAGCCGTAGGCCGCACTTTAATTGCAATCATGGAAAATTATCAAGATGAAAATGGAAGAATTAAAATTCCCGAAGCGCTTCTACCCTACATGGGCGGAATAAAAATTATTTAATGAAATGAATATTATCCCTTCTCCCCTTG
This sequence comes from uncultured Gammaproteobacteria bacterium, assembly GCA_963711375.1. Taxonomy (GTDB): domain Bacteria; phylum Pseudomonadota; class Gammaproteobacteria; order Coxiellales; family Coxiellaceae; genus CAVQDV01. The sequence goes on from CAVQDV010000005.1 coordinate 2,256,190, forward strand.
TGGGAGCAGGGTTACTGAGGGGTATTAAAAGTTTATTCTACAAAAAAAGGAAATCTATGTTCAATCTAATCAAAGCCTATCAAAAAATGGACCCAGCCGCGCGAAATCCTTTAGAAATAATATTACTGTACCCAGGAATCAGAGCGCTATTTTTTCACCGAATAGCACACGCATTATTACAGTGGAAAATTCCTTTTTTCCCTCGCCTAATCTCAGAAGTTTCACGCTGGTTAAGCGGAATTGAAATCCATCCAGGCGCACAGATCGGCAAGGAATGCGTAATCGACCATGGTATGGGTGTCGTGATTGGGGAAACGGCAATTGTAGGCAATCGGGTTTTAATCTATCATGGAGTGACACTAGGCGGAACAACGCATACGCAGGAAAAAAGGCACCCAACCATCGAAGATGAGGTTATTATTGGGGCAGGAAGCAAGGTGCTTGGGAATATCACCGTGAGGAAAAAGGCTAAAATAGGCGCTAATTCCGTAGTTTTACATGATGTTCCAGAAGATAGCACTGTAGCCGGTATCCCGGCGCAAGTGCTTGTCAAAGGCTCTTCCGAGCATGAGGTATGGGAATTAGAATTTAATATTTAATTTCAAGGAGGATGAATGAATATTTACGATGACATCACCAAAACCATTGGGAAAACCCCCTTAATTCGATTTCAACGGCTTGGCATGGATTTACCCGCCGAAATTTTATTAAAACTCGAATTTTTTAATCCACTCGGTTCTGTGAAAGATCGAATTGGCCTTAGCATGATTGAAACTGCAGAACGCGAGGGAAAGCTTAGCTCGGGAATGGAAATTATGGAGCCAACCAGTGGTAACACGGGAATTGCGCTTGCTTTTGTTTGTGCGGCAAAAGGCTATCCACTCACCTTGGTGATGCCAGAAACCATGTCCTCAGAGCGCAAAGTGCTACTCTTATTGTTGGGGGCAAAAGTGATATTAACTCCGGGAAAATTTGGGATGAGAGGCGCCATTGCAAAAACGAAGGAGCTTAGTGAGAATCAACCCAATATATTTGTTCCCGGCCAATTCGAAAATCCCGCTAACCCCCAGATTCATCGAAAAACAACCGCGCTTGAAATTTGGAAAGATACAAAAGGATTAGTGGATATCGTGATTACCGGTGTAGGTACTGGTGGCACCGCTACAGGCATTGGCGAAGTTTTAAAAAAGAAAAAAAAGACCATAAAAATAGTGGCCGTCGAGCCCACTGAATCGGCCGTATTATCTGGTGAAAAACCAGCCCCCCATAAAATTCAAGGAATTGGTGCCGGGTTCATTCCCAAAAATTTAAATTTAAAAATTGTCGATGAAATTATAAAAGTATCGAGTGAAGAGGCCATAAAGATGGCAAAAAAAGTAATTCGCGTAGAAGGCATTCCAGTGGGCATTAGTTCGGGTGCAGCGATTGTCGCAGGATTAAAAGTAGCCGGACGAGAAGAAAATCGGCGCAAAGTCGTCGTCATCATAATTCCCAGTTATACGGAACGATATTTATCGACCGTATTGGCGGATGAAGAACGAGAACTTGCCGCAAAATTACCGGTTGTCGAGATTGATGAAAAATATTTAACCTAAACTCAGAAAATAAACCATTATCGACAAGCCCATTTTTTTGAGTTAGTTTAGAAAAGAAATTTATTTTGCTTAAAAAAAATCCTCTCCCGCTAAGCGGGAGAGGAAATTCTTAATAACTACACCGATCTTAAGTTAGGATCGCTATTTTCTTGGGGAGCGTAAGCAAAAATCACGCTACCATTTTTAATCAAGCTAATCACCTTAGGTGCTACACGCGGACTTAACGCGAAACAACCCCAGCTATTACCTTCACGACCATTTGCTTTAGCAAACGCGGTGCTAACATAAGGAGCAGGATGCACGACAATCGCACGCGCATAAGCATTGTTATTTATGCCTTTTTCCAAGCCGATAACACGCAGGGAGTTACCATGCTTACCAATATAGGTAGAGGCGGTTTCATAAACACCAAGACTCGATTCTCTAGAACCTGGGCTATTCGAGAACCTAACGGCTTTAAAAACACCAGAGTTCTTAGCATTCGCTACGTATTCATTAGCGAGTACTTTATCGTTTTTCACATCCACAATCCAAAGACGACGGTCTTTAGAAGGCAAACTGAAGTCAACGATGGTTAAATAAGGTTTGTTCACCTTGCCATGTTCTTGAGCCCATTTATAGGCTTTCATACCCATTTGTAGGGCTTTGGGATTAATTCCAGCAGTGCTGGCTGAATCTGCCATTGCTAAGGAAGCTCCTGCTAACATAATGGATCCAACAGCTAATGCTCTAATTACTCGTACGTTCATATTTTTTGCTCTCTTTTTACGTAGTGTCTTTGTAGTCCACATCCAAGACCACAAAGAAGTTTATATACACGTTATTGCTAATCAATAACTTACATTTACTTCCTTAAACTATCCTTAACAACAGAGAAGCCACTATACCTCAAGGGTCAGAGAAAAGCCAGACCTTTTTGTACTATTTTTGTACAGACCTAAGGGCTAATGTCTTACATGGTATAGGGATTCTTTAAACCTAAGGGGCCTAAATTTTCAACCAGTTTCTAGGGCTTATCAGCTTGTTCTATAGGGTATTTTTGCCTCTGTTGGGCCTCAATTTTCAACCTTGAAAGGGGGTAAAATTTCCCTTTGACCTATGTGGGATATGTATTACAATGAGTTACGAACTGTTACATTGACTTTGACCGGGAGAGATGGCTGAGCGGTCGAAAGCGGCGGTCTTGAAAACCGTTGAGGGCTACGCCCTCCCAGGGTTCGAATCCCTGTCTCTCCGCCATTATATAAGTGAGGTTGTAAATAGTGATCAATGTTTTACTGGTAGATGACCATGATCTTGTACGCACTGGCATTAAACGTATGCTAGATGATATTTCCGGCATTAAAGTTGTTGGAGAAGCGCGAACAGGGGAAGATGCGATTAAACTCGGGCGGAAATTGAAACCCCAAGTGGTTTTAATGGATGTGAAAATGCCAGGCATTGGTGGCTTTGAAGCAACCCGAAAATTACTTCGTAGTGATCCGGACATAAAAGTCTTAATCGTTACGATTTGTAATAATGATTTATATCCCGCGAGATTATTGCAGGTGGGTGCTTCGGGTTATTTAACGAAGGGCGCTTCGATGGAAGAAATGGTGCAAGCCATTCGTGCTGTCAATTCTGGCCAACGTTATATTAGTCCTGAAATTGCGAGCCGTTTAGCCTTAAAACACGTGAATGATGGTGATGAATCGCCATTTGAAGCGTTATCAGAACGCGAATTGCAAGTAATGCTCATGATTACAATGGGCATGAAGGTGCAGGATATCGCCGAGAAATTATGCTTAAGTCCGAAGACAGTAAACAGTTATCGTTATCGTATTTTCGAAAAATTAAAAGTCAAAAACGATGTTGAATTGACATTATTGGCGATACGCCATGGACTGATTGAATCAGAAGAAAGTAGCCTGGCTAGTTAAGGAGTTCCTGTTTGATCTTCCTGTCCCCTCTCCCCTTGCGGGAGAGGGTAAGCGGTATCTAGACATCCTTTCAGTTCAAAGTGGCGCCGGCGAAACGGGTATTTTATGAGTGTTCAGCTCAAAGAAAAATTAAAAAACATAGCGCATCAACCTGGCATTTATCAAATGGTAAATGAGGCTGGAACGGTAATCTATGTTGGAAAAGCCAGGGATTTACGCCAACGAGTGAGCAGTTATTTTCGAAGTCCTCTAGATAGCGTTAAAACCGAAAAATTAATGTCTTTAGTCACGGATTTTCACGTCACCTATACGGATAGTGAAAATGATGCGCTTCTTCTCGAAGCGAATTTAATTAAAGAACTTAAACCTCGATATAATGTTTTATTACGTGATGATAAATCCTATCCCTATTTATTTTTAAGCAGTGCGCATACTTTTCCTCGTTTGGATTTTCATCGAGGGGCTAAAAAGCAAAAAGGCCGATATTTCGGGCCTTATCCGAATGCTGGGTCTGTGCGAGAAAATTTAGCGCTGATTCAGAAATTATTTAAATTGCGCCAATGCGATGATGTTTTTTTTGCGAATCGCACTCGGCCTTGTCTGCAATATCAAATTAATCGGTGCACGGCGCCTTGTGTAGGCTATGTCACTCCAGAGGATTATCATCAGCAGGTAGAAAATGCCACTTTATTTCTAGAAGGAAAAAGTGCGGAGATTGTGAAGAAACTCCAGCATGAAATGGATGCGGCCTCCATGAATTTACAGTATGAAGAGGCTGCGCGAATTCGAGATGTTCTTATTCGGATGCGACGCTTAAGCACGACGCAATATATTACCGGCGACCGGGGTGACGTGGACGTGATGGGGGTTGCGCAAAAAATGGGGCAAATTGCAGTAAGTATTTTATTTATTCGGGGAGGGAGATTAATTGGGCATCGCGCTTTTTTTCCAAATACTCCGCCGGATATCCATATTTTCGATGCGCTGGCCGAATTTATTCCGCAATATTATTTGAGTCCTTTGCGTGGCGAAAAGGCGGTTGAGCGTATTGTGACTTCTGAAAAATTAGTGGATCGGGAGTGGATACAAAATGCCCTTCAGGCGCAATTGGAATCTAAAATTGTTATTACGGATCGTCATGGTGAGAAATTTAAAGCCTGGCAAACGCTGTCTCGAAAAAATGCGGAACTTGCTTTGGAACAGCATTTATCGGAAAAAAATACAATTGCCGTGAAATTAGAGGCTTTGCAAAAAGCGTTAAAATTACCAAATCCCATCACGCGCATTGAATGCTTTGATATCAGCCATACTCAAGGCGAATCGCCAGTGGCTTCTTGTGTAGTGTTTGGCGAACGTGGGGCTTTAAAAAAAGATTATCGCCGATTTAATATTGAAAATATTACGCCTGGCGATGATTATGCAGCAATGCGTCAAGCGGTTTTGCGTCGATATTCTCGGATCAAAAAGGAAGAGGGCGTCTTGCCGGATTTATTAATGATCGATGGTGGCCTAGGGCAATTGCATCAAGCGGTTGAGGCTTTAGAGGAGATCCAAGTGAGTGGCGTTGCTATTTTGGGCGTTTCAAAAGGGGTTTCCAGAAAACCCGGTTTAGAAACTCTGCATTTATATGGCCAAGATAGTCCGATTCATTTAAATCCAACCGATATGGCTCTGCATTTAATTCAATTTGTTCGCGACGAGGCACATCGCTTCGCGATAACGGCTCATCGCGGAAAACGCCAAAAAAACCGCCTAGTGTCGCCATTAGAATCGATCGATGGAGTAGGCGTAAAACGCCGCCAAGAAATTCTGCGCCACTTCGGGGGCCTACAAGAACTCAAAAAAGCGGGCATAAAAGACATAGCCAAAGTCCCAGGCATCAGCGAGGCCCTAGCCCAAAAAATCTACGAAAAACTCCACGAACGTGACTGATCCCATCCCTCCCTCTCCTCTTGCGGGAGGGGGTTGGATGAGGGGTATTAAAATCCCGCCTTAGAACGTGAAAAAAAACTCATATTTCAGACAATTTTTAATATTTCCTTAATATAGGCGGGGTACTATGAGGTTTTTCTTTGAGCTAATTGCTTGTAATTTTTTTTAAGGAGCGCGGTATTTTGAGAATTGAACTATTTGATAAGTTGCCTAGAGATATAAGATTGATGATTTTATTCCAGTGCGAACCCTATACCTTGCGCCTGGGCTTAAAAAGATATAAGGATTTGGAGGCTAACTTTACTCCTTTATTACAAAAAGCCTATTTGAAAAGACACCTAAGCTCTTCCGATATATCGATCAATGCTATTGTAGATTCAGGAAATTTTTTCTTAGCTTTAGGACGTTTCTCATTCTCTCTTGAAAACTTAGAAAATTACTTCAGTGATAAATTTCCAGGGGGAGCTGCAAAAGCCACAGCACGAAAAACTGAGGCCTTGGTCCATTTAGTAAGGTGTAATTTTGATTTACAGTTAAAGGCTTATTATAATAATTTTGTTGATGAATTCATCTCAAAAGCAGCGAAGAGCTTAGTAGATAAGTCATTAAGTAATGCTGTGAAGGTATTACTTTATGAGAAAGCAAGTCAAGCAGCAGCGAAATTCCTCAATGAGGCTGAAGCTAATGCAGTGCAGATATTCCCAAGTCAGGCAGCTCGTTTTGAAGCGAAACTACTCCTAAATGAGGCAGTACGTAATGCAGGGCAGGCAAAAGCTAATGCACCGAAGGTAATTCTACTAAGTGCTGCAGAACGTAGTGCGGCTGAGGGATTTATAAAGCAGGCAAAATTTAATGCAGCCCAGGCATTCCTAGCTATGATAGAACCAAATGCAGTGCAGGCATTGCTAAAGGAGGGAGCACGTTTTGATAGTCTTGAATGCTTTGTATTTATTAAAGATACGTTTAATTCTTTTTCTTTAGGAAAGTTTATTGAAGTATCGATTCTAAATAAAACAGAAAATCTCCTTGTTCTTAATCACATATTGGATCATAACAAATCTGAATATCTTGAAGTAATTCGAAAACTACTAATTAGATGGCTTAATGTTTGGAATCTGGATATTGAAGTTATGGTGAAAAAGAGTAAGCAAGTTTTTGATCTCCTCGGTGCGGAGCTCATCACCTCGGACTTGCTCAAAGAATTGAAAAGTAGTTGGCTCCATGGAGACCCTACCTGCGATTCAGACTATGCCTATCAAGTATTTATTACCGATCGTCCTCATTATGAAGATGAAAGTGAGACAAGAATAGAATCTACAGTGAAAGTCGTAAAAAAAGAAGGAAGTTTAGATACTGTTCTAAACCCTTATAAAAAAGCCCTGGCTCTGTTTATTGCGAATGCCAATAGTTTAGGTAAGCAGTGGCTCCATGAACTAATTCATAGCGGGTGTTTAATTATGGCATCTAAAGAATTTGGCTTTGATCCAACTTACACTATTTGCGACCGGACACCGCTGCATCAATTGGCTCGAATGTGGTTTGAATTTACGAGAGAAAATCTCACTACTTGCAAAATAAAGGATTTTAAGGGAAGTGAGAGCTATTATTATTTTTTCCGCGCTAAGGGCAATAATCTTGAAGAGGGCATAGTCCCTGAAGAAGTTAAGATAGTCAGATTATTTGAGCATTTAATTTCTGCACGGGATACTAATTTTTTACAAAAAGATGCATATGGAAAGACGGCATTCCAATGCTTATTGCAGTGCAACATTAACTATAGTCATCAGACTGAAAATGCTTGTGAGGTTTTTTTAAAAAATGATCGTTTCCTCGAACTAAAAAACCAGTTGTTGCCAAACGACAACTCCCTGGTCTTAGATGCCTTTTTTTGTGGATATTTTTCGATAGCGAATAAATTGAGGGCTGCAGGTTTTCTTACAGGATCCGAGGACATCGATTCTTCTGCTCATTGTTTTAATTCTGAAATTCTCAAAGCAATTTGCAAATTTTCTAAAGTTCATCGGACCAATGCGCTGAAATTTATTCTTTTGCCGGATATTGTCCTTCAAGAAGTGAAGCCAAATACAACGGGTCTTTTGCATAAAGTATTTTGGGCTGATATATCGGGAAAAGAAAAAGTATTCTTTGCAGAATGGGTGATTACGAATCGCTTTCCACGCCAGCAGAAAAAAGAAATTGCTGATTTTTTAAATCTCCAAGATGAAAAAGGGAGGACAGTTTTTCATTTTGTAAAAAGCACAGAGGAGGCTATTTTCTTAATAAAAAATGGTGCCGATGTAAACAGGCTAAATTTGGATGGCCAAACCCTATTCAAATCATTTCTGTTGCGTGGGAGTTTCGACATCTTAAATATTTTAATGGAAAATAAATGCCTCGTTAATCAGCCCATTTTGCCCTCAAAACCCACTTTACTTCATTCTTTGTTTTACCAGGAATTTGATGATTTCAAAAAGTTGAAATGTGCTCAATATATTATTAAAAGTCTTTTTTCTGAAAAAGATAAAATTCAGATGATTGAATTTCTAAATCATAAAGATAAAGAGGGAAAATCGGTGCTTCACCTTGTGAAAAGTAAAATGCTTGCCGAGTGTCTGCTTAGTTTAGGCGCAACCCCTGATTTAACAGATAATCGAGGCCTTACGCCACTAGATTTCAATATAACAGTTGAAAATGCAGAAATGATCACTTGTTTGCAAGATCACCTTCGTTTCAGAGCCGAGCATGCGAGTGCTAATCCTAATACAGATGTTTCACGGCAGGCTGCCTTCCTCCGTGAGCTTAGCGAGGAAAAAAAGGAATTAAAAGCTCAGGTCGCAATCCTTACTACTCAAGTGAAAGAAAGCCAAAATGAAGTTTCAGGCCTCACTAAACAAGTAAAAGAAAGCAAAGCCGATATCTCTAACCTCACTGATCAAGTGCTAGCGCTTACTCGGCAACTGTATGATCAAGGGCAATTAATCCAAAAATTAATGAAGAAAAAAGAAGAACCTGATGCTTCTCCAGAGAAAAAACAGGGTCTTGGATCAAGTTTTTTTGGAAATTAAAAATCCGCGGATTTTTATTTCTCTTCCGGGGATCTGAGTGAGGGAGCCAGGGATTTTAGCTCTTTTAATACGGCTGCTTGTTTGCGGGCGTTTGGAATTGAAGATATAAAATGCTGGAATTGCTTCCAATCAAAGATTTCTGGAATGTCTAGCTCCGGCAAAGCAGAAAAAAGCCTGGTTTTAGCAGGTTTAAAATAAAAAAAATCAAAGAGGGCTTTTTCCATGCTGGCTAGACGGATTTGGTTAGGGCCTATTATTTCAAAGCCCGAAAATAATAGAGGCTGGATATGGTGAATAGAAAAGGTTCCCATCGCATTGAGGAATTGTCGGGTACGAGCGAGTGAAACAGCGTATATCACTTCTGGAATTTGTGATATCATGCCATGAAAATAAAGAGCCGTTTGCAAAGAAATATAGCTGGGCAAGGGGGCTGTGAGATAGTCTGGCAGCATTAATGGGTCTACTTTATCAGGAAAACACCATAAATTTCGGCGCAAATGACAAATGAAACTTTCATCCGATAAGCGCTTTAATATTTTATTTCCATAGCTATTTGAAATTTTCAATTGTATAGCAATATCGCTAGTCGAAAATATTGGCAATGAGATATTCTGAATTTCTTTTAGAGCGGTAATTAATTTCATTTCGCTGTCTTCTCTAATTCTTGCACAACAAATTCCTGAATGCGATTCCAAAAAGAGGCATCACCATATTGCTTTTGATGGTTGTGCAGCCGCCTTTTAAGGCATAAAGGCGCCTATCGAGCTTTAGGCTGAGCTGTTCCATGAATAAAAGATGGAATAACTCGACATATTCTCTGGTATTGTAAGTGTTCATATTAAGTCCTAATATAGTACTTATTTGTCGATATCAGGTATTATAATAGAAAAAGATAATTCAAGCAAGTTGGTAGAGTTCAAGATAATAATTTGAATTATAAAAAAAATTGATATCAGTATATTTTGGCGTGTCTTCATTTAAAATTTTCCTAGCCAATTTAAGATTTCCTTAAGAATTTTAAGGTATAATTCTTTGCATATTAGTAAGACTAGAGTATGCGAATGCGTTCCATAAAAACAACAGAAGTTCTTTTCCAGGAACTAGTTAAAAATCTAAAGAAAAAAATTAGCGCGCTTCTCAGTAGGGCTCTGCAGCTCCATCTCTTGTTGGTCATCTACGGAAAAGATTACAGCGAAGTAAAACGAACGCAAGCTTATGTTAATCAGATGATCGACTTAATTTCTGGTTTAAAATTAGAAGAATCCACGAAAAGTTTGGCCGAAACTCATCAACAAATCCCCATCGTTCTTCCTTGCGGAATGGAAGATTATTATCCGGACCCCAATGAGCTCGTTCTCCTTGAACCCTTAATATCTTCCCGTCGAAATCACTTGAAAATGCATCAGGGAGAACTATTAGAAAAATTTGTTGATTTACAAGTAGAGCTTGAAGAAAGTCTGGAAGGTTCTGAGGAGCTAAGCCAAAAATTAATTAACAAATTGGAAGCCTATTTACTTGCTCTAAGTAATCAGCCTTTTTCAGACCAAGGCCTAGATCCCAAAATACGTCACGATATTTTAATCCTCACTAGAAGTCATCTCCAGGAATTCCAAGTAGAATTGAAAAAAATTGTAGAGCAATTAGATTCTGAGTTCACCAAATCGGGTGGAATTGCCGAGGAGATCGTGAAAACACCTAGAGTGAAACCCCACCCCATTTTGAATAAATTAATTCTTTTTTTCAATATTACCGATATTCTTGCTCTATACCTAAAACCACTGTATAGCATTTTGGAGCAGCCTGGATTTTTAAGGCAGCTTGTTGAAATCCACAGCCTGGATTCTCGATTGAGAGAGTTGAAAACGAAAAGCCGATTCGCGATACATTTGATTCAAAATAGCCTAAAAACTTGCTATGACGAGCTAAAAATTAGCGCGCAAGAGTTGATTGAGTCTAACTGGCACCTGTCATGCGATCATATTAAAGAAATGGTCAATGATAGAGATGATTTTGCGACATTTTTCTTTGACCTTCGAAGACAGATACTAGAATTGGCAACCTTAGAATTATTTTTAAGAAAAAATAATTCTAGTGAAGAGGGCATTCAATTGCTGACAGTATACAGGACTAAGCTGATTTTAATAGCCAATTTAATTGAGTTATATGCTGAAACCTCCCCTCAATGGCTTGATTTTAGCCGGAATTTTTTAGATGCAAAATTAGATCTTAATGCGCATGTGGAAATTGTTTCTAAAAAACTCCCACAATTAGATAAGCTATTTGAAAAAATATTGGAGAACTATAATGAATTGGAAATTATAGAGCAACAATCCAAAGATTTTGATCAAAATGATCCATTTTCCCCGCAAGTTTTTAAGGAGCTCTATTACACGGGGGGAAATCTGTATACTAAAACTTTAGATCTCATCGTTAAAATAAGCCTATTCATGGACCAGAATTTTTATAAAAAATTGGACTCCTTATCCAAAATAGACGAACTCGTGATTTTATTTTTGCTGAAGAAAAAAATCGGAGTCAAATCCGTTTCAGAAGTTTGTGTAGATACGATTGAATTTTGTAACAACTGTATTACTGATGTGCGTTTACTCATTAAATGGCTCAGCGCGCCCGATGATGATGAGACGGTTAACGATTGGCTTAAGGAACTAGTGCGACAATGGGATTATAAAATCTCATTCCTCCAGACATTCCAGAATCAATATGCCTTGCTTGGCAGGTTACCTGTCATCATGGCAAGCGATATCACAATAAATTTAGCAAAGCTTATTCAAGAGCTTCAGTACGTGCTAGGGGATGCAGAGGAGTTTATAGAAAACTTTAACCAATTGGACGGAATGTCGTCGAGTCTTATTCTTTGCAAGATCCAAGAGGCGCGTTCACAACTTGAAGACAATTTTTTGGTTCTAGAGAATATTTTTGAAATTCTGAAGGACAATAAGACGCTCACTTTAGAACAGATTGAATATTTTAGAAATACGTATTTACCGAAGTTAAAGAGCACTTATGAGGGGCTTTGCAATAAGCTCGATAATCTTGAAAAACTTTTCCCTAAATCACGACGTGGAAACACTATTTATGATGAAAGAGTGCAAGAAAATTACAAAAACTACGTCTACGTATCAGATGAGGAAGAATGCTCAGAAAAAGCCCCCTCAGAAGAAGACCCATCAGAAGAAGACCCATCAGAAGAAGAGTCCCCTCAAAGACGCTCCACTAATTAGAATTCGAATTCAATCTTCTTATCCAGATTAATAACGGGCTCATCAGCTGGTTTTTTCGGGCGGCGAGGGGAAGCAAATAATTTCGCAGCTGAAGCTTCTTCGCTAATTTTTTTAAGATTGAGCTGCTCAGCATTAGGACTTGCTGCATTAGGGAGAGTTCTGTGGGTTGGTGGTAATTTACGCATCGTAAAAATTCCTTAGTTATTTATAAGCGAACTTTAGCAGAAAATCCCCTTCGAATGCAAGAACTTTTGCCAGAAATCCCCACGTAGCCTTTTCTGGGACACAGCCCAAAAGTTCTTATACTTAGCTCATGATAGTACAATTCTAGAAAATTCTTCCTCCTGCAGCTCCCCCTCGATTTTCTTCGCATAATTTGCTATGGTGTCGCCGAGCTTAACACTAGAGTACCCATCATATGCTGACAACTTCCAATTTAACCGTCCAATTCGGTAAAAAGCCTCTGTTTGAAAACGTCAATGCCAAGTTTGGCGATGGGAACCGCTATGGTCTCATCGGTGCGAATGGGGCTGGAAAGTCCACCTTTATGAAAGTGATTAGCGGCTTGATCAAGCCACAGTCTGGCTCAACTTCCCTCTCGCCTAGCGAACGTATCGGTGTGTTGAGCCAAGATCAGTTTGCCTTTGAAGACAAGCGTGTTATCGAAGCCGTGATGATGGGCCACAAAGAATTATGGGATCTTCAGCAAGAACGTGATCGTCTTTACAGCCTCCCGGATATGTCCGAAGAAGAGGGTATGCGGGTGGCGGATTTGGAAATGCTTTTTGCTGAGCTTGATGGCTATTCTGCAGAGGCTCGCGCCGGCGAACTTCTTCTGGGCTTGAATATTCCCGAAGAATATCATCAACGATTAATGAGTGCACTGCCTCCTGCTTTAAAATTGCGAGTGTTGTTGGCGCAAGTGCTTTATGCAAAGCCTGATATTTTCTTGCTTGATGAACCTACTAATAACTTGGATATCGGAACGATACGATGGCTAGAAAATGTGTTGAATCAAAGTAAGGCAACGATGATTATCATTTCGCATGATCGACATTTTTTAAATAGCGTTTGCACGCATATTGCGGATATGGATTATGGCAGTCTTAAAATATATCCAGGAAATTACGATGCCTTTACCATGGCCTCGATGGAAGCGCGTCAACAGCAAACCACCGATAACGAACGAAAAATGGCGCAGATTGAGCAGCTACAAGCTTTCGTTCGTCGATTTTCGGCAAATGCTTCTAAAGCGCGTCAGGCCACTTCGCGTGCGCGTCAAATTGAAAAAATTAAGCTTGAAGACATTCGTCCTTCTAGCCGAAAAAGTCCTTATATTAAATTTGCCCAAGATCGGAAAATATTTAAGCAGGCGCTTGAGGTTAGTAATTTAAGCAAAAGTTTTGGTGAAAAAACCCTATTTCGAAATGTAAATTTCTCGATAAATGCTAGCGAAAAAGTGGCCATAATCGGTGCCACGGGTATTGGTAAAACGACGATGATGCGTTGCATTATAGGTGAGCTGGCTTGCGATAATGATGATGCCGCCGTGAAATTTGCTGAGCAAGGTCAAGTGGCTTATTACGCGCAAGATCATTCCCATCTTTTTGAGGCTGATGAAACCTTGTATGAATATTTATATCGTCATAAAAAACCAGCGCATGATGAGCAATTTATTCGTGGTGCCTTGGGTCGTATGCTTTTTACGGGTGATGATGGAAAAAAATGTTTGCGAGCGCTTTCGGGTGGAGAGCAAGCTCGATTAATTTTCGCGCAATTCACCTTGCAAAATCCGAATATTTTGATGCTCGATGAACCGACCAACCACTTAGACATGGAATCCATTGAAGCTTTAAATACGGCGCTAGAAAATTATGAAGGCACCGTTATTTTCGTAAGCCACGATCGCGAATTCGTTTCTTCCGTAGCAACGCGTATTATCGAGATCACAGAAAATGACGTGCGCGATTATCACGGCACCTACGAAAGTTATCTCGAAAAAATGCAGCTAGAATAAAGTTAGCAAAACTTACTATTACTTTGTTTTTGCGGCTGATGGTGGTGCGTTGCCAGTTAACGTATAAAGCATAGAAAATTCGCCATCTTGCTCAACATCAAGCATAAGCGGTAAGGTGCAAGTAGAAGTACCATCGTCTGCATAATTAACAATATCTCCGTAGTTTGTATTGTAGACTGAAATATTCAGTTGACATACCGGAGTTAGGGGCGTATAAGCGCTGTAAAGTTTGATTGATACTTTGGCACTTTCAAAATTGTGTTCTACACATCCACCAGTAAACACGAAATAAGCCCCATATTGACTTCCAGAAGCCGATGGAAGAGCTGGATTCAGCAACAATGGGCCCCTACAATCGTTATCGGGGTTACTTAGGATATAATAAGCAACGTCAGTAATATTTTGACCTGATCTGTTCTTTATCGTAATGTGGCTAGAAGTTGGTGGTGATGCAGGGTCACTATCGGCCGCAAAGCTTGAGCCAAGAAAAAGAGCAAGTCCGCACGCAATTACTGGTATTCTAATCATGACAAACACCCCCCAAAGTCTATTATTTTCACTAATTATAGTACAATTCCGGAAAGTAGCATGAAGGGGGGCAGTTCCTTGCCGGGAAGGCTATTTTCGTGAGCCAAGATCGGGAATTTGTTTCTAAGGTGGTATTTGCTTTGGGGATACTTTAAAATAGCCTTACATGAACCTAGCATTGTACTTAACATGGCTTAGAATATTGGCGATCCCCGTCGTTGTGTTCATTTACTTCATGCCTTTTCATTTTTCGCATCCACTGGCCTCTGTCTTATTTGCCCTTGCCGCTTTCACGGATTGGTTGGATGGATATTTGGCGCGTGCGCTCAATTTAACAACGCCTTTGGGCGCATTTTTAGATCCTGTGGCTGATAAATTATTGGTGGCTACGTCTCTGGTTTTAGTGGTGGATGCTCACTTAATTCCTTTCGTTGCTGTCCCCTCTATGATTATAATTGGCCGCGAAATTACGATTTCTGCTTTGCGCGAATGGATGGCCGAAATTGGCCAGCGAAAGCATATTGCTGTCGCTTTTATTGGGAAAGTAAAAACCGCCGTGCAATTAATTGCGGTAATCCTTTTACTCTGGGTCAGCAAACATTCCCCGCATTCTCTCATTTATTTGAGCGTTTTTGCCATCTGGGTGGCCGCCTTGTTGACCATCTGGTCAATGATTAACTACCTTCAATTTGCCTGGCATGATTTGCTGCGGAAAAATAATTCACCCTCTCCCTAACCCTCTCCCGCGAGGTGACAAGATAATTTCCTGAAACGCTTGACATTATTTTGGGAACAGTAATAATAGCCACTGTTTACGAGCGGGAATAGCTCAGTTGGTAGAGCACGACCTTGCCAAGGTCGGGGTCGCGAGTTCGAGTCTCGTTTCCCGCTCCAAATGCCTGACAATCGGCTGGGTGGCAGAATGGTCATGCAGCGGCCTGCAAAGCCGCGTACGCCGGTTCGATTCCGACCCCAGCCTAAATTTGAGTAATTGAAGTAAGTTTCGAAATAAGGCCGGTGATGAATTCGCAATTTGGTGCGAAAGCGCGCTAAAGTGCGGATTCAGGACCCGGCCTTTGCCTGAGTGGCGGAAATGGTAGACGCAAGGGACTTAAAATCCCTCGGGAGTAATCCCGTGCCGGTTCGACTCCGGCCTTGGGCACCACTAAGCAAGGACTATGATAAGACCATTAGCACTTTACATTGGCCTGCGCTATACCCGCGCTAAACGGCGCAATCATTTTATTTCTTTTATTTCATTGGCCTCGATGATTGGAATTGCTTTGGGTGTTGCGGCGCTCATTACCGTTCTGTCAGTGACCAATGGATTTAATTACGAAATTCGAACGAAATTTTTTTCGATCGCGCCTGGAGTAACGATACTCACGAACCAAAATATTGATTCTGCATGGCCAGTTCTTCAGAAAGAAGTCATGAAGATGAAAACGGTAGAGGGAGCGGCACCCTACGCGAGTGGAAAGGCGATGCTCTCGCACAACGGTCAAATCACAGGCCTCGAATTACAAGGCATAATTCCAGAACAAGAAAAAAATGTTTCCGATATTTATAAGCATATTATTCAAGGTAGTTTAGGCAGTTTGAGCGCTGGAACATTTAATATTTTAATCGGAGAAAGCGTGGCAAACTCACTAGGACTTCACGTGGGTGATAAAATTACGGTGATTACACCAGAGGCAAATGTGACCCTGGCCGGTGTTTTCCCACGGTACAAAATTTTTACCGTTTCAGGCATTTTTAAAACGGGCACAGGAATGGGTTTTGATGAATCCATTGGGCTAATTGATTTTTCCGATGCAAATAAATTATTTCAAGGCCCTCAACGCATCAGTGGTTTACATCTTAAATTACAGGATCTTTATGATGCAGGAACAGTATCAGATAAATTAATTGATCATTTACCGGCTGGTTTTTCCGTGACGAATTGGACGGAACAATATGGCGCATTTTTTAAAGCCTTGAGCATGCAAAAAGTAATGTTTTTCGTTATTTTATTATTAATTGTCGCGGTGGCCGCGTTTAATTTAGTGAGCACGCTAGTGATGATGGTGCACGATAAGCGAGCCGACATTGCGATTTTGCGAACGCTAGGCGCCAGTCCATCCACGATTATGGCCACTTTTATTATTCAGGGCGCGATCGTGGGTTTGATTGGCACAGGGCTTGGCCTAGTTTTCGGATTATTATTAGCCTACAACGTAACGGCTATCGCGAATTTTGTTCAGCATCTTTTTCATGTGCAATTTGTCTCGGCTTCCGTATATTTTGTGGATTATTTACCTTCTCGTATTCAAGCGTCAGATGTAATTTGGGTATGCTTAATTTCCTTTGTTATGAGTTTGCTTGCCACGCTTTATCCTGCCATCGTTGCGTTTCGCACCCAACCCGCTGAGGCTCTGCGTTATGAATAGCATTGAGTGCCTACATTTAGGGAAAACTTATCACGACGGGGATATTCACGTTCCGGTATTTACCGATTTAAATTTGACGGTGGCCGAAAATGAAATGCTGGCGATCATTGGACCATCCGGGGCTGGAAAAAGCACCTTATTGCAATTAATCGGTGGACTCGATGCGCCGACAAGTGGTCGAGTGCTCATTAACGGAGAAGATATTACGAATTTGTCGGAAGTGGCCAAAGGGCGTCTGCGAAATAATTTCCTCGGATTTATCTACCAATTTCATCATTTATTACCGGAATTTAATGCTCTCGAAAATGTTTGCATGCCCTTATTAATTCGAGGACTCGCTCCAAAAGACGCGATGAAAGGCGCCAGCGAAATTATTGAGCAAGTCGGTTTGACACATCGCCTAAAGCACCGAATTTCGGAATTATCGGGCGGAGAACGCCAAAGAATTGCTATAGCGCGAGCGCTGGTGAATAATCCAAAATGCGTACTCGCTGATGAACCCACTGGAAATCTCGATAAAAATACAGCGGAACACATTTTCCAGTTAATGCGTCATCTCAATAAAACTTTTGGCACGGCCTTTGTAATCGTCACGCATAATGAAGTGATGGCGAAACGTATGGATCGTGTTTTATTACTTGAATCACAGCATTTAATTCCACAATGAAAACAACAGAACAATTTATTGATCGGCACAAAGGCGGCGAACGCGCCATTTTGGTGCAGATGACATTATATTTAGAAACGCCTGAGGATGCGCTCGAAGAATTTAAAGAATTAGCAACAACCGCGGGCGTTCAAATTTTAGAAGTGATCGGCGGAAATTTAGCAGCGCCATCCTCAAAATATTTTGTGGGGATCGGAAAAGCGGAAGAAATTCGCGAGGCCGTACTTGCACAGCGTGCTGATGTCGTCATTTTTAATCATGAATTAGCGCCTGCACAAGGTCGTAATTTAGAAAATTTATTCGATTGTCTTGTGCTGGATCGGACGGAATTAATTTTAGATATTTTCGCCCAACGGGCTAGAACGCATGAAGGAAAATTGCAGGTCGAGCTCGCTCAATTGCAGCATTTGCGTACCCGTCTAGTTCGAGGATGGACGCATTTGGAGCGACAAAAAGGCGGAATTGGTTTAAGAGGTCCTGGCGAAACGCAGCTTGAAAGTGATCGTCGAATGGTTGATGTTAAAATTAAACGGGTGAGCAAACGCTTAGAAAAAGTATCGGAACAGCGCGCCCAAAGTAGACGGGCCCGTCAGCGACGAGAATTACCGGCTATTTCTTTAGTCGGATATACGAACGCTGGTAAATCTACACTTTTTAATGCACTGACAGAATCGCACGTTTATGTAGCGAATAAATTATTTGCAACCTTGGATCCTACCTTGAGACAAATTCATTTTCCAAAAGTGGGGAATGTGGTTCTCGCCGATACCGTGGGTTTTATTCGAGAATTACCGCATGATTTAGTGGCTGCTTTTCGTGCCACTTTAGAAGAAACGCGACAAGCCGATTTATTATTGCACGTGGTGGATTGCTCAAAGGATGATATTGCTTCTCTGATCAATCGCGTTCATATAGTGCTCGGCGAAATTGGCGCCGATGAGGTTCCGCAATTAATGGTGATGAATAAAATTGATTTAATTCCCAATTGTCCGCCACGTATAGAGCGCGATGAAAGTGGTGTTCCCATTGCGGTGTGGCTGTCTGCGGTTAGCAAAAAAGGCTTTGATTTGCTGGGCCAAGCGATTGGAGAAATCCTCGCAGAGCGTCTGGTGTACTGCAAAATTAATTTGCCCAGCACTGAAGGTAAATTACGCGCTCAGCTTTATGAGCTCAATGCCGTACTCGAAGAAAGCCTCGATGAAGAAGGCCACTGGATTTTAGAGCTGGAACTCAAGCAATCCGATTTCGACCGCTTATTGGGTTAATTTTCAGCTATTCCTAGCAAATTTAAATTAGTGCTGACGTACTAGATTTTAGCATCTAGGACTGTGAGCAGGTTATCGTTAGTATGACGTATCCTGGCTCAGCATCATTACTGAGATGCAAACCGAATTTAGTATTTTTGCTGACTACAGGATAATACAGGTAAACATTCCAGCCACCCAAAAGGTAGTCGTAGGTGGGCATTAAACCTTGCACAGTGGCATTGCACTGGTTATTGAATCGCATGATATATTGCTTTGGGTTGTCAGTTGTTGGCCCAAAAGTAAGGATAATGCAAACATCGTTTGCCGGCCCATCTGTCTGCAAGCTGTATTCCCCGCTAGAGCCGTGTGCCACACCCTGACAATTTTGCGATTGCAATATCCTATGGTAATAAAATAAATTCCAATCAGGGGTATCCGCCACTGACGCAAATGCATATGACACGGTAACGGCATAGGACGCAGTTTGGTAGAAAATTACCCAAAGAACAGTAAATATCGCTATGATATATCTAACTTTTTTCATGAACCCAACTCCCGTTTATAGGTAAAATATAGTACATAAAATGGAAAATATCAGTTGATGGGATGTAATTCTCAATTACGCTGAACGGCAGAGAGAGTTGCTATGTTGCATTAGAGGTACCCCAAGAGAATCCCTCCGAGTAAACTTGCGTTTACTTCAAACAACCTACAAGGAGAGAACTCATGGGGAAATACGATTATACTGGAAAAACAGTTTATCTAGGCATAGATGTACACAAAAAAACGTACGCCTGTGTTAGCGTTTGCGAGGGTGAAGTGATTAAAAAAGATACGATGCCGGCCGACCCAGCGACGTTAATTAATTATATTCAAAATTGTTTTGTAAATGCTCAGGTTGAATCCGCCTACGAAGCAGGATTTTCGGGGTTCCACCTTCATCGGGAGCTGCTAAAAGCCGGAATAAAAAACCGAGTCATTCATCCAGGTTCGATAGAGGTGGCAACAAGAGATCGCGTAAAAACCGACAAGCGAGATGCTAAAAAAATAGCGGTGCAATTAGCGGCCGGGCGCTTGAAGTGTATTTATATTCCTAGTCTTGAACAAGAAGCAAAACGTAGTGCCTCCCGATTGAGGAATAATATCGTTAAGCTTCGACATCAAGTCGGGCAAAAAATTAAAGGATTATTATTTACTCAAGGATTAATTAAAATGGACGACGATACAATATTATGCAAAACGTGGCTTGGAAAAAAAGTAGAACAGGTGAAAGAATTAAATTATCCAATGGGCTATTATTACTCGTTAAGGCACTATTCTGATCAATGGTTAAGATTTACAGAGGATTTAAAAAAAATAGAGCGTGAACTAATGGAAATGCAAACGGATAAGGAAAAAGCGCTTTTATCTATCTACAAAAGTGCGCCGGGAATTGGGGATATCACAGCATTAAAGTTGAAAGATGAGCTCGGGGATATGAGTCAATTTACGAACGAAAAAAAATTATTTAATTACTTGGGATTTACACCAGTTGAATATTCATCTGGCGAACGCGTTCGTCAAGGCCACATGAGTCGTCAGGGACGAGCAGTGCTTCGTCATATGTTTGTTGAATCAGCCTGGATTGCTATTCAACAGGATTCTGTATTAAAAGAAGCCTATAACCGCATTGCCAGTACAAGGGGAGGTAAGAGAGCTATTGTGGCGATAGCCAGAAAGCTGGCAGGCCGATTGAGATCCTGTGTACAACAGGGTGTGCTGTATGAAATAAAATCCTTGCAAGCGACAGAAGCTGATGCTAACAATTACGATTGCGTGACCTCGTAGCAGTTCCTGTGGGCTCTTACCTTGGTAGGGGCAGCCACGTTAGCGAGTTTGGGGCACGCATTTTTATAAATCGAACGGACAACTTGTGCGTATTTTTACGGAAATAACCACGAATAGCAGATTGGCCTATAAAGGTTTTTAAATAACGTTGTCGATGTGTTTGGTATCAAGCTAAGTGCTCAAGGATGGTATATGACCCGTTATCCATATTGGATTTAACCGGGAGGGATTTTTTTACGGTTCTACTTGACTATGCACATAGCAGAGCTGCTGAGGTTTGATACTGCTCCTGCTCTTTCATTCGTGATGACATGAAGGCAGAGCCCTGCTAAGCTTCACACTGATTTTTGCAAACAATTACAAGGTAGCTTCAATGGGAAAAAGCATTGTTATTTTAGGGACCCAATGGGGGGACGAGGGCAAAGGAAAGCTCGTGGATTTACTCACCGATAAAGTGGCTGCCGTGGTTCGCTATCAAGGCGGGCATAATGCCGGACATACCCTCATTATTGATGGTAAAAAAACAGTGCTCCGTTTAATTCCTTCCGGAATTCTGCGTGAACATGTTCAGTGTTTTATCGGTAATGGCGTGGTTTTATCTCCTGAAGCTTTATTAAGCGAAATGCAGGAGCTAAAAAATAATGGTGTTGATGTGGCGGCTCGTTTGAAAATTAGCCCTGCTTGCTCAATTTTATTGTCCTATCACATCGCAATTGATCAAGCTCGTGAAAAGGCAAGCGGAAAAAAAGCCATCGGAACGACCGGGCGTGGAATTGGTCCCGCCTATGAAGATAAAGTGGCGCGTCGTGGAATTAAAGCCATGGATTTATTCCATCCGGAATTATTAGAAGAAAAATTGCGCGCGCTTGCGGAATATCATAATTTCCAATTAGAGCATTATTATAAATGCCCAACAATTGATGTGCAAAAAGCGTTTCAAGATTTATTAGTGCACGCCGAAAAAATTAAGCCTTTAATTGCAGATGTCATGCAAAATTTAGCACAATTACGGAAAGAAGGCGAAAATATTTTATTTGAAGGCGCGCAAGGGGCTTTATTAGATGTGGATTTAGGCACGTATCCTTTTGTGACATCTTCAAATACTACCGCCGGAGCGACAGGCCCTGGAACGGGCTTTGGGCCATTATATTTAGACGCCGTATATGGCATTACAAAAGCTTATATTACGCGTGTAGGGGCAGGGCCATTTCCAACTGAATTAAGCGATGAAATTGGTCAACATATCGCGAAAAAAGGAAATGAATTTGGCTCTGTCACAGGGCGTCCACGTCGTTGTGGTTGGTTTGATGTGCCCTTAATGCGATATTCTGCGCAAGCGAATAGTTTGACGGGATTGGTGCTTACTAAGCTGGATGTTTTGGATGAATTAAAAACCATTAAAATATGCACAGGATATCAATATCAGGGAAAAACCCTTTCAACTTTACCCATGGATCAATTTATATTCGCTGAGTGCGAGCCGATTTATGAGGAAATGCCCGGTTGGGAAACCATCACTTTTGGAATTACGGAATACAATAAGTTACCTGAAAATGCGAGAAATTATATCGCGCGTTTACAAGAATTGTGCGAAATTCCTATCGTTATTATTTCGACTGGGCCGGATCGTAAGCAGAGTATTATTTTGCGGGAGATATTTTAATTTCACACCCCTCAGTAACCCTCTCCCACAAGGGGAGAGGGGATTAATTGTGGCTTCTGAATTAATTCTTCTTTTTCTTTTTTAGTAAGTGTTTTTAAGTATTTTTCGAGTTTCATGGCATCGGATTTTGTGCCGTGTATTGGCCAGGATTGGGCTATTTTTATCGGCTTGAAACTTCGGGTGTATTTGCATTTAGTGGTTCCCGCGAGATGTTCTTTATATCGTCGAGTGAGGTCGGTAGTATAACCCGTATAATAATTTCCATTTTCGCAGAGTAAAATGTAAACCCAAAAATCTGGCTTTTCCATGGTGAGTTATTGCGCGTCTTCGCGGCGAAATTTATATAATTTCTTTTCTAAGCGGCTGCGTTTTAATTTGGAAAGATGATCGATAAATATTTTTCCGTGTAGATGATCAACCTCATGTTGAATGCATTTTGCCAAAAAACCTTCGGCGATAAAATCGAGTGGTTTACCGTCCGCATCCAGAGCTTTTACTCGAATTTTATTAGGTCGAGTGACTTTGTCAAAAATACTGTGATTTTCTGAAGCCACTGACATGCAGCCTTCTTCTAGAGTTTGCTCACCTTCGCGTTCCACAATTTCCGGATTCACCAAACAAAGTGGATGATTTTTATGTTCTGAAAAGTCAATTACGGTAATCATGGGCGGATTTTCGATATCGAGTTGCGTCGCTGCCAGGGCGGCGCAATTCTCTTGAGCGTAATGCGTTTGAAACATATCCTTAATAATTTTTTTAATACGATCATCAAACGCTTCAACACGTTTGGCCTTTGTGCGAAGTCGGGGATCAGGATATTGTAAAATGCGTAAAATCGTCATAATTGCCAATTTAGTTTACATTTGACGTACCGGGGAGAGGACTCGAACCTCCACGGGGTTACCCCCACAAACACCTGAAGCTTGCGTGTCTACCAATTCCACCACCTCGGCTTGGAGTGAGAACTTTAGCGACTGAAGCTTCTTTTGTCAATTTAAAGCGACCAATCAATTGCACCTCGATGATGAGCGCGAAGAAATTCGTTTGCTTTTGAAAAATGTCGACAACCTAAAAAGCCTCGGTGGGCAGAAAACGGAGAAGGGTGTGCGGCCTCTAAAACCAGGTGTTTTTCGCGATTTATTTTATGGCCCTTGCGTTGTGCATAAGCACCCCAGAGTAAAAAAACAATGGGTTTAGGGTGATCATTTAAGGTATCAATCACTTTATCTGTAAATTGCTGCCATCCAATTTTGGAGTGTGAGCCAGGTTTTCCGGCATCAACAGTTAAAACACTATTGAGTAATAAAACGCCTTGAGAGGCCCAATTTTCAAGGCAACCATGATTTGGAATTGTAAAGCCGACATCGTTGTGTAGCTCTTTAAAAATATTTTTGAGTGAAGGGGGAGCTTGCACCCCGCGACGTACGGAAAAACACAAACCATGCGCTTGGCCAGCGCCGTGATAAGGATCTTGACCTACTATAACCACACGAACATCTGAGTAAGAAGTGAATTTAAATGCATTAAAAACCGCTTCATGAGGCGGATATATTTTCTTTCCTTTCTCGCGTTCGGCTTTTACAAACGCGAGAATTTTCTGAAAATACGGTGATTTTTTTTCTTCGCCTAAAACATCTTGCCAGCTTAAGGCTTCTACTGCTGTTGACATCATGTTAATTCATTATCGTGACAGCATGCGGAAAACCGCGATCCGCTAATTTAGTTTGCAAATGCCGCTCTTCATTTTTTCCAGCAAAAGGACCAATTTGAACGCGATATATTTCATGAGATCCTGTATTTTTTGCGGTAATAATGGTTTCACGTCTTGTGAGATGTGCAACACGGGCTCTAAGATGCTCAGCATACTTAAATGAACGAAAAGCGCCGAGTTGTAAATAGATTTTTCCACGTGCTAAATGGGTGCGTGAAGCGTGTTCTGATCGAGCAATATACGTTTTATGCCGTGATCGATGTTCTGATCGTGCCAATTGCACTTCGTTTTTATCAAGCGAGGTGACTTGCACAAAAGCGGTTCCGCGACTGGCATAGCCGAGTTTTTTAGCGGCCACATAGGATAAATCCAAAATACGATCCGTGGCAAAGGGTCCGCGATCGTTTACTTTAACAATGACGGATTTTCCATTTCCTAAATTCGTCACACGAACAAAAGAAGGAATGGGAAGAACAGGACTGGCGGCCGTCATAGAATATAAATCGTAGCGTTCACGCGTGGAGGTGAGATGGCCTTGAAATTTTGTGCCATACCACGAGGCGATTCCGCGTTTATTGTAGCCGCGCGAGGAATGGAGAACAAAATAGCGTCTGCCATGAACAACGTAAGAGCGCGGGTTACCATATTTGCTTTTTGGTAATTTTTTAGGGACGGGTTCTTTTATTTTACTGAGATCCACATTGCCCTGAGGAGGGCCATCTCGCGTTATACGATGGGGTGGTTGGCAAGATGCCAGTAGCATGAGTGCTATCGTTAAGCTGGTGCTTAGCCACCAGCGACAAGAAAATCGGTATTTATGGAATATTTTTTCCATGCTAGACTGCCCTGTATCCGTTATAACAGGGGATTTTATAACATACTATGAAAGATTCGTCACACCTTTTTGGCTTTCATGCCCTCCAAACTGCTTTAAAGCTTAAACCAGGCAGCATTCATCACGTCTTCATGTTGGATAACCGGAACGATGATCGGGCCCTAGAGATCGAAAATGAGGCTCTGGATCAGAAGATTCCCGTCACTCGCTTAAGTCGAGCTCGAATGGATGAGCAGTTCTTAGACGCCGTTCACCAAGGCTTTGCGGCCGAGGTGACTGAGATACAGTATCTCGAGCAAGATCTGGGATTGCTGCTAGAAACTCAGGAAAAACCCGCACTTTTCTTAGTTTTGGATGGCGTGCAAGACCCTCATAATTTAGGCGCTTGTCTGCGTACAGCGAATGCCTTTGATGTGACGGCTGTCATCATTCCGAAAGATCGGGCGGCCACCATAACGCCTGTCGTGCGCAAGGTGGCTTGTGGGGCTGCCA
Source organism: uncultured Gammaproteobacteria bacterium (assembly GCA_963711375.1). Classification (GTDB taxonomy): domain Bacteria; phylum Pseudomonadota; class Gammaproteobacteria; order Coxiellales; family Coxiellaceae; genus CAVQDV01. The sequence continues at coordinate 2,281,359 of CAVQDV010000005.1, forward strand.
CCGCTACTCCTCTCATCGCCGTCACGAATTTAGCCCGTGTACTGCGCTGGTTAAAAAAGCAGGGGGTTTGGTTAGTGGGTACCTCGGATAGCGCGGAGACGATGATCAATGGAGTAGACCTTGTGGGCCCGATTGCTCTAGTGATGGGTGGAGAGGAAAAAGGTATGCGAAGGCTAACAGAAGAAAACTGTGATTTCGTGGCTAAAATCCCGATCGGAGGGGTGGTTAGCAGCCTCAATGTTTCCGTTGCCGCTGGCGTTTGTTTATACGAAATTTCCCGTCAGCGTGGTTTCTAACTAGGAGTTCCCGCTAAAGCAGGAACTCCTTCCTGGTTTTAACGCTGGCGCGGTGGGGAACCCACCGCTGGCGCTCAAGGGGAGCCTTGCTCCCCCTGAGGACCCCCAGCTTTTTGTAGCAATTCCCGCTTTAGCGGGAATTGCTGGCTTTTAATCAGAGAGGAATCTAATGACAAATTCAAATGAGCATTTTACCAGCACCTATGCGCGAATAATCTTAAGTGATTGGCATGCGTTGGCCAAGATGATGACAGGGCATGAGACTCCCAATTTGACTCAAGAAGACATTGATTCGGCACTCGATGGCCCTTTGGGCGATTTTTTCCGCCACAAAATTACGGCCTATGCCAAGATTATGCAAGACACCAATCGGCTTGCAAAATCCAATGAAGAAGCCTTCAAACCCTTAATGGATCCCAATATTCCAGTTAAATCGGCTGGTGAAATTGATAAGGCTTTATCAGAACTGACTGAATTAACGGAGCAACAATATCAAGAGTGGTTAACGCAATGGCAGCAATTTGCCGAATCGCTCTCGAAAAGTCTTGAGAAAAAGAAAACCATTTTAAATCAAATTGAAATCGAAGATCTGGCTCGACAAGAATCCCTCAAGGAACTTTTTAATCGTTTTGAAGAATTGCATTTAGAATTACCCAAAATAAAATTCAAGAAAATGAATCTTGAAACCTATCTTTATTTCAAGACGTTTTTAGCGATTCAAAGCGCATTAAGTCGCCAGCATCTTCCTAACCAACTTTCGGACATCGAGGCAATTTTAAAATCCTTAAAAAAAGAGTTTCAGCTGATTTCTCAAACAGAAAAAGCCTTGAGCAAAAAGCAAAAATAAAAATCTCTTAATCTCTCCTTAAGGGTCATTTAATATTCTCTTAATATATATTTGTTATGATTTTTTTCTAGAAAGAAAAGTTATTTTAAGAAGAAGAGAGTAAAATGTGAGAAAATTTAATAAAGCAGCCGATGAATTGAAACTGGCTATAAAATCTGGTAGAGTTATTTACATTATCCGGGCCCGTAATGCCTTGTATGATTTGCCGCTACCTTTTCCCTTCGAAAGACCCTTAGTGCTCAATAAAATCGACGAGCTTTATGCTCAAGTGCATGCTTCCGACGCCATTGCTGAATCACTGGCAGCCTATAAAAAATTACTCGAGATTGTATTTACATTTGAAAGCAAACTTCTAAATCATTCTGAAATCTGTCTTATTATGGACGAATTATCCGCGCTAAGATCTGGAGTATGGAAAAATTATTTTACCGAAGTGCAGTTTTTGGGTGCCATCGAAAATATTGAGAGTGTGTGCGAGCAAGAATCTGCCTTTGAATATTTACCATTGCTAAGCACTATCAAAAATAGGCTCGATAGTGAATTAAGGAGCAGAACAGGATGGTTTACTTATGTGATGAAAGGAATTACGAAAGGATTCCTGATCTATTTAGGGTCTTTGGGACGAGTTGTTTCCGGGCAGGGAATGCCTTTGATCGAGAAAGGAAATTCGTCGGCCATTCAAAATTACTCTTTTAATTCTGTGCTACACAATGAAACTACTTATCTAGAAAAATCTCTGGAAGAGAAAAAGCCAATTGAAAAAACCAGATTCAGTAGAGAAAATGCCAAGCAACAATTCAAAAAATTAATTGTGAACTACTATGAAGCAGACTCACTATTGAGCTTGAAAAAAAAGGAAGCCAGGCTACTCGCAGAAACGGATGAGGAAATTCAATTGGTCACTGAAATGCAGAAGCAGTATTCAAGTGCTGAATATTTACCTCAGATTCCATTCGAGGTAATCAAAGAGAAATTGAAGATATTTAGAAACAAATTTTTCCCGACTCAACAGTTTGAAATTAGTCCGAAAGAGCTTTTTGATAGGGGATCTGACTATTTTACGAAAGGGGGGTTTCAACTTGAAAGACCTTCGAGAAATATTATTGCCATAGAAGCAGAGGAGAAGGATATCGTAAAATTACGGGCAGCAGCGGCCAGTGGTAATTCAGACGCCTCCATGTCTTTGGTCTATTATATGTTAGGGTTTGCGCAAACTAATGGAAATAGCCTAGAAAAAGAAAGTTATTTAGATATCGCTATCCGATTAGGTGAACAAGCCTGCCTACAAAAAAGCACTCTTATTAATCACAGTAAAATGGCTATAATTTATAGCAGTCAATTTTTTCGTTTCAGTACTACTTTTAAAATGCTTGGGTTCCTTCCCTTTGTTTACCACGTTAGTCGAGTGAAAGAATTATCTACACCAGCACACTGGGCTACCCTCATATCAGACAAGGAAACAAGGGGAATTTTCGGGAACGAGGTAGTGCTTATGGACCCGAATGAAACAAAAGGTTTTTCCCTTCAATCCAATCAAACGAACGAATTTCTCATTGATCCGGAAACCAATGGAGCCATTGTATTTCTTCAGCATGAACAAGATAAAAATAAAATTGATGTTTTTTTGGGTCAACACCCGAACTTGATTGAGAAGCTTTATGAGTGTGCAATGAAGGGGAGTGCATTTGCCTCTTATGGTTTGGCGCTTTTCGAGCACCACAGGGGCGATAATCACCTTGCGATACTCTATCTTACAGAGGCTATTGAGAGAGATCCTAATTTTGCTCCTTCACAAGTATTGTTTTTTAAGCTGGGCCTAAAAAGTTTAACTCGATTTGAAAATGAGTATCAGCATTTTCGTGAGAAAGGCCTAGAAAAGGGCCTAGAATACGTTTGCTTATACCGATTAAGCGCTGAAGAGCTTGTTTCGATGATAATATTATTGGAAAAAAATTTCCGAGATTTTATAACCCCTTTTTATGCTGTTGATGAAATTAAGAAAATGAGTGATCAAGTAGCAGAAGGACTAAATAAGTTTCGAAACTTAGTAGTCGGTATAAAAAAAGAAGAAGAAAACTTGTTGGAAAATTCGAAAAAAACACCTGGAAGTAAGACATATAAAGCGGGAGATCCTGATTGGAGAATTAAACAAACATTAGGCCCAAGTAAAAAACCACTCCCTCCATTTCAGCCTGAACCCCCATCTTCGATAAGCATTAGCTACGGCACAAGAGAAATAGGCGTTGGATTTGTAGTAGCTTTTATTATAATTATAAGAGCTTTCTGGATTTATCTTTTGCCATTATTAACAAAACCAACCCCAGCTAGAACCAAGAAGACCTCGGCACTAAAAGATGACTCTAAACCAGCAAAGAAAAAAGGAGAAGAAAAAAAGAAATTGCCCAAAGCGATTTTGAAAGACACTGAAAATGAAAAAAAGGCGGGCGAAGAGCTGGAAAAAAATGAAAAAGAAGTGGCGGATGAAAAACGCAAAAGTAAGATTGAAACTCTTAAAACAAGACAAAAAGATTATCTTGAGAAATTTAAAAATTTAAAAAATGATGTTGAGTGGAAATTAGAAAGAGTCAAAGAGGCTAAAGTTGATTTTCCACTCAAATTTGGGAAAGACCTGATTACCCGTTGTAATAACGACCTCGGGGATGATTCACCTTTGAAAAAAAATCTAGATAATTTAAGTGATGCTGATATCGAGTCGTTTACCCATGTGCTTGAAGGATTTACAATAGTTTCTAAACCTGAAGATTCTGAGCTATGGAAGAAGTTTAATGACCGTTGGATTCTTGTAGAAAACAATTTGCTTAAGAAGAAAAAAAAGGATGTATCAATGGAGATGCCCACTTTAGAGCCAAAAGAATCAGATTCTCATTTTTTATCGCCTTGGCAGCGTAAGGATCGAAAGGGCCAAGGTTTTAAGAGCAAAACCCTCAATGAAAAGAGTGGGATCGATGAAAAAATCCCTGAAATAAAAGAATTGCAATCTCCTGAAAAAAAATTGCCAGTGAAACCAGAAAAAAAAGTAGAAAAAATAAACGTAAAAATTCAAGAAGCCCAAGAAACGCTCGTAATTGCTCCGGATGAAAAACTAACCCTTTATAGAAAGAAACCTCGAGAAGAGGCACTTTCCACTCTAAAAAAGCAGAAAAAAAATCCGATGCTAAGACCCGTGAAAGACAGAAAGTTAGGTTTATCGACCTTGCTTTCAGATAAAAATAAGGACCAAGATTTTTGGGATTATCCCTTACTCCAAGAGCGGGCGCTTCACTATCGCTTGATGCGTTTACAATTGCTGCTTTCAGATTCTTATAAGCAATGTAGGGACGCTTTGCCTTCGCCGTATTGTAGCGAGGAAGTTGGCCGTTTTGCGGGAGAATTTTGTGAGGTATTATCGCACAACTATTTTAATTTGAAAAAGGAAGAGCTTTTTGCTTGTGTCAAAACTTGTTTTAATCCGGATGCATCAGATGCTGATATGAGGGGTCGCGTTAAGCTAACCCACCTGTATTATAGTTTGTGGCCTAACAAAGGTGAAAATTTAAAAAAACCACGTCAGGTGGAAGATCTTCTCAATGATTTTAAAAAACTTTGTAGCGATTTTAGAGAAATTAATACTTTCTTAAATATATTAGAAAAACCAACCGAAGAATACTATGATGCTTGCAGAATCACCTTGTTTTTAATTGGTGAGATTTGTGCGCGTTTGTTTGAAAACTGCCCATTGCTGCAGGAAACTTTTGTTAGAGGCCACTCTTTAGAACCACTAATGAGCTATTTGCAACGTTGTCGTATAGACATCCGAAAGGATAGCAAACACAAAGAAGACCTAGATGCCGCCCACACCTCGGGTAATCAGACTTTTACTTTTTTTGTGGAAGTGGTCCCGGATAGTACTGTGAGCACATTGGTCAATATTGGTCTAAGCCTCATTAATGCTAGCCCTAAAAAATTCCAAGAGTTTAAAGATGAGGCAAAAAAATTGATGGGAGAAACCCCTCTTTTTTCGTCAAATGAGAAGGATAATCTTTCAAATAATCCCAATAGTTTTTTTGCTGGGAATAATAATTCAGTGGATGTTCAGGTCTTGGATATTTCTCCGGCCTATGAAATACTCAAGAAATAAAAAAATTAGCGGGAACTCCTGAAAAATTAGGCGCCTATTATTTGGGGCATCTTTGGGCAAGTTCAGCGACCGCTTGAGCGAGTTTTTTTTGCATTTTTTCCGAGTAAGGATTGTATTTTTGAAGGTCGCAGTAGAGCTGCCAGGTGTCGTGGCAGGTTTGGTCACGGACCGATAGAAGTTTTTTAAAGCCAGTGGTGTCGATGCGTGTCGAATGGATGTCCATGCCTTCTAAAATTCTTCCGACATAGTGGGTGATGCCTTGGGAAAAAGCGGCTGCTTCGTCATGTTCCTCGGGTGTCATCTCAATAATAGTAATGCTCTGATGTTCGAAAAAATTTTTCCAAAATTCGTATTGCTGGTTTTTATCTCGCACCTTGTGCAGAACCATTTTTAAATCCGTATTTTCTTTGATGGAATCAGGCCCGAACATGGGGTGGCTTGCAATGATATTAATAGTTTTCGGCAGAAATTCTTGCATGACTTTCACAGGGTGGACTTTTACTGAGCAGACGTCTATTACTGTGGTATCAGGCGATAGGGTATTGGCTATTTTTTTTATTAAATCTGAGAAAGCGCTTATTGGGACAGCGATGAAAAGAGTTTTTGCTTTTAGGGCCTCTTGCAGGCTTACCAATTTTATTCCATTGATGATTTCAGTGCTCTCATTCATGTCGTAGGCTAAAAGTGTGAAATGTTTTTCAAGTAAATGCGCTAAGACTTTTCCGAAGCGGCCAAAGCCAATAATAGCGACTTCTGTATTTTTTGATATTTTTTCAGGGATCATTGGTTTAGTCCTATTTTTTAGGATATTTGAGCTCTTGAATGCGAAGACATTCTTTCATCAGCGCCTTAAAAATAGTGCTAATAGCATCGAAGCTAAGAGGCCCTTTATTATATTCCTTAATTTTCAGTAAAACTTCGGCTTCTCGTTCTGGGCGGTAAAAATCAATATTGCCTTGGCTTTCAGCCACTTTTGCATCGGCGACTTTCAGAGCGATGTTGGCTCGTTCACTTAATAAATCTAGGATTTGATAATCGAGCTCATCTATTTTTGTTCGTAATTGTTCTAAATTGCTCACTTCAATTTTCTCCTGACCATTACGCTATTGCTCAGAATTTCTAAGACGTCTTCAGTATCGTGCCATCCAATACAAGCATCCGTTACACTTTTTCCATAATGCAAATTATTTTTATCGAGTGGCTGGGATCCTGCTATCAAATGGCTTTCAATCATTACCCCAAAAATTCGATCATCGCCATTTTTAATTTGTTCAGCAATGTTTTCGACGACCACTTTTTGTTGCGCATGGTCTTTTCCGCTATTACCGTGGCTGCAATCAATCATGATTTTGGGATTCAAATTATGTTTTTTCAGAAGTTCAGCCGTTTCCATAACCGATTTCGCCTCATAATTGGGGCCAGATTTTGAGCCTCTTAAAATAATGTGGCAGTTGGGATTGCCTTTTGTGGCGACAATCGCGGCAACGGCTTCTTTTGTAACCCCTAAAAAATGATGACGGTTCGCCGCAGCGGCGATAGCATCTGCCGCGATTTGAATACTGCCACCCGTGCCATTTTTAAAACCAACGGGCATCGAGAGCCCAGAAGATAATTCTCGATGAATTTGACTTTCTGTTGTTCTCGCGCCAATGGCGGCCCACGCGATTAAATCCGATATATATTGTGGAATAATGGTATCCAAAAATTCTGTACCAGTCGGTAATCCAAGCTCATTAATTTTCAGTAATAATGACCGAGCAATTCGAAGACCTTTATTAATTTGGAAACTATTATCCAAATTAGGATCATTGATTAATCCCTTCCAGCCGATGGTAGTGCGTGGCTTTTCAAAATAAACGCGCATGATGATGTTAAGCGTTTTTTCGTATTTTATGGCTTGTTTTTTTAATTTTTCTGCATATTCCAATGCGCTTTGGGGATCGTGTATAGAACAGGGCCCGATAATTAAGAGCAGCCTATCATCTTGGCCATTTAAGGAGTCGACCGCATTTTTTCGGCCAAAATTAACGGTCTCACTGGCAAGAGGAGTCAGGGGAATTTCATCATGTAAGAGACTAGGGCTGATTAAAGGTTTCAGTGATTCTATTCTTATATTTTCGGTAGTTTGCATGTATGAACCTTTTAGTAATTAAATAGGAGTTGTGACCAATTTGTCTGCGGTTTTTTCGTCCAGTACTCGCAGGGCATAGAAAGCAGCGCCATAAAATGCATGGTCCGAGTTCGCCAGGACACCCAGTGGAAATTTATCACGTTCTTTGGCATACGCTGGTGAGGCCTGAATTCCCAATAAAAATTCAGGCTGTTGCACAGCTTCTAGATGTCGTAGCACTACACCACCAGTAATCCAAATGCCGCCATTTGGCATAAAAATTAATTGCACGGTGCCAACAAATAAGCCCAAATACCAGGCAAATAATTTTAACGTGGGCTTATGCCAGCCATCACGCAGTTGTGCGCCTAATTCTTCAGGGGATAAATTCGCTTCACCGGTTAAAAAATGGTGAAGTCGACGGGTGCCTTGTCCGGTTAAAATAGCCTCAAAAGTAAGTGGTTTGTCATCGCCAAAGGCTTTATCGCTTCGTAAAAAATTAATAAATTCACGATGTCGGTCACGCACGGCTTTATTGACGAGTGGAGGATGAGGAATACCGATTAAACCAATTTCATTTGTACCAAGCCATAATTCACCACTTTTTAAAAGGACACCGTCTTTAAGGCCAAGTCCGGTTCCAACGCCAAAGACAACACGACGCCCATGGATATTGGGTTCACCCGGTTTAATTATTTTGAGATTTTCGGGATGATGCATGTAAGACGTAAAGGTGGCGCATAAAATGGGGACATAATCGTGAACCACTTGCCAATGGATCCAGCGTTTTTGCTTGGCCACTTCGGCAATATTCATCTCGAAGGGATAGCCATTTTCCAGGCGCAATATCTGTCCATCAAATTGCCCTGCCGCGCCGATACAAATTCCATCGACAGCCGCCATTTCAATCCCAAGATTGGCTTCGATATTTTCAACTAAAGCCGAGAGAGAAACGCATTCTTCAAGTTTCACATAATGGCGTTTGATGCAGGAAAATTCCTTATTACTTGCATCATAACGCATGTGGGCTGCCGCACATTTTGTGCCGCCTAAATCCCAGACAATAAATTCTTTTCCGCCCATTCTAACTTCCTCGTTTGATCTCAAACTGCTGGCCAGTATAGCAATGAATAGTGCCGAATTATAGATTGTGAGATAATGAAATGAAGGAGCAGGGAGGCTCTAGTATGCGAAGAATAGTGCTAATTGTCATCATTGTATTGCAGAGCGCTTGTACTGGGTCTTTATTGCACCACGAAAAGCTTGTGTTTCGTTGCAGCTATCGTAATGTCAGCACCAAGAAAATGTATATTTCCACTTCTCATGATCATTTTACGGCACTTTCTAGGGCTCAAAAAGCGTGCAAAAAGGACCCCGTTGAATGGCGTTGTTATTTTGATAGCTGTATTGAAATTCCTTTAACGTCCACGAATCACATTCGGTAGATACCAAAGACGGAATCTAAGATTAGTGCGTTTAAACTCGCTGAAAGGCAGGTTCCCAGAATTTTTCGGGTGTCGAGCGGGTTAATCACCCCATCATCCCATAATCGCGCGCTGGCGTAAAAAGGGTTACCTTGAGCCTCGTAATTTCCCCTTATTTTTTGGATGAAATCAGTTTCTTCTTCAAGTGGCCATTCTTTGCCTTGTCGAATAAATTTATCTCGCTTCACCGTGGCCAACACATTGCCGGCCTGTTCCCCACCCATTACGCTGATTCTTGCGTTGGGCCACATAAATATAAAGCGAGGATCATAGGCACGGCCGCACATCGCATAATTTCCAGCGCCATAGCTTCCGCCTATGATAATCGTAAATTTCGGCACCGTGGAGCAAGCGACGGCATTGACCATTTTTGCCCCATGTTTTGCGATGCCTTCGGTTTCGTATTTTTTTCCAACCATGAAGCCTGTGATGTTTTGCAAAAATATCAGCGGTATTTTACGCTGGCTGCAGAGCTCTATAAAATGTGTGCCTTTTAACGCGGATTCGGAGAATAAAATGCCGTTGTTTGCAATAATACCCACGGGAAAACCCTGAAGGTGGGCAAATCCGCAAACCAGTGTTTTTCCGTAGAGGCGCTTAAATTCGTCAAATTCCGAGCCGTCAACAAGGCGGGCAATAATTTCACGTACATCATATTGGTGGCGGGAATCCTCGTTGATAATGCCTAATATTTCCTTGATGTCATAAAGAGGTTCGACAGTTTCACGACGTAAAAGAAGTTCGGGTTTAATTCGATTTAAATGCGAAACAGCTTCACGTGCCATCATTAAGGCATCGGTATCATTTTCCGCATAATAATCAGAAACACCCGAAATTTTACAATGCACATCCGCTCCACCGAGTTCCTCTGCTGAAACAATTTCACCCGTAGCCGCTTTTACTAAAGGGGGGCCGGCCAAAAAAATAGTGGCTTGGTTTTTTACCATGATGGAAATATCTGCCATCGCAGGGACATAAGCACCTCCGGCTGTGCAGGAGCCCATGACAACGGCAATTTGTGGAATATTTTTCGCTGATAAATTCGCCTGGTTGAAAAAAATTCGTCCAAAATGTTCACGATCCGGAAACACCTCATCCTGCAAGGGTAAAAATGCTCCGCCAGAATCCACTAAATAAATACAAGGCAAATTATTTTGAAGTGCAATTTCCTGAGCCCGCAAATGTTTTTTTACGGTGATGGGATAATAGGTTCCGCCTTTAACACTAGGATCATTTGCCACAATAACACACTCTTGATCACGAATTCGACCAATTCCTGTGATAATACCTCCCGCTGGGACTTCATCCTTATATAAATCAAATCCGGCGAATTCCGATAATTCGAGAAAAAAACTATCTTTGTCGATTAATTGTTGAATGCGCTCTCGAACGTCTAACTTTCCCTGTTCTTCTTGACGAGCTTGAGATTCTTTTGAGCCACCCTGTTTAATTTTTTCTAAACGATCTTCATATTGATAAATTTGCTCTTGCATCGCGATTGCGTTTTGTTCGAAAGTTTCCGAATCGGTTTGAACTTTGGATTTTAATGGCATGAAGATTCCTTAAAGTATTTCGATAGCAACAGCTACTGCTTCGCCACCGCCCAAACATAAAGTGGCAATGCCACGCTGTTTTTTACGCTGTTTTAGTGCATAAATTAATGTTACTAAAATTCGCGCCCCCGAAGCGCCGATGGGATGTCCTAAAACGCAGGCTCCTCCATTCACGTTTACTTTTTCAGCCGGGATATTAAGTTCTTTTATCGCCGCCATGGGCACTACTGCAAAAGCCTCATTAATTTCAAAAAGATCAACATCCTCCATTTTCCAATTTATTTTTTTTAGTAAACCAGAAATGGCACCAATGGGCGCTGTCGTAAACCAAGCGGCTTCTTGCGCGTGGGTATAATGAGATAGAATAGCAGCAAGTGGTTTTAGTGAGTGTTTTTCAGCATTTTCTTGACTCATTAATACTAGCGCGGCGGCGCCATCTGAAATAGAGCTTGAATTGGCGGCCGTAACGGTCCCATCCTTTTTAAACGCTGGTTTAAGGGTTTTTATTTTTTCCGCATTTACAGAACGTGGGCCTTCGTCTTCTTTTATAATGATGCTTTGATTTTTTTCCGAAAATTCTACAGGTGTGATTTCATCATTAAATAAGCCTTTTTCAACGGCGGTTTTAGACTTCAGCAAAGAGTTCAGCGCAAATTCATCTTGTTGGTCCCGCGTAAAATGGAATTTTTCCGCGCATAATTCCGCAAAAACACCCATCGCTTGTCCAGGTGTATAGGCATCTTCTAAGCCATCAAGCATCATGTGATCAAAAATTCGTTGATGTCCTAGACGATAACCATAGCGTCCATTTTGCAGCAGATAAGGGGCCCTTGTCATATTTTCCATACCACCGGCCACAATAATTTCATCTTGACCTACGCTTAGGGCATCAAAACCCAGCATCACCGATTTCAGGGCAGAACCACACATTTTATTGATGGTCGTGCAGGGTGTTTTTGGTAAAATACCAGCTAAGAATGCAGCTTGTCTTGCAGGGGCCTGGCCTAATCCCGCTGGTAATACACAGCCCATGTAAACTTCACTGATGTCCTCTGGTTTTAGCTTAGCTTTCGAAACGGCCGCTTTTATTGCATTTCCACCCAGCTGTATGGCCGAGACATTTTTAAAATATCCGCCCATATGCCCAATGGGAGTTCTGGCGGCTCCAACAATGACAATTTTTTTAGTATTCATGCTTATTCCGTTTCGTTAAATAATTCTCTACCAATTAAAATTCGTCGAATTTCTGAAGTACCTGCGCCGATTTCATATAATTTAGCATCACGTAACAATCGGCCCGTGGGGAATTCGTTAATATAACCATTTCCACCAAGACATTGAATCGCTTGAAGCGCAATTTGAGTAGCATTTTCGGAAGTGTATAAAATAACACTGGCCGCATCTTTTCGATTAACCGTTTGCATATCGCAGGCTTTTGCAACCGCATATAAAAAAGCACGAGAGGCATTCAATGTGGTGTACATGTCGGCGACTTTTTCTTGAATTAATTGAAATTTTCCGATGGATTTTCCGAATTGTTCACGTTGATGAATATAAGGCACTACCACATCCAGGCAGGCCTGAATAATTCCGACAGGGCCTGCCGCTAAAACGACACGTTCGAAATCGAGCCCGCTCATTAAAATGGCAACGCCGTCGTTAATTTTTCCGAGGAGATTTTCCTTTGGAACTAGGCAATTTTCGAAAACGAGTTCGCAGGTATCAGAACCACGCATTCCTAATTTATCGAGTTTTTGTGCTGTTTTAAATCCCGGAAAATTTTTTTCAATTAAAAAGGCCGAAATTCCATGTGAGCCTAACTCGGGGTTAGTTTTAGCATAAACAACGATCACGTCTGCACTTGGGCCATTCGTTATCCACATTTTATTGCCGTTTAAAATAAAGTGGTCGGATTTTTCGACGGCATTTAGGCGCATGCTGACCACATCAGAACCCGAGCCGACTTCGCTCATGGCCAATCCACCGACGAATTCGCCCGAGATCAATTTAGGTAGAAATTTTTCCAATTGCGTTTTGGTTCCAAAACGTTGGATTTGATTGAGGCACAAATTGGAGTGTGCACCATAAGAGAGGCCAATAGAGGCCGAAGCGCGACTGATTTCTTCCATCGCAACCACTTGAGCGAGATAGCCCATGTTGGCGCCACCAAATTCTTCAGCGGCGGTAATCCCCAGTACACCCAGCTCGCCTAATTTAGGCCATAATTCTCGAGGAAATTCATTACTGCGATCGATTTTCTGTGCGAGGGGGACAATTTCTTTTTGTGCAAATTGAAAAACGCTCTCTCGCAGCATTTGGATGGCAGGATCAAGATCAAAAGTCATCCCATGAATCATTTTACAGTTCCTTTATTGCCGGAATAATTCTTTCCGTATATTCTAACAGAGGGTTACTTAGACTGTCGAGGGAAACATGGCACAGCGAACATTATTAATTCCAGGATGGGTTTACAATCTGGCGGATTATCGCCAAATGTTTGATCTTAGGGATGAGGACCTTGGGAAAAGGATTTTAGATTTTCCCGGTGGAATTTCCAGTTTTAATGCACAAATGCATTCAGCGGGGCATTCGGTTGTCAGCGGAGATCCTCATTACGATCTTGATCATTCGTCGATGTCGGTTTTTTCTGAAGAACTTGTGGCGAAAAATGAAAACGATATACGTACTCATCTTGATCGCTTAAAAATTTCGGAAGAAGGGGCACTTAAATCTTTAATTGAAAACTGGAAAAAAAATAAAGCGGTTTTTTTAGCCGATTATCTCTCTGGAGTCCGTGAGCATCGATACCAAGAAATGCATTTGCCCAAATTGCCCTGTAAAAATTTTCAATTTGATTTAGTTTTGTGTACGGATTTATTATTTCATGATCACGCTCGCGGTGGTTTAAGCCCTGAGGCCTTGATGGCCGAATTGGCGAGAGTAGCGTTGGAAGTGCGGATTTTCCCGCTTTTGGATGAGAATAATAAAATGCCACAGGCGATTGGTCCTTTGATGTTGGAATATCAACAGCAAGATTTTGGAATCGAAATACGTGAGGTTCCCTACGAAATTAAACGAGGTGGAAACGCGATGCTGCGAATATGGTCTAAACAATGCATCGTACCGAGTTGAAAAAAAAATGTATAAATATCTTCGCTATGTTTTATTTGCATTAGATGCCGAGCGGGCGCATCGATTAACGGTTTTATTTTTGCGTTATTTCTATAAGCTATTTTTTTGGAGAAAATTACCACAAAAACCTGTCTCATTGTGGGGGTTAGAATTTCCCAATCCATTGGGTATCGCAGCCGGGTTTGACAAAAATGCAGAATGCGTCGATGGATTATTTTCTTTAGGCTTTGGCTTTGTGGAAGTCGGCACCGTGACACCCAAAGGGCAAGTTGGAAATCCCAAACCCCGTTTATTCAGAATTCCTCTTCGCGAAGCCCTTATTAATCGGATGGGCTTTAATAATCAAGGCGTTGAACAGCTTATTGAAAATATACGAATCCGAAAATCAAAAGGCCTTCTAGCCATCAATATCGGAAAAAACGCAGAAACTCCTATTGAGCAGGCGCTAGACGATTATTTATTTTGCTTGGAAAAAGTTTATGCTTTCGCCGATATGATCGTCATCAATATTTCATCGCCCAATACAAAGGGTTTGAGAGATCTCCAGCAGGCTGGGCAAGTTGAGCAACTTCTGCTGAAATGCCGTGAAAAACGGGATGCATTAGCGGTGAACTTCGGTAAGCGTCATCCGCTTTTAGTGAAAATCACCATTGATCTTCCCGAAAGCGAACGGGCGTATATCGCCGAAAATGTGCTCAAAATAGGCTTGGACGGCATTATTATTTCAAATACAAGCCTTGATCATAGCGCCGTGAAAGGCTTAGCTTTTGCCGACGAAAATGGGGGCCTAAGTGGCAAGCCTTTGTTGCCAAACGTGCTTGAAGCCATTGTTGCACTGCGTGCTCTATTACCCAAAACCATCGGAATAATTGGGGTTGGAGGGGTGTCTTCCGCCTCTGATGCTAAAGCACTACTTGCGGCCGGGGCCAATTTAGTGCAAATATATAGTGGTATGGTTTATCACGGACCAGGGTTGGTCGCCGAAATCATACAAGCGCTTTAGTGGCGTTTGAAAGCGTGGCAGTTCAGGCTGAATTGCTGAAAAAGGAGTGTCTCATGCGTAAGATCATTTTCTCTTTATTGCTGTGTTTGCCGGTATTTGGCTATGCCTTTGACCGCGGACTCTATATTACCGCCGCGAAGGCCACTCATCCCGAATTTGTCGCCTCTCTCATTAAAGGCGCAAAAGCTAGTGGTATCGATACCTTCGTAGTCGATGTTGAGTATAAAAATACCCGCTATGCCAAAAGTATTGCCTTAATTAAACAAAGTGGAATTAAATACGTGGCAAGGCTTGTCATATTTCCCGATGGTGGAACGCAAAAAGAAGTGTTATCTAAGCCTTATTGGGAAAAACGCTGGCGTCGAGCGATGTATGCCGTTGGTCTTGGGGCTAGTGCTATACAGCTTGATTACATACGCTACAAACACACAGTTCCCACTTTGGATCAAAATGTGAAAGACATTGCACGAGTTGTTGATTATTTCCGTCAACAAGCCAAGGCCAATAAAGTAGGGTTGCAGATCGATATTTTTGGTATTGCGGCTCTCAAGCCTTCTCGCACCATTGGCCAAGATGTCGCCTTAATTGCTCCACATGTCGATGCGATTAATCCCATGGTATATCCTTCACACTATGAGCCCTATAAAAAGCACGCAATAGCGCCCTATAAAACCGTATTGGAATCCGTTGTTGCTTTAAAGCGTCAATTAAAAGGGCACCCAGAAGTCAAAGTAAATGCCTACATTGAATTATTTAATTATCGCTATCCCATGTCGACCGCAACGAGATTTAAATATATCGAAGCACAAATGCAGGCCGCAAAAGACGCTGGTGCAAATGGTTATTACGTTTGGAGTGCGAATAATAGATATAATCCGCTATTTCAGGTTTTAAAAACATATAAATAATTGGCATAAAAAATCAATCGATATTCATCGGCATAATAATAACTTGCTCGCCGGCAAAATTTAATTTTCTCTGTAAAATAGAGGCAGTGTCATCATGCAAAATTCGGTTAAATAAATTATCTTTATTAAAAACAGCACGAGAAGAAAAGAAAATGACATCGCTAAATTCTTCGCAGACCTGGGTTGAAATATCTAAAAGCTCATTGACCATATTGGTGCTGAAACCCGAATAGACTTTTGCTGGCATGCCTAGCGCATGCGCATAAGCATTGAAAAATTTTAAATTTTTGCTGACTTGCATTTGCATTAATTCGAGAGATCGCATGCCCCCAAAACTTTTAACATCAACAGCACCTACTTCAATAAAAACATAATTCCAAAAACGACTTGGAAATAATTTACGGGCTGCTTGTATGGTATGAACACCCAGCACGCGACTGTCATTTACAAAAAAGGCAGCCGTGGGTTTATGGGGATTAAGTTCTGGAATGTAATCGATATCGGTCTTCGGAAATTCGATTTTTTCCGAAAGTTTTGCCAGTTTTTCATGATAAAGGCGATAATTACGTTTGATGTAATAGCAAGTGACGGCAATGCCACCGGTTACCACCATGCTAAGCCAACCGCCATCGCCGAATTTAGAAATTAAAATCACAAAGAAAATAGAGAAACAAATTAAAAAACCGAGTGAGGCCAGGAAAAGCTTAGACCACCAATACCGCTCTTGCCAGCGCTTACGCCACCAATGTAAACAGAGCCCAAATAAGGTGATCGTAAAGGTTAAAAATACATTTAAACTATAAAGTACGATAAGAAAATGCACATTACCATCGGCCATTAGCATGATGAGAATGGCACCTAGGCCAAATAAAATAACGCCGTTTTGTTTTATTAAGCGGCTCGATAAGTTGCTAAATTTGGTGGGACACCAACCATCAACGGACATGTTGGCAACAACTGCAGGACCTCCTAAAAATCCAGCGTTGGATCCCAGCATCAAAATTCCTGCTTCAAAGGCCAGCACAACAAATAGTAAAACACCATGGTAGGGGAAGGGCGCTAGAATTTTTCCAAAGACGATAGCGTTGTAGGTTTTTCCGGGTTCAGGGTGAACGCCAACGAGCATGTATAACAGCATAATGCCCGCGGCGGTGAAGCTTAGGGAAAGCGCCATGTAAAACATGGTCCATTTTCCAGTCCGAACTCGAGGTTCTTTGAGAACATTAATATTGTTCGATACCGCCTCAAGACCGGTGTAGGTACCGCCACCCAAAGAATAGGCGTGTAACATGAGGGCCAGCATACCCGTTAAACCGAATGCCGCCGAGACGGAATGGGTTTCTTTGCCCACTTCATGAATTAAAAAGGGAAATTCACGGGCATCGGTCGCTATTCCATACACAATTAATATCACGTGAGTAATGACAAAGCCTAAAAAGATAGGCATTAAAATTTTAATGGACTCTTTAAGGCCTCGAATATTCAGCGCAGTGAGGAAGAGCACCAGTAAAACTTTTACGAGCAAGGCGTGCCCCTGGTAATGCTTGGGCAACAAGCTGTATAAAGCATCCGTCGCCGCAGCAAGGGAAATGGCAATGGTTAAGACATAGTCAACAATAAGGGCCGAACCTGAAACAAGTCCAGCCATAGGATGAATTAATTTGTTGGCAACTTTATAACCGCCTCCGCCGTTTGGAAATAGTTCAATAACCTGGTTATAGGCGAGAGAAATAATAAAGACCGTGATGCAAGTCGCGATGGATAAATAAAAGGCCAGATAGGGATATTGACCCAGGGCACGAAAGGCTTCTTCAGGCCCATAGTTAGCGGAAGATAGGCCATCCGACCCAAGCCCAATCCAGGCTAAAAAAGCAATCAGCGCAATATAGCGTCGCGTTTCGGGGTTCAGTGGGTTTTGGGGAGTGCCGATAACTAATCGGCGGAGCCATGCTTTCATGAAACCTGTTTTATTCCTTATCCAGTTAACCTGGGAGCGCATCTTAACACAGCAGAGCTAAGCTTGCCAATGGAGTGGAATCCAGTCGTTAACTTCAATTTTGTTTCGCAGTGTATATAATCGAGTTACTCTAGAGTAAGCAATCTTGCCAGATAGGGAAATTAAAATGAAGAAATTCTTGCATAAATCGATAGAATACCGCTACTTGGTGGCCGGCATTTATGCCATCATTTTATTTCTAGATCGCTTGGATTTGACGATTGTTAATATTACTTTACCGGCTCTTGCGCGTTATTTTGAAGTTCCAATTACTCATACTGAATGGGTGAATAATGCTTTTTTGCTTGCGCTGGCCATCAGTATTCCCATCAGTGCTTGGATGGGGGAGCGTTTCGGGACCAAAAAGATTTTTATTATTGCCACTAGTTTTTTTGGGCTTGCTTCACTTTTATGTGCCTTTTCTCCGAATCTTTATTTCATGGTTTTTATGAGATTTTTTCAGGGGCTTGGTGGTGGGATGGTTATTCCTGTGGGAATGACGATGGTTTATCGAAGTTTTGAGACATCTGAATATGCTAGTATCACGAGTTTTATTTTCATTCCGAGTTTGGTGGCGCCTGCTATTGCGCCTACCTTAGGCGGAGTCATTATTCATTTTTTAAATTGGCAATGGGTTTTTCTTTTTGCGGCTCCGATTTGCTTTGTTGCTGTTTTACTCTCCTTTTTAGTGTTAAAAGAGCATGTGGCCTCAAACGTAAAGCCCTTAGATTGCTTGGGATTTTTTCTTTCATCTTTCGCCCTCATTTCAATACTTTCCTTTATTTCAGCCCTGGGCAAACTTGGCTTTAGTTGGGAAATCCTTGCGCTTTTATTTTCTGCAATATTGTTTTCCTATTATTTTTTACGTCATGAGAAAAATTATCCTCATCCACTGATTGAAATTCATTTTTTCAGAAATACCCTATTTACCCAGGCGAATCTCTTACAATTAGCGTTTCAAATTTGCCATTTCGGATCTATTTTTCTAGTAGGGATGTATCTTCAAGTGGGTATCGGAATGTCGGCCATGGTAGCGGGCTTTATTATGGGGATGCAAGCGCTTGGGGCCATATGCATCAGCCGATATACCGTTAAATTATTTCATCAGAGGGGGCCAAGTGTACCCCTTATTATTGGATTTTTAGGAATTTCGGCATTTACGCTTTGTATTTTATTAATTAAGGAAGCCAGTATGATTTATTTTGCCTGCGTCATACTTTTTTTACGCGGATTATTCAGTGGTCTTTGTGGCCCCATCATTCAAACGATCAGTTTAGTTGAATTTACTAAAATGGATGTTGGGCCCGCAAGCTCGGTATTTATGGCGGGTCGACAAATATCCATCAGCTTAGGAATTGCGCTGTCTTCTCTATTAATATCCTACGGTATGCAAAGAGATGGATTCAAAATTCATGAGACTGGCAATCCATTTTTTTATGCCTTTATGCTCATCCCGCTTGTAGCCGCTTTGGGAATTTTAGCCGCCTTGACGATCGATAATAAAAAAATTCTGCAGTTGGTGAAAAAACAGGAAGTCGTCTAGTACGTCCCAGCACTAGGTTCCGCTCAAGAGAAAATAACTTTTGAATTATTTAGTATTTTTAAACTGCTCAGTAATATCCATCACATTAGGTTTATTATTCAGTGGCATTTTTAAAGTAGGGGCATTCGGCGAAAAATCCAGTGATTTTAGTGAAACTGAATGGAAGGTTTGATCTTTATAAGTGCGGTAATAAAAGACCTTGTCCGTAAGATCTTTAATCACAACCCACTGCGTATAATCATAAGAATCCTGACCGTTAGCTTCCCTAGCGCGCGAAACGCCCAAAGGAATATCCACACTATTTAAAATATGCGTGGCAAGATTAACACCTTCAGCGGCATTATTCGCGGGTAAAGCGGTTTTTAAATACGCGGCCGTTTTAACAAAACGTGAAGGAGGGCTTTGGTCACCCGGTAAACCTAACATACCGCTGCCTTGACCATTAGAACTATAAGTAAAGCCATTTGCCATTATCGGCTGTGGAGTATAGGGCGATAATTGAAGATAATTTTTGAGATTATTCACTTGCCAATCGTAGGGAGGGCCATTCGTCACCACACCGACGCCATCATAAATTATCATTTTGCCTTTGATAAATTCCACAACTAATTCTTTTCCAGATGCATCGTGAATAATCGCGTGCACTTGGAAAGTTTCATTGGCGGGAATACCGGGAATCGACTGTTCATAAACATACGTATTTTTTAAGGCTTCACGTACTTCATCAACCGTTTTGAAATTACCGAGGATCCAGTTCCCAAAAAGATAATAGGGCACAGCATGATTATCTTCTTTCGATGACACGGTTTGGTATTGCGTATATCCTGGTAAATACAAATATTCAAAAGAAAGACCTTGTTCATTCATGCCATCTACCGCAATAGGAGTGTTTAAGGCGTTCAGATAAACGTAGCCATATTTGGATTTCCAAGAAAGTGCTGGATTACCATCAGGGGCTTTTGGATTAAAAGCAGTGTCGCGTGGTGTGGCGACGACATTGGATTGCAGATCGAGCCCAAATTCAAGGCTTCTCCCAATTATGGTGGCACCATCTTTTGTTAATACGCGAAAATCAGTACAGGCCAGTGACGTATTCGCTATTCCAATAGATCCTGTTATTCCGAACAGTAAAATAGCCAGTTTTTTATGATTCACAAAAAAACCTCCTTGTTTTTTAAGCTGTCTCTGCAACCATAATCGCATGTTTCGATATGAAAAAGAAGTCAGCAGGACGCCCACCAAATTTTGACGAATCTACGAAAATCTTCCCTATCAAGGCAGAATTACATGTAAATCTGCCTTGACTGGGAAGATTTTCATACTATAATGGCCTTATGGACATAAAACAGCGCCTATTGAACATTAGCTTGCCACCTAACAAGTCAGCCTTCTTATGGGGGCCCAGAAAGGTGGGCAAGAGCACATGGATCCGTAAGCACATGAAAACGGCGATTGTCATCGATTTTTTAAAAACCGATGTATTTGCAGATTACGTTTCTCGTCCTTCCTTGCTGCGCGAACGCTATAGTGAGACTGATCGTTTGATTGTGATTGATGAGGTGCAAAAAGTCCCCGAGATATTGGATGAAGTCCAATGGCTAATTGATAATCATAATATTCCCTTTTTGCTGACGGGATCGAGTACAAGAAAGTTAAGGAAAACGCACGCTAATTTATTGGGTGGGCGTACCTGGCGATACACGATGCCCCCACTTTGCTTCCCTGAAATTCAGGATCTCGATATAGAAGAAGTCATGATAACGGGATTATTGCCTCCTCACTTACTTTCAACAGATCCTATACAAGATTTTAGAGCTTATGTAGCAGATTATTTAAAAGAAGAAATTGCTGCAGAAGCAGTCGTGCAAAATATTCCTAGTTTTGCTGAATTTTTGCATGTTGCTTCGGTGATGTCTGGAGAAATGCTTAATTATACCAATGTGGCTAGGGAAGCTGGAGTCAGCGCAAAAGTGGTGCGAAATTATTTCCAAATTCTCGAAGACACATTGCTTGGCTACCGACTTCAGCCTTGGAAAAAAACACCGGATCGTCGTTTAGTAGAAACAGAAAAATTTTATTTATTTGATGTGGGGCTTGCAAATTATTTAGCGAGACAAAAACCAAAAATCGGTTCACGAGAATTTGGAAAAGCATTTGAGCATTTTATTTTAATGGAATTAAAAGCCTATCAAGCCTACCGAGATCCAGAATTACCATTGCATTACTGGCGCACCAGTACGGGTCTTGAAGTGGATTTTATTCTTGGAGACATGGAGTGCGCCATTGAAGTTAAAACTTCCAAACGGATTGACTCTCATGCTGCAAAACCGCTTAAGGCTTTACAGGAGGCTCATAATGTAAGACGATCTATCATCGTTTCATTTGAGTCCGAGCCTAAAAAACTCGATAATAATATCGAATGTCTCCCCTGGAAAATGTTCTTAGAAATGCTCTGGGCTGATCAAATTAGATAAGTAAGTAATTATGTTTGTGGTACAACCGTTCTTCTAAACCTACCCAAAGTTAGCTTTGCTGTTAGATTCCTGCTTCACAGAGGCTGGTTTCACTTTAATTTTACAATCAAAGCCAGAGCCTTCCTCTCCACCGGCAATTCACGGTGGAACTCACCGCATATTTTTTAAAATTCACAATGCTTTCACACTGTATAATCGATTTATATACCTCTTTTTTATTTTTGTAAATTCGTATTTTAGGGTTTTTTTAGACAAAAAAAGGTATGTTTAAGCAGATTTTGTACAGGCTGTTAAAAACCCTTTGTATTTTAATCCCTGTTGCAAAAGTTTACCCAAGGGGTAAACTCTGCATTGGGGGTTATTTATTTTTATATATTATTATTATTATTATTATTATTGTTATTTTTGCTTTCTTCATCAGGATATTTATCCTGCTCATCCCTAGGAGATGGGAGTAAAATCATTGCGTTTTGGGACAAGCGAAGATTGTTTGAAGGCTTGAAATTATTTAAATCACCGAGCTCAGTATATTTCCCAGTGTCAATAAATGCTAGAAAAGTTGGACCCTTTTCTTCGTTCTTAAAGAGGCTTCCAAATTCCTTGAATACTTTAGCAGAAACTTCTACTTGAATTTCAGGCCAAATCGCCTCAACCCCATCTACTTCAAGTTTTTTCAGTGTTTCAGCAAAGTTAGTTTCAGAAAGTGTAGAAAGATAGGCCCTCACCTCCGCGCGCACAACGCTTTGTAATTTTATTGACGCGGTTGCTTTGGTGAGATAAATGATTTCAATATCCGGGTGAATGCTTTGTAGCTTTTCGAGCATTTTGTTGAAGGCGCCACCTTGGCAAATAGGTCTATCGTTTTGGCCGTCATCTTGATCTGTCTCTGATAAATTATACCCTCGCCGAATTTCATATAGTCCCTGGATCCATTGTTCACAAGCATCTTCGAAAGTACTAAGCCTTACAGGATCATCATGAATAGCCAGCCAGGTGAGGGCCAAAAGTTTTTGAGTGCTGACGCTAGAGCCTGGATCAACGAATGTGCTTTTCAAAATTCCTTCCTTGCCATTGTCACCAAGAAGGCATCGCTTGGCTGTGGCATTTTTTGAAATGACCTCTACTAAAGGACCCTTCGGGAGCTCAGTTACCCACTGCGTAAGTTCATTGATTGTGTTTTTTTGTCCATCACGATTCAACTTATCTCCATAGCGCTTGTTTAATCGGGTAGCGGACTCTGAGACTGTTTTGTGCACACTAACAGTGTGAGTGCTTTGGGAGGCATTTATAGCTGGGAAGGCTGGATTGTGGGCATTGTTATTGTTCAGTAGCAAATTAAGATAGGCTTCCATATTGTTAAGAGCATTTTCGGCTGGCGGGGTTCCAGCGAGCATTACTAGGTGCCCTAAATTTCCAGCCGTAGACAGGTGATCTGGAATACGAGACCAAACCCTATCTTGAGCTGCATCGGAAAAAAGAACGACCCTAACAGGGTCAAGCATCCAATTTAACCTTTCGAGGGTAAGCTTACCGAGAGTCATCCGCACTAATTTAATTAGCCAATAGAGATTTTGGCACTTTAGTATGGCGTCTAGAGTCTGGGCCATCGCAGGCAAGTTATTCCTCTGCATGGCATCTTCCATTGACATACAGTGAAAAAGGTTAGAAAGATGAAAGGGGTCCTGATGAGCCATGATTAGCTCAAATCTCTCCTGATTAAGTAAGGGTTTCATTTCAAGTAAGTAAAATCCGCCGCTTTGCTGGTCTGGATTCTCATGTTGGAAGAAGGTGTTAAAGTTTTTTTGAGAAAGTAGCTTTTGGTCACCCAGGGTACTCAAAGAAAAGTCAACGCCATCGCTAGAATATGGTTTTGCTTGGTGGAACACATTAACGGTATTGAAGTTAGCCTCCGTAAAGATATTAGAACTACCCATGGCCATTAGTGTGTTGGGAAAGCAATCAACTATCGATTTAAAAACCTCAAAAAGTTTACTTCCTTTTTCGATTGGATGATCAAGAACGAAGCATTTTGCCAAAGCAAATTTCGCTTCCTGTGTTAAATTAGGCTCTGCAACAGATTTTAGTATATTCTCGGCAGCTTGTATTGCCGGATGAACCCCACCCAGCCTACCAAAAAAACCAAGAGCTGCTTTATGCTGCACTATAACCTGCTGAACTTCTAACTTACTTTTTGCCTTTCTCATTAATAAAGCCTCTAAAATATTGAATTTGAATTTTGGATTGTACACGGGGATTCTTAAGGAAATATTAGAAAATGGTCAAATTTTTAACAAAATTTTCTGTCTGGGGAAGCTTGTTATACTGTTAAAGCCATTAGGCAGAATTACATGTAAATCTGCCTTGACTGGGAATATTTTCACACTATAGTGGCCTTTTGGACATTAAACATCACTTAAACACGAGGATCAAATCATGTCTAAACGCCTAGAAAATAAAGTTGCTATTATTACTGGTGCGAGTAAAGGGATAGGGAAAGGCATTGCGCGAATTTTTGCTTCTCATGGGGCAAAATTAGTAATTACTGGCCGAAATGAAAAAGATCTTGAAAAGGTGGCCAGTGAACTTGGCGAAAATGTTATTCCTGTTGTGGCGCAAATGACCAGTGCAAAAGATATGGAAAAAATGGCTAAACTGGCCCTCGATACATTCGGACGCATTGACATTCTTTGCCAAAATGCCGGAATTTATCCCACAACATTATTGCGGGATATGACTGAAGACCAGTGGGACGAAGTTTGCGATACGAATTTAAAAGGCACATTTTTAGCGGTAAAAGCTTGCTTGCCGGCTATGGAACGTCAGGCCTATGGGCGCATCGTGATCATGTCTTCGATTACGGGTCCGAAAGTCACACAGCCAGGATTTGCGCATTATGCGGCGAGTAAAGGTGGCGTCAATGGATTTATTAAAACAGCCGCGCTGGAATTGGCACGTTCAGGGATTACTGTTAATGGAATTGAGCCAGGAAATATTGTGACAGAAGGACTCGACGATCGTCCTGCCGAAATAGTAAATGCCTTAAAACAAGCTATTCCAATGGGAGAATTTGGAACTCCGGAAGATGTGGCTTATACCGCATTATTCCTAGCTTCTGATGAAGCGCGATTTATTACGGGGGAAACCATCGTTGTTGATGGCGGACAAATTTTGCCGGAATCATAAACGGCATAAAGGTATTGGTTCTCTATTCTTTAAATTTAAAAGTTAGAGGCCCAAAAAATAGGCTCCAGAGTCTTGATCCTATGAATAGAATAATCCAAAAAAGGATCGAAAAAATTATGGGCAGTAGAACCCCTAATACGATGCCACCCAATAGTCCTGCAATGCCGTAAATATGCTGCTCATTGAGGGTAAGCGCATTGTACCCAAGAAGCGCCGCAATACCGCAGCCTAATCCAAATAGGAAAAATAGTACAAAAGACCCGCAAAACAGGAATTTAAAAATAGATCCTGAAGATAAGCCTTTTGTTTGAATGATGTTCATAATGCACCTCCGTAACGCCTCAGTAACCCTCTCCCGCAAGGGGAGAGGGTACAACTCTAATTATAGCAAGTGTATTGAAAACCGTGGCGATCTTTTCGGCTGGATTCTCGTGATTGATGGCAAAACGGAGGGTTTGGGCATCTGCTAGCTGGTATTCCTTGGGTTTTCGTTGAATCAGGCTGATGATTTTGGCGGGATCAATGTTGGGTTTTTCAGTGAAGTGAAGACGCCCATACTGTGTGCCAACATCGATTTTACGAATGCCCATTTCTTCGGCCAGTAACTTAAGGCGCGTGACGTTTAAGAGATTCTCAGCGGAAATAGGCAGACTTCCAAAACGGTCAATAATTTCCGATTTTAATTCAGCGATTTCGTCCATGTCTTTACAATCCGCTAAACGTTTATATAAAGTTAAACGTAAATTCACATCATGCACGTAATTTTCGGGAATAATCGCACTGAGGCGCAAATCGATTTCGGTTGAGGGCTTGGGCTTACTAATATCATCCAAACTTTTTCCTTCTTTTAAAGCTTCAATCGCAGCCTGCAACATATCCATATATAAATTAAATCCGATAGTTTGCATTTGTCCGCTTTGTTCTTCACCTAAAATTTCGCCGGCCCCACGAATTTCTAAATCGTGCGTCGCCAAATAAAATCCGGCGCCTAAATCTTCTAAATGAGCGATAGCGTCTAGGCGTTTTTCCGCATCTTTGCTCAGGGCCTCGGGTGGCGGCGTTAATAAATAAGCATAGGCTTGGTGATGCGAACGTCCGACTCGGCCGCGTAATTGATGCAATTGTGCAAGACCAAATTTATCGGCACGATTAATAATTATCGTATTAGCCGAGGGAATATCGATGCCTGATTCAATGATCGTTGTGCACATCAGCACATTAAATTTTTGATGATAAAAATCGGCCATGACGCGTTCGAGTTGTCGTTCTGGCATTTGTCCATGCGCCGTTATGATGCGTATTTGCGGAATCAGAGTTTGCAATTTTTCGGCGTTTGCCTCAATCGTTGAAACCTCATTATGCAAAAAATACACTTGTCCGCCGCGCATAATTTCACGCAGAATGGCCTCCCGAACGAGGGAATAATCAAATTCATGCACAAAAGTTTTAATGGCTAAGCGTCGTGCGGGTGCTGTCGTAATTAAGGATAAATCCCGAACGCCCGTCATCGCCATATTGAGCGTGCGGGGAATAGGAGTAGCTGTTAGCGTTAAAATGTCGACATTAGCGCGCATCGCTTTTATTCTTTCTTTATGGCGAACGCCAAAGCGATGCTCTTCGTCGACGATTAATAATCCTAAATCTCTAAATTTAATGCTTTCACTCAGTAATTTGTGGGTGCCTACAATAATATCAATTTTACCGTTAGCCAGAGCCTTCAAGACTTCTTCTGTTTCTTTTGGACTTCGCATACGCGATAAATAATCGATTTTTACAGGCCATTGTGCAAATCGGTCGGAAAAATTTTGATAATGCTGGGTGGCCAGCAGAGTGGTGGGAACTAAGACTGCCACTTGTTTATGATTTTGCACGGCTACAAAAGCCGCTTGCATGGCGACTTCTGTTTTACCAAAACCGACGTCTCCACAGACCAAACGATCCATGGCCTTTGGGCTCACCATGTCAGCGATCACGGCATTAATCGCATCGGTTTGATCCTTTGTTTCCTCAAAGGGAAAAGCGGCGCGAAAATTGACGAAATCTTCATTCGGTCTTGCATACGAAAATCCACTAGAAGCTTCGCGTTTGCTATAAATATCGAGTAATTCAGCCGCAACGTCGCGTAATTTTTGCGCGACTTTTTCTTTATTTTTTTGCCAAATTTTGCTGCCTAAGCGTGAAATAGGCGCATGTTCGCTATCGGCGCCCGTGTAACGACTGATGCGATGTAAATCCCCAACGGGCACATAAATTTTATCGCCCGCGGCGTATTCAATGCTTAAATATTCGCCCTCAATATCGCCTGTTTTTATAGTCTGCAATCCTAAATAACGGCCAATACCATGATCCACATGAACGACAGGAGAGCCGATTGTTAATTCAGTTAAATTTTTAATCAGTAAATCAGGATCCAGTTCGCGTCGAGATTTTAAGCGTCTTTGTAATACTCGTTCGCCAAATAATTGGGTTTCGGTAATAATTGCTAAATGGGATTCAATGAATAAACCACGCTCAATTCCTGAAATGCAAATGCCAAAAGGATCAGCAGATTCCTTAAAATCTTCCCAGGATCCAAAAGATTTAGGGATAATGGAATGTTGGCGAAAGATATCTAAAAGATTTTCTTTTCGCCCAGCGGATTCCGCGCAAAATAAAATTCGAGCCTTATTTTCTCTTATAAAATGACGTAGCGGCTCATAAGGTTCTTTCGCCTTTGCATTCACCCATAAATCGGGAAGGGGCTCACTGTTAAAATTAATGTGGCCTTGCTTTTCTGGTAATTTTTCAGATTGTACGCGAATTTGTAAAAAAGGCTTAGCTTGCCCAAAAAAATCTGAGGGTTGTAGAAAAATCGTTTCGGGCTCACATAAGGGTCTTTGAATATCGTGACGCAATTGTTCATGGCGATTTTTAATTTCTCGCCAAAAATTTTCGGCTTGCAGGCTAATGGTCTTGCTAAAAAAGAGCTGGCTATTTTCGTTAAGATAATCAAAAAAGGTTTCGGTTTTATCGAAAAAGAAAGGTAAATAATATTCTACACCCGGAGCCGCCTTAGCTTCACTGATGCTCGCATATATCGAAGAATCCATGGGATTGCCTGAAAATTTATCGCGCCAATTTTGGCGAAATAAAGCAATAGCGGCTTCGGTTAAGGGATATTCTCGCGCGGGCAGCAGTTCGATAGACTCTGTTTTTTCCAGTGTTCTTTGAGTTTCAGGATCAAAACATCGCAGGGTTTCAATTTGATCATCAAATAATTCGATTCTATAAGGGGTGGGATTTCCCATGGGAAAGACATCGATAATGGCGCCACGCACCGCAAATTCCCCATGCTCCATGACCTGCTCAACAGAACGATAACCGGCACTGACCAAATTCCGTCTAAAGGCCTCTCGATCAAAAATGTCGTGAATTTTAAGCGCAAAGGTATTCGCAAACAGAAAATCATGAGGCAAGAGTCGGTGCATAATCGTGGGGAGCGCCGTAATGACGATGCCGCTTTGCAGATTTTTTAAGCGATAAAGCGCCAATAGACGTTCGGAGACGAGGTCGGCATAAGGTGAAAAGGCATCATAGGGCAGAGTCTCCCGATCAGGAAACAAGAGCAAGGGTAAAGCTTCTGACTTAAAAAATTCGATTTCGAGAGCGATTTTTTGCGCACTTTGGACATCATCCGCAATGACAATCACGGGATTTTTGCTATTTTCAGCCAGGGCGCAGATCGCCAAACTTTGCGCGCTCCCCAAGAGCCCGCCCCATTCAAGCTGATGGTCAGAAGAGGATGGCAATGGGGGATGTAAAGGAGTATAAAGCATAAACCTGGCCACAAAGAGCGAATTTATAGCTTAAAGCCACTGGAAAGTAAATCTGTTGCTAGAAAAGATTGACTTTACTTAAATATTAAGTAAAAATTAAGTAAATCAAATTTACTTGGGGTGTTCTGTGTTGAAAAAGATGGTAAAAATGTCTCTGCATATTTCTTCGGAACTCAATGATGAATTGGAGAAAATGTCCGAAGAAGCACATGCTTCAAAAAGTGATATCTTGAGAAAATCAATTGCCTTAATGAAAGTGGCCTTAGATAACAAGAAAGCTGGCAGAAAACTCGGAGTTCTTAATGAAAATCGAGAGCTTGTTAACGAGATTGTTGGTCTATGAGTTTGCTGGTCCTCTTTTCTTATGAATGAAAATCAATATATTTATGTAGCATTTCCTGAATTTAAACAGGAGCTTTTGAAAGAAATTTCTGAGCTGAGTGAGGTTTTGGATAATCTCCTATTTTCGAGTGTTTTAAATAAAGACGTAAGTTTTGCCCAGGATATTTGGCTGAACCCAAAGATCGTTTCATTTCAGTCGATTAATGAGGCCGCAAAAATATTATTAGCCGCGAATAAGCATTGGTTCTTATATCCGATTAGTCATGTAAGACGTTCACGACTCATCGAAGAAAAATTAAAAAATCCCTTCAAAAAGCCTTTAATTTTCCCGCTCGAAAAAAAAATTCCACCAACCGGCGTCTTTTGTCTGCTGGATGAACACACCTTGCTTTATAGTAGCGAACGCTTCAAAAATATCCCCGTTGGCTTGGTGGACTTTGTAGAAGATCGAAAATATCCGCCAAATCGAGCCTATTTAAAATTATGGGAAGCGCTTACGCTACTGGATGATTTGCCAAAGCCCGGAGAAATCACCATGGATTTGGGAGCTTCACCCGGCGGTTGGACCTCGGTTCTGCACCGGCTGGGTACAAAGGTGATTGCCGTCGATAAAGCCGATTTAGATATTTCTTTGCAAAAAGTGCAGAATATTGAATTTATTCGTGAAAGCGCTTTTGCCCTAAATCCAGAGGATTTTCCAATAATTGATTGGCTGTGCGCCGATATAGCTTGTTATCCAGATCGACTTTATTCTTTAATCGACAAATGGTTAAAATCTGGCAAGGTGAAAAATATGATCTGCACGATTAAATTACAAGGCGAAACCGATTTTGAAATGCTTCAAAAATTTAAGGCGATCCCAAATTCTCGTGTTTTACACCTTTACCACAATAAACACGAGGCGACATTTATTTGGCGCGCAGTTTAATCTGTATTAATTCCTCACTACCAAACGACAGTGATATAATGATATAGTAAAACGGAAGGAGATCTTATGAAAATAGCCATTTTTAGCGCAAAAAGCTATGAGAAACCCTTTTTGGATCAAGCCAATGAAGGGCATAATTATGAACTGGCTTATTTCGAGTGCGGCCTAAATGAAAAAACAGCGATTCTTGCTCAAGGCTTCGATGTCGTCAGTGCTTTTGTGAATGATAACTTGAACGCCAATTTGTTAAAAAAATTAGTCGATCAGGGCATTAAACTAATCGCCTTGCGTTCGGCGGGATTTAATAATGTCGATGTCAATGCGGCAAAATCGCTTGGATTGCCTATTGTGCGGGTGCCAAATTATTCTCCCTATGCGGTAGCTGAATTTGCTGTAGGTTTAATTCTCAATTTAAATCGTAAAATTCACCGAGCTTATAATTTAGTTCGAGAACATAATTTTTTATTAACGGGCTTATTGGGCTTTGATTTACACGGGAAAACGGTGGGAATTATCGGAACGGGAACAATTGGCGCGGTTTTTGCGAAAATTATGCTGGGATTTGGCTGCAAGGTATTGGCCTGTGATCCCATTGAAAATGAAGATTGTAAAAAAATGGGCGTGACCTATATTCCGCTCGAAGAGCTGCTTTCAAAATCGGATATTATTAGTTTGCATTGCCCACTCACTCCAGAAACTCGGCATATTATCGATGAAAAAGCAATTTCAAAAATGAAAAATGGCGTGATGCTGATCAATACTGGGCGGGGTCGCTTAATTGACACTAAGGCGATAATTAATGGACTAAAAAAACAAAAAATCGGCGCACTTGGCCTAGACGTTTACGAAGAAGAGGAAAATTTATTTTTCAGAGATTTATCAGACACAATCATCCAAGATGATGTATTTCTACGCCTCCAGACCTTTCCGAATGTGATTATCACTGGGCACCAGGCCTTTTTCACAATAGAAGCTTTAAGGAATATCGCCAACACCACGCTTTCAAATATTGCCTCTTTTGAAAAAGACCCTAGAAAATCTGAAAATGTAATCTAAAAACAAGCCCTACTGCTACTTAGATGAATATAATTGTATAAGAAATGGAATATTTTCACCCCCACCAGTTTGAGTAATAGTGACTTCTACAAATTTTGATTCCATTACTCCCCACTGCAAAGTAAAATTTTGTGGTCCTCCAATTATCATATAGTTCTTATTCAAACTATGTGTAGTAACCTGGATAAGTTGAACAGTATCACTGGTGTCAAGGGAAAAATACAAGCCGGTGATATACATTGGAACCATATACCCTTGATCTGTCGTTTGACCGCTCGTGAAGTTAACATTTGCTCCCTGATTAGGGAGATCTGTTTTCATCCAAGGTTTTGCATATATAATGACAGGATTACCCTCGTATGGTTTAGCTTCGATTAAAAAGCTGTACCCCGTCTCAGCAATAAAAAGCGCCGAAGCAGCAACCAAAGCCAGTACCCACTTACTAATCATACCCACCTCCGCTTTTCCTATTCTCTAAATGGAATTATAGATAATTTTTGATAAATAAATTATGTATATTTTGCAACCATTTGATTTAAAATGTAATTTAGTTTTATTAATCCTTTTAGGTTCTGGAAAAACTAATGGCTTGATAACTAGGTTTTTCTCAGGACTTCCCGCTAAAGCAGGAAGTCCTTCCTGGTTTTAACGCTGGCGCGTTGGGTAACCCACCTCTGGCGCTCAAGGGGAGCCTTGCTCCACTGCCATTGACTTAAGCCCCAGCTCCCTCTAAAAGACATGTTTCCTCGCCCGCTTTTGGAAGTTTAGCGACTTGATAGGTGATATTTTTTCTCTTTCAACTTGGCGATTATTCCTGACCAGCACTGGATTCATCATAAACAATTTCACCAGTTTGTTAAGTATAGCCTCCTTGTCTTTTTCGCGGGAGAATATTTCAAATGCCATTTTTTTTATGGCATTAAACGATACCGCTTTGTACACTTTCACTTTTTTCTGCCCCTTGTTCTTCTGCTCATTCATCTCGGTTTCAATGTCTTCAACCAAGATAGTTTCCAGATTGCTCATAAAAATAGTAGACCAAAAATCTTGCTTAATAGATTCAGCTGTTTTCCCAGTAAAATTCTCTAGGCCAAGGCGGCCTTTAAGTTTTGCCCTCACCTTTTTCCTCCGGGTTTTAGATACACTGACAACAGCGCTCATCGTCTCAGGCGCATCCAGGGAGAACATCGATTGCGAAGCAGAAAAAAACTTTTTTGGGCATCGGATAATAAAATGCCTTTTTTTGCTGATTAAACTCGCCATAAACATATAAGAAGCATATCCACGACCAAATATCAGAAGATCATCAGTTTCTAAGCAGGAAAGCATGGTCTGTGCTAAATCGGGCTCATATTGAAGGCCCTTGTCCATGACGACTTTAGCCGTGAACTGTTGTTTGGAATTTACGCGAGTGATTCAGCTCAACCGAAAAATTTAAATTTTTTAATATTCATGTTGTTACAATAATCTCCTCCAAAAATTTAGAATTTATCCTATAATCCAGTTAGATAGAGCTTGGAGTGTATTGAGAAGAGGTGGAACATGATGATGCTTAGATATTTAGTTGTTGCGTTAGGCTTAGGTTTTGCAAGTGATGGTTTGGCAATAACACTACCCCCTGGTCTGGGTTCTCAGCTTAACATACAGAATAATACTCCTAGCCATTTAACATTGGTGTCTATTGACCCCCCCTCAGATATATCGATCTATTGGAATAATTTCTCGCCTACCGAGCACTTAGCTCAAGGTATGAATGAAGCTGCGGAAGTTCTCAATGCTTCGCTCAACCAGACACGATATACCCTAGTGTACAGATCACCCGATAGTAAATTTCATTGTACAATCTCTTTTGATGTAGGGGCTTTATTTCAAGACCAAATCCTTCCATCAACTGAGAAAGATTCTTGCGAGGGAAATATGAAATGGACTACCAATTTTTCATATTATACTGGCACACCTGATACTGTCATGATCTATTTGTGGACAATCAATGCCACGCCAGAAAGTAAGTAGCTTTTATTAGAGGTTTGATAAAAGCCATTGCTGCCAGGCTAGCTTTATTTGCCTTATTTTAATTTTTTACAAAAAATAATTTCAGAAAGGCAAATAAGGCTAGCCTGGCATTAATGAAAACAACACCCGCTACGCCTCCTTACAGTGCGAACCAGAGCAGTTTTTTTATGACGAAACAGCAAACCAGCACTCGCTGTTTGAGTATATTCCAATCCAAAAATGAGCCCAAAATGGGCTGAGGGTCATTGGTAGTATCTTGGCAGGATGGCAGTGAGCCTTGCTCCCCCTGAGGACCCCCAGCTTTTTGCAGCAATTCCCGCGTTAGCGGGAATTGCTGGGTTTTTCTTAGATTATTTAAGAAAATCTGGAAGCAAAGGTGTAGGCAGATTATTGAGCTTGTTCAGAAGTAATTGTAAATGATCATTATTCATAAGTAAGAAAATTTCTCACATTTAATTTGTAATTTATTAAACTGTAATAAGAATTTATTATTTAAGGTAGTTAAATAATTATTCCGCCGCCGAGGCAGGTGTCGTCTTGATAAAAGACGATGGATTGGCCGGGGGTGATGGCGCGTTGGGGTTTGGCAAATTTTACTTGGAAATGGCCGGGGGGTTCTTCGAATAATTCACAGGCTTGGTCGGCTTGGCGATAGCGGATTTTGGCCTTTAATTTTATGGGTAATTTGGGGGGGGCATCGACCCAATGTAATTTTGTGCAGAATAAATCATTAGCATAGAGCAGGGGATTTTCTTGACCTTGTGCAACGATCAATATATTTTTTTGCACATTTTTGCCGACGACAAACCAAGGCTCTTCCTTGCTGTCATCGCGGCCACCAATGCCGAGGCCTTTTCTTTGGCCTAAGGTATAAAACATGATGCCATCGTGTTGGCCGATGATTTTTCCTTCTGGCGTTTGGATTTCACCCGGTTGGGCCAATAAAAATTCGCTCAAAAACGCCTTAAATTTTCGTTCGCCGATAAAACAAATTCCCGTGCTATCTTTTTTATTAAAATTGGGCAAACGATTTTCTTCAGCAATTTTTCGAACTTCATTTTTGGCTAAACCGCCAATGGGAAAAAGGGCATGTTTAAGTTCGTGCTGGCCGAGAGTATACAAAAAATAACTTTGATCTTTATTGCCATCAAGGCCTTTTAATAATTGATAGCGATCATTTTGCAAATTTTTACGAACATAATGCCCTGTTGCTAAAAAATCAGCGCCTTTCTGTAAGGCAAATTCAAGAAAGGCTTTAAATTTAATTTCTTTATTACAGCCAATATCGGGATTCGGTGTTCGGCCTTCACTAAACTCGTCTAAGCAAAATTGAAAAACATGTTCCCAATATTCTTTAGCAAAATTTATCGTTTCAAAAGGAATCTGAAGGGCCTTGCTTACCGCAAAGGCATCCTGCAAGTCCTGCTCACTACTGCAAAAGGGATCATCATTATCAACCTCCCAATTCTGCATATAAGCGCCAATAA
The DNA here is from genome assembly GCA_963711375.1 of uncultured Gammaproteobacteria bacterium. GTDB lineage: Bacteria > Pseudomonadota > Gammaproteobacteria > Coxiellales > Coxiellaceae > CAVQDV01. Next base: position 2,315,667 of record CAVQDV010000005.1, read on the forward strand.
CATTGTAACCTTGTTGCTTTAAGAGCAGGGCGCTAACAGCAGAATCAACGCCGCCAGAAAGGCCTACCACCACAGTTTTATTCGAATTTTTCATGAACCCAGTGTATTTTCTGTGGCGGAAATGTCAAGAAGAGGTTTCCGAAAAAAAGTGATTGATTTGGTCTTTTTGAGCGATGGCATCGTCGTAGCCGCAGGAAATAAGGGCTTGGCAATAATCCGCTTCGAAGAGCAAAAAGCTCGTAAAATCGCCCGCTTTTTCTTGCGCACCAAAAGAAGACATTAAATATCGAAGCAAATAGGGCATTGATTTATGCTTGCCAGCCGCCAATTTTCCGATGTCGATAGAAGGGTGTAAATACAAAACATTCACTTTTCGCCAGCGCAATTTTGCCTTGTCTGCCGCTGGAATTAAATCCATTTGCTGATTAATTCGATTTAATAATCGCAAATCCGTGTCCAGATTATCCAAAAACAGAGCATTTAACATATTGCCTAAAACGGTCGCAAAAGAAATGTTTCCAATACTAGCAACATCCAGTGATGTGGGAGGCGGATTCGCCTTCCGCGTACCAATAACCAGAATTTTGTCCGCGCCAAATTTAATGGAGGCACGCAAAGGGGCGGAATGTCGCAAACCCCCATCCCCAAAATTTAAATTCCCAATTTTAATAGCCGGGAAAAATAGTGGAAATGCAGAAGAAGCCATAATATGTTCGGCCTCTATTGGAGTATTTTTGGTAAAATGACGAATTTTCTTAAAACCTGGATGCGATTCATGTGTATTGTAAAAAGAGACAGTTTTTCCAATGTCATAACAAGTGGATGCTACCTCAAAAGCTTTCAGCAGCCCACGAGTGATGTTTTGGTTGATGCGATTAAAATCGAGATTTGTCTTTAATGTATTGAGCAGGGGCTTTGTATCTAACAAATACTGTCCGCCAGGCACATCATAATGCAAGGACATGCTAAAAGCATTCCGAAGAACCGACTTAATGAGCTCAAAATTGGTGGCGTAAAATACTTCATCGCAATTAATGTCCCCCCACAGTTTTGAAAGACGATGGGTTCCCTCGTTAAAGTCATCTGCATGCATTGCCAAAAAGCTGGCATTAATAGACCCAGCACTTACGCTGCTGATAATGTCGACCGGTATTTCTTTTACCCCCAAAATATCTGAAATTCCGCGCAAAACGCCGGCCTGATAAGCCCCACGAGCTCCGCCTCCTGAAAGAAAAATTGCTTTAGTCATTAAAAATTCCTCTTCCTAAGATATTAACAGATCTAATTTTTTTTTGTTTAATTAGGAGTAAGATTGAATCTTGCAATTGTGGGGGAAAGGGCTATGATTCCCCCTCATGAGTCGCATGACATTCAACATTCTTGCCAAAGATCAAAAAGCACGCCGTGGGCAGCTGCATTTTCCGCGTGGTATCGTCGAAACACCCGCCTTCATGCCCGTTGGTACCTATGGCACCGTAAAAGCCATGACCGTCGACGAGCTCAAAGAAATGGGCGCCCACATTGTTTTAGGAAATACCTTTCATCTTATGCTACGCCCCGGTCCAGCCATCATTAAAGCGCATGGAGGCTTGCACGGATTTATGAATTGGGATCGTCCCATCCTCACGGATTCTGGTGGATTTCAGGTTTTCAGTTTAACGGAGCTTCGCCAAATCAGCGAAGAAGGCGTACGGTTCCGCTCGCCCATCGATGGTGCGTTAATCGATTTAACCCCCGAAAAATCCATTCAAATGCAGCACGCTCTAAACTCCGACATCATCATGCAATTTGACGAATGCACCCCATATCCCGCAGACGAAGCCACCGCCAAAATCTCCATGGAATTATCCCTAAGATGGGCAAGGCGCTGCAAAATCGCCCATGAAGGACACGACAATGCCTTATTCGGAATCGTGCAAGGGGGAATGTATGGGGATTTACGAAAAGCCTCCTTAGACGGTTTGCTCGAAATAGATTTCGATGGCATCGCTATCGGAGGCTTGTCCGTCGGTGAGCCTAAGGAGCTTTTGACAAAAGTAATTCATGACCTAGTGCCCCACATGCCAGAATTTAAGCCACGCTATTTAATGGGTGTTGGCAAACCCGAAGATCTCGTGGAAGCAGTTCGACAAGGTATCGATATGTTCGATTGTGTCATGCCAACACGTAATGCGAGAAATGGACATCTTTTCACTACAGAAGGAATTGTTCGAATTCGAAACAGTGAATATCGCACGGATCTCAAGCCTCTCGATAAAAATTGTGAATGCTACACTTGTAAAAATTACACTCGTGCCTATCTACATCACTTATATCGCGGAAGAGAAATCTTAGGAGCGCGTTTAAATTCGCTGCATAATTTGCACTATTATCAAAAGCTGATGCAAGGTTTGCGTAATGCGATTGAACAAGGTAAATTAGACGACTTCGCGAAGGACTTCTACGAAAACCAGAGGAAATAACTATGTCCATTTTAGCACTTCTTGGAATCTCAGACGCCTATGCTGAGACAGCGGCTCCAGCACATGCTCAAACCGCCTCGGGCAGTCTGCTCTCATTTTTACCGATGATCGTGATTTTTGGTGTCGTCATGTTTTTTATGATTCGCCAACAAACCAAACGCTCAAAAGATCATCGTGCACTCGTTTCAAGCTTAGCCATTGGCGATGAAGTTATCACGGCAGGCGGAATTCTCGCAAAAATTTCAAAAGTGCATGACAATTTTGTCTCCCTAAAATTGACGGATAATGTTGAAATTAATTTCCAAAAAAGTTCAATTGCACAAGTGTTGCCAAAAGGCACCATCGAATCACTTAATTAAATTTAGGATCAACGGACATGAACCGATACCCACTCTGGCGTTATTTATTAATGATTGCCATCCTCATTTTTGGCGTAATTTACGCTTTGCCCATTATTTATGGTGAAGATCCCGCCATTCAAGTCGTCACTAAAGAGGGTGCTTCATTACCAATAGACTTAGTGGGAAATGTTCGTACGGTTTTACAGCAGCAAAAAATCCCTTTTATTTCCGCTGAATCGAATCCGAGCTCGAACACCCTTTTGATTCGATTTAATAATACAGATGATCAATTAAGGGCGCAGGATGTCGTGGAGGCAACGGTTGGCAATGCCTATTCTGTAGCCTTAAATTTAGCGCCAAGAACCCCTAAGTGGCTAAGCGATATTGGTGCCAAACCGATGCATTTGGGTCTTGATTTAAGTGGCGGGATTCACTTTCTGATGCAAGTTGATACGCAAGCCATGCAAAAAGAGCGCTTGAACGCCGATCAACATTCCATGGGTATGCAATTGCAAAATGGAGAGGTCCGTTATGGTGGAATTGTGCCAAATGGAAATTCTCTCACCATTCATTTTAGCAATGATGTGAGTCGAGATCAGGGTTTGCGCATTTTAAATCAAAATTTTAATGATTATGAGTTTACGCCGATCAAAGGGGGCAGTGATATTTCAGCTACAATGCAAAAAATGGCCCTCGCCAAATTAACAAAAGAAGCCGTATCACAAAATATTAATACACTGAGCAATCGAATAAATGCCTTGGGTGTTGCCGAACCGGTTATTATTCAGCAGGGGCAAAATGAAATTAGTGTGGATTTGCCCGGTATTCAAGATATGGCGCGTGCAAAAGATATGATCGGAAAAGTGGCCACGATTCGATTGCAATTAAAAGACAATGATCCAGACCACGATGCCGTTCAGGCAGCTAGTACCGGAATTATCCCCTTTGGTTCCACCCTTTATCGTTTTCAGGGCCAGCCCGTGTTATTAAAAAATCAGGTGATTTTATCCGGAAAATCTATTTTACGTGCGTCGACCACTATGGATGATAGTGGACGTCCGGCCGTTTCGATTAATGTCGGTGGATCAGCTGTCAGTTTTTTTAATAAAATTACCTCTGAAAATATCGGAAAAGCTTTAGCGGTAGTGTATATCGAAACCCAGGTTGATAAAAAAATTGTGAACGGTAAAGTCGTTATCACACCAAAACAAATAGAACGTATTATTAATATCGCTACGATTCAAAGCGCTTTAGGAAATACTTTTCAGATTACAGGATTAGAAAGTCCACAATACGCGCAAGATTTGGCGCTTTTATTGCGTTCTGGGGCTTATTCTGCTCCAGTGTCATTTATTTCTGAACGCTTAGTTGGTCCCAGCTTAGGTAGCGAAAATATTCATATGGGTATCCGTTCTTGCGAAGTGGCGGCCGTTATTATTGTCATTTTTATGACCTTTTATTATCGCTTATTTGGTTTAGTCGCGAATTTCGCTTTAATTTCAAATTTAATTTTATTAATTGCTGTGATGTCGGTTTTGGGTTTTACACTGACCTTACCGGGTATTGCGGGTATTGTACTAACCGTGGGTATGGCCATTGATGCCAATGTGCTTATTTATGAGCGCATACGTGAAGAATTACGCTTAGGTATGTCACCACAGGCGAGTATACATGCGGGCTACGCACGAGCTTTCTCGACTATTGTCGATGCAAACGTATCGACTTTAATTGTGGCTGCTGTTTTGTATGCTTGCGGAACGGATGCGGTTCGAGGTCTTGCCGTTACCTTGGCGATCGGATTATTAATTTCAATGGTCACCGCCATATTTTTCACGCGTGGCATTGTAAATTTAATTTATGGTCGTCGAATTGTGAAAACGTTATCGATTGGTATTAAATTATTGCCTAAGCCGGCTCGCTAAATAGGAAGAAAAATTATGGAATTTTTTAAATCGAATACAAAAATCCCTTTCATGCGGCAGCGTTTAGCGGCCGCTATTTTTTCGGGAATTCTTTTTCTAGCCTCGGTAATTTCCTTAGCAGTATATGGTTTGAATTATGGGCTCGATTTTACGGGTGGAACTCAAATGGAGGTGAGTTTTTCTCAATCGGTTAATGCGAATCAATTGCGAGATCAATTACAAGCGCATGGTTTTTCGAATGCCGTTGTACAGGCCTATACTGCAAAAGATTTATCGGTTCGTTTGCCTCAACCTAAGGATATGACGCTCGAGCAATTAAAGCAGAAATTAGTGGCGGCCATGCCTGGTGTGAAGGTGACTTCTTTGGAAACCATCGGGCCTCAAGTGAGTCAGCAATTAAAAACAAATGGGTTTTTAGCGATAGTTTTAGCCTTAATTGGAACTGGGGTTTATATTGCTTTTCGGTTTGATTTGCGGTTTGCAGCGGGTGCGGCGGTTGCGCTAATTCACGATCCGATTATTATTTTGGGCGTTTTCGCTTTTTTCCAATTTGAATTTAATATGATTGTTTTAACCGCGGTGCTTACCGTTATTGGTTATTCGCTGAATGATACGATCGTGGTTTACGATCGAGTTCGTGAGAATTTTCGCAAAATTCGAAAGGGATCTCCGAAAGAAATAATGGATTTATCGATTAATGAAACCTTATCGCGAACGATTATGACCTCGGGTTTAACCTTGGTAGCGGTTATTTCGCTCTTTATTTATGGTGGTCAAACGATTCATGGATTTTCACTCGCGATGCTGATTGGTATTGTGGTGGGTACGTATTCATCGATTTATGTAGCGGGATCGATGGCTATTGCTATTGGATTAGACAGAACCAGTATGCTTCCCGCACAAAAGCAAATTGATGCTCTGCCTTAACCTCTCCCCTCATTTTTTATTGCATTTAATATTGGCTGGAAGATTTTTGGGGAGGCGGCTACTACTGAACCATTTTCGAGATGGTGGTTTTTTCCAGCAAAATCGCTGATCATTCCGCCAGCTTCTTGAACGAGCAGGGCGCCTGCGGCGATATCCCAAATGCCGAGACCACTTTCCCAAAAGGCATCTAAGCGTCCAGCGGCAACATAGGCTAAATCCAAGGCGGCTGATCCGGCTCTTCTGATACCAGAGGATTGGGTAAGCAAAGCTTCATATACTTTTAAATAGGGTTTTACTTCAACATTGCCCCGCGCCGTAAATCCCGTTCCGATTAACGATTCACTTAGATTTTTAACTTTGCTGACCCGTAGGCGGGTATTATTCAGATGCGCACCGCGACCATGAGCGGCGGTAAAAAGCTCATTGCGAAGAGGATCATAAATAAGGCCGATTTCGAGCAGATTTTTATACATCAAGGCAATCGAAATGGAAAATTGGGGAAATCCATGAATGAAATTGGTGGTGCCGTCGATGGGGTCAATGATCCAACAATAATCATTGCCTCTCATACGGCCACTTTCTTCTGCTAAAATTTCGTGATCCGGATACGATTTTTGGATAGTGCGAATAATTTCGTCTTCGACAAGACGATCAATATCGGTGACGAAATCATTTTGACCCTTGGAAGATACCGTAATGCGATCTAAACGATCCACATGGCGAAGAATAATTTTTGCTGCATTGCGTGCTGCTTGCGTAGCAATAGTAAGCATAGGGTGCATAAATGCCTCGTCGGTGATGGTAAAGAGCAGGGCGCACTATAACATCAGCCTTGGTCAAAATCCACCGCAAGCGGGTAGTGGTCCGAACCGCCGGCATGCAGCACTTGCACTCGAACAGCCTTTAAGTCTTTATTATAAAAAACATGATCAATTCGCCGCTTTACAGTAATGGGCCCAAATGTGCGATACCAGGTGTGAAAGCGTTTATTTTGTCGCATGGCATCCTTAAATCCCACTCGATGAAGATAGGCAACAGCAAAGCCTTTGTCACTTTCATTAAAGTCTCCTGCAATAATCGTGGGAAGGCCTGGTCGAATATATCTAAAAAAATGGGCAATTTCCTGAAGTCTTCGATTAGGCGCCTCAAAGGAGCTTATTTTTTTGATTCCATTAACAGCATGTGGCAGATAAGTGGGCGTTAGATGTACGTTAATGACTTGAAAAATACCGTAGGGTGTTTTGATGAAATCCAACTGCGTGGGATACCAGCTAAATTGACTCGGAATTCTTAACTTTCGGGTAATCGGGAATTTAGACAGTATAGCTTTTCCCCCGCCATTGCCAGTTTGGAGATAATCCTGATAGGGATATTGGGCCCTCAAATTTTTTCGCAATGTTTTTTCCCAGTCTTCCGTCGTTTCTTGTAAAACAAGAATATCGGCGTTTAAGCGTTTGATGGCATGAATGGTTTTGCTTGGATGAGATTTAAAATCGTCATCATGTCCCCAATTTATGTTATAAGTCACTACCCGCAACGCCGTTGAGGGATGATGATGTAAATTAGCAAGATGGATATTGGCGCCTCGTCCTTGGCAGCCGGCACAAATGAAGATCACGAGTAGCAATAATATCCGTTTCATCACATTAATTCTCCCTTATGTTAGAATTATCGCATAAGCTAACACTCGGCACAAAACCTAGGGAGTTGGGATGTCACTGGATCATATTCGAATTGTTTTAGTCAAAACCTCACATCCGGGGAATATCGGCGCCACCGCGCGCGCGATGAAAAATATGGGGCTCAAGCACCTTTATCTTGTCGAGCCTGAAAGTTTTCCACATGAAGAGGCCACAGCACGTTCTACAGGGGCTGCTGAAATTTTAGAACGTGCTGTGGTAGTCTCGGATTTGATGAGCGCGATTGGTGATTGCACCTTGGTCTATGGCACCAGCGCAAGGGGAAGAACCTTGCCCTGGCCGCTCAGCACTCCAAAAGAATTCGCGCCAGAAGCTGTCAAAAATAATTTAGAAAAAATTGCTATTGTTTTTGGTCGTGAAAGTTCTGGACTTAATAATAAAGAATTAGCGCTTTGCCAAAAACATATTTGGATTCCAACCGTGGCTGAATTTAGTTCCCTTAATTTAGCACAAGCCGTACAAATAATTGCCTATGAGCTTTATCAAGTGAATTTAGCTACATCGAATTTACAGTCTGCTTCGCGAATGTTGGCCACCAGCGCACAAGTGAGTGGCTTACTGAACCATTTTTTTTTAGAAATGATGGAATCAGGTTTTATGGGTCCCATTCGAAATAATATGCTTAAAAAACGCATGCAACGTTTATTTACTCGGGCGCATCTGGAAGTAGAAGAAGTGAATATTCTCCGTGGATTCTTATCAAGCCTTGAGAAAAAATCATGAAAAATATTTATCTTGATTACAATGCTACCACCCCCGTGGACCCTCGAGTGGCGAAAGTCATGAGTGAATGCTTAACGATCGATGGCACCTTTGGCAATCCTGCTTCAATTGGACATCGTTTTGGATGGGACGCGGCAGAAAAAGTGGAGCATGCCCGGACGCAAGTCGCCGATTTAATCAATGCCGACCCACGAGAAATTGTGTTTACTTCTGGAGCTACAGAATCGAATAATTTGGCATTAAAAGGCGCGGCTTTTATGTATCACCGCAAGGGCAAGCACATTATTACGATGGCCACGGAACACAGGGCGATTTTAGACCCCTGTGATTTTTTAGATTCACAAGGTTTTAGCACCACGTTTATTAATCCAAAACCCAATGGTCTTCTGGATTTTCAATTGCTCGTAAATTCAATTCGTTCCGATACGATTATTGTTAGCATAATGCATGTAAATAATGAAACGGGTGTGATACAAGATATTGCCAAAATTGGCGAGTTTTTATCGAATAAAGGCATTATTTTTCACGTGGATGATGCGCAAGGGGTTGGCAAATTACCGGTGGATGTGAAAAAAATAAAATGTTCTACGCTTTCTATTTCTGCTCATAAAATGTATGGACCAAAAGGCGTGGGAGCTTTGTATGTTCGTCGTTCTCCCCGCGTACGCTTGCAGCCACAAATGCATGGGGGCGGGCATGAGCGGGGTTTACGTTCGGGGACTTTGGCCACGCATCAAATAGTGGGTTTTGGTGCGGCAGCTGAATTGCTGCGATTTGAAATGACGGAAAATGAGCAGCATATTCGAAACTTAGGAAGCAAATTTTTGCAAGGACTTCGCCAAATACCGGGGCTTATTTTTGAGGGCGATCTGGTAGAACGTTTACCCAATTGCTTTAATTTTAGAATAGATGATATTGATCGAGAATTATTACTGCTAAAAATGGGAAATTTTGCTGTTGCTACGGGGTCTGCCTGCAATTCGGCCAATCCAGAACCTTCTCACGTATTGCTAGCCATGGGTTTAACTCGTGAACAAGCCAACCATGCCATGCGCTTTAGTATTGGAAAATTCACGACAGAGCTGGATATTGATGAAACCTTAAAATCTCTTACAGAAGCCGTGAATTATCTTCGCAGGCAGCTATAATACGGATATCGCTAGGCTTAGTATCAAGGTATAATGAGCTTTGTTCGAGAAAGGAATCGCATGAAAGAACAAACACCAGCCCAGAAAAGTTTTTTGCCCATGTCCTTGGCGGCTTTAGGCGTGGTTTATGGGGATATTGGGACCAGTCCCTTGTATGCCATGCGGGAATCTTTGCATGGGCTTGACATGAATTTACTCAATATTCTTGGCATTCTGTCTCTTATTTTTTGGTCTCTTGTGTTAATTATTTCTGTTAAATATCTCTTAGTCGTTTTCCGCGCAGACAACGATGGCGAAGGTGGCATTCTGGCATTATTAGCATTATTTAAGCGGGTGGGCGGAAATGCCTATAAATTATTTTTTGTTATTGGCATTTTTGGTGGTGGCTTAATGCTGGGTGATGGAATGTTGACGCCTGCGATTTCGGTCCTTAGTGCCATTGAAGGGCTTGATGCCGTTTCACCCATGGCGGCTCATTTTATCATTCCCGCGGCCTGCATCATTTTATTTTTTTTATTTTTATTTCAATCCTACGGAACGGCAAAAATAGGCTACTCTTTTGGTCCCATTATTTTAGTCTGGTTTTGCACCATCGGTATTTTGGGTGCGCACCAAATTCTGTTAAATCCTGAAGTCTTAAGAGCCGTTAATCCGCTCTATGCTGTCGATTTTTTTTATCGTACTGGTTGGGTAGGCTATGCTTTGCTGGGCGGAATATTTCTGGCGGTTACCGGTGGAGAGGCGCTTTATGCTGATCTAGGCCATTTCGGAAAAAATCCGATTCGCATGGGCTGGTATTGCATTGCGCTCCCAGGCTTGCTCTTGAATTATTTTGGGCAGGGCGCTTTTTTATTAGATCATCCACAAGCGATTCATAATCCTTTTTATGCTATAACTCCAGCCGGCTTTACCATCCCCTTAGTAATTCTGGCCACTCTCGCCACGGTGATTGCTTCTCAAGCAGTGATATCGGCGACATTTTCTCTTACAAAACAAGCCGTATTATTAGGCTTATATCCCCATTTACCCATCGTGCAAACCTCTGCCTCTGAACGTGGTCAAGTTTATGTCCCACAAATGAATTTTATTCTAGCCATCGGCACATTTGTATTGATTCTTATTTTTAAAAATTCAAGCGCTCTCACGCATGCATATGGAATCGCCGTTAATTTTGTCATGATCCTAGTAACGCTAATGGTGATTTACACGGCGCGTAATATTTGGCATTGGAATTTGGCCAAAATGCTTCTGGTGTTTCCGATTTTTTTGACGATTGATATAGCCTTTTTAGGAGCCAATTTACAAAAAGTCGTTACCGGTGGCTGGATGCCACTTTCTTTTGCGTTGGCCTGTGCCTTCATTGTTTACACCTGGACCTCTGGGATGAAATATTTACGAGAATCTTACTACACCAAAAAAGAAGATTTAAGTAAGGTGATCAAACAGCTTAATTATAAAAGTCTCAATCACCTTAAGCAGACCACCGCTATTTTTATCACCGATATTTATGATCAAAGTGGTGGGAGTTTCCTGCATTTTTTAAAGCTGAGTCGTGCGGTTCCAGAGCATATTTTAATTCTAAGTTATTCCGTTGGAAATAGCCCACATGTGGCCTTAACGGATCGCTTCCAATCGGCTTGCTTAGGCGAAAATATCTTTCAAGTTACGTTGCATTATGGCTTTATGGATTTCATCGATATTCCAAAAGCCCTGCAATATGCCAGTAAAAATAGTATTTTTTCTTTTCCTATTAATGTGGATTCGGCTACGTATTTCGTGGAAATTCCAAATGTCATGGCCTCGCGCCTTAAAAAACGTACGATCATCACCTATTGGCAAGAAAAATTATTTGCGTTTTTAATGCGGAATTATTCAGCGAATTTGGATATTGAGTTTTATCATTTGCCCTATAACCGTACCATGGCCATAGGTACTTATTGCATAATATAACACCCCGAGTGGTATTCTTAATCGAACAATTTCTGCAGTCGATTTAATTCCGTTTCTAATTGATCAATTTTTTCGAGCAATTCTACCGCGAGGGCTATGCCTTGTGTGTTTATTTCCAAATCTCGGTGCAAATTTGCGGCAATTCTCGCGCGGCGTAAATTTTGCTCATCAAAGCGCCATTCTTCACGAGTTTTTCCTTCTGGAAATAATAAGTGCAATTCAATTAATTCGATGACGACATCATCGCTTAAACGAAAAGTGCTGCATAATTCTTCAAAGCTAAGGGTAATTATTAAAGAGGAATTTGCCATATTATCGTCTCGCCATTAATTCTTCACGGGGATTAAAACGCATGCTCTCGGCCATCTTTTGATAAAGCTGTTTTTCGGCCTCATTTTTCGGTTTAGGAACATAAACCTTAAGCAGCACAAATTGATCGCCCGCCGGATTTCCTGGCAAACCACGGCCTTTTAAACGCAATTTTTGCCCGGTTTGCGAGCCCTCTGGAATGGTTAAATCCACCATTCCCCCTAAAGTAGGTGTCGAAATTTTAGAGCCTAAAGCAGCCTCCCAGGGCGTAAGCGGCAAACTTAAATAAATATTTTTACCTTCCACGGTAAAAAAAGGATCTTCCACCAGGGCAATTTCAATATATAAATCGCCATTCGGTCCGCCACCAAAACCTGGGCTGCCTTGCCCGGAAAGACGAATAGTTTGGCCCGTCGTAATTCCAGCTGGAATTTTCACTTTAATATTTTTAATTTTATTTTCTAGGGCTCCAGTTTGCGGATTAAGTTCTGCCTGCTGAAGTTGCACCATTTTTTCAGAGCCATGATAGGAATCGCCTAAGGAAATTTGCAAACGACTATGCTGATCTTGCCCGCGTTGCTTAAATCCGGACGCCCCAGCACCCGCCGCACCACGTCCAAACAAATCGCGGAAAAAATCACTAAACCCTCCGCCCTCGAAATCATTAAATTGAGGCCCTTGAGTTTCTTGATATTCCCAATTTGGAGGCGGCTGAAATCCTTGGCCCGATTTCCAATTGGCACCGAGCTGATCATAAGCCTTGCGTTTTTCCGGGTCTTTTAAGACCTCATAGGCTTCCTGAAGGTCTTTAAACTTTTCTTCCGCGTTCGACTCCTTGCTAACATCGGGATGAAATTTGCGCGCCAATTTCCGATAACTTTTTTTAATGTCATCGGCATTCGCCTCCCGCGGAACCCCTAAAATTTTGTAATAGTCTTTGTATTCCATATGATTATTCTAGAGTATTGCCGGGTATTTCAGAAGCCTCGCTCTCATCAGCTCCTTGTGGAACTTTATCACTTTCATAATCAGTGCCTGGCCCAAACATTCTAATTTTATCATAATCGTGACTTGGGGGAGGAGCATCCTCACTTTTTGGAGCCTTGCAGAAAAGAATAAAGCGGATAACAACACACAAGGTTAGAATCGCTACGGGTATTGAAGCAATTCCAGAGGTGAACATTGGGCCCATAGCGACCCAAAAATTAGTTCGAGGTACATCCCACCAATTTATCAAATTATCTGAGTTCACACAAACAGGTAAAGCTACACCAGCAGCGCCACCGATTGGGTAGACTATTTTCTCCCAGGTTTTGAAAGCGTAATTTCGAGTATTCTCTTGCCTCGGCGAGACTAAAGGAGCCTCGGAATCGTCTCTCGGCGTTTCTCCAAAACTTGATTTAGGAATTTCCACTATAGTCTCAACCTCTTTTGGAACATCCTTTTCAGAATTTTGCGTATTAAGCATTGTTCTGGCTGTATCTGGATCTAAAATAGGTATAACCCCATTAATATTTTCATCAGGGTCCACTAGGTGTAGAAGAGGGGAGTGTTGTCCTCCTGAATTTTTGTCTGAAGGCAAATACTTGGGATGCTCGGTTTCGACAGCAATTTTAAGCACAAAGTCGTTTAATTCGGAGTCACCGCTGGTTGCCATTTTTTGGAGCATAGGGGTAGCGAGCTTCAACGCGTGTTTTTGCAAGGGGTTTAGTCTCTGGTCCTCATCGAGTGTAAGTCGAGTAAAGGCTTGCATAGCAAGTTTAAGGAGAAATAGGCCTAATAATTGCTCTGGGATGGCATTAATTTTTTTAATATCATTGGCAAATTCGCCAGTATCGTCTTGAATTATTTCTTCGATTTTTGCCTGAATAGCCCCTTCTCTTTTGGCTGTCTCAATATTATCTGCGATATTAGAGTGAAGCTCTTCTTTCTCTTTATTTATGGGCATTTTTTTTTCGATTTTAACCCAAATTTGTTTTTTGATGTTTTCACGAATTTCCCTTGCTCTAGTCTCTAGAAACATTCTTGATTCGAAAAGTAGTGTTTTAAGAGCAGGAGGAACATCCTTCTCCAATTGTAAAATACAGTTTTTCATAGGGTAAACGAAATTCATTCTAAAATTTTCTATTTCGTTTACGACTGCTTCATTTTTTGCATCCGCCTGTTTTTTTTCAGAAATCATCTTAGCAAGCTCTGATAATTGATCTTCAGTATAGAAATCCGTAATATTTTTTACATTGGGCAATTCTACAATAGAATTCATTAATTTTTCTAAAAAGGGCTCTCCCATTTTATCGATAAATTGTCCAACCACTCGGGTATAAAATTCACTGCCTCGGCAAAAGCCTGGCCCACCTTCTGGGTGAAATATTTTTTCATCCTGCATTAAGAGAAGAATGAGAGAAATAACATGGTCGGTGGTGAGTGCGCCACATGCAGAAGCAATGATATGATCTTTTACTTCGGTATTAGCATGTTTTCGGTTTAGAGCTAGCAGTATTTCAGCAAAATCAGCCAGGTTAGCTGAAACTCCATCCGTTTTATTGGTACAGACGTAGGCAAGCGCCATGACCCCTCTTGCTGATACAGAGACTTTAGCCCCTTTTGCATTTTGGACTGTTGCCGTTTTTTTTAAAAAGGTCTGGTCTGTCCAAAAGGGTAACTTGAGTAATTCAGCGATAATATTGCAGTGTTCTGCAGGATCTTTACGATTTTTTTTATCTAGTATTATGGTTGATTTGGGAAGTGATTCAAAGAGACTTGGTCGCATGTATCCTCCAAAAGTATGCGTTCATTGAAATCCTGAAAGGTATATTATCAGTTTTCTTGATTCACACAATACTCACTTTGAATAAAAGTCTGAGGATTATTACATTCCTGTAAAATCAGGGCCTTCTCCGCCTTCTGGCGGCTCCCACAGGATATTTTGCTTGGGATCTTTAATATCGCAGGTTTTACAGTGAATGCAATTCGGTGCATTAATTTGTAGCCGCGGATTATTTTCTGGATTTATAATTTCATAAACACCGGCTGGGCAATAACGCGTTTCCGGGGAGTCATACAATTTATAATTAACAGAAATTGCCAGTTCCGGATTTTTTAATATTAAATGGCAGGGCTCATCCTCGCGCTGCTTTATTCGAGATAAATACACCTGAGACAAGCGATCAAATGTGATTTTTTTATCAGGTTTGGGATAGTCGATTTTTTTGGAGTGACTAGCAAGACCTAAGGATAAGTGATCGGCATGATTCGAAAATGTCCAAGGCAATTTCCCGCGAAAAATAAATTGATCCGTTGCAGAATAGAGCAAGCCGCTCCATAAACCCGCCCGAAAACTGGGTCTTATATTCCGAGCTCGATATAATTCTTCATATATTGGGGATGTTGAAATTTTTTCAGCATAGGCAGAAAGCGGAGATTTTGGCTGAATTTCTGGTGCTTCCATAATAGCGTCGGCGGCCAGCATTCCCGAATGCATGGCATTATGAATGCCCTTTATTTTCGGAACATTTAAAAAACCCGCGGCATCGCCAATTAATAATCCGCCCGGAAAAACTAATTTTGGAATGGATTGAAAACCCCCTTCATTTAACGCTCGTGCGCCATATTGTAGACATTCCGCCTTTTCAAAAAGAGGGCGAATTTTAGGGTGTAATTTAAACCGTTGAAATTCATTAAAGGGGCTTAAAAAAGGATTTTGATAATCGAGGCCCACGACAAAACCCACGGCAATTTCAGCATTATCTAAATGATAAATAAAAGAGCCACCATAGGTTTTTTGATCTAAAGGCCAACCAACCGTGTGCCAAACGAGGCCTTTTTTATGGTGTGAAGGGTCCACGCGCCAAATTTCCTTAAAGCCTAGGCCATAGGTTTGTGGGGAGCATGTTTCTCGCAGTTGAAATTTTTCCATTAATTGTTGACTCAAGGAACCCCGGCAACCTTCTGCAAAAATCGTTTGCTTAGCAAAAATTTCTAGACCGGGTGTAAAACGCTCGCTGGGCTGATGTTGCTTATCCAAACCCATGTCGCCTGTTTGAACTCCGGAAACATGGCCCTCTGCCGTGTAAAGCACTTTTACGGCTGAAAAACCTGGAAAAATATGCACGCCTAATCGTGTCGCCTCCTCAGATAGCCATTGGCAAAAAAGACTTAAGCGAATAATGTGATTACCGTGATTTTTCATCTTTGGGAGGATCGGTAATGATAGGGCGCGTTTTTGGGATAAGACAAAAAATTTTTCTTCGGTGACCTCGGATTCTAAAGGAGGATTTTTGGATTTCCAATCGGGGATTAATTTTTCGATTGCCGAAGGATCGAGGATCGCACCAGATAGAATATGCGCACCTACTTGTGCGCCTTTTTCTAATACGATGATGGATAATTCACGTTTATGGAGTGTATTTAATTGTGCAAGGCGAAGGGCACAGGACAAGCCAGCTGGGCCTGCGCCGATGATCAGCACATCACAGTCCATAGTTTCGCGTTTTATTTCCATTATTACCCCTCATCTTTAGGAATAATTTCCTCTGGCTTAAAGGGATGATGTTCCTGTGCTAAGAACATGTACATAGCAGGAACAACGAATAGGGTAAATGCTGTTCCGATGGAAATTCCTGTGGCGATGACCAAGCCGATGTTAAAGCGGCTTACCGCACCTGCACCGCCTGCAAAAATAAGGGGTAGAACGCCCAACACCATAGCCGCCGTTGTCATGAGTATAGGCCGCAATCGAATACTGGCTGCCATCTCAATGGATTGGCGCTTGGTATGCTTTTCTTTTTGAAGATCATTCGCAAATTGTACGATCAAAATACCATGCTTACTGATGAGCCCAATTAAGGTCACAAGCCCCACTTCAGAATAAATATTAAGCGATGCTCCATGGAAACCTAAACTCACAAAAATTAGCGCCCCACAAATCGACATTGGAACGCTGATTAAAATGGTAAAAGGATCTCGGAAACTTTCGAATAAGGCCGCTAAAGAAAGAAAAATAATGATCATCGCGAAAATAAAAGTCCCCACAAGGGCAGCACCTTCTTGCTTAAATTGTCGAGATTGGCCGGCATAATCAATGGAATAACCCCGAGGCAAAATCGGCTTAACGAAGCTGTTTAAATCGTCCAAAGCGGTGCCCGTGGTAATTCCAGGAATGGCCACGGCCGAAATTGTAGCCGAATTTAATTGTTGGAAATGATTAAGGGATTCTGGCACGACAGTAGTTTTTATTTTTGCAATGCTGGAAAGCGGAATAGAGATAGTGGGAAGACCAGCAATACTCGCTAAAGCAGATGCATTCGTTGAGCTAGCCGGACTCGCAGCATTGTTTGGGACAGTAATATAATAATTTTTTAATTGTTTGGCATTAAGTCGCTGAATACGCTCTATTTGAGGAATAACTTGGTAAGATCGGCCGCTCAAATTAAAATAATTAATATAATTGCTGCTGAAAGCGGCGCCCAAAGCATTAGAAATATTTTGCATGGTCAAACCCATTTCAGAGGCCTTGTCTCGATCAAGAATGATGCTCGCCTCTGCCTTATCAATTTTTAAATCGCTATCAATATAAAAAAATTCTCCACTGGCCTGGGCTTTACTCACTAATTGTTGGACCACGGCATTAAGCTGATCGAAAGAATCAGTAGTTTGAATGATAAATTGAATGGGCAGCCCCTGTGCGCCAGGAAGCGGTGGTAATTGGAAAGCGGCTATTTTGGCGCCAGCAATTTGGTTTAAGGCCCTTTGAAGAAGAGGTTGCAACTTATTGGCCTTACGTTTGCGCTCATCCCAAGGTTTTAAAATCATGCCATAAAAAGCTGCATTGAGGCCGCCGAAACCATCCAGTGAAAAAACAGCATCCGTTTCTGGAATAGATCTCATCGCTTTATATACAAGATTGGAATAAATTTCTGTCTGATCCAAAGTGGCATTGGGTGCTGTTATCAGTTGTGCGACAATTAGGCCTTCATCTTCTTGTGGAGCTAATTCGCTTCTTGCTGTGGAGTATAAATAGACAATGCTCAATAAAATTAGAACGGCGAAAACTCCCGTTACGGGTAAATTATTTAAAGAGCCTTTTAACATGCGTTCATAACGGCGATGGAGACGAGCAAATTGATGATCTACTGCATGCAGAAATTTGTTTTTGTGGGGGGTATGTTTAAGGAAACGAGAACACATCATGGGAGAGAGCGTCAGGGCGATAATGGCTGAAATCGCCACGGCACCAGCCAGTGTGAAAGCAAATTCAGTAAATAAAGCGCCCGTTAATCCTCCCATAAATCCAATGGGAACATAAACCGCAATTAACACCACTGTAATCGCAATAATAGGATTCGCTAATTCTCTGGCACCTCTGATAGCGGCCGTGAAAGGCGTCATCCCATCTTCAATATGGCGCTGGACATTTTCAACGACAATAATCGCATCATCCACGACGAGACCAATCGCTAAAACCAAAGAGAGGAGCGTCAATAAATTGGTCGAATAATGCAGCATTTCCATTATGGCGAATGCGCCTATTAAAGATAAAGGAATAGCGAGAACTGGAATAATTACAGTTCGAATAGTGCCTAAAAATAAGAAAATAACGAGAGTAACAATTACCATAGCTTCCACTAAAGATTTTGTTACCTCTAAAATGGAGCTATTGATAAATTTTGTCGAATCGTAAACCACTGAACCTTCTATTCCTTTTGGCAGTTCCTGGATTATTCCCGGAAATACCTTGAGGACCCCTTTAATAACATTCAGCACGTTTGCCGTTGGGGCCACCTTAATTCCCATATAAACGGAAGATTGATTATTAAAACGAACCGTAGAATTATAATTTTGAGAGCCCATTTCTACGGTAGCGACATCTTTCAATCGGACAATGGCACCATTTTTAGATTTAATAATAAGATTTTCAAATTCCTCAACCGTACTTAAGCCGGTTGCGGCCGTCAGATTTAAGGTTGTCATCTGCCCATTAGTTCGTCCAATGGCAGAAATAATATCATTTTGCGACAGTGCAAGAGAAACATCCGCCGCTGTTATTTGAAAAGCGGAGAGCTTACTTCCATCCAGCCAGGCACGAAGAGCAAAAGGCCTACCACCTAAAATTTCAGCGGTTTGTACACCTTCAACCGTTTGCAGTTTTGGTTGCACCACGCGCGTAAGGTAGTCGGTCACATTATTTCTATGCAGCATTTTGCTATAAAAGCTAAGGTACATGGCATCAACCGATTGCCCGACATCGATCGTAATAACCGGAACCTGAGAGCCCGGAGGTAATTGATTAAGCACGGCATTCACTTTGGTATTAATTTCACTCAGAGCCTTATTGGAATCATAATTTAAGCGTAAAAACGCTTGGATAGTGCTCGTGCTTTGTGTACTGCTCGACGTTAAATAATCGATGCCATTGGCCTGGGCAATCGAATTTTCTAAGGGAGTGGTAATAAATCCCGCTATTACGTCTGGATCCGCTCCGATATAGGTTGTTGTGACTGACACTACTGCATTTTCCGTATAGGGATATTGTCGGACAGGAAGCGTAAACATGGCCCGTAATCCTAAAACAAAAATAAGCAGAGATACTACGGTTGCTAGCACCGGTCGTTCAATAAATATATCGGTAAATCGACGCATAATAATTTTCCTAAATTATTCTTCCTTAACGTTTGGCTCTACATCATTCTTTGGTATTACCGAATTATTGATGGTTACCGTTGACCCGTTTTTGATCTTTACTTGACCGCTGGTGACAATCATATCACCTTTGCTAATCCCTTTGAGAACGGCTATTTGATCGCCACGCGTGTCGCCAGTAATAACAAATTGCTGAGTAGCAATGTATGTTTGATTCCCCGATATCATTTTCCCAGGGACTTTTTTTAATGTATAGATTAGATTTCCATAGGGATTATAGCTAATGGATGATTGTGGCACGGTAATATAACGTTTTGGTGAGCCAGTATCGACAACAGCTGAACCAAACATGCCTGGTGTGAGTTTAATTTTTGGATTTGAGAAAATAGCTTCTACCTGAACGTTTCGAGTACTGGCATCGATAACCGGATTTATCGCACTTACTTTTCCTTTGAAAGTCTGATTTGGAAGGGCATCAATTTTTAAGACGACAGGCTGGCCTGCTTTTATTTCAAATAATTGCTGCTGTGGAACATAAAAATCCATATAAATGGGATCAAGCTCTTGTAAGGGTGCAATGGTTTCTCCATTATTGACATATTGCCCCGGATTAATCACTGAAATTCCCATGCGACCTGAAAATGGGGCTCGAATAGCTTTTTTGTCTACGGTAGCTTGCTCTTGAGCGGTTTGCCCTAGCAAATTTTTATAGTTGCCAATATCATTATCCAATGTCTGCTTGCTGATGGCTTGAATAGCATATTGTGCGGTGTCTCGACGAAGGGTTATTAGAGCGAGGGCGGTGTTGGCTTGAAGCGAGTGAAGAGTTCCAAGCTCGGCATCAGGATTTAACTGGACTAATAAATCGCCTTTTTTGACGTAGGCGCCATCTTTAAAATAAATTTTTACAACAAGCCCTGCCAATTCGGTGGTGACATTAACGCCTTTTACCGCTCTCATGCTTCCGAAAAATTCATGCTTTGGTTGCCATGCCGAATAATCCGCGGTCATTGCAGAGACGGTGTAAGAAGGTTTATAGTTAGATAATAATCGATGCAGCATATAATTCCAGAAAGTTTTATAGGCAAAAATTAAAAAGAAGATGGTTCCAACGACAGAAAGCATTATGATCATGGGCTTTTTCATGCTTGATTTTCCGTTAATTTTGGTTTTGGTAAGGTAAGATCGCGATTCCACCAGCCACCGCCGAGTGCTTGAAATAAGGCGGCCGTGTCGGAGAGGCGCGCGGCTTCTGATTGAATGCGATTCACTTTGGTTTGCTGATATTGACGCTGTGCATTCAGCAATAATAAATAACTAACAGCGCCCAATCGAAATTGTTTTTCCGTCAAATTCATCGTGCGCAAAGCAGCAATTTCAGCTTTTTTATTGGCATCAAAGGCATCCGAGTCATTCTTTACCGCTTCAAGAGAATCGGCAACATTTTGAAAAGCTTGAAGAACGGTTTGTTTATAAATTCCTAGGGCTTGATCATAAGCATCGATAGCCGCACGACGTTGTGCTAGCAAGTATCCACCATGGAAAATAGGCTGCAAAAGCCCGGAGCTAATAGACCAAATCGTTGAGGTCGAATTAAATATCGTCGAGAGGTTGTTAGAGTTTTGCCCAATATAAGCTTGGAGCGTAATTTGTGGTAATAAATTGGCGGTCGCCACGCCTATCTGCGCGCTCGCGGAATGCAAGAGGGCCTCTTGAGCTCGAATGTCGGGACGTTGATGAACCAGCGAGGAGGGTAAGCTCACAGGCAAGCGTTTAGGTAAGTGTAATGAGGAAAGTCTTAGATTGGGTATTTGCAGCTCGCTCGGATATTCGCCAACCAGGGCAGCAAGCGCGTCACGTGATCTAGCCAAACTAAGCATTAGGGGGGGTAAGAGCGCTTTAGTCTGTGCAAGCTGGGTTTCTTGCGTAAGAACATCAGCTCCTGAAGCTCCCCCCACATGGAGTTGTTGAACGACAATTTTCAAGGTTTTTTCTTGTAGAACAATTAATTCTTGTGTAGCTTTAATTTGCGCTTGAAAAGAAGCCGCGTCGACAATGGTTGTCACTATATTAGAAGTGAGGGTGAGAAAGGTCCCCTCAAGCAGAAATTGTTCATAATCCACTTGAGCTTTTAAAGATTCTAGCTGTCGACGTGAGCCTCCAAAGATATCTAAAAGATAATTTACATTGGCTTGGCCTCCCAGCAGACTAAATCGGAATCTTTGAAGTCCTACTCCTGGGAGAAAACTGAGACCCTGTTGGCGTCCATTTACAAGTTGCCCATTCACACCTGGCAGCAATAAATTTCCAATTTCACCACGCCAATTTTCGTTGGCCTGACGTAAGGCGGCTTGGGCGGCTTGTAAGTTGGGGCTATGCGTTAAGCCTTCAAAAATAAGAGAATTCACGGTTTTGGAATGAAATAATTTCCACCATTCTGCTGGAATGTCTTGTCCAGCGGCAAAGTATTGTGCCTTGGTTTTTTTAGGAAGAGGTAATCGGGTATAGCGATTGGTTTGGGGTTCTACAGGCGTGTGAAAATTCGGACCAACCATACAAGCTGATACCGAAAAGCACAACAAAACGATTAAAAGCCCCCTCATGCGCCCAATCCTTTAGGTCTTTAAGTTATTAGAATACCACTCCATGGCCTATACCCGCAAATTAATAATTTGCTGCGGATCTGATTATAATAGGGATGGATAAAGAAATATCCTTTCTCTTAAGGTTTCCTTAAGGTTTCTTATGTATTTTTATTGTACAGTTATATCCGTGCTCTGAAGCTTAAGGGAAGCTGAACGCAATTGTGTAGGGTGGGCGAGTATGATAAACTAAGCCCTTGAATTGCAATGCGAATGTCGCTCAGTTTTTCAGGCCTCTATTAGCGCAGGAAAAAAGATGAAACTAATAGCTAAGACAATTTCTAAAAAACTAACGCAATGTATTGCTTGTACTGCGTTTGTTTTATTAGCTCCCAGCGCATTCGCTGATAAGGAATTGGCTTTGGCGGCTCCTCATGATACTCCAGAGGGCAAAGAATTGCTTTTAGCTGCCCCGCATGACACTCCGGAAGGCAAAGAATTAGTGCTCGCGGCCCCTCAAGATACTCTTGCTCAGATGCAAAAGAACTTATTAAAAATCCCGGTCCCTCATAGAGATTTAAGCGTATACGACGAAGAACCTGTTCATTATCACTACGCACAAGGTGCTGCTCTGCAAACCCTTGTAATATCTCCTGTTAGGCCTTCGCTGCCAACACCTTCCACGACGCCCCCTCAGAAAGTGGTAAAAGTTAGTGCACAAACTCCGGTGAGTAATCCAAAGCCGCAGGCTAAAACTAAGCCAAAAGCTAAGGCTTCTGCGGCAGTTCCTCTCGCGGCCACATCTGAAGATTCCATTGACGATCAAGATGATAAGAAAGCTGATTCACGCTTTAGTTTACAGCATGCAGCAGGGCTTGGGGATGACTCTCGTGTTCAGATTAATGGTTTCCTCAGTGCGGGTGGCTTGTATGTGAATAATCGTGCGTATTACCAAATACCTGGCTATGGTAATGTCCATAACCAGATTAATTCCGCTGCAGACACTCGAATTGGGCTGCAAGTCACTGGCAATATTCTGCATAATCTTTCAGTGGTGGGCCAATTTGTGGCAGACGGCGATAATACGGTTAATCAGCAGCCCTTTAATGTGAATGCTGATTGGGCCTATCTCCGTTATACACTAAGACCCGAAATTCAGCTTCGCGCCGGCCGCATCCGTGTGCCTGCACTTTTTTATTCAGAAAATGCCGAAGTGGGTTTTACCTATCCTTGGATCGTATTGCCGAATGAAGTATATGGCATCGTGCCTGTCATTAATGTGAATGGCATCAGCAGCGTGAGCAGCCTTGCCTTAGGGCAATCTAATTGGGTCGTTAAATCACAATCTTTCTACGGTTCCAGCACTAATCAGGCCACCGCTTATGCCACCTTAAATCCGAATTTAGTTTCTGGAACGGTTGTGAATTTTGCACAAGATAATGTTTATGGCTCGATGATGAGTATTGGTGATTCCATCTTTGAACTTCGCGGCCTCTATATGACGTACAGAACAACGGTCACTGCGCCTTTAGCGCTGCCGGTTTGTCCTGATGGCACGCGCCAAGTGCGTTGCACTTTGGTGAATCAAGCCGGCTCCACTTTTTGGTCCGCAGGCGCAAAATTAGACATCGATCACTTTTTATTAATTGGTGAATATGCTCACCGCAGTGTCGCGGCCATTATTTCCGCGATAAACAGTTATTACGTAATGGCGGCTTATCAATTTCGTGGCTTTATGCCGAATCTTACGTATGCGTATGCTGGAACCACCAACAATGCCACTTTGGTGGCTTCAAGTGGACAGTTCGCTCAGGTACAAGACTCATTAACACTGGGTCTTGATTATACAATCAACAGTAATTTGTTGGCTAAACTTAGTCTGAGTGGTGTTCAACCGCTCAATGGAACTTTTGGATTTTTTAATACCAACCCAGGACGGAAGACTATTATGATGTATGGTGTTTCGTTAGATGCAATATTTTAAAAAGTTCCTAAAAACCAGTATTATGTTGGTGAATGTTAGCGCACTGCTTTATGCAGGGGCGGCTTTCGCCGATTTAGTGGTAATTGGAAATCCCACGATTAAAGTGAATCAATTAACGCAAAAACAATTGAGCGCCTTGTATTTAGCGAAGCCCGTAAAATTATCGACGAAAGAAAATTTAACACCAATTGCACAGCCTGATGGTTCCGCGACTTATCAAGAATTTTATCAAAAAATTATTGGCTGGAATTTAGATAAAGCAAACAAATATTGGTCTTCGCAAATTTTTAGTGGTCAATCGAGTCAGCCGGCAAGCGTTAATAATGCCGCTGCGGCGATTGCCCAAGTGGAAAGTACTCCTGGTGCTATTGCTTATGTTGATAGTAGTGCTTTAGCCAATGTTGGAAATTCTGTGAAAATATTATACGGAAATTATCAGCCGCCTAAAATTGCGCCAAAAACCATCGCTGCCTTATACGATAATGAACCAAGTCGTCCTGCCAGTGTGACCGGTTATCATTCTATGTATGATCAACCTGCTGCAGCTCCTGTCGTTGGTCAAGTTGAAGATCCGCAGCCTGCTCAAGTCCTAATTCCTGGCCAAAATCCTCCTGCGGCACCAGCGGCTGCACCAGGCATCGCACCAGCACAGGCGGCGCAAACCGCGCCAGTGGATAATGATCCTGTTGTCGCCGAAGATGCGAATAATGTGAATGATACGATTATGACTGAATTGCAACAAGAGCATCCAGCAGGAGCGGACTCGCAAAACGTTTGGAACATTATTGCCAGCAATATTCATGTAGGCGCAGAAGTGAATCGCCCAGAAGTTCAAGAGCAAATTAAATGGTTTACCTCACATCCTCATATGTTGCACAACATGATTCGTGATGCCACGCCGTATATTTATTACGTGTATCAAGAAACGCAAAGGCGTCATATGCCCGCTGAATTTACCTTATTACCGATGATCGAAAGCGGCTATTATCCTTATGCGTATTCTTATGCGGGCGCGGCTGGTCTTTGGCAGATGATGCCAGAAACCGCGACGGATTATGGTTTAAAGATCGATTGGTGGTATGACGCGCGACGCGATATTATTACGTCAACCAACGCCGCTTTGAACTTTTTAGTGCGCTTGCACGCGGGTGAAAAAAATTGGGATTTAGCGGCCGCTTCCTATAATGCGGGAGAAGGTGCTGTGGATAATGCCATTCGCGAAAATCGTCGTGCCGGAAAACCTACCGATTTTTGGGCCTTACCTTTATCGAAACAAACCCGTGATTATGTGCCGCGTTTAATCGCGATTGCTGCAATTATTAAAGATCCTGCTCATTATGGCATAAAGATGCCAGACGTTCCGGATGTCCCTTATTTTGTAGCCTTTACCTTAAAATCTCAAATTGATGTGGCGGATGCGGCGAAGCTTGCAAACGTTCCTGAAAATGTCATCGTGCATTTGAATACGGGTATGCGTCGTTTTGCGACGAATTTAGAGGGTAAATATACCTTGTTAATTCCGGCCATGGCCGCTCAAACTTTCCAGAAAAATCTGGCAAAAATTGCTGGAAAACCAGAGAAAAGCTGGGAGTATCATGAAATTGCTAAGGGCGAATCCTTGCAGGGTATTGCAAAAAATTATCACACCTCACTTGCCTTATTGGAATCTGTTAATAAATTAAAGAGCGATGCCGTGAATGTAGGCTCTGGAATTTTAGTGCCCATTTCGATTAATAAACATTATGAAAATCCGCTGAATGTGATTCAGCCTTCATCTGAAACGGCAACGATTCCGCAGTCGGCTGAGTTTGCTCCCATGCCGAAAGTGGATACCTGGGCCGTGGAAGAAATTACGGTGGGTGATATTTTAACCGGGAAAAATATGGCCACGCTGGTAAAAGCCGAGCCAAAATTGCCGATAAAACCCGCTGCGCCCGCCGTGAAGTTGGTAGAACCGCAAGCAGTGATTACTCCAGCTGCTGCGCCTGCAGCCGCCAAACCAGCGCCTAAGACTGTTATTGCACACAGTTCTGCTCCTTCAAGCATCAGCGCCAACGATGATTTAAAAACCCTCTTAGGCAAGATCTACCAAAAATAAGAGCGCACAATTCGCTGTTATTGTGAGCTCTGCGAAGAATCTCCCTTGATATGCCCAGGTGATTCCGGTAAAGTTTTGTCCATTAAACTAGGTTTTAAGGGACATCTCATGAGAGCAACCAGAATTTTTTCGAGTAATGCGACTAATGGCTGCTTGACTGCCAGTAGCCAAAATGAACTTCCCAATTTGCTGGAAAATTTCCTGCAACCGCTTGTTCCGAGTAATAGTATACAGCTGGATTCAGCTTTGGGATTACTCCGTGTCCAGATTTCGAAGGATAATAAACTCGACATCATAGAAAAGTTACAAACAATTGGTGTGTGTGATCTTAGGGGAGAATTCAGGAAATTAAAGAAGCAATATCAAATTAATCGAGCTGATTTCGATGAGAAGCTTGTTAAAGATAAAATGCACTATTCCTCAATGCTGAATACTTTGAAAGATCATTGTTATGAGTTCGAGCATAATGAAAAAACAGATGAAGTCCTTTTAATTTTTTCTGAAGCTAAGACTACAATTATTGAGGCGAGGCTAAAAGTCCTTGGTATCGAAAAGCTAATCAAAGAGGAAACATTCGATGGTATTGAATTAGCTTACTCGGTGGATATTCTTAAATTGCTTGAGCGAGTGAGGAATGAAGAATTATCTCAGGAGAAAGCTTCGTCTTCCTACAGTAATTAATGCCATGAGAAACTTTATTCCTTTATTACCTGAATCCAAAATTTTCCTACGTCGTTTGAAGTCGAGCGAAATTCTTAATCCTTACCTTGATTCTCTAAAGCAAGATTTTCCGAATTTTTCTGTAAATGGTGAACACCGGTTAATCTTACGCTGGTTTCATGAGCATGAGCCTACTGTTGAACCCTCTGAGGCTGTCCGACATGCCATGAATGTTGCGAATAGAGCTTACCGATATGTCGAATTGTTTAAAAAAGAGCATCCCTCATTAGCGCTTAATATGCTGAGGATGAATATTTTTTGGCTCCTCGATGATCATTATTCTGATCGGCGTGTGGATTTCGCTCTTAGTCTTGGTAACATTGCCTATAAAAATATGCAGGGCCTTTCAGAAGAACAGAAGAAAAATCGCACCTTAATCAAATATTATTTATTTTTTGCAGAGAATTACCCCAAATTTTCCCCAGAAGAAATTCCCGTTCGGATTGAGGATGTTCAGAAAAGAATTCAGCCTTACGTAGAATGTGTTAAAGATTCACACTTCTTTGGAATCAACAGATTGTCTCCTGAGAGGATAAGAGTGTATTTGTGGCTTGCTGACGAGTATCCAGCACTTGAAATTGGAAAGGCTGTAAAATGGGCTAAAGAGATTTCAAGCACCAATTCCTACCGCCGAACTTCTCAGCACTTTCCTCCCACTTACCCTTTTTATTACCTAGAATTTCAAACTTTCACGAATGGTCTCGCGAAATTTCGCTTGGTATCGAAAACTTTTTTGGGTGTTCCCAATTTTGATTTTTTGAAAGCAGCCTTTTCTGCTCAGAATGAATATTCAGGCGTTTGCATCAATTTTGATTTGAATGACTCAAAGGGAAGAGAAAGATTGCTCCCTCAATTACAGGATATTATTGAGAGGATGGAACTTCACCTAAAACCAAAAGATGCCGATTCGACATTATTTAATGAGTACAAACAACAGTTATTTTCCGCGGCTCGAGAGAGCATTTGTCATTTTCAGGCAGGTTTTACTGGATTAAAATGGGTGCAATTTTCTCCTCCAAAAGATTATAAAGAAGAACAAAGCGAACTAGGACGAGAAATTTGGAACGCTATCGAAAAGTATGATTACGAGTGCTTAAAAATCAACTTGAAAAAAGGCTTAAATCCAAATTTACTCCTACACCATTTAAGTCTGCTAAAGACAGCCATTAAAACCGTTTGGGATTATAGGGTTTTTATGAGGGGCGGGGAGCCAGATGAGGAGCAATTGAAAAAAAATGTTCTTCGTTATGACCTCATTCTATCGAAATACGCTGGTGTTTATATCTTATATTGGAGAGGAGAAAAAAACGAAATTTGCCGGACGACTATTGAAAATCATTCTGATCTTCAATTCTTAAGTTCCTTGGAATCGCATTATTTTACTTCTGAGGGTAGGCTTAAAAGCTCTAGTCAAACTGAGAAAATAGAAGCTCTAGCCGAAATGGTGTGGCGAGCTACAAAAGGCAATCTCGAAGAAGTACGAAGGAAAGAAGCAGGCTCTATTATCAGCATCATTGAGCTTTTAATGGAATATGGTGCCGATCCTAGTGAACGACCGGCGGATCCTTATGCCTGTCCTTCCACGGCTCTGGAGTATCTTTTGGCTTGTGCTTCGTTTCGGAAATCGGACCTGGTAAATCGAGAATTATTAAAAGAACTCCTTCGATTTTTTTTACCAGCGGATCAGGGTCGGTCTCATCTCTCGATAGCTACTGAATTTTATAATCATTTTTTGGGTAGATTTATTCTAGCGGGTTTAGCGGCTTTGAACCGTAAACATAATAGCTTTTTGCCGGCATTTTTGAAAGTCAGCAGAAGCCCTGGCAAGAATCTTGATTCAAACATTGGCATGAATTTTTTTGTTGAAAATCGCCCTAAAGTCGAGTTGAAAACAATCATGATGTCTGAACTCCAATCGACACAGTTAGATGAAATGTATGAATTATTTAAACATAATTTCCCCTGGCAAAAAAAAATTAAACTCGAAGAATTGAATGCGTATTTTATAGCATTAATCAATTCCCATTCAGGCCCTACTTTTGTGGATTTAATTTTCATTGAAGGTAAAATTGAAGCCTTTAATATTGCAACATTTATTCAGCCAGAGATAATCGAGAAAAAGCGAGTCTTTCTTCACTATGCGATTTTAACAGTTAGAAGTAAGATGCTTGAACCTTATCAAAAGCTAATGTGGATCGTTTTTGCGAAAAGAGGTTTTGCTCTTAAAGAGCAATGTCCAGACGAAAATGTAGAGGTGTATACCGTTTATGATGCCGCTACACTACAGGGATATTTAGCCGTTGCGAATTTGTGTTTTTATCCTAAATTTACCTGCATTAATGATGAAGTGCTTCAATTTATTCATAGGACTATTTTTAACGAGAATGCTCCGCCTAATTCCCCCGGAATGGTGTGGTACGTTCCGGAAAAATTATCCGATAAGCAAAAACCACGTCGGAAAGATTTGTTGCCAAATTTTCGATTTTTTAACACTAGGACTTACGAAAACATCAGTCAAGAGAAACGTAGCATCGTCATTATTTTTAAAAATGATTTATCAAATCTTGCTCGAATTGCGATGGAGATTAATCCTTACTTAGCTAATGCCCTTTTCGAGGAAATCATTAAAATGGTACCCGAAGAATCATCAGTTTTTTCCAAGCATTAATAAAGGCTTGACCTTGAGCTTTCAATTGATATGATGGGCCATGACTTTAGATATTAGCCAACATCCCACTTTACTCTATGCCGATGAAATAAAGGCGATCGGTGCCCCATTGCGTGCCTTGAATATTGACTATTTTTCCAGGGCGAGAGTGAGTAAGGACGGGAAGATTTCCGGTTTAGGATCCGACGCGGAATTTATGAAAATTTATTTGTCTAAAGCCTATTATAATTGTTCATTACACAGGGAACGTGAGCATTTCGGGAATGTGATTTTATGGGACGCGCCCGCGCACTTTGGCAAAAGCCTCGAGTTGCATGAACTAAAGCAAAGCCTTAAATTGTTTAATGGATTTACGATTGTGAATAAAGCCGAGAAGTATTGGGATTATTACCATTTCGCTAGTCACATTCAAAATCCAGCTCTTTTAAATACTTTTTTTTCACATTTAGATTGGCTGCATTTATTTTCAAAATACTTTGATGAGAAAATTCACGAGAATAAGACTTTGCAAAAATCATTTGAATTTACCTTTGATTTGGAGCCTCAAGAAATAAAACTGCCACTATCTTGTGATCCGCTTGCTCCATTGGTCGAATTATTTTCGGGGAAAAAATTTAAAATCTACTATCAAAATAAAATTTTCTATCTTTCCCAGCGTGAGCTCCAAATTTTGCATTGGTTAAGTGCTGGTAAGGCTTCTGAGGCCATTTCTTTAATCCTCGAAATTTCAAAGTCAACGGTCGACAAGCATATCGAAAATATTAAGTCAAAATCGGAATGCTATACCTTGTTTCAACTTGGCATTCTTTTTGCTGAGATAAAAAGCCACCCTCTCATCAATCGCTTGGGATTTAACACAGCCAGTGCTAAAATTCAATACTGAAAAATCACAGTTGTTTTGTATGATGGCTTAGATAAACTGAGTCTTTAATTTTGCAGTTTTTAGGAATGTCAATGCGCCTTTCATTTTCAAACCCAACAATTTTCTTTTCTTTTCCTGAATGGTTAAAGAATCGATTTTGTCATTTTCAAGTGTATTATTGGGAGCTGACAGGCTCTCGCCTGGATCAAAAGGATTATCAACAGCATTTTAACAGGGCATTTAAGGAATCACTTTTATCGACTTACCATCCGGATGATTATGATCTTGCCGATCCTAAGCAGAAGTCTTTTGCATTTAATGCTTTTTCATTTTTAAGCATTTTTTTTGGGCTTCCAAATCGATTTGATGAGGCGGGAAAAATAACGGGGAAACAAATTTTAAAAAATTTCATCGGTGGGTGGGAGTGGAATGATGATACCCCTCTATCTAAACAAGTTTTGCAAGTTCTAGGCCTTGTTTTTGGCATTAAATCGATCATTATTCCTGCGTTTAAATTGGCCAGTATTCTCATCAAGCCTTTAATTAATATTTTAAAAATATTCACGGAATTTCTGCCCTTACTTATAACGAACAGCACGGCTATGGGGATGGCCTTATTGCAGGTTCGCTTAGAGCGAAGCCGATGGAGTACAGAAAATGCAGTGTCTAAATCTACGGCTGTTTTAGGATTAATTTTTTTAGGCCTGATTCACTATGTTTTTAAATATGTTCATCTTTTGGGGAGGGCTTTAACTTCTCCCGAAAATAGCGCGAAAATCGCTTACAGAGCTGGCTGTGAATTAAAGGGCAGGGCAGGGAAAGTGTTTGGCATTCTCGGTGCAAGCTTAAGTATTGCCTTATCTATGGTGCTTTGGGGGACCTTGCTTCCATTTACCATTCATCTCATTCCACTAAAGGTATTTACCTGGATTTCGCACTTGCCAACGGTTGGGCCCATTTTCAGCGCAGTAAAATCTGCCTTGGTGGCCGTTGGAAATTTTTTTGGGCCTATTTTTACGCCTATTTTAAAGAGTGCTTCTCATTTATTAAGCACTCAAATCCCCTTAGTCGTCGCCAGTATCGGTTCTGGTTTGGGAGTGTTGGGGCCCTTGATTGGAACTTTTATAAATGTATTAGCCGATAAATTAAGTCGATTATGGCGTTCTCAATTTAAATGTGAACCCATGGATTTCCAACCTAGGACACCGAAAGCAGCAACCGCTGCCGAATCTTCTCCGAGTCAAGACGATTTATCGAAACCTAAAACTTTCCCAGTTAGTAGCTCTGGCTATGGATTTTTTCCAATAAAGGACAGCCCACCACTGAAATCGAGTTCATCAATAAAAGTAAATAAATCCACCAGGGTTCAAAAAAGGCTTTTTTAAATGGCTGAAGGCATAAACCCATAGTGGTTCACATTTTGACTGTCTCAGAGGCTGCCTATAGAACAAAACCCATGTTACTATGTCTCCATGAAACCAAATGAACTGTGTCCTTGTTCTAGCAAAAAAGCTTATGCTGAGTGCTGCGGCCTTTTTATTTCTGGCGAAAATTCCCCTTCCACGCCAGAAGAATTAATGCGCTCTCGATACACGGCTTATGTTCAAGCCAATATGGAATATATTGCACGCACGATGAAATCTCCGGCCGCTGATCATTTTAACATTGAAGCCTCACGCGCGTGGGCCAAGAAAGTAAAATGGGCTGGATTAGAAGTAGTAGAAGCCACCCAAGATGCCAATAAAGGCATAGTAGAATTTTGTGCTTATTATGCTGAAGACAATAAAAAAGAAGTTCTCCACGAAATCAGCGAATTTCTATTTGAAAATGGAAAATGGTATTACCTGAACGGCATTTACCCCAGCCCCGAAAAAACCCCAAGTGCCCCGAGTAAAATAGGCAGAAATGATCCCTGCTCCTGTGGCAGCAGCAAAAAATACAAAAAATGCTGTGGAATTTAATGCGGGAGAGGGTAGGGTGAGGGGTATTAAAGGGAAAGGCGGAGTATCTGTTCTTGGCTTGGGATCTCTCTATCCATTTTAGAATAAGAAATTCCAAGCTTTTTATATTCGTTGGCGAGTGCTAAGTTATTTTCCCCCGCAGCGAGTTCATACATTTCTTTGCAATGACGCAGGAGTAATTCATCAAAAAGGTGCCGATTTAATTTGAAACTAGCTTCCTGTTTGTTTTCGGGATTCGCATCAGTTTCTCGTCCGTTTTCTTTATTTTGCTCCAGTAATTTTTGCCAATGCTGTAGTAATTCAGGCGCTTTGCAGATTTTGTAAAACTTAGGCTTTTGTGCATAACGCAATAATTTATGAACATCCGAAATTGAGGCGATCATATTCATTTGTCTTTGACGTGGGGAGCTATTAAAAACACTGAGATTATCAAATAGATAGAAAAACTCCTTGTCGCCGAGACAAAGCTGTAATTCACGAATGCTGATTGGTTTATCGGAAGTGTTGGCCATGTCCCATGTTACTACCTTGCACTCCCATCAATCAAGCGTTAAGCTAAGGCCTAATCTCAATAGCAAAGGAGCTCTACACGTGGAGCAAAGTCATTGGAGTAGAACCGCGGTTAGCGGAATATTGGGTTTGGTCGCTGCCATTCTCGTGTCTTTTACCTTCCCTGTCGCAAAAAACCTGCCTTGCGGCTTGGTTTTACCTGAAAAAGTGGTGCGTGCGCCAAGCGACCCGAAATCGATATACTTCTTATCCTGATACTCCCCTCACAGCGGAGCCCATGGGCTATGTAAACTTGCCTTGCGGATTGAAGACGATCCCACGCCTGCTGATGAAGCAAAAATTTTAAATAAAGCGAATGAATTAGCGGCTAAAGTCGGGCGCGAACGGTATAGTCAAACAAGAGGATACAGCCGTTCAGACGGGTCCTTTTCATGCGCTTTTATTTCGTGGCCTTCCATTTATGTTCCAAAAGGTGGATTATGAACCTAGATTTCCCAGCCATTTTAGTGATTTAGTAGTCGTATTTAGCGGATAGTAACTCTGGTGGATTGGATTTACTGCTAAGGTAATCCGAGCGAAAAAAGCTTCAAAAAACCGATATTAATTGACTATTCCCGATCTTTTTTCCCAGTGTTATTGATGGTATTAATTATTCGTTCGTTCATGGCGCAGCCCTATCGCGTGCCCAGCGGTTCCTTGCATCCCACCGTTATTCCTGGCGATTTAATGTTGGTGAATCAGTTTTCGTATGGTTTGCATTTACCCGTTTGGTATACAAAAATTATGTCAAATGGAACCCTCAGCACGGGCAAATTGCCCTATTTTATTGGCCAGTAAATCCAAAAGTAACTTTCGTTAAGCGCGTCATTGGAGTTCCGGGCGATCATATTAGTTATATCAATAAAGTACTTTTTATGAATGGAAAAGAAGCTACGCAAACTCCTGCGGGAGACAGCACCGATTCGAATGGTCCTTTAAGTGGTCAGTAAAGGTGATGGAAGAAGATTTAGATGGCGTTAAGCACAAAATATTCGTTTGCGATGCGGATTCCGTTAATTGCCCGAATAATGATGCGCACAATTTTTATAATCTCGTGGTGCCACCAGGTGAATATTTTATGATGGGTGATAATCGCGATAATAGCGATGATTCTCGAGATTGGGGAATGGTTCCCGCAAAATATTTAATCGGAAAAGCCATGTTTGTATTTTTAAATTGGGATCCAAATCCCCCGCATTGGTATAACAAAATTCGATTTGACAGAATCGGCACGAAACTCTAATGCGGGAAAGGGGCATTAAATCAGGGTGAGCGGTGCATCAAACCATCTTTTCGGGAATTACAGCCTTATCAAATTCCAAAGCCGTCAAATATTTCAATTCCACACAGGCCATTTTTAAGCTCGTACCATCAGCATAAGCTTTCTTCGCAATTTTTGCCGCTTTATCATAGCCAATAATCGGATTTAATGCCGTCACCAACATTAATGAATGATCCAAATGCTCCTTAATGCGTTTTAAATTCGCCTCAATTCCTACAACACAGTGCTGAGTAAACGAACGACTCGCATCGGCCAGTAAATAAATCGACTGAATTAAATTAAAAATCATTACAGGCTTGTACACATTTAATTCGAAATTTCCTTGAGATCCTGCAAAACTTATCGTCGCATCATTTCCATAAACTTGTGTGCAAACCATCGTTAAGGCTTCCGACTGAGTAGGATTCACTTTTCCCGGCATAATTGAAGATCCCGGTTCATTTTCAGGAATGGTAATTTCGCCTATGCCGCAGCGCGGGCCAGAAGAAAGCCAACGAATATCATTCGCAATTTTCATGAGCGAGCAAGCCAAGGTTTTTAAAACGCCACTGGTCAGCACAATTTCATCATGAGCGGCGAGGGCCGCAAATTTATTCGCCGCAGAAATAAAAGGTAGCTCGGTAATGTCCGAAATATATTTAGCACAAGTGACGGCAAATTTGGGATGCGTATTAAGACCCGTTCCAACCGCTGTGCCACCAATGGCAAGTCTATATAAATGCGGTAAAACATCGTTTAAGGCGCTTAAGTTTGCATTTAATTGTGAAACATATCCTGAAAATTCTTGCCCTAACGTTAAAGGCACCGCATCTTGTAAATGCGTACGACCAATTTTCACGATTTTGGCAAATTTCTGTTGCTTATTTTCCAGCGCATCACGAAGCCCTTTAATTGCTGGCACTAAATTATGGGTGATCATTTCAACGGCCGCAATGTGCATTGCCGTTGGGAAAGTATCATTTGAAGATTGCGACATATTAACGTCATCATTTGGATGAATGGGCTCTTTACTGCCGAGAACGCCGCCTGCAATTTCTATCGCACGATTTGCGATGACTTCGTTAGCATTCATATTGGTTTGAGTGCCAGAGCCTGTTTGCCAGATGCTTAAGGGAAAATGGTTATAGAGGTCGCCATTGATGACTTCATCTGCTGCTTGCGAAATTAAATTCGCTTTTTCCTTGCTCAGTTTTTTCAATTTAAGGTTGGAAAGTGCCGCTGCCTTTTTCAAAATCCCAAACGCGCGAATGAGTTCTGGGGGCATTTTTTCACGGCCAATCGCAAAATAATGCAAAGAGCGCTGCGTTTGCGCACCACCATAATGGTCCGCATCAACGGCTATTTCGCCCATGGAATCCCTTTCAATTCTTGTCTTTTGTGTTGTCGACATTTTTTTTCCCTTGGTTAATACTGCCCCAAGCAGGAGTCGAACCTGCCACCTGTCCCTTAGGAGGGGACCGCTCTATCCACCTGAGCTATTGAGGCAATTTTTTATCCATCATAATTAGCCCTAGTCCCGAACGCAAGCGATGGCTGGGTCGAGGTCCTAAGCTTTTGAACTTGATCGCTTTACTATCCGATTAAAATTGAATGTAAATATATTGAAATTCATGTAGTTATGTTGTAAAATTGATGTTTATTCATCAGATAGCAGGTGTTGTATGCGCGCTCAAAAAAATCTAGAGTCAATTCAGCTATTAAAAGACGGTTTAATTTATTATTCTTTTTATGATAAAGACAAGCCAAATTATATTTTTGCTAATTATTGGAATGAAGCTCAGCCTTTGATAATAAATCGCATAAAATACAAGACACCTGAGCATTATTTTCAATCCCAAAAATTCCTTCCTAGCTCTAAAGAACATAATGCAATTTGTAATGCTGTTAATGCCGACGAAGCCCGTGTATTGGCTGGCAAGCTATTCAACGAACAGAATCAAACGCCACAAACACTAGCAAAATGGCGAACTGGAAATCCAGCTGGCGGTCAGGTCGCCATGCTAAACGTTGTTAGAGCACGTCTAAAAGACCTAACTTTTCGTGAGAATCTTTTGGCAACTCGAAATGCTTATATACTGGAAGATACCTACAAGGGGCCAGGCGGTAAAGCTGATGCTATATGGGGCGGGGGTGCTGATGGTATGGGCGAAAATAAATTAGGCCTAGCTCTCATGCAAGTTCGTAATGAGGAGCGAGGTGTTAAAGTTGATCTGGATCAGTTACGCGAGATTGCAAGACAGGAGCGAGCTGAGATAGATAGAAATTTAGGTGGCTCTGATGCAACGAAAGGCAAGCCTCTTTCTGAAATTCGTGACTTACTGGCAAATCGGTCAAGCAAAACCCATAGTGTTGCTCCAGTAGCTGGAAAAGAACCCAGACCTGCTGCAGGAGCCCCGAATTTTTTCCCTCCTAAAAGGAATGCTGGTGTGCAGAATCTGCGAGAAAATGAAGAGCAGCTATTTGCGAAAGTGCTAACCGAAGTCTCTAATTTTCGAGTTCCGTCGGAAATAAAAAAAGATTTGACTGAAATAGTTAATAATTATCGCGAAGGTATAGCCCAAGCTAGAGATAGTGATAAGCCTTACGAAGACGCCTGTGCTAAGCTCTCCCAAAATTATGGTCTTGATCATCCGATCTCGAAGGCTGTAATACCTCTGCTACAAGAAATAGCGGATGCTGTCGCAAAAAATAATCGCAGTTTTGAGAAGCAGTAGACTTGATCCAGGATGACACCCTGACGCTTAGCTGATATTATCCCCCTCTAAATTCGAGGGGTCTTTGCAATGAGTTCGACGAAGCCGATGAATCCGATGAAGAAGCGGATGATCATCATCATTTCTGTGTTGGTCGTAATTTTTGGTGGTACTTTTGGTTGGAATGCTCTCAAAGCGCATTTTATTAAATCGTATTTTAAAAATTTTCATCCCCCTGCAGTATCCGTAAGCACTTATAAAGTAGAGCCTCAAAACTGGGAGTCAACGCTAAGAGCTGTGGGATCGGTTGTCGCACAAAATAGTGTCAACGTGACTGCACAAGCCCGTGGACAAATCTTAAAATTCTACTTTAAATCCGGGCAAAATGTTAAAAAAGGCGATGCTTTAATTCAATTGGACGATGCCATTGATCAGCAAGCTTTACGCGATGATCAGGCGCAATTGAACCTGGCTCGATTGACCTTAACCCGCTATCAAGAATTAACAAAATTAGGTGCCATCGCCAAAAACGAAACCGATACTGCTAAAGCGAATTTCGTTAAAACCCAAACCGCACTAGAAACCGATCAATTAAATATTAGCTATAAAAAAGTGACAGCGCCGTTTGATGGAAAAGCTGGCATACGTCAAGTGAATATTGGGCAATTTGTAAATCCTGGTGATGCGCTGGTGAGCTTGCAATCTATTGCCCCCATTTTTGTGGATTTTAATTTGCCAGAGCAAGCCTTAGCAAAAATTGCCGTTGGCGAAAGCGTGCAGGTTCAGGTGGATGCTTATCCTGGCCGTGTTTTTACGGGAAAAATCATCGCTTTTAATTCCACGGTTGAAGTGAATACTCGAAATATTGCCGTGCGTGCGGAATTTGCTAATGCCGATCATTTATTGTATCCAGGCACATTTGCAAAAGTGACCGTTTTAGTTTCGCAAGGCGGAAAGGTTATTAGTATTCCTCAAACGGCGGTCACCTATAATTTATACGGTGATATTGCCTATGTTGTAAAACACGATAAAGACAAAAAGGGAAAAGCACTTATAACGGCAAGCCAACGCGTTGTTGAAGTGGGTGAACGTAAAGGTGATTTCGTGCAAATTACCAAGGGCATTTCTCCCGGCGATGAAGTGATTACTTCTGGCGAAATGAATTTGCATAACAACAGCCCCATTGCGATAAGTCATGCGAAAATTTACTGATATTTTTATTAATCGGCCTGTATTGGCCGTCGTCGTCAGCCTGCTTATTTTTGTCGTGGGCTTGAAGGCTATTTTTACGCTTCAGGTGCGCGAATATCCCAAAATGGATAATACCGTTATTGCGGTAACAACCGCTTATCCTGGTGCCTCTGCTTCTGTTGTGCAAGGTTTTATTACAACACCATTAGAGCAGCAAATTGCGGGTGCGGAAGGCTTGGATTATATGACTTCCACCAGCAACGATGGCGTTAGCACGATTCAAGCTTTTATCCGTTTAAATTACGATCCCGAAAAAGCTTTTACCAATGTGCTGAGCGAAGTGCAAAAAGCGAAGCAAAATTTGCCAAGACAAGCGCAAGAGCCCAGCGTTGAAAAATCCACTGGTGAACAATTTGCGCTAATGTATATGGCTTTTGACAGTCGCCACATGAGTCCCGAACAAATTACGAATTATGTCTCGCGTGTTGTGGTGCCGGAATTACAAACCGTTTCAGGTGTCGGGCAAGTTCAAGTCTTAGGTGGCCGAACTTTTGCGATGCGAATTTGGCTTGATACGGAAAAAATGGCCGGGCTTGGGGTTACGGCATCCGATGTTTATGCGGCTTTGCAAAGTAAAAATGTTCCGGCAGCCGCGGGACATACACAGGGAAAATATATTGAAATCGGCATAAAACCTGAAACAGATCTGAATACGGTCAGCGGCTTTGAGAATATAGTCGTTAAAGAGGGTGCCAATGGTGCGGCGGTGCATTTAAAAGATGTCTCGCGAATTAAATTGGGTTCAGAGGATTATGATTCATCCGTTTATTTTAATGGAGAAAAGGCCGTATTTTTAGGCATTTTTCCAACTCCCACCGCAAATCCTTTGTCCACCATTACCGCTGTGCGTGCAAAAATTCCAGAGCTGAGCGGGCAATTTCCTTCCGCCTTAAAAGAAAAAATTGTCTGGGATGCCACACGTTATATTCGCTCCTCGATTAATGAAGTGATCAAAACCATTTTTGAGGCCACCCTTATCGTTATCTTGGTGATTTATTTATTTTTGGGCTCTTGGCGAACGGTGATTATTCCTATCATTACCATTCCTTTATCCTTAATTGGTGTTGCTGCTTTAATGCAAATGCTGGGATATTCGCTGAATTTATTGACGCTATTGGCAATGGTGCTCGCCATCGGAATGGTCGTTGATGATGCCATAGTGGTCGTCGAAAATATTTATCGACATATTGAAGAGGGTTTAAGTCCTTTGGCTGCAGCTTTAAAAGGAGCCTCTGAGATTGCGACACCCATTATTACCATGACGATAACCTTGGCGGCGGTTTATACGCCAATCGGATTTATGGGCGGACTTACAGGAGCCTTATTTAAAGAATTTGCCTTCACTTTAGCTGCCGCCGTGGTGATTTCGGGAATCATCGCGCTGACTCTTTCGCCAATGATGTGCTCGAGATTTTTATCCATGAATATTGGCGAATTAAAATTTGTAAAATTCGTGGATTCCTGCTTTGAAAAGCTGAAATTTATCTATAAAAATTTATTAATGGATGCCATCAATTATCGGCCGGCGACGCTATTATTTGCCTTTGTCGTGCTGTTAAGTTGCTATTTTTTGTATAGCACGTCCTCAAAAGAATTAGCACCTGGCGAAGATCAGGGCATTGTCTTTACGATAGCGCAAGGGCCAGAAACGGCCACACTGGATTATATGGAGAAATTCACGAATCAATTTAATACGATTTATCGCCATGTAAAATCCTGGTCTGATTATTTTATTGTGAATGGTGCCAATGGAACCAATTCCAGTTTTGCAGGCTTAATTTTAAAGCCTTGGAATGAGCGCAAAGAATCACAGGATAAAGTGAATGCTTATGTGAATGGGCAATATCAAAAAATTCCTGCGCTACAAATTATGGCAATTCCCTTGCCGGCTTTGCCCACCGCGGGTTCTGGAATGCCGATTCAATTTGAAATTACTTCAACCGCTTCGCTACGAAAAATTTATCCCATGATGGAAAAAATCGTAAGCAATGCACAAAAAAGCGGGATGTTTATGTTTGTTTTTGGGGGCTTAAAATTCGATAAACCCGAAATGGATCTCATCATTGATCGCGCCAAGGCCGCTCAATTGAATATTGGTATTGATACCATCGCGGAATCCTTGGCCACTTCTTTTGGCGGGAATTATGTGAATTGGTTTTCGATGGATAATCAAAGCTATCAAGTGATTCCACAGGTGGAGCATCGATTTCGTTATAATCCCGAAGATTTAAGTAAGGTTTATGTACGAACGGGTAATCAAAATTTGGTATCCCTAGACACCGTGGCTAAAATTAAATATGACATAGAACCCAATTCTCGAACTCGGTTTCAACAGCTAAATTCCGCTGAAATTTCAGGGATGACGATTCCAGGTGTCACGATAGGACAGGGGCTAGCCTATTTATCGTCGCAAGCGAAACAATTATTACCCCCAGGAATGAGCTATAATTTTGCAGGTCAATCTCGTCAATATATGGAAGAAGGCAATGCCTTGCTTCTGACGTTTTTCTTTTCGATTATTATTATTTATCTCGTGTTAGCCGCACAATTTGAGAGTTTTCGCGATCCTTTAATTATAATGGTGAGTGTGCCAATGGCCATTTCAGGTGCGCTTATTGGTGTGAATATTGGTTTAGCCACTTTAAATATTTACACTCAAATTGGCTTAATTACTCTTATAGGATTAATCAGCAAGCACGGTATTTTAATGGTAGATTTTGCAAAAAGCTTAAGGTCAAACCAGGATATTTCAGCTGAAGAGGCAATAGT
Organism: uncultured Gammaproteobacteria bacterium; assembly: GCA_963711375.1. GTDB lineage: Bacteria > Pseudomonadota > Gammaproteobacteria > Coxiellales > Coxiellaceae > CAVQDV01. Next base: position 2,356,206 of record CAVQDV010000005.1, read on the forward strand.
AGAGGCAGCCTCTATTCGTTTACGCCCCATTTTGATGACGACAGCCGCCATGATTTTAGGTGTTTTTCCGCTGATTTTAGCCAGCGGTGCCGGGGCGGTAAGCCGCCGCGACATCGGTTTGGTCATTGCCATGGGAATGTTGATTGGGACCTTATTCACGCTTTTTGTCGTGCCCGTTATTTACACCCTTAAAACTAGGCAAATTCTAGTGTTTATTGGCTCCGTGGCCTTATTGGCATTTATCTTGTCGTTACTATAGCACTCACTATTTTCCACAATCGCGTTCATAAAGGCGCATTTCGGCCGCTCTTTCCGAGACCGAAACGCTTTTGCCATTGTTCGCACCTGGGCTGTGTGAGTGATAGCCGACATTGAGTGCCTCTTTCAGTTTGGTGCAATTGTAATGGGCTGAGGCATATAAGCGATTATGGTTGTAGGGCACATGCGCGCATCCTGTGAGCAATAAAACCCCGGTAATCAAGGCGGTTTTCTTTAGCATAGTGTTTCTCCTTTTATGCTGTTAATTATAAAGTATAACAAATTTGGGATAGCTTGAAAGCGTTTAGAACGGTATACTAGGCCCATGACAAAATTTCGAAAAAAAGATCCCTTTAAAAAACGCGAAGAGGAAAAATATGAAAATCCTATCGCGAGCCGCGAACACATTCTGGCCTATTTAAAAGAGGGAGAACGTCCGGTTTCCTTCGCTCACCTTATTAAAGCTCTTAACATTAAAACCGATGAGGAAATAGAAGGTCTTCGTCGACGTTTAAAAGCCATGATTCGAGATGGTCAGCTGATGACAAATCGACGGGGCAGTTATGCTTTAGTGACTGAGATGAACTTAATTCCTGGCCGCGTTCAAGGACACAAAGATGGCTTTGGATATTTGATTCCCGATGAAGGTAAAGAAGATATTTATTTACCAGCGAGACAAATGCGCCTAGTTTTTCCGGGCGATCGTGTTTTGGTTCGAGTGACGGTGGGGGATTTTAAAAGGCGCCGGCCTGAAGGCATTATTGTCGAAATTCTTGAACATAAAACCCAAAGGGTCACTGGACGATTTTTTCGAGAAGATGGTGTTGCTTTTGTTGAGCCTGATTTAAAAGAAATTACCCAGTCGATTATTATTCCGCCTGATGAAACGAAAGACGCGAAAGAGGGACAATATGTGAGCGTTGATATCACGGCGCAGCCCACTTTAAAACGACAGCCCGTTGGTCGCATCAGCGAAATTATCGGGGACCGCATGATGGCGGGCCTTGAAATTGAATTAGCCATTCGCACGTTTAATATTCCCCATGAGTGGGATTCCACTTGTTTAGCAGAAGCACATCGATTTTCGGAACAAGTTCTTGAAAGCGATATTGAGGGGCGAAAAGACTTACGCACGCTGCCCTTTGTCACCATCGATGGTGAAGACGCAAAAGATTTTGATGACGCGGTGTATTGCCATCGCAACGAACAAGGTTATCAACTATATGTGGCTATAGCAGACGTTACGCATTATCTAAGACCCGATTCGGCTTTGGATGTTTCTGCAAAAGAGCGCGGAAATTCCGTGTATTTTTCTCAGCGAGTGGTGCCCATGTTGCCAGAGGTGCTCTCCAATGAATTATGTTCTTTAAAACCCAACCAAGATCGCTTGGTGATGGTTTGTGATATGAGCTTAAATAATGAGGGCTCTGTCATTGAATATCACTTTTATGAAGCGGTTATTCATTCCAATGCAAGATTAATTTATGGTGAAGTGGCGAAACTTATAGAAGAGGGAGAATTTAAATATCCCGCCTTAATTCCTGATTTGAAAGTTTTTCATGAGCTTTTTGAAAAATTAATTTTGCTGCGTAAAATACGAGGTGCTATCGATTTTGAGACCGTTGATACCAGAGTTATTTTTGATAATAAGGGTAAAATAGAAAAAATTGTGCCGGTAAAACGTAATGTCGCCCATCGCATGATTGAAGAGGCTATGTTGCTAGCCAATGTTTGTGCCGCAGATTATTTGCACAGTAAAAATATTCCAACCCTTTATCGCATACATGATACGCCAGATCCCACAAAAATCGAGGCTTTGCGCGATTATTTAAAAGCTTTTGGTCTTCGAATGGCCGGTGGAGAAAATCCCACCGCAAAAGATTATGCGAAATTATTAGATCGAATACAAAGCAGGCCCGATGCGCATATTATACAAACCGTGATGTTGCGTTCATTGCGCCAAGCTGTCTATTCTCCGAAAAATGCAGGACATTTTGGCCTGGCCTATGAAGCTTATTTACATTTTACTTCTCCCATTCGACGTTACCCGGATGTTTTGGTTCACCGTGCATTGAAGCATGTGATTAATAAGGATCCCAAGAAGACCTTCCATTACGATCCCGTGGCTATGCAACATTTAGGCGAGCACTGCTCGATGACGGAACGGCGTGCCGATGAAGCGACACGTGAAGCCTTAAATTGGTTAAAATGCGAATATATGTTAGACAAAGTGGGCAAAGAATTTTCTGGCAATATTTCTGGTGTCACGGGCTTTGGTCTTTTTATTGAGCTCGAAGATATTTATATTGAGGGTCTTTTGCACATCACCAATTTGCCAAATGATTATTATCTTCATGATGCAACTCATCATCATTTAACCGGAAAAAACAGTGGAAAAGTGTTTCGATTAGGTGATCGTATTCGGGTTTTGGTGGCAAGGGTGGATGTTGATAATCGACAAATTGATTTTGAACCAGCCTAAAGGAATTCTAGCAGTAGCATGGATGCTTTTTTACAACCCATATCGGAATATATTTGGAATACCAAATATCGCTATCATTGGCGTGGCGAAAATATTGATAAAAACATAAGTGACACTTGGATGCGCGTGGCAAAAGCGGTGGCCTCTGCGGAAAATCGTTTTGCCCGAAAACCCTGGCAAACGCGTTTTTTTGAAATGATGTCTGAAGGCTATTTTTTACCTGGTGGACGAATTATCGCGGGAGCTGGAACTTCTCACGATGTCACCTTATTTAATTGTTTTGTGATGGGTAAAATCAACGATACTCTCGATGGAATTTTTCATGCTCTCCAAGAAGGAGCCGTGACCTTGCAGAAGGGTGGGGGAGTTGGCTATGATTTTTCGACCCTTCGTCCACAAGGGCTTTTAGCAGACCGAACCGGTAATATTGCTTCGGGCCCTATTTCGTTTATGCGTATTTGGGACGCCATGTCTGCTACCATGCAATCCACTGGTGCACGTCGAGGTGCCATGATGGGAACCCTGCGTTGCGATCATCCTGATATCCTTCAATTTATCGAAGCAAAAGCAGAAAAGCATGAATTGCGCCAATTTAATGTTTCTGTGTTAATTACCGATGAATTTATGCGGGCGGTTCGAGCAAATGAATATTGGAGCCTGGTTTTTCCTATAGAAAGCATCGAAGAGCAAAGTAAAAGTGCGGAAATTATTTTACGACGTTGGTCGAGTTCTTCTGAAAAAGTGCCTTGTCGTGTATTTTCAAAAATTAAAGCGAGAAAACTCTGGGAAAAAATTATACGCTCGGCCTATTCCTATGCAGAACCTGGCGTGATTTTTGAAGATACCGTCAATAAAAATAATAATCTCTGGTATCGCGAATGGCAGAGTGCGACGAATCCCTGCGGAGAAATTCCGCTGCCACATTATGGGGCCTGTAATTTGGGCTCTTTAAATTTAACTCAATTTGTGAAAAATCCTTTCACTAAGCAAGCCACTTTTAATTGGGAAAAACTAAAAGAAACTGCCCATATCGCTACTCGATTTTTAGATAATGTTATTGATGTTTCACAATATCCTCTTCCGGCACAACAAGCAGAAGCCTTGGCCACTCGACGAATTGGCCTAGGAATTACGGGCTTGGGTGATGCACTTGTCATGCTGAATGTGCTCTATTCCAGTAATGATGCACTGCGAATTTCTCGTAAAATCATGCGAGATATTTATCATGCCTCCTGGCAAACCTCGATTGAACTCGCGAAAGAAAAAAAATCCTTCGAAGCGTTTGATAAGCGACATTATCTTCAAGGCCGTTTAATTCAACGCTTGCCTGAGCCTCTCCGAATTGCCTTAAAACGTTATGGCGTTCGTAATAGTCACCATACGGCCATTGCGCCTACCGGCACCATTAGTATATTAGCGAATAATGTGTCGAACGGTTTGGAGCCTATTTTTCAGGCTTCTTATCATCGGAAGGTGAGAATCAAAACCGGTGAAAATCGAGAATTTTTGGTAGAAGACTTTGCTTTTCATTTGTGGAAAGGGCAGGGGCGTTCTGGCTTTCCGCCCGCCTGGATAGACGCTCAGCAATTATTGCCCATCCATCATTTAAATATTCAGGCCGCTTTGCAGCCCTATGTTGATAATGCGATTTCAAAAACCATTTATATTCCGGAGTCTTTTCCCTTTTCGAAATTAAAAGCCGTTTATGAAAAAGCCTATGAAATGGGCCTCAAAGGCTGTACGATTTTCAGGCCAAATCCCATTACTGGCAGTGTAATCAGTACCGAATCTCAACAAAAATCTTCTTCTGAAGATAGTTGTCACCCTGAACGAGGCGAAACTTAAAGGGGCTTCTATGAAACGCCGATTAACAAAAATTTATACTAAGGCTGGAGATAAAGGTAAAACTCGCTTAGGCGATGGCAGCTGTATTCTCAAAAACGATCAACGTATTATTGTGATTGGTGAGGTCGATGAATTAAATAGCGCTATCGGTGTGGTTTTAGCACAAGATGAAATACCCAGAAAAATAAGCGAAATTCTCACACGGATCCAACATGAATTATTTGATTTAGGTGCCGAGCTTTGCATGCCGAACACGAAAATTCTACAGGCAGACAACGTAACACAATTAGAAAAAGATATTGATTTATTCAATTCTGCATTACCTGAATTAACGGAATTTGTGCTGCCATCGGGAATAAAAGCGGCCGCTCACTGCCAATTATCTAGGACTATTTGTCGTCGCGCCGAGCGACAATTTGTGAATATTCCGGCAGAATTTAATTTAAATCCTGAGTCCTTGCGCTATATCAATCGACTTTCAGATTTATTATTTGTGCTTGCCCGGGCGATCAATCAAGCCGCTCATCAAAAAGAAACTCTTTGGCGTGGTTTTAATAAGATGAGTAAAGAAGATTAAAGATGGGCCAGTGGAATTGAAGTGGTATCCGTAACGCTTCTTAATACAAAGCTCGAGTGAATAGTGCCAACCCCTTTGATTGGAGTTAATTTATCCATTAAAAAGGATTGATAATGCTCGAGATCAGGGACCAGCACTTTGAGCAAGTAATCGGCGGTTTGGCCAGTAATCAAATAACACTGTACGACTTCAGGTAAGGTGGCAATGGCTTTCTCGAAGTGGGACATTTTTTCATGAGAATGTCCGTCCATGCCCACTAAAACTAAGATCGTCAAATCCAAGCCAATTTTTTTAGGATTAAGAAGAGCGACATGTTTTTGAATATATCCCTCTTCCTCAAGTTGCTTTACCCTTCTAGAGCAAGGCGAAGGGGAAAGGCCCACTTTGTCGGATAAATCTTGATTACTTAACTGGCTGTCGCGCTGCAGGCATTCGAGAATTTTTTTATCGATGCGGTCGAGCATAGAAGCACTCCTCTACTGAATCCTTGAATATTAGCATAAAAAACTACAAATTTCAATTTTATTGGCATATTATTGCGATTTTTCTCTTAAAAAAGGCAACATTTGCAATCATTTTTCTCTGAGTTTGTGCTAGCATTATCCTCAATAAATAGAGAGGTGAATTATGAAAAATATATATAAGTTGATAATCGCAGCCGCTGCATTTTCTGCATCGACTGCAATTTATGCCGATATCCCAGTGAATTTGACCATCGATAATCAAACCGGAAAAACGATTCCAAGTTCTTCTGTGAGCGTTTATACCAATAATATCCAGATTAATGGCAGCGCCAAAAGGGATTATCCAGTGGGTTACACGACTATTCAAATGACCATTCAGAATGAACAATTCAGCGGATTTCATTTAAGCATTGGCAATCATGACATCGCCTATGTTGCAGCGGCTAACTTTTCACCGAGCCCTATCCGTTCTTGCTATGATGTAAATAGCAACATATGGTCGCAACATGTATATGATTGTTTTTATGCACCAGGTGGAAACGTAGGAATAACTGGCAACGGCGGAAATGACCCAAGCCTGTTTAATGTCAATGTAACCTTAACATAAAAGCGATTCCCCTCCATAATTTGGAGGGGTTTTTTTTGCTTTCTAATTAATCTCCAAAAGTAAATGTATATAATTCAAGCCCAGAAGTAGGGGCTGTAATTGTTAAATTACCGTCTTTAACCGATGGAAGATCGATTAATTCGTAAAGCGTGTGTTTTTCTACTCTCAGTGAACTTTTGAGAACATCTTTTCCGTGATAGGCCGTTAGTGGTTTTCCATTCAGAGTAATGTTAACCGAGATGGGTTTACCAGAAGTGCCCGCCACCACATAAACATGTCGCGCTTGAAAATGAATGCTAATAGAAGCTTTATTGCCCGCAGAAACTATTTTATCTGGCATAATGACCCATTTTCCCTCTAAAGCCCAATCATTAATTTTGAATTTTTTGGGAAATGAATACGTGTTTATTTTTTCTGGAACTAGCGTTTCGGGGCTAGAAAAATGCTCGGCTCTATCATAACCAAAATAGGTTTCGGGTGTTATTTCAGAAAATGTAGCGGCTTCTTTCGATTTAATGGAGGTATCTTCTCCTAATCCTAAAAGAAAACGAATATTATTTTCCGTAACATCATAATCGCCTTCGCCAAAGTGGGTATAAACAAGCACGCCATTTTTATTAATTAAATAGTGCGCTGGCCAATAGCTATTATTAAAATTACGCCAGGTGACGAATTGATTATCAAGCGCAACAGGATATAGAATTCCCCTTTGTTTTACAGCATTTTTTACGTTAGAAGCTTCTTTTTCAAAATCAAATTCAGGTGAATGGACGCCAATAATAACAAGACCTTTATCATGATATTTCGCATACCAACTTTTGAGATAAGGCAGAGTGCGTATACAATTAATGCAGGAATAAGCCCAAAAATCGATTAGGACCACTTTACCTTTCAATTGGCTTATTTGTAATGGAGGTGAATTTATCCAGGTTTCGATCCCTTCGATTGGTGGGGCAGGGTAGGGATTCGTCAATCCATTCACTAAGGTATTGGAAGTTGTAGCGACTGCTTGTTTTTGAATCGCCACAGAAGCACTCACGGGAGCGACACTGAATTCTAGGCTAATAACATAAGCCACACTCAGCAAAATAATGACACCTAAAGCTTTTCGAAATAGAGTGGCATGCGTTTTGAAAAAACTGAGCTTATTCATTAGACTTCTCCCAAAAATCACAATCAAAAACATCGGAACGGCCACGCCAAGGCTAAAGGCCAATAAAGTTAAAAAACTAATGTAATTAGTTTGCTGTATAACGGTTTGTACGATAACTGCGGCTAAAATGGGACCAGCGCAAGGAGTCCAGATAATGGCCACGAGACCACCAAACAAAAGCCCGCTGAAAAGTCCACCTTCAGAGTTATTTGCGATTTTTAAATTCGAGCCTGTGTTTAGTAAACGTTGGGTGAGCCGATTAAATTTTTCGGTTAAATAGGTGGAGAGCATAATAATGGCGAGTAAAATAAGTATTCCATAAGAAATATGCCGGATTAGATTTAAATCAATCCCTGAATATTGAAAAAATTTTCGAGAAAAAAAGGTAAAAAGTGTAAAAAAAGCGATAAAACCAATAATAATTCCAAAAGGGCGTTTTCGGCTGCCAGAAAAAGAGCCTGCTAAAATTATTGGCAAAATAGGTAAAATACAGGGCGAAGCAATTAAAGCCAGACCTTCAAGAAAACTCAATCCGATGCTAAAAATACTTCCTGGCATAAGGTCTAACTCCCTAGATTTTCAAGTGCCGGTTCTTTTTTATCCCGAACAAAAAGAAGTATGATGCCACCGACAAGTAAAAAAATCATAACTGTACTCATTCCGATGCGCTGACTATGAGACCAGAGTGTGACTAAGCCAAGAATCCATGGACCAACAAAAGCCGTAGCTTTTCCAGATAAAGCGAATAATCCAAACATTTCCGTAATCATCGGTTTTGGGGTGAGACGAATGATAAAACTGCGACTCGCCGCTTGGATGGGACCAACACAAAGACCTACTATCCAGCTCAGCACCCAAAACCAGGTCTCAGAATGCACTGTCAAAACCCCCATTCCAGATGTGACTATGAGGGCAAGGGAAAATAAAATCGTAAATTTTGAGCCCTTATGATCATCAAGCCACGCCAGTACGGCGGATCCGAGACCCGCGCTTATATTCATGGTAATTCCATAAATAATTATTTTTGAATAGGACATGCCAAAAGTTCCAGCGGCATAAATTCCACCAAAGGCAAATAAGGTATTTAGCCCATCGGTATAGATCATTCTAGCGACTAAGAAAAGCATAATTTCACGATGTTCTCTCGTCGAGCGCATCGTTTTTTGCAAACCCTTAAGGCCCTTAACCATAGAGTGATAAATACCAAGGCCGCTTCTGGGTTGATCAGGCGTAAATACAAAAAGTGGCCAGCCAAAAACGGCAAACCAAATGGCGACTAAAGGTCCGCATATTCGCACTTGTTCGTGCGTTTCTAAATTTAATCCGAACCAAGCGCTGTGATTAAGCAAAACAAAAAGCGCAATGGTTAAGACGACGAGTCCACCAAAATAGCCCATTCCCCAGGCCCATCCAGATAAGCGGCCCAGATATTCTTTAGGTGCGATGGAACTTAGCATCGCATTATAAAATACCATTCCAACTTCTAAACCAATCGTGCCTACAATAACCCAGCCCAGGGTATAAAAAACATAACTGACTTCAGCTTTGGAATACCACAACGCAGCAGAGGCCACGATAGTGGTAATTGAAAATAGGGCTAGCCAGGGTTTTCGTCTGCCTTCATTATCCGCTATGGCACCTAGTAAAGGGCTGACGAGAGCAATAATAATGCCTGCCAAGGCCATAGCATCACCCCATTGCTTAGTGCCAAGAATTTTATTGGCGGCAATACCCTGGGTAAAATACGTTGAGAAAATAAAGGTGATGACGATGGAGGAATAGGCTGAATTAGCCCAGTCAAATAAACACCAAGAAAATAAGCTTTTAAATGGGGCCGTTCGTTCAGACATTAATAATTTCTTCTCCACTATATTTAGCTATTTTCTTACGCACTACATTGCGAAGCCTGACAATTTCTTGCCAATCGTCGCTTTCTGGCAGAATGGGTTCGAGTACTGTTACTGTCAATTTTCCGGGGCGAAATAAATAATTTCCAGATCGTAAAATTTTGCGAGCACCTTGAATGGAAATCGGGCAAATAGGTACTTCGGCAGAAACCGCACATTTAAAGGCGCCTAATTTAAATTGACGAACTCCATCGGCATAGGTGAAAGTGCCTTCGGGAAAAATGGCCACCGATTCTTCTATTAAAGCTTTTTGAATATTATCAACATCGGCAACGCTCTTGCTAAATTCCCAGCGTTCCACCACAACATGCCCGAGTTTTTTGACGAGGCCACGTAAAACTGCATTACTCATGAGCTCTTGTTTAGCGACAATGGCCGTGTTGCTTGGTAAAATTGCCAAGAATATTAACGCATCGATATAGCTGCAGTGATTCGCCACAAAAACCATTCGATCAAAACGAGTGAGATTTTCTTTTTGAAGTACTTTAATGGGACAAAACGCTACTCGAAAACTGGTTCGAGCACAAAATTTAGCGTATTTTCTGGCGAGAGGGCGGGGCAACAACATAGTAATGCCCCAAATGGGAATAAAAAATAAAATCCAAAAAGTAAAGTAATACAGCGTGTAAATGCTTTTTAAAATATTTTTAAACCATTTTTTTGAAAACTGCCAGCCACCATAAACGGAAAGTTTTGTAATTTGCCACCACGTCGGCAATTTAGTTTTTCCAATTTTTCCTTCAAGATAATCCTGCTTGCAAGAAGAGCGTCGCAATTTTCCACTGGAAGTTTTTGGAATGGTATTGGTTTCTACTAAAATCACATGATCGGGTGGAACTGCTAAAGCAGTTGATAAGCGGTCGATTATTTCCTGTCGAATTCGAGTTTTTTCTTTCGGCTGGGTTTCTCGAGTTTCTGCGACAACGATCAATTTTTCTGTTCCCGTTTTTTGATCGCTGACACCAAATGCCGCGACGCAGCCTTTTCGAACACCAGAAACTTGAGCGGCCGTTAGTTCGATTTCTTCAGGATAATAATTCCGACCAGCCTTAATAATGATATCTTTTTTTCGGCCGGTGATGTGAACCTCACCATCGGCAATATAGGCTAAATCGCCGGTTTCCCACCAACCATTGTGAAGAATGTTATTTGTGGCTTTTGTATTTCGATAATACCCTTGCATTGCGGAAGGTCCTCGAAATTGTAAATTACCCACCTCACGCGGAGGGAGTTCTTGATTTTTATCATTAACGATACGAATTTGATGTTCATCGAGGGGCACACCACAGGCTACAAATTCAATAAAGCTTTCTTTTTCATCGCTAATAGGGACGGCGCGATGCAGCGATTCGAATTCTGTGCGTTTAATTTTATCAAATTTTGGCTTTCGATTGAGCGGAGGAAACGTTAAGGCGACTGAAGACTCAGCAAGGCCATAAACCGGAAGAAAGGTTTCTTCGCGAAAACCGTAGGGCGCGAATTTTTTTGCGAAACGTCGCAAGGTGTCAGGATTAATCGCTTCAGCACCATTAAAGGCCAAGCGCCAGGAACTTAAATCAAGGCCTTGAATATCGTTTTCGTTGATTTTTCTAACACAGAGTTCGTAGGCAAAATTAGGGCCTGCTGAAACCGTTGCACGATGATAATGGATGGCCCAGAGCCATTGCTCAGGCCTGTTTAAAAAAAAGAGCGGAGAGAGAATAGTAGCAGGAATTCCGAAATAAAAACTGCCTAGCCAGGAACCAATTAATCCCATGTCGTGATAAAGGGGCAGCCAACTGACGCAGACATCATCCGTTTGGACATTGGCGGCTTTTCCATAAGCCCGAATATTTGACAATAAATTAAAATGCGTTAATAAAACACCTTTAGGGTCACTTGTGCTGCCAGAAGTGTATTGGATTAAAGCCGCCGCATCGCTTTCCGATTCTCCTGGGGAAAAATCACCTTCAGTTTTTGTTAAATCCAGAACAGTGACTACATCTTTTAGCCCTGGAATAAACACTCGTAATAATCGGCTTAATATTTCAGCCTTATGAAAGGTAATTAAAATTCTGACTTGCGCATTTTTTAAAATTAAAGCTTCTCGTACGGCATATTCGCCAATTCGATCGGGACGAAAAGGCGGATAAATTGGCACCGGGATACCACCGGCTAAGAGGGTACCCATGAAGGCATAAAAAAATTCTGGGGAAGTGGGTAGCATAATGGCAACGGTTTCACCGCGTTTTAATCCTTTTGCGCTAAGTCCTTTAGCGACCTGAGTGGCATTTAGATATAATTCACCATAAGTTATTTTTTGCTCGCCGCCCATTTCATCTTGTAAATAAATATGTGGTCGATTTGGTTCTTTTTCGCCGTATAAAATTAGCAATTCAGTTAAGGTTTCTGCTGAGGAAGGATCAATCGAAGATTCGGGCAATTTACTGACAAATTCTTTTTTGGTGTCATGCATGGGAGAAAGATGCTGGATGCCCATAATGATATCGAGAACAGATTCGGCTTCTGCCATGACCGAAATGGGCAATTTAATTTGAAAATGGTTCTCAACGCGATGAAGTAATTCAACACGACCTAAGCTGTCTATCCCTAAATCACGATCCAAAAAAGATTCGACCGCAATCGTTCGAAAAGCTCTGTCGGAACCAAGCTCTTGTAAAAAATGCCGTAAAAGATCGAGGATTTCTGTTTCTATTTCAGAATATGTTTTTTCCATGTATTTATTTCTATTAAGGGAGTTGCTCAGCTAATAGCGTTTCAATTTCTTTTATCCCTAATTTAGTATAATCTTTTTGGATCATTATCGTAATCAATGGAATTAGGTCTTTATTCAAGTGTTTCTTAAATAAGCCATGAAAATGAGAAGGCATAATTAGCACCAGTTTTTCAAATTCGTGTGCAATCCTGGCAGTATCTAAAAGATCAGCCATGTGTTTCGCGAAACGGTCTGCTTCAGTTTCTTTCGGGTCGGATGAGGGTGCAAAGGACCCATGTGCCGCGCCAGTTCTATAAGATCCAGAGCGATTGGTGACAAGGTCATCTTCTTTTTTATGATTGCTCGGGTTTTCGTAATTTCCAACGAGCTCTAGTATTAATGTACCATCAAGGTGCTTTTTGTGATCATAGGTGTACCAATGTGCCTCACTGGCACTAGCAACGACTATCCATACTTTCATAAAGGCTCTCCCTAATAATGGATTAACGACTCAGATTATAATTTATATTTACAAAAAGAGCTAATGATCATTAATGATACAAGTTTCTTGTTTTTATTGAGAAATTTGGCGATAATTTGATGTATCCCACACTCCCTTTGGGGGTTGGGATAAAAGGAAATCTACAAACAAGGAGTTGTTATGAATTGCAAATACAGTGGTTTTTCTAGCTTTTTAATGCTTTTGGGGCGCATCTGCTTTTCGCTTCTTTTCATCGCGGCAGGTTATCAGAAGTTGATCGGCATTGGTGCAACAGCGGTTGCCATGTCCAACCTTGGAGTCCCCTTGGCGGGTTTTTTGGTCTTTGTAGTGATGTTTTTAGAACTGGTGGGTGGGCTTATGGTGCTTCTGGGCTGGTATGCTCGTACTGGAGCCTTCTTTATCTTCATCGTTGTTCTTCCCGATACCTATTTTTTCCATGGGTTCTGGGCCTTTGTAAATCCTGCTATCACCTCGGACTTCTTCCTTCACTTTATGAAGAATCTTGCGATATTAGGTGGTGCGATTTACATTATGGCCACTGGGGCAGGGCATCTCAGCATCGATGGACTTTGTCGCAAAATTTGTTCAGATAAAAAGTAAGTTCTTTACTCAAATAAAATCGCGCATCGCTCTGGTGCGCGTTTTTTATATTTTAAGTCTTGAACCTAAATTAAAATCACGCAATAAAATCAAAAATAAAGTGGCGAATAAGCTCAATTATTCTTGTAGTCAGGTTCTTTTTTGTTATAATCCGCCGGATTATTTTCATATTTTTTTAAACCTTAAGTAAAGCTTAAATTATGCGATATCAACCATATTTATTTAAAATCGCACAAGTAACATCAAAAGAGGCTTTCCTCCTTGTTGATAATGAAGTGCGAGAATTGGGTGCGAAATCTTTTGCCTCCCTGAAAGCATTTGAATTGCTTCAATGGGCACTAGAATCAAAAAAATTTGACTTGATGGAGGACGGAAGTTTTGGGGAGGCTGAAGTTCAGCGCCTTATAAATAGTGCTCTTGACCTCTTTGGGCGCTCAATAGTCAACATGAAAGAAGATTCAGTTAGGCGATTCGAATCTACCCTATTTGGACTTCATTTGAAATTAATAATTGCAAAATCGCAAGTCCATATATTGAGAAGTAACACCTTACCTGTTTCAAAAACTCAAAACGAGATCACAATACCACCACTTTGCTTAAGTGACCTGGTCGGGTATTTTTGGGATCTTAAGTCTGAAGTTCTTAGAGTACCGCACTATACCACTGAAGAATGCTATTTAAAGGCGCTCAATAATTCAAGGCATCAAGGCGGTCATAGCAGAGAAGATGATCAGGATTATTTTTCTGTTTTTGAAACCGATATGGAGAAATGGCAAGTTTATGATTGGCAGGTTTGGGAGTTGTATTATTTTGATAGAGAATTTACAGAAGCCTTAGAAAGAGCTTATGAAATGGCGGTAGCTCAAAAAGCTTTGGAGCCTCAAGACCATATTCTAGCCTTATTAAGGTCTCGACGTTTTGCCTATTCAAATCCAAGAATTCTTCAGCTCTTTAAATCGCGCGAGTTTCAATATACGGTTATGGATCGGGCAAAAGATCAAGAAGACTGTTTTAAGCTATTTTTTGCTGAATTCAGAAGTAAGCGAGAAGCGCTCAATACTTATAAATTATGCCAAAGAAAATCACTCAATAATTTTGGCTTTGATGAAGAATATCTAAGCTTAATCCATGGATTGTCACTTTTGCAATGGGAGTATGATGCTTGGAGCACAGAGTTTAAGACTCGTCGAGATCTTTCTCTATCGACGGATTCCAATTCGGATTCTGATATCAGTTTTGTGAGCGAGGTCATTGTTCTTCGTCAATTACTGAAAATTGTATTAGGTCAACATTTAATGTGGTCCAAGATTGAGCTTCATAACGTGCAGGCGGGCCATACACTCTTGAAAAATGCTTTCAAAACGCTCCAAAGCTATGATGAACTTCGAATTTCTAACCCTATTTTTTCGGATGCACTTTTGGCCGGAGTTTTAAGCAAAATGTATGCTCACCTCTGTGAGCCAGAATTAAATTTAGATCTTGTTTTAATTGGAAAAATAAGTCTTTTTTTTCAATCAGAAGAAGAGGCTAAATTTTTTTCAAATATTTCTCTCATATTTAGAGATTGTCTCATCAATCAGGTTAAAAAGGATCAAATCTTACCTCCCTCTGCTATCGATCTTGGGGGTTCAGAGAAGCTCCTTGCTTTTGAAGATCAAAAATTAATTGGGACTTTTTTTATAAAGTATGCCAAATTTCAAGTGAAGGGACAAAACAATAAAATCAATTCAAATGCTATTTATCTCAGTTATTGTAATTTAGTTGACCAATTAACGGTGCAAAAAAATACAGGTTTTCGAGCAATCCTGATGATAATCACCCTGCTTTTGGATAGTCATTTAAAAATAAACTCGGCAATTTTTACTACTAAAATAGACTTAAAAATCAAGGCAAGGGTACAGGCGGCTCGAACTAGCGTTTCTGAAATTTGTAAGTCTGCTTTTTTACTTGAAGAGAAAAAAATAAAAGATTCTTTAGGGAAATCTGCAACTGAGAATTTACTTTCCCTTGAAAAAGAATTAATAAATAATCCTAACGGAAAAATGAATCCCAAAAAAACAGGGAAATCAAATAATAAGAAAAAGACAAGCGCTCAAAAAAAATCTCCTCAAGTCATTCAAGAAGAAGTCATTTCAAAAAATGATATTAAAAAAAATAAATTTCAGAAGGAAGTAAATGACTTAAAAAAATCGGAAAAGCAAAGGAAAGGAAAGAATCAAAAGCAAGAAGAGCGGCTCGAGGAAAAGCAAGAGCAAGAGCAAGAGAAAGAGCAAGAGCAAGAGAAAGTAGAAAATCCCAGCACAGAAAAACTATCGATAAATCTGGAAATCTTGGCGGAAGCTCAATTAAATACCCAGGAGAATCTAGAAATTATCGTTTTCTCAGTACCAGAGGCTAAAATAAAGCTACAGGAAAAGGCTAAGAAAAAATTCAAGCCGCGAAAGAAACAGGAAGATGATTTTACCCCTATTCAAAACTCTCAAAAAATAGTAAAAAAACAAGTAGTGAATCCTGATGATTCTAGTATCTACACAATGCCCTATAAAAACTCGAATTCCACAGAATTAAAAACCCACGCCTTTCTAAACCTTCTTGTGTTTTACGAAAAACATTATCAGGTCAAAAAGAGTGCTAAAGTTCTTAAAACCATTCAACATTGGGCGGAAGATTTTTTTCAGTGGGTAGTGCTTTATGAAAAGAAAAATGAGCTAAGTGAAGACGCACTAAAATCTATAGATGCTATTTTAGAGCGCTTGAGCATCTATCCATTTTCGAGTGAGATTTTAAAAAAAGGCCGTGTAAATAGGGCGAGAAATCCGCTCGACTGGTGTGACAGGAACTATTCAAAAATATTTAATTATTTATGCTCTAATGTTCAGCCTGATGGAAAAGATGAAGTTTTTATTTATGGCGGAGCATTGCGTGACATTGTGTTTGGAATATTTCACCCCGAGTTTGAGAAGAAAATCAAACCCGCTGATTTCGACATTTTCGTAGACAGAGCTGGAGATGATTTGTTTAAATTTTTAAAAGCCGGTCTTGATAAAATGGGCGCCATTGATTGCGAGAGTACGAAAGGAGATAATTTTTATGCTGTGAAAATTAAATTTTCTGATGGCACCATTGTGCTTGTCACTTCTCTACGTGAGAACAGAACAGTGCCCCTCATTATCACTTTATTCGAAAAAGATCTAAGCTTAGATTTTTCCCCCAATCGACTCATTTATCGCCTTTTAACAAAAACTCTGTTCGACTTCTCTGGTGCCATTAATGCAATTGAAAAGATGACTTTTTCAGCGGTTGATGAATGCAACAGCCGTTTTAAAGAAACATTAGGTGATGAGCCAAGACAAGTTTTTTCGGCGATGGCCCTGATGGTGAAATACTCGGCTTTTGGTAAGAATTTCCGCTTAGCCGACCCTGAAAATTTCTTTCAAAGGCTAGAAGGAATTAAAGCACGATTTTCAAATCGCCCTTACGATACATCAGAAAAAACCGAATATGAAAGAAAGAGAATAAATAAGGACGTCGTAAAATTACTGTTCCGAGGAAACGCAAAAGCTTTCTTTCTACTATCGGAAACCCTTAATTGCTCCACTCTTTTATTTCCTACCTTACGAGAGGTGATGCATAAGCAGGCTATAAGAGAGCACGTAATAAAATGCTGTGAAGTCAGCGACAAATTATTTTTTGAAAATGGTGGAGAATTTAAAAATACCTATTTCTTTTTTCGGGTGAGTTATTTACTGGCCATGTTTTTTTATCCCCTCATAGAGAACAGTCTCTCATCAGAAAAGACAGAGGAATGTGTTCGAGGCCATGTCGAAGCCTGCTTATTTTGGACAGCACGCTGCACTACACAACTCACGGCCGATATTATTAGAAGCGTAAAATCCCAGGAAAAAATAAGTTTGTTTTCAACGGCAGAAACCTGGCTACGAAATAAGCATGAATCTCAAATCAAATGTAGAGACGAACAATCAGAACAGAAATTCATGATATCTCAATCTTACTACTAGTGCGGAAAATTCACGACTTTAGGATGCACTAAATTATCGTAATCCTTATAACTGATTTGAATAAGCTCGGAGTGGTTGCCCGCATTAAATGCGATTTTTTCATCCTTCGTAAGATCGTCGGAAACATAGACTTCCATATCATAAAGATTTCCAAAAGGTGGCATGGCCCCAACTTCGCACTCTGGAAAATGCTCTTGAAATTCATATTCGCTTGCTAGGACTACTTCATCGGTATGCAAAGCCTCTTTCAAGGCATTTAAATTGACTTTGAGATGCCCAGGAGTTACTACCATAGCAATCTGGCCATTCACTTTTATGATGACTGTCTTGGCCATTTCCTTTCCCGAAACATGCGCCCTCGCGGCTACCTCTTGAGCGGTATACGCTAATGAATGATGGATCTTTTCATAGCTCACATGATTTTTATCTAAAAATTGCTTCAATCTTTCGCCGCTCATAAACCACCTCCGACACTATGCCTATCGTAATTATAGGACATCTTGAGTATTTTGCGTTGGGCCGATACACTGGCTGAATGAATACCGACAACGAAAATATTCGAATTTTCCTAGGCTTGCCAATAGATGCCCAGGATGGTGATGACCTGAGAGCTCGCTTCCTTACGATGGCGTCTCATCATCGAGAGGGGCTTCGGTGGGTTGACCCCACAAAATATCATGTCACCATCCGATTTATTCAGGCTTTCCCGGAAGCTTCTATACCCACTTTGATTGCGGCCGTTGAGGAGCTCACGTTAGCGAAACTCGAGTTAACGGCTTTGCAAATCACTGATTTCCCCAAACCAGGTGGCCATGCTATTGCGGCTAATGTAAGATTATCCCCTGAGTTAGCCAAAATGTTCCATTCAATATCAAGTGTACTCGATACCCTGGGCTTCAAATTTGAAAACCATTCTTTTAGACCACATATAACCTTGGCGAAAACTAAAAAAAATCAAAAAAACATTCCCGTCGAGAAAGTGACTTTAAAAAATTATGACATGAGTGTGGATGAATTAGTCTTATATCAAAGTGTACTTAATGACACTGGCAGTCAATATATTACCCTTCATACTTTTCCGCTTAGCAAAAACCCGTAATGATGATTTAAATCAATATTGCTATAATCAAGAAATCGTAGAATTAAAAAATCGTAAATTAAAAGATATTTATTGAGTTCATGCAAGGAAGCGCGTTGAGGAAAGCGCGTGATGATGTTAAAAGGATTTAACCTATCACGCCTCCCTACGCAGTAACATAAGGAGTGTGTGTATGTCTAGGGATGCGTCAGTTTTCGATATTTTCTCCGATTATAATCCAAATAGTAAGTTTGCTTTTAGCGTGTGGAAACGCTATAAAATTAAAAAATTTTTATCCTCGATCGTAGAGGCGAGCTTTAGTGGAGGGTTATACGATTATATTAAACTCCCAAAATATAATTCTGCGTTTTTAAAAGACTGGTTAAAGGATGATGATTTTATTGTTTTGTTGGCTTTTTGCAGATTGATAAATCAACATCCAGAAAGTGCTGTCCAATTTTTTTCAGAGTTTCAGAATCAATTTTATTTATCGGATCAAAAAAAGGCGCTACAAATAGCTGAGAAAATTTATAGTATTATCAGCAACAAATTACATGAATATGTTGATTTGAGTTCGAGGAATCAAAGCCCTGCTGAGAATAAAGATAAACCACCCGATAAATCTTCTTCAACAAGAGAAGGCAGTTCTGCTCAGGAAGAGCATAACAATAACAACGACAACAATAATGTTGCTGTTGTTCCAAAAGCCGCTATTCCAGTAAAACGCATAAAAAATTCAGGAAAGCGATTTGCTTGGGGATTTGAAGATACTTCTAAGATCCAGGAGCGGGTTAGCGAGACCTATAGAGGATTTTTTGATGGGACTGGATCTCGTGAGAATTGCGAATTTGCGAGCGATACGCTACAAAGTCTTATGCATCAACGGATGCGCAAAGAGCATCTAGCGGCTGAAGCAAAAAGATTTATTGGTTATGTTTTTGCCGCGATTTTCGGGGTGCTTGCTCTGGGGGCATTGATCCTAGGGGTTTTGTATACTGGCGGGCTTATTTTAGTGCCTTGGGTGATTCTTGCTGCCGTAGGAGGAGGTGCAGCTTTTACCAGTGCAGGGCTTGCCGTAGCATCAACACCATCGATCGTTAATAAAATCTGCAGTTTCTTTTGCGTAAAGAAAAGGCAAGATAAGAGCAAGTTGGAAGCGTTTAAAACATGCCGTCCAAGGGAGCTGATTATTTGATTTTGACATGCTGATCACTATTGAGATAAATTTTTCTTGAGTAGCTTGAGAAGATACAAGGCCATAAATAAATACACCGGCAAAACGATGAAGGCAATATGAAAATCGTGTAAGGAAAAATAGGAAATTCCTGTCGACGTTAATTTTCCGTGCGAAAATATATCTAGGATTTTCCCCATTAATGGGTCCGTGATGGCGCCGAATAAATCATCGCCTGAATTAATT
This sequence comes from uncultured Gammaproteobacteria bacterium, assembly GCA_963711375.1. Taxonomy (GTDB): domain Bacteria; phylum Pseudomonadota; class Gammaproteobacteria; order Coxiellales; family Coxiellaceae; genus CAVQDV01. The sequence goes on from CAVQDV010000005.1 coordinate 2,375,813, forward strand.
AATCCTATGACGGTTGCGGCTAAAAAAGCGGAATTGAGTTCTCTTCCCGCGGTGAAGCCCAGCATGAAAGCTCCTGTTCCAAAACCAAATAAAAAGAGCATCACTCCCAGAATGCTTATTGGAAGAAAATTCGCGTAGGTCACAACAAGCAGAGCGGCAAGGGTTAGCAAAAGGCCCGGCAGCATAACTTCATAGCGCTTACCTAATTGATCAGATATAAAACCCAAGGCTGGCGCGCCAATAGCGAGCCCTAGAAACATCATTGAAGTGAGGAGGGCGGCCTGAGTATTATCCAGGTGATAAGCTTCCTTCAAAAAAGGATTGCCCCAGAGCCCACCGAAAACCGCAACCGGAGTGAAGGCGAGGCCGCTGTAAAACATAAGGTACCAATTGTATTTTTTTTTCGCTATTGAGAAGATGGCCTTCCAGGATAAATCTACGGGAATGCTGGGATTGGGATGATTAAAATAGGGATTTCGGTCTCGCACGATCAAGAAAAAGAGTATAGCTAAGAAAAATCCCACTACGCCAATATAAAACAAAGTTTCATGCCAGCCAATGTGCTTAATAAGCAGAGCAATTGGCGCTTCGCCAAAAAAAGATCCCATCATGGCCGCTGTTGCTAACAATCCCCCAACGAAGGCAAAGCGACGCGCCTCAAACCAAATAGAAGCAAACTTCATATAGCTAACGGTAGCAAAGGCGGCGCCGGCGCCAATTAAGCTTCGAGATAATTCGGCCCCAAATAGAGTTTGAGACTTTGAAAAACAAACGGCTCCCAAGGCGCTAAGTCCGATGGCAATGGCCGTGATCATTCTCGGCCGATAGCGATCCAATAAAGGCCCAGCCAAGAGTTGAACAAAAAAGGAGGTATAAAGAAAAGTCGCTCCTAAATTTCCAAGTCCTAGACCATCCACATGAAAAAAAGTCATGAGCTGTTTGGTCATTACGCTCGGGGAAACATAAAGAATATATTTATAAAACAGAAATAAGGAACTGAAAATGATGACAATCCATGGATAATAAGATATCCAAGCTGCTTGAGATCTTTGCCGATTTACCGTTTCGGTGTTTTTATTAGGTTCCATTGTCCTCACCCGCGAAGGCAGGAAATCTAGCATAGGACCCCAGAAAGATCAAACTTAGGATGTCGAATTCAGGGAAAGAAGCGCCATAAATTCAGTGATGGGCTGCTCTAAAAAATCCCCACGTTTTCCAAAGGCAATCAGTTTTTCGGCTTGCGCTTCGGAATAGTGCGTGCGTACGCTGTCTTCCCATTTATTCAGCAAAATAGGAATGCCTTCTTTTCGACGTCTTCGATGCCCAATAGGATATTCAACCGAAATTTTTTCTGTGCTTGTGCCATCGGTAAAAAACACTTTAACCGAATTACCAATGGAACGCTTTTCAGGATCTAAATAATCCTGACTAAAACTTGTGTTTTCTTCAACACGCATTTTAGAGCGCAAGATATCAATGCAGGGATCTTGGGCGAAATGATCTTCATAGGATTCTGCCGTTAAAGTGCCATGAAGCAAACCAACAGCGACAATATATTGTAGGCAATGGTCTCGATCAGCAGGATTATTCAAAGGCCCAGATTTATTAATAATACGCATTCCCGCTTCTTGAGTTTCAATTTCGATGCAATGAATTTCATCGATTCTTGATCGCACCAAAGGATGTAAAGTAATAGCGGCTTCGAGTGCCGTTTGCGCGTGAAATTCAGCAGGGTAGGAAATTTTAAAAAGGATATTTTCCATGACATAACTGCCATAATCTCTTGTAAAAGAAAAAGGTTTACCCTTGAAATAAATATCGTAAAATCCCCAAATAGGAGCAGTAAGCACGCTGGCGTAGCCCATTTCACCGGTCATAGAAATAAGTCCTAAACGGACGGCACGGCTTGTGGCATCACCCGCTGCCCACGATTTTCGGGATCCAGTATTCGGCGCATGACGATAGGTGCGAAGACTTTGTCCATCGAGCCAGGCTTGTGAAATGGCATTAGAAATTTGCTCACTCGTGCCCCCAAGCATTTGAGTCACCACGGCGGCTGAAGCGACTTTTACTAAAACGACATGATCCAATCCGACACGATTAAAGCTATTTTCTAAAGCTAAAACGCCCTGAATTTCGTGGGCTTTAATCATCGCGGTTAATACATCGTGAATCGTAAAAGGTTTTTGATGTTGGAGTTCGCGTTGTCTCGATAGATAATCCGCTACCGCTAAAATTCCGCCTAAATTATCGGAAGGGTGCCCCCATTCGGCGGCAAGCCACGTGTCGTTAAAATCGAGCCAGCGAATAATCGCGCCAATATCAAATGCCGCTTTTACAGGATCAAGCTCAAAATGGGTACCTGGAACGCGTGCGCCATTTTTTAATTCAGCACCCGCCACCATCGGTCCTAAAAGCTTGGTGCAAGCAGGATAAGCTAAAGCTTTTAATCCGCAGGCCAGTGAGTCCAGGAGATCATAATGCGCCGTGCTATAGGCTTCTTCGCTCGTTATTTTATAATTGCAGACATAATCACAAATCGCTTTAATTTCTTTATCGAAGGTTTTCATTTATCGTTTCTCAATGGGTAAAAATGGACGAGGCGCTGGGCCCACATAATCCGAAAGTGGACGAATTAATTTATTATTACTGCGCTGCTCAATAACATGTGCCGCCCAGCCAGTAATGCGAGCAAACACAAAAAGTGGTGTGAACATTTCCGTCGGAATTCCGCAGAAATAATAGGTGGAGGCGCTGTAAAAGTCGAGATTAGTATACATTTTTTTCTCAGCCCACATGATGGCTTCAATTTTTTCAGATACCGGGAAAACGACTTGATCGTTGCAGGCTTTTGCGAGCTGTGCGGACCAGGCTTTAATAATTGGCGAGCGGGGGTCACCATTGCGATAAACTCGATGACCAAAGCCCATAATCAATTCTTTATTGGCGAGCATTTTTTTAATGCCTTCTTCAGCTTCTGGAACAGATTTAAAGCGTTGGATTAAACGAAGCGCCTCTTCATTTGCGCCGCCATGTAAAGGGCCGCGAAGGGTGCCGATGGCAGAACAAATAGCAGAATAAAAATCCGATAAGGTTGCTGCTGTGACACGAGCGGCAAAAGTCGAGGCATTAAATTCATGTTCAGCATACAAAATCATGGAAACATCGACAACTTTTGCAACGAGTTCAGAAGGTTCTTTTTCTTGTAAAAGCCTTAGAAAATAGCGGCCTGTGCCGATGTCTGGAAGTTCAGTATTAATTTTTTTGTGGTTAACCTGAAAATGATACCAATAGCAAAGCATAGCGGGAAAGAGGGCCAACAGACGATCTGCAATTTCAAATTGCTGTTTTTGACTGGTTTCGGGTTCTAGAGTGCCCAACATCGAACAACCGGTGCGTAAAACATCCATCGGGTGTGCATTTTTGGGAATTTGTTCAAGCACAGTTTTAAGCGCAGTTGGTAAACTGCGAAGGCCGACTAATTTTTGTTGATAGGCTGAAAGCTCACTTTGAGTGGGTAATTTTCCGTATATCAGCAAATAGGCCACTTCCTCAAAGCAAGCCGATTTTGCGAGCTCATCGATGGAATATCCCCGATACCGAAGGCCAACATCCTCATGTCCAACGGAAGAAATTCCGGATTCACCTGCTGTTATCCCTGCCAATCCACCTGGTTTTGCTGCCATTCTAAGTCTCCTTTGAGTGATATGTTGGGCTCTTATTGCGTGGCTCGGTAACGAGGTCCATTGTCATTTTTATTTCTGTGGACTCCCTGAACAACCAGTTTATCGAAATGACAGAATAAATTGAAGTAAAAACCCATTACTTGGTATAATAATTTTTTGATCAATCACATGGAGTGTGATCGTGATTAAACGCTGGGGTATTCCAGTTTTTTCACCAAAATTTTTAGAGAGGATTCTTTTTGATGCGTATAAAATTTTTAATTATGTCCTTATTATTCGTCCTATTTACTTTCACAGTCTCTATGAGCCGTGCACAGGCGCTGCAAAGTTGGAGTGAGTTTGTTAAGGGCGTTCGCCAAGAAGCTCTCGCACAAGGTGTTCGTCCAGAGGTTTTTGACGAGGCTTTTGCCGATGTTCACGCGCCTAATCTACGCGTTTTACACTTTGACCGTACTCAGCCTGAAAGGCGCATCAGCTATGTACAATACCGAAATACTCGGGCCGATCCTTTTCGAATTAAATTGGGTCGAATGGAGTATAAAAAAAATCGGCATTTGCTAACGGAAATTGGCGACAAATATCAAGTTGATTCCTGTTTTATTGTTTCGCTCTGGGGTTTAGAAACCAGTTATGGCCGATATATGGGTAATTTCCCGGTTATTAAATCCCTGGCAACCTTAGCTTACAATAATCGCCGCGCCGCTTATTTTCGCATGCAATTATTATTAGCCTTGCAAATTCTAAATGGTGGTCACGTAGCTCTAAAAGATTTCAAGGGCGAATGGGCAGGGGCTTCGGGGCAACCGCAATTTTTGCCGAGTAGCTGGCGGGATTATGCCGTTGATTATGAGGGCAACGGCAAGCGAGATATTTGGAAAAGTCACCCAGACGTATTTGCTTCTATCGCGAATTATCTAACGAAAAATGGATGGAAAGCCGGGGAGCCATTTGCGATTCAAGTGGTGGCACCGCATGAGTTTAGTGAGGATTTAATGTCTCGAAAAGTCGTTAAAACCGTGGCGGAATGGGAAGCTTTAGGCATTCGTCCTAGTGAAGGTTCTTTTCCAGATTCTAATTTAAGCGCTTCAATTATTAACCCTGATGGTGGACCAACCCTGATGGTCTTTAATAATTTTAATGTTATTATGCGCTGGAATCACTCCATCTATTACGCCGGAACCGTAGGCTATATGGCCGACAAAATCTGCCAACGTTATTGAGAAGGGCTTTATTCTGGAAAACAAACTAACAATGAGAGCTGGTTTTTAATTTATACAATCCTTAGTGGGGCTTGGCTGTGAGAATACGGAGTTTTCAAAAAATTTCTGATTATTTAGACTTAATTCGGTGGGACAAGCCCATTGGCAGTTTGCTCTTGCTGTGGCCAACCCTGAGTGCCCTTTGGATGGCAAGTGCCGGCCATCCTCCGGCCTATATTTTAATGATTTTTTTATTAGGCACTTTTTTAATGCGTGCTGCTGGATGTGCGATAAACGATTTTTCAGATCGCAAATTTGACGCGCAGGTAGAAAGAACAAAATCTCGACAATTGGTGACTGGAAAAGTAAGCCCGAAGGGAGCTTTCCTTTTTTCTATTGCATTAGCGTTGGTCGCTTTTTTTCTAGTGCTTTTTTTGAATTTTTTAACGATCGTAGTGGCGATTTTTGCAGGAATTTTGGCGGGTATTTATCCTCTGATGAAGCGGATTACGCATTTTCCGCAATTTATATTGGGTTTGGCTTATAGCAGTGGGATTTTAATGGCTTTTTCTGCTGTCCAAAACCAAATTCCTGCTTCGGCTTGGGTTTTCTTTTTCATTTCATTTTTATGGACGGTAGCGTACGACACCGAATATGCCATGATGGATCGAGAAGATGACCTTAAGATTGGCGTTAAATCCACGGCTATTTTTTTAGGCTCTAATGATGTACTAGGAGTGGGAATTTTACAGGCCATTATTTTTGCCGCGCTTATTATTTATGGCATTTTTCTCGATTTTAATTATTGGTATTTTTTAGGTGTTCTGGCCTGTGGCTTACTTTTTACAGTGCAGTTACTTTGGATTCGAACACGAGAAACCCAATTTTGTCAGCGGGCTTTCTTAAATAATAATTGGGCTTGGCTCCTAGTTTTTCTTGGAATTTTTTTAAATTATTTATCCTAAAGATTTCCTTGTATTGAGACATCGTAAAACTTGTTGCTACTGTTTTTGGTTTCTGTTTGTATTCCCACATCTTTTGGCCGGATCTCATATACCCCTTAGATGATAAATATTGATTTTTCGGCTATTTATCGAGATACTTGTGTCATGAGCTGGTTCGAAATTTCCATTACTTTAATTACCCTGACTCTCCTGGAAGTCATTCTGGGGATTGATAATTTGGTTTTTCTGAGCATTTTGTCCGATCATGTGCAGAAAAGGCTGCAGAGTAGGGCGCGGAAAATTGGCCTAAGTTTGGCTTGGATGACGCGTCTGGCGCTATTAGCTTCAGCTGTGTGGTTGACGAAATTGACAACACCTTTGTTCTCTCTCTTTGGCATGTCTTTCTCGGGCCGTCAAATTTTTTTAGGTATCGGTGGGGTGTTTCTTTTAATCAAAGCAATTCAAGAAATTCATACCGCTTTGGTAACGGATGACCAGGGGAGCGTAATATCTGGAAAAGAGAGGAGCTCAAGTTTTTTACTGGTCGTGACTCAAATTGCCGTCTTAGATATCGTTTTTTCCCTGGATAGTGTGTTGACTGCGGTGGGTTTAACGCACAATTTTACATTGATGGCCGTTGCGATTACGATCGCGATTTTATTAATGATTTTTGCCAGCGAACCCTTGAGCAACTTTATTCATCGGCATCCCACAATTAAAATGTTGGCTCTAAGTTTTTTAATTTTGATTGGAATCTTGTTAGTGGCAGATGGCTTGAACATCCATATTCCACGAGGCTATCTCTATTCAGCAATGGGCTTTTCACTGATGGTTGAAATGCTAAATCTCTGGCGCCGAAAAAATCTATTACGTATTAAACTAGGCCAATCATGAATTATCGACATATCTATCATGCAGGTTGTTGTGCGGATGTTGTCAAGCATTCTGTAATGGTCTTAATACTAGAATCGCTTTTAAAAAAAGAAAAGGGCTTTTGTTATATTGATACGCACGCGGGGAAGGGGATTTATGATCTTGCTTCGATTGAGGCCAATAAAACAGAGGAATATAAGCAGGGAATTTCTCGAATAATTCATCAATCTCCACATCCTGAGCTTCTACAATATATTTCGATTATTAATAAACTTAATGGAAATGGAAATCTGCATCTTTATCCGGGCTCACCTTGGATTGCTGATGCTTTACAAAGACCACAAGATCAAATGATTTTAAACGAACTGCATCCGAGTGAATATGAAGAGCTGAGGGCCTTGTTTTCCCAAGATAAACGAGTATCGATTCATCATCGTGATGCCTACGAATTTTTACCGGCGATGTTACCCCCAACGCTCCGACGAGGCTTAATATTAATTGACCCACCGTTTGAAAAAAAAGATGAGATTGAGCAAATTCAAAATGTCTTGGATAAATGTTTCCCAAAATGGCCTCAGGGAATTTACATGATTTGGCTTCCTTTAAAAGAAAACTCCTTGAAAGCTTTTTACCAACACCTAGAAAAATATAATTGCGAACGTAAATTTTATCTTGAATTTACGTGGGAAGCCCCCGTCGAAAAAGCAAACGCCATTCAGGGTAGCGCCATTGTCATTTTAAATCTTCCCTGGCAGTTAGAAGAAAAAATCTCTGCTCTGCTGAATGAACTAACGCAAGCCTGGCACGACACCCAAGCCAATTTTGTTTCTGGAAGCCTTCCATAGAGGTTATTTTACAAGATAGTTCCCGCTAAAGCGGGAACTCCTTCCTGGTATTAACGCTGGCGCGGTGGGGGACCCACCGCTGGCGCTCAAGGGGAGCCTTGCTCCCCCTGAGGACCCCCAGCTTTTTGTAGCAATTCCCGCTTTAGTGGTCATTATACTGAAATGGTAAGTATAATTTTGACAAGTGTTCAGTTTTTTTATACAATCAAAAAAACTGAACACCAACTGAGGGCTTATGAAACTTCCTGATCTCGATCGACTTCAATTGGATGCGAATTTCGATGTTAAGATAAAGCAGGAATTCGGGGTTAAAGTTTTAATTGTGAAGCTCAAAAAAGTAACCGTTAAGTTACAACTTGTATCTGTTGATCGAGTAAAAAAAGAAAATATAAACGCTCTCATTAATCAATATCAAGAGCTCAAGCAACCATCAATAATTTTTACCCCACATTTAAATGCCGTTCTCGCAAATCAATTACACGCCAGCAATGTTCAATTCGTTGACTTAAGCGGAAATGTTTTTATTCATACTTCACCATTGTATGTTTTTATAAAGGGCGAGAAGCCAATCAAAAAAACGTTTGCATTTTCAAGCCCATTTGGTGTAGCCGGAATAAAGGTGATTTTTGCTTTACTCTCTAATCCTGGTTTGGAAGATAAACCTTACCGCGCCATTGCTAAATTAAGCAACATTTCCTTAGGAAGCATTGATACGCTCATGCGAAATTTAAGTTATCAAAACTACCTCTTGCAAGTTAATTATCTTGCGAAAGTTAAAGACAGTAAGCGAAAATTAACAAAAAAACAAGAACTACTGAATCGCTGGTGCATTTCGTATTCAGAAAGGTTACAATCCAAATTAATTCTTGCTCGTCTCAGTTGCGAGGATAAACAGTGGTGGAAGGAGGCGGAATTAAATCCTAAAATGGCAGTGTGGGGCGGAGAAGTTGCAGCAGCAAAGCTTACAAAATATCTCAAACCACAAATAATCTCTATATATGCTGAAACAGCTTTACCAGAGCTGCAAGCCAAATACGCGTTAAGGAAAAGTGACCATGGTGAAATTCTAATTTATAAAAAATTTTGGAATTTTCAATCCGAAGTAGACCCACGTTTAGCGCCAATAATGCTAATTTATGCTGAATTAATAAATTCTGGTGACTCTAGGAATATCGAAACCGCAAGGATAATCTATGAAAAATACCTCGCTAAAATTATTGAATAATCTCGACGACTTTCAGCTAAATCTCTATCAATTTATTGCTAAGGTCTTCGACAATTTAAGAGTTCCCTATTTAATAGTTGGTGCGCGTGCTAGGGACTTAATCTTAGAGGGGGTATATAATATCAATTGTCCTAGAGCAACGCTGGATACTGATCTGGCGATCATGCTGAAAACATGGGATGAATTTTTTGAGGTGAAAAATAAATTTATAAACTTGGGTGACTTCGAAACAGTTTTGGGCGTCGACCACCGAATTTCTAGTCCAATTTATGGAATTATTGATTTTATACCCTTTGGAGGCATTTCCAATAATGGCGAAGTTAAATGGCCGCCTGAATATTCATCTCTAATGAATGTAGTAGGTTTTGACGATGCTTATAAATGCTCAATATCTGTTGCTATTGACGATAAAATAAACATAAGGTGCTGTTCATTAGTGGGCCTCTCAATTTTGAAATTAATAGCTTTGAATGATAGAAAGTATATTACAAAAGATGCCGATGATCTTGCCTTTATCATGATGAATTACTCAAAGGCTGGCCAACATAAACGAATTTTTCAAGAGTTTTCTGATCTAATTGCTGAAGATTTTGATTATGATTGTACGTCAATGCGCTTATTAGGTAGGGATATAGTTCAAGCAGCCTCCCAAGCTTGTCTTAAACAATTGTCAAAAATTCTCGATGCGCAGATTCTGTGTGAGAATAATCTTACCCTAGTAACGGCCCTTTCAAAAATAAATTTGTCTTTTGAAGACAATATTACCAGGGCAGTAAATTTGCTAAAGGCCCTGAGGATGGAACTTTTGCTTCCAAGCCCCATTTCTCAAACATAATCAAGATTGAAGCCCACCTTGCAAGTAGTTTTGGAGGGCTCGTTTATGGCGGCTCAGGAAATTGCAATCCTTAAGGCTAAATTAAGAGCGGAATTTTTGCGTGATTTTTCTTGTATAAATAATATTCTTATGAGATTCTGCTAAGGATCTAAAATAATTAATAATTTTTGGTGGACGCATATCCGATAACATTCATACAATGCTTTCGAAACGGAATAGAACGGCCTACATAAGCGTGGATGAAGAAACTCCACTTCTTAAAAAGCTGGATTCAAAGATAAATTAACAAAAGAAAAAGGAGATACTCAATCAGGGATGAGATAAAATGATAGTAATGTTTGCAAGTGAGCAAAGCTAAATAGGAGTTATTATGTTAATTGCTGTGTCAGGAACGCATTTCATCGGGAAAAGTACTTTAATAGAAGATTTTATTAAGGCTCATCCTGAATATAGAACGGAGATGGAACCTTATTATAAATTGCAAGATGAAAAACCCATGGAGCTCGCCTTAGAGCCGAGCCTGGATGATTTAATTGAACAGCTGCATTATAGTATTGAACAAATTAATCAGTGTAAAAATGAAAAAAATGTGATTTTTGACCGCTGTCCCGTTGATTTTATCGCTTATGCGATGTGCTCAGAAGAGCTGGGCTCCCACGATATTAATGACAGTGAAGTGGCTGAAATCTTTCCTGATGTGAAAGACGCATTAAATAAGCTCGATTTAATTCTATTTCTGCCGATTACCAAAGAAAATCTCATTGATTATGATGAAGACAATCCGGCCTATCGAAAGGCGGCTGATAAAAGCTTTAAAAAAATTTATAGAGATGATGTTTGCGATATTTTTCCACGATATAATCATCCGAGGATCATAGAGATTTGGGGCGACCGAGCCACCAGAATCAAAAAAATCGAAACTTGTTTAACGTAAAAGAAGGTTTCTGAGGAGCAATATCATGCCGTTTAAGAGTGCAACTCAACTTGTTTTCGCGCTAGCTAATAAGAAAATTTCGGCCGTGGAATTATTGGAAGAAACAATTTCACGAATTCTTCTTCTTGATAAAAAAATTAATGCCGTGGTGGTTCGTGATTTTGAGCGAGCACGCTTGACAGCAAAAGCCGCTGATCTGGCTATTTCTAAGGGTGAAAAAAAACCTTTATTGGGACTTCCAATAACCGTCAAAGAATCTTTTAATGTCGCGGGATTACCAACAACCTGGGGCATCCCTCAATATAAAGATTGGTGCCCCAATGAAGATTCTTTGCCTATTTCCCGGCTTAAATCCGCCGGAGCCATTATTATCGGTAAAACTAACGTGCCTCGTATGTTGACGGATTGGCAGAGTTTCAATGATATTTATGGAACCACAAATAATCCCTGGAATTTACATTATACGCCGGGTGGATCATCCGGTGGCTCTGCCGCGGCCGTGGCAGCTGGTTTTGTATCGCTTGAACTTGGCTCAGATTTTGCTGGATCCATTCGCGTTCCGGCTAATTTTTGTGGCATATATGGGCACAAACCCAGTGTTAATTTAGTGCCTATGCGGGGTGGTGGGCCACCGGGAAGTCCACCATCACCGCATCTTCTGAGTGATCTTATAGTGGCAGGGCCGCTCGCAATAACAGCTGCTGATTTGGCTTTAGGCCTAGATGTTTTGGCAGGGCCTGATGAATGGTGGGATGGAAAAGCCTACAAACTTTTTTTACCGCCTCCTAGACACACGGCATTAAAAAATTTTCGTGTGCTTATTATTAAATCGCATCCTCTTTGGAAAACAGCCGAAAGCATTACGAATTCTATTGATGATTTAGCTCTGCGTTTAAATAAAATGGGCGTAAAGGTTTCCTTCGATATAGAGTCCTTGCCAGATCTGGTAGAAATAACCCGAACCTTTATTTCAATATTTTCGTCATATATCGGTGGAAATTTGCCAATTGAAGAATTTCAAAAAATAGAGTCAGAAGCTAAAATGCTAAGTCCCAATGATGAGAGTTTTCAGGCCTACTTTTTGCGGGGTTGCATCATGACTTATCGCGAATGGCTAGCGAAAATGCGTACTCGAGGAGCGCTCCGTCAGCAGTGGCGTAAAATTTTTAAAGAATTTGATGTTGTGCTTTGTCCTGTCATGCCAACGCTAGCATTTCCTCATGATCATTCGGATCCCGCCACAAGACAAATCGAGATTGATGGCCAATTATTTCCCTATAGCGGCCTTTATTCATGGTCAAGCTTTGCCAGTCTTTTTGGATTTCCTTCTACGGCTGCACCCACTGGAATTACCGAAACTGGTTTGCCGCTTGGGATTCAAATTATAGGGGATTATTTAGAAGATTACACCACGATTAAATTTGCTGAATTGCTTGAGCGAGAGTTTGGCGAGCCAATTGGCAGTTTGATTATAAATCTGGCTCCTCCCAGTTGATTTGATTTCGAAACCACTATTGAACCATTATGTAATTCAATAATTGATTTTGCAATGCTTAAGCCAAGCCCAATATGTTTACTCAAGTCTTGAGCATTATTTAGTGTAGAAAATGGCTCAAATATATTCTTAATTTCTAGTTCTGGAATACCAGGACCATCATCTTCAACATGTATTTCAACATAATGTCGATCAAGAGCTAAGCTAACAAGAACGTTTTGTCTGGCAACCTTTAAAGCATTGGTAATCAAGTTATCAAGCACATGTTTTAATAGATTAGGATCAAAGCTAATCATTATATTTTCTTGGGTTGCTTGCAGAAGTGTTACGTTTATTTTTGATAGTTCATATCGCTTTACCGTGTTATTTAACCAGTTAAAAATATTTAAAATTTTTGATTTTAATCTAAGTTCGTGTGATGTAGTTTTGTAATAGAGTAAAAAATAATTAACTACTTTATTAATATCCTCAATATCTTCTTGAATACTGATTAATTTATTTTGAGTGCTTTCAGATAAATCTTTTTCTTTTTTCAGTGAATCTAATGCAAATTGCATGGTTGATAGTGGTGTTCGTACTTCATGTGCGACAAAACGTGTCATGTTTTCTTGGGATTGAATGAGACGCTTTAAATTATTACCCATTGATACCACATTTTCATAAGCACCGTGTAATATGGAAAAAGATCTTACTTTAGCCCCTTGGCTAAAATCACCTATACTATACCGTTTTGTGATTTGAAAGATTTTAAGAATGTTGCGACTAAAAAGCCACGTTAAAAATAGAACGATAAAGATAGAGGCAAACGCAAAGCTAATAAAGTAATAGTCTTGTGCTACACTAAATAGGCTGGATAATGGTGAGTATTGAATAGGGCCAATAACTAGTAGTTTTTGAGGATCTGAGGTAGGAATATATAATGTCGAAATTGGTTTCCCGGTTTCAGGTTTTGAATAAGCAAGCGCGTAAGTGTTGAGGTCCTGCTGCATTTTAGGAGTAATAACATCACTGTTCCTTGGAATTAATTTCAGTGGCATGTCAAAGCTTATTTGTAATTTTTTTAGTGTAAGTGGCCGGTTTTCTTTTGAAGTATTATTTAATTCACGTAATATAATATGGGCTATCCAAGGCATCGTATTATTAATCGTTTGATTGATGGGTTCAGTTAACATAATCTGCAAGGCATACTGGCTTTTACCAATGCGTTGTAGCCCAAAACTCTCAAAAACACCATAATACAAAAAATATATAAAGTGAAAATTTTTTTCAGATTTAAACACGATGTTTCCATTCAATAATTGTAATTTATCTTTTTCATTTAGTGGTAAAGAGTTAATGGGTAAAATTTTTGCGGGAGATGCATCGCTTGGCTGTAATTGTGTTACAGTAGACGCCCAGTCCGATTCTGGCGTTTTCTCTAGGATTTTTTGAAGGTAGGAGAAAGTACCTTTGCTAATTAATTGATTAATGCTGTTAAAGTTCTCTTTGGTAATATATGAAAACCCAATTTGATACACTGACAACACAAAGTATATTAGCAAAATAACAATTGTGAGCGTTTTAAGATATAATTTAATCATTTTCGATCCCAAGCGGTAGAAATTAGTTTATATCCTTTTCCATGCATCGTTTTTATTTTATAAGGTTTTTGAGTGTTATCCCCAAGTTTTTTTCGTAGATAGGAAATACGTAAGTCAATGCTTCGATCAATCCCATCATATTCACGACCACGCAAGGCATACATAATATTGTCACGATTGAGGCAATGATCTGCGTTTTTGGCGAGTAGTGCAAGTAATTCAAACTCAGAGGGCGATAACTCAATGGATTTTTTTGACAAAAAAACGCGGTTTTGAATTAAATCAATGTTTAATTCACCAAATTGAACATAATCTATTTTTTCAGCCAATGTTGGTCGACGAAATAGGGCGGTGATATGCGCCAGCAATACCGCTTCTGCAACCGGTTTCGTTAAGTAATCATCAGCCCCTAAATTTAAGCTATCCACTTCACTTTCAATATCTGTAAGTGCTGTTAACATTAGAATTTTGCCGGTGTATTCATTTCTAACCGTTTGACAGATTTGCCTGCCATCCATCTCAGGGAGCATGATATCTAACACAACAAGATCAGGGGCTTCTTTCATAATACGAAAAGCGGCTTTATCACCACGCGCCTCAGTAGCTACATCATAGCCGGCTTCAAGCAGGCTGTTTTTAATAAAGTCAGCCAATTTTTGATTGTCTTCCACAAGTAAAATCGATTTTTTCATGTCATTATTCCGTAGGCCCCTTATCGAGTGATTATACTGCATTACTTCCACTATACATAGTTTATACAACTGAACAGAAAAACTTAAGTACAATTATTTCATGTTAAGAGAGGAGTATTGTTATGAGAAAAAAAAGACACCCTAATATTTGCCCCACCTGTGAGAAAATTCCTTGCCAATGCGCAGGCGGCGGGGCAGCCGATGAAGAGAAATCAGATCTATCTAAAGAATCTGCAGTTGAAATTATGCTATTTAAGCCAGGTTTCGCTATTTCTCCAGACCAAAGAGGCGTCCATGAAAACCTTTGGATTAAACAACGCTTTAAGCAATACCTTTCAATTGGCGTATATGTAGATGGCTCAGATTTAAAATATTATTTTTTTGAAAATTGTGACATGAAACCAAAAATTTATACTAGTTTGCTTGAGCTAAAAAAAGAATTACCCAGTGGGCTAGAAAATATATTCGAAAATACACCTAAATTATTTATTATGGGTCATGGCCATGGCGGAATGTATGGCTTGTGCAATGTCCATGGCCCTAGTGAAGAAATATATAACGCGAATTTTGATAAAATATTAGCGGATTTTAAAAAGGCTTTGTCTGAGCAGCATGATGAAATTTTTGTTACTTTAGAAGCCTGTAACACTGACAACCTTGCATTAGCGGCAAAAGAAGATCAGAAAAAAACATTTTTAGAAAGATTATCAGAAAATCATCCAAAGATGACTTTTTGTGGAACGGGGCCTTGGGATCCCAAGGATGCAGAAACTGGTTATAGGGCCTCAGGTGGATTTCCAATATTAAATGCCCCCATAACCGCGATGAATGGCGGTATTTGGAAACTGGGCAATAGTGTGATTTTTTATCAGGGCAATGATCAAATTGCGGTGAAAAAAGGGATATTTGCTTCAACAGAAACAGCTAAAGAATTAAAAATTAACACCATCAACTATGCTCGTGAAATTCTGTGTGGCGCCAAAGAAGAAATGCTAACAGAAATTTCTGTGAATCGTGATATTCTTAACATCGAGGACTTAAAAAAAATTACTCATTTTCCTCAAGAAAAATTTAAAGATCGAGAAATTACAAAATTTATGGAAGTAGAAAATCGAATTGTAGAAAAAGAAAAAAATAATTATATAGTTTGTGTGCAGAAAATATTTTCACGCTCAGAATCAGGTGTGAAATTCACAGAGAGAGACTTGCTAATAATTGCTTTAGG
This sequence comes from uncultured Gammaproteobacteria bacterium, assembly GCA_963711375.1. Classification (GTDB taxonomy): domain Bacteria; phylum Pseudomonadota; class Gammaproteobacteria; order Coxiellales; family Coxiellaceae; genus CAVQDV01. Next base: position 2,391,346 of record CAVQDV010000005.1, read on the forward strand.
TATAAAGCATTTTTCCGTATTTACAGGACATGAAGACTTACATGATAAAATTTTAGCTAACGAAGCTTTATTACCATTGCTAATGGTGACTTGTGGAAAAGTGCTCATTGCAGGTCCAAGTAATGATAGCCTCATTGATTTATTATTAAAAAAGGGCATAAGTATTAACTGTGTTGATGAAAAAGGCATGACTTCCTTGCATTATGCCGTACAGAATTTTTATAATTATCGAAAAGAGCCACTCAAGCTCATTACTAAATTATTAGATTCCGGAGCAAATCTCAAAGCTGAAGATAAAGAGGGTCGAACACCTTTGTGGCTAGCGTTTGAGCATAGCCGAAAAGGAATTGTGATTGCTGCAGAAAATCTTCTAGGCTTATTACAAGAAAGAAGACTATTTGAGCAATCTCTCTTAAATCCAGCTCTCACTTCAGGTCGAAATCCAAATTGTTTTTTCCAATCATTTCCACTTGATTCAAGAAGGGCGCCTCTTTCAACAAATTTGGATGAACATCAACATGAAACGTTTTACTTATAAACATATTTGGTATCAAGAGCGAGTTAAAAATATTGAGGATGATCTTCCAAAATACAAAGATGCCCCTGTTGAGCAATTTGGGTCTGGAGAGTTATTCATTCTGTAGCATCTTCATCGTCTATGCAATGTACTCGGCAGAGCTTGCTTGTAAAGTCCAGTAGCTTTTACTACTGGACTAATCTGGCATTATGGAGAATCTAGCGCAAAGTGCAACATTAGCTAAATCATCAGTAGTTTCCGCTCAAGCCGGAACTGCTGAAAAATTAATTAAACTTAAAACTTGTAAGTAAAGCTAGCTCTTCTGCATCAGCCTCTAGCAACTTTAATACCGCATCTACAGTAACGTCGTCAATTAAGTCTTCTTTTACCCATTTAATTAGAATCCCCTCTAGGATGTCACTCATAGTAGCTTTCTCTAAAGTAGCCCCATCAATTATCCCTTCATCTATCCATTTCTGTCGATACTCCCTAAGTTCTTGGACTTTACTTTCAGTGGTACAAGAATTTTCAAGACTACTCAACTTGCGCAGTGCCAATTGACGAACATTATCCTGAGTAAGGAACTTTCCTTTGTCCTCTTGGTCTGGGATCATGAAATTATGGGGAGGCTTCTCTAAAAGTTGTTTTGTGAGGATTACAACAAGCCCAAGTGTTAACTCTGGCTGAACCCGTGAACGGCGGCGATGCTCAAGAATTAGGTTATAGATATCAATGGTATATTTCTCCCTATTTTTCAGATCATCAGAAGGAGTTTTACAATACGTATTGAAGAGAGCTCTACTGGAATCAGTTTCCTTTTTCTCATCGAATTCGGGAGTAAAAAAGGCTTGCTTACCCCCCTTATTGATAGGAGATTTCTCTAAGCCCTTTGGCACCTCCCATCCAATATTTGCCATTGTTTCAGCAAATAGCTCACAGGTTAGCTTTGAAACCAATCCCTCTGATACCCACCTTTTTAGGTTGCTCAGACAATTTTTACGATCAGATCCATTACAGGTTTCTAGCTTGACTAGGGCATCCATTTTGAAACGCTCGATCTCGGGTTTTGCTATGCTCTCCAAGGAGAAGGGGTTTGGGACATCTTGCTCGTTTAAATCATTATAAATGAGATCCTCTGTGACAAGAGCAAGCTCAAAAGCTATTGTTATTTTATCACTGTCCTTAGCAACAAGCTCATTTATTCTCTGAGCTATTTTTATTTTATTCTCAGTGTTGGCAATTCTGAAAAAAAGGCTAAATAAAGTATTATTCCTGGGAGATGGAAAATCGGTTTCTAGATGGTTTGTAACATCTATTTGCTTCGAGACTGTTTTTTCGAGTTCCCCCGAAATAATTTTAGCACCAACCCAATCCGATAAAAGGCCCCTTGCCTTTTCCTTGTTATCGCCCTCATTCAATCTCTCCAGTGCAAAGGAGGGAAGCTCGGGAATAAATAATTCATTCTTAGAAAAACACAATAATACTTCTGTCCATTTAAGGTCTTCACTTGCGATGATGTAGAGCGCTAGAAAAATTTCTGGGCTGCGATTTTTTTCTAGGCCTAATACTAACCCTTTTATGCAATCTTCTTTTTCAGAGATGGCTTCTACAGAAAGCTTAGACCAAATCTTTAAAATGTTCACAGCCTCTTCCGGAGTGAAGGCTAAGCTAGGTATACGCCAAGCGGTATTGATTGTTTGCCATTGAAAAGTACTGAGTGAATGTTCTTTCTTAGATTCTTCATTCAGGGGAAATTCGCCTTCTGAGGGATCTCCATATTTCACCTCAACTAATTTGGCGTTTAAACTCCAGAAAAACTCCTCACTAATAAAGTTCGCTTTCCAAAACTGTTCAAGATATGGGTATATTTCTTCCAGTTCGTAGGTGCATAAAGTATTAAAAGCAACAGTACAGCCCTCCTCTTCCCCTATACCCAATTTATTCGAAAAACTAATGAAGGCTAAGGCTAGAATGAGCTTCCTATGCTTTGGTGGGAAAACAAATGCCTCAGATAACTTGTCAATCAATTGGTTCAGCTCAGTATTTTCTTGCACGTAAGCGCTTTCTGAAGCGACTCTACTAGCATTATTATTGGTTTTTTTTGGGTCTTGAGCACTGCTATTTATCTTGTTTTCGCTTTTTAAATTAGCAGGCTGCGATTCTATCTTTCGTTTCTTATTATTTTTGTGATTCCCAAAGCTTTTGGTAAATTTATCTGCTAATTCCTGCGAAATAAGCTTTTTTTCAATCCATGCGTTTAAAGCAGCTTTAGTGATATCTTCGCCATGCGGATGTTCTGCTAGGGCGTTTAGGGCATCTTGCTTAAATTTATTAAATTTATCTAGAGTCTCTGTGGCTGCTTCTTGAGAAAGAGTTTCCGACCCTTCTGTCACCGTAAAGTGATGAGTCACTAGAGCGAGGGCTACATAATTTTTCAAGCTTTCGCCCTGGCTTGCTAAAGCATTTAATTCATCAATGTGCTGAATTTGATCCTTGCCAGTGCTGTGTTTAATTAGGCCTAACAGTTCTAAAGCGGTGTGGGTGGTTTTTGGGTTTGATGCTCCAGGAGCTACTTCTTCTTTATCCCCAAGACCCCGTTTATTATTCAAACGCATATACCACCCCCTACTATAAAATTTATTGGGAAGGATGCTCTCACATTTGACCGTTTTGGTCAAGTTTTATCCATTATAAAACTCACTTTTAAAGCCCGAAAATAAAATCCAGGCAAGGGCGCCCTAAGACGGCTGATATGTTGTAAATAGAGAGCACGTATTAGTTGAAACTGTTTTTGGGATGTGCGCTGGCGTGTTATTATTGAATGGAAAGCCCATGTGCTGCTTAGGATTTTAAAGGAGTTAGAAAAATGTACTTCACAGTATTTCGAGTTTTCTTAGGAATAATACTTGTGGTTTTTTTGGGAAACGCTTTTTCAGCAGAAAGTGATCCTAGAATGGATTCTGCTTTATTGCACTTAATGGAAACCTATCATGTTCCTGTGGCGGGATACGCCATTATCGATCATTATCAAATTGTGGCGGCCAACACTCTTTCCATGGATCCGAAAATTTTAGTCACAAAGGATTCTGAATTTCAGGCCGCTTCCATCAGCAAAAGTATTGCGGCCTTTGGCGCGCTTCGTCTCGTTTCAGAGGGTAAATTAAGTCTGGATGAGCCTATAAAAAATAAATTATCCTCCTGGAAAATACCTAAAAATAATTATGATAAAATTCATCCCATCACGTTGAGGCAAATTTTAAGTATGACATCCGGATTTTCGGTTTCTGGTTTTGGGGGCTATGCGCAGGGGGTGAACTTACCTACTGAAGAGGAAGTTTTAGAGGGAAAATCCCCGGCAAATAATTCGCCTGTTCTGGTATCGTTTCAACCAGGTTCAAAATATTCGTATTCAGGAGGTGGCTTTCAAGTTTTACAACAAATGATCCAAGATGTTGAGAAAAAACCATTTCCAGCAATTATGAAAAATTTAGTATTGGATCCCCTTGGTATGAATAATAGTCTTTACGAATTTCCCGTCTCTGAAAAATGGCGCCCTAAAATGGTACCTGCTTTTTTAAAAAATGGCACAGAAATAAAAGGGGGATGGCATAATTATCCCGCATTAGCGGCCGCTGGTTTATGGTCCACTCCAGAAGATTTGGCAAAGTTTGCGATTAATGTGAGCAACTCCTATTTATCAAATACCGTTGGCTTACTTCCAAAAAATATTTCTTACCAAATGCTCACTCGTCAGGCACATTCCATTTTTGGTTTGGGTTTTGTTGTCGATGGAACTGGAAAAAATATCAGCTTTCGAAAGGGAGGGCATAATACTGGTTATTGGAACGAGCTATTGATGTTCCCTGGCACGGGCCAGGGCGTCGTCATCATGACTGATTCTGACAACGGCGAAGCCCTAATTGATATTCTAATCCCCTTCGTCGTAAGTGAATATCACTGGCATACTTTAACACCGTCCTTTGACGAATGAGGCCTTTAAAAATTCCAGTAGGAAAGTCTACTGGATTAATTGCGCAACAACGTGACAAATATAGATGAAATACGATCATAGGATTCCACTCCTAGTAAAAAATCTTCCTAGTTCGGGTTCTTTCACAGAACCCGTTAATGATTATCGAAAGACACAGCGGCATTTGAAGGAGAATACTTCGCATTTCCATTCGACCACACATCCCATTATCCGCTCATTTGAGCCAGGTGAAACTTGGCACTGGTGTTATAAGGACGAAGTGTATGTTGAATAACATTGCGTGGCCAGCCTTACCGTTGTCGGAATGGGAAGATACCCGTGCGACTCTACATATGTATTTGCAAATAGTCGGCAAGGTTCGAATGGCGCTAAGCCCCTTGATCAATCATTGGTGGGAAGTGCCATTTTATGTTACAGCGGATGGTTTGACCACCTCTCCCATTCCCTATGAGGAAGGGGTTTTCGAAGTACAATTCGATTTTAATCATCATACTCTTAAGATTGAGACCAATCTTGGAGCCACAGCTTCGCTGTTACTGCGCCCTCTATCAGTCGCCGATTTTTACCAGAATTTTATGGCGACTCTGAAAAACCTCCGCATTCAAGTGGAAATTAATACAATGCCAAGCGAGGTGCTGCAGGGTATTCGTTTTGACAGGGATCAAACCCATGCATCTTATGACCCCGAATATGTGAACCGTTTCTGGCGCATTCTGGTGTCCACTGATACCGTCTTGAAAGAGTTTCGGGCCAGATTCATCGGCAAAGCTAGCCCTGTGCACTTTTTCTGGGGTGCCATGGACTTAACGGTTTCGCGTTTTTCTGGAAGACGTGCCCCGGAACGCCTAGGTGCCGACGCTATGCAGCGAGAAGGTTATTCTCACGAAGTCAGCAGTGCAGGCTTTTGGTCTGGCGCTGGCCCTGGTACAGATGCTGTTTTCTATTCCTATATGGCGCCGGTTCCAACGGGATTTGAAAAGAGCAAAGTGTTTCCTTCGCAAGCATTTTATTCCACTCAGCTGGGCGAATTTTTGCTGAAATACGAGGACGTACGCCAAGCTGCTTCACCCAAAGATATGCTACTAGAATTTTTTCAAAGCACCTACGAAGCCGGTACAGCTCTAGCAGGTTGGGACCGAGCTAATCTCGAAAGATCCAAATAAGTTGGAGGGAACTATTGAATAGAGATTTCTCTCAAGTTTCATGATTGTCTGAAAAGCCATTTAGATTTTTTACAATTTTTGCAAACCCCAGAATATCACCACAAAAAAAGTAACCGTTATCCATATTTTATTTTCCTTTTTTGCCATATTCTTCTTTAGAAAATGAATAGGACTTTCACAGCGCTATCCAAAAACTGTCTTTTGCCTCTGTATATTCAATCACAGTTTTGGTGGAGCGCCAACCGCCATGTTTTTGGATGGCAGGCACGAAAGCGCCTAGTCGAGCCACTTCTGTGTCAAATTCTCTTCGAACTGAATGGCCGCTTATTTGTGATGTGTTGGGAAAGCCCGCTTCCATTCCCAATTCCATAATAATTACATTTCAATATCTCGAGCGCTCCATAGTCTGCTGGTTTGACGCCAATGTATCAGCGCTCTCACTGGGCAACGCTTGTCATCACCAAATGGAATGACACAATGACTGCTTTCCCCGCTTTAATCCGTTTTGCCTCAGATCAGAAGGAAGATCAAATTATCGCTTTTGAATTTCACCTGTTGAAATTTTAAGCCCACGAGCTCGGAGCAATGAACGGCGCCGAAATTCCCAACAAATAAGAAGGCTTTATTTCGGATTGAAAAAAGAGTGGGCTTTTTATTTATGTACTCTGACATTTGCAAAGAAACGCCTTAAGCACTTCAGCGTGGTCGGCAGTTCACTGCCCTCTTTTATACAAATGCTCAATATCACTTTTGTAAGCTCGTCTGCCCCTCATTGTAAACTTCGACAAAATCATCCACTAATTTTAGATAGTCATGTGCAGCTGGCGAAAACCAGCGGATTACATTGGCTATGTTTTGATGTTGTTCGCAAAGATTTCCCCAATACCAAATGGGTTCATAATGAAATATGCGATTTCTCAGTTTTCGTATTTCATTCAGATGACGCGAAATATTTCGTCTCGTTCTTTGTCCTCTTGGCATGAAAGGCAATACAGGAGCGAGTAATTTAGGCCATAAAGTTTGACCATGCTCATATCGTATATCAAATAAGGATGTCCAAAATCCAAAAGAAAGTTCAGCAACCATGCTTCCAGGCGTTAACTGTTTTCCATTTTTCATCGCATTGACCTATAATCCTCTTACAGTCCCTGGACAACTCCTCTCCCGGCTTTCGAGCCGGTGATGAATCCGGGGTTTTTTTTGCCTATTCATCGACCAGATGATCACTTTGGCTTCCAAACAGAAATAAGCAAAAACCACGCCATCTTGAAGCTTTTTTCAGTCAAAAGCAAAGTTATTTTCCTGCAGTTTCCTGTTTTTACCTTTCGTGCCTCGAGGTTCATGAAATCATCATAAATCACATAGATCGGCATTTTTCGCATTACTCACCATAATCTCCAAAATGGACAGTAATAGAAATTTGAAAAAGATCGCAAAAATATAGCGGCGACTGGTGAGCAGCCGCCTACTCAAAATCCAAGAATCTATAAATTATTCTGTGTCGGAGTCTGAATTTGTCAAAGAAGGTGATCGGTGTTCTTTCTGCTCCTCATCGGCACCAGAATACCTTGGATCTTTCCAAAGACTTCCAGTACGTAATGCTAGTTTATAAGCTTCTTTCAACAATGTTTTTGAATCTTCAATTTTCAGGATTTGTTCCGCGCGACTTGAAATATAATTATCAGTTTGTTGCATATACCGCTTGTCTTGCCCTTTCAGTAAAAATTCTGGCCCATATTTTTTCGAATAAAGAACTACTTGACTTGCCTCAGCATCTTCAGTCGTTTTTGAGAACAGTCTTTGCAGATCTCTAATAGCTTTTATTATTGAGTAAAATTCCTTTTCCGAAATTCTTTCAATCGCACCAATTTTATCAAGAATACTTTCAATTTGTGGATTAGTTGGGTTTTCTATGAATACTTCATAACCAGGATATTTTTTTTTAACCTCGCGTGACACTGGGCCTGGAAGAGAATTGACGCAATCAATGATTTCTTGGTCTCTGTTTGTGGTAGTGATAACTAACTTACTACCTGTGAATAACCTATTTTGGGAAAATAGAATCCCTTTTATTGTATGCTTACTTCTTGAGTTTTTAAATTCGAGATCCCACATAGTATTTCTTTCCATCGTCATTACAGCTTGCTTTTCTTCCGTTATTACAATTTTCCTTTCTTTTTTCTCTAGGATTTCATTTCTCATTTGGCTCTCCAGTAGTATTGTTGAAGCGCATTAGTCTACCAGAAGAAGATTAAGGGAATATTAAATTTATGAGTTAAATTGTTCAATTTCTGTACTAATTCTCAATTTTATACATCCCTCACCATAACTCCCCTTATCGGAATTAATCTGTTCGCAAGGGTCCAATGGCTGAGGCGTTTTCGTGCAATCCGATAAAGTCACTTTTTGAATCTCTTTATTGTTAATATCGTGAGTTTTTGGGAACGAAATGCCTTTAAAAGTCATTTGATTTCGAAAGCATCTTACATCGCTCATGAACTCATCATTTACTGAGATCACAAGAGTCCTTCACTTCCTGTTCATGAAATGAGCTACATGATCAACGAGGAGCTGCCTTTTAACAATACTAGAAAAAATTTCATAAAAATACTGACCTCTATTTATTGTTTAAGTCCCATGCAATCCTTGGAACACTAACACATATGCTCATTATCGGGTTACCAAGTGCTATCTGTCCCAAGCAAGTGCTATGGTTGATGACAATTCATCGGGATCAAGTTGATTTTCCTGGTCAGCGTAAGCATATGTCCTTATTTTTTCTAATACTCCTTTTGGAAGTGAGTAAAGCACACTGAGTTTTGGATTTTTTTCATCACCATCTGTTGAATATTTTTTTGCTTGATTAAAAAGCGCGGCTGTATTTTTGGTACTTAATAATGTTTTTAAATACGAGCAATTATGATGAAGTCGATTTTTAATTAATTTTCTAGAACTCTCTTGAGTGAAAATAAGTTCTTTGTGGAAATCCGTATCTTCAGAAAACTTGAGCCCCATGATGTTAAGCAAATGCTCAAACTCAGCCTGCATCTTAGCATGATTAGGTTTGCCAAGGGCATAGTTCGCATTGTACCCAGCATTGTTCTCAAGTTGAATACTGATGCGGCCATCAGATCTCCTAATGAATGTTGCAGATTTTAGTAGATCCCACTCGGTATAACCCATGTTATATTTTCCTTCATCATTAGCATTCTGTCCTATGCAAGGTTCAAACAATTTCAATTTGGCATTGAAATTTAGGTCATCAATTAAATGATTTAATACGCCTTTTTTATTTTGTTTAATCAACAAGCTTTCCAGCAAGCATATTTTTTTTATAGTACCTTCAAGATTCTCTTCCATATTGATGAAATCGGAGACATTAAAAACTTGCATAAGGATATTTAATCGAACCGACAGCTCTGGAAATGTTGATGGAGATTTTTTAGTAATTGGGACTTCTTTTTTTAGAATTAAATTAAGAGCATTGAAAGTGTCTTGATATCCAATGGGGGGTTCGCTAATGTTTACTATAGCTTCGATTAATAGCTTCCAAACCTTATTAGAGTTATATTCGGGATTACTCTCTTTAACAATTTCAGAAATTGGATGTGTCAACGTATCAGTGTTGATACGCTCTTTCAAAATTAAATTGCTGGCGAAGCCCATTTTAGAGAAAAGGCATACATTAAAAAAGCGTGCGCAAGCATATCGGTCTATCGCCTCGAAAAAGGTAAGTGCTAATACTGGGTCTTGGGGCAAGACATAAGTCATGGAACTTAATTTCCAATCCTGATCATTCGTTGCAAAATTGTGTGGGCTTAACTCAGTCTCATTCAATAACGCGGAAACAACTTTAGAATTGGAATATTCATGCAAATCCAGCACCCATTCTGCAATGGATTTATCCGCTTCGAAAAAGGATAGAAGCCCTGGGGAAATGCCATGCTTTGTACTATCGGCTGATTCAATAGTCTCGAATTGTATTATAATTTTCTGGTCTTCGCGCCAGAAACGTATCGTTAAAATTTTCGTTAATGGAAGGTCGCCTTTCGCGGCTGTTCTCATACATTCACTCCTGGATTAAATGGTTTACTTAAGTGGAGTCGATCATATCAGTAGAGGGTTCACCTAACAATAAATCACTTTTATTTTGATTGTTCTAAGGCTTCCAAATCAAATGGAGGCCAGGTCTCATGTTGTGGTAGCCCATCCGTAATTTCATACCAGGGGGCTTTTGATCCCACAAAAATATTCATGAAGGGTCGATTTCCAGGGTCTTGATCAAGCCCCCCGATAGGAAGCCCGATATAATCCGGATTATCTTCCCAAATGCTAATCAAATTGGAACCACAAATTGAACAGAAGGTTTTGATATTGTGTTCAGACGAAGGGAATTTTGATAAATGCTCTTCGCCCTTTGTCCATTTAAATTTTTTGCTCTCAACAGAGGCTCGAGTTCTGAAAGCGGCTGCATGCCAACGGCGACATCTTGAACAATGGCAATTTACAATAGGTCCAAGTGGACCATCGATTTCATAGGCAATTGCCCCACAAAGACATTGACCGGTTAATTTATCCATTTTTCATTCTCCTTTTTATTCTTCATGGGTTCTAGAAAAACTTAATTTTCTCATGGCTTCATGTCGAGCCCTATCGAGTGCATGGACATATAATCTTGTCGTCGCTTCGTTTTCGTGCCGGCAATTGTCTCGGATATCGGTGAGGGAAATTCCAGCTCGATCTTGTTGTGTGGCTGAGAGATGCCTTAGCCAGTGAGGTGAGAAGCGTTTTATTTTCTCGCATTTTTCAGGTTGATCTTTAAATTTTTCTGCCGTTTTAAGAGCGAGTTTTTTTAATAATTTATTGACGTAACGATCTTTGATGGATTCTTTTGAGCGCCACGAGGGAATTAGTGCTCCTGGCTCGTTGGCTTGTGGTTCTGCAGTGTAGCGTAAATGAGTTCGAAAGCGTTTTACATCGCTCATGAACTCATCATTTACCGGGATTTTCGCTAATTTACTGCCCTTGCCCAAAACGTAAAACCACCAGAGTCCTTCTTCTTTTTGAAAGGCGCCCCAGGTGTGTGTCACTAATTCATTAACACGTAATCCTAGAAAAAATAAAATTCTCACTAAAAATCGTAGGCGCTCTTTTTCATCGCGTTCATGTGGTGTGGCCGCTGGCCAATTTTCCAAGACCTCTTGCATCGTTTCCCATTCATCCTGCTCCAAAATACGCTTTTTGATTTGCATTTTTCTCACGAGAGGATTTTGAAATGAGGCTTGTTTTTTTCGAATTAATTTTAAGGGATGATAAGCTAAATATTGCGCGTCTACTAAATAGGTTATCAAAGAATTGACGACGGTTATCGCCGTCGCTCGAGTAGCTGAATTTAATGGGCCAACAAAAGGTCGCCATTGTTTAGAACCGCGCTTGTGCCCCCGCCCACCGTCTTGACTGCACCATCGAGATTTTGGTGTTGGATTTTCCAAAAATAAAAAGTAGGCCTTAAAATCGTCGACATCTAAACTGGATATTGGTTTTTTCCGCTCGAAAATACTCCACAAAAAAAAGCGTTCGCCTTCTTTCTGATACAAACGAAAGGTGGTGGGTTTGTGACGATATTCGTTGAGCCAACTCCGTATTGCCTCTAAATCATTATTAGCGCGTATTTGACAGGCTCGCTGACGTTCACGATTAGTGCCCTGCTCTCCATTCCATAAATGGGTTTCCAGTTTTTCAGGCCAGGTTTCCAGAGTTGGAAAACTGAAATGAGATTCACTACTTAGTGCATGGTGAATAGGTTTCACATTAGTCATCTTTAATTCCCATCCTCTCAAGTAATCCTGCTAAAGTGTCATTATCAAAAAATTTAATTTTGAGATATCCGCCGGAATTTTCGTTATTTTGATCCACTTCAACAGAAGAACATAATCGATCTGATATCAAGCGTTCTAAACGGGCAATATTCGGATCCTTTGAAGGCTTTCGTGAGGTTGTTGGTCGCCCACCTTTTTTAATTTCTTCTTCGATTTTTCGAACAGACCAGCCCTCCTCCACGCAAGATTTTGCAAGAGCGCACTGCAAATATTCCGGCAATCCCGCTAACATTTTCCCATGACCCGCGCTTAATTCTTGATTTATTAATAATTGTTGCACCTCAGGATGCAATTTTAAAAGCCTTAAAAAATTGCTGATTTGTGTGCGCGATTTTCCGACAATCGCCGCCACTTCTTCATGATGATACGAAAATTCCTGCACCAAACGGGCATAGGCATGCGCTTCCTCGATCGGATTTAAATCTTGTCGCTGAATATTTTCGATGGTGCACACCGCCGCGGCTTGTTCATCGCTAAAATTTCTCACCAAACAAGAGACTGTTGCTAAACCCGCTATTTGTGATGCCCGCCATCGCCGCTCACCCGCAATAATTTCATAGCGCTCAGAGGTAATCGGTCGCACCACTAGAGGTAAAATTAATCCCTGCGATCGAATCGATTGTGCTAATTCTTCCAAGGCTTCAGGATCGAATACTTCGCGAGGTTGATAACGTCCTCGCTGTAACTGATCGATCGGAATTTGCTTTAAAAGCCCTTCTTTATTCATTTGCATATATCATTTTTCCTTCTAGCAGACATCTAGGCGATACCATTCCTTAATACCACGCCAATATATTTCTATCCCTTCGTTATCAGAAAATAATAAGGCCTTGGCCTCTAAAATATTTTTCTTTTCCACTAGCCCTGGGGGTAGCTCAGTGGTTTGAGATGCCTCCATTAAATCACAAATAAGAGAAAGCGCCGTGACAAATAGGCCCCCATTTGTTTGTGCAAGAGCTATATTCACTGCAGCTGGTATTAATGAAAACGCCCTTGGGCAGAGCATATTTTTTGTCAAATCACCGAAAGTACCTAATGTAAAGCCTTCATCATGCATTAGAGGATGCGGCCATTTACGCAAAATCATGAGCTTCATTCTTCTTTTTTTCTTGCCAATATTTGAATTCTGCTTGTATAGCTCCTCTCGTTTCCTTTTCCACGGAGAGAGTAGCCTCCAATTGGCAGGCTTTTTCTTTCATTTCCTGAATCTGCTTTTCCAAATGGAAATTCTCGGTTTGTTTTTCAGTAAGCGCTTTCTCAAGTGTCATTTGGACCTGGTTAAAATTTTTGATTTCCTGTTCTTTTATGCTTAAGGATGCTTCTAAGCGTGAATTTTGTTGTTGGCTCGTTTGAAATTGTGATTCACACTTATTTTTCTCTTGCTCCGTGTGTTGAAGAAGTTTTTCAATCTTAGCGTTTTTTACATTCCAATCATCTTTCTCAACCATATGCAATTGATGCTGCTGTTCTTGATAGTTGAGCAGCGTGTCTTTTTCTTTGGCATGCAGTGAATGGACGGCTTTTATGGCCTCTTCAAGTTGCTTTATGCGCGCCTCGGCATTTGCCTTTAGTTCATCAATGTGTTCAGAATGCTTTCTCTGTAACATCGCTGCAAAGTCATTTTTTGCGTCCACTTGTTGTTCTAAAAGCGATCTACTTTGTTCTAGCTTATCAAGTTCATTCTCTAGACGGTCCTTCGCTTCTTTTATTTCGTTTAATTCTTTTTCTAAAACGATAGATTTTTCTTCAAAATTGAAAGACCGCTTCTCGAGTATGTCATTTTTCTCTTTTTCTGATTTTATTTGTTCTTCTAGTTCATTAATTTTGGGTTGAAAATTAGCCTCTGATTGTTGCTGTATTTCTCGTAAATAAAGTGAAAAGCTTTTCAGCAAAGATTTCGGGATGCCTTCCTCAGTTCTTGCTTTTCGCTGAGCATCTCGTTCCAAAATAAAATGCAAGGTTTTCATCTCTTCTTGTGTGATGCCTTTTGAATCGGCCCAGGTTTTTCGATATTTATAGATATAGTTTGGGGACCCTCGGTCTAAACCCTGCTCTTCTAATTTTAACTGGATCTGATCCAGAGTTAGTTTTCGGCTTTCTCCAAATAATTCTTCGCAGGCATCCCAAACTTCACCTTCACGACGTCCTTGTTTATTCTTCATGATTGTTGATCCCTAATTCTGATTTTATCGATTTAATTTCACGTTTTAATTCTGATTCTAGCTCTTTTACAGTGGGTAAATGAAATTGATATTTGCTAGCAAAAATTTGTTTTCCTTTATCACCTAAGGTATATTCAACAACAGCATCATTTTTTTCAGCACATAAAATAAGTCCTATAGTAGGATTATCATCTTCCACACATATTTCACGATCAAAATAATTAACGTACATTTGCATTTGACCAATATCTTGGTGTTTCAGCGATTTTATTTTTAAATCCACGATAATATAGCATTTAAGGACCACATGGAAAAAAACTAAATCTGGGTAAAAATGATCACCATCTAAGGTGATGCGCTTTTGTCTGGCCACAAATGCAAATCCTCGGCCTAATTCCTGCAAGAAATTTTGAAGCTGACTAATAAGGGCTTCTTCTAATTTACTTTCAACTAAGTGGTGAGATTCTGGGATATCGAGAAATTCCAGCACAATTGGATCTTTCAACACGTCGACGGGCTTTTTGATGACCTGGCCTTTTTGGGACAAAGCCATCAAGCCTTCTTTATCTTTGCTTTTCGCTAATCGTTCGTACAATAAGCTGCCCATTTGGCGCTCAAGCTCTGGGGTTGACCAACAATTCTTCGCCGCCTCTATTTCGTAAAAGGCTCGAACGGGCTCGCGCGATTCCCGCATCAATATTCGGTAATGAGTCCAGCTTAAATTGGGGTTGAATGTATTCATATTCAATTCGTCACGAGGCTCGTGACAAATTCGATCTTGATAGGACAAATAAAATTGACGCATGTATTTTAAATTTGTAGCCCCAAATCCCTTACCATAAAACATAGTAAGTTTCTTAGAAAGGATTTCCAGTAAGGAACCGCCGTACGATGCACGCTTTTGGCCTTCCTGCTCTTCGTCAACAATCCGTCGCCCTATTTTCCAATAAGCGATGGTCATTTCAGCATTAACCGAAGTCACCACATGCTTTCTGGCCTCTTCGATATACGAGCCTATGTCCGAAAAGCAGTGATCAAGGCCTTTAGAAACTAGTATCGTGTTAGTCATGGCTCAACTCCCTCTTCAGCTAGAATTCGTCACGAGGCTAGTGACGAATCTTCCCATTACAAATCAATCAGTTATAACTGAACCCAGTATGCCACCCATTGGACTATTTTGTCAATACTAGTTAATATACTATTTAAATACATATATATATATATTTTATATTTATGTTTCTGAATATAACCATATTCTTCTTTGGCATGTTGATAATTATTTTCTTCGCAGAAGGAAGCTATGTAACTTCTGATACCATCGTGAATATAGCGGTCAAGTATCGGCATTACACGCTTTTCAATGCTAGTTCCTTTAAGCTTGCAGCTTATTATTTCTTTCCCCACTTCGATATTATCAAGGGCAAGATAGGCTTTTTCATGTTCTTTAATTTGATCAAAGCTTTTTTCCTTTCTGTCGATCTCAAAAATAAATTTAATATCCACTTTGAAATCGCCATTTTTTGATGCGATGACAGGATGCTTTTGCACGAGCAAGTCGCATATTGTGACACTAAACTTTCTGGCGTGTAAAACACTTAATCTGGTCTATGGCAATATCCAGGAAGAGCAAAATTCACCTCAATTAAGAGCAAGTTAAGCTATGCATGAGAATTCACGACGCGCGCGGTATATAAAAAATCTTTTTTAAGCATTTGCCCGTCGCAATCGAATTTCAACGACACTACCTAACGCAGAAGCAGCTCTTTTGAGACTTTTCATGGTGAGATTTTTTCCGGATTCCATTCTTTGGTAACTTTGGTATGGAACGCCCATCGTTCTGGCAACATCTGCCATTGAGCGATGAGTCGTCATTCGCATAATATGCAACAAAGCAGGCGCTGCAACATCAGGACTTGCGGGAATAGGGACTTCCTTTTTTCGAAAAGCAGAAGGAAGAGGAACCTCTTCGTCATTTTCCAGGCGCTCTAACAGCATTAAATCGAGCACTTCCTGCGCATTAAAAATGGCTTCTTCATAAGTTGAGCCCCCGGTAAAAGCATTCTCAACATCCCGAAATGTTACCAGAAAACCATCACCATCTGGCTCAATTTTTGCGCCATAAACCAGTTCAATTACGTCTTTCATGATTATCGCCCTCGTGTAATTAATGTAACGCCTGTCTGTTTTTCAATGTTTTTTAGCAAGCCTATTCCAAGGTCTTTGCTCCCATGCATGGGAACGGGGACTGAACGATAGCCTTCTTTTTCCATTTTGTGGTGGCTGCCTCTTGTGGATGTATGCTTCCAACCAGCTTTTATCAGCAGATTCATGACTTCTTTACCGTTCACTCGGCTCCCTCATCCACAATTTTTATATTGTGGTTTAAGTATAGTAACCTCAGCGCAGTAATGCAAGATTTATTTTCAGTGCAATAAAACAGAGGCTTTAATGGTACGCACTTTTCAAGGTACGATTATATTGTCGATCTGGAAAACAGCATGATGTCAAACTGAGTAATTTAATAAAACTGGCCAGGGTCTTTGTTATGCACTTATTCTTGAAAAAGGTGAAGAACGCTTAACACTTCAAGAAAAAAATGAGAAACCATAAAAAGCAACTGAGTGTTTTTGAATCTATATCTTAATCCGAAGCTAAATACACTGGCTAATTTCCGCTCCTTCAGCGGGTTTAGGCATCCATTTTTTCCGCTCCTCTTCGATCTGCCGGGCAAAATCAAGGTATTTATCCACTTCTTTTTTTAATGAGGTTTCTATTGGATAAAGACGTCGGAGTCTTTTATTTGGAAGATTTGCTTCACATTCTAAGGCCAATTCAGCATAAATTCGGCGCTTAACTGCTTTTTGGGAATACCATTCTGCACAAAAATAACAAGCACCAAAAACAAAAATTCCAACTCCTACGCCAATACCCGTAAAGGTAGTTGCTCCAAGACCCAAAAGCTCTTTACTCGCCTTTGGATCCGATCTCATCTCAGCCGCCTCTTTAAGTGGTAGATTGATATCTGGAATTATTTTTTGTCCCTTCGAAAAGAGCTTGAACCCACCATAAGTGACCAAACCAAGCGCAGCCGCAGCCCCAAAACCAAAAAGAATTTTATTTCGAGTAGAAAGCGCTTTCAATGCTTCAGCCCAAGTGTCGCGATCTTCGGAAACAAACGAAGAGTTCCTAAAAATCGTATGAGTTTCCTTGAGCGCTCGCCAAACTAAAGCATTCACAAGAACTTGTTTGGCATCGAGTTTGGTTTCCTTAGGTAAAGCTTTAAAAGAGTTTTGAAATTCTTTAATAAGAAAATCAGAAATCTGTGTAATACGTTTTAGAAGAGGCAAATCACAGTGATTAAATGCCACTATATCATTAAGTAAAATTGCAAATGGAATCATCGCTGCCGCAACTGCATTATACGCCTCTACTAAGTCGGATTCTTTCAATCTAAAATAACGCATTAAATCGACATTATAAAAGTCACATTCTTCTTTCACTAGCACGCATCCACCATGTTCCTGGTTGTCAGTCCCCTGATACTGAATTTCCTTCGTTAATTTTGCAATGTCTTCATTGTTTAGTGAAAATTGAGCACATTCCTGCGGCAATGAAATAAAGAGGCGAGGGCCATTCGGAGATCTTGGCTTGTGAATTTTTTCTTTAAATGCTTCTTGCTCCGCCAGATTCATTAATTCTAGCGCAGACTGCTCCATCGAATTAAAAAAATTTTTATCCATGACAACATGTCTTTCTTGCTGATTCAAAATTTTCTCAGTAAGCTCAAAAGTTGAGAGACAGAGACGAGAGCAGGTAAGCGCGGATTCATAACCCTCTCGCGTTTTATTTGATAAATCTGTATTTATTGCTTCTTGAATGCTGGGTTCTAATTGAGTATGGTAAAAATTATAAAGACCGACTAATTCCGAAGATGTCAAAAGCCAGCCATGGAGAGATAGATTGCGAGATGATTGCACTAGGGTTGTTACAATAGACACAAAACAAGACACTGCTATAGTAAATGAACTTCTACTATCACGCGAAGCTTTATCCCAATTTCGTTTATAGATCCGCGCAGCACAAAACATTTCCACATAGTATTGATGCAACAAATTAATTTTGTCTTGATCATTGCCAAGATATCCCTTCTCTTCTTGTAGTGTCACATCCATCAGTAAGCCTACGCCAGCCTTAAAATTAGTAAGTTTCTGATATCCTGGCATCAAAGCGGTTTCACTGGCGCTTATCAAAAATCTAGGCGGATATTTATGACTACCCTCCGCATCTAAAGATCGCGCGCCTACATTTTTTTGCCGGCTATTCTGATGATAAATACTCATTTGACATATTGGATGAGGATTTTGTGCAGGTGTCAGAGATTCTAGTAAAATCAATGGGGAATCCATTAATAATTCATCCACCTGCCATCCCATCTCGCCTGTTTTGTGAACGGCTATTTGAGTTTTGGGTAAGTTTGCGGCATCCGAATACATCCCCATACGAAGAAATTTTAATTGCTCTGTTCGAGAGTTTTCATTGAAACTTAGGCTCTCCGATTTTAATATACCTTTTTCAATTCTTGACATTAAAAATTTGATAAATACCCCGCAGCCACTGTCGTCGTTTTTCATCAACTCAATGTGCAGTCTAAACTCAAACCAAAAAGCAAAAATTAAATGGGCAGCAAAAGTCTCATCAAATGTCGCATCGTCATCAGATATAATCCCCAAAAATTGGGTAATTTTTGCGCCTCGTTTTTGCCCTTCTTGGACCTCATTTACCTTGTAGGCCGTATGCGCGGCCGTTACAGCCAAATTAGCACCCTGGGCCATTTCAGCTAGGCCTGTGGGAAGTAGCATTTTTGTTAAGATAGCCCTAAACGCTCCTTGCGCAAGGGTCCCAAGTCCAGCAGCAAAAAGATTTCTTTGGAATTCGTTTTTTGCGTCACCAAAAAAACTTTTGAGTGCTTGCATCATGTGCTCGGTAAAATACGTTTGTTTACTACTCGGAGAGAAGGAAGAGGCTTGTGCTACTACCCGCTCTTCTGCACATTTAAAACTCTCATCGATAAAACGATTAAAACTCGATTTCATTAGGTCATGATAAGGTCGCACAATAAATCTCCTTTAAAAACGATGTTTAATATTACTCTTGAATTCTTGTTGACACTCGTGGGTTTCATCCATGGCATCACCTACTTCTTCAACAGAGCGATAGTTCTGCATCTCGGATTTAATTTGCTCCGCAGTTTCATTGGTGACAATTAACTCATCTTCATCATCTTCTATTTCAAAAAATCGAGAGGCTTCGGCATGACTGATGACTTCTGCGTTGGCGCAACAATGAGCAAAAGCACTCATGGTGCGTAATTCTGATGTGATATTTCGGTTATATTGCTGAGCACTTTCTGGTAGTTGAATGCCACTGTCCAATTCCATTTTTCTGCGCTTTAACGCTATCAAAATTCCTTCTCTAATGCACTTAAAATACCGATCAAAAACAAATGCTTTTGGTGAAGGCCCCGAATAATAAAGCTTGAGTGTTGGGCCGCATTTTTTATTTACCCAGCCTTTAAATTTGGCTTCAGTCAAAAGGCTCCCGCTATCAACAAATTCAATTAAGCCATTTCCCTTATATTTCTGTTGAATTTCGGCATATATAGTTTCAAGATACCTCTTGCTGGCAACGGGATCCATGTCTCCAAGTTCTTTGAAATCGATCTTGTATTTGTTCGCAAATTCGTTCCAAGCTTTTGTGTTTTTGGTAAAAGGAAAATAATTATTGTTATCTATTTCCAAATATAAATCGATAATCAGTCCGCGGTCCGTTGAAGAAATTTTTAAAAAATCCCTTAGAAAAGATAAACCCAGTTTTTCAGAAAAAGTGTTCATAAATAAGGCTAAATCTTTTTTTTGTCTAGTTTTCTGCAGTTCATCCGCTGAAACTGTGTTCATTTTCTTGAGCTCAACAGGATCAAAATCATATTTTTTAGCTAATTCATCGAAACCAGAATTATCATGATAGCTCTGGTTTTTCACTTGCTCAGATAATTCAAGAAGGTCGAAATACTCATTTAGTAATTCCCTCATTTTTCCTAAGTAGATTTTTAACTTCTTACGAATCCTTTCTTTTTTTTCTAACCCTGCGTTGAAAGCGCCCATTATCCCTCCCATTAGCATACCATGAGCTAAATTTTCAGTGAGGGAAGTTTTATTTGGATTAAGTACATTTTCTGCGAGGGTTGATGCCGCTCCTGATGCGCTGCCACGAAGGGCGCCATCAAAAGCTTTCAAGGCGATTCTTATTCCAATCGTTTCCCCAACTGGCCCTGATACCTTTTCTGGAAGTGGTTTAAAAGTATCTTTATAAAAAAATTCTACTCCTTTTTTTAATAAAGTTTTGCTTCTACAATCGATTCCAGGAGCCTTATCAACATTACTCAGCTTTTGACCAACTTCTTTGGCTTCTTTTGCTCCTTTTTGTAAAAAAGTGCCTATCCCTTCAGCAACCGTGCCGCCTACAGCTCCAACAGCCATACTTCTAAGATAACTCTTCTCTTTCTGGGATTCTTTCTCCGATGCTAGTGTATCAGCTAGATCTTCTATCCCAGTGCTAATTAGCCCCGATGCGGCCCCCTTAGTAGCGGCAATTCCAACCCGGGCCACACCACTAAGTTGGGCGCCACTTCTGACGCCCATCAGCACCTTACCTCCCCACTCAACTGCTTGACCACCACTAGCGCACAGGCCCGTAGAGACGGCTCCAATAGCGAAGGATTTTGTTGCATTGAGTGCTGCGGTTCCCAATGAGTATTCCTCATCTGTGGTCGAGGCAGCTTCGGTAACTCCTGTGGCTCCAGCGGAAACTAACCCCCCCGCTGCAACCAAAACCAGCCAGCCTCCAGGACCTACCAGCACGAGTGCGCCACCGCTAATGACAGCAGCTGCACCTACACCACCACCAAGCAACCTCCGCATAAGAACGTCTCCTTTTGATTTTTTTGGAGTCTATTCCCGCTGTTTAGACGCTGTCAAGAAAAAACACTAACCTGTTGGAGCCCCCTGATGATAAACATTTCTAAAGAAAAAGGGGTGTTTAAGCAGATTTTGTACAGACTGTTAAAAACCCTTATAAGTAAGCTCGGTGGTTCTTCCTCGGATTCATTATGACTACTGCAATTGTGCTATTTTCTTGGGTGGCAACAAGAATTGACGTCTTTAGGGCTGTCATACTCGTCGTGGCGGAGCCACCAATCGCCCCAGGTCTCGTTGCGCCCCTTGGGTGCCCGATCGAGCCATTGATACATGCCCCAGAGGACGTCTAATCCTCGCGCATAAGTGGAATAAGTGTGGTAAACAACACCATCTTCGAGAACGAAGGCGCTCATCCCTGGCCTATTCAGTACATAGGTGGGTGCATCGGTTCCACACATATTTGCGAATCGGGCAACGGGCTCGGGCACCTTTGTCTTATCCATCGCATGGCCACCGTGTTGGTAATTGTATTCGATACTCCCCTCGTGCTGTTGGGCTTCAGTGAACGAGACATTGAAGTCGAAGTTGAAGTCGCTCTCGAATGAGGAGGCCCATGGGAAGCTCCAACCCATTCGCTGCTTATAGGCTTGCAATTTTTCAAGAGGCGCCTGAGAGACTGCCCAAAGCATGACATCGTGGTTAGCTAGGTGCACACAGAAACCATTGAAACCGTCTGCGATGGATGAGCAAGATGGGCATCCTGCAGAATATTCAGGCCCGAACATGAAGTGATAAATAAGTAATTGCGATCGCCCTCTGAAAAGGTCTGATAAAGAAGCGGTCCCTTCATCCGTTTCGAATCGATACTCTTTATCGAGGCGAACCCACGGTAGATCTTGACGAAGTTTCGCCACTTCATCGCTTCGTCGCGTCAGAGCCTTCTCGGCCTCGAGCAATTTTTTTCGAGCCAGAATCCATTCTTCTCGCGAAACAAGCTTGTGAATTCCCATTCTGATCTCTCCTTTAGCTAGGGCTTTTTTTTAGTTGCTGGGTAATATCAATAGCCTTGAAAGCCTGCTCAAGCGGCATTTTCAATATGGTGGCTTTGGGTGAAAAATCGAGTTTTTTAAACGAAATTGAATAAAGCCTTTGGTTATTATAGGTCCGAAAATAAAAGATTTTATTTTTTAGATCTTTTATAACAATCCACTGAGTATCATCATATTCATTTTTTCCATCGCTTTCTCTAGCTCGCGAAACGCCAATGGGAATATCCACACTATTCAAAATATGCTCGGCAAGTATCACCGCTTCTCCAGCCGTATTGACCGGTAAAGAATATTTTAGATACATCGCTGTTTTAACAAAACGTGCAGGGGGGTTTTGATCACCAGGTAACCCCAGCATTCCGCTTCCCTGGCCATTTGAGCCATAAATAAAGCCTTTTTCTGCAATAGACTTTGGTGTGTAAGGTGAAATGTGAAGATAATTTTTTAAATTATTGATCTGCCATTCGTAGGTTGGGCCGTTAGTAACCACGCCAATGCCTTCATGCATTTTCATTTGACCATTCACGAATTCTATAACCAATTCTTTACCACTTGCATCATGAACAACAGCATGCAATTGGAAAACCAAATCTTTTTGAATTCCTGGAACCGATTGCTGGAATACTAAAATATTTTTCAAAGCTGCTCTTACTTCCTCTACGGTTTTAAAATTGCCGAGGATCCAGCTGCCAAGAAGATAATATGGCAATGCCCGCTTGTCATCATTAGTTGAAATGGTCTGATATTGCGTGTAGCCCGGCAAGTATAAATATTCGAAAGATAAACCGTGTTCATTCAGGCCATCGGTTACAAAAAACGTATTCAGGGCATTTACGTACAAGTAGCCATACTTAGATTTCCAAGACAGCCCTGGTTTTCCATCGGGTGCTTCAGAATTAACTCCTACATTTTGTGGGCTTAAAATAAGACTAGAATTAAGTGGAAGACCTAGTTCCATGCTTCGGCCGATAATGGTAGAGCCATCTTTCGCTTGGATCCGAAAATCGGTGCAAGCCTTAGCTCCACTGATCAGCCCGAGCACTCCGGCTATGCCCATAATTGCAATAATGCTTTTTTTGAGCCTCACAAAAAGCTTCCTTGTTCTGCGATCTATTTCTATAGTAGTTCCAAGTATGAAAATGAGCAAGTCTCTTGCAGCAATGCAAAGTGTAGTACAGGCAGTTCATTGTGTTATGATACCAATGGAGGCTTCAGGATGACTCGAAAAATTATTTATTTAAGCATTATTTGGCTGAATTTTAATGCGTAAATATACAATTGAAGCTACAAAAATTACCTTATTTTGTCTTTTCATTACAGGCCTATTTAAACTCTTTGGAGCTTCAAATAAAGATCTCCTCATTATTTTTAATATCGCGGTAATGTCTTTTGCTGCAACTTTTTCTGTTGAAAAAAAGCATTTTTCGCTTATCGCGCTCGGGAGCTTTGTCATCGTTTTCTCTATTATTGCTGGTGGGCTGACAGGCTATTACGCTATAGGGCAAGCAGCACCCTTGACAATACTCTATGCGGGCCTTGCCTTTTATCTACCCAAAACCAAAGTATTAACCAACATATTGGTTACTGGTTCCGTGATGTTTCTTATTTTTACGACCCTTCCCTTTAATTGGAAAGATGGTCTTAATTATTCGCTCGATGGTATCATTTTTATTACATTTTTTGTGCTATATCATTGGGCATTTGGCTATCAAAAATATATCAAACCTAAATCATCAAGTACCAATCAAATATCAAAAGATAATCACCTTACGGCTGGCATTGCGGTACTCTCGCTTGGTCTTGCCTGGATTATTGCCCATTACCTTCAGAATCATACCTCAATAACTCATCTTTATTGGATTGGGTTTACTGCGCTAGTGGTGATTCAAAGTTCACAGCAAAAAACCATTCAAACGGCATTAAAACGAATTTTAGTCAACGCTCTTGGGGCGGTCATAATTGTAATTTTATTTAATGGCATTATGCCTCCTGACTTTCTCATTAATTTCTTATTATTAGTGGTTTTTTTATTTTTAATTTTTTTCTTAAGCTTTACTTATGCTGGAAGAACTTTATTTATTGAAATGTTCGTACTGGGTTTTGCTCATTTGCTCGGTGATTACCAAAATACAATCGCATTTGATCGAGTTTTTTTGACGCTGATCGGCGGAGTGATCGTTATTCTTGTAACCCCAACCTGTTTTTTATTAGCACATCGTAAGTTCTAGACTTCTTCTGCCCAAAAGGCTTTCTCATTTGCTCGCAAATCTAAAATTTCACAGCCTGTATCGGTAACAGCAACTGCATGTTCCCAATAACAAGCCAGAGTCCCATCGCGAGTTATCACTGAGCCATTTTCATCTTCTAAAATATCGGCTTCGCCACTTCCTGCACTCATGAAAGTCTCAATGGTAATTACCATACCTGTTTTTAATACACGGTCCTTATTGATTGGCGTATCATAAAGGGGTATCAACCAGCCATCCATGTGTTGGCGCCCAAGAGAATGCCCTGATGTAACTGGAAGCTTTATCATTGAAAAACCGTATTTTTGTGCATATTTTTCGACAGCAATTGCAATATCCGCAACCAGAGCCCCTGCTTTCACCATTCCAATCGCGTGCCACATCGCTTGATGACTAACAGCAAATAATGTTCTGGCAATAGGTGAAGCCTCCTCTCCAACAATCCAAGATTTTCTGGTATCTCCACACCATCCATTTTTTCGGATGCTAATGTCTATACCGAAAAGATCCCCGGTTTTTAAAGGGCTTTCATCAGGTTCTGCATTTACCACGATATTATTGAGACCAAAGCAGGCTGAGATTCTCGATGAGGCATCCGTTTTTGCATCACTTACTAATCTGTCCTCTTCAGCGAAATATTTATTGTGAATTAAATTATGAATTATTTCATTGAGCTCCTTTTTAGAAACTCCGGGTTTTACAAAAGGTGAAATCTCATCGAGAATTTTCGCGCAAATAGCCCCCGCCTGTTTTAGCATCTTAATTTCTTCAGGCGTTTTAATAGGGATGCTCTGGAAGCGTTCGCCCGCTAAATATTGTGCTACCTTAGCAATCTCACTGGCAGGTTTAACTTTTATGTTTTTATTTTTTGATTTCTCAGACAGCTTAGTTGCAATCATATGCATTTCAACATCGTCCTTTTCGAACTTATCCATTGTGGCTCCTCCAATCCTAAAATAATTTTAACATGCGTTACATGCGAATCACACAATAAATTTTAGGGAATCTTTCATCCTATTCTCTGAGCATAGCCAGTGAAAAAACCCTAAAAGTAAAAGACTCTCATCCAAAGCAGCTTGTGCTAAGTGATGCCTTACTAGCTGATTACCTAGCGAGTTATGCCATTCAAGGCCGTGCGGCGAAATAATTAAGTTGCCTCAGTGCAATCGATTGTGTGAGTTTTATCGATGCTGATATTTACCGTATATTTTCCGTTGTAGGGCGCTGCCCCAATTTTTGCGGCATCTAAAAGCAAATAAAAGCCAGGGACTTTAGTTTGAGTAAACCCTATGGCACCACTTAATTTCTCGCACTGTGGACTTACTTTCAGGTCTGAAATGGCAATATTGTTTGAATTATTAATTTGCATAAAGGCATAAATCGTTCGATCATTTGCTGCATCGTCAAAGCTCATTTTGTTACTATCTTTTCCGTTAATATCCACATTGACGCAGCTCTTCCAGGTTCGAGCGGGGTGGGCGAAAGCCACTGCAAACCCCACGCAACCTTTGGTATCACCAGAAAAAGCCCCATTGACCTGAACCTCAAAAGTACCCGCGTTGGCGAAAGAGAGAAACCAAAGCCCTGATAATAAAGCAATTAATTTCGAACCACGCTTCTTCACATACCCTCCTGCCTAAGTCTCATATACTTACTATAGGTATTAATTGAGATTTGGTCAAATTATGCCACTTCAATCGTGTGCGGATATCGCGTATAGTTTTATGAAACAAATAGGAAGAGGTTAATTTTGTGGCACAGGATCCTGAATTAAAACAAAAAATCACAAGTCAACTTTTAAAGGCGCTTGAGCATTTAGCTTATAGGTGGAAGGCTTAGTTTTATGAGATCACCGAAGCATCCAAGCCCTCTTTTCGATACGGCGGCCTCTATGGGGGCCGATCAAAAATTGCCGCAATTAAATGCCGCTCAACATCAAGATTATCAAAAAGCTTGCCAATTTTTGTTGTGCTACCGAGATAATGCGATGACATTTAATGCGTATCGCCGTGAAATTGAGCGTTTATTGCAATGGTGTTTTTTTAAAAAAAATTCCACGCTTGCTAAATTGGCTCGCGATGATTTTGAGGCCTATGTAAAATTTTGCCAAAAACCTTTGAAGTCTTGGATAGGATTAAAAAAAGTTCCTCGTTTTCTTGAAGAAGAAGGTCAGCGTTTACCAAATCCCGAGTGGCGACCTTTTGTTGCCACTGTCTCGAAAGCAGAAATTTCAGATGGAAAATTACCAAGCGTTGATGATTTTTCATTATTGCAAAAATCGCTTCGAGAAATTTTCACTGTTTCTAGCAGTTTTTTTAATTTTTTAATTCAAGACAATTATGTCTCTCATAATCCTATTGCCCAAATTCGACAAAAAAGCAAATATTTTACCAAGCAGCAGACCAAGCGTGTCGTACGCAAATTATCCGAATTACAGTGGGGATACGTTATCGAAACCGCTTATTTAATGGCAACAGAAAATCCTAATCATGAACGGACACTTTTTATTATGAATTCGCTTTATGGTATGTATTTACGAATTTCTGAATTAGCGGCCAGTAAACGATGGACTCCGAAAATGAGCGATTTTTCTCGCGATGCGGATGGATTTTGGTGGTTCATAACGGTGGGAAAAGGTAATAAGGAACGGCAAATTGCGGTGAGTACTGAAATGCTGAATGCTTTGAAACGCTGGCGGACACATTTAGGTTTCACTCCCCTGCCCTCGCTTACTGACATGAGCCCTTTAATACCGAAGCAACTAGGTATAGGGCCAATGACGAGCACTCGCCCTATCCGTCGAATTGTTCAAGCTTGTTTTGACAGAGCGATTTTTCGATTAAGCGCGGATAATCATAAAGAAGAGGCCGATCAATTAAAAAGCGCCACCGTTCATTGGCTTCGCCACACGGGAATTTCTGATGACGTAAAAATAAGACCACGAGAACATGTACGTGATGATGCAGGTCACAGTTCCAGTGCGATAACGGATCGCTATATCGATGTAGAACTTCGAGAACGAAATCAATCTGCTCGGAAAAAACAGATTATTCCGGAATCCCTTAAAGATTAACGTGGGGGCTGGTTTCTTTCTTTTAGCACTTGAATCACGTCAGAAAAGCTTAGATTTCTGGCTTTTAAGAGCACAAGGAGATGGAAAAATAAATCCGCGGCTTCTCCGCAAAAATCTTTGTCATTTTTTTCGATGGCCGCTAGAACCACTTCCACGCCCTCTTCGCCGACTTTTTGAGCGATTCTGCTTAGGCCAGAATTTAAAAGCTTTACGGTATAGCTCGTTTCTGAGCCGGATTCGGCTCTATTTTTAATGACATTTTCTAAGTTAGCAATAAAATTCCACTCACTGTTGTCGGTAAAACAACTTTTTTCACCCGTATGGCAAGTGGGGCCGGTAGGATTGGCATGAATTAATAAAGCATCATAATCACAGTCCGGAAAAATATTAATTAATTCTAATGTATTTCCAGAGATTTCCCCTTTGGTCCAAAGACGATTTTTAGATCGGCTAAAAAAGGTAACGAGTCTGGTGCTTAGTGTTTTTTCTAGCGCTTCTTGATTCATGTAGCCCTGCATTAAAACCCTGCCGTTTTCAGCATCTTGAACCATGGCCGGTAATAAGCCATCCATTTTTTCCCAGGCTAATTCGTGTATATTCAATTTCATTTTCGTATCTCTATGGTATTGTGTGAAAGATAATTTTTTAATTCAGCGATATTTATGGCATTCGTGTGAAACACACTTGCCGCGAGTGCACCATCGACATTGGCTTCCTTAAAAACATTTAAAAAATCTTGCATGGATCCCGCTCCACCCGATGCAATAAGGGGAAGGCTCGAATTTTTCCGTATGATTTTTAATTGTTCCAAGTCGTACCCTTCCCTCATGCCATCTTGATTCATGCAGTTTAGAACAATTTCGCCGGCACCCCGTTCTTCGGCCTCTTGAATCCATTCCGCCGTTAATTTCAGCGTATTTTTCATTTTTTTACTATCACCCGTATATTGCAAAACGTGATAGTCATTGTCGAGTTTTAAACTGTCCACCCCAACTACCACGCATTGTGTTCCAAACGCATCGGAAAATTGATTAATCAGATCCGGATTTTCTAAGGCAGGACTGTTGATGGAAATCTTATCGGCGCCTGAGTTTAATAAGATTTCGGCATCGGCAATGCTTCGAATTCCTCCCGCTACGCAAAAGGGAATATTTAAGCAGCGGGCGACGTCTCTCACCCATTCACGGCCTAAGGTACGTTGGTCTGCGCTTGCTGTTATGTCGTAGAAGACCAATTCATCGGCGCCAGATTCGCAGTAATATTCGGCTAATTGGATAATATCGCCTACGATGCGATGATTTTGAAATTGCACCCCCTTGACCACTTTTCCGTTCTTTACGTCTAAACAAGGGATGATTCTTTTTGCTAGCATTTGTTAACCTCACTTATTGCTTGGAGGAGCGTAAATTTATTTTCGTAAAGGGCCTTTCCAATAATGGCGCCTGATACAGGGATTTTGGAGAGTTCTTGCAAATCTTGTAATTGACTAATTCCGCCGGAAGCCTGAAATAAAATATCTGGATAACGTTGAACGCATTCTTGGTAAAGAGAAAAATTGGGGCCACTTAAAGTTCCATCTTTCCCAATATCCGTACATAAAACATGTTTTAGGCCTGAATTTTGGTATTCTTCAATTAAGTCCCATAAACTTTTTTCGCTTGGCGTTAGCCAACCATGTAAGGCTAATTTGGGTACGTTTAATTCATCAAGGCGAATATCCAATGCTAAAACAATTTTTTCTGGCCCAAATTCTGCTATCCATCCTTTAATTTCATCAGGTTTTGAAATGGCAATGCTGCCTACAATAATTCGATCAATGCCGGCTGTTAAAATGGTATTGGCCTGCTTTTTCGTTCGAATGCCACCACCACTTTGAATATTTGCACCGGCTGCCGCCTTTATTTTTACGATTAAATCCAAATTAACTGGGGCACCTTCTTTCGCACCATCGAGGTCTACGACATGCAAAGTTTTGGCACCTTGTGCGGCAAAAGAAGTAGCCTGAGTAATGGGATTCTCATCGTATTGAGTAACGTGGTTATAAGAGCCCTGATAAAGCCTTACGCATTTTCCGGATTTTAAATCGATAGCAGGATAAATATTCATATTAGTCAATCTCGATAAAATTTTGTAAAATTCGTTCACCGATTTTGCCGGATCGCTCTGGATGAAACTGGGTACCAAAAAAATTTCGGTTTTGAACGATGCCAGTAAAACGGGATCCATATTCTGTCGAAGCGATCGTATGAGTTGTGATGGGGGCCGCGAAACTATGAACATAATAAAAGTAACTATAATTTTCAACGCCTTTTAACAGAGGGGAATTTTCAGTGTTGATTTCCAGTTGATTCCAGCCCATTTGTGGAAAAGGAAGTGCAACAGATTTTTGGATCTTCGATAAATGCACAATTTTTCCCGGGACAAGACTTAGGCAATCCACCTCTCCTTCCTCTGAAGATTCGTATAATATTTGCATGCCTAAACAAATCCCTAAAACAGGCTGTTTTAATTCACGAATAAGCTCGACGAGTTTAAATTTCTGCAAAGCATTCATCGATTGTTTTGCGGTTGCTACTCCCGGCAAAATAACATGACTCGCGGATCGAATGACATCAGGATCGGTTGTCAGAACGCATTTTTTCTGAAGTCGCTCAAAGCCAAAAACAATTGAGGAAATATTTCCACCATAGGCATTTATTATCGCAATCATAAAACCCCCTTTGTGCTCGGAAGGCTTTCATCAGTTTTTTCAATGGCCTGTCTCAAAGCCCGGCCAAGGCCTTTAAAACTAGCCTCAATCATATGATGCGCATTTTCGCCTTTTACTTCGATATTGATAGTGGCTTTTAAACCATCGGCAAAGGAGCGAAAGAAGTGAGGAACGAGTTCTGTTGATAATTCCCCTACCGTTTCTCGCTTAAAATCACCGCTAAAAACAAAATAAGAACGCCCCGAGAGATCGAGAGAGACATGAGCAAGCGATTCATCCATTGGTAATAAGAAGCCATAACGTCCAATTCCCATTTTATCACCCAGGGCTTTTTTTATTGCTTCGCCGAGAGCAATGGCGGTATCTTCAACCGTGTGATGTTCATCTATTTCTAAATCGCCTTTAACGGATAAATGTAAGCTAAATCCGCCGTGTTTAGCGAGCTGCTCGAGCATATGATCAAAGAAGCCAATGCCTGTTTTAATATCGATATCATCTTTTTTGTCTAAATTGACGTTAACAAGAATTTCCGTTTCTTTGGTTTTACGAGTGATGTTCGCCATGCGGGCTTGCAATAAAATTGTCGAACAGAGCCTTTCCCAAGCGACTGAATTTTTTTGGTCTATCTTTAGCGCTTTAATACCGAGGTTTTTCGCAAGCTCCATATCAGTCTCGCGATCGCCAATGACATAGCAAGCATCTCGATCCATTTTCTGCTCCACTAAATAATCCATTAATAGTCCGATTTTTGGCTTTCGGCACTCGCATCCATCGAGAGGCTTATGCGGACAAATTCGAATAGAGTCGAAAGTGATCCCCTGCGATTTAAAAATCTTAAGCATGAGTTCATGTGGGCCTGTAAAATCTTTTGTGGGAAAACTTTCGGTCCCAAGCCCATCTTGATTGCTAATCATGACGAAAGAGAAACCCGCCTTTTTCAAATTTAATAAAGCCGGAATAACCCCAGGCAAAAATGCTAATTTTTCCATTTGATCAATTTGCTTATCGGCAGGCTCTTCAATTAAAGTGCCATCTCGATCTATAAATAATATTTTTTGCTGTGTCATTTTTATAATTCCTCTCGATTTTTAAGCGACTTCTTGAAGCACTTTTAGTAATTCAGAATTTTCTTCGGGTAATCCAACGCTAATTCGAATGCAGTTTTCTAGGCCTTTTTTATCAAACATGCTGCGAATTATAATTCCATTTTCTGCACAAATTTTCATGATTTTATCTGAATTTTCCGTCAGTGCTAAAATATAATTGGCTTGACTTGACCACACTTTTTTAATGAAGGGCAATTTTTCTAATGCCTCATGAATTCTTTGCCGCTCGGATTTAATGGAAGCAATTTGAGTGTGGGTTTCAAGAGCACGATTTTTACTCAACACATTTTCAAGCAATTGGTTGGTAATGGCAGGTAATGGATAAGGCGCAATAATTTTTAGAAGCCATTGAATAAGGCCTTCATTCGCGAGCAACACTCCTAAGCGCGCACCAGCCATCCCATGCGCTTTTGAAAAAGTCCTTAAAATAGCGAGATTTTCGAATTCATCAATAGAGGAAGCCAGGCTGGGTTCATTGGCGAAATCGATATACGCTTCATCAATGACAATTAGACTTTTATTCGCGTAGGTCTTACACAATGCCAGAATATCTTCTCGTCGTAATAAATTACCCGTGGGATTATTCGGTGAGCACAGAAAAATGATTTTTGGATTTTTTTCCTTGGCCGATAGAATGGTTGGCAAATCTAATTGAAAGCCTTTTTCTTTAATTAAGGGAATTTCAATAATCGAAGCCCCCTGCAGTCGGGCCGAAACGGAATACATGCCATAGGTTGGCGGGCAGCTTATAATAGAATCTTTTCCTGCGATGCAAAATAGACGGACAAGTAAGTCAATGGCCTCATCACTTCCGCGAGTTAAAATGAGTTGATTTTTTCGAACCTTAAATAAAGTGGCTATTTTTTCGATAATTTCTGAGGGCTGTTTTTCAGGATAGCGATTTAAGTTTACGATGCTTTCAAACGCCAATTCATAGGGTGATTCATTGGCATTTAGCCAAAGGCGCCCTGCTTTAGCTTCGTCTCGCGCGGAACTATAAGACACAAAATCCTGCAAATCTGGCCGAATTAAATTTAAAATGCCACTCATGAAGTCACCTCTGATAATCGTAAAGAAACGGCGTATTTGTGTGCATGAAGACCTTCTAGGGCAGCTAATTTCTCGGCAAAAGGCCCAATTTTTTCTAAACCCTCTTTTGTAACAGTCTGGACGCTAATAAATTTCATAAAATCCAGAACGGAAAGACCACTGTAATTTCGGGCGTATCCATAAGTCGGCAAGACATGGTTGGAACCGGTGACATAATCTCCAACCGTTTCAGGTGCCCATTCACCCAAAAAAACAGCCCCGGCATTTTGAATGTCTTTGACATATTGTTGGGGGTTTTCGACCTGCAAAATTAAATGTTCCGGCGCATATAAATTCGAAATGCTAATCGCTTCTGCAAGATTGGCAGCCAAAATGATTTGAGAGTGTTGCAAGGATTGCTTAATGATTTCAGCGCGTGGGTTCTCATGAACGAGTGGCATGATAGCCGCGCGCACGAGTTCAGCGAAAGATTCCGTTAAAGAAATTAGCATGACTTGTGAATCGGGTCCGTGTTCTGCCTGAGAAAGAAGGTCAGCAGCCACAAATTCGGCATTAGCCTTTTCGTCGGCAATCACCATTAATTCCGAGGGTCCGGCAGGCATATCGATGCTTGCTCCACTCGCATCCTCGGAAACGAGTATTTTTGCCTGTGTAACCCATCGATTTCCAGGACCAAATATTTTATCTACTTTCGGAATACTTTCTGTGCCATAGGCCATCGCGGCAATGGCTTGGGCACCGCCGACTTTGTAAACGGATTGAATGCCGCATAATTTTGCGGCCACTAATATATTGGGATCGACTTCACCCTTGCTATTCGGTGGGGTGCACAATATTCTAAGTGGACAATTGGCGATTTTTGCGGGTAGCGCCAACATCAAAACGGTTGAAATTAAAGGAGCCGAACCTCCGGGAATATATAAACCCACTCGATCGATGGGTCTTGCTTGTCTTTCGCAAATCACGCCTTCACAAGTTTGAACCTTAGAATTTCTGGGTAATTGAATGGAGTGATTAATTTCGATTTGTGCTTTTGCAAACTCAATGGCTGCTCGGGCATCAGACTCAATGAAGGCAAAAGCGTTTTCAAATTCTTCTTCAGAAACCTCTAAATTCGCCAATGTTACACGGTCAAAAATTTCTGTTAATTTCAATAAAGCCTGATCGCCTCCGGATCGAACTTTTTGAATGATGTCTTTCACCCCTTTTTTAAGGGCTTCATTTTCAGAAAGCCTAGGGCGAAGTAAAATATTTTTTTGTTCCAGAGGGCTTAAATTTTTCCATTGTACAATTTTCATCATGCGTGAACCCTAATTTAAAATTTTCTCAATCGGTAGCACTAAAATAGAACTGGCTCCCGCCTGCTTTAATTTTTCAAGTGTTACCCAAAAAACCCCCTCGCTTGAAACCACATGCACAGCCACCTTATCATCAATGCCTTCTAAATTCATAATGGTGGGCGTTTCACAGCCTGGTAGAATATTTTTAATGGTTTCTAGTGAATTTTTAGGGGCGTGGAACATGATGTATTTGCTTTCTTGCGCTTTTAAAACACTTTCCATACGTCTAAGCAATAAATTAAAAGTGTTTATTTTTTCTTCATTCAATTCTGTTCTGGTCTTTATCAATATGGCCTGCGTTTGAATAACCTGATCGACTTCTTTTAAATTATTTTCTTCTAAAGTTCTACCGGTTGAGACTAAATCGCAAATCGCATCCGCCATATCCAAACGGGGGGCAATTTCAACAGAGCCGGATATCACCATGATTTCAGCCTTAATTTTGTGTCGAGTTAAATAATCCGCTAAAAGGTTTGGATAACTCGTGGCAATTCTGAGGCCATTTAAAGAAATGGGGCCCACGTAGGATTTTTCTTCTGGAAAGGCTATGGAAAGTCGACAACGACTAAATCCTAAAGGTTTAATGACTTCATAATTGTCTTTATTATTAACCAATGTTTTTTCAAAGAGGACATTTTCACCCAGGATACCAAGATCGCAGACGCCATCCATCACCAAAGTCGGAATGTCATCATCTCGAACAAACAAGACATCAATAGGAAGGTTTTCCGCATGACTAAGGAGGGAGTTTTTAGAAGGTCTAATTTTCATTCCGCATTTGAATAATAAATCCATCGAGTCATTATTTAGACGTCCGCTCTTTTGTATGGCGATTCGTAGTCTTGTTGCTGCTTTCATGTGATCTCTTCTCTAATCGTTCGTAAATTAAGTTGTAACCGCCCTGACCCAACATTATGCTCCGAGCCACACGACCAATCGTGGTTACGCTTACCCCTGTTTCTTCGTGTACCTGACGATAAGGTTTTCCGGCCTTAATGTCCTCGACAACCCTCCATCGATCTGCCATGGCTTGTAACTCGGCGGGGCTACACAAATCCTGCAAAAACTTTTTGGCCTCGTCTGCGGAGCGAATGGAGGCAATAGCCTCATAGAGCCAATGCTCAGGTTCTTCGTTCTTTTTAGCAGAATGCGCTCGATTTGTCTTCATTGTCGTCTCGCTGTTAAGCTGTAATAGCGCGCTATTACATTAGCGCATTGTAACATCTTAATAAGCCATGTCAATAATTTACTTCCAGTAAGAGCGACTTTTTGGTTTAATATGTTCACTTTACTTATTTGGAATCGAGGGACGATCATGAAAAAAAGGATATTGACCCAGAGTGTTGTCGCTCTATTAATTTTTTCACTGGCTGAGGCCACCGTTTTTGCAGACACTTCCTTGTCTCGCTTGCAAGAACTCGAAAAAACAAATCAATTTACAGAAGCTTACTCATTAGCCAAACAACTGGCCCCCAAGAATTCTGGAACACCCGATTTTGATTATCTTTATGGGGTTGCGGCTTTAAAAACGAACCATCCAGGTGAAGCTCTTTTCGCCTTTGAACGTGTGCTATTACTTCGTCCAAACGATGAAGCAGCGGGTTTTGAGTTGGCTCAAAGTAATTTTCAACTTAAAGATACTAACAACGCCAAAAAGAATTTCGCGGAGTTCCTAAGTCGTAATCCCCACTCAAAATTGAGTCTAGAAGCCGAGCAATATCTGCAAAAAATTAATTTAATCGAAAAACATTTACGCACCCATGTCATTGGATTTATGCGTACAGAATCTGGTTTTGACAGTAATGTTAACGTGGCCCCACAGGCCACATTTTTAACTCTTCCAGATAGTCAGCCACTAATCTTAGTGCCGTCTTCAAGGGCTGTGCCATCCTGGTTTACAAATCTTGTTGCGGGTGTGGCTTGGTATCATACGGTGAATGAACAAGAAACCGTCTATTTTAATGTGAGTGGATTTCAACGATTCAATTATGCCCACTGGGCTAGCCGCTTTAATTTCGGCCAAGCACGCAGCACCCTCGGTATTATTATTAAAAAGGGTGCGTGGCGCTTTAATTTCCCCATGGAATTCGACGAATTGTCTTTTGGGCAAAGTGTTTTTGTCAATACTTATTCTAATGGGATCGAAATTTCTCGTCCGGTTGGAAATAATTTAATTGGAGTTACTGTACAATCTCAATTTTTGTTTTATCCGCGGGCTCTGACTCGAAATGGCCACGACTTTTTTGGCTCTTTTGATTGGACTTTTCGACCCAGCACAAAGCCAGCCGAGTTAGTAACCAGGCTTTATGCTTCAGATGGTGATAATTTAAATCCCATATCGAGCTTCGAAACCAGTAGCTACTATGGAGCACAGACCCTTGCTCGTTGGAATGGATTTGCAAAGTGTAAACCTTACCTGTCATTTAATTGGCTGCATTCGATTTATCACGCTCCTCACACTACCTTTCGGGTTAAACGAGGGGATGATTTCATTGATTTCACTGCGGGTTTCGATTTGCAATTAGAACGAAATTTGTTTCTGCATCCAAGTTATAGCTACGGTAAAAATTACAGTAATGTTCCTCTTAACCGTTACCAACGAAATCTATACCAAATTGGTTTAGAATATCGGGTTTACTAGCCGCAAAAAGAAGGAGTATTTTGTGTTAAACAAAGTAAATAAATATTTTATTCCAACATTCGTGCTGATGGCCTCGGTGGGCTTTATCTCAAATACGTGGGCGGAATCCTCACCAGCAGGCGTGATTATTGTATCGAAAGGCACTGTTGAAGCTTTAGGTTCTGGCAGTCAATCGCGAGCGCTAAGTCGAGGCTCAGAGATTTATTCAGGCGATGAAATTACCACTGCTGCAAATAGTGAAGTGCAAATTCGTTTTACGGATAATGGTATTGTTTCCTTGAAACCAAATGCAGCTTATCGTGTGAATAGCTATGAATTTAAAGGGCCAGCGGACAAAAAAGCCAATTTGACCTCAAGTCTATTGAAGGGAAAAATGCTGGCTTTAACCGGGGAAATCACTAAGGAAAATCCTAAAGGCTATACCGTCAAAACCAAGCTCTCCACTATCGGAATTACTGGAACTGAATTTGCCACTGAGCTAACACGAGACGTGCAAACCTTGGAGGTTTTTAGGGGCACCGTAATTTTTTCAGCCAGAGGTGGCAGCATCAATGTAGGTGAGAACGCGCCCTACAGTGCCGCCATGGTGACGAGCGCCTCTGGGGTTCCAGTGGGCTTTAAAGCAGCACCCGCTTTTTTTTCTAAACCCTATGAAGCTTCTAAAGAAGATCTCGAAAATCTTGTCTACGATTCTCTGATGAAACAATCATTTTATGACAGTTATAGACTCGGTTTAGATGAGGAATTACTTAGTGAAAAGAATCCAGCTGATGCAGCAGAAGACTGCTTAGATGCCGACTTAGTAGAGGAAGGAGCTGAAGATCATTAACGCCCTCACTTTATTTTCCATTCATAAACGCCATCCCACTCCCCTTCTAAGGGTTGCTTAATGAGGTTTTGAATACGCTCGATATACAGATTATAAAGGGTTGTGCTCGGATATTTTTTATTTAATGATAAAAATAAATTGAGCGCCATTTCAAAATGACCAGCAAAATATTCATTAAGCGCTTTTTCATACTCCGATATTTCTGCTAATATATCAGGTGTGGCATCAATTTTCTTGCAAATTAAAGCAAAGATTTCTGAGGCTTCGGTTTTTCCTTTTACTTTAACACGATCCAGCTTTTTGAAAATAAAATCTGGCTGGTTTTTCCATGTATCTTCACC
Organism: uncultured Gammaproteobacteria bacterium; assembly: GCA_963711375.1. Lineage (GTDB taxonomy): Bacteria > Pseudomonadota > Gammaproteobacteria > Coxiellales > Coxiellaceae > CAVQDV01. The sequence goes on from CAVQDV010000005.1 coordinate 2,428,417, forward strand.
AACAACAATTTTCACACCATATTGTTTGGATAAGCCTTCTAATCGGGAAGCTAAATTAACCGCATTTCCAAGCACGGTATAAGCTCGTCGAAATTGAGATCCCATGTCGCCGACATTCATAAGGCCCGTATTAAGACCCACACCAATATCAACCACTGGAAGCCCCTGCATTTGAAATTCCAATTTTAATTCTTCGGTGATGGCAAGCATTTCTAATGCACACGAAAGTGCATTTGTTGCGTGAGTGGGATTATTAACGGGTGCGCCCCAAAAGGCCATTACCATGTCGCCAACATATTTATCGATGGTACCATGATATTTGAAAATAACAGCCGTTATAGGGGTAAGAAATTGATTCAGCAAGTCTTTAAGTTGGGTTACTGTTAAACTTTCTGAAATGGTGGTGAAACTGCGAATATCGGAAAATAAAACCGTTAATTCTTTTGTTTCTCCCTCAAATCCATATTGTTTGGGATCTTCATTCATCACTTCAACCAGCTCGCTTGGGACATATTGACCAAACATACTTTTTAATTTAGCTCTTTGACGAACCTCAAAAAACAGACCATAAACAAGATTGAAAATGGTAATTAATCCAATACTGCCCACAGGCAATAAAACCGAGAGTATGGTTTTTTCATGATGGAGGAGCCAGTGATTTCCAATAATAATTCCAGAGATAAGCAATGCGGCAATCAAAATAATACTGAGCACATCGATAAATGGAAATATAAAAATACACAAAAGCCCCACAATTATGGTTATAATTAATTCTGCGGCAGGTGCCCAAGTGGGTTTTGATGAAAAGTCCCCCGTCAATAATGAATTCAGAATATCTCCATGAAGATAAAGGCCAGGATAAACAGGGTCAACGGGGGTTGCGTGAATATCATTTAAACTTAAGGCAGAAGAGCCCACCAAAACCATTGAATTTTTTAAAATGTTGGAATCAAATTTATTATTGAGTAAGTCGACGGCTGGAATAATTTGACGATTATTAATTTTCTTGTGATAGGGAATAAAAATTTGCCCATGCTCATCTGTTGGTATTCGAATATCTCCGATTTTAACAGCCGCAATAGCCTGATTTTTTCCCACTTTTTCAGTTTCAATTCCGACTTTATCGAGCAACAAATATTGACGAACGACTTCTAAATCCAATGAGGGATACAAGGCATTTTGATAGCGTAATACGAGGGGGGCTCGTCTTAGCACGCCATCATCGTCTGGAAATATGGTAACAAATCCCCCATGTTTTGCCGCATTTTGAAGAAGTTCTATATTCGCTCGATATCGATACATATCGAAAGCCAGTGAAGAGGTGATACCCTGTTGATCGAGCTGAAAGATAGGTGGAGGAAGTTGGCCAGAATTAGTCAGTGAGGTATCATTATGAAAAACAAAGCCTAGCACCGTTTCAATGCTGGCAAAGCTCTTTTTCAATTCTTCGTCATAATCAAAATTTGGGACATTATTTTCTAGAAATTTAATAACGTCTTTATTTTGTGTGGGATCTTTTTTTGCTTCATTCAATAATACCACCGCCATGTTGGCTTCCGGTTGAGTGAAGGTTATGTCAAACCCAACAACAGCCGTGCCTGCTTGATGTAATTCATTGACGAGTTTTGCTACAATTTTGCGAGGCCAAGGCCAACGACCCACTTGCTGAATGCTTCTTTCATCAATATCGACTATAACGACGTTATATTTGCTGGATTTCGAAAAATCAGGAAGTCCTACATTTAACATAAAATCGTAGGCTTTTACATTCATCTCTTCTCGCAGTCCAGCGATAAAGGTGACATTTGTCAATTGTATCCACGCGGCAAAAAGCAAAACAAGCAATCCAAATGCAATAACAGGTAATTTCTTCCTGAATTTATTAAACACAATATTCCTTATTCATGCTCCGGGGCAACTACATAAATACCTGGGGCATTGCGCAAATAACCCTTGTAATCCATTCCATAACCGAAAACATAATGGTTTTCGACGGCCATGCCGGTAAAATCTGCCCTCGGTGTGCCTTCTGGCAAACGGGCTCCAATTTTATCGACCAGTACAGCAGAGAGCACTTCTTTAGCGCCCTGATCTAAACAATAATCTAAAATGCCTTTTAAGGTAATCCCTCCATCTAAAATATCATCCACGATAACCACGGTGCGATTTCGCAATACAATTTCAGGACGGACCTTCCAAACTAATTCACCACCAGAAGTTTTTCCCATGTAGCGTGTTGCATGGATATAGTCGATTTCAAGCGGAAAATCTAAGCGGGGCAATAAATTTCCAAGTGGAACAATTCCACCCAAAACAACGCATAAAAAAATAGGATTCGTATGAGAAAGCCGATAACTAATTTCGGTTGCCATGCGGTCTAAAGCCGCTTCGATTTCGGCCTTCGAATAGAGGCAACGTGCCTTAGCAAATACATCTCGAATATGTTCAGGCAATATAGTTCGAACGGGCGAATTCTTGGTTTGGGATTTCATGACCTTTTTTTCTCCTCAATTATTGTAATCCACGGATATTTTTCATAAATGCCTGTATGCGTTTTCCTGAAAGTGGGTCCGTTGGTTTAAGATTATTTTCCAAAACCCCATCCAAGCCCTCTTCATCATTGCAAATAATCAGCAAATCACAACCTGCTTGTAATGCCAATTTAGCACGGTTTGTCATATCATTATCCGAAACAGCCGCTTTCATGCTTAAATCATCGCTCATAATAACTTTTGAATAAGCCAAGCGTCCTCGTAAAATATCTTGAAGCCAGAATTGAGAATATCCAGCAGGACGGGAATCGATTTTTTCATAGACAATATGTGCGGGCATAATGCCATCGAGTAAGTGGGTTAAATGTAAATAGGGTTGTAAATCCAAGTCCCATAATTCATTAAAACTACGTGGATCAATGGGGAGCTGATGATGTGAATCAGCGCTCACACCGCCATGTCCTGGAAAATGCTTGCCTACCACGGGCATTCCCATCGATTTCATAGCGAGAATCATGGTTTTGGCAAGTTGATGGACAACCTCGGGTTTGGTATAAAAACAGCGCCCATCTATCAGCCAACTTTTACCCTGATCAATATCGAGCACTGGCATTAAATTCAAATTAATACCGACCTCTTGGAGTTCTTTCACCGATTCTACAGCACAGCGATGTAATTCTTCTTTTGCTAATTCAGGTTGATCCTGATAAAACTCGCCCCAATGACGCATCGCTGGCAGCATAGTAAAACCTTCACGAAAACGTTGTACTCGACCGCCTTCTTGGTCAACCGAAATAATCATCGGTTTTATTTTTTTTAAATGATTGCATAAGGCTCGAAGCTGAGTTTTATTTTGAAAATTACGGCGAAATAAAACCACGCCGGCCACGGCGGGATGACTAAGACGCTCAATATCGATCTTACTTAATTCAGGGCCCCGAAAATCCATTAATATAAAACCAGTATTTTCCATTACTATTCTTCTCGAATGGGTTGATAAATATTCGGGAATGGGCTGACATTACTCAGTTTATCGCTAATATCATTCACTCGGGCTTCTCCGATTTTTGAAACTTCATCAATACGCGAGATTAAATGAATCGGAATGTAGCTGCGCTTTACCCCTTTGAATTCTAGTTTAAGCTTTTCGTCCCCTGGGTCGACGACAACGGTGGTAGTGGCTTCTTTGAAAACAATTTCTTCAATTTCAATGAAGCCCATCAGATGGTCTTCTGATATGTAACGCGCGTACAATTCGTAGGATTTCCCGAATTGGCTAAAAATAATTCGATAGATTGGTTCATCACTCGCCATACACTAACCTTGAAATGGATGCAGCGCAAAGTGTAGCCGAGATGGCACAAGATTTCCACATAAAAAGTCTTCGATAGTTCATTTTATGTGCAGGAACTTTCATTCTGTGGGTAAATCTTTTGGAAGAAAATCTCTCAAATAACCTAATATTTGCTGGATAATCGACTGACTAAGCACGGGGATGTCTTCCATTAATTGTATGAATTCCTGTTTATAAAGACTCAGAAGCACGGCATCGGTTTTTGCCTTCGCCGTTCCGCTTCTGGGTTGATTATCCAGCAATGCAATCTCTCCGAAAATCCCAAAAGGTTTTACCTCATTCAAAAACGCTTGCTGGCCTTGAATTTCTAGCGCTCCAGAGACAAGCATATACATGCAATTCGCCTCATCTCCTCTGCTAAAAATGACATCATTGGCTTTTGCAGTCGATTCTACGAGAGATTCTGCAATCACCTCGAGGGCTTCGGCTGATAGAGATTGAAAGAGACTCACTTTACGTAAAAAAAGCACTTTTTCTTCAATATTCATGTTTACTCCAGGAATAAATTTTTGAATGGAACTTATTCGACATAACCAAGGATCTGCAGCAATTACTATCTCACAGTCCTTCTGCGACAATGTTTTTTTAGAGGGCTCTAGGGTTTGTTGCAACACAATTTTTAAACTAGAATTTTCTGAAATGGTCATCAAATATTCGATTGCATTTGCACGTTCGATTTGATTCGATTTTACGAATATTTTATCTTGAATGTTTGGAATCGAATTTAAGATCGAACGAGTATGATTTAGACTGGCAAATAAAAATAAAAAACGTTGCATAGAAAATTGACGGCGCGATTCAAGCTCTAATTGCATATATTCTGGAAAAGTTACCTGAAGGACTTGACTGAGGGAAATGATTTCTTTACTAAGCAATTCGAGCTGTTTTGAAATAAAATTTCGGAAAGGCTCAGTTAACTTAAAAGTAAGGGCTCGAATCGCAATGGTTTCTGCCACTTCGTCTTGTACAATTTTCGAATTTATATTAGCGAGCGCTATAAAAGCCCCCTCAATTTTATTGGAGTCTAATTGCCCGAGGAGTTTTATCCGAGCCTGAATATTCACCATGTCCTTTGTTTTATCGAGATCCTGAATAATGTTAGGCACTGGATCAAAGTCAACATTTTTAAAAAATTGTGAAGCAACATAAATGGGGCATTTTCGACCGATCTCTGTAATAATTACAGTATCTTGCACGGGTGTTATTTCCGGGGTGTAGAGCATCCCAAAGAATGCATATCGAGTTTTTTCAACTTGATTTTTAAGATTACGATTATAGCCTTCTCGAATACCGCGAACTAGAAAGAGGCTTGGGAGAGTAAAAAGGACGATGAAAACTAAAACATAACGTGTGGTGGCATACCGTTCACCAAGTAGATACAATACTGAAGAAGCAATTATGGCCTTCCCAATTAGCAAAGGGACTATAGCCAGGATCCCTCTAAAACGAAATTGCACCCCAGTAGATATCGTATTCATAATTATTGAAATTGCAACAGAATAGGATCCTAGACAAATAAGGTTGCAAACAACATACATCAGAGTAACGAGGGTGAAATTAGGGAAAATAAAAGTTATTACCGCAAATCCAAGGGTGGAAAGAGAGAAGGACGTAAAGGGAGCTGCCACTCCAAAACGTTTCAATATCCAGGGTTGAACTTTGAGTTGGGTGGAAATCAGCACGGAGAAGATTACCCCCCAGAACAAAGTAGACACCACACCTATCATTTCTTTATTGAAGGTTTTTTTTAGCATAGACATGAAAATATAGTCGAGGAGAACAAGGATTATTGTTGTCATCACGGAATAGATCAGCAAGGAAGGAAAAAAAGGGGGAATCGTTACTTCAGTAGGCTTCTCTACCCGTTTCAGTTTGACAGGCAAAGGCTCAAGTTGTCCATAGAGAATTGAACCAAAGATAAATAAAACTAAATAAGCCAAAATTAGAATGTTTCTATTAAATAGAAAAATTAATCCTGGAAATAATAAGCAGAAAAATAAACCACCCACCCCAAAGACAAGATTGATAACGCTGGAAAATCGACGATATTCTCGAATATCAAATGCTAATGAAATAGCATTTCCTACTAGAATAGTCATTTGGAAAGCAGCGGTTGGAAGAAAGAGGCATAAAAGAAAAACACTTCCTGGTAAGCCAAGAAGAACAGAGATATAACAAGCCAAAAGAAGAATAATACTTATAATTGAAAATCCCAAAGCGTATTTTTTTGGATTTTTATTCACTAACCAGAAACCGAGAATTATAACAGCAAGGAAAAAAATAGATTGAAAAAAATAATAATAAGGCAAAATAGTCGTAGGATAGTCACCCATTAATCCTGATGCTACGTAGCCTCCAGCCCCTACAAATAAACCCAGGCAACTCACTTTTAATAACATTGCCACGAGCACTCGTTTATCTAAGAACTGTAACATTAAACCCTCTGTACTAATCGGTTGCTAAATTTTTGGAAAGAAGATTTCTCAAATAAGCTAAGATTTGATGGATGACTGACTTACTGAGTGCGGGAATGTCCTCTAACAACTGATTAAATTCCTGCTTATAAAAACTGTAAAGCACAACATCAGTTTTTGCAAGGGCTGTTCCGCTACGAGGTTGATTATCCAGAAGACTAATTTCTCCGAAAAGCCCAAAGGGTTTAACCTCGCTCAATAGCATTTCATCATTTTTGATCTCAACTGCTCCTGATACAAGCATATACATTCTGTCTGCGTCATCCCCCTTCAGAAAGATCGTTTGCTTAGCTTTTACAGCTGATTCGACAAGAGATCCCGCCATGAGTTCAAGGGCTTCCGCCGAAATTGATTGAAATAGATCCACTTTACGCAAAAATAGAATTTTTTCTTCAATATTCATATTAACTCCAGAAATAAAATTTTTAAGGTTCAGGATTCGTGATAGCCAGGGGTCTTTCGCCATAAATTTTTCAAATTCCTCCTTGCTCATTAGAGAATCAGAAGGTTCAAATGTTTCTTGTAGTAAAGCTCTTAATTGATGGTTTTCTGATAGGGCATCTAAATATTCGATGGCATTTGCGAAGGCTAATTGATTCGATTTTACAAAAATCTGATTTTGAATTTTTGGAATGGAATTTAAAACGGCTCGGGTATTGCACATCGCCGCAAATAAATATAAAAAACGCTCTAGAGCAAATTGATGACGTGACTTAACTTCTAATCGTAAATGTTCCGGAAGTTCCATGTGAAGTATCTGCCAAAAGGAAGCCACTTTTTTCCCCTCAGAGTGAAGCGCATCTGCAATAAAGTTTTTAAAAGACGAACTGAACTCAAATGTGAGCGCGCGAATGGCAATGGCTTCCGCCATTGCGTTTTGCACAAGTTCCGAATTATTGTTAACAAGCTCCATAAAAGCGCCCTCTACTTTCTTGGAGCTTAATTGTCCGAGCAGTTTTATACGAGCTTGAATATTCACGATGTCTTTTGTTTTGTCTAAGTCCTGAATGAGATGGGAGACAGCATCATCATTACTGTTTTTAAAAAAGAGCGCTGCTGAATAAAGTGGGCATTTACGCCCAATTTCTGAAATAATAACGATTTCTTCGGATCCAAATTCTACGGGATTATAGAGTGAATTAGCGAATGCGAATCGTATCTTTTCGACCTGATTTTTAAGATTAATTTTATAGCCCTCTCGAATCGACACCACCAAAAAAAAGAGTGAAATAGCAAAAATAATCACTATGGGCAGAACATTGTGAAATGTGGCGTAACGTTTGCCAAGTAAAAAAAGAATCCCAGCTGCAATTCCTGATTTGCCAACTACATAAGGGATTGTAGAAATTATTGCTCTAGCACGAAACCTCCTCTCAATAGAAATCGTATTCAAAATGGTTCGATACGCGTAAGCAAGAGGGCCTTGGCAAACGAGCGTGGATAGACCAAAAGCCAAAAGAATGGTCACGAAACTGGGAAAGATAAAAGCTATCACCGCTAATAAAATGATAGTGCAGGGGGCCAGAATGAACGGAGAGGTTAACCCAAAACGGGTAATTATTCCTTTTTGACCCCTAAGTTGGATGAGGATCTGCAAACCAAAAAGTGCCCCCCCTAACAAAGTGGAAACCACTCCTATCATATTTTTATCGAAGGTTTTTTGTAACATTCTCAGCAAAAGATAGTCCATGAGCACTACTGCAGCCAATATTACGATCGAATAAGTAAGCAATGGACGAAAAAACATAGGCATTGTCGTCTCAGCAGGTTTATCTGATTGCTTAAAATGTGGGTGTATAGGCTTCAGACGTTCAGAGAGGAGGAGGCAAGCCATATATAAAATCAAACTGAAAATAATTAAAATCTCTTTTTTGAACAGGTAAATCAAACCTGGAAATGATAGGCTGAAAAAAAATCCAGCCATTGCACTAACAGCAATAAAGTTTGGGCTATATCGACGATACTCTCGAATGTCAAAGGTTAAAGAAATCGTATTCTGCGAAAAAATAAATGATTGAATAGCGACTGTTGGAAGAATAATACAGGCAGTAAAAATAGCCCAGTGAACTCCGAAAAGGATAAGAATGTAGTTGATTATCACAATAATAATCGAGAATATAAAAAACCAACGCCCAAAGAGTTGAGGATTTTTTTCTATTAGCTTTGAACAAGCTTGCACCGTTAACAATATTGTTAGAGTTTCAATACAATAGAAATAAGGTACAAGCTTTAAAGAAAATTCACCCAGGAGTCCTGCTATGGAATAGCCTGATGCGGCTATGAAAATGCCTCCTACAGCAAAAATTAACAGAAAGGTCAAGAAAACTCGTTTATCAGGAAATATTGACATTATTATTCCAAATTTTGAGTTATTTTAACAATCTTTTGAACTTGTTTTTCGTGCATGAGAGTGTCATGATCTCCTATTACTTCATAAACTTCTATCTTACCTGTATTTATCTCATTCCAAAAGCGCTGTCTGTTTTCTGCTATTGACTTTGAGGCGTTGATGATAAGCATATTCACTTTAATTAAAGGAGGTTGATAGTTTTTGAAAGCAGCATTATTGCTCATGGCCACCGCTTGCCGTTGTTTAGACTCCTCAAAGGAAATCTGGTCAGTTATGATTCCCTGCTCGGCTAAGAGATCAAACACCCATTTCACGCCTTCTTCTTTTGTTTTGCATTGATGAAGCGGGGGTAACAGTTCGGTAAGATCTTTTCCGACCACCCTACCCGATGACCACGCAAAATAGTCGAGTTCGTCCAATGCGATTTCTAGGGGGCTTTTTTGACTTTTTGAAAATATATGAGGTGCCTTAGCATCGAGGATGATAAGAGCTTCTACCCTCTCTCCTTTTTGCAGGAGCTGGGCGGCCATCTCAAAAGCAACCGCACTGCCAAAAGACCATCCAAGCAGACAATAGGGGCCTTCAGCTTGAACCGTTTTCATCTCTTGAATATAAGTTAGTGCCATTTCCGGAATTGTCTTCTGTGGTTCTGAGTTAGGTAGTAATCCCCGCGACTGCAAACCATAGCAACGGCGTTCACCCTCAAGTTCTAGTGCAAACTGAATATAGGAAGTCACATAGCCACTGATTGGGTGAATGCAAAAAAATGGTGTTTTTATTCCCTGATAATTAAGAGGAACCAGGCAACGATAGGTAAAGCCTTCTTGACTTTCTATATGAGCCGCCAACTGCTTAATAGTGGGAAAGGCGAAGAGTTCAGCAAGCGGGAGATCTAAGTGCATAGCCTGACGAATTTTTGAGAAAAATCGAACTGCTATAATCGAGTTGCCTCCTAGCTCAAAGAAATTGTCATTAATACCGACCTTATCAAGATGCAAAATTTCTTGCCAAATTTCTGCCAAAACGCATTGAGCACGCGTTCGAGGTTCCATATAGATTTGTCGTATTTCACCCCCCTCTTGGCTTAGTAGGGCTTTGCGATCTAATTTACCATTTGGCGTCAGTGGCATCTTATCTAGCTTCATGAAAAGAGAAGGAACCATGTAGTCCGGTAGCATGACATTTAAATAATCCCGTAAAGCCTTAGCCTCTAGATGGACATTCGGCTTCGCCACATAATAGGCGACTAGGCGTTTGTTGCCAGGTTCATCTTCACGAGCTAAAACAACTGCTTCTTGAATATCAGTGTGCTTCAAAAGATTTGACTCAATTTCACCTAACTCAATTCGGTATCCTCGGATTTTAACTTGATGATCTATACGCCCCAAATATTCTACATTTCCATCTTCTAAATATCGGCAAAGATCCCCAGTGCGATACAAGCGAATATTTCGATTTTGTTTTTTCTCGTCATGAGTTGCAAAAGGATTTTCAATAAATCGTTCAGCCGTTAATTCCTGGCGATTTAAATAACCCCGTGCTATTCCTTCTCCTCCTAAATACAGCTCCCCCACTACACCGACAGGAAGAGGACTTAGAACATTATCCAATATGTAGAGCTTTAAATTATCGAGGGGTTTTCCGATGGGCGCAACGATGCAGTTTGCTTCTGCAATCCAGTAACTCACGTCAATAGTGGCTTCGGTAGGGCCATACATATTAATTAGGATTGAATCATCCATTATATTATAAAAAGAATTCACTTGCTGGGAAAGTAGGGCCTCACCACCGGAGTAAACCTGCCTTAAACTCTTACATTGCGCAAAGCTTGGCTCAAGCAATATCGCTTTCAACATGGAAGGCACAAAGTGAATAATAGTAATTTTATAACGAGTGATAAATTCACATAAATAAACGGCATCTTTGTGTTTCTCAGGTTCTAAAATAAAGAGCGTCGCCCCTATTATTGATGGCAAAAATATTTCCCAAACCGATACGTCAAAAGTCTGGGGGGTCTTCAAAATAAATCGATCACGCTCAGTTAATCCAAAATGAGACTGCCTTGTCTGCAAATAATTAACAACTCCATGATGCTCAATGAGCACGCCTTTGGGCTTGCCGGTAGAACCTGAGGTGTAAATAATACAGGCTAAATTATTAGGATTAACGCTTTGCTTTAGATTTTCAGTGGGCTGAAGAGAAACGGCTTCGTCCAGCTGATCGAGATGAATAATAACAGCCGTCGTTTCAGGCCAGCGTTCTTTTAAGGACGATTGTGTTAATAAAATAGGGGCTTTTGTGTCCTCCAACATAAACTTGAGACGTTCTTTGGGATTCGATGGATCCATTGGCACATAAGCCGCTCCAGCTTTTAAAACGGCGAAAATGCCTATTATCATCTCTAAAGATCGTTCGCACAAAATCGCAACCAAAGTTTCTAATCCAACTCCTTGCTCCCTCAAATAATGCGCTAATTGATTCGACTTTTCATTTAATTCACGGTACGTGAGATTTTGATTTTCAAAAACAACTGCTATATTATTCGGTGCTCTTTCAACCTGATCTTCAAATAATTGATGAATTGTTTTATCGCGTGGATACTCTTTTGCCGTATTATTCCACTCAACCAGGATTTTTTGTTTTTCATTTTCATTTAAAACACTAATTTCGAACAGTTTGCATTCTGGATTTTTAATAATTTCTTGGATTAAATGTATATAATGATTTTGCAATCGTTCGATTGTCTCAGCTTTAAAGATGTTAGCGTTATAAGTGATTGCTCCGTTAAAACCACCGCCTCTGTCACTAATTTGAAAAGCCAAATCAAATTCGGGAGTTCCAACGCTACTATTAATAATAGCGCCATTTAAATCACCCATCTTTATAGATGACTGTTGAAAATCAGGTAATTGATTAAAGCTCACTTGAATTAAAGGATGACGAGTGAGATCTCTCTCGATTTTTAAGGTGTTCACAATTTTCTCAAAACTCGCCTGTTGATTCGCAAATGCTTCAGCAGCAGTCTCAAACATACGAGTAAGGAATTCAGCTACATTTTGCTCAACTTGAATCTTGCAATTTAAAACAACAGTATTTATAAACAAACCAACCATCTGCTCTTCATCTGCGGAATGGCGATTCGCAATGGGCACGCCGATATTAATTTCGAAATCACCACTATAAATATGTAATAATAGAGCAAAACTTGAAATAAAAGTATTAAAAGTTGTCCAATGTCGTTCTCTGGAAAAACTTTCTATTAAATTACGCAATGAATCAGAAATGGAAAAATGAAATATTGCCGCTTTAAAAGGTTCAGTCTTAGAACGAGGATAATCTGTGGGAAGATGAATAAAATGGGGAGCCTGCATCAATCTTTTTTGCCAATAGCTCAATTGCTGTTTGTACGAATCACTTGACAAAAATTGAAGCTCGAAACGTGCGTAATCGGTATATTTCATATTTAGCATTGGAAGATCTATCGCCACGTCTTTGGTATACGCTGTATAATAAAATGCAATCTCTTTAAAAATAATATTAAAAGATGAGGCATCGCTGCAAATATGATGTATTTGAAGACCAAAGATATGTTTATCATTGGAAAGACGGATTAGAATTGTTCGAATAAGAGGGCCTATGGAAAGATCAAAGGCAATTTGGCGTCTTTCTTGAATGATTGCTGCTACTTTATTTTTTTGAGCATCACTTCCGATCCCAGTCAAGTCAATTTCTGGTAAATCTAAACTTACTGAAGGCTGAATTACTTGATAAACCAAATTAATATCTGTCATAAAAGTAGCTCGCAATGCCTCATGTCGCTTAACGATCGTATTCAGAGCTCTATGCAAAGCGCTAGAATTTAAATGTCCAGTAAGCTCAATGTAGGCATCAAGATTATAATTTGCTTTATTTGATTCATAATAATACAGGAATAGCATACGTTCCTGAGCTTGGCTCAATGGAAATCGATCCATTTCTTCTCCTAAGGCAGGTTTTTGCAATGCCTTTATTTCTAAGGGCGCGTTCTCCAATAATTTCAGGATTAAGTAATCACGAATCTGTGCTATTGTGGGCTTATCAAACAGTAATGTAGTCGGAAGTTGAACGTGTTTTTTTAAGATGGCTTGTAAAGCATTTTTTAAAGCCATCCCCATCAGCGAGTCCATCCCAATATCAAAAAGATTTTTATTTAAGGCCAAGTGATCCGCAGGACGTAGACCCAATGTAGCCTTTACCAAGTTCACCAGTATGGTTTCAATCATAACGGGACGTTTTTCGGGCAGAGCAGATAATACTTTTGCAATAATATCCTCCCCAGCATCGGGGCTCACCCCTAGCGACCTCAACTTGGGAAACTTTTCTAAATTGAAATTAGCAATGCTTAGATGCGCTTGTTTTGAAAATAAAGCGATTTCTAAAGCGCGCATGCCATCTTTTGGATTTAAAGCAAGTAGACCAGCATTAGCATGCTGGTTCGCAAGCGACTTCGCCATACCCACCTCAGCCCAGGGGCCCCAGGATAAGCTCTGTGCCGGTAAACCTTCCCCTTTTCTGTATACACAAAGCGCATCCATAAATGCATTCGCTGCTGCATAATTACTTTGACCAGGACTGCCTAAGGTAGATGCAATGGATGAAAACATGACAAAGAAATCCAAATCTTTTGAATAGTGGTGTAAATTAAAGCTGCCATATACTTTTGATTGAAATACAGTTTCAAAATGCTTCCAATCTTGTTTCATCAAAATTGCATCATCTAATACTCCAGCTAAATGAAAAATCCCTTTTAAAGGATTTTCGGAATTTTGTAATTTTTTCAATAAGTTTTCGACGGCTTTTTCATCTGCTATATCCAAAGGCATATAGCTTATTTTTACGCCTGGTGTTTGAAGATTTTTTAGCATTAATTTATTCTCTACATCGAGAGGCCTTCTGCCAATTAAAACAAGTCTCGTAGCTCCTTTCTCTAAAAGCCATTTAAGTAATGTTAAACTAAGTCCGCCTAAGCCCCCCGTAATTAAATAGCTTAGTTTTGGATGAATTTTATCTCCTTTTTTTATTACTTTACGAAGATTCGATTTTATAAGTTGTGGCACATAAAATCGATCCTCTTTTAATACTCGTAAATTTTCATTATTTTTTTCAAAAAGCGATTGGAATAATAGATTAGAGTCCCAAGTGGACCCCAAATCGATAAGCTTAATTGGTAAATCTGGATACTCCAACACAATAGTCTTAAATAATCCACTCAAGGGGCTGTAAGGAACATTGCAACGGTCTGTCTCAATGAAAAGCTCGCGTGTAATAACAAACAATGGAATTTTTTTTGAATCTTGCAATTGAACCAAGGCCTGGGTTAATTCAAGAAGACTTTTGGTTCCCAAAATTTGTGCTTTCTCAATATTTTTTACTGTTAAAGTTGCGTCTCCCGTACTGGAAAGGTGTAAAATTCCTTTAAAATCTTTCTCTCGTAATAAATTTAAAAAATCGTCTTTTGTATTTGGATGATTTTCAGGAGAGATACAGAGGCAAACCGCACCTTTATTTTCTAATATTTTTTTCAAAGCATCAGAAATTCTTCCATCACTCAGTAGCAACCAATTTCCAAGCAGCTCTGGAATAACAACTTCACCCAGCGATTTTTCGAGCCAATCCCATTCATAAATCCACTCTTCAACACGGTTTTCATTTGCCAGCATTTGATTTAATGCATGCTCCGTGGTTTTTCGGTAATGCATATTTATGAATTGGCCTTGAATTTTTCCTGAATAATCACAAAGCATTAAATTCCCTGATCTTCCCATGTCCGTTTTTTCTGTCTCTTGCCAATAAGCAAAAATTTGGTTGCCAAGCGGGGTATTAAACTGAATTTCATCACAAGCCACTGGCAGAAATAAATCCGTGGATTCACCAGATGAAAGAGATACAATTAACAGCTGCAAAGCGCTCTCCAACAAAGATGGATGCGCAATATACCCCTTAGAAGATATCGATAATGTTAATTCTGCTAGTGCTTCTTTTTTACCCACATATATCGTATCTAAACATTGGAAAGCTTCTCCATAATGAATTCCTGTCAAGTTTACTTTTTCATAAAATTCTTTTTTATGTAGAACCATATTACAGCGAGCTTTAATATCTTCAATATCTTGCGCTATGGGAACATTTTTATTCTCAGAGAGAAGAGCCAATCCTTTTGCATGACAATGCCACAACGAAGGAAGATCGCTATTGCCCTCTGCTTGGCTGTAAATTTCAATCTCATACCCCAGTTCGGTTGACTTCATAATGATTTGTGTTTCAATGAATCTACCCGAATTAAAACTCAATGCCGCCTCAATGCTAATGTTGCTGAGATGAATTTTAGTTTCACCGAAGGCATAAAAGCTCGCCGCAAGCATCATTTCTATATAGCCCGAGCCAGGATAAATCACGTGTCCATAAACCTGATGATCTTTAAGATAAGTCAAAACACCTGGATGCAATTTTCCTCGATAAAAGATTCCCTCATTTGGGCTAAAATATTTTTCACCTAATAAGGGATGCACAGAAGCAAATACTCGTCCTATCGTGGGCTTTGCTCCCTCAGACCAATACGATTGGCGCTTAAATCCTAGTCTATTTTTGAAACGCTCTTGTAAGGCTGATAATTCTTCATCTGATAATTTCGGACCTTCTTCTACAATAATATGGGCATTTGTTCCGCTAAATCCAAAGGAACTGACAGCGGCTCTCCGAACACGTTCTCCACGCTCCCATGCTTTATTCTGGGTAACAATTTCAACTGGGAAATTGAAATGAATTTTGGGATTTAATGTTTTAAAATGCAAATGCTTTGGAAGCATTTCATGCTGTAAAGCCAGAATTACTTTTATCATGCTGGCAATTCCAGCGGCTCCCTCTAAATGCCCAATATTGGTTTTTACGGATCCTAATTGAAGTGGATGCAAGGCTTCACGCTCTCCATAAACCGAATGAATAGCCTCTACCTCTATGGGGTCACCTAGCGAAGTGCCCGTTCCATGAGCTTCTAGATAATCAATGTCGGCACCTTTTAATTCTGCCTTTTCGAGCACTCGACGCATTAAGATTTCTTGCGCGTCCCCATTGGGGACCGTCAATCCCGCGCGTGGGCCATCTTGATTAACTCCGCTGGCTTTAATGACCGCAAGAATGGTATTTCCATCTTGAATTGCATCACTTAAGCGTTTTAAGACTATAATTCCGCATCCTTCTCCGCGCACATAGCCATCGGCTGTGGCGTCAAACGTTTTACAATGGCCATCGAGCGATAACATTCCTGCTTTAGAAAAGCCAATACTGAGATCGGGTTTTAACATGAGATTTACGCCGCCTGCTAAAGCTAAATTCGCATCACCATTTCTCAAATGAATACAAGCTTCATCAATGGCGACTAAAGACGAAGAGCAAGCCGTATCGATCGGGAAGTTAGGCCCCCGAAAACCGAAGAAAAATGCAATTCTACCCGAAGCTGTACTGGCCGTATTTCCAGTGACTCCATAGGGAGTTATTAAATTTTCATTATTTTTAGAAATTATTAAATCGGCATAATCATGAGAACATATGCCGATGAAAACTCCAGTTAGAGTGTTTTTTAATGATTTAGGTGGAATTCCAGCGGAGTGAATGGCCTCATAACTCACTTCTAATAATAAACGATGCTGGGGATCAAGACTCTCTACCTCTCTTGGGCTCATGCCAAACAATTCACAGTCAAATTGGCTAATATCAATATCTAAAAATCCCCCTAATTTTGTGATTATTTTGCCAGGCACTGCGGGGTCGGGATCATAGTATTGATCAATTTCCCAGCGGGTGCGAGGCACTTCAATTATTCCATCTCCACCGCGTTCTAAAAATTTCCAATATTCTTCGATATTATTAGCACCACCTGGAAAACGACAGCTCATCCCTATGACCGCTATGGGTTCCGAATAAGTCTCTATTTTTGCGCTTAAAATCTTAATGCGCTTATACATTTCACGCAAAAGTCCTTCATCGTTGTCTTTCATTTTATTTCGTCCCGTCTGTTTTGAATTGCTTACGAATCTCATCAATGCTCATTTCACCGACGCTTTTATTTATTTTCTCTTCCAACATTTTTTCTTTTTTTGATACGTCAGACATTTCATTTATCGGCAAAGCCCCTTCCAGTTTAAGTAAGAGCCCCAAATGGTTCACCAAGCTCTCTAGGCTAGAATGATTAAAAATCACATTGGTGGATAAAATTGCCGTTTTCCCAAATGCTGATTGCAAACGGTTTTTGAGTTCTACGGCCATTAGTGAATCTAAACCCATATCAAAAAAGCCCTTTTGTTCATCAACAGTTTGCGAGGCGGATAATCCTAAAACAGAACGAAGTTCGTTGGTGACAAAAGTGTTGAGAAGTTGTAGACGTTCATTCGCTGGAACCGCTTCGAGCTGAAGTCGTAAATCAATTTTATCTAATTTTTCCTCAATAAATGCTTCTAACCAGATTGGTGCTTCTAGCATTTTTTTCATGTAATTTTTCCAATGAATATTGGCTATCGTGATTTGCCCATGGGAAGACAATAAAGCCACTTCTAGTCCCCTCATACCATCTCTTGGTTTTAAACCAAGAAAGCCACTTTTTGCATGCTGTGCCACTAGGTCTTTGGCCATTCCCACCTCCGACCAAGGACCCCAAGATAAACTGTGAGCAGGCAAGCCCTGTTGTTGGCGATATTCACACAGCGCATCCATGAAAGCATTCGCAGCAGAATAATTGCTTTGCCCAGGATTTCCAAGACTAGAAGCTATGGATGAAAACATCACGAACAAATCAAGATTTTTTGAAAATCGATGCAAATAAAAACTGCCGTACACTTTAGGGCGAAATACTTTTTCGAAATGATCCCAATCTTGGTCTACCAAGCTAGCATCGTCTAAAATTCCGGCTAAGTGAAAAATTCCCTTCAGAGGCTTTTCGGATTGTTGTAAATTATTGAGTAATTCTTCCATGGATTTTTCATCGCCAATATCCAAAGACTGATAGGTAATATGAGCCTTGTTTGTTTCGAGCTGAATTAATGCGGTTTTAATTTCATCATCCAATGGCCTTCTACCCACTAAAACAATCTCTGAAGCACCGACTTCAGCAAGCCATTTGACAAGCGTTAAGCCAAGCCCACCCAAGCCACCCGTAATTAAATAGCTTGCATTAGAATGAATGATATTTTCAATTTTTTTTGCTGTGGGAATTTCAATGACTACTTTACCGATATGTTTGGCCGCTCGCATGTAATCGAAAGCTTGTATGGAGTTTTCGATAGGGAATATCGTGATCGGTAAAGGTTTTAAACTATTTTTATCAAATAAATGCATTAATTCCTTTAACATTACCTGTATAATTTCTGGGTGACTTTGAGAAATATCGTCTAAAGCAATGATCTCATAATCCATATCGGGTCGACGAGTCTTCATTTCCTCTTTCGTCCAAATATTTCGTTTACCTATCTCCAAAAATCGCGCCCCTTTTTTGCAAATTCCCACCGTCGTTTCAATAAAACCTTCACCGGATAAACAATTTAAAACCACATCAACGCCCTTGCCTTTCGTTAATTTTTCAATATCGTTTCCATAGGATAAACTACGAGAATCAAAAATAGCCTCTATTCCCTCTGATCTTAAAAAATCGCGTTTCTTTTCGTCTCCTGCGGTAGCAATAATCGAGGCGCCAAAATATTTCGCCACTTGAATGGCGGCCTGCCCTACGCCACCGGCGCCAGCATGAATTAAAACCGTTTCCCCTTTTTTTAAAACTGTGCTCCGCGTAAATGCGTAATAAGCGGTTAGAAAAACCGTTGGTAGTGCAGAAGCCTCTGCAAAATTTAAAGCGCTTGGTTTCTGAATAATATTATTTTCATGAACAAGCGCCTTTCTCGCTAAAGAGCCCGAGATCATCCCTAAAATTTCATCACCGATTTTTAAATGAGATACCGCTTTGCCAACGCGTGTGATAATTCCAGCACCATCACCGCCTAAAGGGCCAGCTTCCCCCGGGTACAACCCTAGTGCATCCAAAACATCGCGGAAATTAAGGCCCACTGCACGCATCTCAACTTCTATGTCATGAGGAGCAAGGTTTTCTTTTAATTTCAATGGCGCTAGAATTAAATTTTCCAATAAGCCTTTTTGAGCGCTTTGTAGGCAAAATTGATCATCCATTGGACGAGTGAGTTCATGCTGCTTTAATTTCGCTTCCGCCATTTTTAAAAATCGCGGCACATAGCATCGGTTTCCCTGAAGCGAGTAAAAATGCTCCTCACTTTTATCAAACAGTAATTTGCCCAATAATTCGGGATTCCATGAGGCCGCTAAATCAAAAAGGGTAATCGATAATTCAGGGTGTTCTGCGAACATGGTTTTAAAAAGACCATGCAAAGGACCCTGGGCCACATTAAACCTCTGGGTAATGATATAAAGCGGAATTTTTAAAGTTTCTTCGATTTGCACCAAGGCTTGTACTAGTTGTAAAACGCTTTTCGTTCCTAAGGTTTGTGCGTGCGCAATATTGTCTGATGTTAATGGAAGAATCTCTCCAGAACTTGAAACATGCATCACTCCGGTAAATAATTCAGCTTGTAACAAAGTTACAAAATCCTCTTTGGTTCTAGGATGGTTTTCAACTGAAATACAACGAAAAGTAGCACCTTTACTCTCGAGTATTTTTTTTAACTCATCGGAAACATTTCCATCGCAGAACAGCAACCAATGTCCAGCGGGTTCAGGAATAGTGATGTCTTCTACTGATTTTTCATGCCAATTCCATTCATACATCCAGTCTTCAATGCTATTTTCGTGCGCAAGCATTTGCCTTAATGCAAACTCAGTCGTTTTTCGATATTGCATCCCCATGAGTTTTACGAGTATTTTTCCAGATAATGAGCAGAGCGTTATATTTGCAGTTCTTCCAGTAAGGCTTTTTTCCGTTTCTTTCCAATGCGCGAAAAGGGATTTCTCTAATGGAGCGTATAATTCAAGGCCTTCACAGCCAATAGGCAAATATAAATCCTTCGAATTTTCATTCCATAATGCGAGAACGATTAATTGCAGAGCCCCATCTAACAACGTGGGATGTGCAAAATAATTTTCCAAAATGCTTGAAATCTCTAATTCTCCCAAAGCTTCTTTTTCACCCACATTAATATTTTTCAGAGTTTGAAAATGTTCACCATAGACTATGCCTGTAGAATTTACATACCCATAAAAATCTTTTTGGCTTACTACCTTCGGGCAACGGGATTTGATATTTTCAATGTCGAGAGCTGCTGGAATATTATTATTTTTCGATATCTCAAACATGCCTCTTGCGTGGCAATGCCATGGGGCATTGTCCGGATCGGCATCTCTCGTTTGGCTGTAAATTCCTATTTCATAACCCGAATCGGTTGGAACCATTAATACTTGAGTCCGAATAGATTTATTTTCATCGAAACTCAAGGCCGCTTCGATGCTAATATTGCTAAGATGAATTTCACTCTCACCTAAGGCATAAAAACTCGAGGCCAACATCATTTCTAAATAACCCGCAGCAGGATAAATGATGTACGCATATACTTGATGATCTTCAAGGTAGGACAATGCCTGTAGATTCAGCTCTCCTTGGTAAATAATTTCTCCATTTGAGATAATCGTTTTCTCGCCCAATAAGGGGTGTACCGATTTCAAATTTCTTTGCAAGCGAGGCATTGCAGCTTTTCCCCAATATCGTTGCCGATGAAATTCATGAAGTTGGAATGATCGTTCCTTCCATTGGGAAAATTCTATCTCGTTTAATGCAGGACCCTCTTCGATAAGCGCATGGACATTCGTTCCACTAAATCCAAAAGAATTAATTCCCGCCAACCGTTTTTTACCACGTTTCCAGTCAGTATTTTTATTTGCAATTTGAATGGCAGTATTAGATAAATCGACGTGAGGATTGATTTTTTTGAAGTGTAAAGACGCTGGAATTTTTTCATGTACTAACGATAATACGACTTTCATCAAACTGGCGACACCTGAAACTGTCTCGGTATGACCAATATTGGTTTTGACAGAGCCCACTAAAAGAGGATTATCTTGTTGGCGGTCCTTTCCGTAAGTATTTTTCAGAGCCTCGAGTTCGATGGGATCTCCCAAGGCCGTTCCAGTGCCATGGGCCTCAATGTAACTCACTTCTGCAGGCAAAATTTTTGAACTTTTGAGAACGGCTTGAATGACCTTCTCTTGTGCTAAGCCATTTGGAACCGTTAAACCACTGCTTGGACCATCTTGATTCACCGCGGTATTCCGAATAATAGCAAGCACGGTATTTTTATCCGCAATAGCATCGCTTAAGCGTTTTAATACCACGATGGCGCAGCCCTCGCTGCGCACATAGCCATCAGCACTTTCATCAAAGGATTTGCATTGTCCTTCAGGTGAGAGCATTCCCGATTTACAAAAATTAACGCTTGTTTCGGGCGCTAATATTAAATTCACCCCACCCGCTAAGGCTAAATTGCAATGCTTAAGACGCAAATCATTCACAGCGGTATCCACGGCCACCAAGGAAGAGGAGCAAGCTGTATCCATGGAAATGGCTGGCCCTTGAAGCCCAAAAAAATAAGCAATTCTTCCGGATAAGACACTGTTATGATATCCCGTGCTCCAATATTTACCAATGAGATCGATTTCCCTTCTCAGTAAAAAGCCGTAATCACTAGCACAAATGCCCATATAAACCCCAGTAAGACTCTCCATTAAATCACTGGGATTAATGCCAGCATTTTCGATAGCATTATAGGCCACTTCGAGGGCAAATCTTTGCTGAGGATCCATGTCCAGGGCCTCGCGCGGAGAAATGTGGAAAAATTCAGCGTCAAATTCATCCAGGGGATTTTCTAAAAACCCCCCTTTTCTAACATACATTTTTCCGGGAGCTTCCTTATCCGGATCATAATAGTCGTCAACATTCCAGCGGCTTGGAGGAACTTCGGTAATGGCCTCTTTATTTGTTATCATTAAATCCCAGAATTCTTCTGGGGAATTCACGTTTCCGGGAAATCGACATCCCATACCAATAATCGCAATAGGTTCTTCGATGCTAAGTTTAAGGGCTTTATTTTCTTCTTCGAGCTTTTTCACCACTAGGAGTGCTCGTTTAAGCATTTCATCGCTCTCGTTTTTACTCATCAATTCTGCACTCCATTCTTATTCGAATTTCTTCAAATATTCGTTTATTTTTTCTGAGTCAATGCTTTCGATTTCCTTTAATTTCCATTGAAATTCGACGAGAAAGCCCTCCATGCCACTCTCATGATGGCACAGGGTAATTTCTGTAGCAACCTACTCCAATTGATGATCGAATTCGCGAAGGTATTGGGCTTCTTCTTCGGTTGATTCGCGTCCTAGGACTCGATTTCTTTGGGGAAAACGCCCAAAACGCTGAATAATATTGTAATGATGATTCGCAAATTTCAAAAAACTATCGTAAATAACGCGAGTTTCTGCAAATGCTAGTTCACTTAATTGATAATAACAGTGAACGGCCTTATCTTGGTGTACCAAATTCTCAGAATGTAGGAGAGGGAAATAAAAGAAAACACGTTCAATTAAACTAAGATGGTGATCCGATTCTTCATCAATTCCATGTAAACAAATTGCTAACGCTCTCATATCTTGAGAAAACGCGAGCGGAGAATCCCGATAAACATGGCGGGAAAATTGGTCTAATATGATGATCAAGGCCAATTGACCGCGAGAGCTTGCCATCCAGTTATCAAAATCACCATGAATAGTTTTATCAAGAAAAACACCAAATTTATCGCGAATTTCATCGTCAACCATTATGTCTTCGCCAAACCAGAGCTTTGCCCTATGTTCCGATGGGACGATGGTTTGCTCAACTTGCCCAAACCAAAATTCATTAATTTGTTGATACTCTCGCATTGGCTAAAACCTCTTCGTTCGCATTATCATTATAGTAGGGAAGTAGAATATTGTCTGGAAAGTTTTAGTGAAGGAAAAAATTATATCTTATTGTTTTATAATGGTATTGATATGCTCGTAAGCCAGATTGACGTCGGGCTGATCCAGAAGATAGCCCCCCTCCCAGCGCCTTAGCCATGTGTATTGTCGCTTTGCGAGCTGTCGGGTAGCGGCAATGGCTTTTTCGCGCATCGTTGAGTAGTCGTAATCGCCAGCCAGGTAGCCCCACACTTGTCGATAGCCCACTGTGCGCATGGCCGGGAGATCGGGATTTAGATCTCCTCTTTGGTAGAGTGAGCGGACTTCATCAATCAAGCCCAGACCTAACATAGCATCAATCCTCTGCTCTATTCTAAGATGCAGGGCTTTTCGATCCCCCGGCAAAATAATTAAATTTACGAAATCATATTCTATTTCTGGGAGGATTTTTTGATGACGTTCAGTCAGCGTGTGGCCCGTGCTTAAATACACTTCGAGAGCACGTCCAATGCGCTGGGCGTCGTTAGGATGAATATGCTTTGCGGCGATAGGATCAATTTTAGTCAGTCTCTCGTGTAAGGCCTTCCATCCATAATCTTTCGCATCTGCTTGAATTTTTTTTCGAATATCAGGATTCGCTTTTGGCAAATCTGCGATACCTTTTTGTAAGGCTCGAAAATAAAGCATCGTTCCGCCCACTAAAAATGGGATTTTTCCTTTGGCAAAAATTTTTTCAATTTCGACTTTAGCCTCTTCGCAAAATTGACCGGCTGAATAGGCTTCACTAGGATCAAGGATATTAATTAAATGATGAGGAGCTAAAACCAATTCTTCAGGCGTCGGTTTGGCTGTGCCAATATCCATTCCTCGATAAATTAGCCCTGAATCCACGCTAATAATTTCGAGGGGTAAACGCTTTACCAATTCAATCGCCAGCGCAGTTTTGCCGCAGGCTGTTGGCCCCATTAAACAGAAGATTTTTCGTTTTTTTTGCATCTTAATATCAAATGGTCCAGCAATTCCCGCTAAATCTATTGTCCCCGCATAAAGAATTTGCCGAGTTCATCTATCGATAATTGCACCCAGGTTGGGCGACCGTGATTGCAGCAGCCACTTTTTGGGGTCGTTTCCATTTGCCGTAGTAACGCATTCATAGATTCGATGCTCAAGGGATGATTCGCTTTTAATGCCGCCTTGCAGGCGATATTTCCGAGTAAGGCTTCTATGGTATTCGTGAGTCTTGAAGAATTTTCCGTAGTATTTAAATCCGATAAAATATCGAGCATTAATTGTGATACATCGTGCTGTTTCAAAAGTGTGGGCACTTCACGAATAGCGATAGCGTTGGGACCAAGCGCTTCGCTGATAAAACCAATTTTAGCGAGCTTTTCTGCTGCATTTTCCCAGTGGGACATTTCTATGCGATTTAAATCGACAATGACTGGAATTAATAAAGTTTGTGTTGAAATTTTTTGATTGCTTAAATCAAGCTTTAATTTCTCGTATAAAATGCGTTCATGAGCGGCATGCATGTCGACTAAAATCATGCCCTGTGCATTTTGGGCAACGATAAAAGTGCCATGAATTTGCCCAAGCGCGTGCCCCAGTGGCTCTACTAGAGGTTCCCCTCTCCCGCAAGGGGAGAGAGGAATTTCAGCTCCATGCTCAGAGCTTGCTGGAGAGCCCCCTCTCCCCTTTTCAGTTCCATGCAGGGCCACGTACGCTTCCATTTGCTGCTGAACCGTACGCGGAAAATTACGATTTCCAGAATTTGCCTGAAAACTAGGCGTCAATTTGTTGATAATATCGTTGGGTTTCACTTGCGCTATCGCATCTGTGATGGCATGACGCACAGCATCATGCACGGTTCGCTGATCCCGAAATCGCACCTCATGCTTAGTGGGATGCACATTTACATCCACCGACGTCGGATCAATTTCAATAAACAACGCGTACGCTGGATGACGCCCACCATATAAAACATCCTGATAAGCGGACCGCACAGCATGCATCAATAATTTATCACGGACAAAGCGTTTATTAATATAAAAATACTGCAGATCGGCTTGCGTTCGAGAATAAGTCGGTAATCCGATCCACCCTGAAATAGAAAGCCCAGAAGCCTGCATTTCAATTTTCATACTTTGAGACATAAAGCTTTGACCCATCACATCTAAAATGCGTTTTTCTTGCTGATTTTTAAAAGAAGCGGCTTGCGATTGAAACGCAATCTGTTCATTATGCTTTAAGGTAAACGCAACAGAAAAGTGAGAAAGCGCGAGACGTAAAATCATTTCTTCGATATGAGAAAATTCGGTGGTGGCTTTTCGAAGAAATTTCTTGCGGGCAGGCGTATTAAAAAAAAGCTCCCGAATTTCAACAGTAGTTCCAGTCGTCTGCGCTATAGGCGCACATTTTTCTAAAATATGCCCGCCTTCAGCTTGAACATAAAAACCCGAATTTTGCCCAGATTTTTTGCTGGCAATTTTCAAACGTGAAACCGCCGCGATACTCGCCAAAGCTTCCCCACGGAATCCAAGACTTTGCACATTCACTAAATCATCAAAGCTCGCAATTTTGCTGGTAGCATGTCGATCCAGTGATAAGGCTAAATCTTCAGGATGAATGCCGCCGCCATTATCACGTACTCGAAGAAGATCATGCCCACCCTGCTCTACTTCCACCATAATTTGGGTCGCGCCTGCATCCAGGGAATTTTCCACTAATTCTTTAATAACAGAAGCCGGCCGCTCGATAACTTCACCAGCGGCTATTTGATTGGCCAATAAGGGATTGAGAATCTGAATTCGCATGCCCTGATTCTAGGGAAGACCTCGCGAATCTGCAATAGCATTTTTAGCATTGAATGGGCTTGTGGTATGATGAAAAACTGCATGGAGGTTAAAATGGAAAATCCTGGTAGTTTTATCATTGAAATCGAGTTGTCTTCGCAACAATCCAGAATGCTTCCTCTCGACCAATTTGAAATCCAGACAGAGGATCGAAATAAAATTTATTGGGTTCATGCGGATCTTAATCAGATCGGGGAATGCAAGGTTTTATACGATAAACTCAACTTAAGTGATGAAGTGAGGTTATTATGTGCCGACAAAGACTTACGCATTAAACTGGTGGATGAAGTCGGTGGACTTACTCTCCAACTCCAACCCCCCTTATCCTATGTACTCGGATCCGATGGGCATACCCCCGTTGATAATCTCTTAATACATCTCACGAATCATTTTTGTTTTACCGCCTCATGGCAACTCAACTTCCCGGTCAAAGAATTGTGGAAGCATTATTCTAAGGCTATTCGTTTCGCCGAAACACCCTGCTTTCTTTTATTTTTATTACTGGATGAAACGATCAATGTATATTCGAATTTATTGTTCGAATTCCAGCTCCTAATCGAACAAATTGATTTAAATATTGCAAAGGCCACTTATGAAGAAGTGGTTGCTCTAAAAAGACAGTTTATGAAATCGAAACGGTTTATTGGGTCAATTCGGGATCTATTGATGCGGATTTCAGCACGTAAAATTGCGGTGATCTCAGAATCCTGCCGCTTATCATTGCAAAAATTGTTAGGGAATACTGAGATTCTTGTGCATGAAGCAGAATCTATTCTCGATCTTTTTCATACCATGCTCGAACAAATTGACAATGCTCTAATGCAACAGGCGAATAATATCATGAAGGTCCTGACGGGAGTTGCTGCGATATTTTTGCCGCCCACACTTATTGCGGGAATTTTCGGTATGAACTTGCGTTTTCTACCTGGAAATACTTGGAAATACAGTTTTTTTTATGTGCTAGGCCTCATGGTCGTCTGTGTGAGCGGGCAATATCTTCTGTTTAAAAAAATGCGCTGGTTCTAGCCCCCTTTAGAGCTTAAGAGACTATCTTTCGGCGGATGCTGGTGATAATAATGAATTAATCCACTGTTAATGGCCGAAGCTAAACTCGTTTGATAAGCAGAAGTGCGCAGTTGGCGTTCTTCTCGCGGATTCGATAAAAATCCAGTTTCGACTAACAATGAGGGAATATCCGGTGATTTTAAAACTACAAAAGCTGCCTGTTCGATATGCCGAACGTGCATGGGCGTTATCAGTTGTAAGGAAGCAATAAGATCATCCCCAATTTGCAAGCTCGAGCGAATAGCAGCGCTTTGAGATAAATTAATTAAAACCGATTTTAATACTTGGCTCTTATCACCAAGTGTCGCTCCGCTCATTAATTCCGATTTATTTTCCTGAGAAACTAACCATCGAGCGGCTTCACCCGTTGCACCCCGTTCGGAAAGTGCGAAAACCGAAGCGCCTTTTGCCCTGGTATTTTTCCATTTATCGGCATGGATCGCGATAAACATGTCGGCATGATACTTTCTTGCAATCGCTAGGCGCTGTCTCAAGGTAATGTAATAATCGCTATTTCGCGTTAATTTTGCGGTAAAACCAGGCTCTGAATTAATCATATTATAAAGTTTTTTAGAAATGGCGAGCACTACATCCTTTTCTCGAGTGCGTCCTCGACCGATGGCGCCGGGATCTTTCCCACCATGGCCAGGATCGATAACGATGACCACATTACGTCGATATTCTGGGCGAGATTCACTCGAAATGACAGGTTGTGGTGATGCCACGTCAATTTTTGCAATTGGTAAATGATAATCTTCGGGATTTTTGCTACCGGTAAAATTAATCCGAATTTGGGGTTTCCCAGTATCGGAGAACTCAGTGGCCCTCACTTGAATATGTACAGATTTTTCTAATTCAAAAACCATTCGCAAGCGCCCTGCATTTTCAGACCATCGAATTTGGGAGACGGGAGAGTTGATATATTGATTTCGTTTGATAGCACTAATGAGTCGAGCGTCACGAATATCCAAAACGAATCGACGCGGATTGGAAAGCATAAAGGACTGATATTCTGGTTTTCTCGATAAATCTAGCGTAAAACGCCATTGCTGATAGCCTGAGCTTAAGGAAAAGTTTGAAACGGAAATGGATTTTGCTTGAGCGCTAAGCGTCGCGCTGATACAAATCACCGCTAAAATTGCCTTCAATCCCTTGGTAAATTTTTTTAACATTGTTCTTTGGGAAACCCCTCACCCTTTCCTTCTCCCAGAAGGGGAGCTGAACCTTACAATACTAGCGGATTTCTACCCATCTGCCAACGCCGTTCTCGGCGAGCGATATAGTAATTGAAATAGTGGGATTAGCAAGTAATTTTTCGGCATGCTCGGGCCATTCGATTAAGCAGATAGAATCCTGATGATAATAATCACGAAAACCCATAAATTCCAGCTCTTCGGGATCTTTAAGTCGATATAAATCGAAATGATAAATGCGTTGATTGGCAATATCATAAGGTTCAATTAAAGTGTAGGTAGGGCTTTTTACTCGACCGAGATGCCCAAAGGCTTGCAAAAAACCTCGAACAAAAGTGGTTTTTCCAGCACCCAAATTTCCATGCAGAAAAATCACATCGCCCTTTGAGATTTTTTTTGCAAAAGAAGCACCAAGCGCTATCATCGCATTTTCGTCGGGAATAAAGCGTTTTTCAGTCATCGGGATTTACAAGGCTACGTAAGTGATTCATTAAATCGCTGGCTAAAAGTCCGCGTTCGCCACCTTCTTCAGCGGCTCTATCCGCTGCCATGGCGTGCACGATAACCCCAAGCTCTGCCGCTTCTTGCAAGGCTAAGCCTTGCGCTAAAAATCCTCCGATAACCCCACTGAGAACATCGCCCATGCCACCACTCGCCATCCCTGGATTTCCTTGCCGAGAGAGTTTACAGGGTAATTCTTCACCTTGAATCAAAGTCCCCACACCTTTTAAGACGGTTACGCCACCATAATTCTTTTGAATAGTTTTTGCCGATGAAAATCGATCCATTTGCACTTCGTGAACGGTTTTATGTAATAAACGAGAGGCCTCGCCAGGATGAGGCGTTAAAATCCAATGATCACTTTGCTGGGGAGATTGACTTAATAAATTTAAGGCATCGGCATCTAAGACTTTATTGTGGTCGGTGGAGAGAACTCGATGAAATAAGGATTTTGACCACTCCGATTGCCCAAGACCCGGGCCAAGAACGATGACAGTTGCGCGCGATAATAAGGATTCCAAATCACCGGCACTGGTGACTTTATGACACATAATTTCAGGACGCATACAATTAACCACATTCACATGTTCGGGCCTTGTTGCCACGGAAACTAAGCCGGCGCCCACTCGCATCGCGGCTTCAGATGCCATCCTTATTGCACCTCCCATTCCATAATCCCCGCCAATCACAAGGACATGCCCATAATGCCCTTTGTGAGCGTCCAAACGACGTTTGGGTAGCCAGTTTCTTAATGTTTCCCACTGAAGGGCTTGCGTGTGCGCGCTTACCTGTGAGAAGACCGAATAGGGAATATTCAAGTCATTTAATAATACTTTTCCGCAGTTTGCGGGCGCATTGGCAGTAAATAAGCCTTGTTTTAAGCCGATAAAAGTAATCGTTACGCTAGCCTCTATCGCGCCACCCAGAACCGCACCAGTATCCACAGAAATTCCAGAAGGAACGTCGATAGCAAAAATCGGTTTTCCCGCTGCATTGATAGCATTAATCCAGGTAAGGTATGGGTCTTGGATCGGGCCCTGTAAACCACTTCCGAGTAAGGCGTCTACCAGGACATCGGCTGACTCAAAGTTTTCGGGTAATTCGGAGATTGTAACAGAAACGCCTTTTTTTAGGGCTTTTTGCGCGGCTTCTTTGGCTGGGCCACGCATATGGTCAGGAGTCGTAAGCGCAAAAACCTGAACCTCACAGCCAGCCTCTTTTGCTAGTTGTGCCAGTACATAGCCATCTCCGCCATTATTCCCTTTTCCGCAAAAAACAAATATTTTTTTAGCCAAAGGCCAGTGCTCATGAAGCGCCTGCCAAGCCGCAGACCCGGCATTAAACATCATTTCGTATTCAGTAAAAATATTGTGGAGTTTAACATAGGATTCGATTTCTCGAATTTGAGCGTTAGTATAGAGTTGAGTGGGTAGCACAAGATAACCTAAAGTAATGGCGATGCCCTATTCTACTCTACAATGTAGCTTGGATCAAAACGCCCTTCTTGGTATTCTTCCTCTCGTGAACAGCATCGATTATCAAACACTTTCTTCCCAAATTAAAGCCTATGGGAAAACCTTAGGCTTTGATGCCATTGGAATTACCGACACCGACCTGTCGCAGGCCGATGAACGTTTACAAGCCTGGCTCGAAAAAAAATATCATGGCAGCATGAATTATCTCGAGAAAAATAGGCATTTTCGACGAGATCCTTCTGCCCTGGTTCCTGAGACAATTCGAATAATTTGTGCTCGAGTAAATTACTTGCCAGAAAATGCAGAGCCAATAAAAACCATTTTAAAAGATTCCTCTATGGCCTACATCTCACGTTATGCCTTAGGTCGAGATTATCATCGGCTGATTCGAAATCGGTTAAAAAAGCTAGCGGAATATATTCAGAGTAAAATCGCTGAATTTCCGCTGAATTATAGACCTTTTGCCGATAGTGCCCCGGTATTTGAAAAACCCCTCGCCATAAAAGCAGGACTCGGATGGATGGGCAAAAATACCTTAGTGTTGAGTCGCGATGCTGGCTCCTGGTTTTTTCTCGGCGTTTTATACACGAATTTACCCCTACCTCTGGATGAACCAGTAAGCGAACACTGTGGTCGCTGCACGGCCTGCATCGATATTTGCCCTACAAAGGCGATTGTCGCCCCTTATGAACTGGATGCAAGACGTTGCATTTCCTACCTAACTATTGAAAATAAGGGCCCTATTCCATTAGAATTCCGCCCACTTATAGGGAATAGAATATTTGGCTGTGATGACTGCCAACTAATTTGTCCCTGGAATAAATTTGCAAAATATACTAAAGAAATGGAATTTTTGCCGCGCCATCAACTCGATCAACAGCAATTAATCGATTTATTTAATTGGACAGAAGAGGAGTTTTTAAAAAGAACGGAAGGCTCAGCGATTAGACGCGCCGGGTATTTTGGCTGGCTACGAAATATCGCTGTAGCCCTCGGCAATGCCCCTTCATCAGAAAGGGTCGTGAATGCGCTTCGTGTTAAAAGAAACCACCCTTCGGAACTGGTGAGTTCACATGTATTATGGGCTC
This sequence comes from uncultured Gammaproteobacteria bacterium, assembly GCA_963711375.1. GTDB lineage: Bacteria > Pseudomonadota > Gammaproteobacteria > Coxiellales > Coxiellaceae > CAVQDV01. The sequence goes on from CAVQDV010000005.1 coordinate 2,459,235, forward strand.
TTGAAAGACACGGCTTTATCCTATGATTGTCATCAAATTCATTCTCCTCTATGATAGCTCCTCATGAAAATTGAGGAGCTCCATCATGTTTAAAAAATTAATGATCACTTTCGCCGCCCTGCTGATGGGGAGTGCCGTGTTTGCCGCCAATGGCGAACCCAAAAAATTTCCGAATGGATGCAAACCGGTTGGTTTCAGCTATGAAGAAGGTAAGCTAATTTTATCACCTGTTACTCAATCAGAAGAAGTTCAGACTCTATTCCTAATTCATAATCGTTCCGCGCATGCCATTAAATTTGCCTCTGAAAAACTCCCAGGACAAGAATTTGTACCCCAATACATTAATACCATTGCACCAGAAGAATGGTCGGCTTTTTCCATCAGTAGCAAACGCTTGCAATTTCTGTGTTCAGCGAATGATGCTGATATCGATACACCCGTCAGTTGTGAAGCCGCCGTGGATATATGCCAATACCCACGAGCGAAATTTGCGGATCACAATAGTGGAACCTACTGGTTAAAAGGCGCAACCACCTTAGAAGATATGATTCAAATTATTGTCAACGATGGCATTCTTTTACGCTGGTAATTTAAGAAGGAATTTCTCGAGTTTCGCCAACTTTCATCACCCAGATTTTTTTAGGTGAATATCCTGCCGCTTTTCCGGCTGCCCGAAACCGAAGAGGCGGATCGAAAGGCGGTTCTTCGGATAATATTACCGTACCCCAATGCATAGCGATTACGTTTTTAGCCTTCAAATCTCGGGCAATTTGCACCGATTCTTCTGGGGTTGTGTGAGCATACTGCATAACACTTTGTGGCATATAGGCACCAATATCGATAATGACGGCATCAAAGGGCCCGTATTTTTTTCCAATATAGTGATACATTTCCCCATAGGCGCTATCGCACATATAAAGAATTTTATGCCGGCGCGATTTAATAATATATCCCGCCCACAGCCTTCTATTTTGATCCCTTAATGTGCGCCCTGAATAATGAATTGCAGGAATGGCTGTAATTTTTAGTGAATCCAGCTGAATAGATTGATACCAGTCCAACTCATAAATAGAAGGATATCCACGATCCTCAAAATAAGACGCATTATAAAGCGGAACGACCACTTTAATATTTTTTTTATTCTTAAGTTGCTCAATTGTTTTTAAATCTAAAGAATCATAATGATTGTGTGAAAGTAAAATTATATTAAGCGTCGGAAGATTTTTAATAGTAATTCCCGGCGGAACATAGCGATTGGGACCAAAAATCCAGGGCCCTGCATGCGCGGTTAAATAGGGATCTGTTAAAATGGTTTGCCCGTCCATCCGGATTAAAAATGTAGCATGACCTAGCCATGTGATAGTATCCGATTTTTTTAATTTATTGAGATGATTAATAGCATCGCGTTCATTGAGACGCATGTCAGGGGGAACTTGAGGGGTATGTGACCATGTCCAAGGGAGTCGTAACATAAAGGCGATTAAATGACTCATACTGGGTTTACCAGGGTCATTATCTTCTGGATTTCGAAAATGTGACTGTGAAAGGTGATGATAGGGTTTCCCTTCGATTTGCTTTGGAGATTGAAAGAAGATAATCATTACAATAAGCAAAACAGCTGAGACAGCAATGATTATTTGGATCCGATATTCCTTCATCCCTGAGCGATCTCCTGTGAACCCAAAAATGCTTAGTCCACTTCTCCGCCACCTTGCTTGGTCGAGTGAGAATGGGTTGAATCATAATTAGGATCGATTTGATGCAAAGCCTCTAAAACGCGCTGGAGCAAATTCGCACTTTCTCCGGCCATATTTTCCTCGTCGGCAACGAGGAGCTCTCGAGCATCATATTCCCACTGATGTAGAATCTTACGCTTTTGCTCTTCCGACAGTGAAGTGTCGTGCAAAACCTCCCGAGGAAAGCCATAAACGGAACTAGGATCATGTAAAGCCTTGATAAAATCTGTCATAAACGCCTCCTTACCTAGACAGTATAGCATTTATTGATCAGTTTTGATCCCCCTCTGCCTCTGAGAGAGGCTCTATGGAATCAATTTTCACATCAGGCTCAACGTCCGCCTTATAATCTACGGCAGGAAAATGAAAGCCAAATAAACGGTAAAAATCGTTTTGATATCCTTCAATATCGGTCAATTGTCGCAAAGTCTCGGTTGACACTTTTGGCCAAACCTCCATTACTTCTCGCTGAATGGATTCTTCCATTTCCCAATCATCCATGCGAACGCTTCCATTAGCATCAACAATGGGCCCATTTTTCACATAAATTTTACTAGCCAGCATTCGATACATTTGTTCAATGCAGCCCTCATGCTTATGTTCTCGTTTCATTATTTTATATAAAATTGAAATATATAATGGCACTACAGGAATGGCTGCACTGGCTTGTGTGACAAGCGCTTTATTAACAGAAATAAAGGCTTTACCACTAACTTTCTCAGCTAATTTTTTATTGAGTTTTTTAGCCGTTTCTTCTAAATGATCTTTTGCTCGACCAATCGTTCCTTTCTTGTAAATTGTCGTGGTAATTTCTGGGCCTAAATAATTATACGCTAAAGTAATCGCTCCATCGGCCAAAAGATTTTCCTCCATTAAGCGATTCATCCACATTTCCCAATCTTCACCACCCATTACGCCAATTGTCCCATTAATTTCAGCTTCTGTAGCCGGTTCGATGAGAATGTCTTTGACTTCGCCGCGCATCGGATCCACGGTTTTATTAGTAAAGGCTTTTCCAATGGGTTTTAATGTCGAACTAAACACTTCACCTGTATCAGGATGAATTCTTCGAGGTGAGGCAAGGCTATAAACAAGCATATCAATTTTGCCTAAATCTTTTTTAATTAATTCGAGCGTCTGATCTTTAATGGCGTTGGAAAAAGCGTCACCATTAATACTTTTTGCATAATACCCTTCTTTATGTGCCAATTTTTCAAAAGCAGCGGAATTATACCATCCGGTTGTCGCAGGGCGCTTATTTTCGGCCGGTCTCTCGTAAAAAACACCAATAGTTTTTGCACCAGAACCAAAAGTAGCCGCTATGCGGGTTGCTAAACCATAACCAGTCGAAGCTCCAATAATTAAAACCCTTTTTGGACCCTGAAATTGTCCTTGTTTTTTCACATATTCGATTTGCTCAAGAACAGCCTGCTCGCAGCCCCTTGGGTGTGCGGTGGTGCAAATAAAGCCACGAATTTTTGGTTCTATGATCATAAAAAATCCCTCATTATTTCATATTAACTGCGTAGGCGAACGCTCTTCACTAATAAATACTCCGCTAGGCCAAATAAAAGCACTACAAATAATATCATCACTGAAAAAGCTTCTAATAGAAAAGGGTCTGGACTGCCTAAAAATCCATAGCGAAAGGCACTCACAATGTAAACAATAGGGTTCGCAAGAGAAACAAATTGCCATGTGGGTGAGAGCAATTTGATGGAATAAAAAACACCGCCCAAATAAGTCAAAGGCGTTAAAATAAAGGTGGGAATATAAGATATGTCATCAAAAGATTCTGAAAAAATGGCATTAATCAGGCCGCCTAAAGAAAAAATGCAGGAGGACAAAAAAGCGACTCCCAAAATAATCAAAAGAGAATGAACCTTCAGTGAAGTGAAAAACATGGTGACTAAAGTAACTACGATCCCCACTAAAAAGCCTCTTAATACTCCTCCAAACATGAAGCCCAGTAAAATAATAAAATTCGGCGTTGGAGAGACGAGAATTTCCTCAATTTGTCGTTGAAATTTCGCAAAATAAAAAGAGGAGACAGAGGAGGTGTAAGAGCTAGTGATAACCGACATCATAATCAAACCCGGCGCAATAAATTCAATATACGGATAAGAGTCCATGCTCCCTACTCGGGCGCCCATAATATGACCAAAGATTAAAAAATAAAGCGTGGTTGTAATCATCGGAGGGAGAATGGTTTGCGACCATAAACGTAGCACTCGTTTCATTTCTTTATTAACAATAGTGTAAAATGTAATCCAATGTTTATAAGGCATCATAGCTACTCTTTCCTTCATTAGTCAAACGAATAAACAGCTCTTCTAAACGATTTACCTTATTTCTCATACTGATCACTTCAATGTTCTGCGTGGACAAGGCTTCAAAAACACGGGTAAGACCCACTTTATTAGGCACTTCCGCCTCGAGCGTTTTATCGTTAATGACCTTTACTCGACATTCTGGAATGACGGGCACTCCAACTAGGGGGGAACGCAAATTAAGCACAATATTTTCATATTCCAATTTCCCCAATAACTTGGGCATCTCGGTGAGCTCGATTAATTCCCCATGATCAATAATACCTATGGTTCTGCAATGATTTTCGGCTTCTTCGAGATAATGCGTTGTTAAAATAATAGTCGTGCCTTCATTATTAATTTTTTGCAAAAAATCCCAGGTGCTGCGCCGCAACTCGACGTCGACACCTGCGGTGGGTTCGTCTAGAATTAAAATTTTTGGTTCATGGACTAAAGCCCGAGCAATCATCACACGACGCTTCATTCCACCTGATAATAAGCGCGGAGTTGAATGACGTTTGTCCCAAAGGTCGAGTAATTTTAAATATTTTTCAGTGCGAATTCGCGCCACAGAACGAGGAATTCCATAATATCCTGCTTGGTCAATGATGATATTTTCTACTTTTTCAAAAATGTTAAAATTAAACTCTTGAGGGACAACACCAATGCATGCTTTGGCCGCCGAAAAGTCATCATCGATATCATGGCCCATGATCTCAACCTTTCCAGAGGTTTTAATGACCAGTGAAGTTAAAATTCCAATCGTGGTCGTTTTTCCCGCGCCATTGGGACCTAGCAAAGCAAAAAAATCACCTTGATTAATTGAAAAACTAACCCCCTTTAAAGCATGAGTACCATTTGAATAGGTTTTTATCAGATTTGAAATGGAAATAGCTTTCATCTTTGTTTCGCAATTCTTACCACTAAAGTTCTGCCTTGGACATCTTGGCCATCAGCGCTTAAGGCACTATTGGCGGCTTTGGCATTACTGAAGGTAATAAATCCAAAGCCCATCGATTTTCGAGTTTGACGATTTTTTACTATTCGCACTTGGTCGATAGCACCAAACTGGGAAAAATGTTCACGCAGCTCTTGCTCATGAATACGATAGGGTAAATTGCCAACATAAATTTGATGCGTATCTCCAGCATTTTCAGCATTTCCAGAAGCCCCACGACGGCGACGAGCAATCAGAAAAATAACGAATAAAACAGCGAGCACAGCAAAGGCGAGAATGATATAAAGCGAAAACTTTGTCATTTTGAAATCCAATTTCGGTGGTTAAAAAGCCGATTCTAGAGAAGCTTAGAAGAGATGTAAAGCTTCTTACAGGAGTTCCCGCTAAAGCAGGAACTCCTTCCTGGTATTAATGCCCTCCGCAGTGGGGATGCCCGCTAGCGCTCAGGGGGAGCAAGGCTCCCAACATGCATTTTGTGCTTCAGCCTATCGATTAGCGATTTAGTAAAGCAAAAGCAAAAGTCGGGCCTTTACCTTGGTTATAGGCTAAATCAATATTGAGCCAGGCGAATTGTTCGAGTTGGCGTGCCAATGCTAGACCTTTTAAAGGGAGGGCATCAAAACCCAATTCAGAGGCAAGCGACACGATTAGGGCAACTGATTCTGGATCATCTCCGGCTGCAAAAATGACGGTTTTTTGCTTTCCGTAGGCGGGATTGGCCATATTCGCTGCAAAGGTGTGATTAAAACATTTTACGACTTTTGCGCCTTTAGCCCAGCCAGCGATCATTTCTCCGCCCGAAGTGGTGTGGCCTATTTCAAGGCCGCTAAAATCAGGCTTAATAGGATTTGTGCAATCAACGAGTATTTTACCCGAAATTGGCCCTAAACTTTCTAGTGCTTGTTTCGTGCTGGTCCAAGGTGTTGCCAAAAATATCACGTCCGCTTGTTTTGCTGCCTCTGCTGGAATGACAAGGCTGGTATTTGGATTCATTTTTAGCACTGAATATTTGTCGTCATTAGGATTTCTAAGCCCAAAAATAAGAGTATGACCCTTTTGAGCGAGGTTTTTGCCAAGCGCTCCGCCGACATTTCCTCCACCAATAATTGCAATCTTCATATAGACCTCCTAATGATCGTTCAGGCTCCATCATAATGCTTTTTATCTAATGCCTCAATAATAATCCCGGCTTGGGCAACTATCAGACTCAATAGGCTGAGCAGCGGCTTGTCGACGTTGCCAATTGCTAAAATAAGCGCTCGCTAAGTTGGGGTTTTCAATAATTAGCACATTTTCCGCATTAAATCGTTCAGCGGCTTTTGTAAAATTAAAGGAGCCAGTTTCTAAAATTTTTTTATCGAATATCATAACTTTGTTGTGCGCAATATCTAAGTCGGAATCTTCCCACACCGGGATATTATTTCGAATAAAATAACTGGCGTAAGAAAATCGATGACAATTAAATTGACTTTTGTCGAAAATAATTTGCACTTTAACGCCTCGTTTTGCGGCTTGAATTAATGCTAAAGCAATGGGTTTTGAGGTGAAACTGTAGGATTGAACCTCGATACTCTGCTTGGCTCGATTAATTTCGTCGACAATCATTTGCGTGCAATTTTGTCCCGGTGTAAAACACACTTGATAATTAGTGTTTGCCGGAAATACGTCGGCATAAGCGCAAAATGGAAACAATGCTAAACAAAGAACTAAAAATTTTTTCATATTATTTTCCTTTTATATAAATTCCCCGGAGAGGGAATAAATTAACACCCCCACCCTTACCCTCTCCCGCAAGGAGAGGGAATAATTAAATCTTTTCAGCCAAAATATCCCAAATCCCATGGCCTAAATTTTTTCCGCGCTGCTCGAATTTTGTGGAGGGGCGTAATTTTTCACCCTCAAAAAATCCTTTTTCATCCCCAAGATTTTTTAAGTTTTTAATCGAGGAAACCGCGCTTAACATTTCCTCTGCATATTCTTGCCAATCCGTTGCTAAATGCAAAAATCCGCCTAGCTTTAATTTTTTTACAATTTGCTCGAGAAATTCAGCATTTATTAAACGACGCTTATGATGACGTTTCTTCGGCCAGGGATCTGGAAATAAAATCATGATTTTCGATAAACTATCTTCCGGGATGCATTGCTCAAAAACTTCTCGCGCATCAGCCGAGTAAATGCGGATATTTTTTACCTCATCTGCTTTCAGGCTCGCTAATAATGATCCTACCCCAGGACGATGCACTTCAATTCCAATAAAATCCTGATCGGGATGAGCTTTGGCCATCGCGAGCAAAGAGCTGCCCATGCCAAAACCAATTTCAAGCGTTATGGGAGCCTCTCTTTTAAATAATTCATGAAAATTAAGCAGCCCCTTGTCGAGCGCAAGCCCAAACGCTGGCCAGAGCGTTTCCAATGCTCGAGTTTGTTTGGTCGTCATCCGCCCTTCCCTTCGGACAAAGCTTCGAATAGCTCTTGATTTTATGTCGTCATTCAAGTGTAGATTCTCGCTGGTTATTTCGGTAGGATTCTACTGCTCAATCCGGATAAAATACAATCCTAGGGAAATGCCTTGAAGACTATAAGCCCCCTCAGACTTCAAAAAGCCATTTTAAATTGGTTCGACAAATTTGGTCGGCATGATTTGCCTTGGCAGAAAAATCCCACTCCCTATCGCGTGTGGGTTTCTGAAATTATGCTTCAGCAAACACAAGTGACAACGGTCATCCCCTATTACCAAAAATTTATGCGCGCATTTCCATCGGTAAAATCCCTTGCAAATGCGCCTCAAGATGCCGTGCTGCATTTATGGTCTGGGCTTGGATATTATGCTAGGGCTAGAAATTTACAAGCTTGTGCGAAAATAGTGAATGAGCAGTATCATGGGAAATTTCCGAGCGAAATTGAAAAATTGGTGGAACTTCCGGGAATTGGCCGTTCGACCGCGGGCGCCATTGCTTCCCTTTCCATGCAAATTCATGCGCCCATTCTCGATGGCAATGTAAAGCGTCTTTATACACGCTTATTTGCCGTGCCCGGCTGGCCTGGCGCCCCAGAGGTGGCCAATAAGCTCTGGCCCCTAGCCGAAAAATTTCTGCCGAAAAATAGAGCTGGTGATTATAATCAAGCCCTCATGGATTTAGGGGCAACTCTATGCACGCGCTCAAAACCAAAATGCGATTCATGCCCTGTTAACAAATATTGTGAAGCGTTTAGGCTCAATAAAATAGCTGAATTTCCCGGCAAAAAATCACTTTCTATCAAACCCACCAGAACGACAAAAATGCTCATTATTTATGACAAGGAAGGGAAAATACTTTTAGAAAAACGCCCCGAATATGGCATTTGGGGAGGCCTGTGGAGTTTTCCTGAAAGAGCCCTCGTTGCGGAAGGTTCCAGTAGTATCACGATCGAGCCCATAGAACATGTTTTCAGCCATTTTAAATTAATTATTCATCCCGTGATGCTGCGAAAAAATGAGGCTCCGCTTTCTGTAATGGAAAATTCAGCCCAAATTTGGTATAAGTTGAGCGATCGATTACCTGGAGGTGTCGCCGCACCCATCGCAAAACTCCTCCAACACCTAAAAAAGCAGGACTTTTTATGTCAAGAATAATTTTTTGCAAAAAACTGAATAAAGAGGCCCCAGGCCTTGAAAGCCCCCCTTTTCCAGGAAAATTAGGCCAGCAAATTTTCGAAGAAATTTCAAAACCCGCCTGGGAAAGCTGGATAAACCATCAAACCATGCTCATTAATGAATACCGCCTCAATTTGCTCGAAGCCAAAGCACGCGACTTTTTGCGAGATGAAATGACCAAATTTTTATTCGGCACAGGCAGCGAACCTCCCCAAGGATATACTGATCCGAAGCAATAAGAATTGATGAAATTTTATACTAATTTAATCATTTGATTATAATATTCGATAATTACGTCTTGACTCTAACCGCTGTAAACGGTTTAATCTACTCGCAAATGGCCAGATAGCTCAGTCGGTAGAGCAGAGGACTGAAAATCCTCGTGTCGACAGTTCGATTCTGTCTCTGGCCATTTACAAGTCAATAAAATCAATCAGATACACACTGCCAACAATGGCGCCCAATTAAGAGATTAATTAGTAGGACTATAGTAGGAAGTTGACTCTACGAACGAATGAAACCCTAAGGCTTGACAATCTTATGAATCGTGCCAGAATTCAATTACACCCTCTATGGTTTCGTCCGTAGAGCGCAGGGCCTCTTCGGAGGCCTTTGTTTTTTTCAGGAGTATGCGAAAGTTTTCAAAACAGAGGAAAAAGGATCGGATGTTAACATAGCTTTGCACGTCTTAAATGATGCGTGGCTAGATCGGTATGATATTGCAATAATTGTTTCTAATGACAGCGATTTATTGGAGGCAATCCAGCTAGTAAAAAAACACCATAAAGAAAAAAAGGTAGGTGTTGCTTTACCTTTGCTAAATGAAAATCGAAATCCTTCACGTGTTCTGACTAATAATGCCGATTTTGTTAAGCATATTCGGAGGCATGTTCTGGAATCTTCACAATTACCAAATCCAATTCCTGGAACATCATTGTACCAGCCAGAAAGTTGGAGATCGATTTTAGCTTAGAAGACTTTTTCCGGTGCTCTCAGATCACTTTGATGTGTTGACACATCACTTTTCCAATATGACATGAGTCTGGACAACTATTTAATATACCCCAAATTCAATTTGACAAAGGCATTCTTATGACGTACAGATATCAATATAACTATACGTCAAGGTGGCATTATGGCAACAAAACTCACATTAAGAATGGACCCCCTTCTCATTAAGGAGGCTAAAATTTATGCGAAGCAGCATGGTAAATCAGTATCGCAAATTGTGATGGACTATTTCTCATTGTTAAGTCGCGTCAAAGACTCCCGTGAGCCGCTATCACTTCCTCTGACAAAATCCTTGCGAGGTGTTATTAAAGGTGCTCATATATCGGAAAAAGATTATAAAAAACACCTTGAAAATAAATATCTATAAAAATACTTTTCGACACAAATGTGATTTTAGATTTATTGCTGGATAAAAAGACGTTTGCACAAAATGCACAACTTCTTTTTGAGAAAGTCGAGTCTGGGGAAGTGGATGGCTATATTGGAGCTACAACGATTACGACATTGGATTATTTACTCGCTAAATCACTCTCGGCAAAGGAAGCCACTCGCATTATTAAAAAAATCCTAAAGCTTTTTGAAGTAGCGCCGGTAAATCGCTTGGTTTTAGAAGAGGCACTCGCCAGCGGATTTTTGGATTTTGAAGATGCTGTTTTACACGCCGCAGCAATGCACTGCGGCGTCCAGGCCATTGTGACACGAGATGAAAAGGGATTCAGCAAAGCGCAAATTGCGGTTTATTCCCCTTCAGCACTGCTGAATGCCATTCCTTCAGAGTCTTAAGAGTAAGTTCCCAAGGTATATAATATGTCTGAGAGAGTTTGCACGGAGCCCCTAATCGCTTCAAGTAAGGTGGAAAATGAAGCGATTAGCAGCTATAATCGCTTCATAGTGTGAAGCGATTAGGAGCCTTAAGTGATTCAGTGGATATGGGAAAACCAAGATTGGCCGCAATTTACTTGGCGATCTGATGAGATCCTAGCACTTCTTAGTGAAGCGCGCCTTATTCAAGGCAAGATGTTGGGTATCATGCAATCTTTTAACGAGAAAAGTCGGGAACGCCAAAACCTTCAAGCTTTAATGGATGAAATGATCACAACCTCGGCTATCGAGGGATCCATTATTGATAGAGACAGTGTCCGATCATCCATTTATCATCGCTTAGGGATCGAAAATGCTGGTTTAAATGGCAAGCCTGATCGATATGTTGAAGGTCTTTTGGATATTTTGCTGGATGCCACGGAAAATAATGCAGAAGTCTTAGATGTTAATCGCCTCTGTCGATGGCATGCGGGATTATTTCCGACAGGATATTCGGGAATACATAAAATTCTTGTAGCGCAATTACGAGGCGAAGGCGAAATGAAAATAGTCTCTGGGCGCGGAAATAAAATTAAACTTCACTACATTGCACCACCCCGAAAAATTTTAAAAACTGAACTAGGCCGATTTTTAAAGTGGTTTAACACTTCATCCCTAAAAAACACTGATGGGATTGTTCGTGCCGCCATTGCACATTTATGGTTTGAAAAGCTGCATCCTTTTGATGATGGTAATGGTCGCCTGGGACGAGCCATCATCGATCTGGCTCTCGCTCAAGATGAAAAATTGTCAACACGATTTTATAGTCTTTCCTCGGCAATTATGCAGAAACGAAAAGGCTACTATGAAATTTTAGACAAAGTTTCTGCTGGTAGCATGGATGTTACGGAGTGGGTAAAATGGTTTTTACAATGCTTTATTAGTGCTATTGAAAAAACATTAGAAAATGTTTCATTGACCCTTAAAAGAACTCAATTTTGGGATATCCATGAAAAAACATCCCTCAACGAGCGACAAAAAAAAGTGCTTAATAAAATGCTGGATCCAGGAGTGGAAGGATTTATCGGTGGAATGACGACACGTAAATATCAGGGCATTACAAAAATAAGTCGAGCTACTGCTTATCGTGAATTAAATGATCTTGTCGAAAAAAACTGCTTGAAACCCCTTCAAGAAAAAGGTCGATCGAGTGCCTATGAGCTTATTTGGCCGGGTATTTCTTAAGATGCTGATCGATCAGCGCTCGAGCTATGCTGAAGGTTAACGGCAATTTTGGCAAATGCTTTGGCGAATACCATTTCGCATCTTCTATTTCTTTTTCATCGATGCGAATTTCTCCAGAGTCATAATCGGCTGTAAATCCCAGCATTAATGAATCTGGAAAAGGCCAGGGTTGAGAGCCAAAATATCGAATATTTTTGATTTGAACACCCACTTCTTCTTCAATTTCTCGTCGAAGACACTCTTCGGCGGATTCACCGGGTTCTACAAAACCCGCTAAAGTGCTATAAACTTCCGGAGGAAAATGCGGGGAGCGCGCTAAGAGCATTTCTTCGCCACGCGTAATAAGTGCAATAATGCAGGGTGAAATTCGAGGATACGTGATTTGGCCGCAATTTTTGCAGACACGCGCTCGCTCAACTTCCGACTCAACTAATTTTGTCCCACAGTGCCCACAAAAGCGATGGGTCTTACGCCAAAAACCAAGATGGCAGGCTTTTAGAACGGTGGGAAACGTATCGGATGGAAAGGTATAAACTAATTCCCTCAGGCCAATTCGAGAAATCTCAGGATTTTCTGTTAAGTCAGTCGGATCATCGAGTAGAAGATAACGCAGGTTTTCAAGTTCAGCGAAACAATAAAATGACCCTTGGTACTCTGAGATATGTTTGAATTCTCCATAGCGAAGAATTTCTTGATTATTTTTCAAGAAAATATCCTGGCCCTCAAAACAAAAAATTAAATCGTTTTCATTTGGATTTAGTATTTCGTAATGACAGCTTTTTAAGAGGGTTTCCATGGAAGTTTTTAACCTTTATCTAATTACTTAGAGAGCTCTGGAGATTGGACAATTTCCTCCTTTTGAAACAAAAACCTTTTGTTACCCGCAGGGGCTTTCTTCTCACTAGAAGAAGAACCATGGCTATGCATCAATGAGACAGACTTTTTTCTGTCTTCAGAGCCAGATCTAAAATTACCCGCATCTGGATCTTGGGCTGCCAACAATCCTTCCGGAGATCTTTGGTCCTTCTCAATGGAGGGGGTTTTTTGAGGCAGCGGAAAAAATGAAAGGCCAGGAGAGCGGGAATTTTTTTTCTTTCCTGAAGGGAATTTTTGCTCAATTTTCTTTGCATTATCTTTTTCCTGAGATCCTTTTGCATCTTTCATTGTTTTAAGTTTTTTGATGCTTGAAGTATTACGTCCTTCTGTAGAATCCTTAAGCTTTTTATTTTCCTTCCTAAGTTCACGAGCCTCATTCTCCAAACGAGCATTTTCTTCCTTGTAGAAACTCAATTCATTCTTTAGTTCATCAATTTGCTCAAGAAGTACAGGGTATTTTTTTAGGTGAGCGGCAACTTCAGCCTCCTTCTCTGCTGCTGATTGAGCTTGTATTAATTTTTCAAGCTCATCACCGCCCCTAAGAATTGCCGTCGCACCTTTGTGTTTTAATTTAGCAGCAGCCCTTAGCATGCTGTAATCGTTTTGGGTTGCACCTCGCCCAGCTTGATAAACCGTCAGCGTGCCACAATAAAACAAGGCCTGGGGATTCTTCTTATTTGCTAATTCTCGAATTTCATCCAATACACTTACATGATCTACCTCGAGACACTGTAAAAATTTCTTAAATTCATTTGAAAGCATTTCCAAATTTAGACTCACGAGATATTGGGCGAATTTTTCCAACTCTAGACCATTGAGAACTTGGTACAAGTGTTCTAGCTCCTCACTTTCGACTGTATTCACCACTATTTTTTGAACAATTTCCTTAATGTTTTCGGGTATCTCGGGAAAATTCTGTTTGGAATCGTCTGATTGGCTTTTAGATTGTTCTTTACGCATAAGAAATTACTCCTCGGTTGCTGAACCACTTTTTAACTTAAATGGGAATTTTTTGCAAATGGGCTACTTTACTTTAAGAGGATAATAGTCGCCAGATAGTTTGAATCCGCCAGAACCCACAGGAGTTCCCGCTAAAGCGGGAACTCCTTCCTGGTATTAACGCTGGCGCGGTGGGGGACCCACCGCTGGCGCTCAGGGGGAGCCTTGCTCCACTGCCATTGACTTAAGCAAATAATCCGATAGCCATCCAGGCTTGCAGTCTTGCCTTTCAAAATAGGCCGTTGAAAGCCTATAGCCAATTCTCCCTGTCCGCGGAACGTCCTTTTGAAACATAAAGTACTTGTCTCAAAAGGACGTTCCGCGCATAGTGATAACTCGGCTTGATGCCCGCAACGTTCTATTTGAAGAGCAAAGGCGTCGTACTTATGGATGACGCTTTAAAATCGTTGGCGACCCAGCGCCTCGATTTGCTCATAGGATTTTTTTTGCTAAGATGTCGTTTTTTTATAACCCTTTTTGTTTACAGGAGTAAGCATGAATAAAAAACAAGGACCATTTCGATCATCAATGGAAAATTAGAAGATCCGGCTTACGTCAGTAAGCATAAATCCACAGCCAGTGCGTTTACTCGAGTGCGAAAATTAGAATTCATCACCGTATTTACCCTCCTTCTAAAGAAGAGTGTAAAATCTTTGCAGCTTATTTTAAATGAATTTACACTCGAGCGATTTAAGGATTTTTCCATAACGGCGGGTGCCTTCACAAAAGCAAGAAAAAAGCTGAAGCATACTGCCTATGTAGAGTTGAATGACGATATTATTAATCTTTACTATGAAGACAATGATATTAAACGTTTCAAGGGTTACCGATTATTGGCATTTGATGCCTCCCAAATTATCTTGCCGTATAGCCAAGAAATTAAAAAGGAATTTGGATCAAGACCGATTGGTAATCAAACGAATAAATCCTTTCGTGAATATTCAAGCGCCATGTTTGAAGCTTGTTATGATGTATTGAATCATATGAGTATTCAGTCCGTTCTTGCGCCAAGCTTAACTTATGAGCCCGATTTAGCACAGACCATGCTTTCCTGCTTAGAAACTGATGATCTTCTGATATTTGATCGTGGATATGCTTCTTATACGTTTATGGCGAGTTTAATCAGCAAAAAAAGGCATTTTATTATCCGATGCCCAAAAAAGTTTTTTTCTGCTTCGCAATCGATGTTCTCCCTGGATGCGCCTGAGACGATGAGCGCTGTTGTCAGTGTATCTAAAACCCAGAGGAAAAAGGTGAGGGGATTCAATCTACCCGAAGCCATTCGAATTAAATTCATTAGAGTGGTTTTATCAACAGGTGAAGTGGAAGTACTAGCAACATCTTTGCTGAATGATAACGAGTTTACTCCAGAAGATTTCAAATATCTGTACTCATTACGCTGGGGCGTAGAGACATTTTTTTCAAAACTTAAAGGCCGCCTTGGCCTAGAGAATTTTACTGGGAAAACAGCTGAATCTATTAAGCAAGACTTTTGGTCTACTATTTTTATGAGCAATCTGGAAACTATCTTGGTTGAAGACATTGAGACCGAGATGAATGAGCAGAAGAACAAGGGGCAGAAAAAAGTGAAAGTGAACAAAGCGGTATCGTTTAATGCCATAAAAAAAATGGCATTTGAAATATTCTCCCGCGAAAAAGACAAGGAGGCTATACTTAACAAACTGGTGAAATTGTTTACAATGAATCCAGTGCTGGTCAGGAATAATCGCCAAGTTGAAAGAGAAAAAATATCACCTATCAAGTCGCTAAACTTCCAAAAGCGGGCGAGGAAACATGTCTTTTAGAGGGAGCTGGGGCTTAAGTCAATGGCAGTGAGCCTTGCTCCCCCTGAGGACCCCCAGCTTTTTGTAGCAATTCCCGCTTTAGCGGGAATTGATGCAGAACTCATTAAATCCTGTTCAAATTAGGATCAGTTTTGCTTGGACACTTGGCCATTAATGCTGTATAGTCCGCTTTCCTTTGTACAACCATCTGCGGTTCCCGGTGGGAATCCTTTATAGAGAAAGACCAAAATTATGACAACTTTTAAAGACTTAGGTGTCTTAGCTAAAATATTGCCCGTACTCGAAGAACTCGGTTACGAAAACCCCTCCCCTATTCAAGAGAAGAGTATCCCTGTTCTAATGGAAGGAAAAGATTTATTGGCCCAGGCCCAAACCGGAACCGGTAAAACCGGCGCCTTTGCCCTCGCTATTTTATCCAAAATTGATATCTCGCTGCGAAGCCCACAAGCTATCATCTTGGCACCCACGCGTGAATTAGCGATTCAAGTAGCCGAAAGCTTTCAACATTACGCCAAAAAAATTCCCGATTTCCATGTGCTGCCGATTTATGGTGGGCAGGATTATCGTCCACAATTAAGCGCCTTAAAGCGTGGGCCGCACGTTATTGTCGGCACACCAGGACGCGTCATGGATCACTTAGAACGTGGCACCTTAAAATTATCTACCATCAATATTATTGTGCTGGATGAAGCCGACGAAATGCTAAACATGGGATTTTTAGAGGACGTGAAGTGGATTTTGAAAAAAATCGATCACAAGCATCAATCCGCTTTATTTTCCGCTACGATGCCAGAATCGATTAAACGCATCGCCGATACTTATTTAAAAAATCCCGTTCATATTAAAATTAAATCGAATTCTGCGACAGTGGATTCCATTAAACAATTAGCGATGTTTGTTCCAAATGAATCGAAATTAGAAGCTTTAACGCGTTTTCTGGAAGTGGAAGAAATGGATGCAGCCTTAATTTTTACGCGTACGAAAATTGGAACCACGGAATTAGCCGAAAAATTACAAGCTCGCGGTTATGCCGCTGCTGCGATGAATGGCGACATGAGCCAAAGTAATCGAGAAAAAGTGATACGTCGATTTAAAACAAAAAATGGCGGCTTGGATATTGTGGTGGCAACAGAAGTGGCGGCACGTGGTTTGGATGTGGAACGCATTAGTCATGTTATTAATTATGATATTCCTTTGGATCCGGAATCTTATGTTCACCGAATTGGACGAACAGGTCGGGCGGGACGTGAAGGTGTTTCTTTATTATTTGTGACTTCTCGTGAAAGACGTTTATTGCGTGATATTGAGCGCACCATTAATGCACCCATCACCTTTATTGATCCTCCAACGGTGAATGAAATTCAGCAAAAACGCTTGGGCGAACTCGGCAATAAAATTCGTTCTGCCTTGCAAAATCATAATTTGGATATCTATCGAAATATGGTAAATAAAATTTCGCATGATTATGAAGTGGACCCACGCGATATCGCCGCCGCCATGGCATTTATATCGGATAAAGCGACGCCTTTGAAAGAAATTAAAAAGGAAATGTCGTTTGAAGAAGAAGCTCCTCGCGGACGTTCGCGCCCAAGAAATCGCAGCAGACGCGGTGGGCCTCCAGGTGCGGCTTCCAGATCAGCGGGCTCTTCAAGACCACAAGGCGCTTCTTCGGCAAGACCTCAGGGTGCGACAAGACCTTCAGATCGTGGTCCTCGAAAACCTAAGCGTAAATAATTTCGGTCTTATCCTTAGATGGCAATCCCGCGAGATTTTCGAGGGATCTTATCATGGCCCTCGAAAATATAAACGAAAATAATTTCTGCTCGTGAAATTTTTTAGGTGGCCAACTTTCGGTTGAGGACCATCAGGGGTTTTGCAAATTCTTTCTCATACAGGGTTTGGGTGTTTTTAAACAAGGGAACTAGGGCGGCTAGGGAATCGGCATCTTCAAGGTCTGCTGGTTGGTGGTGGAAAAAACCGCCAAATAAGGCTTCACAATCTTTTGCGTATCGTTTTGTGTTAAGGATATGTAAATGCCAGCATTCATCGATATCCCTTGTGGGGACTATTTCTTCCTTAGGGAACATCGAATGCAGCCATAAAAAATCTTTGTAGAGTTGCACCGCTTGGGCAGCCAGAGAGGCTGGCCAGCGCGGCAACTCATAGAGATCTGAACACAACTTATTGACGATAAACGTCAAATCCAGTTGTTCAAGATACTGCTTCGCTTGAATACTATCCAGAACAGTTGCCATTGCACGCTGCTTTGCATACCGCCATATCGGCATCAGTGATGTTTGAAGCGGCTACAAATTCGCCAGACATCGCTACATTTGAAGGGGCTAACAAAATTTGAGCCAACTCGCTGGTCTCTTGGGCTTGTTCTTGCATCGCTTTTCTCCGTTTGGGTAATTGAACCTAGTGCAGAGTATATTATGTATTTTTAAAAACGTCACGGGAAATCCGTCTCCCAAATTTCCCGTTTGTTTTGGAGTTGTTCAAAGTTTTTTTCTGGATTTAATGTCTGTGTGGCTAGTTCATCGAAATAATGAAGTACTTTTGGGTCCGTTAAGCTTTCGTCGGGCATTTTCATCATTCCCCAGATATCCCAAAGCTGGGTTTCAACGCAATTTAAAGCCGCTAGATCTTGGATTAGACGGTCTCGAATATACCACTGGCCTTTATTTTTTTCTCGGTTTCCTCCGCCAAATTTATCAGCTATTTCAGAGTTTTTTCTTGTGAGCAACCAGGCTTCGCCAGCTAACATCAGCTTTTCTTTTGGGGCGTCAAATAAATCAAAGTCAATTTTAATATGATTTTTTTCAATATACGCTCTTGTGATTCTAGGGTCTACTCTGCAAAAACGCTGCTTATTTTCATTCCAATATTCCAAAATGACTTGGTCATGATAGAAATCCTTTAAATAGTAAAGGTTGAAAGCCACGCGAACTCGAGCTGGAATTCCTCGATGCCTTAAAATCGAGCAAAATAATAAGGCAAAATCACGGCAACTGCCTACGATTTTATTTTTTAAAGTCCGAGAAAAAAGCAAAGATCTTGAATCTCGAGACATCAATATTTCAAGCATTTTATGAACGTATCTTGTTTCCACTTCTTTCAAACGCTGCAATGGGATTTTATACCCTAATGCACCTCCTTCCCAGAAATGTAAAATTAACCCTTGAATGATTTCTTTAATGGAAGGAAGATCTAAAGGAAAATCATCAAATAAATTTTTCCATTTTCCGGGATCGCTCATAGCGCTTTGTTGTATATAATATTGCATAAATTAAGCGCCCTTTTTCCGAGAAAGACTTTTTAATTCTTGATAATCTACCTTGCCATTTTTATTATAGGGAAAATCCAATAATGTAATGATCCGGTTTGGAATCATATAGTCTGGCAATTCACTTCTGCAGCGGCGAGAAATTTCATCGGAATGAAATGGAGATTTAGCAATAAAACAAGTTAAATAATCTACATTTCCACTTTTTTCACAATTATTAGATACCACCGCCGCCATTTGAGTTGAGGCTATTTTTTGAATGGCCGATTCAATTTCTATTTTTTCGACTCGATATCCACGTAATTTTAGCTGATCATCACAGCGGCCTTTATAGCAAAGCTGGTGCTTGGCATCGTAATAAGCAAGATCCCCTGTCCGATAGGCAAAAATATTTTTCTTCTCTTTAACAGAGAAAACGGGAAAAAATTTCTCCTTCGATAATTTTTTGGAACGCCAATATTCAGTAGCCACTTGAGAGCCCAGCAAATAGATTTCCCCCATTTCGCCTTGACTCGCCAAGGCCCCATCCTCGTTTAATAATAAAATTTCTTGGTCCAAAAAAACGCTACCAATTGAAACGCGATCTTCGGAATATTCCGGAAACCAACGAAATGCGGTAATCGCCACGGTCGCCTCCGTCGGACCATAAAGATTATCAATAACACTATTGGGAGCGTAAGTATTCCATAGCTTGGCAATTTCATTGCTTAATATTTCCCCACAAAATCCAGTATATCGAACACTTAAAAATGTATCTTCCTCCCGATTTAATTGATGAAGTAAATGAATGGTTGAAGGCACGGCCGCTACAAAAGTGATTTTGTTTCTTAAAATAAATTTAGGGAGGCCAAGAATACCGTGATCGGGCAAGACGCACAAACACGCTCCAGAGGACCAAGCCAAAAAAATATCATGAACCGAAAAATCAAAGCTTAATTCGCTGATTTGAGAAACTCGATCTTCGGGATTAGGCCTAGTTCGCTTCGAGATATTTTTTACATAAGCCAATAAGTTTTGATGTGAAATGGCCACGCCTTTAGGATTTCCGCTGCTCCCAGAGGTAAACATTAAATAGGCAAACAGATAAGCCGTATCCGGCTGTCGGTAAGAAATCGCATCATCCAAATTCTGGGGATCCATTATTACCGCATTAGGAGCAATTTTATTAGCAAGAGAAACATGCTCAGCGTCAACGACCATCAATTGAGAATCGATTTTAGAAAAGCTTGTTTGAATCCGCTCCAGGCTATCTTTGTTATTTAAAAAAACGTAGGCTTTTCCGGCTAATAAAGCCCCTAGCAAGCCGACATAAGCCACGATATTTCGTCCTGATAAAATGATACAGCGTTCATTGGGGTACTTTAGCAGTTCCGTTGCGAGTACTTTGGCCTTTTGAAATAATTCTTGATAAGAATAAATTACCCCTTCTACACTTAAGGCTGCATTTACCGGGTATTTTTTTTCGATTGCCAATAGTAAGGAACTCATCGATTGCTCAAAGGGAATTTTTTCACTCGTATTTACCATAAATCCTCTTCATAAATTAATGTTGAAAAACTGCAGCGGCAAAAGTGGCGCCAAGCCCTACCGTTGCCATCATGAAATAATCACCCGGCTGAATACAGCCTTCTCGATAAGCATCGACATAATTGATCATGATGTCCGATCCAAAACAATGTGCATAACGCTTCACATTTTTAAGATAAATTTTGTGATAATCAAAGCTGAGTTGTTTTGCCGTATTCGCCCAGGAAATTAAATTAACATTGTGCGGAAGAATAATTTTTATATCAGATAATTTAAGTTGGGCTTTTTCGATAGCCTGCAGAATCACTTTCGCTAGCGAAGGCGAGTAGGATTTTTCGAAGGCATGAATTTCTTCCGAGTCCAGCCAAATTCCCCTAGAAAATCGCCCATCGGTGCACATTTCCAAACTCAGTAATTTATTTTGATCTCCGTTTGAACGTAATAAAGTCGCTGAAGCGGCATCTCCGGTAATCGAAGTATTGGGAATCACTTGAACACTGGGGGTGAACGCCATTTCTCCCGTAATCACAACAGCCCGGGCATTTTTATCTTCATCCGCTAATAAAACCCCAGCCATTTCGAGTGCATTTAAGGTGGAAGCACAGTTATTTAAAGAGGTTCCAAAGGCCATAGCCTTTTTCAAACCAAGCTCCTCTTTTACGGCACGCACAACAGAATGGCCAAAGCGAGTGATTACCTTGGAGGTGTGCGCGTGAATGAGATATTTAATCGAATTTTTATCAACTTCCGTTTCCTCTAGTAGCTGCTCGACGGGTTTCTTAATAAAGTCGACTAAATTAATGTTAGACGCGACTGGAACCTCCTTTAATCCATAAATTCGAGAAAAAACTTTGGCCTGTTCTACGCTTAAATTGAAATGCTCTCGATCGCGCTCCACACTTAAACGATTTTCGGGCACAAAATAGTTCACTTGTTCAATTGATAACATCCGTCCTCCTTTGATTGATGGGTAAAATGAAATAACTCATAAAGAACTGGTAATATGAATAAAGAAAAAATCGTTCCAAAAATCATTCCCGGTACAATGACCATGCCAAAGCTAAAACGGGCTTCAAATCCCGGTCCTTTAATAATAATCATGGGTAAGGCTCCCAAAACCATTGCAAGAGTCGTCATCAAAATGGGGCGAAGCCGAATCGTGCAGGCATTCAATATGGCCCTTTTTTTGCTAAGGCCTTTTTTGGAAAGAAGATTGGCGAATTGCGTAATTAAAATGCCATGCTTGCTCACCATACCACTTAAGACTAAGAATCCAATTTGGGTATAAATATTGATGTTAGTTAAACCGAGCTTCATAGGGATAATTGCACCAAGTACCGCCATGGGAACACTGCCTAATAAAATAATTAAGGGATCCATAAAGCTTTGAAATTGCAAAGAGAGAACCATAAAAATAACAAAAAATGAAGCTAGGAATAAATATAAAATTCGGTTACCTTCAAATATAAATTCCCGTGAGTTACCGGAAAAATCATAAGAAATGGATTTTGGTAATAGGGGTGTAGCCTTACTTCTAAAAAATTGAATTCCTTCCGATAGGGAATGCCTTGGAAACATGACTGCTGAAATTGTCACAGAATTAAATTTTTGAAATTGATTAAAAAGACCTGGATAAACTAGTTTTTTTTCATTAGCCAAGCTAGATAGAGATATTAATTTTTCATTATCATTTTTAACATACATATTGTCGATAAAATTCGGATCCTTCTTTATGCTCGGCGATGCTTGAACAATAACTGGATATAATTCATCATTCACACTTACATACTGAACCGTGTTTTCACCAAATAAATTCTGAATCGAACTTTCTAGACTATTTAAGGAAACACCCATTACGTTGGCGGCTTCTCGATCAATATTGAGCTCGAGCATGGGCACATCATAGTGAAGATCTTTATCCAGGAACATAAAAAGGCCACTTCTTTCTCCTTTTTCAATGATGATATCAGCTAGCGTATTAAGTTCGCGATAATTTCCCTTGGATTCTAGGACGAATTCAAGGGGCATACCTTGTGTTCCCGGCATTAAAGAAGGAACTAGCGTAACAGCATTTAAATTTGGATCTTTATTTATCAGAGACTGTAAAGCTCCTCGCCATTTTGTGCTTGAACGAATAAAGGAAAGCAGTTGATGCTCACTCGGAATTCCAACAATGATGCTATAGCCTCTTATTTCAGGCATTTTTCGATAAATTTCCTCAAGTTTTTCCGCATTGTTTAATAAAAAATGGGTATTGCTCGAATTTGGGGCTGCTGCAATCACTTCTAATAAACCAGCATCGATCTTGGGAGCAAATTCTTTTGGGGTTTCGGCATAGGTATAAATCGCGCCAAAGCTGGATAAAATCCATACTGCCATCACTACTTTTTTGTGACAAAAAAGCCTCTTCAAGAGATAAAGATAATTCGCTTTCAAATGATAAAGATATTTATTAGGCTTTTTATTTGATTTTGAGTCCAGTAGTTTTGTGCTTAACATAGGAATCAAGGAAAGCGAAATAAGACCTGAAATTAAAATACTACCCACCAAAGTGATGGAAAATTCAAGAAATAATTCGCCGGTAATTCCGCCTAAAAAGCCAATAGGAAAAAATAATGCACCCAGCGTGAGTGTCATCGCAATAACAGGAAACACAATTTCCCGTGTGCCAAAGAGAGCCGAATCTAATATCGATCTTCCCATTTCGATATGGCGAATAATATTTTCCAAGACCACGATGGCATCATCGACCAAGAGTCCCATCACCAAAATCATGGCCAGCAAGGTCAAAATATTAATAGAAGCCCCAAAAAACCAGAGCAAAATCCCGGTTCCCAATAAAGAAATCGGTATGCTTAGTACAATAAGAAATGCCGAGCGAGAGTTCGAGAAAAAAATAAACGTCAAAGCGCAGACGATGATAAGGGAAATCAAAATAGTTTTAAGCATTTCAAGCATAACAGAAATCAGATAGGTTCGTCCATTAACGAGTTCATGTACCGATATTGTGGATGGAATTTCTTTTTTAATCCTATGGAGGAAAGACTCCATTTTTCCAAGAGTTTTTAGCATATTTTCTTTAGTTGAAATTTTGGTGGAAAGCAATACTGCCCGATGTCCCTGATAAAAAGTGTGAATCTTTTCGGTTTCAGGACCCCAGCCTATTGTGGCAACATCGGATAAATGTACCCCATTTTGATGCTTATTATTCAGAACAATTTGACGTAATTGCGAAACTGAGGTCATACCCGTTTTCAAATTGACCATTTCTTGCGTCTCTTCTCCTTCGATAACGCCGCTGCTATCCGTTCGATTTTGCATTTCTAAGGCAGTAAGCACATCATCAGTGGATATATGAAAACCTGCCATTTTGTCAGAATTCAATTTTATGTTTATGGCGGGACTCGGACCTAGCACTTGAATCGAAGAAACTCCCGATATCGCTTCAAATTGGGGTTTGATGTATCGCGTTAAATAATCGCTTAGATTTTCAGGACTTAAGTCCTTGCTTGTGAAGGCGAGAAGCCAATCTGGATTTTCATTGGAATCTACAGTCGTTACCATCGGCTCGTGTATTTCAGCCGGCAAATTGGCACGAATCCCCTGGATATCTTCCAAAATTTTAATATTAGAATTTTCAACTTTGGTTCCCATTTTAAAATGAATTTCAATAGTGGCATTACCCGCCTGACTCGAGGAAGTGATGTAATCCACCGACTCAAGATTATTTAGAGAATCCAAAATTTTTCCAGTAACAAAATTTTTCATGGTCAAAGCAGTGGCACCAGGATAATCAACGCTAATTTGGATGATGGATGCCTCAATCTTCGGAAATAGGCGAATATCGAGATTAGCAAAAGCGACAACACCAAAAACCAGAAGGCATAAACTAAGCGAAATTGACGAAATTGGGTTTTTGATAAAAAAATCTGTCCAAGACTTCATATCATCTCTCCAGCCTTACACTGGCACCATCAAATAGTTTCTGCTGTCCTTCAGAAACAACTTGATTATCTTGTGTTAAACCCGAAATTACTTCAACATAAGAGCCGATTCGTGGGCCGGTTTTTATAGACTGACGACGAACTAAGCCATGCTCAAATAAATATACAAATTGTCCTTCTGGAGAATAATTAATTGCTGACTCATGAATAAAAAGAGCTGGATTTGATTTACCTAAATTGATGAGCACCTTCAAATACATTCCCGGTAACAGAGCCGAATTAGGTGAGATTATTTCTGCACGAACATTTAAGCTTTGGGTATCCGAAGATATTTTGCTCGCTATAGAAACAATTTTCCCAGTAACATTTAGTTTATCTTTATTTTCTCCTCTTAACTCAACATCTTGACCGATAGAAATAAGGGAAGAAAAGTGTTGAGTGACAGAAAAATCAACATAGAGTTTATTTAAATTACATAAATAAACTATCTGTGCACCTGAGGGAAGATATTGCCCCAGCGATAATCGATTAATCCCCAATTTTCCGGAAAAAGGTGCTCGAATGATTGTTTTATCTAATTCCGCCTCATCGAACTCACATTGAGACTTTAATTGATTCATTGTCGAATTCAATTGATCTATCTCCGAACTTGAAATTGCACCATTTTTAAATAATCGATGATATCGAAAATATTGTCTCGTTGAATACCGATATTTTTCCAAATCTTCCTTCAGTTTCGATTTTAAATCGGCATCTGAAAGCTGGAATAGAAGATCGCCCTTCTCTACAATTTCTCCCGAATGAAAATAAATGGCATTTACAATACCCGCTACCGGAGGACTTATTTCAATACCTTGATCCGCACTCACCATTCCAATTACCGAGATACTGGGACGGAACGACATGATTTTCACCGATTCAATTTTAATAATAGGACTTTGTTCCATCGGCTTTACCGATTTTTCATTCATATGATAAAGGCATACTGCGAAACCAATACAAACGACACTCGTCAAGCCTAGTCGAAGAATCTTCATCCATTAGACTCGATTTTCTATAAATTGTTGGCGTAATAATTTTTTATCAACTTTTCCATTTGAATTTTTCGGAAAATTAGACACAATTTCTAAATATTTTGGGATTTTTTCAATGGAAAGATGTTCTCGGAAAAATTGTTTAAGCTCATCTATAGAAACATTTCCATCCGTGATTAAAAAAACCGAAATAGCGGTGCCAAGAAAATCATCTTCCACACCAATAACTGCTACCTCTTTTATTCCGGGTATTTTTAAAAGGATAGCCTCAATTTCGAGTGGACTCACTTTAACCCCTCTCGATTTGAGCATTTCATCGCCCCTTCCGTGTAAATAGAGAAAACCTTCTTCGTCTAACCAACCATAGTCGCCGGTATACAATATTTTTTCCCCTGGCCATAAACCTTCTCGCAATTTTTCTGCTGTTTTATCCGGTTTATTCCAATAACCTTGCATCACAGCCGCCCCTCGAATCACAATTTCACCGATTTCATTAGCCTTAAGTCGAGATCCACTTTCATTAACCACCCAAAGTTCCGAGTTCGGAATGGCAAGCCCTACACTCATTGGCTTTTCTTGAATTTTGTCGGGAGGCAAATAGGTACAACGTTTACATTCGGTTAATCCATACATTGAATAAATGTTGGCTAGAGGAAAAATATCATTCAGCATTTCGATATGTTTTTGATTAAGCGCGGCTCCGGTATTGGTCACAGATCGTACGCTTGAAAGATCAAAATTAAACCGACGATAATGCCCATAAAGTATGGGCACCATCGACGGAACCACAGGAAAAATACTCGCTTTTTGCTTAGCAATTTTTTTCAATACCTGCAGTGGTAATTGAAAATCAGCTTCCAAAATTAAGGTTGCACCTACCGAAAATGCCATAATCATCTGATAAAGCCCATAATCAAAAGATATCGGCAATGCACAGAGGATGCGATCATTGGATTCATATTTTAGATAGCGATGGATAGAAGCTGTTGCAGAAAGCATATTCCGATGGTTTAACATTACCCCTTTTGGTTCACCCGTTGAGCCAGAGGTGTAAATGATAGAGGCTAAATCAACGTCTAGAATGGAATTGCCAGAAACGAAAAGATTTTCACTTTGCGAATTGAATGTGGGATCAGAGAAAAAATCGCCTTCAACGCTAATGATTTTTGTAATTCCAGCTCCAATGCTTTTGTGTTCTGGAAGGCAAATCCAAACAGAGGGTTTTGCATCTTTAATGATGTATTGAAAATTAGCGTCACTCGTCTTGGGATGAATAATCGAGGCGATAGCGCCCAATCTCAAGGTCGACCAAAAAGCAATAATTGAGAATGCTGAATTTCCAGCACTGATAATGACCCTATCCCCTTTTTTAACACCTAAAAAATATAAATAGGAGCTTAATTTGTCGATATATTTAAAAATTTGAGAATAGCTTAACTCTTCCGTTGGGGTCTTTAAACCGATCGCATTTGAAAATCGTTGAACTGTATTCAGTAAATAATCTATTAAATTTGTGGGATAATCATGCATTTCTATTCTCCTTTGTAGAGTTGCGATAGCCTTGATAAATATTTCTGAGCTGCATGGTGGTCGTACCTTCCATGAATTCAAACCCGAAGACATCTCGATACCATTTCATCAACAAGGGATGCCTTTGGACGGCATTCACCCCAAAGCCTTTAATCACTTCTATCGTTACTTTTTCAGCCAAGTGAGTGGCCTTTACTTTCGCAATAGATGCAAAAGAATTATCTGAGGGATCCTCATCAACACGCGCGGCACAGGCGTAAAGAAGAGAACGGATTAAAGAAATTTCAGCATCCATTTTTGATATGGGTATCGCCTCTCGCTCTTGAAAATCATTTAGGTTTTCTTTTGCATAATCGAGAACAGCTTGGGCATGCCCTAAAGCAAAGGCGGCCACTGCTGGTCTCATGCGATTAAACGTTTTCATCATCGCCATCATTCCACTTTTCATTGGGCTCAAATGAAGCCCTAAAATATTTTCATTTTTAATTTCCAATTCATTAAATATAATTCTTGCTAAACACGCCCCACGAAGCCCCAGCATATCCAAGGGAATTCGTTCTACTTCTGGCCTATTTAATTCTTCGCTTGTGAGTAAGACCGAGCAAACACCTAAGGGTCCTGCCGAACGTCGAGCCATGACGATTCCAATAGGAGCATCCGCCCCGTGACCGATGAAGCATTTTTCGCCATTTAAAACAAATCCTGCATTACCTTTGGACTTAAGAGTCGTCTCCATTTGTGCCGCATCCGACCCCCGGCCTGGCTCTGTCACGGCTAAAAATGTGCTGCAGCGATGCTGCTTTAAATAGGAAAAAAACCGCTGTTTTTGATCAGAATCTCCAAGCTCTCTCAAAATAAGTCCTGCAAGTGAAGGCCCAGGGGCTGCCAAGGTCACACCCGCATCCCCATAAGATAAGGCCTCAATTAACTGAGTTCTTTGCAAGCAATTGCTATCTTGATCTTCACATAAATTTTTAAAAATGGGCCCATCAATACAGTCCAAAATAGCACTCGGATTTTGATCAACTTCTAAAGCGATGTTTCTAAATAAATTGATACCTTCCAAAATATTTTTTGGGAAATACATTTTGGCATGCTGCTCATTTATTTTAGTGTTACTCATTTTAATTCACCAAATAATTTTGATTAATGACTTCGAAGGTGAAAAGCATATTGTAAACATTGTTTCGAATAAATGCTCTTGCACCCGCCAATTTTGCCAAGTTCATACACATTTGTCGGATGAGATCAACCATGATCTTGCGTGAGGATTTCGTTACCTTTTTAAAAGTTATCGTTAAAAGCTGTCTATTTGCTGCTAGGTCGCCAAACTGGCATCGAACCGTATCTTGTTGGCCAATTTTAAGACCTTGAGATTCACGATGATTCAAATATTTATGAATCTTTTCCATAAATAAGTCGATCCATTTTATTTCCTCAGTTAGTAAAGCTGAATAGAATTCTTGAGAGTTAGCAGTGAGTTTTTTCAATACTTCATTTTCAAATCTCGAAAAATGTTCAGAAAAATTCAATGAATTACAATAGCTCAAATCATCGATATTCACGATTAATACCTCCCTAACAAAAAACCATAATCTAAACTCTCAATGTCTGAGATTGTGAGCATAAAATGAGATTTTTCACGTGGCTTTATCGATTCTTGGTAAATAATAGGCCTAAGTACTTCGGCACAATTTAAATAGGGGAAATCCGTAGTCATAAATCCAACGTTATATTCAGCCGCCTTGGATATTTTCCCTGCAAAAAATAGTGCATCTCGATCTGGCGATATTTTGGCATGAATAAAATCGATACCCTTCGATTTTTCGCCCTTTTTAATAAAAATGCCCAATGCACTTGATTTTTTGGGACGATTCTTAAGAGAATTTTTAGGTACTGGGATCGTAGTTTGATCGATACACAGCAGTAAAGCATTGCTGATGTCGCCATGGTTAAAATAACTATTAATGATTTTTATAGCCATGATAGGAGACAAAATTCCTTGATCACAAATATCCAGTGTTTTCCCGGTTATTCCATATCGACTGCAAAAATAAGCGCCTGCTGAATGTTCAGGATCAAACTCGGGCGTCCACGAACAAACCATTAGAAGCTCTAAATCTTTTAAAATGCCATCGGCTTCACATTGTTTCAAAACCGCATCACCCAATTCTGCATAAGTATGCTGACTTCCGCTTTGAAAGGAGCTTGGATCTGGTCCTTCCAATTCAAGACGTTCATATAAATCTCGATAAAATCGAACAAATCGTTCTCGAGGCATCCTGACAGGATGGGGTGTTAAATCGCCATAATAATTTTTAATGATATTCAGATTAGGCATATACTTCCTCACAAACATAATTTGTGATGGATTCCAGTGTCTCTAAGTCGTTCATCTCCAGAGTATCGGGATCAACATTAAATCCCGTTATGGAATCTTCAAGTGCTAGTAAAAATGTCAGAGACGACATAGAGTCCAATCCCAGATCATCTTTTAATTTTGAATTATTATCGATAATATTAATGCCACTTAAATTAAGCGTTTTTACTAAAGCTATCTTAATTTTTGATGTAATTTCATCTCTCATTGTGCGTCCTCCTGAACAGCATGTTGGTTTTTAAAAATATTTTCTTCTGTAAAACGCGATCGAATGAGATGCGTTTTCTTATTTTTATACAATATCTCTGCAGGACAGCCATGACTTAAAAAAAGTTCTGGAGAGGCTGTTAGCCCATAGGCACCCGCATTGTGAATCATAATCCAATCGCCAATTTCAGCTTTGGGCAAGAGTACCTGCCTTCCCATGACATCGCCGGGAGTGCAAAGTGGCCCAGTAATCGTATATTTTTCTGCTTGTGCCACCGTATTCTGATTTGCTTTTAGTAAGGAAATTTCAAAATTTCGATTGATGAAAGAGCCCATCGCCGACGCGGCCATAAAACAATTCATGCCAGCATCCGTAATTATGATATTAGTATTTTTAGAAATTTTAATATCCATAATTCGAGAAACCAAAAATCCACAAGTTGCCACTAAAAATCGACCCACTTCCAAAATAATCCGAGACTCTTTAAATTTCTCGATATAATTTTCAATTTCTAATTTCATTAAGTTTTGCATCCTACTAAAATCAATCGATCCCTCACCAAAAAAATAGGGAACTCCTAAACCCCCACCGATATCGACAAATTCAAGACTGATTTTTGCCATATTCTGGAATTTTTCAGCAAGCGAGAGTGCATATTTTGTATTTTCGGCAATGGTCTCTGCATCTAAAATTCGAGTGCCATGATAAACATGAATTCCAATAATTTGAATATTCGGGTTTTTTAAAAATTTAGACAAGTTTTGAAATATAATTTCTTCATCCATGCCAAATTGCACGGATTGGCCGCCCATTTTAAGCATTGCCGTTTTAGAGGTATGAGAAGGATTCACCCTTAATGCCAGCCGAGCACAACGATTTTTTTGCTCTGATATTCTAGAAATTAAATCTAATTCTGATAATGATTCACAAACGATGGCATAAATACCAAGATCTAGGCATTTTTCAATTTCACGAGCGGACTTTCCAGGACCTACAAAAATTATATTTTTTGGAGATACCCCAGCCAAAAGGGCCGCTGAAATTTCAAAAAAGGAGCAAAGTTCTATCCCAGCCCCCATTTTTTTAATTTCGGAAATTATCGCAATATTGGGATTCGCCTTCATTGAATAATAAATGTCGACCTGAGGGGGCAAAGAGGACTTTAACTGATAATATTGCCTTTGAATGGTATCCGCATCGTAAATAAAAAATGGGGTTCCAAATATTTTGGCCGAATGCAGGATAGCTTCATTCGTAAAAACGGGCATATTTTTGACTCCGTAAAAATAAATTACGAAGCAAAATTACGTTTTATTCCAAAGGGAGTCAATATACGTAGTTTCGGATTTCTGTCATGAACTGTTCGCCATAACGAGATAGTTTAACTTGCCCAACGCCATTAATTTTTAAAAATTCTGCGTCGGTTTTCGGCTTTAAAAGCGACATTTCAACTAATGAGGCGTCACTAAAAACCACGAAGGGGGGCACGTGAGTTTCATCTGCAATTGATTTTCGAATTTTTCGCAAAATTTCAAATAATTTTTTATCAGGGTCTAGTGTTTCCTCATTTTTCACTTTTGCTTTTTTAGGCACACGCTCTTTAAAACGAGGTTTTGCCAAGATAAGCTGCTCTTGATTTCTGAGCAAAGGCCTCGCTTTCTCCGTTAATTTTAAAATGGAATAATTGGCGATATCCTGCTCGATGTAACCAAGATGAATTAATTGCCGAAAAATCCCATGCCATTCATCCTGACTGAAGTCAGTACCAATACCGTAGGTGGACAATTGGTCGTGCCGCATTTTTTTAATGCGCTGATTGTCGGCGCCCCTTAAAATATCGACAATATGTGCCACACCAAATCGCTCGGAAACTCGGTAAATGCAGGATAAGGCTTTTTGGGCCGCAATCGTTCCGTCAAAGGTTTCTGGAGGATTTAAACAAATGTCGCAATTGCCGCAAGCCGCCTCCATTCGATCGGAGAAATAATTGAGTAAGACTCGGCGTCGGCAGGTTTGCGCTTCGGCAAAGGTAATCATCGCATTTAATTTATGTCGCTCGACTCGTTTTAGCGTTTCATTTGTGCCTTGGTCAATAAGACTTTTCACCATAACCACATCGGCGAGACCATAGAGCAAAACGGCTTCGGCGGGCAAGCCATCACGCCCTGCCCGGCCGGTTTCTTGATAATAAGATTCAATGTTTTTAGGAATATCGTGATGAATTACAAAACGGACGTTTGATTTATCGATCCCCATTCCAAAAGCGACAGTGGCCACGACGATATGAATATCGTCCTGTTGAAATGCCTCAAGCACTCGTTTGCGCTTGCCGGTATCCATTCCTGCATGATAAGCGGCCACCTGAAAATTGAGATCTTTTAATTTTTGAGCTACTTCATCGACACGCTTTCGAGTGAGGCAATAAATAATCCCAGACTCATCAGGATGTTTATTTAAAAACCCCAATATTTGTTGTATCGGCTTTTGTTTTTCCTTTAAAGTGTAGCGAATATTCGGGCGATTAAAACTGGCCACATAAGAAGAAGCTTTCTCCAAGGATAGGCTGCGAATAATATCTTCGCGTGTGGCGTTGTCGGCTGTCGCTGTTAGTGCAATGACAGGAATCTCAGGAAATAATTGTCTCAAACGAGACAACTGTAAATATTCTGGTCGAAAATCTGGGCCCCATTGCGAAATACAATGGGCTTCATCAATCGCAAAAAGACCCACATTAATTTCGTGCAGATTTTTCAAAAAATCCTCTGTCATTAATCGTTCTGGCGCAATATACAATAGATCCAATTTATTTTTCATAAATGCGGAAAAAACTCTTTCACGTTCGAAAGAAGTGAGGGCAGAGTTAAAATATTCAGCGCGAACACCGTTGGATTTAAGCGAGGCTACTTGATCCTGCATAAGCGAAATTAAGGGGGAAACAACAATCGTCACGCCCTGACGAATTAAGGCAGGGATCTGAAAGCAGAGCGATTTCCCTGCACCTGTTGGCATAAGAACGAAGCAGCTTTTGCCCCCAATTAGGTCACGAATAATGCTTTCTTGGAGTGGTCGGAATTGTTGATATCCAAAAATATCTTTCAAAACCCCTTCTGGGCCTTGTTGAGAATTCTTTTGGAGATCGTTGGCTATCATCATGGGACTACGTTAAACCATGTAGCACCCAATGGCAATTGGGGATACCACCCTTATCCCCTCTCCCCACTTTCCTTAAACTCGATTATACTGAATCACCGAAAACGCAATGCCCTCAGGATCCTGTAAACCAGTAAAACGCCCAATTTCTGGGATGTTTATGATATCATACAAGAGATTAGCGCCCATTTTTGTCGCCTTTTCGAGTGTTTTTTCGAGATTGTTAACAGTAAAGTAAATCCCCCAGTGCGGTGGAATTTTGCCCATCTCTTCTTTAATCTCAAACATACCCGCTGCAGGACGACCATCATTTTTGAAGGTGAAATATTCCATGGAGCCACTTCCCACTTCACTTTTCTCTACAGTCCAGCCAAATAATTTTGTGTAAAAATCACCGGCTTTTTTAGGATCGGTTGTGCGTAACTCGAACCAGCTTGGAGCTCCCTGTTTATTGACGTCCGCCAATTTACCGGGCTCACCATTCGTTTGCCATACGCTGATCACTGCACCCGTAGGATCTACGAAAACCGCCATTTTTCCAGCTTCCATCACTTCCATAGGCTCCCGAACAACGTTCGCGCCAAGTTGTTTTGCTTTTTCAGCTACTTTCACGACATCATCCACTAACACATAAGAACCCCAAACATTGGGTACCCCCTGTGATTTCATTTCCTTGGTAACTTCATAAGCACCACCCACATCATTTTCACCAACCCGAAACATCATATAGTTCCCATGAGCAGTTGAATGATCCGTAAAATCCCACTGAAAAATTTCATGATAAAACTTTTTCGAAGCACTTAAATTAGGAGATCCTAATTCTGTCCAGCAAAAATCGCCTTTTTTCATTTTTTCCATCGTTGTACTCTCCCTTTTTTGTTAAATAAAATGTTTAATTTTTTCGAGAATTTTATGCGTAACCGACTTCCTCTCCGTATCAATAAAAAAATGTCCACCAGCAAAAACATCCACCTCGCAAACTCCACTCGTAGTTTCGCACCACTTTTCAAGAGATTCGCGCGAAATTGAATGATCTTGAGCTCCATAGAGAACTGTCAGCGGCACAGTGAGAATAGGATTCAATTCAGCCACATAAATTTCATTTAATTTAATGTCAGATTTTAAAATAGGTAATAATATTTTTACAAGCTCTTTTTCATCCAAAACCATTTTGGGAATAGCGCCATATTGACGCTGAATAATCTCAATAAATTTCTCATCCTCTAAGACGTGTGTTGGCTCACTTTCCAAAGGAAGTTGTGGAGCTCTTCGAGAAGAAACCCACAAATGCACCGGTAAATTTTTATTTTCTCTCTGGAGACGTTTTGTGACTTCATAGGCGATGATTGAACCAAAACTATGCCCAAAAAAAGCAAAAGGCTTGTCAAGTAATTCAACAATATTTGGAAATATAGCATCAACCAGTTCTTCGATATTATTGGCCGCTGGGGTCCGTAATTGAATTCGACCAGGAATTTCAACCGCACAAATTTCAACTTCAGTGGGAAAATCAGCACTCCATACTCGATAGATTGCCGCACTCCCACCTGCATAAGGAAAACAGAAAATACGAAAATGCGCATTTTCTCTCGGGAAATGGCGAATAATATGTTTACTCATTATTGGTTTCGCTTAATTCTGGCAACTAATCCACTTAACACTGCACCTGGACCCACTTCGACAAATTCCTCTTCACCCTGCTTTAAAAGATATTGAATGGTTTCTACCCATTGCACTGAGTGATTAATTTGATCGGCCAAATTGGTTTTAACATTTTCAGACGTATAGGGTTTTGCAGAAATATTGGCAATTACTGAAACTTCCGGAACATTAAAGGAAAATTGATTTAAAAATTCGCTAAATTCATCTCTGGCTGCTGTCATGTATCGAGAATGAAAAGCCCCACTAACATTCAGTGGGATATACATTTTTGCACCGGCCGCCTCAAAAGCGGCTTTTGCATTGTTGATATCGTCTTTCCGCCCTGAAATAACGGTTTGCGTTAAGGAATTAAAATTAGCCACATCGATACTTGAAAGCGAAGGATTTTTTAAGGCGTCCGTGATTTGAACCGGGGTCATTCCTACAATTGCCGCCATCCCGCCACCTGAAGCTTTCGCCATTAGCTCACCACGCTTCTTTACTAATTTTAGCCCAGTTGCAAAATCAAACACATTCGCCGCATACAAGGCCGCATATTCACCTAGGCTGTGACCAGCCAGATATTTTGGCTTTTGGCCCTGTTTAAGCTTTTGTTGGTAGCTTAGCGCATTTACAACGTAAAGCGCCGGCTGAGTAAACTGCGTTTGGCCTAACTCGCCCCTTGGATCTTTTAAGCATAGCTCGCTAATGGAGTAACCGAGGATCTGATCAGCCTGCACCGTTAAGTCACTAAATTCAGTAAAAAGGCCTTCGCCCATGCCTACTTTTTGGGAACCTTGCCCAGGAAAAACAAATGCGGTCATTAAAATTACTCCCTGTGAATGTATTAAGCACAGTATATCACGGGTTCGAAAATAATTTGAGGCCATATTGGTCTACTTACCTGCTACGGGTACAATGGCCATCGCGCTTTAATCTGATATTACCCTATAGAAGTACTATAATGGATCAAAAGATTCTCAAGATGTTTTATAAAAATTTTAAACTAAAATACGATTATCAGCTCGGGGGGATTTATGAAACAAGAGCCACTACTTCTCAAGGTATTACTAGCATGGACCCTGACTCATCGAAGCACTCTGGATATGACTCATTATTACCCAGCCCTCTCGATTTTTCGAGTGGCGAAGCACTTCACATTGGCTGAGTTTGAGCAATCAGTAAAACACTTTAGCAACCCCTTTTTCCGCTCTTATACAGTTCATGAGCTCGTTTTTGAATCTCCTGAAAGTTTTCAGGTTAATACGTTTCAGACTCTCTTAAGAGAGTTATATCCACTCTATTCTGAGAATTTTTTACTTTGTGCGGTAAGATTCAAAAGCGATGAAACTTTGTTAGGAATCTTCACCGTCTTCCCGTTGTTGCTGATGGATGGATTTCGATGCTTTACATTTCACCAGAACTTGATGAAAAGCCTCCTAAACGAGGGAACTGACACCTTTCAAGTGGATGCAGCCATTGCTCATCACAAATTAAACATAGACATGCTTCGTGAACTTGTCCCACCGAGAGTGAGCACAGTTTCGCCTGAACACAGTAAGCTGCACTTTCCTCATATCATTGCAGAGTCGAGGCCTTCAAAAAAAATTAGCCCCTACCTCGACTCCCTTATGCAGCTATATTTAAACAGTCCTTACAAGTTCGACGTCTTCGCTTCTTTGCAGAACGCCTTTTTAACAGGCTTACCGTTTGGGAATCTCCTCTTGAATGTTGATATACCCGACATTGAGGTTCGCAGTTGCGCCTCTGGATTAGATCTGCGAAAAAAATACAAAGATGCCTACACTGTAAAAATTAATAATCTCGAAAGCATGTCGCTTGCGGAAGTTCAAGCAACCTTCAGCAATGCATCAATGCCAACCCAACCCACTCGTTTCTTGCTGAACAATTACGGCGAATGTACAAAATATTCGGCTCCCGGATTGCTAAAATACACTTGGCATTTTCCGATAGTGGTGTTTCTTATCCCTAAGGGAGCCACTTGGACAATTTCTCTTGGGGAAAACTCCTACCACCATACCGCCTATTCGCATGCTCTTGTCGCAACTACGTTGTCGGCCTAAGTTTGCCAGTGCTTGGAATTATTTTCTGAAATCAGTTTTTTCCTTATGCTCTGATTTCTCATCTGGCTCTTTTTTCGGAGATTCTTTCGAATTATGCCAAAAACCTTGATAAACAATTTGATTAACTAGGTTTTTAGTCTCAATTAAAGCGAGGCCTGGATTATTTTCTATTAAACGCCTTTTTTCTTCTTCCAAGCGCCCTATTTGATCTTCTAGTGATATGGGTTGAACCACTGGAGGCCGTTTAGAATAGCCATGTTCTTGTAGATGAAGCTTATGTTTCAAGCTTAAAATTTCCATATCGAGTAAATTTAATTGTTCCGATGCTGGAAATGGTGGGGCACTGGGAACTGGAGGCAAATTATTTTTTTCTGGGGCATTAGAATCTTTATTTTCGCGTAGTGCTGGGCTTATTTTTGTCAAGGCCACCAGTTCAGCGGGCACAATAAAATACGAGCGGATTTTATCTAACAAATTTATTAAATAAGCTTTTTTTGTCCCAAAAGGATTCAGAATTTCGACTTTAATAAAATCAGAAATAATTTCTACCATTAGTTGTGGATGGGTTGCTGATTTCAGATTTTTTAACAATTTCGACTCAGAATCTTTCAATGGTAGTGGGAAAATTAAATCCAAGCCTTTACAAAAAATGGCAACCTTAATCGTTTCGATGTTTCCAATTTTAGATGAATAATTGGGGGGTAATTTTGACAAAAGCTCAAAAACAGGCTTTTCATCCATTTCAGAAGAATCTTGTGAGTAAATTTGAGCAATACGCAAAATGGTATCAAATTGATCTGGCTGAAGAACAGAGCGTTCCACATCGCTCAATTGAGCTAAAAGCGTATCCACTTTCTGGAGCTCGGCAATAGCGGATGAAAAATATTTCATCTTATGAATATCCCCTAATAAAGACAGAATATGATCCTGATATTTCTTAGTAATGTCCGGAGCCAAATCCAGATCATAGTCTTTCGCTAACTTTACCGCCCATGAAATAAGCTTTGTGGAGGCACTTTGGTCTATTAAAATCTCTTTCACAACAGAATTAAGTTTGCGAGTAATCTCTTGCTGATGCAGAAAATCTTCCTAAAGCAGTGAGAGGGCTTGCTTCGAGTTGTCGAATGTGATCATCAGTAATCGTCTGATTTTCAATTTTAATTTCCCTCAAGTTCTGAGCTTTTATCACAAGCTTAGGATGAAAAGCGCCATCATAAAGTTCCAAAGTGTTCTCGGGTTTACTAAACAAACTAATAAGTTCGTTGATTAGTTTTATATTGTCCGAGGAAAGCTCCCCCTGAATTTTTAAACTTGGATAAATAGTAGAATTTTCCACATGAAAACATTTTTTTAGAGCATCATAGGTAATCGATTTATTCGAAAAGTATTCTGGATTTTTTTTCATTAATTCTACAAAGATGCCGGGCTCTACCTGTAAAGAAGAAAAATCGATACCCCTCGTAAAATTTGGCTTCCAAAAGTTCACTAATGCTTGAAAAAAAGAAGGATCTGCCATGTTTTCAACTACTAAGCAATTACCGACACTTTCTCGTGAGGCAGCCCACCAAAGGGCACGTTCTCGAGAAGCCTCATCAACAATAGAAATCTTGAAATTATTTTTTTTGACCATCGCTAAAAGAAGTAATTCTTTAAACTTTTGTTCGAAGGGCTTAAGATTATTCGGAAGGCCTTTTATATTTTCTGAAATATGAATAACGTTTTCAAATAGAAACTCCTCAGGACTATATGGCCAGTTCTTAGAAATTTGATAAGCGTCAATATACTTTAATATAGAATTAAGAATTTTTTCATCTCGCTTTTCTTTTTCCCTTGGAGCATTTTTAAGTAAGAAGCTAGAGATAAAATATTGAGAAGATTCTTTTTGCCAATAGTCGCTAAATTCAGTGGAAGTTTGGAGAATTACATCGAGTTCTTTTTTTGAAATGCACTCTAGGAGTCCACTTAAGATAGCATCAAGCTCCGGCGATAATCGCCACAAAATAATAGAATATTTTTCTTCAATCGTTAAGGCAATTGCTTCAGCCAGCTTTCTATACTTTTCTTCATTAATCAATTTGTCTACGTTTTGAAAGTGCTTGGAAAAAGCAAGGTAATTAGCCTGAGATTCGTTTTCTGTCAATGTAAGGTTTTGTTTCTTTCGGTAAATCTCATTTCTTTTCCTCTAGCCTTATAAAAAATGTCTTAAGCAATTTTATATACTTTGTTTTACTAGCTAAAACATGAGCCTATAACAATATTGTAGCCATAATTTGATAAGATTAAAACACCCAAAACTTAAGGAAATCTTAATTTTACCCTAAAATTCCAGGCTTTTGAAAACTAACAAGCCATTTTAATGTTTTCTGGGCGGCCTAGAGTTTCGGTGAGAATGTCGATGGGTACAGGCTTATTTAATACTAGGTTCATTCCAGCACTTAAGCATTTCTCGTGTTCGGCTTCTTGGAGGGAAGTGATTCCAATGATCAAGGTAGGTCGAATACCATTTTCGTGCTGACGGATTTTGCGAGTCGCTTCAATGCCAGAAAGCTTAGGCATGTCAACATCAATGCAAATGGCGTAAAAGTGGTGTTTTGTAGCCAATTCAAGAGCTCTTTCGCCATCAGCGGCCTCTACAATCCCATAGCCGAGAGCTTCCAACAGATAACGATGCGCAGCTCGAATCAAGGGGTCATCGTCTGCGACTAAAACCAGTGCGTTTCGTTCCATAAACCATCTCCTACACAGGCCCAATGCAAATCATTTTGGGCTTTAAGTATAGAAGAGAAGCTAGCATGATCTAGAGTCAAATTATATCCGGGAAAACCCGTAGAAAATCTCGCTTTCAGCCGTGTGAGCCCCGGCCAGCCAAGCTTTTTCAAAGGAGTCTAGACTAGACTCAGTGCGAGGACTTGCTTGAGTAAAAGCCTCATAAACCGGCACAGGAACAGTAATGGCTGGTACTCCCAACCTTGAATAAGCCGTCACTTCTTCAGCAGACTTTATTGCAGCAGCCATAATTTTTAGAGGATAGGACTGTTGGAAAATCATTTTCATCATATTGCTCAGAATTTCGAGGCTTTGTTGAGTAGCTTCTTCTATGCGACTCATATAAGGAGCCGCATAACGTGCGCCAGCCATAGCGGCCAGTAAGAGTTGACGAGGCTCAAAAATGGCGGTGGCCAAGGTTGGAATTTGATTTTTTTCCAAGATAGAAATGGCTTTTAAGCCAGCGGGAGTGACAGGAATTTTAGTAATAATTCGCTTGCTTATTTGTGACAATGCTTGCGCTTGTTTTAGCATATTTTCCGTATCTCGTGCTAGCACTTGCACACAAAGCCATCCAGATTGGCAACTAAGTAATTGCTCGATTTTCTTTTCGGGGGAAACATCGGACTGGCTCAAAATGGAAGGATTCGTAGTCACACCGGTTAAAATGCCCATGGCATCTGCTTCTCGAATCACATCAAGGTCTATTGTATCAAGCCACAATTCCACGTCTATTTCTCCTCAATTTTGTCATTTTCAGAACTGATTTGAAAAGGATATAAATTTTTAGGGCCTATTGAGCCCAGTTTAAAACCTAAATCAAATAAAGTGCTGCATTTAAATTTATCTTTAATGTTTTTAATATGGGTTTCCAAAGTTCGATTTGAAACGGCAAGCGTGTTCGCAATTTGAACCGGTTTATTCCCATCTTTTAACAGTGAGAGTATATCAAGCTCTCGCCGAGTAAGATAGGCATTATCGAACTCATCACCGAGATAAAGCCGAGAAATCTGAGTTTGTTTTAGAAGTTCTTCAAGACTCCGAGGTTTATTATGCTTAAGTTCACGTAAATAGATTTCTTCATGGGCCGGAACAGGCAAGGCAAAACGTGTTTTTTCGGCCTCGAGGATTAATTTTTGAGTTTCTTGTTTAAAATACGCCACAAAACGATACAAAAAATTAATTCGAGAATTTAATTTTTCAAGGGATATAAAATTATCAAGCGTGGTTCCAAAATGAAAAAAATCGACATATCGACCATGTTTCTCGATGATCGTAAGACCATGGTCAATATCATGTTGAGAAGCGGCTGAATAAATGGGCTCACGCTTTAGCCAGGACCAAAAAACAAAACCATTGCAAAATAAACGGGGATCTTTTTCAAAAATTGCCGATTTATAAAGCTCGGTTCGATAGTAAGTTTCAATCCATTTTCCCGCATTAGTCAGACGTAAATGAGTGCCATCTTCATACGTTCGGTCAAAGGTAAAGTAGGAAAGTCCTATAGACTCCAGCGGTTTGGTAATTTGAGTAATATCGTCCACTGAAG
Organism: uncultured Gammaproteobacteria bacterium; assembly: GCA_963711375.1. Taxonomy (GTDB): domain Bacteria; phylum Pseudomonadota; class Gammaproteobacteria; order Coxiellales; family Coxiellaceae; genus CAVQDV01. The sequence continues at coordinate 2,499,708 of CAVQDV010000005.1, forward strand.
AAAAAGTAACATGTTTTTTGTAGAAACTTTCTCCTAATAATTGAATAGTCGCCAATGCTCCTCCTCAAATGCCCGTTAAGGGTATTCTCCACCTAGATTTCGCATTTTAATGCCTGCTCTAAGATCCAACTCAATTTTTTCTAAAGAAATATTTCGGGTTTCCGGAACATAAAAATAAAAGAGCATCCAGCCTAAAATCGAAATGAGCAAAAAAAAGCTAAACGAAATAGCGGCACCATATTGATCCAACACGATGGGAAATAAAAAAGCCACAAGCGAGTTGGTTAGCCAGTTAAACGCAATCGAAATTCCCATCCCAGTACCTCGGATTTTCACAGGGAAAATTTCCGATGGGATAAGAAAACAAGCAGGCCCAACACTAATACCCTGACAAGCAACAAAAAGAATTGAGCTTAATAAAACTGTCCATCCTAAAAGCCTAGAATTTTCGATAAAATGAAAAGCGCAGACAATAAAAACGAGGCTTAAAATAATTCCGCCCAAACCCGATAATAGCAGGCGTCGTCTTCCAAATTTGTCGATAAAAAATGCGGCGAAAACGGCCGCGAGAGTAACCGTTAAACCGATTCCAATGCTGGCTAAAATGGAAACTGAGGCTTGGCCGAAACCTGTTTTTTCTAAAAGTGTGGGGGCATAATAAATAATAGCGTTAATACCCACGGCTTGGGTAAAGATGCTTACGATAGCGCCAAGAACCAAAATGCGGAAATAATTAGGATTAAATCGCGAGGTTCTGGAGGCTTTTTCTTCGGAAATGACTTTCTGAATCTCACAAATTTCTACTTTTGTCTTTTCGCTCCCATGAATTTTCTCAAGAATTTGTCTAGCTTTTTCAAGTTTATTTTTTAGAATTAGCCAACGCGGGCTCTCTGGCAAGAGCAGTGCAGAAAAGCCTAAAAAAACAGCGGGAAAAAGACCCAACAGCAGCATGTAGCGCCAATCACCGCTATAGGAAAATATATAGGCCACAAGATAGGATACAAAAATTCCGAAATTAATCGCAATTAAATAAAGGGTTACTAAAAATCCCCGATTCTTCTCGATAGACATTTCAGCAATATATAAAGGGGCAAGAGAAGAGCTCATACCGACGGCAAAGCCAAGCAAAAATCGACCGATAATAAGGGCATCGACGCTCAGTGCAAATCCGCATAGCAAAGAGCCTAATATAAAAAGAATTGCTGTAGCAAAGAGTACTTTTTTTCGTCCAATGATATCTGTGATTTTCCCTATCGCCAGTGCAGAAAAAAGAGCACCTAAGGGAACAGCGCTTACGATCAACCCCACCTCTGCGCTGCTAATGGAAAATGTTTTCTTAATAAACAACATAGCCCCGGAAATAATCCCAGCATCATAGCCAAACAATAAGCCAGAAATTGCGGCAATGAAGGCGATAAAGTAAATATTCTGTTTAAGCATTGAGGTACTCATGCCGTGAATCTTACCTCAAATTAGCCCAAACTTGTAGCTTATTCGAGCAATTTTTATGGATTTTCCTCTCCAAAATTATTAAACATAATAATATCCCTCTTCCACAACTCCTTGAAAATATGGCTAGATGGGACCACGGTAGCTAAAAACCCTTCCGCCTTAGCTTTTTAAGAGCAGCATTTGGCCGCAAGAGCCTTTCACCAATTCCGCTAGTCGAACCGGTAACGATACAAATCGTTTAATGCTTCAAGTTATTAATTTTTGAAACTCCTCGAACTTTCAGCAAAATATTACGAACGAATCTTAATATTGGGTAAAGGGTAACGGAGGCATATTTATTTTTAAATAGCAGAAAGCTCAGGCGATTGAACAAATTGTTTTTACTGCTCAGGAGGCTTAAGACGCCGACGGCATCACTGCCGTAATAAAATTTATCACCAATCTTAACTACCATTCCTTTATCCAGATCAAAGCCCAATCGAGAAATTTCCTCTACTATAGGCGACCCCAGCCTAGCATCTACCAAATGCAAGTTGCCAACCGTTTCTCTAATGCGAACTAACTTAGAAAAATTTCGGCACATCGGACAGTCACCGTCATAAATCAAAAAAATATCATCACCAGATTTTTCATTTGTTCCCATTTTGCCTCTGAAATCTTCTTAAGTTCAAGCTCTAGCGATCTTGCAAGCGAGTAATTTGCTGGCCATTCTTCGTCGATAATGGAATACCATGCAGTATCTCGGTTATGACCTTTCACCACAAGGGCATTTCTAAAAATGCCTTCAAATCGAAATCCCAATCTTTCGGCCGCTCTTCGCGAGGGTTGATTCAATGAATTGCAGTGCCACTGATAGCGTCATTAGTTGAGATCATCGAATACATGCTTCATCATTAGGTACATGACTTCTGTTGCTACACGAGTTTTTTGCAAGGCCCGTGAATAAATAATTGAACCCACTTCGATAACCCCATGTTCCAGATTGATATCCAGTGGCTCAAGCACGCAATATTGCCCAAGCATTTTTTCTTTGCGAGGTAATTCACAGGGAACCCACGCATCGACGGCGTAGCCGATGATTTGCCCATAATTGTTTTTGTTCAATGTTTTTAACATGGATTTTTTAATTACCTATTAGTAAGGACTTCATCAATAACCCTTTTTATTTCAAGAGGGCTGGTGCTCGGTAGTGTTGCGCATAAGGTCTTCCACAGTGCCCAAGCTCTCCCTCGCGCCCAAGTGCCGCTATCAAGCGGAAGCGCCTTTCGAAATGCTTCGCGGCTCTCCTTTCTGAATAAAGTCCAAGCGATAGCTAAATCGCAAGCAGGATCGCCGATGCCCATTGAACCAAAATCGATAACAGCATTCAACTCTCCTTCTTTAATTAGTAGGTTTCCAACGGCGATGTCACCATGAACCCAAATGGGTGAAGCTTCCCAGCGGGATGAAAGCGCTTCACTCCAAACTTCTTCTATGGCTTTCGCATGAATTTTGTCATTGATTGCGGCTATCGCCAGACGCATTTCAGCGTCATAAACTGAAATCGCGCCGCCACGAAAGAAATTTTGAGGCCCTGCCATTGGTCCGCCCGCCGCATCAATCCCCTGTAGAGAAAGCAAGAATTCCGCTAACTTAATAGCAAATTGTCTCAGATCGGGAATGCGATCAAACGTCGCAATTTTTCCTTCAATCCACTGATATACGGACCAATGACAAGGATACCCTTCCCCTGGTTTTCCCATGGCCAAAGGGACAGGAATGGCAAGAGGCAAAAATGGTGCCAGTTTCGGTAACCAATATTGCTCCTTTTCTACTTGCGAGGAATATTTCTCAGCACTTGGAAGGCGAACCAACATATGATCTCCGAGATGAAAAGTCCTATTATCCCAGCCTCCCATTTCGACTGGTTTTACGGGAAATTCCGTCCACTGCGGAAATTGCGCAGCGATGAGCCGACGCACCAGATCGGCATCAATATCAATTTTTTCATTACTACGCATAATTAGTTTCGCCTGAGAAATTGCAGGGGGTATTTTTTCTTAAATATAACGCAGAAGCCGGGTTAGAATCAAAATGTATCTACAACCCGTTGATTCTTGAAAAAAATTAGAAAAATATCCCAGACGCATTAATAAAACCTTAAGCTTTCACTGATATATTAGGAGCATGTTAAAAAATAATTTATCATCTACTGGAATCCGAAATGACGGCATAGACATGCTGAGGGGGTTTTCCATTCTCTCGGTAGTCTTACTGCATTGCTTTATTCATATGCCATTTGCGCACGATGTTTTGCCCGAGCGCTTGATCAATATCATTTTCCGTAGTGGGTATTACGGTGTGATTATATTTTTTGTGATCTCCGGATTTTTGATTACCACTACATCGCTCAAAAAATGGGGTGGCTTAAATAATATACGCTGCGGTCAATTTTATAAGATGCGTTTTGCAAGAATCATTCCCTGTTTACTCGCACTATTATTGGTGCTAAGTGCCTTAGATATTTTCGGCGTGAATGGATTTGTGATTCATACTACTTCTTTGGGACAAGCAATTTTTTCGGCACTGACGTTTCACATTAATTTCTTAGAAGCGAAAACAGGATATATGCCAGGTAACTGGGATGTGCTTTGGTCTTTATCAATCGAAGAAGTTTTTTATCTTTTCTTTCCATTGCTGTGTCTGACCTTGAAAAAACGATCACATTTTATGGTTGCCATGCTCATATTCATTATTCTTGGACCATTTGCTAGAACGGTATTTACTGGAAATGAAATATGGAGCGATCATTCCTATTTATCTTGCATGGATGGAATTGCCGTTGGTTGTCTCGCTGCCTTATTTGCGAATCGTGTGAATCTAAACCGAAAAATATTTTTGAGGCTGCTTTTCACTGGCCTATCACTTTTCATTTTTGTTTTTATTTTTCGAAAACAAACCTACAATTTAGGATTAACAAAAATGGGCCTAAATATCACAATCCTCGAAATCAGTATTGGCATGATTCTAATTTCCATGAAGGAATGGTATGGAAAAGGAAGGCATTTTGGAAAATGGCCAATATCCCCTCTTCGTTGGCTTGGGCGCAATAGCTATGAAATCTATCTCACCCATTCCTTTATTATTATTCTGCTCACGAGTATTTTATTTAATCCGAAACAGTCAGTTTTCATAATCGTTCTTTGGTATCTGATATCCATTATTTTATCAGGCATCCTTGGACAAATAATTTCTAGTTATTTTTCTGAACCACTGAATCGGTTTATCAGAACAAAATATGATGTGTCTGAAAAAACAAATGCTAACTTTAGCTTGATAGAAAAATAAATTATGGAAAATGGCATTATTTACTGGGCTTGCGCATTTCTTTCCTCTCATGGGTACACACTTAAAAGCGAGCGGCCTGAAAATATTCAAAAAACACCTTGGTCTTATGTTGTCCGGTTTGCAACAACTGCTGCTTACATTTATCTGAAGCAGACACCAAAACTGCTGGCATTGGAGCCTTATATTACCCAGATTTCACATGATCAATTTCGTGCTTCTGTTCCAAAAGTTATTGCTCATAATGTCGAATTAAATTGTTTTTTAATGGAAGATGTTGGCAGGCCACTGCGTGAAATTCTGAAAAAAGAATTTAATGCCGCTTTGTTTAGCAAGGCAATTGAGCAATTTACCTCCATGCAGTTAAGCGTTGCAGATCATGCCAATGTTTTTCTGGATATTGGTGTACCCGATTGGCGCTTAGATAAATTTCCGGATTTATATGTGGAATTGCTGTCACAAAAAGAGACATTGATAGCGGATGGACTTTCAGAAAAAGAAATTCGTGAATTAGAGACACTACTTCCAAGGGTTTTTAATTTATGTCAAAGATTATCCGGCTATGCGATCAAACCCAGCATCGTTCAGCCGGATTTTAATGATAACAACACTCTCATCGCTGATAAATCTCTAGACATCACCAGCATTGACCTAGGTGAAATAGTAATTTCACATCCATTTTTTTCCTTAATAAACTGTCTGAAACAAGCGAAAAAGCACCATGCACTGACAGAGGAGGATGATTCCTATCTGCAGCTAAAGGATGCCTGCCTTAAAAATTTCCTGATTCTTGAGCCTAAAAGACACTTATTAGAGGCTTTTTCGACAGCGCGTCAACTATTTTTTATTTATGCAGCATTGTGCGATTATCGATTGATGGTGGCCTGTGATAAAGCAAAATTTACAACTTCATTTCAAAGACACGGGAGACTCAGCATTCCATTGAAAGAATTTATGTCGGCTTAATATATAGGTCTTTCACAGGAGTAATTTTCGGGTAACCTTAATCAAAATTATTTGATTTCAGCCACCGCTCTACTAATGGCGGCCACTTTGTAATCGCAAACTTTGTGGGTCGTAACCCAAACGCATGACCACCATTCGCGTACAAATGCATTTCAACTGGAACGCCAGCGTTTTTAAGACCAATATAATATAAAAGTGAATTATCAATATTGTCCTCTGGATCATTTTCAGCTTGTAATAAAAACGTTGGCGGTGTTTCTTTGGTAAAATGAATATTGGGATTTAATACAAATTTTTTTCCTTCCATTCGCATATGACCAGGATAAAGCGCAATGGCAAAATCGGGGCGACAACTTTCTTTATCCGCAGCGTCTATAGGTGTATAAGCGCGTTTTTTAAAATGTGTGCTGATATCAGCAACCATATATCCGCCAGCAGAAAATCCGATTACACCAATTTTATTAGGATTAAAATGCCACTTTGATGCATTTAGCCGAAGTAGTCCAAGTGTTCTTTGTGCATCCTCTAAAGCGGTGGGTGCTTTCGGATGAATATGACAATGGCAGCTTTCATGCCATGCTGGTCCTGAATCTGGGACACGATATTTTAATAAAACACAGGTTATTCCCTTCGATGTTAGCCAAGAACAAATTTCAGTTCCTTCCAAATCGATGGCTAATCCATTAAAGCCACCACCTGGAAATACGACAATGGCAGCACCTGTATTTTTTGTCTGTGGAGAATAAATTGTCATGGTGGGTTGAGATACGTTTAATATCTCAGTCACTGATTTTCCAGCAATAAGCCCAGTGCTTATTTTTACATATTCTGATTTTGCATCCAATAATGCATCTGGCATTTTTCCAGCTGGCCATATTGGTATTTGTGTATGGCCTGATGATGGCTGCCAAACTTCTGCGAATGCATTTACGCTACTAAAGGCCATGATAATACTGATTGTAAAAATCAAATATTTTTTCATAGCAGTGTCTCCTTATGGTAGATGAAAGGGACTATATCAAGCATTATAAAAAGAGAGAAGCTCTTTTCGCCAAGGGAGTGAATACTCCTAAAGCATTAAAATCCCCTGGATCAATAGCTGGGAATAGGAATAATGGCATGAACCGATTTTGGTGGAATGACTACATATTGTCAATGAACTACAATTTCTTCATACCTTCCAAGTTGAAATTTCGCGGGCCCCTCCCTTCAAGCAATAAAAGTTTTGATGTAATATGCTCTTACTGCATCAGCTGAATTGCAGACTAACCCGAATTTATGAGTAACAATATGGATCATCCTATCGACATTTTAAGACAGTGGTTATTCGAGGAAAAAAAAAGAGGCGCGCCGGACCCTCACCATGCCGTGCTGTCTACAGCCACTGATAATGCAATTCCACATGGTCGCATAGTCCATATTCGAGAAATTACCTCCGAAAGCCTTTTATTTTTCACCAAAAAGGGTACTCGAAAATACGATGAACTTAAAAACAATTTAAGAGCTTCAATGACGTTCTGGTTTGAATTGTTTCAACGAGAAGTCATGATTGATGGAATAATTGAAAAATTATCTGAAATAGAAAATAAACATTATTGGGAGAGCAAGACACGGGATTCGCAAATAAGATTTTACAGCTACGTATTCGATTTTTCTTGCCCTATTTCGAGCAAACATGAGTTAGAAAATAAAAGAGTTGAAATAGCGAATAATTATCGTAATCTAGCTTTACCACTCAGCCCTTTTTATTGTGGATTTAGATTAAAACCTACCCGCATTGTGTTCTATACCTCTAGAGCAGATGAATTATCTGACGTTCTAGAATATCAACTCAATAAGAACGAATGGCACAAACAAATATTATCACCATAGATATTGGAGTAATACTATGAAAAAACACAATACCGTAGATTCTAATGTTCCACCCAAGATAATTTTTGAGAAAATGAAGCGCCTGCCACAAGGAAGCTTGGCGGTAAGCCCGAAGATGAATTACTTGAGAAATTGATAAAGCAGCCGTTGATTCTCAATCAAACGATGCTAAGTAACATGAAATAAAGGAGCAAAGGGTATGACACTTTTTAATAGTTACCATGATTCAATCATTATTAAAGACCATATTAAAGCAAAACATATTATTGTAGGAGATTACTCTTATTATTCGGGCTACTATCACGGCAAACCTTTTGGGCGGAACACAAGGCCATAATTACAATTGGATTGCGTCCTATCCACTAGATTTTCTGGATGATGATTTTGATGCTTACACTTCCGTTGCGCCAAAAGGCCATCAACTCAAAGGCGACACTATTATTGGGAACGATGTTTGGATTGGTGCTGAGGCGATGATTATGCCAGGAATTCAAATTGGAGATGGAGCTGTGATTGGTACACGCAGCCTCGTCACTAAAAATATAGGAGCTTATGAAATCTGGGGTGGAAATCCAGTACTGCCTTATGGGCAAATACCAAAACCTAATCACTTTTAATTGTGCTGCTCGAAGAGGTAAAAGTGAAGTAGTAGACAAACCATAGGCGAAACTTAATAATTATCCAAACATAAGCGATTTTCCTAAGCAATTATACAGGTTCCACTCTGCTCTTGTGCTTTAGCCTCTTCTGCAAATGAATATTTCGGTTTATCACAATCAATAAATCGATTCGCCCAGCGTGCAATGATGTGATGGTATTCATCGACAGTGTTATTTTGCAGCGCTTGTTGGTATTTTTGATCTCCACCCGGCGCGTTTTCTGGATTTTTTAATAATTCCACTTGCCCAATCATCAAGCGACACCACTCTTCCTGTGAGGCAGAGCTCCGAACCTGTAATATAAAATTGCCAGCTCGTCTTTTATGTTTTCCGGCGCCAAAAAATGCGGCTGGCTTCATCCAGCTCTGCAGCCAATCTTGATACAGCCGAAAATCGATATTCCCCAGGCAAGCATTCATCGATACACCCGGTTTTTAACGCTTCTTTAAGGCCCAAGTGATCACGAGATTTTGCCAATTTATAAATTCTCATATTTATCTACTCCCGTTATTTTTACCAATTCTTATTCATATTCGCATTTACTATAACATTTCAAGATTAAGGGATTCTTAAAAATTCCAAAAAATTTCTCCTCAAAAAACGTTGCACTTAAGGCTTGCTCCGATTGTCTTCCAAAAATAAACAGCTTGTCTTTTTTTGAGCAAGCAGAAAATGAAAATTGCTTTTCTATTTTATGATGGAATGGCAGTGCTCCATATGCTTGGCCGGATGGGGTTCAAGAAAAGGTGTGCTAATTTAAAATATTTTCAAGCTTAAAATGTAAGAACTTTCTCTAAGGCTCGAAATGATTCCATATGCTTTTGAATATTAGTTTCAATTAATTTTCGAATATTTAGCAATTTCCAATTTACAGCAGGCATATTTTTTAAGTTTTTAGAATTGAAGAGATCCCACTCGGGCTCGCCATTTTTAAAACTTTTCAAAAAAATTTTATCTTTATCTGTCAAAGATTTTTTAATTTCATCTATTAAGCGAATCCTTGTCTCTTCAAAATTTTCATAACTAAATGGCTCTAAGGTCATCCCAGAAAATTGGCGATCAAAAGTTATCCGCTGTTCAAGAAAATTCGGGTTGAGTAGCTCGTTGATGGGCCTTGGATGGCTTAAAATCCCCGCAATAAACCCCATTTTTATTTCTTCAGTAATGCCCTCATTTTCAAGAAGATAATGAACATCAAATAGATCACGAGGGTGCTGCCTATCCAAAGCTGCACAAATTTTCCCTCCAAAAAGTTCACAGCTCGAAACAACGTTAATTTCAGAAAACCATTCAAATTCAGCCTGCACCCTGTCAGTAACACTCAGAAAACGCGGCTCAAATAAATGACCCCGCATAGTGGTATTAACTTCAATTAAGATCTGGGTATTCTCAAAAAAGCAGCTAAGCTTGGCATCATTTCCAGAAATTGGAATTGAAGTAACTTGGATTCCTTGTTGGCTTTCTTCAATACGTTTTTTAATCCTTTTTAGGGAAGAGTCGATGTTTTTTAGAGCCGTATTTCGATCATCAAAGGGCAAATAACTAAGATCTATATCAACAGACATCCTCGGCAGATCTCGGATAAAAAGATTAATTGCTGTGCCACCCTTCAGCGCAAAAACCTGTTCTTCTGCCACAAAAGGCAGCACGCGCAATAATAAGTCAACTTGCGCCCTATACAGTGGGTTTATCATCATTCAGCAACTCCTTCGGCAAAATTAAACCATACTTGGCATTATATTCACCGTGTTCGACAATACTACGATCACCTCTTCCAAGATCGACATTTTCCAATTTTAAATGCCTCATCACAGGTAAGTTCGCTTTTTCCGCCATAAATAAAAATAATCGCTTCACCTTTATTGACCCGCAGACTTCTAACAATGACTGCATTAATTTCGGTCGTAGACCCTGCAAACCCTGTGCAATCTGATAACATTCCAATAGGTCCACTTGTTTCGGACTTAAATACAAACATTCCAAAATGGCCCTCTCCACCGTAGATATACGAATTTTCATCTCATGATAGGAATAAAGGCTTACTCCCAAATCATCGGGCAAGAATATTGTTCTGATCGGTGCTAAAGCGTGGCCCCAATTATAGGCAGTAAACCACTTGGGTAAATGAACTTTAAGTGGAGAGAAAAGAAAAATAGTTTCATTTCCCAAACGCACATAATGCGATGCGCCATGAAATGCTAATGCCGATGGACCACCTAAATGTACTGATATTTTCGTTTGCGTTTGTAGGGTAAGTAAAGCCCCTGTCCATTCTACTTTTTCATGGGGCCTTTTATACGCGCCCTGCCCTATGGATTCTATCCAGCCGCTTTCTACATAGCGTTTTGCCAATTGAGGCGATATACCATGCAAGCCAAGCCAGGAAGCAATAGCTATTGTTTTAGGTGGCCAATTAGCCAAGATCGTCTGTAACTTAGTTTTATTTTGTATACTCATAGTTTATTTATACAGCTATTTATAATGAAAAACAAGTCTTGGGGCTCTAAAATCATTAATAATAGCTTTTGAAATAAACTAATTATATCTATTTAACGGCTTTTTTAATGGGATTCTGCTGAAAAGAGAAAGACCAGGACGCTGCTCAATCTACTATAACTTTCGGCAGCTGGAGTTGCCATTGCCGAAAATCTTATGAAGAAACCAACTTCAAAATAAAAACCAACCTGTTCGACTATTTAATACCTGGGCATTGCGCTTGCCGTTAAAAAGCGGAGGGACACCCATAATCAAGCCTAACAGCTTTGATTCCTTCACGAAAATTAGTTCTTTTACCCATCCCCAAATTCTCTAATAATGTAGAATCCAAATGACAATCAAAGGGCCGCGGCACCTCCTCCGGCTGGCATGTTAATGGTAATATATTCGATGCACTAAAATTAAAAAATTCAGCCATGATAAGTGCCATTTGATATTTAGTAAAAAGTTCCTGTGCGGACCAATGAAATGTTCCCCGAAAATTTGGCTGCCTAATTTTGTACTCGACTAGTTGACGGCAAATACGAGCAACATTTGAGGTATGAGTCGGATAACGAATTGCCCAATTATCGATTTCCACTGCTGAGTTTTTATCCTGCATTCCTATTCCGAGTGCTGTAACGGCGGATTCATCCAAAGCCTGAATGGAACCGTATAATAATGGAAGTCTCAGCACGCAAGCATCATCGGTAATTCGCCATATCACTTTTTCACCTTCAACCTTGCTCTGTCCATAGGCGTTCAGAGGGTTTGTAGTAGCTTCTGGCGAATATGGCGGACCCTTTCCATCGAATACGTAATCAGTCGAAATATAAATTAACCAAGCGCCTATTTTTTTCGAGGCATGGGCGAATGTTTCAGCGGCCTCAACATTCATAGCTCTTGCTAATGCAGGATTTTTTTCACAGATTTCTGGCCTTTTTTCAGCAGCAACCAGGAAAATTACATTTGGTTGTTGTTGCTCCACAAATCTTCTGATTCCTGCTTTATCCAGCAAATCAAGATGCACATAATTTTCATCACGAGAAGTGAACGCAGTTCCCACAACTTGAAATTTTTCATTCTGCTTAAATTCTCGGAACAGAGCTCGGCCCAATAAACCCGAGGCGCCTATAATTGCTATTTTCATTTTTTATTTATTCTCACAAATTAAATCCATCTTTTTACCTTTGGTAAATTTTATAGGCCTTCCTTATGACCATCTTTGTAAACCAAAAAAACTTTTCCATCCTCAGCATTAATTTTCTCGAATGGAAAGGCTTTTTTTATTTCTTGAAGTTTCAGCTTGCTCCCGAGCCACTCAATTTGAGCCACTTTTGCCTTCTCAAAATCATGAGATCCACTAACTAACTGCAGAGAAAATGCTTGGTTGTAGCGCGCGGATAGTTTCTCGTGCAAAACCCTCACAATTTCATTGATTTTAGGTTGATGAGAACTAAAACTCACCACAACATCAGCAATGCTCGATTTCTTGGGAATAAATACCGCGACACTATCTTGATTAAGATTAATTGCCATGACCTTCGCAATAGAAAAAACTTTATCATCGGTTAATCGCTGGTTGGTATTAAAATCCACCGTATTATCTGCGGTCATATTTTTATCGGTGGACATACGGTATGTGCCGAGGATATTTTCAAATTTAACACGATCGATGTGGCGTTCCTTCAAGATGCCTATCATGCTTTTACGGAGAAGGGATTGTTCCACTCCTGTCAATCTTGCATAAGCCATCTGAAGAGTAATTTCTTTAGTATTATTTGAAGCAAAGAACTTTACGGATGGCTCTTTGTCATTTGCAAAAGCTAAATTTGTTAATAATAAAATTAAGCAAATCATCAGTGCTATTGTACTTTTATACATATTCATTTTGAACCCTAAAGGTTAATTTTTTTCAGTCAACTATCATGAGCTTGTGATTCTAGCTTCTTTAAAATCAACACCTAGTGATGCGTCATCTGTAATAAAGCTGTCTCAGACAGCCCCAAATATACGTAAAACGACCTCACTTTGCTACGTTTTTGTTACACTGCAAAACCAAGGAGATTTAAGATGATAATTTGAATCGATGAAAAAATAGTAAAGATCGAGTTGGAATTAGTACCAAAATCTAGTACCATTATAAGGGTAAACTCCAAATATATACGGACTTTAAACGATATCTATGCGAAACCAGTACGCATTGGGATCATGTGGGCAGATATCGAGGCAATGCTCGTCGCCCTAGGCGCCGAGATATCCGAGGGGAACGAATCACGTGTTCCTATTTCTTTGAAGGGGATAAAACCTTGATGAAATACAAAAACTACATTGGGCATGTCGACTTCGACGATGAGGCCAATATTTTTCACGGTGAAGTTTTCAACATGAAAGACGTTATTACCTTTCAAGGCAGTAGTGTCGATGAAATTAAACGATCCTTTACTGAGTCCATCGATGATTATCTGGCTTTTTGTGCGGAACGTGGTGAACACCCCGACAAACCTTTTTCAGGAAAATTTAATTTAAGACTAAGCCCTGAGCTTCATCGCAAGGCATGGATTCTTGCTAAAGAAAAACATACTAGCCTGAATAATTGGGTTATTGAAACTATCCAAAAAGCGGTGAATGAATAAATTATATGAATCTGTTTACGGATTAATGTAGGCAAATCAGTTTTTTTCCGCCCAAAATCATGGACAAGCCATTTTCTGGGAAATTTAATTTTTCCACTTAGCACTGAGTTACTTCGACTGGTCGCATTTACCAGCGACAAGAGACCATAAATATCCCAAAAGAAGATATTAAGGCTAAGCTTCCACTTAAAAACTTTCACGTTTCCATTATCACAGCAAACGCCGTTCTGGTAACCTATGTCAGCGAAGTAATGTATGATGAGATGCTATATGCAAATAGGAGCTCAATCTGGGTTTTCTCCAATGAAAAATGGCACATTAAATTCCACCAAGGCACGCCTATCAATAAGCTTTAAAAATATGGCCCAAAGCTCATATTATTATCGTGCTCGCTACTATTTTATTTAATGCGAAATAAGCGACTTTCTTCATCATTTCTTTCTATATGATTACCATCATTTTATCGGGTATTCTTGGTCAATTAATTTCTTGTTATTTTTCCGATCCACTAAATCGGTTTATCAGGTAAAAAAAATTATATCCCTTGAAAAACAAAGGCTATCTTCATGAAGCGTTCCTGTGGTTAAAAACATTTCCACTTTTATCCTGCGAAGTGATCCAGGCAATTGGTCTAGGTATAACACAAGCTTTAAAGGGGTCTTGCTTTAAACCATGGTTATTTTTGCTGGGTTCGTAAAACATGATAAACTGCCCTTTTTTGAAACTGATGACTCATTTAATATATAATTTTTTGACTCAAGTCCTATCGTGAGACATTTAAAAGATCGTCTTTAATTTCTATTTCACCCTTCATATAAGGAACAGCTTTTCCAGTTAGAAGTACCCGATCGTTATCGAGTTCGCAAAGGAGCTCACCACTGCGCTTGGATAATTGCTTGGCTTTAAGTTGCATTTTTCCCAATACTTTTGCCCAGTATGGCGTTAATAGGCAATGAGCGGAGCCTGTAACTGGATCTTCTGGTACACCATATTTCGGAAAAAAAGCTCTTGATACAAAATCAAAGCCTGGAACATTCGACAAACTACTTATGATAACACCTCTTAAATCAAGCTCTAAAAGTTTATTAAAATCAGGGCAAATAGATTCGATTTCCCCTTGATTTTCAAATATTGCAAGAAAATCTTGTTTTGATTTATAAAGTGCTTTAGGTGTAATTCCTAAGGCTTCGTTTAAATTTTTCATAGCTTCGATAGGTTCTGGGGAAATGACTGGAAAATTCAACTGAATGTTCCCATCACTTATTTTCTTAACATATAAAGGACCACTTTTTGAGTCAAAAGTAATTTGATTTATTTCTTTTTCAAGAAAATTAAAAATCACATGGGCGCTTGCGAGCGTTGCATGCCCACACAATTTCACTTCATTTTCTGGAGTAAACCAACGGATCTCAAAATTTTCATTTTTCCGGATAAAAAATGCAGTTTCTGATAAGTTGTTTTCAGCTGCGATGGATTGCATCACATCTGTGGGCAAAAATTGAGGCAAAGGACAAACTGCAGCTGGATTGCCTGAGAATAAATGATTGGTAAAAGCATCAATTTGATAAAGATCAATTTTCATAAAAATCCCCTCTTTTTATTTCGCGCGTATTCGAAGTATTGGCGGCGACAGCTGCCCGCTAAATCTCCAACGATTTTTAATTAAAAATCGAATTAATTCAAATTCAGACAGTTGACTTAGAATTTATAATAGTTGCTCCCGCCTTTTTTTGATGAGAATTTTCTAAAGGAGGGTTGCGTTAGCTCTTCTTTGGTTGCTATCTAATTCAAATAACTCTAGTATGGGCCTCAGTCTAGCTTATTGGCCATCGAGGAGCCAGGCATTTTTTTGTATAATTCTTAATCTAATCGTGTAGGTCTTGTTTTTCGCTAAAATGATTTTTATCGGCCAAAAATCCTACATCCGCTTCACCGAAGAGGAAGGAGCTGGAGAACATGGCCATATTGGCGCGCTAACTTTGTTTAATGCTAGAATTCTTGATTGCTGAGATCATACTCTGGATTTCTGTGAGGGAACGAAATGAAACAATTCGAAATTAAGCTTCTGGCCGACTGTCAGCAGCATATCCCCTACTTAGCAAAACTGTGGTATGAAGAAATTAGCAAGCACTGGGCGCCCAATGCTAGCCTTGAACGCGCAAAAGAAAATCTTAAGAAACATGCAAATCACTCGGAATTACCCATTACTTTTGTCGCGCTTGAAAATGATCACCCCATTGGCATGGCATCCCTCCGTGAAAATGATGGAATTCAGCCAGAACGAACTCCCTGGTTAGGAAGCTTGGTTGTTGACCTCGCCCATCGTAAAGAAAAAATCGGCGAACAATTAATTGATGCGGTCAAAAAGCAGGCCTTATTTTTGGGATATGATAAACTTTATCTTCTGGCTTTTGATCCAACAATTCCAAGCTGGTATGCCAAACTTGGGTGGCAATTCATAGGCGAAGACCATCTTTTTGAACACCGCGTGGCCGTCATGGAAATAGAATTAAAATAGCAAAACATTCTTATTAGGAACAGGTGACCGGATGTTTTAGGAACAAGTGACCGGGTGCGTCGGAATATGCAAGCAATCATTAAATTTGCAATAAGAACTCGCTTATCGATGAACACGATTATTTTTCCAAATTATTGTATACATAAGATTCTCATTCGTCTCCAGTATAGCCGACCTGAGTTTCCAGAGCGAATGTCACCTTACTTTTTTCCTGACTCCTCATCCTTTAATTCTTTTAGAATATCCTCCATACTCATCTGAGAAACTGGCTCTTTATTCAAAATTTCTTTCATTTCAACTTCATCTGCAGAAATGCCAAGCTTTAATAAGCTTGCGAGATGATTCACCATGTCCTCTATATTAGAGTAATTAAAAACAGCTGTTGATGATAAAATCGCGGTTTTTCCAAGGCCACTTTGTAAGCGATTTTTTAATTCAATAGCCATGAGCGAATCGAGACCCATATCAAAAAACCCCTTTTTTTCATCAATAACGTGCGAAGCTGGCAATCCCAATACCGATCGAACAATATCTATCACATAAGCTTTAACCATAGGCAGTTGTTCATTGATGCCCACCTTCTCTAGTTGATTCGGCAAGTTATTGCTCGTTTTACCGGACTGAAATGCTCCAAACCACGTCGGCACCTCAATGAGTTGTTTGATATAAGTCTTCCAATTGATTTTGCCTATCGTAAGATTGGGTCGAGAAGAAAGTAAGGCTACTTCTAAGGCGTGTATTCCTTCTTCTGGTTTTAAACTGAGCATTCCAAGTCTAGCATTTCGAGTAAGCAAAGTTTTTGGCATCCCGACTTCTGCCCAGGGACCCCAGGACAAACTGTGCGCAGGCATTCCTTGCTGCTGACGATATTCACAAAGGGCATCCATAAAGGCTTTTGCGGCGGCATAATTGCTTTGACTCGAATTTCCTAGGCTTGCAGTAATAGATGAGAACAAGACAAAAAAATCAAGATCTATTGAATAGTGGTGCAAATAAAAACTCCCATACACTTCGGGACGAAATACCCTTTCAAAATGCTCCCAATCTTGCTCCATCAATATCGCATCCTCCACAATACTCTCTAAATGAAAAATACCCTTCAAGGGTTTTTCGGATTTTTGTAAATTAATCAATAAATTTTTGACGGATTTTTCATTCCCTATATCTATGCTTTCGTAGCTCACGTTTACATTGGGCGTTTCCAAGGTTTTAATAGTGGATTTGATTTCATCATTGAGTGTGCTTCGACCGGTTAGCACGAGCTGCGTTATGCCCTTCGCCAATAGCCATTTTGCAAGCATTAAACCAAGATTACTCAAACCACACGTGATAAGATAAGTGGCAGAAGCGTTAAATCGGCTTTTGAAAGTTGCCGTCGAAGCTTGCTCGTCATTTGGCCTCCATTTTATAAAACGAGGAACAAAAATTTGATCGCTTTGTAACAAAAATAAGTTTTCTTTACTTTTATCAAAAATAGCTTGAAACAATACCTCTGGCTCAGGTTTAAGGTCTCCGCCCAAATCAATAAATTTCATCGATAATTCAGGATGTTCTAAGGAAATCGATTTATAAAATCCTAACATCGGGCTTTGCAAAACATTACCAGAAATAATCCCTTGAGAAATCAGAAAAAGGGGAATTTTAGCTGTCTCATAAAGCTGAACTAAGGCTTGAGTAAGATGCAGAAAACTTTTCACTCCTAAATTCTGGGCCTTAGAGATGTTAGGGGCCTGCAATGACAACCCCTCTCCACAGCTCGAGACATGTAAAATTCCCTTAAATGGTTCCAATTGTAATAGGGCGATAAAGTCTTCTTTTGTTTTGGGGTGATTTTCAATTGAAATACAATGACAAATCGCTCCTTTTTTTTCCAAGCTTTCGGTGAGTATTTGTGAAACACTTCCGTCACTTAAAACCAACCAATGTCCCAAGGAAGCGGGAATTGTGGTTTTCTGCAAGGTTTCTTCTTCCCAAGTCCATTCATAAAACCATTCTTCAACGCTATTTTCATGTCTTAGCATTTGCCTTAATGCAGACTCACTCGTTTTTCGATACTGCATGCCAGTCAAAATAGCTAACACCTCGCCAGAAGGTGTACAGAGAGTGAAATTTCCAGATCGACTGTTCCCTGTGTTTTCTGTTTCTTTCCAATAAGCAAAAAATGTTTCCTTAAGTGGAGCATATAACTCAAAGGAATCACAGGCAATCGGTAAATAAAGATCGTTTGATTTTTCCCCCCAGAGTGAAACTCCCAATAATTGCAAGGCGCTATCTAATAATGCAGGATGAGCCAAATAAGCTTTTGTTGGAAAAGACACTTTTAATTCTGCCAAAACTTCTTGCTGCCCAATATAAATCTTATTAATAGCTTGAAAAAATTCACCATAGAAAATGCCAGTAGAATTAACATGAAAATAAAAATCCTCTTTCCTGAGGATTTTTTTAGATCGAAATTTTATACTTTCAAGGTCAAATACTAAGGGTGCACTCCTTTTTTTATCAACATTGATCAGGCCTCGTGCATGACAACGCCAAATTGAATTTTCTAAATCCGCCGTATAAATTCGGCTATAAATAGCGACTTCATAACCAATTTCATTTATTTTCATCACTAGCTGAGTTTCAATAGGATGATCTATCGGAAAACTCTGTGCGGCTTCGATGCTAATATTGCTCAAAATAATTTCGTTTTTTTCAATCCCATAGAAACTCCCTGCCAACATCATTTCCATGTAGGCCGCAGCCGGATAAATGATGTAACCATAGACTTTGTGATCCTTGAGATAAGGTAAAAAAGAGAGATTTAATTCGCCTCGATACAGAATTTCACCATCTGGAATAGCTATTTTTTCCCCTAGCAAGGGATGGACTGGTTTAAATGGTGTTCCTTTATTTGAGGGCAATATTTCCACCCAATAACGTTCTCGCTGAAAAGGATACGTTGGCAACAGCACTTTCTCTCTAGCGAAGGGTTCGTTGAATTTCTTCCAATCGATCACAGCACCATGAACATAGGCTTCAGCCGACGCTTCGAGTGAAATCCCACCAAAATCTTGATACACCTTATTCTCGAGAGCTTCACCAGAAATAAATTGGCCTTTATTAATTTTATTTTTTAATTCTATTAAATCTTTTGCAATAATGGCAATTCGATAACGTTCATGATTCCTTCCGGTATTGGCGGTATAAGCAATATCAGCCACATCTGAGGTGCTAGTATTTAAAAATGATTGATAATTTTGCAGCAAATTCTTGAGCGCTATTTCTGTTTTCGCGGATATTGTAATGATATGACGGGACCTGTCATTGAGATTGGCCTTTTTCTCAACAAGCGGTGCCTCGGCCAAAATGACATGGGCATTTGTACCACTTAAGCCTAAGGAACTTACTCCACCTCTTCTTATTTTTCCTCCCCTTTTCCATAAACGATTATTGACTAAAACTTCAGACGGTATTGCCTTTAAATCAATTCGGGGATTTATTTCGGAAAAGTGTAAGACCTTTATCAGCATTTCATTTTTCAAACTAAGTGCTAACTTAATCAATGAAGAAACTCCTGCAGCCGCCTCAGTGTGCCCTATAAAGCTTTTTCCTGCCCCCAGGAGAAGAGGATTTTTTCGCCCAGGACTAAGCACTTTTAATCCTTCCAGCTCAATAGGATCTCCGAGACGAGTTCCAGTACCATGAGTTTCAACATAATCAATGTCCTGGGGATGTAAATTAGCATCGCGCAGGGCCGCGGCTACTAAAGCTTGTTGAGCCACTACACTTGGAACTGTAATTCCAGCACCGGAACCATTTTGGTTGATGGCAAAACCTTCAATAATGGCCATGATGGGATCCCCATCATTGATTGCGTCTTTTAAGCGTTTCAGAACCACAATTCCACAACCCTCTGACTGAATAAAGCCATTAGCCTCTTTATCAAACGATTTACAACGAGCATCGGGAGAAAGCATACCCGCCTTGCACAGATCAATTGAAGAATCTGGAGTTAATAATAAATTGACTCCTCCAGAAAGAGCGATATCACTTTCACCCAAGCGTAAACTTTGACAGGCTTCACAAATGGCAACCAAAGAAGATGATGAAGCGGTATCAATAATCATCGAGGGACCTTTCAAACCGAGAGTATAAGATAAGCGCCCAGAGGCCATATTTAACAGATTGCCTGTGATGACATGCGCTTCATGATTTTCAGCGGAGTGACGAATAATATCTTCATAATAATTTTTGAGAATTCCAATAAAAACGCCTCCTAAGGCCCCTTTTAAACTCCCTGGGGCTATTCCCGCCACCTCAAGGGCTTCCCACGCCACCTCCAATATCAAACGCTGTTGAGGATCTAAGGTAAGCGCCTCTTGAGGACTGATGCCAAAAAATAAGGGATCGAATTGATCCACGTGGTCCAAAAACCCCGCTTGCCGAATATACATTTTATCTTTTGCATCAGGATCGGGATCATAAAATTGATCAATATCCCAACGGCTTGGTGGTATATCTTGAATTGGGTCAACACCTTCAAGCAGCAATTTCCAATAATCCTCTACATTATTCACACCTCCAGGAAGTCGACAGCTTGCTCCAATAATCGCTATAGGTTCATGGCCAGGGAAGGGCTTTTCTAAAGAGGCTTTTTCCGATATTTCAATTTCATCCTTAAATAATTCTTTCTCGATATAACTGGCCAATAAATTAATGGTCGGGTAATTGAAGGCAATAACAGCATTAAGCTGTAGATGCCCCTGCAAGGCGAACTGCAAGTCAGCACAAAAGGTTTCTGAGGTGAGGGACTCCATACCCATTTCGAAAAAACTCATGTCGTCTGGCACGCCCTCCTCTGGCAGACTAAAGAGTTGCGTGAGAGAATGCAAAATTAAACTCTTAATTTTTTCTTCTCTGTCTTCTCTTTTGGCATTCAGAATTTGCTCAATAAATTCCATATTAAAACCCACCTTTAAAATATAAAATCATATTTCCTACTTTTTATTCACCCGCTTAATCTTCCCAGTGGACGTTTTGGGGAGCGCTTCCACAATACGGTATTCTTTGGGATGTTTGTAGGGAGCCACTTTTGACATTAGAAATTTCTTAAAATCACTGAATAAATTTTGTTTTTCAATGCTAGATTGATTTTCCTCCAATACAATTAACGCTTTTAATTGCGTTAAACCCGCTTCATCATTTTCTCCAATAACGAGACACTCTTTAATAGCCGGATGCTGAATAAGAACGTGCTCAATTTCGAGAGGATACACCCACTGCCCTCCCACTTTCAAAAGATCGTCCGATCGACCATCAAAATGATAAGAACCATTTATATCTTGATGAAAAATATCACCCGTATAAATCCAACCCTCCCTCATTGTAAAGGCCGTTTTTTCGGGTTTATTTAAGTAGTAGGGTGCCGAAGTAATACCACGAACCATCATAACACCCGACTCACCAGGCCTCACCTCTTGATTTTCACTGTTAATCAGTTTAACTTCAAAACCTGGAACTATCTCTCCTCTCGAAAGATAAGAATTGAACATTTCAGTAGAGCCCAGTACATCGATAATTTCTTGTTCACAAGTTTCTTTCCATTTTTTACGAAGGTATTCTGATAATTTTTCTCCGCTAGAAATACATAAACGTAGGCTACTTAAATTACGCTCTTTTAAATTGGGCACCGAAAGTAGGGATAAATATAATGAAGGCAAAGCCGTTAGAATTGTGGGTTTATATTTTTCGATTAATTCTACAACTTGCGTCGCTGTTGCCCAAGTGGGTGACAATAAGGAAGTTGCCCCCACACTAAATGGAAAAACCATAGCATTTCCCAAGCCAAAGGAGAAAAATAATTTTGACAGCGAAAAAATAATATCATTTCGTTTTATTTGCAAGACATTCTTCCCATAAGACTCATAGGCATAAAGCAAATCTTTATGCTGATGCACAACCCCTTTAGGATGCCCCGTAGTTCCAGAGGTATATAAAACAAAAGCAATATCTTCTTCTCGAGTATCGGCAATACTCAAATCTGTTGAGCTTTTTTGAATTTCTGTTTCAAAATTATAAACGCCATCAATATTTTCGCCAGCTTTAGAGCCAAGCACAAAAACATGCTCTAATTCCGGGCAATTCTGTCGTATCTTTTTAATCTTAAAATATAGCGGAAAATCTACTATAAGCGCCTTAGCTTGTGTGTCTTTTAAGAAATATTCATAGTCTTCTGCACTTAAGTTCGGATTCGTCAACACCATTTTGCAGCCAGTCATTAATCCCGCAAAAAAGCTAGTCAAAAAACTGGGCTTATCATACATGAGCACCATGATATAAGAGCCTTCTGGGATAGATCGATTTCTGAAAATGTTTGCAATGCGCTTCGCTTCATCTATAAGTTGAGAATAGTAAATTTCCGTATTTTCAAATAAAAGCGCGGGCTTGTCTTCCAAACCCTTTCCACTATTACGTAGTAATAACTCACTGGCGTTATAGTTCAAATCACTTACTCCTGTGATCTTATTTACGATTTATAAGAGGGATCTATTTTATCTAATTTTCTCAAAATTGCTGGCCATGCCAGTTCCCCCATTTTAACTTCTTGGCGCACACCAAAGTGACTTTCCGTCATCTCTTTTGCTTTTAAGAGAATATCCTCATCTAACAAAACATTTTCCATGCCCATCGAGAGAACCTTCATCTGAATGTCACAGGCGGATTCTAGAAAGTACATGGCAATAAACGCTGAAGGTATAGAGGGGCCTAATGTTAAGGTCCCGTGGTTACGAAGAATCATGTAGGTATTTTTTCCAAGATCTCTGAGTAATCTTGGTTGCTCATCTTCTTCTAAGACAACGCCTTCGTAATTGTGATAGGAAAGAAAAGGTAATATGAATGAGGCTTTCTGTGAAATAGGTAATAAGCCTTGTTTTAAGGCAGAAACAGCAAGTCCCGCCTTTGCATGTAAATGTATTACACAGCCAACATCTTCTCGGGCTCTATGTATAGCACTATGAATAAGATAACCGGCCTGATTAACCTCATAGCCATTATCAAGAATAATGTTTCCCTCTAAATCCAACTTTACTAGATTTGATGCGGTAATCTCTTCAAACAAGGTACCAAATCCATTTATTAAAAAATGTTTTTCAGGGCCAGGAACTCGCGCTGTCATGTGAGTAAAAACGAGATCATCCCATCCACAAAGAGCAACAAAACGATAAAGCGCGGCCAGAGTAACTCGCGTTTCCCACTCAACGCTACTGACCTTGTTTTTTAGGCTCATCCGTTCCTCCTATTTTGTTAAACTGGCTAATATGGATCGAGCACCTTTAAAAGGTTCTCTGGCGTGCAAAGCCAAATAATTATCAATAAGCATGAAATCACCCTTTTGCCAGGGTATCGTGACCATATGCCTTTGTAAATTATTTATAATATTCTGCACTTGTTCCCGAGAAATTTTATCGCCATTTCCAAAAGTGGTCGTGCAGGGTAAATTTTCAGGTCTCAACAGAAAATAACGAAACAGCCAAGAAAATCTTGGACCAAGAATAGCACTATAATAGCTGTTAATATGGTCATTAAAACTATTGATCTGATTGAACCAAACCATTTCCCCAGTAACGGGATGCTTTCGGAAAGCAGGTAAATTTATAGTGGTAACTAAACCCTGCTGCTTATTTAACCAATTAAAACTAAGCCCCTGTTCTTTCAATTTTGCTTCTAAAAGGGCTCGATCCGAAATTTTATAAGTCTCTTTCCAACTCATAAAAAAATTATTGAGTTTTGACAATATTTTCATTCTGAAAGACTTTTCAAACAGAAAACGTTTATAAACCACTCCATAACGTTCAAGCTTCTCTCGAAGTACTGGCTCAAGGGATTGATATACTTTTCTGGCATCTATGACAGGAGTTGCCCCTCCCTCTTCGGAAGCTTGTAAACAGAAAAAAAACAAATGCCCAGGAAAATTTGGTGAATAAGACATTTCATTGTGCGGTGGGATCGGCTGATGAGGCGGAGATTCTGTTGAAGTGAAAACGCCCTCAGCTAATTTCGTGCGAGGAGAAACTCCCCCCGAATAATCAAAAAAATTACCTAATTGACAGGCTTTAACACAATTGGAAAAATCTTCAGCTGAAGCTAAATTAAAACCCCGAAATAAAATAACTCCTGTTTTGTGAAGAAACGCTTTCATCTCGGCGTTATTTTCCGTCAAATATTGAATAAGCGCATTAGCATTGGCATTCAACCCCGAAGCGGGTTCAATAAACAAAGGGAACTCGCCTTTATTTTGGTAAGCGGATCTTATGAAATCCTTAAGCACGTAAACCACCTCCTCGCCCGAAAACAAGTCCCTAAAAGTATTATAGACCATAATAGAAATCTTAGCTCATAAGATGGAAAACCCCTATGATGGTGCTACAATGATTATGTATGTGTTGAATAAATATAGGGGAATTTAGATGCGTGACCTGTCTCAGCGTCCAAGGATAGTTTCCGTAGGAATAGCGAATCCCGGAAAAAAACTACCCCAAAATGAGCTAACAGACAAAATGGGGATTCATGATAAACGCATTTCTCGCTTGTTTAAAAACGCCCATATTAATTCTCGCTTTTTAACTCTCAAAGAAAATAATGGGCATTATGTCGACGAACCTGAATCGGAATTGCTCGATAAACATTTAAAGCTTGCTTTAGAGGCTGGATCTGTAGCAATTAAAGCGGCATTAGCTAAGGTTCATCTGCAAATTTTTGACATCGAATACCTATGTGTTGTAACGAGCACGGGTTTCATGAGCCCAGGCCTAAGCGCTCATCTTATTAATGAACTCAAAATCCCAATGGACTGCCAAAGAACTGATGTGGTAGGAATGGGTTGTTGCGCGGGTTTAAATGGATTAAATGTCACGGCTAATTGGGCCCAGGCAAACCCGAAAAAATATGCACTTCTCCTTTGTGTGGAGATCTGCTCCGCGGCCTACATATTTGATGACACTATAGAAACCGCTATCGTGAATAGTCTCTTTGGTGACGGTGCGGCGGCAGTCATATTAAAGGCCGGGGGCAATGAAAAGACACCTGCTATTTTAGGCTTTTCAAGTTACCTGATTGAAGGGACTTTAGACGCGATGCAATATGTGTGGAATTCCTCGTTTAATAAATTCAGCTTCAGGCTCGAAAGAGCCATCCCTTACAACATTGGCTCACATTTAGAAACCCCCGTTAATAAATTACTCCGAAAATTTAACGTTAAAAAGAGAGACATTACGTACTGGATAGTGCACGCCGGCGGGAACAAAGTAATACAGGCGATTAAATATAATTTGGGACTGACGTCGTATGATCTACGACATACCAGCAGCGTTCTTTCCGAATATGGTAACCTTTCTTCAGGTTCTTTTTTATTTTCTTACACAAAATTACTAGAGGAGGCTCACCTGCAAAGAGGTGAATATCTTGTTTTTATTACGATGGGGCCTGGGGCACAGCTCGAAACGGCTTTATTAGAAGGAGATGGAAATGAATAACCTTTATTATGATTTTGAAATCCAAGATGAAGTTGGGTTTTTTCTTTTTAAAAAAGGAAAAACCCCAGAATTATCAGAGATTTTCTTGGAAACATTCTCCGAAACCTTCGACCAAATTGATGAAAATAAAAAACTAAAATTTTTGGTCTTTAAAAATATTACCTCATCAAATGTATTTTTTGACCAGGCGCTTTCTAATGCAGAAATTCTTCGGCTCCTAACAAAATGGGAAAAAACGCTACGCTACCTTGGACAATTACCTCAAGTATCCATCGTTACCATTGAAGGCGAGGTAGTAGGGCCGGCTCTACAATTTATGTTAGCCTGCGATTTTAGGATAGCCGAAAAAAATGCGGTTTTTTTATTTAAAGAATTGGAAAATGGGGTTCTTCCGGGAATGGAAGTTTATCGACTCACAAAGCTTCTGGGACCTAGTATGGCTGAGAAAATTTTATTGATCGAAGGAAAAGCTGACTCAGCGCATGCCAAAAATATCGGTCTTATTGATTATTGCGTAGATCGCATAACAGACGAAGAAATCTTCGAGATTATTAAAGGTGTGCAAGGGAAAAATACAACCGCTATTGATATGACCAAAAGGCTAATTTCCGAATCGCTACACGACAGCTATGAAGATGCCCTAGGTCATTATCTGGCAGCACAAAGCCGATGTCTTGCCCAGCTTTTGAAAGGAATCTAGTATGGAAAACAAAAACGACGTGCTCCTGCAAGAGAAGCTTGAAGAGGGTGAAATTTTAATTCTCACACTTAACAGACCCCAACATGCCAATGCCGTCAATCTTGAACTGTGCCAAGCCTTATTGGATGTTTGGACGAAATTGGCCACCACGTCTACTGAGTCAATTAAATGCGTAATTCTCACCGGCACTGGAAATAAAGCATTTAGCGCCGGGGCAGATTTGAAAGAGAGAAAGGGAATAAGCTCCGCACAATGGAAGGACATGCATGCCGTTTTAAAACAAATGATATCCCTGATGTTTAATTGCCCGATTCCACTCATCGCGGCTGTAAATGGGGACGCCTATGGTGGAGGACTTGAATATATCTTAGCCTGTGATTTTGCTTATGCATCAAAAAACGCTGTTTTTGCCCAAGCAGAAGTAAAACGAGGGATTATGCCGGGAGCGATGGGCACTCAACTATTACCACGAACCTGCGGAATAAAAAGAGCCAAAGAACTTGCCCTGAGCGGAGACTCTTTTACCGCTGCAGCGGCGCTCCGTTATGGAATTGTGAATGCGCTCTTTGAACCCGAAAATTTAATGGAAAATGTTTTAAACACCGCCAAATCCATCGCTGCTAATGCACCCTTGTCTACTCGTGCCATTAAAAAAGCTTTAAATGCCTCGCTCGACATGAGCATTCAATCTGGATATGAGGCTGAGGTAGCGGCCTATTATGAGCTGCTTGACACGAAAGATCGAGAAGAGGGAATTCAAGCTTTCATCGAAAAACGTAATCCCATTTTTAAAGGTTATTAGAGGAGGTTTCATGGGGAAACATTCTCATGCCAAGATCTTCGAAGATCTAAAAAAATATATTTCCAGCACTGAAAAATCTGTTTCATTATGCATTTCGTGTCAAGAGGGAGAAACGTTCAGCCTTCATCCTTTTGATATTTATTCAATGCATTCCGTTGGAAAAGTTTTTACCGGCGTACTGTTATTACTAATGGTGCAACGCGGAATTATCGATGAAAAAGCGCTCAATAGGCCCATAAAATTCAAAAAGGAAATTGAAGATCTTCTTCCAGAAGTCGTAATAAATCATTTATCGAATGAAAAAATTACTCTGCATCAGCTAATGACCCATAAAGCCAATCTAGGCGATTACGTTAAAAAAAATTATATCGAAACCATTAAAAATCGAATTCAAAAAAATGAAAGCCTGTCGGAATTAATGAGCATTAAAAATCCAGAAGATTTTCTCTCGTTTGCAGAACCAAAAATATATAAAAATGAGTACAGCAATTTAGGGATATTATTAGTTTCTCTTGCCATTCAAGAAGCCTATCAACAAAAAATGGGGGCTGAGTTTACTTATAATCACATTTTATTTAAATTAATTATCAATGAAATTGGCTTTCCCTCATTTTCGCTTATGAAACCTGAATCGGGTCGATTTAATAAGGATCCTTCTGCAGCCTATTCCCAATATCTCGTCGGAAGCCCTTCTGGAGGATACTGGATCAACTCCCTAGATTTATTGGAATTTGGACGTTGGTTATATAAAAAATCCACTGAAGAATCGGATTTTAAAATCTTCCTCGAAAAATATGGGCAGGAATTCTATGATTCTGAAAATCAAATAATAGCTCATGCTGGAGCGCTTCCACCATCAAGCGCTTATTTCTATGTTTCATTAAAGACCGGAAATATTCTTGTCACATTATCGGATCAACGAAAAACAGCCTGGGAAATTGCTGAATTAATAATTAAAAAATTTTTTTCTTGCCCCACAAAAGAATCTTAAGCCTCTACAACCAAATAAACCCGTAGCTCTTGTATTACCCTGGCGTTAGTGAAATAATTATAGTATCAGGAGGATTTTAAATGGCAACATCAACTAGTGCTTCTTTTATCTGGATGGATGGAGCCTTTCTTCCGTGGGAAAATGCTGCTATCCACCCCATGTCATTTACTTTGCACTATGGGATGGGGGTCTTCGAGGGACTCCGTGTATATGAAACGCATAAAGGGCCCGCTATTTTTCGTCTTGAAGATCATATTGAAAGACTTTTTTGTTCCGCAAAAATAATTAATATGAAAATATCCTATACGCCCGAGGAAATAATTGATGCGATCATTCAAACCCTCAATAAAAATAGCCTAAATGCAGCCTATGTCAGACCCATGGCGTATTACGGGGCAGAAGCTCTAGGTCTCCATGTAAATTTTCCGGCCGCGCATCTCATGATCGCAGCCCACCCACTAAAAAAGTATCTTAACATTGAAGATGAAAATAAAGGTCTGCGTCTTGTCACCTCTTCCTTTGTTCGAAATCATGTGAATAGTATGCTCTTGAAAGCCAAAATTAATGGCAGTTATGTTAATTCTATTCTCGCATACCAAGAAGCCCTACAACAAAAATGCGATGACGCCTTGATGCTTGATGCCAACGGCTATGTAGCCGAAGCTAGCACCTCAAATATTTTTGCCATACATAAAGGCGTCATATCTACACCAAGCAAGGATGCTATATTTCCCGGCATTACAAGAGACACTATTATTTCCCTACTAAAAGACCAAGGTCTTCCAATTCTTGAGCGAAATATCACTCGCGACGAGCTTTATACAGCGGATGAAATATTTTTAACAGGATCAGCGGCTCAAGTAGTAACGATTGGTGAAATTGACGGTCGTATCCTTGGCACTGGAAACCGAGGGCCTATCACTACTATAATTCAAAACGCCTATCATCAAACTGTGCATGGTGAGAGTGGAAAATATAAGCATTGGATAACCCTTGCACGATAAATATAGGGAATTTCAATATGAAAGAAAGTTTAGAAAAATTATATCTCATACAACCCTCATCAACACAAAATAGTAACCTGGAATCCCTTTTAACGTTTTTGGAAGAAAATCATACTGAGCTCAAAAAAAAATTATTACTTCATGGTACCTTACTATTTCGGGGCTTTGGGTTGTCTTCTGCAGATGATTTCTCAAAGTGTGTAAAAGCTTGCAAATTGGGGAATTTCTTTAATTATGCCGGTGGGACCTCCCCTCGAAAAGTGCTAGCTGAAGGTGTTTTTACCTCAACCGAGATGCCCCCTAAATATTGGATCGCCCCTCACAATGAAATGTCTTACGCCCCTCATTACCCTAATCACTTATATTTTTACTGCCATCAGACTGCCACTCAACTCGGCGCAACACCCATTGCAGATGCACGTGCCATTTACCAAGATCTTGATCCAACATTGCGTGACAAACTGAATACTCTAGGGATCCGCTATGATCGTTTTTACCATGATAAATCCATTAGAATGCAGTTAATGTCTAAGCTTCATCCAGGAGTGATGTCTTGGAGGCGTTCCTTTGGAACAGAAGAAAAAACCGTTGTTGAGGATAAATTAAAAAGAGAAGGTTATGATTACCATTGGCTCGATCGGGATAGAGGTTTGCAAACTTTTATTAAACTTCCGGCATTCAGAACGCATCCCATAACACAAGAAACCGTATGGTTTAATCAATCTAACATCTTCAACAGTGAAGTTTTTTACCGTGCCATATTAGGCCCTAAATTTACCTGGCTATTTCGTTATTTTTTATTGCCCCCGCAAAACTTACCCTGCTTAGCACGATTGGGGAATGGAGAAGAATTAAAAAATGAAGAAATCGAAAATATCATAGAGGTTATTCAAAAAAACCTCATTATAGAACCTTGGCAACAGGGAGATTTCATGGTGGTTGATAATTATCTCAACCTGCACGCTCGAGAACCTTTTACGGGTCCTCGTAAGGTGATGGCATCTCTCACTGCCTAATTGGAGAATATAAATGCCCTCAAAGCTAAATAAATACAGCTCTCGTATTACAGATTCTCTCACACATGGCTTTGCACAAGCACAATTATATGCAACGGGTATTAAACCAGGGGATATTCACAAACCACAAGTGGGAATTGCCAGTGTTTGGTTCGATGGAAATCCTTGCAATATGCACTTGCGCGACTTTGGAGATTTAGTCAAAAAAAGTGTTATTGACTCCGAGATGCTGGGTATGCGATTTAGCACGGTTGGAGTCAGTGATGTGATTTCAATGGGCACGGAAGGTATGCATTATTCCCTGCAATCTCGAGACTTAATTGCGGATTCCATTGAAACGATGATGTCAGCGCATTGGTACGATGCCTGCGTTGCCATTCCCGGCTGTGATAAAAATATGCCTGGCTGCATGATGGCATTAGCCCGCCTGAATCGCCCAGGATTTATCATTTATGGGGGCGCCATACAACCAGGTTGCCTCAATCATAAATCCATTACCCTTCATGATGTATATGCGAATTATGAGGCCTACCGCACTGGAAAATTGCCAAAAAAAGAATATGAAAACATTATTGAGCACGCCTGCCCTGGCAAGGGTTCCTGCGCCGCGATGTACACCGCGAACACCATGGCTAGCAGCATTGAAGCGATGGGTTTATGTTTGCCTTACAGCGCCTCAAATCCTGCCAATTCCGAAGAAAAACTAGCGGAATGCAGAGCGGCAGGAAAAATTATCCGCAATTTATTGGAAAAAGACATTAAGCCCAGAGACATTATGACACGGGAGGCATTTGAAAATGCAATGGTACTCACCATCGCTCTCGGGGGCTCAACAAATGTGGTCTTACATTTACTCGCCGTGGCCTATGCCGCTGATATCCAATTGTCCCTAGATGACTTTGCTACCATCGCTGAAAAAACACCCTTGATTGCCGATATGCTCCCTTTTGGAAAATACAACATGGTTGATTTGTATCGGGTCGGGGGCATCCCAGCTGTCATGAAATTGCTATTGGAAGGCAAACTCATTCACGGAGATTGCCTCACGATCACCGGCCTATCCATTGCTGAAAACCTGCACTCCCTCCCTGCCCTCAAAGCAAATCAAAAAGTGATTCATAGTCTTAAGACCCCAATCAAAAAAACAGGCCATTTACGCATTCTTCGCGGTAATCTTGCACCCGAGGGTGCCGTAGCCAAAATAACCGGGCACGAAGGGGAGATGTTCTCGGGCCCTGCCAAAGTATTTGAGGATCAATCCAGCATGATTGAGTCATTCGAAAATGGACATATTCAAGCGGGTGATGTGATAGTTATTCGTTATCAAGGCCCAAAGGGCGGCCCTGGAATGCCTGAAATGTTACTTCTCACCAGCCGAATTGCTTTTAGCCATTTGAGTGGCAAAGTGGCGCTCATTACCGACGGTCGTTTTTCGGGGGGATCTAAAGGTTTTATTATTGGGCATGTGAGCCCCGAAGCCCAGGTGGGCGGACCTATCGCACTATTACAAGACGGTGATATGATCAGAATAGATGCCATTAAAAACACCATTACTGTCGAAGTATCTCCCGAAATACTCGAACATCGCCAACGCCTTTGGACCATGCCACCCTACAAGGTTAAAAAAGGAGCTTTACTCCGCTATATTCAAACTGTCCGTTCTGCTAGCAAGGGCTGCATTACTGACGAGCTTCCATAATCGACCCACAAATCGATTTTACTACCTCGATAAATGGGAGGGGATCCCTTAACAGTGCAAAGTGGTCTCCAGGCAGTAAAATATGCTGGGTCGCACCTTCTGTTATACTTGACCAGGCTTTTACTTCATCGTTTGGCGCAATGCTATCTTCACTGCAATGAATAGTAGTTATAGGCATTGCGAATAATTTTTTTATTTCAAAAAGTGTATCTAATAATTTCTGATCAGCCAGAAATATTGGTAAATAAAGGGCCATGGCCTCCGGATCATTTTTTATCTTCTCTGGAATCCCTTCAACAATTTTTATGTCACCACTCGTATAATAAGTCGCCGAAAACCCTGACAAAATCATATGATGGGGCATCGGCAAATTAAGGGTTTGCAGTTGTTTCACCACCTCACACGCCATTCTAACCCCCGCACTATGCGCAAAAATAATATACGGTTCCTCTAAATAATCCAATAATGCATGGGTAATACCAAACGTGACGTCTGGGAGTGCCGTTAATAATGGCTCATGGTAGCGCTGCTCACGCCCAGGAAGCTGAATAAGATTTAATTCTACTCCCTCGGGCATTTGTGGACCCCAAGCTCTAAAATTTCCAGCACTCCCTCCAGCATGGTGAAAACAAAAAACACGAACTTTTGGGTGAGAAAGGGGCTTTTCTCGCAGCAACCAAGCGGAACTTGCGAGGGTTGACATAAGCGTTCCCATTTTTTTTGCTGCCTCACCACCACTCTCAATTTGAAGCAACTCGGCTAAATAGTGAGACATTGTGTTAATATTAGAATAATCAAAAATAGCTGTAGCGGACAAAATACGGGTTTCACCAAGGTTCTCTTGTAAATAATTTTTTAATTCCATCGCCATCAGAGAATCAAGACCCATATCAAAAAAATTTTTTTCCTCATCGATGGCTTGAGAACTGGATAATCCAAGAACCAATTGAAGAAGATCACGTATAAAAGCCTTAATTGTAGGCAAACGTTCTGCAGGAGCAAGCCATTGTAGCTGCTCCTGCAATTTTTCTTTGCTTATTTTTACGGGCAAAAAATTTTGAAGCCACGTGGGTGGCTTTATTAGATGTTTTATATAATTTCCCCAATTGATGTTGGCTATAATGATATTTGCTTTCGGTAATAATAAAGCTGTTTCTAATGCCTGCATTCCTGCTTTCAACTTTAGCGGGGAAAAACCGGATTTTATTTGCCGAGATTCCAGAGCTTTTGCCATACCTACCTCTCCCCACGGTCCCCAAGAGAGGCTTTGCGCCGGCAAATTTTGCTGTCTGCGATATTCGCAAAGCGCATCCATGAACGCATTAGCTGCCGTATAATTACTTTGCCCAAGGTTTCCAAGCGTGGCTGCAAGAGAGGAAAACATGACGAAAAGATCAAGATTTTTGGAATATTTATGCAAATAAAAACTGCCATAAACTTTCGGACGAAAGACGGCTTCAAAACGTTCCCAATTTTGCTGCATCAAGGTGGCATCATCCAAAACTCCCGCTAAATGAAAAATACCTTTTAAAGGCTTTTCCCTTTCTAGACGATTCAGTAAATCTGCCACCGATTTTTCATCGCCAATGTCTAAGCTCTCATAGGAAACTTTTGTATTTTGGGTTTCAAGATTTTTTATCTTCATTTTAATTTCATCGTTGAAGGCTGCCCTTCCCGTGAGAATAATATTCCCCACGCCTTTCCCCACCAAGCATCCTGCAAGCACCAAGCCTAGGCCGCCTAAACCACCGGTAATCAAGTAGCTAGCTCCTGCACGTATCCCACCCTCAACATTTATTTCATTCTTAGGTTCGCGAGCCGAGTTGAGTTTCATTAAGCGGGGCACATAGCATTGATTTTTGCTTAACATGATAATGCTTTCATCATTTTTTGAAAAAAGTAGCTGCAGCATTACTTCTTTATCCCAATCACTGCTTAGGTTTATGTGCTTGATGGGCCACAGAGGATATTCAGCTAAAATAGTTTTAAACAATCCATTTAAAGGGCTTTGTGGTAGATTATTTGATGTAATATTCTGCGTAATTAAAAATACTAGAGGCTTTACCGTTTCTTCCAACTCCCCGAGAGCTTGAGTAAGATGCAAAAAACTTTCTGCACCTACCGTTTGGGCATTTCGAATAGTATCAGCAGACAACAAAACACTACTATTTGTGCTAGAAGCATGTAAAATTCCATTAAAAAATTCTGATTTTAATAAAATCGCAAAATCTTCCTTGTTTTTGGGGTGATTTTCAATGTCGATGCAACGGCAGGTTCCGCCTCTACTTTTTAAAAACTTTATTAAAGCAGCAGAAACCTCTGCATCGCTCAATACTAACCAATGCCCTGCTTTATTCGGTAAAGTAAAGTCTTCAAATGATTTTTCTTGCCAAGCCCATTCATACAAGAACTCATCATGCTGTTGTTCAGTTAAAGCCTTTACCCAATACCGTTGGCGATTATAAGCCGGAAGATTGAGAAACCGTTCCTGCAAGGTTAATAATTCTTTATCGGTATATTTCGGACCCTCCTCAATAATTAAATGTGCATTGGTGCCGCTAAATCCAAAAGAACTAACCCCAGCTCGGCGAACTCGCTCCCCACGTTTCCAGGCTTGATTTTCAGTTATAATTTCTGCCGGGAAATTCAGTTCAATATGAGGATTTAATTTCGTAAAATGCAAGTGCTTTGGAAGCATCTCATGTTGCAAAGCTAAAACAACTTTAATCACGCCTGCAACACCAGCTGCCGCTTCCAAATGTCCAATATTGGTTTTTACAGAACCCAATTTTAATGGATGAGATGTTTCTCGATCGCCATAAGCCGCACCTGCTGCCAGAACCTCTATTGGGTCTCCAAGCGAGGTCCCTGTTCCATGGGTTTCAAGATAATCAATATCTTTTCCTTCTAATTTTGCTTTCGCTAATACGTGACGAATTAATTTTTCTTGTGCCGCTCCATTAGGCACTGTTAAACCACTGCTTGCACCATCCTGATTGACGCCGCTGGCTCTAATAACTGCAAGAATAGTGTTACCATCATGCAAAGCATCACTTAAGCGTTTCAAGACCAGTATTCCACAGCCCTCTCCCCTCACGTAACCATTAGCACTTGCATCAAATGTTTTGCAGCGCCCATCGCTGGCTAACATACCCGCTTTTGAAAAGTCGATGCTTAGATCGGGAGCTAACATTAAATTCACGCCACCCGCCAAGGCTAAATTCGCTTCACCATTTCGTAAACTGGCGCAAGCCTGGTCAATGGCTACCAAGGATGACGAGCAGGCTGAATCGATTGCAAAATTTGCCCCTTGCAAGCCGAAATAAAATGCAATTCTTCCCGAAGCTGCGCTAAAAGCATTGCCAGTCGCCATATAAGGATTAATTAATTCTTTATTGCCACTGGCCGTTAATAAATCTATATAATCGTGAGAACTAATACCAATATATACACCGGTTAAACTATTTTTCAGCGATTCAGGCACGATACCTGCAGATTGAATTGCTTCATAACTGACTTCCAGCAATAAACGTTGCTGAGGATCTAAATATTCAGCCTCTCTTGGACTAATCCCAAAAAAATCAGCATCAAATTCACTTACGTCGAGATTTAAAAAACCACCCAGTCTTGTGATCATTTTACCCGGTGCTTTTGGATCTTGATCATAAAAAAGATCAACATCCCAACGATTTGAAGGCACTTCCGTGATTGCATCACCACCGCACTCTAACAAAGACCAGAAAGCCTCAACATGGTTTGCTCCTCCTGGAAATCGGCAGCCCATTCCGATAATGGCGATAGATTCATGATAGGGAGCTACTTCAGCCTTGAGTTGACGAATATTTTCTAATGCAGACCTTAGAGCTTCCTCGTATTGATGCTGTTTTTTGTTGTCTTCTTCCATAACTTTCACCAATATTATTTTTTTAAATTTCGAATTTGTTGAGCCACTTCATTAATGCTGCCGACTTCAAGGAGGCTATAATGATCACCCACCATGTTATATATCTCTATTTTTCCTGTGCTTATTTCGTTCCACCCATGCTGATCTTTTACGCCCCGCAATATTGAGGCATTGATAAGAAGCAAATCGGCTTCAATTAAATGAACCTGATACGTTTTTAACGCAAGCCTATTCGCTCGATACACTTCATAAGATCTTTTAAACTGATTCACTCCGGTTTCACTGATAATTATTCCATGTTTTAAAAGAATATCGATCGCCCGTTTCTCACTTTCCAAAACAGTCTCATATTGTCCGAGTTGCCTTACCTCTTCTTCAATATTCTTTCCAGATATTTTTGCTAGATCTTGTATAAAGTGAAATAGCCCTTCCAATTCACTATTCATTTTCGGTTGAATTTCTTTTTGTAAAAGGTGAGGTGCTAAGGCATCAATGAAGACAAGGGTACCAACTGTCTCCCCTTCTCGGGTCAACTGACTATACATTTCAAGGGCAATCGTAGCCCCAAAAGACCAAGCCGCTAAATGATAGGGCCCTCTTGGTTGAATGGTTTTAATTTCCTGAATATAGGTAGCGGCCATTTCAGAAATACTATTTTGTGGTACATGGTTTATTAATAATCCCTGCGACTGTAGACCATAGCAACGCCGCTCGCCCTCAAAGACTTGCGCGAGATGAATGTAGCATGCCACAGCACCACCGATTGGGTGAATACAAAACAAAGGCGCTTCTCTTCCTGTTTGATTCATAGCCACCAAGCAACGCTCAGTAAATTGAGCTTGGGTGTCGATAAGAAAACCTAAACTCTCGATGGTAGGTGCTACAAACAACTCTGCAACAGGAATCTTGACCTTAAGGGCTTCATGTATTTTAAAAAACAATTGAGTCGCCAAAAGTGAATGCCCTCCCAACTCAAAGAAATTGTCGTAAATACCTACCTTTTCAATCTTTAAGCACTCTTCCCATATTCCTGCCAAAATTTCTTCTGTCATTGTTCTGGGCGCGATGTAGTGTTGACGGATTTCAACTCCTTCAGGGCTTGGCAGTGCTTTTAGATCTATTTTTCCAGTCGGGCTAAGAGGCATAGTTTCCAATCGTATAAAAAATGAAGGGACCATATAATTTGGCAGCTCTTTATTTAAATATTCACGTAAGCCTGCCGGCTCAACAGAAGCGCCCGGTTTCGCAATAAAATAAGCAACCAAGCGCTTATTTCCAGGCTCATCCTCCCGTGCAAACACTAGGGCTTCTTGAATATCGGGATGACCTAAAAGAGTCGATTCAATTTCACCCAGCTCAACCCGAAATCCACGAATTTTCACTTGATGATCTATACGACCTACATATTGGATATTTCCATCCTCAAGGTAGCGACAAAAATCTCCGGTTCGATACATTCGAAGCTTTGGACCTTTTATAAAGGAATGATAAATAAATTTTTCGTCCGTGAGCTCCGGGCGATTTAAATAGCCATTTGCAAGGCCCGCCCCAGCAATAAATAATTCACCTATACAACCGATGGGGACGGGATTGAGTACAGAATCGAGAATAAACGTTTCTGTATTTCCAATGGGTCTTCCAATTGGATAAGTTGAAAAGTCCTCAATTTCGGTATGAATTTCGATAGGAGTATTGGAAACATAAATGCGAGCCCATATTGATTCAACAGTCGTTTCCGTTGGACCATAACAATTCCATATATCAAAGGGCAATTTTTGTGGAATGGTCCACGTAATTTTCTCACCTCCCATTCTAAATACTCTTAAGGCACAAGTCATAGGCCAGGGAATTGAAAATAAATTTTTAGCCACTGGAGTCGTCACATTCGAAATGGTAATATTGTTTTTCAAAATAAATTTCTGCAATTCCACATGGTCATATTTTATAGCCTCTGGCAAAATCCATACGCTCGCGCCTCGCGTGAGCAGGGGTAAGGTTTCACAGAAAAAAGGATCGAATGCTTGGCTGCTGAATTGAGTAGACCGATCCTCTGAAGTTATCCCTAAGCTCTTGTGATACCAAGTCACCAAATTAACGAGACCTCTATGAGGCACTATCACGCCTTTGGGAGTGCCTGTCGTTCCTGAAGTATAAATAATGTAGGCAATATCAGTCGACTTCACCTCTTTTTTCAAATTTGCATGGTCGATGGCATTCAAATTCATTTCCAAAAGTGTTAGGAGAGGACGTGAAAGATTTTCAAAATTTATTTTTCGAGGATAATCTAAGAGAATAAGTTTACAATGGCTGTCTTCAACTAAAAATCGGATTCTATCCGCTGGATAATCTGGATTGACGGGAACATAAATAACCCCCAACTTAAATGAAGCTATCATTGAAATTACTAAATTTTCCGTTCGCTCCATTGCAACCAAGATGGAATCTCCTTTATTAATTCCTTGCTGTTCAAGATATCGTGCCAATTGATTTGCTTTTTCATTCAAAGCTCGGTAGCTCAGATGCCGATTTTCAGAAACAACAGCCAAATTATCGGGAGTTTTCTCAACCTGCTCTTCAAACAGTTGATGGATCGCTTTGTTCAATGGATACTCCAACGCGGTATTATTCCAATCCACTAGGATTTTTTGTTTTTCATCCGGCAATAATATTTCATAGTCATGTATAAATCGATCTGGCCCTGAGACCATCTGATCAATTAAATATTCCATGTGTCTGATTAATCTTTCGATATCCTTTGACTCATAAAATACTTCATTGTATCCAATTTTAATAGACAATTGATTTCCAGGAAAAATCAAAATATTTAGATCATAATTGGTTTGTTCTTTGTAAATCACTTCACGAATCGAAAGCGCCTTATTATTTTCTATAACGGCATTAATTGGATAATTCTCAAATACAAAGAGTTGGTCAATGAGAGGCGTTCGGGAATCAAAACCGACCCAGCTTTGAATGTGTCCCAACGAAGTATAATCATATTCTTGGGAGCGACTAAGATGAGCTTGAATTTGCTTAAGGTAGGATTGGCCCGTCATTTCTCGACTGAATTGAATTCTAAGCGGTAAAGTATTTATGAATAAGCCCACTTGCTCATGGCTACTGTTAAGCATTGAGGCTCGCCCTGAAACGACATTTCCAAAAACAACATCGTCTTGTCCCGTGTAATAGCGTAAAATTATGCCCCAGACTCCCAGCAACCAGGTATTCAAGGTGAGCCCTAATTTTTTAGCCTGATCGTTCAAGGCTTTTGTTTTGATGAAATCAAATTTCAATTCCAGACTTTTCAATCGAAAAGAAGCATCCTCCGAAAGGGGTTTCAATTTTTTGATGGATAAAATGCTTGCTCCATTCAAACCCTGGAGATACTGAGTCCAATAGGCCTTGGCCTTTTCCTCAGATTGCAGACGAAGGTGAGCAATAAAATCTCGGTAGTGTATAGGTCTTAATTCGGGAAGCTCTTGCCCCTCAATTTGTCGATGATAATAATCCAATAATTTTCCTAGAAGAATAGAACTGCTCCACCCATCCAGTAATATATGGTGATACACCCAAACCAATAGTGTTTTTGTCGGGCTTAGCTGAATTAAATAAAAACGCATTAATGGAAGCTGCTTAAGATCAAATCCTTTTACGCCCTCTTCCTCATAAAGCGCTTGCAATTCTGCGCGCCAATCGGCTGATGTTTGCCAATCCAATTCTTTCCAAGGTAAATCCAGTTTTTCTTGAACTATTTGTATGGGATCTCCACTCAAGTCCCAATAAAAATAGCTTCTTAAAATATCATATTGTTCGATTAATTTTTTCCAAGCATTTTGTAACGCGTTACGATTCAGCAGACCCTCAATGAGAAACCCATTTCGGATAATGTATCCACCGATATGAGGGTCTTTTAAGGTTAAAAAAAGAATGCCCTTCTGCATGGGAGAGAGAGGATAAGCATCCTCTGTATTACTTGGTAAAATCTGATTAATCTGCTTCTGCGTAAATTTAAGCATAGGAAGATCAGAAGGGATCAACCATTGCATGTCCTTCATGAAGATTTTTTCCTTAATAAATCGTATTAAGCACTCATGATAGCCCTGCACAAATTTTCGCACGATTTCTGGTCGATAATATTTCGTGTTGTAAGTAATCCACATTCTTAGACGACCATTAGCAATCGCGCAATTAAATTCCATCAATGAATTCCCGAAATTTTCTGGCGCCACAGAATTCCCGGAAGAGGTTTCAGCAAATTCCAAAAGTCCTTTGCTTCCCGTAAATTGACCTAAGTAATTAAAAATAAGTTTAGGGCCATCGTAGACTTTTAAATCGCTTATTTCTGGATCCGCTAAATATCTCAACATTCCATAAACCAAGCCATTTCCAGGCACTTGGTGTAGTTGTTCCTTTATTGATTTTATTATTTCGGGCAAGGCTTGCAGCGTATTCGGCAAATGAAAATAAACCGGATAAAGCGAGGTGAACCAGCCAATAGTTTGACTAATATCGACAACGTTCCCAAAAAGAGATTCTTCGCGACCATGCCCTTCCAAGTGTAAAATAAGCTGTTCTTGTTTAAAATACTCACGATACGACATGACAAGTGCTGCTAACAAGGTCTC
Source organism: uncultured Gammaproteobacteria bacterium (assembly GCA_963711375.1). GTDB lineage: Bacteria > Pseudomonadota > Gammaproteobacteria > Coxiellales > Coxiellaceae > CAVQDV01. The sequence goes on from CAVQDV010000005.1 coordinate 2,539,866, forward strand.
ATTGATTTGAGTTCGATAAATCTTAGGCAATTCTTTGAGAAAAATGGCGGTTTCGCTTTCGCTTAAACTCCAATCCAAGAACTCTCTCTTATTTTCTCTTTCCTCAACTGGTACACCCTCATATTCCTCTGGGACGTACTTTGTCAGTGAAGGATTTAACCAATAGGCTTTCGCTGCTAAAATGTTCGGATTATTGTCTTCTTTTATTACTGCTTCCAGCAATTTCGCCCAGTCTTTATAAGAATTATTTTCCATTGGTAAAAGCGGTTCTTTCCCTTGAAGACGAGCCTCGTAGGCCACAAGTAAATCCGCAAACAAAATTCGCCACGATACACCATCCACAATCAAATGATGTATGACAAAAAATAATCGGTATTGATGATCCGCGGCACCTTGAATTAAGGCAATTCGATAAAGAGGGCCTGATTCAATGTTTAAGCTTGACTGCAAAGAATTTGCATAACGATCTACAGCGGAATCGAAATTCACTTCTTTAGACAAATCCGCAAACTCAATAATTGGATCGTCCATGAATTCTTGATACCACTGAAGTCGCTTTTGAATGGAATAGCGAATTCGGAAAGCATCATGATGAATAAAAACATCCACAAGTGCTTTTTTGAGAATCTCGACATTTGTCTCGCTTGACACACATAAGAGTTGTGCTTGATTAAAATGCTGCGGATTTAAAAATGCCTGATCAAAAAACCAGTGTTGAATCGGCAATAAAGGAATATCACCCTGATTTTCTGTTTCTTGCTGAAGCGCCATTTCAAGCGAAACCCTTTGAGAGAGGCCTGCGATGGTGTTAGCCATAAAGATATCGTTTGTTCGTAGATGGATTCCTTGTTTTCGTGCACGGGAAACCACCTGGATGCTGATGATAGAGTCTCCACCTAATTCAAAAAAATTGTCCTGTATTCCGACCTGTTCAAGATGCAAAATGTCTTGCCAAATTTCGGTTAAGGCTATTTCTGTCGGTGTTTGAGGAGCAACATACTCTCGACGAATTTCCGAGCCTTCTGGACTTGGTAAGGCTTTACGATCTAACTTACCATTCGGTGAAAGCGGCATCGCATCCAGTTTGATAAAAAAGGAGGGAAGCATGTAGTCCGGCAGGAGAGTCTTTAAATAATCTCGCAAAGCGCTGGCCTCTAGATGGGCATCCGGCTTCGCTACGTAATAGGCAACTAGGCGCTTGTTGCCAGGTTCATCTTCACGAGCCAAAACAACGGCTTCTTGAATGTCTGAATACTCCAAAAGATCCGATTCAATTTCACCCAATTCAATTCGGAATCCTCGGATTTTAACTTGATTATCCATACGGCCCAAGTATTCTACATTTCCATCTTCTGAATATCGGCATAGATCGCCAGTGCGATACAATCGAGTATTGCGATTTTGTTTTTTGTCTTCTTCTGTGGCAAAAGGATTTTCAATAAACTTTTCTACTGTTAAGTCAGCCCGATTTAAATAAGCACGCGCTATTCCTTCTCCTCCTAAATACAACTCTCCCACCACAGCAATAGGAACAGGATTTTGGGCATTATCTAATATATAAAGTTTTAAATTATCAAGGGGCTTTCCGATGTAAGCCACGTCACTATTTGCTTTTGCAATCCAGTAACTCACATCAATGGAGGCTTCCGTGGGACCATACAAATTAATTAAACTTGCTGCATCCATGATTTTATAAAAAGAATTCACTTGCTGGGGAAGCAGGGCCTCGCCACTGCAGTAAACCTGCCTTAAGCTTTTACATTGTGCAAAACGTGGCTCTGCCAATATCGCTTGCAACATGGAAGGCACGAAGTGAATAATATTAATATGATGACGAGTAATAAATTCGCATAAATACGCAGTATCTTTGTGTTTTTCAGGTTCCAAAATAAATAGCGTTGCCCCCATCGTAGACGCCAAAAATAATTCCCAGACCGATACGTCAAAAGTATAGGGGGTCTTCAAAATAAATCGATCGCGCTCGCTTAATTCAAAATGAGCACGCCTTGTCTGCAAATAATTAACGACCCCATGGTGCTCGTTGAGCACACCTTTGGGCTTGCCTGTCGAGCCTGAGGTGTAAATAACATAGGCTAAATTCGTGGGATTAACGCTCTGCTTTACATTTTCAATAGGCTGATGAGAAACAACTTCGTCCAATCGATCGAGATGAATAATAGTCGCTGTCGTTTCAGGCCAGCATTCTTTTAAGCCAGATTGCGTTAATAAAACAGGGGCTTTTGTGTCCTCCAACATAAACTGGAGACGTTCTTTAGGATTGGAGGGGTCCATTGGCACGTAGGCCGCTCCCGCTTTTAAAACGGCGAAAATTCCAATCATCATCTCTAAAGATCGTTCGCATAAAATGGCCACCAAGGTTTCTAATCCAACTCCTTGCTTCCTTAAATAATGGGCTAATTGATTCGATTTTTCATTTAATTCACGATACGTTAAGGCTTGATCTCCAAAAACAAGTGCTACATTATTCGGTGTTTTTTCAACTTGCTCTTCGAAAAGTTGATGGATCGTTTTATTTCTCGGAAAATTTTTCTCAGTCGCATTCCAATCCATTAGAATTTTCTGTTTTTCGAGTTCATTTAAAATATTCAATTCCGAGGATTTCAGTTGAGGATTTTTAATCATTTCTTCAATCAAATAAAGATAATGATCTTTTAAGCGTTCAATCGTTTCGGCTTTAAAAATTTTAGCATTATAAGTGATAAGCCCCTCATACTTTTTTTCATCATCATTTATCATAAAAGCTAAATCAAACTCGGGTGTGGCTGAAGAACTTTCAATTACACGGCCATGCAAATCTCCCATTTCAAAAGAAGATTGCTGAAAGGATGGCAAAAGATTAAAACTCACTTGAAATAAAGGATGATAACTAAGGTCTCGCTCTACTTTTAAGGCATTCACGATTTTTTCAAAACTGGCTTGTTGATTTCTAAAGGCCTCTGTAACCGTATCAAACATGGTTTTTAGAAACTCGCTGACACTTGAATTCATTTGAAGTCTGCAATTGATGACGACGGTATTTACAAATAAACCGATAAGACGTTCTTCATCTGCATTAGATCGATTCGCAAAGGGAACACCAATATTAATTTCTTGATCACGACTATAAATTTGTAATAAAAAAGCTAATCCCGAAATAAAGAAATTAAATGGAGTAATATGTTGCTCCCTCGAAAATTTTTCGATGGCAGCTCGTAAAGATTCTGAAATATAAAAATGGGACTTTGCCGCCTTAAAAGGATTTATCTTTGAACGTGGATAATCCGTTTGCAGGTTAATAATTTGTGGGGTCAGAGCTAATCTGGTTTTCCAATAGACCAACTGATTCTGGTAAGCTTCAGTTGTTACTAATTGTTGCTGTGAACGGGCATAGTCTGTGTACTGAAAAGTCAGGGGTGGGATTTCTGAACTCTTATCGTTGACCAAGGCGGTATAATACAATTCCAAGTCTTTATTAAAAATATTAAATGAAATTGCGTCACTGCAAATATGGTGCATTTGAATGCCAAATATATAGTGATCCATTGAAAGATGGATAAGCACGGCTCGTAGCAAGGGGCCTTCCGTTAGATCAAATGAAAGTTTACGTCTTTCTTGAATAATTTCAGCTACTTTATTTTTCTGTAAATCGGGTCTCATTTCACGGAGATCCATCTCAGGAAGATCGAGACTTAAGGAGGGCTGGATCACTTGGTGAATCTCTCCTTCTTCAGAAAAAAAAGTCGTGCGTAAGGCTTCGTGTCGCTTTATGACAGCATTAATAGCCTGATGCAAGAAAGCAACATGAAGATGTCCTTTCAAGTCAATATAGGCATCTAAATTATAATTTGCTTTATCACTCTCAAAATTATAGAGGAACCACATTCTCGCTTGTGCTTGCGTTAAAGGAAATTGATTCGATTGCTGACTAAGAAGTTTAGATTGAATTTCATCTGAGGGTGCGCCGGCGGATAATTGTAGAGCTAAATAATCTCGCATATCAGCTAATGAAGGATAGTCAAAAACGAAAGAGCTTGGCAATATAAAATGATTTTTAATTCGGGATTGTAAGACATTTTTGAATTCAACTGCCATTAGGGAATCCATTCCCATCTCAAAATAATTCTTTTTTAAATAAGAAGCATCAACGGCTTGCAATCCCAAAATCGTTTTGATTAACTCAATTAAAAGCACTTCTATAAGCGCAGGGCGTTTTTCTGGAGTCGCAGACAATAGCTCTAAAATAAAATCAGGCTGGATAGGAGCTCTCTGAATAAACGCAGAGGCCCAAGTAGGCATAACGAGCCTCATTTTACTAAAATTTTCCCAATGAATATTGGCGATCGTTATTTGAGCCTTTTCTGAAGCTAAGGCAAATTCTAGTGCAAGCATGCCCTCTTTTGGTTTTAGTGGCAGAATGCCTCCTCTGATATGTCGCCCTGTTAAGTCTTTTGCCATCCCCACTTCTGCCCATGGCCCCCAGGATAGACTGTGTCCGGGCAAGCCAATTTGTTTACGATATTCACAAAGCGCATCGAGAAACGCATTAGCAGCGGCATAATTACTTTGACCAGCACCTCCAAACGCGGCAGCAATGGATGAGAACATCACAAAAAAATCTAAGTCCTCTGAGTATTGATGCAAATAAAAACTTCCATAAACTTTTGGACGAAAAACCATTTCAAAATGATCCCAGTCTTGTTCCATTAAAGTGGCATCATCGAGAACGCCAGCCAAATGAAAAATGCCTTTCAAAGGATATTTTTCTTGTTGAAGCCGTTTTAGTAAATCGGCCACGGATTTTTCATCACCCATATCAATTGCTTCGTAATGTATTTTGGTATTTTCGGTTTCTAATGATTTAAGCTTATTTTTAAATTCATCGTTAAGAGATCTTCTACCTGTTAAGACCAGATGAGCCGCGCCTTTTTCCGACAACCATCTGGCTAATGTTAAACCCAGCCCACCCAAGCCACCGGTAATAAGATAGGTAGCCTCTGACTTAATTTCCGCTTTAATGGAAGCCGTATTTTCGAAAGGTCCTCTATTCTTCAGTCTAGATAAACGAGGCACATAAAATTGATTTCCCTTCAAAGAAAAAATACGCTCTTCACTCTTCATGAAAAATAGAGTAAACAATAATTCAGGGTTCCAATTTTCGCCTACATCAATATGCTTAAGGGGCAAATCTGGATATTCTGCCAAAATGCTCTTAAGCAGCCCATTCAAGGGGCTGTAAAGAAGATTAGAGTTACTAGTGGTATTGAAAAGATTATGTGACACTAAAAAAAAGGGGATTTTTTTGGTTTCCTGAAATTGCACCAAGGCCTGAGCTAGGTCTAAAATGCATTTAGTTCCCAAAATTTGGGCCTTCTTAATATTTTCGACTGTTAGAGGGGGTATATCACCCGCACTGGAAAGATGCACAATTCCAGTAAAATTTTCCGCTTGAATTAATCTTAAGAAAGCTTCCTTATTTTGAGGATAATTTTCTGAAGAAATGCAATGACAAGTGGCGCCCCTGTTTTCAAAGTCTATTTTCAAAGAATCAGATACCTTTCCATCACTCAACAGCAACCAATGACCTAATGGATGAGGAATGACGCTTTCATCCGAAGATTTTTCTTGCCAATCCCATTCATACATCCATTCTTCAGGAAGACTTTCCAGTGAAATTCTAGGAGCCACTTCAGCTTCTTTCGCTTGCTTTTTGCCTTCATCTATAGCTTCTGCCCAAAAGCGCTTTCGCTTAAATTCGGGTCTTTTTTTGAAACGCTCTCGCAATAGTGCTAATTCTGCTTCTGATAATTTTGGACCTTCTTCTAGAATCAAATGCACATTCGTTCCACTAAATCCAAAAGCACTAACGGCCGCTCGACGAATTCTTTCATCCCGTTTCCAGGCCTCATTTTTAATGAGAATTTCTGCTGGAAAATTTAATTGAATGTGTGGATTTAATTTCTCAAAATGCAAATTTCGAGGTAACATTTCATTTTGCAAAGCCAAAATCACCTTAATGACACTCGCCACTCCGGCTGCGCCTTCGATATGTCCAATATTGGTTTTTACGGCTCCTAATCGTAAGGGCAGAGAACGTTCTCCGTAAACCTCTGTAATAGCGCCCACTTCTATCGGATCGCCAAGGGAAGTGCCGGTTCCATGCGCTTCAAGATAATCAATATCTGCACCTTTTAATTTGGCTTTTGTGAGAACGGAACGCATTAAAGCGGCTTGCGCGGCACCATTAGGTACCGTTAATCCACTGCTCAGACCATCATGATTGACACCACTCGCCTTAATCACCGCTAATATTGGGTTGGCATCACGAACGGCATCACTCAAACGCTTTAAAATCAGTATTCCACAACCTTCCCCACGTACATAACCATTAGCCCTCGCATCGAAGGTTTTACAATGACCATCGCTCGATAGCATACCCGCTTTAGAAAAAGAAATACTAAGATCTGGGTTGATAATTAAATTGACTCCACCCGCCAGGGCTAAATCGGCATCCTTTTTTCTCAAACTTCCACAAGCCTCATCGATGGCAAGCAAAGACGAAGAACACGCGGTATCGATCGCAAAATTGGGTCCACGAAAACCGAAGTAAAACGAAATTCTCCCCGTTGCAGCACTGCTTGTATTACCAATTGCCACATAAGGATTCAATAATTCCTTATGACCACTTGCTGAAATTAAATCAGCATAATCGTGAGAACAAATACCGATAAAAACTCCACTTAAGCTATTTCTTAATGATTTAAAGGGAATTCCTGTTGACTGAATTGCCTCATAACTGACTTCCAATAACAATCGCTGCTGAGGATCCAAGTACTCGGCCTCTCGAGAACTAATGCCAAAAAATTCTGCATCAAATTCACTGATATCTACATCTAAAAAACCCCCGAGATTTGTAATCATTTTACCGGGGGCTAGAGGATCTGGATCGTAATACTGATTGGAATCCCAACGGCTGGAAGGCACTTCAACAATAGCATCACCGCCGCGCTCTAATAATTTCCAAAATCCCTCGATATTATTGGCGCCACCTGGAAAACGGCACGCCATTCCAATAACAGCAATAGCTTCGGTTTGTTCCTCGACTTTAGCACTCAACTTTTTAATACGTTTAAACGCTTCGCGCAAAAGTTCTTCATCATTCACTTTCTTTTTCATGGATTAAGTATCCTCACTTTTTAACTGCTGGCGAATTTCCTCAATACTCATTTCATCAATACTGTTATCTAATTCTTCGACATTTTCTTTTATTGGAATTTCAAGCTTTAGCAATTGTGCCAAATACTCAACCATACTTTCGACACTGGGATAATTAAAAATGACATTCGTGTTTAACACTACCGATTTTCCAAGGTCCGCTTGCAATCGATTTTTTAATTCTACCGCCATTAGTGAGTCCAGGCCCATATCAAAAAAACCTTTCTGCTCATCAAGGATTTGTGCGGCTGACAAACCCAATACTAAACGCAGCTGCTCTTTAAAATAGGTTTTAATCATCGGCAGGCGTTCTTCGATAGGGAGGGCTTCCAATTGAGTAAATAAATTATTTTTAGTATTTTTTTCTATAACAAAGTCCTCAAGCCAAGTCGGAACTTCAACCATTTTTTTAAGGTAATTTTTCCAATGTATATTAGCAATGGTCACGTGTGCCTGTTGCCTGAGCAAGACAAACTCTAGGGCACGCATACCATCTTTAGGTTTTAAGCCAAGCATCCCACTTCTTTCATGCGAGGAAACCAATTCCTTCGCCATACCCACATCCGACCATGGGCCCCAAGACAAACTGTGCGCTGGCAAACCCTGTTCGTGTCGGTATTCACAAAGTGCGTCCATAAAAGCATTTGCAGCCGCATAATTACTTTGTCCTGGGTTTCCGAGACTAGAAGCCATCGAGGAAAACATCACAAACAAATCAAGATTTTTAGAATATTGATGCAAGTAAAAACTGCCGTATACCTTGGCCTGAAATACCTTCTCAAAACGAGGCCAACTTTGCTCCATCAAGGTTGCGTCGTCTATAATTCCGGCTAAATGAAAAATGCCTTTTAAAGGTTTTTCTGAGGCTTCTAAACCTTTAAGACAATTTTTAACAGCCTCTTCATCGCCAATATCCATTGAAACATAATCGATATGAGTATTTTCAATTTCAATCAACTTGAGCGCGGCTTTATTCTCATCATCGAGCGGCTTTCTGCCCGATAAAATAAGATGCGTGGCACCATTTTCCAAAAGCCATTTTGCCAATGTCAAACCCAAACCCCCTAAACCACCGGTAATCAAATAGCTAGCATTGGCATTTATTTTATGTTGGATGCTTGGCAAGGGAGGAATTTCAATAACCACTTTACCGGTATGTTTAGCGGTCCGCATATAATCGAAAGCCTTCACTGCTTCTTCGATCGGGAACACAGTAATCGGCAGCGATTTTAAAATATTCTCCTGAAACAAAGGCATTAATTCTGTTAGCATCGTCTGAATCAATTCCGGTTGAGATTGCGAAATTTCGTCAAGTGCAATAATGTGATAATCAATATCGGGTCGATGAGTTTGCATTTTCTCTTTTGGCCAAATATCGCGTTTACCAATTTCTAAAAATCGAGCCCCTTTTTTGCATATTCGAACGGAAGTTTCGATAAATCCTTCCCCAGATAGGGAATTTAGCACCACATCCACTCCCTCTCCCTCTGTCAAATTTTCAATATCTCTTCCAAAGGATAAACTGCGTGAATCGAAAATATGTTTAATGCCCTGAGATTGCAAAAATTCGCGTTTCCTTTCTGAACCTGCTGTCACAATGATGCTTGCGCCAAAATATTTTGCAAGCTGGATAGCGGCCTGGCCAACTCCACCCGCACCCGCGTGAATTAAAACGGAATCGCCTTTTTTCAACTCCGCACAATGCTTAAAAGCATAGTAAACCGTTAAAAAAACAGTTGGGAGCGCGGAGGCCTCTGCAAAACTGAGTGTCTCAGGTTTTAAAATAATATTATCTTGATGGACCCGTGTTTTTCTCGCTAAAGAACCCGACATCATTCCTAATACTGCCTCACCGGGTTTTAAATGATGGACAGCTTCACCCACTTGCAGAATAATTCCGGCACCATCCCCACCCAATGGACCTGGATCACCAGGATATAGGCCAAGGGCATCCAACACATCACGGAAATTAAGCCCCACGGCACGCACTTCCACTTCCACCTCATGGGGATCCAGCTTTCCCTTTAATTTTAAAGCGGAGAGTGTTAAATTTTCTAGCAAACCTTTTTGCGTGCTTATTAAGCGAAATTGATCATCAAAGGGGCGAGTTAATTCATGACGTTTTAATTTTGCATCAAGCGCTTTTAAAAAACGTGGAACAAAAATACGACTTCCCCTTACTGAAAAAAAACACTCTGCACTGCTATCAAAAAACGATAGAAATAAAAAAGAAGGATCAGCGTTTGATGCCACATCAAAAAGTTTTATCGATAATTCAGGTTGCTCCAGGATGATGGTTTTAAATAAACCCAATAATGGACTTTGTGAAATATTTTTACTCTCGATATTCTGAGTAATCAAAATAAGAGGAATTTTTAAAGTCTTCTCGAGCTGCACTAAAGCCTGAGATAAATCTAGAACACTTTTGGTGCACAATAGTTGTGCGTTCCTTATAGACTCTCCTGTCAGTGGCCCTCGATCCTTCAAGCTTGAAATATGCAAAATACCATTAAAATGTTCTTTTCCCAATAATTCTAGAAAATCCGCTTTAGATTTAGGATGATTTTCAGTGGAAAGAAGCTGACAAGTGGCTCCATTATTTTCAAATAGTTTTTTTAAGGTCTGAGAAATTTCCCCATCACTTAAAATAAGCCAATGACCTAATGGATTCGGAATATTAGTTGATTCGAGCGTTTTTTCAGACCAATCCCATTCATAAATCCAGCCTTCAACACTTCTCCTGTGCGCGAGCATTTGTTTTAAAGCTTGTTCTGTCGTCTTTCGATATTGCATTCCGGAGAGTTGCGCTACTACTTTTCCAGAAGGCGTACAGAGCGTCAAATCCCCCGATCGACTGGTCTCTGTCTTATCCTTTTCTTGCCAGTAAGCGAATAAGGATTCACCCAAGGGTGCGTAAAATTCAAAAACATCACAAGCAATGGGTAGAAACAACTCTTTTGAATTTTCATTCCATAACGTGGCCACTAATAATTGTAGTGCTCCATCAAGTAATGCCGGGTGTGCCAGGTAATTTTTTTCAGAATATGGGAGTTTCAATTCACCCAAAGCCTCTTTTTCCCCCACATAAAGGTTATTTAAAGCTTGGAAATGTTCGCCATAATGAATTCCTGTAGAATTAACATAGCTGTAAAAATCTGATTTTGTAATCAGACGAGGGCACCGCAATTTGATACCTGCTATGTCCAATGCAGTAGGTGTTTTTTGGCTGCTCAATACCGCTATCATGCCTCTTGCATGACAATGCCATGCAGCATTTTCTGTACTGGCATCTACTGCTTTACTGTAAATATCTATTTCATAACCCGCCTGGTTTGGCGTCATCAGCACCTGCGTTTCCACCGATTTTCTCTCATCAAAACTCAAGACCACTTCAATGTCTACATTTTTTAGCCAAATTTTCGTCTCACCTAGAACATTAACACTCGCGGCTAGCATCATTTCGAAATAAGCGGCTGCGGGATAAATGACCTGGTCATAAACCTGATGATCATTTAGGTAGGGTAATCGTCCCAGTTGTAAGTCCCCTCGATAAATAATTTCCCCATTAAAAATGGTGTATTTTTCTCCCAAGAGAGGATGCACGGAATCCAAATGCCTTCCTAGCTGTGGAATAGCTGCCTCAGCCCAATATCGTTGTCGATTAAATTCGTGACGATGAAAGGATCTCTCCTTCCATTCTTTTAATTTTATTTCGCTTAACTCAGGTCCTTCTTCAATAAGAAGATGTACGTTGGTTCCACTAAATCCAAAAGAATTTATTCCGGCAATACGTCTTTTCCCGCGCTTCCAATCGATATTTTTATTCGCAATTTCAAGGGGAACTTGAGAAATATCGACACTGGGATTTAATTTTTTAAAATGTAAAATGGCAGGAATTTTTTCATGCAGTAAAGACAAAACCACTTTCATGACACTGACAATACCTGAAGCTGTCTCGGTATGTCCAATATTCGTTTTTACAGATCCCACAAAAGCTGGGTGTGTCTTTTCTCTATTTTTTCCGTAAGTATTTTTCAAAGCTTCTAATTCAATAGGATCGCCTAAAGCCGTTCCGGTTCCATGTGCTTCGATATAGCTAATCTCAGAAGGCGATAATTTAGCATGTTCCAGCGCTTTTTGAATGACCTGCTCTTGAGCCAAACCATTTGGCACCGTTAAACCACTGCTGGGTCCATCTTGATTAACTGCCGTACCCCGAATAATCGCCAAAATTGTATTATGATCCGCAAGAGCATCACTAAGGCGTTTAACTAGAATGAAGGCACACGCATCACTTCGCACATAACCATTGGCACTGGCGTCAAATGTTTTACATTGTCCCTCCGGAGAGAGCATACCCGATTTACAGAAATTAACGCTCACCTCTGGTGCCATAATAATATTGACGCCACCCACAAGAGCCGCATTACAGTATTTTAGGCGCAAATCTTTCACAGCAGCATCCAGTGCCACCACAGAGGAAGAACACGCGGTATCCATAGATATTGCCGGCCCATGAAATCCGAAAAAGAAAGCAATCCTACCCGATACAATGCTGTAATGATTTCCGGTGCAGTAATATTTATCAACAGCTTCGGCATGACCCGATTTTGTAATTAAATGGCTATAGTCATTTCCGCAAACTCCCATGTAAACTCCGGTGAGGCTGTTTTTTAAATCCTTCGGATTAATACCGGCATTTTCGATGGTCTCCCAAGCGACTTCCAATGCAATTCTTTGCTGCGGATCCATGTCCTCGGCTTCACGCGGGGAAATATGAAAAAATTCGGCATCGAATTCATCAATTGGAGTTTGTAAAAACCCCCCTTTTTTAGTGTACATTTTTCCGGGGGCATCTTTATCAGGATCGTAATAAGCCTGCACATCCCAACGATTCGGGGGAATCTCTATAATCGCATCTTTATTTTGAATCAATAATTCCCAAAATTCTTCTGGGGAATTAACATTTCCAGGCAAACGACAAGCCATTCCAACTATTGCAATGGGTTCTTCGAGGTTTTGCTTTAGCAAGCGATTCTCTTCCTCAAGTTTTTTGACAATGAGAAGCGAACGTTTTAGCAACTCATTCTTATCCCACTCACTCATGTTACCTCCCTATTTATTCAAATTTCTTTAGATACTCATCGATATTTTCCGGTTTCATTTTTTCAATTTCATTAAGCAAGTTTTCTTCTTTCTGTTTTTCTTTTTCCATACTAGAGAGTTTTTCTGTCTTCACCACACTTTCCCAGAGCTCAGGAAATATCTGTGTTTGATAATATAATTTTAATTTCTCTAAATTTGGGTAATTAAAAATTAAGGTTTGCATTAATAATTTTTCATTGCCTAAATCCTGTTGCAAGAAATTTTTTAATTCCACCGCCATAAGAGAATCCATTCCAAAATCGAAAAAACCCCTATCCCTTTCAAGCACATGATCTTTTTTTAATTTTAGCACACGATGCACCTGCTTGCTGAGATACTCCTCTAAAAGAACGTCACGTTCTTCCTGTGAGGCGGCTAATAGCTTGTTTTTCAAAAGTATCCTAGGCTCTTGTAAAACTTCGTGCTCTTGTCCTTTATCTAAATCGTTTAATAATTGCCAATCTCCAGGTTGTGCATGAAGAAAGTCCTTCCAATTAACAGGTGCAACTACAATTTGGCTTATTTTGCTTCTCAGCAACTTATTGAGTGAACTTAAACCTTGTGTTAAAGACAAATTACGCATACCCGGTATTTTCATGTGCTGTCGAACCGCCATTCCAACTTCACCCCAGGGTCCCCAGTTGATTGAAATTGACGCTAATCCATGAAATTGTCGATGCGCACTTAAACCATCCATAAAGGCATTGGCGGCCGCATAATTGCTTTGGCCGGCTAAACCTAGTACTGAAACAATCGAGGAATACAAAACAAAATAATCGAGTGGAATTTCTCTCGTAGCCATGTGTAAATTCCAACTGCCATTTATTTTTGATAAAAAAACGTTCTGAAATCGTTCCCAGGTTTGCTGCGTAATAATGCCATCATCCACAGTGCCTGCGGTGTGAAATATTCCCTTTAAGGGTGGTAAATGATCTTTTGCAAAACGGATGAGATCTTGAATTTCAGCCATTATGCTCACATCGACAGTACGCAAATAGATATTAATACCCAACTTTTGAAGTTTATCTAATTTTATTCGTTGCTCTGTGCTTGGCTCCTGCCGTAGGGTTAATAGCAAATGTTTGGCACCCTTCAATACTAGCCACTGCACCAATTCAAAACCAAGACTTCCAAGGCCAGCGGTGACTAAATAGGTAGCATTTTCCAAAAATAAGGGTTTTTGTTCGCTCAAGGCCCTAGAAGTTAATACCACTTTTCCAATATGCTTCGCGGCTTGCATATAACGAAAGGCATCAACTGAGTCTGTAATTGAGTAATGGGTCACGGGGAGAGGCAATAATTTTTGGGTTTCAAAAAGTCCCTCTAAGCCATTCCAAATTTCCCGGATTTTTTCGGGAGATTTTTGCATAAATTTGTCAATCTCAACGATGTGATAATCAATATCAGGTCGATATTTTTTCATTTTTTCAATAGACCAAATATCTCGTTTTCCCAGCTCGATAAAACGTGCATTTTTATTTAGACAACTGACCGTTTTATCGATAAATTCACCACCCAAGGCATTAATGACAACATCAACACCTCTCCCTCCTGTCTCCTGCAAAATCGCTTCTGCAAAATCAATTGTACGAGAATTATAAAGATGCGTTATTGCTTTTTCCCTCAAAAAATCCCATTTTCCAGTACTTGCCGTTGCATATATTTCCGCTCCCACAAGCTTAGCTACTTGTATCGCCGCTGTGCCGATACCGCCGGCCGCTGCATGAATTAAAATTTTATCGCCTTTTTTTAATTTTCCGAGCATGATCAAACCGTAATACACGGTTTGAAAAACCAGCGGAATACTGGCCGCTTCTTCAAAAGAAAGTGTTTTGGGTTTTTTTACTACCAGATTTGAATTTACATTCACAGCGTCCGAAAAACTATCCCAGGCTAAGGCCATCACTTCATCATTTAGGGAAAATTCGCTAATCCCTTTTCCGACAGCGGTTATAATTCCAGAGCATTCCAAACCTAAGGGTCCTGGATCTCCCGGATATAAATCCAGCACATTTAAAACATCGCGAAAATTGAGCCCCGACGCATAGACTTTAATTTGGACTTCATTGTTAAGAGGAGGCTTCAAGGTTTTACTTTTAATAATAAGATTATCCGTCAAGCCTCTTTGGGGAATGCTTAAATGATAGTGGGCCGGCAAAAGTTCTTCAGCCATCGCACGCGCACGCAATCGCAGAACCAAACGACGATTATTACGATAAGCTATTTGATTTTCGGCATTCGTATTTTCTAAAGCATGGATCAAATCTTTCTCGGGATTGTCACTGTTGGGATCTAAATCTATCAAACGGCAATGAAACTCTGGATGCTCGTTGATAAGCGTTCTCCCCAACCCGATCAGAGGAAGCTGATAGGGGTCGACGTCATTATTAATAGACTCTGCTCCTCGTGTTATAATCCATAAATGTACTGGTTTTTGACGACTTTCCTTTGTCAAGCTCTGAATACAGGCCAATAAATCTTCTATTCCACTCATAAAAATCACATCGGTAATATTTTCATATTTATTTAATTCCGATACCGTGGCAATTCTAAACATGTTCCAATTTTTAGGAATGAGCCCGATAAATTGGGACTCTGTAAATCGATAATTATTTCCAACTAAAATCGCCCGTCTTAATTCTACTTTCGCTACCTTTTTAATTTCGGTGTCATCTAACCATTGCAAAGAGTAAAATAAATCCTCGTGGGCATACTCATTGTCCAGCAAATGTTGAAAGGCCATCTCTTCAATGAATTTTGCTTGATATCCTTTACATTCCGCTAAAATATTTCCCGCATCGTCAAAGAGTACGATAGTAGCACTAGCCATTTTTAATGGAGAAATACCTTGAAATTGTAAATAGGCCCAACAAGATTTAAAATGAGTTTGATAAATAGAGATCGATTCGAACGCCAGTGGAAGAAAAACTCCCGTTGCCACAAGCTCATTTTTGTTGGCCTGTAGGAGCACCATTAACAATTGTAGGGCACAATCAAAAACCACTGGATTTAAATAATAGGGATTTTTCTCAAAATCTAGATTCGAATATTCAATCTTTCCCAAGGCTTCTTGCTCACCGACGTAAATTTCCTTTAAGCCTTGAAACGAAATACCATACTGCAAGCCAGCTTGCGCTGACCGACGGTAAGCTTCGGAGACTACTACACGCTTAGGACATTTTTCTTTGAGGTTTTTTAAATCTAAAGTATCCAAGCTTCCTTCCGTGAGACGAAGTCTTGCATTGGCGTGGTTTATCCAATGTGGCATTTTATTGGTTTTTGTCGCCAATTCACTGTCAACACGAACCTGAAATGAATCTTTTTTATCTTCCAGGGGGCTTAGCAAAACACTCAGGAAAGAAGGATGCTGAATGCTCAATATTAGAGGCTTTTCAATACTGATATTTTCAAGAATAAAGGGATGCTGGCTAAATGCCTCAATGGAATGTAGTGCCGCCACCATTAGTTCAACAAAACCCATGCCTGGAAAAATAATCTGCCCAAATACCCGGTGATCCTGATAAAGCGCTTGCCTCGATAAATCTACAGAGCCAGATAATTGTACATCATGAGTTGGCAAATAATGTTGATCACTTAAAATGGGGTGGGAAATTCCAGAAGTATGTAAACTATGCTCTTGTGTTTTATTTGCTGATTTTGCCCAATAGCGATTACGTTGAAAAGGATAAGTTGGGAGCGTTATTATGTGACGCGTTTGATCGATATTAAATTTCGCCCAGTCAACAAACTCTCCCTCAAGCCATTTTTCTACCGCTTTTTGAAGGCGATCTGGAAGAGGCTGCAATAAGGAACGTAATAATTCTTCCCGGGTATCTCCTGCAATTACTTTTCGATGAGAAAAATGCATTCGCCCCACTTGCAAGGTATAAGCCACATCACTTAAATTCACCTTCGGGTGTGCTTCCAAAAAGCCAATTAACTGTGCTTCCTGTTGAACTAAGGCTACTTTTGTTTTCGCTGATATCAGTAAAATGTATGGCGGTTTTTCTGGATCACTTTCGTTTAATTGTGGCGCCTCACTTAAAATGACATGTGAATTAGTACCCGAAAATCCAAAGGAACTCACGGCGGCATAACGCAAATTTTTTTCTTTTGGCCATGGGGTTAAAATCCTTGGAATTTTGATTTTGTCAGGGTCTATTTCGATATAAGGATTTAGCCGGTGAAAATTCAAATGAGAGGGTATTAATTCGTTTTGGAGCGCCAAAACACATTTCATTAATCCTGCAACTCCAGCGGCGGCTTCTGTGTGTCCTATATTCGTTTTTAAGGATCCCAAAATTAAAGGATTATTTGGAGAACGATTTTCTCCATACGTGGAGGAAATAGCACGCACTTCTATGGGATCACCTAAGGCCGTACCTGTACCATGTGCTTCCACATATCGAATCTCTGAGCTTTTTAAGCCCCCTTCTTTTAGGGCAGCCCTAATAACATTTTCCTGGGCTTTTTGTTTTGGCACCGTTAATCCAGTGCTTGCACCATCTTGATTAATCGATGTTGCGCGAATAAGTGCCAAAATTCGATCTTTCGCTTTCAGCGCATCGCTTAAACGTTTTAGCACCAACAAACCACACCCTTCACTTCGTACATAACCATCCGCTTTTTCATCGAAGGTTTTGCACCGTCCATCATCCGACAACATACCGGATTTGCAAAAATTAATAGTCAACTCGGGGGCCAAAATTAAATTTACCCCACCCGCAATTGCTAAATCACATTCTCCTAAATGCAGATGCTTGACAGCCGAATCAATGCTCACAAGTGAGGAAGAACAGGCCGTATCAATTGCCATAGCAGGGCCTTCTAAGCCAAAGACATAAGAAATTCTACCAGCGGAAACACTATAATTATTTCCAGTGCTAAAATAATTATCGACAGCCGCCACATCACCTGACTGCCGAATAAGCTGACCATAATCATTATATGAAATTCCTATAAATACCCCGGTTTTACTGCCTTTTAAGCGGTGTGCAGGAATTCCTGCATTCTCCAGAGCCTCCCAGGCCACTTCTAAACTCAGGCGTTGTTGGGGATCCATGTCTTCTGCTTCTCTAGGAGAAATGCTAAAAAATTGTGGATCAAATAAATCTACATGATCAATAAATCCCCCAAAACGGGTATACATTTTTCCCGGGGCTTTTTTATCTGAATCATAATAGGCATCAATATCCCATCGATCCGCAGGCACTTCTGTAATGGTGTCCACTCCATTTTTTAATATTTCCCACAATTGTTCAGGATTTTTTACGCCGCCTGGAAAACGGCAGCCCATACCAATAATCGCGATAGGTTCATTAAGAGCGGCTCGAGCGATTGAGACGGGCGTTCGTCGTCTCTCAATCTTTATATTTTTCATCGAAGAAAACAGTGCTTTAACTATATCTTTAATACTGATGTTTTCCAAAAAAAGATGGGCTGGTAAAATTGCCTTAGCACCTAAGTCAAATTGAATATTCTGCTTGAGCTCATCCGAACGCAAATCATCCACACCGATTTCTGTGAGCGTTTTTTCTGGGTCAATTGCAAAATGTGAAGGCTTAAATAAAATGCGGCGTAAATGTTGCTTGAAATAATGCTCTACCATTTCCTGGCCTTGCTCTTCACTCTGATTCAAGAGTTGCAGCAATATTTCAGACTGACGCATACCCAGTTCACTTTGAATATCATAAAAAAGAGGCCGAATGCTGGCAAAGCGTTTTAAAAATTTGCTCCAATCCACATCCGCCGCCACAACTTCCGCTAATGGAGAGCGATAAAGTTCTGTCAATAATTCCATACCATCTTTGATACTTATTGGGTTTAAGCCCTCCGGCACATTGATTTCAAACATCGGGTCCCCAACAGGAATTCCACTTCCCCAAGGCCCCCAATCAATGGCTAATGCCGCAAGTCCCTGTCTACGTCGGTAGCGCGATAAAGCCCCTAAAAATCCATTGCCTGCAGAACGCGTGGAACGCCAGAGAGGGCCCATTATTGAACCTATCGATGAAAACAATATGAAATGGTCCAAATTAAGCGATAATTCCAGGCTTATTTCATGCAGATACCAGGAAACGGGCACTTTATATTGCATAACATTTTCAAATCGCTGCCAGGTTAAATTAATTAATTTATCCTCATCCATAATCCCTAATACGTGCATAATCCCTTTAATGGGTCCCTCGAGAGTATTCTGCATTTTCAGTGCATTTTCTAAGGCTTCTTTATTCATGACGTTGAGTGTAATGCGATTTAAGCTAGTAACTTTTTCGCTCAAATTTTGAATAAATTCTGTAGAAAAGCTGGAAATAGGAAGTGGATCTATGAGTAATAAATGCTGTGCGCCATGTGCAATATGCCACTCCGCCACCCATAATCCTAAGCTCCCTAAGCCCCCGCACCCTCCAACGATGACATAGCTGGCCTTTGGATCAAGCACAACTGACTCATGTTTTTCCGGTAATTTTACTCGAATTAGACGGGGCACGCGCCGAGTTCCTTTCACCCACGAAATTTGTTCCTCAGCATTCAGGCTTTTAAAAGCCTCAAGACAATGCAGAACATTTTCAGATATTGAAGTATTTTTCATCAACATCACACGATGACAACTCAACTCTGGATGCTCTGTCATGACAGCACCCGAAAGCCAAATTAATGGGGCCTCAAGAAAAGATTCTTCACCTTCTAATTCTTGCAAAGAGTCGTGAATAATCCATAACCGTGTTGGTTTTTGAGCCAAACGCCTTCGCAAGGTTTGCACCAATAATAAAAGGCCTTCACAGCTTTTTCGATGCTCAGCTTTCATAATACCATCTGAAAGAGGACACGAAACACTATCGGGTACACCATAAAGATAAATAATGCCCTCAATATTTTCTTGCGACAATTGATCAAAATATTCGAGAGATTCCGAGCTAACCTTAACCACCCTTTGACTCTCTGCCTCTAATTTTTCTGCTAAGGCAGATGCCAAATGATTATTTTTATCTGTGAAAATAATCCATAATCCATTTACGGATAAAGGTTCGATCATAGGTGCCGGAAGAGCCCGAAATTCAAGGGTGTATATCCAATCATAATAGCGGTGTAAAATAGTCTCAATAAAATAATTCGCAATGCTTTCAGCCGTGCCATATTGGAAAAAAAAAGTGGCGTGTAATGGAACATCAAAAAGTTGACCTAAGCTATCACGTAATTCCATTAACTCTAAAGAACTGATCCCCAAACCCATTAATGGGGCACTTGCAATAAAATCGGCTTTTTTATTCGGGGGTAGAAGTTCTAGAATATGATGATTTACGATATAAGAAATATCTCGCTTTGTTAAATTATCTTTTTTAAACGAAATAGTTTCTTCTTTTTTCTGACTTTGTTTTTCAAGGATATTTAATCGTTGCGCTAAATCATATTCTACCAAAACGCCATAGCCCAAATTATCAATATCAGCCGGGCGATAATTCGGGACTAGTGCTTTTAGGATAGCACCATGATGCTCATGCATGTGGGTCACTGGATCATAACTATCCCCCTCCGCATTTTTTAAATGTAAATACGCTTCGGGCGTTTGATTAAGATGATGAACATAGTGGGCCCAACGAGTCACCCCCACAACCTTTTGAATACCAGGCTGCAAACTTCGCCAAAGCAGCATAAATTCTAATAAATCATCACCTAGACCTGCCGCTTGTCGCTCAGGAAAAATATTGAGCGCCAAAAGCTGTATAACTTTACCACTTGGATCATATAGATTTTGAACGGTATCCCCTCTTTGCTCAAAGAGATCGGCGTCATTTCTAATAGGCTGAGAATAAATTACGCCCACCACTTCGCCTTCTACTTCCACCACGATATGATCTTCCGGATTTTGTGACACGCGATTGCGCAGAATAGATTCCGTCATAGCAATCTTTGCTGGCCAGCAATGTTGTTCCAGCTCAATTAACGCGGGCAAATCCTCCAACTGAGGATGGCGAAAGCGAATTTCTCGAGGAAAAAAATGGAAAAACCCAAAAGGGATTTCATCGAAATTTACATAAAATCCTTCTTCATCAACCAGCATTCCTTCCGAAGCTGCAGAAAAAAAATAATCCGCCAGACTGCTTGGATCGGCATAATAGAGGCTCCAACAGCTGGAATGGCCATACAAGGCCCTGAGTTCGCGCCAATAAGAGCTTAAATTATCCCTTTTTACTTCAGGGCAGAGCTCTAGACCCATCATAGTCTTCGTATTGATTTTGGGTGGTTCTTGGGATAGGTCCGTCAAGAAATAGCACGGAACTGGAAGACCTTGCAGAATTTTTTCCCTAATCTCACTCATAAAAGCCTGAAGCTCTGATCCGCGCACGAGCAAGACTACTGGTTCATTGGCCTTTAACCTGTCTGAGAGCGCTTTGTGGACGCTTGCCGTCAGCTTACCCATAAACTGGGGCTGAACTTGCTTCGATATGAACCTGAAGGACATAAGGAACGAAACTCCCTTGTGCGACTATAACAAGAACATTATAGCATAGGGCAGAAAGGGTTTCGCAGGGGGGAGATTGCCGGCTTCGCGTGCATCCTGTCGTCGATGACAAAATCCAAAGTTGGATGAAACGCTTTGCGATTTCTTCGATTTTGCACATATGGCGCGCCCGGAGAGACTCGAACTCCCGACCACCTGGTTCAAAGGCAGGCCTTCCAGCGCATCTTGTTCAAGCTCCATAATCTTCATCGGCATCTTGTAATCCCTGATATAGAAAACACACACAAGTAGTGGTATCATCAAAACGAATTCAAAGTAGAATTTGCTTTGCCTTATTATAAAAACACGTTGTGTGTTTATTGTAAAGGGGTGATAAAAACTTTTTGAGATTTTTTATCCGTTCATCGTGGGAGTCCGCTATGGAAATCAATCAAGACATCGCCAGCCGAATTCGAGAATGCCGTAAGGCTGTTGGCATCACTATCAGGGAATTGGCCGCTCGCACGAAGGAATTTTCACCAGCCAGAGTCGGCAATTGGGAACAAGGCACCCGAAACCCAGGCCCTCGAGAGGCGAAGGTTCTCGCCGACGTATTGGGTGTATCGCCCGCTTATTTACTCTGCTTGAGCAACAGCACAAAAGGCGATTTGCATTTACAGAATGATTTTCTACCCCGCTACATTCCGCTCATTTCACTCGAGGAAGCAAAATTAAATGAAAAAGATTTACAGAATTTAATTAAAAATTTATCACCCTATGCCAACGACGAAAATAAAATTCCGCTCGACAAATTGACCCAAGAAAATGCGGGAAAAAATACTTTCGCAACCATTATTTTGGATAACAGCATGAGCCCTGAATTTAAACCAGGCGACATCATTATTGCCGATTTAGACAGAAAACCCAAGCCAGGTGATTTTGTAATTGCTCAAATTGATACAACGCACATCGTCAGAAAATATAGAGAAATCGGCCGAAATACTAATAAAAACTCTCCCATTAAATTACTTCCGCTTAACGAAGATTGGGCCACATCTCAAATACACAATTCAAAAGAAGGTAAAATTTCCGCCACCGTCATTAGCCAAATTAAAAGATTTTGAGAGACACTTCTAAAAGCCGTTATTATGGCGTCAATTAGTGCACAAACCTGGAATTGCAATTTATGGATATCAAAATACGTGAAGCGATGGAAACTGATTTATCCGATATCCTAAGCCTGTATAAGCAACTTGCTACAGATGACGATAAATGCCTTACTTTAGATTCGACAAAGACACAATTCAATAAATTAAAATCCTATCCCTACTACAAAATTTTCATTGCAGAAAATTCTAATGAAACTGTTGGTACTTTTGCGCTTCTGATAATGGATAATCTTGCCCATAGTGGATCTCCTTCAGGCATTCTTGAAAATGTTGTAGTTGATCGAGAACATCAAAATAAAGGGATCGGAAAAACCATGACAAATTTCGCTATGAGCCTTTGTAAAAATTCCGGTTGCTACAAATTAGCTCTATCCAGCAATATCAATCGAGCAGATGCTCATGCGTTCTATAAATCACTTAAATTTGAGCAACATGGCATAAGCTTTAAGATCGACTTAAAGAAAGAGCTAATGTAAATTGATAGCGATAAATGCTATGTTTCCTTTTAAGCCCAACGAGTTCTTATTTTCTCAAAGCATTTCTTACCCAGTCTCTAGAGGGATCACAGAGAGCCAATATCGCAATCACAATTATCAAGGAGACGATATTCGCTATATTAGAAAACAATTTCCAGGCGAGATCAGTCGATGTCTCCCAATAAATTACGGACAAGGGCAAAGGCCAAAAAGTGGCCCATAAAAAAATCCTGCGCATCGCAGTACTTGAAATTGGCAATAATTTAAACATCTTAATGAGCTCATATTTATAAAACCGAAACAGAGCGAAACATACTATTATAGCTCCTGGGACAAAAATCCATAGCGGAGAAATATTAACCCTTGAACAAATTCACCAATATCACCCATGATAAATGTGCGATTAATGTATGAAAGCATTTCCATCAAATTGATACTGGCTAGCCAAAAAAAGACACTTAAGAACAAAGAATTTCGTTTTATAAAATTCCGATTTATAAAAAAAATAGAAATTAAAAATAGCAGGAAGGTTATCGTAATGCCACTGATCCCTATTAGAGCCTCATGGGTTCCATGCCCTGATGCTAAAATTTTGGCATAATCTACAGATTCTGAAACTGGAATTAAATACCAGCTTCCATAGTGAATTTCGAATGGCGAGGCTTTGTAGCCAAAAATCCAGGCAGTAGTGGCATGAGCATACTCGTGCATTAAAATCGCCACATAATAACTTAAGATTATACTTATCAAAGTAAAAAATAGGATTTTTAAAGGTTTTAAATACATACTTCGTCTCGTGTAAAGGTGCATGAAATTACCTCATTCAGTTTCCCTAAGATTCTTATTAAATAGCAGTATAGCCTTTTGTATTAGACAAATCATGCAACGAGCCACTACAAGTTCGATTAACGATTAATAAACACGAAGAGCTCTTGATTCAGCTTTCCTTTCCTCAACATTAGGGGGATTCTGATTACCTCCCTCACGATCATCTAAATTCGCTCAACACTGCCAAAAACTCTCATTTTTTAGAGTCGAGCTCATGCTGCGTTTGATCATGATTCATCAAATAATTATTGGCCTCATCCGCTAAATAAAACTCTGTAAGTGAAAAATCACAGTAATAGGACTCTTTAATGAAAGGGTCATTTTGAATCAAGTTTTTGGCGGCTTCTTGAGATTCTGCTTGTACAACCAGCATTGCACCCGAGTCATCCACAAAAGGCCCGCAAACCAGTAAATTACCAGATTGCTTTAATCGCTTTAAATGCGTTATGTGATTTATGAGAAGCTCCTCATCTAAGCCTGATTGACTTTTTCCACTCAAAAGAACTAAAAATGCGTTCATCAAATTACTCACTTCGGCGATATTCATCGTTTTTAATCACATTAAATCCGCACCAACCCCAATAAACTCGGTGATGCATAATTAGGCCGTCTTTTAATTGCATTATTTCAACAAAATCCATTTGCTCACCAGTAGGTGTCAGTCTAGGATATTCCCACATTAGCGTTTCCCCATCCGTAAAATATTTTTTGCGATAATATTGGCGCTTTTCTGGTTTTCGTTCTGCTACAAGCTCTAAAAGCTTTCGAATTTCATTATGACCTTGACAAATACCTCGCTCGATTTTCATGAGATGGGGAATTATCGGAGATTCAAGAATAGCATCTTTGTGATAAAGCACTAGCAGCGCCTCCACATTATTTTCGCTCAGTGCGGCGTCCCATTCATGATAAATTCGATCGGCATGAACCATTTTTTCGTCTTTCATTTTTTCTCCAAAAAAATTAACCAATGATTTTTTTTTAACAATAAAATCTTGTTTGGATACATATTATTGCACCATTCAAGCTTTTGCTGAACTTCTTCTTGAACCAGTTCCTCCTTGTCACATTCAAAGAAACCAAAGCTTTCATAAAAATCCCCCCTAATTCGGCCGATTTTTTATCAAGATGGGCCAAAAGACCAAGGCCGGCCTATTTACAGTTCAGCGATAGCAATTCGCTCATTCGATAAAGTTGAGAGAAAAAAATCGATATCATTATAGTTGCCACTGGCCCACTGAATATCGCCCTCCCAAGCTAATCACATTTTAACCATATTAACACCATCAATCTCTTCTGCTGAAACAATAAAAAACCTAAATTCTTCGGTTTGCTCAAGGACTCAGAACTCGAGGAACTTCATACTGGAGGTTAATTCTAGCAAGCTTACCGCAAAATGAACATCCATGCTTTATACTCTGAGATAAGCTTGATCTCCTCCATTGCAGAAGAAGCGGTTAGCCATTTTAGCTCTTGGATAAAAGAATTCGTGAAAGAATATTTCCATCTTCGAATCAGCTCCCATTTAAAGGCCTAGCTCAATTTGTTACAATTGATTTGATTTAAGATGCATTAAAAACTTGTGGGGGTACTCCAATGAATGAAAAAAATGCTTTTAATCTCATTTCGCAATTCATCAACGGTTGGAAGCAAAATAATCTTCAAATGATTGTATCTTCCCTAGATGAACACTGCCAAGTTATCGAATCTCATGGGCCAACCTACGATGGCATTTCCGAAATAAAGCATTGGTTTACATCTTGGCTTGAGGCAGAAAGTCTGGTTAAAAAATGGGATATTATGTCGTACTTTTTCCAGAAAGAAAAAGATACAGCTTTTGTCGAGTGGGATTTTTCTTACCTGTCAAAGGGTGTGGAACATTCATTGCCTGGGATTAGCGTGGTTAAATTTACTGAACAGAAAATTGCGTTAATTCAAGAATATCGAATGACTCACAAAGCCTATGCCTGGAAAGGCGACGAACTAAAATCAGGCTAAAAAGGTTGAACTCATGTCCTACATGATTTTTCTTTACAGAGAACGATATTTTTTATTCTTTGATTGAAACATTCAATGTGAAGGGGATTGAGCCTATGAAAGAATACTGGAGAGATTAATTTTTAACTTGTTATTTATTTTTTCCTGCTGTGACTGGGAATTGTGTGCAATAAATTGGGCACAGTAATAACTAAAGCACATAAAGGTGATAACACTATCAGGGCCTTTAAATGAGCAAAAACTCTAGCGATAAAGCTTAGTTTTCACAAAAAATAAAGAGCAAATCCACCAAATTTTTAGCTTCACTTTTACTTAAATAGTCTTGATTTCGATGCACGCTACAAAGCTTAGTCTCTGGAATTAGGAGTGCTGTTGAGAGCTCTACAAAATTCCGCCTCGAAATCTTTAGTAGCAAATCAATTAAATAACCTTGGCATTCTGGCTTTAGTCTAAATTCAAGATTGAAATAATAGGGCTTTAAATTTTTCTTATTCACGACTGACTTCCTTATTTAATTTGTCGATTACAATAATTTTAAATGAACTTTCTTCATTAAGCATTCACCATTTTTAAATTTACTGATTCTTTATTTTTCATCAGGTTAGTCCTAATTATTCACCGTTTTTTTTGAGACTCCGGTTTGTTACGGGCTTATGCCAAGCTCAAAACTGCGGCAAAAATCAATCAATCGCTTTATGAGATAATTATCTGTCTCTTTAGAGCAGGCACTGGCTTGCTAGAGAAAGAGCTTTGTTTTAAAGTCTTTTACTGGAATCAAATCAGGGAGATCGAATGACAGCAAATAGCCGAAAAATTAGTCTTATCGAGGACAGCGAAATTCATTTGGAGTGGTTTAAGTGCGAGCTTCTCGTCGATAAAACTCTAAATCTCGTGAGCGCAGATACTACTGGCCGGGAGGGACTTGAATCCGTAAAGGCGCATAAACCAGAACTCGTGCTTTTGGATTTTCAACTGAAAGATCTCACAGGCCTTGAAGTGGCGCGTAGAATCAAAGCTTATGATCCAGGAATAAAAATATTCATGCTAACGGCGCACACGGAGCAATCTATTCTTGAGAGGCTTATGCATGATAAAAATGTGGATGCCATTTCAATTAAAGGTTCCCCTAATATTGAAAGAGATTTTTTAATAGCCATTCACTCCGTTTTGCAAGGCAACCCTCATCTGGATTCTTCGATACTCACTCAACTTCGTGAATCCCGAGTTTTTCCTGGAATTCAAGAATTAACCTCCCGCGAATTTGAGGTTTTTATACAAATAAGCTGCGGAAAAAAAGATACAGAAATTGCTAAGGATTTATTTATTGAGCTTTCAGGTGTCAGAAATTTAAAATCCCGAATAGCAAAAAAAATTAAAGATGATAACATAAAACGATTAATAAAGAGTTTACTGGAAAATGCCAATGTGGAGGAATAAATGAGCGCCATTACTGTCTCTTTCACGCAGTTCGTTGCAGATTGTAGCATGCTATTTTTTGGCTGCTTAGCTTTTGGAAAAGCTAAAAATAGTCAATCCAAAATATTTTTCGGCCTCATTTTAATTAGCATACTGTTCGCTACATTCTCTAACGAAATCCAAAATTTGACCGTCAATTTTTTCAAGATAAGTCCAATTACTCCAATGATTGATACGTTTTGGACTCTGCCCTACGTGACTTTTTTATTAGTCCAAATTCTCTCCTGGTCCTATTTATTATTTATTAATCGCCATTCTTCCAATCAGAAATCTTGGCTCAAGCGATCTGCCTATCTACAATCTGCTATGGTTTTAGCACTGACATTTTTCATTATTTTTGCTTTTAAAAACGATTTTCTCAAAAATTTGAGTAGCATCGAAATATTCAATTCTTTGCTTGAGTCTGCATTATTTATTCTAATTTTGCCATGCTTAACGAGATCAAAAAGTAAAGCGCTTTCCCTAATTGCAACAGGCTTTTTGTTTGCGATCGCCTTTAATTTAGCTCACCGATTTGCCCATGCGTCTGGGCATTATCATGAAATATTAAGCACCCTTTGGTTGATTTGCCCTCTTATTGTAGTAGCTGGACTGGTGGTGGCTATCAAAAGCCCTTCAAACATTACGGATTTTTTTGAGAAAAACTCGATCCATGTTTTGGTCAGTACCTTTACTTTATCGGCGACTTTTATTACCTTATTTTTTGCCATCGCTGGATTTTTAATCTCCCCTTCGGAATCCAGGGACTCCAATTTTCTGCCAGAAAATATGGCCTCCGTTCTTGTGTTTTCATTTTCTTTATCGGTTTTATTGAGCAAGCTTTCTGCCAACTATTTTTCAAGGCATTTAGGCCAACTCTCCGAACGTGTTAATCTTATTCAAAACCATGCAAGCAGCATTGATCAATTACCTCAGAATTCTTCTCAAATTCATGAAATCGGAAATCTTGATCGATTCATTTTAAAAACCATCGATCAACTTCAGGCGGCAAATCGAGTGAAATCTGAATTCCTGCGCAATATGTCCCATGATTTTCGAACACCGGCCTCCGGTATTCGACAAATGTCAAATTCCATCTATAAGAGAATGCCCGAAAATGACCTGAAAAGGCTTCAGAAATTAATCGTGGATTCTTCGAGCCAACTCATGAATTTATTGGATGAAGTTTTGCATTACTCCCATTTAGAAAATATAAATTCCAAGTCCATCGCAAAAAAACTTGACGTAATTCCAGTCGTAGAAGAGATTATTTCTTTTTCTTTGCCAAAAATAGAGGAAAATGGCCTCTGCATCAAAACCCATTTTTCAAAAGAATCCATAGAATATGACGGCGATCGAATGCTCTTGCATCGCATTCTGCTTAATCTCGTTTCAAACGCCGTAAAATTTACTCCAAAAGGCTTTATTGAGATCTCGGTTTCTGAAGCATTTGAATCTGATAGTCACTTTTTACGAATCTCAGTGAAGGATACTGGAATCGGAATCGCCAGAGAGCATCTAGCTTCCATATTTGAACCCTTCTATCGCGTGCAATCCAGTGATTTGAGCTCAAACTCTGGCATCGGCCTAGGCCTCACTAACGTGAAGTTGATGCTGCGCAAAATGCAGGGAGAAATCGCCGTGGAAAGTCTTTTTGGCGAGGGTTCCACCTTCACCCTTCTCTTACCTCAAACGTTCGTGGCTTAGCATATGGCAAAAAACGTCAATTTATGCTATTATCCTTCTCAGATAAATCTTGAAAAGAGGCTCCTTATGAACGTTTCGCTCACACCTGAACTGGAAAAATACATTCATGACAAAATCAACAGCGGATTGTACTCCTCCGCCAGCGAAGTGGTTAGAGAATCTTTACGGCTCATGCACACTTATGACGACCTTCAACAACATCGGATTGATCAGCTTAATCAAGCTATAGACTTGGGTTTATCGCAGATAAAATCTGGAAAAACAGTATCAGCTTCAGAATCTTATGAGCGCATAAAGAAAAAAATTAATACTATTGCAAAAAGGAAAAAATGAAATCCTACCGATTATCAGAAGTTGCCGAGCAAGATATTAGTGAAATTGTTTCCTATATCGCTGAAGAAAATGCCCCTGCTTCATCTAGACTTTTGGACAAGCTGTATGAGGCCATTGATGATTTGGTTTTAAATCCACAGTTAGGTCACCGACGAGAAGATTTAACACTCCGAGCTGTACGTTTCTGACCTTTTAAGTCGCATTACCTGATTGTTTACACAGACACAAATCCGATAACAATCGTTCGGGTCTTGAGCGGATATCGGGATATATCAAGTTTACTAAGATAATCAAACCCACTGCAGGAGATAATTATCGCCAGCGCTAAAAATCCTGAAATAGTCAAAATCACAAAATCTAGCGGAAATGTTTTTGCTGATATCGGAATCCCTGATCCTGAAAAATATTTAGCAAAGGCGAAATTAGCGCATCAAATTAACAATGTTATTGAAAAACGCCGCTTAAAACAAGTTGAAGCCGCCAAATTTCTCGGCATCGAACAACCCAAAGTTTCTGCTTTAAGTTGCGGCCACTTAGACGATTTTTCCATTGAACGCCTCATCGGTTTTTTAAATCGCTTAGATTGTGATGTTGAAATTGTGAATCCTTTCGGAGCATGCGCACTTCTGATGATTCAGAACAACACCTATTCCACAAGCTTAATCAAGCAATAGAAATCGGTTTATCGCAAATAAAATCCGGAAAAACTGTATCGGCCTTAGATGCCTTTGAACGCATCAAGAAAAAAATTGCCCGCATAAGATTAAATCTTGCGCTGAACACGGGAGCTCAGAAGCGCTGGGCCCCTCTCGTCGTGCTCCCGAACCTCAGCTGTTCAGCGCAAATTGCCCACTTCTTTATATTTTAATTAGCCACCAAAGTTGCAGTACAATTGGAAACAATTAAATCTCCCGTCGCATCATAATTATCAAATTGAATTGATGTCGTATGGCCATTTTGCCATCCCGAAAATGCGAGCACTCGATTACTTTTAATCGTGCCGCTCGAGGATGTGAAGCCCTCACCACCAAAATTGGTGCCGTAAAATTTAACGAACTCGTCAATAGTAATGTTTACGACCATTGGATTTGATTGACTCGGAGCAGCAGCGCCGCCATTTTCTTGAATTTTATAATCACAAGAAATATTCCACCTCACAAGATCACCATAGTCTGATAAGGGAGCTAGCGGAATGCTTTTTGAATTCATGGCACCCACCGCATGATTCACGATAACCCCACCTAAATTAACGACCGGCACACTAAAATTACCAGCAGCCGCCAAGCTCGTAGAAAATAGAGCGATCATTCCAATGGATAATTTTGCATATTTCGTCATAAAAACCTCCTAATTAACGTTATAAAGAAGCTCAGACTACGACTTCAACCATACTATGTAAATGCTTAGGATTTTTAAAAATTCTGCTATCAGGAGAATGGTGCAAATTATTTCATTTTCTGGTCAGTGTTTTCATTTCATTAGCAAAAAAAAATAATCGTAATCAAAATAATTTGAGTATATACCAATTTTTAGAGTCACTCATTTGAGCGTTTGCTTTCGAGAAAACTGTGTAACCTTACATAGCCTAATTCAAAACACACTGTTCTTAGTTATTCCATAGGGGGAAAGTACCACTTAGAATCTACTTGCGAAGCCCAACAGCAGCTTCCCAAATCAAAGTGCCACCATTCCTCTTTGTCCCCGGTAAAGCCTGCTTTCATCAATGCTTCGGTGAGAATGTGGCGTCTTTTTCTAAAGATTGACCAGTTTTCAGCAGATATTTTGTTACGATTAGGTCTCGCTTGATCAAAATATGCTGTCACACTTTTTTCACTGATTTCATCAAATACTGAACCCATATCGAGGATGTTACCGTTAGCATCGGTGAGCCCAATATCGATTGCTCCCCCACTGTTGTGTGGCTGTACTGGATACAATCCTTTAGAGGACGGATTAGAAACAAATTTCAAAGTCTCTTGAAATACCTGTTCTTCAGACCAAGACATATGCTGTTTCTTGACTATTTCATGCATCGCGTTCCAAATAGCCCATTGAGTTTCGATGGTTCGAAACGCATCAAAAATAATGAAACCGTATTCTTTAGGAAGATAGGTTAAGGCAAGGTTGAGGCGAAGAAATACCCCCTTTCTTAGAAATATTTTTTGGCTTGTACCCGCTAATTTTTGTTTAAAATACTCATTTCCCAATTGAAGACGTGGAGAAGGGATAACTTCTATTTTTTGGTCGTGTTCTTGTAAAAAAATTTGGTCAGATTTATCTGGACTTGTCATCGCGAAACTCCCCGCAGCGTATATGAAGATGCTTGTTCCAATCAAATTAAAAAAGCTTGTCTCATTTCCTTAATTTCTCATTGCCCCTGATACAATCTCATTGCGCTGTTTTCAACCGCAGTACGCCCAGTCGGAAGCAGCTTTACTGGTGCTTAGGCTTAAGCACGCTGGACAGTTTTTTTATAAAAGCTTTATCGTTCAATAATTTTTCCTTAATGCTTTCAAACTGCTTATCAGGCGAAGATTTTCGCTCTTCAATTAATTGCATCAGAGCTTGATTGATCTGTGTTTGATAGGGAATAGCGCCAGGTTTTTTAGCCTGTGCCTTAAAGTAATTGACGACCTCTGAGCTCAAGGAAATCGTTACACGTGACCTCGCTGAATCAGGAGATTTTCCTTCAAATGCAGGCAAAGGCCCTCTTCGCTTTAGTTTTAAGGATTTTAAGTCATATTCTTTTTTCATAATCTTTTGCCTCCAATTTTGTTGCGGCCCTGGTCGAAATGATCCTGATATTCTGATCTCGAATGACATACACGACCACCAGGAGGCGGCCATTACTCGAATGCCCAATCAAAATTTCACGATTCTCATGCTCGCTATGCTCAGGATCATAGAAAGCAATTTGATGAGGATCGTAAAAACACGTCATAGCCTCCTCAAAGGTAACCCCATGTTTTTGCAAATTCGATTTTGCCTTTTTGTCATCCCATTCAAAGTCCATATAATATGTATAGCATACGTATTCAATACATACAAGTTTTTGGCTGACTTATCCTCCAAAACTTTATGCAATCATTCATAACAGTCGCTTAATGCGGTTTTGAGCTGTCAATTTACGCATGAATCCTAGTTGCAACATCACAAGAGAACAGGGAACACAGCCTCAAAGCGCCCTTCAACCCTTCTGAGGCAAGTTTTTTCTTATTCGCTGCCGACATCTACCCATCCATCACCATTATCTTAATTTATCGAATAAGGCCGCAGATAAATACCTGATCACTCTATTAAATCATGAGTTTTTTCTATTATCATAAATTAATTTCTTTATAGTCTTACTATTTTCACAAGCGTAAACATATTTTTCGGAATTCAGAATAACCAATTTATTGATGTCCCCCACCAAAGAAGCATTTGCAGAAACAACCTTAATTGAAAGTATCTCGGTAGATTCTCTTTCCATTAATAAACAAGTATTTTTTGAAACTGGAATATAAATCTTTACACCCAAAGTTGCCAATCCAGAAGAATAGAAACCCTGCTTGTTTAAATTTTCGATAATTATTGGCTTATCTGAGGTCAGAAAATACACGTTATCTTCGGATATTGTAATAATGGTCCAATTCATTGACGCTAATGACTCGCTCATAGCAAAACCTAACTTTTGCAGAAAAGATAAACTATAATTTTTTGCTAATTCAACATTGTATTTCCCGTTAAATAACCCCTCTTTCAGCTGCTCAACATTTTCCCCAGAGGTCTCTTCATCGGGTTCATTTTGGGATTTGCTAATGTCTCCATAGGCTAACTTAAATCGCGTATTTAATTCTCGATTGATTTGTCTATCGCTATGCCTTTTGTAGCTCGGAGTGCGTACGAGCATAAATCCAAAATAAACTGACAACCTCTGACGATCATCAAACGTTGGAAGCATCCTTGCTCGCAAGGATCTAAGTGGCGCTGCAGCTGGACCTTCAACAATATCAGCAAGAGCATCCTCGAACGCATCAGGCTCAACCCCATCCCCTTCAAGGGAATAAAAGTAATTCTCAAAGGCAACATTCTCAGGCTTCTGGCTATAAGGAGTCTTTGGTGCAGCCTTTTTATAAGTCCATAACATCTCATTTTCATCACAGAATCCCTCAAGATACAATCTTGGAACATAATGATGCTTAACTTTTCGATTATTCATGTCGAATATCCCTCCTTCAACTATTAGAAAAATTTTTTCTTCTGAAAAATATGCATAATAAAATTAAAAATAATAATCCACAGAACCAGGCAAACCAATTTCCGTGTAGAGCGTAAATTGTCTTACCGTCGCTAAAAGGAACATCAGCTACTAAAATTGTTGGATTTTTTGAAGAAGTTTTTTGTATCGCTACAACTCTGCCGTAAGCATCTGTGACGCTTAACAATCCCCACTGGGCCGCTCGCACGACAGAGTATCCACCCTCAACACCACGTAAAAAAGCGGGTTTTGCGTGTAGCTTGTCGTCGATTACAAAATCTAAAGCTGGAACAAACATTACTCCGATACCTTCTTGAGAATAATTTCGTGAGGTAGAAAAAAAATCCATGTCTTTACATATCGCCAGACCTGCTGAGACCTGATTTCAAAGAAATAATAGCCAATTTTTTTCCGCGTACATAGCCGGATTCTGGTCCTGGCAACATATGCTCCTTATGATATTCTGCACGAATATTGCCTTTTTCATCTATAAATAAAGCTGTGTTGTATTTTCCATTTGATTTTATTTGGCTCAGTCCTAGCACTAAGGCAAGCTTATTTTCTTTAGCTGCTTTTTGAAACATGCCCAATATGAGATTTTCATTGGCGGTTGTGGTCGTCAATATTTTTTCAGGCATCACTAAAATTTTTATGTTTTTATTTTTCAACTTGGGTATTTCTTGAATAAACCGCTGTGCGAGTTCTTGGGTTTTTAAAGGATTTCTCGACAAAATATCAGAAATCGATTCCGGCACAGCTAATAACCCAATTTTAATCGCATTGTTTTCTTGAGAATAAGCAAGGCGAATACAGCCAAATCCAAGCACTAATAGAAAGGGGATGCAAAAACATAGCAAAGGAGCGATATAACTAAATTTTCGAGCTTTCTTACTCGGCAAACATTTCCCGTGTTCATATTGTAAATACCTAGTCACAGCAATTGTTGAGGGAAACAATGCTAACAGAAAACTGATTCCCCAAATTCCCGTGATGGAAACAATTTGAATTATTGGCAAAAAGCTCATCTGCGAATAAGCCAGGCTATCTAAAGTTCCTGCCGATGAAAAATGAGCAGTCAGAAATTCATAAGTGACCCAAGCCGTCGGAAAAATAAAAATGCTGTACCACGCCTTTATGCGTTTAATCATCAGACAAGATAAAAAAATAATGCACGCAAAGAAAATAGCGCTGATAATTTGCCCCGGAATGAATACTTTCAGAGGGAGGTGAGTTTTCAGATAATAAAGAACATTCAGGCCACCCAATAAATAAGCAAAGAATGCAGAAATTAAAATAACACGCCATCGAGCTTCCGATAATCCCAGCCATAAAATCGGCAGAGGTGCCAGCCATGCCAGCGGCCAAATTTCATTAAAACCTGTTCCCCAAAAATAACAAAAGGCCGACAATAAAATGGCGAGCAAAGTAGTAAAACGCGTAGGACGAATATTTTTAATGACACTCATGGCAACTCCATTGCATTAATTTCAGCTACCCTAGCCTAAAAGTCTTAAACCTCCAACTTGGGTAAGGGGGTGAACAAGGATATAGTCTCTATAGAATAAATGAAGAGAACACGAAAAGAAATAATAAAAACACATTTCGTTTGCTTTTTATTTTCTACCCTATTATCATTCTCATTAAGAGCCTAGAGGAAAGTCTTATGCAAACGGAACCAATAATGCAAACTGAAAACTTACACAACCATCGCACCCTGGATTTATGCTCGGCAGCGAGCTTTCTCGGGATTCACACCGAAACCATGCGCCAACGCGCCGCCAGTGGCGAAATTCCCGGTGCCAAAGTCGGAAAATCTTGGTGCTTCCTCGAAGCCGACCTTGTCATCTACCTGCGATCGCTTTATTCTGATCAAGCATCGCAGGGTGTCCATAGGAGAAAAACAATATGGCACTCGAAAAACGGGGTCCAATTTATTGGATCCGATTTACACACAAAGGAAAGCGAATACAGAAAAGCACTGGGACTGGCGATAAAGCCGCAGCCCAGGAAATGCACGACAAGCTGAAGCTTGAATGTTGGCGCGTTGAGAAATTAGACGAGACCCCTTTGTATGTTTGGCAAGATGCCGTGATGAGATGGTTAAAAGAGTCTCAGCATAAGCGAAGTCTTAAAACCGACAAGATGCACCTCCGATGGCTCGGCAAGCACCTTGAAAACCGGTTTTTAAAAGACATTAGCCGCGATTTAATCGAGAAAATTGCCGACGACCGACAAAATGACGGCGTCAGTAATGCAACGATAAATCGGACTCTTGAATTATTGCGCGCAATACTCAGAAAAGCGCATGGTGAATGGCAGTGGCTTGATAGGCTGCCGCTGATTCGCATGCGCACTGAAAATAACCATCGCATACGCTGGATTACTCGCGAGGAAGCCGATCGCTTAATTCGTGAACTTCCAGCGAATCTTGCCGACATGGCTGCGTTTACGCTAGCCACTGGACTTCGAATGTCGAATGTATCTGGACTACAATGGTGTGACATAAATTTATCGAAACACCATGCCTGGATCCATCCCGACGAGTCGAAAACCAGCAAAGCAATTCCGGTTCCGCTCAACAGACCCGCAATGGAAATTATTCGGCGGCAAATAGGGAAACATGATTTTCATGTATTCACTTATAAAAACCGACCTGTTCGGCAATGCAACACCCGAGCGTGGCGCTTGGCTTTAAAAAGAGCAGGGATCGATAATTTTCGATGGCATGATCTTCGGCACACTTGGGCCAGTTGGCATATCCAAAATGGAACAAGTTTGCAGGAGCTGCAATTATTGGGTGGGTGGTCGAGCTTTGAGATGGTGTTGCGTTACGCACACCTCTCTAGCGATCATCTAAAGGACGCCGCTGATCGCATCAATTGGTATGATTTTGGTACAGTGCGAAAAGCGGTCTAAGGTAAAAGTGAGGCAAGTGCTTGAAAATATGGCGCGCCCGGAGAGACTCGAACTCCCGACCACCTGGTTCGAAGCCAGATACTCTATCCAACTGAGCTACGGGCGCATTGCGGCTGGGAAAAGTGGTGCGCCCGGAGAGATTCGAACTCCCGACCCCCTAGTTCGTAGCCAGGTACTCTATCCAACTGAGCTACGGGCGCACATAAAGCGATGTGAGATATTAGACAGTCATCTCAGAATTGTCAAACGCAATGTAATTAATATCCAGGACTTCCCGCTAAAGCGGGAACTCCTTCCTGGTATTAACGCTGGCGCGGTGGGGAACCCACCCCTGGCGCTCAAGGGGAGCCTTGCTCCCCCTGAGGACCCCCAGCTTTTTGTAGCAATTCCCGCTTTAGCGAGTTGCTATGTTGCATTAGAGGTACCCCAAGAGAATCCCTCCGAGTAAACTTGCGTTTACTTCAAACAACCTACAAGGAGAGAACTCATGGGGAAATACGATTATACTGGAAAAACAGTTTATCTAGGCATAGATGTACACAAAAAAACGTACGCCTGTGTTAGCGTTTGCGAGGGTGAAGTGATTAAAAAAGATACGATGCCGGCCGACCCAGCGACGTTAATTAATTATATTCAAAATTGTTTTGTAAATGCTCAGGTTGAATCCGCCTACGAAGCAGGATTTTCGGGGTTCCACCTTCATCGGGAGCTGCTAAAAGCCGGAATAAAAAACCGAGTCATTCATCCAGGTTCGATAGAGGTGGCAACAAGAGATCGCGTAAAAACCGACAAGCGAGATGCTAAAAAAATAGCGGTGCAATTAGCGGCCGGGCGCTTGAAGTGTATTTATATTCCTAGTCTTGAACAAGAAGCAAAACGTAGTGCCTCCCGATTGAGGAATAATATCGTTAAGCTTCGACATCAAGTCGGGCAAAAAATTAAAGGATTATTATTTACTCAAGGATTAATTAAAATGGACGACGATACAATATTATGCAAAACGTGGCTTGGAAAAAAAGTAGAACAGGTGAAAGAATTAAATTATCCAATGGGCTATTATTACTCGTTAAGGCACTATTCTGATCAATGGTTAAGATTTACAGAGGATTTAAAAAAAATAGAGCGTGAACTAATGGAAATGCAAACGGATAAGGAAAAAGCGCTTTTATCTATCTACAAAAGTGCGCCGGGAATTGGGGATATCACAGCATTAAAGTTGAAAGATGAGCTCGGGGATATGAGTCAATTTACGAACGAAAAAAAATTATTTAATTACTTGGGATTTACACCAGTTGAATATTCATCTGGCGAACGCGTTCGTCAAGGCCACATGAGTCGTCAGGGACGAGCAGTGCTTCGTCATATGTTTGTTGAATCAGCCTGGATTGCTATTCAACAGGATTCTGTATTAAAAGAAGCCTATAACCGCATTGCCAGTACAAGGGGAGGTAAGAGAGCTATTGTGGCGATAGCCAGAAAGCTGGCAGGCCGATTGAGATCCTGTGTACAACAGGGTGTGCTGTATGAAATAAAATCCTTGCAAGCGACAGAAGCTGATGCTAACAATTACGATTGCGTGACCTCGTAGCAGTTCCTGTGGGCTCTTACCTTGGTAGGGGCAGCCACGTTAGCGAGTTTGGGGCACGCATTTTTATAAATCGAACGGACAACTTGTGCGTATTTTTACGGAAATAACCACGAATAGCAGATTGGCCTATAAAGGTTTTTAAATAACGTTGTCGATGTGTTTGGTATCAAGCTAAGTGCTCAAGGATGGTATATGACCCGTTATCCATATTGGATTTAACCGGGAGGGATTTTTTTACGGTTCTACTTGACTATGCACATAGCGGAATTACTGATTAATATCCTAATTAAAGAAACTTTAGTTTCTTTAATTTTCGCGGAAGAGAGGGATAACTTCAGGCCTTTGGTCTGAAGTGCAAGTGACCGCTGGTCACTTGTCGAACCCAACTGATTGGAAATCGAGGGTTCGAATCCCTCTCTGCGCCAAAAATAAAAAAGCTCCTATAAGGAGCTTATTTATTTTTGGCGGAGAGAGAGGGATTCGAACCCTCGATAGAGCTTTTGGCCCTATACTCCCTTAGCAGGGGAGCGCCTTCAGCCTCTCGGCCATCTCTCCGGAAATACCTGATAAAATGCGTGGGAATAATACCATCATGAATTCGAAATTGAAATGGTTTTAAAAGATTGTGTCAAACCAAAATGAAAATGTCCGCCTTTTCTCCAAAATGAAAATGTCCCCTTTTCCATCGCTTAGACCTCCCTTCTTTAGCCCAAGGGTTCCCTGCTTTCTTGCCCTGAGCTAGCTGGTTTGAACCACCTGGGCTTAAACTGCCCCCAGGGGGTCTTATGTCTATTTTGCGTTGACATTTTGGAACGCGCCACGCAATCGATTCCTCGTTTCTTCTTCGCTACCCTCACCGGGCGCTCTATTAAAATGAAAGGAATCTTTGATTCCTTGTACCATAAGGAAATAGAACCATCTAAATGCTTCTTGACGGTGACTTTCTGCTTAGGCTGAACCCGTGCCTTCTTTTCAATTTGGTAATGTTTATTTTCAAATTGAATAGTCCAATCATTTTTAACTTCCCTAGTGAATTCCCAGCATAAAATGTCATCTAAATTATTTTCTGCCCGCAAAGGGATGTGTGCATCTTCAGGGTTTGATGCTTCTTTCGCAAATTTCGCATTGAGTTTATTCACAAATCCTTCACTTAACATGGCGTTGGCTTCTTCGATCGTTTTAATTTTTTTAAGCTTAAGTTCTTTTACAAAACGGTCCTGATAAACAGCATGATTTCTTTCAACACGTCCTTTTGCTTGTGGAGAATAAGCTTTGATTATTTCAATGCCTAATTTTTTACAGGCTTTTGAAAAATGCGTTAGCCACTCGGGTTCAACAAACTCCTCTCCCTCTTCGTGACGCAAGGATTTTGGGGACACATATAAACTCTTTAAATCCACATAAATAGCTAAAGGAATTCCCGCTTCTTGTATCCACCATTTTAACAGAGCAAAGGCCGCTCGCGTGGTCTCTCCCTCATCTAGAATTGCCATGGTTTTTCCCGTGGCATCATCCACCATATTCATCAAACATTGTTTTTTATCAACGCCCTCAAGCCACGCATGTATCGAACCATCTAATTGCAGCAGTTCGCCGAATCGAGCACGTCGCGTTCGCTGTTTACGGTGCGTTTTTCGGATACGTCGTGGAAGCCATAATTTCGCCGCTTTTAACCACAGTCTTAAGGTTTCGGGGTGAACGTTGAGATGATCCTCCTCTTCTAATTTTTCAGAGGCGAATGTAGGCCCAAAATCCAAATATTTTTCCCGGTAAATCCCCAATATCTTTTCCTTCTTGTCTGCTGGATAAGTGCGTGAGGAGGTTTTACCACGACTTTTGTGGACTAGTCCTTTGTCACCATTCGCTTTGTAAACAGCAAAAATTCGTCGAAACTGTCTACTGCTTATAGCTAGCCGCTTTTTAGCATCCCTTTTGCTTATAAAGCCTGCTATCACTTGATCCAGCAGCGCTTTGCGCTGCCGCTCCTTTTTATTCATAATGAGTCTGTCCTCCATTGGAAGCTATCTCCTGTTGTCTATTGTTGAACAACAACAGGGTAGCTAGTTTTTCAAATGGGGGACATTTTCATTTTGGTCAAAAGCGGACATTATCATTTTGGAATGACATGGTTTTAAAAGATTGTTTCAAGGGTGATTTAGCTTTTTGATTGGCTTGATAATTGTGTGCAAAAAAGCTCATCTCCTTTATTGCATGCACGAAGCATCAATTAACAGGAAGAAGCGGAAATAGCTAAAAAAAGCCCTCTCCAGAACTCCCTAGATTTCTAACGAAGTTGTTGAGAGGGTACTAAAAACAAAGCAAGATCACTGATTTCCTGGCTCTTCAGGCTCTTCTGAAGGCTTTCCACCACCCATTTTTTCTTGCTGAATGCGCTGGTAAATTTCTTCCCGATGAACAGAGACCTCCTTAGGGGCATCTATGCCCAATCGTACTTGATTTCCCTTTATCCCTAAAACGGTGATTTTTACGTCGTCCCCTATAATTACCGATTCACTAATTCGTCTAGTTAATATAAGCATCTTTCCTCTCCTTTTCCTATTCCTCTCAATGCGATATAAATTTCTTCTTAAGTATTAAATTAAATTTATTTTTCGCTCCTAGGTACATTGTAGTACATAAAAAAGAAAGTGGGTTTTACTAGAAAAAGGTATTATTTTAGAAGGACTTGGGAATTTTGATGGAGCTGAAAGGCTGAATGCAGAAGCTGAGCGCCCTGCTCCAGGTGGATCTCATCAATAACTACCGAAATTTTAATCTCAGAAGAGGTGATTAAGTGAATTTTAATCCCCTTTTCAGACAGGGTATGCAGCATTTTTGCTG
This sequence comes from uncultured Gammaproteobacteria bacterium, assembly GCA_963711375.1. Lineage (GTDB taxonomy): Bacteria > Pseudomonadota > Gammaproteobacteria > Coxiellales > Coxiellaceae > CAVQDV01. The sequence continues at coordinate 2,580,217 of CAVQDV010000005.1, forward strand.
CAACACCAGCATGAGAGCGCATTCCACTACCAACAAGAGAGAGCTTAGCTATTGCATCATCGCCATAAATATTTTTAGCTTGTAGTTTAGTTCCAATGTCTTTCATGAGATCAAGGGTTCGCAGATAATCTTCACTGTGGACTGTAAAGCTAAAATCGACCGCCTGGTCACCCATTGGAATATTTTGAACCAACATATCAACATCGATCCTAGCCTGGCTTAACGCCTCTAAGATTTGCGCAGAAGGATTTAAAAGTTGTGGCAAACCGAGAATAGAGAGCTTGGCCTGATTACGGTCCAAAGCAATTCCGGAAACTTGAGGCTTATCAGCATCATCTAAAGAAAACTTAATTAAAGTTCCAGGACCTGATTGAAAAGTAGAAAGTACTCGCAAAGGCACATTATGCTTATTCGCAAATTCTACTGAACGAATTTGCAAAACTTTAGCTCCAAGACTCGAAAGCTCTAGCATCTCATCAAAGGTCACGGTGGGTAATAATCGAGCTTCATGAACCACATTGGGATCCGTGGTATAAACCCCTTCAACATCAGTATAAATCTGACATTCATCCGCATGCAAAGCGGCAGCAACTGCCACACCAGTCATGTCGGAACCACCACGTCCCAAAGTGGTAATATTTCCATGATCATCCACACCCTGAAATCCGGTGATGACGGGAATAATGCCAGCGAATAGATCGCGTTTAAGTGCAGAGGTTTCAATATTTAAAATATTCGCTTTACAAAAATGGCTATCGGTTCGAATGGAAATTTGAGCGGCATTAAAAGATCGTGCTGGCATGCCAATTTTTTGTAGCATCATACTAAGCAGCGAAGCAGAAACCTGCTCGCCAGTCGAAACTAAGGCATCGTATTCACGAGAATTAGGCTGGGCGGAAATCGATTTTGCTAAATTGACAAGCTTATCGGTTTCCCCTTGCATGGCAGAAACGACAACGACGACATCGTGACCAAGCCGACGAGTGTTCGCCACAATTTCGGCAACATTCTCAATCCTGGCCAAATCACCTACTGAACTTCCACCAAACTTTTGTACTATTAATGCCATGATTAAACCTCTGTCTTGCTCTTTAAGCTTTCTTTAGCACGATTACCTTGTAAGTGTGACAAGGTACAAGCCTAATTGGTATTTTGAACCTTTTCCCGAACCCATTCAACTACCGAGGACAGAGCTGCAGGTAATTCAGAAGGTTTATCCCCACCGCCTTGGGCAAAATCGGGGCGACCACCGCCCTTTCCACCTACTTGATTGGCTACCTGATTTAAAAGCTGCGTGGCATTAAAGTAAGATAAACATTCTTTTGTCACACCAGCCACAATTTGAATTTTATCGTCTCGGACGGAAGACAATACAATAGCGGCCGCCCCTAATTCTTGCTTTAAATTATCCATCATTTTTCGAAGGGTCTCAGTATCGCCCGAGGAAAGTTGAGTGGCTAATACTTGTATGCCGTCCACCGCCGTTGCTTTAGAGGAAAGCGAATCACTTTGTTGATTCGCCATTTGCTGCTTAAATTGATCAATAATTTTTTCAAATTGTCGATTTTGATCAAGAAGCTTTTCTATTTTTTCAGAAACACTTTCTCGTTTTACCTTTAAAATTTCGGCAATTTTATCCAGCTGGGATACATTGCGCTCTACCCACAGCAAAGCTTCTACACCCGTCAGCGCTTCTATTCGACGAATACCCGAAGCCACGGCTGATTCAGAAATAATTTTAAATAAACCAATATCTCCTGTGCGAGTCACATGCGTTCCGCCACACACTTCCTTTGAAAAATCGCCCATTTTTATCACTCGAACCACATCAGCATATTTTTCACCAAAAAGGGCCAGCGCCCCTTGGCTACGGGCCTGATCAATGGAACCTTCGCTTAAATGAGATTCATTATTTTCGCGAATCTGTTGATTCACTAATTGTTCGATAGCTTGTAACTGCTCTAAAGTAACGGGTTTTGTATGAGTAAAATCGAAACGCAAACGTCGCGCTTCAACCAAAGACCCCTTTTGCATAACATGCTCGCCTAATATTCGACGCAAAGCTTCGTGTAATAAATGAGTCGCTGAGTGATTTAATACAATGGCTTGTCGACTGGGGTCAACCTCTGCTTTTACCGAGGAATTAATCGATAATTCACCCGATTCCATTTGACCATAGTGCAAATACACTTTTCCTAATTTTTGCGTATCCTTCACACGGAAGCGGCCCTGATTAATATATAAATATCCATTATCACCCACTTGCCCACCGGATTCTGCATAAAAAGGGGTGCGATCTAAAACCACTATACCCGCATCACCCGCTTTTAAATCATGTACTGGTTTTTCATCGACAAATAAAGCGATAACCTTGCCTTCATCCGATACATTTTCGTAGCCTGTAAATTCTGTTTGGCCGCTAATATGCAATTGTTTCACACGTTCCATGCTAAATTGCTGCGAAGCTTGCGATTGCGCACGCTGCTCTTCCATCGCGGTTTCGAAACCTTCTTCATCAATCGTTAAATGACGTTCGCGTGCAATATCGGCTGTTAAATCCGGGGGGAATCCATAAGTATCATACAAAGTAAAAACTACCTGGCCAGGAATTTCGCTGCCTTTTAAATTTTTTATTTCTTGATCAAATATTTTTAAGCCTTTTTCCAAGGTGCTAGCAAACTGCTCTTCTTCCATTAATAAAAATTCTTCAATAATGGATTGACGAGCTTTTAATTCAGGGTAGGCATCGCCCATAATTTCCACAAGGGGCCTCACCATTTTATAAAAAAATGGCTCGCTTTTCCCTAATTTATATCCATGACGAATGGCACGGCGAATAATTCGGCGCAGGACATAACCACGACCTTCATTACTGGGTATAACACCATCCACCACTAAAAATGAGCAAGATCGAATATGATCCACGATCACGCGCATAGAAGTATTTGTAAAATCATTTACGTGAATAATTTTTGAAAGCGAACTTAATAAATGCTTAAAAATATCGGTTTCATAATTATCATGAACACCTTGTAAAACGGAGGCCACGCGTTCTAAGCCCATGCCAGTGTCCACGCTCGGCTTCGGCAATTGTGTAAGTTTTCCAGTAATATCTCGGTTATACTGCATAAAAACGAGATTCCAAATTTCGACATATCGGTCGCCATCTTCATCGGGAGAACCAGGAGGACCACCGGGAATTTCCGGGCCATGATCATAAAATATTTCTGTGCAGGGTCCGCAGGGTCCTGTGTCACCCATTTGCCAAAAATTATCTTTTTCGCCACAGCGAGAAAAACGCTCTGGTGAGACTTTCATTTCGTTTAACCAAATATTTTCCGTCTCCTTGTCTTCTTTATAAACAGTAATCCATAGACGATCTTTTGAAATCTTAAATACCTCGGTAATTAGCGTCCAGGCAAACTGTATGGCCTCACGTTTAAAATAATCGCCGAAACTGAAATTTCCGAGCATTTCGAAGAAAGTATGGTGGCGCTTCGTGTAGCCCACATTTTCTAAATCGTTATGCTTGCCGCCAGCTCGAACGCAACGTTGCGCGGTTGTGGCACGAGTATAGGGGCGCTCATCAATGCCTAAAAAAACATCTTTAAATTGCACCATTCCAGAATTGGTGAATAATAAGGTTTGATCGTTCTGTGGAATTAAAGAACTCGTAGGCACGATGGTATGACCATTTTGTTTGTAAAAATCTAAAAATGCCTTACGAATTTCATTGCTATTCATAGTGTTTTTCTCCATTGCGAGTGAGCTCAATTATATCGTTTATCGAAAATCCTCGACTGAGTAAAAATCGTTGTTGTTTGCCTAAGGTTTTTCCATCTTGCGGTTTTTCACCGCGGAATTTTCGTTGCCATAGCTGTTGCAAAGCCGAGCACCAATCAACTCTGGATAAATAATCCGAATAAATAGCCTCGGGAATACCTCTTTGGCGTAAGTCTACTATTACACGTCGAGGTCCATAACCTGCCATTCGACGAGCTTCAATAAAATGTTCTGCAAAACGATCATCGCTTTGCAAATTATCATTTGTTAATTTTTCCAATACCGGAAGAATTTCGTCCTTTTCGTAGCCTTTTTGCCGGAGTTTTTGAAGAAGTTCTTGGCGCGAGTGTTCTCTTCGCGCCAAGTAATTCATCGCCTGCTCTCGCAAGCTTTTCATCAAAGCTCCCTACTCAATTTCGGCAGCGAGTTCTTCAGATGGCGCCGATTTTGTAAGCGGAACTAATAATTGCTTGCGCAGGTTGGCTTCTATTTCTTGCGCGATTTCAGGATGTTCTTTCAAATATTGGCGGGCATTATCTTTGCCTTGGCCAATTTTAGCGCCCTGATAGCTATACCACGCGCCCGATTTTTCAATCAAGCCATGATTAGAGCCCAATTCAATAATTTCACCTTCTCGAGAAATTCCTTCACCATATAAAATATCAAAATCGGTTTGACGAAAGGGAGGAGCCACTTTATTTTTGACGACTTTTACGCGCGTTTCACTGCCCATAATTTCGTCGCCTTTTTTAATAGAGCCTACGCGACGAATATCTAAGCGCACGGAGGCGTAGAATTTTAAGGCATTTCCGCCGGTGGTGGTTTCAGGATTTCCAAACATCACGCCAATTTTCATACGAATTTGGTTGATGAAAATCACGAGGGTATTGGAACGCTTGATATTTCCGGTGAGTTTACGCAAGGCTTGCGACATTAATCGTGCTTGCAGCCCCATATGAGAATCGCCCATTTCACCTTCAATTTCCGCTTTTGGTGTTAATGCGGCAACGGAATCCACAACAACCATATCCACCGCTCCAGATCGAACAAGCATATCGGTAATTTCTAAACCCTGCTCGCCAGTATCGGGCTGGGAAATTAATAGATCATTGATGTTTACACCGAGTTTTGCCGCATAAACAGGATCAAGGGCGTGTTCAGCATCCACAAAGGCCGCCGTGCCACCCATTTTTTGACATTGTGCGATGGTTTGCAGAGTTAGCGTGGTTTTACCAGACGCTTCTGGTCCATAAATTTCAACAACACGGCCGCGTGGCAAGCCACCAACGCCGAGCGCGATATCTAAACCCAAAGATCCGGTGGATATTGCTTCGATATCACGGATGCCGCTGCCGTCGCCTAAACGCATGACAGACCCTTTTCCAAATTGACGCTCAATCTGACTTAATGCCGCGGATAAAGCCTTTTTCTTATCTTCCATTGTTGCTCCTGTTTGATCATAAAAATTCGTGGAGGCTATTATTCCACATTCCTACTTAGAAAAACATAGTGCGGAAATTCAAGAAGCCCGGCTAAAAAAAAAAGCTGGCAAGGAACTCTTGTCCCCCTCACCCATCGCGCTTTCAGCGCGCTGACCTCTCCCGCAAGGGGAGAGGTTAATTTGAAACTTCTTTCAATAACCAGTTTAAGGCAAAGGTAACCGAAGATTTTTGGACCTGATGGCGATCCCCAGGAAAATGTTTTACTTCGGCCGAAACAGCCCCATTTTTTCTGGCTAATCCAAACCAAACGGTTCCTACGGGTTTTTCATCAGTCCCTCCACCTGGGCCCGCAATTCCAGTAATACTCATGCTGATATTGGCATGGCTATTTTTAAGTGCACCTAAAGCCATTTCACGCGCTGTTTCTTCGCTAACCGCACCGTATTTTTCCAGGGTTTCGGCTTGCACACCCAATAATTCCATTTTAGAGTCGTTACTATAAGTAACAAAACCTCGCTCAAACCAAGCTGAGGCTCCTGGTATCGCTGTAATGGCTTGGGCTAAGCCGCCACCGGTACAGGATTCTGCAAAGGCCAGGCAAAGCCCTTGGCTTTCCAGGGCTAATCCCAATTGCTGACTTAATTCGTAGTGCTCTTTTGACATATGAAATCAAAGTAGCATGAAAATAGTACGTTTGTTAAGATCATCGCAAAACTCATAAGGAATTTTACATGGCTAGTCAAACGACAGAAGACCCTTCTCTCCAAACGCACACGCCGATGATGCGGCATTATTTACAAATAAAATCGGAATATCCGGATTGGCTTTTATTTTATCGCATGGGCGATTTTTACGAATTATTTTATACTGACGCGAAACGTGCCGCAAAATTACTGAATATTACATTGACGTCTCGCGGAAATTCCGCCGGAAATCCTATCCCCATGGCAGGCGTCCCCTTTCACGCCGCCGAAAACTATTTAGCAAAATTAGTAAAAATGGGCGAATCTGTCGTGATTTGCGAACAAGTGGGCGACCCGAATGCAAAAGGCCCCATGACTCGTGAAGTTTCTCGTATTATTACACCAGGTACTGTTAGTGACGATGCTTTGCTGGACGAACAAAAAAATAATACGCTGATGGTTATTGCCGAAGACAAAAATCAATTTGGTTTGGCCACTTTAGATATTACCTGTGGCCGATTTATCGTTCAACAAATAGAAAACCTCGAAAATGTGCTTAGCGAAATCGAACGCATTAAACCGGCAGAATTATTAATAAGCGAAACTTTCGAAAATCCCCTTATCTTGCAGGCATTTCCAAGTTCTAAGCGTAGACCCCCATGGGAATTTGATATTAAATCTGCCACTTTACAATTATGCCAACAATTTCAGGTGCATTCTTTAGATGGCTATGGCGTAAAAGATTTACCCCTTGCCGTTGGTGCAGCTGGTTGCTTGCTGCAATATGTGAAATTTACGCAGCGTTCAAGTCTTCCGCATATTCAAGGCTTCAGCACGATACTCGCACAAGACACGATAATACTGGATGCAGCCACGCGACGAAATTTAGAATTAACGAATAATCTTCAAGGCGGCTCTGAAAATACCCTTTTTTCCGTTATTAATAAAACGGCCTCTTGCATGGGGGCTAGATTACTTCGAGAATTTATTCATCAGCCTTTGCGTGATCACTCTATTTTACTGGCAAGACAAAATGCTATTTCTGCACTACTTGATTCGCAAGTAACGGGCGAAATTCACGAATTATTATCGACAATTTCCGATGTTGAACGAATTTTAGCCCGTGTTGCACTTCGCTCGGCTCGACCACGAGATTTAATTGGCCTAAGGCAAACGCTTGCCTGTTTACCAGGGCTGAAATTAATTTTGAAAAAATGCAGTAACCCTTTGGATCCATCGAATGAGTCGCGGCATAAGAGCGCTTTGCTCAATAATATTTCTCAAGATTTTGGCGAATTTTCTGAATTATGTTTGGAACTTGAAAAAGCCATCATGGCAAATCCGCCCGTCGTGCTACGAGAAGGTGGCGTTATTGCTGATGGCTACGATGCAGAACTCGATGAACTTCGGCAACTCAGTACAAACAGCAGCCAATATTTAGTCGATTTAGAGCAACGAGAAAAAGCGCGCAGCAACATTTCGACTTTAAAAGTGGGCTATAATCGCATTCATGGATTTTATATCGAAATTTCTCGAGCGCAAGCCAAAGAAGCGCCGGTGGATTATATTCGCCGTCAAACCTTAAAAAATGTTGAACGCTATATCACGCCTGAATTAAAAGAATATGAAGATAAAGTTTTAAGCGCACAATCAAAAGCCTTAGAACGCGAAAAAGAAATTTACGCGGAATTATTATTGATGCTGCTCTCTCATTTATCGCCCTTGCAACGTTCAGCCAGTGCACTAGCTGAACTGGATGTGCTAAATAATTTTGCGCAATGCGCTGAAACTTTAAATCTTGTAAAACCCACCTTTTCAGAAAATCCTGGCATTCACATAAAAGCTGGGCGACATCTTGTTGTTGAAAGTGTTCTAAGGGAACCCTTTGTTCCAAATGATTGCGAACTTTCAGATAAGCAAAAAATGCTGATGATAACGGGCCCAAATATGGGCGGAAAATCAACCTATATGCGACAAACGGCTTTAATGGCCCTGCTCGCGTATATAGGCAGTTTTGTGCCGGCAGAATCTGCTACTTTCGGACCCATCGATCGAATTTTTACTCGCATAGGCGCGGCTGATGATCTCGCGAGCGGACGTTCAACGTTTATGGTCGAAATGACGGAAACCGCGAATATTTTGCATAATGCCACCGAAAATAGTTTGGTATTAATGGATGAAATCGGCCGGGGTACGAGTACATTTGATGGTTTATCACTCGCTTTTGCGTGCGCTGAACATTTAGCCACAAAAATTCGAGCCTTTACCTTATTTGCCACGCATTATTTTGAATTAACCACGCTGGCAGATTCGATGCCAAGCATTATAAATGCTCACCTAGATGCTGTTGAACACAATGACACGATTGTTTTTTTACATGCCATAAAAATGGGCCCCGCGAATCAAAGCTATGGATTACACGTAGCAAAATTAGCTGGCGTACCTACTTCGGTGATTCAGATGGCACGTAAAAAACTGCATGAACTCGAAAATCAAAATCACGTAAAAACTCAGGAAAGAAATCTCCCCGTTCAACAATCTCTTTTCGATTCCATCGAGGAAGATCCCATCATTAAAGAATTAAAATCGATAAACATAGATGAGATGACCCCAAAATCTGCACTGGATTATTTATACAAACTTAGAAAAAAAATTAGTGAGTCCTGTACCTCTCAGCGCTAACTTTGCCTATTAATTAGCGCGCTCAGATTGGGTTCAGAGGTGCTTGATCCTTGTGGATAATTTGCTTGAATTTAATATTTCCTTAAGAATACGCTGTTATATTCCTTATTTCCATCAATTAAGGTAGTTTTAAAAATGAGAGATAAGGTTAAAGAGTATTTAAATGAAAAGGAAGGCGAAAGTAGCTTGAAAAAATGTTTTGAGAGCATTACAAATAAGCCTGAAAAAATTTCCTTGCTAATAGAGACAGCTCTCCTGTCTAAGGATGAAACTGTAATTCGCTGGGCTTTTGAACAAGCTGTAAAATTACTTCAATTTGATTTTTCTGGTTTCTCGAGAAAATTTGCTGTTTTTTGCGGAGGAGAAAGTGAATTAATTTCAGAAAATCTAAAGCCAGTAACCCCCCATGTGTTTCCAATAGACACCGATTCGAAAAGTGCAAAAATTGTTATTTCCTATTTTCTAAAAAAACATCCCTCAGATTTTCATGATTTTCTAGAAAAAATTTTGGAAAAAGCGCCCGGGCACTCTCATGCGAGCTTCTACTTCAATGGATCTTTTATGTTTTCAAGCCCAGATTGGGAAGAGTGGAATTCTGCGGTTTGCCCTGCCCTCTACGTGCCGAAAAAACAAAAACCTAACTTAAATGAATTTTTCTCTGCTATCAGGCCACACTCACAAAAATTAATTCCAACAAGAACAAAATTCCTTGAGATTTTCGATGGCATCGAGTTTACTATTGTGGAAAGTGATAAAGTCGCAACCCCGACTCTAAAGAAGTAAAGCATGAAATTAAGCAGCATTGAATTCAATAATAATCAGGGCACTATTTTTACAACTGTTCCCGCTTAAAAAGTTAAAAATTGCCTCAGTTAGAGGGATTTTGAGTTGTGGACACATAGGCTCTGACAGTTTTTCTTCAAAAAATCACCAGAAATTTGGGCTCATGCCTATTGAAGCGGAAATACTGTTATTTTTGAATGCCATTGAGAAACTGCTGAATTTCTAGTGTTTGGGATTCGCTTAATTTCATATTATCCGGGAGCATTCTGGCTATACCGCCTCCTACAGCAAAAGGTTTTTCCTCGGTAGAAAGTTGATTTTGCCAGCCTAAAACCACTCCCCCTTCTTTAATAAAATTCAGAATAAAATCCTGATCCTTTTTCACAATTTCATCAGGCAAACCCACTTTATGGCTTTGAGATGGTTCATGGGTCAGCAGCATTGTTGTAATGGGCAATATGTGAAAAATTCCCTGAAATTTTTGATATTCCTTGGTTTGAAGCAAGCCTTCGATTTCTGAAATAACTTCGGCTTGGTTAGCACCACTAGTACCGGTTATCCATTTTTTAGTTTGATAACAGTGATGAATATTTTCACTTTGAGCATAATTAGCAGAATAGGTAATACCAACTTTTGAGTAGCCTATTTGATGAAGTCTGCTCACTTCTGCCAAAATAGCTTTTGCTTGTTCATGATGGCTTAATTTCGAAAAATTAAGCACGATTGGAATTAGCATTTTTCTTCAATCTCAGTGAATTTTATTAATTCTTCTAATAATTTTCCGGTAATATCAACCGCTTTGTTGGGGCGCATGTTTTTTTCGAGAAAAATAGGGCCAAAGCGAACGCGCATTAAACGGCTTACTTGTAAACCTTGTGATTCCCAGAGACGTCTGACCAAACGATTGCGCCCTTCAGCCACCAACACGTGATACCAATGGTTTGCGCCCTCTCCGCCTGAATTCACAATATGTTCGAATCGCGCCATGCCATCTTCGAGCATAACGCCATGCGTTAATTTCGTTAATATTTCCTCGTCCACTTTACCTAAAACTCGCACGGCGTATTCTCGTTCTATTTTCATAGAAGGATGCATGAGTTTATGCGCTAGATCTCCATTATTGGTAAAAAGTAATAATCCCGAAGTATTTAAATCTAAGCGGCCGATGCTTACCCAACGTTGACCATGAAGTTTTGGAAGATTTTGGAAAACTGTGGGTCGGCGTTCTGGATCTTTTCTTGTGCAGATTTCTCCCGCCGTTTTGTGATAAGCAATGACTCGTGTAACGGGGGCTACTGCTTCAGGACGCCTTAGTAAACGACCATCGATTTGAATTCGATCTGCAGCGGAGGCTTTATCACCTAGTTGTGCAACAACATCGTTTATTTTAATGCGGCCTTCAGCGATCCAGCGCTCAACTTGTCGGCGAGAGGCAATTCCGGCCTCCGACAAGAGTTTTTGAATGCGCATTTTTTCCGGTTTAATTTCAGATTTTTTTTCAATTTTCTTTTCGGTTTTTTTCCCGAACTTATTGTCGTGCTTTTTTTCGTATTTCATATTTTCTCTCAGCAAGCTTTTTTCTGATAGGCGATAGATCAAACTAGCTCTGGAATTCTGTGCAAGGCTTTATTCTCAGAGTCATCTGTATGATGTTCAATGGAGTTTTCCTGTGTGCGGATGGGTTCATTTAGTTTATGATCATCCTCAATTAATGCTGAAATTTCAGCATTTTCATTCTCAGGCGCTTCATCAGAATTTTCAGAATCTGTAATAACAGCTTCAGCTTCAATATAGAGATCTTCAGATATTTCTACTTCGGCTTCATTTATGGTTTCATTTTCACTTTCAATAGACTCAGAATTTTCTTGTCCATCTAAGTTGAAGGACATCTGAGCATTTAATTGTTTTTCCAGCTCATCTAAATTCGCTAAATCACTTAAGGTCGGCAATTCTGACAAACTTTTACAATTAAAATAATCGAGAAATTCTTTAGTGCTTCCATAAAGCGCTGGTTTTCCAGGCACATCTTTATGGCCTACAATTTTAATCCAATTGCGTTCCGTTAGCACTTTAATAATGTGCGTATTCACCGCAACACCACGAACCTCTTCTATTTCACCGCGAGTAATCGGCTGCTGATACACAATTAATGCCAAGGTTTCCAAAAAGGCACGGCCATAACGCGGCGGCTTTTGTTCCCACAAACGCTGCAACCAGGGTGCATAAGCCGACCTAGCCTGAAAACGAAAACCACTGGCCACTTCCACTAACTCAACACCTCTATTTTGATAAAATTCGGCTAACTGCATTAGATGCTCACGAATTTCCTTCAAGGCAGGTCGATTGGCCTCTTCAAAAAGCATCGATAATTTTTCTACCGATAAAGGTTCGCCGGCGGCAAACAAAGCCGCCTCTAAAATTTCTGGCATGTTAATGGATGTCATTATTTTCCTCGCACATAAATAGGTGCAAAAGCCTCTGGCTGAACTAATTCAATCATCGCTTGACGAATAAGTTCCAGTACCGCAATCAATGTCACTGCGACACCCATGCGGCCTTCCTCTACTTTAAAAAGACTCGTAAATGCCGTGAAATTCTCAGAATTGACACGCGCTAATACAATCGACATGCGCTCTCGCACAGAAAGCACTTCGCGACCTACGGCATGATGCGTATATAATTTCGCCCGTTGCATAACATCATAAAGGGCACGCAAAATTTCCTGAATATCCACGTCGGGTTGAATTTCAGCTAATTCCATCGAGGGCGCCATGGCATCCGCGATAAAAATATCGCGATCGACACGGGGCAATTGATCTAAATCCTCGGCCGCTTTTTTAAAGCGCTCATATTCTTGTAAACGCCGAATAAGAGCCGCGCGAGGATCTTCTTCATCTTCCAACTCAGCCGTTTTCGGCTTGGGCAATAACAAGCGAGATTTAATTTCAGCCAACATCGCGGCCATCACCAAGTATTCGGCAGCCAATTCAAGCTGCATATCTCGCATCAATTCAACATAGCGGATATATTGACGGGTGATCTCAGCAATCGGAATATCTAAAATATCGAGATTCTGCTTACGAATAAGATACAGCAAAAGATCCAAAGGACCTTCAAACGTCTCAAGAAATACACGTAAGGCATCCGGCGGAATGTACAAATCATCCGGCAATTCCAGCACTTCTTGGCCAAGCACCTTAGCAAGCGAAACCGCTTCAGTCATCTTGAAAAACCCATCGTTTAATCTCGTAGAACGATCATACCCTAAAGCCCCCGGGGATGCCACTTCAAAGCACAATTTCACCAGCTTTGCCCCGATCCAACACCTCTTCTAATGGCTTTCCCAAATGCCGGGAGAATTTACAGCGGGGACTCCTTCCGCTATAGTAATGATTGTTCAAACAACCGGTGCCTTGATGAAATTTTTCTACGATTATTTTCCCATTATCTGCTTTTTCATAGCTTACAAATTATACGGCATCTACGTCGCGACAGCAGCGACTATGGTAGCCTCCTTTCTTCAAGTCGCCTTTTTTTGGCTCATGTATCGACGATTCGAAAAATTACATCTCATTACCTTAGCACTGGTTATATTCCTCGGCAGCTCGACCTTAATTTTTCACAAAACCATTTTTATCAAATGGAAGCCCAGCATTATTTACTGGGTCTTTGCATTGATACTCCTTTTCAGCAGGTATTTCAGCAAAAAACCGCTTTTACAAAAAATGCTGGGCGACAAAATTACGCTACCAGAAAAAATCTGGCATCGCTTAAATTTAACCTGGACCGGTTTTTTTATTTTTTTAGGTGTATTAAATTTGTATGTCGTCTATCATTACAGCACCGACAGTTGGGTAAATTTTAAACTATTTGGTACTCTGGGTTTGGTCTTGGTCTTTGTAATTGGCCAAGCGCTTTACATGACTCGCTACATGGAAAAAGATTAACATGTATTACACCATCCTCTGCGAAGACACGCCCGGTAGTTTAGAAAAACGCCGTGCTGTTCGCCCAGCGCATCTGCAAAGATTAGACGAACTCGATAAAAAAGGCCGGCTTTTGACGGCAGGTGCACTGCTGAAATCAGACTCGGAAAATCTCTTCGAGGCCGGGGTTCATGGCTCTGTCATCATCGCAAAATTTTCGGATTTGGAAGAAGCCAAAGCCTGGGCCGCCGCCGACCCCTTCGTCACAGCCGATATTTATGCTCGTGTAACTGTTTTTCCATATAAGGTAGCCTTTCCCAATGAATAGTATCAATCGTATCTCACAAATCGAAGCTCGTCTGAAACAGGCCCTGAATCCTGAAAAATTAAGTATCGAGGATGAGGGATATCAACATGTTGGCCATGCAGGGGCCCAAACAGGCCTGGGTTATTTTGCAATTACCATCCGTGCTGAGGCATTAAAAGGTAAATCCCGAGTGGAACAACATCGCCTGATTTATCAAGCCATTGGCGACATGATGCAAACGGATATCCATGCTTTACGAATATCCGTAGTGTAAGAAGCCAGGTTTTAAAATGAAAAATCACTTTTTATAGACTATACTGTTTTGATAGATACCATTCTGCTTCAGTTGATGCTCCTATACGAGGTTAACTTAGAACTCAGAATCGCCTATTGCAGCCTATTAGAGCATGCTGTATAGTTGCCACCAGTTTAGAGAGGGTCTTACCATGAAACAAAACATTCATCCAAAATACGAAGCCGTGCAAGTGAAATGCAGTTGCGGCAATACATTTTCAACCCGTTCGACCATTGGTCATGACATCAGTGTTGAAATTTGTTCAAAGTGCCACCCCTTTTTCACTGGTCAACAACGTGTTGTTGATACTGGCGGACGCGTTCAACGTTTCCGTGATCGTTATGCGAAAAAGAAAACCGGCACTGCAGCTGAATAATTCACGAAACAATTGGGGGCAGTTCTTTTTTAGCACTTAAGTGGATAAAGAAGAAACTGCCCTCAACATTTTCCGCCCTGGTTATTTATCTCAGCTTAATATTGCCAACATGATGTATGATTCCAAAAACAGATAAAAGCCATAAAATAAGTACAATTACAACCACGGCATTTAGAATGGTTTTAATCGAGCCCGCCATAGGCACGTAGTTGTTTATCAACCACAGAAAAAAACCCACCACGATTAAGACGATTACTATTGTGACTAAAGGCATAATTCACTCCCTGTGTTTTCGACGACATTAAACTCTTCCTAAAAGGATGAGTATTAACAAAATGATTAAGACGATCCCAATAATTCCGCTCGGTCTATATCCCCAGCTCCGGCTATGTGGCCAAACCGGGATTACACCAAGTAGAATGAGTATTAAAATAATCAGCAAAATATCCATTTGATTTCCTTATCTTGCTTCGAACCTTTTTATAGTATCATGAGAAATCAGTAATAGCACAGACCTATAACAAAGAAATCAACAAATGATTTTTAGAGCATCTTGAATTATTCGGATATTATTTCCTCCAGCGTTTTCCGTTAAATAGCGGCGCCATTTTTTTCCGCCTGGTTGGCCTTGGAATAAACCGAATAAATGTCGAATCATATTTCTTAAGGGGACGCCTTCTTTTAATTGAGAAGCTACATACGGTAGAAAATTTTCAACAATTTCTTGGCGTGATGGTACTGAAGGAGTTTGAAAAATCTCTTTTTCTATAGTGGAAAATACATAAGGATCGGAATAGGCCTGTCGACCAATCATGACACCATCTACTTTTTCTAAGTGGATTTTGATTTCTTCCAACGTGCGAACGCCACCATTTATCGAAAGATTGAGATGCGGAAAATCCTGCTTTAATTGATAAACAGTCGGATAATTCAAGGGGGGAATTTCCCGATTTTCCTTCGGACTTAATCCAGAAAGCCAGGCTTTTCGTGCATGAATAATAAATACTTCTACGCCTTCATTCGCGACACAAGTAATAAATTGATGCAGATGCTCGTAGCTATCCAGATCATCAACACCAATTCTCGTTTTCACCGTGACAGGAATTTTTGTAGCCTCGCGCATAGCTCGAACGCAGCTCGCTACCAACTCAGGATCTTTCATAAGACAGGCCCCAAATTGCCCGGATTGCACGCGGTCACTCGGGCAGCCAACATTTAAATTAATTTCATCATAGCCATAAATTTCCGCTAATTTTGCGGATTTTGCTAGGGCTTCGGGATCCGATCCACCCACTTGCAAAGCTAAAGGATGCTCTATAGGAGAATACGCTAAAAGCTTTTCATAATCGCCACGCATAAGCGCCTGAGCCGTTACCATTTCGGTATACAGCACGCTATTCGGGCTAATTAAGCGAAAAAGCACACGAAAATGACGATCGGTATAGGCCATCATCGGTGCCACAGAAACTTTTCTATTCATCATATCAACAATATTTTTTCAAAAATCAAATATATAAAAATTCCAAGCGAAAATAATAGGCCAATTAATAAAATCCATTTGTTAAAAGGAGTGCGGTAAATCATGTCGGATTTGATGACGCGTAAACGCAATGACATCATTATCGGAAGAATGATTAATAAAAACACGCAAAAAATACCCGCATAGCCTAAAGCGGTAATAAAAATTCCTGGAAAAAATACAACCACCAATAAGGGCGGCAAAAAAGTAAGGGCATGAATCAGAACTTTATTAGCGCCCTCTTTTTTCCGTCCAATACCATCGGCAATAAAATCGGCCAGACTAAGCGCCACACCCAAAAATGAAGTGATAGCACAAATTGAGACGAATATATTGGCAAAAGTCGAAATAAAGCCGCTGTGAATCATGTGGTCGATTGAAAACATCAAGCCTGAAGTGGCGCGCCCAGAATGGGCGATATTCAATAATCCGTGATCGCCCAGCCTTGGAATTAAGCCCTGAATTAATACAATCCAAATCAAATAAATGACCAGCGGCAGAAGACTGCCGATTAACACCACTTTTTTTAGACTCGAAACGTCACCCTGAAAATAAGCGCGTAAACTGGGCACAATAATGGCGTACCCGAATGAGGTGATCATTACCATTAAAGTGCTCATTCGAAATTCATTGTGCATCAGAGATAAATGGTCCAATTTAATATAGGGCGAAATTACCACAGCCAGAAAAACATAAATAATCATTTTAACGCTCATAAGGCCGCGATTAATGACATCAACAGAATAAATTCCTCGATAAACGATGAATCCTAAAATAAGCACTACAAAAATAGCGTCTAACCAATCTGGGGTCGGCCAATGCAAGCCTAATAGAATGACATGGACAATATCGGCACCACCAGCAATATAGGCGCATAGCAAGGAATACATCAGCAGCAAATAGCTCAACCATCCAAACATTTCCCCTGTTTTTCCGAGGGTTTGTTTGGCCATGGAAATAATGTTGCTGCCGCCTGGGAAATGGATATTCACTTCCAATAAAGAAAAAGCGCCTAGAGTCATCACGGCCCAGCTGGTGATCAGCATGAGAGCCGTAACCAGTATGTTTTCATAGGCTGATGCCACTGGGAGTGCCAGCATTCCTGCACCGATGGAGGTGCCTAGAATTAGTAATACGCCGCCTAAAATTTTAAGATTCATAAATACCCCTCAGTCATCCGACATGTTTCATTCGCTTTCTTTTTCGCTGCGAGTGGAAGCCAGCTTGGCAAAATAGTTGGCGTCTACTCCGCCAGTGATATAGTTGCCTGTAAAAATTGAGTCTTCAAATTGTTTAATTTTATCTTCCTCATTTTTAGCAGCAGAATTAACCGCCTCATAAACATCCGGCAAACTTAAAAAAATTAACTTATCTGCGCCAATATATTTTGCAATTTCCGGAACCGTTCGATCATGCGCAATTAACTCTTTTACAGTAGGCATGTCGATACCATAAACATTCGGAAAACGAACTTCTGGAGCCGCCGAGGCAAAATACACTTTTTTCGCCCCAGCATCTCTCGCCATTTGGATAATTTCTCGAGACGTGGTCCCCCGCACAATGGAATCATCAACCAAAAGCACATTTTTACCATTAAATTCCGTCTTAATAGCATTTAATTTCAGGCGCACAGATCCACGGCGTAATTTTTGCCCTGGCATAATAAAAGTTCTTCCAATATAGCGATTTTTCACGAAGCCTTCACAGTAAGTCACTTTTAAATTCTGAGCCAAAGCAATGGCGGCAGTTCGACTCGTATCTGGAATGGGAATAACCACATCAATATCCAAAGGAGCCCACTCACGAGATATTTTTGCCGCCAATTTTTCTCCCATAGCCAAGCGAGCCTGATAAACGGGAATTCGATCAATTATGCTATCTGGACGAGCTATATATATATATTCGAAAATACAGGGTGAAAGTTGCGCCCTGGAATCGCAAAGATGGCGAGACACATTTCCGGCTAAATCAATAAAAACAGCTTCACCAGGGCCCACATCGGCAATTACTTCATATCCCAGACCATCCAAAGCAATATTTTCTGAGGCGACCATAAATTCATCGCCTTGCGGAGTGGTTTTTTTTCCGTAAACAAGCGGCCTTATTCCATAGGTGTCCCGAAAAGCCACTAATCCGTAACCGGTTATCATCACGATTGCCGCAAAAGCACCGCTCACACGTTGGTAAACTTTTTCCATCGCTTTAAAAAGTGCTTCTTTTGTCAGTTTCGATTTACCCACATGCTGTAATTCATAAGCGAAAACATTTAACAAGACTTCGCTGTCGGAGTGCGTGTTTAAATGTCGCAAATCATTTTTTTGTAAGTCCTTCGTTAATTCCGCCGTATTTATCAAATTGCCATTATGCACTAAACTCAATCCATAGGGCGAATTCACGTAAAAAGGCTGAGATTCTTCTACACTATCGGTTCCGGCCGTAGGGTAGCGCACATGGCCAATACCAATATTTCCTCGCAAACGACGCATGTGATTTTCACGAAAAACATCTCGAACGAGCCCATTGGACTTTCGTAAATATATTTTATCGAGATCACTCGTGATAATGCCTGCCGCATCTTGCCCTCGATGCTGCAAAATGGTTAAGGCATCATATAAAGCTTGATTCACCGGATGATGCGCCAAAATACCTACAACTCCACACATAAATTACCTCACTGCGCTTTATTTTCGTTCGTTGAAATCCAATTAGTGACTTGGTCCAAGGGCTGCCCCCCTTTTACCTGAATTCGATTAATCAGCAATTGAACGTAAGGAACCAATTGGGATTTTTTATAGACGTCAGAATTTTCAATTTGAGTTGTTTTTAAAAGCATCACCATAACCGTCACTACAATAATGCCACGCGCCACCCCAAACAGAATTCCAAGTATCGCATCCGTAAAGCTAAAGCCATTTCGTGAAAGTAAATTTTTCAAAGCAATATTGATAATAATTCCTACCACCAGTACTAAAACCAAGACAATGACAAAGCCCAAAATATGCTGAAGGGTTTGAGATTGAATGACGCTGCTGAATAAGGTGCTACCAACATCATTCGCAAAGCGTATGCCCAATATAACTGCCAATATCCAGGAGGTTAAAGAAACAAGTTCCCGAACAAAACCACGGAAAAAACTAATGAGAACGGACAAGCCTATAATGCCCACAATAACTAAATCTAACCAGTTCATGCTAAAACTCCAACTATGCTGTTTTCTTTTTAATAATGCCCGAGATATGAAAATCTTGTTTCAATTGTTTTTTCATCTCGGCCGCCTCATTTTGAGTGAATAAAGGACCCACAAAAATGCGAACCATTTTACTGCCTTTTTTTGAAAAAGCAGCCTCTTCAAATGTCGGAATTCCTTTATCCGATAATTTTCCGAGTAAAACAGCAATATTTTTGCCATTTGAAAAGGATCCTAATTGAACTACCCAGTTACCATCCAGCGACATATTCGACGCTGTCCCGGTTAAGTTAGTTGGTGCTTCGGCTAGTTTTGATGGCGTTTCAGGTGTCATTGCCATCATCACGGTTGCAGTTGCTGTGGCACCTTCTGCCCAGGTGGAATTTGAAAATTCAGACTCAAACACATTTTCTGCAACAAAAGACCAATCAGAAATCGCCTCTCTTATTAATGGGGTATTCTCCACTATTTGAATTTTTGGTAAATCAGGAGGATTAGGAATATTAGTTGTTAAGTGAACCGCATGCTTCGGTTCCATTTTATAAGCAATCATCGGCATAAAAATCGCCAGCAATGCTAAAACCACCAATAATCCGACCAATCGTTGCTTCATTTTAAGATCCATGATTAACTCCGCTCAGATAAATTTTGGCCTGTTCTACCGTATGAAATGAACCAAAAATTATGATTAAATCTGTCTTTGCATCATATTCGTTCAAAGCGCACGAGACGGCGTCCGATACAGCCGGGAAAGTGTAGCACGTTTTGACACCCTCTTCCCTAAGAATATCACTGATTTTATCGACTGTTTCCGCCCTAGAAACATTATTTAGTTCAGAAATATGCCAAACATCCAATAAATCGATAAAAGGTCGAATTGAGGCTGAAATATCCTTATCTTTCAGCATCGAAAAAATCGCGTATTTTTTACCCCCTGGATGACGATTTTTAATTTGCTCTGCTAACCATTTTGCTGAGGCTGGATTATGTGCTACGTCAAATACAAGACCAGGAATATTGGAATATTCAAAGCGCCCTTCTAAGGTGACCTCTGCAACACCTTTATAAACAGCAGGAATTGAAACGGGTAAGCGATTTTGTAATAATTCGACGACCATCAAAGCACCAGCCACATTTTGTAACTTTAAATGTGGCATCGGTAAATTAAGATATTCGGAAGCAACCCCCTTCCAAGACCATCCTTCACTCTGGATAACAGAATAAAAATCCTTACCCGCACACAGTAATTCAGCCCCGATTTCGGCCACATGCCTCACAATAGATTTAGGAATTATTTCGTCGATAAAAACGAGTGGTTTTTGTGGACGAGCAATACCAGCTTTTTCAAAGCCTATTTCTTCCAGGGTTGTTCCCAAATACTCCATATGATCAAAATCAATAGAAGTAATGACAGAAATATCGGGGTCAACACAGTTCACCGCATCTAATCTTCCACCCATGCCGACTTCTAAAATGATCAGATCGGGCTGCATTTTCTGGTAAAAATGAAAAGCCGCCAAGGTGGTAAATTCGAAAAAACTAAGCGAGACCGACTCCCTATGTTTTTCAACGTAGCGTAAACTTTCTAATAATTCATCGTCTGAAATTTCAGCATTACAAAAACGAATGCGTTCATTAAAATGTAAAATATGAGGGGAAGTGTAGGCTCCCACTTTATAGCCGGCGAGCGTAAAAATAGTTTCTAGGGTTTTCACAACGGAGCCTTTTCCATTGGTTCCCGCCACGGTAATCACTGGACAATTAAAATCAAGCAAAGAAAGTGGTTTTGTAACCTTCAAGATACGCGTTAAACAAAGATCCACCTCTGTTGGATTCAGTTGATTTAAGTAGGCAAGTGTTTCATTGAGATTTTTCATTCATTAACATCGCACATAATTTAGCAATCGTTGATTTTAAATCACGTCGATCAACAATCATATCAATAGCTCCATGCTCCAGTAAAAATTCACTGCGTTGAAAACCTTCTGGTAATTTCTGACGAATGGTTTGCTCAATTACGCGAGGCCCTGAAAAACCGATTAAAGCTTGTGGTTCAGCAATAATAATATCGCCAAGGGTCGCTAAACTGGCTGATACCCCGCCCATCGTTGGATCAATTAAAACAGAAATATATGGCAATTTAGCCTTCGCTAAACGCGTAAGAGCCGCGGAGGTTTTGGCCATTTGAAATAAAGAAAATAAACCCTCCTGCATTCGGGCACCACCGCTGGTGGAAAAACAAATAAAAGGTGCTTTTGCGATTAGTGCAGCGTCAACACCTTCCAGAAAACGGGCGCCCACGGCAGAGCTCATCGAACCACCTATAAAACCAAATTCAAAAGCGGCTGCTACAATAGGCCTAGCTTCCACCATGCCTTTCATCACAATAAGTGCCTCATTTTCGCCAGAAGATTTTTGAGCCGCTAGAATGCGCTCTCTATATTTTTTAGTATCTCGAAATTTAAGATAATCAATCGGGCCAATTTCTTGGCCATATTCAATTTGCTCGCCCTCATCAAAGAAAGCTCTCAAACGTTCACGCGCACTCAAGCGCATATGATGATTGCATTTTGGGCATACGTAAAGATTTTTTTCCAATTCTGCGCGATATAAAATAGCTTCGCAGACTTCGCATTTATTCCAGATGCCCTCGGGGACTCCTTTTTTTTCAACGGTAGAAACTTTAGGTAGAAGTTTTTTAAACCAACTCATTCAGAGCGCTCCGCATTAATCTGCCCATGACATCATAACAAATCTCAACCTAAAAAGAAGGGTCCCAGTGGCATTTTCGGAATTGAGAAACTTTCAGGATAATCAACGTCGACTAGATAAAGGCCTTTGGGTGAAATGGTCATAGCTCCCTGCTTGCGATCTCGACTTTCCAAGACTTCTTTTGCCCATTCTATGGGTTTGGCTCCAGCTCCGATTTCGATTAATACCCCCACTATATTCCGAACCATATGCAATAAAAAGGCATTGCCATAAACTTCAATAACAATCATAGACCCACGCCTTAAGACTGTTATTTCGAAAATCCGTCTCATCGGCGTTTTTGATTGACACCCGGCTCCTCGATAAGCACTAAAATCATGCTCTCCTATCAGGTGCGAAGCCGCCTCATGCATTTTATTTTCATCTAAAGGACGATAATGCCAACCTATGGCATTGCGTAAAATTCCGGGGCGAACTTCCTGGTTTAACAATAGATACCGATAGCGTCTCCCTTCTGCTGTGAAACGCGCATGAAATTCGAATGGAACCAATTTCGCCCATCGAACCGTAATGTCGTGAGGTAAATTGCTATTAGCACCAAAAACCCAAGCGTGCTCGCTTCGATTTGCGTGGCTATCAAAATGAATGACCTGGCCAGTGGCATGAACACCCGCATCGGTTCTTCCAGCACAGGTAACAGAAACTGTATGATTAGCAACAACGCCAAGCGCCCTTTCCAAGCTTCTTTGAACTGTTGACAAGTCTTCTTGGGTTTGCCAGCCGTGATAGGTAGCCCCATCATAACGAACTCCAAGCGCTATCCTTTGTAAAATCATGATTTTTTGATAATTGAATCCAGCATTTTTTGGGCCTCGAGGCGCTGATCGGCATTACCGTCTTTTTGGACTTCTGCCAAAACTTGTCCAGCGGCCTGATGATCGTCCATCGCAAGATAAGCCCGAGCAAGATCCAATTTTGCTGGAATAGCTTCATGAGTACCCATAAAATCATATTCGCCCTCATTGGGGGCGGCGACTCCGGAGGGGCCGGCTGTTGCCATTCGACGATCATTGCGACGATTCCAAGGCATCATAAGTAAGATGATCACGATTAGAGCGGCAATAACGGCATAAATGACATAGGAAAAACCATTTAAAAACTCGGGTTTCAATTGTTCCCACTTACTGAGGTTTTGCTCCTGGACAAGAGGAGCCACGCCAGGTCGAATTTGCTGAAGCTTCGAACTAAGCTGCACAACTTCTTGATTTACAATGGTTAGCGCCTCTCCCATACGAGTTAGCTGATCCGTAAGTTTAGCGCTCTGTGTGGTGAGGGCTTCGATTTTTTGATCCGTGCGTTGTTGATACATAAGATTCGCTTGATTAAGCGTTGAAATTTGACCCGCTAAATCAGGATTGGCGTTATTAGTGTTTTGAGTGCTGACCTCAGGAGTTGGAGGAATAGGAGCAAGGGCTTGAACAGGAGCTGGAGGAGCAGTTTGAACCGAAGGTTGAAGGGATGGTGCCACTACGGCAACTTGCTGATTTTTCTGCGCTTCTGTTTTGGCCTTGGCCATAATAGCCTGCACCTGGGCCATTGCCCCTGAATCGCCAGTAGGAGATGGATTTGAAGCATCAGAATGATAAGATTGAACAGGCGTAGGCGCGCCGGCCAAGCCATCTATCGCGGCAATCGCCACAAGCGGTGACGCAGAAACTGCAATTAAAACAGTAAGTAAGGTCTTTTTTAACATAATATCCTCAACTTGATGTAATCTTTCAAACGTCCATATGATAACAAATTTTAACCTTAAAGTCAGCTTAAATGACACTTGACTATAGGAACTTAGTCAGCAATTCCCGCGCAAGCGGGTTACACCCTCAGTTTAATCTAAATAGGACCTTTCCTTCCTTGGCTTGTGAAATCGAGTGAGTAATCGCGGCTTCGGCTTCCTCCAAAGGATAAGTTCGGGCGACCGGAAGGGCAATATCATATTTAATAATATGCGCAAACATTTCATTAAACATCGCCTTTTTTTCATCTACACTCGCTTTATAAACCCAATCACGTAAATGAAAATCTTCTCTTTTAATATTCCTGGAAAAAAAAGGGTCAATATGCCGATCAATGGGTTCTCCCGATAATAAAGCATAATGAATAAGACGCCCCTTTTCAGCTAAGACATTTAACATCGTGCTTCCGCAGAAGCCCCCAACGGCATCAAGGCCATAAAAAATTTCCTGACCATTACACGCTTCTTGTAGGGTTTTAAATAATTCCACAGTATTTGTTTTTTCAGTTTGCTCAACGACAGCAGTAGCACCCAGGGATAATAATGACGAACGGACACGGATGTCACGAACAAGTGCAATTACCTTAAAGTCCATACTTTTTGCAAGCTGGCAAAAAAATTTTCCGATGGCAGAACCGCAGGCGTTAACCAGTAAATATTCTCCGCGATGAATCTGTAATTTCTTGATGATCATCCAAGCTGTTAGTGGATTAACGTAGACTTGTGCCGCCATGTCATCTTGAATTTCCTTAGGCACTAGTATCGCTTCTACAGCCGGTACAAGGGTATATTCACGCCAGGTTCCCTGACCCCGTAGCGCTAATACCCGGTCTCCTATTGCAAAGCCAGTAACCTTTGCACCTAATTCTGATATTTCGCCAACCCCTTCAAAACCCGGGAAAAAAGGCAGTTTAGTTCTTGATTTATAAGCACCCTGTATAGTGAGTAAATCTGACCAATTAATAGAACTTTTTATCATTCGTACTAAAATTTCCGTTTCACCTGGTGAAGGAATTTCCATATTGTGACATTCCAGCACTTTAGCAGGATTTCCAAAAAGGCTGACTCGCAGAGTTTTCATAGCGCGCATGAAGAACTTCCTGAATGATTAGGGCGTCTGACCAGCTATTAAAGGCGAACGTTCATCCTCTACGGCATTATCTCGCTTTCGACAACGGCCACAAGCAGTAAATAAGGCGACAAAGCTATTAAAACTGGTTTTAGTGCGTGACCACAGAGTGTCTGGGGCACTCGCATTAAATTCATTCGACCGCATTCTGTATTTATTGAGCAAGACTAAACCACCGGCTAAAATAGCAGAATTTCGCGCAATAAGTGTGACATTTGGATCAGCCTCAAAAGCTAGCGTAGCCGTAATGGCGATTGGGGCATTAATTAATAAAGTGGTGAGAACGTTGACCGCCATGGGGAAGGCCGTATCTCCATAGCCCCTTAAAGCGCCCGACATGATATTACGAGACGTATCAGCTATTTGTCCGATCAAATTAGTTAAAAGTAAAATTTCCGCCATGTTAACGATGGTTTCATCAAGAGCGGAAGCTGAATCCAGAAAAAAAGTGACCAGAGGTTTTCTCGCAAATCCATAGGCAATTAATACGGCTACAGGCAATAATTCTCCCATGGCTAAAGCGACATAGCCTAATTTTCGGGAAGACTGAAAATGGACGGCTTTTCCATCTGCCAGTGACAATTTTTGCTTCATTTGAAGGCCGCTGGTTTGACCAAACGCAAACACCAAATTCGCAATAAAAGAACCAAATTGCAAAGCTGGCTGAACTGCTGCTAAATTCTTATTTCCCGTGCTACCAATTAATGTGGTCGCCATAAATACGGAACCCAATTCTACGGCGGCATAACCAAAAACTGGAGCACCATTTTGTAATAAACTTTTTAATATTGGCCAACTTTGCTTGAGCCTTGGCCAAAAAATATCAAAGGGCCGAAAATTTTTATTAAGCGCATAAAAAGTGAGGAAAGCCAAAAAACCAAATCCACCGGCAATTGAATTTGACACGGCCAGCCCCACTTCATTAAGTTTTGGCAAACCAAATTCACCATACATAAACCCATAGCCCAAAAATAAAGTTATGGCTTTTACTGGAAGGGTGATGAGTAATACAGTTGTATTGTATTCCAAACCCAAACAGCATTGTTGATTGGAAATATAATATAATGTAAAAGGCAAACCCGGAAGATAATACAGAAGATATTGTGATGCGATAATGGCTGCTTCTTCTGGTTGATTCATAGCAGAAAATATGGATCGACTAAACAGAATCGCAGGGGTAAAAATCGCTGTTAAACCCGTAGCAATTACCGCATTGTGAAACATAACGGCGCCAACTTGATTGCTTTCGCCATTATTAATTTTACCCTTAATCACAAAAGGGGCAATCATTAAATATGTGGCGTTAATACTTCTCAAAAAAACTTTGGAAGCGAAAATTAAACTAGATGCAGAAGCTGAATAGGGTCCAATTTTGCTCAATAAGGACATCGCATAAAAATCCGTTCCAAGCTCTATAGCCCTCGTTAAAAAAAATGACCATCCATTTTTTAACAGCAACAGGGAAGCTTGTGGAATACTAATGACGGTTTCGGGTGCAACAACTCTCATTACAGAATTAATTAAGGGGTGATCTCTATTCAGCGGTGTAGAAATCTCATCTGCACTAGAGCTAGCCAGATTTTGTTCGCCTTCACTAGGGCTCTCAACAACTCCATCCACTGCATTTTCCCTTTTCATCTTTGATCATTTCCCAGCTATTTTAACTGCGGTGAAGCTAGCATGAATATTGCAACAATGGAAAGCTTTTCACGGCTCACTCTACTCGGACATTAGTCATCGTCTAGCTTGGAAAAATTTTTTTAATAACTCTCTACTGGCTTCGGCTAATATTCCGCCTTGTATAATTAGGCGATGATTGAGCTTGGGTTCACTTGGAATTTGAAATACACTTTCAATAGCACCTGTTTTGGGATCGAGAGCCCCAAAAACCAAGCGCTTTACTCTGGCGTGTAAAATAGCACCGACGCACATGATGCAAGGCTCTAATGTGACATACAAGGTGGTATCAAGTAAGCGATAATTATTTAATGCTTGTGCGCCGGCTCGAAGCGCCATGATTTCGGCATGGGCGCTCGGGTCTTTTAAGTGAATCGGTTGATTAAAACCTTCCCCGATGATTTTATTTTCGTGAACTAAAATAGCACCTACGGGAACCTCACCGGCCTGCTCTGCTTTTTTAGCCAAGGCTAGTGCTTGGCACATCCACTCTTCGTCACTCGTGAATGTCGGCATTATTCCCATTCAATAGTCGCCGGTGGTTTTCCAGAGATGTCATAAACCACTCGTGCGACTTCGGGAACTTCATTAATAATTCGGTGTGAAACGTGTGCTAAAAAATCATGCGGTAAACGCGCCCAGTGCGCGGTCATAAAATCGACGGTTTCAACCGCTCGTAACGCGATAACATATTCATAGCTTCTGGCGTCACCTTTTACGCCTACGGATTTTACGGGTAAAAATACGGCAAAAGCTTGGCTGACCTTTTCATATAAATTATGTTGGCGAAGTTCTTCGATAAAAATAGCATCGGCTCTTTGAAGAATATCCACATATTCAGGCTTTACTTCTCCCAAAATTCGCACGGATAATCCAGGGCCTGGAAATGGATGTCGAAACACTAACTCCGAGGGAAGCCCAAGTTCTAAACCAATTTTACGAACCTCATCTTTAAATAATTCACGCAGGGGCTCTATTAATTCAAACTTTAAATCTTCCGGCAAACCACCTACATTATGATGCGTTTTAATAACATGGGCTTTATCATGTTTTGCTTTTGCAGATTCGATAACATCCGGATAAATAGTGCCCTGCCCTAAAAATCGGTGTCCTTTTAAAATTTCGGATTGCTGTTCGAAAACTCGAATAAATTGTGCCCCTGCAATTTTGCGTTTTTTTTCGGGATCGGACTCGCCCTTTAGTGCCGTTAAAAATTGATCTCTTGCATCCACTCGAATAACCTTAACGCGTAAATATTCAGCAAAAATACGCATTACCTCTTCGCCTTCTTGATGACGCAATAAACCCGTATCCACAAAAACGCAGGTCAGTTTGTCGCCAATGGCTTTTTGAATCATCGCGGCCACAACCGAAGAATCGACACCACCCGATAAGGCCACCAACACTTCTTCATCACCTACCATTTTTTGTATGTTGGCTATGCTCTCTTCGATAATATTTTTTGGAGTCCACACTTCTGGGCAGCCACAAATATCGCGAACAAAATGCTCTAAAATTCGTTTGCCTTGCTTCGTGTGGGTTACTTCTGGGTGAAATTGAAGCGCATAAAAGCGTTTTTCTTCGTTTGCAATAGCAGCAAAAGCGGAATTTTCCGTGCTTGCGATCGCGGTAAATTCCGGAGGTAATTCAGTTATTTTATCACCATGACTCATCCACACATCAATAAAGGCATTTCCTAGCTCATCAACATGATCCGCAATATTATTAAATAAAATATGCGTATCATCTATTTTCACTTTTGCATAACCAAATTCGCGCTTTTTAGAAGAATTAACCTCTCCACCTAATTGTGCGGCCATTGATTGCATGCCATAACAGATCCCTAAAACCGGGCAATTTTGGGCAAAAACTTGGGGTGAGATCCGAGGAGTATCTCTTAGAGTTACACTCTCAGGTCCACCCGATAGAATAATTCCATTGGGATTAAAATTTTGAATTTCTGTGTCAGAACTATCACAAGACCAGAGTTCACAATAGACGCCTAATTCTCGAACACGGCGAGCAATTAATTGGGCATATTGAGATCCAAAATCTAAAATTAAAATTCGATGAGCATGAATTTCGTAAGACATAGTGATTAATCCTCAAAAAATTTTTATTTATCCACCCAATAATTCGGCGCTTCTTTTGTAATAATTACGTCATGAACATGAGACTCGCGAACACCCGCCGCCGTAATGCGAATAAATTTAGCATTTTCCTGCATTTTTTCGATACTTTCACTGCCCGTGTAACCCATGCTGGAACGTAAACCACCCAACAGTTGATGCACAACAGCCTTTAATGAGCCCTTAAATGGCACTCGACCTTCTATGCCTTCTGGCACAAATTTTCCAACTTCCCGTTGCGAATCTTGAAAATAGCGATCGGAAGAACCAAAGCGTTTCGCCATGGCGCCCACGGAACCCATACCACGATAAGATTTATACGAACGACCCTGGAATAAAACCACTTCGCCAGGGGCCTCTTCTGTACCCGCAAATAAACCGCCTAACATAACGGAAGAAGCACCAGCCGCAATGGCCTTGCATAAATCTCCAGAAAATCTAATGCCACCATCAGCAATGACAGGGATGCCAAGTTTTTTCATTGCGGCCGCAACATTTGCAATAGCACTTACTTGAGGCACACCGACCCCTGCTACAATTCGTGTCGTGCAAATGGAACCGGGACCTACTCCAACTTTTACTGCATCAACTCCCGCTTTTGCTAAAGCGATGGCCGCCTCGGCCGTTGCAATATTTCCGCCAATAACTTGCAAATCGGGGTATTTTTTCTTTATCCATTTTACCGTATCCAATACTCCCTTTGAATGTCCGTGGGCGGTATCCACAACAACGACATCTACATGCACAGAATGCAAAGCTTCGATGCGCTCTTGAGTTTCAGCACCCGTGCCTACAGCCGCGCCAACGCGTAATTGTCCTTTCTCGGTTTTACAAGCATCAGGATTTTCGCGCGATTTTAAAATGTCTGTCACCGTGTACATACCCTTTAATTCAAAACGATTATTAATAATTAATAATTTTTCGATGCGATGTTCTCTGAATAGATCCATGACTCTTTCACGAGTAACGCCTTCGTTTACGGTAATTAAATGTTCTTTTGGCGTCATTAAATTCGAAACGGGTTGATCATAATCGCTTACAAAACGAATATCTCGGCTGGTAATAATTCCAACGAGTTTTTTCCCTTCTACCACCGGCATTCCTGAAATATTATTACTTTCAGAGAGCGCAATATACTCTTCGATGGTCGTAGAGGGTGTAACGGTAATCGGATCTAAAATAATTCCACTTTCGAATTTTTTAACTTTTCGAACTTGAAAGGCCTGCTCCTCCGGGCTCATGCTTTTGTGTATAATTCCAATTCCACCTTGCTCGGCAAGAGCGACAGCGAGTCGCGAATCCGTTACGGTATCCATGGCTGCCGAAACCAGGGGAATATTTAAATTAATTTCGCGTGTTAGCTTCGTTTTGAGAGAAGCATCCCTCGGTAATATTTCTGAATGTCCTGGTAATAAAAGGACATCGTCAAACGTTAAAGCTTCTTCTATTATTCGCATAAAAAATCTCCAATAGGGATTTAAGGCGAAAGCCTCTCAATAATCCAGTCCCCATTTTTTTTAGTATATAAAAAACGATCATGCAGGCGATTTAATGCGCCTTGCCAAAATTCAAATTCCGTAGGAAATAAAATATAGCCGCCCCAATATTCGGGCCTCGGAATATTCGCAGAATTTTCAAATTCTTTTTTTACGGCTTCGTAACTCGTGGCTAGCTCTTCTCTATTTTTCACAGCGGTACTCTGATGGGAGGCAATTGCACCTATATTTGAGGCTTTTTCTCTAGCGGCAAAATATTCGTCTGAAATAGAAGCGGGAGCTTTCTCAACTCGCCCTGTAATGCGCACCTGTCGGCGTAAAGGCTGCCACCAAATCAATATACAAGCTTGATTATTTTCGACCAAATCCCTAGCCTTATGGCTGGTATAATTCGAAAAAAAAGTAAAACCTTTTTCATCATAGGCTTTTAAAAGTAGCATTCGTGAAGAAGGACGGTGATTGGCATCTACAGTGCTAAGAACAATTGCATTAGGCTCAGGAACTTTTTCCTCTAAAGCGGTTTTAAACCACTGATCAAATTGTAAATTAGGATCCGTATTTAAATCACGACGGCGCAAAGGTGCGCCGTCATAATTTTTTCTCATCTGATAATGTTTCGACAATGTTTAATCTCGCATTTCTTGTTTAACCGTCACTGCTAAATTTTCAGCGATTTTCCGAACCTCAATTTCATCTCTACCTTCGACCATGACACGAATCAAAGGTTCAGTGCCTGAGGCACGCAAGAGTACGCGACCTCGATCATTTAGAGAGAGCTCAGCCTCATTGACCGCATTTTGAATTTTCGGATATTGTGTAATATCTCGCGCTTCACGAATGGGAACATTTATCATTATTTGTGGGAATTTTTTCATTCCATTTTTGAGATCATGCAAACTTTTACCGGTTTGCATCATTACATTCAATACTTGTAAAGCCGCAATAATTCCATCACCTGTGGTCGTTAAATCTAAATCAATAATGTGACCAGAGTTTTCCCCACCTAATTTCCAATGGCGGCGCAGCATTTCTTGAAGCACATAACGATCGCCAACCCTCGTTCGACAAAATTCAATTTGATCAGCCTTCAGGGCTTGTTCTAAGCCTAAATTACTCATTAAAGTACCAACAACACCACGCTCTAACGAAACGCCCTTGAATTTTTCCCGGGTCATAATAAATAACAATTCATCACCATCTACCAACTCACCAAGGTGATCCACCATGATCACCCGATCACCATCTCCATCAAAAGCAATTCCCACATCAGCCGAAATTTCCAGCACTTTTCGCTGTAAAGCCTGAACATTTGTAGCACCACATTTTTCATTAATATTTCGACCATCTGGAGTATTATTAATGGTCGTGAGGCTTGCACCATGTTGTGAAAAAATATGTGGGCCTATTCGGTAAGTAGCGCCATTCGCACAATCTAATACAATTTTTTTATGACGAAGATGAAAAGTATCCGGCAAAGTGTTTTTGCAAAATTCTTCATAGAAAGACCAAGGATCCAAAATTCGTTCAAGTTTCCCAATATTTTTAGCTGTATTTATTCCACCAATCAATAATTCATTCTCGATTAATAATTCGATCTCATCGTTAAGCTTAAATCCTTCGGCATTAAAAAATTTAACGCCATTATCATAATAGGGATTATGAGAGGCACTAATCACAATACCCACATCCGCTTTAAAAACAGAATTAAGGTGCGCCACCCCCGGAGTTGGCATAATTCCCAGCAAACCAACGTCCATACCACTCGAAAGCAAACCAGCCACTAAAGCAGATTCAATCATGACCCCTGATTCTCGAGTATCACGCCCAATAATGGCCTTTTTTGCGCCGGATTTAGATAAAACAGAACCGACCACAGCACCTAATTGAAGCATAAATTTCGCATTGATTACCGCATCACCCACTGTGCCACGAATACCATCCGTACCAAAATACTGTTTACTTTGCATCTTTGTGCTCCTGCCCGCATTTTCCAAAGCGAGTGCGCAGTAAAATAGGAAGCATGGCCACCATTCCTAAAAGCGCACCAATAATCAAATTAATCAAAAGTAATAAAGGTAAATAAATTTTTAAAGAAGTAAAATAAAAATGCAGCTCAATAACCTTAGAATTTAAAATAGTGAAGACAACAACATAGATGACAATTAAAGCCCAAATAATATAAAGCAAAACTCTCATCAATTAACTCCTAAAAGATCTTAAAGATCTTAATTACCCCTCACCCCATTCCTCTCCCTCAAAGCGAGAGAGGGTAAGAGAAGCGGCGCAAAAGTCTGGCCTCTCTCCCCGATCCCCACCAGCCGTTCCCGCTGTAAATTCTTGAGGAATTTGGGAAAGCCAGCACCGAATCACATCAAGGCACGGCTGCAAAGCAGCCGGCCCAGGAAGGGGGCTTTCAAGATCGTGTCGACCCAGGATGGGGAGACCCGAAGCGCCACATGGAAGTGCTAGTGCGCGGTCTTGAAAGCCCCCTTCCTGGGCCGGCTGATTTGCAGCAAATGGTGATCCAAAATAAAACTCCCACCCCAAATTCCTCAAGAATTTACAGCGGGAACTCATTATTATTTCCCGTCTTTCATTTGTTCTTTTAGCAGATCACCCAAAGTAGTCTTAGAACCTTCTTCACTCACTACTGCACGTGAACCACCTTCGCTAGGTTTGGCCTCAAGCACTTTGTGCGAAACAAAAAGCTGACGTGTTTTACGATCGATATTTGTTATTTTCACATCGACTTCGTCGCCATCTTTTAATTCTTCACGTAAATCTTTAATGCGATCATAACTATAATCACCAATTTTCATGATGCCTGTCATGGTTTCATTTAATTGCAAAGTCGCTTGCTTTGTTTCGACCGAAATAACCTTCGCTTTGTAAGTTTGCTCTTTATCAATTCCTTGTGCTAATTCAGCAAAAGGATCACTTTCAAGCTGCTTAATTCCAAGCGAAATGCGTTCACGTTCAGGATCAATTGCCAAAATAACGGCTTCAACTTCGTCACCTTTCTTGTACTGGCGAACCGCTGTTTCACCCGCTTCAGCCCAAGAAATATCGGATAAATGGACAAGACCATCGATCTCACCATCTAAACCAAGGAACATTCCAAAATCGGTAATCGAACGCACTTTACCCTTCACTTTTTCATTCACTTGATGTTTTTCAGCAAATTCATTCCAAGGATTGGGTTTGCATTGTTTGATACCTAAAGAAATACGACGACGTTCTTCGTCAATTTCAAGAACCATGACTTCCACTTCGTCGCCTAATTTCACAACCTTGCTAGGATGAATATTTTTGTTGGTCCAATCCATTTCTGACATGTGAACCAGGCCTTCGACGCCATCTTCAATTTCAACGAAGCAACCATAATCCGCAATATTAGTCACTTTACCGAATAAACGAGTTTTAGCCGGATAACGACGTTCAATATTTTCCCAAGGATCTTCGCCCAATTGTTTCATGCCTAAAGAAACACGATCTTTATCGCGATCAAATTTCAGGACCTTCACTTTAACTTCGTCGCCCACTTTTAATACTTCATTTGGATGCTTAACACGTTTCCAGGACATATCTGTAATATGCAATAATCCATCGACGCCGCCCAAATCAACAAAGGCACCGTAATCCACGATGTTTTTAACAATACCAAGCACTTCTTGGCCTTCTTGTAATTCTTCCAAACGAGATTGTTTTTCGGTGCTGCTTTCTTCTTCCATAACGGCACGACGAGAAACAACGATATTATTGCGCTTTTTATCCATTTTGATAATTTTGAATTCGAGCTCTTTGCCTTCCAAATATCCTGGGTCGCGTATGGGTTTTAAATCGACTAATGAACCCGGTAAAAAGGCGCGAACAGGCCCTAATTCTACGGTAAAACCGCCTTTAACACGTTCAACGATAACACCCGTTACGGTTTCATTGGATTTGTGAGAATCTTCGATATCTTTCCAAGCGTAGGTGCGGATGGCTTTTTCGCGGGATAAACGGGTTTCACCAAAACCATTTTCTAGGGATTCGATAACGACATCGATAACATCACCGACGTTCACTTCTATATGAGCAAATTCACTTCGGGGAATAACGGCATCGGATTTTAATCCGGCGTTCACGGTAACTCGATCGGGTCTTACGTCAACAACAGTAGCTTTAATCAAAGCACCTGGACGTAGATCCAAATTTTTAAAACTGTTTTCAAATAAATCGGCAAAATTTTCAGTAGATGTCATAATAATTAATTTCCAAAAACCATATCAAGATGATATGGGTTAAATTTAAAAAATTGTTTAATTTAAAGGTTAAATTAAACGCCCAATTCCGCGGCAATATGCTCGCTGACCTTTTCCAAAACTTTTGGAACCGACAAAAATGTCGTGTCAATGATAATCACATCACTGGCGGGTTTCGCTGGCGAAATCTCGCGATTTTCATCACGCTGGTCTCGTGCAGCTAAAAGCTCTTCGATCTCGCGCAGACTAGCATCGTTTTCTACTAGTTTCAACTGTTTAAGGCGTCTTTTTGCGCGCTCTTTAAGTTCGGCGATAAGATAAAACTTGAGATTAGCGTTGGGAAAAACGACGGTCCCCATGTCACGGCCATCCGTCACCAAACCAGGCAGCTTTTGAAAATCGCGTTGTTTTTGCAGTAAAGCGGCTCTGACCAGGGGAATGGAGGACACTTTTGAGCTAATATTTCCAACTTCTTCAGTACGTATAGCGGCCGTAATATCCTGGCCGTTGGCAAAAACTCGATAATCCCCTTTCGATTCTTTGATCTCAATTGCCAAACGGTGCAATAAAGATTCGAGACGGGAAAGATCACTTGAATCGATTTTTTCATTCAAAACCGCCCAACCAATAGCGCGATATAAAGCCCCACTATCCAGAAAATGCCAGCCCAGACGTTGAGCCAATTGAGAGGCGATGGTCCCCTTTCCACTGCCGGAAGGGCCATCGATAGTAATAACAGGAACTGAGTTTTTCATAGGCGGCTAGTGTGTCTGAGTCTGCGCTTTAAATCAAGAATATCTCGGCCCCCTCTTATCCCCTCTCCCCTTGCGGGAGAGGGGATAAGAGGAATCAAAACATTAATTTTTTTCTCAAACAAAAACTGTTAGAATAGTTTTTTTGAATTACAGCAAGGAGTGCTTACAATGCGGGTCTCAGTTCCCAAAGAGATTAGAGATGGTGAAGCTCGTGTAGCGTTAACACCGGCGACAGCAGCTGAGCTTATTCAATTAGGCTGTTCGATTATCTTAGAAAATAATGCCGGAATTAAGGCGCATTTTTCCGATGCTGACTATTCCAATATTCATTTTGAAGTGAAACCCAAATCGCTGTACGAAGGGGCGGATATTATTTTAAAAGTTGAGCCCCCTCTGCCCGAAGAAATTCGCTTATTTAAAAAAGGCTCTATTTTAGTGAGTTTTTTATATCCTGGCCGCAATCCGGAAAGTGTTCAAGCACTTTGTGATCAAAATATCACAAGTTTTGCGCTGGAACGTTTGCCCAGAATTTCTCGCGCTCAAAACATGGATGCCCTCTCCTCTCAAGCCACCATTTCTGGATATAAAGCCGTGCTTTTAGCGGCCAATCATCAACAACGATTTTTTCCAATGCTGACCACAGCGGCTGGCACTATTCGACCGACACAAGTTCTCGTCATTGGCGCTGGTGTAGCGGGCCTACAAACTATTGCTACAGCGAAACGCTTAGGCGCTGTAGTGTTTGCTTATGACATTCGTCCCGCTGCTCGAGAACAAGTGGAGTCGCTCGGCGGAAAAATGATTGATATTGGTGTCAGTGCCGAAGGTCAAGGTGGTTATGCACGAGAATTATCCGAAGACGAAAAAGCCATGCAACAAAAAGCCCTATTTTCTGCCGTTCAAAAATCCGAGGTTGTTATTTGTACGGCATTAATCCCTGGGAGACCAGCTCCAAAAATTATTAGCAAAGAAATGGTAGAAGCCATGGGTCCTGGTAGCGTTATCGTTGATATTGCCGCTGAAATGGGCGGAAATTGTGAGCTGACACAGGCCGGAAAAATAGTGACACATGGTCAAGTCCTGATTGAAGGCGCCACGAATTTACCAAGCCTAATGGCGAGAGACGCTAGTACTATGTATGCTAAAAATATCGTTAATTTTTTAAAATTAATCATCAAAGATAAAAAAATCACTCTAGATTGGAAGGATCAAATTCTAGCAGAGAGTGTCGTCACACACGAAGGCAAAAAAGGAGAGAAAATATAATGAGTGGAGTCATGTCGTATTTGTATATATTTATGTTGGCGGCATTTACAGGCTATGAGGTGATTAGTCGAGTGCCAGTTATTTTGCACACACCCCTCATGTCGGGTACCAATTTTATTCATGGAATCATTTTAATTGGCGCCATGGTAGCCCTTGGTCATGCCACTAATTCCACGGAACAAATAATCGGTTTTATTGCAGTTTTAATCGCCACGATTAATGTCGTGGGCGGATATATCGTTACGGATCGGATGTTAGGCATGTTTAAAACTGGACAAAAAAATGATCAATAATATTATTCAATTCGTTTATTTTGGCACCGCTTTTTTATTAATTGTTGGTTTACGTAAAATGTCTTCGCCGAAAACAGCGCCTGGCGGAATTACACTTGCTGGCGTCAGCATGGCGATTGCCATTTTGATTACGTCTATTACACCAAGCTTCTCTGGCAGTACCAATTATTTATTAATGGTCATCGCGATTATCATTGGTGGCGCTTTTGCCTGGCTTTCAGGACAAAAAGTGAAAATGATTCACATGCCCCAAATGATTGCGCTCTACAATGGTATGGGTGGTGGTGCGGCTGCTGCTATCGCGGCGATAGAATTACTCCGTTACACCGATGCGCCCTTTATTATTCGAATAATTGCTATTGTTGGCGCCATCATCGGAACACTTTCTTTCACAGGCAGTATCATCGCCTTTGCAAAACTTCAGGAATTATTAAAAGGGACTTTTGTATTACCGAAACAACAATGGATTAATCTTCTTATCATCGCTGGAATTATTTTTTTCAGCGTGTTATTGCTGATAACTCCCACCGATATTTTCTCACTTATTGTCATTTTCGTCCTTCTTGGTCTTATGGGAATTTTATTTACTCTGCCTATTGGCGGAGCCAATATGCCAATTGTGATTTCTTTATTTAATGCGATGACAGGTTTGGCTGTCGGCTTTAACGGTGTTTTTCTCGATAATCCTGCATTAATTATTGCGGGTACTGTCGTGGGCGCCTCGGGTATTTTACTCACACAATTAATGGCCAAGGCCATGAACAAAAGCATTAGTTCCATTTTATTTTCAAGTTTGAAAAAATCAGCAGCTAGCACTTCCATAACTGGCGAAGTGGCAAATTTGAAACCCATCGAAGTGAGTGATGCGGCAGTTATGTTGAGCTACGCTAATAAAGTGATTATTGCTCCCGGCTATGGAATGGCGGTGGCACAAGCTCAACATAAAATATGGGAATTAGCACAATCGCTCGAGAAAAAGGGTGTTTCCGTCAAATTCGCGATTCATCCCGTCGCGGGACGGATGCCAGGACACATGAACGTCTTATTAGCAGAAGCGGGTGTTCCCTACGATAAAATTTTCGATCTTGAGGAAATTAATTCCGAATTTGCCAATGCCGATGTCGCCATCGTCATCGGCGCAAATGATGTCGTCAATCCCAGCGCGAAAAACGAACCCAACAGCCCTATTTATGGAATGCCCATTTTAAATGTGGCTTCAGCACGCAATGTTCTTGTAATAAAACGTGGAGAAGGTAAGGGATTTTCAGGCGTAGAAAACAGCCTATTTTCTCAGGATAATACCCGCATGCTTTATGGCGACGGCCAAGACGTCGCCACTAAGTTAATTCAAGCCATTAAGAATGCTTAAAGCTGTTGGGTTCAAAAATAATGGAATTTTCAGGGATGCTACATTCTTCAGCAGTTTTCACGGCCTCTTGACCTGCATGTCGCTTGCCACGATTTTTAATCGTTTCATTAAAGAATTTGGAATCTTCTTCAGGAAAATTCTGATCGCTTATTTGTGAAAGTATTTTTAATTTTTGGTCTTTTGAATGGCTTTTTGCATTCTGAATTGGAGATTGTGTGAGAAGGGTATTCATCTTCTCCTGGATCGTCTTGCTTCCAGGGGTAAGTCCTCGTTTTATTAGCTCTTCAGAAAGTAATTCACTTATTGAATTCCCTGCCACCACCCAAGCTTGAAACATAGGAAGATTAAGACCATTAAGAAAATCTTCTACATCAGAAAAGCACATTGGCAAGCCAGGATTTATTTCGCAAACACTTAATTCTCGATTCTTCTCAATCGCAAATCTAAAATGAATAGAATTCTTGCAACCAATATCCGAAAGCTCTCTCGCTAAGCGAAATGCCAGTCTTTCAACTTGAAGAGAAAAGGAACGAAATTTTGGGTCGTGATAAAGCAAAGAATAATTTTGCTCATCGATTTTGTACGGAGGAAGCACACAAATGCCATCACGACCAATAAAAACAGTGGCTCCAGCCTCTGGAGTACCAGCACTTAATTTTGATCCAAAAGAGGACTTTATTCTGCAATTATGAATAATGTCCTTCATCAAACTTTCATCACTCATTATCTCTATGGTTCCTTCTGAACCGATAAAAAGTAAGCCATTCGTTTTACAAAACCTTATTAATTCTAATTGTTCCTTCAAAGTTCCAGGACTACAGAAAACACCCAACCGACGAAATTCTTTGATCTTATCAATCCATCTATCGTTATTTTTAGGATTTTTATATATCACGCTAGCATGAATACTTGCCTCATTGAGTCTTTTAGCAATTTTATGGGCAATTTCAGATGGTTCGCCCAGAACAAGCACTCCGGAAATTCCAAAATTCATAAGCATGTCGAGGGCGTGGAGATGATCTTTAATTTCTGATTCTCGATTTGGTTGGTTTGCCAATACCTCCTTAAGATGATTTTTGCGAGTTGAGAGCTTGGAGAAAGATTCATTTTTGTAAGATTCCATCAAAAACCCTGTGGTTTTGATTTGATGTATAAATTTCTCACTTAAAGTTTCAGTATAAAGAGGACCTGTAGAAAAAAAAGCATTATTACCGGCTGTATGAAGGCTACCTTGAAAACGATTTGAAAAAAGCCCAAGACTTCGCATGATTTTTCTCCTTAATAAAATCACTAAACGCGAGTAATTTTAATGAGCTTTCTAAGAAAAAACAACATGGAATTTTTTGAACACCTTATTCCTTCATTAGAGGAAGACTCTTCAGATGCTTGTCTAGAAGGGTGATCATTTCAGGAGGCAAGGCCAGGTGTTTTTTCTCCCTAGACCAAACTTCTCGAAATCCTTGAACGGTTTCTCTCGCCGTATTCAGCACAGCCGCCTCGGGACATTTCACTTTTGAGGCAAAATAAGCCAATTGTTCCTGATTTAAATCGCGCATTTTTTTGGATTTCACAAGATTTAGCGCCATCTCCTCATCCTCAAGATAGGCTATAGTAGAAACAAAATCATAAGCGGGTGATAATTCCGCATGGACACGATCCCGATAAATCAGAGACCAATTTTTGGCATGCATATCCGCATTGCCAATCAAGGCACTGAAAACGAGGCGCCTAATAAATTCCGTCAGCCCTTTTAATCCCGTTTCTGCCCACAAAACTTCCGCAATATTTTTGTAATTAATTCGGCTATATTTTTCGTTTGGATAAATGCCGAAAACTTGTGCAAAATCTTCAATATGAATAGAGCCATCTGTCGCGCGATCAAAGCGCTTGATGGCCAACACATTTCCCTCAAATTTTCCCACATTTTTAGGTAATCCAGAAATTTCATTTAAAGAAACTAATTTAATATCTGGAACTTCTATGCCAACGGCTTTAGCCAACGTTAGCATAGAATATTCATTTTCAGGCACTTGGGGAAAACGTGCTGAAGGTAATTTTAAAATCCACTGTCCACCGACACCGTGAGCAGGAATGGTTAATCCGCCACTTGTCTCTGCCAATGCTGAAAATTTTAATTGGACTCCTGCCAAAGAAAATCGCAAACTCTCTTTTTTTAAGTGGTCACTATGATCGGTAATCACATCCTCTGGCCAGCCTTCACTGGATGGCGCTCTCACCGTGACAGCACCTGGTAAATCCCAGCCTAAAGCGCGTAATAAAAAAAATTCACGTTCCGAATTAACGCCGGCTGCCGCAGCCAAATATTCTCGCAAGTGCCCTTCTGGCAATAAATTTGAAAAAAAGGGAGTTAATTTAACTTTTGTAGGCCTAATATTTTGAATGAGCCCACCAGAAATTTTTTCTTTAAATGACATACTGAATGTAGGGCGATTTTCATTATTAATGTAGGAATCTGAAAAGCTAAATAAATTTAGTTCCCCCGGCAACAAATTAATCGTACCTATTTGCTTTTCGTATAAATATACATTCAGAGTCGACATTTTAATCGTCCTCATCTGGATGATAAGCGGGCGTGCCTAACTCTGAGGACGGAGTCCGTTTTGAATTCAATAGCGCTTTGATGCTTAAAATTTCTTCCCGCGGAATTAACATAACATCGTGCTCCAGAGCTCGTGCAATTTGAAATAAAGCGACAGTCCCAAGATTCACCTGCCCCGTTTCTATCTTCGAAATATGGCTTTGCCGCATTCCGACGCGCGCAGCCAACTCTCGCTGGCTAAGATGCTTAGCCTCTCGCAGCCGCTTTAGCTCTCCCGCTAATTCTTCTAAAACAGGACTCATTGATACACTCCAATAGATCAAAATTCGATTTTGATACACTATAGCATATCAAAATGGAAGTTTCAAATTTGGGGCCTTCAATTCTTAAGTTTAATTGATCATCTAAAGTATATCAAATCTCACTTTTGATACATAAAAGTATATTTTGTTGTCAGCAATTTTTAATCGATTTATTTTTTCGGGGAGCTATATTTCCTGCAAATTCGACCTCTTATTACAGAAGCAGAATCGAGCGTAATTTCGTTGATTTTCCAGGGAAAGATAGTATTCTATGCCTTATTATTAGCTGGAAGGAATTATTTATGAGAAGCGAAGAAGAAGCCCAAATCGAAGTCTTGGTCAGCAATTTATTCGGGGCTATCCGAGAAAATAACGCAAAAGATTTTATTACCCACCTGAAAAAATACAAGGATGAGATTAGCCAAACTGATTATGACCAGCTCCGCCTACTAGAAGCCATCCTTCAGCACAAGGCGACTAAGATCCTGCCCCTCCTCTTAAAAAAAGGCAATTTTACAAAAATTATTTCCGCCTATGCCGCTCCTGCACTTTATCTTGTGGTCTGCCGATATGCGGCTGTTTTCAATGTCAGCGACAAAATGAAAGCCCTCAGAATCAAGTTTATTAATCAAAAGATCCGCAAAAGCAAATTAAAAACCGATTGCCTAAACATTCTAAACGCAGGAGAGAGCACTCCGATTGAAGAGTTCAATAACCATAATATCTTCCCCTCATTTGCGACTATCTGTGCAGCTAATAATCGTGCCGACCTCTTTAAATTTATCCACATTCACGATAACGCAAAAACCTCTCTGCAGGACAGTCCAATGGTGGCTGCTGTCCTGAACAATAGCCAAGTAGCCCTAAATTTTATGGTGAACAAGGGCATAAAGCTTGATAACATCTATCATCAGGAGATTAAATATTCAGATTTGTCAGGAGCTTCATCTTGGGTGAAGCTTGAGAGCAAGCTGCTTCTCAGCATTGCCGCAGAAATTAATAATCCGGACATGTTCAAACTTCTCTGTTCAAAGGGAGCAACCATTAGCAAAGAGGTAATGGAAATCATCGTCCGCCTGAAAAATGAGAACATTCTAGACCTATGCATAGCACAATCTGCTGACTTGTACCAAAAAATCTTGGAACACGCTAGTGCGGGTGGTGATTGTAATTTCCTTAATCTTTCTTTAGAAAAGATTTTAAAAATAAATCCCGATTATGAACTACCGGGCTCTGTGCTTGAATCCGCCTTGCTCAATGGCCATTTGGATGTAGTGAAGTTCCTGCATGAAACTAAGAAATTACCTCTTCCAAGCTTTTTTGACAAAAATATTCTTAAATACTTTTATCAAGCACAGGGGTGCCCCCCTTCAATACTCGAGCATGAACAAAATGTCCTTAAATACTTGCTTTTGAAAGACTATAATCCTTTAGTGAATTATTTGATGGGGCTTGGTATTAACCATCAGTCCTATACCCCAGAGGAATGGGAGAAAGTTCTAATTATGATGGTCCAGAAAAACTATCTGGGTGGTATAGTAGATGACTTTAAGACTCACCCTGTTGCTGAACACTCAGCACTCTGGGGAAAAATACTCTCCGAGGCTATTAACTTTGAAAATCTACGCATAATTGAGGCGCTTTTTAATCGAGGCTTAGCTCTCAATCAATTCGATGAACATGGTTTGAGTCCCCTCTTTTGGGCTATTTGCCAACAAAAAATCAATGCGGCCAAAAAATTAATAGAGCTAGATCCAGCAGTGCTGCAAGCCAGAAATTCATTTGGGGAAACAGCCGTCATGATAGCGACACAGTGTAAAGATGAAGGAAATTTACTTTCATTGATACTTGAGTCTCTCAAATCCCAGTTGAAAAAAGAAGAAATAGCCAATTTCGTCAATCTAAAATCAACTCAGCAATTGTCAGCTCTTAATAGCCCTTTTGATTCTCGACTGGATCCGTTTTTAAACGCCAAGGAAAATTTAAGGCAATCGAAACTTAATCTAATTAAGCTATTACGCAATGCTGGCGCCAAATTTTTTGAGGAAAAGGACAATGAGGGAAAGGTCGA
This sequence comes from uncultured Gammaproteobacteria bacterium, assembly GCA_963711375.1. Classification (GTDB taxonomy): domain Bacteria; phylum Pseudomonadota; class Gammaproteobacteria; order Coxiellales; family Coxiellaceae; genus CAVQDV01. Next base: position 2,622,995 of record CAVQDV010000005.1, read on the forward strand.
GATTGTTCCCTGCTACCTAGCGCTTGTTAAAGGCTCTTCTAAGGTTTCGGCCACTGAATGGGTAATTTGCCTAAGAATATATGTAGCCGCCGAAATTTGCACCGAGCTAGATCAATTTCCTCTATCTTACTTTCCCGTGCTTTCTGATCTCTCAAAGGAGCAACACCTAAACATTAAGAACGTACTGATTTCAAAAACTGAGCATATGAAGCATTGGATCAGCATCCAAGGAGGATTAGAGAAGCCAGCCTCTGTTGAAACAGAGCAATCACTGATTCAATCCTTAAATATGGCATTTGGGATTTCACCGAAATGGACCCAATTTATGTTGCTTACTCTATTTGATGAGATCTCAGATAAAAAAGAGAAACTAGAAAACCTCTGCAAGGCCATTTTAGCCTTACCATTCGTAACAGAGGCTGCCCTTATTCACCTAGAAATATTCGAGAAATGCAAGAGTAAGGCTTGTTCTTTACTAGCCTCCGAGCAAGAAAAGAAAAAATGCGATTTTTTAATGTTAGCGATTATTTTTGCCCACTCGATTCCTGAGGAGTCAAAAAAAGGAGAAGAAATTGCCTTATTATACCAATTACTTATTGGGGAAAAGGTATCAGATTTTAAGTCTTACGATGAACTAGAGACATCTTTACAAAAACAAGGGGAAGACCAGATACTCACGTCTTGGAAAATCAAAATTGATGCATTACGAAATCGTCTTTTCATTTCTGAAGAATTAAAAATACAAAATAATCAGACCTCATTTATAGAAGCGGCTCGAAAAAATAATAGGGAATTGATGGAAAACTTAATTAAAATGGATCCCGATTTACCCATTCGACTTCTTGTACCCTCCACACCCAATGCAGAGATAACGGATCCGTTCAGCTTGTGTACTGGAGAAATTAGAAAATGGCTCCTAAAAATTACTGCAAATATAATATTGTCTAGACAAAATATTTATCATGGAATTGATTTATGTTGCACCCTGAAAATAGTACGTAAATATTCCAATGAAATCGCTAAAGAAACTTTGAATCAAATTGCTGAACGAACGAAAGTATTACAAGCTTGGGGGTCTTTGAGAAAGCTTCGAAAAAGCACTCCACGAAGTCAAGAATTTTTCGATTTTTTTGCTAAAGCGTGTCAAAATTCTCTAACAACAGTGAAAAGTGAATTCGAGAAAGCACTCACCAAATATAAAAATTTAGTTTTGACTTGCCTGATCTTAGCTCCACATAGAGAAACTAGCTTATGCGAAATGGCTTTGACGACTTTTGCACCAGGAGAAAAAGAGAAAATCGAAAGCGCTTATCACTGTTTGCTTGCCCTTCGTTTATTCGATCCCAAAGAAGCATTCCCAGCGCTTACCGTTTTTTCTGACAATTTATTTAAACACATTGGCCGAATCACGAATGAACTTATTCCTCCCAATATGTCGCTCGATAAGGCCTGTGACACTTATCCGAAAGAAATCTATTATGGATTGATCCTAATTCAAATCGGTTTTTGTTACCTCCTCGATCGCAATATCGATTTTCAGCCTCTTGTACAGGCTTTTGACTCGAATTCCAAAACGTTCACCGAAGTAGCGCACCGTTTACAAAAGGACATAGGATACCAGCTTCAAGCTGCCAACCTTGATCTTCCCGGATCCAACATTTTACTTCGCCTTCAGAATCGGTGCCTTTGGGCTTTAGAGGAGCAGGCCTCGAAGAAGCTCGTGGTACTCGAAGCCCGAATGGCTGCATTCAAACACGAAAACCTATACCCTGCTAAGCTCCAGGTTGATGATGATAAAGATCGAAAAAATGAGAATGACAAACATGAAAGACCAAAAAGTTCTGAAATATCATTTTTCAATTCTAAGCGGATTAAACAAGGCACTCTTTTAAATTCAGAGCAAAATTTGTCGGGAGTTCAAGGAAATAAAGAACAAGAAGTTGAAGAAAACCAAATAATTGAGAATGACAATCCTGAAAGACCAAGAAGCCCTGAAATTTCAATTTTCAATTCTAAGCGGTTTAAACCAGATACTACTCTAAATTCAGACCAAAAATTATCGGGAGTTCAAGAAAGTAAAGCGCAAGAAGATGAGGAAGACCCAAGAAATAATAATAAACGTGAAAAATCATCCAGCTCTAGTAGGTCCCTGAACTAAATTGCCGGCTACCTTGCAGGAAATTCTTCCAATTTTAAGCCTAGAATTTTCGATAAATCTGGGAAATTTGGGAATGAAGTAGCGACATTCTCGGTATTTTTTATAGTGATGGAATTTTTAGCGACAGCACCGGCAATAGCAAAGGACATCGCAATGCGATGATCGTCGAAGCTTTCAACTGTGCCCCCTCGAATTTCCCCACCTTCAATAATAATTCCGTCTTCCAATACTTCGACGGAAATTCCGAGAATTTCAAGGCCTTTTGCCATTGCTAAAATGCGATCCGTTTCTTTAACACGCAATTCTTGCGCACCGCGTAAAATCGTTTTGCCTTTTGCACAAGCCGCCGCAATAAAAATAATGGGAAATTCATCAATAGCCAAAGGAACTTGTTCTAGTGGAATTTCAATACCATTTAATTCAGCACTACGAATACGAATATCAGCCACAGGCTCATCACCCACTAAATGCTGGTTTTCTAGACTAATATCAGCACCCATCATCGTTAAAATGGTGATAATTCCAATTCGGGTTGGATTAATACCAACGCGAGTTAAGACAATTTCGGAATTTTTAACAAGGCTTCCCGCCACAATAAAAAATGCAGCAGAAGAAATATCCCCAGGAACATCGATGTTTTTGGCGATTAATTCTGTTGTAGGTTCTAAGAGAATTCGGTTTCCTTTCACGCTAATTGGCGCTTGAAAAGCCCGCAGCATTCGCTCGGTATGATCGCGCGAAGGACCCGGCTCAATAATTTCCGTTGGGCTGCTCGCATATAATCCGGCTAACAAAATGCAGGATTTTACCTGCGCGCTTGCAATGGGCATTTCATAAAAAATGCCAGATAATTTTTGATTGCCATAAATGTGAAGTGGCGCCGTGCCTTCTCCACTCAGGGTAATTTTTGCACCCATTTTTTCAAGTGGTTTTACGACTCGGCTCATCGGACGTTTTGTTAGTGAGGCATCGCCAATTAATGTACTATCAAAATTCTGGCCTGATAATAGGCCGGTTAATAAGCGCATCGCCGTTCCTGAATTTCCACAATCTAAGGGTTTTGTAGGTGGTATGAGTCCCCCTTTTCCACCAAGGGTAAGGAGGTTTTCTTTTAGACCTCTTCCATGCACCAAAAAATGACCTTCGTCCAGAGCTTCAATATGAACACCTAGTGCGCGCATAATTTCTAAAGTCGCCACATTATCCGCGCCCATTAATAAGCCGCGAATTTCAGTATTTCCAGTAGCGATTGAAGCAAACATTAATGCACGATGGGAAATAGATTTATCCCCAGGAACTTGAATGTTTCCTTTTAAGGAATTTATAGGATGACTGACGTAACTCAAAGACATAAAGTTTTCTCATTTATTTGAGTAAGAAGATAATTCCCCTCAGTAACCCTGCTCTTACAAGGGTAGAGAGGATAATTTTAAATCCGAACATTATTACCGAGAAAAAGCCACTAACTAGCCCGAAACTCCCCGATACCCTCCACCCGTTCCTGGGATTAATTCTGGGAAAGCCAGAGGAGGGGTATTTCGTAGCGAAGTAAAGCGCAGGAGGGCGGAGCCCGACGAGCCATGAGAGTAGAAATACCCCTCCTCTGGCTTTCCCAGAATTAATCCCAGGAACTCCTCCCCCACTCCTAATTCTTCTTCGCAAAATCTTCCATAAACTCAATCAGGGCATCAACACTAGCTTCCGTTACTGCATTATAAAGACTCACTCGAGCCCCACCCAAAGATCTATGCCCTCTAATTCCCGCTAAATTCGCTTTTTCCGCCTCAGCAAAAAACTTTTTTTCAAGCTCTGGCTTCGCTAAAAAAAAGATTACATTCATCCGAGAACGATCCCGCGGCAGAATGGGACAAATATAAAAGTCATGGGTATCAATAAATTGGTAAAGCTTCTGAGATTTCCGCTGATTTCTCACTTCCATCTCCTCTACACCACCCTCTGATTTAACCCATTTTAAAACTTCATTTAACACATACCAAGAAAATGTGGGAGGCGTATTTAAGAGGGAAGACTCTTTTGCATGCAAATGATAGGTGAGCATGCTAGGTGTCTTGGGCATAACGGGTCTTTGCAAAAGCTCATCCTTTACAATGACAGCAGTAATTCCAGCAATGCCAAGATTTTTCTGCGCACAAGCAAAAATAAAATCAAATTTTTTGATATCAAACGTACGCGACAAAATATTCGACGACATATCGCAAATCAATGGAAGCCCATGTGAATTTGGCACATAAGAAAATTCTAAGCCATTTACCGTTTCATTATCGACATAATAAAGATAAGCCGCATCCGAAAAATCGGCCCACGTATTTTGCTCTGGAATACTCGAATAATTATTCGAAATTGCGCTTGCAACAACATGAGGATTCGTGAAAGTCTTGGCTTCAGTGATAGCGAGTTGCCCCCACAATCCAAGATCAACATAAGCCGCGCTCGAATAATTCGTCGCAAAATTCATAGGCACCATTGCAAATTGAGTGCGACCACCACCCGGTAAAAATAATACCCGATAATTATCGGGAATATTCAGCAGATCACGAAAATGTTGTTCACACTCCACGCCCATCGCCATAAAAAGTTCGCCACGATGGGAAATTTCCATCAAGGACATACCGGTATTTTTCCAGTTGTATAATTCCCTTTCTATCGTTTCTAAAACGGGCAAAGGCAAGGCGGCTGGGCCTGCATTAAAATTATGAACGCGGTGTCTTACTGACATTATTCTACTCCAGGGTTCTCTTCCGCTTGCACTGCCTCCATGCCAACCAATTTTTCCTGCTCGCTTAAACTGATCAAACGCACACCCTGTGTGTTACGACCAATTACTGAGATTTCATTCACGCGAATACGCACTAAAGTGCCACCGCTTGTAATTAATAAAGCTTCATCATCCGGTGTCACTTGACTAGCGGCGACTACAGAACCGTTACGGGCATTTACTTGAATGGCAATAACCCCTTTTCCACCACGGCCCATCGGACGATAAGCCTCAACATCCGTGCGCTGACCATACCCTTTTTCAGTGGCTGTTAAAATCGTAGCATTTTCCTCGACAATAACGAGGGAAATCACTTTTTGTTTGGCGGAAAGACGAATACCACGAACGCCACGCGCACCTCGTCCCATCGGACGAACTTGTTCTTCATGGAAGCGAATGGCCTTACCCGCATCGGATAAAAGCATCACGTCTTTATTGCCATCGGTAATTCCAACACCGACCAAACCATCGTCATCGGATAATTCCAGCGCAATTTTTCCATTGCTGCGAGGTCTAGAGAATTCGGATAAAGGCACTTTTTTCACGGTGCCTTTTTCAGTGGCCATAAAGACAAAACGATCTTCGCTAAATTCTTTTACCGGTAAAATCGCGGAAATTTTTTCATTTTCTTCCAGCGGCAATAAATTCACGATAGGTCGACCCCGGGCGGAACGGCCACCTTGTGGCACTTGATAGACTTTCAGCCAATAGACTTTTCCGCGAGTGGAAAAGCACAAAATGGTATCGTGAGAACTCGCGACTAATAAATATCGCACATAATCTTCTTCTTTTACCGTGGTCGCCATTTTTCCACGACCACCCCGATGCTGAGCGGAATACATATCTAAAGGCTGCGATTTAATATAGCCTTCGCGCGATAATGTGACGACTAAATTTTCAACCGTAATTAAATCTTCATCCGATAAATCGGTGTGAGAGTCGGTAATTTCCGTTCTACGTTCGTCACCGAATTGTTCTTTTACTTCGATTAATTCTTTACGAATAACATTATGTAAAGTATCGGGATCCGATAAAATTCCAATCAACTCTTTAATGAAATTAATAATCTGCTGATATTCTTGGTGAATTTTATCAATTTCTAAACCGGTTAATCGGTGCAAACGTAAATCCAAAATGGCTTGCGCTTGCTCGGGAGATAAATGATAGCCATCCGACTGTAATCCATAAAGCTCGAGCAAATCTTCAGGACGAGTTAGCTCGGCATCGACGCTTGACATTAATGTGGCGACGACTCCATGCGACCATGAAGTTGCTAATAAATTTTCCTTGGCTTCACCTGGATTTTTTGCTGCTTTTATCAAAGCAATGACAGGATCTATGTTAGCCAAAGCCACAGCAAGACCTTCTAAAATATGCGCACGTGCACGAGCTTTTCTTAATTCAAAAATCGTTCGGCGCGTCACCACGTCACGACGATGTTGAATAAAAGCTTCGAGTAATTGCTTTAAATTTAGTATTTTTGGCTGCCCATTATCGAGGGCCACCATATTAAATCCGAAGGAAGTTTGTAATTGGGTGTGCGTATATAAATTATTGAGCACGACTTCAGCATTTTCACCGCGGCGAACTTCAATGACCATGCGCATGCCGCTTTTGTCTGACTCATCTCGAAGTGCCGAGATGCCTTCCACTTTTTTCTCACGTACTAATTCCGCAATTTTTTCGAGTAAACGGGCTTTATTGACCTGATAAGGTAATTCATGGACCAAAATGGTCGATCGATTATTTTCGGTTTCAATGCTGGTTTTAGCGCGTAAAATAATGCTTCCGCGACCGGTGCGATAGGCTTTTACAATTCCACTGCGGCCGCTAATGATTCCAGCCGTAGGAAAATCAGGGCCGGGAATATGCTGCATTAATTCATCAATCGTGGTTTCGGGATTATCAATTAAGGTGAGTGTCGCTTCGATGACTTCTCGTAAATTATGCGGTGGAATATTCGTGGCCATTCCGACGGCAATTCCCGAGGAACCATTGACTAATAAATTTGGAATTCGGGTAGGCATCACGACGGGAATTTGTTCGGTTTCATCGTAATTCGGGACGAAATCAACGGTTTCTTTTTCTAAATCGGCCAAAAGCGCGTGTGCTAGTTTGGTCATGCGAATTTCGGTATATCGCATCGCGGCGGGTGAGTCGCCATCTACCGAACCAAAGTTTCCCTGACCGTCGACTAATAAATAGCGCAAACTGAAGGGTTGCGCCATTCGCACGATCGTGTCGTAAACGGCTGTGTCACCGTGAGGATGATATTTACCAATCACGTCGCCCACAATACGCGCAGATTTTTTATAGGGTTTATTCCAGTCGTTGCCGAGTTCGCTCATGGCGAATAATACTCGTCGATGCACGGGCTTTAATCCATCGCGCACGTCTGGAAGCGCGCGACCAATGATGACACTCATCGCATAATCTAGGTAAGATTGTTTTAGCTCGCGTTCTATCGTTACTTGGGTAATTTCTTTAGCCAGTTGCGCCATAAATAAGCCCTTGTTTTTGTCCATTAATTAAGAGCGGAAATTCTAGCATTTTAATGTGGGTGAAGCTATAGTTCTGTGCTGTGGAGTTCCATCTTAAGATTCTGGAAAGGTTTTGGCTTTTCTGGTTCTTTGGTCTTTCTGGAACAGAGCCTGCCTAGGGGGTGCTTTCAAGACCGCGCACGAGCACATCCCTGTGGCGCTTCGTCTTCGGCCCGTCCGGGGCCGAAACGATCTTGAAAGCACCCCCTAGGCAGGCTCTGTTCCAGAAAGACCAAAGAACCAGAAAAGCCAAAACCTTTCCAGAATCTTAAGATGGAACGGGTGGATGGGGATCGGGGTGCCGGAACTTATTATTCCCTCTCCCCTTGCGGGAGAGGGCCAGGGTGAGGGGTATTAATTCTATTTAAGGAGCATGTATGCAAACAATCGATTTATTAGTTTCTCCGCGCTGGATTGTGCCGATTATTCCTCGGAATTCGTTTTTAGAAAATCATAGTATCGCTATAAATCAAGGGAAAATTGTTGCAATTATTCCTTCAGAGGAAGCGCATTTAACATTTACGGCGAAAACACATAAAAAATTGCCGCGGCATGTGGTGATGCCTGGGCTTGTGAATGCTCATACCCACTCTCCTATGACTTTATATCGAGGATTAGCGGATGATTTAAAATTAATGGATTGGCTGCAAAATCATATTTGGCCTGCAGAGGGCGAATTAACCTGCCCTGAAAGTATTCGCGCGGGCATGCATTTGGCTTGTGCAGAAATGATTCGTGGCGGAACCACTTGCTTTAATGATATGTATTTTTTCCCGAATGAATCTGCCCTTGCTGTTATTGATTCTGGTCTTCGGGCTTGTATTGGGCATACCATTATGAATGTTCCTACTGGCTGGGCGAAAGATGAAAATGAATATATTCAAAAAGCTCGAGAGGCTCATAAAGCTCGTCCCGTAAATGAATTAATTACCTTCAGCGTTTCGCCGCATGCACCTTATACGAATAGCGATCGCAGTTTAAAAATGTCTCTGGAATTAGCGGCGGAATTTGATTCGATTATAAATATGCATATTCATGAAGCACGTGGTGAATCTTCTCTAGCTCGATTAAATGAGCTTGGCATTTTAACTGAAAAATTGCTGGCTATTCATATGGTGCATTTAACCGAAGAAGAAATTGCGCTTTGTGCGGAGAAAAAAATCAGCATTGCTCATTGCCCCGTTTCCAATTTAAAATTGGCGAGCGGTTTTGCACCCATTAAAAAAATTCTGGATGCGGGAATTAATTTAGCAATTGGCACGGATGGCGCGGCGAGCAATAATAGCCTAGATTTATTTGCTGAAACCAAAACAGCGGCCATTGTGGCCAAAGCCTATGCGGATGATCCGACGGTTATGCCAGCATTTTCGGCTTTAGAAATGGCGACAATCAATGGTGCAAAAGCCCTGCATTTACAGGATAAAATTGGTTCCATCGAAAATGGAAAATCAGCTGACATCATTGCGATTGCCTTAGATGATTTTATTACACAGCCCATTTATAATCCGATTTCGCACTTAGCTTATGCGGTTAATCGTCTACAAGTCTCGGACGTTTGGGTAAATGGAAAATGCCTACTCGAAAATGGGCAGCTTTCTACCCTAAATCCCGAAAAAATCGTAGCGGCGGTAAAACCCTGGCATGACCGCGCGAAAAAATATGCTTATAGCAGGGAAAAACTAAGTATTAAAGTTTAGGAGATTCTTATCCCCCCTCCCATTGCGGGTGCAGGATTATTGAGGGGTAAGCCAGAAAAAAAGGAAAAATAAATGCTGCCCAAAAAGGTCATAATAGTAGAAGTCGGCGCGCGAGATGGCCTGCAGAATGAACACGCCTTTGTACCTACGGAAATAAAAATAAAATTCATTAATGCACTGACTGATGCCGGATTGCCGGTGATTGAGACAACGAGCTTTGTATCGCCTAATTGGGTACCTCAAATGGCGGATCAAGATGATATCTATCCACTAATCCACAAAAAACCGGGTGTTTTATACCCTGCCCTCGTTCCGAATTTACGCGGCCTTGATGCCGCCATAGCCTCTGGCGCCACCGACATTTCGGTTTTCACCGCTGCTTCCGAAACTTTTTCCCAAAAAAATACCAATTGTTCGATAAGCGAAAGTCTCGACAGAATTAAATCCGTCTGCGAAAAAGCCTTAAAAAATAATATTCGCGTGAGAGGATATGTATCTTGCGTGCTCGGATGCCCATTTGAGGGCGAAATTGCCGCAATAAAAGTGAAAGAAGTGGCAGAAGAACTCATAAAATTCGGCTGCTATGAAATTTCCTTAGGCGATACTATCGGCGTTGGCACGGCCGGGAAAGCGAAAAACCTCATCGAAACACTTACAAAGAATATCCCCATCGAAAAGCTCGCCATCCATTTTCACGACACTTACGGACAGGCCCTAGCGAATATTTATGCCTGCTTAGAACTGGGCGTTAGCACGATTGATGCATCAACTGGAGGCCTGGGTGGCTGCCCCTACGCACCCGGTGCGGGCGGAAATGTCGCCACAGAAGATGTCATTTATTTATTAAACGGACTAAACATTGAAACCGGAGTCGACTTAAATAAAGTCATTCAAGCCAGTAAAATTGTGCTTGATTTTCTGAAGCATACCACTCGATCAAAAGCGGCCCAGGCATTATTAGCTAAAAAATGATGCTGCTCTCCCAACAAGGTGAGAGCAGAAAATTAGGATTTCGGAGCGCGCTTTCTTTCGTTTTCTTTTAAGAATTTTTTACGAATACGAATTGATTTTGGCGTTACTTCGACGAGTTCATCATCTTCGATAAAATCTAAAGCTTGCTCAAGCGTATATTGAATCGGCGGGGTTAAAATAATGTTTTCATCCGAACCGGAAGCGCGCATATTGGTTAATTGTTTTTCTTTCGTCACGTTAACGACTAAATCATTGTCACGAGAATGAATACCAACCACCATGCCTTCATAAACTTCCGTTTGTGGATGTAACATCATTTGACCGCGTTCTTGCAAATTAAATAACGCAAAACCTCGGGTTATTCCAGGCACACTCGCAATCATCACGCCACGAGTACGACCGGCCATTCCTAATGTCACATGAGGACCAAAATGATCAAACACGTGATGCATAATTCCGGTTCCCGAAGTAGACGTTAAAAATTTCGAGTGAAAACCAATTAATCCGCGTGTTGGAATCACATAATCCAAACGGACACGACCATGCGCATCGGGCTGCATATTTTTTAAATCACCACGACGCTGCGCTAATTCCTGCATGACTGCACCTTGATAATTTTGCGGAACGTCGATAATTAATTCTTCATAGGGCTCAACTTTTTGTCCGTCGACTTCTTTGGTAATAACCTCAGGACGCGAGACCGCTAATTCAAAACCTTCACGACGCATCGTCTCAATTAAAATTGCTAAATGTAATTCACCACGGCCCGAGACAATAAATTTATCACGTGCGTCATTATAGCCAACACGGAGTGCTACGTTTGCAATTAATTCCCGCTCTAAACGTTCTTTAATTTGTCGACTTGTTACAAATTGCCCTTCTTTTCCGGCAAAAGGTGAATCATTGACTTGGAAAGTCATGCTGACCGTTGGTTCATCCACAGTTAAAGGCGGTAAAGCTTCGACATTGAGCGGATCACATAAAGTATCGGAAATATGAATGCCTTCAATACCAGTTACTGCAACAATATCTCCCGCGGAAGCGGATGGAATTTCGACACGGCCTAAGCCCATGTAGCCCAAAATTTGCAATATGCGGGCATTTCGTTTCTTGCCTTCTGAATCGATGACAGCCACATTTGTATTGCGATTAATTTTTCCACGCGTAATTCGGCCGATACCAATGGCGCCGACATAACTGGAATAATCCAGCGCACTAATTTGCATTTGGAATGGGCCATTAATATCCACTTTTGGAGGGGGCACTTTTTGAGTGATTAATTCAAATAAAGGTTCCATCGTGGTGCTGGGTTTTGAAAGATCCAAGGTAGCATAACCTTGCAAGGCGCTCGCATAAATAATCGGAAAATCGAGCTGTTCATCAGTGGCGCCTAAATTATCGAATAAATCGAAAATTTGGTCGACAACCCATTCGGGTCTCGCGCCTTCGCGATCCACTTTGTTAATAACTACAATCGGTTTTAATCCCCAGGAAAAGGCCTTTTGCGTAACGAAACGCGTTTGGGGCATGGGACCATCAACGGCATCGACCAGCAATAATACTGAATCGACCATCGATAAAATTCGTTCCACTTCGCCACCAAAATCGGCGTGACCAGGAGTATCCACAATGTTAATACGAAAATCATGCCATTTAATGGCCGTATTTTTCGCTAAAATGGTGATGCCACGTTCTTTTTCAAGATCGTTGGAATCCATCATACGTTCCACCAAGGCGGAACGCTCCGGCAAGCTGCCTGATTGTCGCAACAATTGATCCACTAAGGTTGTTTTACCATGGTCAACGTGGGCGATAATCGCTATATTACGTATGTTTTCTATCATGCCGTGGAGTCTAAAGGATGAAAGCAATAAAAACAACCGAAAAAGTGCTGCAAATGCTTGCAGATGGTGAATTTCATTCCACGGAGCAGCTTGGAGAGGCCTTAAGTGTCACTCGAAGTGCCATTTTGAAGTCCATTCAAGAGCTTTCGGAAGGATATCAGCTTAGGCTTGATTTGGTGGCTGGGAAAGGCTATCGGCTTGCTAATAAGATTGAAAGGCTGGATAAAGAGCTCATTTCGGCTAACCTCAAGAAGATTACTCTTATGCAACTGGATGAGATTATCATTTTAGGGCAGATCGATTCTACTAATGATTATTTGATGAAAAGGGTTAGGCTGAGGGGGCCCAATATCGCCTGCTTCGCAGAACAACAAACCCAAGGCAAAGGTCGCCGAGGCAGACAATGGATCTCTCCCTTTGGCCACAATATCTATCACTCTCTCCTCTGGTCTTTTTCAAAAGACGCCAGCGAAATTATGGGGCTCAGTTTAGCGATCGCTGTCGCGGGCTTAGAGGCCCTACAAGAATATGGGATTAAAAAAAATCTAGCGCTAAAATGGCCAAATGATATTTATTATGGCAATAAAAAATTATCCGGAATTTTACTGGAAATGTCCGCCCAAGCGCACGATACTTGCCAAGTCGTCATTGGCATCGGCATCAACACACAACTGCCTCCGGAAGAGGCTAAACAAATTGATCAGCCTTTTACAAGCCTGGAGGAAATTCTAAAAACTCCAGTGAGTAGAAATAAGCTCGCCGGCATTTTGCTAAATCATCTCATCCGCGCCATTCAGCTGTTTGACAAAGAGGGCCTTGCCCCATTTTTAAATCGCTGGGAATCCTATGATTACCTAAAAAATCGTAAAATTCATCTGGAAAACCAAGGCAAAAAAATAAGCGGCATTATGCAAGGCATTTCCAATCAAGGTGCCCTACTATTAGAGACAGATGGAAAAATACATTCGTATTTCAGTGGAGATACGAGTGTTAAAATCCCGAATTTTTTTCTCTCATGAGTGTGAAAATTTCTTTTTAAAATATTCAAAAATCCCGGGCAAAATCGAAAGGAAAATAACACCTACAACAATTGGCATAATATATTTTCCGGCATCTGGAATAATCCCTCCTAATAAATATCCTAATATCGGCAAGCCGAGCGCCCAGAGCATAGCTCCAATGAGATTAAAAATTAAGTATTTTCGCAAAGGCATTTCGGCCATGCCAGCCGCTATCGGAATAAACGTGCGAACCACCGGGACAAAACGGCCCAAAATTAAGGTCTTACCTCCGTGGCGTTCGTAAAAAACTTTAGTTCTCTCTATGTACCTTTTTCGAAACCAAAAGGATTCCTTTCTTGCCATCAGCCAATGTTCTAAGCGGTAACCAAACCAATACCCAAAGGCATAGCCCGAAAAGGCCGTTACGACTAACACAGGAATTAAAATGAAAATATTAAAAACCCCCTGCGAAGCCAAAACGCCAGATACAAAGAGCAAACTATCTCCAGGCAAGAAAAACCCGAAAAACAAGCCAGTTTCTAAAAAAATAATCAGCACCAAACCAAAATAGCCCAGCGTACTAATCCAGTGCGTTAAATCCACGTGATGTAAAAAATCAAACATCTTGAAGCTCTCGTTATTTCCATCCTGCTCACCATTATATCCCCCTTTAACATGGGGCGCGATTTAAATTTAAGTTTTCTTACGCTAATACCCATTCCTAAACCAAATGAGTTCCATCAGTGATTAGGGGAAAAATACGGTATTTTAAAAAACATATCTTCTGGTACATTTGGCCTTGTTGCCGGCGCATTCTTAGGTTCAACAAAATTCAGAAAATTCTTAACAATATGTATTGCTATTGTATATACAATATGTGCTATAATAAATATGTTAGATAAGCATTTAAAGATAAGCCAACGGATCTTAGCGAAGCTAAGGGAAAAGCATCAGGTCAAAATTGATGAAATTTGGGAATGTTTTTTCAATAGAGTTCACGGATTCTTGGAAGACACTCGTGTTAACCATAAAACAGAGCCTCCTACACCTTGGTTTATTGCAGAAACAGATAAAGGGAGGTTCTTAAAAATTGTATTTATGGAACTAGAAAATGGTCAATATGAAATTAAAACGGCTTATGAACCAAATGATTTAGAGGTAAAAATTTATGAAACATATTCCTAAAAAAAAGATGCCAGAAGAGGCCTGGGAAAAAAGAGAAAAGGGAGCATCAGAATCCCACACTCGAAAAGTTTCAGTGCGACGCGAAAAGGCTGTAGATGATGGCTTAGGGCTCATCATGATTTCTATCAGACTTCAAAAAGAAATTATCGATGAATTGAAACACCTAGCTCATGAAACTGGCATTGGTTATCAACCTTATATACGCCAACTCTTGGTGCAGCATGTGAGAGGGAAGAAAAAACGCTTTGCGACATTTGGATAATGTAAACTTAGGGCGCTTTAACCAAAATGCTCAAATCCACACCATCCCCCATTTAACCCAAGCGATAAGAATAATCTCGAAAATGGACTATACTTTGTACAGTAATAAGGGGGTTTTATGTATGCTTTCAACTTTCCTTTGAAATTCAGTGGCTTGATCGCGACATTTGTAGCGGGCCTATTCTTAACTCCTACTCTGAGTTTTGCTCAGCCAGACTTGAGATCGATACTCACGGTTTATGATAACATTGAGAATACAAGTATAAGTCTAGCCGTCCAGGGGGTTCCAAAATCTGGTGCGTCATGCAAACAATCCGATGCTTTTAGTTGGAGCCCGAGCTGCGCGGTAACTGGAGATTCCAATCAAAATAGGGTTTCTTGCGTTCTACCTCTCCCACCCAAGACCCAAGTTTGCTATGACATCGAGCTAATGGCTCCACTTTCTGTTAATACGAGTTCGGTTTCCATTGACTCAAGCTGCCCAATACTTACAGACAAACAAGTGATTAAAAGCAATGACACTCAAACCATCGCCTTAGTATTTTCAGCAGAATTTAATCCAACTGGTCAGTCTACAGAACAATTCAGCATTGGATGGAATCCTAATACTGGAGGAATAAATGTAAGCTGCCCTAGCCAATCCCCATAATCCCATGGCGGATATGGGCAATTTGGTCACGGATTTTGGCGGCTTTTTCAAATTCTAAGTTCTTCGCGTGTTGAATCATTTCTTCTTCTAAATGTTTGATGTGTGTCGCCAATTGTTTCGGCGTCATCGCCAAATAGGGTGCTGCTTCTTCCGCAATGTGCTGAGCTTTGGCATAGCCACCCGCTGAGCCCTTGCCTTCTCGTGCCGATTCCAAAATATCCTGAACGGCTTTTTCGATACCGCGAGGTGTTATGCCATGCTTTTTATTATAATTCACTTGAATTTCACGACGACGATCGGTTTCTGCCATGGCACGTTCCATGGAGCCTGTAATTTTATCGGCGTATAAAATTACCTTTCCATGAATATTTCTGGCCGCGCGACCCATGGTTTGAATTAAGGAACGGTCTGAGCGCAAAAAGCCCTCTTTATCCGCATCTAAAATAGCCACGAGAGAAACTTCTGGCATATCCAAGCCTTCACGTAGCAAATTAATTCCCACTAAAACATCAAAAGCGCCCAAGCGCAAATCTCGGATAATTTCGACGCGTTCCACCGTTTCAATATCTGAATGCAAATAACGCACTTTAATTCCCTGTTCCGCTAAATATTCGGTTAAATCCTCCGCCATTCTTTTTGTCAGCGTCGTCACTAACACGCGCTCATGTTGGGAAATTCGTTGATGCACTTGCGATAATAAATCTTCGACTTGCGAACTCGCTGGGCGAATTTCCACTTCGGGATCAATTAATCCTGTGGGACGAACCAATAATTCTACGGTTTGTTCACTATGCTCTTTTTCATAATTTCCTGGTGTTGCCGAAACAAAAATAGCCTGCGGCATAATGCGCAAAAATTCCGAAAATTGTAAGGGCCGATTATCTAAGGCAGATGGCAAACGAAAGCCATATTCCACCAAGGTTTCTTTTCGAGAACGATCACCTTTGTACATGCCGCCAATTTGCGGAATCGTGACATGGGATTCATCGATGACAATTAATCCATCTCGTGGCAAATAATCCAATAAAGTCGGCGGAGGCTCGCCGGCTTTTCGTCCCGATAAATATCGAGAATAATTTTCGATACCTGAGCAATAGCCTAATTCCAGCATCATTTCAATATCAAAACGGGTGCGCTCTTGCAAACGCTGATATTCCAGCAGTTTATTCGCATTTTGCAATAATTCTAAGCGATCTTTTAATTCCACCTTAATTTCTTCTACAGAAGATAAAATGCGCTCACGAGAAGTAACGTAATGTGTTTTTGGAAAAATCGTGATGCGCCCCACTTCTTTTTGAATTTTACCAGTGAGGGGATCAAACAAGCTTATTTTCTCGACTTCGTCGTCAAATAATTGAATGCGAACGGCGAGGGTATCTTCATCGGCTGGGAAAACATCGATGACATCACCATGTACGCGATAGGTCGAGCGAGCGAGTTCCACATCATTTCGGGTATACTGTATTTCTGCTAAACGCTTTAAAATACCGCGTTGATCGATGCGGTCTCCACGCACTACGTGCAGCACCATGCTTAAATACGTTTCTGGGTCGCCTAAGCCATAAATCGCGGAAACCGTTGCCACTATGACAACGTCTTTTCTTTCTAAGAGCGCTTTTGTCGCCGATAAACGCATTTGTTCGATGTGATCATTAATCGAAGCATCTTTTTCAATAAAGGTATCGGAAGATGGCACATAGGCTTCTGGTTGATAATAATCGTAATAAGAAACAAAATATTCCACGGAATTTTCAGGAAAAAATTCACGGAGCTCGGCATACAATTGCGCCGCCAACGTTTTATTCGGTGCCATAATTAAGGTGGGGCGTTGCACCTCTTGGATTACGTTTGCAATCGTAAACGTTTTCCCGGAACCTGTTACGCCTAATAGAGTTTGCGCCGCCAAACCATCCGTTAAACCCTCAATGAGTTTTTCGATGGCCTGCGGTTGATCCCCATTTGGCGAAAAAGGAGAGACTAGCTGAAATTTTTTATGGTCCATACTTGTATAATCGGAATTAAATAAATCGCTGCAATTCCAGCGATAAAACCAAAGACATGCCCTTCCCATGATGTGGTTTCATCAGCCGGGAAAAGGCCCAAAAATAAACTGGCAAAATAATAAATCGTTACTGCGGCTAACATAAGGGCGGCTAAAGAAGGATGAAAATACGCGTTAAAAAGCAAAAAACTAAAAAGGCCCATAATGACGCCGCTAGCACCAATATGAATGGCCGAGCGACCAAAGAGCCATAACAGCCCTCCACTCACCACAATAATAAAGGCCATTAGCCAAGCAAAATAAATAAGTCCTGCCTGCATCGCAAAAGTACCTAGCGCAAATAAGGGAATGGCATTCATGAAAAAATGCTGGAAATTACCATGTAAAAATGGGGAAATGAAAATTCCTGGCAGCCCTCGAAGATGTCGGGGATAATTTCCAAAATAATTTAAGCGATAACCCAGGAGCGCATTCACAATTTGAATGCCTAGAAGAAGTAGAATGATGTAGACCATGTAATGCGCGTTGGCTAGCAGTTGATCGAAGTCAGATTGCAATTGAGTCAAGTATTTTTCCATGGCGGCATTATCGCATCGAGGCAAAAGGATTGCAAATTTCCCCGGTTTTCATTACATTACACTCGTTCCTAACCTAAAGGAGATGTCATGAGCATTTTACTATCCGAACGCGTGAATTCCATCAAACCTTCTGCCACCATGGCCGTCAACGCCAAAGCTACTGAATTGAAAACTCGTGGCATCGAAGTGATCAACTTAAGCGTCGGCGAACCGGATTTTGACACTCCCGATTTCATCAAAAAAGCGGCGATTGAAGCGATAAACAAAGGCTTTACCAAATATACTGCAACAGAAGGCATTCCACCCCTTCGTGAAGCGATCATTCATAAACTCAACCGCGACAATGGCTTAAGCTATACCCTAAAAGAAATTGTGGTTTCTTGTGGTGTAAAACAAGCGCTTTACAACATGACCCAGGCTATTTTGAATCCTGGGGATGAAGCGATTATTCCTGCGCCTTATTGGGTTTCCTATCCCGATATGGTGAAATTAACGGGTGCAACTCCCATTATCATCTCGACCAATGCCGCACAAAAATACAAAATTACGCCGGCCCAGTTGAAAGCTTCTATTACACCTAATACGCGAATGATTTTTCTCAATAGTCCCAGCAATCCTTCTGGAATGGCTTATACGGCAGAAGAATTAAAAGGCCTCGGCACCATTCTCGCGGATCACCCGCAAATCTTCATCGCTAGCGATGACATGTATGAATATATCCTCTGGGGCATGGATTATGTGAACATTTTAAATGTGTGCCCAGAATTAAAAGATCAAACAGTGATTTTTAATGGAGTGGCAAAAGCACATGCTATGACTGGCTGGCGCATTGGCTATGCCGCAGGACCGGCCAGCATTATTTCGGCGATGGCAAAAATTCAATCGCAAAGCACCACTTGCGCTTGTTCCATTGCTCAATATGCATCCGTCGTTGCATTAAATACAGCAAAAAAAGACTTTTTTATGCCTATGCTCGACGCTTATAAAAATCGTCATGACCGAGTTTTTGCTGAATTGCAAAAAATGCCTGGAGTTACTTGCCTGCCTTCTGATGGTACATTTTATTTGTTTCCTGATATGACTGGCGTAATTAAAAAACTAGGCTTAAAGGATGATATTGAACTCGCGCAATATTTCATCGAAAAAGCCAATGTCGCCATGGTGCCAGGAACTCCCTTTGGCCAGCCTGATCACATCCGAATATCGGTGGCCACTAGCATGGAAAACCTGGAAAAAGCGATGGCGCAAATTAAGTCTGCAGTCACTGGGAACTAAACACAATTCAGAGCTGGGTTAATTGCTTGAATTTGAACGCTTCCATGATCCCCATCGACTTCAATCCACATACCTGTTTTTAAGAGGCTCGTGGCATGATCCATGCCAACAATGGCGGGTATGTTGTATTCCCGCGCCACTATAGCGCAGTGACTCAACATACCGCCAGCGTCCGTGATCACTCCGCCAACGATCGCAAAATAGGGGGTCCAGGCTGGGCTGGTGGTTCGTGTTACTAATATGTCTCCCCTTTTCAACTGGTGAGCCTCAGTCACGTGGCGGATTACGACTACACGACCGCTCACTTTTCCTGGGGAAGCCGGATTTCCCAATAAAATATTTTCTTCTGTTGACGTTTTCGGCGCTCCTCCGAAGAATTTTTCGACCGCTTGAAGGAAGGGCGTGTGCGGCGGCGGTGAGGATGGCACGGTTCCGAGAACGGCTGGTGCTTCCACAGTAGAAGCTTGTTTAACTTTTTCTTTTCTCTTTTCGATTTCTTGCTGATTGACCTCGTTTTTACGCAATAATGTTAAAATTTCATTAGGATATAAATAATAAATGTCTTCCGCATGTTTAAGGGCTTTGTCTTTAACAGCGCGCGCCGCTACTTCTGTGAGCAAATGCCTCATTAAATAAACAACTCGAGCATCGATTAAATAATTATGGGTTTCTTGAAGACCTATTGCAAATTGTGCAGACAGCAATAATTTCTCAAAACTTTCGCGAATACTCTGTGGATATTGACTCATTGCTTCTCGAATTTGTTTTTCACGAATTACACGAGCGGCCCTTTTCTTTTTATGGATCACTTGGAAATTGTTTTCAGGGTTTTTCAAATACACTTCTATCATAGAAATTAATGGCCTTGAATCTTGAATCCAGGTTGAACTATTCACCTCCAATGGGTTTTCGTTCCGCTTTCCATGATTCAACAAAAACTGATCGACCCTTTTTACAAAATCCTCTGCTCCTTTGGTATGTCGACATTTTTCGATTATATTCACTTTTTCTACTGTCCTAAAAATTTCTAATACCACTGGATTATTAGAAACCTGCTGGCTTAATTCCCAAATTTTTAATCCTGTAATGATCGATTCATTATCGAAGCCTTCAAGCAATTCCACCGATTCAAATTTATTTTTAGGCGAGAAAAGTTGGTCGTAAGTTTCTTGAAATACGCTTGGAGCCATTACCATAGGAATGGCGAGTTGAAAATGAATTTCCCACAATCGCGTGGCCCATTGAATAACATCCTCAAAATAAGACGCTAACTCAGCATTATTCAAATGCTGATAATTAACGGATTCTATTCTTTCGTTGAGTTTACTAATTTCGGGATACCACACTTTCCCCCATCTATTCTCAATCTCCTCAACACCCAAATCGCAATTTCTATTCGCAATTTCCATGGCCGCGTGGAGTTCTTCATGCGATAAGTCATGAGGAGTAATCGATGCATAAAGATAAGAATTTAAAACGCGATATTCAAATGTCATCGGAATTTTATAGTATTGAAAAGCCTTTAAAAAACCCGCCCCAATGACAGACTCGCAAAAATAGGCAGAAATAGGCGTCATCGCGAAAGGTGAGTGCATTTTTCCCTGCGCCCAAAATCGCTCTTGTTCACCGGGTTTCCATTCAACGGGAAAATTCTTAAGTGCGCTTAATTTTGACATGATGACTCCTGATTCTTGCAAATTGTTGATTGATGTACGGTAGAAATTGGTCTGCATTGCAATAAAAATAATGTATCGCCTTGAAAAGCAAATTCGACATCCACTGGGTAACCTTGCTTGTGCTCAAGTCTAACGATTAATTCAGCGATTTCCCTTAATTGGGCTTCAGTAAAAACAGGCCTTTTTTGTAAAAAATTGGGCACTGCTTTTTCTTCAGTTCCTCCATTCACACAAACAGTCATAATTTCTTTCTTGTGAATTTCTTCTTTAACAATATGAAAGTGATCTTTTTTATTGATAAAATAGGTATCGGGGGTCACTACTCCATCGACAACTGACTTACCCAGTCCATAATTCCCATTAATGACAATTTCATCCCCATTTTCCGTCACAGGATTAATGGAAAACCCAACACCAGAACTATCGGCAGAGACCAAGGCCTCAACGAGTACAGCTATACGAATATGATCCAAGTCGAGATGATAGTGCTTACGATATTCTGTGGCTTCTATATGCTGAGCAGATTCACAGCATTTGACGACAGCCTCCAGCAGTTTTTCTTCGCCGTTAATATTAAGATAAGTGTCGTGTTGCCCAGCAAAAGAAGTATTCGCGCTATCTTCATCGATGGCAGAGGAACGC
This sequence comes from uncultured Gammaproteobacteria bacterium, assembly GCA_963711375.1. Taxonomy (GTDB): domain Bacteria; phylum Pseudomonadota; class Gammaproteobacteria; order Coxiellales; family Coxiellaceae; genus CAVQDV01. The sequence continues at coordinate 2,644,251 of CAVQDV010000005.1, forward strand.
ACGGCAACCTTTGGGTTATCAACACCCATCAATCTCCCTAACTTGCGATAGTTTTCTACGATGTCTTGTTTTAAAGACTCTGACAGATCCCAGGGTCGTTGTTCCGAAGCGGTTTCTACTATTTCCAATGCAGGAACACAAAACCCCGGTGGAACATTAAAAAGGGCCTTTAGCGAGCTGCAATGCGCCGCCTTTGGACCAACTTTCTGTGGATCGTTACAATCCTCTTCACCTAACCAAAGCAAACTCATAACGCCTCCTTGCGGTTTGCAAATCACCTAGCTTTCAGCGTATCACAAATTAAAAGACTTCGTGAATTTTCTATGGTGTGGCGAGGATTATCGCCATCTCCTAAACAAAGGCTTGACCCCGTCTCATTTGTGTATAGACTACTTTCACAATAGGGGAAAAATATGAAAAACATACTATGCTATGGCGATTCCAACACCTGGGGCAATATCGCTGGATCAAGAGATGCAAACCTTTTGCTGGCTAAGCGTTTTGATCGAAACCTGCGGTGGACAGGGATTTTGCAAAAAATATTAGGTGAAAATTATCATATCATTGAAGCTGGATTAAACGGCCGCACTACGGCCTTTGACGAAACACGTTATATTCGTCCTTCACGCAATGGCTTAGCCTCATTTCCTCTCATTTTAGAAATGAATTATCCACTTGATCTCGTTGTCTTGATGCTAGGCACTAACGATGCGATAAAAGATTATAATGCCTCTCCTGAACAGACGACAGAAGCCATGCAGAAAATGATCCGCTACGTGAAAGAAAGTCATTTTGCTGATAATTTTAAAGCTCCGAAGGTATTATTAGTTTCACCAGTACCCCTTCGAAAAGTGAATGAGGATTTTTATATTCTGTTGGATGATTCCTCTATTGGTAAATCCGAACGTTTGGCCAAGCTTTTTCAGCAATTAGCCGAAAAAGAAAACTGCCCTTTCCTCGATGCTGGCCAACTTGTAAAGGTCAGTGATGTTGATGGCGTCCATCTTGACCCAATAAGTCATAAAATTCTTGGCGAAGCCCTAGCGACCAAAATAAAGAACATTATGACAGAAAATACAAGCCCAAACCAAAAATCAGACATTGCTGAGAATTTAGAATTAATCTCAAATTGAATAGGAAGCCTCATATAAACGTGAAAATAAAGGCGTGTAATTCTGTTTGAAAGAAAATTCTTTCTCAATTATTTTTCCAACATGAAATAAAGTGGCTTCTTTCCAGGGGGCACCAACCAATTGTACCGTAACAGGCATTTGTTTTTCATCGAGCGAAATGGGAACAATCATCATCGGTAAACCCAGCAAACAATAGGCAATTTGGTAAACGTAATAATTATAAGCCTGATTAAAATTCTTATCTTCCCCCGAAAACGATTTGGCCAAATATTCGTGAGAAAGCGCACTAGATGGCATGGGAGGACAAATTAAAATATCATAGTCCTTATCATTGACCTCTCGAGCGAGTGGACCATTTTTTCCTGCAACTCACTGACGGAATAAAACATATTTTATACCTCACTTTATGGGACTTACTCTTAAAAGAGCTTCTTGCCTAAATGTTTACTGAGCTCATCCCAAAACGCAAGTCTTATTTTGTGGAGAAAAAGTAGTTGACCAGACCGACCGAGATGATTAAGATACGATGCTCTTGAATTATACGGAATATTCCCCGGTAGCTCAGCGGTAGAGCAGGTGACTGTTAATCACTTGGTCGGCGGTTCAATCCCGTCCCGGGGAGCCATCATAAGGTTTCACCATGCAGCCTATTATTGAATTAAAAGCACTAAGTAAGGCATATGGCGAACAACAGGCTCTAAAGTCCTTGGATCTTGAGATTCAAAATGGCGAATTCTTAACTTTACTTGGCCCTTCCGGCTGTGGCAAAACTACCCTCCTCCGCATATTATCAGGCTTCGAAAGGCCAGAGAGCGGTCAAATTTTACTCAATGGAAAAGACATTACCAAATTACCCCCTGAGCAGCGACATCTGAATCTCGTTTTTCAAAACTATGCACTTTTTCCCCACATGAACGTATTTGAAAATATTGCCTTTGGTCTTCAATGTCAAAAATTGCCAAAACAAGAGATCAAAGAGCGCGTTGAAACGATGATGCAAAGGGTACAGATTACTGAATTTTCCGAGCGAAAACCGCATCAACTGAGTGGTGGCCAACAGCAACGAGTAGCCATTGCACGTGCGGCCGTCAATGAGCCCTTGGTGCTCTTATTAGATGAACCCTTCAGCGCACTCGACTATCATCTGCGTAAAAATATGCGCATCGAATTAAAATCTCTACAGCGTCGCTTAAAAATCACCTTTATTTTCGTAACGCATGATCAAGAAGAAGCCCTCTCAATGTCGGATCGTGTCGTTGTCATGAATCATGGAAAAATCGAGCAAATCGGAAAACCTCGCGACGTATACGAAGAACCATCGAATTTATTCGTTGCAAAATTTATTGGTGAAGTAAACATTTTCAACACCAGCGTACTCAATGTGCTCGAAGATAAAATCGAAGTAGAAATTGCCGGAGATCGTTTGCGCTTTAAAAACCCTCAGCAATTCTCCAAAGGAGATCGAATCAATATTTTATTTCGCCCTGAAGATATCGAAGTTTTTGGTGCTAATGAAATTGAAGACACCGGTCATTTATTACACGGCCATGTAAGTGAAGTCATCTACAAAGGGAGCACTGTAGACCTCGTCATACAGCTTGAAAATAGCGAAAAGATTTTTGCGACTCAATTTTTTGATGAAGCCAATGAAAATTTGGATTATGAAATTGGTGAACACGTGCTTATCGTTTGGAAGCCCGGCTGGGAGGTCATTCTGCCTGATGAACACTAATCCCATTATCCGTCGCGGATCTATTTTAAGCTTTACTTGCTGGCTCGCCATCTTTGCCCTAATTCCCTTCACTTTAGTTTTATTGATCAGTTTTCTTAGCTACTCCGACAATGATCCTATTATTTGGAAATTCAGTCTAGCCAATTATCTACAATTATTGAAACCCGTTTTTTTTATAATTCTTGTTCGGTCTCTAATGCTAGCCGCCTTCTGCACCCTGCTTTGTTTAATTCTCGCTTATCCCTTCGCATTTTTACTCAGCCAAATTCACATAAAAAATCGATCATTATTACTCGTTTTATTAATTATACCCTTTTGGACGAGCTCCTTAATTCGGACTTATGCTATTCTAACTCTGATCAAAGCGAAGGGACTTATCAATCACAGCCTATTATTTTTGGGGATTATTCATCATCCGATGCAGATTTTATACACGAATACCGCTGTGATCATTGGAATTGTTTATAATTTACTGCCCTACATGATTTTGCCTCTTTACAGCAATATCGAAAAATTAGATCACAATATTTTTCATGCCGCTCGAGATTTAGGCGCCAGTAAAATAAGAATTCTCTGGCGGATTGCAATTCCACTGACACTGCCTGGCATAGTCTCGGGAATTACTCTTGTTTTATTACCTGCTATGACGCTATTTTATATTCCGGATATTTTAGGCGGAGCTAAAAGTTTGTTGCTCGGTAATTTGGTGGAACAGCAATTTTTGAGCATGAATGATTGGCCAGGCGGCGCCGCCACCAGCATAGTGCTCACTTTATTAATGCTGATTTTAATCTATTTTTATCGACGCACTAATAAAAACGCGACAGCAGAAGGGCTACTATGAGAAATCTGATAAAAAATGCCTATATGTGGGCGATTTATCTTTTTTTATATATTCCAATTGTGATTTTGGTGATTTTTTCTTTTAACAATTCAGAACATTCCTTGCTCTGGCACGGCTTTACGCTAAAGTGGTATCGAGTATTGTTTCAAGATGGCGATTTAGGTACCGTCACCATTCATTCTCTAGAGGTGGGTCTTTTAGCAGCTAGTGTTGCAACGCTGCTCGGTTTTTTAGGAGCGGTTTCATTAAACCGCTATCAATTTTTCGGAAAAAAAATTTGGGATTTATTTATTTTTATGCTCATTATTATTCCCGATCTCGTCATGGGAATTTCTTTATTATTACTCTACAAATTTAGTCATTTCCCCCTCGGATTTTGGAGCTTGCTGCTCGCCCATATTACTTTATGCATGCCCTTTGCGCTTGTCACGATCACGGGACGTCTTTCAACCCTGAGCACTCGATTGTTTGAAGCCTCTCAGGATTTGGGTGCCTCAGAATGGATATTGTATCGCAGAATATTATTTCCGCTTCTCTTCCCGGCTATCGTGGCCGCTTGGCTTCTAAGTTTCACGCTTTCTTTGGATGATGTCATTATCAGCTATTTTGTTTCAGGCCCTAATTTTGAAATTTTGCCACTGAGAATTTATGCTCTCGTGAAAGTGGGTGTTAGTCCCGAAATTAATGCACTTTGCAGTATTATTTTGGTGATTACGCTGATGTCGGCGGCTTCTTTGCATTTTTTGCTTGGGGGGAAAAAATGAGGATAATATTTCCCCTCACCTTACTGATACCGTGCCTTTTACTTTTTTTACCTGTTTCCTGCTTTGCTGAAGAAAAAGTGCTGAACGTTTATATTTGGGGAAATTATATTTCTCAAAAAATCGCAAATGAATTCCAACGAGAAACAGGCATTAAAGTTCAAATCACTAATTATGATAATAACGAAATTTTATACGCAAAACTCAAGGCAGATCCTAAAATTGGCTACGACATCATTGTCCCCAGCAGCTACTATGTCACTCGAATGATTTCCCAAAATATGCTTGAAAAAATAGATACAACACAAATTACGAATCTCAGCCAAATTAATCCAGCGCTTTTGCACAGAAGCTACGATCCGACTAACACCTACAGCCTTCCTTTTACTTGGAGCACCACAGGAATTTTAGTGAACAAAAAATATTGGGATCCTAATACGGTTAAAAATTGGAGTGATCTCTGGCAGCCTCGATTTAAAAATTCACTCCTAATCCTCGATGATGTCCGAGAGGCTTTTTGTGCGGCATTCACCAAATTAGGCTATTCAATTAATACCGAAAATCCTGCCGAAATTAAAGCGGCCTATGAAAGCTTAAGCCAATTGATGCCCAACGTAAAAGTCTTTAATTCAGACTCGATAACCAATGTTTATATCGATGAGGATGTTACCATCGGAATGAGTTGGAGCGGCGAAGCTACGAAAGCAATGGCTGAAAATCCGAATCTACTCTATCTCCTCCCCAAGGATGGTTTTTGGTTTTCTATTGATTGTCTCTCTATACCAAAATATGCTCCCCACCCTAAAAATGCCCTACTATTTATCAATTTTTTATACCGCAAAGATATTTCCTTAGAGCTGATGAAATTTAATGGCTATATCTCCCCGAATGCGCTTACCATGAAAGAAGCTCCAGAAAGCTATCAAAAAAATCCGGCAATGAATCCAAGCCCCGAAGAATTAAAACATGCGCATTTGCAAGGATATGTGGGAAATGCAAACAGCATTTACCAAAAATATTGGCAGTTTTTAAAGCTTGGAGGAATTCCTAAATAAAGACTTGACCTCGTGTGAGATTTTGTCCCTATTGATTTCTGGGACAAATCCAGGTAAAAAAATATATTCATTGCCTAATAATTTTTTAGGCATTGATTGTGTCGTCGCAAAATTAAGGAGAAGCGAACGTGGACTTAGATAATAATCTTGAGAACAGCTCCGTAGAGCTATATCAAAAAGAGGAGGACACGGATGCCGTCCTCGATATAGCTGCTAAGGAGGACGACGCCTCGCCGTGTGAGGTACGCCGAAAAATAGAGGACTATTTTGAACGAAAAAGACTCGTGGATGAAATCGGTTTCGATGACTTCGATTGGGTTACTGAGTAGTTAACGAAATATTCTTAAGAAAAAGCCCTTTTTTAAGGGCTTTTTCAATGAATTGTACCCCTCCCCTTGTGAGAGCGAGGAAGGGCGAGATGAGGCCCCATGAGACTTTAGAGGGCTTCGAGATCTTCAACTAAGAGCTGCAATTTCCGTCTGCCGTTAAATTCATTAATGTCCAAACGATAAACGACATTGGCTTTTTGGCAATTTAAATTTGGCCACACATCGGTATCCATATTAAAAGCAATGGCATCGATCATGATGTCTGTAGCTGGAATTTGCAAAATCATTTTCAGATGTCGACGACCAACGATATGCTGATCCACTAAGATGAAAATACCGTCAAAACGGGGTTCAGGGAAATTCTGCCCCCAAGGGCCTGCACTCCGAATTAATTCAGCAATGTCCAAGGTAAATTCATCCGTTTCGAGCTCGCCATCAGTTTCGATATGATCCCGAAGATCATGTTCCGAAATCATCTTCCCAACTTCTTCAGCAAAAACCTCTGTAAATTCTTCATAATTATCGGGGTGAATCGATAAACCCGCTGCCATCGCATGCCCACCAAATTTCGTAAGCAAATGCGGATGTGCTTTTGCAATATTATCTAAAACATCCCGAATATGGAGCCCTTTCACAGATCGAGCTGAGCCCTTTAGCGTATCCGGAGACACCTTTGCAAACGCAATCACTGGACGCGAAACTTTTTCTTTAACGCGAGCGGCCACTAAACCAATAATTCCCTGATGCCACGTCTCATCAAAAAGACACACACCAATAGGTAATCTCTGGTCTAAATGCAGTTTTTCGATAACGTCAAAGGCTTCTTTTTTCATTTGAGTTTCGATAGCACGACGTTCTTTATTTAAATGATCTAATTTTTTTGCTTTGCGGTGAGCGCTATTGGGATCACGAGATAATAAGCAAGAAATGCCCAAAGACATATCTTCCAAACGGCCTGCTGCGTTAAGACGAGGGCCTACGGCGAAACCCAAATCCGTCGCCGAAATGCTATCACGTGATTTATCCGCAACGCTGAGAAGCGCTAAAATACCAGGGCACGTGTAGCCCGCCCGAATACGCCTTAATCCTTGCTGCACTAAAATGCGATTATTTTTGTCGAGTGGAACCACATCCGCAACAGTGCCCAAGGCTACTAAATCTAAAAATTGAGCCATATTCGGACATTCACGATTAATTTTTTCAAACCAGCCAATACTTTTTAATTCACTTCGTAAGGCCAGCATCGCATAAAAAATAACGCCAACACCGGCAAGACATTTACTCGGAAATTGGTCACCCGCTTGATTGGGATTGACAATAACACTAGCATCCGGGATTTGATCACCTGGTAAATGATGATCGGTGATCAAAACATCGATGCCCAATTCTTTTGCTCGAGCCACGCCAGCAACACTGGAAATGCCATTATCAACGGTAATTAATAAATCAGGGGACTGATCTTTTGCCACATCGACGATTTCAGGCGTCAAACCATAACCAAACGCAAAACGATTGGGCACCAGATATCGAACATATTGTGCGCCGAAGGAGCGTAAGGCGGATACAGCCAAGGCGGTACTCGTGGCGCCATCGGCATCAAAATCGCCAACAATTAAAATTCGCTCCTGGGTTGTAACCGCTTTAGCCAAACGTTTGGCGGCAGCATCGATATTGAGCATGTCTTTATATGGAAGAAGACCTTGCAATTCGCAGTCAACCTCATCCGAAGAGGTGATTTGTCGGGCAGCGTAAATGCGCTGTAACAGTGGATGAAGATTTGCCAATCCTGATAAATCCTCCGCCACCTCGCGACGAATAATTACTTTACTCATACATTTTCCCTTTGTAATTTTCAAAAAATCCCATTTATTAACCGGGCTATAAAACAATCGGGTAGACTATAGCAAACAAATATCGCTACAGACAAGTTAGTTTTTCACGCCCATTCCTTTTTTTGTAATGATATTGAAGCTTTGTACTTGATAATATAGAAAAAACTGACTTGCCTCGTAGAGGAAAAAGTGCTAATATAAGCTTTATTTTCCTAATAAATTTACTCTTTTATTGGCGTAATAATCCTATGCAGTATTTCAAGAAACGCCTTCTCATCTTCAAAAATCTTCAGTTTAACCTATTTTTGCTCGCCTCTTTCGTGGCCACCTTTGGCGCGGGTATGAGTTACATTGCAATGTCGTGGATGATCTTGGATGGCAAACATGATCTTGGTCGAGTGGCAATTCTAATGTTTTGTTTCTGGCTGCCAGGTGTTATTTTTGGCCCACTCTTTGGCGTCTTGGTGGATCGCTATTCTCGAAAATGGATGATTATCCTTGCCAATAGCATAAGAGCCTTCATCTTGATCATTTTTGGAATCTCATTCGAATACCATCTTCCTGCAACCGACCTTTATTATTTGGCCTTTTTATTAGGCTTATTCTTTAGCCTATACTGGCCAGCGACCTTTGCCTTTATTCGTGAAATTGTACCTAAAAAAGACCTGCTCTACGCCAATGCCACTCTTGATACGGCCTACGAAATCGGCAATATTGTGGGAATGGGGAGCGCCGGATTTTTTATCGCCCTATTATCTCCTCAAGCCACTTATATTATTAACGGGGTTTTGTTTTTAGTTTCCATTATTCTGCTAATGTTAATTCAATATACGAGTCAATCGCCGATAGAAGTTCGAAAAACTTCAAGTATTTGGGCAGACTTTAAACTTGGCCTGCAATATCTACGAAGCCGAAAAATGCTGATGGTGATTTACTGCACTCAATTAGTCGTGTTGACTCAATACAATTTAGCCCCTGTATTAATAGCCCCTTTTGCAAAAAATTATTTGCATACCACTGTTGCCGAATTTGGGTGGATAGAAACAGCCATGTCAGTCGGCGTCGTGATGGGTGGCATTGGATTGCCTTGGGCCAGTGAAAAATGGGGCTTTGCACCAACGATTTTTGTGCTCTCGCTATTGTCTGGCCTAAGCTTTATGCTTTTCGCCCAAAATAACATTATCATCATCGCTGGGATTTTATATTTTGTCTTAGGCTTTACCTTTGCCTCATGGGCCCTAATGATCACTCGCGCCCAACAACAAACCGATTTCCACTTTCAAGGACGCTTGCAATCTCTCTTTAATAGTGTTTCTGGCGCACTGATCGTTTTGCTGTATTTTTCCGTTAAAATATCGAGTGATTATGTCACCCTCCCCCACCTCTATTACGCCGAAGCCCTCTTGTCAGTCGTGATTTTATTCCTACTTTATCTTTACCGGCGCTTTCGTCCTGAGGTATAATAATGTCCATGTTAAACGAATTTTACCAAAAACCCTTTCCAATATTAGAGATCGACAAAAAATTTTATTTACGTGAACAAGTCGTCACTGACGCCGAAGCCTTTTTTGAATATTATACAGACCCTTTAGTCGCGCAATACATTTTGGCCACCAATCCAAAAACCATCGCCGATGCTTCTGCCGAGGTGCAATATTGCCACAATCTTTTCTACAAAAAGCAGGGAATTTATTGGACCATTGCACGAAAATCTGATGACAAAATGATCGGTGCTGTCGGACTCTACATTAATAATAATCATTTACGAGCCGAAATTTGCTACGATCTTTCGCGCAACTATTGGCGGCGTGGAATTATGACCCTGGCGCTTGCAAAAATCGTGGAATTTTCATTTAAACAAATGGGGGTTAATCGACTCGAGGCTCTGACCACGGAAAATAATGTCGCGTCTATTGGCATTCTAGAAAAACTTGGCTTTATTCGTGAAGGCGTTCTCAAAAATTATCGATATTTTCAGCAAAAATCGCATGATGTTCTTATGCTTGGCTTAACCCCAGAGCTCTTTGCCAAAGCCTCATCATCTCAAAAGAAGTAGCCCTAGCAATTTTTTTTCGCTATCATTGCCACTCCGTTATCAACTCTACGAGGGACCAATGATTTTTTCACAATTGACTTATATTTGGATTGACGGTGCTTGGCCAACCAACACCTTGCGCTGTAAAGTTAAAATTATCCAGCATCCAGCCGGCGGCCTGACCATTGCCAATATTCCGGAGTGGGGCTTTGATGGATCGTCCACGAATCAAGCGCCTGGAAAAAAATCGGATTTGATTTTAAAACCCGTTAATTTTGTCGATGATCCCATTCATGGCGAAGGCAATTATCTCGTTTTATGCGAAGTTTTCAATCAAGATGGCACACCACATCCCACCAATAAACGCGCGAAATTACGCGCTCTAATGGAACAAGTATGGGAAGAACATGAACCTTGGATTGGAATTGAGCAAGAATACACTTTATTTCGCGGCCTTAGTCCCTTAGGTTGGCCAGAACGTGGCTATCCTGCCCCTCAAGGTCCATTTTATTGCGGTGTAGGGTCTGATGAAGTCTTCGGTCGCGAGCTTGTAGAAGCGCACACAGAGGCCTGCTTAGATGCTGGACTTATGATTTACGGCACTAATGCCGAAGTTATGCCTGGACAATGGGAATTCCAAATAGGTCCACGAGGAATTGAACACGAAATCGCAGATCCACTCACCGTCTGCGATCACACTTGGCTAGCCCGCTGGCTGCTCTACCGTTTGGGTGAAGAATTTGACATTAATGCCCGCTTACATCCAAAGCCCGTCAAAGGGGATTGGAATGGGGCTGGTCAACATACGAATTTTTCGACCAAGGCCATGCGTGATCCAAAAACTGGCAGAAAAACTATGGATGAAGCGATCAAACGATTAGAAGCTCGTCATGATGAACATATTAAAATTTACGGACATGGCTTAGAAGAACGCTTGACAGGCCATCATGAAACCGCTCGCATCGATGAATTTAAATGGGGCGAAAGTGATCGAGGCGCTTCGATTCGTTTGCCACTTTCAGTGGCGAAAGAAGGCTGCGGCTATTTGGAAGATCGACGCCCAGGTGCTAATGCGAATCCCTACGAAGTGGCTTCAATATTAATTGAAACCATTTGTGATGTTCGTGTAGCTGAAAAAGTCTAAGTTCTTATCCCCTCTCCCCTTGCGGGAGAGGGTTACTGAGGGGTTACAAAAAACAATTTTCGAAAATTCCTCGCTGTAATTTCCGCCACGTCTTCAAATTTCACACCATGCAATTCTGCTATTTTTTCAGCCGTATATCGCACAAATTGTGGCTCATTCGGTTTCCCCCTAAATGGCATTGGCGTTAAATAAGGCGCATCCGTTTCAATTAACATACTCGATAAAGGAACTTGTCTTGCCACTTCCACTACATTGGCTGCGTTTTTAAAGGTAACAATTCCTGAAAATGAAATATAAAAACCCAAGTCCATCGCCTGGCTCGCCATTTCATAATTTTCGGTAAAACAATGCATCACGCCACCAACCTCATTTGCCCCCTCTTCGCGCAATATCGCAATCGTATCTTCACGGGCATCACGAGTGTGCACAATAATCGGTTTTTTTAATTCACGAGCTACCCGAATCTGCCGACGAAATCGTTCGCGCATGGCCTCAAGATTTTCCTTGTTATAATAATAATCCAAACCGGTTTCGCCAATCGCAAGCACTTTTTTGGCAGAAGCGAGTGCAATAATATCGGAAATACTAGGCTCAATTTCTAATTTTTCACTTGGATGAATACCCACGCTAGCACTGACCATTTCATATTGATTTGCCGTATCAATTACTTGCTGGGCGCCCGCTAAATCCACCCCCACATTTAATATATGTTCTACGCCAGATTCTTTTGCGGCCGCAATTAAAGCCCCTAAATTACCCTGATATTTGTCCAAATTTAATAAATCTAAGTGACAGTGCGAATCAATTAACATAGGCTTTTCCTGCCATATTTAAAAATAAACGTTCAATCAATAATTGCGCGTTTGGATTATGATGACCCAACATTAATTCGCGTGCTCGTTGCACCTCGCGCAAATGCGCATCCACTTGGGCTTTATTGAAGCATCGACTTAAGCCTTTGATCTCATCAACGCGATCCTGATTCACTAAAAATTTTTGATCAACGGTAAGCAAGAGACACCATACATCCATCAAAATAGTAAATAATGCCAAGAAAAATAGCTCTGAATCTTGTTTTTGCCAATTTAACGCCTTCGTAATTGGACTCTCTTCATTCTGCAAAATATTGTGCAGGTCTTGAATTAATTCGTCTCGCAAATTTAGAAACTGTAGATTCAAAAGCTCTAAGGCGCGCAAGGGTGCATATTCCGAAATGCGCAAGACTGCTTCAAAATCTTGTTTTTCGGATTGTTCTTTTAGCCATAGAATGGAAGCATCAATGGATGGCGTACCGAAATTTAAGCGCTGGCAACGACTCAGAACCGTGGCTGGCAATTTAGCCGCCTGATGAGAGACCAGCATAAAAATTACATTCTCTGGCGGCTCTTCCAAGGTTTTTAATAGCGCATTCGCGCAATTGATATTCATCGCTTCTGCCGGATGAATAATAACGACTTGATGGCCACCGCAGGTTGAAGTTTGCTGAATTTTTTCGATCATGGTGCGCACCGCATCAATTTTAATTACGGTGCTTTTTTCTTCAGGCTCTAAAATGATTAAATCCGGGTGAAAGGTTTTTAGGAGATGGCAGCGGCGGCAAATTCCGCAGGCTAGTCCCGTTGTCCTCAATCCAATATCAGCTTGACATAAAAGTTTCGCGGCTAAAGCTTTGGTAAAATCGAATTTTCCTATACCTTTCGGCCCTTCCAATAATAAGGCATGCGGCATCGTATTTTGCTGCCACTGTTTGGAAATATTTTCCAAAATCGACTGCTGCCAAGGATAAATATTCAACATAAGGTATCCAAAATTTTAGCGATATCATGCTGAACGGCTTGCGCATTTTGCAAGGCATTGACTACGCGAAAACGTTTGGGATGCACCTCCGCTAAATTCAAAAAAGCCTTTCGAACTCGCTTAAAAAAATCGATACTTTCTTGTTCTATTCGGTCCCTTTGCTTTCGATCTTCAATCCGTTTAAAGCCAACCTCTACCGGTGCATCTAAAATAATCGTTAAATCAGGTTCAAAATCACCTAAAGTCCATTGCTGAATTTCCCCAATTTTATGAGCTGAAAATCCGCGTCCAGCCCCTTGGTAAGCATAACTTGAATCGACAAAACGATCGCAAATTACCCACTCGCCACGCGCCAAAGCCGGTTTTATTTTATGCATGACATGCTGAAAACGAGCCGCAAACATCAGCATTAATTCCGTTTCAGGCAATAAAATCTCTTCGTGTGGTGTCAGCAGAATTTTGCGAATCATTTCGGCAATTTCAGTTCCACCTGGCTCGCGAGTCAGAGTCACTTGTATATTTTTGGCTTCCAGATGGGCTTTTATAAATTGCCCCACCGAGCTTTTCCCCACTCCTTCGACGCCTTCGAGTGTAATAAAATAATTGTTCATTGCTGATTAACCTTCTTACGATATTTGTCTACTGCGACTAAATGATCTTGGTAATTTTCTGAAAAAGTGTGGCCACCATTTCCACTGGCTACATAATATAAATATTTCGTGATCTCGGGATGCAGGGCCGCTTGTATCGATAAAATACCAGGATTTCCGATGGGTGAAGGAGGCAAACCGTTGTGCACATACGTGTTATAAGGTGTATCAGATTTTAAATCGGCTTTTGTAATGGGTGTAGAAAATGGCTTATTTAAACCATATAAAATCGTTGGATCAATTTGCAAACGCATATTTTTTGCTAAGCGCAACAAAATTACGCCAGCCACTATGGGTCTTTCATTCGCTAATTTAGTTTCTTTTTCTATCAATGAAGCCACAATTAAAGCTTGATAGGCATCTTTGTACATTAAATTTGGGGCACGTGTTGCCCATTGTTTCTGCAATATTTTATGCATGCGTTTGTAAGCGCGCTGCAAGATTCCTAAATCCGAGTTTCCCCACGTATATTTATATGTGTCTGGAAAAAAAAGGCCCTCTGGATTTTTTTCGGGAACCTTCAAACTCTGCATGATTTCCATATTTTTTTTATTCGTGATTGTGTGACGAATATAAATATCTTTATTTAAAGCCTGTTTAATTTGATCAAAGGTCCAGCCTTCTATAAAAGTCATCTTACGATAAACAAGGCCAGTTCCCTGTGCGATATTGCGTAACAATTGTGGAGCTGTCATTCCGGTTTTAATCCAATATTCACCATAATGCAATTTTTTGTCATAGCCCTTAAATTCTGCATAAAATACAAAAAGGTCTCCCCGAGGCAGTAATTGTTGCGACTGCAATTGTTCGGCTAGTTCGGTAATGGTGATGCCTTTATTGATGCGGATCGAAATATCCGGCCCCTGTTTGACTAAAGGATGATAAAAAAAACGATACCAGGCCGAGCCAATCCACAAGAAAGCTAGAAAAAAAGCAATCAAGAGAATAAGAAAAATTTTTTTACGATGGGCCTGCATAAGGCACCATTATTTAGCTAATTTTGCGAAATAGCAAGCTGCCATTCGTACCGCCAAATCCAAAGGAATTGGAGAGTGCATAGTTAATTTTCATTTCCTGCGCGTGGTGGGGAACAAAATTTAAATCACAGCCTTCATCGGGGTTATCAAGATTAATAGTGGGAGGAGCCACTTGATCCCGTATCGCTAATACGGAAAAAATAGCTTCAACTGCACCAGCAGCACCGAGCAGATGACCCGTCATTGACTTCGTGGAACTCACGGCCAATTTATAAGCATGATCACCAAATGCCTGCTTAATGGCAAAGGCTTCTAAGGGATCTCCCACTGGAGTAGAAGTTCCGTGGGCATTAATATAGTCCACCTCTTCAACCGATATTCGGGCATCATGAAGGGTGTTTTTCATTGCCATCACAAAACCGCGGCCCTGAGGCTCAGGTGCCGTCATGTGATAAGCATCGCCACTCATGCCAAAACCAACTAATTCAGCATAAATTTTTGCACCGCGTTTTTTAGCAAATTCATATTCTTCAAGCACCAAGACACCCGCACCTTCTCCCAAAACAAAGCCATCACGATCTCTATCCCAAGGACGGCTCGCTTTTTCGGGATCGTCATTTCGTGTCGATAGCGCTCGCGCGGCATTAAATCCGCCAACGCCTAGCTGAGAAGTTGCCATTTCTGCACCACCTGCCAACATAACATCAGCATCATTATGCATGATCATCCGCGCCGCAGTGCCGATATTGTGGGTACCTGTTGTACAGGCCGTTACAATAGAAATATTCGGCCCCTGCAGATTAAATTTCATCGAAACAAACCCAGCAGACATATTGATAATGGCGCCAGGAATAAAAAATGGGGAAATTTTTCGGACGCCAGCTTGAAGCATATGCTCGTAACTTTTTTCAATCCAAGGTAAGCCCCCAATTCCAGAACCGATTGCAACGCCAGCTCGGGGCGCGAGCTCATCGTTTACAACCAATCCAGAATCTTCGAGGGCCTGCCTAGAAGCTTCTACGGCGTATTGAACGAATAAATCTGTTCGGCGTACATCTTTATGAGTTAAAGCCAAATCCGCGTTAAAATCAGGTACGTTTGCTCCAATTTTGGTTAACAACTCAGTGTCTCGTAAAGCCTCGATTAAACGTACACCACTTTTTCCAGTGATGACATTTTCCCAAACTCCGGAAACAGTATTACCCAAGGAACTCACAATTCCTAATCCTGTAACAACAACTCTGCGTTTTGACATAAGCACTCCTAAGATGCGTTATTGAACAAAATTACGCTTTGTCTTTTTGTTGCATGCGAGATTTGATGTAATCAATCGCTTGCTGTACGGTGGTAATTTTCTCAGCTTCTTCGTCTTCGATTTCCGTTTCGAAGGCTTCTTCTAAAGCCATTACTAATTCAACGGTATCGAGCGAATCGGCTCCTAAATCATCCACAAAAGAAGCGTCATTTGTCACTTCTTCTGGTTTTACACCTAATTGCTCTACAACAAGTGCTTTAACTTGATCTTCAACTGTAGCTGGCATTAATATGCTCCTTTTCCATTAGAAATATTAAATCAAGGATGTTATCACATTTTAGGGTTTGAGCAAGACTTTCTCGTCGCCCCAAAGCACTCATAACATCAACATTCCACCATTCACATGAATGGTTTGACCCGTAATATAATTGGCTTTTTCATCCGCCAAAAAAGCAACGGCATTCGCAATATCCTCGGGAGCACCAATGCGTCCCATCGGAATAGCGTTTATTATAGCTTCTCGTTGTGACTCGGTTAATTGGCTCGTCATGTCCGAATCAATAAATCCGGGTGCTATACAATTTACAGTAATTCCCTTTGCGCCAAATTCTTGCGCGAGGGATTTGCTAAACCCAATCATACCTGCTTTTGCAGCACAATAATTCGCCTGTCCAGGATTACCAGAAACACCAACAACAGAAGTAATATTGATAATTCGCCCCCAGCGCGCTTTTAGCATTGAACGGACGGATAATTTTGTTAAATAATAAAGTGAATTTAAATTTGTGTTTATCACCGAATTCCATTGCTCTGGTTTCATTCGTAAAAATAAATTATCCTGGGTAATTCCCGCATTATTAATTAAAATGTGAGGATGGCCAATTTTTTCTGAAACTTCAGTAAAAATAGCTTCAATTGCCGCAGGATCTGCAATATCTAGAACAAAACCTTCGCCAGAAATACCCTCCGATTCGAAAAGTTTATCAATTTTTTCAGCCCCTTCTGCTGAAGTCGCAGTCCCAATAATCGTGGCACCCTGACGACCTAATTCTAGCGCAATGGCTTTGCCAATACCTCTCGTGGCCCCAGTAATAAACGCAATTTTTCCTGAAAATGTCATCTCATCTTTTCCCTTAATAACTCCATAAAATTAATATTTAATTAGGCTAGCGCCCCAAGAAAGTCCGGCACCAAAAGCTTCCAACATTAAGATTTCACCACGTTTTACAGCCCCTTTTCGTACGGCCTCATCTAAGGCCAACGGAATGGAAGCAGCCGAAGTATTCCCATGTTTTTCAATGGTCAAATACACGCGTTCCATCGGTAAATCTAAGCGTTTTGCCGTCGCTTGAATAATTCGGATATTCGCTTGATGCGGAATAAGCCAATTAATATCGGATTTTTGTAAATTCCCTTTTGTGAGTGTTTGGTCTACAATTTCGTCTAATTTTTTAACAGCAAGCTTAAAAACTTCTTGTCCTTCCATATGTAAAATACCAGCGCCTTCCTTTGTCCATAAGGAACTATATGCAAATAATAATTTTTGATATTCTCCTGCAGCATGAATATTCGATGTAATAATTCCTGGTTTATCACTAGCGCCTAAAACAACGGCACCAGCCCCATCACCAAATAACACGCAGGTGGCTCGGTCATTCCAATTTGTCACTCTTGATAAAGTATCAACGCCAATAACTAAAACTTTGCTCTTTTCACCAGAACGAATGAATTGGTCCGCAATACTCAAGGCATAAATGAATCCTGCGCAAGCAGCATTCACATCAAATGCTGGGCATTCATTTCGAATTCCAAGATTCGTTTGAACGACGCAAGCAGCGCTTGGGAAAAAGTAATCCGGGGAGGCCGTGCCAATAATGATCATGCCAATTTCTTGAGGATCGACATTCGCGGCTTCCAGCGCTCTTTCTGCGGCTTTTGTGGCCATTAGGTTGGTGGTATCATCGCTTCCCGTTACGACGTGTCTTTCTTTAATGCCAACACGCTTCGTAATCCACTCATCTGTAGTATCAACAATTTTTTCGAGATCTTTATTCGTTATTATTTTTTCGGGCAAGTAGGATCCTGTGCCCAAAATACGAGAATAAATCATTTTTATTCCTTCTGGCTATCGCCTAAAACGGCTTGGAGTTGTTGTCGAATTTTCTCGGAAAGATCTTTACGTAAACCTAAAATGGCTTCTTCGATGGCATAGGAAAATGCAATACGATCAGCACCTCCATGACTTTTAACGACTACACCATTAAGCCCCAGAAAAGTAGCACCATTTCGACGACGAGGGTCTATACGCTTTAACATTTTCTTTAATACAGGATAAGCGGGCAAAGCCGATAAATAGGTGATCCAATTTCGTTTGAAAGCTTCCGTGGTGCGCACTTTTACTAATTTGGCTAAACCTTCGCAGGCTTTTAATGCCACATTTCCAACAAAACCATCGCAGACAATAACGTCAACAGTTCCTGCAAATAAAGCATCTCCTTCGACAAAACCCACATAATTAACTTCTGGGCAATTTGTCAATAATTCCGCAGCGCCTTTAATTTCTGGAGTGCCTTTTATATCTTCTTCACCAACATTTAATAAGGCGACAGTGGGTCGAATAGAATTATCTTCTGCTGAGGCAAAAATAGAGCCCATTACTGCAAATTGAAATAATTGTTCAGCTGTCGAATTTACATTGGCGCCTAAATCCAACATGCGAACTTCTTTGTTCGATTGTGAAGGAAAACGAGTGATAATGGCAGGACGATCGACACCCGGTAAAGTTTTCAGGACGAAACGCGCTGTTGCCATCAAAGCGCCGGTATTTCCTGCAGAAACGCAGGCCTGTGCTTTTTTCTCTTTCACTAAATTAATTGCCACTCGCATGGAGGAATCTTTTTTAGTGCGCAAGGCATGAGCCGGCGGCTCATCCATTGCAACCACTTCTGAGGCCTGAACAAACGAATACCGAGATTCTAAGCCTTTACCATGTGCTTTTAAAAGCGGCATGACTTTATCATCAAGACCGACAAAAATTATATCCAGATCTTCGTGTCGTCTTAACACATCAAGGCTAGCCAAAACAGTAACGTTTGGACCATGATCGCCACCCATGGCATCAATCGAAATCGTTTTCTTTTTCAAAGGAATTACTCTTCGGTTTCAGCCGGTTCTTCAATACTTAGCACTTCACGACCACGATAAAAACCGTCTGGCGCGATGTGGTGACGAAGATGCGTCTGACCAGTGGTTTGATCCACGGACAACGCTTTCGTAGTTAATGCATCGTGTGAGCGGCGTTGGCCGCGTCGACTTCTAGTCACTCGACTTTTCTGAACTGCCATAAAACTAATCCTCTACTGGTTTGGTCGGTCGTATTATACATGAATCTGGATTATTGCAAACACTTTGTGAATGGATAGGGCTAGGTTGAGGGACATCCGCCCCATTGGTGTTTTGGAATCATGGGGATTTCGAGCAATATTTCATCCTCTATTAGAGCAGATAGATTGACTGGCTCGCCATTTGTCACCACGGGTTCGTAGTCATCAGGAAGGCTCTTAGCTTTATTTTCTGAAATAATGGCCGTCAATCGGGGATGAATCTCAAAATTAAAGCGAACGATTTCATTGCAGCGCTCGCAGATTAAATCCACGGGAACTGTAATGGTGCCAAAAATTAAGGGAAAGCCCTCTTCATTTCGCTCGAATTGAAGTTTAAATTCAGCGCAAAGATCTTCATTTTTCGCAATTTCCCTTAAACGTGTGAAATTTTTGAGCGTGTACGTGCCTTCTAATGTCACATTTTTTATGGCGAGGGCGATGGGGTCTATTTCAATGGGCAAGTTATTTTTCTTCACGTATTTTCCTCAAAAACCCCCGCAATTTTTCGCATAAGGGCATACAAATCCCAAATCGGTTTCCTTCATGTTCATAGGCAAAACAAGCGGAATGTAAAAAGAGTCTTCGAAGTCCCACTGTACGAAATTGGTTGTTCGCACTGTGGCGACCATATTTTTCATCACCCGCGATAGGGTGACCAATATGAGCTAAATGAACGCGTAACTGATGGGTGCGGCCAGTAATGGGCTTCGCTAAAACTAGCGTCGCATCTTTAAATCGTTGGAGCGGATAAACAATAGTATGAGCAGGTCGACCCGCTGGATCCACCTTTACCATTCGCTCGCCACTTTGCAGAGTATTTTTGACAAGCGGTTCTTTAATCTCACGCTTCTCACCGACCCATCGACCACAAACCAAGGCTAAATACCCTTTCTCGATTTTCCGCTCCGTTAGCATTTTGTGCATCAATAATAAGAAAGATCTTTTTTTCGCGAGCATCAAGCAACCCGAGGTTTCTCGATCTAAACGGTGAACCAATTCTAAAAATTTTTCATGGGGACGCATCAAGCGAAGCATTTCGATCAGACCAGCACTTAAGTGAGAGCCACCATGCACAGGCATGCCAGCCGGTTTATTGATGAGCAGACATTGCTTATCTTCATAAATAATCTGAGCTTCCAAAAACTGAGCTAAGTCATCGCTGGGTTTCATGATGGGCATTTGCTCTGCCATTTTTAAGGGTGGCAAACGGATCTCATCATTCTCTTGAATACGATACTCCGCTTTCACGCGCTTTTTATTGACGCGAACCTCGCCCTGACGTATCGCCCGGTAAACACGAGTCTTGGGAACCCCTTTGAAGCGAGTCATTAAAAAGTTATCAATTCGTTGACCCGCTTGATCAAGGCTAATGCTGATGAATTGTATTGACATGCGCGGCAGTATACCTAAAACTTAGCCCAGAAACCACTTGATCCACCCAACTTTCCCTGTTATATTCCAACAGAATGAGGTCGTTTGAATCTCATAAAATAACAATAAGTTAGAATGGCGTCTTAATGATTTTCCCGGCTTTTTTTTCTTATGTTTATTGATAACGCGATCCCACCCCCGTGAGTGGTTGAGCGCCTAACAAAAGGTTTTAAAAATGCATAGAATGCTGATTAATGCAACTCAGCCAGATGAGTTGCGAGTAGCTATTATAGAAAACACCCTCCTGATCGATCTCGACATAGAACACAGCGGCGTAGAACAGAAAAAATCCAATATTTACAAAGGCAAAATCTCGAGTATCGAGCCTAGCCTGGGTGCCGTTTTTGTGGATTATGGCAGCGAGCGCCATGGCTTTTTGCCGGTAAAAGAAATCTCCCGCGAATATTTTTTAACGGATGTGGGCGACTCTGAAAATTTTGATATTAATCGCGTACTACGCCTCGGCCAAGAAGTGGTCGTTCAAGTAGACAAAGAAGAACGCGGCACGAAAGGTGCAGCACTAACCACCTACATCAGTTTGGCAGGTTCTTACCTAGTCTTAATGCCAAACAATCCTCGGGCAGGCGGCATTTCTCGTCGCATTGAAGGCGATGATCGCGATGAATTGCGCGAAGCTATCAATCAACTCACTGTTCCGGACGGCATGGGCGTTATCATTCGAACCGCTGGCGTCGGAAAAATGAAAGAGGATTTGCAGTGGGATCTCAACGTCTTATTGCGTTATTGGGAAGCCATTAAAAAAGCGGCTATCGCCAAACCGGGCCCTTATTTGATTCATCAAGAAGGGGACGTCATTATTCGCGCTATCCGCGATAATTTACGCCAAGAAATTCAAGAAATTATTGTCGACGAACAAAGCGCTTATGAAAGAGCGCGCAACTACATTAATCAAATTCGCCCAGATTTTCTCGATCGAATTAAATTATATACTGATCATTTACCCCTCTTCAGCCGTTTCCAAGTCGAGCGTCAAATTGAAAATGCCTTTTTGCGCGATATTCGTTTGCCTTCTGGTGGCTCGATTGTTATTGATCAAACCGAAGCCTTGGTGAGCGTTGATATTAACTCCGCTCGGGCAACAAAAGGCTCAAACATCGAAGAAACCGCATTAAATACCAATTTAGAAGCAGCCGACGAAATTGCTCGACAATTGAGAATACGAGATATTGGTGGCTTAGTGGTTATCGATTTTATTGATATGACGCCGGTGAAAAACCAACGAGAAGTGGAAAATCGCCTTCGTTATGCCCTGCGTTTAGACCGTGCCCGAGTACAAATGGGCCGAATTTCTCGCTTTGGTTTATTGGAAATGTCGCGTCAACGTTTACGTGCCGCGCTTTCCCTTTCTACCGAAAATACCTGTCCCCGTTGTGAAGGTAGAGGCACCATTCGAAGCGTAGAATCTTTATCACTTTCAACGGTACATTTAATTCAAGAACACGCTTCACGCGCATTAGCAGGAGCCACTTTACAAGTTCAGTTGCCAATTGATGTCGCTACTTATGTATTAAATGAAAAACGTGAAGCTTTGGATGAAATTCAAGGCCACTCAAAAATTAATGTCGTTGTCGTTCCCAATAAGCATTTGCAATCCCCACAATTTCAGATTAAAGAAGTTCGTGGTGAGCAAGCTAATGCGGTTCCAAGCTATAAATTAAGCCGTCTGGCGAAAATCGATACGGCTGGAACCGGCATTGGTAGCACGGCTAAAAAATCCTCGGCTCCTATTAAAGAAACGGCTGAACCGGCTATTCGTCAATTTTTATCGACACAAGCCACTTCCACACCGGCCCCAAGAAGGCCAAGCAGTGGGGGCGGTTTAATTAAACGCGTTTGGGAATTAATGTTTGGTGGTCAAGACCAACAAGCTCAGCCCGCCAAAAAAGCGCCAAGACCAGAACCCATTCATGAGGCGCGCCCAAAAGCCCAAGAACAAAAACCACCGCGAGCACCTAAAGCGACTCAAGAAACAAAACCACGCCGACCGGATGCTGATAAAAATCGTGCACGTCGCGGCCAAAGGGGTGGAAAAAAACATTCTTCCGGAAATTTCGAAAATAAACGCGAAGAATTATTAAACGAGGATATGCCAGAATTTTCTACTAGAAATTCGGAAAATCCGGCTCCTCGATCGGAACAGCCCGCACCACGAGATGCCAACGAAGTAGCTCGTGAATATGCCGCTCGTAAATCGAACGAACGTAAAATAGCGGAAGCTCAAGCGGCCGAAGCGAAATCTGAGGATAATGCAGTTGTCGCCGTGCATCATCCAGTTGAACCTCAACATGAGACCAAACATACAGAACCTGAATATGCGGGACGAGAATCTACTGAAAGCCAAGCGGCAGAGCATCGCTCACAGCATCAGCCTACTGATCGCCAACACTTTGAACACACTACTTCAGAGCATCAAGCACCTGAACACGAGTCCTCCCAAGACCAAGCCAAAGAACATAAAGCGGCAGAGCCAACCCCTGTTCAAAGCCAAGCTCCAAGCCCAACGCAAACAGATGCTTCAAAAGCGACGCCGCCTGAAACTCCGCTGTTCAAAGACCCTAACTACAAAGGTTTTGGCAGCCAATCCTCAGAACCTTTAATCGAAGTCACCACAAAACCCAAAACAACGGAAAATCCTGAAGAAAATAAATAATTTTGAGGGACGGATCCAGCAAAGAGGTGAATAGTGCAATTAAAAAATAAAGTGGCAATAGTAACTGGCGCTGGAAGCGGTATAGGAAAAGAAATCGCCTTAACTTTTGCACGTGAAGGTGCCACTATTGCTGTGGCGGATATCGATAAAAATAATGCAGAAAAAACGGTGCAAGAGATTATTCAGCAAGGCGGCAAAGCCTTAAGCCTTCGAATGGATGTCACCAAAGAAGGAGAAGTAGAGGCGGGTGTCGCTGAAATATGCCAAACCTATGGTGGTGTGGATATTTTAATTAGCAATGCCGGAATTCAACATATTGAAGCCATCGACACTTTATCCTTAGCGAATTGGGAAAAAATGATGGACATCCATCTAACAGGCGCATTTTTAACAACCAGAGCCTGTACGCGTGAAATGTATAAACGAAAAGGCGGAAGCATTATTTATATCGGATCGGTACATTCTAAAGAAGCTTCTCTATTAAAATCCCCCTATGTAACGGCTAAACATGGATTAATTGGCTTATGCAAAGTAGTCGCCAAAGAAGGCGCTGCGCATAATGTAAGAGCCAATGTGGTCTGCCCTGGATTTGTGCGAACCCCCTTGGTCGAAAAACAAATTCCTGAGCAAGCAAAATCATTAGGAATTTCGGAAGAAGAAGTGATTAAACGCGTGATGTTGGGTGATACAGTCGATGGCGAATTCACGACACTCGAAGACATCGCACAAGTCTGCTTATTTTTTGCGGCATTTAAAACCAATGCCCTAACTGGTCAATCTCTCATTGCCAGCCATGGTTGGTTTATGGAGTAGAAGTGTTTTCAAGAAATTTAATGATTCCACTAAAGTCAATTTCCTCGGGGTTTTTATTGACGAATTGTTCGTAAAGTTCTGTTGCGGATTTTCCGAGCGGGGTTTTGGCATGAACGAGTTCTGCTGCATTTTGACTTAAATTTAAATCTTTGAGCATCATTTTGGCGCTGAAGCCCGGTTTATAATTATTATTTGATGGGACATTTTCCATAATTCCTGGGTAAGGACAATAACTCGTCATCGACCAACATTGACCCGAAGCGTGTGAGCTAATTTCAAATAATTTTTCCGGCGATAATCCTAATTTTTCTGCCAGTAAAAAAGCTTCACTAACAGCGATCATCGAAATTCCTAAAATCATATTATTGCAAATTTTGGCGGCTTGCCCCGCGCCTGGCGCACCAGCATGAATCACTAATTTCCCTAATTTTTCTAAATATTTTTTTGCACGATTAAAATTAATTTCTGAACCTCCAACCATAATGGTTAAAGTGGCCGCGTCAGCGCCTTTCACACCACCGGAGACAGGAGCCTCAACCATTGCCAATTTCATTTCAGCGGCTTTTTCATGGAGTTTTTTTGATGTTCCGATATCAATCGATGAAGTGTCGATGATCAAGGCATTTTGCTTAATTGTTTCAAAAATTCCATTTTTATCGAGGCAGCACTTGGAAACTTGATCGCCCGTTTGTAAACTCATTACAACAACATCGACGTCACTTGCTACTTCTTTTATTGATTTCGCCGGAAAAGCGCCTTTATTTTCAGCATTTTTTAATGCCTCCAAATTTAAATCAAACGCCTTTACTGAAAATCCTGCTTTTATTAAATTATTCATCATGGGAAAACCCATATGACCTAGGCCGATAAATCCGATTTTTTCCATTAAATACTCCCCTTAGTCACCTTGCTCCCAAAAGTTAACTTCCCCAGCGACTCGTCACTGTCTTGGCTTTTGTATAAAAATAAATACTTTCTGCATGCATGTGCACATCACCAAAAATAGAATTCTTCCAACCACCAAAGGTGTGATAACCCACTGGAACCGGAATCGGCACATTAATTCCCACCATGCCAACTTGAACTCTGCGAGCAAATTCTCGGGCAAAATGACCGCTTTTTGTAAATATCGCTGTGCCATTTCCATATTCGTGTTGATTAATTAATTCAATTGCCTCGTCAAAGTCTTTTACGCGTACAATACCTAAAACCGGCCCAAAAATTTCCTCACGATAAATGCGCATTGTCGGCTTTACATGATCAAATAAACTCGCCCCCATAAAAAATCCCTGCTCATGGTTTTTTACGGAAAATTCTCGGCCATCCACAACGAGCTCTGCACCCTCTTCAACACCCAAATCAATGTAGTTTTTCACTCGCTCCCAATGCTCACGCGTAATGAGCGGGCCCATTTGTGAAGTAGACTTATTTCCAGGTTCAATAATGATTTCCTCGCAGAAATCCCGAGCTTTTTTCGCTAAAGCATCCGCCGTGGTAGCTCCCACCGCAATAGCAATCGAAAGTGCCATGCATCGCTCCCCTGCTGCTCCATAGGCCGCATTCGCAATCGCCATGCTTGCCTCTTTTAAATCCGCATCAGGCATCAGAATCGCATGATTTTTTGCACCACCAAAGGTATGCGCTCGTTTTCCATGAGCAATGGCTGTAGCATAAATATGTTTTGCCACTGGCGTAGAACCTACACAAGAAGCGGCAGCCACATCTTGATGCGTAATTAAAGCATCAACCACCGATTTTTGACCATGCAAAATATTTAACACGCCATCTGGCAAACCAGCCTGATGAAATAATTCTGCGATAAGCAGCGAAGCAGAAGGGTCTTTTTCCGAAGGTTTTAAAATAAACGTATTGCCGCAGGCAATGGCAGGAACTAGCATCCAGAGGGGGATCATCGCTGGGAAATTAAACGGCGTCACACCCACACACACACCTAAAGGCTGCCGAAAAGTATAGCAATCCACGCCATTCGCAACATTATCGGAAAAACTGCCCTTCAATAATCCCGCGATGCCGCAATAATAATCAACGACTTCCAATCCACGAGCTACAGAGCCCTTAGCATCTTCCAAAATTTTCCCATGTTCCTGGGTGATTAAAGCCGCAATTTCATCACGGTGCTCATCGAGGAGATGTTTAAATTTAAATATAATTTGGGCGCGCTTATTAGGCGATTCATTGGACCAGCCTAAAAAAGCTTCTTTTGCTGATTTTACGGCGAGATTAATTTCATCGGTTGTTGCAATAGGCGCCCGTCCAATTTTTTTTCCAAGTGCCGGATTAAAAACATCTAGAAATGCAGCTTCTTTTTCGTGGATTTTTTTTCCATTAATAAAATGCGCGACGGTGTAAACCATAATTCCTCCTTGAATAATATTATCACCAGCAATTCCCGCTAGCTTCTACTTGCCGAGATACTCCACCAGCTTAGCGATGTCCTCTTCTCCATGAACAGCCGGCGGCATCGCACCTTTGCTGACACTCATGTGAATTTTTGCACCATTCCACAAAATTCGAAGTTGCTCTAAACATTCCAGCGATTCAAGCGGGCTTTCAGGCCAATCCATATAATTCTGCAAAAATTTAGCTCGATAACCATAAATGCCAATATGACGAAAATGATCACCCTTCATTATGAGGTTTTTGGGATCTTGGAAATTATTTTTTTCCCATGGAATAGGCGCGCGAGAAAAATACATGGCATAACCACGACGATTAAAAACCACCTTCACAATGTTCGGATTAAAAAGAGCCTCTGGATCCTTAATCGCCTCACATAAAGAAACCACCTTCACATTATCGTGCTCCGCTAAATCATTCGCCACTTGGCGAATAGCATCCGGTGGAATGCCCGCTGAACCCGGCTGCAAAGCCACAATTATTTCCTCATCGTCAAATTCTAAAGCCGAAACGACTTCAGATATCCGCTCAGTACCGCTCTGATGCTCAGAAGCCGTCATGCATACTCTCGCGCCAAATTCCTCAGCCACTTGTTCAACACGCTCATCATCTGTAGCAATAACCACCGATTCGGCACCGCTAGCCACGGCATTGTCATAGGCATGCTGCAATAAATATTTCCCTTTGACTTTCGCCAATACTTTCCCGGGAAAACGCAAAGATTGATAGCGCGCCGGAATGATCACATGAAATTCCATAATTACTCCTCTTCACGAATTTTTCGTGCTTCGTCCACCAACATTATCGGGATTTCTTCCCGAATGGGAAAAGCTAATTTATCAAACCGACAAATTAATTCTTGCCCTTCTCTCTCAAATTCCAAACGCCCCTTACATAAAGGACATGCCAAAATGGCTAATAATTTTTGATCCATCCAGAATCCTCAAAAAAGTATACCCAGTTTCAATCTAACATTCTAACATTGAGAAAAGAAGACCCTATTCCCAAGACGATGAACAGCAAATGAGTAAGCAACTTTATGACAAGTAAAAGCAGAATTGAGAGCGGAACACCTTATCTTCTCGGGACGACAGGATTTGAACCTGCGACCCCATGCCCCCCAGGCATGTGCGCTACCAGGCTGCGCCACGTCCCGAATTTAAGGAAGACACAGTTTATGCTTGCTCGAGCTGTTTGACAACTTTTTCGAGTTCGAAAACAGCTTTTTGTACTTGGGATTGTAATTCTTGATCAAGAGAGGCTTTTGTCGTGGTCGCCAATTGCTGACGAGCACCCTCTATTGTATAACCTTCTGCATACAATAAATTCCGTATTTTACGGATTAAAACCACATCACGACGTTGATAATAGCGACGGTTGCCGCGACGCTTAGAAGGAGAGAGCTGCGGAAATTCCTGCTCCCAATACCGTAGCACATGCGGCTTTAAATCACACAGTTTGCCCACTTCACCAATGGTAAAATAAAGCTTATCCGGAATTTCCGGCAAATCACTCATTTTCTTTACCACCCTTCTCCATTTGTTCACGCTCGTAATGTTCTACACGAGCGCGAAGCTTATGGCCAGCACGAAAAGTGACAACACGTCTTGCGGTGATTGGAATTTCTTCGCCCGTTTTAGGGTTACGCCCTGGTCGCTCGCTTTTATCGCGCAAATTGAAGTTGCCAAAACCCGATAATTTAACGGGTTCCGCACTTTCGAGCGATTTGCGAATTTCTTCGAAAAACGTTTCTACCAATTCCTTGGCCTCGCGCTTGTTTAAGCCAAGCACGTTAAATAAATGCAGTGAAAGTTCTGCTTTTGTGAGCGCCATGTCTTCATGCCCTCAAGGTTGCATTAAACGATTGTTCTAAACGTTTCAGAACTATCTGAATAATTTCATTTATTTCCTGTTCTATTAGAGTGCGCGAAGGATGAACAAAGGTCAAGCCTATTGCGACACTTTTTTTGCCGGATTCAATATGCTCACCCTGATACACATCAAAAAGTTGAACATCCTGAAGCCATTCGCCCCCGGATTGCTTAAGTACTTGTAAAATTTCATCTGCTGGCAACTCCTTGTTCACAACGAAGGCCAAGTCTCTTCTCACGCCTGGAAACTTTGAGATGGCCTTGTATTTTGGCAACACCGATTTCGTGACGACATCCAAATCAATTTCACAAAGCCAGGGCGCCTGAGTAAAATCCAATATCTCCACCAGTTTGGGATGCAAGGCGCCTAAGTGCCCCACCAGGAGATTATTTTGATAAATGTCGGCACTTTGACCCGGATGAAGCGATGGATTCGTACCAGGCTTAAATTGAACCGCTTCGGGCGTTTTTAATAAACCGAAAAGCCCCATCAAGTCATTTTTTAATTCGTAAAAATCCGTATTTTCAGACGTTAATCCCCATTGCTCTGCAAAAATAGGTCCTGCCACTAAAAATCCTAGCTTTTCATTTTGATCCCATTTTTCGCCTACTTTTTTAAATACCATCCCTAATTCAAAAATCCGAAGACGATTCACTTGACGATGCAAATTATATTTCCACGTGTTCAGTAAGCCCGCCCAAAGACTAGTGCGCATCACGGACATGTCCGAAGACAAGGGATTCATGAGTGGAGTTAAGGTTGCCGAAGGGTCTAGTAAGGTTTGCAGTGTGGGGTCTACAAAGCTGTAGGTAATCACCTCATCAAAGCCTCGATCCAGGAAATACTGTTCGATACGCCCTTTTTGAATAAGGCTTTCGGATTGCTTTAACGGCGTTAATTCAGGCCTTGCTTGAGTGATTGGGATATTATTGTAACCAAATACCCGTGCTAATTCTTCGATTAAATCCACCTCAATTTCTAGATCAAAACGATGACTAGGAACCTTAACTTCCCAGCCAAAATCCCTTTTTTCAAATGCCAAATCTAGAGCCTTAAATATTTTCGCCACCACGTCGTCATCAATAATAAGGCCTAAAATTCGTTGAATTTGAGGGCGACGTAAATTTATTATTTTTTGCCCTGGGCAAGATTTTTGATCAATGGCTTCAATGACGGGACCAGCCTCACCTCCCACAATATTGAGCAGTAATTCTGTCGCGCGATTTAAAGCAATTTTTTGCAAATTAAAATCTACACCACGCTCAAAGCGATAAGCCGAATCGCTCGAGAGATGATAGGCCTTAGCATCTCGACGAACCCCAACGGGATCAAAATAAGCACTTTCTAAAAATATTGAGGACGTGGCCTCACCAACTGAAGATTCTAATCCTCCCATCACACCTGCAATGGCATGAGGCTTTTCTGCATCGGCGATAACTAAAGTATTTTCATTTAATGTCACATTCTCTTCATTGAGAAGCGTAATTTTTTCTCCGGGATTAGCCAAACGTACGATGATTTCACCTTTTAATTTATTCAGGTCAAACCCATGCATAGGTTGGCCTAGCTCTAACATGACGTAATTGCAAACGTCTACTACCGGATGAATACTGCGAATTCCTGAGCGACGTAAATTTTCTTGCATCCATAAAGGTGTTGGCACTCGCATATTAATATGGCGAATAACACGACCATAATATTTGGGGCAACGTTCGCCGGCTTTTAGGGTAACGGAGAATGTATCGGTAATTTTAGGTGCAATTTCCTTCATTTCAGGAGGAGTAACTGGGACAGGATTAAATGCCGCTACTTCTCTCGCCACTCCACGTATGCTTAAGCAATCACCGCGATTGGGTGTCAATTCAATTTCGAGAATTTGATCATTTAAATTAAAATATTCTCGGAAATTTACGCCGATGGGAGCTTCAAGCGGTAATTCCATAATGCCTTCGCTAACGGGCTCTAGGCCTAATTCTTTTTCCGAACAAATCATGCCCTGTGAAGGTTCTCCACGTAATTTTGCGGCCTGTATTTTAAAATTTCCCGGCAAAACAGCACCAATCGTTGCCACTGCTACTTTTAATCCTTGACGTACGTTTTTGGCGCCGCAAACAATATTTAAAATTTCAGGGCCACCGACATTGACTTTGCAAACGCTTAATTTATCCGCATTAGGATGCGGGGCGCGTTCAAGGACTTCGCCCACCACGACACCGCTAAATTCTGAGGCCACGGGTGTAACAGAATCCACTTCCAAGCCAGCCATTGTTAATTGCTCGGCAAGCGTCTGTGTATCGATACTGGGATTTACCCACTGGCGTAGCCATTGTTCACTAATTTTCATACTCATTATTCCTTCGCTAAATATTATCCCCTCTCCCCTTGCGGGAGAGGGGGCAAGAATTAAAATTGCTTCAAAAATCTCAAATCGTTTTCAAACAGTAAACGCAAGTCGTCAATTTGATAACGCAGCATTGCCAAACGATCTAGGCCTAAACCAAATGCAAAACCGCAAAATTCTTCCGGATTAATGTTCACATTTTTTAATACATTCGGATGCACCATCCCGCAACCCAAGACTTCTAGCCAACCCGAATTTCCGCACACTCGACAGCCCTTTCCATCGCAGGCAATATGGGTAATATCCACTTCTGCCGAAGGTTCGGTAAAGGGAAAATAAGAAGGCCGAAAACGCAATTTTATATCGCGCTCAAAAAAAGCCTCAAAAAAATCATTTAATAACGCTTTTAAATTCGCAAACGTCACCTCTCGGTCCACCATTAAGCCTTCAATTTGATGAAACATCGGAGTATGCGTAGGGTCAGAGTCTCGGCGATAAACACGCCCAGGCGTAATAACGCGTAAAGGGGGTTTTGAATTTTCCATGACACGAATTTGCACGGGAGAAGTGTGGGTACGCAGCAGCATCCCATCATCAAAATAAAAAGAATCTTGAGTATCACGCGCGGGATGATGATCCGGAAAATTCAGTGCCGCAAAATTATGGTGATCGTCCTCAATTTCAGGACCTTCTGCAACAATAAAGCCAAAATGCGCAAATAATTCAACAACCCGTTGGCGAACACGGGCTACCGGATGCAAGGAACCTACGCCCTGCCCTCTTCCTGGTAAAGTAATATCGATTTTTTCATCATTGAGTTTTTGTGCCAAGGCTTTGGCTTTAAGGCCGTTTTCGCAAGTACTTAATAAAGTCTCTAATTCATTTTTTGCTAAATTAACGGCTTTTCCAAGGAGTGGCCGGTCTTCTGGGCTGATTTGCCCAAGGCTCTTCAGAAACTCGGTAAGCTCACCCTTTTTCCCCAAATATTGCACCCGCAATTTTTCCAGCGCACTCAAATCATCCGCGCCGTGAATCCTAGCTTTGGCACGCTCAACTATTCCCGAAATTTCATTTTGCATAAGGATCAACCCATTGATGAAAAACGACAATTAAAGCAGGAGAAGGAAGTAATGGCAAGTTCTGAACAAATTTATGAGGGGGCACCCGCTAAGCGGCAACCCAATTTTCTGTTTTTAAATGCGGAATTCTTGAGAATTCTTTCAGATTATTAGTGACCAAGGTAACTTTCAATGCCAGGGCATGTGCGGCAATCCAAAGGTCATTATTGCCGATAATTTTACCCTGTTTTTCCAAAACGCTTCGAATTTTTCCATAGAACTTCCCCGCCTCTATCGAAATTGGGAGTGGTGGAATTAAACCAGCTAATTCTTCTAACAAATGTAGGGTTTGTACAGGATGCTGGCTTTTTTGTGCTCCAAAGACAAGTTCTCCAAACGTGATGGTCGACATACCAACTTCGCCCACCGACAGCTGCTCAAAACGATGCAACACATCCAAGGGCTTTTGCTTTGCGATATAGATGCAAATATTTGTGTCGAGCAAATATCGCAGTGACATGTTAAAAATCCCGTTTTTGTGGCGGAGTATCTTTTCTTGGCTTGCGATAAAAGTCAGCAGGTAATTTGGTGAGCAAAGTAAAGGCATCCTTAAGATTATGGGGTATTTCACGAATAATAACTTCATCCCCACGCTTAAAAATTTCGACCTCATTAAAGTCAAATTGGAAACCTTGGGGTAACCTTACAGCCCACGAATTGCCAGATTTGAATATCTTCGTTTTTCGCATTGGCCACCTCTTAATTGTATATACATCGAGTATAGACAATACCCCAATGCTTGTCAAATCAGAGAGTTTTCCAATAAGGATTTTTGGGACATCTCGCCCCACTCCTGGAAGGGAGGGGGGAAAGATAACAGCAATTCTCGCTCGTTAATACCAGAAAGCCATAAGCGAGATGGCATTAAAGTTAAGCAGCAGCGGATTTTGAGGTTTCTGCCAAACGTGCAAACGCGTGTGGATCGTTTACGGCTAATTCGGCTAATACTTTACGATCGAGCTCTACATTCGCTTTCTTGAGGCCGTTCATGAAACGACTGTAAGACAGGCCATGCAGACGAGCCGCGGCATTAATACGGATAATCCATAATGCACGGAATTCACGTTTACGAACTCGACGATCGCGGTACGCATATTGCGCGGCTTTAATAACCGCTTGTTTCGCCACCCGATAAACGCGACTACGCGCGCCATAATATCCGGCTGCTTTATCTAAAACCTTTTTGTGGCGCGCTCTGGCGGTGACCCCACGTTTTACTCTTGCCATTTTCTTATTTCCTCACAGTGAATCAATTACGGAATTAAACGATCAACACCTTTGAAGTCGCTCTTACCCACTAAAGTATTTTTACGCAAATGGCGTTTACGGCCTTGCGCTTTTTTCGTCATAATATGGCTGCGATTCGCACTGCGGCGTTTCAGCTGGCCATTGCCAGTACGCTTAAAGCGCTTAGCGGCTCCGCGTTTCGTTTTCAATTTTGGCATAGTCCCACCTTTCTAGTTTTTCTTTTGTTTGCCCATTGCCACCGTCATCGACATTTGTTTGCCTTCGAGCCTTGGCATTTGCTCAATCACGTGACCCTCGGGCATAAGCTCACGAATCCGATTAAATACATCCATCCCCTGGTCTTTATGCTGCATTTCACGACCGCGAAAGCGAATACTCACCTTCACCTTGTCTCCGCGCTCTATAAACGCCAGGATCTTATTCACTTTTACATTAAAATCGCCAATATCGGTAACGGGACGAAATTTAATTTCTTTAATCTGTACCTGCTTCTGTTTCTTCTTCGCACTCGAGCGTTTCTTGCTCAGTTCGAACTGATATTTACCATAGTCCATGATCCGGCAAACCGGTGGATCGACATTGGGAGAGATTTCTACCAAATCTAGAGACTCTTGTCGAGCTTTCTCTAATGCTTCGATGGTCGGCACGACCCCTACTTGTTTTCCTTCGCTATCTATCAGCCTAACCTTAGGCACACGAATCTGTCGATTGACCCGCGTTTTCTTATCTGAAGTCGTAATGGTTTAGTTCCTCCGCTTGTGAGCTATTTCGAGCGTAATCTTATCAACAAAAGCTGAAAAGGTCATTGTTTCTGTTTTATCACTTTCAGAGCGTCGAACGGAAACCGTTTGAGTCTCTACCTCTCGATCCCCAATGATCAGCTGGTAAGGTACCCTCGCAATCGCATGTTGGCGGATTTTAAAGCCTATTTTCTCATTTCTCAAGTCGGCTTCGGCACGAATTGAAAGTTTTTGTAATTTTTTAGTGATTTCTTTAGCATATTCGATCTGCGGATCGGTAATGTGCATGACCACAACCTGGAGAGGTGATAACCAAAGTGGCAGCTTGCCCTCATATTCTTCAATGAGGATGCCTAAGAAGCGCTCTAAGGAACCAAAAATAGCTCGATGTAGCATTACTGGGGCTTTCTTATCACCCGCCTCATCGACATAGCTAGCGCCTAAACGCTCTGCCATATTAAAGTCGACCTGCAAGGTACCGCATTGCCAAGCACGGCCAATAGAATCGTGAAGAGAAAATTCGATCTTAGGTCCATAAAAAGCGCCCTCACCTGGATTTTCTTGGTAGGGAACGTCTAGCGCATTCATGGCATTGGCTAAGGCTTTTTCGGCCTTATCCCAAATTTCATCGCTTCCTACACGTTTTTCAGGACGAGTTGATAATTTGTGAACGACCTTCTCAAATCCGAAGGTTTTGTAAACCTCGTGAAGTTGCTTAATATAGGCGATCGATTCCGATTGAATTTGATCTTCGGTGCAAAAAATATGGCCGTCGTCTTGGACAAAATTCCGCAGGCGCATTAAACCATGCAGAGTACCTGAAGGCTCGAAACGGTGACAGGAACCAAATTCCGAATAACGGATGGGTAAATCTCGGTAACTTCTAATGCCCTGATTAAAGACTTGGACGTGACAGGGGCAGCTCATCGGTTTTAAAATAAATTCGTGATTATCCGTTTCGATTTTAAACATATCATCACCGAATTTCGCTTTATGACCAGATTTTTCCCATAAAATACCTTCGACCAATTGTGGAGTATGAATTTCTGAATATCCGGAATCACGCTGAATTTCCCGTAGATAATTTCTCAACTCTCGAATGATGGTCCAACCAGCGGGATGCCAAAACACCATACCAGGTGCTTCAGGTTGAAAATGAAATAAATCCATTTTTTTGGCTAATTTTCGATGATCTCGTTTTTCAGCTTCCTCTAAGCGATGTAAATAGGCTTGCAGGGCTTTTTTGTCGGTCCAAGCGGTGCCATAAATGCGCTGGAGCATTTCATTCTTACTGTCACCCCTCCAAAAAGCGCCGGCTAATTTCATTAATTTAAAAGCTTTTAACTGTGTCGTTTGAGCAACATGAGGGCCTCGGCACAAATCAATAAAATCCCCTTGTTGATAGGCCGTTAAGGTTTCATTCCCGGGAATATCTTTAATAATTTGAACTTTGTAATGCTCGCCCATTTTTGTGAATAATTCGACCGCTTCCTCACGAGATAATACTTTTCGTTCCAGGGGGAAATTTTCAGCGGCAAGCTCGGCCATTTTGGCCTCTATTTTTTCCAGATCTTCGGGTGTGAAGGAACGCTCAAATGAAAAGTCATAATAAAATCCATCTTCAATCACAGGACCAATTGTAACTTGAGCACTAGGAAATAAGCTCTTGACGGCGTGTGCTAATAAATGCGCCGTGGAATGGCGAATAATTTCTAAAGCCTCTGGATCTTTTTCGGTAATAATTTGTAATTTTGCATCTTGATCAATCGAGTAGGAAACATCCACCAATTTATTTTCCACTTTCCCGGCAATGGCGGCGCGTGCAAGTCCCGCACCGATAGATTCAGCCACTTCGCGCACGGTGACAGAGTTGGAAAAAGATTTTTCGCTGCCATCCGGCAATGTGATTTTTGGCATCATGTAGATCTCGTTTGTAGCCGTCTGGTAGGCACGATTGGGATTGAACCAACGACCCCCACCATGTCAAGGTGGTGCTCTACCACTGAGCTACGTGCCTACGTGAAACAAGGCGAAAAGATAACACTCTCCCATGCGCTTGGCAATGGAGGAATTTTTTTCGGTAGGCCCCCATTCTTTACAATTTTTAGCACGAATTTAATATTACCTTAAGCAAAGTATATTATAATATCCGTTATTAAATACGTTAGATTGGGGTGGTACAGTGAAATCAAATGATAAATATGAACATAATACAAAACTGGATTATGACTTAACGCGAGAATTGATTATTAATGATCTGCTCTATTTTTTCCTAGAGCCTGAAGATCTGAAGCAGTTGAAAGCGATCCCTGATCTGCAGGGAGTAAAGCTTTTTCTTGATAATTATCAAGGATATAATAAATCAGAGCTTAAGGAAGTCTATCAATTTATGATTGAAACCAGCCTTAATGGTCAAGTAGCATCGGATTATTCCAAGAAAATTGAGGAATTAGAGAAACGAGAATTTCAGTTGCGCGATGCCTTCTGTCTCAGACAGCGTAAAACGGCAGGAACTAGCTCAACTAAGCTTACTGCACCCGTAGGACCCGCAGCACTCTTCCCCTCAGCAGCACCACTTCATACTTTTAATGTTCTCGTGATGGAAGATGGCCAGGCTTCAAAAAAAGAAGTCCTTTCTTTTCTGAAAAATTGTTCCCAAAAAGATTCTTATGGGAATTATGAAAAAACGGTACAAACTTCTAATGGAGTAATAAAATTTAACATTCTTTGTTTCTCCGCCCCCAATACTTATACAGATCATAACCCGCAGAAGCGTTACCCCAGCTTAGATGGAATCATTGCCTTTTTTGATATTACTGACAGGAAAGAATTGCACAAGCAGTGTGAGAATCTCTCTTCTTGTTATCTTGATATTATGAAGAGAAATAGTCAGGTAATGATTGTAGGCAATAAATTTTCTAGTGGGACGGCTACAGAGCTTTTTGAAAGAAATCCCCAAAAAGTAGCAAGTGAAGCACTCTCATCTCATAGAATCACCTACATGGAAATCCTTGAAACTCATAGTTCCGCTGAAAAGGTACTATGTCCTTTAGCTAAGGAATTGCTTAATCCGCGTCAAGTCCAACATTTGAGTCTGGAAGCATTAGAGGAAAGAAATCACACAGATGCGTTAACAAAACGTCATTAATTAGATTTTTCGGAGAAAGTTCCAGAGCGTAAAAATAAAATTTAGAATCACTAGGGCGGGTAAAAGCCAAAATAGGTGATCTGTCGAAATGCCTAAAATATGGCTAGGCAAGAGCAAACGTAAATAATGCTGTGCCGCAAAGGCTACGACAAGCGCGATGACAAGAAAGAAATCGCAGACGGACCAGTAAGTTATTTCCGCACGGTGCCCTATTAAGAAAGTGCGAGCATTTTTAAAGTTGAATTTTTTAAGCCAAGAAAAAGCTTTCGTACGCAATTGTTGATCATTTAGCGCATCTCTCAAGATGTAATAGCCATCGTTTTCTTGCATGGGATTAAGATTTTTCAAAACGCCGTAATACAGAATTAATGCCAATAGCCAGAAAAATAAGGCCACGGCGGGTTGCGAAATAAAAAACCCTAAAAAAGCAAAAATTCCTGCCATAAAAAGATCGAGGTAGGGTCCTGCGAAACTGACCATCACCCGTTGTTTTCGACCGCTTAACCACATATCCGAAGTATCGACAAAGGCCGTTAAGCCGAACCAATTGAAAATTATGCCGGCTCGATGAACATCATGTTTATAATATTTTGTCGCAAATCCATGCGCGAGCTCATGAAAAATGGTTAAAAATAAATTAAAAACAAAAAGTGCAATAATCATTAAAATAATATGTGGCAAGGGGGGAATTTTTTCGCTAATTCCTTCTAAAAACAAGCAGAAAAAAACCAAACCAATCAGTGTGGTTCCCGCCATTAAAATTTGTCCCGTAAATGTAAAAAAAACATGTGCGCCAGCTTTATACGTTCGACTGAGTTTTGAATCGATATCATAAAAAATATGTTTAAAATATCGCCAATCATGGAGCTTTTGTTTCACGCGTTGCCAACGTGTTAAATTCTCGTTAGGCTCGGCCACTTTCGGAATATGAATTTTAGGAAGCACGGCAAACCCCGCATCCGCTAAATTGAGAACCGTATCGGCCACGGCCTCCGGAGCAAAGATTTTTCGCTCTTTATAAAGCTCGATCGTAATATCTTGTAAATTTTTTTGGCCATCTAGATGCTGCCAAACGAACCAACCCTCTTCAGAGAGTTGAAAATATCGTCCATGATGAGTGTCTTTAAGAATAACAAACTCTTGGCCTTCCTCATTTTTACGATGATAGTGCTCAATATTCAAAGCCTGCGTCGGCCGGCTGTGCTCGATAATAAGGGCCAAAATCGATTCAGACGTATTATGATGAGCCATTAATTCCTGTAATTGTTCACTCCTCATTACCAGTAGCTTGCCCGACTCAGACATTCTGGCACTCACACTTCGCTTTGATTCGGTTAATAGCGCACCTTCTCCAAATAAATCCCAAGGCTTTATGTTGGATATTATTTTTTTATTTCCATCATTCTGTGGAAGAAAAATCTCAACTTCACCCGAACAAATTAAGTAACAGTCTTCAGCTACATCCCCTTGATTAAAAATAATGTGATCTTTGAGAAGTGTGATTTCACCAATTTCACGAGCCAATTTTTCAACAGCAGTATTGGGTAAATCAACAAAAGGCGCCGCTTTTTTTATAAAACTCATGCGCAGCATCGCTTGTGCCGCATTTTTCATCGAGGCACGAAAATCGGGATATTGCTCTAAAAAATGGAGAAAAATATCGATAGGCCAACCGACGACGACGACTTTTGAAATCGCGGTCAGTGTGGCCGTTCGTAAGCCTGTTTTGCTGAAAAACCCTTCTTCATCAAGCCCAATAGAATCTCCCTCTCGAAGAATAGCCTGAGGAATATGTTTGATTTGACCGGATTGATTAATCTGACGCTCGACTTCAATTTCGCCCTGTGCAATTAAATACACTGCGTCGACGAGTTCCGCTTCGGAAAGAATAATGTCGCCTGCTTGATAATGGTGTTCAGAGCAGAGTTCGGCGAGCCCCTCGATGTTTTCCTCTTTTAAGGTGCTAAAACAAGGATGATGACGAATTAAGGCCTTTCGCTTATCAATTTCGATCATCTCTGTCTACTCCTAGAACGAAAAAGGCCCGATCCTTCTGCTTGAGCGGAACGACCGAGCCCATCATTCACAATATGCGAATTACTTTTTTGGCTTGTCTTTTCCCATC
Organism: uncultured Gammaproteobacteria bacterium; assembly: GCA_963711375.1. Taxonomy (GTDB): domain Bacteria; phylum Pseudomonadota; class Gammaproteobacteria; order Coxiellales; family Coxiellaceae; genus CAVQDV01. Next base: position 2,683,103 of record CAVQDV010000005.1, read on the forward strand.
ATTGGTTTTTCTTTACCCATCATTGGTTTGTTCATCGAGCTACCTGATCGGCCGCCTTGAGACTCTTCACCAAGATTGATATGCAACATACCAAGAACTTTGGCATTGAAGCGTTGGCTTAATGCTTGATCAGAAAAACCTTTTAAACTTCCTTGTGAAAGCATGGTTTCTTCATCTTTGCTGAGCATAACACCTGAAGATTTCAATTTTTTTACGATTTCTGCGGGGTTAGTGCTTAAACGCTTTTGTAATGCTTCTCTTAAAGTTGCCATTTGTTATTCCTCCTGAATATAATGTTGATTTTTTCCTTATATACTCGAGTTAAAATCTAATTTGATTCGAACCCTACAAAAAGATTATAGCACAGTATTTATACAGAAAACTTCCTGAATATGGTGTGTTCATTGATTCAGAATCGGAGTATTGGATATTGCTAGTGGGGCAAATTTCGGGCATTATGGTTTTTTTTTAATAATTCACAGGAAAAGTTGGCCCTATGGCAAAAGAAGATCACATTGAAATGAATGGGGTAGTTATTGACTCCCTCCCCAACACCACCTTTCGAGTACAGCTTGAAAACGGGCATGTCGTTACCGCTCATATTTCCGGAAAAATCCGAAAAAATTACATCCGCATATTGACGGGTGACAAAGTGATCGTGGAATTAACGCCCTATGATTTGACAAAAGGTCGTATCACCTATCGTGACACGGGGAAAAAACGCCCTGTGGAAGGCGCCCCACCAGAACAAAGCTAGGATTGACTCACAAGTGCGATTTCACCCTTAGAAATCTGGATCTCAAGATCGTTATCTTTGCCGACATCAATGCGAACTTCACCACCTTGTTGTCCCGCTAATTTCCCGAAGAGCATTTCATCTGCCAAGGGCTTTTTGACTCGCTCTTGAATTAAACGAGACAAGGGTCTTGCACCCATTTTACGATCATAGCCCTCTTTTGCTAACCAATTTTTGGCTTCTCGAGTCATGATGAGGGTAATCTCTTTTTCCTTCAGCTGCTGTTCGAGCTCTGCCATTTCTTTCTCGACAATTTTAATAATGGTTGTCGCATCAAGATGTTTAAATTGCACAATAGCATCCAAACGATTTCGAAATTCTGGGCTAAACATTAATTTTATAGCTGAATTACTGTCTTCATGAGTATCTTGTTCGGCAAATCCTATGGTATTTCGCTCCAGCATTTCCGCGCCAGCATTGGTTGTCATTAAAATGATGACGTGGCGAAAATCTGCTTTTCGCCCATTATTATCGGTTAAATGACCATAATCCATCACTTGCAATAATACATTAAACATATCAGGATGCGCTTTTTCGATTTCATCTAATAATAAAACGGCATGAGGTTTTTTAATAACAGATTCTGTTAGCAAGCCACCTTGTTCATAACCCACATAGCCAGGAGGCGCGCCGATCAATCTCGAAACTGCATGACGCTCCATGTATTCCGACATATCAAAACGTAATAACTCAACGCCCAATTCCATCGATAATTGTCGAGCTAATTCCGTCTTACCAACACCCGTAGGACCGGCTAATAAAAAAGATCCGATTGGTTTATTACGATCGCGCAAACCCGCACGTGAGAGTTTAATGGCATCCGTCAAAGTATCGATAGCCGCATCTTGGCCAAACACCATTTTCTTCAATTTTTTCGTCAGTGATTTCAACAACGTTTTATCTGAACTTGAAAGATTTTGCAGCGGAATACGCGCAATTTTCGCAACCACTTCTTCAATTTCACTGACGCGAATGACATTTCGACGTTTACTTGCGGGTTGCACGTGAACATAAGCTCCCGCTTCATCAATGACATCAATAGCTTTATCCGGCAGACGACGATCTACTATGTAACGCATGGATAATTCCACGGCACGTTCCAAAGCCTCATTGGTGTATTCAACGCCATGGTACTGCTCAAAACGCGATTTTAATCCCTGTAAAATAGCAACCGCATCCTCATGAGTAGGCTCTTCCACATCAATTTTTTGGAATCGACGAAGTAAGGCATGATCTTTTGAAAAATAATTACGATATTCTTCGTAAGTCGTTGCACCCATACATCGAAGCTCACCAGAACTCAACAAGGGCTTAATTAAATTCGAAGCATCCATTGTGCCACCGGTTGCCGAGCCTGCACCGATTAAATTGTGGATTTCATCGATAAAAATAATGGCGCCCGTATTTCTTCCTAAGGCACGCAAGACTGATTTAAATCGTTTTTCAAAATCGCCTCGGTATTTGGTGCCTGCCAATAAAATACCTAAGTCTAAAAGATAAATCGTGCAAGCCGCTAAGGTTTGAGGAACTTTTCGTTCCACAATTAATTGCGCTAAACCTTCCGCAATGGCTGTTTTACCAACCCCTGCTTCACCGACCAGAAGAGGATTATTTTTGGTTCGGCGACACAAAACCTGAACACAGCGCCCTAATTCAGCCTCACGACCAATAACAGGATCGAGCTGACCCAGCTGGGCCTTTTCATTCAAATTAACGGTATAAAGCTCGATAAGGCTTTCCTCGTTTGAACCGGCTTCCTTCGTGGAAGGCTCTGACGAGGGCGAGTAATCTTCGCCATAGTCGATGTCCTTATACGTTCGAGGTTTCGCAATACCCTGAGAAGTGAAATTCATCACATCTATCCGTGTTACATTTTCTTGGTTGAGAAAATAAGAGGCCTGGCTATCTTGCTCGCCAAAAATAGCTGTCAGAACGTTAATACCGGTCACTTCTGGCCTGCCCTGACTTTGTACTTGATAAATAGCTCTTTGTAAAACTCGTTGAAAACTTAAGGTTGGTTGAATATCCCGCTCCACATTGACAGGAACCTGAGGTGTAGTTTCGTCAATGAAAATGCCAAGGCCGGCCCTGAGGCGCTCTAAATTGGCTCCACAGGCAATAAGCACGTTGCAGGCTTCCGGGTTATCCAGCAGCGAAAGCAGCAGGTGCTCAACGGTAATAAACTCATGACGCTTCTCTTTTGCTTGAGAGAAGGCATTATTGATCGATAACTCTAGCGACTTACTAAACATGGCTTCCATCCCTATGTTATAAAATTGGCCTCACCTTTACTTTAGTTGATTTTGTAACAATTTTCCTGCTCTTTCTTTCGAGTGGAGATTTTTCATTTAAAATCATAGGCTAAACTTAGGCCCTAAACTCTTAATCTTCTTAAAATATTTTGAAATTTTATTAAAATTTAATGTTACCTTAAGGTTTATGATGTATTCTTAATACTATTAAGAGAGAGGATTTTATCATGGCGACCGTGCGCCACCCTTTACAAACTAGCTTTAGTTTTTTTAAAGCGGTAACTCCTACCAATCGGTACTATCCGCAACTGGTGCACGCCATCGTCACCCGCAACCCCGAGAAAATTAAATCTTTATTAGAACATTTTGCTAATCAAGATAAAAAGGCTACTACTTTCGTCACTAATGACTTAAGTGTGAATCAATTAGATCATTTAGAAAAATACCCGCAAGGACTTTTCGGAAAACCCTTAGAACTTGCCATCGCATTACATGGGCCCGACGAGGCTACTGAAAATAATAGCTATGAATCCATCAGTGTTTTAGCGAATAATTGGAATATACTTGAGAGACTCGCCGAATTTTATAATTGCCCCTCTCCCGATTACCAAAAAATACGACAAAAAGCGGCTGAAAATAAAGACGAACACCTTTTGGATTGGCTTGATTTGATCATGAGGGAAAAATTTCCTGAAGTATACAAGAAAACTACTCAGTTTGATGAAGCTGTTGATCCAGTCGCACACACAGCGACAAAAAGTTAAATAAATTACATATGGGCAATAATGTTATCACCGAAGGCTGAACAGCTGATTTCAGTGGCATTAGGCGTTAAGCGCGCAAAATCATAGGTGACCTTGCCGCTGGAAATTGCTGCACTCATACCATGAATAATTAAATCGGCTGCTTCAACCCAGCCCATATAACGTAGCATCATTTCCGCCGATAGAATCAATGAACCAGGGTTTACTTTGTCTAAGCCCTCATATTTTGGCGCTGTTCCATGGGTTGCTTCAAATAAACCCACCACATCACTTAAATTGGCACCAGGAGCGATTCCAATTCCACCCACTTGCGCGGCTAAAGCATCGGAAATATAATCCCCATTTAAATTCAAGGTAGCAATTACGGAATACTCTACCGGCCGCAATATAATTTGCTGTAAAAATGCATCAGCAATTACATCCTTAATAACAATGTCTTTACCATTTTTCGGATTTTTGAGTGTCATCCAAGGCCCCTTTTCCAAAAGTACAGCGCCGAATTCATTTTTCGCGCAAGCATAGCCCCACTCTTTGAAAGCGCCTTCCGTAAATTTCATGATATTTCCTTTGTGCACTAATGTGACAGAAGGTTTGTCATTATCAATTGCATACTGAATAGCTCGACGAACTAACCGGGTAGTGCCCTCTTCCGACACAGGCTTAATACCAATACCACTCGTTTCAGGAAAACGAATTTTCGTAACATGTAATTCATTTCGTAAAAAAGTAATTAATTTTTTAGCTTCAGGAGATTTCGCTGGCCATTCAATTCCAGCATAAATATCCTCAGAATTTTCTCGAAAAATCACCATATCAACCAGCTCTGGATGCTTCACGGGGCTTGGTGTTCCTGTAAAATATTGCACGGGTCTCAAGCAAACATACAAATCTAAAGACTGTCTAAGCGCCACATTTAAAGAACGAATGCCACCGCCAACAGGGGTTGTCAAGGGCCCTTTAATGGCCACGGAATAGTCGGCAATCGCTTGTAAAGTTTCATTGGGCAAACCACTTTTTTCGCCATAGACTTGAACGGCTTTATCTCCTGCATAAATTTCCATCCACGAAATTTTACGATTATCGCCATAGGCCTTTTTAATCGCAGCATCGGTTACCTTGCGCATCACAGGCGTAATATCAACACCGATACCATCTCCTTCAATAAATGGAATAATGGGGTTAGGTGGCACTGTCAGCTCGCCCTTTTGATTAACAGTGATTTTTTCTCCTTCTTTAGGAACTTGAATATGTTGGTAAGCCATGAAGATCTCCTTATTAATTTCACACCAGAATAACAGAAACAGGAATAGGCAGCTACTCAGCCGTATATTTGACCATTCTAAGGCTTAGATGCTAATCTTAAACGCTAGAGGAAGGAATCTATGGCAGAACCAGACAAACTTATCCGGACACTTATCGAAAAATTCTCGACTGACCCAGAGTTTAAAGATCGCTTTCTCTGCGCCATTCAAGCAGACCCTGAAAAAGTAGTTAGCGAGGTAGAAGACATTTTACTTGCCGAGGGTATTGAGGTTAATGCAGAAGCTCATAAAATGATTAGTGAAATAAACTGGCAGAGTAAAAACCTCGGAGAAGAGTTGAACAAGAGAATCAGCAGAACTCGTAGCGGATAGGACTCTTCAGCTCTTCCAAAAATCGGATCATTTTCTTCGTTGTTCAATCACTCCTTTTATGATAGTGAAAAGTGTGTGAAAAATAATCATATAGGGCAAAATCCAACTTAGAATGTACTGGGGCCCCTGATTAACTGAATGGGGCAATAGCTGGAATATTATCCATTTTTGAAATATCAGTAAAATGAAAATATTAATTAAATCATAAAGCGCACACACAGACCAATACGTTAAAATCTTTCTGGTGTCTGCATTCCATTTAAAAGATCTTGGCAATTTTCCGAGCCAAATTGAAGCTTTTCGCTTTAAATCTGGCATATCCAAAGCATCCATTAAAGCATAATAACCGTCATATTCTAGAACGACATTTAAATTCATCGCAAATGAAAGATAGGTCAGCGTCGCATAGAGCCATAAAATAATATCGACCGTTGTATTACGAACCAAAAAAGAGGCTATTGATGCAGCTCCCGCGAGTGCAAGATCGTTGATACAACCCGATAAATTTACAATGATTCGTTCTCGACGCGTCGCCATCCACATATCGGTCGTATCACAAAAAGCAAAGGCGGCCACCCAAAACCAACCAATTCCAAATCCATGGACCTCTCGTTTAAAATGTTTGCAAGTGTAAGCATGAGCAAGCTCGTGAAAACCTGAAGTTAAAATCGTCAACGGCAATACCGCTAGCAGCCACCAATATCTTCCTTTCCCGCCTCTAAAAAAAGAAACAATATGATCCGCATTATCAATATAAAAAAATATGCCCAGAAAAATAATGAGGGTAATCAAAAACAGTGAAGGTTTTAAAAAAATAAATCGAGCGGCTTTATTATATAAAGCCGTCACAAAAGCATCAGTATTTTTTAAGGTGTATTGAGCGGTTAAGATACGCTTGACGAGGTCAAAAGTCTTTTCAGCCACACTGGACTTTGCTTTTTTCCGAGGAATATGCAAACCCGTTATCATTCCAGCATGATAAAAATTCATCAACAAATTGGCGGCCTGCTCTGGAATAAAAATGCCTTTTTCCTCATACAATAGAAGCGTAATTTCCTGAAGCGTTCTATGTCCATTGAGCAAATTGTAAAAAAACAGGCCATCTTCGGATACTTGTAAATATTTATTATTTTCTGGATTTTTAAAAATATACGAAATTCCGCCATCGTAATAATCGTGTTTCGTGATAATAATATTATCTTTTTTAACTGGGCGAGAACGATTGGTGTTAAAAAACATCATCATTTCTTGTGTTTCTTGATCGCTATAAACAACGCTTTTAAAAAGCTCCTCGTTTATCTCATAAAGCACACAATCCTCTTCCGCAATGACGGTGCTATTTCGAACATGATTCGACTCGGATAATAAAGCCATTTCCCCAAATAGCTGTCCGGTCCCCATGGTTGCCACTGGGATCTTGGCATGAATATAAATACCGACTTTTCCAGAGAGAATCAGGTAGCAAGAATGGCCTTCTTCCCCTTGGCTCATAATAACTTCATTTTTCTTAAACACTTTCGTCACGATTTTTCGAGTTAATTCTCGAACTTGTTCGTCGGGAAGTTTTTTAAAAGGGGTGAGTAAGCGTAAAAAGCTTTCTTTTTTAATCTGATCGGCTTGATCGTGGAGTTCCTGGGCCATACTAGGATGTTTGGCAATGTTGGCCACCAAACCAGCTTTTGAAATAGCAAGCGTACTTACTTTAGAAAGTGTTTTCATCGTAGCGGTTGCCGGGGGCGCTGTGGAATGCGCATCAATGATGCCAATGGTATCCCCCGCGCTTAATACCACTAAAGGAATGGATTTCCCTTTATTTAATCGGCTCACCTCAATTTCGCCTTTGGCAATAACATAGAAATTAGGGGAAGGTTCACCTTCGGTAAGAATCACATGGTTCGCTGGAAAGTCTTTTTCAAACATTACACTAGCCAATTCGGCAAGATGTTCGATCGGAAAGGAATTAAAAAGAGAAGTCCCCCTCAGGAGCTTAATCCTTTCTTCCATAGTAAATGCCATCCTGAAGCCCCTCTAAAAACTGTATTGTCTCCGAAGTTGTATGACTATTGCAAGGCAGATGAATTATTTAGAAATGATCATGGCATCGCCATAACTAAAAAAGCGGTAGTGTTGAGCAACGGCCTCATGATAGGCCCTCTGAATTAAATCATAGCCCGCGAAAGCACTCACGAGCATGAGCAACGTTGATTTAGGCAGATGAAAATTAGTAATCAAAACATCCACGGTATGGAAGGTAAAACCGGGTGTGATAAATATCGCAGTCTCACCTCGAAATGCCTTGATTTCGCCAGACTTTGAAGCCGTTTCCAACGCACGCACGACCGTAGTTCCCACTGCAATAACGCGCCCGCCTCTCGCCTTACAACTTCGAATATCCTCACATAGAGCTTCACTCACTTCCATAAATTCGCTGTGCATTTGATGCTGACGGATATCATTCACTCTAACCGGTATAAATGTACCCGCTCCTACGTGCAAAGTTAAGTAGCGTATCGCCGTGCCCTGCTCGGCAATTTTATTCAACAAGGCTTGATCAAAGTGCAAACCGGCAGTCGGCGCGGCGACCGCTCCTTTCTGTGTTGCAAATACCGTTTGATAACGCTCTAAATCGTTTTCATCGGGATTTCGAGCAATATAGCGCGGCAACGGAATTTTACCATGACGGTCTAATAATTCTAAAATCGACGTTTCGGATAAGATTCTCAGTTTGAAAAATTGATTTTCAATATCGACTACCTCTGCCCAAAACGTATTTTCTAAGAATATTTTACCCCCTATTTTTGGCGTTTTACTGACTCGAAGCTGAGCAATAACTTCATCATCTTCTAAAATCCGCTCGATCATACACTCGACTTGACCTCCTGTTTCTTTTTGCCCAAATAAGCGTGCTGGGATCACTTTGGTGTTATTTAACACGAGCAAATCAGCCGGAGAAATCCATTGTAAAATATCCGAAAATTGATGATGCGTGATTTTTTGTTGGGCGCGATCAAGTGCCATTAAACGGCTGCTTGTCCGCGCTTCCAGGGGGAATTGGGCAATAAGCTCTATTGGCAGTTCATAGTTAAAATCGTCGATTTTGTACATGTTACCTCTTTCTGATAAGATGAAAAAATGCTAAGTCCAACGCAACATGCTATTGAGCTTATGAAAAAAAGCTTTAAAACATTAGGTGCAATGAAACAATTCATTCTAATGCCAGCGCTTTGTAGCCTCTTCGATCTCATCATTTTAGGAGCCATCATCGCTCCACTACGCAAGCTCGAAATCCTACAACAACCTCTCAGTAAACTGCAATGGCAACATTTCATTATCTTCTTTCTTTTATACCTCATATTTCTGTACCTAACACATCTCATATTTTCTTTTTCCCACGCCACCCTGCTTGAGGGACTTAATTTACAAACCCAAGATGAAAAACCAAGGTTTACAAAAGCCCTACACTTAGCCCTTAAACGCTATTGGTATATTTTTTTATGGATGACGTTCGCCTCAACCCTCGGACCTTTCTGGGTCTTAGCACGCCCCCTGCTGAAAAAAATCGATCGATTTGAAAAACGATTATCTGGACAGCCTTGGGGAATTGCCACCTACTTTATTATTCCAGTCTTACTTGAGCATAATCTTAAACCCCTCGAAGCCCTAGAATACTCATCAAACTTGATGACAAAAACCTGGGGTGCACCACTTATACCTCGCTTTCAAACGGTGGGTCTGGTCGTGACTAGTGCTTTTCTCTGTGCAATTCCATTACTCATTTCACTGATGATCCATAGAGAAATAGCTACCACTATTGGAGTAGCCATAAGTGGCATATTAATCTTTATCGTAGGGATTTTTTATATCAGCGCACGTGTTTTGTTATTAGGAAGCTTGTATCAATACGCCACAGGCAGAAAAGATCCTGCCCACCAAGATCCGGAGCTCCTAAAAATGGCTTTTAAGTTGAATTTGCCCGCAAGTAACTAATAACTGTTTTAATCATCGTCTTCAAAATTTCAGGTATATCATCAGCCAAGCGATTGAAATCATGTTTTTCAATGAAAAAAACAAAAGTATCCGTTTTTGCAACAGCAGCCGCATATCGCGGAGACTCATCCAGCAAGGCTAACTCTCCAAAAAATTTACCTTCTGAACAGAACCCAATTGGCTCACCATTTTTAATAATGTCGATTTCTCCCTTTACCACAATATACAAGCCATCCGAATTGTCTTCTTCTTTGAAAAGCATTTCTGTCGCCTTAACATTTTTAGTCTGAATGATTTCAGCAATATCTTGCAGAAGTTCCGCTGATAAATGCGAAAAAAGTGAGATTTTTCGCAGTAGTAAAATTTTCTCAATTAAGGGATCTTTTGTTTTATCTCGTGAATTGTCGCTTTTATAATCAATGACAAGAGCTAGCCATGGATCTACCCCATCGAAAACTTTCCCTCGAAGGGCTTTCACATTTGTCTTAGTTTCAAATACGCTCGAAATTGAATACTTCAATTTTTTTTCCGGAATGCATATTTCTAGAAGTTCAAGGGCACTATCATAAGCCCTGCTCGTTTTATCCGACATCAATAAGGTAGGAATAATTTGTAAAATCGTAGTGGGCTCCCCGAAGGATGCTAGTAAATACAGAAAACGTTTTTCGGCATAATAAATTCGTGAACTTATCTCACCCAAAATGTCCGCATCCTTATAAAAAGAAATATACGCTCTAAGTTTTTTTATTTTTATGACTTCCGATAATGCATAATGAAGTACTATCTGGCGACCATCCTCTGATATCCAGTATTTCTTAGTTCGATAGGCCAATGTGATTACACAGGTTTCTAGCAAAGCCAGATTTCCAGATTGAAGAATATCTAAAAGCGCCTCTTCAGCATCCATATTGGAAAATTTGGCCAATAGAAGAATGGCAACATTAATTTGCCGAGAACTCTTTAAACTGTGAATATGGGCCAACAATTTTGGGATAACACTGGGCCCCATCGCCACTAAGCTATCTCCCACCGTGTGAGCTAAGGTTTTCTCTTGGGTTTTATTAATTAAGTGATCAATAATTTCTGGATCTGGATATAATCGAGCGGCAAAAATGGTATTTTGAACCACTTCATGATCGCTATCGTTCATTAATTTTAGGATATATTCCTTAAAATCCTTGAAGAGCCCAGTTTTAAGAATATTTACTGCCCAATAACGAAGAATTCGATCAGTGTCATTCAACATTTTCACAAATTCTTCTCTTCCGAATTTTAATTGACTTCCCTCTTTGGATGTTAAGAATATTCGGATAGCAGATGCTTTTATGGCTGGCTCTTCATTGGAAATCATACTAATTGCATAGGGTGATAAAGCATCTTGTGAAAAAGGTAAAATGGCCTTTACCAAAGCCCAAATCATTTCGGGGTTTTTTTCATCAGACAATTGCTTCAACAAGGGCTCGACGACGGAAGTGTCTTTAGAGTGTTTTATGACTCTGATTGCCATTTTTTTAATTTCATCCAAGGGAGAGTGTAAAGCGTTAAATACGGCTACAGGAATTTTTTTTAATCGAAGTCGATTGAGCAAGCTAAGCCCGAATAAAATGACATCCGGCTTAGCGGATTCAATAGCCTCTTCAGCCGTTCTCAGCGTGAGCGCTTCATCCAACTTCTGGGTCCCCAAATAATCAGTATTAAATCGATGCAAATTGATTGCCGTCTTCAGCATGTCGAAATAATATTTTCCAATGTTTAAACAAATATAAATCATGACTACAGAAATAAAAATTATGGAGGAGGCTAGCAATCGCAGCCCGCCCATCCAGGTGAAAATTATTAATACAAAAGCGGCAAATCCCGTTCCTAATCGACCTAAACTTTGTACCTGATATTGTACGACTGATCGAAGCGCTGGCGCGTAAGCATTGACGACCATTTGAAAAGAATTACTGAAAAAAGCTACTCTAAGTACCGTACCAAAACCGAACACCATCGCAACCGTCCATAAATTGGGATAAATCAACATCAAAACCGCAAAAATAGCAAAACCAATAGGTGTAATAAGCAGCAAACTCGACATGCTGAGCCTACGTAGCAGTATGGGGAGCAGTAAAATTTGGGTAAAAATCATTGTAACATTAATAACGGCGGTAAGAGGCCCTAGAAATCTTCCAATTTCTTCCTTGGTAAATTGTTGGGACAATAAACTTTTCAAACTGTAATCTGAAAAAGTCATTAAGAGAAGTACGAGCAAAGAGGATAAGAGCGCATAAAGAAACAGTGGGTTTTGATTGAGTGGCATAGGTGGGGGCGCATGCCTAGATTGATCAACGGGTTCTTGATGAAACCGAATAAATCCATTAAGAACCGTTACGATAATTAAAAGAAAAATACTCGAATAAAGCAAAGCACTAAGTGAAAATAATTTCAGGAGAAGGAATATCACAAAACCCGTTACGATAAAGCCCATTGTTGCCGAAAAATTTAACCAGGCGTTAATGGCCTTAAATTCGCGCAAACCAAAGAGATTCACAACCGAAATATTGCTTGTGGTTGCGAAAATGACCGACATCGTCATAATAAAAACCGCGGCACAAAATGGAAACCATATGAGCGCATGGCCCGAAAGAATAACACATAAGATTAAAAAACCGATAAAAATAAAATTTGTGGCTTGAAGAAATTTCACAAAATTTTGTTTTAAATAGCGCTGAGATGATTGCATTGCGACGAAACCCACAATGGCAAGTGCAAAATACAAATACGGTATCTTATTTTTATCATAGCTTGACAGAAAAAGGGTGTTCGCATAGGTGTCTGTTAAGACAGCTATTGCCGCCACTAAAACACGAAGCAATACAGCTTTAAGAAGCCGATATTGATTCATGTTAAACGACCTGGGTATTTCGCAAATAGCCAATAATAGTTTGAGTTACCGCTTTTAAAATTTCAGGTACTTCATCTGTCAATCGATTAAAATCACTTTTTTCGATGAAAAAGAGCTGTGTGTCTTCCTTCGCCACCGCCGATGCAAAACGAGGCGCATCGTCTAATAAAGCCAACTCTCCAAAAAATGAACCAGAACCACAAAAATTAATGGTTTGCTTGTTTTTAATGATATCAACCCCCCCTTTCACAACGATATACATTCCGTCGGCTATTTCGCCTTCATCAAATATAATTTGACCGCTTGCAATATCTTCTTGTTGAACAATTTCTGCTACGCTTTGAACTAATTCTGCAGACAAAAAAGAAAAAAGTGACACCTTGCGGAGCACCAAAATTTTTTCAATTAAATCATCCATTACATCTCCCTGTTTGATACCTTGTTTATATTCTATCATTTGTTTAAGCCATGAGTCGAAGCTTGGATCTATCTTTGACTCCAGCAGCGACAGCGACTCCTTTTTATCCTCCAAAGCTTCTGAAATTGCATTCCTTAGAATAGGTCCTTGCATGGACAATTCCAACAATTCAATAGCGCTTTCGTAGGCCCTCGAACCCTTGTCTCCTTTTAGCAAGGTAGGAATAATTTGCAAAACCGTTTTCGTCTGACTATAGGAAGCCAAGAGATATAAAAATCGTTTTCGAGCATCATAGATGCGCGAATGAATTTCATTCAAAATATCCACGTCTTGATAAGAACGAGATAAAACTCGCAGTATTTTAATGTTTTCAAGCTCGCGGAGCATATACTGATATATGATTAATTGCGCTTTTTGGGATAAAGAAAACTGCTTAGCTCGATACGCTAAATCGACAATGCATATTTCCAATAATAGACCTTTCCCTTCTTGAAGAACCTCAAATAATGCGTCTTCAGCTTCTTCTGCAGAAAATTTTGTAAATAACATCAATTCAATATTAATTTGACGCACATTTCGGAGGTTATGAATATGGGCTAAAAGGGCCGGTATTGCACGAGGCCCAATTACAACTAAGGAATTTCCCACGGCATGGGCCAAAGATTTATTCTCTAATTTGAAAATTAACAAATTTATATTTTTTTCATTAGGATACGCGCTCGCTGCAAAGAGCGCATTTCGCGCTACTTCTTCATTAGAATCATTGATTAATTTGTGAAGAGAGGCATCCGAATTGGCCACTTGGCCTGATTTTAAAATATTCGCTGCCCAAAATCGAAACGTTGGATCGGCATGATTCAGCATTTCTAAGAAAGCCTCTTCTCCCTGTTTTTGCTGTTGAGAATCTCCCGCTTCTAATAAAATACGAATCGCGGAAGCCCGAATAGCAGGATGATCATCCCTTATAGCAGAAGAAGCAAATGGCAATAAAATATTCGGGGAAAAATGTAAAATAGCCTTAACAATGGACCAGCTCACTTCTTGATTTTTTTCTCGCGATAATTGCTGCATGAGTGGTACAACTACTCTCTCATCTTCTGAACCTTTTGCCACATGAATCGCCGCTTTTCTGACGTTGATAAATTCAGAGGAAAATGCCCGAATTACAAAAGCCGGCACTTTTTTTAATTTCGATTTACGAAACAATGAGAGCCCAAACAGATTAGCATGTTCATTTTCTAAGGAAAGGGCTTGTGAGGCTACATCTAAGATTATTTCACGATCCATCTGTTCGGTGCTCAGGTAATCCGTGTGGAATCGATTCAAATTGATCGCTTTTTTCAAAGTTGAAAAATAGGCTCTTCCTATCCGAATGCTGATGTAAATCATGGCGGCCGCCCCGAGAATCATTCCTGCGGCTAAAATATGAGGATTTTCAACCCAGGTAAGCCCAATGATCAGAATAGCAGCAAGGCCCATCCCTAAGCGCCCATAACTTTGCATCTGATATTGCGCTGTATTTCGAACGGCAGGTGCATAGACATTTAAAGTCATTAAATAACCAACATTGTAAAAACTGTAACGCGCAATGGATACTACCCCTGCCAGAAATGCGGCTGACCAAAGCCCAGGACGAATAAACATTTCTATAGACGCCACTATAAAAAGAAGGGGACACGTTAAAATTAAACTCACCACACCAAATCGTCTTAAAATAAGTGGCATAATGAAAATCTGACTAAGGATGGTAATAACATTGATAAATGCGATAAAATAAACCAAAAAAGTGGCGATTTGGGATTTTGTAAAGTGATACGTTAATTCGCTCTTTAAACTAAAATCAGCAAAATAAAATAATATCAACATCAAAATGGAAGAGATCAATGTTGACATAAACAAGGAATCATTGAGCAATTTTGGCGGCTTATGTTTTCGTCGAGACTCTACGGGTTTCTCAATCTTAATGCCTTTTAGGGAATTAATCAGAAGTGAAAGTGCAAACAACCCGATGATGACATAGAGCAGATAAATAGAAGTAAAAAATTTTAATATCAGTGGCGTGAGAAAACCAATTGCTAAAATCCCAACAGTGGGGGCAAAATTCAACCAACGACTATGATCCTTAAACTCTCGCAAGCTAAACATCGAGGCCACATAAATGATGCTGATGCTAGTGGCAATAGAAGAAGCGGTAATTACAAAAACCGCAAAGACAAACGGCACCCAATGAATAGACGTATCAACTAAAAAAATAAATATCACTAATACGGCAATTATAAGCAGATGGCTGAGCCTTGTGAACTTCACCAAATTCCAATTTACAAAAGAATGAGACATTTGCATCGCTAAAAAACCAAATGCCGCCAGAGAAAGGTACAAATAGGGAATATCAGCCTTTGGATAGGTGGATAAAAAGAGGGTATTGGCGTAAGTTTCTGATAAAATCGCAAGGGCCGCAATAGTGGCTCTTAATAGAGAAGCTTTAATGAGCTTTAATCGTTCCATGATCACCCAATCTTATCATTTAAGTGGCGGAGAGGGCGGGATTCGAACCCGCGTGGGGCTTACACCCCCATCCGATTTCGAATCGGCGCCGTTATGACCGCTTCGGTACCTCTCCTGCATTTTCAATCCCTAGCCGCTTGGCAATTTTTTGATACGAAGAAACCACGTTGCCAAGATCCTGGCGAAAACGATCTTTATCCAGTTTTTCGCGCGTGGTCTTGTCCCAAATTCGACAAGAATCGGGGCTAATTTCATCACCCACATAGATTTTGCCATCTGATCCCACACCAAATTCATATTTGGCATCGACTAAAATCATCCCATTATCCGCAAATAAGGCCTTTAAGACCTCATTTATTTTTAGGGAAAGGGACTTCATTTGCATTAACTGATCGTCTGTCGCCCACCCAAAACGCAGTGCATGTTCTGCCGTAATCATTGGGTCATGCAGAGCATCATCTTTCAAAAATAATTCATGCAGCGGTGGATCTAATTCCAAGCCAGATTCTAGACCCAGTCGACGACACAAGCTTCCTGCTGCCACATTTCTGACGACATTTTCAATTTTTATCATTGTTAAGCGCCTAACCAAACTTTCCGTAGGCGACAAAACAGATTTTAAGTGCGTAGGAATCCCAGCCTCTTCTAATTTTTTCATGATATGCGCGCTAATTAAATTATTCACACGCCCTTTATCAGCTAGTTTCTCATGTTTTACGCCATCAAACGCGGTGGTATCATCCCGAAATTCAGTGATCAATAATTCATGGTCACCGGTTTCATACAAGGATTTTGCTTTTCCGCTATACAGTTCTTTGCCTTTTTCCAGTTTCATGCTAGACACGACCTTTCTTTTTCTGGCGATTCATATTTTGGTAATATTCGATTTTGCTACCGGGTGGGACTAGTGAGGGGGGTCTTTTATCGCCACTGACATCGATAGGCGGTGCTGGATAAAATCCAAGCCCAGATTTCACTCGAATATCACTAGGAATAACGGCGGGCGAAACCACCTGTGAATGTTTCCAGTAATCTTGCTGACGGTATTTATCTCTGTCGTGACCCATACAACCCGCCATGGCGGCAACGGCAGTGATCACTATTCCCGTTCTTAATAATTTTGTCATGATTTAATCTCCAATAATTCAGCCATCGCCAACGCCTTTTTGACGTCCCCGTGAAATTTAGCTGAAAGCGGCGTCATTGGCAACCGAATTCCCCCTTGAATTCGACCCAATTCGCTTAAGGCCCACTTTACCGGTATGGGATTGGCTTCGAGAAATAAATTCTTGTGCAAAAGCGATAATTTTTCGTCTAAGGCCATGGTTAAATTTCGGTCACCTGATAAAGCGGCTGCCACCATATCGTGCATTAATTCAGGAGCCACATTTGCAACAACAGAAATGACGCCCTTCCCGCCTTGCAAAATAAATTCAGCTGCAATGCGATCATCGCCGGTTAATAGATCAATTTCAGTCCCTAAGGCCAGTAATTCTTGTAAACGCTTAAGATCACCAGTAGCTTCTTTTACGGCAACGATATTGGCAAAACAGGCTAGGCGTTTTAAAGTTTCCGGCAATAAATCACAGCCCGTTCGTCCTGGAACATTATAGAGAATTTGCGGAATAGGGACGGCTCTGGCAATGGCTGAAAAATGCTGATAAAGCCCTTCTTGAGTAGGTTTATTATAATAAGGTGTCACAATTAAGGCCGCATCGGCACCTAATTGCATCGCCTGTTTGGTATGTTCAATGGTGGTTTTTGTGCAATTGGTCCCTGTGCCAATAATTACCGGCACGCGCTCATGAACATAGGCCACGCTCACTTCGATGAGTTTTTTACGCTCCTGATCGTCAATGGTGGGAGACTCACCGGTGGTGCCGAGTATCACAATACCATCGGTATGGCTTTCGATGTGCCAATCCAGTAAGGATCGAAGCGCTGGATAATCAATTTCCCCATTCGCTTGCATCGGGGTTACAATTGCAACAATACTGCCATGGAACATGTTGGATCTCCTAAAGGTAATTGAGAAATTATCATATAAGATAAGAAAATTAGAAAGCAAAAAAGCGGCTTTCTTTCAAAAGCCGCTTTTTTTGGTCCAAGAAGAAACTTTAAAATATACCTACAATCCTATCCTAATTTGCTATCGCTCAGTCCAAACTGGCTCTTATCTACATCTGGCTTGAAATTTTCCTGATCCACAGAGTTATTAAATGTTGAATATAAATTTCTTCGGCGATTTTCTGAAGAAGGATTCTTCATGGTTCTTGAAAACGATTTCTTTGTATTAGAATCTGGAGTATCAAGGCTGCCTTCCAATTCATTTTGCGCAGAACTCTTAGTTTGTGAATTGAGCGGCGAAAAAATGGAAATGCTAACATTACTTTTATTAATAAAACTGGCAGTTCGATCAATAATAGGTGACAGACCAGCATCTGGAAGAGACTTCGATAAATCAACAACTGCAAAGCTATTAGGCAAAGAGCCCTCTTGGCGATGGAAAACAGGCGTATTATCAAAATTTTCATCCTGAATAAAAGCTACCGTTTTATCAAATGCGTCTTGTTCAACAGGTGTTTTAGAAGCAATGGATGAATTTAGTAAGGCTAAGTCTTCTCCTTCTTGCTTTTCTTTACTCCATTTCCTCTTTAGCGGAGAGCAAGGAGACATCACCAGCAGCTGACCATCCTCATCATTGTTAAGAGAAATTGAAATTTCGTCATCACTTCCTTCACCCCGGGCAAAAGGCGCTGTGTTATCGAAATCACCCTGTTCAGCAATTTCTTGTGAACGAACGGGAGACTTAACTTTTTCGCCTTGAACAAGGCTATCTTCATCTCTTTTTCTTTTCAGTGGGGACTGCTCTTTTGAGATGTCGTCCCGACTTCCATCATTGTCTGAGATGATTGGCGCAGGAGGTTGATCATCATCAAGCTTTCTTTTTTTGCTCAATGTGTCGTGCACAGATTTTTCGATTGGGTTTTGAAAGCCCAAAAAGACCAAGACAGCCCAAATTTTTGGATACTTGTCTTTAATGTTTTGTTTCCAGGTATTTCCTTTAGAAGAATAATCCGTTTTGATACGCGAAAGTGCGCCCTGATTGTTCTCTAGAACACGCTGTAAATTCGCCTCATTGGTCTGTTTATCAATGTAGTACCTTTGAAAATTGCATAAATTATTATACACCACATCTTGATTCTTATTTTCAGGATGGATCTTTTCAGAACAACAGTAATGATACGCAAACCCAGTTGATTCTTTAGGATTGACTAGCAGAGCATCTTCCAAAACCGCAGTAGCGAGAGACTGATTCCGAGGGGATTCATCGCGAGCCATGGCAAGGTAGAACGATTCAAAGCTTTGGAAAATACTTCGCACTTTCGAAAGGCGTTCTTTCTTTTTAATTTCTTCTTCAGTTGAGTTTACTTCCTCAGACTTATGCAAATGTTGGAGTAAAAAATTACGGCATTGGAGATCGGACCAAAAAAACCAGCCAAATATGGCAGCATTCTCGTGCTTATTTTTCTCTTGCCAAATAGGAGCGCCATCTTGAACTTGAGCAGAATATCCCATGAGGTTCAGAAGTTGATTTAAAAATAATTCCTCATCCCCAGATTTTTGAAAGTCAAGGTCGCCCATTGATGCTATTTTGCGAAGATATCTCTCGAGATTTTGAGCTGAAGTACTTTCTTTCTGAATTTTTTCCTGATCATTCCAATGTTTTTCCCATAATTGTTTTGTTAAATCCATTGTATCGGTGAATTTGATATTTCCTAGTTTGGCCATTTTCTAATCACTCCTTATTCAATCTCTTTGATTTAAGTCTAGTATGCTTTATACGCTTTCGCAAACATCTTGTCACGATTAAAAAATATTTTTTCCAGCAAGAGCTGAAATATTATCTGCTCTTAATATTTTCACAATTTTTGTTACATTTATTTCATATTTAGGCCAGTTGTTTGATTCGTTTCTGCTAACTCTAATTTTGTATTCTGTTCAAAAACCTTAATTTGGTCGGTAAAGTCTTTATGCATCTTTAAATAGGTTTCCGCCACAGGCAGATTAGGCTCGAATACTTTATTAATTTTTTTAGAATTAAAAAGTTGATAAAGAGTTAGCGCTGTCTCACACTTCAGTTGCAATGTTGCCCGCTCTTTAGTCATTCCTTCTTTTTCGACACGGCGTTTGATTGAAATTGTGATATTTGCAGCCATCTCGTCTGCTTCTTTAGTATAAATTGATTTTTTCTCAAAAGTCAGCCAGTTCATTTGCAAAGACTCTTGGAATTCGCCTATTGGTTTAAAATTCAAATATATATCAGCCATTTTCTTCGGATTTAAAACGTGCGTAACAATATCTTTAATTAATTGGTCGGCCAATTTTGCGTTTATTAAAAATTTGCTTTCACAAACTTCACCCGGCTTAGAATACAAATCTAGGTATTGCAGGTGCCTTGTGAATTGGTCTTTATAGAATGGGAGTAAAACATCCACTACAATGCCCAAACGAAATTGATTAATAGTATTTCCAAGCTTTTTGATATCCGGAGTACCATCCTCTTTAGGCGCCGGTATAGCAGCACCTTTACCATCAGTCTTCATAAAGATACTCTGATCTATCCATTTAGAGCGTTCTGCTCTTGAATGGTCCAATTCAATCTGTAAATTTTTAACGGTTTGATCGAGTTTGTTTTTATCCTCATTTAGCTGAAGGGTAATTTTATCAAGCTCTGTAACTTTTTCTAACAACCGAGTCTTGATAATTAAGTTATTCTGTGCTTCATCCTTTAATCCAGAAACCGTTTGGTTTAGTTTCTTTTTTTCTTCCCCTAACTTAGCGGCATTGCTATTAAGTTCTGAAACTTTCCCTTCCAACTCGTGCTTGCTGGACAAGATTTTCTGTGCATTGTCTTGAACAGATTCTTTTACGATCTTTAAAGATTCAATGTAATTCAAACAGTATACATTTGACGCGGTGGTAAAGTTAGCAAAACTCATCAAGCATTGCGAAAGTTCAGTATAGAGAATTTGAGTCTGGGGCGATTTTGTTAATTCAGAAGAAAAACTGCTCAAATGCTTGCACAATTGAGAAAAATATAAGTCATTCGAAAAAATTTTTTCTTTAAAATCGGCTGTTCCTAAGTAAGTGGCTAGTGGGAAAAGTTGTTGCAATGCTTTTTTAGCATTGGGTTGAAGAGCGTGAAAAAGGGTGCCAGCGGAAAAATTTTGTTCGGACTTGATAATATATTTGGTACAGATATTCATGAGAGCTTTTTGGAATTTTTCGAACTCTACTTTTAGCTCAGGAAAGCTCCATTTTTCAACTTTGGGCTTTTGTTCAACTACATTTGTTAATCTCATAACATTTCCCTAAATTACTTATGTCCATCTAATATACAAGAACGATCCCTGCTCTAGGTTTTTTGATGGGCTTATTTAACAGAAAAAAGAAAATGAATGCAAGCACTGATTATTTCCTAACAAAGCAAATGTTGCCCACCAAAATCCGCCCAAGCAAAAACCCACTAATGGTTAATAGGGAATCAGGTTTAATATGCCCACTACAAAGGTTTTAGAAGACACCCAAGCCGTCCAGATAATTCAAATCCCAAAAGGCTTCCAATTGAATACCAAACTAGTCTGGATTAATGAAGTCCATAACGGGCTCTTAATTCAAGCTAAACCTTTGTCCTGGGATGACTTTTTTTTGGCTGCACCTTCTGTCACCGACGATTTTAATATGTCTCGTGGATGATTATGCCGCGCAAGGTATCAGTAGATCGAAATTACCGGCCCTGGTAAGATCACTGCATTATTCAGGAGGCGCCATGCTAACGCTTTTTTTAATTATCAATACTTCGGGTTTTCTTTTGATTCTTGCTATCAGCGCTTTTCGATGGCGTAGGGAGCGGGAAACCGAGCAGCAGGCTACTCGTATTGAGGAGCGCTTGAAATATTTAGCCGAAGAGCGTGGGCAGATGGAGCGGCTTTTGAGTGAAAGTCAGAAAAATCAATTTGAACAATTTCGACGCTTTGATGAATATCAGCTGAATAGTTTAAAACTCACTCAAGACACTTTGCAAAAAGTGCAAACAGAATTGCGCACACAATTGAGTGAAACGCTGACTCAGCATGGGGACAATCTGGGAAAACGGGTGGATAAACTCACCGAAGAAACCCAGCAGAAATTAAAAGAAATTAGCGGAGAAGTGGATAAACGTCTCGCACAAGGTTTCGAAAAAACTACCGCTACTTTTGCTGACGTGATGAAGCGCCTGACCATTATCGATGAAGCTCAGCGAAAAATTACGGAACTCTCGAGCAATGTCGTGAGTCTTCAAGAAATTTTGTCCGACAAAAAGTCGAGGGGCGCTTTTGGTGAAGTTCAGCTCACTAGCCTTATTCGCAACATGATTCCGGAGCATCATTATGCCTTGCAACACACGCTTTCTAATGGAAAACGTGTTGACTGCTTATTATTGCTGCCAGAACCCACCGGCAATGTGGCCATCGACGCCAAATTTCCGCTGGAATATTATCGACAATTGCATAATGCGGCGCTCTCTGAAAATGATCGAAAAAGTTATGAGCAAAATTTCCGCCAAGTCATACGAAAACAAATTATTGATATCGCCGAAAAATATATTATTCCTGGAGAAACCTCAGATGGTGCCATCCTCTTTATTCCAGCTGAAGCCATTTTTGCTGAAATTCACGCGAATTTTCCGGATTTAGTGGATTTATCCCATCGTCACCGCGTCTGGCTGGCTTCTCCAAACACCATGATGGCGATTTTAACAACGACACGTGCCGTGCTTAAAGATGCGGCAACCCGAAAGCAAATTCACATTATTCAAGAACACTTGGTCGCATTAGCAAAAGATTTTGAACGCTTCCAAGGACGCATGGATAATTTAGCAAGGCACATCGACCAAGCCCATAAAGACGTCACCGATGTTCATAAATCCTCGCAAAAAATTACGAGTCGATTTAGCAAAATTGAGAAAGTGGAAATTTCTTTGGACGTTCCAAGCGAACCTTTGCTTATTGCTGACGAGAAAAAATAAAATCAGTACTATTGGTTGGATAAGCTCAATAAGTGCTTGCATCGTTGGAGAACTATGGCTTTATATTCCAGGCTATATTGATGTTCTTCGTCATTTAAAATGATATTAGTCTGATATTGATCTAAGGCCCATATTAACTGACTTGCCATGAATTTTAACTGCTTTACTATCAATGTACTTTTTAGATTACAGCTGTCTGCAAAATCAACTAATTCAGAGAAACTGATCTTATCTAATTCAAATTCATCACCAACAGCCATGGCCATTTTGTGGTTAAAATTTGGGAACATTTTGATATTGACCAAATCATAAAAAGGCGCCAGTTCAATCCCCTGACTACTCATAAAAAAACTCAAGTTTTTTCCATGCGCATCCGAATTGAAAATCAAAATATTAAATAACACCCAATCTAATAATCGAAGAATGGTTATTGCCGGATTTTCGCATGTTTTTGCAAATTCAAATAATTTCTCTAAACTGGCTCCATCGCGGATATGCGCAACATCTCGAGCATCTCCATAAATACGCTCATATTTATATTCTGGAGGTAAATTTAAAGCCTGGCATCCATCAATAAGGTGCCGACGTTTCACCTCTTCTAAAGTAATTAATTTTCGATCAAAGCGATCAACTAATAAACCCAAATGCTTGCCAATGCGTATTAAACGGGTCCTTGCCGTAATTAATCCACAAAGCTCTGCTAATCGCATGCTTATGTACTCATTTAAAACCAGGTGAGACTGCCCTTTTCTTTCGAATTTAAGAATATGAGTCGAAGCTAAACTACCTTCTCCAAAGCCCATTTCATTTTCTGGTGTTAACATGATATTAATTTTATCTTGTATGCCTGCGCTCGAAAGTCTGGGTTTTTCATCCCACATAATTAAACTCATTTCATCGCGATGGTTTAATCGTTGCTCGAGTTCATCGATTTTGAGTGGTCTAAAAGAAGGAGTTTCAGGCAGTCTTTGGTCAGAGTCGACTGCCATTATTGCACCAGATATATCACGCCCAAGCGCCCGAATTAAAGCAAATGTGTTGCTCTTGCTAATATGAAAATTTCGCACCAGTTCATCAAAACCATAACCTTCAGGCAGGAGATTTCGCAAAAAATTCTCCACATTTTTTTCTGGAATATTATTATTTAAGGGCAAATGTGGTGATAAAGCAAAACCAGTTTTTTGCCACTCTGTACAATATTGCAATAGCAATCCTTTATCGCTGTGCATAAGGGTTGCGACCACTTTTTTATCTATATAGAGATTGAGCTTGGGTTTAGTACCATTCATTGCTACTCTCGTCTTCATTATGCCAAGGCGAAATCACTAACTTAATCCCGAGGGTTGAGCATATTCGCAATACATTACCTACCTGACTGCTTGCCTCACCATGTTCGATTCGCTGTAGAGTCTGTTTGGCAATTCCACATAAAGCAGCAGCATCTTCTAAGCGTAAGTTACTTTGAGTTCGTCTCGCTTTTATAGCAAGCCCTATTAGTTCAGCCGTAATAGCTTGATTTAAATCGGGTGTTTTGAATTTTTTAATTTTTTTGGCCATTAATCCTACCCTAACATACTTATAGCTCAAGTTTAGCTCTTAAGATGATATAATCCTATTGTAGTAGGATTTAATAAGAAAAACAAACCATTCTTTATTTAATCCTATCGGAATAGGATTATTAAAGTGTAGAGGTGAGAAGTATGGCTCGGAAATAATCGGGAATTTCGATGGGCTTTTGGGTTTTCATATTAAAACAAACCACCTTAATATCTGCCTCGGTGCAGATTTTTTCTTTGTCACTAGCGACGCTTAATTTATGGTGAATAGTAAAAGAACTTCGACCTGGTGGATGCGCAAAGGATTCAATATAAACATCATTCGGATATTTAATAGGCCTTTTGAATTCAATGCGGGCTTCGACAATTGCCAAACCATCTTTATATTTTTCACGGAAGCCACAATCAATGAACCAATTCCAACGGGTTTCCTCCATATAAGTTAAATACAGAGAATTATTGACGTGATCGAAAATGTCAATGTCTCTGGCTCGCACCGGTATAGTGTCGGTAAATAAACGCTTCATTTATTGGTAATCTCGTTTTTTGACGAACCTTGCCCTGTTCCTGGGCTTAGGGAGCCGGTAAATCCTCTGCGGCGGAAGACGCTCAATTCTGTCCGGTGGAAGTCGATATATTCTATCTGGTGGAAGCGGAGGTTCGCCTGGAAGTGGGAAAAGCGCTTCTTCTGCTGGCGTAGCAGGATAGATCTCTACAGCCCCTGGCCTAAGCATATAAATTTCACCTCGATGCGGCGCAGGCTGGCTGCACGCAGCCAGCATAAGCGCCGATACGAAAAGTGAAACGACAGAAACAAATCGCATTATTGACTAGAGTCCACCGAATAACCAGGTACATCAATTACTCCGGCATGAGCTCCTGAATCATGGTGCACAGTTCCGTTCGGCCCCGAATTCGTACAGCCTGCTAACGCGAGCACTCCTAGCATTAATAGAATATTCCATTTCATTTTAATCTCCTTTTTTAGGTAAATGCTTATAATTGCTGATTAGTATACCAGTTTTGCAATTTTGTTCCAAAAAGCTCTGGATACATCTCCTGGACAAAATGCAAAGCATCTTCAATAGGCTCAAGTTTTAAATTTTTAATATGCGCCTTCGCCCATTGTACCGCGTCCATCGTAGTGATAAAACCCGGTACGGCATAAAACATTAATTTTGGTATTGGGCTTTCACAAAGCCACTTTGAATACGCACCAATAAGATTGGATACATCCGAAGGACCATCTCCTAGCGGCAAATCTTGAACATATTGCCAGAGGGGTTTGCGACTTTCTGGCGTTGGAAATGGGGCCCGATACGCTTCCAACTCTTCGTCTGATAATTGACGAATAATTCCGCTAGGCAATAATTTATCTATTAAATAATTTTGCTTCACAATGGCACGGTAACTGGCCCCTTGTCGAGCCAACAAAGAAGCAAATTGCTGCACAGGCAACGAAAGCATTTGCCAATCATTTTCAGGTCGAATATAAGACTCGTAAAATGCGATAGCTTTTATTTTTTCAGGATGACGGGAAGCGATATCAAAACCAATCAAAGATCCCCAACCATGAAGAACTAAAGTAATATTATTAAGCCCCATTTTCTCGATAAATTTCTCGATATAACGAATATGATCGAAAATTCGATATTCAATATCGGGTTTGTCAGACTTGCCCATACCGATTAAATCGGGGGCAATACAACGCGCATGATCCGAGACAAAAGGAATAACCTTTCTCCATAAATGGGAAGAAGTCGGTATTCCATGAATAAATAAAATAGGTTCGCCCTTTCCTGCTTCAAGATAATGAATTTTCGAACCCAATACCTCAATATATCGAGAAGATAATTCTAATTTATCTAATATATTTCCATCTATGCTCATATAACCTCCTGCCATTATAGATACTTTATTTTTTTGTTTGTGAACTCGTTACTGCCAAATCCAATAATTCTCTTACAGCGACGGACAGTATAGCAAAATCCTTATTTGTAGCGCTTCGTAAGTCGGTTAGAACGGTATTCCAACGATCGATCAATCCCTTATGTTTTTCAAACCAAACATTCACTCTTGCACCCTTGTTTTTTGCTTCGACATCCAGATTTAAAACGCCGATAGTCAATTCACGTTGAGCCCAATCCAAATCGCTTTTAAACGCCGCTTTCGCTAAAACGGACCAACGATCATCCACTGGATTTTTATCGATTTGCTCGCGGAACCAGAAGAGTTCCAAACGGTCGACCAAGGTAAAATAAATGACTGCCACTTGGTAAACATCAGCCTGATGACGAGTTGCGGCTTCAATGATATTGAGCGCATGATACATTGGTCGCGCACTGGCCACTTTGGTGGCTAATTCCATAGGGACATTTGCCGCCACTAATTCATCTCGGCTTTTTTCCATACGAGTCTTATCAGCCCCCAACAGCAAACGAGGCAAGCGTTTAAAGAGTAAATCGACTGACGCAGTAAAGTGATCAATTGTTTCCTGAATATTCATGGATTTTCGTTCATTTCGCAAAAACCAACGGGCACCACGACGCACCAAGCGTGTTATCCCATCAGTTAATTCGAACTGAACTTTTGGATCCACTTTAAAATCTAGCGATTCAATCTCCGCGGTGAAATTCACCATATGAAAAATTTCATAGCTGGCTACAAAAGCACGAACGATGGCAGAGGTAGGCGCACCCGTTTCATCGTACATTTGATCCGTAAACGTTATTCCCATATTCGTCACTAAAAAATTACTGAGCTGTGTTGAAATAATTTCACGACTCAAGGGATGTTTTAATAAAAGCTCTGGATAGCGTTTACGTAAGGGGGTTGGAAAGGCATCTTTAACAAATCGCTCTAAGTACGTATCTTTGTGGAGAGAAGACTTTCGAATTTTTTCTTCCAAAATAATCTTGCTATAAGAAAGCAAAATGGCAAGTTCTGGGCGAGTCATTCTTTGATGATTTGCTTGACGTTCCAAAAGCACCTTATTAGAAGGTATAAATTCTAACTCGCGATTTAATTTTCCTTGAGATTCCTGCCGCTCAATAAAACGAATGTATAAATTCAAAAATTTCTCAGAATGTCGACAAGCATAGCTGATGGCGGCATTTTGATGATAATTATTTTGCAAAACGAGCTCAGAAACTTCGTCGGTCATACGAATTAATAATTCATCGCGCTGTTTTAAACTTAAGTCTCCTGAAGCCACAATATTATTTAATAATATTTTAATATTGACTTCATGATCCGAACAATCCACACCGGCAGAATTATCGATGAAGTCCGTATTCACTCGGCCACCGCTTAATTCATATTCAATCCGAGCCAATTGCGTAAACCCTAAATTACCGCCTTCGCAAACGACTCTAGCGCGTAATTCGTTCCCATTGACTCGAATAGCATCATTGCTACGATCACTCACTTGTAAATTGGTTTCTGAACTTGATTTCACAAAAGTGCCTATTCCACCGTTCCAGATTAAATCGACTGGCGAGCGTAAAATAGCTTGGATTAATTCATTCGGCGTCATCACATCTTGCTCAATAGCAAAAACGGCTTTCATTTCGGGAGTAATAACGATCGATTTTAAAGTTCTAGCAAAAATTCCACCACCTGGTGAAATGAGCTCGGCTTTATAATCTGTCCAGCGAGAACGAGGCAAATTATACATTCGCATTCTTTCTTCATAACTGGCGAAAGAATTTGGGTTCGGATCAACAAATATTTGGAGATGATCAAATGCCGCCACCATTTTTAATTTGCTCGACATGAGTAAGCCATTGCCAAAAACGTCTCCAGACATATCGCCGATGCCCACCACTGTGACTTCTGTTTCATCCACATTAATGCCTATTTCTTGAAAATGTCGCTCGGCTGAAACCCAAGCACCACGTGCGGTGATTCCCATTTTTTTATGGTCATAGCCTGAAGATCCGCCTGACGCAAATGCGTCTTTTAGCCAGAAGCCTTTTTTAATGGCAATTTCGTTCGCAATATCCGAAAAAGTGGCCGTGCCCTTATCGGCCGCCACCACCAGATAGGGATCTTCATCGTCATAGCAAATCGTGCGTGCAGGACTAATGATTTTTCCTTCGAGAATATTATCGGTAATGTCCAGCAAACCATTCATAAAATCTTGATAGCAACGGATCCCCTCTTGAAGTAATTCTTCTCGGGTGGCATCCACCATTGACCGTTTCAAAATAAAGCCACCCTTTGCACCGGCGGGGACTATGACAGCATTTTTCACTTGTTGAGCTTTCATCAAACCTAAAATTTCTGTGCGAAAATCTTCGCGTCGATCCGACCAGCGAATGCCACCGCGTGCAACTTTGGCGGCCCGTAAATGCACGGCTTCAAAATGTGGAGCATAAACAAAAACTTCGTATTTAGGCAGCGGTAAGGGTAATTCCGGCAAACGCAAGGGATCAAATTTGAATGAAATATAGTTCTTTGTTTTTGATTTTTCATTAAATTGGTAATAATTGGTGCGCAGTGTTGCGCGCACTAAATCCATAAATCGGCGCAAAATTCGATCTTGATCGAGACTCTTCACGCTTTCCAGGGATTTAAAAAAGTCCTCTTCCATTTTGCCCACTAGTTCTCGCTCATTAACGCCTAGATCAGGATTAAAATGAAGATTAAATAATTTTACGAGTAAAGCAGCAATTTTGGGATTGCCCACCAAGCTTTCAGCCATATATGCATAACTGAAAGTAAAATTGGTTTGTTGCAAGTATTTTGCGTACGCGCGTAAAAGGGAAATTTCTCGAGCGCTTAATTGCGCGGCTAAAACCAATTTATTAAGCGCATCGTTTTCTACTTCGTTGCGCCACACCTGGTAAAAGGCTTCTTGGAAAATGTTTCTAACTTCCTCAACTTCGAAAGAGTTCGACATCGTGTAGGTCATACTAAATTCATTAATCCAAATCGTGGTATGATTTCGGGAAATTCGATACGGGACTTCTTGGACAACACGCAGACCCATATTTTCCAACATCGGCAGCGCATCAGAAAGCGGGAAAATTTTACCAAGACAGTAAATTTTAAATTTAATAATAGAAGTGTCAGCCTCATCCAATCGAT
Source organism: uncultured Gammaproteobacteria bacterium (assembly GCA_963711375.1). Taxonomy (GTDB): domain Bacteria; phylum Pseudomonadota; class Gammaproteobacteria; order Coxiellales; family Coxiellaceae; genus CAVQDV01. The sequence goes on from CAVQDV010000005.1 coordinate 2,712,065, forward strand.
AAAATGCCATTTCCAAGTCATTCTCTGGCGTTAATTTTTCCATATGTTGAATGTCAGGAATGGCCATACTCGGTAAAAAGGCTTCCTGATAAGCAGCCGAAAAAGCGTCTTTATAAACGCTATAAATGGCATTACCCTGCTCTTCACCATAAAAGCCCATCGTGGCTTCTTTGAAAGCATCTTGCCAGGTTTTACCCGCCGCAATAATTTTTTCTTGAAGCTCTCGATGAGAATAATTAAGTTCTTTTTTGGGATCTACGCGAATAATAATATGAAGCCTAGCTAGAATAGAATCCGAAAATTGAGTGGTAAAACTCGCTAACACGCCCTCGAAGGCTTTCATGAGGATTTCCTGCATCCTCTCAATAAGGGCGGTATTAAAATTTTCGCGTGGAATATAAATTAAACAGGAAATAAAACGGCCATAGGCATCTTCTCTCAAAAATAAACGCGTACGCCTACGATCTTGCAAATGCAAAATACCCATGGAGATATCAAATAACTCGTCGTTTGTTGCTTGAAATAAATCGTCGCGAGGCAACGTTGCCATAATGTGCAATAAATCTTTGCCTGCATGACTTTTCGGGGAGAGGCCAGAACGCTTCATAACGGTGGCCACTTTATCTCTTAAAAATGGTATTGCTTTGGGATTGGATTCATAGGCCAAAGAAGTATAAAGACCAATAAACCGGCGTTCGCCAATCAGCTCACCTTTTTCATTAAATAACTTAACACCAATGTAATCGGTGTGAGTGGGTCGATGAACCGTTGCGCGAGTATTCGTTTTGGAAATAATTAAAAAATCTTCTTTGGATAAGACTAAGCGGCGAACTTTTTCAGGAAGATCTGTAATATTACGAGACATTTTACTTCTGGTTTCATCACGCAAAATTCCGAGACCGGATCCCTTAACTAAACGTAAAACGATTTCACCGCGTTTTTGCTCTAATTCATAATCACGACAACCTAAAAACGTGAAATGATTCGCTAACATCCATTCCAAAAAAGCTATGGATTCTGCGATGGCGGCAGGATCTTGTGGAAGGTTTTTGGAATGCAGCGCAGTAATCATCTCGCGCAAGTGTTCCCGCATCGTAGACCAATCTTCAACAGAGGAACGAACATCACTTAAAACCACTCGGATGTTTTGAATAATATTGGCGATGACCGTAGGATCCGTTTGTTTGTCAATCTGCATCATAATTGGCGCTTCATGGATCACATTGGCCTCAGCGCTATCGTAACGCATGACATCCTTAAGCTTATTATTTTTATCGCGAAGGGAATTCATCCCACCAGCCGAAACCATGAAGTGAATGGTAAAGCCCATGCGATTGAGTTCCATCCTCATGGAATCAATTACAAATGGCATATCATCCGTGATGATCTGGATAATGGTATAGCGAGAGCGCCAGCCATCTTCTTCGTCGGTAGGGTTGAATACTTGGATTTTGAGCTCCCCCACCTTTCGGTCCTGGGCGAGCTTCCATTGTCCCATGGCGGCCCCATATAAGGAGTTTAATGGTCTTGCTTGAAGGTCTTCTGCCCAAGCTTGAGAGTAATAAAGTTGGATGAACTTGAGAATGAGATCGCTTTGAGGGGCATCACCAAGCTGGGCCTTTGCATATTGGATGATTTTGCCAACTTCAGTTTTCGCTTGGATGGAACTGGGCTTCGCCATAAATTTTCCCTTATTTTTCAATAAATTAATAAAAATTTAGTTATTTCACGAGCTCTCAGACTGCCTTAAGAACAGCTTAGAACCTTAAGTTACTGTTAAATTTTTTTACAAAATCCTTGCATTTAAGTCCATTTTAATTTATCGTGCCTGTTGAAAATGTGTGTTTATCCTCATGAAAGAACACCGATTTCAAATTGCGGTGGCCGCGATGTATTAAACATTGTACCACGTTATAAACGAAAAGAAATTATCGTAAAATCGCTATTGATGGACATAAGCGGTGTATCCTCCACGGAGGTCAACTAAGGTGCTTGACTATGCGTGTACTACTCGTCGAAGACGATGATTTATTGGGCGATGCCATTCGCTCCGGCCTAAAACATTACGGGCATACCGTTGATTGGGTGAAAGATGGCAAATCGGCAAACGACATTTTGACCGCGAAACACGAGGTTTTCGATGTTATCGTGCTCGATCTTGGTTTACCCAAGATGTCGGGTCTTGAAGTCCTCCGATCTATCCGTGAGCGCAGCGTCACGACTCCCGTCGTTATTTTAACGGCCAGAGACGAACCCCAAGATCAAGTGAGAGGCTTAGACACTGGTGCCGATGATTATCTGACCAAACCCTTTGATTTAGACGTCCTCTGTGCTCGAATCCGCGCCCTTCAGCGCCGATCAAAAGCACGCGCTAAACCGATTCTTAATTATGGCAACATCACACTCGATCCAGCTGCGCATTCTGTTGAGATGGATGGTGATGAGGTTGTGCTTTCTCGTCGTGAATTTGTTTTGCTTCAAAAATTACTGGAAAATTCTGGTCGCGTTATTTCCCGTGATCAACTCAACCAAACTCTGTATGGCTGGGGCGAAAATATTGACAGTAATGCTTTAGAAGTGCACATTCATAATTTGCGTAAACGATTTGGGACCAACACCATTCGAACTATTCGTGGCGTTGGCTATATGGCTGAAAAAAGGGAAGGCTCGCCAGAAACACGATGACCCCATCGATTCGAACGTTTTTACTGATTAATTTGCTATTGAGTGTGACTTTGATCACCTCTCTAGCAATTATCGGTAATTTGATTTTAGCGCATCGTGATATTCAAACCCAACTAGACGCCGAATTAATTCGAAATACCCTGCGAATGCAGGCTTTTTTTAGCCCAGAACTCACCTCCAAAAATTTAAAAGTTATCCAAGAAAATTTAAATGCGGAATATAATGAGCAAAATCTATTAAAAAGAAATAAGAGCTGGTACAAGGCCATTAAGGAAGCCGAAAGCACCATGGAATTTCAGCTCTGGGATGAAAAAGGAAAACTGATTTTAAGATCCAAAAATGCTCCCGCTATTCCGCTTTCGGATGGACGGGATGGACTTTCAACCCTCTGGCTCAATGGTCAAGCCTGGCGTGTTAATACCGCTTTCAGCGAGAAAAATCAAATTACCGTAATGGTCGCCGAACAATCGGATTATCGTCAGCAACTCGAAAATCAGCTGACGCAAGATTCGATAATGATCATGCTGATCACGTATCCTTTTTTGGGGCTTTTAATTTGGATGATTGTTGGTCGCGGATTAAGTTCCTTAAAACGTGTAGCGAACGAAGTGCGTCATCGTGAAACTTTAAATTTAAAACCCGTTGATGCCGAATCGGCACCTTCTGAAATTGAACCCTTAATTACCGAATTAAATAGTCTATTTGCACGCTTGAGAGAAGGCTTTGAAAAAGAAAAACGCTTCACAGCTGATGCGGCACATGAACTTCGCACGCCTTTAGCGGCGCTTAGTGCACAAATTCAAGTCGCCTTGCGCGAAGAAACACCTGAAGGCCGTAATCGGGCCTTATTAAAAGTCTTGGCGGGTGTCAATCGCAGCACGCACGTAATTCAGCAATTATTAACCCTAAGTCGTATGGATCCCGAAGCGAGCATTCATGATCCACAGCCTGTGAATTTGGCCCACCAAGCTACCGAGGTTGCCGCACAATTAGCGCCAGAAGCTATTGCAAAAAATATCGAGTTAGAATTACTCACACCGGATAATAAGTCGATTATTATGGCGAACCCCACGGCAATTCATATTTTACTGCGCAATTTAGTGGATAATGCCATTCGTTATTCCCCGGAAAATAGCTTTGTGAAAATAAATATTGAAGAAAATGAAAATCAGGTGATCTTAACCGTGATGGATAATGGCCCTGGAATTCCCGAAGAATTACGCGAACGAGTCTTCGAACGCTTCTTCCGCGTGAGTGGAACCAAGACCACCGGAAGTGGCTTAGGCCTAGGAATCGTGATGCAAATCGTAAAACTACACAAAGCCAAGATCGAATTATTAACCCCAGCACAGAGCCACGGCCTAACCGTAAAAATCACCTTCGCTCGCGCTTAATCTTTGCTCACAAAACTACTAAAAGTGCATTTTTGTGAGGTAATTTTATTGACAATTTCACCTCACAAAAATACAATATATTCAATTCTGTGAGGTGTGATATGGCCGAAAAACTACTGGCCCCATTTGTGGGCCGCCGAGATGAGCTTGATGATCTCAAGCTTTTACTCAAAAAAAAGACCTCCAGCCTCGTTGTTATCAAGGGGCGCAGACGCGTGGGCAAAAGTAGACTAATTCGTGAATTCACTAAAAAATTTCCGCACTACCGATTCACTGGTGTGGCGCCCACAAAACAAACAACAGCGAAATCCCAGCGAGACATTTTTGCTAGACAGTTAGCGCAGCAAACCAGTTTACCAGAGGTATTTGCGGATGATTGGACTAAACTCTTTTTATTACTGGCCGACAAGCTTAGAACGGGAAGAATTATTCTGGTGTTTGATGAACTCTCCTGGATGGGTTCAAAAGATCCTGATTTTTTAGGGCTTCTTAAAGAGGCCTGGGATTCTCATTTTAAAGAAAATCCCAAACTCATCATGATATTATGTAGCTCGGCTTCTGCCTGGATTGAGGAAAATATATTAAGTAACACCGGATTTATGGGGCGACTATCAGCAACACTGCCGCTAGAAGAATTATCAATGTCGCTCTCAAATAAATTACTTAAAGCACTTGGCTGTCAATATTCTCCATATGATACTTTTAAATTGTTGAGTATAACAGGCGGTATTCCTCGATATTTAGAAGAAATCAATCCGAGCAACAATGTAGATGAAAATCTTCGACGACTCTGTTTCACCCGTGGCGGCATTCTTTTTAGAGAATTTGACGACATTTTCACCGATTTATTCGATGCAGGAAAAGCGACTTACAAAAGAATAGTGGAGATTTTATCTGATGGCCCCTTATCTTTCGACCAAATATGCCATGAATTAAAATTGAGCAAAGGGGGCTATATTAGCACATGTTTGAATAAGCTGATTTTATCCGGATTTATAAAACGAGATTACACTTGGGCAATTAATTCCGCAAAAGAATCGACGCTTAGTGTATACCGATTATCAGATAACTACTGTCGATTTTATTTAAAGTACATTGAACCCAATAAGAGAAAAATTGAGCAAGGACACTTTTTAGTTCGATCAATCACCAGCTTGCCCGCCTGGGACACTATTACGGGACTTCAGTTTGAAAATTTAATTTTAAATAATCGGGATTATATTATTCATAAATTACATCTAAAATTCGATGAAATTATTGCGGACAATCCTTTTTTCCAAAAACCAAATCGACAACAAGCGGGCTGTCAAATCGATTACTTAATTCAAACTCGATTTAAGGTGCTCTACATATGTGAAGTAAAATATTCTAGACAACCCATTAGTCAAAAAGTCATTGCCGAGGTTCAAGAAAAAATTACACGCCTAAAACGCCGAGGCAATTTCACCTGCTTGCCAGTACTAATTCACGTTAATGGTGTAACACAATCTGTCATTGATGATGGATTTTTTGCTGAAATTATCGACATGAGCGAGCTCTTAGATGAAACCCACTAAACACAAACCTACATGGCCACACACAAAAATTGGCATTGATGAAGGCAAACCAAACCTTCAGGCTGAAGTACGAAAAAATAATCCGAGAGAGATCCTTTCCTTCCGGAAGAACATCGTCTTCATTGACTCTCTTATTTCGATCATCTATTGAATTATAAAGATCAATTCTTGCTTCATCTTACTTCACCTACCTTACAATGCATTTTCATTCAAAACATCATAACTCAAAAAGATTAAAAAAATAATAAATTTTAAAAAAAATCGGCTATTTAAAGAAGCCTTAAGGAAAATTCTAAGCAGAGTGTCAAATTTTGGAAAGCATCAGCCAAGTCGATACGACTGAATCTGGAGTGAGGGAAATACTTTGAATGCCTTGCTGCATTAGCCAAGCCGCAAAATCGGGATGATCCGATGGACCCTGGCCGCAAATTCCCACGTATTTTCCCGCTTTATTGCAGGCATCGATGGCCATTTTTAATAACACTTTTACGGCGCCATTCCGTTCATCAAATAAATCGGCGATTAAAGAAGAATCTCGATCGAGTCCCAATGTTAATTGCGTTAAATCGTTTGATCCGATGGAATAGCCGTCTACATGCGGCAAAAATTCTTCGGCCAATAAAGCGTTTGAGGGAATTTCACACATCATATAAAGCTTTAAACCATTTTTTCCACGTTCTAAATTATTTTGCTTTAATTCCTTGACGAGCCCTTTTAGCTCATCGACCGTTCTTACAAATGGAAACATCACATGCGTGTTTACAAGCCCTTTTACTTCTCGTACCCGTTTAATGGCCGCACATTCCATTGCAAAAGAGGCTTGAAAACTCGGCGAAATATAACGAGAGGCCCCCCGAAATCCGAGCATCGGATTTTCTTCCTGCGGTTCAAATTCCGAGCCTCCAATTAAATTCGCATATTCATTCGATTTAAAATCGGAGAATCGAACAATAATAGGCTTCGGAAAAAAAGCCGCCGCAATCATGGCCACTCCTTCCGCTAATTTTTCAATATAAAATTCAGTGGGATTTTGATAGGCCGATATTCTGGACTTAATTTCAGCCTGAACATCTTCTGGCATTTTGTCCAAATTTAATAAAGCCTCGGGGTGAATTCCAATCATATTCCCGATAATAAATTCCAAACGTGCCAAACCCACCCCCTCGTTTGGGATGGATTGATATAAAAAAGCTTGCTCAGGATTAGCTAAATTCATGCATAATTTTACGGGCAAATTGGGTAATTCCGCGATATCGGTTTTGTTGATAGCAAACTTTAATTTACCACGATACACTTTTCCAGTTTCACCTTCTGCGCAAGAAACTGTAATTTCTTCTGCTTCTTTGATGATTTTGGTAGCCTTCTCACAGCCGACCACCGCTGGAATTCCTAATTCCCGCGCAATAATAGCGGCATGACAGGTGCGACCACCACGGTTTGTCACAATCGCCGAAGCCAATTTCATAATCGGCTCCCAATCCGGATCTGTCATGTCAGTGACTAAAATATCGCCACGCTTCATTCGCGCCATTTCTTTGGGGCTTGCAATTAATCGCGCCATCCCGCTTCCAATTTTTTGGCCAACACTGCGCCCATTCACCAATACATCACCGGCTTCTTCGAGCTGATACGTTTCCAAGACCGTACGCGATTTTTTGGCTTCCACGGTTTCAGGGCGAGCCTGAATAATATACATTTTTTGTGTATCACCATCTTTGGCCCACTCAATATCCATCGGTCTGCCATAATGATCTTCAATAATGAGTGACATTTTTGCCAACGATAAAATATCCTCATCTGTCATACAAAAAATGCCTTGTTTTTCGGGCGTAACAGGAACGCGTTCTGTGCTCCCGGCATTTGATGATTTTTCAGCATAAATCATTTTGTGCTGCTTGCTGCCTAATTTGCGGCTAATAATTGCCGATTTATTTTCATGCAAGCTTGGTTTATGCACGTAAAATTCATCAGGATTTACTTCCCCCTGCACTATGCACTCACCCAAACCATAAGACGCCGTAATAAAAATTACCCCATCAAAACCGGTTTCGGTATCAATTGTAAATGCCACTCCGCTGCAGGCTAAATCACTGCGAACCATTAATTGCACACCCGCCGAAATTCCAATTTTTCGATAATCAAAACCGCGCTGAATGCGATAGGAAATAGCACGATCAGTAAATAATGAGGCATACACGCGTTTGATAGAGACCAGTACATTCTCAATGCCATCCACATTCAAAAAGCTTTCTTGCTGGCCGGCAAATGAAGCGTCTGGAAGGTCTTCAGCCGTGGCAGAAGAACGCACCGCCACCGTTTGGCTTGGCAATACATTGAGCTCCTTGAAGGACTGTTTTACAGCCAAAATGAGAGCCTCTGTCAATTCACCCGCTAGGATAGCCTCACGAATCGCCTGGCCAGTGGCCTTTAGTCGCTCGATGTTTGAGATATCTAAACCTTGCAAGTGACTATCGATGAAGTTGGTGAGTTTGTTGTGAGATAAAAATTCATGGTAGGCATGCGACGTCGTCGCAAAGCCCGGAGGCACCTCTAAACCCAGTTCGGAGAGCTTTGTGATCATCTCGCCTAAAGAGGCGTTTTTACCACCGACGAGCGCTACATCGCCCATTCCGGTTGACCTAAAAGGTAAAACCCTAGCTTCCTTCCGAACGTGCTGATTCATTCCATTACTCCAAGATACTTAAACTTCTAATTTAGCAAATTTCCAGTAGAATGAGTATTTGAATTTGATCTCCATTTATGCGACATTCACTTATTAATGGTGAGCTGGCTTAAGAGTTTCTTAATATTAAGAGAGTAGAATGAGGGAGTAGAGTAGGGAAAAACTATGAGAGAAGATCAAAAACCAGGAAAAATTCAAAGACGATCGGTCGACTTGTCAGTCATGCCAGCCGTTGACTCGTCCCTGGAAACGCAAGTCACTGTTGGGGACGGTCATGGCAATACTCTTCTCCTCATTTTCCAATTAATAAAAAAAGGCTTTATGAAGCTAGAGTCCGAGAAGGATTATCATCGGCTTACAGAAATCTATAAAGAATGGACAAAGAAGCACCTTCCAGACCTTGCTAAGGACCGCGAAACCCTCGCCAAAGACCGCCAAAAGGCCATTAACTCTGTGAATAAGAACAGTTGGAAAACTCCTAAAAGAAAGAAGAAATTCGATGAATATCAAAAAATCATTAAAGAATTCACTAGAATTTTAGACCGAGCCACAATAATAGACCAAACTACGGTGCCAGATACTCCCGAGAGACTTTTTCGCTCCATCGGTGATTTTGTTTGTGATCGTGGGGCCAGTGATCTTTTTACGCTGCTTACCGTATTCAAAATTTTCCCAAGCGATATGAAGCTTGAAATTCTTCATGGAAATCATGATCAGGAATTCCTTTGGTTTTGGGCCAATGATTTCCCACCACCCAATCACTTCATTAAACAAAACGTCTCCTATGCCAATTTATATGACCTAATACAGAATGAGGTCGTCGACAAAGAAACCGTAAATGATCTTGTCGAAAATTATTTCCTCCCCAATCTTAGATTGCTTTCCTACAGCACGAATGATGAAATTAAATCTGCAAGCATTTTTAAGCATGCACCGACTAGCGATCCTCTTCAAAAGAAAGGTCCAGATGGTGAGCTTGTGAAAGGCCAAAAACAAGAGCTTAGAATACTAAAATTGTTGGCAAAACATTACTTAGGGGAAAATGCAGATACCCTTGATCTCAGTAAACGAGTCAATGTTGTTAATATCATCAATCAAGTTAACAATGAATTTCTGAAAAGAATTCTGGAAGACAAAAAACAAGCGAAAAATGAAATTTTAGCAATACAAGAACAAATAGATAAAAGATCAAAAGCACACAGCGATCGCAAAATCGCTATCGAAAAAGATTATTTTACTCAGATCTCGAATATTTTTATCAACGGGATGCGCAATAATCTTGATCTCCCCAAAGAAAACGATCCTCTTGGCAATCTTGACCAAAAACAAATTGTCGAACGCTTCAAAAATCTAGTAAGTTCTTTCGGTTTCGACACAAAATTCATTGTAACGTGTTCTCTAGAAAAATTTATGAAAATACTAGAAGACATAATTAGCCGATTTCCCAAAGATACGAGAGAATCAATTAAAAAGGAAATAAACAAGTTAACAGATCGAGAATCTTATAAATCCGAAGTTGCTAAGATTCTAAGTTTTCTCCCCTGGGAATTGTTTAAGGAGATGAAATCAGATAGGCAAAGGGGAAGTATTGCAAACCTTGGTGATACTTTCGATAACATTCCCCAGATTCTAGAAAGACTTCGGGCTGAACAGACAAAGAAACATGACAATGAAAGAGAGAAAAAAATTCAATGTCTCACGGAAGCGTCTCTACTTAAAGCCAACTTTGATACTGCGAAACACGACAATTCCACTGAACTTATGGAAAAATATCCTCTAGGCGCTCTGCTTTGGGAGCGTCTAGATGACATTGGTGAGCCTCAAATGCCAGAAACTTTTGAGGGGGAGCCAGAGACAACTCAACTTTTTTCTATCACCGGTCACGACGAGCCCAAGAAAGAAAGAGACATAAATTCCAAGAAACAAAATCTTCATTCCGAGTTGGGAAAACCTGAGAATTCTAAGACTGAAACCGATTATAGTAAAGGCTTCCCAATAAAAATTAATGAATTTATAAGCTACAGCAATTTCGACGAACTTCCGGCTGAGCCTGAGATTGTGAAAAAATTCCGTCTGCAGGCAAGGGAAAAAATTGCTTTACAAAAATTAGAGACAGCCCTTTCCGTTTGCAAGGAATATGCTGATCCACGCATTCAGGAATTCCTCTCAAAACTTAATACTGATAAATCCAAGGTGGAGGACCAAACAAGAATAGATGCCATCGAAAATGAAATAAACACAGTAAACACAATCAAGGATCTAACAAAGATTTCAGTTAAAAAATATACTCCAAAATCAAGTCCCATTAAGGCCGAAGAGAATAATCTAGAAGCAGTAGCAGTACGCTCTATTGAAGTGGAGGAAGGTGCTGCTATCCAAATTAGAATCCATAGTGATGCTGAAGCTGAACCTTTACCGGATTCTGCTGCAAAGCCAGACCACCCTAATGTTCCTCAGCAAGAAGAAGGTGCTGCCAAAGCTGCGCTTCAAACGGCTTTACATTATCAAGAGTCGGATGATCAGGTTAATCTTCCAAAGAAGCTTGAGGCACTTACATCCATGTTAGATCCTCTTAAGACACCCAACGAGCTTGCTTCGACTAAGTTAACTCACTTTTACAAAAACTTAAATCGGTGCAAAAAACTGCTTGCTACTCATCGGAAAGCTCAAGCTCTAGTGGTGATCGGACTAACCCTACTCACTGCCATCCTGCCCCCCATTGGTTTGGCAATACTGCTCTTCCTGATGATTCACTCAAAAGTAAAGCATGACTCGTATGCATTCTATAAAACCGATGGCTTTCATTTAGCTAAAAAATTGGAAAGAGAACCTGAGCAGACCGTTACCCACAAACTTTTTAAATAAACTAGAGCCCCTAGTTGTTATCCACAATTTCTGTGGATAAGACTGTGGGTAAAATGTTTGAAACCCATCAAACTTACTGTAGTATGGGCATTATCATCAGATTGCGCAAAAATTCCCCAAAAATAATTTTCTATATTTATCAATCAGTTAATGTAAGTGCTTGATTTTCTAAGGCTCTAGCCCCTAAGCAATTGACAGAAAGTGAAGAAACAGTTTAACCTGTGTGCAACTTTCTAGAATCACAAGAGAAAAAAACGCAATGGAATGTAAGACATTGTCCATTTGGGCTAGGGAAATTGCCCATCATGATCGATTGCTGCTCACGGCGAACCGTCGTTTGGCCACTTATCATCAGAAGTGTTTTAATCAAGAACAAATTCAGCTAGAAAAATCGAGCTGGCAGAATAGCCCCATCATCCCGCTTAAAAACTGGCTCCAAACGCTTTGGTATGACCACTGCCAAACAGAGGCCGTTTTACTTTCTGAACTTCAAGAACAAGAAGTTTGGCAAGGGATCATTCTAAAGCACCAATCCCTGCTCCTGGACCTCAAAACCACCGCCCAACTGGCTAAATCCGCCTACGAAACGCTAGCCTTATGGAACTTCTCTGTGGCAGATATTCCAAGGGATGCGAATGAACAGGTCGCAGAATTTTATCAGTGGGCCCTAAAGTTTGAAAACATTTGCCAGAAAAATCACTGGAAGAGTTTTGGACAGATTATAAAGGAATTGCAAAATCGGATTTCAGACCTTCCCTTGCCAGAAAAAATTTATTTGGATGGCTTTGATGACCTTGCCCCTGCCTATGACAAAATTTTCTCCGATATGAAAAATCCCCCTATGGACTGGCCGAAGAAACCAAGGCATGAGACGCCCATTTTAGGGGGACGCCCAAGCTCTGGCCCTCATCCCCAAACCCTCGCACAGGATTCCGAGGAATTCAGAGGCACTACGAAAAAAATTCTTCTTGCAGATAACGAAGCGGAAATGTGGGCCATGGCTCAATGGGCGAAAAATCAATTGGAAAAAAATCCACACATTAATATTGGATGCATAGTCCCCAATTTGGCGCAAATTCGAGATCGAGTTGACTATATCTTCACCAAAGTATTTGCCGAGGAATATTTATTAGAGGGCTACCTAAAAACTCGGCATATTTTTAATTTATCGGCCGGTGCGAGTTTAATGTCCTACGATATCATTCGAATGGCCAAGATCGTGCTGGATTTAGTAGAAGGCGAATGTGAGCTTGAAAAATTAGGGGCCTTGCTTCAATCCCCTTATCTCTGTTCAAACGACTATGACACCGCTTTAGGCGCACGTTGTCATGCCGCCCTGCTAAACTTAGGCGCAGAGTCCCTACCCTTAAGCGAAATTTATGCTCCCTTAAGCGCGCATTTCGAGCACTATTCCCAAAGTACATGGCTTGCGCGACTTCGCGCTTTTTCAGAATGCACAAAAATACTATCCCCTCGATCACCCAGTTTATGGGCTGATTTTTTTAGCGAGGCACTAGAAGGAATAGGCTGGCCCGGTCGAAGAAGCCTCGATAGCCAAGATTATCAATTATGCACTCGTTTCTATAAATCCCTCAGCGAATTCAGCGCGCTGGATTTAATTTATCCGAGTTTAACGTTTACGAAAGCACGCCAAATTTTTAATGAATTATTAAATACGACAATTTTTCAGCCTCAATCCGTGCCAGCCAATATTCAAATTCTTGGAACCCTTGAATCAGCGGGATTTTATTTCGATGCCATTTGGATTATGGGCTTGCATGATGAGGCCTGGCCTCAAGTGGCAAAACCCAATCCATTTTTGCCCTACGAATTCCAGAAAAAAAATAACATGCCCCACGCCACACCCGCGCGAGAATTACGCTATGCCAAACAAGTATTGCATCGCTTATTACAGAGTGCGCCAATTATTGTACTGAGTTCGCCTCAACGCGAGGGCGATAAAATATTACAGCAAAGTGAGTTAATTAAAGATATTCCTGATTTCAGTGCTTCCTTCCAAAAAAGTCTGATGACAGAAAAACCCTTTTCTGGGACAGAAAACCCGATGGAATTGATTGATGATTATGTAGTGCCACCGTTAACTCCAGAAGAAAATATACGCGGGGGGAGCTGGATTATTAAACAGCAAGCGATTTGTCCATTTAGGGCTTTCGCTTCTGTGCGATTAAAAGCGCAAGCCTTGCCACAAACTGGGCTCGGCCTAACACCCTCTGAACGGGGAATTTTACTGCACCGTTGCCTTGAAAAAATCTGGCGTGAACTTAAGGATCATAACAACTTGCTCTCGAAGAGTACTTTACAATTAAATACGCTCATTAATTCCGTTACCCATTCAGTACTTGAGAATTTTGAAAATACTCAAGCAAAACCCAGAGAAAAATTTTTAAAAACCGAACAAAAACGCTTAGAAAAAATATTGCTTAATTGGCTAGATTTTGAAAAAACTCGCTCGACATTTACCGTGGCCGCCACTGAAAGCCAATTTAAAGTGGAAATTGGGAAATTAAATTTACACGTGCAAGTAGACCGAATTGATCAATTAGAAAATGGACAGTTGGTGATGATCGATTATAAAACCGGAAATTGTCAGGTGAGTGATTGGTTGGGTGACCGTCCTCAAGATCCACAATTACCGCTTTATTGTACTTACACACACATCAATGATCGTGAATATTCTGGGATTAGCTTTGCCGTACTTAAACCGGGGAATTTGCAATTTAAGGGAATTATCGAAGGTGATGAAAAAACTGAAAAATATTTGCCTGGCGTGATGAGCACCACTACCTGGGATGCTCAACGGCTTCAATGGCGAGAAGCTATCGAAAAATTAAGCATCGAATTTTCATCTGGACTAGCGAGCGTAACCCCGCACGATCAAAATAGCTGCCAATATTGTGATGTAAAATCTTTATGCAGAATCGGAGCAAACCCACGTGACGGCATTGGAAATATTATCCCCTCTCCCCATGCAGGTAATTAAAATGACAATCCAAGACCAATCCCTAAGAGAAGCAGCCTTAAACCCAGAAAATTCCTTCATCGTTCAGGCCCCAGCAGGCTCAGGAAAAACCGAATTACTCACGCAACGATTTTTAAAACTATTAAAAACCGTCGAAAAACCAGAAGAAATTGTTGCAATCACCTTTACCCGTAAAGCAGCAGCCGAAATGCGTCAGCGAATTATTCGCGCCTTAACAAAAGCCCGCGCACCCCAGGAAAATAACGCGCCCCACGAAAAAATGACAAGAACCCTAGCCTTGGAAGCCTTAGAAAAAGATAATCACTACCACTGGAATTTAATCGAAAACCCTAACCGCCTTCGAATATTAACTATTGATGCGCTCTGCAGCAGTATTTGTGCGCAAACCCCAATTTTATCGCAGCTGGGTGGGCAGCCCAAAATTGCAGAAGATGCCTCTTATTTTTATCGCTTAGCCACTCGGGAATTTTTAACGGATGATTCCCATTCTCCAGAACTTAATGACAAAATCGAAAAATTACTCCTTCATTTGGATAATCGCGTCTATCAATTAGAATCGCTATTTACGCAAATTTTAGCCAAGCGCGAGCAGTGGCTTTCGCATATTATGGGCTTTAATGATTCGCCGGAGAAACTTAAAAAACATCTGGAAAATGCCCTTCAAAATATTTCACGCGATGCGGTTCACAAACTTGAGGAGATTTTTTCTGAAGCATTAATAACTCGCTTACTTCTTTTACTGGAATTTGCTTCGGAGAATTTGGGGATACCCCTCACCCTAGCCCTCTCCAACGTGGAAACCTGGCAGGCGATAGCCAATTTATTACTCACAAAAGAGGGGACGTTTCGAAAAAGCGTCACCAAAAATAATGGATTTCCGCCAAAGCATCCTATGAAAGCCGAGATGGAAGCGCTGCTCGAGGAATTAAATGAAAACGAAATGTTGCGACATGCCTTACACGAAATCGTGCAAAGCCCACCGACATCATTTAACGAAAATCAGTGGGAAATTTTAGAAGCCCTGCTTCTTGTTTTACCTCGCTTAACAGCGCAGTTACAGGTTATTTTCGCCGAAAACTCCGTCCTGGACTTTGTTGAATTTAGTTTGAGAGCCTCATTTGCTCTCGGAACTGAAACAAATCCCACGGATTTAGCACTTTATCTTGATCACCAAATTCGGCATTTATTAATTGATGAATTTCAAGATACTTCGATGACGCAATTTATTTTAATTGAAAAATTACTCTCGGGATGGACACCTGGCGATGGGCGAAGCCTATTTTTAGTCGGTGATCCCATGCAATCCATTTATCGATTTCGAGAAGCCAATGTCGGGTTATTTTTACGAGCTCAACAACAAGGCATCGCGGGACTTTCACTCCGCTATATTCCGCTCACCACTAATTTTCGTTCAGATGCAAAACTCGTCAATTGGCTAAATTCGCATTTTCCAGCACTTTTTCCAGCGTATTCTGACATTACTACCGGTGCAGTTCCCTACTCTCCTGCCACAGCGGCAAAATCAGATTCAGAAAATTCGGGCGTATTTTTTTATCCGACTAACGATGAAAATGAAGAAGCTGAACAGGTGCTTCTGCTCATCAAAAAATTACATCACGAAAATCCTACAGAAACGATTGCTATTTTAGTTCGGTCACGTAGCCAATTAGACCAGATTCTTCCAAGCTTCCGAAAAAATAATATTCAATACCACGCGCTTGAAATTGAGTCTTTGGGAGATCGTCCTGAAATTCAGGATGCATTAACCCTTACTCGGGCATTACTGCATTTAGCAGATCGTGTCTCGTGGTTAGCCTTATTGCGAACCCCTTTTTGCGGCCTAAAATTAGAAGATTTGCATAGTCTTGCCCTAGCGGCTTCGCAGAAAAGCCTGTGGGAAGTCCTTCTACAACATGAACGATTGAAATTATCGAAAGATGGAAGTGAAAGATTGAAACGAATTGTCCCCATTTTACGGCACAGTATAAGCCAAAAAGGCCGTATTCCAATTGCTCAGTGGATCGAGGGAACCTGGGCGGCACTTTCAGGCAATGCCGTATTAACTGAAAAAAGCGAGCTGCAAAACGTGGATGTTTTTTTCAATACTCTCGCAAAATTAGATCGAGCTCACCAAGCCCTACCTTTAAAACAACTGGACGACAGTATTCGAAAAATGGCGGCCACCCCCATGGCAGCCGGTGATTATCCCATTCAAGTGATGACCATTCATAAAGCCAAGGGCTTGGAATTTGACCACGTGATTTTACCGGGATTTGCAAAAATGGCAGCCCACGATCAAAATCAACTCTTATTATGGCTTGAACGTGCAAATCCCTTTGGCGGAAGCGATTTATTGCTCGCGCCCA
This sequence comes from uncultured Gammaproteobacteria bacterium, assembly GCA_963711375.1. Taxonomy (GTDB): domain Bacteria; phylum Pseudomonadota; class Gammaproteobacteria; order Coxiellales; family Coxiellaceae; genus CAVQDV01. The sequence continues at coordinate 2,728,615 of CAVQDV010000005.1, forward strand.
TTAAAGCTACTGAAGATGACAGCGATCCTATTTACGCCTATCTTCGAAGAGTCGAAAAAAATAAGGCCCAACATGAGTTGCGTCGCTTACTCTATGTGGCACTCACGCGGGCAAAAAAAAGCGCCCATTGCATTGCGCATCTCTCAAAAGACCCTAATAAACCCGATGAATTTGTAAAACCCTCTAAAGGAAGTTTTTTAGATTTGCTCTCTTCCTCTTTTTTCGCAGAGGCCCATTTGATGAAAAAACCGCTTCAAATACAGCCTTCTGAATCCTCGAATGCCCCTCTTTTTCTGAGGCTCAAAGATCCTTTTAAAAATATTCCCATTGAACCGGCTATTTCTCGACCACCACATCAAGAAGGTCTAAGACCTTTTAAACCGAATTACGCCGCTATTATTGGAACCTTAGTCCATTTAGCGCTTGAAAAATTAGCCCTTGGTAAAACTATGCCAGAAGCTTTTTGGCGAAACCAATCAATGATACTGGGTCTTCCCAGTTCACAATTTGAATTGGCGATACTCCAAATTCGAAGAGCCCTTGAAAATACTCTTGCCGATGAAAAAGGCCGATGGATATTGCAGCATCGTCCCACAGCACAAAGTGAAATGAGTATCTGCACTCGCCTTGAAGACAAAGTGCTGCCATTGGTGATTGATCGTACTTTTTGCGATGAAAATGGCGTGCGTTGGATTATTGATTTCAAAACCAGTAGTCCGAATGAATTACCTTTGGAAGCCTTTTTGGCAGAAGAAGCGGCACGCTACCGAGCACAACTCGAGCAATATGCTAAGGCTTTTGCTAAAATGGAAACCAGGCCAATTCGAGCAGCGCTTTATTTTCCGCTTATTCCGCATTATTTGGAGGTGCACTATGCCCTATGACATTTCGAATCGTTTAGTGGTGGCGATATCCTCGCGAGCCCTTTTTGATTTAGATGAAAGCAATAGCATTTATGAAAATCAAGGTGTAGAAAATTACTCCCACTATCAAATTACGCATGAAAATGAATTTTTAAAGCCGGGCGTTGGGTTTCCACTCGTCAAAAAATTATTAACATTAAATACCTTTGGCGATCTTGTGGAAGTCATTTTATTATCCCGCAACAGCATAGACACGGGTTTACGCATATTTAACAGCATCAAACATTATAATCTGGATATCACTCGCGCGGCCTTTACGAATGGGCAATCACCCTATCAGTACGTCCGCGCCTTCGGTGCCCATTTATTTTTATCCAGCAATCCCAATGATGTCAAAAATGCATTAAGTGCTGGTTGTGCGGCCGCCACCTTATTACCTTCAAACTCAAATAATCAACATCCTGACCAATTGCGAATTGCCTTTGATGGTGATGCCGTCATTTTTTCGGATGAAGCGGAACAAATTTTTCAAGAAAAGGGCCTTGCTGCTTTTCACGAAAATGAAACGGTTTGTGCAAATCGACCTTTACCGAGTGGCCCTTTCAAAGGTTTTCTCGAGGCATTGCTGAAAATTCAGAAAAAATTTAATCCTGATAATTGCCCTATCCATACCGCTTTAATTACAGCACGACAAGCTCCGGCGCATGAGCGTGTCATTCGAACCCTACGGTCTTGGAATATTCGTATCGATGAGGCCTTGTTTTTAGGAGGCCTCAAGAAAGGTGAATTTTTGGGCGCTTTTGGTGCTGACATTTTTTTTGACGACCAAGAAACTCACCTCGACTCAGCAAAAGCCCATGTTACGAGTGCACATGTCCCTCGCGGTGTTTAAGACCAGAACGAGCCGCTATCGAATAAATAATGACTGTGACGACCGCTATCACGACAAAATCCAAACCAAAGGGCAAATAATTTTTTCCACCTCCGAAGGAACCCATGTAGCTAATTGCCGCCGTCAAGATAATATAAGGAAATAACCACCAGGAATTTTTCCATTCTAACTTCAAATTCCTACCTTGATTCGTGAATTTAAATCCTGCTAAAAATACATAACCCAGCAAAATAGCGAGCATCATCTTACTGACAATACCCCAGCCGGTCCAAAAAATAAGTAAATTACAAATGTAAAAAGCAAGCAAGCAAGTAAATTTTGCAGCGGGCACTTTAAAGGGCCTCGGATGCAAAGGCATAGTCTTGCGCAGAACAATCAAGGCTAAAGGCCCCACTCCATAGGAAAATACAAACGCCGCCACTAAGAAGCTCACCATTTGTTGCCACGATGGAAATGGCAAAAATAAAAATAAACCGAGGAAATAATTAATGGCAATCATTTTCGCAGGAACACCAAAATGATTAAGCGACTGCAAGGTCTTAGGGACATAACCATTTTCACCCATGGCATAGGCAATTCGCGAAGCTGAAGCGGTGTAAATTAATGCCGTTCCAAGAGGTGAAATGGTGGCACCAAACATAATGATCCACACCATCCAAAAAGCGCCTAAACTTTTTGAAATCGCCACAAAAGGGCCGCCTTCGCTTAGCGCAAGATTCTGCCACCCGGCTTGAATTTCTGAGGGTTTTAGCGATTCGATAAAAGCGACCTGAAGCAAAATATAGGTAGTAACCGCAATGATGAGCGCCCCAATAATGGCAAAAGGAATTGCGCGCTTCGGATTTTTTGCTTCACCCGCTAATTGAATGGCGGGACTATAACCAATAAAAGAAAAAATCACACCAGCCGTCGGAAGTGCAGCAACAATTCCCTTCAAGCCCATCGGTGCAAAGCCCATCGATGTGAGATTCTGTGCATGAAAAACATGCGAAAATAAAAAAATAATGGTTAGAATTGGAACGGCGAGCTTAACAAATACAATAAGTCCATTTGTTTTAGATAATAAACGAACACCAAAATAATTAATAATACACATGACCATCATTAATATTGCCGCGTAGGCAAAGCCCGTTTCCGTTAATACAGAAACCCCCGAGACCATGTGCGTTAAACCAGGATATGAGCTGGAAATATATTGAAGCATGGCCAGTGTTTCAATGGGTGCAACCGCACTCGAAGAAATCCACGCTACCCAGGCCATCGTAAAACTCGCTAAGGTGCCGTGACTAAATTGTAAAAATCGCACGCTGCCACCAGCGACTGGAAATGCGCTGGCCAATTCTGCGAAGGTAATGGCAATGATAATCATTAAACCACCGCCGAGCACCCAGGATAAAATCGAAGCGGGCCCTGCCACTTTGGCCGCAAAAAATGGGCCAAATAACCAACCTGAGCCCATAATTCCCGCAATGGCGGCAAACAATAAACCAGGCATAGTAATCGAACGTTTTAAAGTCATCTCTTACTCCATGTTAACCAAAAGCATAGCCTATCGAAAAAATAAAAGGGACGTCGATGCCCGGATTAAAAGGCAGCAATGAACCATTCGAGTAATGGCCAATTTTCACACTGACATTAACGTGTTTTTGCGTGCCTAACAAGGCCCCCACTCCGAGTGTATCTTGAAAAATAAAATTACCGCCCATATCACGAGCATCAATTCTATTCCGGCTCATGTAGGTTGGCCCTGCAATGGAATACGTAATATATAAATCCGCGTATTTCGATCGTACAAACCACACGCTAAGATCCAAAAAGAGTGCCACAGTATAAAACTGATTTCCCAACAATTGACTGGTCCAGCTGGCTCCGCTTGCTCCCCAATCTAAAGAGACATATTTTTTGGTGTGATAAAAATTACGTTCATACATAAGCATATAACCATTTTTCACGCGTAAGACAGAATGCCAAAAAACAGGTAAATAGGGGGGTGAAAAATATTGATTTACACTGGTATTCTTACCGGTATAGCTATTATTAAAATATCCCACTTCAATGCGATTAAGCGGAAAATAATAATCGGAACTCGCCAGGGCAGAAGTGAAAACCATACTCGAAAGAAAAAGGCTTAGCACTATTTTTGACGATTTTGGACTGATCAAATCAACGCTCCTTTAAGGAATATTCCAATGCGTACCAATTCCGAAATTTAAAAAACCAGGGAATTGTCGCGATTTCACCGCAAGCGCATAGGTTAATGTTAAATCAATACTAAAAAGGGACATGGGCAAAATGCTTACACCCCCACCAATCATGCCGGTAGGAATAACGCCACTCGGAATAAGCGCAAGATTAGGAAGGTTTACCCAATCACCGGGTGAGCGAAGCCCCCCAACTGGAATAAAGGCAAAATTCGGGATATATACTCCATCACGAGACACAAATCCCCCACCTAGCAAACCAAACACACTCAAAGAAGACATAGCCGGCCAGGTTGGTTTTAGAAAAACACTAAAGGCGCTCATTGACATCTTCCGAACGTTTCCAAAGTTGTTGACGTTAATAAATTCGATTTTGGGTAATTGCCAATATCCCCCTGCTTCAATTGCAAAATAGGGATTAAAATAATGGCCAGCATAAAAATGATAAAAGCCACCCACTGCTTGTATATGAAAAGCCGTAAAACCCGGTTTTAAAAAAGCATCCGTTTCAGGCGGACCGATGAAACCAAGTTGAAAACCAATATAAGAGTGATGAAAAATTCTCGGCAATTCCGTGCGATTATCTGAAAATGCGGATAAGGAAAAAATAAGTAAAGCCAAAGCGGCTATACTAGCGCCTATTTTGTGCATTAAAAAACTCCTTTTTTTAACATTTCAAAATCTAACCGAAAGCATAACCAAGCGATAAAACAAGTGGAATATCAATGCCAGGATTATCCGGCAGCAAGGAACCATTGGAATAATGGCCAATTTTAACGGTGACATTTAAGTGCTTAGTTTTACCGATAAGCGCGCCCAAACCTAAGGCGTCTTGGAAAATAAAATTGCCACCCATTTCACGATTTTCAAGACGAGTTCGGCTAATAAAAGCAGGACCCGCGATAGAATAGGTAAAATAAACATCACAATATTTTGTTCTTAAAAACCAGAAATCAAAATCTAAAAAAGCCGCTGCGGTGTAAAATTGATTGGAGAAAACTTGACTCGTCCAAGAAGCCCCACTCAATCCCCAATCCAAAGAAATATATTTTTGGGTATGAAAAAAATTGCGTTCATAAGAAAAAATAAAGCCATTTTTGGCCTTTATAGGTGCTCGCCAAAAGATGGGCACATAGGGGGCTGTGAAATATCTATTCACATAAACATGCATCAAATTGTAATTAGAATAGCCTGCGGCAATTCGGTTCAAAGGGAAATAATAGTTATCAGGAGCAACGATACTTGGATCTAATTTACCAAAATTAAAATGCGCACCCATCCCAAAATTGATAAAGCTGGGTAAACGTTCTGAACTCCGTCCAAAGCCATAAGTCCCTGAAAAATCAATGCCCCAAGCTCTCGACATCGCAATGGTCAAGCCACCTCCTACAAAAGCGGTTGGAGTCACTTGAGTTTTGATAATCTGCGAGGTTCGAAACCAAACACCTCCATGAGAGACAAAACCGCCTCCTAAAAGCCCAAACAAAGTGAAGCGCTGAGAAACCGGCCACTTGGGTTTTAAGAAAGCGCCCAAAGCGGTGACAGGAACCCCGTCAAATTGAGTGGTATTTCCAATATTGAGAAGTCTTATCTTCGGATACATCCAATATCCGTTCAGTTCAAAATCTAAATATCGTGCATAGTAGTATCCCAAATTGACGTGATAAGAAGCAGCATTAGACTTAATTTGACGCACCGTAAAACCCGGAGCCAAAAGAATATTAGGGTTATTGACTCCCATATACCCTAATTCTAAGCCGATATAAGCATTGCGAATAATTTTTGGTAAATGTGTGCGATTCTCATCTGCACATGCTGGAGCTAAAAAAAGAAATAAAAATAATTGAACCAGAAATATTTTTATTTTGGACACGATGTATCCTTTAAAAAATGCTTTCGATAATGTTTGAGCTCACTAATAGAATCATGAATATCTTGCAGAGCAATATGTTGCGACTCTTTTACAAATGAGGCAGCCATCTCTGGAGCCCATAATTTTGCGAGTATTTTAAGTGTGCTCACATCCAGATTGCGATAATGAAAATAGGATTCTAAGCGTGGCATATAGTGGCTTAAAAAAAGACGATCCATATGAATCGTATTACCGCACATCGGCGATTTGCCCTCACCTACATATCGCCGAATAAAGGCCAACGTTTCTTGTTCGGCTTTAGACTCTGAAGTTTGGCTCGCTTTCACGCGCTTAATAAGACCTGAGGCGCCATGATGTTCTTGATTCCAATCATCCATACCCCTTAGAAGTTCATCCGATTGATGCACGGCAAATACGGGGCCCTCAGCCAAGACCACGAGATCAGAATTTGTAACTATCGTCGCAATTTCTATAATACGATCTTTTTTTGGATCTAGGCCGGTCATTTCTAAATCCAGCCACACCAAATTCTCTATTTCTTCATTCATCCTTTCCAATATCCCTTTTTAAAAAAAGGATGTTACAATAATCGAGACTAACAATAAAGGGAAGAAATCATGTCGGGAATCATATGCATTGTCATCGCTTATCTTCTAGGTTCTGTATCCACATCGATACTCTTGTCAAAACTTATGAAGTTTCCAGATCCACGTGAAGTGGGGTCGAAAAATGCTGGCGCCACCAATGTATTACGTTCCGTCGGACGAAAACAGGCCGCCATTGTTTTGATTGGAGATGCCTTAAAAGGGGTGGTGGCCGTTTTGATCGCAAAAATGATGGGCCTGCAGCCCCCCCTTATGGGATTAGCTGCTGTGGCGGCCGTTGTTGGCCACATTTACCCGGTTTATTTTAAATTTAAGGGCGGAAAAGGCGTTGCCACGATGATGGGAGCTTTATTAGCGCTTTCAATAGTTGTTGGCGTAGTGGCCATAGTTGTCTGGGCCGCTGTTGTAGCCATAACACGCTACGTTTCACTCGCCTCTTTGTGCGCTGTGGCAGCCGCTTTATTAAGCAGCTTATTGTTTGGGAAATTTTACTATGCGTTTCCCATTTTCCTTATGGGCACTTTAATTGCCTATGCTCACCGAGAAAATATTAATCGACTTCGTCAGGGCACAGAAAATAAAATTACATTTTAAAAAAATGAAAAAACATCGCCATTTTATTCCCAGTCCTTCTATTTTTTTTGGCGCCATTGCTTTGTTTTTTTTTACCTTAGGGTATTCTGCACCTGAAAAAAAATTAACGCCCCCACCGGTTAAAAAAAATCCCCACCCTATTTGGAAAGCGCTTTGGGGGAAACCGACGATGCCAGAAACCCCGATTACCATCATTCCGCTTATGTTTACTCATCATATTGAAGCCTTCGGCGCTTCCAATATTCCAAGCTCTCATGGCGGACATGATAATAATAATCCTATGATTGCTATTGTTTATAAGACTTTTTTTGCCGGAACTTTTGTTAATTCTTTTAATATCCGCTCTTATAGCATTGGAATTCAGCGATATTGGTATGAAAAAAAACTTAAGCCCAATCTCAACTTTGCAGTGGGCTATCGCTTGGGTGGCATTTTAGGTTACCAAAATGTAAGAGCCTGGCCCTATCCCCAAGTACTTCGATATGAGCCTATACTTCCACTCTTACAAATTGTATCGGATATCACCTATTGGCATGTGGGTGTTGAATTTGGATATACAGCAGATGTGGTTTCTGGCTCTTTCTATTTTCGTTTCTAGGGTCCAAAACGATACCTCAGCCCCAACATCCCTTCGTTTAAACCAGGTGCTTTTCGAGAGATTTCATCTACTCGAGAAATGCTGGTTCCAATAACATGGGCATAACTTAGCGTTAACGCCACATGAGAGGTGATATTGTACGCCGCACCAAAGTCAGCTTGCACCACCACTTGAGTGTCGCCTTGTCCTGCATTCGTTCCCTTCACATTCGGGCTTAAGCGAATTCCACCCAGTTTACCAATTAAGTCAAATTTCGAATTAATATGCATCATTCCGGTCGCCAAAAATTCGATAGAACTTAAAAAAAGCTCAGTGTTTGGTACATTCGAATAATAGTATGTCGTTTTACTAAACTGGCTTAAGCCCATTTCAAAGCCAATTCCAAATAAGGAATTAAAATCATGATTGTAACCAAAACTACCACGAATTACATAGGGAAACGCACTGCGCTCAAAACGAATTGCACCCGCATTCGCTGGACTCGGTAAACCATTGACTAAAGCAATACCGCCTTCTGTTGCTATATAAATTCCATTTTGTGCTTCTGCTAAATTTGCAATTAAAAGCAGGGGCAATAAATACCCTAATTTTATTTTCATGTGGAACTCCTCGACTTTTAAAATTGGTAACCTAGGGAAACAGCAAAGGGTACATTTATTCCTTGATTGGGATGCGCAAAACCAGCATTGCAGTAGTGAATTAAATGTACACCAAGGTCTAGGCTTCGCGTTTTAGAAACATCAAATTCGACCCCCCCTTCAAACGCGGATTGAAAAACAAAATGACTTCCCTGCCGTCGCAAACCTAATTGCTCCTGACTTAGATAAACGGGACCAAATGAAGCTCCTAAATACGGTCGTATTTTATGTAAATCTGGATTTTGGAAATAGGTCCGAAACGCTAATGAAAGCGCGGCGGTATTCAAGGTTTTATTCACGGCTGCAGAGGTCGTAATATGTGCAATCGTACCATCAATAGTCGCAATTAGCGTCTTATCGATTTTTTTAAATTTATAAAGCTTACCAAATAATAGGACGGCCTGATTATTATAATTTTCCAAAAATTCTTGGCCCCATCCATAGGAAATCGAAACTTCGTGTTTCCAGGCTTGTGCCGTATTCGCTGTTAAACTCACTATTCCAAAACTGATTAAAAAAATATTTTTTATTTTCATGTTAATACCAAATTTTTTACTTTTTAGGAGGCAATTCCCAAACTAAAAATAACTTCATTTAGCCAAAGGGCTTGATTCGCCCTGCCCTGATTAACGGGAATTTGACTCACACCACTAAACGCTTCTTTATCAGTGAGTTCAAGATAAATGGGTTTATAAAGCACAATCCGAAAACCGGCCTCAACTCCGGCCGTCCATCCCCCAAACTGCCACCAGCCTGAATTCCAACCAAAATAATTCCGCCAGGCCTTAGGCCCTACATTATTGACCTGTCCAAAAATAACATTGAGGGAATGGGGTATCAGAACACCAGCCCCCACTTTCACCACGGCCGCAACGCTCATCGTGTTATTGGGAACTCCAAAAAGCGGAATTCTTTTTACGGCATTCAGCATGACATGATTGAGACCATTATGTAAAAAATAGGAGAAATACATTGGAGTTAAGGTTTGATAAGAGCCAACATACTGGCCATTTACTATTCCACCTACATAAGCCACTTGATTCGGAGTGCTATTATACTTGGTGTGATCCAGACTCAGTTCAAGCGCCCAAGTTTGGGCTGCATCTACAAAGCGACCAATGCGAATATTATATTGACCTCCAAATCCGAAGCTATAGGGAGGATGGTTCCACCCTGGGTCATCACCCCCTTGTACATTATAAACAGTGAAATTATTATTTAATGCACGTTGATAGACATTGATATTACTCCCAGCCCAATAATCTTTGCTATAACCCCAGGAAAAATACCATTCTCCGCCGGCCCGCGCACAGGTACTAGCGATACAGAGAATAATTGAAAACAAATAAAATAAAATTTTCATGGAAATTTCCCTCTCCTGACTTAGATAGGCCGCGCAGAGTATAGAGTGAAGCGCTTAAGCCTGTCTACTTAATTGCTCCATTGGCCAGCGGGTTTTCACTAGGATCGATAAGGAATCCTTTTGACCCTGCATAAGCCGATGGCAACCGGCATAGGCCACCATGGCCGCATTATCGGTGCAAAATTCAGGGCGAGGATAATAGACGCTTACCGCATTTTTTTTCATGGCATGCGTAAGGCCTGATCGTAATTTTTTATTTCGACTCACCCCACCAACAACCACTAAGCGTTTAAAACCCGTTTGTTCGAGAGCTCTTCGACTTTTAATAATCAGTGTATCAACGATCGCTTCTTCAAATGCACAAGCAATATCAGCTTTGGTTTGCGCGTCAATTGCATTATTTTGTACACAATGTAATGCATGCGTTTTTAAGCCACTAAAACTAAATTCGAGTCCTGGGCGATTTATCATCGGGCGTGTAAAATGAAAACGTTCTCTATTCCCTTTTTCAGCAAGTGCGGCTAATTCTGGACCACCTGGATAAGGTAAACCCAATAATTTAGCCGTTTTATCGAAGGCTTCTCCAACTGCATCGTCCAGCGTTTCACCGAGTAATTCATAATGACCAAAATCAATGACGGACATCAGCATGGTGTGACCACCTGACACTAATAAACCGACAAAAGGAAACTCCGGTTTTTCGTCTTCCAACATCACGGCTAATAAATGCGCTTCTAAATGGTGCACACCCAGCGTTGGAATATTTAGAGCAAATCCCAAGCTTTTTCCGATAGTCGCCCCTACTAATAGGGCACCGACTAATCCAGGCCCTTGTGTGTAGGCTATCCCTTGAATATCCTTTTTATTTAAATTCGCGTCTTTTAAGGTCTCTATTAAAAGGGGCAATAATTTTCGGATGTGATCTCGAGAGGCAAGCTCTGGAACTACGCCGCCATATTCAGCGTGAAGCGCAATTTGCGAATAAACACGATTGGCAATAAGCCCACGCGAAGCGTCATAAATCGCCACGGCAGTTTCATCGCAAGAGGATTCAATACCAAGAACGATCATTCCGGCAATAAACCCAACTCTTTCACTGCCTGATATTCAGCCCGTAATTCTTCCAAAGTAATGCGCAATTTTTCCTGAGCAAATTCTGAGTGTTGAATTCCGGGAACCACCGTAATTTTTCCATTTTCCGTTCTGGTTGGGAAAGAATAAATTAAGCCAGCGTCAACCCCATATTCACCTTGCGAGGCGCGACACATCGAATAGGATTGTAGAGGCTTAGTGTCATAAACAAGCGCTTTTAAGCCATCAACAATTCCGTTGGCCGCAGAAGCTGCTGAGGAAGAACCGCGCGCTTCAATAACCGCGGCACCGCGTTTTTGCACGATGGGAATAAAATCATTTTTCAGCCATTGGTGGTCGCTTATTACATCGGGCACTTTTTTCCCTTTAATTTCTGCATTGAAATAATCGGGAAATTGTGTGGCAGAATGATTTCCCCAGATAATCATGTTTTGCACATCGTTTACATGCACATTGGCTTTCTGCGCGAGCTGAGAAACTGCACGATTTTCATCCAGCATCGTCATCGCAAAAAAACGATCATTCGGAACGTCTGGCGCATTATTCATCGCGATCAAACAATTCGTATTACAGGGATTACCGACAACAAATACGCGCACATCGGAATTCGCATTTTCATTAATTGCGCGGCCTTGGCCGATGAAAATTCCGCCATTTATTTTTAATAAATCCGAGCGTTCCATGCCCTGCTTACGCGGAACGGAACCAATGAGTGTCGCCCAATTAATATCTTTCATCGCCCGTGCAGGATCGGAAGTCATCACAATATTTCCCAAGGTTGGAAAAGCACAGTCTTCCAATTCCATTGCCACCCCTTTTAAGGTGGGAAGTGCGGGTTCGATTTCTAATAAATGCAAATCCACTTGCGTGTCATCGCCGAACACTTGGCCTGAAGCCAATCGAAATAAAAACGCATAGCCAATTTGCCCGGCGGCACCTGTCACGGCAATTTTAATTCTTTTCATCATAGTGAATTCCTTATTTTATTATACATTTCAACAACTCTTGGCGCGGCATTTTTGTCGCCCATAGCAATAAATGGCGGACAATTTAAGCTTTCGCGAACATTATATTGCAGGGCTTGGCCTTCAAAATCAACCACTACACCGCCCGCCGCCTCCAAAATACAGTGGCCCGCCGCTGTATCCCATTCACAAATGGGGCCAACGCGCAGATAAAAATCATGCAAACCCTCGGCAATTAGGCAAAATTTTAAAGAACTATTGACTCGTGTTATTTTCAAATTCAAAAAGAATTTTGATAATAATTCCATGCGCCGGGCATTATAATGCTGGCCAACCAATACCTCTACATTTTCCGACATAGCTCGTGATTGGATGGGAATGGGTTTTTCTTCGCCAATTTGTTTGTAGGAGAGATTATTTTTCACCGCGTAATAAGTGACATTTTTTTCTGGCACAAAAATCACGCCTAAAATAGGTTGATTCTTCTGAATAAGCGCAATATTCACCGTAAATTCAGGGCTATTATTAACAAAACCTCGAGTGCCATCCAAGGGATCAACGAGCCAATATGTAGACCAGGTTTGGCGAAGAGCCCAAGAAAATTCCGTCCCTTCCTCGGATAAAATCGATAAATCCGAAATTTTTTTTAATTCACTAACAATATAATCGTTCGCCACCAGATCGGCATTAGTCAAAAGGGTATTATCCATTTTTTTGGTAACCGTGAAATTTTGACTATAAAAATAGGGGTGAATTAACGCGCCAGCACTTTTAGCGATCTCTACAACTTGGGGCAAAAGTGCTAGCGGGTCTGCTTTCATCTGAGAATTAATACTTTCGTTCCGAGTTGAACAAAATTTTGATTTAGCCACTGCGCGTCTTTAGTGAATACCCGGACACATCCATGGCTGGAGTCGGTGAATCCATACATGGGTGAACCGTGAATAGCCTCTCCTTGGAAAAAGAACATGCAAAAAGGCATTTTAGCTGGTTTTCCGTCGTCACCGGGATACGTAGAAGAGGTGCAATCGGCACCTTGTTTTCGGTAGATGCGGAATAAACCAGAATCCGTTAGGCATTCTTTGGTTTTATGACCATCGCAGATCGTCTTGCCGCCGCTAGCCGGACCCCACTGAACCAAATTGCCGGCTGCATCATAGGCACCGAAGGCGGAGTCTTTTAGGTCCACATACAGAAATTTTTCGCCAGGAGGATTAATTTTCCTCGGCATCGGCGCCACATCCATATAAGTCATATTCCTCAAATTTTTCGGCACGACAAGCCAACTGCGATATTTCAAATCGCCATCAAACCGGTTCAAGCGCTGAACAAGTTCACGAGCAGTAGGATTTGGAAACATTCGCTCCCACTTGGCCTTCGGGTGCACGCTAATGCACTTGTATTGGGGATCATTGCACAAACTTAGGCCATAAAGCTCAAAGTTTGAATCGGCTGCAAAGCCTACGCGACTAAGCAATACCAACACGAATACTAAGATGAGTCGTTTCATTTAACACCGCCCTGAATTTTAAAGTGTCGAAAGTATAGCAAACTTGTTTTGCGGATGTCATCAACAGCAAAAGGTTCGCAAAGAAATCCGCTTCTTTGAAAAGGCTTTGATCGCTCGATAGACCATTGACAAAAGTAGCACAGCGTTATATATTTATCAAATGGAAAAGGATAAACAAAAATACGAATTTTCAGCAGAGAAGAATCAGCAGCTCATTCGGGAACGAGGTATAAGTTTTGAAGACATAGTGGCAGCCTTAGCAAACGATAAGCTTCTCGATGTAGTGACCCACCACAACACTTCTAAATACCCCAAACAGGAAGTTTATTTGCTGGAAGTTAACAGCTATGTGTATTTCGTGCCATTTGTTAGAAAAGATAAACAGACTGTTTTTCTTAAAACGATTTTTCCAAGCCGGAAAATGACCAAAATTTACTTAAAAACCACAGAGGTGAAAAATGAAAAAGAAAAAAAGCGTGTTTGATGTAAAGCTGGATGCTGAAGAGCGAGAACTCTTAGAGTCTATTGAACGTGGCGAGTGGAAGTCTGTTAATAATTTTAAGGAAGAAGCCGCCTTCGCTAAAGCGGCTGCTGAAAACTTCCTTCGGAAAGATGAACGAATAACGCTTCGTATTTCAAGCGGAGATCTTGATCGATTAAAGCAAAAAGCAGCCTATAAAGGTCTCCCCTACCAAACCTTCATCAGCAGTGTTTTACACGAATATGCGGCAGGACATTTTCAGGAAGTAGCTTAAGCTCATTTTTAATGGATCCATCACCAAAGGGTTTTTAACAGCCTGTACAAAATCTGCTTAAACATACCTTTTTCTTTCTAAAAAAACCCTAAAATACGAATTTACAAAAATAAAAAAGAGGTATATAAATCTATTATACAATGTGAAAGCATTGTGAATTTTAAAAAAATATGCGGTGAGTTCCACCGTGAATTGCCGGTGGAGAGGAAGGCTCTGGCTTTGATTGTAAAATTAAAGTGAAACCAGCCTCTGTGAAGCAGGAATCTAACAGCAAAGCTACCTTTGGATGGGTTTGCATAGGTTTAGAAGAACGGAACAATCAGCCAAGCGAGGCAGAGGCCTGCAACTAAAATTAAGAAGGACATAATACAATAATACATCAACACGGCGGGCCTATGTGAAGAAAAAAAATTATACAATCCAAGGATAATCATAAGCATGGCATGAACTGCTGAGAATAATAAAATATACACCACCATCGATACTTCTTTTTCCCCAGCATCGATTGATCTTGAATAGTGGTGGTAATAAAAAGCCAGCGCAAAGAAAATAATTGCATATGTACAAAATGCCAGGGAGTTTCTAAGTAATAATTTTTTTATCACACTGAATGCCTTCATCGATATTCCCCGAAATTATTTAGCGGATCTAGGTTTATTAGTTTAGCCAATACGCTTGGATTTGGAAAGTAACACTCCAAAAGCCTTGCGTGAATTTTAGTTTAATTAGGGGCGCCCTGGATCAACTGAAGAAGGGGGTAACTCTTTAGAGAAGTAGTCTGGAGATTCGAATTTTTGCTCTACAAATACTCCACTGGGATGATTAGAGAGCTTAATTTTTTTTCCCTCGATATTAGAAGTGACAGCCAGAAGCCCTATCTCTTCAGGAGCACGCTTAAGTTGAAGCCCTTTTTCTAAGGCCTCATTTTCCTTTGTCAAGCTTTCAATTTCGATGTCTTTTTTATGCATCATGTCTCTAAAATCTTCGAGATTCAAGTTACAAAGTGAACGAAAATCAGCATCAGGATTAACTTTGTTTTTTAAAATAGCCACTTTTTCCTTTATTTCTTCAAGATATTTGTCTTCAATAAGTCTTTTTTTAAGCTCTTCATTAAAACAATTTTGCTTAGGGTTTCTCAAAATTACTTCAAAAGCATCACATAATAAATTTAATGCATCGCACAAATCTTGGTCGGGAAAATAAAGCCGAGCCTCCAATACTGAATCAATCAAATCGCTTGAACTTTTAGGCTGGGACTCAAGCGAAAAAAAAATAAAAATTACCCGGTAAATAGTAATGCAAATTTCCGCACCTGGAAAAATATCCTTATGCTTTTTTAAATAGTTTTCATAAAAAACTTCAAATTGCCTTCGATTAAACATCGAGAAATTGCAACCTTTACCTTTGTTTAGCAACTCAAAATTGAGTAAAAAAAATCGCAAAAATATGTGGGTACTTTTTTTGGCGGCAGACCAATTCATTTCATTCAAATGCGTTTCAATTGCCAAACTAGTGCCTAGCTTCATACTGTCCCAACACTTCGAGAAATCAAGAGATTTAATATTATAAATTGATGAAAATGCCAATGTAAATTTTTTCACTGCCTCTGGCCATAACATTAACTTGAGGTAAGCAACCGCAATAAGGAATGAACTTTCGGCATTTAATATCCAATTTTGCTCAGATTTTTCGCTAATTTCCTCAAAGGGTGGGTTCAATTGTTTTAGGTTTTCTATAAACTCCTTTGGGGGTATTGATAAGTCGATTCTCATGCTAAAGTTCTCCTAGGTGGCTAAAATTTTGCTATTAAAAGGACAGGGAAGAAAATTCAGAGAAATCCTGGTCATCAAAATCTTCAAGAGAGCTTTCAGATAGCTTACGTTTTTTCTCATCCTCTTCCTCTAATAGTAGCTCCTGGTCTTCCACTCGCTCACGCTTACCCGAAGCCGGTTTTTTAAGTAGCCTATTTTTCTGTCTTAGCTCCTCAATTTGGCGGTTTTTTTTATTTGATTCGCTTATAAGGCTCACTAAAGCTAAATGTCTTAATGATAAAAACTCTGAAGTATCGTAAACATTATTTTTTGCATCCACTGAATTTTCAGTTACATTTGCCTCACAATGAATTTCTGAAATTTTGTCAATTCTGCTTTTTAAGACTGTCATTTGAACCTGTATTTTATTCAGGACGTTTATTTTATTGAGTTGCACCATAAATTCAGGATTGATCACGTCCGGTTTCTCATTTCCTACCGCCACACCTAAGGCACTAGAAAATAAATTGAGCGCATCACGCAATTCCGGGTTAGAAGTATAAAGCTCAGCTTGTAATAATAGGTTAATCGTGTTCCAAACGTCCGTATTAATAAACACCTCTTCATCATTCGTAAAAATGCAAATAATCGTCCTATAAATTGTAAAAATGGTTTCATCACTTTGATCTTGCTTGATGTTCAAATTTTCAAAATTATCATAAAAAGAGTCGAAATTTAGAGGCTTCACTTCAACAAGAAATTTAAAATTGATAATATAAAACCTTAATAATCGATAAAAGATTTTTTTTACGATCCCCCAGTTATCATCGATAAGGCGTGCTTCAATCGCTCGATGGCTAACTAGCATTAAAGATTCAAAGCTATTTTCCAGAATAACTAAATCTGCTTCGGATTTTGTGGGGATTTGTTTACAAAGTAAAATCGCTTCTTCGAAGCCTTCAATGGCCTCTTCCCAGCGCCCCAATTTTCTACATTTATTTCCATGAGCAACAAGTTGAAGCTCACGCCCAAGAAAATTAAGCTCATTTTCTATCGACCCATTTCCCTCCCCATTAAAGTGACGTCTCAGATCATCAACTTCAGAATTCCAACGAGCCCATTTACTAAAGAAACTGTTCACTTTACTTTCATATTCTTTAAGTGCTTCAGAAAAAGACCCGAAATTTTCGGATATATGTTCCAATAAATTCTTGATCTCATGAAAGTGCTTCTTAGCTTCTAGGGGATAGTTATTTTCTTTATAAAATCCAGCTAATTTAATTCGACACCGAGCCTCCCCTTCTAAATCCTCATAGTACTTTTTCGAAATTTGACTATATACCGCCAGTGCACTAAGGTAATGTTCAATTATGTCCAATACCTCCATTTCCTCCATACAAGCGGTAAAACCCATCTGATAATTAGCCATTTCACGATAATCTTCGTCGGTCCACTGCTTTGGGTCAAGATTCTGAATCGACTTAATAGCCTTCATATAAGCCCCAGGGACCTCTGCATCTCGATCAACTTCAGGGTAAGCACGACCGAGCTCAGCCCACCACTTAGCCATTTCTCTGCACTTTTGAGCTTCATTATTTTGAAAGTTATTTTCGCCAATCTCTTTAAAGATAGCATTTACAGAGTCTAGAACACCAGTCGCCTTCTCCTCTTCGCCGATGTCAAAGTAGGAAAAAGCAACATTACCAAAAAAAAGAATTAAGTCATGCAAATTAGGATCAGAGTTTTGCCCAATCTCTTCAAATAAATCAATGGCCTCCTTGTAGATTTCTACTGCTTCAGAGGTAGATCCCTCGTATAAATAACTCTCGCCCAAATTAAATTTATCTGAACACGACTTATACCATTGGCTTTCAGAATTAGATAACTCTGGGCTCTCAGAAGAATAGGACTCCTCAAGCCCAGAAGACTCTGAGTTTCCAGGTCTCATGCTCGGAATCCTATTTTAAAGCTTCGGCTATGGCCTTGCCCATTTCCGCTGGGGAGCGAACGGTGCGTACGCCGGCCGATTCTAGGGCTTTGAATTTTTCAGCTGCCGTGCCTTTTCCGCCCGCGATAATCGCGCCTGCGTGGCCCATTCGTTTACCGGAAGGAGCTGTTACACCGGCGATATAAGAAACCACTGGTTTTGTCACATGGGATTTAATAAATTCTGCTGCTTCTTCTTCTGCGGAGCCACCAATTTCGCCGACCATGATGATGCCTTCGGTTTGAGGATCTTTTTGAAAAAGCGCTAAAATATCGATAAAATTCGAGCCGGGGATCGGGTCGCCACCAATTCCAACACAAGTACTTTGGCCAAATCCGATTTGCGTCGTTTGATTAACGGCTTCATAGGTTAAGGTTCCAGAACGAGAAACAATACCGATTTTTCCTTTTTGATGAATGTGTCCTGGCATAATTCCAATTTTGCATTCACCAGGTGTAATAACGCCTGGGCAATTGGGGCCAATTAAACGCGATTTTTTGCCTTGTAAATAGGCTTTAACTTGCAGCATATCCAAAACGGGAATGCCTTCTGTAATACAGATCACTAATTCAATTCCTGCATCTATCGCTTCAATAATCGAGTCTTTGCAAAAAGGCGCAGGAACATAAATCACGCTGGCTGTGGCGCCTGTTTTATTCACCGCTTCGTGAACACTGTCAAATACTGGTAAATCTAGATGTGCATGGTGCCGCCTTTTCCAGGGGTTACGCCACCCACCATTTTTGTGCCATATTCTATCGCTTGTTCAGAATGAAAAGTGCCTTGTTTTCCGGTGAAACCCTGGCAAATTACTTTAGTATCTTTATTAATTAATATACTCATTTACGCGCCCGCCTTCTTTGCTTTAACCTGTGTCACAATTTGTTTTGCTGCATCGGCAAAACCCTTCGCTGCAATAATATTCAGCCCGCTTCTGCGAGTTTTTTCGCGCCTAATTCCGCATTATTGCCTTCTAAACGCACAACAACAGGAACGTTGACACCCACTTCTGAAACCGCACTAATAATACCGTCTGCAATTAAATCACAGCGAACAATGCCACCAAAAATATTCACTAAAATGCCTTTTACATTTTTATCGGAAACAATAATTTTAAAGGCTTCTGTAACCCGTTCACGGGTAGCGCCGCCACCCACATCTAAAAAATTCGCAGGATTTCCGCCTTCTAATTTAATTAAATCCATGGTCGCCATCGCAAGACCCGCACCATTGACCATACAACCAATATCGCCATCTAAAGCAATATAATTTAATTGCCATTGTTGGGCACGTGTTTCACGTTCATCTTCTTGAGAAGTGTCGCGCATTTCGCGGATTTCGGATTGACGATAAAGCGCATTGTCGTCGATGTTAAATTTTCCATCTAAACAGACTAATTTCCCCTGTTTGGTCACAACCAAAGGATTAATTTCCAACAAACTTAAATCGCATTCTACAAACAATTTATATAAATTTTGTAAAATCGCGGTGAATTCGCGCATCTGATTTTCTGCTAATTTCAAGCCAAAAAATAATTCTCGGCATTGAAAGGGTTGAAGACCCACTAGCGGATCTACGATCACTTTTAGAATTTTTTCAGGCGTTTCTTCGGCAACTTTTTCAATTTCCACACCACCCTCGGTTGAGGCCATGAAAACCACACGAGAAGTAGCACGATCAATGACGGCACCTAGATATAATTCACGCTCAATATCAGAAGGTTCTTCAATTAAAATTTGATTAATTGGTTGCCCATGTTCGTCCGTTTGAAAGGTGACAAGATGTTTGCCTAATAAGCTTTTTACCGCATCAAACACAGCATCTTTATCTGAAACTATTTTTACACCGCCTGCTTTTCCTCTACCACCAGCATGCACTTGGGCTTTAACCACCCAGCGGCTGCCGCCTAATTTATTCGCAGCTTCTACAGCGCTATCCGCATCCCAGACCACTTCACCACCGGGCACTGGAACGTCATATTCTCTTAAGATTTTTTTTGCTTGATACTCATGTAAATTCATTTCTAATTTTTCTCACTGTTATTTAATAAGTTACACACCCAACAACAAACGTGCGGGATCTTCGACCAATTCCTTAATAGTCTTTAAAAAACTCACAGATTCACGGCCATCAATGACTCGATGATCGTAAGAAAGCGCTACATACATAATCGGGCGAGCGACAATTTGGCCATTTTCGACCACTGCACGTTCCACAATATTATGCATGCCTAAAATAGCGGTTTGTGGCGGATTAATAATGGGAGTCGATAGCATCGATCCAAAAACACCACCATTAGTAATGGTAAAGGTACCACCAGTCATTTCTTCCATCGATAATTTTCCATCGCGTGCTTTTACGGCATACTCTTTAATGTGTTTTTCAATGTCGGCTACGCTTAATAAATCAGCATCGCGAACAATGGGCACCACCAAGCCACGAGGGCTAGCCACTGCAATGCCGATATCATAAAAATTATGATAAATTAAATCCGTACCATCAATCGAGGCATTCACTGCGGGAAAACGTTTTAAGGCTTCAACAGCCGCTTTCGTGAAAAATGACATAAATCCAAGACGCACACCAAAGGCTTTTTCAAATTCATCTTTATATTTATTTCGTAAATCCATCACCGGTTTCATATTAATTTCATTAAATGTCGTTAATAAGGCGGCTTCATGCTGCGCCTGAACTAATCGTTCAGCAATTCGTGCGCGTAATCGCGACATTGGCACGCGTTGCTCCTCACGTGCACCCATGGGTGCCGGTGCTGCTTTTCCAGCTGGGGCCGCTGTTTTTCCCTGTAAATATTGGTCCACATCGTCCTTCGTCACTCTTCCTGCTTTTCCACTTCCAGAAATTTTGCTGACATCAATTTCTTTTTCAGAAACGGCACGACGCACTGCAGGGCTTAAATCAAGTGCTTCGGCCGCTTTTGATGCAGGCGCTGGAGGAACCGCAGGTGTAGCAGTAGCGGCTGGCGCCGCTACTTCGCCTTCACGAATAATCGCTAAAACAGCGCCAGCCTGAACAGTGCTGCCTTCAGCAATAATAATTTTTTCAATCACACCCGAAGAAGGCGCTGGAACTTCTAGCATCACTTTATCGGTTTCAAGATCCACCAGATTCTCGTCACGCGAAATACTATCCCCCACATTTTTATACCATTTTGCAATCGTGGCATCCGTTACGGATTCGGGCAAAGTGGGAACTTTAATTTCAATTGTCATTTTTTATTTACCTTTTCTCTAGAGTAATGCTTGATCGAGTGTTTCCTGCTGCAATTTTTTAAATAATTGCCCATAGCCAGGAGCGGGTGAGGACATCGGTGCGCTTCCCGCATAACGAATTTCTTTTCCATGCGGTAAACACCGCTTTAAACGATGCCAGGTTGAAAACCAAGCACCTTGATTTTGCGGCTCTTCCTGACACCACACAAAATTATCGGCAAAGGCGTATTTTTCCAATTCGGCTCGCAGTCTATCGTGAGGAAAGGGATAAAGCTGCTCGATTCGAATGATCGCTGTATCCGACTTATCCATCGTTCGACGTTGCGTTAATAATTCGTAGTAAATTTTTCCGCTGCACAGCACAACTCTTTTTACTTTCTTAGGATCTATGTCATCAATCTCGGGAATAATCAGCTGAAATTCGCCCTTCGATAATTCATCCAAAGTCGAAGTCGCTAATTTATGCCGCAATAAACTTTTCGGTGACATCACAATTAGCGGGAGACGCACAGGACGGATCATTTGTCGACGTAATACATGGAAAATTTGCGCCGGTGTGGTTGGAACCACAACTTGCATATTATCTTGTGCACACAGCTGTAAAAATCGTTCTAAACGTGCAGAAGAATGTTCTGGACCTTGGCCCTCACAGCCATGCGGTAACAAAAATACCAAGCTCGATAAACGGTTCCATTTTTGCCAAGCAGAACTGACAAATTGATCAAAAATCACTTGACCGCCATTCGCAAAATCACCAAATTGCGCTTCCCATAACACCAATACTTTTGGATCGGCTGTTGAATAGCCATATTCAAAACCCATTGGGCCGGCTTCCGATAATAATGAATCGTAAATTTGAACTGGCGATTGATGTTCGTCTAAAAATTCGAGGGGAGAATAATCGGCCCCGGTTTTTTGATCAAAATACGCAGAATGTCGATGAAAAAAAGTTCCACGACGACAATCTTCTCCCGATAATCGCACGGGATATCCTTCCATCGCCAAGGTGGCATAGGCTAAATTTTCAGCAAAACCCCAGTCCATGGGCAGAGCGTCTTGCGCCATTTTTTCTCGCGATTCCAAGATTTTTTTAACATTCGGCTGCAACACAAAATCGCTCGGAACGGTCGCTATTTTCTTGCCTAAGGCCATTAATTTTTCTTTGGAAACCGAAGTATCCGCCGGCTCTTGCCAAGAAGTATTAATGTAGGGAGACCATTCTTGCGTTCGGGCTTTAGACAAACCGTCGCTTAAAACTTCCACCACGCCTTGTCCCGCGTCTAAAAAGGAGCGATAATCATCACTCATTTTTTTAACTTCATCGGCCGTTACTATTTTTTCTTGAATTAATTTTTCGGCATAAATTTGCTTCGGCGTTAAATGCTTATCAATAATTTGATACATAAGCGGTTGGGTAGCGCGCGGTTCATCCACTTCTTGATGACCATGACGGCGATAACCCACTAAATCAATCACAATATCCTTGTGGAATTTCATGCGATAATCCAGGGCCAGGGAAACGCAGCGAACTACCGCTTCGGGATCATCAGCATTCACGTGAAAAATTGGCGCATCAATCATTTTTGCAATGTCGGTACAATAATGGGAAGAACGAGCATCTCGAGGATCACTCGTTGTAAAACCCACTTGATTATTCGCAACAATGTGTATAACTCCGCCGATATAATAGGCTCGCGTTTGCGACATTGCCAAGGTTTCCATCACAATACCTTGCCCGGCAAATGAAGCATCACCATGAATAACAACGCCCACGCAATAATCAATTTTCCCATTCTGTTGATCACGTTCTTGACGAGCGCGAACAGAGCCCATCATCACTGCATCAATAAACTCTAAATGAGAAGGATTAAAAGCGAGCGCTAAATGGATTCTGCCCGCCGGAGTTTTAACATCGCTTGAAAACCCCTTGTGATATTTCACATCGCCAGAGGTTAGGCCATAATCTTTTGTTCCTTCAAATTCTTGGCATAATTCAGCGGGACTTTGACCTAGTAAATTTAATAGCACATTTAATCGACCTCGATGCGCCATGCCAATGACCAGCTCGGAAATGCCTTCACTACTTGCACGAATAGCTAATTGATCAAGCATAGGAATTAAACTGTCACAGCCTTCAATAGAAAATCGTTTTTGGCCCTTATATTTCGTATCTAAAAATTTTTCTAAGCCATCGGCAGCCACTAATTTATCTAAAATTCTTTTTTTGGTCGAGACGTCAAAGCGGATGGCCTCTGAGCTGTGTTCCACTTGAACTCGTAACCATTCACGCTCTTCCTCATTGGCCACTAAACTGTATTCTACACCCACACTGCTGCAATAAATGCGCTGTAATTTGGAATAAATAGCCGCAACGGTATCAACTGGCGTATTTAATAAACTGCGGGTTTTTACTTTTTCATTTAAATCCTGGCTTGATAAACCATGATATTCCAGTGTTAAACGGCGATCAGGGGTAATATCGGAACCCAGTGGATTTATTTTTGCATTTAAATGGCCAAAACGTCGAAAAGCGCTCAGTAATGCATCTACTTTTTCTTGCACGAGGGCTTCACTTCCAACAGAACCTGCCACTAATTTTGGTCCACGCGCCAAAGCCAAGAATTTTTCACGAATTTCTTGATGAGAATAATCATGAGGCTTGCCTTCATTGATAGACGTAAAATAATTTCGCCAGTGATCGTCTACCGACTGCGGATCTTGCAAAAACGCTTCATAAAGCTCTTCAACATAGGCCGCATTTCCGCCAGATAAATAGCTAGAAGTTTCAAATTGTTTATATGTGCTCATTTTTTTTATTCTAAATTAAGGGGTTTAATCTTCTTTTAACATTTCCGTTCGAATTTCTCGTATCGCCTGCGTTGGATTTAAATGCTTAGGACACACGGTCACACAATTCATAATAGTGCGACAGCGAAATAGGCTAAAGGGATCCTTCATATCATCCAGACGCGCATTTTTTTCCGTATCGCGACTATCGGCAATAAATCGATAGCTGTTGAGCAAACCCGCTGGACCAATAAATTTTTCGGGATTCCACCAATAGGAGGGACATGAAGCGGTGCAACAACCGCATAAAATACATTCATACAAACCATCTAATTTGGCACGCTCTTCGGGAGATTGTAAGCGTTCTTTTTCTGGCACGGGATCGGTATTTTGTAAAAAGGGTTTAACTTTTTCGTATTGCTTAAAAAATTGGTCCATGTCGACAATTAAATCTCGAATGACTGGAAAGCCTGGCAATGGGCGCAAAACCACTCGGTCAGGAAGATCTTTTAATTGTGTAATACAAGCTAGACCATTAGTGCCATTAATATTCATCCCATCAGAACCACACACGCCTTCACGGCAAGAACGGCGATAGCCCAAGGTGGAATCTTGTTCTTCGCGAATGGTCTCAATGGCATTTAACAGCATTTTACCAGGGAGTTTTTCAATGTCTAATTGATATTCTTTTGTGTAGGGTTTCTGATCCGTTTCGGGATTATAGCGATACACCGAAAATGTCATTACTCTAGATTTTGCCGTCATTTTCTTTTCCTCTCTTCGATCAGTGCGAACGTTCTTGCAAGGGAATCGCTTCGGTTTCATTCGGTTTCATATTCACAGGACGAAATTTCACATTTCCATCCGGAAAATAAACGGTATGTTTAAGCCAATTTTTGTCATCCCGTTCGGTAAAATCATAGCGGGAATGCGCACCCCGGCTTTCCGTGCGATTATCGGCAGATGCCGCCGTAGCAATGGCTGTTACCATTAAATTATCGAGCTCCAACATTTCTACTCGTGTCGTATTAAAAACGTGACTTTTATCGCTTAATTTCGCGCGAGATAAGCGTTCACTGAGAACCGCTAATTTTTGGAAACCTTCGGACATATGTTTTCCATCCCGAAATACGCCAAAACTATTTTGCATAACTTCTTTCATTTCGTATCGAATTTCATAAGGGTTTTCTGTGTTAGAGGGCTCTTCCCAACGATGATAATGCGAAAGCGCACGATCTAATTCACCGGCATCTTCATCGCGATGATCGAGATAAGTACTTAAGGCCTCTTCTAAAAATAATCCAACCGCTCGCCCAAATACCACTAAATCCAGCAAGGAATTTGTGCCTAAACGATTCGCACCATGCACGGAAACACAGGCGCATTCGCCGGCGGCAAATAATCCTTCTACGACTTGGTCTTTGCCATTTTTATCTACTGTTAGCACCTGTCCGTGGTAATTCGTTGGAATTCCACCCATTTGATAATGGCAGGTTGGCACAACGGGAATAGGATCTTTAGCGGGATCAATATTCACGAAGGTTCGTGAAAGCTCTAAAATTCCCGGTAAACGCTGATGAATCACGGCCTCACCTAAATGATCTAATTTTAATAAGACATGATCTTTATTTGGGCCTGCACCACGTCCTGCTAAAATTTCCATGATCGATGAACGTGAAACCACATCACGACAATCTAAATCTTTTAAATGCGGCGAATAACGTTCCATGAAACGCTCGCCATCGCCATTTAATAAATAACCACCCTCACCTCGAACGCCTTCTGTAATTAAACAGCCCACGCCATAAATTCCCGTGGGATGAAATTGCCAAAATTCCATGTCTTGAAGAGGTAAACCAGCACGCAACGCTAAACCTAAGCCATCGCCCGTATTATTTAAGGCATTGGTGGTGGATTGATAAATTCGACCCGCACCGCCCGTCGCTAAAACAGTAGCACGTGCTTTAAAATACACGAGCTCCCCCGTTTCCATGCACATCGCCACAACACCGGAAATTCCGCCATTATTACTGCGTACTAAATCGATAGCAAACCATTCATTATAAAAATGCGATTTTGCTTCCACATTTTTTTGATAAAGCGTATGCAACATTGCATGACCCGTTCTATCCGCGGCTGCACAGGAGCGCCTGGCCGGCTCACCGCCAAAATTCGTGGTATGACCACCAAAGGGTCGTTGATAGATTTTACCGCTATCTAAGCGTGAAAAGGGAAGACCCATGTGTTCTAATTCGATTACGGAAGCTGGAGCATGCTTACACATATATTCGATGGCATCTTGATCACCTAAAAAGTCGCCACCCATCACCGTGTCGAACATGTGCCATTCCCATTTATCTTCGGTTACATTTCCTAAGGCCGCCGCGATACCACCCTGTGCGGAAACGGTGTGTGAGCGGGTGGGAAATACTTTTGAAATCACGGCCACTTTTTTATTGGATTGCGCCAATTGCAATGAAGCGCGCATCCCAGCACCGCCAGCGCCAACTATGACGGCATCAAATTCTTCTTTTCGAATATTATTGATCATGCTAATCCCCAGAGTGTTTCGATCGCAAATGCAAAATAACCCAATAAAAGTAGGCAAATAATGATTTCCAAAAGCAGACGAGTGGGTTTGTGGTGAATATAATCGGTTAACACGGTCCAAAGACCAATCCAGGCATGCCAGAGCACGCTGAGAATCACAATGAAAGTACAGATCTTCATAACGATATGGTTATAAAGTCCGCTCCATTGAGCATAATAAATGGGTTGGTACATGACAAAATACGCGAGCAAAAAAAGCGTGTAGCCCCCAATTAAAATAGCGGTCACGCGCTGGATAATCCAGTCCCAATATCCTCTCTGATTCGTGTTTGCTACCATAACCATACTCCGATTAAAATGATGGAAATTGCTGAGAGAATCATGACCAAGGTCGCTGTGGCTTTCCCGGCTTTTAAACTTTCAAAAAAGCCAAGATCCATAATAAGGTGTCGGATTCCAGCAATGAGATGAAAAAAAACGGCGGAGAGTGCTAACCATAATATAAATTTTAGTGTGGGGCCCATCAGCTCAGCGTGAACGGTATCGAAATGCGTTTGCGAAATCAGCGACTGATGAAGGATGTAGAGCATGACGGGCAGGAAAATAAAAATTAAGACACCCGAGATCCGATGCAATATCGAAACTATTGCCATCCTAGGAAAGCGATATTTGGTTAGGTCTAAGTTAACCGGCCTTTGCTGCTTCACGATTTTGTCCTTGCTCAATAAACGTGCCTGGATTATAGCGACAAAATTTCGAGGGAGCAATATTAAAGACCCCATGCTTCGACCTTGGACAAATTATCCGGAAACTGCTGTATCGGCTCCGCTTCCTTTCCCCATAGCAATCTTTTATAGTAGAAAGAACCATAGGAGCCCACATGACGGACAAGATCGCTACTTTAAGCATCGAAGGCAAGCAAATTGAATTACCCATTCGAGAAGGAACTGCTGGACCCAAAGTTGTGGATATCTCCACCCTAGCCAAGCAAAATTATTTCACGCTGGACCCAGGATTTCGTTCCACTGCCTCCTGTGAATCCAAAATTACTTTCATTGATGGTGATGAGGGTATTTTGTTGTATCGGGGTTATCCAATTGAGCAACTCACCTATAATTGCAGCTACATGGAAGTTTGTTATCTTCTCATGCACGGTGAATTGCCAAATATTGAACAACGCGAAAAGTTCACAAAATCAATTAAGTCAACTCTGCAAGTCCATGAACAATTAACTAAATTTTATAGTGGATTCCGTCGAGACGCTCACCCAATGGCCGTAATGGTTGGTGTCGTAGGCGCCTTATCGGCTTTCTATCACGATACCCTCGACATCCATAATCCTGTTCATCGAGAACATTCCGCGATCCGAATGATTGCCAAAATGCCGACGATTGCAGCCATGTGTTACAAATATTCTATCGGCGATCCCTTCATGCACCCCCACCGTCGTTACGACTATGCCGAAAATTTCTTAAACATGATGTTCAGCACGCCTTACGACGACCCAGAACCCATCAACCCCATTCTTTCTCGGGCCATGGATCGTATTTTTATCCTGCATGCCGATCATGAACAAAACGCTTCTACCACTACCGTACGCGTAGCAGGCTCTACAGGTGCCAATCCATTTGCTTGTATTTCTGCAGGAATTAGTGCTCTTTGGGGTGCCGCTCACGGTGGCGCCAATGAAGCCTGCCTTAATATGCTAAAAGAAATCGGGGATGTGTCTCGCATTCCGTCATTCATTGCTCGCGCAAAAGACAAAAATGATCCCTTCCGCTTGATGGGCTTTGGTCACCGCGTCTACAAAAACTATGATCCGCGGGCAAAAGTCATGAAAGAAACCTGCCATGAAGTCTTAGACGCGGTTGGTCTTCGTGATCAGCCCTTATTTAAAATTGCCTTAAAATTAGAGCAAATTGCTTTGGAAGACGACTATTTTGTGGAAAAGAAACTGTATCCAAATGTCGATTTCTATTCTGGCCTAACCTTAAGCGCCCTTGGAATTCCGACCAATATGTTTACGGTAATTTTTGCCTTAGGTCGAACGGTGGGCTGGGTTTCTCATTGGATGGAAATGATGAATGATCCTGCGCAGGCTTTGGCCCGCCCAAGACAGCTTTACACGGGCAATACCATTCGAGATTTTGTGCCCATCGACATCCGTTAATGATGCGTGAACACGACATAATTTCCCGCTATTTTTCGAAGAAAACGGCACAAACGGCTAATCGCTTGGGCGTTGGAGATGATGCGGCCATTCTTCGGGTTCCACCCAAACAGGAGCTAGTGGTTTCCATAGACACTTTGGTCGAGGGTGTTCATTTTTTTAAATCCGCGGATCCACTTGCCTTAGGCCATAAAACCTTAGCCGTCAGTCTCAGTGATATTGCCGCAATGGGCGCCAAACCCATTTCTGCTCTCTTGTCCCTCACTCGACCTAATGCGGATACGCGATGGATTAAGTCTTTTCAAAAGGGTTTTTTTAATTTAGCGGAACAATATAAAGTGGATCTTATTGGTGGTGACACCTGCCAAGGGCCTTTATCCTTGAGCAGTGTCGTGCATGGTTTGGTCCCACGAAATAAGGCTATTTTGCGCAATGGCGCTAAAGTCGGCGATTTTATTTTTGTTAGCGGTACAACAGGAGATGCAGGATTTGCCGTGGCCGATTTGAAAAAAAATCAAAAAAAAATAAATTCGTATTTTCTAGATCGACTCAATAAACCGAGCCCACGCGTAAAACTCGGGCAATTTCTTCGCCCTTTTGCTAGCGCCATGATTGATCTTTCTGATGGTTTGATGATTGATCTCAAGCGAATTTTAGAGGCAAGCCAGGTGGGCGCTACGATTTCTACTAATCAGTTACCCATTTCTTCTGCCTTGCGGGAAATATGCACTGAAAAACAGGCGATAAAATACGCTTTAATTGGTGGAGATGATTATGAGCTTTGTTTTACCGTACCTGAAAATAAGGTCCATCGTCTAAAACGAACCCCTACGCCAATCACCTGTATTGGCAAAATTGAACGAGAATCGGGATTGGTTATTCGTGATGCGGCAAATAAGGTAATTAGAATGAAACAGGAAGGTTACGAACACTTTTAGGGAAACCAGGGTAACAGAGGGATATTAAAAAATGAGATCAAAAAACACTAAAATTAATTCACGCTCGGTCTGGACTAACCCAATTCATTTTATCGCCTGTGGCTTTGGAATTGGTTTAATTCCCATTATGCCAGGCACATTTGGAACCATGGTCGGTGTTTTATTTTACTTAATCCTCATGCAATTTTCCTTACCCGTGTATTTATTTTGGGTTCTCGTAATGAATATTGCTGGCATTTATTTATGTGGCAAAGTGAACCGAGATTTTAAAACCGAAGACCACCCCGCGGCTGTTTGGGATGAAATCGCGGCTTTCCCCATCGTTATGATCGCCGTTCCATTCACTTGGTATTATCTTTTAATTGGTTTCGTTTTATTTCGTTTTTTCGACATTATCAAGCCTTTTCCAATTTCCTATATCGACAAACATGTGCATGGTGGGTTTGGGGTAATGCTGGATGATGTCGTTGCGGCCCTTTTTTCGTGGCTTATATTGACGCTTATCACTTGGATTTTTTAAAGATGAGCGGCGAGCATGCTGAGAAAAAGGATAAGACCTGGTCTCGACTGGCAAAAATAGCCATTTTCGCGTAGTATAGACCCATATGGAAAACAAAACTGACAAGGATGACAGCTATGAAAGTAGAACAATCACTTACCACAGCAGGCGATAGACTTCGCCGGGCCCGTTTGCTCGCTGGCCTTAACACTCGCCGCGAATTTGAATATAAACACCACATCAGCTCAAATACCTTGCAAGGCTGGGAACAAAATAAAAATCCACTTTCCACAAAAGGGGCCAGAAGAATTATCGAAGCTTTAAAAAAAGAAGGCTTATTATGCTCGGTCGAATGGTTGCTTCATGGCTCGGGCTTACCCCCTCGCCCCTTTGAAATGATCAATGCGGGTGTCAATGTATCTTTTTTAGAAAATCATTCGCAATTAAATTTGCGCGAAGAAGAAGCGATTTATCAAGAATCGCAAATTTTTAAAGGCCAAAAATCGAATACCATTATTTTAAATATTACGGATGACGCAATGGAGCCCTATTATGCACTCGGGGATTATATTGGCGGCGTACAAATCGATAATAGTGAAATCCCACAATTTCTAGGGCGCGAATGCATAGTTGAGCTTGAAAATAATCTGATTTTACCGCGTATTCTTCAAGCCGGCAGCCATCCCAACGTTTATAATTTATCCTGCACCAATCCCAAAACCACCGCTTCGCTTTTGAATTTTTATAATGCAAAAGTCATCAGCGCCGCGCCCATCGTTTGGCACCGCCGAAAATTAACGTCTTTGCGACATCAATAAACTTGTAGTGGAAAAAGTCACGATACGAGTGTTTGTAAAACCCAACGCCAAAAAATCAGCGCTCGTTGAAATTAAAGATGGTGTGCTACACATTGCCTTACACGCAAAGCCTCACGAGGGTGAAGCCAATAAAGAATTATGTCGATTCTTAGCAGAACTTTACAAGGTCCCCAAAAGCCAAGTCATTCTAGAAGGTGGCGAAAAAAGCCGGCACAAAGTCATTAGCCTCCCAAAAACAAAATAGATTCCCATAATTAGCCAAAATCAATTGATTTTACGATATCGATCGATTACATTGATCGAAAGAAATAATGAGGTTCTAATGAATATTCGAGATCTTAAGTATCTAATCGCCGTTGCAGAAACTGAGCACTTTGGTCAAGCCGCTGATCGATGCTGCGTTAGCCAGCCCACCTTAAGCATGCAATTGAAAAAACTTGAAGAAGAACTGGGTGTGCAATTTTTTGAACGCAGTAATAAATCGGTCATGATTACGCCAGTGGGCAAAGCGCTTGCCGAACAAGCTCGCCAAATTTTGGGAGAGATAAATACTCTCAAGCAAATTGCCAGCCATGCAAAAGATCCTTTATCTGGAGAATTTAGGCTTGGCATCATTCCCACGATGGGGCCTTACCTACTTCCAAAATTATTGCCCATTATGAAAAAGCATTTGCCGAAAATTGAGCTTATTGTGAATGAAAACAAAACTCATGTGCTTTTAAGCGAACTGCGCTCGGGATTATTGGACGCTATTATTTTGGCGCTGCCTGTGCCCAATGAAGGCTTAACGGCGCATGATTTATTTGATGAACCATTTTTACTCGCCCTCCCAAAAGGCCACGCACTTTCGAAAAAAAATAAGGTTAACTTAAGCGATATTGAAAATGAGGAGCTGCTTTTATTGGAGGAAGGTCATTGTTTACGAGACCAAGCTCTCGAAGCCTGCGGGAAAATCGGCGCGAGAGATCGCTCAGGATTTAAGGCGACGAGTTTAGAAACCCTCCGACATCTTGTCGCGGCTGGCGCTGGGATTACTTTACTTCCCGAAATGGCGATCCAAAAAAATAATTCTAAAATGCTAGTTAAGGAATTCCCCAAACCCTGCCCCTCTCGAAAAGTGGGCATGCTTTGGAGACAAAACAGCGCAAGACTCGTTTGCTGCGAGAAAATGCGCGAATTGTTTCAAACTCTTAAGGCTTAAGTGCCTCATCTTCAAAAAGTCTCTCGCCCAGATGATCACAATTATCAAGCGAATTACCAAAAAATCTGGGGGATATTCTTGGGCTTAGTGGAAAAGGAAGGTCCGGTTCTTTTGTTAAGTTCTGTGCACAAACAACCAAAAACCAATAGTTTCTAAAAGACAGATTTAAACATTCCCAAGAATCATCCAAAAATCTCTTAAGATCATCATCTAAACTTGTACTTTCAAAATAACAGGCCCGAAGCTTGACGAGTTCTTTTATGCAATTTTTTAATTTTTCAAAATTATTTTCCATTGAGTCCGGGCCGTCCAGCATTCCCCGATAATAAGCAGCTACCAACTTGATCTGTGCTCGCACAAGAGAGGAAAAAATCGTAGTCAAAGGTAAGGATTTAAAAGGAAGAACCTGAGTGTCTGAATGGTCAGCATATTCACAGGTTGAGGGTGAACAGACTCCTTTATCGAGGACACTCACTGATGGGGCGGTAATTTCAGCTACAGAGTTCGCGGTAGATCCACTAAGATCATTACTCTCTTCTGGAAAATCAAGCTTGGGGACACTCACTGATGGGGCGGTAATTTCAGCTACAGAGTTCGCGGTAGATCCACTAAGATCATTACTCTCTTCTGGAAAATCAAGCTTGGGGACACTCACTGATGGGGCGGTAATTTCAGCTACAGAGTTCGCGGTAGATCCACTAAGATCATTATTAGGAGTTCCAGCTAAAGCTGGAACTCCTTGAAAAAAATCAAGAATGTCTTTCTTAGGCTCCTGCGTTACTATCTCTTTTTTTTGCAGAAATTTATGTCCTTCAGCCTTAGTAACAAATGGAACACCTATTTGATCGATGATTGGTATTTCTGGAGAAATAATAGATTGCAGATTATTTTTTGCCACTCGATTTAATAAAGGTTTTTTATTTTTAGGCTTAGAAATTGTATCAGCTTGATGAGCTACACTCTTTTGTTTTATTGCGTTTAGTGGGTTCTTACTCTGCGTCGTATTATGAACGAGCTTGGACCTTTCCCCACGTAGCGGCGTTACTCCTTTGTTGAGGACACTCACTGATGTGGCGGAAATTTCAGCTCCAGAGTTCGCCGAAGATCCAGTAAGATCATTACTCCCTTTTGAAAAATCAAGAATGACTTTCTTAGGCTGCTGCCTTGCTTTCTCTGCTTCTCTTTGCAATTTACGTCCTTCAGCCTTAGTAACAAATGGAACACCTATTTGATCGATGATTGTTACATCTGGAGAAATAATAGATTGAATATTATTATTTTTTGGCACTTGATTTAATAAAGGCTTGTTTCCCTTAGGTTCGGGAATTGCTTCAGTTTTCTGACTGGCACTTTGTTGTTTCTTTGTGTTTAGTTTGTTCTTACTCTGCTTTGTATTATGGTTAAGCTTCGATCCGTCGCGTATACGAGGCAATCTCTTTTGAAATTCTGGGGACTTCTGAGCGCCTTCAGCAGCAGTTTGCTTCTCCTTAAGTATCTTTCCAATCTCAGCAATATTTTCCTCTTTTAAATCAAAAACATTTTTATAGGGAATTAAAAAAGAATTAGAATTATCCTTATTTTTCTTTAAAATTTCCCCACAAATTTCCTGAAGAATAGCATCATTTCCTAGCTCACAAGAAAATTCAAGTCCTTCTTTAGTATAGCAATCCTGTTTAGTCTCTTTCCAAGTCCATCGAATCGCATTTATGAATCTATGAATTTTATTTAGATTCAAGTTGGCTTGAGATTTAATATTACTTAACTCAAGTTCGGTTAAACTTGAAAGGTACTCTTTATCGAATATTACTTGATGAGCATCTAATAATAAATCACACCTTAAAATAGGATTAATTCTAGAAAATACCGCCATACATTTCGGTTTCACATTAATGGCACACAATGTAAATTCATCATTATTGAAATCGTCTAACTTAAAAATAAGGCAGTTAATAATTTCCTTAAACTGTTGAATTTTATTTTCGTTAATCCCTAAACTCCGTTTTTTAAAACTCTCGGCCTCAGCACACATTTTTGTGAAACCCTTCTCTTCGAGACTTAAAATCTTTTCATAAGGATAATAGGTCATTTCATCTTTAAAATAATTTTTAATAAGCTCAGAAAATTGGGAAGCTCTCTTTGGATTTTCAAACCTTATTGTTAAGCCAGCCAATGTATCCTGAAAATTACAGTTTCCACAATCACTGGCCAACTTTAGAAATTTCTTGAACTTCTCCTTTTTAACTTTAACCTCATTCACGAGCTCTAAAAATTGATCACTTTTTTCATGGACTACATTCTCACGTAAAATTCGAAAACAATTACGTTCTTCAATTTTTGAGGATAAATCATCAAATGGTTCTCCATTTATTAAGACTGGTTTAGACTTTTTAAAAAGATCTTTCGCGATAAAGAATGTCCTTAAACTGCAGAATAAAGTCAAATAATCCTCGTCGAAAGTAACCTGATCTTGGCCAAAAACTTCCTGGAGAGAAGGCTTAATCTCAGTAACAAATTTTAACTCCTCAAGAGTATTGATCCATTCAATTTGCATAACATCAAATTCTTCAATAAGATTGTATATCTCTTTTTTTGCAATATGTAAAATTTTTTCATCGGCGTATTTTTTAAATTCAACACGATTACTTTTCAAGAATACTGAAAACAAATCGAAATCTTTGGAATCACAATTTACCCATAAGTAATGGAAACCATTATCGTGAATTTCCCATTCGTGTTGAGTACTCAAGGTATAGTCAAGAAAGTCTGTGAACTGTTCGAGATGCTCTTTCATTTTCTTTCGTTCATTTTCGATGATTTGGGTGACAGGCTTCAATTCGATGTCAGCCACATATTGTTCAACGCTAGACTCTAACCAACCCTCAGCTTTAACGGGGGCATCAAAGGCCACACCGCAGCTCACTAAAAATTCAATGATCTTTACTCTGTCCTGTTGATGCGCTTCCTCCTCATTATTTCTAAGACTTAATTCCTGCATCCGAACCGCTATAGACAATGGGGTTTGATTTTTATGTTTTTCAAAGGATAGAGGGGCTCCACAATCCAATCCACCTTGCACAAGCAACTTAAGAATCTCCAATTGCCCATAATAAATAGCAACGATCACGGGGCTAAATCCCTCACATTCCCCTTTCTGTAGTGCTGACTTTAGATTATATTTATAGTCTATAAATAGCTGCACCACATTTATGTGCCCCATCCGGATAGCAACGGCTAATGGTGTAAAACCCTTAAAATCACCACTCACTTCCGGAGCAATACTAGCTTTATCACGTTCTTTTAGATGCTTTTTAAGTTTTTCAGCATCTCCCTCAAATGCTAAAGCGAAGGGAGTCTTTTTTTCTTTGCCGATTGATTTTTTTTTACGCATATTGGCACCTAATTATTAATATTTATGCCTGAAACTATAGCAGCTTAATATTAAGGAAATATTAAAGTGCTATATTTAAATCTAGCTCATATTTTGAACAGATGCGCAGGGGGATGTTAATCACCCCTCTCCCAGCCCTCTCCCGCAAGGGGAGAGGGGAAGAGGCTTGAGTCAGCGTATTTCGCATGGTAAGTTAGGCCATGAAAAACTATTTTTTCCCACTTATTTTAATGGCTTCCATTTTGATGGGAGGCTTTGCTGGGTGGTACCTAGGCCCAAGTGCAGTAGCATTAAAACCTTTTGGTGATATTTTTCTTAATTTAATTTTTTCGGCCATCGTGCCGCTGATTTTCTTCAGCGTATCTTCGGCTATAGCAAGAATGGGTTCTGCAGGAAAACTTGGTAAAATTATTTTTTATATGGCGGTGGTTTTTGTTTTTACCGGAATCATCGCTTCGATAGTCACAATTATTGTCGTAAAGATTTTCCCACCCGCACAAGGTATTCATTTACAGCTCAGCATGCCCGACAATATTTCAAACATTAATATATACGATAAAATTGTCAGTATTTTTACGGTTTCAGATTTTTCTAAATTACTTTCTCATGAAAATATGCTCCCCCTTATTGTTTTTTCGATTCTGGTCGGGCTAGGAGTATCTGCATCGAACCATAAAGGAAAAGCTTTTGCTGCATTCCTGGAATCAGGTGAAGAAATTTCCATGCGGGTTTTTTCGCTCATTATGTATTATGCTCCCATCGGATTTTTTGCTTATTTTGCAGTCTTGGTCAGTAGCCTTGGCCCCAAGCTCATGGAAAATTATTTCCGAATTGCTGTCATTTATTATTCCCTTGGAATTCTCTATTTTATTTTTGCTTTCAGCGCCTATGCTTTTCTCGCTGGAAAAACAGAAGGTATCAAACTCTTTTGGAAACATATGTTTCTGCCAATGGTTACTTCACTGGCGACCTGCAGCAGCGCCGCAAGTATCCCCGCCAATTTAGTGGCGACTAAAAAAATGCGTGTTCCGGGTGAAATTTATGAAACAGCCATTCCCCTTGGCTCAATTATTCATAAAGATGGCTCCGTAATTGGAGGCGTTATTAAAATTGCCTTTTTATTCGGGCTTTTTCATTTAAATTTCTCTGGATTTTCCGTTATTATCACAGCCCTCGGCGTTTCTATTCTAGTGGGCACGGTCATGGGTGCCATTCCCAGCGGCGGGATGCTCGGCGAATTATTAATTTTAACGGTCTATGGATTTCCGCCCTCCGTCCTTATGGCCGTTGTAGCCATCAGCATTATCATTGATCCACTTGCTACCGTGCTAAACGTGACAGGAAATACCGTAAGCAGCATGCTAATCGCTCGCCTCACTTACGGTAAAAAATGGTTCTATTCCAATTCCAACTCAGCTGGATATTCGTAAGATTGTTCAGTTAAAAACCGTTGTGATAAATATAAAATTAAAATGCTGTAGGGCAAAATAATCAGCACATCTTGGGGGAAGCTTAATATGCCAATACCCCCGAAACTGCCTAAATAGGACAGTAGAAACATCGATGCCATATAAAAAATAAACCAATATAAACTGGCGCTGTAAGAAAAAATATTTTTACGTTGATACGCGAGGTTTATGATTAGTGCAATAGAAAGTGCGAGACAGAGTTTCCAGATCGTTGAAAACCCGCACCAATACAGCATCAAATTACACACAAAAAAGGCAATATGTGAGAAGAATAAACTCGCTTTAAGTTTAAATGGGCGAGGCATATCAGGCTGTAATTTTCGTATAGCCAGAAGACAAATGGGCCCTGCCCCGTAAGAAAGTATGCTGGCCGAGGATAAAAATGCCACCATTTTTTGCCAGCCAGGAAAAGGCAAAAAGGCCAAAGTCCCCACTATAAAATTCACATATAACGTAATATACGGAATTTTATAACGATTGAGTTTTAAGAAAAAAGGCGGTAAATGCTTATTTTCTGCCATCCCATACAATATTCGAGAAGTCGCTGCAGTATAAACCAGAGTGGTTCCAAAAGGCGAAAAGGCCGCGTCAAACATGAGTAAAACCGCAATGATGCCAAGACCCAGCAATAAGGTTAGCCCCACCAGCGGACCGCTATCGCCTGGAAAACTTAAATTTTGCCAGCCGTGCGCTAAATATTGCTGTGGCATGGCTGCTACAAAACTGAGTTGCAACATAAAATATAAGACAAATCCAATTAAAACGGCCCCTAAAATAGCGATGGGAATATTTCGCTGTGGATCTTTTACTTCGCCGGCTAAAATTAGACCATTTTGAAAACCGGTAAATGCAAATGCGACGCCGCCCACCGATAAAGCTGAAAAAATTTGCTCCCAGTGTTGCGCTGTCGATAAATTAATATGCACATTTGCAAAGGAAGGTGCGGAATAAAGCAGGCCAACAATAGCTACTGTTGGAAGAATAAATTTTAAAATGCTTGCGTATTTATTACATTCAGCTAAAAATTTTATTCCAAAGGTATTGATGAAGACTACAAAAAACATAATACCAATGGCCGCGATATATCCATAATCCGAAAGTTTAAAGGCAGTCCCTTGTTTAACAGTTAATTCAGGGATGAAATGGCTGGAATATTGCAAAATGGCTTGGATTTCAATGGGTGTCATCACCAAATAGGAAAGCCAGGTGGTGCAGGCAAATAAAAAGCCGACTTCTTTTCCATGGGTAAAACTCGGGTAATTGGCAAGGCCGCCCGAAACGGGAAACATCGTGCCAAGCTCGCATAGAGGCAGCGCAATAAAGAGCATAAAAATAGCGGCAATTATCCAGCTGATTAAAGCATTACTCCCTGCAATTTGCGCGCTGATGAAAGGGCTGAACAACCAGCCTGAGCCAATCATTCCGCCTGCGGCCGCTATGAGCACATTCGTTGTTGAAATATCACGCTTTAGCATGCCTTAAGCCTCCTGAATGCCGAAAATCAAGGGTACCAGCTGTTTTTCTCCCCATAGGGTTGAGATGCAATTCACAGCAGGAATTGCTGCAAGCGTACCTGTTCTTTAAGGGACTGTAAACTCAGAATGAGAGAATTTTTTGGATGATAGCCACCCTGCTGGGAAGGAGATATTCCCAGGATGTCCCTAGCGTGATAAAGGAATCTTTTGCGGTTAAAAAGTGGATATTTTTGCTTGCAAGGTCTCTGTGAGCCAAGATAATTTTTGATATCCGCTCAGCTATTCCGCCCGAATCTCGGGTTTCATCGACGATTAAAATATTTTTTATGTTTTGAATTTCGCGAATTAAGGCCTCCTCATTTATTGGATGAAGCCAGCGCAAGTCGATTAATTTAATAGAAATATGGTGCTTCTCAAAAAGCTCCTCCTTTGCCTCCTTGGATAAATGATGGCCATTGCCATAGGTAATAATGGCATATTCTTGACTATCTCCTTCCACACCCAACTCACCGAAAGGAATACTTTCGCTTAATTCTGGATATTTTCCTCCTTTAATCATGTATAAAGCGATGGGTTCGACAAATACTACTACTCGTTGCTCCTCATGCGCCAAGCGTACGCATTCGCGAAGTATTTTCGCGGCATCTTCGCCACTAGAGGGGCAAGCCACAATAATTCCGGGAATATCTCGTAAAACGGCCAAGGAATTATCATTATGAAAATGGCCTCCAAACCCTTTTTGATAAGCCAAACCAGGAATTCGTATCACCATTGGATTCGTAAATTGTCCCTTTGAAAAAAAAGATAAAGTTGCTGCCTCGCCTCGCAATTGGTCTTCGGCATTATGAAGATAAGCTAAATATTGAATTTCTGGTATTGGGATAAACCCATTTTGCGCATGACCAAGCGCATGCCCCAAAATACTTTGTTCATCTAAAATAGAATCAAAAACACGCGCCGAGCCGAAGCGTTCTAATAAATCCGCCGTTACTCGATAAACGCCGCCTTTTTTTGCTACATCTTCTCCGAATACGATGACATTGGGATATTGCAGCATTAAATCCGTGAGGGCGAAATTAATTTGTTGCGCCATGTTTAAAGGTTTATCTAATTTTGTAATTGACTCTCCAAAAATAGCCTCTCGTTGATTTTTGGAAGGCCATGCTGGAACCATTATC
This sequence comes from uncultured Gammaproteobacteria bacterium, assembly GCA_963711375.1. GTDB lineage: Bacteria > Pseudomonadota > Gammaproteobacteria > Coxiellales > Coxiellaceae > CAVQDV01. Next base: position 2,768,005 of record CAVQDV010000005.1, read on the forward strand.
GATTTTTTCGGCGGAATAATGGAAGACATAATTTCTTCAGCGCTTGAAAGAGGAGAACTATTCACTAATTTTTCAGCAGCAATCTTTACTTTTTCTTTTGCGGCCTCATACAAGTCAATAATCCCTTTTTCATCCAGAATTTTATTTTCAATAATCATTCTGGCCGTATGCAGCAAAGGATCATTTGACTCATCTTCCCTAATCTCTTTTTCGGAACGATATTGCGTTTCGATATCGGTGCCCGCATGCCCCATGAGTCGCACGCATTTCATGTGCAAAAACACCGGCTTTCTGTGCTCTCTCGCAATATTTTCGGCTTCCAGAGAAGCCTTATAAACATCGGCCAGATTAAGTCCGTCCGCTTTAATGTAATGCCAATGCGGATAAATGCTCATCATGGATTCCACCCAATTTTCCGGTGTAGACACAGAAATTCCTAAACCATTATCCTCGCAAATAAAAACAATGGGCAGAGGATAATGTTGAGAAGCAATCCATTGTGCTTGATTAAAGGCTCCTAAGGCGGTGGAATGGTGCGTTGAAGCATCTCCAAAACTGCATAAAATTACGCTATTTTTTAACAGTGGTGATGGAATATTTAAACGAGAAGCTCGATGAATTGAAGCGGCTGCCCCGACGGCTTTTGGTAAATGAGAAGCGATGGTCGAGGTTTGTGGGGGAATATTTAATTCAAAACTGCCAAAAACTTTATGTCGACCGCCTGAAATTGGATCCTCTTTTGCCGCAAAAAATGAGAGTAATAAATCATCCACCTCATGAGATCCCTCAAACAGGTCCTGGGATAAGGGCACTGTCTTGGAAGCCTTTAGTTTTGCTTTAGCCGCTTGCTTGGCGCGCATTAACATAAAAGCACCAGATCTATAGTGTAAAAATGCCATGTCGCTGTGTCGAAATGCCATTGCGATTGCTGCGTTTCCTTCATGCCCGCTGCTGCCGATGGTGTAATAGGCTTTATTGATTCGCTTATATTCTCTGGCTAACAAATCGAGGTGCCGAGAAATTAATTGCGCATCGAATAATTCTAGAAGTTCTTGGGGCGATAATTTTGCCTCTAAAAGTGAGGTGCTACTTTTGGGTTTTGGAAATTTTTTTTGCATTAATGAAGATAAAAAATTTTCGTCGAGAATCAGTTCTCGCTCAAGAGATTCTGCTGTGATTTTGGATTTTTCCATATATCCCCCTCACCCTAAGCCTCTCCCGCAAGGGGAGAGGGGATAACATTTTCTTCAATTCGCCTTTCCCACAAGGGGAGAAGGGATATGCCTTATCTTTGGCTTATTTCTACAGATCGAACATTTTTAGCTACGGCATCTAATACGCCATTAATGTATTTGAAACCTTGATCGGAACCAAAACTTTTGGCTAATTCCAAAGCCTCATTAATGACCACTCGATAAGGCACATCTGGACGAAATTTAAATTCGTAAACCGCTAGACGTAAAACGGCCAACTCAACTGGATTTAAATCTTCTAAATCGCGGTCTAAACAGGGCCTAATGAGATTATCAATTTCCGACATATTCGTAATAGCACCCTGAACTAAATCATAAAAGAATTTCTGATCGGCGGCGCCCCACTCTGGCTCCTCACTAAAATGAGAAAATATTTCCTCTGGCAAATGTTCTGTGTGATGCCACTGATACAGAGCCTGCATAGCATAGCGTCTGGCTCTATGACGTGGTGAATTATGCTTTTTCGTCTGTGTATTCATCTTGTTTCAACCGTTGTATTTCTTGTGCAAATTCTTGTATATCTTTAAAACTGCGATAAACCGATGCAAAACGCACATACGCGATTTGATCTAATTTTCGCAATTCTTCCATCACCAATTCGCCAATCCACTGCGAATTAATTTCTCGTTCTCCACTCGCGCGGATTTTATTTAAAATTCTAAGAAGGCCTGCCTCGATGTCTTCCATCGTGACAGGCCTTTTTTCTAAGGCTTTTAGCATGCCTTTTCTTAATTTTTCAAGTTCAAAGGTGCAGCGCGTTCCATCTCGTTTCACCAAACGAGGTAGCGTTAATTCCGCTATTTCATAGGTCGTAAAGCGTTCCTTGCAACGCAAGCATTCACGTCGACGCCGAACCTGACTGCCTTCCTCATTCAAACGTGAATCAATGACCTTTGTATCTTCTTCCTGACAGAATGGACAATGCATATCCAGAATTTCCTTTTAGGCTATTTCAGCTTCTTCCGCAATACTGCTTTCATAAACGGGAAATTCCCGACATAATTTAATAACTTTTTGAGCGATTTCGCTCAGTAAAGGTTCATTTCTGGGATCATCTAACACATCACAAACCCAATGAGCCAAGCGTTTTACTTCATTTTCCTTAAAACCCCGTGTTGTCACAGCGGGAGTTCCAATGCGAATTCCACTCGTAATAAAAGGCGAACGTTTTTCAGTGGGGACCGTATTTTTATTGACGGTAATATTGGCTTTGCCCAAAGCTTCTTCGGCTTCTTTACCAGTAATTTCCTTATTCGAAAGATCAATCAAGCACATGTGATTATCCGTACGACCCGACACAATTTGATAGCCACGACTTAGAATTTCTTTCACCATTGCGCGGGAATTCGCTAGAATTTGTTGTTGATACTCTTTAAATTCAGGTGATAAAGCTTCTTTAAACGCTACAGCTTTTGCAGCAATCACATGCATTAATGGGCCGCCTTGAATACCAGGAAAAATAGCAGAATTTAATTTTTTTTCTAATTCAGGATTTTCTTTAGCCAAAATTACTCCGCCCCTCGGACCGCGAAGTGTTTTATGGGTTGTGGTAGTAGTAACATCCGCTATATTAACAGGGCTTGGGTAAATTCCAGCCGCCACTAGGCCTGCAACATGCGCCATGTCGACCATGAAATAAGCGCCTATTTCATCCGCAATTTTGCGAAAACGCTGAAAATCAATTGCTAAAGAAAATGCAGAAAAACCCGCAACAATTAATTTGGGCTTATGTTCACGCGCTAATTTCTCTACTTGTTCGTAATCGATATCACCGGTTTCAAGATTTAATCCATAATGAATGGGATGATAGATTTTCCCGGAAAAATTCACCTTTGAACCATGCGTTAAGTGACCACCCATCGTCAAAGACATCGCCAAATAGGTATCGCCAGGCTCCATTAAAGCCATATAAGCCGCGGTATTTGCTTGGGAACCAGAATGCGGCTGCACATTGGCATAATGTGCGCCAAACAATTGTTTTACTCGCTCTATGGCCAATTCTTCTGCAATATCCACAAATTCACAGCCACCATAATAACGCTTGCGAGGATACCCTTCGGCATACTTATTCGTTAAACTACTGCCCTGCATTTCCAGCACACGGGGACTCACGTAATTTTCAGAGGCGATGAGTTCGATATGATCTTCCTGCCTTTGATTTTCAGCTTCGATGGCTTTCCAAAGCTCCGGGTCGAAATCTTTCGTGTTCATGTGGCGGCTAAACATGGGGGGCTCCTACTCCAGGTTGAGTGAAAGACCCGCATTGTAATCAATTGGAGCCCTTTAGGCCAGCTTTTCTAGTCTAATTTAAATCTGAGCGAGAGCGTCGGAAAGTTTATCTGCAGCGATGACTTCGACCTCACTCGGGATCTGTTTTGGCATGTTGGCTTTTGGAACGATGGCGCGTTTGTAGCCGTGTTTTATGGCTTCTTTTAAACGTTCTTGGCCGCTTTGGACGGGGCGAATTTCGCCGGATAAGCCTACCTCACCAAATACAATTAAATCACTCGACAGAGGGCGATTTTTTAGGCTGGAGACGACCGATAAAATGACGGCTAAATCAGCGCCCGTTTCCATTACGCGTAAGCCTCCCACTACATTTACAAAAACATCTTGATCATACGTCGCCACGCCTGCATGTCGGTGCAAAACAGCTAATAACATGGCTAGGCGATTATGATCCAAACCCAGTGTTACTCGCCTCGGATTTGCCATATGACTTTCATCAACAAGCGCTTGAACTTCGACCATAAGGGGACGACTGCCCTCCCAGGTGACCATCACGGTGCTACCCGAAACCGGCTGATCATAACGCGACAAAAAAATCGAGGAGGGATTGCTCACTTGACGGAGGCCTTTTTCGGTCATGGCAAAAACCCCAATTTCATTCACGGCGCCAAAACGATTTTTCACCGCTCGAATGACACGATAACGACTGTCATTTTGTCCCTCAAAATACAGCACCGCATCCACCATATGCTCTAAAACACGAGGGCCGGCGATGTGCCCTTCTTTTGTCACATGTCCCACTAAAAATAAAGCGATGCCTTTTTGTTTGGCAAATTGCACTAAGGCGGCCGCACTTTCGCGTACCTGCCCTACTCCACCTGGTGCAGAGGGCAAAGCATCGGTGTAGGCCGTTTGTATTGAATCAATCACCATCACTTTTGGGTTTGATTGATTTGCCATGGCAATAATTCTTTCGACATTGGTTTCGGACAATAATAATAAATTATCGTGTGGTAATTCTAAGCGTTCGGCACGCATCGCAACTTGTTGCAAAGATTCTTCGCCGGTGACATAAAGTGCCGGATAATTTTTCGAAATTTGACAGAGAATTTGCAGTAATAATGTCGATTTTCCAATTCCAGGATCTCCACCAATTAAAACTACAGAATCTGAAACTAATCCGCCCCCTAACACATGATCAAATTCAGCCGTTCCAGTGCCCAGACGATTTTGCGCTTGCATCGGTACGTCGATTAATCGTGTTAATTTAGATTGCGCACCCGCATAACCTGCAGCACGTGGATTGGAGCTGTTTTTTACGGCAATTTCTTCGCTTATCGTGTTCCACTTCCCACACTCATCGCACTGTCCCTGCCATTTTGCAAATTGAGCGCCGCAGTCGTTGCAGGAAAAAATAATTTTGGTTTTGGTCATTGAAGTAATTTCGCTGCATCCTTTGCAAAATAGGTAATAATAAAATCCGCACCCGCGCGTTTAATGGCGGTTAAAGACTCAAACATTACTCGATTTTCATCGATCCAGCCTTCTTTCGCCGCCGCTTTTATTACAGAATATTCACCGCTTACCTGATAAGCACCCAGCGGTAACATAGGAAATTGCTGTTTTATTCGATAAATCACATCTAAATAAAATCCAGCTGGTTTTACCATTAAAAAATCGGCGCCCTCTTCCACATCTTGCTCGGCTTCACTTAAAGCTTCATTAGAATTGGCAGGATCCATTTGATAGGCCCTTCGATCCCCAAATTTTGGCACACCTTCGGCGGCCTCACGAAATGGCCCATATAAAGAAGAGGCATATTTCACGGCATAACTTAAAATCGGAATATGAGAAAAACCATTGGAATCGAGCCCTTTTCGAATGGCCTGAACCATTCCATCAATCATTCCACTCGGCGCCACAATATCGGCACCGGCCTGTGCATGAGTAAGGGCCTGTTTCACGAGAATTTCAAGGGTTTGATCATTATCAACAAGTCGATGAGCCCCTGAAACAATTCCACAGTGCCCATGATCCATGTATTCACAAAAACAAACATCGCTAATGACCAATAAATCGGGGGCTACCTTTTTAATTATTCGAATAGCTTTTTGGATAATGCCTTCGGGATTATAGCCCTCAGAACCTTTAGCATCTTTTTCACTGGGAATTCCGAATATAAGCACTGCCGGAATTTTTAAAGAAACAATATTCAAAATTTCTTTTTCTAACTTATCTAAGCTAAGCTGAAAAATACCGGGCATAGAAGACACCGGATTTTCTATGTTATTGCCTTCTTTAATAAAAATAGGCATTACTAAATCATTAATCGTAACGAGAGTTTCTCGCACTAAATCTCGAACCTTGGGATGCAAACGAAGACGACGCATACGAAGCGTAGGAAATTCAACCGTCATGTAATGTTCTCCATGGAGCGTATCAAAAATGGTTAGTGGTTTTTTTTTACCCCTCACCCTAGCCCTCTCCCGCAAGGGGAGAGGGGACAAGACTCAAAATTAGGAAACGATTTTCCAGCCATGATGAGTGCGGCAAGCACGCCCGTAGGCACTGCGCCAACGACCATCCATACGAACACGAGTTTTATATCGACGGCAGTAACGACCTTCATAATGATAGGTCTCAACTGGCTCAACAACATAAGTAACACTCGTACGATCATTGGTCCAAGAAGCCTCTTGACCATCTGGCGTATTCACAATGGCATTTTGCATGTTAATACGATCTTGTTCGTCCATTTGACGTCCAACCATATAACCCACTGTACCACCAACCAAAGCACCAGCAATAATGGCAGCACCACTACCACGTCCACCGCCAGTCAAAGCGGCTGCCAGTAAACCACCAGTAGCTGCGCCAACAGCCGTTGAACCCGGGGTATTATTTCCAGGGGTACAGCCTGCTAAATTAACAGCCAAAACCGAAGCCAAAGCTGTCATCAAAATAATTTTTTTCATTTTCCACTCCTAGAGATTTCTAAATAGAGCGCAAATACTAGCACTCTAGCAGCAGTTTAAGCAACTGGGGGGGAGTACTTGCAGCCCTCAATAAAAGCTTGTAAAAAACTGAAGTGACTGGGATCAGTTTGGATACCAGGAACTCCTGCAATCTGAAAACCGATAAAATCCAGCAAAAAATTGGTAATTTGAGCATTCATGAAATGCAATCTCTTGATAACGCTTTAAAGCTATGGCTGAATTTATAGCCCAAGATCCTGCAGCTAACACTCACCTTTTTCTTTTGCCTATTAACCGGGAAGTGTTGTACAACTTCAGCGCCTGTTGGAGCCATTTAGAAATGTCCTCCTCTTAGCCACTTAGAAATGTCCTCTTGAGGCAGGTCATCGCCCATTCTACGACACTTAGTTTTTGGGAGCAAAACTACGTGTTTCCAATGCAAATGAGCCTCAAAATCCTGTTTTGGGCTCTGGACCTTCTTCCTCAAAAAAATATTTATACTGTTGCTGTATTTAAATGGGCCGTCTGTGGGCGAAGGGAGGGCAAGCTGGTGATAACCTCGTGGAGAATGTATTCCATTATCCATCAGGTTATCACTGGCTTGTCCTCGCTTCGTCCACAGACACCTTTTTCTTACGAAATTGAATACTTCAATAAGAGCCTGGCTTGAGGTAAATTTTTAGATGCTGGGATTTTATTTACCACCAGACTTCGCCACGGATGCGATGCACTGGGTTTTCTGGATTTATTCGCATTTATATTTTTGTCGAAAATCGCATTCAGCTCTTTTTCATCAACCACTTTTGGCCTTTTTTCGTTTCTACTAAATTCTTTGTATTCCAATTTTTCATTTTTATAGAGAATATCAATTTTGCTATCGAGTGCTTTGCAAACCGTAATAGTCGCTTGCTGAAGTCTTCGTCCTTTTCCTTGGTTTTGAATTTGATAAATTTTTCCATTGAAAGAAATTTCTAAATTCTTCGTGACTTTCCTTTCTTCTTGCTCGCTCAGAATATAATTTAATTCTTCTGGAGTTCGGGTATTTGGACTAAATAAGCTTTGCTTTTCTCTCGCTGCTTGTGCAAAGCGTTGATTGTGCTTTTTCCTGTATTTTTCTTCTAGAAATTTATTTGCAGCATCAATGTCACTGATATTTTCTAAACGTAATTCCTTCGTCAGTCGATCCTGTAGGGTTTTATTGGCACGTTCTACTCGACCTTTTGCTTGTGGCGAGCGCGCGTTAATAAGATCTATCCTCAATTCTTCACAGGCGCGTCCAAACTGCGTTTGCGCTTCTGGATCATCGCATTGATTCACTCGAAATATTCCGTGGCGATCACTATAAAAACCCAACGGGATTCCGTACTTTTCAATGGTATGCAAAAGACCCCGAAAATACGCGAAAGTCGTCTCCGTTTTTTCAAAGTGCAAATACAAAATTTCACTCGTGGCATCATCGATAAAAACAATTAAGCAGCATTTTGGTCCTCGACTTTCGAACCAATCGTGCGGCGAGCCATCAATTTGAATTAATTCGCCAAAGCAAGCTCGTCGTTCTCTTTGTTGATGGATAGTTTTTATTTTTTGTCGGGCAGGCTTCCAATAACCTTCTTCAATTAGCAAAAGACGCAGAGTTTCTTTGCCAATTTTAATTTGATTTTTTTCCAATAATATCTCAGCCATGAAGGTTGGGCCAAACCCCAAATAAGCACTGGATGCTAGCCCAATTATTTGCGATCGCGTGGACTCCGGTATTCTGCGATTACTCATCTTGCCTCGACCTTTATGGAGTAAACCTTTGCTTTCTTCCTGCCTATAGGCTTTGCATAGCCGCCTTATTTGGCGCGTACTCAAAGCCAATTTCTTCGCCGCTTGCGTTTGTTTTAGCGACCCTTCGCAGGTACCTTGAATCACCCTATCTCGTTCAATATCTTTTTGACTCATTAGCAATCGTCCCCCTGAGTTCATGTTCGGCCTCCTACCGTTTGCTACCTGAGAACTACGATAACATCGCTTCCACAAGTGGCTTTTTAAGGGGACATTTCTAAATGGCTGGAAGAGGACATTTCTACTTGGCCGCTACAGTACAACTTCAGCGCCTTGACATTCTAAGGCACCTATCACAGACTGGAAGGACTGCTACAAGGAGGATTTATGCAAACGTTTCAAGAACAGTATTCGGCCTACCAAACTTCTCACCAATCTTCAACCAGCAAAATGCTGCACCTTATTGGTGTCCCAGCCATGATTTTTGGGCTTTTGATGTTTACTAATTGGATCAGCGTCGATTTCGCGACAAAAATGCAAATTAGCTTTGCGTTTCTGCTTGTCGTTGCCTGCTGCGCCTATTATTTTATGATTGATATGAAACTGGCAATAGTAGCCACTGTGTTTTATATCATTCTCGCACTTATTGCCGCTTTCATTGCGGGCCCAACGCCTAGCTTCATGAAATTAGTTGTGGTGGTGATTTTAGTCGGTGGTGGTTTTGGCGCACAATATTTTGGCCACAGCATGGATAAAACTCAGCCTGCCAGCAAGAGTAATTTAATGGTGATCCCCATGATCCCCTTATTTTTTCTGTATGATTTAATGGAAAAGACTGGTCTTAAATCAATGCTGTTTAAAAATTAATTTCCGGGGTAGCAATATTTGATTTTCGTCAATTTCGGCTATCCCATAAAATTCCGCATCCTCATTAAATAGTTGTACAACACCAATCCGCGGGTCTTCGACCCGCAGCGATTGGCCATGCGATAATTTCTTTATCATTTCATCACTCACCGATAATTTAGGAAAATGGCTGACCATCACTTCGGGTGATAAAAGAAATCGATCTAAAGCTTGCACATCATCTGGATTATAATTTATTTTAAGCATTTCTAAATCCATCATTTTATCCGGAGAAAATTGATCCACTTCAGTTCGACGTAAATTAGCGACATGAGCACCACAACCCAAGCTCGCCCCAAAATCATCAATCAAAGAACGAATATAAGTTCCCTTCGAGCAGTGCACCGATAAGGTAATGATAGGCGCATGATAAGACAAAATCTTAATGTCGAAAATAGTCACGCGGCGTTCTTTTCGCGGTACTTCTATTCCCTGACGCGCCAATTTATACAAAGGTTGGCCCTGATGTTTTAATGCAGAAAACATCGAAGGAACTTGCGTAATTTCGCCGCGGAATCCTTCGAATAAATCATTAATTTTTGAAACGGTTAAATCCATGGGTATTGGTTTAGATTCGATAACATCACCTTCGGCATCTTGCGTGGAAGTGCGCTCACCCAATTTTGCCTCCACCTCATATTTTTTTTCAGAGTCTAATAAATACTGGGAAAATTTTGTAGCCTGCCCCAGTGCAATTGGCAACATGCCAGAAGCCAAGGGGTCCAAAGTCCCCATATGCCCAGCTTTTTGCGCATGAAATAAATGTTTTACTTTTTGAAGGGCATGGTTTGAACTCATACCCTGCGGCTTATCTAATAAAATCAGCCCGTCTACATTACGTCGGATTATTTTCGTCATCATTTTCTGATTTTTTATCTATTTCCGTGAGTAATTCCGAAATTCGCTCAGCGGAATCGAGGGTTTTATCGTAAATAAAATCCAAGCGAGGCATATAGCGAAGTTGAACTTCCTGTGCAATTTGCGCTCGGAAAAAGCCTGTGGCTTTTTTTAAAGATTGCTTTACTTCGACTAATTCGCTGGTTTTATCGAGCAAAGTAAAATACACGCGCGCCAATTTTAAATCGGGGGATACATCCACGCCAGTAATGGATAAGGCTTTTAAGCGCGGATCTTGCGTATGCCTTGCTAATAATAATACCAAAGCATGCTGAATAACTTCGGCAACTTGGCTAGGACGTTTCGTTGATTTCGGCATTTTTCTCCCGAGCACCTGCTTAAGCGGAAACTCCTGAATTAAAGTGTTCGTACTACGCTAATTTTCTCGTAAACTTCGATTTGGTCGCCAGGCTTCACATCATTGTAATTTTTCACGCCAATTCCGCATTCCACGCCACTGCGCACTTCATTGACATCGTCTTTAAATCGACGTAAAGATTCCAATTCACCTTCAAAAATAACCACATTTTCACGTAAAACACGAATCGGTAACTTACGTTTAACTGTTCCTTCCAGCACCATACAACCCGCAATCGCACCCAATTTTGAAGAACGGAAAACATCGCGCACCTGTGCGAGACCCACAATTTTTTCTTCCCACATCGGTTTCAGCATACCCGTTAAGGCCGCTTTCACTTGATCCAATAATTCGTAAATAATGCTGTAATAATGCAAATCAACGCCTTCACGCTCAACTAAAGTCCGAGCTGAATTATCGGCACGAACATTAAATCCAATCACAATGGCATTAGAAGCTAAGGCTAAATTAATATCAGACTCGGTAATTCCGCCGACACCACTCGCGACAATATTCACTTTCACTTCGCTTGTCGATAATTTCAAAAGAGAATCTGTGATGGCTTCGACAGAACCCTGAACATCCGCTTTTAACAGAATATTCAATATTGCCTGTTTACCTAAATTACCTTCTTCCGACATTTGACCATAGAAGGATTCCAATTTAGCGGTGTGTTGTTTCGCCAAACGCACTTCACGATATTTGCCTTGACGAAATTGCGCAATTTCTCGAGCTTTTTTCTCATCTTTGACAACCACTAAATCATCGCCTGCGGCTGGAGTTCCAGAAAGGCCTAAAATTTCCACAGGAATTGAAGGGCCAGCCGAATCCGTTGGGGAACCATTATCCCCAATCATCGCACGCACACGGCCATATTCACGACCAACTAAAACAATATCACCACGACGTAATTCACCTGAAGTAATCAGCACAGAAGAAACCGGACCACGACCTTTATCCAATCGAGATTCAATCACCATTCCACGAGCAGGACCTGTAGCAACTGCTCTTAATTCCATCACTTCTGCTTGCAACAAAATACTGTCAAGCAAGGCATCCACACCTTGACCTGTTTTTGCCGAGATATTTTGGAAAATGGTATCGCCGCCCCAATCTTCGGCAATAACGCTTTGTTGGGATAATTCCATTTTTACGCGTTCTGGATCCACGCCATGTTTGTCCATTTTATTAACCGCAACAACAATCGGCACATTAGCCGCTTTAGCATGTTTAATGGCTTCAATGGTTTGTGGTTTCACGCCGTCATCTGCCGCAACGACTAATACCACAATATCCGTCACTTGCGCACCACGGGCACGCATCGCTGTAAACGCTTCATGGCCAGGAGTGTCCAGAAAAGTAATAATGCCTTTTGCGGTTTCTACGTGATAAGCACCAATATGCTGGGTAATACCACCAGCTTCTGTGCTCGTGACTTTTGTTCGGCGAATATAGTCTAAAAGTGAGGTTTTACCATGATCCACATGTCCCATAATGGTAACCACAGGAGCTCTTGGTTGTTTTGCCGCTTCATCATGTTCGATAGAAATAGCCAGCGCATCTTCTAAGGCATTTTCTTTTAGAATTTTCGCTTTATGCCCCATTTCTTCAACTAACAAAACTGCCGTTTCTTGATCGATAGTTTGATTAATGGTCGCAATCACGCCCATCTTCAGCATGACTTTAATTAATTCTGCCGCTTTTACCGACATTTTCTGAGCTAATTCTGCTACCGTGATCGATTCTGGAATGGCTACTTCGTGAACTATTGGTGCCGTTGGTCGCTCAAAACCTTGTTCTAATTTGGTGCGTGCAAAAACAGGCGCTTTCGATTCTTTGGTTTTTTTCTTACGTTTAAAAATTGATTTATCGCTAATATGTAATTCTTCACGATCTTCTTCAACACGCACTTCGCGCTGACGTTTCTCACGACGGAATTTTTTGGAGGATTTTTTTCCTTTCCCATCTTCATCTTCAGTTTCGACAGGGGGCGCTTTAGGCGGTGTTTCCAAGCGCAATTCTGCCTCGGCATTATAAACTTCCGGTACTTCTACAGGGGATTCAATTTTTTTATCTTCAGGTGTTTCTACTACCGAAGTTTGTACCTTTGGCATTTCTGCGACTGAAGGAGCTGGCACTGGCTCAAGGAGAACTTCTGCTTCTGGCTCGACGTCCGTCGGTTTCACATAGGTTCTTTTTTGGCGGAATTCAACATTAACGCTTTTTTTACCTTGTTTTACGACGCCAACACTTTTTCGCTTGAGCGTAATTTTCGAGAGAGGGGCTTTTTCAGCTGAGGCCTGATGTTGTTTTAAGTGCAATAATAATTTGCGCTTTTCCTCATCCGAAATAACATCCTTAGTGCTCGACACAGAAACACCAGCTTCTTGCAATTGTTTCAGCAAGAGATCTGGCGCAGTATGCACCAATTTCGCAAATTCATTTATGCTCACATCTGCCATTTTTAATAGCCCCTAATTTAAAATATTATTCCTCGGCAAACCAAGGTGCGCGAGCTTCCATGATTAATTTAGCCGCGAGTTCTTCGTCAATTCCGAGAATTTCAACTAATTCATCTACGGCAAATTCAGCTAAATCTTCTTGAGTGCCAACGCCATTATTTGTTAATTGCTGTGCCAAATCTGGTGTCATACTAGCTAATGCTAATAAATCCGCAGCAGGTGCACCCTCTTGCTTACCTTCTTGATTCGCAATTTCCTGAGTTAATAAATAATCGCTCGCACGCCGTTGTAATTCATCGGCCACATCTTCATCAAATTCTTCAACTGCATGCAGCTCTTCCTTAGGCACATAAGCAATTTCTTCGAGACTGGTGAAACCTTCGGAAACTAAAACATCTGCAATATCTTCGTCTACGTCTAATTTGTCCATAAATTCTTGCTTATGCGCGAGGCTTTCATTTTCATGTTTTTTCGACATGTCCGCTTCGCTCATGACATTTAAATTCCAACCCGTTAATTCACTCGCTAAACGAATATTTTGCCCTGAACGTCCAATCGCCTGGGATAATTGCGACTCATCAACGGAAATATCCATCGAATGAGATTCTTCATCGACCACTATCGAACTTACTTCAGCTGGTGCCATGGCATTAATTACTAATTGCGCTGGATTATCATCCCATAACACAATATCAATGCGCTCACCGCCTAATTCATTCGACACGGCTTGTACGCGTGAACCACGCATACCCACACAAGCACCGATGGGATCAATGCGACCATCATTCGTTTTAACCGCAATTTTCGCACGCGAACCAGGATCACGAGCGGCGGCTTTAATTTCGATCACTTCTTCGCCAATTTCTGGAACTTCAATTTTAAATAATTCAACGAGCATTTTCGGACGCGTACGGCTTAATAATAATTGCGGCCCGCGACGATCATCACGCACATCAAATAAATAGGCACGAATACGATCATTGGTACGAAACGCCTCACGTGGAATCATTTCTTCACGCAATAAAATACCTTCTGCATTTTCGCCCATATCGAGCGTTACCGAATCGCGTGTAACTTTTTTCACAACACCAATAATTAATTGACCGATTCGATGCGTATATTGTCGAGCAATTTTCGCACGTTCGGCTTCACGCACTTTTTGTATAATCACTTGCTTGGCGTGCTGAGCATCAATTCGACCACCAATTTCTTCGGATTCAAAGGTTCTTCGATTACATCACCAATTTCTAATTCGGGATCGATTTCATGGGCTTTTACCAAGGTAATATTGCGTTCGGGATCGAATTCTTCATCCGTCTCAGCTAACACATGCCAACAACGAAAGGTTTCATAATCTCCCGTTTTACGATCAATCGCAACGCGCATCGACGCCGTCTCGGAAAGACGATTCGCCGCCACAGTCGCCAGCGCCGCTTCCATAGCCTGGAAGATATCTTCTTCCGGAACACCGCGTTCGTTAGAGATAGATGTTACCAACAATAAAATGTCTTTATTCATTAGCTGTCCTCAAATCTCCGCCACTAAATGGGCTTTATCAATGTCACCAAAATCAATCGTTACCGATTGTTCACCTTCACTTAAACAGATCGTTTCACCGACCACAGTTTCAATTACGCCACTATAATTTCGTCGATTATCTTCACGCGGCGTCTTTAAACGAACCTTTGCTTTTTTGCCAACGAAGCGTTCAAAATGCGCTAACTTAAATAAACGACGTTCTAAACCGGGCGACGACACTTCAAGCGAATACGATCCCGCGATGGGATCTTCTACATCCAAAACCGCGCTAATTTGGCGGCTAACCTGCGCGCAGGCATCTAATGGAACTCCGTGCTCGCCATCAATATAGATACGAAGCAAAGCGCCCTCTCGGCGTTTGAAATATTCCAGCCCAACAAATTCGAAGCCCACGGCCAAAACCGCAGGTTCAATAATCGCTTCTAGTGCCGTGTGTTGCGCCATATCACTCAAATAATAAAAAAGGGCCCAAGGCCCTCCATACATAACAAAAATTTTGGTAGCGGGGGCAGGATTTGAACCTACGACCTTCGGGTTATGAGCCCGACGAGCTGCCAGACTGCTCCACCCCGCATCGTTCTAAGCGACGTATATTATAGAGGATCTTCTGAAAACTCAAGCCTTATTTTTCCCTTATTAAGATCATCCTAAGGGGGTGGAGGAGCAAGCCTCTTCCATCAAGCCGAGGGCTGAGTTATTCTTACCCCCTCATGATTAACAACGAAGGATTTGCATGAACACGCCGTACAATCCAGCCGAAATAGAAGCATCGGCTCAAGAATATTGGACAGAAAACAAATCTTTTGAAACAAAAGAAGAGCTAGGCCGAGAAAAATTTTATTGCCTCTCCATGCTTCCCTATCCCAGTGGCGATCTCCACATGGGTCACGTGCGGAATTATACCATTGGCGACGTCATCACACGTTATCAACATATGAAAGGAAAAAATGTCCTTCAGCCCATGGGCTGGGATGCCTTCGGTTTACCCGCTGAAAATGCGGCTATTAAGAATGAATTACCCCCCGCAGAATGGACGCGAAAAAATATTAAACGAATGCGCAAGCAACTGGAGCAGCTGGGTTTTGCTTACGATTGGCATCGCGAAATTGCTACCTGCGACCCCAGTTACTATCGCTGGGAGCAATGGTTATTTTTGCAACTTTACAAAAAAGGCTTAGTTTACCGTAAAAATTCACTCGTTAATTGGGATCCTGTCGATAATACCGTTCTTGCTAACGAGCAAGTGGTCGACGGAAAAGGCTGGCGTTCGGGCGCAATTGTTGAACGTCGCGAAATTCAGCAATGGTTTCTTAAAATTACCGACTATGCGGAAGAATTACTTGCCGGGCTTGATGAACTTCCCAATTGGCCCGAGCAAGTAAAAACCATGCAGCGAAATTGGATTGGTCGCTCGAAAGGTCTTTGTGTCAATTTTCCCCTGGAAAAACACAAAAATCAGCATATTGAAATATTTACCACGCGAGCAGACACCATTATGGGGACTACTTATATTGGTATTGCCGCCGAACATCCCCTTGCTCTTGAACAAGCCGAAAAATCGCCTGAATTAAAAAAGTTCCTCGCTAAATGCCGCAAAACTCGTTTTGATGAAGCGGATATTGCAACTGCAGAAAAAATTGGTTTTGATCTTGGCATCCATGTGATTCACCCCATTACAAAAGAAAAATTGCCAATTTGGGTAACGAATTTTGTTTTAATGGAATATGGTAGTGGTGCTGTCATGGCGGTTCCTGCACACGATGAACGCGACTTTGAATTTGCCAAGAAATATAAATTACCAATAAGCTCTGTTATTTCCCCTCCGAAAAATACCGCGTGGGATTTCAATACAGCGGCCTATACCGAATATGGCACATTAATAAATTCCGGCGAATTCGATAATTTAAAATCGGAAAAAGCGATTAAAGTCATTACAGAATTTCTCGAAAAAAAGAAAGCTGGAAAATCCATCGTGCATTACCGTTTACGCGATTGGGGAATTTCTCGCCAACGATACTGGGGTACGCCCATTCCGATTATTTATTGTAATTCCTGCGGAGCGCTGCCCGTTCGTGAAGAAGATTTACCCGTAATTTTACCGGAAGACTTAATTCCCACCGGACAGGGTTCGCCTCTGGCCGATGATGCGAATTTCTACAAAACCGAATGCCCCTCCTGTGGAAAACCAGCAAAACGAGAAACGGATACGATGGATACCTTTGTTGAATCTTCCTGGTATTACACCCGTTATTGTTGCTTTGATCAGTCGCAATCCATGCTGGATGATCGCGCAAAATATTGGACGCCCGTCGACCAGTATATTGGCGGCATTGAACATGCCGTCATGCATTTACTGTATGCACGTTTCATGCATAAATTGCTGCGTGATTTGAATTTGGTAAACAGTTCCGAGCCTTTTAATCGCCTATTAACGCAGGGCATGGTGTTGAAAGACGGCGCAAAAATGTCAAAATCAAAAGGCAATGTCGTTGCACCCCAAGCCTTAATTAAAAAATTCGGCGCTGATACGGTGCGATTATTTATTATGTTTGCTTCTCCACCCGAACAATCCTTGGAGTGGTCGGACAGCGGCGTTGAAGGTTCACATCGATTTTTAACGAAATTATGGAATTTCTGTCAACAATTTCATAGCGATATTCTCGCGCTCAATCAGGGAGATGTTTCCCTTATGCCAGAAATACAATCTGCTGATCTTCAAAATATCCATAAACAAATGCATGAAATACTGCGTCAAGCCGATCTTGATATGCAAAGAGCGCAATTTAATACGGTCGTCTCTGCCTCTATGAAAATGCTGAATTTGCTGCAGAAAATTGAGTCTCGAACGGAAATCGAACGGCGTCTTATTCAAGAGGGGCTCTCTATTTTACTACGCTTACTGGCTCCCATAACACCCCATATTGCGCATCATTTATGGCGCCATTTAAAATTTGGCGACAATATCCTCGATGCACAATGGCCTAAAATTAATTCTAAGGCGATTAAAAGCGCCGCGCTTGAAATGATGATTCAAATTAATGGGAAATTACGCGGCAAAATTACCATCGAATCAGATTTGCCCGATTCGCAGGTTAAAAATTTAGTGCTCGCGGACGAAAGTATTAAACGCCATATCAACGACCAGGCTATTAAAAAAATCATCGTGGTGCCTAATCGATTAGTGAATATTGTCGTATGAAAATCGCGCGCCTTGTGCTGGCAAGCATAATAACTTTGACCCTTGTCGGTTGCGGCTTCCACCTGCGCAATGCTCAAAATTTCCCGCCCACTTTGCATCGTCTATATCTCGAGTCAGCAAACCCCTACAGCAATTTTCAATCGCTTTTATATGATAATTTGCGGGCTCTTCACGTTGTGTTGGTTGCTAAGCCCCAAGAGGCGCCCATTACGCTTACGATCGTTGAAAATGTATTATCGCACTCCGATCCTGGATTGGTTTCTACCAATATGGCGGTGCCCTACTCTTTTACACTTACCACTATTGCCGAGCTTAAAAGCTCAAAGGGTGAAATTATCGCAGGTCCTGCGACTTTTACCACCACGCGCACGATTGTTCTGAATAGCAGTCAAGTTTTGAATTCTTCCATCGGCTTATCAACACAGCAGGATATTATTCGTAATAATATTGCAAAACTGTATTTTTGGTTAATTTCTGAGGATACTCAAAAGGCACTAACACATTATGCAAATCACCGGGTTCGAATTAAAACAACACACTAAAAAGGCTTTATCTCCTGTGTATTTATTGACGGGCGATGAAACTTTGCTCGTTCGACAAGCACAGGAGCATTTACGCTTTTGCGCGCAGAACATGGAATTTTCTGCGCGACAATCCTTGCATGTTGAATCTGGCTTTCAGTGGAAATATTTAAATAGCGCTTTGCAAAACCAAAATTTATTTTCGGAAAAAACGCTCATAGAACTTTACCATCCTAGCGCAAAATTTGATGATGAGGCAAAGACGGTATTGATAAATTATCTTTCTAGACCTAACCCTGATAATGTTTTAGTGATTCTCTGCGAAAAATTAACTCCCGCACAAAAAAAGACTCAGTGGTTTCAGGCGATCGATAAGGCAGGGGTAGTGGTCGCGCTATGGCCAATTGCTCCTCGCGATTTTCCTCGTTGGATACGCGATAATTTTCAAGAAGCGCAATTAAATGCAACTCCAGAGGCCATTCAATTACTTGCGAAATTAACCGAAGGCAATTTACTCGCCACCCAGCAAGTGATCGAAAAATTAAAGCTACTTTACCATAATCAAAAAATCACCGAAAAAGAAATTATAAATGTGAGCACAGACAGCGCTCGATTTTCCATTTTTGATTTAACACAATATGCGTTGGCGGGAGACGCTTCCCGAGTGGCACGTATCATTCAGGGACTTTTGCAAGAAGGCGCCGAACCCACCTTGGTTTTATGGTCGCTCACAAGAGAAATTCGCTTGCTTTGTGAATACTCCGCAAAAATTGCTCGTGGTGAATCGAGCAATGACGTTCTGCGTCGAGAATGGGCTAATCGAAAACCTTTATTTCAACAAGCCTTGCGCCGTCATAAAGAAGCGGATTTTTTGAAATATTTACATGAAGCTAGCGAAGTGGATTTTATTATTAAAGGCATTAAAGAAGGGAATGCTTGGAATGCGTTGATGAATTTGGCATTAGCACTTGCAGGAGCTAAGCTTCCCATCGAACCTAAGCGCGCCGACCTCTCCCACAATGGGAGAGGGAAATATTAGTCCTTGTGGGACAAGGACTACTGAGGGAAATGCAATGAAAAAAATCACTGGAATTCTAGGCGGAACTTTCGATCCCATACATTGGGGTCACATTAAAATCGCGCAGCAACTTCTAAAAAAATTACGTTTTTCAGAAATTCGGTTTTTACCGAATCAAATCCCAGCCCATCGCGGAGAACCTCACGCTGCTCTTGAGCATAGAATTAATATGATCAAACTCGCCATCAAAGATGAGCCACAATTCACGCTGGATTTAACCGAAACACAACGCCCAGGTCCCTCCTACATGATCGATACGCTAAAAACTTTAAGGGAAGAATTGCAGGATGCACCCTTAGCATTAATTTTAGGCGCAGATGCCTTTATGCAATTTAATACCTGGCATTGCTATCTCGAAATCCCAAATTTCGCACACTTAATTGTCATCAATCGCCCAAATTCACCTACCATGAAAGAGCCATGTCTGTCCGAATTATTAGCCAAGCGCCTCATTTCCAATCCAATGAAATTACCAGAAAAACCAGCAGGATTTATCTACGAATGCAAACTTGACCCAATCCCCACTTCAGCAACCGCCATTCGAGAAAAGTTAATTAGCGGAGAATCGATTAAAGATGAAGTGCCTCCTGCCGTTTTCCACTACATCCACTCACACCAAATTTATAAAAATGACTAGCTTGCTTAAGACAAATGCGGCAGTTGAATATATCCTCTAGCGCCAATTCAAGCCAAACAGCCCAAAATTCTCGCTGTTTGGCTTGAACCGTTTAGTATTCCAGAGCCAAACACAGGGATTTCTCTTGTGTTTGGCTTAAATAGACGATAAAATCTAAGCCAAACAGCATGAGATTGACCCATGATTTACTACAAACCTATTGAAAATAAAGAGTTTATTCCTAGAGGATCTGATGAGCGACGGCTTATGGCGTTTTCTACCCTGCCGCGCGCAGCCATAATGATCGTGTATGGCAGGAGAAGAACGGGCAAAACGGAGCTCATTGAGCAGAGCCTCAGGCAGCGTCACCTCCTTAAGTTTGAAGGCCTAGAAAACCAAGCCGAGCAAGGACAAATCGCACAAGTGCTGTATCAAGCCTCGCAGTACTTTGAAGCGCCCTATATGGCTAATTTAAATTACACAAGATGGGTTCCTGTTTTGGATCTCATCGCTGATCACCTGAAAGAAAATGAAGTCACTTTATATTTCGAAGAAATTCAATGGCTCGCGAATTATGAAGACAAATTTATCAGCGCGCTAAAATTTGTTTGGGATAACAAACTGCGACATAATCCTAAATTAAAATTGATTCTCTGCGGATCTTCCCCCTCTTTTATGATTAATCATGTCATCCAGTCAAAGGCCCTCTATAATCGTTCTCAATATGAAATGCATTTGCAGCCTTTTACTTTAGCTGAAATTCGTAAATTTCTGCCAAAATTATCGCTACATGAAATTATATTGGCAGATTTAACCCTTGGAGGTATTCCAGAATATTTACAATATATTAAATCATCTCCTTCTGTTTTTCTTGGCATTTGCGAAAACGCCTTTGTAAAAGACAGTTTTTTTAGTGGCGAATACAATCGAATTTTTATCAGCAGCTTGAGAAATAATCCTCATTATCAAAAAATCATCCACTTCTTAAGCCTACGTCGTTTCGCAAGTCGCGACGACATCGCAAAACATTTAGGCATAAAATCCGGAGGAAGTATAACCGCGCTACTCAATGATCTTGAACAATGCCAATTTATCGAAAAATATACGCCCTATTATCTAAGCTCAGGACGCGGTGTTTATCGATACTGTATACGTGATGAATATTTAATGTTTTATTACAAGTTTATTGATCCGATCCAAAAAAATATTGCGATGGGCCAATACGATACTAATCCCGCAAGCGCCATCGATCAGCAAAGCTATCACACCTGGATGGGATTTGCGTTTGAGCGATTAATTCGCCATAAGCAACATTTAATCGCTAAAATACTGGGATTTTCGGGACTTCCTTATCGCTGGGGTGTTTTTTATAATCGCGAAACGGTAGTTGAAAATCCTGGCTACCAAATTGATTTACTTTTCGAACACAGTAAACATGTTTACACCATTTGCGAAATTAAATACCACACTGATTTAGTCGGG
Organism: uncultured Gammaproteobacteria bacterium; assembly: GCA_963711375.1. Lineage (GTDB taxonomy): Bacteria > Pseudomonadota > Gammaproteobacteria > Coxiellales > Coxiellaceae > CAVQDV01. The sequence goes on from CAVQDV010000005.1 coordinate 2,789,287, forward strand.
CCTTCAGTTATTACTGAAATGGAAAACAAGCTCGCCTTATTCCCAAACGGAAAATCTCATACCATCAAAAAAATACTTATCACTACCTATGGAGCAACAAAGAGCGTAATCGAAAGAGCCTATTTCGACCGAATTTTATGCCTAGAAAATTTGTTTCAAACTGAATAACTTTCAAAGTTTCATCAAGTAAAAAAGGCAAACAAGGCTAGCCTGGCATCTAAGCCCAAAAAGGCAAACAAGGCTAGCCTGGCATCTAAGCCCTGGCATCTAAGCCCGGGGCTCAATCACTTCAACCTGGCGGCTTACGGCCTATTATCTCCCTGTCTACGCTTAACCAGCGGGGTTACCCCCAACCAGCTCAAGACTTGGTACCACACAACAACAATCAACCATATCTTTACAAATGCTTGCTAACTGTCAAGACAAGCTTGCTGAACTATATTTAAAACAAGAGAACCTGGAAGCGACGATAGAGCTCAGTTCTGCTTGCATTAAAACCTATGAGAATATTAAACCAGTATCAAAAGAAAATATTGTGAGGATGAATCACTGGGGAAATTGGCTTATCACTCAACATGTTCCGAAAAAGAACTGGGTAAGCATAATAGAAATCGCTTCTGTTCTTATTAGAAGCTTTGAGGCGATTGAAGAAAAGTCAGATGAAGTTTGGAGTATACTGGCTTGGATCTACAAAAACATTGCAACCGTAAATTTGCGCCAAAACAATAGGGCGGGCGCAAAAGAATCTTTTGGCGCTTCACTTCAGTGCTCTGAAAATATTAAAGAAAAGTCAAATCAGGTTTTGGTATCGCGTGCAAAGTGTCTAGGATCTCTTGTTCAGATTTATTACGAAGAGAAAAACTTTGTAGAAGTAATACGGGCTGGTTTCTCGGCGATAAAAGCACTTGAAATTATTCAAAAGGGAGCACTTCCCCCGGACCTTTCTTTTGAAAGACAATATTTTAGATTGCAAGATGCCTGCAATCACGAGATAAGAAATAACCTTTTTAAGGGTAATTGGGTGGAAGGGAAAAAAATTCTTAGTCAGTTTTTACAGTTTCATGTTGCCAACTTCGAGCTCATTGACCTAAATCAAGCTGGTGCTATTCCTAGCTTAAAATTTGAAGAGGCAGATCTAATGTTTAAAATTATGCCTGTTTTAGAAGTAAGTTTTAATATTTACATTTTAATTCTGAGAATTTTTCAAACCCATTTTACTGAATATTATAGCGTCAAATTTTGGGCTAACATTAATGAGATACTGCAAACACCTTTATTTGAGTGTGATTTTTCACTGCATGATGCCTTAATTTTACTTTGCAAAGCCCTGGAAAAGGCAGCTGCAACTAAGCAATCCAATTTTATTAATCCAAAATTTAAACTCGAATTTAATAAAGAGGAAGTTCTTAAAGAATTAGCTTTGAAAATTCAAACCTTCAAGAATTTACAAGCGGATAATTTAACCTTAGATAAAGTGATTATTCATTCCCTTCTTCAGCTTGTTCAGGAAAAAGATAAGGTAATTGAAAACCAGAAAATCCAATTGGAAAAACTTGAAAGGGCCCTAAAAGAAGGCTCATCAGAGCTTAAAAGAAATCGAGAGGATGAGAAGGAATTACAGGAAACGAACGAGAAAAAAATTAAAGTCTCCGACAATTCCAATGTAATATTCAACACTAATCCTGTACCCACTTCAGATGAGTCAGGGATTCCACCACTTACTCCCGGGAATCCTAATTAGTTTGAATAAAAAATATAAGCGTCAACAGAAACGTAGTAGTATTGCTTAGCCAGTCTTTATTATTGAATAACGCGCTAACCACGGTAAAATATCGCAAGAATGACATTTGTCGCTTTTGCGATATGACCGTATCGCAAGATTGACATTTGTCGTTTTTGCGATATTATATAACTGAGTCGAATGTTTCCCATAGAGGCCAAATGACTAGTTTTATTGGAAGAACCACAGAAATTCAAAGAATTCGGCAGCTCCTTGAGAAGGCAACGGCTAGTCTTGTGGTCGTTTCTGGACGCAGGCGGGTGGGTAAAAGTAGTCTAATTGAACACTTTGGCCAAGACTATTCAATGCTGTCTTTTGAAGGTTTGTCCCCACGCCAGGCGATCACCACTCAAGATCAGCTTGATGAATTTGCTCGTCAACTTGCTCGCCAATGTCAGGCCCCCTATCGACGTTTCTCAGACTGGGGTGATGCGCTTCATGCATTAAGTCAACATACTCAAAAGGGGCAAAAAGTTATTCTGCTCGATGAGATAAGCTGGATGGCTCTTGAAGACCCTGATTTCCCTGGAAAAATAAAAATCGCTTGGGATAAATATTTTAAAAAAAATCCAAAAATGATTCTTTTTTTATGTGGATCTGTTTCAACGTGGATTAAGAAAAACATTGTTAATAATACGGGATTTCACGGAAGAATATCTCTGAAACTCAATTTGCGAGAATTACCCTTGAATATTTGCAAAAAATTTTGGGGGCGCTATGAGAATAAAATTTCTAATTTAGAAAAGCTGAGACTCATCTCCGTCACAGGAGGAATACCTAAATATCTTGAAGAAATTAACCCAAAAATCACAGCCGAAGAAAACATAAGAAGAATGGCTTTCACGGAAGGGGGAATCTTATTTAACGATTTCACCGATATCTTTACCGATACTTTAATGCGAAAAAGTGATATCTACGAGAAAATTGTTCGCCTCCTTAGTGATGGGCCGGTAGAATCAAGGGATATTGCCAAGAAGATAGGGACTCCAAAAGGTAAATATCTAAGCGAACTACTCGATGAACTAAAAACCGCTGGTTTTATTAGCCAAAATTCAAGCTGGAACTTAAGAACCGGGAAGAGTTCAAAAATAGCCGTATATAGACTCAAAGATAATTATATCCGCTTTTATCTAAAGTATATTGAGCCTAATATTGAGAAGATTATTTCTGGAAACTTTTCTAATTACTCACTAAACTCCCTCCCGGGTTGGGCCTCGATAATGTCTCTACAAATAGAAAATTTAGTATTAAACAATCGAGATAAAATTAAATCTTTGCTTAATATAATGCCTGATGAAATTATTAACGATAACCCCTATTTACAAAGAGCAACAAGCCGGCAAAAAGGATGCCAAATTGATTATTTAATTCAAACGAGACCTGATAGCCTATATGTCTGTGAAATTCGATACAGCCGAAATCCCATTAAAAGATCTATCATCGAAGAAGTAGAGGAAAAAATTAATCGACTCAAGGTACCAAAACGCATTTCGATCAGGCCAATTTTAATTTATCTGGGGGAAGTTCATGATGAGGTTCTCGATGCCAATTATTTTAATCGAATCATCAATATTGAAGATCTTTTGGTAGATTGATTAAAAAGAATAAGGCTAGGCTGAAATGGTATGTCTATTACCAAGCCAATTTCGAGAATGATACAGTTCATCAACTTCTCTTTTAATCTGAATAAGAAATATGTGCGTCAACGGAGGCGTAATAATAATGATTACGCCATTCTTTTGTGTAGCCTACTAATTTATATCCTTGAAGCTTTGAAAGGACATTCGAAACGTAGCTTGCTTTTTTGCCCACGATTTCGGCTATTTCTTTTACTTGTATGGAGTCGTGTTGCACCACTGCTTTTAAGATGAGTTCTTCATTGGCGCTGAGATTGTAACGACTGACACGTTCTTTTGCGTAGTTAATAATAGCCGGCTTTGCTAAATCTAAAGTGATTCGGTCTGATAAAGTACCTAATTGAAGTACATTAAATAGTCTTGTTAATAAGCCAAAAATATAACGTAAACGACCTTTGGTGACTTTATAAAGATAGAGCCAGACTTCCTTGTCAACGGGTAGGTTTACCTTGGAATTTATTCGGAAATACTTAATGCGTTTTTCAATCATAGCCAAATAATCCACTTCAGAAAGTGGTGTGATATCGGTTTCATGGGCGATAATATCATCAACGCGATCTATTTCTTGGGAAATAAATCGGCGCAAAGACATATCGCCAACCAGCAACCAGCTAGTGCCGGTTATTTGAAGATAATCTCGCATGACATTCAATAATTGCTTTAGATGATTTTCATCCTGTACAACGCCAACATCTAAATTATTCAATTGAATTAAAATGCCATATTTAAATCCCAGCTTGAGAACCACCTTGACGAGATCCTCTAAATGATGGGCTAACACTTGGGTAGGCATGATGACGGGCTGGCTGGCGCTGCTCGATTTTCCATAATTACCGCCAAAGCCAAAGGCGGATGCACCGAAGGAACGAAAGGTTTCCGTTACGCGCTTCACCATGGTTTTGGCTTCTTTAAATTTTTGCTGATTTTTAACTTGATCAAAATATTGGATCTCCAAAGTGGAGACTACATTGGCAATGATGGCTGCCATCAGGGTGTCGCCATTCCAATTGGGCTCCACTCGGATCTCGCTAGTTGGCGTGAAATATTTTCCCTCTTCCTGCGCCTTAAATCGTAAAAAATTTCCAAAAGAAGTAGTGCCCACCCCCCTGGAACCTTCAATAACCATCACAATGTTATTGGAATGCAAAGCGAATTGAGCCGTTTTCAGCTTTTCACGATTGCCGGTATAGAGTTCCAAGGTCGAGGCCGTAATGGGCTGCGTCTTGAAGGGCTCATCTTTAAAGCCCATGGATTCCCATTGCATGCGATTCTCCTCATATCACTTACTTGCCAGGATTGTGATAATATCACAAAAAAAACTAATATTACAAATTTTTCTTAGATGATACTGCAGTTAAGGTAACGTTAATGTGAGGCAATTGGATGTCCAAAATAAAAAAATTCAGGAATTTAATAATTCCTTAATCTTAACCTGCTAAAGTGCTTCTTTTGGCGCCTCTTTATCAATGAGAGGGTTTATTGCCTAATTATTAATAAAAAAGTGGGGCATGCTGTTATGAGAAGAACCGAACAAACTGTTAATCTTGGCGAGGTAAAGGAAGCTGAAAAACCCATATCAAGGAATTTTTTTGATCTTGCCAAATCTGGAGATCTTACTGGGGTTATAAATTTCGTAAAGCAGCAGGGGGGAAAGATCACTACAACTCTTTTGATTGGAATCTGCCTTTGCGAAGATCCGATACAAAAAAATGAGCTGTTTCTATTCATAAAACAAGGCCTCACCAATAAGTCCCTATATTTTAATGATAAAACACAGTTAGCTCATGTCCAGGCCGCGATGGGGGACTTAAGTATTTTTGAGCAAGGGGAAAAATCGCTGGGCCTAATGAATGCACATTCCCTCACCCCGATTTATTTTGCGATTATTGCCGGTAAGAATAATATACTTGAATTTAATTCAAAATTGTCTGTTCCTTATCGACCTATTCTTGAGTGGCCAGAGATAAAAACAGACTTCCAAAGGATCATTTTTCGCAACGCGCTAGAGTTCCTCGCTAAAGCATATGTTAAGCAGCAGAACTTACCAAAAGCGATAGAAACCTATCGTGACAGTATCAAGAAACTCAACTCCACACAACAACACTCAACCATATCTTTACAAATGCTTGCTAACTGTCAAGACAAGCTTGCTGAACTATATTTAAAACAAGAGAACCTGGAAGCGACGATAGAGCTCAGTTCTGCTTGCATTAAAACCTATGAGAATATTAAACCAGTATCAAAAGAAAATATTGTGAGGATGAATCACTGGGGAAATTGGCTTATCACTCAACATGTTCCGAAAAAGAACTGGGTAAGCATAATAGAAATCGCTTCTGTTCTTATTAGAAACTTTGAGGCGATTGAAGAAAAGTCAGATGAAGTTTGGACTATACTGGCTTGGATCTACAAAAACATTGCAACCGTAAATTTGCGCCAAAACAATAGGGCGGGCGCAAAAGAATCTTTTGGCGCTTCGCTTCAGTGCTCTGAAAATATTAAAGAAAAGTCAAATAAGCTTTTGGTATCGCGTGCAAAGTGTCTAGGATCTCTTGTTCAAATTTATTACGAAGAGAAAAACTTTATAGAAGTAATACGGGCTGGTTTCTCGGCGATAAAAGCACTTGAAATTATTCAAAAGGGAGCACTTCCCCCGGACCTTTCTTTTGAAAGACAATATTTTAGATTGCAAGATGCCTGCAATCACGAGATAAGAAATAACCTTTTTAAGGGTAATTGGGAGGAAGGGAAAAAAATTCTTAGTCAGTTTTTACAGTTTCATGTTGCCAACTTCGAGCTCATTGACCTAAATCAAGCTGGTGCTATTCCTAGCTTAAAATTTGAAGAGACAGATCTAATGTTTAAAATTATGCCTGTTTTAGAAGTAAGTTTTAATATTTACATTTTAATTCTGAGAATTTTTCAAACCCATTTTACTGAATATTATAGCGTCAAATTTTGGGCTAAAATTAATGAGATACTGAAAACACCTTTATTTCAGTGTGATTTTTCATTGCATGATGCCTTAATTTTACTTTGCAAGGCCTTGGAAAAGGCAGCTGCAACTAAGCAATCCAATTTTATTAATCCAACATTTAAACTCGAATTTAATAAAGAGGAAGTTCTTAAAGAATTAGCTTTGAAAATTCAAACTTTCAAGAATTTACAAGCGGATAATTTAACCTTAGATAAAGTGATTATTCATTCCCTTCTTCAGCTTGTTCAGGAAAAAGATAAGGTAATTGAAAACCAGAAAATCCAATTGGAAAAACTTGAAAGAGCCCTAAAAGAAGGCTCATCAGAGCTTAAAAGAAATCGAGAGGATGAGAAGGAATTACAGGAAACGAACGAGAAAAAAATTAAAGTTTCCGACAATTCCAATGTAATATTCAACACTAATCCTGTACCCACTTCAGATGAGTCAGGTATTCCACCACTTACTCCCGGGAATCATAATTAGTTTGAATAAAAAATATAAGCGTCAACAGAAACGTAGTAGTATTGCTTAGCCAGTCCTTATTATTGAAATATGACTGAGTCGAATGTTTCCCATAGTGGCCGACACCCGAAACTCAGACGCTATGGGTATCGATGCCTTAATCTAAGAAAAAATCTTTGGGGGGCTCTACCTCTGGATTCATTGAATATCCGGAAAAATCACTAATTCCTGCATTTTGTAACACTTCTTCATCGATAAAGAAATTGCCGCTGATTTTCTTGCTGTCTTGCGTCAAAATCCAGTAAGCAGCATCGGCGACGATAGTGGGTTTGCGTGAAATACCATAGATTTGTTTTGCAACGAGCTCTATTGCACTAGTGGCTATTGTGGTTTTTGGCCAGAGAGAATTTACGGCAATATGTCGATCTTTCAATTCAGCAGACATTCCTAAGGTGCACATACTCATTCCGTATTTCGAGATGGTGTAGGCGACATGATTTTTAAACCATTTTTCCTTCATATTGAGGGGCGGGGATAAATTCAAAATATGCGGATTTTCGGATTTACTTAAATGAGGAATGCATTTTTGCGAACATAAATACGTGCCACGAATGTTTATCGAAAACATTAAATCGAATTTTTTCATGTCGGTATTTAAGGTATCGGTAAGGCTGATCGCGCTCGCATCATTGATTAAAATATCAATTCCGCCAAAATGCTTAAGCGCTTCCGCCACTGAAGCTTCTACCTGTTCTTCAAACCGTATGTCCGTTACGAGGGCCAAGGCCTCCCCACCAAGAGCCTTAATTTCCTCGGCAACGCTAAAAATGGTATGCGGAAGTTTGGGGTGTGGTTCGGCCGTTTTTGCTGCTAATACAATTTTTGCTCCATCTTTGGCGCATTTTAATGCGATTTCTCGGCCTATGCCTCGGCTCGCGCCCGTAATGAACATAACCTTGTCTTTAAGGGTCGCTGGCATGGCAAAATTCCTTTTTTGATTTCAACCTAAGCATTATAAAGCTTTTTCTACTCTCTGGCAGCGAGAAATTAAATACTAAGCCTCGGAAACAAGACCTTCTTTACAGAAGTTTGTACTGAAAAGAGTGGACAATTGATAGAAAGTCAGTACAATCTTCTAATGCTAACGCAATTATGCCGGCGCGCGCCTTTGGGTTCTCTTCCGAACGTTGTTGATTAGCAGCATCTGTTAATATTTATAGGAGTTGGCTATGAGTCAATTTAAAATCTATGTCGGGAACCTTTCCTATGACACCACTGGCGAAGACCTGAGCGAGCTTTTTGGCAAGTTCGGACAAATCGCTGAAGTTAAACTAATCACTGATCGCGACACTGGTCGCTCTAAAGGTTTTGCATTCATTACCTTTGCTCAGGGAGAACCCATTGAAGATGCGCTCGCGCTGAATGGCACTGAATTCCAAGGTCGTCGACTCAAAGTCAACACGGCTAAAGAAGAAAGCAGAGATGGCCGTTCCGGCGGCGGTGCTGGTGGTCGCGGTGGCCGTCCAGGCGGCGGCGGTCGTCCAGGTGGACGTCCAAACAGCGGCGGCGGCAACTTCCGTCGTGACGATCGCAACTAAAATTTTTAGTACATCGTCTCTATTAGATTCGCTTGGTTTTCTTCGGAATCCAAGCGTTTCTTTTTTATACACCCTCTTTTAATTAGTGATCTTTATGTCAGATTCCACCGTTTTAGAAAAAATTGTCTATGATACTCTCGATAGCAATAAAGCCATCGAAATTACCAAAATTGATGTCAGCAAAATGACTTCTGTAATTGATACAATGTTCATTTGCAGCGCTACTTCTACTCGTCATGCCAAAACGCTTGCCGATAAGGTGATTCAAGCCTCAAAAGCGGCTGGTTTCAGACCTCTTAGTGTTCAAGGCGAAGGCTTAGGTGAATGGGTTCTTGTCGATTTATCAGATCTTGTCGTTCACATTATGCTGGCGGAAGTGCGTGAGTTTTATAGCTTAGAAAAACTGTGGACAACAGCATTAAATAGTCGCGAGCAATCTGCCGCACAGTAAATAGTCCCATGCAAATTCATATTATCGCCATTGGAACGCGAATGCCCTCTTGGGTGAATGATGGCGTTGCGGAGTATGCGAAACGCATGCCTTTGGATTTTAAAATACGTTTTAGCGAAATTCCCGCCGAAAAAAGGCTTAAAAATTCTAATCTCGCCAAAATCATGCACATTGAAAGTGAAAAATTGTTCGCGGCTATTCCCAGTCATGATTATAAAATTGCTTTAGATCGAAAAGGTCTTGCTCTGGATACACTCGACATTGCTAAAAATCTCGGTAAATTTAGGGATCTTGGGCAGAATTTGAGTTTTTTAATTGGTGGGCCGGAAGGGATTAGTGAGGCTGTTTTAGGTAAAGTGGATGCACTTTGGTCTTTATCGAAACTCACCCTGCCACATCCTCTCGTCAGAATCGTTTTGGCCGAGCAATTTTATCGGGCATGGAGTATAATTTCCGCGCATCCCTATCATAGAGGGTAAATAAATTTGAACCCCTCAGTAATCCTCTCCCAAGCTCAAGGGGAGAGGGGATAAAATTCGTTGGGTGCTTGGGCATGGGAGAGGGTTACTGATGGAAATAATGAATGCCAAAAAAACTAGCCATTAAAAATCACCAAACGGAAATTCGCTTGTTTAATGTGCGGGCGATTGCGGTTTGTGTTTTTGCGCTTGTTTTTACGCTAATTATTGTAGCTCGCCTTTTTTATTTGCAATTAATCCAACATCAATTTTATACAACACTTTCAGAACAAAATATTTTGAACTTAACGCCCATTACGCCCAAGCGTGGTTTAATTTATGATCGTAACGGGGTTTTACTGGCTAGAAATGTGCCCGCTTTTAGTCTAGCTATCGTGCCTGGCCGGGTCAAAAATTTAAAAGCAACGGTGAAAAATTTAGAAAAAATTCTGGAAATTACGCCAGAACAAATTTCCGCTTTTTATCGAAATGTTCATCAATCGCATCGTTTCTCGCCTATTCCTCTTATTCCAAAATTGACAGAAGAAGAAGCGGCAAAGTTTTATGTGAATCAATATCGTTTTCCCGGTGTTTCTGTGCAACCCCATTTATTAAGGGAATATCCGATGGGAGAATCGTTTAGCAATATTGTAGGTTATGTGGCGCGAATTACTCGAGATGAGCTCGCCACTATCGATCGCGATTATTACAATGCTTCAGGATATATCGGTAAAACCGGCATAGAAAAGCAATATGAGGATTTGTTGCGGGGAACTCCAGGAAGTGAAGAAGTGGAAACCAATGCCCGCGGCGAAGTCGTGCGCACACTCAAAACAAATCCCCCCATTCCTGGCAAAAATATTTATCTCACCATCGATAGCCGCCTGCAAGAATTTGCCGAGCAAACTTTAGGGGATAATGCGGGCGTCGTCATCGCCATAGATCCGAATACGGGTGAAGTGTTGGCGATGGTCAGTAACCCGAGTTTCGATCCCAATCCTTTTGTGGCGGGAATTTCGACAAAAAATTATCAAGCCCTTCTCAATGCACCGAATCATCCACTTTATAACCGAGTCATTCGCGGACTTTATAGCCCTGGGTCTACCATCAAGCCTTTTTATGCCATTGGTGGTTTAGATGACGGAGTGATTAATGCCTATACCAGCATAGTGGATAGTGGTCAATTTCAAGTACCTAATACCGATCATGTTTTTCATGACTGGTGGAAAACCGGCCATGGAATAGTAAATGTTACAAAAGCACTTGCGGTTTCCTGCGATTTATTTTTTTACCAGCTTGCTTACAATTTAGGTATTTATAAAATGGATCAAATTTTATTGCGTTTCGGATTTGGAGCGGCAACCGGAATTGATTTCCCCGGAGAATTAAGTGGAGTGGTTCCAAGCCCCGAGTGGAAACGCAAAGTGAAACATGCTCCCTGGTATACCGGAGATGCAATTAATGCCGGCATTGGACAGGGTGCTTTATTAGTGACACCTTTACAGCTCGCCGTTGCTACCGCTACGCTAGCTACGCATGGAATCCGTTTAAAACCGCATTTATTACTTACGCAAGATCAACCCAGCGGCTTGGCCCCAGTAATTTTAAATCATAACGAGGCTTGGCAGATTGTAACCCAGGGCATGGAAGATGTCGTGAACGCCCCCTTTGGAACCGCGGCGGCTGTAGGACACAATTTAGCGTATACCCTCGCTGCAAAAACAGGGACGGCACAGGTATTTGGGAATCGAACACGAAGTGAAGAACGCTCGGAATTAAATATCCCAAAGCCTCTGCGCAATAATCATTTATTTATTGCCTATGCTCCCGTTGATCACCCGAAAATTGCCATCGTCGTAGTGGTTGAGCATGATGCCAAAGCCAATCAAGTGGCACGAGCAGTTTTGGATTATTATTTTAAATTTTGCGCGCCAACACCTGCGATTATGACTGAGGAAAAGCCACTATGAGCATTATCGATAATACTTATGAACAGCGCCTCAAACAGCAAATGAAGCAATTGCGCTGGCGTTTTCTGCATCTAGATCCTTGGCTGCTTTGTCTTCTATTCTTGCTCGCCTGCGTCGGGATTTTTATCTTGTATAGTGCAAGCAATCAAAATACCGAGATGGTGGAAAGTCAAATTATGCATATTTTAAGCGGGTTTATCCTGATGTTTTTAGCCGCGCAAATTCCACCGCGATATTATTATCAATGGGCTCCTTGGATTTACAGCATTGGGGTTATTTTACTCGCGCTTGTGCTCGTCATTGGGCATGTTGGACAAGGTGGAAGGCGCTGGTTTGATCTTCATATTTTTCATTTGCAGCCTTCTGAGATTATGAAAATTGGTGTGCCCATGATGATCGCCTGGTTCCTCAGCACTAAACATTTACCACCCGCTTCTCGTGTATTACTCATCGCTTTAGCGTTATTAATGATTCCTGTGCTTCTCACCGCTAAAGAACCCGATCTTGGAACGGCTATTATCATGGCTTCCGCTGGCTTTGCTGTCATTTTATTTGCCGGCATTTATTGGCGTTTTGTACTTTCTTTTGCTGCCCTTTCCATAGTGTGCTTACCCATCCTCTGGCACTTCATGCATCCTTACCAAAAGGCTCGCGTACTGACATTTTTAAATCCTGAACGGGACCCTCTGGGAACAGGCTATCACATCATCCAATCCAAAATTGCCATTGGTTCAGGAGGCGCTTTTGGAAAAGGGTGGCTCGCTGGCACGCAATCGCACTTAGCATTTTTGCCGGCCCACGCGACGGATTTTATTTTTGCGGTGAGTGGCGAGGAATATGGATTTTTTGGCAGCCTCATTATTTTGGTCATTTTTTTAGGTGTTTTTTCACGTTGCGTGTATATTAGCTGCGTTGCACAAAGTGCCTTTACTCGTTTATTAGGAGGCAGTATTAGCCTCGCCTTTATCATCGGCGCCTTCGTCAACATTGGTATGGCAATTGGTATTTTGCCCGTGGTTGGGATACCCTTACCATTAATCAGTTATGGCGGCAGTTCGCTCTTAATGACAATGATTGGTTTTGGTATACTAATGTCAATTCATACGCACCGCACGCTATGGTCTAGTTAGTTCGAAGAATAACGTAAGGGAGTTTTTTTATGCGAGTCGGAACAAAAGTAATAATCGCGTTTAGTTTTTTATTGAGTAGCGCCATCGCAGCGCCTATTGTAAATCCTATGGAAAATGCAAAGCCTTTTCCCGTGACTCCAGAAGTCAAAAATTATATTAATTCCACGGCAAAACATTATCATTTTTCCAAGCGGGAATTGGAAGCTTATTTTGCAAACACGAAACTTCTGCCAGCCGTCATTGATCGAATGAATGGCCCTTTTGAGGCTAAACCCTGGAATTATTATCACAGCTATTTTGTAACGCCCGAACGCATTCAACTGGGCCTGCAATATTGGAAAGATCATGAGGCCGCCCTAAATCGCACTGCAAAATTATATAATGTCTCGCCGCAAGTGATTATTGCGATATTAGGAATTGAAACCTTATATGGTCGCGGCATCGGAAAGTTTCCCGTTTGGGATACGCTCTCTACTTTAGCGTTTTATTATCCGGCTCGACAAAGTTTTTTCCGAAAAGAATTAACTCAGTATTTATTACTAACGCGCCATGAAAATTTACCTGTTTTAGCGCTAAAAGGCTCCTATGCTGGCGCATTGGGCATACCTCAATTTATGCCGAGCAGTTACCGGAATTATGGTATCAGTTTAGAAAAAAATAAAAAAATTGATCTTTTCCAAGACCATGAAACCGCCATTGCGAGTATTGGAAATTATTTACGAAAAGCAGGGTATAATGCTGCAGACCCTGTAGCCACTCCCGTTGAACTTAAGCCTACTTTTTCTGCCGCTAAAATAATTACCCCGAAAGCCAAGCCTACAGAAAGCTTATCAAAACTGGAAACCCTCGGCGTGCGCTTTTCTCAACAATATCCGGCAAAAACTTCTGGATCTTTAATCGCGTTAGACAAAACAGAGGGCAAAGAATATTGGGTGGTTTTCCACAACTTTCGGGCCATCATGAGTTATAATCCCAACATTAATTATGCGATGGCCGTTTATCAATTGAGCGAAGCGCTGAAAAAAGCCCATGAACAAAGCAACACTCAACGCAGCGCGTGAACTCCACGCCAAGGGAGATTTAAAGGGTGCTCTTGAAATTTATGAGGAGCTCTCAAAGAAAAGCCCTAAAAACGCCGAGCTTATGCACATCATCGGCGTTCTTCATGCTCAATTAAATGAACCTGAACTTGCCTTAAAATACATCAGCCGCGCCATAGCCACCGAACCTAATGCCGCTTTTTACAACAGCCAAGGTAATGTATTTCGACGTTTGGGAAACTTAGAATCGGCAATTCTAGCTTATCAAAAAGCCATTTCAATGAATTCGAATTACCCAGCCGCTTATAATAATTTAGGCTTAATTTACTATCAGCAACAAAATTTTTCGTTAGCGAAAAAAGCCTACGAAAATGCCATTACCCTTTCGCCTGATTTTATTGATGCCCTCATTAATGCGGCCATTTTAGAAGCCCATCTCGGCGAATTAAATTCAAGCCAAGAAAAATTAGAGCGGGCCTATAAATTAAACCCCAATAACCTCAAAGTCGTCAGCCAACTGGCCCAAGTTTACTTAAGCTTAGGGGAATACAAAAAAGCTCTTATTTTTTTCGATGAAAAATTAAAAGCGCTCCCGGAGGATGCTGACACTTATTACGATATCGGTTTGTGCCTACTAAAAACCGAAGAATATTCAGATGCCATTAAAAGCTTTGAAATGGCCATCACCTTGCACTCTAAAGCCTCCGATATACAACACAATTTAGCCACCGCCTACCTCTATTCCAAGGACCCTGAAAAAGCCCTTAATTATTATTTTCGTCAAATAGAAATCCAGCCCATGTTTGAAAGTTACTATAATATCGGCGTACTTTTGATGAATAAAAATCGTTCCAAAGAAGCGATCACCTATTTAGAACACGCGGCCTCCCTCGACCCAGACTACTTTCCGACACATATTAATTTAGGCGCACTCTATCTCAAACACCAAAATTTACCAAAAGCCATCACACATTATCAGATGGCTGCTCGTTTAAAACCGGAAGATGCTGAAATTCGGCACATTTTAGCGGCTCTCCAAAAAGATAAAACACCCGATGCCGCCCCTAAAGAATATTTGCAGCATCTATTTGACCAGTACTCCACTTTTTATGAAACCCACCTAACGAAGCATCTCAAATATCAGGTGCCCAACAAAATTTATACTCAAATTTATGAAGAAACCGGTTTGGAAAATGCCGAGCTACAAATTCTAGATCTTGGCTGCGGCACGGGTTTATGTGGCCAATTATTTCGAAAAATGGCGAAAAAACTCATAGGGATAGATATCTCTGAGAAAATGCTCAAAATAGCAAAAGAAAAAGAAATCTATGATGAACTTGCCGTGCTCGATGTTACAGCCGCCCTCGATCAATATCCCAACAATGATTTAATCCTATCCGCCGACGTTTTCACTTACATCGGCAACTTATCCATTATTTTTGAAAAAGCGTTTAAGGCTTTAAAAAAAGAGGGTTTATTTGTTTTTTCTGTTGAAAAAACATTTGCTGAGCCTTATGAATTGCAGCACTCGATTCGCTATGCGCACTCTAAAAAATATCTTGAAGAATTGATCGAAAAAAATCACTTTATGGTAATACGTTTTGATAATCTTGTCCTTCGTAAACAGCATAACAAAGAAGTAGAAGGGTATTTGGTTTTACTCAAAAAGTAACACGCCCTTGAAAACTAATCCTTGCGCTTAAAACCCAGTGCTGCTAGACGTTTATCGATGCTCGGGTGAGTCGAAAAAAAATCACTAAGAGAACTTTGCGCCTCGATGCCGGCTTTAATGGGATCAAAAATATAAGCCTCACGACGAATGGAATCGTGTGGCGTCTGACTATATTCTTGAGAATAGCGATCAATATTACTCTCATGATCGCCCTGAATTTTTAAAAGCGCGCGCGCCAAAGGCTCGTTGTTTCGCGTTAATTCCACACAGCCAGCATCAGCCATATATTCCCGAGATCGGCTTAAAAACAGCAATAATAAGGTCGTTAATAAAGGTAGCACATAGCGTAAAACAATAATGATAATAACGAGCGCCTGCCCACCGCCACCGCCGCCCTCTTCATCACGACGACGATCACCCCAAAAAACGCGCTCCAAAATAAAATATCAATCACGATCAGCATAATATTACTAAGTATCGAAGCCATTAAGGTTAGCTTAATATCCATGTGCCTAATATGGCTTAATTCATGCGCCATCACGGCCTGAATTTCATCACGGTCTAGCTTATCCAGCAAGCCACGAGTAATGGCTACCATCGCAGATTTTTCGCTGTAGCCACTTGCAAAGGCATTCATATAATCGGCCTCGATAATGAAAACGCGAGGCATATATTGCAATCCAGCGGCAACCTTCATTTCTTCGATTATATTGTAAAGCTGTTTTTCTTTTAAATCTGTGGTGTTTTCAGGGGTCACTTCATGATATTCAGTGCCTAATAGCATTATCCGATCATGAAATTTAAAGGCGACGAATAAAGAAATAATAGCAATAAGCGTGGTAATGATCGTTGCATAAGGCATTAACTTTAAGGTAATTAGCGCATGAAAAATGGTTCCAAGCGGTACGGTTTTATAATGCTGAGAATAAATAAATAGATCTACAAAAACGCCTAAGGCCACATATAAGGCGATAAAAAGAGTAATCACCATTACCGTGCGGCGATTATTTTTTTTGATTACTTCGCGCCAGTTGCCGACGCCAGCGTGAAAATCGTCTAAAGGTTTGTTCATATGCACCTCCCGCAAGGGAATAATAGATGAAGCATGCTTTATAGCTGGACAGTGTAATCTTCTTTTTCTTTTACTTTTTCTGGGGATTCTAATTGCCAATACGGGAAATCAAAATCCAATTTCGCCTTAAATAAGGCAACAACCATTGCTGTAAAAAACATTTTTTTGCGAGCATTGTAACGTTCAATGCTGTCATTAAAAGCCTGCTTTGAATAAGCCAATTTATTTTCTGTGCTTACAATTTCTTCCTGTAACTGCATAGCATTTTGGTTGGCTTTCAAGTCCGGGTATTGTTCAAAAACCACATTAATCCCAGAAGACAATATACCGGAAATTTGATTTTCCGCTGCCATACGCCCCGCTTGATCACCAGAGTCTTTAGCTTGCTCGGCTTTGGCACGCAAAGCCACAACATCCTTCAGAGTGCTCTTCTCATAGTCCATGTATTTTCGCACAACGCTGATAAGAGATTCAAAAACCTTGTAGCGTCGATCCAATTGAATATCAATCTGCTTTTGATTATTTCGAACAGACTCAATCATGGCAATTAAGGTGTTATAAACGAACACCACATATGCGCCAATAACGATGAGTAAAATGATAATCACTAAAAAGGACATAAAGCACCTCCAATGCGTTGTAATACTATACTTATATCATAGCACAAAGGCAGTGAAAAGATTCGGGCTGCCACTCTGCGTATTTTTCAGAGGAAGCAGCCCGAAGTTTAGACTTACCAGAACTAAAGGATTAGGCCTGGAATGTTAATCTCAGATCGATTAAGTTGATGTTTAGGTTTGAACGCCCAATAAGAGGCTGTTGTATAGCAGCCGGATTTAGAAATATATTGGTAATGCTGAAGGCTGTGTAATTAATAGTTGCAGCTTCCCAAAGATGACCATAGGCAATTTGAAAAGTTGTCGTCTTATTTATCTTAAAGTCTGGACCAGCAAAAAGCACAAACCAATTACCCAAGGGAAAATTGACATAGTTATTAACGGTAGGCTCAATTCCATCTTCATAGGAAGCTCCCGCTGCAAGACCCCAGTTATTATTAACTTGGTAATGCGTATAAAGTTGCACTAAGAAGCTGTTATTTTCCCATAAAGGAAAAATAGTCTGGCCAAGAAAAGCGGTATTTCGAAACTTAAATTCCTGCAAAGAGCTTGCTTCTGACCATTCACCCAAAAACTGCACCAACCAGGATGGGGACAAGAACTGTGTCAAACGTAAGACGAATTCAGTAGGAGTAGTTACCTTAACCGCATTGGGAACTTGAACAGCCCCAAAGCTACTAATGCCATTATCCACGATGGTAACGGGAGAAGAACCAGTAACACTTAAATAAGTGCTAGGGGTAACGACTACTGTCACACCGGCATCAAATCCTAATCCAAAGCCATCGACATCCGCAATAGTATATACGGGAACGGGCCCACCACCTTGAGTGAAGTTAACCCACTCACGTGTGATATCCAAACCAGCTCCTAGTACAAGACGGTCGTTCACTTGATAGCTCGCGCGTGGATTTACATTCTCAGTATGGAGATACGAACGAGCAGCGAATGGATTGATTGCAAAATTAATACCATAATTTTCACCAGTCCAACCTGGATGATTATAATCCATGCCAATTACCCATTTAGGACTAACCCGATAAGCGATACGAAACATGGGCATAACATTGGTAGTATCGGCTATGCCGCCTTGGGCAACACCATTAACAGTTATAGCCGTAGCAAAATCAATACCTACGACATCACTACCAATAATAACTTGATAGTGCGGGGTGGTAAAAAGATCTGCTGGATTCTGATTGTTGAGCCCGATAGTGGGCACGAAAGCCCCCATTGCTTGGGCAACTGTAGTAACGCCTGTGCTTAATGCTCCAAATAGGAACAGCGAAGCAGTGCCGATAATAAACTTATTCCCTTGCATAAATTTCCCTCTCTTGTGCAGTGAAGTCTACATGATATATAAATATTTTTTCTTTCGCAATGAAAAATTACTGACTTTCTATCCTAAAAATAATCTTGCTAATTAATATTCCTCAAAAAACCTTCTTTAGCTTTAATTGGAATGCTTTTTCCCTTCTCATCCACCGCAACGTAGGTAAAAATTCCCTCTGTTACTCGATGTCGGGTCTCATTACGAGGTCCAATGGTCCAGGTTTCGATATTAATCGTTAAAGAAGTGTTTCCAATTTTAAGCAGTTCTGTATAGCAGCAAACAAAATCTCCAACGTGAATCGGGGCAATAAATTTCATGGACTGAATTCCAATGGTCACTATTTTGGCTTCGGTATATTCACGGGCCATACTTAAGCCCGCCAAATCCATTTGCGAAACCACCCAACCCCCAAAGATTTCTCCACCAGGATTGGTATCCGCAGGCATTGCTAGGGTGCGAATTGCTAATTCACCACGGGGTATTGTTGGCTTACTCATGATCTCTGCCCTCTTCTTAATCAGCCCAATCAGATAACATCATATCGTCCAGGAATAAAATGATCGAGGAATATTTTCAGAGCGGCCACAATATTTTTTATTGCCTGCCTATTATGATGGTGCTATTCTCGTTCAATCGTCGGTTTTGGAGCTATATATAATGAGCGTGACAGGAACAACAGAGGGATCTTGCTTCCAACTCAAAGCGGATTTCGTCCCCATTACTGTTCTAAAATTATCGCAATGCGATCTCAAAGCCATTGCTCAAAATTTAGATCGAGCGATCGAGACCGCCCCAAAGTACTTTATCTACGCTCCAGTTATTGTCGACATTCTGAGCTTAGGCCCGCTGAAAAATGAATTGGACATTCCAGGCCTTTGCAATCTGCTCCGCGAGAAAAAAATAATACCAATTGGCATACGTGGTATTGAAACAAAACAAAAAACCATCGCTACGGACAACGGTTTGGCCATATTAAAATCAAACCTAGCTCCACATGAGGAACCAGCGGCACCCAAAATTGAACCTCGATTCGGGCGTGCCAAAATTATTTCCAAACCCATTCGAGCTGGCACCCGTGTTTATGCGAAAGATGCTGACTTAATTATTTTGGCACCCGTAAATTCTGGCGGAGAAGTTATCGCCGATGGGAATATCCATATTTATGCTCCACTCCGCGGCCGAGCCCTGGCGGGAGCTTCTGGCGACACAGAAGCCAGAATTTTTTGCCAAACCTTAGAAGCCGAACTGGTTTCAATAGCGGGACATTATTGGGTAAAAGAAAATATTAAGACGCCAAAAACGTCTAAATCGTTGTTCCAAATTTATTTGGAAAACGATAAATTAAAATTGGACAATCTTTAAAATAGGGGGAAAACGACGTGGCAGAAGTAATCGTCATAACATCAGGAAAAGGCGGCGTGGGTAAAACCACGACAAGCGCTTCATTTTCAACAGGTCTTGCAGAGGCCGGCAAAAAAACCGTGGTGGTCGATTTTGATATTGGTCTAAGAAATCTAGACCTCGTCATGGGCGTAGAGAGACGCGTAGTTTACGACATTGCTAACGTCATCAACGGGGAAGCTTCGCTTAGTCAAGCGCTCATTAAAGACAAAAAAATTCCAAATCTCTATATTTTGGCCGCCTCACAAACCCGAGATAAAGATGTCCTCACGAAAGAAGGCGTTGGAAAAATCATCGAAGAATTAAGCAAAGATTTCGACTATATCGTCTGTGACTCGCCAGCCGGCATCGAAAAAGGCGCTTTAATGGCGATGTATTACGCCGATAAAGCGATTGTTGTCACAAACCCAGAAGTGTCCTCGGTTCGCGATTCTGATCGAATTCTCGGTATTTTGGCATCAAAAACAAAGCGCGCCGAAGAAGGAAAAGAAGCCATTTCCGAACACTTGCTCATTACACGCTATTCTGAAAAACGCGCCAATGCCGGTGAAATGTTGAGTATTGAAGACGTTCAAGACTTATTAGGCATACCCTTAATTGGAATAATTCATGAATCACAGGCGGTTTTAAATGCCTCAAACAAAGGTGAACCCGTGATTCTCGATGCAGACTCTGATGCAGGTCGTGAATACACAGAAGTGGTTAAACGATTTTTGGGTAAAGCGCCTGCATTTTCATTGGCGGATCTTAAGCAGAAAAAAGGATTTTTCCGCCGTCTATTCAGAAGCCAAAAGGAAGTTGTCGCATGAGAATAAGTCAATACTTTGGATTTGGTAAAAAATCCGCAAAAATTGCTAAAGATCGTCTGCACATTATTATTGCTCAATCGCGCCGAGAAAGTTCCACTCCAGATTTTCTGCCGCTTCTACGCAAGGATATTTTAGAAGCCATTGCAAAATACACAAAAGTTGACATGGACCAAGTAAAAGTGGATTTGCAATGCAAGGACAATAATTCCATCTTGGAATTAAATGTTACCCTGCCAGATCTAAGCCATATTGAGGAAAGGGTTTAATTTTTTGCAGCTTCACTCTCTCCCGCAAGGGAGAGAGGACAATTTTTACAGCCATTCTTTTCGGCGAAAATAGAAATACAATCCACTCGTCATCGAAGCAATAATAGAAATCAGAACCCAAAATGTATCGACATTATTGGCTCCAGGAATAATGATGTTCATTCCAAATAAACCCGTAATAAATCCCGCTGGTAAAAAAATCAGGGCGATAATCGACAATACATACATTTTTGTATTTAATCGTTCTGAGAGCCGGTTGTATAATTTATCTTGCAACACTCCCGCTCGCTCTCGGGCCGCATATAAATCTTCTACATAACGACTCATGTTATCGCCATAATCCCTAAATTCCATGCTTTGTTTTGGGGGCAACCAAGATAATTTTTCGCTCGGTAAACGCAGGATGGCATCACGTTGCGGCATTAAATAACGACGAAAAGAAATCACTTGCTGACGAATATCCACCACAATTTTTTGTGCTTCAGCGATAGAAATGGTATCAATTTCAGCCTCGATTTTGTCGAGCAGACCTTCGAGCTCGTAAGTTTCATCTTCAATATGTGAAAACACATACCAAATTAAGTTCATTAAACAGTCCAGGGGAGAAGCAATCGGAGTGGTTTTCAGGTCATTTTCGGTATCTCGAACGGCACGCACTTCTTGCGGAGAAATCGTAATTAATCCCTTTTCAGTAATCCAAATGCGAAGTGAAACCATGTCACTGGGAGAGGCACCTGGATTCAAATTGACTCCACGCAAAATGAGCATTAGCCCATTTTCCACGACAACACTTCGAGGTCGAGTTTCCTCGGCAAGTAAACTGTCGATGATGGAGTTAGGGATTTCTTTATTTTTGCGCAAAAGCTGAAAAACAGCTTCGTTTGGCTCTGTCACATGAATCCAAAATGGCAGGGACTCTTTTGCGCCCTTCAGCACTTTCCTTGTCACTGTTGCTTTTTGCAGGCCGTTTTCTTTAAACCAATAAACGAACCCTTGTGCAACCTTCATTTTTACCTCTAGCGGGAAGAGTGAATACTCTTGGATTCTTGCATATATTTTTTTGTTAATCTAGAGCTTCGGAAACATGCTCGTATTCACCCAGCTGCGAGAGCAGAGCATGCATGTCGACGAGAGACCAAAAGTCGACAATTTTGGCTTGTTTTACAGTGAAAAACCAAACACCTGAAAAATAAATTTCTTGATGGGTAGGAGAAGTTTCAAAAAAGCCGCCAAGATGGGTGCCTTTTGCTCGCCATCGGCAAACTACCTTCTCGCCCTCAGCAACAAAATCTTCCCATTTTAAAATTAAATCGGGAAATGCCGTCAGCCATTTATCTGCAATTTCACGCATGCTCATAATGCCATGTTTCATTCCAAAGGGACTTTTTATGGTTGCATTTTCAGCAAAGTGAGCATCAATCGCCGAAAGATCACGTTGTTCCCATAATTGCTTACAGTAGTGTTGAATGAATTCCTTGTTATTCATAATTTCTCCTCTTCTAGGGCATCTTCAGAATGGCTAAAAACTCTGCTTCCTCGATGATTCTAACACCAAGTTCTTGGGCTTTGTCATATTTACTGCCTGGATTTTCTCCAGCAACCACAAAATCGGTTTTTGACGATACACTTCCGCTCACTTTTGCGCCTAATATCTGGAGTTTTTCTTTTGCCTCTTCGCGTGTCAAAGAGGTGAGCGTTCCGGTTAGGACCACTGATTTTCCAGCAAAGGGTAATTTTTCAGGCGCCATTATCTCAATTTTCGGCCAGTGGACCCCGAAATCCTGAAGCTTCTGTATTAGTTGTAAATTATGCTTTTGATGGAAAAATCCTCGAATATTAGCCGAAATAATTGGGCCAATATCACTGACCTCCTCCAACGCAGCCTCATCCGAGGTAATTATCTTTTCTAAATTCCCAAAATGCTGGGCCAAACTTAACGCTGTCGCCTCCCCTACTCCGCGAATTCCTAAGGCAAATAAAAAGCGAGGTAAAGAAGTTTTTTTGCTAATTTCTATGGCTTCCAATAAATTACGTGCCGATTTTTCACCCATGCGAGGCAAAGCAGCCATAGCCTCTTCTTGAAGTTGATAAATATCACTGACATTATTAATTAATTTTTCATCCACCAGTAGCTCTACTAGCTTATCTCCGAGCCCTTCTATATCCATTGCACGACGCGAAGCAAAATGTTTAATTGACTCGACAATTTGAGCATGACAATACAAGCCACCCATGCACCGAGCTACCGCTTCCCCTTCGGGTTTAATGACTTCGGCATGACATATTGGGCAGTGCTTAGGGATAGGAACCACGTGAGTGCCCACTGGCCTTTTTTCGGGAATATAACTGGCCACTTCAGGGATGACATCTCCGGCACGACGAATAATGACAGTATCTCCAACTCGAATATCTTTACGATGCAGCTCATCAAAATTATGCAGCGTAGCATTTGAAACGGTTGCGCCCCCGACAAAAACAGGCTCTAAACGAGCAACGGGAGTGATGGCGCCCGTTCTGCCCACTTGAAATTCAATCGCCTTCACTTTGGTTGCTTTTTCTTGTGCGGGAAATTTATGGGCCAAAGCCCATCGTGGCGCCCGAGAAACAAAGCCTAATTTTTCCTGTAAAAGAAGAGAATTTACTTTATAAACGACTCCATCAATTTCAAAGGGCAGGTTGCCTCGTTTTTTTTCCATTCTTTCGTAATATTCCCAGCAGGCTTCAATTCCATGCACGTGTTTACACTCGGCGCTGACTGGAATGCCAAACTCCCTTAACATTTGCAAAAGCAAATCTTGAGCTGGTGGTAACGGTATAGATGTTTTTCCAACCGAATAGGCAAAAAACAACAAGGGGCGCTGTGCCGTTATTTTGGGATTTAATTGACGTAAACTTCCCGCAGCTGCATTGCGTGGATTGACAAATATTTTTTCGTTTTTTTCTAAAGCCGTTTTATTTAATTTTTCAAAGCCCTCTTTCGACATGTAAACTTCACCACGGACTTCTAAAGTTTCGGGAAATTTCTTACCATGCAATTTGAGTGGTATCGCTTTTATGGTACGAACATTTGCCGTCACATCTTCACCTGTGAATCCATCCCCTCGTGTAGCTGCTTGCACCAATTCGCCGTCATGATAAAGCAGACTGACAGCAACACCATCCATTTTAGGCTCGCAATGAAAATCAATACGCTCATGCTGGGCTAAGCGTTGATCAATACGTTCTGAAAATGCAAATACTTCTTCTTTTGTAAAAGCATTCGAAAGTGAAAGCATGGGAATTTCGTGTTGAATTTGAGAAAATTCCGTTTTTGCTTGCCCCCCAATTCGTTGCGTCGGAGAAGTTGAATCCACTAATTCTGGGTGCTCGGCTTCGAGTTTCTGTAATTCAGCAAAAAGTTGGTCGTAATCGGCATCTGGGATTGTGGGAGCATCTAAAACATAGTAGCTGTAATTATGCTCTTCTATTTCAGCTCGTAATTTCTTGATTTCCGCTTTAAGCGACAGCGATGACACGCGTCAAACCTGCTCCGCCATTAAATCCAATTTATTCATAATTTCACTTATTTTTTCTTCGGTGAGCAAATGGCGATGTTCATCAAGAATATCCCCGCCTAAGTCTTCGGCCAATTGTGATGCGGTATCTATCATAATTTCCAAGGCTTTCCTAGGATTTTTCACCTTAGCAGACTCAAAAAATAAAACTAATCCAGTGCATGAAAAACCCCCCATTTTAGGCAATTCGAAGGTTCCTGGACTCGTCGCTGAGGCTAAGCTAAAAATGACATCGCCTCGACCTGTTTTTTGTTCGTGACGATGAAAAATTTGCATTTTTCCATAACGCAATCCAGCCGACAACAAGGCTTGTAATAATTCATAACCGTTATAAGGCTGATGTTCCGGCGCCATCAAATAGAGCATAAGCAAGCCCATCTTTACATCGCTGGCCTCTTTTTTAGTTTCCATTTTTTTAGGGATCGTGCGGCTGACCATCGCATCTTCATCCTCAATCTCTTCATAACTTAAACTTTCTTTAAAGTCTTCAGCAGAAAGCTTTGCACTTAGGCTGGGTTCAAGGTGAGGTGCTCTTTTGGAATAACGATTGCCCTTAGATTTTTTCTTAGGACGGAAAAGTGAATAAATTAATATTCCTGAAACAACAAAAATAGCGGAAAAAACTGCAATTAGCGCGTTATTCATATAAATCCTCTTTATTGCTCTACCATTTCCATTGCTTCGGCGACATCAACGGAGACCAGACGTGATACGCCGGCTTCTTGCATGGTAACACCCATGAGTTGATCTGCACTAGAAATCGTAACCTTGTTATGACTAATGACAATAAATTGCGTTTGCTGCGACATTTCTTTTACAACAGCACAGAAACGGCCAACATTAGCATCATCGAGTGGCGCATCCACTTCATCCAAAACGCAAAATGGCGCTGGATTTAAGTGAAATAAGCCAAAAATGAGGGAGATGGCTGTTAACGCTTTTTCGCCCCCTGAAAGCATGTGAATCGTGGAATTTCGTTTACCCGGAGGTTGTGCGCGAACGATAATTCCCGTCAATAAAATATCTTCATCGGTTAATTCCAAGTTAGCTCGACCACCGCCAAAAATTCTTGGAAAAACTTCTTGGAATTTATTATTGACCTTGTCGAAGGTCTCTCTAAATTTCGCCTTCGTTTCACGATCAATTTTTTTTATAGCTTCCTGCAAAACGGACAAGGCTTCTTCCAAATCAGCCTGCTGTTTATCGAGATAATCCTTACGTTCGGTGACAGCCTGGTATTCTTCAATAGCAGCTAAATTAATGGGGCCTAAACGAGTAATTTTTTCAGCGAGTTCGATAGCACGATCTTCAGAGGTTTTCAAATTTGCCCCTTCTGGCATTTCTTGAAGTAATTGTGCTAAATTATATTCTGTTTCAGCGATGGCTTCTTCAATCGTAGTCTGACGAACGGTGATGGCCTGTTTTTCCATCTGACTATTTTGATATTCGTTTTGCAGCTGCTGAATGGTTTCAGCCAATTTATTTCTCGCATCCAAAACATGTTTCATGTGATGCTCATGCGCATTCAGGGCTTGTTCGGCTTCACGAAGATGCGTTTCAACCACCACACGCTCTTGCAATTTATGCTGCAAATTCCGAGCAAATTCTTCTAGTGGTTCTACTGTATTTTCCAGCTGTTGGCTTAAGCCTTCTTGCCTTTGCGAGAGTTGATCTAATTGTCGTTGCGTGCGGGCCACAGTTTGCTGCAGCAAATGCAGCTGATTTTCATTGGCGGCCAGGCGAATTCCAAACTCATCGGCACGTTGTTGATCTCGATTCGCTTCGTTTCGAATCGCTTCTAATCGTTGCACGCAGGCTTCGCGCTCTTCTAGAAGCTCGGCTTTACTTTGAGCTTGCATTTCCGATTGCTCAATTAACATCTCTAATTCGGATTTAATTTGAGAACACTGTGTTTGAATTTGTTCGAATTCTCGTTTAGCTTCTTCTTCTTCTCGAATAAAGCGTGCATGGGCTTCTGTTAATTGCGCCAAACGTGACTGTTTCGTTGAATATTCTTTTTGTGCTTGAGCGGAGGCGGCACTGACTTGTTGATAACGACGCTGAGCCATTTCACGTGCATTTTCAAGGTTCGCTAATTCCTCTTCATTTTGCTTCACAATTTTAGCGTGATGCTCTAACGCCAGATGCAATTCTTCAATTGTGGCTGATAAAGATTTGAGTGATTTTTCCCGCAATAAAACACTATTTTCATTATTTTGAGCTTTATCAATGCGAACCCAATTTTTACCTAACCAGATTCCATCGGGGGTAATCACGGATTCGTGTGAGGCCAACTCGGGACGTAAAGCTTTAGCTTCTTCTAAATCGGCCGCGACATAAATTCCGGCCAAGCAACTATCAAGAGGCCAATCGGATTGAATTTGGCTGATCAAGGTTTTTGCCTTGTTTGATAAGTGAGAAGAAGCCTGTAACTCTTTCGCCACCAAGGTTATTTCACCGCTGGTGAACACCTGATTAATTTGAATATATTCATCAATTCCATCGACACAGATGGCATCGATAAAATGCCCCAAAATCGTTTCAACCGCTAATTCCCAGCCAGAATTTACTTGAAGATTTTTGCCTAAGCGCGGACGATCTGATAAATGATGTCGATTTATCCACTCTATCGTTTGTTGATCATCCGATTCTAATGCCGATTGTTGTAGTGCATTTAATTTTGCAAATTCAGTTTCTTTTAAATGTAATTCTTGACGGGCTTTTTCATGCTCCGCCTTGCTTCGGACAATACTGTCGCGTTGAGTTCCAATTCGATCTGTTATGTCGGCTTGTTCTTCGAGAAGCCCCTCTAATTGAGCTTCTAGTTCTGTTGTTTGTTCTTTGAGCGGTTTAATTAATTCTGATAATTCGCTCATTTCGCGATTTTCTTGCTGATCTTTTAATCGAGCCAAACGCTGTGTTTGCTGTTCCAGTTGTTTTTGATGATGCTCAATTTTAGTTTTAGCCACTTCAATTTTTTGCACCGACTGGGTGTACTGATGTTGCCATTGTTCAAAACGGCCTTCCCATTCACGTACCGTGGATTGCGCATTCGCTAATTCTTGCTTGGACGTAAGCGCCTGCAATTTAATTGCATTTTCTTGTGGTGCAAGATTTTGAACTTCACTGCTTAATTCCACAATTTGTTGTTCGTGTTCTTCGAAGCCTTCTGACAATTCACGCCAATTTTGTGTGACTTGAATTAATTCCGCTTGCCATTGTCGACGCTGCTCTTCCGTATGCTTTATGTCCTGCTCAATACGGGCAATTTCTGAACCCATGGAATAATAATTTTTCTGCGCTTCATTTTGCTTTTCACTTAATTCCTGCTGACCTATTCGACCCTTTTCAAATTCTGTTTCATAATGCTGTCGGTCGGTCTGCAATTTTTCGAGCGCGAGCACTTGCTCGCCAATTTTATCGGTAATTAATTGCAATTTTTCATTTAGGGCTTGCCACTGCAAGGCCTTAATTTGCCCTTGTAATAAGCGCTCTTCTTGCTTGTATTCTTTATAACGTTCGGCGGAATTGGATTGGCGCTTAAGATGGCGCTGCTGTTTTTCGAGCTCTTCGCGTAAATCCGTTAGACGTTCTAAATTTTCCTGTGTGCGTTGTATACGAGTTTCCGTTTCTTTTCGGCGTTCTTTATATTTGGAAATTCCGGCGGCTTCTTCGAGATATACACGTAAATCTTCGGGTTTTGCTTCAATTAATTGCGATACCATCCCTTGTTCGATGATGGCATAACTGCGGGGACCTAAACCGGTGCCTAAAAATAAATCGATAATATCGCGTCGACGACAGAGCGTGCTATTTATATAATAGTCCGATTGACCATCACGTTCGACTTCACGTCGTATTGCAATTTCATTATATTTTGCAAACTCCCCGCCAATACGAGTATCAGAATTATCAAAAATTAATTCAACGGCGGCTTTGCCGACGGGTTTACGATGCGTGGTGCCATTGAAAATTACATCCGTCATGGACTGGCCACGCAATTGCTTCGCGGAAGTCTCGCCAATCACCCAGCGGATAGCATCCACAACATTCGACTTGCCACATCCGTTGGGACCAACGATGGCATTTAAGTAACTGCGCATGGGGATAACCGTAGGGTCAACGAACGATTTGAATCCCGCTAATTTAATAGTTTTTAGGTACATCTTAAAATTCGTCTGAAAAAACAGTAAACAGTGTACATAATTTCATGCAAATTGAATAGGGAAATGAGGAGTTCCCGCTTTATTGTTTGGAAACAGGGTAAGGCTTTGGCCGGCTTCCAGAGCAGAGAGGAGGATAGGGGTGCTTTCAAGACCGCGCACTAGTACATCCCTGTGGCGCTTCGTCTTCGGCCCGTCCAGGGCCGAAACGATCTTGAAAGCACCCCTATCCTCCTCTCTGCTCTGGAAGCCGGCCAAAGCCTTACCCTGTTTCCAAACAATAAAGCGGGAACGGGTGGTGGGGATCGGGGAGAGGGTTCCTGAGTGGTACTTAATACTTGTATCCACAGAAACGCTGGACAAGCTTGTGGATAAGGTGGTGATGGATGGGCTAACCTACTGAAATTAATATGGTTATTTTCAGTGAGTTTTTTTTGTTCTGCACCAAAAAGTAGCACACTTGGCTTAAGGTAAGTGCTACAAGTAATTAGCACTGATGTTGCAGGTGTAAATGCTTGGAAAAGGAGGATTTGGGAGTAGGCAAATTACCGGCACTTCCCGCTTAAGCGGGAAGTGCCGACAAATTACGAAATTATTTCTCTGTCTTTAATTTCTTTTTGAATGTCCGCGTAGGATTTAATCCAAGGATGGTGCGAACGTAGATCTTGGGGTAATTTCTTCGAAGCATTAAAGGCTTGCTTTGCAGAGCCATAATCACCGTAGACTAGCATATACCACTTTTGACCTTGTAAATCGGCACTGTAATATCGAGCCTTACCCTGTAAGTGATTTTGCGCAATAAAATTCTCTATGGCTTTCAAATCATGGCTGCCCATAATCTGCAATGAATAGTGCTTAGAAGAATTATGCATCATCCAGCGTTCCGTGCTCGATAATTTAGTAGGGCTTGCTGATTGGCCCATCGCCTCTGCTTTTTGCACAGGTTTTGCGGGTGTATTTTGACTGGTTGGTGCAGAAGTATTGGATTGGTCAGCAGGAGTTGCTGGTTTGGTCTTATCGCCGTTTTGCTTGGGAAGGCTTTGCGTAACAGCATCAGGATTTGAGTTCGGAACTGCTTGTTTAGTAACATCCGCATTTTGCTTCGGAACTGCTTGTTTTACAACTTCAGCATTTTTGCTGGCAGCAGCCTTTTTAGCAGCATCAACTTCTTTTTTAGGGCCTGACTTTTTAGTGGAGCTAGCCACGGGATTTTCTTTTTTCTTCAATGAATCTAAAACGGTGTCTTTCTTGGCCTTATGATAAGCGGGCAATTGTTCTTCTATCGGTCTATTCACCTTTTGATTGTTTAGTTCCGTCACATCTTCCTTGGGTTGATGCAAAGACATCTTAGGACGTGGAGGACGATTCGAATTATCTTGCGACATTCTGGGCGCTTTTTGATAGGGACGCGCGATCACTTCACCGGTCATCATTTGATGCGCCTTAATGGCTAAGGGCTGACCTTGAGCTGCCGATTTTCGAATCCACTTGCGCGCTGTGGTTTCATCTCTCATCGTTCCAATACCGTAGTAATACATATAACCCAAGCCATATTGAGCATCTGCATCACCACTACGAGCGGCTGCTGTCAGTTGCTCAAGCGAGCAGTTATATCGTTCTAAGTATTGGTTGCCGGCACAGGCTGCGGCGTTTGGATAGGCCGGATTCGTCGGACCCGCAAACTTATTTTGCGAACAAGCCGACAGTAATGTGGCACAAGAAGCAATGAGAAAGAAATGTTGCAATTTCATGTGAAAGTCCTTTTTTGAGAGTTTTCTTGTTGAAGATGAGATTATCAAAGTATTTAATCTCTGTCCAGAAACAGACTTTTCAGCACGTTAAAGATCCGTTGTTTTACCACCAAGCTCACTTGGAAAGGCGTCTGAGACTAAATTGAGCTGAATATTATGTTCTAATAACGCTTTCAAACTCGCTAAAGCAAAAGTAAAACCTTTTGTACTATCGCTCACTTGAGAAATTATCTCAGCCGGGCTGCCTTGAAATCCGCTGTTAACAATACTCACATAAGCCCCCTTCCCTGCTATATCGATAAAAGTCCATTCTACCGTAGACAGATTTTGATAATTTCCCCACTCGATTACAATCTTACGGTTTGGCTCAATAGCTTTGACCATCACAGGGACTTTGACATTATACATTTCCCACATCCATTCCACTTGTTTTCCCGCTTCAAGCTTGCCCGTGCTTTTGGTAAACCAAAATTTGGTCGTAATTTCAGGATTAATAAAGGCTTCAAAAACTTGAGCCAATGGTTTTCGAATTAACATTCCCGTTTTAGCCGCGGGTTTTTCGATTTGTTGATCTTGCATTTATTTTCTCCGGAGGTCATGAAATAGCAGCAATTCCCGCTTTAACGGGAATTGCTGTTGAGATCTATAATAAGTAGTGAAGGCAAGTATACGCATGTTCCTTACAAAGCAAAACCCCATCCGAAGATGGGGTTTTACCGAGAAATAGCAATTTACAAACGAGAGGGGGGTGTCGCAAATACTATTTTCCTCTTTTATCAATATGCCATAAAATATGGATATTGAAGTCTATTCGTTAAGTAATGGCTGCCAAGCTTTGTACCACCAAAAAACACCAAAAGGCTGGACGATAACAAACTGACAAATGCAATAACCACTACATAACTAACCGCTTTTCGCATACCTTTACCTCCATGTTCTTTTCTATATATCTATGTCTTCCTACTGTTATAGGCTAACACAATTGCCTTTCCAGACAATACTCGGGTTTTAAAAAATACTCGGAAAAAACAGTCTCTACTAGCAGTATAAAAAATGATCTTTGCAATTTTTCATACGCTTAGTTTTCTCAACTTTTCGTAAAGGATCTATTATGATTTTTCGCACAGAGGATCACTGTAAGCTCCTTGAGAGATAGCTTACAATTGACTGGGAAAAGTTCTATTAATGAAGCAATCTTGAAATATCATTAATGGTGGAATAGACGATAAGAGTCAGCAGAAGGATGATGCCAATTTTAATGAGCAATACCTGCACTGCATCAGGCAAAGGACGACCAGCAATGGCCTCAATGACCAAAAATAAAAAATGCCCCCCATCTAACCCAGGTATGGGGAGGACATTCACAAAACCCAAGGTGACGCTAATGAAAGCCATGAATCCCAAATAAATGATCCAGCCGCCTTGAGAAGCCTGCCCTGCCAAATGAAAAACAGAAATCGGACCACCCAGAGTCTTCGAGGAGATATCGCCTGTCACAATTTTATATAAAACTTGCGCATTAAAAGTGGTAAGCAACAAAGTCTGATCAAGGGCCGGAGTCCAAGCCGTCAACACATTGTAGTGCGTCGTCTCCAGAAACTCAGGTGGCATCGGTGGCCACTTGACGAGAACACCGATAAATCCTACTGTTTTGCCGCCCTGCAGATGAGCTCCTGCATTCACCATAAACTGAAGCGTCTTATTATCGCGCCTAGCGGTAAGCGCTAGCTTCTGGTTTGGGTGCTGTTGAATAGTCTTTGCTATCTCTACCCAATCATCCACTGGTTTTCCTTCTAGGGTTACAATAACATCGCCAGTACGAAGCCCTGAGAGCTCTGCCGGCGATCCAGGTTCTACTCCACTCAATACCGGAGGGAGCTTCGGAAGATAGGGCATTATTCCAAGACTGCCCAGAAAATCTGGATTCTCGGCATTCACCTTCCAATGATCCATTACGAATAGATGTGTGCTATCAGGTTCATTTTTTCGATGGATAATCACCTTAAGATTGCCCTGTTTGCCCATTTGTAGCACTAAAGCCATAAAAACGCGCTGCCAACTAGGTGTCATTGTACCGCCCACCTGAATAATTCGATCACCAGACATAAGACCCGCATTCGCGGCAATAGAATTTGGCGTAAGAGTTCCAATAATGGGTTTCATGTGGGTAACACCGGGCAAATAAATTACCCAAAATAAAATAACCGCTAAAATGAAATTCGTGAGAGGCCCAGCCAGTACGATCAACATACGGAAAAAAACCGGTTTCCGATTGTAAGCACGATGAAGCTCATGCGGCTCTATATCCTCATCCTGCTCCCCCAGCATTTTTACATAACCACCTAAGGGAATGAGACTAAGGGCATATTCTGTTTCTTTTCCACGATAGGAGTAAAGAACCTTGCCAAAGCCAATAGAAAAGCGCTGAACTTTTACCCCTACGGCCTTTGCCACGAGCAAATGGCCTAATTCATGAATTAAAATCACAAAAAAAATTGCGATGATGGAGGCGACTATGGTAAAGAGTAGGCTCATTAAATGTTATATTAGCGCAGCCGAGCCCTTTGCGCGAGGAACTTATGGCAAAAATTTTTGAAAAACATCTGGCAAAAGTGACTTCCCTGTCCCACGATGGCAGAGGTATAGCTCACATCAATAAAAAAACCACTTTTATATTTGGAGCTCTGCCCGGAGAAGAAGTAGAGTTCCGTTACACAAAAATGCATAGTCAATATGATGAGGGAAGCATACTCGAGGTTTTACAAGCGGCCGATTCACGCGTAAAACCTCGATGTGAATTTTTTGGAATTTGCGGCGGTTGTTCCCTGCAACATGTCAATCCAAGGGTTCAGCTCGAACACAAAGAAACTGTTTTAATGGAAAGATTAGAACATATCGCCAATGCCAAACCACTAGAAATGATGCCGGTTTTGCATGATGAAATTTGGGGCTATCGACATCGGGCGCGATTAAGTGTGCATTACCGAAGCCACAAAAATAAAGTGGTTGTTGGCTTTCGCGAACAAAATTCGCATCTCGTCGCCGATATCTCACACTGCGATGTGTTAGCGCCCGTTATTGGCGATAAAATCAGCGCCCTCTCCTCGATGCTTTCAAGCTTAAGTGTAAAGGCACAAATTCCGCAGATCGAAATTGCCGTCACTCCGAAAATAACGGCGCTGGTCATTCGTCATTTAGCGCCACTAAAGGAGGAGGATTTTTTTCTTATCGAAAAATTTGCAGATGAAAATCAATTTTACCTATATTTACAACCCAAGGGAAATCAGAGTATCTATTTACATTATCCTAAAAAAGAAGGAGTTTCTTTAGAATATGAAATCCCCAATCATCGAGTGCGCATTCAATTTCAGCCACTGCAATTTACACAAATAAATCCCAACATCAACTTAAAAATGATAGACCTAGCCATCCAACTCTTAGAGCCTACTCAAAAAGATCACATCCTCGACTTGTTTTGTGGTATCGGGAATTTTACCTTACCACTGGCGCGATATTGCGAATCTGTCGTTGGAATAGAGGGTGATCACCATTCTGTATTGCAAGCGAAAAAAAATACTGGATTAAACGACATTAAAAATGCTGAATTTTTTACGGCGAATTTGTTCGACAAGTGCGAAGATGCCCCCTGGGCGGGGCGACGATACGATAAGCTTTTGCTCGATCCACCCCGTGCAGGCGCAAAGGAAATTATTCCCTTAATCAAACACTTCCAGCCCTCGCGAATTGTCTACGTTTCCTGCCATTCTGCGACCTTGGCGCGTGACATCAAAACCCTCCTAGAACTGGGCTATACTTTGGAAAAGGCGGGTATGATGGACATGTTCCCTCATACTCAACACGCCGAAGCCATTGCTTTATTAACGAAAAAAACATGAAAAAAATTGAAGAAAAAAATTGGCTAAATGAGCTTGCCCAAAAACGTCAAAAATTAAATATGGCGCCCGTCGAGCTGGCCTATCATTTAATTAACGAAGAAAATTACCGCCTCATTGGACAGCAGATCACCAATGCGCTTGTTAAATTAAATTGCGATGAAGAAACTCTGTGTGCCGCCCTACTCTACCCGAGTTACAAAGCCAAAAAAATAAGTAATGAAAAAATAATAAAAACCTGTGGAAAATCCATTCATAAATTATTACTCGGTACAGAAAAAATGGATGCCATTGATGATATCAACATCTCACACAAGACCATAGACTTGGGGAAAATCGATAATCTACGAAAAATGTTGCTCGCGATGGTCGATGATATACGGGTAGTACTCATTAAATTATCTGAGCGATTATCAGCACTGAGACAGCTCAAAAACGCAGATCCTGCTCGACGAAAAATCGTTGCGAACCAAGTCATGCAAATTTATGGTCCTTTAGCCAATCGCCTTGGAATCGGCCAACTGAAATGGCGACTAGAAGATTTGGCCTTTCGCTACCTTGAACCAGAAGCCTATCGCCCAATCGCAA
The DNA here is from genome assembly GCA_963711375.1 of uncultured Gammaproteobacteria bacterium. Lineage (GTDB taxonomy): Bacteria > Pseudomonadota > Gammaproteobacteria > Coxiellales > Coxiellaceae > CAVQDV01. Next base: position 2,823,909 of record CAVQDV010000005.1, read on the forward strand.
AACATTTAAAACTCGGGCAAGAAGCTCGCGAAAAATTTGTGGAACAGATGATTCGAAAATTAGAAAATTTATTAAAAAATCAGGGTCTGGAAAAGTTTTCCATTTCCGGTAGAGCGAAACATATTTACAGCATCCATCAAAAACTCAAGAGAAAAGGCGTCGATTTTACCAAACTTTATGACGCGAGCGCCTTTCGAATTTTAGTTCCCACTCTTAAAGATTGCTACACAGCCCTGAGCATAGTTCACTCCACATGGGAACCTATTTCTGAGGAATTTGATGACTATATCGCCAACCCTAAGCCCAATGGCTATCAGTCGATTCACACAGCAATTCGTGATCAAAATGGAATAAATGTCGAAATTCAAATTCGAACGTTTGAAATGCACAATACCTCAGAACGAGGCATTGCCGCCCATTGGAAATATAAAGAAGGTAGTGGGCAAACAAGCGCTTATGAAGAAAAAATTAATAGGCTTCGTCAGGTAATTGAATGGCAAAAAGAACTCAATAGCCAGCAAGAAAATTCAGACGATATATTTCAAAAAATGTTTGAAGACCGAATTTATGTCTTTACACCCAGAGGGGATATTTTTGATTTGGAGACTGGGGCAACTTCCCTGGATTTTGCCTATCATCTGCACACAGAGGTGGGTCATCGATGTCGTGGTACTAAGGTCAATAATATTCTGGTGCCCTTAACACAGGTTCTCCACACAGGTGATCATGTTGAAATTTTAACGGCAAAAGAAAGTAAGCCCAGCCGTGACTGGCTAAATCCCAATTTGCATTACTTAAAAACCAAGACGGCCATGGCCAAAGTTCGGCATTGGTTTAATCGAATAGATCGTGAAAATGAACTGGCTTGGGGAATTACGCTGCCCGAAAAAGAACTCCACAAAACGGCGATAAAAAAAGCAAAAATAGAAGTGCCTCTTAAGCCTTTAAAAGAGGCAGAAAATAAGAGCCCACAACTGGATGTGCTGGGAACCACAAAATTACTCACTAAAATTGCTAAGTGCTGCCAGGCTACCCGAAAGGATGAAATATTAGGCTACATTACCAAAAATCGCGGCATTAGTATTCACCTAAAAACCTGTCTCAATATTCAAAATTCCGCCCGTAACCATCCCGAGCGAATTATTGAAATTAACTGGACGGCTTAATCTGTATTTTTAACGAGTCTTGCACCAATCGTAGGCATTAATAAAAATCTGCATCCAAGGGCCATATTCGCCCCAATTTTCTGGATGCCAAGAATTTTGGAGTGTTCTAAATGCCCGCTCAGGATGCGGCATCATGATGGTGACACGACCACTTTCACTGCTTACACTCGTAATTCCCTGCGGACTTCCATTAGGATTATAGGGATACACTTCTGTTATTTGATGATGGTGATTGACGAATCGAGCAGAAATTTGATTCGCATTTTGTATCTCCGCTAATTTTTCGGCATCTGCAAAAAGAGCCTGCCCCTCACCATGCGCCACAACAACGGGAAAAATACTGCCCGCCATATTCTTAAAAAAGAGAGATGTTGAAGGCTCTATTTTTAAAAGGGAAACTCGCGCCTCAAATTGTTCAGATTGATTTCGAATAAATCTCGGCCATAGGTCTGCACCTGGAATAATCGATTTCAATTGAGAAAGCATTTGACAGCCATTGCACACGCCTAAAGCAAATGTGTTTTCACGCTGGAAAAAGGCACTAAAATCATCGCGTACATTCGGGTGTAACAAAATAGATTGCGCCCACCCAGTTCCTGCCCCCAAGACATCACCATACGAAAATCCACCACAAGCTACCATGCCTTGAAAATCTCGCAAACTAGAACGTGCAGATATTAAATCGCTCATATGAACATCAACCGAATCAAAACCGGCAAGCGCAAAAGCAGCGGCCATTTCCATATGACCATTCACACCTTGCTCGCGTAATATAGCCACTTTTGGGCGTGTGGATTTAATGGAAAATAATGGGTGTTCTGGTAATTTAAAAGTGAGTTGTGCATTTAATCCAGGGTCATTCCCGTCCAGAATGTGATGATATTCTTGTTCAGCACAAATTGGATTGTCTCGCATTTTTTGCATTAAATAAGAGGTTTCAGACCAAAGACACTGAAGGTGAATACGCGAATTTCGATAAATCTCTTTTCCATTATTGCGAATAATTAAATGATCTTCATCATTTAGGACTCCAATCGGATGCACAAATGAATCTAATGTATGTTGTTGGATTATTTTGAATAAAAGGGGGACCGCGTTTTGACTCACCTGTATTACTGCGCCTAATGATTCATTAAATAAAGCAGAAAATATTTCGTTCTCAGGTACGTTTACATCCAGAGTAATTCCTAAATGCGCTGCAAAGCTCATCTCAGAGACGGTGGCCAGCAAGCCACCATCCGAACGATCGTGATAGGCCAATAATAAATCGGCTTTATGCAAATCTTGAATGCAGGCAAAAAAGTTTTTCAATAATTCGGCGTCTATATCGGCGCCCTGCGCTTCGGTTTGGCCATAAACTTGCGCCAAAGCGCTAGCACCCAAGCCATGGGACTTTTCGCTGAGGTCAAACAAAAAGAGCTGTGTTTCAAAGGATTTTTTTAATAAAGGGGTTTTCGTTTTTCGCACGTCGCAGACCTGCGCGCTTGCCGTAATAATTAATGAAACGGGTGAAATAACTTTTTTTTGCAATTCCCCTTCAGACCAAATCGTTCGCATCGACAAGGAATCTTTTCCGACTGGAATATTAATACCGAGTGCTGGACAAAATTCCATGCCTATCGCTTGCACGGCATCGTATAAAGCAGCCGCGTCGGGATCATAATGAGCAGCCGCCATCCAATTGGCCGAAAGCGTAATATCTTTTAGTGCCGTGATCGGAGCAGCACAAATATTCGTGATAGCCTCTCCCACGGCCATACGAGCCGCTGCAGGCGCATTTATAATAGAAAGGGGTGTACGCTCACCCATCGCCAATGCTTCGCCTGTATGACTGGTATATCCGCTTGACGTCACAGCAACATCCGCAACGGGCACTTGCCAAGGGCCTACCATTTGATCACGTGCCGTCATGCCTCCGACGCTTCGGTCGCCAATCGTAATGAGAAATTTTTTATCGCCAACGCAGGGTAATTGCAAGACCCGTTCAATGGACTCCTCCAAGGGAAGGGTAGAAAAATTAAAGGAAGAATAATTCAATTTTGTTCGCGCCACATTTTTCGATAATTTCGGCATGTCTTTAAAAAGCATTGGCAAAGGCATATTGATTGGAAAATTTTTAAAATAAGTGTCAATAACGGCGAGCGTTTCTTCTTCTGTCGCCTCGCCCACTACAGCAAAAGGACAACGTTCACGTTCTGCAATTTTCGTAAATAATTCTAGGCGACGTGGATTAATCGCCAAAACATAGCGTTCTTGCGACTCGTTACACCAAATTGCCAAGGGTGACATTCCGGGAGCGGCATTTATGATATCTCTCAACTGAATTTTTGCTCCACGCGCACTGCCGTGAACTAATTCAGGCAAGGCATTACAGAGACCACCCGCGCCGACATCATGAACGCTTAAAATTGGATTATTTTCGTCATAAGACCAGCAAGCATTAATCACTTCTTGAGCGCGTCTTTGCATTTCTGGATTGGCACGTTGCACCGAGGCAAAATCCAAAGCCTCGCTACTTTGTCCAAGCGTCATCGAAGAAGCCGAGCCACCGCCTAAACCAATTAACATCGCCGGCCCACCTAATACAATTAATTTTGCACTTGCCTCAAAAGATTTTTTTTCAACACTCGATTCACGAATATTACCAACACCTCCCGCCATCATGATGGGTTTATGATAACCCCGATAAATATGGTCTTCGTCCATCTTTGCGGTAAATGTGCGAAAATATCCGCATAAATTAGGCCTTCCAAATTCATTATTAAATGCAGCTGCCCCGAGCGGACCGTCTAGCATAATTTGCAAGGGCGAGGCCATTTGCCTTGGGCGCCCTATATTGAGCTCCCAGGGTTTTTCAGCACCTGGAATTTGCAAATCCGAAACGGTAAATCCGCATAAACCAGCTTTGGGAGAAGCTCCACGTCCCGTTGCTGTTTCATCTCGTATTTCACCGCCACTTCCAGTCGCTGCACCCGAAAAGGGTGAAATAGCAGTTGGATGATTATGGGTTTCCACCTTTAAAACGGTGTGAATATTTTCACGATTAAATTCATATTGTCGATTTTCGGGATTTACGCAAAATCGTTCTGCTAGTGGGCCCTTTATGACCGCGGCATTATCGGCATAAGCGACCAAGACATCATTGGGATTGTATTTATAGGTATTTTTGATCATCTGAAATAAAGTATGGGGCATAGGATTTCCATCGATACGCCAAGCCGCATTAAAAATTTTATGACGGCAATGTTCAGAATTCACCTGAGAAAACATCATTAATTCGGCATCGGATGGGTTGCGACCAAGGTCTGAAAATACAGCGAAAAGATAATCAATTTCAGCACTCGAAAGCGCCAAACCCATGGCCTCATTTGCGGTTAATAATGCTTGCCGGCCTTGCCCCATAATATCGACTTTGACGAGTGGCTCGGGTTTCTCTTCGGAAAAAATTCGAAAAAGATCCGTTTCTTTTTCTAAAATGGATTCTGTCAGGGGATCATGCAAGCCCTGAAAAAAAGCCTTTTTTTGCTCACTCGATATTTCATTTAAAGCAAGTCCATTAAAATGATAAAAAATGCCTCGTTCAATACGCTTTAGGGAATGTAGCTCACAAATTTTCGCAATATCGCTTGCTTTAGAGGACCAAGGTGAAATGGTTCCCATTCTAGGAAATACCCAAATTCCAAGCGGTGAAAAATGTTCAAGCGGCTGACTATTCGGAAGTAAGGTATTTAATTTCATTATTTCTGTATTTGAAATATTTTCTTCCACCTCAGCAAGATAACAATATTGTGCTGAAAATTCTTTTAGGGGCAAAAGCGTTTGGAGTTTTTGCAATTTTTGCTGCATACGAAAAGGGGTAAAGGCAAGATCGCCAGAAAAAAATATTACGTTCATATCTTATATCCCTGCTTAAATTCAGGGCCAATCTTAACAAGTTTGCGTAGACGATGCCAGGAGATGAGGGGCTCTAGCTCCCAACCCTTTGCAAAACCCAAAATCTCTGCTATAAGTTCGCTTCATTGTTTGGGAGACAAGATGAACACAATTACTGAAGACCATACTCAAAAAATTGCACCTTACGAAGCAAAGCCTGACGAAGCCTATATGAGCGCTCAGCAATTGTTGCATTTCCGAAAGATTTTGGGAAATTGGAAACATCAATTGATGGCCGATGTGGATCAAACCGTTAGCCATCTTAAGGAAGAAGCGAGCGCTTTTGCAGATCCTGTGGATTCTGCTTCCCGCGAAGAAGAATTTGCAGTGGAACTTCGCACACGCGATCGTGAGCGTCGACTTATTAAAAAAATCGAAATCTCTTTGGATGCTATTGAACAAGGTGCTTATGGCTACTGTGAACGATGTGGTGCCGAGATTGGAATTCGTCGCTTGGAAGTTCGCCCTACTGCCTCGCAGTGCATCGATTGCAAAACCTTTTCAGAGATTCAAGAAAAACAAACCGGGGTTTATTAAGGAGTTTTCGCTTCAGAGCGCAGAGGCTGGAGACGCTCTTATTTTATCCCCTCTCCCCTTGCTAGAGCCGGGTGACTGAGGGGAATTTTATTTATTCCTTAATATTGTAGTTCTAAACGAGAATTCTAGGCTGATATCTTTCTATGCTTTCGTTAATTTCTTTTTCTGCTGCAGCTTTGTCGGCCCAGCCTTGGAGTTTTACCCATTTATTTGGCTCTAAATCTTTGTAGTGCTCAAAAAAATGAACAATGGCATCGAGCTGTATTTTAGGGATGTCAGATAAGGATTTAATGTGCGTCATTTGGAGGCAGACTTTTTCGATGGGCACGGCTAATATTTTCGCGTCTTCGCCCGATTCGTCTGTCATATGTAATACCCCAATCGCACGAGCTCGAATTAAACAGCCTGGTAAAATAGGTTCGGGTGTCATTACTAAAACATCCACGGGATCACCGTCATTTGATAAGGTATTTGGAATAAAACCGTAATTACAGGGGTAATACATGGGTGTTGTCATGAAGCGATCAACCGAAAGCAATCCTGCTTCTTTATCAAATTCATATTTTAGCGAACCACCTTGCGCAGGAATTTCGATGATCACATTAAAATCATCTGGAATATTTTTTCCGGGGGATAATTTATCAAGCATGGCCATATTCTTCTCCTATTTTATATTTTGTTAATCTGCAGAGTTCATAATTCCGCCAGAGGCAAAATTATCAAAACGGGTGTATTTCCCGTGAAAAGTTAAACGAAAATCACCTATTGGACCATTCCGTTGTTTACGAATAATAATTTCTGCTGTGCCTTTATCGGGGCTGTCGTCGTTATACACTTCGTCGCGATAAATAAAAGCAATTAAATCGGCGTCTTGCTCAATACTTCCCGATTCTCGTAAATCCGACATGACTGGACGTCGATCCGTTCGAGACTCTAAACTTCGATTTAATTGTGAGAGCGCAATCACAGGGACATTTAATTCTTTTGCAATTGCTTTTAGCGATCGAGAAATTTCAGAGACTTCTAGACTTCGATTTTCACGAGTGCCTGGTACACGCATAAGTTGTAAATAATCAAGCACAATTAAAGAAAGGCCATTATGTTCTCGAGATAAACGTCTTGCTCGAGAACGAACTTCGCTCGGAGACATTGAAGGCGTGTCATCAATATACATTTTTGCTTCGGATAATACGCTAACCGCAGAGGTAATTCTCGGCCAATCATCATCGGTTAAACGACCGGTACGTACTTTATGTTGATCGATACGTCCTAGAGAAGAAATCATCCGCATGGTTAATTGTTCAGCTGGCATTTCCATGCTAAATACCAGAACAGGTTTTTCGCCACGTATTGCAGCATGTTCGGCAATATTCATTCCCAACACGGTCTTACCCATTGATGGTCGACCAGCGACAATAATTAAATCACCAGGCTGCATGCCCGAAGTATAGTGATCAAAGTCTGAAAAACCCGTAGAAAGACCGGTTAATTGGCCATCATGCTGTGAAAGATAGTCAATACGATCTACCGCTTTTGATAATAATTTATTAATTTGAATGGGGCCAGAGCCTCGAATATTTTGATCGGCAATTTGGTAAATTTGACGCTCGGCGTCATCCAACATTTCTTTTACATCTCGACCATCGGGATTAAAAATACGATCCGCAATATCTGTTGCCGTACCCATTAATTGACGCAAAACAGAACGATCACGCACAATTTCGGCATAAGCGGCTACATTTGCTGCTGTTGGAGTATTTTGAGCAAGCTCAAATAAATACGCCTCGCCCCCTATTTTGTCGATAAGATTGAGGCTTTTTAATACTTCAGAAATGGTGAGCACATCGAAGGGATGACTTCGTTCTGCGAGTGTGGCAATGGCGCGATAAATATAGCGATGTTCCGTTTTATAAAAATCTTCTTCTACAACAAAATCGATCACCCGATCCCAGGCACGATTATCGAGCATTAAAGCGCCAATCACGCTTTGTTCCGCCTCCGTAGAATGAGGCGGAACACGTGGAAGAATAGCTGGAGGATTACTTAAGGATGACGACATTTAATTTAACTTCCGCTGTTAAATCGCTATGCACGTGAATCGCAACGGTGTATTCGCCGATATTGCGAATTGGTCCCTGAGGCATGCTAACTTCGCTTTTTTCCACGGAAACACCAGCGGCCGTAATAGCTTCGGCAACATCGCGCGGTCCAACGGAACCGAATAATTTCCCTTCTTCGCTCGCATTTGCGGAAATTTCAACGGCTAAATCCGCCAATTTTGTAGCACGATCTTTTGCGGCGTGATATTTGCTTTCTGCATTTTTTTCAAGCTCCGCACGACGACTTTCAAAAAGCTCCTTATTTTTTGGAGTGGCTAAAACCGCTTTTTCATTGGGTAGTAAATAATTACGTGCGAATCCTGGTCTCACGCTTACTTCATCGCCTACTTTTCCCAAATTTGATTTTTCTTGTAAAATAACGCGCATTACGTTCTCCTCATGTTAAGCGGCAAATTGCCGCGAAAATTAACCCAGCTGTCAACAAAACCAAGACCCGCCAAAACAATGACACTCAGAATTGGCATGCAAACAAAGCCTATATAAACCATCACCAGAAGCACCAAAATCCCACGATTGCTCTTAGCATAGAGATGCATCATACCCAAACCCGAAGCCAAAAAAGGCAGCAAAACTAGCGGAAAGATATCCGTAATCACTGGCGATTTCATCAAAACACCTATAAAAGCCGCTAATAATAATGCTGCTGCGATATGTCCAAAGCGAATTTGGCTAAACTCTTCTAATAAAGTGTGGCGTTTATCAATCGATAATTGCCAACACCGTCCGATGACCACTTGCAACAAACCACCCAACATAAAAAAAGCCAGGACATAAGAGCCTGTTGCCATTGCAGAAAAGTACTGTGCAAATTCCAATAATTGCGCATCAGAAATACCAAAATTATAGGCTTTTTTAGCTTGTAACAGGGGTTGATGCAAATGCTCCACCCACCACACTTGAATATTTGGCATAAACAAGTGGACGGCCACCACGATCAGCACGCCGATTACCGATACGAACTCAAAAAGCGATCGCCAGGATTTCTGCTTTAACAAAAAAATTGCCAGGATCCAAACCACAAGGTCGTACACAAACACAGCATAGTAGTTTCCCATTTTGTGCAAAAGCAAGAAACACACTGCAGGAATAGCGACCCAAGCGAGTACAATCAATCCGGCTACCGTTCCCCGACCTAGTGTGACAATGGCCACAATAATCCCAGAGATAAAAGCACCCAAAGGAGAATACAATGACAATGCGGCGAATAAAAATGCTATAATTCCCGCATTTCTTGGCTTGGCAATTAAATATCTTCCAAGCTCTCGCATTTTATTGGTGCGTATCGCAATATGGCAGCAAAGCCAAAAAGCGAGCTACTTTAATCGCTTTCGCTAATTGTCTTTGATATTTTGCACTGGTTCCCGTAATTCGGCTGGGAACGATGCGTCCAGATTCCATAACATAATCTCGGAGCATCTCTAAATTTTTATAGTCAATTTCGGAACTTCCATCATTGCCTTTAAAAGCACAGGATTTTTTTCGACGAAAATTGGTTGGCATATTCTTACCCTCTGTAGTTCATCATTTAAGCGGCGGCCGAAACTTCTTGGCCAATTTTTAAGGATTTCGCACCTTCAACACTGCGCACCACCATCGGTGATGGCTCAGTAATAGCGTCATCACAACGAATCACCAAATTACGGATAACAGCATCATTATAGCGAAACGCATTTTCAAGTTCTGCCAAGGTCTTGTCATTACACTCAATATTCATCAGAAGATAATGAGCTTTGTGAACTTTATTGATGGTAAAAGCTAATTGGCGACGACCCCAATCTTCTAGACGATGCACGCGGCCTTTGCCTTCGTGGATCATTTTTTGATAACGGTCTAACATCGCTGGCACTTGAGTGCTTTGATCAGGATGAACCAACAGTACGATTTCGTAATGTCGCATAGTTTAGGCTCCTTTCGGTTTTTGCCCCCCACGCCTAATGGTAGAGCAAGGATTTAAAATTAATTCGAGGCCGGATTGTATAGGATGTTAGTGCTAGAATCAAGGAATAAAAGGCGCTACACTGGCCTGATGATCCTACAGGAAGACCAGGCCTCCGGGCAGTTTCAAATTAAAGCCTATAAACCCGGCGAAATCATCGTCAATGAAACGATTTATACGCACAGTTTGATCATTAGTGCGAATACGCTCATTGCTGATTGGGGGCCAAATAATCTTTCGGAAATTGATGACAAATCTTGGGACCCAATTCTGGCCTTAAAACCAGCTTTTTTAATATTTGGCACTGGACCAAAGTTCGTATTGCCGCCGGCAAGTTTCTTTGCAAAACTTTATCAAAATAATATTGCCGTTGAGGCGATGGACAGTGCGGCAGCCTGTCGAACATTGACAGCGCTCATGAGCGAAAATCGGAACGTAATAGCAGCCATCTTGGTTTAATGAGGGGTATTATGGATAAATTAAAAATAGTCGTGGCACAATTAAATTTCCTAGTCGGGGATATTTCCGGCAACGCGACACGCATTATTCAATTTACGCAAAAAGCCATCGAAGCACATCAAGCCGATATCGTGGTATTTCCTGAACTGGCTATTTCCAGTTATCCCCCAGAAGATTTATTAGTTCGCCCTGGATTTTACTCTAAATGCGAACGCGCACTGGAATCTATAATTGCCGCACAATTACCAACGACTATTATTGTCGGCTACCCTCATAAAGCTGGGAAAAAACATTTTAATGCCGCCGCAGTAATTTCAAATGGACATCTTGTTGAAATTTACCTAAAACAGTTCCTCCCAAATTACACGGTATTCGATGAAAAGCGCTATTTTTCAGCTGGCGAAATACCCTGTGTATTTACTGTTAAAAATGTTAAATGCGGGGTGATTATTTGTGAAGATTTATGGTTTCAGGAACCTGCACAAATGTCGCTTGAACACGGCGCTGAAATTATTATCACGATAAATGCTTCGCCCTTCGACCGAGATAAAGCCGCCCTGCGTGAAAGCATTTTACGTGAACGTGCAAAAGAAATTCGCGTGCCCATTATTTATGCGAATTTAGTGGGCGGACAAGATGAGCTTGTTTTCGATGGAGGTTCCATGGTGGTCGATGAAGAGGGGCATATTTGTCAAAGAGCCGCGTATTTTCAAGAAGAAAACCTGCTCGTTGAATTTGAACTCGGCACCAAACCAAGAGTCTTGCATTGTCAAATCCCCCCCACATTATCTCAAGAAGAAAATATCTACAAAGCGCTTACCTTAGGCGTACGCGACTACATCGACAAAAATCATTTCCCAGGCGCCATTATTGGTTTATCCGGAGGCATCGATTCAGCCCTCACATTAGCCATCGCTGTTGATGCATTGGGAGCAGAACGGGTGCGTGGAGTATTAATGCCCTCGCGTTTTACACAATCCATGAGCAACGAAGACGCCATTGCGCAAGCCAATAATCTTAAGGTTCGCTATGACATTATCAATATTGAGCCTATTTTTAAGCCTTTTTTAACGTCTTTGGAGCCAGTCTTCGTCGGCTACCCACCCGACATAACAGAAGAAAATCTCCAAGCCCGCATCCGGGGAAGTTTGCTCATGGCCTTATCGAATAAAACCGGCTCCATTGTTTTGACCACCGGAAATAAAAGCGAAATGTCCGTAGGATATGCCACTTTATATGGCGACATGGCGGGTGGATTTTGCGTTCTAAAAGATATTTTTAAAATGATGGTTTATAAACTGGCGCATTATCGAAATCAAATTTCACCCGTAATTCCTGAACGCGTTTTAACACGAGCACCCAGTGCAGAGCTAGCCGAAAATCAAACGGATCAAGATTCTCTTCCTGCCTACCCGATTCTCGATGAAATTCTGCATGACTATATCGAAGCTGACATGGACCCAGCAGAAATATTCGCTAAAAAAAAGGATCATTTAGATTTAGCCACCATTCATAAAGTGGTTGCCATGGTCAATCGAAATGAATACAAAAGACGGCAAGCACCCATCGGTATTCGAACCACGGAGCGCGCCTTCGGGAGAGATCGACGTTACCCCATCACTTCGGGCTACTCCAAAAACCTCTGAGGTGAGCCTTGCTCCCCCTGAGGACCCCCACCTTTTTGTAGCAATTCCCCCTTTAGCGGGAATTGCTGAAGTATTATATAATCAATAGAGTACAAAGCTCAGGTTGTTTAGCAGATGGATCAATTTAGACTTTTCAAAGCGATACTGCTCCGGTTAATTGGTGCCGGTCTTGCGGTTTTGACAGACACCTATGCCAATACGCTCTTCTTATCGACCTATAGCAAAGATAAAATACCCTACCTCTATCTAGCGCTTGCTTTTTTTGGTTTTCTCTTCATACAATTTTCACAGCCATTTATCGACCGTCACTTTGCTCGTTACCAACAAATCAGTACGCTTTTCTTTATCGGGTTTTTGTTTGTGTGCCTATATGTTACCGGCTTAACGGTAACATGGTTTCCATTTATTGCAGCTGTCTATATTATTACGGCCGCGATAATTTCTCAAACAACATTGAATATTTCAGTCATGAATTTATTTGGTTTACGAGAATTTAAAGCCAACAGTCCCTGGTTAAATTTAACAATGACGGTTGGTACCATAGCCACAGGTTTTTTAATTTGGCTTATCTTGCACTATTTAAATCTCAATAGTTTGCTCTACTTGATCATTGGCTTATTGATCGCCTTTTTTGCCCTCAGTTTTTTTATACCCTCTCATTTTAATCCGCTTGAAAATACTAAGCATGCTCGACCAAAAATTATTTTACACAAAGATCGATTTTTTATTTTATGTTTTGCTTCAGCTTATCTCGTGCTTTTACTCTATATTCTTTCCGATTATAGTTTGAAAAGTCTATTGTCACATCAATTTACCCAAAACCAAATAGCTCAGTTTTTGGGACCTCTTGTCGCCATCAGCTATGTCTGTGCGATTGTGACACAACTTTTTCTCTTGCCATGGGTGCTGAGGCGCCTCGATGTTACTGGGCTACTGCTCATCACCCCTGCGGCTTTTCTCTTAGCCGCACTTTGTGTTTTGATTTATCCCAACTTATGGACCGTCACTTTTTTAATGGGAATAGGATTAGTCACTCGAGCCAGTTTTTTCAATCCCGGATACCAAATTCTTCTCAATGTCTATGCTCCAACTGTCCAAAGGACAGTTCAATTTAAAATCCAAAGTTGGGGACGATTAGGAATGAGTTTTTGCGCTATTTTATTAATCTTCCTAACATTAATAGGCGCTTTAAGATTGCTAGCATTAGCCATTATTGCAGCGGCTCTAGTAACGATTTACGTGGGCATTACGATCGGAAAATATTATGTTGAAAAACTTAAAACAGCCATCAATTTACATCGCTTTCATACCGATTATTTAGCAACGACAAAAATGGATATCGAAATCACTTTAAAAACAGCCTTGCAAGCCATTAGCTCCAAAAAAGAAGATTTAATTCTTTTTGGCTTAACTTTGCTCAGTAATGTAAAATTGAAAAAGGTTCCAACTCCCGTTTTTAAGTTCTTAGGATCTGAATTTTACCCTGCCAAAAAACTAGCCATAAAAGTGATGGAAATCTCTAAGGATCGATCTGTTGTGAAGCCCTTGATGAAACAATTATCGGAGGAAAAAAATCCTGAATTCATTTGGGCCTTGGTTAATGCCATATTACGGTTTTCACCAGATTCCCTATTACCCTATGCTACTGACACGCTTTCAAGCCAAAATCCAGCCATAAAAGCCGCTGCGATTCGAATATTATTAACGGTGGGTGACCCAGACCAATCCAAATTTATTCGAGAAAAATTCGTCGAAATGATTAATGACCCGGATCCCGTTGTCCGATTTTGGTCAGTTACTGTATTAAACTCAGCACATTTTGAGGGTTTTGGAAGTTACATTATTCATTTAATAAATGATCCCGATAGGAAGGTCCAACACAATGCTATTTTTGCCGCTCGTTTTTATCCTGAAGATGAAATCATTACGGTATTAATACATAAAATTCCAGATAAATCTTTAGCGCCCACGGTTGGAAATAGCGTGGTGGCACTAGGTCCTAAAGTAATACCCCAGCTTAGTCGCTTCATACACAGTTTAAAAAATCCTAGACTCATTAATGCATGCATGACTTTATTTTCAAAATTTCCTGGAATAGAAGGTGAAAATGCACTTTTAGAGATCCTTCAAACGAAGCACACGACTTTGTTGGAGCTTGGAGCCATCACCCTAGCCTATCACAAAAAGAAATTTGGAATATCCAAAAATGGACGTGCTCTGATTCTCCAAAAGGCTTTTGAGGAAGTCGATAGAATCCAAATTTTGATGTCATATAGTGTATTTTACCCGGATGCGGATATTTTGGCAGAACTTAACTCTAGAATTTATTATGCTAAAAAACGCTATTTTTATATGCTGGCCTGCTATGGTGATGTTACTACCATCTTGCAAATTATTCCAACCTTAATACTGGGAGATAAGTCTTCGCGTTCTTATGATAGCTCGCTGGAGCTTCTCGAATTATGCATTGAGGAAGTCAGCTTAAAAAAATCAATCCCGAAAGTACTTGAATACCGCCCTTCAGCAGAAACCATGCCATCGCCGACTCATGAAATGCTAGATCCATGGCTAAAGCTCGTGGTGGATTATAAACAGGGGAGTGAAAGAGACAAGACAAAAGACAGCATAATCGAAAAAATTTTCGTTCTTCGAAAAGTGTCCCTTTTTTCGCATTTGTCAGCTGAATTATTACAAAATATCGTAGAAATTATTCAAACTAAAAAATTTGCTGCTTCTGAAATTGTGTTTAATGAGTCAGACGATCCGGATGGAATGTACATTGTTGTTAGTGGAGAGATTGATATCATCAAGAATGAAGCAGTGATTACCTCCTCCACAGCGGGTAAATTTTTCGGAGAATTATCATTAATCGACCAAAGTCCTCGTGCCGCGACTGCAGTGGCGAAGACAGAGACAGTGGTATTTTTTATTGAAACACACAATTTTAATCATTTAGCCGAAGAAATACCTGAAATCCTGAAAGCAGTTACCCAGTGCGTTGTCAGTTATCTCAGGCAAAAGAAATAATCAATCGACAGGAATTCCCGCTTACGCTTAAGCGGGAACCGCTGGCATTCTTTTAATGAGTGATTTTGGAGTTGTGGATATTTCGATATTCAGGTGAATCTGGATAGCTAATTTCTAAGATACGCAGAGTTTTATTTGCCATCGCGTTTAGGCCCATCGCTCGATAGGATTTATACATAATCGCCAAGGCTCTGATGACTTGCGGTGATCCTTCAAAATGTGTGACGACGTAAGAAGCGCGATTTGCAGCAGCTACATAGCCCTTGCGATCATAATAGAATTTTGCAATATCCACGTTTTTGCGAGCAATCATATTGCGGATGTAAGCCATACGCAAAGCGGCATCACGGGCATAGGGACTATCTGGGAATTGAGTAACCACTGTACTAAATGAAGCATAGGCCTGTTTTTTCGTGGATAAATCGACTAAAGCGGAGTCCACATGGAAATCGTGCTTAAGCCTACTTTCACCCATTTGATAATTCATGAGGCCTTCCATGTAATTGGCATAGTCGGCATTAGGACCATTTGGATAGAGACGTAAATAGCGGTCCGCGCTAGCCAGAGCAGAAGCCGTGTCGTTCGAAAGATAATAAGCATAAATGATATCAAGCCGAGCTTGACGAGAATAAGGGCCAAAAGGATACATAAAATCCAAGGCTTCTAGCGAATTCGTTGCCACTCGATAATGAGCTTTAACAATGGCTTGCTGTGCCATATTGTAAAGCTGTTCATCTGTCATGCTACGATAACTGGCGTATTTATCTGTTTTGCTGAGTGAACAGCCCACAAGTAATAATGCTACGAGAAAAATAACTAATTTTTTCATGATCCCTTCTTCTTCCAAATGACGCAAGGCGCCCATTATAGTGCAAGTATTCAAGAAGTCATAGTCCTATTTTGGGGCTAATTTAGGGCCAAAGCCCTTGACAGCCGCCCTAAATTAACATGAGATAGCCCCCACTATGAACAAAGTACATCTCAATGCTGAAATCGATGCTTCTCTAACAGGCTTACGTCTCGACCAAGCCTTGGCCAAACTTTTTCCACAGTATTCTCGATCACAATTGCAGTCCTTTATTAAGGATGGGCAGGTTAAAGTGGATAGCAAAATCAGCTTGCGCGCCCGTGACAAAATTCACCCTGGCCAACAAATCGAAATTTCTGCCGAATTAGGCCCAAAATCAAATTGGGAAGCACAAGACATTTCTCTGGATGTTATTTTTGCCGACGAGGATATTATTGTTGTGAATAAACCGGCAGGATTAATTGTGCATCCTGGCGCTGGGGCTCCCGATCATACTTTAGTCAATGCCCTAGTTCATCTTTATCCAGAATTAGTGAATTTACCGCGCGCAGGGATCATCCATCGTTTAGATAAAAATACCACGGGGCTTTTAGTCGTCGCACGCAATTTAACGGCGCATCATTTTCTAACTCAGGCCATGCAATCGAGAGAAATTGAACGAACTTATGAAACGCTCGTTCATGGCGTTATGACGGCTGGCGGCACAATTAATGCGGATTTAGCGAGGCATCCTACACAAAGAACAAAAATGAGCGTCGTAAGATCGGGGAGAACCGCTATTACGCATTATCGAGTAATCGAGCGTTTTGATCGCTTTACTCACGTTCAAGTAAAATTAGAAACGGGCCGCACACATCAAATTCGCGTGCATATGGCACATATTCGCTATCCTGTGGTTGGCGATAGCACCTATGGAAGAAATAAAACAATTTCCTCAAAATTGCCAGAAAATTTACAAAATGCTTTGAAGCATTTTAATCGACAGGCACTGCATGCAAAAACCCTATCTTTTATTCACCCAAGTACTGGCGAAATGATGACCTTCGAAGCTCCCCTTCCAAAAGATATGGCCAATTTAATTGCGCTTCTAAAAGCACAAGCCTAATTATTTTTTTATTGTTATTCGTGGTAGCAAATGAATAATTTAATCCATTTATTTATAGGTAATCAAAATGCGCATTCAAATGATCGAGTGGACTGAGCACACTATCCAGCAAAAGCTTCAACATTATTTATCGCAGCTTAAGCAATTGGAGGGAAATTGCAAAGAGTTAATCATTAGCTTTCCTGCGGATTTATCCGCATGTGTAATCGATTATCGTATTGTGCTTAATGCCATGATTGGCCGCTTAGGTCGTGATATGATACGGGACGAAGAACTAGGGATTAATGAAAATTGTATTAGCTCCATCAAAACTTTAGTTTTCGAAAACTTTAGGCTGGCACACCTAAGCTCCCTTATTTCCAGGCTCTCAAAAAATTACTATCTTTTTATTTATCGGATTGAATTTAAATTAATATTAGGATCCACGAAAGATTTAGTAGATATTAGCCCTATTGATATTACACGAATCGAACGATCGCCCATTCGAGAACTTTATTTTGATCTTGTAACAAAAGATCAAGCTGAAATTGCCACCCTTAAGAAATTGGCTATTTCACTGATGGCTATTCCAAAAATGAAAGTAGAGTTAAGAATTAATGGTGAAGTCGCCACTGTAGATCATCGGATTGAAATTCCAAGGATTTTACCCAACAAAATGCAAAACATAAAAACCAAAAAAAAGCCAGTTGATAAACAGAAAACGATAAAGGATGCTAAAGAAAATTGGTTATTTAGTTTATACTCGCTAGTCTTTGTTTGTGAAAATTCAGGTGGTAATATTTTTTTACCAGGTAACTTTAGGTCATTTCTCGTATCAATTAAAAAGATATTTCATATCTATGGCTCTAGTAAGCATGCAAATCTTAATGACAAGAGTGCAGATCTTAATAATAAGAGTGCAGCTCTCGAAGCTTTATATCAAATCCTCATGGAAAATGAAAAACGGCTATTAAATAGATTGAAAATGTTCTTGAATTCTGATAATCACGGCAAAAATATCTCGGAAGAAGATTCCTTCATCGCTAGAAGTTTCTATCAGCAATTTATTTTATGTGGTAAGGAAAATTCAATTAACCCTGAACACATGATAAAGGCCTGGCATTCCATCCTTTTTGATTCACGCCATTTGTTTCTCGTGTGCAAAAAATTTTCGGAATTTAATACCAAAGCTAGGTTCTATTATCAGATGCTGAAAAGTCCAGAAGCGCAATCGCTATTGACACAAGATAATAGTTTTCACTCAACACTCATGCAAGTTTTGAATCTTTATTATCACAGTGCCTTAAGCGTGAGTGACATGGATAAAAAAGTGCAATTGCTCGACGAAGCTTGTAAGTCTTTTGGCTTTACTTATTGCAATTTAATCGTTTCAAAATGCGCTCAAGATAAGACGCCTAAAGCAGCCTATTTGCCCCAGTTGCTCAGCATGTCCCTGTCCTTAAAACCGGATGAAGAGGAATTTCAAAGCTTTATGCAACTTCTTGAGAGAACTGAGCTAAATGAAAATACTTGGTCTCCACTAAAAGATCAGCTCGATACTTTTATTGATAAATCCCAGCATAAACGCTACCCGGAAAGACCCATTGATGAAATATTTGATGACTTTCTTACTAGCCCTGAAGTTTCTGAAAAGCTTAGTCATCAAGAACTCAAAAAGCTCAAAATTTCGTATTTAGAAATTGAATCCTACTCAAAAAAATTCGCCCTTTTAACCGATTCGAAATTAAAAAAAATCTTAAAAAAAAATATAGTGGTCTCAGATACTAAATTGATCGCAGCCTTACGCGAGATTTTTAAGCGAAAAACGGGTCTTTTCCCGAAAAATATTCAAATTGTGAATCTACTGGCCTTGCTCAATGCGCCAAATTCCAGACGTCTAGCCCAAATAAAAACAGGAGAGGGAAAATCCCTCATTATTACTTTGCTCGCGGCAGTGCTGGCTCTCAAAAAACGGTCCATTTACATTATTACAACAGCAGACAATTTGGCCTTACGCGATGCGAAAAAATTTGAGCCTTTATATACCTTCATTGGCGTTTCCGTTGCTCACAACATTTATGATGCACCTTCATCCAATAATTACAAAAAACAAGTGATATATGGAGCCATAGGTCATTTCCGCCGTGATTTTCTGTTAATGAAATTAGGGAGGCTTAATTTGCCATTAACGCTTGATGTCGTCATTCCTGATGAGGTCGATAGCATGTGCATTGACACCCTTAATTCACCAACGATCATTTGCGGAGAAGCCAAATATCCTGCAAAACTCCATTCGATGATTTGGTCCTTTGTTCAATCAATGAATTGTGGCTCCTTTACAAAAGGGACACTATCTCGATTTTTAAAGCTAAATGGGGTACTCGATTTAGAAGAAAAAGAGCTTGATTTCTTGATTAAAGGGGTCCAGCACGCTTTGTCTCTGCGAGAAGGAGTGGATTATTGTATCAAAAAGGGGAAGATCGTCATTATTGATCATCGTCACACGGGTCAATTAAAAAATAATTCACGCTGGGAAAATGGATGCCATAGTTTTCTTGAGGTGAAACATGGCTTGAAAATTGGTTTGGATACCTATCATACCGGACAAATCGATAATTGCCAATTTTTTAATTTATTTAAGGGAATTTTGGGTGTAAGCGGCACTTTAGGTGACAAACATACTCGGCGGATCTTAAAAATTCTCTACCGAGTCGATTTGTATGACTCGCCTCGGAATTTACCAAGCCGAAAACGTGAATTACCTCATCACGTGGTGGAAACGGAGGCGGAACAACACGCCTTAATTTTTGAGGCCACGAAAAATTCTACAGAAAAGGGAAGACCCGTTTTAATTTTCATGCCAAGTGTCAACGAATCGATAAAACTTTCCGAAACTTTTATTAAAAAATCCAATAATACCATTAGCACACAATTGTATAACGGTGTCCAATCTGAATCCGATGAAAATATTTTGGCGCTCGCAGGCAATCCTGGTATGGTGACGATTGCGACTAATAAAGCTGGCCGTGGAGCCGATGTTGTTCCTACACCAGAAGCAGAAGCTAACGGTGGACTGGATAATATTAATGCCTCTGTCCCCCAAAACCTTCGCGTTGAAGAACAAAATTTTGGCCGTACCGGGCGGCAAGGGCGTCAGGGGACTTTTTGTTTTATACTGAGAATAGAACAGCTAAAGGGTTTATTTGAGGGAGACAAGCCCGCAACTTCTGAAGAAATTATTAAGGCTTGGAAGAAAGAGCGAAATAAGCGTAGTAAAGCCATGTCTCGACTGACTCAAAAAGAAAAAAATTATACGGATCTGATTTTTATACTTCAAACTGTGTATTGGAAATTATTAGAAGAGTCGAAATTTTCTGAGAACCTTAAACTCATATGGCCCAGACATTTTGATAGTTTACGAAAAATGGTGAGCGAAGTTTTAGACAAAAATTTATTTAATAAGGATGATTTTGACCTTACCATTCGCAAGCTTTTGAAACATTTTTTATCGTTTTTAGACGCTAATAAAGTTTTAGGACTGACTCAAATAGGTTCAGGCTGTTCTATAATGCATTTTCTGGCGAAGTATGACATGGCCACTACCATGAGACTTTTTGCATTTTATGATTCGAATTTATTAATTAGACAAAATGGAAGGGCTTCCCTGCCCTGGCAATTAATTCAAGATTCAAAGTTGCGCGCAGAATTCGAAAAATTCACCATAGGAGTAATGCAAAAACCTCCAGTACGTTTATCAAGCTCTCAAGGAATCTTTGCCCCTAAAAAAACGCCCCTTCCGCTAAGCGATCCTGAGGATGCCGTTAACGCAAGCGTCAATCCTTTTTCAAAATAAGCCTAAGATTTCGAATCGCAAAATTTGGCGATCGAGTTTGAATGTGCATTGGAGAAGAAGGCGCCTTTACTTTATGTTTTCATTTACTTCTGAATTGGCCGAAGCTAAGGACCAGACCCTTTCTGGAAAAAATTGATCCATAATTGTTTTAACTTCCTCTGGCGCTTCACCAAGCTTATGCTTTATAAGTAAACTTAAAAATTCCAAACGCAGCTCTGTCTCATTTTCGTCAGTGGGTGCATTGTTATCGTTATTATTATTTTCTGTTACTTCCTTTTTGCTGGACAAAATCAACTCATAAAGGAATCTAGCCAAATCATAAATAAAGCCAGCAATTCCCGCTACAGCGGGAATTGGTGCAAAAAGCTGGGGGTCCCCAGGGGGAGCAAGGCTCCCCTTGGGCGCCAGCGGTGGGTTCCCCACCGCGCCAGCGTTAATACAGGAAGGAGTTCCCGCTTTAGCGGGAATTCCTGAAATAAAGCCTAGTTCCTTGCTGTCGTTTTTTGCCTCTTTTTTGGAGAGTAGCGCCAGAAGTTCTGTCATCGCTCCAAGGCTATTTTTCTTTTCATTGAAATCAATCTTCTGAGATGAACCGAAAATCAGCTCATATTTTTTGGAAAAATCCCGAACCACGCTGTCATCACATAAGCGGAAAAGATCAGATTTAGCAAAAGACAATTTTTCGTCCAAAAAAATTTCTCGAAATTTTGCCTGCCAATCGGATTTATGGAATTGATCTTTCCCAAAATCCTTAATTTGATTAAAACCAAGTTCCCTTATTAAACAGGCTTCAATCCAAATAAAAGTGCGGCTTTTACGGTCGCCAATGCTCTTCAAATTCAGGAGGAACCAAAGGCATTCACTTAGAGATAACTTTATTCCAGCCTCACTAAAGTTAATCAATTCCAAATTTGAAAATCGAATTTTTCCTTTAGGTTCAAATTGTAGTGCTTCTTTACCCTCAATAAATAAAGAAAAGGCCTGAAAAAGTGGATCTTTTAGCCCAACATTTTTTACAGGCACATTAAGAATGGTAAATTTTTTAAAAACAAATTCAATCATCCAAATAGATATAGTCCCAACTTGATTTTCATATAATGCTTCCCAGTTTTCGGGGTAGGCCTCTTTCATATTCAATTTTCTGGGCACAAAAATAATCGGGATTTCATTACCAAGGACAGTAATAAGGGCCAAGAGCCATTCCCGCAAGGCCAAAAAGCTTTTTTCTTGTGAAGGATCCCAAATTAACAAGGCGGCGCTGGCATCGTAGGGCATTTCATTGAAGTAATGCTTTAATCCAGCCTCTCCTGGGAAATTCCACAATTGGAAGCTTAGCTTAAGCTCCTTCGTTTCAATAAATTTAATTCCAATACCGGGGTACTCTTTGGAAAAAAGTCCTTTAAGACCAGAATTTTTAAGATCATTAGCAAGGATTGACTGAGCCACAAGAGAATTTTTTCCTTTGTTGGTATCTCCAAAAACAAGCCATTTTACAAGGAGACTTTGCTGGTTTTTGTTACCTTGTTCTTGTCCATTAAAATCTTTCATGAAACCCTCTACCAATTGATTTTGCTTAATAAAAAAAGCCAGGCGACAGGTGACCATCGCCGTTTCTTGCTTGGAAAAAGTATGTTTTTACATTCTATTTTCAGATAATCCCAAAGGCTCTGAAGCTAACTGCCAGCCCCCGCCTGGTAATCGGTTCATAATTTTGATGACTTCCTCAGGGGCTTTATCCAGACCGTGATATTTCGCCAGTTGATTGGCAAATTCTTGATGCGATAAGGTTTTTATTGGCTCAATACCAATAACTTCAGTCCCGCTGTCATGGTTATTTACAACAGCATTATTATCATTATTATTATTATTATTATTATTATTATTATTGTTCGAATTATTATTTGAGACGACTTCGTTCCTAATCACAAAAATCGAATCAAAAAGTTGCCAAGCCAAATCATAAATCAAACGCATTTCTTTATATCGAGTTTCTCGACTTGTTTCAGAGGAAAATATACCAAAGGCTAGAGGAAAATTTTCTTTTTTGGTAAGTTGCTCCAAAAGCGCGGTCACGGCTTTTAACCGATTTCCTGCTTCTATGATATTAAAAGGGGGAGATTTACAATTAATCTTTCGTAGTATCGTTTTGAATTTTTGACTTAAATCCTCAAGTAGAGGATCAATTTTTGATTTGGCATTATCTTGCATCCACTCCTGTTGCTCCTGTGATTTACCTATCACCTCAGTAGTAATAGCGGACCCACCTAAAAAATCCATACGAAATTGCTGCTGTCTTATATTTTCTCCAATATCGTCAGAAGACATAAGATCCTCAATTAAAAATCCCTCAATGGTGATAAATGCTGGACTTTTTCGATCAGCAATGCTCGTTAAATGCATCAGCATCCAAAGATATTCCTTAGAAGATAAATATTCTGTCTTAGATTTTTCTTTGTTAATTGCTCGCAAATTATCTAGCCTAACTTTTGTTTTAGGTTCATCGGGGATGGACACTACCTGAGCTTTGGGATTTTCAAGCTTTTGTTGAACAGGCTCTGATTTTTCTTCCACTTGTAGATTAATTCCCATTAATTTAATAAATGCGCGACCAAGCTCAACAAAACCAGTATCACTTATTGATGAGATATCAACGAAATCAATTTTTGAAAAACCAAATTCTCTTGCGGACGCATTAATAGCTTCTACTTGCCTTGTATACAAATCCTTATCAATTAGTAAATCCATTTTTCCACTGACAAAAATAATTGGCAAATCGCCAGCAGGACCTTCGGCCTTTTTCGATGCACTGAGGGTCTTAAGCCAATTTTTTACAGCCTGAAATGAATCATCTCGAGAAGGCCACCACATCAGAAAAACCGCATTAGTTTCTCTATAGTAAATCCGAAAATCAGTTGACTGCGGAGAAATCTCTCTTGGGGAATCCCATAACATGAGACTCACGTTTTTATTGCCTAACGGTATATGCTTGGTAGCAAAACCCCAAGCTTTTTCTATCTGACTATAATTCTGCCTGGGACTCTCACCAAGTATCCACTTCTTCATCAGAGAACTTTTCCCCACCCCTGCAGCCCCTAGTAGAAGCGCCTTATAAATTAAATCTGTATCGACTTCACCTTTTCTCATTAAAATCTCCAGTGTGTTGAATTTTAGGTATGGTATATTATTCTGTCTTTTTTTTCTACGCTCTCTCTTCTTAAGGATTTTTAAGGGTGATTTTCCAGGAAAGCCCTTAAGGGAGAACTCATGCTACTTTCCAAAATCCCTTTTTCAATTTACCATGAGCCATGATTAACAATAATCCGAGCTTTATTATTCCGGAGTGGCCCGCCCCTAAAAATGTCCGTGCCGCTCAAACTACACGTTTAAATGGGTTTAGCACAGAGAGTTTTAGTTCTTTAAATCTTGGTGAGCATGTTAATGATTTTCCCGAAAATGTCGAAAAAAATAGATTTAAATTGCAGCAGGAATTGAATTTGCCATCAGCCCCCTTTTGGCTGCAGCAGGTTCATGGGAACTCGGTGCATATTATTGAGAGTGGTGAACAGAGAGGGTCGGGGAGGGATATTATACCTCCTATAGCAGATGCCTCCTTCACACGCGAAACAGGTCAGGTCTGCATCATCATGACGGCCGACTGCCTTCCTGTTTTGCTATGCTCCAAAGATGGCAGTGAAATTGCTGCCATTCATGCCGGTTGGCGTGGACTCCTAAACGGCGTCATTGCTAACACCCTTTCTTGCTTTAAATCACCCCCTTCCGAAATCATAGCCTGGTTGGGGCCTGCCATTGGACCCGATATTTGTGAACTCAACAACGAGATAAGAGTTGATTTTTTGAACAATAACGGAGAAAATGAGGCAGCTTTTCATGCGCGTGAAGCAGACCGTTGGTTTGCTGACCTTTACGAATTAGCAAGGATATCCTTGAGAAAATTCGGGCTTACCGAGATTTATGGCGGGAACTATTGCACCTATCGAGACAGCGAATTGTTTTATTCGCATCGACGAGATAAAGGCAAAACGGGTAGAATGGCAAGCTTAATTTGGAAAATATCAGAGGTAAATACAAATGCGTGGGTTTAAAAAATATTCTGTTGTGGCTCTTTTCTCCCTATTTTTTCCGGTCTTTTGTGAGGCTCACGTGCCCCCTGAAGTCTTGAGCTCAACCACCAGTTTAGCCCCCATGCTAAAAACCGCAACACCAGCTGTTGTCAGCATTGCCGTTCAAAAAACTATTCCCTTAGCCATGAGCGCCTTAATTAATCCCGAAGCCCCAACGAAAACCCCTCAATATATTGGTGGTGTCGGTTCCGGCGTTATTTTTGATGCGGCAAAAGGCTATATTGTCACGAATGCACACGTTGTCAGCAATGCTCGAAATATTTTAGTGGCCCTCAAAGATGGCAGACGTTTTCGCGGAAAATTAATCGGAAAAGACGAGGGATTTGATATTGCGATTATTCAAATTCCAGCGAATCATCTTACACAAATGCCCTTCTCCGATTCCGATCAACTTAAAGTCGGCGATTTTGTGGCGGCTATTGGCAGCCCCTTTGGTCTAAGCCAGTCTGTCACTTCTGGCGTAATTAGCGCTTTAAATCGTAGCGAACCCAAAATTGAGGGATTCCAGAGCTTTATCCAAACCGATGCTTCTATTAATCCCGGGAGCTCGGGTGGCGCACTCGTCAATATGAAAGGACAGCTGGTCGCCATAAATACCGCTCTTTTAGGCCCTGATGCCAACATTGGAATTGGTTTTGCTATTCCGAGCAACATGGTGAATAGCGTCATTACTCAATTATTAAAATATGGCAAAGTAAAACCTGGCATGCTCGGCGTTATTGCTGAAAATGTAACGGCAGATTTAGCCGGCGCCTTTCACGTGGATGCCGAGCACGGCACGCTGGTTACACAAATTATTCCAGGAACACCCGCCGCGCTTGCAGGAATTAAACCTGAAGATGTCATCTTAAAAGTCGATGGCAAACTGATGCGCAGCGCCACGCAATTGCGCAATACCCTGGGTCTCATGCGCCCTGGCACCAAAATTGATTTATCCATATTACGAAATGATAAACCAATGGCTATTTCAGCCACTGTGGGCGACCCTACTGCCGAACAAAAAACTCGAGTAATTCCCTTTGTTTCGGGATTACGCTTGAGAGATTTTGATGAATTACAAGGCGACGGAACACTCGTAAAAGGCATTTTAATTACGAAAGTGTCGGATACTAGCCAAGGCGCACTGGCGGGTTTACAGCCTGGAGATGTGATCATTAACGCGAACCAACAACAAGTCAGCGGCATTCAAGATTTATTGCATGTCATTTCGGAAAGACCAAAAGAGTTATTGTTAAAAGTAAATCGCAACAACAGTGATTTGTATTTAGTGATTAATGCTTAAAATTTAGAGCCATGTTTCGAGGTCTAGATCAGAAATTCTCTCAAAGTGTTTTTTATTATTCGTAATAAATTTGATTTTATTGCTTATTGCAATACTTGCTATCATTAAGTCCATGTCAGCAATCAATTTGCCTAAGCGTTTCAATTTTGCTTTTTCTCGAGCAAATACAAGAGACGATTCTTCATCATAGGGAAGAATAATAAGACTCTTTAGCAGGCGATCAACTTTAGTTATGTTGGATTTTTTTCAGAATATCAGTATCTAACAAATATTTCATAGCTTGGTATTGCTCGATTTATTGACTCTGCCTTCTTTAATACTTTTTAACATTGCTTTTGCATCGTTATCGCTAATAGACCCGAACAAGGACAGCAGTGGAGATGCTTTTTGATGCAACTTTCCTTCATAGTATCGCATTAGTGCATGTTCTATTACTTCGGTTCTTGTCATGTGGAGATTTTCGGCTAATGTAGTTAATGTCATAACCGATTTCGGACTTAATCTAAAATTCATTGCTTGTTTCATAGCCGCACAAATATAGATTAAAATTTGAAAAATGTAAATACCTTTACTCTACGTGCTTTACTACTTTAAGAAGATAACTGCAACATTAACCATTGAAGGGCAATTATGGCGGTGCCGTTTCGGATTTTTCCTTCCTTTAGCAATTGTAATACCGCATCTACGGTAGGGTCGTCGATAAAGCCTTCTTTTACCCATTTAATTAGAATCCCAGCTAGAATGTCACTCATAGTAGCTTTCCCTAAAGTAGCCCTATCAATTATCCTTTCATCTATCCATTTCTGTCGATAATTCCTTTGTTGCAGCAAATAGCTCGCAGGTTTGCTTTGAAACCAGTTCCTCTGATACCCACCTTTATAGGTTGCTCAGACAATTCTGACGATCACATTCATTACAGGTTTCTAGCTTGACTAGGGCATCCTTTTTGATACCCTCGATCTCTGGTTTTACCTAGCTCTCCAAAGAGGAACTGGTATTAAAAGAAGAACAATTTTCATTGCGTGCCTTAGCAACGATATAATTATCAGAGAAACATGCCACAATTTTACAGATAGATATTGAAATTGCTGATTCAGCTGATAAAGGAAAGGATGAAATGTCATCGGATGGCCACCAAAAAAAAAAATTCGAGTCGTTTAAAAAAATTAATACCGCGCTTGAAAATGATTTTCAACAGTTAAATACTACTCTCGCTCAAAAAGAGGCAGAAATGGCCTTAGCGACATGTGGATAATCACACTGCCCGAGCGAGTATTTTATGTTCTTGCGAATCAAGTTGGTAAGGGGGGTTGCTAAAAATTGGATAGCGCTAGTGCCTCTAAGTTCAGTATAAATGTTACATTTATGTAAATTTTTGTTTTCTAATTCACTACAGAAATTCGTAATTTAAAAATTTTGTGCTGGAACCCTGAATTTCATTGTGTCATCATAATGTTGCCAAGCAATTTATCTGTACTTGATTAAGGAAGCTGAAACGATGAAACTAGAGTATAAAGATTATGATAAAAAATTGAAAACTAATGCAAAAAGTAGCAACGGCAATACGCCAGCTAAAAACACCTTTGCTGATCGTATCAAGCCAATCAATATCGTTAATAGAAGTAGCCTTATGAATAATTCCATTAAAGACTTCGCTCTCTTAACATCTTCTCAGGAGGTAGAAGAAATATGTAAGCCCTTATTCGATGCTTTCAACATCAATTCGTTTATTTATACAAAAGTTTATAAAAACCAGAGTTATTTTACCTTAAGTAATAGGGCAGACTGGGTAGCGCATTTTTTTTCAAAAAGGTACTTGCATCCAACGGTTGATTTTTCGCTTCTTGAGAGTGGGCACTTTATTAATCTTCAAGAACTAGGAATTCCGGAGGAACAGATAATCACTGCACGCGAATCGTTCAACGCAGATTTTTGGTACAATATAATAAAGCGTCATGACTCTTATTATGAAATAATAGGGTTGGCCTCAGAGCGGGGGAACGTGAAAATAATTGATCTTTATTTGAGAAATAAGGAGGTTTTAGAGCATTTTTATTATTATTTTAAAGATAAGGCACAGAATTTAATTAAAAATGCTGAAAAAAATAAAATATTAAGGCCGAATAGAAAATTTGATAATAAGAATGTTCAAAGTGAAAGTGATCAAATCAGGGAATTTTTAGAGAAGACTACTATTGACAGATATTACATTTTAGAGGACTCGCAAAATGGTTATGTAACAAAAAGAGAGTACGAAATATTAGCCTTATTGTCAAAAGGCAGTTCAATAAAGGAATTATCTCATTCTCTAAATGTGACCCCGCGAACAGCAAAATCCTACCTCTATAATGCTATGCGCAGATTGGGCTGCTATAGTCGATCTGATATACTTAATTTAATACAATTGAAAAATGTTTTTTAGTCGAAATTATCTTCACCTACGAATCCAAAATTTTTTGGCTTTATTTTTATTAGCCTTGTTTTTTTCATTTTCGTTTTTCGAAGATACTATTTTAAATTCGATAAGCCAAAATTTAATTCAGTCCTATCATTTCTCTCCTTTTGAACTTAGTTTTTTCTCAACCATTTTTTTTATTTCTTCTGGAATATTTTTCGTTTTGTGCAGTATTTGGCTAAAGAATAATACTATCAAATTCCCCATACTGATTTCCGCCTCTCTTTTTTTAATTGGTACTTTACTTTTGATGATCTGCAAGTCATTTTTTTCTTTTGCCATCACTAGAGTTTTAATAGGATTAGGGTACAGTTTTGCTTTTGTATGTTGCATGCAATATGTTGCGATGACACATCATAAATATTTTAGCCTGACGATGGGCTTGATTTCAGCCCTACTCGTTCTCTTTGGGATGTTGGCCCAGGGCCCTTTTGTATATCTTGTAGATAACTTAGGATTGCAGATTGCCCTTTTGATAAACTTTATTTTTAGTTTTCTGATTTTGGTAGGGATTTTTTATCAGAGAAAAAAATATGATTCTAATCAGATTTGTGAAAAGCGAGTGGCTTCATCTCCGAGAGGATTTTTAACGCTTATTAGAAATCGCAATTTATTTGTTTGGAGTGCTTATGCAAGTTTTGTAAATGCCCCGATTTTATTCTTAGGAAGTCTTTGGGGCAATATTTATTTGGTAGCATCATTTGGTTTGTCCAGAAAAATTTCAGGTCTTTTACTTTCTCTTATGTTTTTAGGTCTTTTGTTAGGGTGCATAATCCTTGGATTTCTTGGAAATCATTTAAAAAAAAGAAAGAAAGCGATGCTAATTTGTCCAGCCTTTATGGTTATTTTAACTATACCACTTTTCTCAAACATAAATTCGGTTCCTTTTTTTGGTATAATTTTATTTTTTTTAGGTTTCCTAGCCGCAGCCCAGACTCTAGTTTATCCCGAAATTTTAAATAGCCTGGGACTGGATAAATTTTCCTTAGGAGTAGGTATAACTACTTTTTCTATTATGATAATAAGCGCAATTTTGCAATTATTTTTTGGCGCATTGCTAAAACTTGGTCTTAATGCCATGGTATTGCTTCCTCTGTGCCTATCCGCCGCTAGCCTGAAGTCAATACTGTCAAAGTGACAGTACGGGGTATCGTTGCATTTAGCTATAATCGACAGACTTTTTTGATATGAATGAGGAATGTTTATCGAAAAGTAGGACTAAGAATATGGGTATCATTTAGGGCGATAATATAGGACGTCTGATGGTCTAGTATAAGGATTCTGTTTGCAAACGAGAAACTACTTTTATGAGTCGATTACAATATAATTTCAAAGAAGCAAATGAGGTAATATTACCACAAACATTTTTCATTGAAGTATTTTCAGAAGATTTTTGCAAAAAAAAACTAAATGGATCTCAAGGCAGTAATTTTATTCAAGTAGATGGCGTTGACATTGTTAGTCAAAATCAGTATTTTTATGGTAAAGGTCTAAATATTGCAATCATTGATCAAAATAATGGAAAACTAAATGATTTCAAAACATTTAATACTGGTGAACTTTTAAATGATGAGATTGAAGATCAAAAAAATCGAAAAGAGTTGTATGAGTTTATAGAGGGTGTATCCGAGGGGAAAATTATCGCCTTAACGACCATCGATGATTTCGTTTGTAAACTTTATAAAAAATTTGATAAAAATGAAAATGAAAAAATAGACCAATTATTTCGAACTTTAGGAAGCAGATTTTATTTCAACTTTAATCCATATTTAGAAAAAAACGAAAGTAATATAATTAATGTACCCTCTTTTAGAAGTGGATGGTCTTTGGTAACGGTAAAGGGTAAATCTAAAGCATTGTGCGAATCATATGAGCCTCGAGTAATAAATCCAGAAAATCCAATAAATTCAAGAGACCATGCCAAAACAAAGGTTTCTGGAAGTTGGGAGTCATTAGATCATGGGGCCCTTCAGGATTATTTTGGCGAGAATATAGAAGGGTATGGGCTTTATTTAGTGCTGCTTTGTGATAAAATCAGATTATCAAATTATTTTAAAATGATCCTCGATAGTATTTCTGTTGCTGGATTAAAGGATCATTGTCAAAAAATAATAAAATCCATCATTCATGCAAGATCATTCAAGGATATATTGACGATTGTTTTTAAAGAATATAGTGATCACTGCGCAGATCTCCTGATGCTATCTAATCTCGAAAAAACATTATCTCAAGAAACAGTTGAGAGTTTTATGATAAATCTAAAGCCGAGGCTGTTTGAAGGATTAGGAGATGCAGCAAAACAAAAAATTGAGTCTTCACAAATTGTGACACAAACCAAACTCAAGTACATAAAAACTTCTACAATTCGACCCAGCACTATGCATCAAACCGCATTCTCTTATGAATTACATAATATTTTAGATCAAATATTATCTCAATATAATGTAATTTCACAATTATCATACATAAGATTAATCAAAGAAATGAAATCGAGTCAACATTTAATTCAAAATTTAAAGGATTTGTTTCAGGGAACCTCAGAATACGAATTAGTCGATAGATTTCAATATATTTTAGAAGAAATTAAAAAACAAGGCACTGATGAATTTAAAATCTGTCAAAAGATTATTTTAAATATTTTAGAGCCTGTAAAAATAGAACGCCACGAGACTGAACGACTAGTGATTAAAGTTTCTGGTCCGAATCATTTGGCTTTAAGCACTGTAATCTCAGAAATAGACTCATATCTCAAGAAGTATCCTGAGTATGGGAGAGATAGTTTTCAAGGATTGCCTGAGACAGATGAGGAGAGAGAAAGTTACTCGCATTTTTTGCTCCCCCAAAATATCTCAAATGGAGAATTGACTGAGAGAGGCATTTATTTATTTCGCTCGTACGATGGGAACTTAAGAGCCAAAATTCGACATGAAAACGATTTGATTGACGAAATAAATTTAACCGAGCTTTCAAAATCCGAGAAAGAAATTCAAGAGTTGCTTTCTAATTTAGAATGGCCTACCAGAAAAAAGAAAGTCTCACTTGACTCAAAACTAATCAATTATATTTTTGATCTTTGTAAAGGTGTAAGAGATATTTATATTGATATTCCTGGTTTACTTTACTTAGATTGTGATTTTAAAATCCCTGGAAAAAATATAATTATAAATGCCCATAATGTCTATGTAAAAAAGTCCAGTACAATTGATCTCTCGGGAAGAAATGGCAGGGAATTTCTGCATAATGCTCTTAGTGGTGAAGAGATTAGAAAGGCAAATAATGCCGCCGATGTTGAATGCAATGGCAGATCTGGCAAAAATGGTCTTTCGGGTGCAGCAGGAGAAAGCAGCGGTAACTTAATTATTAACACCACCGTTATTAACGAAGATGAACATGAGCTAACAATTATCGTTAATGGTGGAAATGGAGCAAATGGACAGAATGGAGGTGATGGAGAAAAAGGTAAAGACGGTACAGATGGAAAGGATGGTGAACCTAAAAATGAAAAAAGCTTCTTTCATTTACGAAGTCGAGTTTATGTTGTGCACAGTACGTTGCCAAGCCCTGGTGGAGACGGGGGTGATGGGGGTGCTCCAGGATTGGGCGGTGAAGGAGGACATGCTGGCAAAGTTAAAATCGAGGGTAAAGAGACAGCTAATGGAAGTGCCGGAAAACCAGGTAAATGTGCTTCTAATGGTATGGGCGCACATGGGGGTGTAGGGGGGAAATATGCCTTAGATTTTGTTTGTCATCATGTGAGCATTTTTTGGAGTAATCATAAATCAGGAAAATATTTTAAACCTGAGCATACCAATCATGAGGCAGGCGCTTATAGAATTGAAATAACAAAACCCTGGTGGGCCTTATTTGTACCTCAAGAGTATTTAAAATTGCCAAAAAATGAGGATCATGAAATAGCAACAAAAAATCGCAAGCGCGCAGAAACTGGAAAGGATGGGGGGGTCTCGGAAAATACAAATGCTGATAAAAATACAAATCTTGCGAAAAAAAATGAGATTATTCCATTAAATCTATCCAATGGCATACAATATAATGAACTTGAGCATGAGCTAAATAACTTCGCTGAAATTCGAAATGAGATCGAAAAAGATCTTGCAAATGCCAAAAATGAAGTTGATAATAAAAATATTACCCGAGAAAAAGTTGGAACTGAAACCTTAGTGAGATTTAAATCTTCAGAATTATTTTCCGAAATTCCAAAACATATTTCTGATCAAATATACGGGATTGAAGATAAATCAAATCCTATTAAAAATAATGTGATTAGAAATCTGTTTGATGAATATAAAAATATTCATGGATTGGATCGATGTATTATTTTTGAAAGATTATTAGTAAAAATTGAATATAATGTCAGAAACTCTCTGAAGCATGAATTTATTTCATTAATCAAGAATATAACGGAGAAAAAAGATAAGGATGAGTTGGATCTAATTTTAGAAATAATTAATAATGATGTCACTTTAATCAATCATTTATATCAGAATTATACAATAAAAGATGTGAAATTTACGCTCGCTATGAGTGACTGCGATATCGACAACTTACCTGAACTTTTTCTCCATTTCAGGGAAAGAAATCTAACTCTAAAAGATTTAATGGAACTTCAGTACACTGTACGTAGAATTAAAAATGATAATATCAAAATTAAATTTAATAAATTATTAGAAGAGCAGTATTTAAAAGATAAATGTTCATATCAATTATATGCACAGATAAAGCGTGAGCTCGTCGCTGTTGGTATTACTAAGGCAGATTCATTGCATTTGGAATCTTTATTAGAATTCAACCGTTTTTTTGTGGAGGGTAATAACAAAAGAAATCTTTCACCATCGAGCTCTCGTTTTTTTAAGAAATTTTATCAGGAATTACGGGTTTACAAAGATAGTACTAGTTGGATTCCAAAGTACCGAGATTTTCAGTTAAATAAAATAACCATCGACCAAGAAATCAAAGATAAAATATGTGATCTAATAGAAGAAATAAAAAATAAATTTGTAAAATCAAATAATAGTGATATATTATCTAAAATGAAATTTATGATGAATCTTGATCTTAAAAACATTTCCAACCTAAGAGAAAAATTTAACGTGGTATTATTATTTTTACCACACATTCACTTGGATGTAAAAGAAAAAGAAAACATTTTAAAGAATATCGAATATATTCTCAGCGATGTTAATTCTGAAATTTCTAACGAACTTTTAGAATACTTAAATAAAATTAAATTTATCCTTAGCCCAAAAATTGTGACTGAAGAAAGTCTACCCAAAGATGTTTCAGAAAAAATCAAAAAACTTATTGAAACTCGTCACGAATTTGATGATACCAATGAATTGCAAGAAACTATCAACAATTTAAAAATCGCTGAACCTCAATTATTTAAATTATTGAAAAATAGTTTCCCAGATCGATGGATATATTATTTATTGCATGCGGAATTGTATAATGAAATACTGGTTTTTTATAATAATGTAAACAAAGATCAGGGTGCTTTATCTGAATTACCTTCTGAAATATCTGATTCGCTGTTTATTTTCATTGAAGCCCCTTCAATGCTTATGGTTTTGTTAGAAAAAATTCAACAGGAAATTACCCTTGTCAATGAATTAGGTCGATACTCTTTACAGGATTTTCTTATTGTATTGGGAAAAAGGAATCAAGAATACTTTCTCAATCAAGAAACAGCCCTTTACTTGTCGCAAATTCCTATTAGTCAATGGACAGTTTTTTTTGAAAAAATGAATTTACTTAAGAAATTACCAAATTTAACCGAAAATCCAAAGTTACAATTAATTATGTTTGAATTGATTGGTGATCTCTTTAATAAATTTGACAAACGAATTGTAACGGAATACATTAGAATAATTTCAAAAATAACGAATCCAGATTATTCAAATATTATTTCACTATCCCATTGTTTGATAAGATATGAATCATTATTTACACTAGAAAACTTATTTCTTCTTGAAAATCATCCACAAGAAGAATGGAAACTTTGCCTTGATACTGAAAAGAATAAATTTTATAATGATGGAGATATCCTACCAACGAGAAAAATTATTGAAAATTTAGGTTTAGAAATAAATTTACACGAAATAGGCGAATTTAAAACAAAATTATTAAAAACTCTCAGTAAAATTAAAAACCCCGAATTTAAAGCCAAAAACTTCAAATATATCGTGAAACCTATTTCTCAATGGGATAGAAATGACATTCGAGAATTATGGGTCAGCCATGTTGCAGAGTGCAAGAAAGATGACAAAAATTGGGTTCAAAATCATTTGACTGAAGTGATTGCAGTCGTCCGTCGGGCCGTGAAAATAACTTACGATTATGAACCGCATGATACGCAATTATTGTCTTTGTTGCTTTACATGGATGCTAACAACAAGGGTCAGGGTCGTTTAGGTCAAGTGCCCACCGGGGAAGGGAAAACATTAACTACTGCAATGTTGGCTATCGTATTGGGACTCATTGGCCCCCCAGTGAATATTATTACGAGTTCACTCGTTTTGGCAGAACAAAATATTGATGATACACGTGAATTGTATGAATGTTTTAAAATTACTGTCAGCAATAATTGCGATAAGATAGCTCAAGATAATTTAAAAGAACGGATGATACGGTATGATTCTGCAATTGTTTATGGAGATGTAGGCAGTTTTCAGCGAGACAAACTATTAGCTAATTTAGACAAAAATATTTTAGAAAAACGACAAAATGAATTTTTAATTGTAGACGAAGTCGATAATATGCTTTTAGATAAAGGTGATAATACTCTTTATTTATCTCACGAAATGATTGATTTTCGGCATTTACGTCATCTGTATGTCGAGATTTGGACTGCTGTGAATAGTCCTGACATAAATGAGTATGAAGAAGTTGAATTTTCGGAAATTGTCGAAAATATTATCCAAGGTAAAATTGACGACAAAAATATAAATATTCCAGAATATCTTATAGATTTTATTAAGTATCGTCTTCCAATATGGATAAATCATGCAATTTATGCTAGAAAGCTACAGGAAAACAAACAGTATATAAATGAGAAAAACGGCATTATCATTATGGATAATGATACTGGAGTTGAGCAGCTAAATATGCAATGGAATAATGGATTGCATCAATTCTTGCAATTAATGAAACTCCAAAAGTTCAGTAGCGAAAGTTTAAAAGCCAATTTCCAATCTAATTTTAATTATTTCCAAAGTTATATTGGAAAGATATATGGAATTACCGGTACTCTTGGTTCAGATACTGATAAAAAATTATTTAATCAACTTTATCAGGTTGATTTTTTTAACATGCCTCGATTTAAGAAACATCGATTTTATGAAGATGAGGGTATTGTCGTTAATTCAGAAAAAAAGTGGTTAAATGAAATTATAAATGATGTGAAAAATAATAGCAAAAGACCAATCTTAATTATTTGCGAAACAATAGATGATGTTGAAAAAGTAAAGTGTCGAATTGAAGAGGAAAAAATACATGATCGCTTACACATTTATAGTAAATCCTCACAAAAGTTGACTGTTGGAGATCACGCTTGTCCTTTGGAGCCTGGAGACATTATTGTTGCAACAAATTTGGCGGCGCGAGGGGCAAATTTTACAACAAGTACTAACACAGAACAATCTGGGGGTTTATACGCCATCCTGTCTTACATGCCGCCAAACATTCGTATTGAGCGGCAAGTATTCGGAAGAACAGCGAGACAAGGCAATAAAGGGAGTGGAAGATGTATTGTTTTCGATAAGAAGTTCACAGATATTAACGAGCTCCGTCGGAACCGGGATTGGGAAGCAATGCAGCGAGCTGAGTATGTTAGAACAAAAACCCTGCAATTTATTCACATTGAAAATGCTTTATATAAAAAATTTCTATCAACTTATGCAGAAATTAAAAAAATGTTAATTTCAGGAAGAAGCGATCAGTATGGAAAAGATTATGTCGAATTACAACTAAAAAGCTTAGAAGATCGCTGGGCGTTTTGGCTAGACGAACAAGATCAATGTATTCAAAATAGTACGCGACAAAATTTGGAATCTCTATATAGTGCTTATCTAGAATTTCATACAAAAATGCTTAAAATTGCTGGCGAAGATAATTTGTATAAATTTATTGATTCACCACATGAGCTAATCGCACTAGGACGTTGCTGCTATATCCACAAAAAGCAAGACAGTGCTCTTTCGTGTTTCGAAAAGGCTACTATACTCTACCCGTATCACAGTGAAATTGCTTATCACTGGCAAGCTCGCATTTTAAGCGAGAAAACGAATGCTAGTAATAATCGTGCTGCTATTAAAAGGGCATTGAAATGTGAGCTTCAGCTAGTGGAACATCGAATGAGTGATGATCTAATTCCAGCCGTCACTGCTTTGAATGCGGCAATTGCATTTAATAAGCAAGAAGGAAAGGGGCAAGCGAAGAACAATTTTGAAGACCAAATAAAAAGTGAATTAGCACTTTATCATGTACAACTATCTGCGATAAGAAATATTATCGGTAGACCTCTCACTCAAGATATGTTTAACAAGAGCTTAACAGATGACGCCCAAAGAACTGAATTGTACGACAAACTACTTCAAAAAAGTGAATTTGTTAAAGGGTACCGATTAAATAAAAAAATTGAAATTAAACTTATCGGGGAAGAAAAACAAATTTCTTTATTAACACCATTAGGCCATAAAGTTCTAAGACTTGAGACAAGTGTAATTGACCATATTGAAAAAATGCTTGCTCATGCTAGTCAACTTGATGATGCTGGAACCAAAAGTATTTCAGTTTCTAAAGAATCATTTACTGATTTAACTCTTATTAATAAAGCCTTTTCTCATCAAGAATCGCTAGATCTTATTTGGAATAATTTAATAAATATTGGCATTATAAAGACACATAAAATGAGTTGCTCTTCGAAGGATGGTAAGAAAGAAGAGAAGTTGGAAGCTATTAACTCCTGGGTAAAAACAGAAGTTTCTTCAATACTCGCTTGTGAATACATCGTGGTTTGCGATGACAAACCTACTGTTGAAGATCTTGCAAAAGTAAAAGTTGGAAAAGCTGTACTTTTTGAAAAAAAAGGGGAAGTATTCACAATTCATTTTCTTGATGCCGAAAAGATCTATCGAAATCGCATTTTAAAAAATTCAAGCGATTCCAAATATCAACTACTTCCGAGTAACAAAACATCAACCTATCGTTTGACAAACTCGAAACCAACAAAAAAAGAAAACCGTAGAATTAATAAGGAAAAATTAGTTTTATTTGAATCTATAAATAATGAGCAATTTATTATTCATTTTAATTTTGAGGGCAGAGAGTACCGTAACCGAACTGTAACTGCACCCGAGCAAGTTTCATTAATACGACAAGTCTTTCATGAAAATGAGGCAGATAAATTTGATATTTCAGATGAAGATGTTTTAAAACAGTTTAAAGCAATTGGATTTTATTTTGGTGTTCGTCTCCATAAAGAAGATTTAAACGAAATTCTCCATCCAAAAAATTGCCTCCCTGGGGTGCTTAAATTAATTCATGCGATAACTAATAGTTTATCAAACATGAGATATTCTGTTATTAACGGTATTTATGCAACAAACAAAAAAGTTAGTGGGTTGGAGTCTCTTAAGGATTGTGCCAAAAAAAATAGAATTGTCATTACTCATCTTGATGATATCAATACTTTAAAAAAGGTTGCTTCTCTTAATGGCTGCGGCCTAGAGGCTATCATAGTTGAACAGTCGGAATCTGTAAATAAAGTCTTAGAATATCATATTGGCCAATTAAAAGTTTTTCCGAAGTTCAATGCTAGTGTTCAAGATTTACGTAACTACTTTTTAAATGGAGAATGCCCTAAAGAAATATTTCAATTTTCATCTTGGTATTTTGATGACGTTTTAGTTTTTGAAAGAACTATTTCTCGTTGGAATTGGAACGCGTTTGCTGTTGCCATGTTAGGTGTTGTGCAAATCGCCTTAGGAATAGCCTTAGAGGTATACACTATTGGTTTTGCATCACAACTGGGTGCAATGCTTATTGCAGAAGGCATCAGTGATTTAATTTATTCAGCACAAGCAGGAATTACAGGACAATTTAGTTGGAAAGACTATGGCAGACATAAAGCTATTAGTGTTGCGATGCTTGCAACCACTGTGGGCTTTTTGGGGGTGGGTGCAGTTGTAAATGGGGGATTTGCCGCACTTTCATCTGGTTTTAATAAGACGGGCATTTCTGCTTTAACTGAAGTGTTTGTATATGCAGGTAAACGTGTCGCACTCGAAGTCGGTAAATCAGCTGGTGCCAAAATGGCTGAAATTGGGTTGTCGCAAGTTTGTTATCATTTGCCAAATGAAATTCAACGATTACTTGGTGAGAAAATTCACAAAGGTTTGAGCGAATCTAATGTAGTATTAGAAAAGAAAAAGCAATTACAGAAAACGATGTCAATGGTGTTTCAGATCACTGATCCAATAAAGGCTCAACAAATAATAGAAAATACTATTGCTGATACATTGCGAGATACGCAAGATAATACTATTTTTAATAGAATAGTTGAAACGGCATTTTCGTTGGCCACTGAAATTCCAAAGTCATTACTATTAACCTCAAATAACATGAAAAACTTTGCGATTGGTGCCTTAATTAGTGTAATTGTTGGTGGCATTGAAACAACCTATAAATTTTCGAGATTAATTTTTATGGCGCCCACAATTTATGAAGCATTAAATAAAAAACTGCTGGCCCAAGTCAATCAATTTAAGGCTTCTGATCTTAATGATATAAAAAACACTCTCAGTAAAGAAAATGGTGCTTATATTGAAGAACAACTCTCGCAAACATCTCATACCATTACTTCAATTATCATTAAAAAATCGATGGATGAGATTTTAAAACCAAATTTGATGGGAATGACGCAAAAGGCTCTGCATTCACTTACAAATAATCTCCAAAGAAAAAATCAAGCTTCGTTACAGGCGATTCAGTCTCGAAAACTGAATTTAGCTATGAAATCTTCTATTAAAAATAGAATAGGAACAGCTTCTCGTGTACAAAAGGCCCCTCTGGAAAATAAACCACTTCCTCCTTCTGTTGAAACTCGTCAAGGAAGATTTGCTAGAGATACTCCGGTTACTCGTGCTCGAAATCTAATTGATCTGGAACGGAAATTGCCTTCTAGAAATCGTGGAAGAATTGAAATTGATTTAAATCAACGAAAGTCAATTTTAGTAACTACAAGCAAAAATGTTAATTTTTCTGGAAATATTGATCGATTTAAACTGATTCCATCTGAAATTTCAAGCGAAATTAGAACCATACTTATGAAGCATTCCTTTGTATTAGCCCGAAATTTGTTTATTGATCAGATTAATGCTTATTGCAAGCTGAAAGAAAATTTGATTAAAGAAAAACTGAGAAAATTTCAGTTTGAACACCATGATCTTATGAAGTCATCACGTGAACAAGAAAAGAAATTAATTATTTTAATGATAGGGTTGATTTTGATTGAAAAGAAGATAATAATCGAAACGGATAGTCTTATGGTAATGTCACATGAAGAAAGAAAAGAATATAAGCCATCTGAAATTAATATTGAAGAAGTACGCGCCCAGGCTCTGAAATTATGCGAAGCCTGTTTATTAGAAAAGGAGGAGAAAAAGAGAATTAATATTGTGAAAGTATATTTAGGAAGTACTCAATCCGATCATTACAATATAATTGATCAATTGAATATTTTGAACCAATTTTTTTTAAACTACGACAACGGAGAAAATAAAATGAGACAATTTGAAGGACAAAATCAGGGTGGTGCTATCGTTAAACCAGAAAAATTTAGCGCAGCACAACA
The DNA here is from genome assembly GCA_963711375.1 of uncultured Gammaproteobacteria bacterium. Lineage (GTDB taxonomy): Bacteria > Pseudomonadota > Gammaproteobacteria > Coxiellales > Coxiellaceae > CAVQDV01. The sequence goes on from CAVQDV010000005.1 coordinate 2,864,226, forward strand.
CTGGTCGGAAATTGGTGGGACTGTCATAAAAGAGGGTCTCTCTTCTTTCAAAGATTTTATGGGTGAGGCTCAAATTGCGAACCTTGTGAGTAATGAAAGTGTGAGTGAAGTTAGTTTCGTTGCAATAACAGCATTTAAGGAAATATCTAAATGCATGATGTTTTCTATACAGGCGAATTTGAAAATATACGATAATATTCGATCTATTGCACAAGGTGTTTTAGCACAACAAGAAAGTTTTCAGAGAACTTTACTCGCTATTCAAAAGCAAAAAACAGACTTATTGGAGTCTGTGAGGGCCAGTTTAAATACAGATAGAGAAAAAAGTGTATTAGAATTAGTCGAACTCACTTTGAAATTTAATAATGACATTGTATCCATAACAAGTTTTAGCCAATCGCTTTTTGAAAAAAAGGAGGAGATTTATAATAAGGCTAAAAATGCTGGCAGAGACAAGTTGAATGATCTAGAGCTCGCACAAATTCAGGATATTGAAAAAAATATTGAACTTAGGAGTAAAGATAAAGATCGTGCACTTGATGCCTATAATACCCAGGTAAAAGCATACGAAAATCTTCAAACGGCTAATAAGGACGTCAAAATTGCGTTCATCGATGCGATGTCGAAGGATAATGGACAGGTAAATCAGTTTATACGAGAAGCTTATGCACAGAACTCAGAAAATATCAGGAGCTGTCTTGACTTATCTAAACAAATATTGAACGCAAATCTTAGTATCGCTTCAAAAGCAATCGATGCGATTTCGGGCAGGTCCAAAAAACAGCCGCCATCAATAGAACCTTCCAAAAATCCTTCTTTACCATCGAATGATCAAGCGGTTCAAGCTAAATGCTTTTCTAAACCAAGAATAAAAACTGAAACGTTCTTTCAGGCTATTGGTGAATTTAAAGCCAGTGACGAGGAAAAAGCTCTAACTCTTTCAGATGAACGATTTAAGAAAAATAGAAATAATAAAATTAAAGAAGCCATATTGCCTTTCGACATTAAAAAGGGGGATCGCTTTAAAATTAAATTATTTTCTAATGAAGTATTACTGGAAAATAGTTGGGTTAAAGCACGTAGAGAAGACTCAAAGGAAAAAGGGCTCGTTCCAACTAACTTTTTGCAATTAGTGAATAAATAATCTCATAATTCCGGGGGTAGTTTTTACCTCCGGAATTTTCCGAATATTTTTTAATAGAGAATGTAACTATGCGATTTGATGAATTTTCTAATGATTATCAACAAAAATTCCAAGAAGAAGCTGAAAAAAATGGTCTGATCAATGATTTGGCTATGCTTTACACGATAGAAAAAGCTTCAGGAAACTTAAAAATTGCTGGTGCAATTATGGCTTTAATTCCAGGCATTGATCGTTTTGAAGCACTCTTTCAACGAGTTCAAGATATCCATGAGGATTCTTTTAGAGTCAGTTTTTCGGAAAAATGCTTAGCAACACTAATGAAAATTCAGCCAGTTCAGTTTGTTTCGTGGCGTGATGCTAAAGATTTTGATGTGTTTTTACATAGCCAAGATGGCTCTATGTTTGCAGTAAAACAACGTGAATCGTTTCTAAATTTTAGGCAACAAATTCGCATAGAGTGGACTCAGAAGGTTGCTAGTGATGGAGAAATACGTCAGGAAAAAATGATGTCAGAGTTACTGGCTGAGCAAGAAAAACTGGAAATATTTCAAAATACTATGTATGGATTGATGCACAAAAGTCATGAGGCCGAATCAAAGGCCTCTACTAAATTAGATCTAATTGCGGATGAACAGATTAACCGTTTTACGCATCTTACTGAAGCGATGGCTAAGGTTGAATCTTTGTTATCCACACAAGGAATAGCAATTGATAAACAAACTTATTTATTATTGCAATCCGACGCAGATTTAAGTTCTCAAATTTCATTAGTTGCCCACTATTTAATAGAACAAAATGATTTAAAACAAAGACAGGCGGATGAACGACGACATCAAGAACTTCGTATTGAGAACTACCAAGGGCTTATCGATGGCTTCGGGTTACTTTCAATCATTGGCCAGCGTACAAATAATTCGACTTTGACTAAAATTAGTGGTGTATGTAGTCAAACCCTGTTAATTCATAAAGCATTTAGCGAATTAGCTAAAATGACTAGTTTTGCTGCCTTATCCCCATATGCAGCTATTGGGATGGCCGTGCTGAATATCTTCTCATTATTTATGAAACAAGGGCCTGATTCTCATCAAGTGATACTGAAACAGTTAGAACAGCTTTCAAAGCAAATTGAAAGCATGCATCGTGATATGAAAGACCGATTTGTTAATCTTGGTCATTATCTTAATCATTTAGAGCACGTTATTATTCGTAGCTTTAAACAAATTAATTATTTGATTACGAAGCCTGTTATTCGTAGTATAGAAGAGATCCATAGTGAATTAAATCAATTAAGTTATTTAGTTCAGTTAGGTTTTCAGGATTTGTATATAAAAGATTTGAGCGATTGCGTAGCCCATATCAATAGTTTTATAGAGGGAATCACTCCGAAAATTTCGGCAGACAAACCTCAAGAATGGCTGGTTCAGTTAGCCCATTGGGTAAAAGATAAAGCATACAATCGACAATTAACGAGTGTAGCCGTATTTTCTGAAAATAAGGGTTTGCAATGTTTGTCAGTTCCACCAAAAAAAATGTTTTCAATTCTGCAAAAAGCCCATCCTGATTTTCGCAGTTTTATCAATATATTTTTTATAATTTCTGTGCAACAAAGTTGGACCACCGCTGAGTTGTCAGCGGTACCTCATACTGGAATTTGGTTACACTCTTTGAGTATCTATCTGAAATTAAGGGAATATTCTCAAACAAAATTTCCAATGGAATACGATCCTCAATTTAAAGAAATACAACAAATTTATTCCCAAACCACTCGAAATATTGCGTCTTTAAATGAACTTTTAAATGAAAAATCTATAATTGAAGGTTGTTTTAAAAAAATTACAGCTTTATATAAAGCGCAATTAGAACAATTTAAATCCATACAATCGGCGAATTTAAATAATTTCGATTGCGGGAAATTAATAAAATACAACATTCCACAAAATTTTAGTTTTGAATATGTTAAAGGAAAAAATGTTTATAAAAGAAAAGGACACCAAAGAAGTTTTACTATAGAGAATGGCTTTACCGAACAAAATGTTTTACAACTCATCGGTGAAACCGCAAAAAATGGCCACATTCCACTTTTTGACAAAACCTTTTTATTGGCTGAAAAAATGGGCTTAATTGAATTTCATTGTATTATGCATCGTAGTATGTCTGATGATAGAAAAAGAATATATCAAACCGAAGGTAAGGCATATGGCCTTGAAATCACGTTATATATTAGAGAAACACAAGAAAAATTTTTGTTAACCCGCGCCACACCGGGATATGCAAAATGGACCCATAGTGGGCGACATGATACCACAAAAACCATTGATTGGCATAAGTATGCTCTCCCAAAAAAAACTCAGCTTGATTCAGTTAATATTCAATTGGCTCTTGCAAAAGTACAGCACGTACTCGATTTGCGTATTAAAGAACAAAATGAACCTTTTTATCAAAAAATTGCCCATGAATTACAACATGAATGGTCAATTGCCAATGAGTTGCTCCAGTATCTGCAACTTGGAAAAATGCTGCACCGATTTACCTGTTTTGGGTATCAAGATTTTGATTATCAGCAAGCAATAGATCAAATTTGTAATTTATTGAAAGCCTGCAATGAAAATCTATTAGCTTCTGAAAGCCCTATAAATAAATTTTTTCAGGATTTGCCAAACAAAATTGAACAATTAATCACTTTCCAACCTAAGCTCACTTTGAACAACAGTGCACTCGAACCTCTGCAAGATCTCTTACAGGGAAGATTAATCTTGCAACAATTTTTGCAAAGTCGAGTGGGGATATTTGGCAATCATACAATTCCTACTGTTGGCCTTCCTTACTCCTCGAAGGGAAAAGAATTTCTATTTTTAGGTAACTAAATCACCAACAGTTCCCGCTAGCGCGAGAACATCAGGTGTGGTCTCTGATCCATGCCAAGCCCGCACAGAGAAATCAACCTGTCGGATTGTTTGATATCATGCCTGACCTGAGCGCCAGCGGGCATCCCCACTGCTGAGGGCGTTAATACCAGGAAGGAGTTTCCGCTTTAGGGAGAACTCCTGGTTAAAAATGCACCAGATTGAATGATGCTACTTTAGCAGCCAAAGTTCGTCTTTAACTAGGCTTAATATGCTGAAATTCGCATTTTCAGTAGATAATATTCTGAAATTCGCCTATAATCTTCTTATCAACTATTCTGGAGTTCGCCGAAATGAACCCGATATTACTCGCCAAAGACTCAAATCAAGCCAAGTATCTTTCAAAGCTGTATAGCCAAAAAAAGGTCCGAAGAATTTATCGAGGTATCTATACAGAGGATTTACAAAGCCCAATTGAACAAATCGTCTTGCGTCATTGGATGCAAATTCTTCCTCACATAGTCTCCAATGGGATATTAAGCTTTCGCACATCAGTTGATTTAAAGCCAGTTCCGTTTGAGGGACAGATGATTGTTTTTGTCACAAGCTCCTATTCAAAAACTATCTCGCTCCCAGGACTGCTTATTAAAGTTATAAAAGGAAATAGCACTGATTATACAGAACAATTATTACCCAATATCGCAAGAAGTAATGTGCCAAGAATGTTGCTTGAAAATTTAATGCCTATGAGAGGGCCATATAAAAATAGTAAAACCATTGGTATTAATGGAGTTGAAACTTTTCTGGCTAAAGAGCTGGTCCTTCGAAATGAAAAAATCTTGAATGAGTATCGTGATGCAGCAAAGTCCATCGCAAATGATCTTGGATATGGAGCAGAGTATCAAAAATTAAATACCATAATCAGTGCCCTGCTATCAACACATCCCGATGAAAATGTTTTAAATACCCCATACGCCAAAGCCGCTGCAAAAAAAGAACCTTTTGATCACGGTCGAATTAAATTATTTGAAGAACTGGTTCTCTATATGAAAAAATGTAAATTTAAAAAACGTAACTATGAATACCAAAAAGCCACCTTCAAAAATATCTCATTTTTTGAATCTTACTTTTCCAATTTCATAGAAGGAACAGAATTTACGATCGATGAAGCTGAGGATATCGCTTTCCAGGGAATTGAAGCCAATAATCGACATGCGGATAGCCACGATATTTTGGCGAATTTTACACTCAGTAATGACTACTCAGAGATGAGCATGACGCCACGCAATTCCGAAGAGCTCTTAGATATTTTGCAGAAAAGGCACGCTTATATCATGCGTGAACGCCCGGACAAACGTCCTGGAAATTTCAAAGAAAAGCCAAATAAAGTCGGGAATACATATTTTGTCCCACCAAATGAAGTGCTGGGAACGCTTTCGCAGGGATTTGAATATTATCATTTACTAAATGATGGTCTTGAAAAAGCATTATTTATGCATCTCCTCATCAGTGAAGTGCATCCTTTTGATGATGGAAATGGTCGATTATCACGGATAATGATGAATGCTGAATTGGTTAAAGTTGGATTATATAAAATAATAATTCCTTCCGCGCATCGCGATAATTATTTAAATGGTGTACGCCTTGCCTCTAGAGATCATGATTTCAGGATATATTGCAAAGTATTAGATCAAGCCCAAGCTTATGTTGAAAGCATAAATTGGCTGAATTATGGAGAAGCTAGAGAAAAAATAGAAAAAGATCGAGCTAATCTGACCTCTGATGAAGGCTTACCGACATTCAATCGCGCATTACAAAATCTTAGCCTCTCAGAATTTGCCGTGTAGCTCATCCTTTTTCCAACATTAACCATTGAAGGGCAATTATGGCGGTGCCGTTTCGGATTTTTCCATCTTTTATAAGCGCGTAGGCGGCTTCTCTTTTTAAAACGTGGACTCGAATATTTTCGGCCTCGTGTTCTGCGCCGTGAAAACCGCCTATTTTTGTGCTATCGATGTGGGCGCAAAATAATAACATTCTTTCTGAGCAGCCGCCTGGTGTGGTGTAATAATTCGTAATGGGAATTAATTCTTCTATTTCACAGCCAGCTTCTTCTATTGCTTCGCGTCTAACCGTTTCCTCTACCGACTCATCTTTTTCCAGCATTCCAGCAACGACTTCATATTGCCAAGGGCTATCTTCATCATGAATAGCTCCCACTCGAAATTGTTCGCATAAAACAACATTATCGAGAACGGGATCATAAAGTAAAACAGCGCAGGCATCTCCTCGCTCGAAACACTCCCGATCAAATTCCGGGATCCAATCGCCTTGAAATCGACGAATTTGAAGATGATATTTTTTTACACGGAAAAAACCGCAATAAACTTCCTGCTCAGAAAGAATTCGAACATCATTTTGATTATATTGTGCTGGTAGCGACATAATGGATTTATACTCCTTTAATGCATCTGAATTTTCAAACCGGATTGTCGATATTAACAAAAATTGTTTTTATGCCCCATTTTTTAGCAAGATGTTCTCCAAGCGCTTGAATACCATAGCACTCGGTGGCATGGTGACCTGCCGCATAAAAATGTAGCCCATTTTCTCGAGCAATATGCACAGTGCGCTCAGAAACTTCGCCAGTAATAAAAGCGTCTGCCTCAGATAATACGGCATTTTCGATGGCATCTTGCGCCGCACCGGTGCACCACATGACACGTTTAATTGCAGTGGCCTTTCCAGGAATATGGAGGGGTTCACGCCCTAATTTTTCCGTGATTAATGTAGAAAATTCATCACCCGATAAAGAAGGGGATAAAATTCCCGACCAGCATAAATTTGTTGGATTTTCTGAAGATTTTTGATCGACAATTATTTTTAATTTTTGGGCTAGTTGATTATTATTACCCAATTCTCGATGGGCATCTAAGGGTAAATGGTAGGCGATTAAGTTGATCTTATGTTCTAATAAAGCCGCTAGACGATTTCGCTTGATGCCCACGACGCAAGGATTTTCGCCTTTCCAAAAAAAGCCATGATGCACTAATAAGGCATCCGCTTTTAAACGGACAGCTTCGTTGATTAAAGCTTGGCAAGCGGTGACGCCAGTGACAATGGTCGAGATGGAATTTGTGCCTGAAACTTGTAAACCATTTGGGCAGTAATCGTTAAATAATTCTGGTTTTAGTAATTCGTTTAGGTAGTTAATTATGTTTTTTAGTTCTTGCATTTAATTCCCTCACCCTGGCCCTCTCCCGCAAGGGGAGAGGGGATAAGAAACCAGCAATTCCGCTAAGAATTACCACTCTAAAGGAAGCTAAGCTTACCGTTTGCCTGAAATGCGGCGAATGGAGGCGCCTAGGACGGATAATTTTTCTTCAATGCACTCGTAGCCGCGATCGATGTGGTAAATTCGATCTATCGTAGTGTTGCCTTTTGCAACTAAAGCGGCTAAAACAAGTCCTGCGGATGCCCGTAAATCCGTCGCCATCACAGGTGCCCCAATTAATTCGTCTCGACCTCGACAATGAGCGGTATTCCCAATCAGACGAATATCCGCGCCCATTCGTTTTAATTCCGGCACGTGCATGAACCGATTTTCAAAAACCGTTTCGACAACCGTGCTCTCACCTTCTGCAATGGTATTTAACGCTAAAAATTGCGCTTGCATGTCGGTTGGCATGGAGGGGTAAGGAGCGGTTTCAATACTCACGGCACGTGGGCGACGGCCCTGCATGTCTAATTCAACCCAATCAGCACCCACTTGAATGAGGGCACCAGCCTCTCGCAATTTATCGAGTATAGAATCCAAAATGGTGGGTGAAACATCTTTCAAGCGAATTTTTCCACGCGTGATAGCAGCAGCCACTAAGTAAGTACCTGCTTCAATTCGATCGGACAAAACTCGATAACGGCCACCGGTTAAAGAATCGACACCGTTCACAATAATCGTTTCCGTACCGGCTCCTGAAATTTTTGCGCCCAAACCGTTTAAAAAATCGGCGAGATCTTTTACTTCCGGTTCGCAAGCAGCGTTATGAATGACTGTTTGACCCTCGGCAAAAACGGCAGCCATCATAATATTTTCAGTGCCAGTCACCGTAATTTTACCCAAATTGACATCGGCACCTTTTAATCGACCTTTAACTTTAGCGTTCACGAAGCCCTCTTCAACCTCGATGGTGGCACCCAAAGCACGCATTCCATCGATGTGTACATCAACGGGACGTGCTCCAATGGCGCAGCCGCCTGGCAAGGAAACACGAGCTTGGCCAAATCGCGTTAAAAGAGGTCCCAATACCAGAATCGAAGCACGCATTGTCTTAACCAATTCATAGGGCGCTTCAAAACGATTGACTTTGGAAACGTCTACTTCAACGGACATTTTATCGTTAACGGTAACCTCTGCGCCCATTCGACCGAGCAATTCAATGATCGTCGTAACATCGTGTAGGTGAGGAATGTTATCGATACGCACTACCTTGTCCGTCAGCAAAGTGGCTGCCATGATGGGTAAAACCGCATTTTTCGCACCCGAAATACGAACCGCCCCTTCTAGACGTCGGCCGCCTTCTATTAATAATTTATCCATCAGTAACCCTTAGAGTAGAATTAAACGAACCCCATTGTCCCCGCTACGTGCGGAGAAATCAATCAAAATCCTGGAAATAATATGCCGTTGTGATAATATACCCACACACAAACCCAAGATGGGAAAATCCTATGTTAGTTGCTTCAAAAGAAACCACCAAAACCCAAGAGTTTTGTGAATTAGGCAGGGCCGTCATTGAAGTCGAAGCCGCTGCTATCGAAGAACTAAAATCACGCATCAATGAAAACTTTAAAAAAGCCTGCGAAATTCTGATCCGTTGCAAAGGGCGTATCGTGGTCATGGGCATGGGAAAATCTGGCCATATTGGCAATAAAATCGCCGCCACACTAGCAAGCACTGGGACACCCGCCTTTTTTGTGCATCCCGGTGAAGCTCATCATGGCGACATGGGCATGATTACCGCGCAAGATGTAACTCTTGTGCTTTCAAACTCCGGTGAAACCCCAGAATTAATTTGCATCGTGCCCTTCATCAAACGCTTGGGCATCCCGATGATTGCGTTAACCGGCCAAAAAAATTCCTCGCTAGCAAAATCCGCCACGATCAATCTAGACGTCAGTGTGAAAAAAGAAGCTTGCCCCCTTGGACTTGCTCCAACAGCAAGCACTACTGCAACACTCGTCATGGGCGACGCTCTAGCCATTGCGCTATTAGGGGCGAAGGGATTTACCAGCAATGATTTTGCCCTATTTCATCCCGGCGGAAACTTGGGCCGACGATTATTACTGCATGTGAATGACATCATGCGAACCGGTGACGAAATTCCAATGGTGGGTGAAAATGCCCTTATCGACGCTGCTCTACTCGAAATGACGCGCAAAAGTCTTGGTATGACCACTATCGTTGGAGAAAATGGAATTTTATTGGGTATTTATACCGACGGCGATCTTCGCCGAACCCTGGACCATCACCATGACATTCGCACAACAAAAATAAAAGATGTAATGACCCGCAATTGTGTCACTGTAAAACCCAATATTCTCGCAGCGGAAGCCCTTCAAATTATGGAATTACACAAAATCACTTCACTCCTAGTGACTGATGAAAGTCGGCTGCCACTTGGCGTCTTGCATATGCATGATTTACTTCGAGCCGGGGTCGTCTAACTGAGTAAGAAAATAAAATGCGCTCAAGTCTTTGGCCTAATATCCTTTCACTTTTCGTTGTGGTCTTTTGCATTTATTCCTTGACAGCCTGGCATCCCCTTTCAAGGGATGAAAATTCAAAAACCGTTCGAGAAAATGCTTTTTTTTCGAATATCTATTTTCGGGAATTTAACGAAAAGGGAGAATTAAAAAATCAATTTAATTCCATCAAACTTTCAATTTTGTCGAATAAAGAAGTCCTTTTCACAAAACCGAATTTTTTATTGATAACCACCGATCACACACCTTGGACCGCCTCGAGTGAAAAAGGCATCGGCTATAATAATGGTGAAAAAGTTCAATTAACTGGTTCCGTTCATTTAACCCAGTTTCCAACGGCTCAATCACCACAAACCGATATAACGACCACTTCACTTTGGTTATTTCCTAAAAAATCCTATGCCACAACGGATGAAGTTATTCATGTCGATCGTCCTGGAATGAAAATAAGCGGAAAAGGGATGCAAGCGGATATAAAAAATGATTATTTTACCCTTCAACGCGAAACCACTGGATTTTACTCTCCAAGCGAAAAAGAACAGGCGTATCAATTTCAATCTCATTCGATGCAATACAATGGGAAAAATCATACTGCCACTTATTTTCAGGATGTCCACATTGCAAAAGCCACTGAGAAAATTGACGGCGACACTGTTACTGTGCACACGGGCGCCAGCAATGAAATCCACGATTTAGTGGCGCTTGGAAATCCTGCTCATTACCAATCTATTCAAAAAGATAAGCCAGACCCTTTAAATGCTAGCGCTCAATCTATTCGTTACAATGCAAAGCAAAACATTGCGATTTTAGAAAGGAATGCTAAAGTAACGCAAGGCAAGGATGAACTTAATGGGGAATATGTTTGGTATGATGTTAAAAAAGGCATCGCCAAAACCAAAGCAGCCGCCTCAAAAAATAAAACCGTTATTTTATTAGGACCCGATAAACCAGCGAAATAATATGCCCACACTAAAAACACTGCATCTCAAAAAAAATTACAAATCACGCCTCGTGGTAAAAGACGTTTCGCTGAATATTGCCAGTGGGGAAATTGTGGGCTTATTAGGGCCCAATGGCGCAGGAAAAACCACGAGTTTTTACATGATCGTGGGTTTGGTTAATCCCAATGGTGGGCAAGTGCTGCTGGACGATCATGATATCACCGATCTCCCCATGCATGAACGCGCACGATTAGGGATTGGTTATTTGCCGCAGGAAAAATCCATTTTTCGTAAACTTACCGTTAGCGACAATATTATGGCTATTTTGGAGTTGCGCAAAAATATTGATAAATCTTCGCGCCAAAAAATATTAGACGATTTACTGGACGAGTTTCACATCGATCATTTACGGCATGTCTCCGCCGTAAGCCTCTCGGGAGGCGAAACTCGACGAGTCGAAATTGCTCGTGCTCTTGCCATGGAACCCAAATTTATTTTATTAGACGAACCTTTTGCGGGAATTGATCCAATATCCGTCGTGGATATCAAACGCGTTATCAGCCATTTGCAACAACGCGGCATTGGAATATTAATCACGGATCACAATGTGCGAGAAACCCTGGATATTTGCGACCGCGCCTACATCGTTAATGAAGGTGAAATTATTGCGCAGGGAAATGCTCAAGAAATTCTGGCCAACAAAATTGTACGACAAGTGTATTTAGGCGAGGAATTTAATTTATGAGAAAATTAGCAAGCATTTTGTGGAATTATAGAAGGCAAATGTAATGTTACACCAAACCATAAAAATCATAAATCGTTTAGGACTTCATGCCAGAGCTTCTCTACAGCTCATTAATCATGCGGGCCGTTTTCAATCGCAAATTGATATTATCTATAAGAGCCAAAAAACAGACGCAAAAGACATTTTAAATGTCATGTCACTTGCGGTCACCTGCGGCAATGATATCGAACTGGAAATATCTGGCCCCGACGAAACCGAAGCCATGGAAGATCTCATTAAATTAATTAATGAACGCTTTGGGGAAGAAGAATAATCAGCTATTCCCGCTAACGCGGGAATTGCTGAAGAGTAATCTAATTGCTGTTATTTTTTTAACTTTCGAATTTGTTGGGCCACTTCATGAACACTCCCGATTTGAAGGAGAGAAGAATGATCACCCACTATGTTATAAACCTCTATTTTACCTGTGCTTATTTCATTCCAACCATGCTGATCACGTTCACCATCTATTTTGGATGCATTTATCAGCAGCATATCGGCTCCAATGGAAGGAACAGGATATTTTTTCAACGCAGTCCTATTCGCTTGATATACTTTATAGGCCCTTTTAACCTGATTCGCTCCTGCTTCATCACTAATCAGCCCATATTTTAACAGAATATTAATCAAGGGTTTCTCACTTTCTAAAACAACATTATTTTCTATGAGTTGCTTAATTTCCTCTTCAATCTCTTGCCCAGTTATTTTCGCTAGATCCGGTATGAAATAAAATAGCGTCTCTAATTCATTTTCCATTTTCAGTTTGACATCCTTGTGATATAGCTGTGGCGCAAAGGCATCAACTAAAACAAGGGTAGCAACAGCGTCCCCTTCTCTCAGCAACTGATTACACATTTCGACGGCAATAATACCCCCAAAAGACCAGCCCACTAAATGATAGGGCCCTTTAGCTTGAATGGTTTTGATTTCCTGAATATAAGTGGCAGCCATTTCAGGAATATTATTTTGGGCTTCATGATTTACCAATAATCCCTGGGATTGCAGACCATAGCATCGACGCTCGCCCTCAAAGGCACGTGCGAGATGCCTGTAGCAAGAAATGCTCCCACCGATGGGGTGAATACAAAACAGGGGGGCTTCGCTTCCTGTTTGATTCAGAGCCACCAAACCACGCTCAGTGAATTGAATTTGAGTATCGATAAGAAAAGCCAATTTCTCGATAGTAGGTGCTAAAAACAATTCCGCAAGCGGAATCTTAATGTTAAGAATTTCATGTATTTTATAGAAGAGCTCTGTACCCAAAAGCGAATGTCCACCCAATTCAAAGAAATTATCATAAATTCCCACCTGTTCAAGATGCAAAATTTCTTGCCAGATTTTGGCTAAGGCTTCTTCCGAGGGTGTTCGTGGTGCTACATAATGCAGCCTAATTTCACCTCCCTCTGGAATAGGCAGCGCTTTTCGATCTACTTTTCCATTAGGCGTTAAGGGCATCGCATTGAGTTTAATAAAAAAGCCGGGGATCATGTAATCGGGTAATTTTGCTTTTAAATAATCTTGTAAATCGATGGCATCAACAGTGGCCTCTGGTTTTACGACAAAATAAGCCGCTAATCGTTTATTTCCGGGCTCATCCTCACGTGCCAACACAACGGCTTCTTGAATATCAGTGTGCTCCAAAAGATTCGACTCAATTTCACCCAATTCAATTCGGAATCCGCGAATTTTAACTTGATGATCTATACGCCCAAAATATTCTACGTTACCATCTTCTAAATACCGGCAAAGGTCCCCAGTGCGATACAGCCGAATATTTCGATTTTGTTTTTTCTCGTCCTCAGTTGCAAACGGATTTTCAATAAATCGTTCAGCCGTTAAATCCTGGCGATTTAAATACCCTCGCGCTATTCCTTCTCCACCTAAATACAACTCTCCTACTACACCGACAGGAAGTGGGTTTAGAGCATTATCCAATATGTAGAGCTTTACATTATCGAGAGGTTTTCCGACGGGCGCAACAATAGAGTTTGCTTCTGCAATCCAGTAACTTGCGTCAATAGAAGCTTCGGTAGGACCATACAAATTAATTAGAGTTGATGCATGCATTACATTATAAAAAGAATTTACTTGCTGGGGAAGCAGAGCCTCGCCACTGCAGTAGACCTGCCTTAAACTCTTACATTGCGCAAAACTTTTCTCAAGTAATATCGCTTGCAACATGGAAGGCACAAAGTGAATAATATTAATTTTATATCGAGTGATAAATTCACATAAATACACGGTATCTTTGTGTTTCTCAGGTTCTAAAATAAAGAGCGTTGCCCCTATCGTAGAAGCCAAAAATATTTCCCAAACCGATACGTCAAAAGTATAGGGAGTCTTCAAAATAAATCGATCATCCTTAGTTATTCCAAAATGAGACTTTCTCGTCTGCAAATAATTAACAACTCCTCGATGCTCATTAAGCACGCCTTTGGGCTTGCCGGTAGAACCTGAAGTGTAAATAACATAGGCTAAATTATTTGGATAAACGCTCAGATTTAAATTTTCTGTGGGCTGATGAGAAACGGGTTCGTCAAGTCGATCGAGATGAATGATGACAGCCGTCGTCTCAGGCCAATGTTCTTTTAAGGACGATTGTGTTAATAAAACAGGGGCTTTTGTGTCTTCCAACATAAATTGGAGACGTTCCTTGGGATTGGATGGATCCATTGGGACATAAGCCGCCCCTGCTTTTAGAACGGCGAAAATTCCTATTATCATTTCTAAAGATCGTTCGCATAAAATGGCCACCAAGGTTTCTAATCCAACGCCCTGCTCTCTTAAATAATGGGCTAATTGATTCGACTTTTCATTTAATTCCCGATAGCTTACTTCCTGATTTCCATAAACTAAGGCTATATTATTCGGCGTTTTTTCAACCTGATCTTCAAATAATTGATGAATTGCTTTATTCCGAGGAAACTCTTTGACCGTATCATTCCAATCTCTCAAGATTTTTTGTTTTTCAGCAGACGCTACTATTTCATAGTCTTTTATGGCGAGTAATGGAGCAGTCACGACTTCATCTAATAATTGTGTGAAATGTTGAATTAATCGTTCAATACTAGCCGTTTTGAATAATGACGTTGAATATTCCATTATTCCTTTGAGACCACTTGTCGTCTCCGCTAAGAAAAGCGTCAAGTCAAATTTTGCTTCTTTCATCTCGAGGGGCACTGAATAGGTTTCTAAATCTTGTAAATTTAATGCCGGAAACTCGTTATTTTGCAGTATAATCATAACTTGAAACAAGGGACTATAGGAAAGCGATCTTTCCACAGACAGGGAGTCCAGCAATCGCTCAAACGGAATATCTTGATTTTGATAGGCTTGCAGACAAAGATTTTTAACCTCTGCCAATAATTCGATGAAAGAAATGTCGCCCTTTATTTTAGCTCGCAAAGCCAGGGTATTAATGAAAAATCCGATCAGCCCTTCCAATTCCTCCCGTTGACGACCAGCGATGGGACTTCCAATCACGATGTCCTCTTGGCCGGTATAGCGATACAAGAGCACATAAAAAGAGGAAAGCAGTGTCATAAATAAGGTCGCACCATGCGCATGGCTTAAGCGCTTTAATTTATCCGAGGTGGGGGCAGAAATTTGAAAAAGTATTTTCTTTCCTTGGTAAGTTTGAGCAGCGGGTCGTGGATAATCGAGCGGTAAGGAAAGTAAATTTGGTGCCTCCTGCAATTGATGTTCCCAATACTGAAGTTGGGTTTGAGCGACTACAGCATCCTCCCTTAAATATTCTCGTTGCCATAAACTATAGTCAGCATATTGGAAAGGCAAGGCTGGCAGATATTTTATCAATTCTGCCTCATCCAAACCCTCACTAGCCAAGTTATAAAGAATATTAAGTTCTTTTGCGAACACTCCGATTGACCAGCCATCCGAAATACTATGATGCATATTCACACACAGAATATGATTATCGACATTCACTCGAATTAATTGAATCCGTATCAAAGGTCCTTGGCTTAAATTAAAAAATTTTTTGGCAAAGTCTGAAATAAGTAGCTCTACTTGATCCTTTCCATCAAAAATACTCAGCTTAAATTTCACATGCTTAGCGATATCTTGATAAGGCACGCCATTTTTTTCTTTAAATGAAGTACGCAGCACTTCGTGTCGTTGAATTAAAAATCGAATGGAACTCTCGAGAATATTCGTATTCAGTGGGCCTTTGAGTCCAAGCTCGAGAGGAATATTATATAGGGCGCTCTCTGGCTCGAGTTTATCTAAAAACCAAAGGCGCTGTTGGGCAAATGACAAGGGGATAAATTCTGGTCTTGCTTTCGCAATTAAAGGAAGCTGAATTTTTTCTTCCGCCTTCTCTAAAACACGACTTAAGCCAGCAATCGTTGGGGTTTTAAAAATCTCCTCTAAGGATAATTCAACCTGTAACACTCGATTCACTCGAACAATAAGCTGAGTTAACAGTAGGGAATGCCCCCCTAACTCAAAGAAATTATCGTGTATGCCGACTTGATCCAGATGCAGCACTTCTTGCCAAATATCCGCTAAAGCCTCTTCTGTAGGTGTTCGAGGCGCTTCATACTGTTGTCGAATTTCACCGCCCTCCGGGCTTGGCAAGGCCTTGAGATCCACCTTGTCATTCGACGTAAGCGGCATCGAATCAAGCTGAATAAAAAGAGAAGGAAGCATGTAGTCTGGTAGCAAGGCTTTTAAATAATCCCGCAATGCTCTGGCCTCCAGAGAGATATTAGGCTTCGCCACATAGTAGGCGACCAGGCGCTTATTTCCAGGTTCATCTTCACGAGCCACTACAAACGCTTCTTGAATATCAGCATGCTTCAAAAGATTTGACTCAATTTCACCTAATTCAATTCGGAATCCTCGGATTTTAACTTGATTATCGACTCGACCTATATACTGGATATTTCCATCTTCCAGATAACGACAATAATCTCCAGTTTGATACATTCGAACAGGTGAACTCTTTATGAATGAATGAAAAATAAATTTTTCGCTCGTGAGCTCGGGGCGATTTAAATACCCACTTGCAAGGCCCTCTCCTGCAATAAACATCTCACCTATGCAGCCGATGGGAACAGGATGGCGCGCTGAATCGAGAATATAAATTTCTGTATTTCCAATAGGCCTTCCAATTGGATAGGTGGTGACCTCCTCATTTTCAGCATGAAAATTAGGACGGGTGTTGGCAGCATAAATACGAGTCGATGTTGCTATAACAGTCGTTTCTGTTGGACCATAACAATTCCATACATCAAAAGGCAATTTTTGTGGAATGGTCCAAGTGATTTTCTCGCCTCCCACGGTAAGTACTCTTAAGGAGCAGGTTTCAGGCCAAGGAATTGAAAATAAATTTATCGCCAGTGCTGTCGTCACACCCGAAATTGTGATGCTTTTATTGAGGATAAACTGTTGCAATTCCACAGGGTCGTATTTTATTTCCTCAGGTAATATCCAAACACTCGCTCCACGAGTGAGGATAGGCAAGGTCTCATGGAAAAAAGGATCGAATGTTTGGCTGAAGAATTGAGTAACTCGATCAACTGGGGATATCTCAAAGTTCTTTTTGTACCAGGTAATCAAATTAACAAGACTGTTATGAGGCACCATCACGCCTTTGGGGGAGCCTGTTGTTCCAGACGTATAAATAATATAAGCAATATCGGTCGATTTCACTTCTTTTTTCAAATTTGTAGGGTCGATAGCTTTAAATTCGATATCTAAAAGTGTCACAAGAGGACACGAGAGATTTTCAAAATTTGTTTTTTGAGAAGAATCCAAAAGAATGAGTTTACAATGGCTGTCTTGAACTAAATATTGTATTCGATCCGCCGGAAACTCGGGATTGAGGGGAACATAAATAACACCTAATTTAAATGAGGCCAACATTGAAATAATTAAATATTCCGTTCGCTCCATTGCAAATAGCATAGTATCCCCATTTTTGAGGCCTCGCTGTTCAAAATATCTTGCAAATTGATTGGCTTTTTCATTTAATTCTCGATAAGTCAATTGCCGATTTTCAAAAACTACAGCCAAATTATTGGGGGTTTTTTCAGCCTGTTCTTCAAACAGCTGATGAATTACGTTGTATAATGGATATTCCATTGCTGTATTATTCCAATCCACCAGGATTTTTTGTTTTTCAGCGGGAATTAATATTTCATATTCTTGTAAAGGTCGATCTGGAGCTAAAACCAATTGATCAATTAAATGCTCCATATGTGTGATGAGTCCCTCAATATTTTTTGATTCATAAAATACTTCATTGTATTCAATGTTAATAGACAATTGTTTTCCTGGAACAATTATAATGTTCAGATCATAATTGGTTTGTTCTTTATGTATCACCTCACCAATTGAAAGCGCTTCGTTATTTTCTATAACCGCATGAATCGGATAATTTTCAAATATAAAGAGTTGATCAATGAGAGGCGTTCGGGGATTAAAACCGGCCCAGCCTTGAATTTGTCCTAGAGGGAGATAATCATATTCCTGTGAGCGGCTAAGATCACTTTGAATTTTCTGGAGATAGGATTGGCCCGTCATTTCTCCAGTGAATTGAATTCTGAGCGGCAAGGTATTAATGAATAAGCCCACTTGCTCCTGGCTATTCTCAAGCCCTGAGGCACGCCCTGAAACGACATTTCCGAAAACCACATCCTCTTGTCCCACGTAATAGCGTAAAATTAAGCCCCAGACCCCCAGGAACCAGGTATTTAAAGTAAGCCCCATTTTTTTAGCTTGATCATTCAGCGCTTTTGTTCGGACGGCATTAAATTTCAATTCCTGATTTTTAAATCGAAAATTCGCATGCTCGAATTGGGGTTTCAGTTTCTTAATGGATAAAATGCTCGGCTCATTCAAACCGGCGAGATACTGAGTCCAATAAGCCTTAGCTTTCTCCTCGGATTGCAGACGAATATGAGCTATATAATCACGGTAGTGTATACGCCGTAATTCGGGGAGTTCCTGCCCCAGAATTTGTCCACGATAATAATCCAATAATTTCCCCAGAAGAATGGAACTGCTCCATCCATCCAGTAATATATGGTGAAACACCCAAACCATTAATGTTTTTTTCGGAGCTAGCTGAATTAAATAAAAACGCATTAACGGTGGCTGGCTCAAATCGAATCCTTTTACGCCCTCTTCATCATAAAGCCTCTGCAATTCGGCGCGCCAATCGGGTGATTTTTGCCAATCCAATTCTTTCCAAGGTAGTTCCAGTTTTTCTGCAACTATCTGTATAGGATCCCCACTCCAGTCCCAATAAAAATAGCTTCTTAAAATCTCATATTCTTCGATTAATTTTTTCCAAGCCTTTTTTAATATTTCACGATCCAGTAGACCCTCAATCAGAAATCCATTTCGAATAATGAATCCACCACTCTGAGGATTTTTTAAAGTTAAAAATAAAATACCTTTCTGCATGGGAGAAAGAGGATAAGCGTCCTCAGTATGACTCGGTAAAAGCTCATTAATTTGCTCCTGCGTCAATTGAAGCAGGGGCAGATCCGAAGGAATCAACCACTGTGTGTTCTGCAGTACTGTTTTTTCTTGAATAAATTTTATTAAGCATTGATGATAGCTTTGCACAAATTTTCTAACAGTTTCTGGTTGATAATATTTCGTGTTGTAAGTAATCCACATTCTTAGACGGCCACCGGCAATGACGCAATTAAACTCCATCAATAAATTTCTGGAATTTTCTGGTGCCACAAAATACCCAGAAGAGGCTTCAGCAAATTCAAAAAGTCCTTTGCCTCCCATAAATTGCCCTAAATAATTAAAAATGAGACCAGGGCCATCGTAGGCTTTTAATTCGCTTATTTCAGGATCCGCTAAATATCTCAATATTCCATATACCAAGCCATTTCCAGGCACCTGGTGCAATTGTTCCTTTATCGTTTTTAAAATATCCGGCAAGGCTTGCCCCGCATGTGGCAAATTAAAATGAACCGGATAAAGCGAGGTGAACCACCCAATGGTTTGGCTAATATCTAAAACGTCTCCCAAAAGAGAGGTTTCGCGACCATGCCCTTCCAAATGTAAAATGAGTTCTTCTTGATGAAAGCAGTCACGATACGCCATCACAAGTGCTGCTAATAGCGTCTCATTAATTTGACTTCGATACATCTTGGGCAATTCTTTGAGGAGAATGAGGGTTTCACTTTCGCTTAAACTAAAATCCAGAAACTCTGTCTTATTTTCTCTTACATCATGCGTTACACCCTCATATTCCTCTGGAATGTACTTGATCAGTGAAGGATTTAACCAATACGCTTTCGCCGCCAAAATGTTCGGATTATTATCTTCCTTTGCCAGTGCTTCCAGTAATTTCGCCCAGTCTTTATAAGAATTATTTTCCTTCGGTAAAAGCGGTTCTCTCCCTTGAAGACGCGCCTCGTAGGCCAGAATTAAATCCGTAAATAAAATACGCCAGGATACACCATCGATAATCAAATGATGGATCACTAAGAATAATCGGTATTGATGATCCTTAGCCCCTTGAATTAAGGCAATTCGATAAAGAGGGCCAGATTCAATATGTAAGCTCGATTGCAAGGTATTCAGATAAGTTTCGACCGCAGAATCGAAATTCGATTCCCCTGATAAATCCTTTAATTCGATAATAGGATCGCTCATTTCCTGATACCACTGAAGTTGCTCTTGAATGGAATAGCGAATTCGGAAAGCATCATGATGAATAAACACATCCACGAGTGCTTTTTTGAGAATTTCGATATTCGTTTCACTCGACACTCGCAAGAATTGCGCCTGATTAAAATGCTGGGGATTTGAAAAGGCCTGATCGAAAAACCAGTGCTGTATCGGCAATAAAGGAATATCGCCCTGATTGTCTTTTTCGTGTTGAAGCCCTAATTCGAGGACCGCCCTTTGAGAGAGACTGGCAATGGTGCTCGCGATAAAAATATCCCTTGTTTGTAGATAGATTCCACGTTGGCGGGCACGGGAGACTACTTGGATACTAATGATAGAGTCTCCACCTAATTCAAAAAAATTATCGTGGATGCCGACCTGTTTGAGATGCAATATGTCTTGCCAAATTTCGCTTAAGGCTATTTCGGTAGGGGTTTCTGGAGCAACATACTCTCGTCGAATTTCGCTGCCTTCTGAGCTTGGCAAGGCTTTGCGATCTAACTTGCCATTCGGCGAAAGTGGCATCGCATCGAGCTGCATAAAAAGGGAGGGAAGCATGTAGTCCGGTAGTAAAGCTTTTAAATAATTCCGCAATACAGTGGCCTCCGGGGAGATATTAGGTTTCGCCACATAGTAGGCGACCAGGCGTTTGTTGCCCGCTTCATCTTCTCGAGCCAAAACAACCGCTTCTTGAATATCAGCGTGCTTCAAAAGATTTGACTCAATTTCACCTAATTCAATTCGGAATCCTTGGATTTTAACTTGATGATCTATACGCCCCAAATATTCTACATTTCCATCTTCTAAATATCGGCAAAGATCCCCAGTGCGATACAAGCGAATATTTCGATTTTGTTTTTTCTCGTCATGAGTTGCAAAAGGATTTTCAATAAATCGTTCAGCCGTTAATTCCTGGCGATTTAAATAACCCCGTGCTATTCCTTCTCCTCCTAAATACAGCTCCCCGACTACACCGACAGGAAGAGGACTTAGAACATTATCCAATATGTAGAGCTTTAAATTATCGAGGGGTTTTCCGATGGGCGCAACGATGCAGTTTGCTTCTGCAATCCAGTAACTCACGGCAATAGTGGCTTCGGTAGGACCATACATATTAATTAGGATTGAAGTATCCATTACATTATAAAAAGAATTCACTTGCTGGGAAAGTAGGGCCTCACCACCGGAGAAAACCTGCCTTAAACTCTTACATTGCCCAAAGCTTGGCTCAAGCAATATTGCTTTCAACATGGAAGGCACAAAGTGAATAATAGTAATTTTATAGCGAGTGATAAATTCACATAAATATAGGGTATCTTTGTGTTTTTCAGGTTCTAAAATAAAGAGCGTTGCCCCTATCATTGATGGCAAAAATATTTCCCAAACCGATACGTCAAAAGTCTGGGGGGTATTCAAAATAAATCGATCACGCTCAGTTAATCCAAAATGAGACTGCCTTGTATGCAAATAATTAACAACTCCATGATGCTCAATTAGCACGCCTTTGGGCTTGCCGGTAGAACCGGAAGTGTAAATAATATAGGCTAAATTATTAGGATTAACGCTTTGCTTTAGATTTTCAGTGGGCTGATGAGAAACGGCTTCGTCCAGCTGATCAAGATGAATAATGACAGCCGTCGTCTCAGGCCAGTGTTCTTTTAAGGAGGATTGCGTCAATAAAACAGGCGCTTTTGTGTCTTCCAACATAAACTGGAGACGTTCCTTGGGGTTGGATGGATCCATTGGCACATAAGCTCCACCTGCTTTTAGAACGGCGAAAATGCCTATTATCATCTCTAAAGATCGTTCGCACAAAATCGCAACCAAAGTTTCTAATCCAACTCCTTGCTCCCTCAAATAATGCGCCAATTGATTCGATTTTTCATTTAATTCACGGAATGTCAGATTTTGATTTTCAAAAACTAGCGCTATGTTATTCGGTGTTTTTTCAACTTGATCTTCAAATAATTGATGAATTGTTTTATCGCGTGGATACTCTTTTGCCGTATTATTCCACTCCACCAAGATTTTTTGTTTTTCATCCGGCCTTAAGATTTCATACTCACTGACAGTTTTTTCCGGCTGAGAAACAATTTCTTCGAGTAGCTGAACATAGTGCTCAACTAATCGATTTATTTTATCGGCTTTGAATATATCCGTGGAATATTCCATTTGACCCGATAATCCTGTTGGTGTCTCCATAAGAGCAAATGTTAAATCGAATTTTGAAATATTCACATCAATCGGCATGGAATCCGTTTTTAAATGCTTAAGACTCAGAACCTGTGCTTCATTATTTTGTAAAACAAACATCACCTGGAATAAGGGAGTATAGGAAAGACTTCGTTCGACGGATAAGGATTCCAGTAAGCGTTCAAAAGGCACATCCTGATTGGCATAAGCTTTTAGCGTTAGCTCCCTGACTTCTGACAAAAGCTCATTAAAGGTCATTTTATCGGTAATTTGCCCTCTTAAGGCCAAGGTGTTGACGAAAAATCCTAGCAAGCCCTCCACTTCTTCTCGTTGGCGGCCGGCAATTGGACTACCGACAATAATATCCTCTTGGCCCGTATATCGATGTAATAGTACATAGAGGGACGACAATAATGTCATGAATAAAGTCGTCCCTTTTGCTCGGCTGAGATGCTTTAATTTATCCAAGACGGAGAGAGAAATCTGGAAAGCTAGGTGACTTCCCTGATATGTCAGCATTGCCGGGCGTGGATAATCCAAGGGCAATGGCAGTACAGCAGGAGCTCCTTCTAATTGCTGCTTCCAATAGTGGAGTTGCGATTGAGCGGCTTCTCCTTCTTCTTTTAAATAATCTCGTTGCCACAAGGTAAAATCGGCGTATTGAATAGGTAATGCTGGCAAAACATGCTTTAGTTCTTCACCCTTAAGACCCTCGCAGGCCGCATTATAAAAAATAGTAAATTCTTTGATGAGAACGCCAATTGACCAAGCATCGGATATGCTGTGATGCATATTCACCAGTAGAATATGCTCATCCAAATTTAAGCGAATTACTTGAACGCGCATAAGAGGACCTTGGCTTAAATTAAAGGGTTTTTTCGCAAAATCGGTGATCACCTGTTGAATGTGATTAGCGCCCTCCAGAATATCCAAAGAAAAATCAATATTCTTCGCGATATCTTGGTAGGCCATTTCATTCTGGGCTTTAAAAGTCGTTCGCAAAGTTTCATGACGTTCAATGAGAGCTTTAAAACTGCTGGTTAGCGCCTCTCTATTGAGCGAACCCTTTAAACGAATAGCGGCGGGAATATTGTAAAAAGCGCTGTTGGGTTCTAATTTATCCAAGAACCAAAGACGTTGCTGTGCAAAAGAAAGCGGAATAAATTCCGGTCTTTTTTGCGGAACTAAGGGAATGTAGATTTTTTCTTCTGCCTGCTCTAAAATATGGCTCAAGCCAATAATTCTAGGATCTTCGAAAATTTGTTGCAGGGATACATCAACATTTAATATTCGTTTTATTCGGACTTGCATTTGCGTCATTAACAACGAATGTCCACCCAGTTCAAAGAAATTATCATAAATTCCCACCTGTTCAAGATGCAAAATTTCTTGCCAAATTTCGGCTAAGGCTTCTTCTGTGGGGGTTCGTGGTGCCACATACGGATGCCTAATTTCGCCTCCCTCTGGGCTTGGCAAGGCTTTACGATCTAATTTTCCATTAGGCGTTAAAGGCATCGCATCGAGTTTAATAAAAAAGGCGGGGATCATGTAATCGGGTAATTCTGCTTTTAAATAATCCCGTAAATCGATGGCATCAACAGTAACCTCTGGTTTTACGACAAAATAAGCCACTAATCGTTTATTTCCAGGCTCATCCTCACGTGCCAACACAACGACTTCTTGAATAGCCGAATGCTTCAAAAGATTCGACTCAATTTCACCCAATTCAATTCGGAATCCGCGGATTTTAACTTGGTAGTCGATACGGCTGATATATTCGACATTTCCATCCTCTAGATAGCGACAAAGATCCCCAGTTTTATATAATTTAGTATTTTGTTTTTGTTTTTTGTCTTCCTCTGTTGCAAACGGATTTTCAATAAATCGTTCTGCCGTTAATTCGGCCCGATTTAAGTATCCGCGTGCTAATCCTTCTCCACCAATGTGAAGCTCTCCGGGCACACCTACCGGCAATAAATTTAGGCTAGCATCCAGAATATACAGCTGCGTATTCGCTATCGCTTGGCCAATTTTAATTAGATTTTTATCTACCATCCAACTTGTTGACCAGATCGTGGTTTCCGTCGGACCAAATACGTTGTAATACTGACCTTCAATGCCATTAAAAAAATTTTGAAGCGCGATTGAAAGGGCTTCGCCTCCACAAAGACCCATGAAATTCTTTTGCCCCTTCCAGCCCTGAATTTGAAAAAGCTGCCAGATTGAAGGTGTCGCCTGCATAAACGTGACCTCATGCAATTCCATTAATTTGATGAGCTTTTTCGCATTCAGTGAGTCTTCCTTTTTGCTTAAAATAATTTCCGCCCCAAATAGTATCGGCAAATATAATTCAAGACCAAAAATATCAAAGGATAATGAAGTGACAGAAAGCCATTTCGACTGTGAATTTAAGTGTAATTTAGATTGAAAATCAAAAATAATATTGTTTACACTTTTGTGTTGGATCATTACGCCTTTCGGTTTTCCAGTCGAGCCCGAAGTAAAAATGACATAGGCCAAATTATCTGGGCCGGATAAACCTTTGGGATTGGTAATCGACTGCTCAGAAATAAGGGAATCCATTTCATCCAAATTAATAACAAGCTCGGTTGTTTGAGGTAAACTTTCTTTCAGCCAGGACTGAGTTAATAAGATGGACGCCTCAGTGGTTTTCAACAGGTAGGCAATACGTTCCTGCGGATAGCTCGGGTCCACCGGCACATAAGCACCTCCGGATTTTAAAATCGATATAAGCCCAATAATCATTTCCAAAGAGCGTTCGCAGGCAATTGCCACCAGCGTTTCTGCTTTCACTCCTTGCTTTCTCAAATAATGCGCTAATTGATTCGATTTTTCATTTAATTCACGGTACGTCAGATTTTGATCTTCAAAAACAAGCGCGATATTATTCGGTGCTTTTTCAACCTGCTCTTCAAATAATTGATGGATGGTTTTATCTTGTGGGAAATCTTTTGCTGTATTATTCCAATCGACTAAGATTTTTTGTTTTTCATCTGGTCTTAAGATCTCATATTCATATACAGCTTTTTCTGGCTGAGAAACAATTTCTTCGAGTAGCTGAACATAATGCTCAATTAATCGATTTATGGTATCCGCTTTGAAAATATCCGTGGAATATTCCAATTCACCCGATAATCCTGTTGGTGTTTCCATGAGAGTAAACGTTAAATCAAATTTTGAAATATTCACATCAATCGGCATGGAATTCGTTTTTAGATGCTTAAGACTCAGCACCTGTGCTTCATTATTTTGTAAAACAAACATCACCTGGAATAAGGGAGTATAGGAAAGACTTCGTTCGACGGATAAGGATTCCAGTAAGCGTTCAAAAGGCACATCCTGATTGGCATAAGCTTTTAGCGTTAGCTCCCTGACTTCTGCCAAAAGCTCATTAAAGGTCATTTTATCGGTAATTTGCCCTCTTAAGGCCAAGGTGTTGACGAAAAATCCTAGCAAGCCCTCCACTTCTTCTCGTTGGCGGCCGGCAATTGGACTACCGACAATAATATCCTCTTGACCCGTATATCGATGTAATAGTACATAGAGGGACGACAATAATGTCATGAATAAAGTCGTCCCTCTTGCTTGGCTGAGATGCTTTAATTTATCCAAGACGGAGAGAGAAATCTGAAAAGCTAAGTGACTTCCCTTATATGTCAGCACCGCCGGGCGGGGATAATCCATGGGTAATGGCAGTACAGCAGGAGCCCCTTCTAATTGCTGCTTCCAATAGTGGAGTTGCGATTGAGCGGCTTCTCCTTCTTCTTTTAAATAATCTCGTTGCCACAAGCTAAAATCGGCGTATTGAATAGGTAATGCTGGCAAAACATGCTTTAGTTCTTCACCCTTAAGACCCTCGCAGGCCGCATTATAAAAAATAATAAATTCTTTGATAAGAATTCCAATTGACCAAGCATCGGATATGCTGTGATGCATATTCACCAGCAGAATATGCTCATCCACATTTAAGCGAATTATTTGAACGCGCATAAGAGGACCTTGGCTCAAATTAAAGGGAGTTTTCGCAAAATCGGTGATCTTCTCTTGAAGTTGATTAGCGCCCTCCAGAATATCCAAAGAAAAATCAATATTCTTCGCGATATCTTGGTAGGCCATTTCATGTTGTTCTTTAAAAGTCGTTCGCAGAATTTCATGACGTTCAATAAGGGCTTTAAAACTGCTGACGAGCGCTTCTCTATTAAGGACACCTTTTAAGCGAATGGCGGCGGGAATATTGTAGAAAGCGCTGTTAGGTTCTAATTTATCCAAGAACCAAAGACGTTGCTGTGCAAAAGAAAGCGGAATAAATTCCGGTCTTTTTTGCGGAACCAAGGGAATGTAGATTTTTTCTTCTGCCTGCTCTAAAAAATGGCTCAAGCCAAGAATTCTAGGATCTTCGAAAATTTGTTGCAGGGATACATCAACATTTAATATTCGTTTTATTCGAACTTGCATTTGCGTCATTAACAACGAATGTCCACCCAGTTCAAAGAAATTATCATAAATTCCCACTTGTTCAAGATGCAAAATGTCTTGCCAAATTTCGGCTAAGGCTTCTTCTGTGGGGGTTCGTGGTGCCACATACGGATGCCTAATTTCGCCTCCCTCTGGGCTTGGCAAGGCTTTACGATCTAATTTTCCATTAGGCGTTAAAGGCATCGCATCGAGTTTAATAAAAAAGGCGGGGATCATGTAATCGGGTAATTCTGCTTTTAAATAATCCCGTAAATCGATGGCATCAACAGTAGCCTCTGGCTTTACGACAAAATAAGCCACTAATCGTTTATTTCCAGGCTCATCCTCACGTGCCAACACAACGACTTCTTGAATAGCCGAATGCTTCAAAAGATTCGATTCAATTTCACCCAATTCAATTCGAAAACCTCGGATTTTAACTTGGTAGTCGATACGGCTGATATATTCGACATTTCCATCCTCTAGATAGCGACAAAGATCCCCGGTTTTATATAATTTAGTATTTCGTTTTTGTTTTTTGTCTTCCAGACTGGCAAAAGGATTTTCGATAAATCGTTCAGCCGTTAATTCGGCGCGATTTAAGTATCCGCGTGCTAATCCTTCTCCGCCAATGTGAAGCTCTCCAGGCACACCTACCGGCAATAAATTTAGGCTAGCATCCAGAATATACAGCTGCGTATTCCCTATCGCTTGGCCAATTTTAATTAGGTTTTTATCCACCATCCAACTTGTTGACCAGATCGTGGTTTCCGTCGGACCAAATACGTTGTAATACTGACCTTCAATGCCATTAAAAAAATTTTGAAGCACGGTGGAAAGGGCTTCGCCTCCACAAAGACCCATAAAATTCTTTCGCCCCTTCCAGCCCTGAGTTTGAAAAAGCTGCCAGGTTGATGGTGTCGCCTGCATAAACGTGACCTTATGCAATTCTATTAATTTGATGAGCTTTTTCGCATTCAGTGAGTCTTCTTTTTTGCTTAAAATAATTTCCGCCCCAAATAGTGTCGGCAAATATAATTCAAGACCAAAAATATCAAAGGATAATGAAGTGACAGAAAGCCATTTCGACTGTGAATTTAAGTGTAATTTAGATTGAAAATCAAAAATAATATTGTTTACACTTTTGTGTTGGATCATTACGCCTTTCGGTTTTCCAGTCGAGCCCGAAGTAAAAATGACATAGGCCAAATTATCTGGGCCAGATAAACCTTTGGGATTGGTAATCGACTGCTCAGAAATAAGGGAATCCATTTCATCCAAATTAATAACAAGCTCGGTTGTTTGAGGTAAACTTTCTTTCAGCCAGGACTGAGTTAATAAGATGGACGCCTCAGTGGTTTTCAACAGGTAGGCAATACGTTCCTGCGGATAGCTAGGGTCCACCGGCACATAAGCACCTCCGGATTTTAAAATCGCTATAAGCCCAATAATCATTTCCAAAGAGCGTTCGCAGGCAATAGCCACCAGCGTTTCTGCCTTCACTCCTTGCTTTCTCAAATAATGCGCTAATTGATTCGATTTTTCATTTAATTCACGGTACGTCAGATTTTGATCTTCAAAAACAAGCGCGATATTATTCGGCGTTTTTTCAACCTGCTCTTCAAATAATTGATGGATGGTTTTATCTTGTGGGAAATCTTTTGCCGTATTATTCCAATCGACTAAGATTTTTTGTTTTTCATCTGGTCTTAAGATCTCATATTCATATACAGCTTTTTCTGGCTGAGAAACAATTTCTTCGAGTAGCTGAACATAATGCTCAATTAATCGATTTATGGTATCCGTTTTGAAAATATCCGTGGAATATTCCAATTCACCCGATAATCCTGTTGGTGTTTCCATGAGAGTAAACGTTAAATCAAATTTTGAAATATTCACATCAATCGGCATGGAATTCGTTTTTAGATGCTTAAGACTCAGCACCTGTGCTTCATTATTTTGTAAAACAAACATCACCTGGAATAAGGGAGTATAGGAAAGACTTCGTTCGACGGATAAGGATTCCAGTAAGCGTTCAAAAGGCACATCCTGATTGGCATAAGCTTTTAGCGTTAGCTCCCTGACTTCTGCCAAAAGCTCATTAAAGGTCATTTTATCGGTAATTTGCCCTCTTAAGGCCAAGGTGTTGACGAAAAATCCTAGCAAGCCCTCCACTTCTTCTCGTTGGCGGCCAGCAATTGGACTACCGACAATAATATCCTCTTGACCCGTATATCGATGTAATAGTACATAGAGGGACGACAATAATGTCATGAATAAAGTCGTCCCTCTTGCTTGGCTGAGATGCTTTAATTTATCCAAGACGGAGAGAGAAATCTGAAAAGCTAAGTGACTTCCCTTATATGTCAGCACCGCCGGGCGTGGATAATCCAAGGGCAATGGCAGTACAGCAGGAGCCCCTTCTAATTGCTGCTTCCAATAGTGGAGTTGCGATTGAGCGGCTTCTCCTTCTTCTTTTAAATAATCTCGTTGCCACAAAGTATAATCGGCGTATTGAATAGGCAAGCTTGGCAAAACATGCTTTAGTTCTTCACCCTTAAGACCCTCACAGGCTGCATTATAAAAAATAGTAAATTCTTTGATGAGAACGCCAATTGACCAAGCATCGGATATGCTGTGATGCATATTCACCAGTAGAATATGCTCATCCAAATTTAAGCGAATTACTTGAACGCGCATAAGAGGACCTTGGCTTAAATTAAAGGGTTTTTTCGCAAAATCGGTGATCACCTGTTGAATGTGATTAGCGCCCTCCAGAATATCCAAAGAAAAATCAATATTCTTCGCGATATCTTGGTAGGCCATTTCATTCTGGGCTTTAAAAGTCGTTCGCAAAGTTTCATGACGTTCAATGAGAGCTTTAAAACTGCTGGTTAGCGCCTCTCTATTGAGCGAACCCTTTAAACGAATAGCGGCGGGAATATTGTAAAAAGCGCTGTTGGGTTCTAATTTATCCAAGAACCAAAGACGTTGCTGTGCAAAAGAAAGCGGAATAAATTCCGGTCTTTTTTGCGGAACTAAGGGAATGTAGATTTTTTCTTCTGCCTGCTCTAAAATATGGCTCAAGCCAATAATTCTGGGATCTTCAAAAATCTGCTGAAGAGATACATCGACATTTAATATTCGTTTTATTCGGACTTGCATTTGCGTCATCAACAGCGAATGTCCACCCAATTCAAAGAAATTATCATAAATTCCCACCTGTTCAAGATGCAAAATTTCTTGCCAAATTTCAGCTAAGGCTTCTTCTGTGGGGGTTCGTGGTGCCACATATAGCTGCCTAATTTCGCCTCCCTCTGGGCTTGGCAAGGCTTTACGATCTAATTTTCCATTAGGCGTTAAAGGCATCGCATCGAGTTTAATAAAAAAGGCGGGGATCATATAATCGGGTAATTCTGCTTTTAAATAATCCCGTAAATCGATGGCATCAACAGTAGCCTCTGGCTTGACGACAAAATAAGCCACTAATTCTTTATTTCCAGGCTCATCCTCACGTGCCAAAACAAGAGCTTCTTGAATATCAGTGTGCTCCAAAAGATTAGACTCAATTTCACCCAATTCAATTCGGAATCCGCGAATTTTAACTTGATGATCTATACGCCCAAAATATTCTACGTTTCCATCTTCTAAATACCGGCAAAGGTCCCCAGTGCGATACAGCCGAATATTTCGATTTTGTTTTTTCTCGTCCTCAGTTGCAAACGGATTTTCAATAAATCGTTCAGCCGTTAAATCCTGGCGATTTAAATACCCTCGCGCTATTCCTTCTCCACCTAAATACAACTCTCCTACTACACCGACAGGAAGTGGGTTTAGAGCATTATCCAATAT
Source organism: uncultured Gammaproteobacteria bacterium (assembly GCA_963711375.1). Lineage (GTDB taxonomy): Bacteria > Pseudomonadota > Gammaproteobacteria > Coxiellales > Coxiellaceae > CAVQDV01. The sequence continues at coordinate 2,894,886 of CAVQDV010000005.1, forward strand.
GTAGAGCTTTACATTATCGAGAGGTTTTCCGACGGGCGCAACAATAGAGTTTGCTTCTGCAATCCAGTAACTTGCGTCAATAGAAGCTTCGGTAGGACCATACAAATTAATTAGAGTTGATGCATGCATTACATTATAAAAAGAATTTACTTGCTGGGGAAGCAGGGCCTCGCCACTGCAGTAGACCTGCCTTAAACTCTTACATTGCGCAAAACTTTTCTCAAGTAATATCGCTTGCAACATGGAAGGCACAAAGTGAATAATATTAATTTTATATCGAGTGATAAATTCACATAAATACACGGTATCTTTGTGTTTCTCAGGTTCTAAAATAAAGAGCGTTGCCCCTATCGTAGAAGCCAAAAATATTTCCCAAACCGATACGTCAAAAGTATAGGGAGTCTTCAAAATAAATCGATCATCCTTAGTTATTCCAAAATGAGACTTTCTCGTCTGCAAATAATTAACAACTCCTCGATGCTCATTAAGCACGCCTTTGGGCTTGCCGGTAGAACCTGAAGTGTAAATAACATAGGCTAAATTCGTGGGATTAACGCTCAGCTTTACATTTTCAGTGGGCTGATGAGAGACGACTTCGTCCAATCGATCGAGATGAATAATAGTCGCTGTCGTTTCAGGCCAGCATTCTTTTAAGCCAGATTGCGTTAATAAAACAGGGGCTTTTGTGTCCTCCAACATAAACTGGAGACGTTCTTTAGGATTGGAGGGGTCCATTGGCACGTAGGCCGCTCCCGCTTTTAAAACGGCGAAAATTCCAATCATCATTTCTAAAGATCGTTCGCATAAAACGGCCACCAAGGTTTCTAATCCAACTCCTTGCTCTCTCAAATAATGCGCTAATTGATTTGATTTTTCATTTAATTCACGATACGTTAAGGTTTGATCTCCAAAAACAAGCGCTATATTATTCGGTGTTTTTTCAACTTGCTCTTCAAATAATTGATGAATAGTTTTATTTCTCGGAAAATTTTTCTCAGTGGCATTCCAATCCATTAGAATTTTCTGTTTTTCAAGTTCATTTAAAATATTCAACTCTGAGGATTTCAGTTGAGGATTTTTAATCATTTCTTCAATCAAATAAAGATAATGATCTTTTAAGCGTTCAATCGTTTCGGCTTTAAAAATTTTAGCATTATAAGTGATAAGCCCCTCATACTTTTTTTCAACATCATTTATCATAAAAGCTAAATCAAACTCGGGTGTGGCTGAAGAACTATCAATTACACGGCCATGCAAATCTCCCATTTCTAAAGAAGATTGCTGAAAGGATGGCAAAAGATTAAAACTCACTTGAAATAAGGGATGATAACTAAGGTCTCGCTCTACTTTTAAGGCATTCACGATTTTTTCAAAACTGGCTTGTTGATTTCTGAAGGCCTCTGTAACCGTATCGAACATGTTTTTTAGAAAATCGCTGACACTCGAATTCATTTGAAGTCTGCAATTGATGACGACGGTATTTACAAATAAACCAATAAGCCGCTTTTCATCTGCATTAGATCGATTCGCAAAGGGAACACCAATATTAATTTCTTGATCACGACTATAAATTTGTAATAAAAAAGCTAATCCCGAAATAAAGAAATTAAATGGAGTAATATGTTGCTCCCTCGAAAATTTTTCGATGGCAGCTCGTAAAGGTTCTGAAATATGAAAAATGGACTTTGCGGGCTTAAAAGGATTTACCTTAGAACGTGGATAATCCGTTTGCAGATTAATAATTTGTGGGGCCAGAGCTAATCTGGTTTTCCAATAGACCAACTGATTCTGGTAAGCTTCAGTTGTTACTAATTGTTGCTGTGAACGGGCATAGTCAGTGTACTGAAAAGTCAGAGGTGGGATTTCTGAACTCTTATCGTTGACTAACGCGGTATAATACAATTCCAATTCTTTATTAAAAATATTAAATGAAATTGCGTCACTGCAAATATGGTGCATTTGAATGCCAAATATATAGTGATTCAGTGAAAGATGGATGAGCACCGCTCGAAGCAAGGGGCCTTCCCTTAGATCAAACGAAAGTTTACGTCTTTCTTGAATAATTTCAGCTACTTTATTTTCCTGTAAATCGGGTCTCATTTCACGGATATCCATCTCAGGAAGATCGAGACTTAAGGAGGGCTGGATCACTTGGTGAACCTCTCCCTCCTCAGAAAAAAAAGTCGTGCGTAAGGCTTCGTGTCGCTTTATGACAGCATTAATAGCCTGGTGCAAGAAAGCAACATGAAGATGTCCTTTCAAATCAATATAGGCATCTAAATTATAATTTGCTTTATCACTCTCAAAATTATAGAGGAACCACATTCTCGCTTGTGCTTGTGTTAAAGAAAATTGATTCGATTTCTGACTAAGAAATTTAGATTGAATTTCGTCTGAGGGTGCGCTGGCGGATAATTGTAGAGCTAAATAATCTCGCATATCGGCTAAGTAAGGATGGTCAAAAACGAAAGAGCTTGGCAATATAAAATGATTTCTAATTCGGGATTGTAAGACATTTTTAAATTCAACTGCCATAAGGGAATCCATTCCCATTTCAAAATAATTCTTTTTTAAATAAGAAGCATCAATAGCTTGCAATCCCAAAATTGTTTTGATTAACTCAATTAAAAGCACTTCTATAAGCGCAGGACGTTTTTCTGGAGTTGCAGACAATAGCTCTAAAATAAAATCCGGCTGGATAGGAGCCCTCTGAATAAACGCCGAGGCCCAAGTAGGCATAACGAGCCTCATTTTACTAAAATCTTTCCAATGAATATTGGCGATCGTTATTTGAGCCTTTTCTGAAGCTAAGGCAAATTCTAGTGCAAGCATGCCCTTTTTTGGTTTTAGTGGCAGAATGCCTCCTCTGATATGTCGCCCTGTTAAGTCTTTTGCCATCCCCACTTCTGCCCATGGCCCCCAGGATAGACTGTGTCCGGGCAAGCCAATTTGTTTACGATATTCACAAAGCGCATCGAGAAACGCATTAGCAGCGGCATAATTACTTTGACCAGCACCTCCAAACGCGGCAGCAATGGATGAGAACATCACAAAAAAATCTAAGTCCTCTGAGTATTGATGCAAATAAAAACTTCCATAAACTTTTGGACGAAAAACCATTTCAAAATGATCCCAGTCTTGTTCCATTAAAGTGGCATCATCGAGAACGCCAGCCAAATGAAAAATGCCTTTCAAAGGATATTTTTCTTGTTGAAGCCGTTTTAGTAAATCGGCCACGGATTTTTCATCACCCATATCGATTGCTTCGTAATGTATTTTGGTATTTTCGGTTTCTAATGATTTAAGCTTATTTTTAAATTCATCGTTAAGAGATCTTCTACCCGTTAAGACCAGATGAGCCGCGCCTTTTTCCGACAACCATCTGGCTAATGTTAAACCCAGCCCACCCAAGCCACCGGTAATAAGATAGGTGGCCTCTGACTTAATTTCAGCTTTAATGGAAGCCGTATTTTCGAAAGGTCCTCTATTCTTCAGTCTAGATAAACGAGGCACATACAATTGATTTCCCTTCAAAGAAAAAATACGCTCTTCACTCTTCATGAAAAATAGAGTAAACAATAATTCAGGGTTCCAATTTTCGCCTACATCAATATGCTTAAGGGGCAAATCTGGATATTCTGCCAAAATGCTCTTAAGCAGCCCATTCAAGGGGCTGTAAAGAAGATTAGAGTTACTAGTGGTATTGAAAAGATTATGTGACACTAAAAAAAAGGGGATTTTTTTGGTTTCCTGAAATTGCACCAAGGCCTGAGCTAGGTCTAAAATGCATTTAGTTCCCAAAATTTGGGCCTTCTTAATATTTTCGACTGTTAGAGGGGGTATATCACCCGCACTGGAAAGATGCACAATTCCAGTAAAATTTTCCGCTTGAATTAATCTTAAGAAAGCTTCCTTATTTTGAGGATAATTTTCTGGAGAAATGCAATGACAAGTGGCGCCCCTGTTTTCAAAGTTTATTTTCAAAGAATCAGATACCTTTCCATCACTCAACAGCAACCAATGACCTAATGGATGAGGAATGACGCTTTCATCCGAAGATTTTTCTTGCCAATCCCATTCATACATCCATTCTTCAGAAAGACTTTCCAGTGAAATTCTAGGAGCCACCTTAGCTTCTTTCGACCAATACCGCTGAAGTTGAAATGGATAGGTCGGTAACAGCACTTTTTTTCGGTTAAATGGGGATGCAAAGCACTTCCAATCAATTTCGGTTCCTGCAATATAGTAAGCCGACAAGGCGCTTAATAAAGTTTGCCACTTGGCATCCGGACCGATGTCAATATTGATCACATTATCCTTAGATTCGTGAATCGTATATTCACCAGAATCTTGATAATGAAACTCAATCTTTTCTTGTTTATTTAGCTCTGTTTGTCCCTGACTAAAATCGGCTTTTTCCAATTTTAATTTTAATTCATGAATATCAGCGGCTAGGATAGCAAGTCGAAATTCTTCGTGATTACGCCCTACGCTTGCCGTATACGCAATATCGGCTAGATTTTCTTCTGTCTTTGCTAAAAAATCTTGATAGTTTATTACCAGCTGATTTAAGGCCTCTTCCGATTTTGCTGATAAGGTGAATAAATATATCGAAGGTTCTTTTTGAGCGGAGACTTTTTTCTCCACACTAGGAGCCTCCCCTAAAAGAATATGCGCATTAGTTCCCGTAAATCCGAAACCACTAATCCCAGCAATTCGCGTTTGACCTTCTTGAACTACCCAAGGCGTCAATTTATCGACTATTTTCGCTGGAATGGAGCTTAAATCAATTTTAGGATTTAAGTGATGAAAATGTAAATTCGGCGGAATTTCTTTGTGATTAAGCGATAAGATCATTTTAATCATAGAAGAAAAACCAGCAGCCGATTCTAAATGGCCTATATTGCTTTTTACCGAGCCCATTAATAGGGGATTGTCGAGGGATCGAGAATTTCCATAGGCTTCTGCAATAGCATTCACTTCTATAGGATCACCCAATGATGTTCCAGTTCCATGAGCTTCAACATAGCTAATGTCCTCTGGTTTTAATTTTGCTGATTTTAGTGCTTTTTGAATTAATCTTGTCTGAGCCACTCCATTCGGAACGGTTAAGCCACTGCTGCGTCCATCTTGATTAACAGCACTCCCTCGAATGACAGCCAGAATCGGATCACCGTCACGTTTAGCATCGCTTAAACGCTTTAAAATAAATACACCAATACCTTCTCCACGCGCATAACCATCTGCACTGGCATCAAAGGTTTTGCAATGACCCTCTGGAGAAAGCATCTGCCCGGCTGAAAGGGAAATAAAGGCAGAAGGGTCTAGGAGAATATTCGTACCACCGGCAATGGCTAGCCTGCAATCTCCCATCAATAGACTATTGCAAGCCATGTGCACACTGACTAAAGATGAGGAACAAGCTGTGTCTAGAACAAGACTGGGCCCCTGCAATCCAAACGTATAGGACAGACGGCCACTTAAAGCATTTAGTACATTTCCGGTAGCAAAATGCGGATGTAATTCAGCCCCGCTTTTTAAAATTAAACCGGCATATTCATTTCCAGAAACCCCTATAAAAACCCCGGTCAACGAATTAATAAGCGTTTTAGGAGGGATGCCCGCCCGCTCCAAAGCTTCCCACGTAACCAGTAAAAGCAAGCGTTGCTGAGGATCCATATCTACTGCCTCAATAGGACTTATGCCAAAAAAAGCAGGATCAAATAAATCAATATCATCTAAAAAGGCGGCATTTTTGGTAATGATTTTGTCGGGCTTTCCAGGCTCTGGATCATAATAAGACTCGATATCAAATCGTTCAGGAGGAATTTCCGAAATTCCATCGATGCCATTTTTTAAGACTTCCCAAAATGCTTCTGGGGTCTTGGAATGGCCGGGTAATCGACAAGCCATGCCAATAATAGCAATGGGCTCCGAATAGGCACCTAACTTTAAAGATAGATTTTTAATATCGATCAGCGCATTTCTAAGGGCTTCTTCATATTGCTTATTCTTAGGATCATCATTTTTCATCATGACGCTCCTTTAATGCCTTAAGCACGTCCTCAATGCTCATTGCACTCACATCACTCTGAATTTCTTTTTGTGCTATTCCTTCATGTTTTGTTTCATCTGAAATAAATTCTTTTGCTTTTAATCCCAGGGATACTAGAATGTAGTCTACCAATTTATCCACACTGGGATAATCAAAAGCCGCCGTCGATTTTAAAATACAGCTATCCCCTAGCGCATTTTGTAATTTATTTCGAAGCTCTGTCGCCATTAACGAATCCATCCCTGTTTCAAAAAAGCCTTTTGCGGCATCCAGCGGTTCATTTTCTTTAAGACCCAATACCCGTTGGGCCATTTTTTGAATGTATTCTCTCGCAATTTTAGGCCGATCTTCAGGCTTCCCTACCTGCAAGGCTCGATCTAACTCACCTCTTTCCAGTATAGCTAGCTGAGATTCCGAGGTCGATAGAATATTTGAGTAGATTGGCGAAGTATGCTGAAGATTTTCAAAGTATTTTGGCCAATTCATCGGCGCAACCATGGGGCTTGCCTCAGTATCTTTTAAGGCTAGCTCCATGGCTTTTATTCCATCTTTCTCTGAAATTAAGCGGTAACCTAAACGTAATTCCCGGTCAGCTTCTCCACGCGCCATCCCAATCTCACTCCATGGACCCCAGGCTATGCTAATAAGTGACAAGCCAGAATTTTTCAGCTGTTCGGCGTATTCAATTAAATAATAATTACCCGCCGCATAACTCGCCGTAGCCGCAGATCCCAATAGACCTGAAATCGACGAAAAAAGTACAAAAAAATCCAAAGATCTTTTCGAGATTTCTAAGGCCTTTACTAAATTTTTGGTGCCGTCAATTTTAGGCGCTAACACCTTGGAAAATCGTTCCCAACTTAATCGGCTAATTAAATCATGATCTACCACCCCTGCGGCATGGAAAATTCCCTTTAATTTAAGTCCTTTTTGATCGATCGCATTAAATAATTTCTCGACATCTTTTTTTTGACTCACATCACCTTGAACCACGCTAATTTCTATGCCTTGTTCTCGATACTGATTTAAACGGGCCTCCGCTGTTTCTGTTGCTCTTGATCGAGCCATTAAAATGATGTGCTTGACCTTATTTTGGATGAGCCATTCAAGACAGGCCAAACCTAAACCACCCAATCCTCCTGTAATTAAATACACTCCCGCTTCTGAAAATGTGAGAACGTTTTTTTGCTCGGGAATGTAAGATACTAAACGCGGTACAAAACGATTATTTTTTCGAATAGAGACTTCATCTTCTTGCCCATCATTCTCGAGCTCTTCTGCTAATTTTTCAGCTGTCAAAGCATCATCATAATCAATTCGAACACTTCGAAATTCAGGATGCTCAAGCGCAATAACCTTGGCAAAGCCTAATAATGCCGATGCTGAAGGATTTACATTCGAGCATAATAACCATAAACGCGGCGTTAACCCACTTTGCACCAAGGCCTGAATTACCCGCAACAAACCTTGGCAACTGGTATCAAAATCGGAGAAAAATAAAACATCCGTAATTGCGGCATTTATGTTAGCGGCCTTCAATACTTGGCTGAAAGTGTCAGGATCTTTTATTGAAACTTTATAGAGGTTCTTGCTGTGATGAAAGTCATCGCCAGGCTCTACAAAATAGTACTCTTCTGCCTTTGCTTTAGACATCAATTCACGATTGGATGCCATTCCAAAAATCAGATAGCGTCTTATGGAGAGCTCGTCTTTTAACTTACCGATTTCCGTGTTTTCTATCCACTCCACTCGATAAAACCAGTTCTCCACTTTTTTTTCTTCGTAAAGTTTTTTTCCCTCATCCAAGGCTTCTGCCCAGTAGCGTTTTCGATTAAATTCTGGTTTTTTTTCCAATCGTTCTTGCAATTGTGATAATTCGACGTCCGATAATACAGGGCCCTCTTCTAGAATTAAATGCGCATTCGTTCCGCTAAATCCAAAGGAACTGATGGCGGCTCGACGAACTCGTTCGTTCCGCTTCCAAGCTTCATTTTTAATGAGAATTTCCGATGGAAAATTTAATTCAATGTGTGGATTTAATTTCTCAAAATGCAAATTCCGCGGCAACATTTCATTTTGCAAGGCTAAAATCACTTTAATCACGCTCGCCACACCAGCCGCCCCTTCCAAATGCCCGATATTCGTTTTAACCGTTCCTAATTTCAGGGGATGAGCCGCATTGCGCTTTCCATAGGTCGCCCCTGCTGCCCTCACTTCTATGGGATCTCCCAGTGAAGTGCCCGTTCCATGCACTTCAAGATAATCAATATCCTCCCCATTTAATTTTGCTTTAGATAAAACTCGGCGGATTAAATTTTCTTGTGCTTGACCATTCGGAACAGTCAAACCGCCGCTGGCACCATCTTGATTTACTCCACTCGCGCTGATCACACCGAGAATCAAATCCCCATCACGTTTTGCATCACTTAGCCGTTTTAATACCAAAATACCGCAACCTTCACCCCGCACATAGCCATCCGCTGCCGCATCAAAAGTTTTGCATTGTCCATCGCTCGCTAACATCCCTGCTTTTGACAAATCAATCGATACCACCGGTGACAGTATTAAATTCACACCTCCGGCTAAGGCTAAATTGGCGTCCCCTCGACGTAAATTATTGCAAGCCTCGTCGATAGCCACTAAAGAAGAAGAGCAGGCAGTATCGACGGCAATACTCGGTCCTTGCAAGCCAAAGAAAAATGAAATTCTACCCACTGCTGTGCTGCCTGTGTTGCCAGTACCCATATAAGGATTAACCAAATCTACATTTCCGGTTGATGTTAATAAATCCGCATAATCATGAGAATAAATACCGATAAAAACGCCACTTAAACTGCCCTCAAGTGTTTCTGGTAATATACCCGCGGATAACAAAGCCTCGTAACTTACCTCGAGCAATAATCGTTGCTGGGGATCCAAATATTCAGCTTCTCGTCGACTTATCCCAAAAAATCCAGCATCAAACTCACTCACATCAACATTTAAAAAACCCCCTAATTTTGTGATCATTTTTCCGGGTGCTTGTGGATCAGGATCATAATAATCATCGGCTTCCCAGCGATTTTCAGGTACTGCTGTGATAGCATCTTTACCTTGCGCTAATAAATCCCAATACGCTGGAACTGTATTAGCGCCTCCCGGAAATCGACAGCTCATTCCAATTATTGCAATGGCTTCGTCGGCTACAGTGGAAATAATAATGGCCTCTGATTTTCGTACCGGTAAATTTTCAAGCTGTAATAATTCTCCGATGTAATTCGATATTTTTTCAATATTCGAATACTCAAACAAGCTGGTATTGCTTAAACTGACCCTTCTTCCAAGGCCAACCTGCAGTCGATTTTTTAATTCGACTGCCATCAAAGAATCCAGCCCCATGTCAAAAAAACCCTTATTCTCGTCAATCATTTCTGAGGGTGATAATCCCAAAACTGAACGCACGACATTCATTACATAGGACTTCACAAAAGCCAAACGTTCATTCAATGGAAGTTCTTCCAGTTGTCGGATCAAGTTCCTTTGATCCATTTTTTCTCGTGCAAAACCTTCTAACCACGTTGGAATTTCGATCAAATAATCAATGAAATTTTCCCACACAATTTTTGCGATTGTTAGCGTTGTTTGATTACTCAGTAAAGCCGCTTCTAAAGCGCGTAGGCCTTCTTTTGGCGTAAAGCCGATCAGCCCGGTTTTTGCATGTCGGGATATAAGATGACGCGCCATCCCCACTTCCGCCCAAGAACCAAAATTAAGACTCTGTCCGGGCAAACCTTGTTTTCGTCGATATTCGCACAAGGCATCCATGAAGGCATTAGCCGCCGCATAATTGCTTTGTCCTGGGCCTCCCAAACTCGCTGCGATCGAGGAAAACATCACAAATAAATCGAGATTTTCTGAATAATAATGTAAATAATAACTTCCATACACTTTTGGGCGAAATACCCTTTCAAAATGCTCCCAGTCTTGTTCCATTAAACTGGCATCATCCAAAATCCCAGCTAAATGAAAAATGCCTTTTAAAGGCTTCTCAAATTTTTTCAGGTTCTTAAATAAATTTTCTACGGATTTTTCATCGCCGATATCGATGGATTCATACGCAATTCTTGTACCCGGCATTTCGAGCGCTTTTAAGCTGGATTTTCGTTCCTCATCCAACAGTCCTCGACCCGTTAGCACAAGGCTCGTCGCGCCTTTTTCTAAAAGCCATTTTGCGAGCCTTAGGCCTAAACCCCCGAGACCACCGGTAATTAAATAGGTCGCATTTTTATGAATTTTATTTTCTATTTTAGGTGCTGGATGTATAAACTCTTGATGCGCCCTTAACAATCGGGGCACATAAAATTGGCGGCCTTTTAGCGCTCGGAAATTCTCAGAACTGTTATCAAAAAAGGATTGAAATAATAATTCAGAATCAAAAGCAAAATCTAGATCGATAAGCTTAATACTTAATTCCGGGTGCTCAAGCAAAATTGTTTTATATAGCCCAATTAAGGGACTATGTACCACATTTTCTTCGAGATTTTGTGTAATTAAAAATAATGGGATTTTAGCAACCTCTTCTAATTGCAAGAGGGCTTGAGTTAAATGCAATACACTTTCAGTTCCAAGGTGTTGTGCACTCGCAATATTCTCAGCTGATAATAATGCAGGATCTCCCGTGCTAGATACATGTAAAATTCCACTAAATTTTTCCGTTTTTAATAAAGCCACAAAATCATCTTTACTTTGCGGATGATTTTCTGGAGCTATGCAATAACAGCTTGCACCCTTAGTTTCAAGTGCGTCTTTCAAAATATCCGAAATCTTACCATCACTTAAAATCAACCACTGTCCCAATGAAGCTGGAATCACTACTTCTCCCAGCGATTTTTCAGCCCACGTCCATTCATATAGCCACTCTTCAGCGGGGGTTTCTTTGATGATGTCTGGAATGGCCTCTTTGGCCCAATAGCGTTTTCGATTAAATTCTGGTCTTTTTTCCAATCGTTCTTGCAATTGTGATAATTCGACGTCCGATAATACAGGACCCTCTTCTAGAATTAAATGCGCATTCGTTCCGCTAAATCCAAAGGAACTGATGGCGGCTCGACGAACTCGTTCGTCCCGCTTCCAAGCTTCATTTTTAATGAGAATTTCCGATGGAAAATTTAATTCAATGTGTGGATTTAATTTCTCAAAATGCAAATTCCGCGGCAACATTTCATTTTGCAAGGCTAAAATCACTTTAATCACGCTCGCCACACCAGCCGCCCCTTCCAAATGCCCGATATTCGTTTTAACCGTTCCTAATTTCAGGGGATGAGCCGCATTGCGCTTTCCATAGGTCGCCCCTGCTGCCCTCACTTCTATGGGATCTCCCAGTGCAGTGCCCGTTCCATGCACTTCAAGATAATCAATATCCTCCCCATTTAATTTTGCTTTAGATAAAACTCGGCGGATTAAATTTTCTTGTGCTTGACCATTCGGAACAGTCAAACCGCCGCTGGCACCATCTTGATTTACTCCACTCGCGCTGATCACACCGAGAATCAAATCCCCATCACGTTTTGCATCACTTAGCCGTTTTAATACCAAAATACCGCAACCTTCACCCCGCACATAGCCATCCGCTGCCGCATCAAAAGTTTTGCATTGTCCATCGCTCGCTAACATCCCTGCTTTTGACAAATCAATCGATACCACCGGTGACAGTATTAAATTCACACCTCCGGCTAAGGCTAAATTGGCGTCCCCTCGACGTAAATTATTGCAAGCCTCGTCGATAGCCACTAAAGAAGAAGAGCAGGCAGTATCGACGGCAATACTCGGTCCTTGCAAGCCAAAGAAAAATGAAATTCTACCCACTGCTGTGCTGCCTGTGTTGCCAGTACCCATATAAGGATTAACCAAATCTACATTTCCGGTTGATGTTAATAAATCCGCATAATCATGAGAATAAATACCGATAAAAACGCCACTTAAACTGCCCTCAAGTGTTTCTGGTAATATACCCGCGGATAACAAAGCCTCGTAACTTACCTCGAGCAATAATCGTTGCTGGGGATCCAAATATTCAGCTTCTCGTCGACTTATCCCAAAAAATCCAGCATCAAACTCACTCACATCAACATTTAAAAAACCCCCTAATTTTGTGATCATTTTTCCGGGTGCTTGTGGATCAGGATCATAATAATCATCGGCTTCCCAGCGATTTTCAGGTACTGCTGTGATAGCATCTTTACCTTGCGCTAATAAATCCCAATACGCTGGAACTGTATTAGCGCCTCCCGGAAATCGACAGCTCATTCCAATTATTGCAATGGCTTCGTCGGCTACAGTGGAAATAATAATGGCCTCTGATTTTCGTACCGGTAAATTTTCAAGCTGTAATAATTCTCCGATGTAATTCGATATTTTTTCAATATTCGAATACTCAAACAAGCTGGTATTGCTTAAACTGACCCTTCTTCCAAGGCCAACCTGCAGTCGATTTTTTAATTCGACTGCCATCAAAGAATCCAGCCCCATGTCAAAAAAACCCTTATTCTCGTCAATCATTTCTGAGGGTGATAATCCCAAAACTGAACGCACGACATTCATTACATAGGACTTCACAAAAGCCAAACGTTCATTCAATGGAAGTTCTTCCAGTTGCCGGATCAAGTTCCTTTGATCCATTTTTTCTCGTGCAAAACCTTCTAACCACGTTGGAATTTCGATCAAATAATCAATGAAATTTTCCCACACAATTTTTGCGATTGTTAGCGTTGTTTGATTACTCAGTAAAGCCGCTTCTAAAGCGCGTAGGCCTTCTTTTGGCGTAAAGCCGATCAGCCCGGTTTTTGCATGTCGGGATATAAGATGACGCGCCATCCCCACTTCCGCCCAAGAACCAAAATTAAGACTCTGTCCGGGCAAACCTTGTTTTCGTCGATATTCGCACAAGGCATCCATGAAGGCATTAGCCGCCGCATAATTGCTTTGTCCTGGGCCTCCCAAACTCGCTGCGATCGAGGAAAACATCACAAATAAATCGAGATTTTCTGAATAATAATGTAAATAATAACTTCCATACACTTTTGGGCGAAATACCCTTTCAAAATGCTCCCAGTCTTGTTCCATTAAACTGGCATCATCCAAAATCCCAGCTAAATGAAAAATGCCTTTTAAAGGCTTCTCAAATTTTTTCAGGTTCTTAAATAAATTTTCTACGGATTTTTCATCGCCGATATCGATGGATTCATACGCAATTCTTGTACCCGGCATTTCGAGCGCTTTTAAGCTGGATTTTCGTTCCTCATCCAACAGTCCTCGACCCGTTAGCACAAGGCTCGTCGCGCCTTTTTCTAAAAGCCATTTTGCGAGCCTTAGGCCTAAACCCCCGAGACCACCGGTAATTAAATAGGTCGCATTTTTATGAATTTTATTTTCTATTTTAGGTGCTGGATGTATAAACTCTTGATGCGCCCTTAACAATCGGGGCACATAAAATTGGCGGCCTTTTAGCGCTCGGAAATTCTCAGAACTGTTATCAAAAAAGGATTGAAATAATAATTCAGAATCAAAAGCAAAATCTAGATCGATAAGCTTAATACTTAATTCCGGGTGCTCAAGCAAAATTGTTTTATATAGCCCAATTAAGGGACTATGTACCACATTTTCTTCGAGATTTTGTGTAATTAAAAATAATGGGATTTTAGCAACCTCTTCTAATTGCAAGAGGGCTTGAGTTAAATGCAATACACTTTCAGTTCCAAGGTGTTGTGCACTCGCAATATTCTCAGCTGATAATAATGCAGGATCTCCCGTGCTAGATACATGTAAAATTCCACTAAATTTTTCCGTTTTTAATAAAGCCACAAAATCATCTTTACTTTGCGGATGATTTTCTGGAGCTATGCAATAACAGCTTGCACCCTTAGTTTCAAGTGCGTCTTTCAAAATATCCGAAATCTTACCATCACTTAAAATCAACCACTGTCCCAATGAAGCTGGAATCACTACTTCTCCCAGCGATTTTTCAGCCCACGTCCATTCATATAGCCACTCTTCAGCGGGGGTTTCTTGCATGATCCTTGGAATGGCCTCTCTGGCCCAGTAGCGTTGAAGCTCAAACGGATAGATTGGCAGCAGCACTTTTTCTCGGCTAAATGGAGATGCAAAGCTCTTCCAATCAATGTCTGCCCCTGCTGTATAGTAAGCCGATAAGGCACTTAATAAAGTTTGCCAGTTTGCATCTGGACCAATGTCAATATTGATCACATTTTCCTTGGGCTCGTGAATTGTATATTCACCTGAATCTAGATACTGGAATACCATTTTTTCTTTTGCTTCTGATTTCGCCTGTCCCTGAATAAATTCTGCTTTTTCTAATTTTGATTTTACTTCATTTATATCAGCCGCAATGAGAGCCAGTCGAAATTCCTCGTGATTACGCCCAACCTGAGTCGTGTACGTAATATCCCCTAAATTTTCTTCTGTTGTTGATAAAAAATCCTGATATCGTTTTACGAGTTTTTCTAAGCCCTCTTTCGTTTTTGCTGATAAGGTCAATAAATAAAGTGGGGGTTCCTGTTGGCTCGAAATTTTTTTCTCGGCAACAGGCGGCTCTTCTAAAATAATATGCGCATTGGTTCCTGTAAATCCAAAACCACTTATTCCAGCAATTCGTGTTTGTCCCTCTGCCACTGTCCAAGGCGTTAGTTCCTCCACTATTTTCGCCGGTATAGAGCTTAAATCAATATTGGGATTTAAGTGATGAAAATGTAAATTTGGTGGAATTTCTTTGTGATTAAACGCTAAAATCATTTTAATCATCGAGGAAATTCCAGCCGCGGATTCTAAATGGCCAATATTGCTTTTTACCGAGCCAATTAATAGCGGATTTACTGGAGATCGAGAATTCCCATAGACTTCTGCAATTGCATTCACCTCTATGGGATCACCCAAGGAGGTTCCCGTTCCGTGGGCTTCAATGTAGCTAAGGTCCTCTGGTTTTAATGTTGCTGATTTTAGCGCTTTTCGAATTAATTTTGCTTGGGCCACTCCATTTGGAACCGTTAATCCACTGCTGCGTCCATCTTGATTAACAGCACTTCCTCGAATAACGGCAAGAATGCGATCACCATCACGTCTCGCTTCACTTAAGCGTTTTAAAATTAATACACCGATACCTTCTCCACGCACATAACCATCTGCACTGGCATCAAAAGTTTTACAATGACCCTCTGGAGATAGCATCTGCCCTGCTGAAAGGGAAATAAAGCCAGAAGGATCTAAAAGAATATTCGTACCACCCGCTATGGCTAGCCTGCAATCTCCCATTAGCAGGCTGTTGCAAGCCATGTGCACACTGACGAGTGAGGATGAACAGGCGGTATCCATCACAATACTCGGCCCCTGAAGTCCGAAAGTATATGAAACTCGACCACTTAACGCATTGAGAACATTTCCCGAAGCAAAATGGGGATGCAAGTCCGACGTGCTTTTTGTAATTAAACCTGCATAATCATTTCCAGAAACTCCGATAAAAACCCCAGTCGGAGAATTGTTGAGGGTTTTAGGAGGAATACCCGCACGCTCTAGGGCCTCCCACGTAACCAGTAAGAGCAAGCGTTGTTGAGGATCCATATCCTCTGCCTCAGTGGGACTAATTCCAAAAAAAGCCGGGTCAAATAAATCAATATCGTCTATAAAAGCCCCATTTTTCGTAATAATTTTATCTGGCTTTCCTGGCTCTGGATCATAATAAGACTCTATATCAAATCGTTCAGAAGGAATTTCAGAAATTCCATCAACGCCATTTTTTAAGACTTCCCAAAAAGCCTCCGGGGTCTTCGAATGACCGGGTAATCGACAGGCCATACCTATAATCGCAATAGGTTCTGAGCGCCCATCAAAAATGCCGATTTCACTCAACTCACTTTCCGAAGTGAATTCCCTTGCTTTATAGCCTAAAGAAATCAGAATGTGATGGACTAATTTCTCCACACTGGGATAATCAAAGGCCGCTGTTGATTTTAAAATAATCCGATCACCTAAGGCATTTTGTAATTTATTTCGAAGCTCTGTCGCCATTAACGAATCCATGCCGGCTTCAAAAAAACCTCTTGTTTCATCGAGTACTTCATTTTCCTTAAAACCCAATATTTGTTTGGCGATTTTTAGAATATAGTCTCTCGCTAATTTTGACCGATCCTCGGTACTACCTGCCTGCAAGAGTTTATCAAGCTCTCCTTTTTCCTGAATGACTGATCTTATTTCCAAGCTAGACAGGATATTGGAATAAATAGGTGAAATATGCTGCAAATTTTCAAAGTATTTTGGCCAATTCATCGGCGCAACCATGGGGCTTGCCTCAGTATCTTTTAAGGCTAGCTCCATGGCTTTTATTCCATCTTTCTCTGAAATTAAGCGGTAACCTAAACGTAATTCCCGGTCAGCTTCTCCACGCGCCATCCCAATCTCACTCCATGGACCCCAGGCTATGCTAATAAGTGACAAGCCAGAATTTTTCAGCTGTTCGGCGTATTCAATTAAATAATAATTACCCGCCGCATAACTCGCCGTAGCCGCAGATCCCAATAGACCTGAAATCGACGAAAAAAGTACAAAAAAATCCAAAGATCTTTTCGAGATTTCTAAGGCCTTTACTAAATTTTTGGTGCCGTCAATTTTAGGCGCTAACACCTTGGAAAATCGTTCCCAACTTAATCGGCTAATTAAATCATGATCTACCACCCCTGCGGCATGGAAAATTCCCTTTAATTTAAGTCCTTTTTGATCGATCGCATTAAATAATTTCTCGACATCTTTTTTTTGACTCACATCACCTTGAACCACGCTAATTTCTATGCCTTGTTCTCGATACTGATTTAAACGGGCCTCCGCTGTTTCTGTTGCTCTTGATCGAGCCATTAAAATGATGTGCTTGACCTTATTTTGGATGAGCCATTCAAGACAGGCCAAACCTAAACCACCCAATCCTCCTGTAATTAAATACACTCCCGCTTCTGAAAATGTGAGAACGTTTTTTTGCTCGGGAATGTAAGATACTAAACGCGGTACAAAACGATTATTTTTTCGAATAGAGACTTCATCTTCTTGCCCATCATTCTCGAGCTCTTCTGCTAATTTTTCAGCTGTCAAAGCATCATCATAATCAATTCGAACACTTCGAAATTCAGGATGCTCAAGCGCAATAACCTTGGCAAAGCCTAATAATGCCGATGCTGAAGGATTTACATTCGAGCATAATAACCATAAACGCGGCGTTAACCCACTTTGCACCAAGGCCTGAATTACCCGCAACAAACCTTGGCAACTGGTATCAAAATCGGAGAAAAATAAAACATCCGTAATTGCGGCATTTATGTTAACGGCCTTCAATACTTGGCTGAAAGTGTCAGGATCTTTTATTGAAACTTTATAGAGGTTCTTGCTGTGATGAAAGTCATCGCCAGGCTCTACAAAATAGTACTCTTCTGCCTTTGCTTTAGACATCAATTCACGATTGGATGCCATTCCAAAAATCAGATAGCGTCTTATGGAGAGCTCGTCTTTTAACTTACCGATTTCCGTGTTTTCTATCCACTCCACTCGATAAAACCAGTTCTCCACTTTTTTTTCTTCGTAAAGTTTTTTTCCCTCATCCAAGGCTTCTGCCCAGTAGCGTTTTCGATTAAATTCTGGTTTTTTTTCCAATCGTTCTTGCAATTGTGATAATTCGACGTCCGATAATACAGGGCCCTCTTCTAGAATTAAATGCGCATTCGTTCCGCTAAATCCAAAGGAACTGATGGCGGCTCGACGAACTCGTTCGTTCCGCTTCCAAGCTTCATTTTTAATGAGAATTTCCGATGGAAAATTTAATTCAATGTGTGGATTTAATTTCTCAAAATGCAAATTCCGCGGCAACATTTCATTTTGCAAGGCTAAAATCACTTTAATCACGCTCGCCACACCAGCCGCCCCTTCCAAATGCCCGATATTCGTTTTAACCGTTCCTAATTTCAAGGGATGAGCCGCATTGCGCTTTCCATAGGTCGCCCCTGCTGCCCTCACTTCTATGGGATCTCCCAGTGCAGTGCCCGTTCCATGCACTTCAAGATAATCAATATCCTCCCCATTTAATTTTGCTTTAGATAAAACTCGGCGGATTAAATTTTCTTGTGCTTGACCATTCGGAACAGTCAAACCGCCGCTGGCACCATCTTGATTTACTCCACTCGCGCTGATCACACCGAGAATCAAATCCCCATCACGTTTTGCATCACTTAGCCGTTTTAATACCAAAATACCGCAACCTTCACCCCGCACATAGCCATCCGCTGCCGCATCAAAAGTTTTGCATTGTCCATCGCTCGCTAACATCCCTGCTTTTGACAAATCAATCGATACCACCGGTGACAGTATTAAATTCACACCTCCGGCTAAGGCTAAATTGGCGTCCCCTCGACGTAAATTATTGCAAGCCTCGTCGATAGCCACTAAAGAAGAAGAGCAGGCAGTATCGACGGCAATACTCGGTCCTTGCAAGCCAAAGAAAAATGAAATTCTACCCACTGCTGTGCTGCCTGTGTTGCCAGTACCCATATAAGGATTAACCAAATCTACATTTCCGGTTGATGTTAATAAATCCGCATAATCATGAGAATAAATACCGATAAAAACGCCACTTAAACTGCCCTCAAGTGTTTCTGGTAATATACCCGCGGATAACAAAGCCTCGTAACTTACCTCGAGCAATAATCGTTGCTGGGGATCCAAATATTCAGCTTCTCGTCGACTTATCCCAAAAAATCCAGCATCAAACTCACTCACATCAACATTTAAAAAACCCCCTAATTTTGTGATCATTTTTCCGGGTGCTTGTGGATCAGGATCATAATAATCATCGGCTTCCCAGCGATTTTCAGGTACTGCTGTGATAGCATCTTTACCTTGCGCTAATAAATCCCAATACGCTGGAACTGTATTAGCGCCTCCCGGAAATCGACAGCTCATTCCAATTATTGCAATGGCTTCGTCGGCTACAGTGGAAATAATAATGGCCTCTGATTTTCGTACCGGTAAATTTTCAAGCTGTAATAATTCTCCGATGTAATTCGATATTTTTTCAATATTCGAATACTCAAACAAGCTGGTATTGCTTAAACTGACCCTTCTTCCAAGGCCAACCTGCAGTCGATTTTTTAATTCGACTGCCATCAAAGAATCCAGCCCCATGTCAAAAAAACCCTTATTCTCGTCAATCATTTCTGAGGGTGATAATCCCAAAACTGAACGCACGACATTCATTACATAGGACTTCACAAAAGCCAAACGTTCATTCAATGGAAGTTCTTCCAGTTGCCGGATCAAGTTCCTTTGATCCATTTTTTCTCGTGCAAAACCTTCTAACCACGTTGGAATTTCGATCAAATAATCAATGAAATTTTCCCACACAATTTTTGCGATTGTTAGCGTTGTTTGATTACTCAGTAAAGCCGCTTCTAAAGCGCGTAGGCCTTCTTTTGGCGTAAAGCCGATCAGCCCGGTTTTTGCATGTCGGGATATAAGATGACGCGCCATCCCCACTTCCGCCCAAGAACCAAAATTAAGACTCTGTCCGGGCAAACCTTGTTTTCGTCGATATTCGCACAAGGCATCCATGAAGGCATTAGCCGCCGCATAATTGCTTTGTCCTGGGCCTCCCAAACTCGCTGCGATCGAGGAAAACATCACAAATAAATCGAGATTTTCTGAATAATAATGTAAATAATAACTTCCATACACTTTTGGGCGAAATACCCTTTCAAAATGCTCCCAGTCTTGTTCCATTAAACTGGCATCATCCAAAATCCCAGCTAAATGAAAAATGCCTTTTAAAGGCTTCTCAAATTTTTTCAGGTTCTTAAATAAATTTTCTACGGATTTTTCATCGCCGATATCGATGGATTCATACGCAATTCTTGTACCCGGCATTTCGAGCGCTTTTAAGCTGGATTTTCGTTCCTCATCCAACAGTCCTCGACCCGTTAGCACAAGGCTCGTCGCGCCTTTTTCTAAAAGCCATTTTGCGAGCCTTAGGCCTAAACCCCCGAGACCACCGGTAATTAAATAGGTCGCATTTTTATGAATTTTATTTTCTATTTTAGGTGCTGGATGTATAAACTCTTGATGCGCCCTTAACAATCGGGGCACATAAAATTGGCGGCCTTTTAGCGCTCGGAAATTCTCAGAACTGTTATCAAAAAAGGATTGAAATAATAATTCAGAATCAAAAGCAAAATCTAGATCGATAAGCTTAATACTTAATTCCGGGTGCTCAAGCAAAATTGTTTTATATAGCCCAATTAAGGGACTATGTACCACATTTTCTTCGAGATTTTGTGTAATTAAAAATAATGGGATTTTAGCAACCTCTTCTAATTGCAAGAGGGCTTGAGTTAAATGCAATACACTTTCAGTTCCAAGGTGTTGTGCACTCGCAATATTCTCAGCTGATAATAATGCAGGATCTCCCGTGCTAGATACATGTAAAATTCCACTAAATTTTTCCGTTTTTAATAAAGCCACAAAATCATCTTTACTTTGCGGATGATTTTCTGGAGCTATGCAATAACAGCTTGCACCCTTAGTTTCAAGTGCGTCTTTCAAAATATCCGAAATCTTACCATCACTTAAAATCAACCACTGTCCCAATGAAGCTGGAATCACTACTTCTCCCAGCGATTTTCCAGCCCACGTCCATTCATATAGCCACTCTTCAGCGGGGGTTTCTTTGATGATGTCTGGAATGGCCTCTTTGGCCCAATAGCGTTTTCGATTAAATTCTGGTCTTTTTTCCAATCGTTCTTGCAATTGTGATAATTCGACGTCCGATAATACAGGGCCCTCTTCTAGAATTAAATGCGCATTCGTTCCACTAAATCCAAAGGAACTGATGGCGGCTCGACGAACTCGTTCGTCCCGCTTCCAAGCTTCATTTTTAATGAGAATTTCCGATGGAAAATTTAATTCAATGTGTGGATTTAATTTCTCAAAATGCAAATTCCGCGGCAACATTTCATTTTGCAAGGCTAAAATCACTTTAATCACGCTCGCCACACCAGCCGCCCCTTCCAAATGCCCGATATTCGTTTTAACCGTTCCTAATTTCAGGGGATGAGCCGCATTGCGCTTTCCATAGGTCGCCCCTGCTGCCCTCACTTCTATGGGATCTCCCAGTGAAGTGCCCGTTCCATGCACTTCAAGATAATCAATATCCTCCCCATTTAATTTTGCTTTAGATAAAACTCGGCGGATTAAATTTTCTTGTGCTTGACCATTCGGAACAGTCAAACCGCCGCTGGCACCATCTTGATTTACTCCACTCGCGCTGATCACACCGAGAATCAAATCCCCATCACGTTTTGCATCACTTAGCCGTTTTAATACCAAAATACCGCAACCTTCACCCCGCACATAGCCATCCGCTGCCGCATCAAAAGTTTTGCATTGTCCATCGCTCGCTAACATCCCTGCTTTTGACAAATCAATCGATACCACCGGTGACAGTATTAAATTCACACCTCCGGCTAAGGCTAAATTGGCGTCCCCTCGACGTAAATTATTGCAAGCCTCGTCGATAGCCACTAAAGAAGAAGAGCAGGCAGTATCGACTGCAATACTCGGTCCTTGCAAGCCAAAGAAAAATGAAATTCTACCCACTGCTGTGCTGCCTGTGTTGCCAGTACCCATATAAGGATTAACCAAATCTACATTTCCGGTTGATGTTAATAAATCCGCATAATCATGAGAATAAATACCAATAAAAACACCACTTAAACTGCCCTCAAGTGTTTCTGGTAATATACCCGCGGATAACAAAGCCTCATAACTTACCTCGAGCAATAATCGTTGCTGGGGATCCAAATATTCAGCTTCTCGTCGACTTATCCCAAAAAATCCAGCATCAAACTCACTCACATCAACATTTAAAAAACCCCCTAATTTTGTGATCATTTTTCCGGGTGCTTGTGGATCAGGATCATAATAATCATCGGCTTCCCAGCGATTTTCAGGTACTGCTGTGATAGCATCTTTACCTTGCGCTAATAAATCCCAATACGCTGGAACTGTATTAGCGCCTCCCGGAAATCGACAGCTCATTCCAATTATTGCAATGGCTTCGTCGGCTACAGTGGAAATAATAATGGCCTCTGATTTTCGTACCGGTAAATTTTCAAGCTGTAATAATTCTCCGATGTAATTCGATATTTTTTCAATATTCGAATACTCAAACAAGCTGGTATTGCTTAAACTGACCCTTCTTCCAAGGCCAACCTGCAGTCGATTTTTTAATTCGACTGCCATCAAAGAATCCAGCCCCATGTCAAAAAAACCCTTATTCTCGTCAATCATTTCTGAGGGTGATAATCCCAAAACTGAACGCACGACATTCATTACATAGGACTTCACAAAAGCCAAACGTTCATTCAATGGAAGTTCTTCCAGTTGTCGGATCAAGTTCCTTTGATCCATTTTTTCTCGTGCAAAACCTTCTAACCACGTTGGAATTTCGATCAAATAATCAATGAAATTTTCCCACACAATTTTTGCGATTGTTAGCGTTGTTTGATTACTCAGTAAAGCCGCTTCTAAAGCGCGTAGGCCTTCTTTTGGCGTAAAGCCGATCAGCCCGGTTTTTGCATGTCGGGATATAAGATGACGCGCCATCCCCACTTCCGCCCAAGAACCAAAATTAAGACTCTGTCCGGGCAAACCTTGTTTTCGTCGATATTCGCACAAGGCATCCATGAAGGCATTAGCCGCCGCATAATTGCTTTGTCCTGGGCCTCCCAAACTCGCTGCGATCGAGGAAAACATCACAAATAAATCGAGATTTTCTGAATAATAATGTAAATAATAACTTCCATACACTTTTGGGCGAAATACCCTTTCAAAATGCTCCCAGTCTTGTTCCATTAAACTGGCATCATCCAAAATCCCAGCTAAATGAAAAATGCCTTTTAAAGGCTTCTCAAATTTTTTCAGGTTCTTAAATAAATTTTCTACGGATTTTTCATCGCCGATATCGATGGATTCATACGCAATTCTTGTACCCGGCATTTCGAGCGCTTTTAAGCTGGATTTTCGTTCCTCATCCAACAGTCCTCGACCCGTTAGCACAAGGCTCGTCGCGCCTTTTTCTAAAAGCCATTTTGCGAGCCTTAGGCCTAAACCCCCGAGACCACCGGTAATTAAATAGGTCGCATTTTTATGAATTTTATTTTCTATTTTAGGTGCTGGATGTATAAACTCTTGATGCGCCCTTAACAATCGGGGCACATAAAATTGGCGGCCTTTTAGCGCTCGGAAATTCTCAGAACTGTTATCAAAAAAGGATTGAAATAATAATTCAGAATCAAAAGCAAAATCTAGATCGATAAGCTTAATACTTAATTCCGGGTGCTCAAGCAAAATTGTTTTATATAGCCCAATTAAGGGACTATGTACCACATTTTCTTCGAGATTTTGTGTAATTAAAAATAATGGGATTTTAGCAACCTCTTCTAATTGCAAGAGGGCTTGAGTTAAATGCAATACACTTTCAGTTCCAAGGTGTTGTGCACTCGCAATATTCTCAGCTGATAATAATGCAGGATCTCCCGTGCTAGATACATGTAAAATTCCACTAAATTTTTCCGTTTTTAATAAAGCCACAAAATCATCTTTACTTTGCGGATGATTTTCTGGAGCTATGCAATAACAGCTTGCACCCTTAGTTTCAAGTGCGTCTTTCAAAATATCCGAAATCTTACCATCACTTAAAATCAACCACTGTCCCAATGAAGCTGGAATCACTACTTCTCCCAGCGATTTTCCAGCCCACGTCCATTCATATAGCCACTCTTCAGCGGGGGTTTCTTTGATGATGTCTGGAATGGCCTCTTTGGCCCAATAGCGTTTTCGATTAAATTCTGGTCTTTTTTCCAATCGTTCTTGCAATTGTGATAATTCGACGTCCGATAATACAGGGCCCTCTTCTAGAATTAAATGCGCATTCGT